>NZ_QMDL01000009.1 GCF_003336705.1 Marinobacter litoralis | reverse complement strand
CCCGGATTTCTCATGAGGGGATAAAAGAAAGCGGCTGAAAGTGCTATAGTTTCAGGACCTTACACCGTTCACTAAGCACCAACAGCCGCTATCCGAAATGGTACCTGAAAAACTGACCTTCTCGCCACTCTCTCGCCGTCAAATTGAAGCCGATTTCTCCGGTGGCCACATCACCGCCGATGCCGGATTGCTCCTGCTTCGCGAAGTCGACAAACAACACCGGCTCACTCAGCGCCTGGCTACGGTGCTGGACGATGCCCGTAATCCCGTGCTGGTTCGCCACAAGCTTCAAACCATGGTCCGGCAGCGGGTCTTTGGCGTGGCTGCCGGGTACGAAGACCTCAACGATCACGAGGCGCTACGCGCTGATCAGGCACTTCAGACCGCAACCGGTGAAGATGCCATTCTGGCGGGCAAATCGACCTTGTGCCGGATGGAACAGCGCGTGGACCGGCAGGCGGTGATCAACGCCCACGAACTGCTGTGGCATCACTTCATTGAACAGCACGAGACTCCACCCAAGGAAATTGTGCTGGATTTTGATGGCACTGACATTCCAGTGCATGGCGACCAGCCCGGCAAGTTCTTTAACGCCTACTACGATCACCATTGTTACTTCCCGCTGTACGTGTTCTGCGGCCGTCACCTGTTGGTGAGCTACCTGCGCACCAGCAATCGAAGCGACAGCCGCCACAGCTGGGCCATTCTGGCCCTGCTGGTGAAGTTCATCCGGCAGTACTGGCCGGATACCCGCATCGTGTTCCGGGGTGACAGCGGCTTCTATCGCCTCCGATTGCTGAGCTGGTGCGACCGGAATAACGTGGATTACCTTGTGGGCATCAGCAAAAACAGCCGGCTGCTCAAGGAGGTGGACGTGCCCTCGATGCTGGTTCGCAGGGCTCACGGGGAGTTGGGAGAAAAAGTCTCTGCCACCTACCGGTTCCAGTACCAGGCCCACACCTGGAAATACCCCCGCTGGGTGATCGCGCGTCTGGAGGAGGGCGAACTGGGTGCCAACCCCAGGTTCATTATCAGCTCCCGTTACGACGACGGCGTTAAACTCTACTACGAGCAATACTGTGCCCGGGGTGACATGGAAAACCGGATCAAGGATCAGCAGTTGTGTCTGTTCGCAGATCGCACCTCCAGCACGCGGTGGTGGACCAATCAGTGGCGGTTGCTCCTATCGGGCTTTGCCTACACGTTGTTCGAGCGATTACGGGCCCACTTGAAGAAGACGCCCTTCGAGAGAATGAGCGCCAGTAACCTGCGGCTGAAACTGATCAAGGTGGGCGCGGTCATCATTCGCAACACTCGGCGCATACGGGTGTTGATGAGCGATGCCTATCCTTACAAAGACGAACTCTCTGACCTGGTACGTCAACTGGTTCCGGGATAGAAGCCCGGGCTCCCCCGGCCCGACGCAATGGGGGAAAGGGGGTCGTGTGTCCGGACAACAGAAATTGATCAGTTATTAATCATTCTCGGCTGCAAATGAGCGGTAATGGCGGTAACCTGCACGGTCTGCGAGACTTGCCGGGGACCTATGAGAAATCCGGG
>NZ_QMDL01000008.1 GCF_003336705.1 Marinobacter litoralis | reverse complement strand
GCTCAAACGCTCTTTAAAAAGTTGACCAAGTAATTCGTGTGGGCGCTGGCCGAGGTATTTCAGATACGAAATATCAGGACAGTGACTCGTCGAAATTGAGTTTTGTCTTGAGCAAGAATTAAGAATCTACGGATTCTTGTATGATTTAAACTGAAGAGTTTGATCATGGCTCAGATTGAACGCTGGCGGCAGGCTTAACACATGCAAGTCGAGCGGAAACGATGATAGCTTGCTATCAGGCGTCGAGCGGCGGACGGGTGAGTAATGCTTAGGAATCTGCCCAGTAGTGGGGGACAACAGTCGGAAACGGCTGCTAATACCGCATACGCCCTACGGGGGAAAGCAGGGGATCTTCGGACCTTGCGCTATTGGATGAGCCTAAGTCGGATTAGCTAGTTGGTGAGGTAAAGGCTCACCAAGGCGACGATCCGTAGCTGGTTTGAGAGGATGATCAGCCACATCGGGACTGAGACACGGCCCGAACTCCTACGGGAGGCAGCAGTGGGGAATATTGGACAATGGGGGCAACCCTGATCCAGCCATGCCGCGTGTGTGAAGAAGGCTTTCGGGTTGTAAAGCACTTTCAGCGAGGAGGAAGGCTCTAAAGCTAATACCTTTAGGGATTGACGTTACTCGCAGAAGAAGCACCGGCTAACTCCGTGCCAGCAGCCGCGGTAATACGGAGGGTGCAAGCGTTAATCGGAATTACTGGGCGTAAAGCGCGCGTAGGTGGTTGAGTAAGCGAGATGTGAAAGCCCCGGGCTTAACCTGGGAACGGCATTTCGAACTGCTCGGCTAGAGTGTGGTAGAGGGTAGTGGAATTTCCTGTGTAGCGGTGAAATGCGTAGATATAGGAAGGAACACCAGTGGCGAAGGCGGCTACCTGGACCAACACTGACACTGAGGTGCGAAAGCGTGGGGAGCAAACAGGATTAGATACCCTGGTAGTCCACGCCGTAAACGATGTCAACTAGCCGTTGGGGATCTTGAATCCTTAGTGGCGCAGCTAACGCACTAAGTTGACCGCCTGGGGAGTACGGCCGCAAGGTTAAAACTCAAATGAATTGACGGGGGCCCGCACAAGCGGTGGAGCATGTGGTTTAATTCGACGCAACGCGAAGAACCTTACCTGGCCTTGACATGCAGAGAACTTTCCAGAGATGGATTGGTGCCTTCGGGAACTCTGACACAGGTGCTGCATGGCCGTCGTCAGCTCGTGTCGTGAGATGTTGGGTTAAGTCCCGTAACGAGCGCAACCCCTATCCTTGGTTGCTAGCAGGTAATGCTGAGAACTCCAGGGAGACTGCCGGTGACAAACCGGAGGAAGGTGGGGATGACGTCAGGTCATCATGGCCCTTACGGCCAGGGCTACACACGTGCTACAATGGCGTATACAGAGGGCTGCCAACTCGCGAGAGTGAGCCAATCCCTTAAAGTGCGTCGTAGTCCGGATCGCAGTCTGCAACTCGACTGCGTGAAGTCGGAATCGCTAGTAATCGCGAATCAGAATGTCGCGGTGAATACGTTCCCGGGCCTTGTACACACCGCCCGTCACACCATGGGAGTGGATTGCACCAGAAGTGGTTAGTCTAACCTTCGGGAGGACGATCACCACGGTGTGGTTCATGACTGGGGTGAAGTCGTAACAAGGTAGCCCTAGGGGAACCTGGGGCTGGATCACCTCCTTAAACGAAGCTGAATGCTTCGGTCAGAGTCCACACGAATTACTTGGTTAGCGAATAAAGAGAGCAATTGGGTCTTTCAGGCCCGACTTGGCTTGTCGTTATGATAAGCAAAACCGGGTCTGTAGCTCAGGTGGTTAGAGCGCACCCCTGATAAGGGTGAGGTCGGTGGTTCAAGTCCACCCAGACCCACCAGAATTTCACTGCTCGTCGTTGT
>NZ_QMDL01000007.1 GCF_003336705.1 Marinobacter litoralis | reverse complement strand
TTCAGGTCTTAATCGAGCACAGTTGTCTTGGGGTTATATAGTCAAGCAACTAAGCGCATACGGTGGATGCCTTGGCAGTCAGAGGCGATGAAAGACGTGGAAGCCTGCGATAAGGTTCGGGGAGCTGGCAAACGAGCTGTGATCCGGACATTTCTGAATGGGGAAACCCACCCGATTTCGATCGGGTATCTTGCACTGAATACATAGGTGTAAGAGGCGAACCGGGGGAACTGAAACATCTAAGTACCCCGAGGAAAAGAAATCAACCGAGATTCCCTAAGTAGCGGCGAGCGAACGGGGACTAGCCCTTAAGCTAGACAACTGATAGGAGAAGGCTCTGGAAAGTGCCGCCATAGTGGGTGATAGCCCCGTATCCGAAATCTGAGTCTAGTGAAATCGAGTAGGTCGGCGCACGAGAAACGTTGACTGAATATGGGGGGACCATCCTCCAAGGCTAAATACTCCTGACTGACCGATAGTGAACCAGTACCGTGAGGGAAAGGCGAAAAGAACCCCTGTGAGGGGAGTGAAATAGATCCTGAAACCGTATGCGTACAAGCAGTCGGAGCAGACTTGTTCTGTGACGGCGTACCTTTTGTATAATGGGTCAGCGACTTATGTTCAGTGGCGAGGTTAACCGTTTAGGGGAGCCGTAGGGAAACCGAGTCTGAATAGGGCGAATTAGTCGCTGGGCATAGACCCGAAACCGGGCGATCTATCCATGAGCAGGTTGAAGGTTGAGTAACATCAACTGGAGGACCGAACCCACTGTCGTTGAAAAGCCAGGGGATGACTTGTGGATCGGAGTGAAAGGCTAATCAAGCCCGGAGATAGCTGGTTCTCCCCGAAAGCTATTTAGGTAGCGCCTCGGACGAATACCACAGGGGGTAGAGCACTGTTTGGGCTAGGGGGTCATCTCGACTTACCAACCCCATGCAAACTCCGAATACCTGTGAGTACTATCCGGGAGACACACGATGGGTGCTAACGTCCGTCGTGAAGAGGGAAACAACCCAGACCGCCAGCTAAGGTCCCAAAATACCAGTTAAGTGGGAAACGATGTGGGAAGGCTCAGACAGCTAGGAGGTTGGCTTAGAAGCAGCCATCCTTTAAAGAAAGCGTAATAGCTCACTAGTCGAGTCGGCCTGCGCGGAAGATGTAACGGGGCTCAAACTGGTTACCGAAGCTGCGGCTGCATACTCTGTATGCGGGGTAGGGGAGCGTTCTGTAAGCCTGCGAAGGTGTGTTGAGAAGCATGCTGGAGGTATCAGAAGTGCGAATGCTGACATGAGTAACGACAATGGGAGTGAAAAACTCCCACGCCGGAAGACCAAGGGTTCCTGCGCAACGCTAATCGGCGCAGGGTGAGTCGGCCCCTAAGGCGAGACCGAAAGGTGTAGTCGATGGGAAACGGGTTAATATTCCCGTACCTTGGATAGCTGCGATGGAGAGACGGAGAAGGCTAGGTGAGCCGGGCGACGGTTGTCCCGGTTTAAGCGAGTAGGGAGTGGACTTAGGCAAATCCGGGTCCACAATCCTGAGACGCGACGACGAGTGCCCAAGGGCGCGAAGTCATTGATGCCCTGCTTCCAGGAAAATCTTCTAAGCTTCAGGCTATTCGGGACCGTACCCCAAACCGACACAGGTGGTCAGGTAGAGAATACCAAGGCGCTTGAGAGAACTCGGGTAAAGGAACTAGGCAAAATGGTGCCGTAACTTCGGGAGAAGGCACGCCGGTGTGTACGTGAAACCCCTGCGGGTGGAGCGGAAGCCGGTCGAAGATACCAGGCCCCTGCGACTGTTTATTAAAAACACAGCACTGTGCAAACACGAAAGTGGACGTATACGGTGTGACGCCTGCCCGGTGCCGGAAGGTTAATTGATGGGGTTAGCATTCGTGCGAAGCTCTTGATCGAAGCCCCGGTAAACGGCGGCCGTAACTATAACGGTCCTAAGGTAGCGAAATTCCTTGTCGGGTAAGTTCCGACCTGCACGAATGGCGTAACGATGGGGGCGCTGTCTCTACCCGAGACTCAGTGAAATTGAAATCGCCGTGAAGATGCGGTGTATCCGCGGCTAGACGGAAAGACCCCGTGAACCTTTACTATAGCTTCACAGTGAACTTTGAATATGCTTGTGTAGGATAGCTGGGAGGCTTTGAAACCAGGACGCCAGTTCTGGTGGAGCCAACCTTGAAATACCAGCCTGGCATGTTTGAGGTTCTAACTCTGGCCCCTTATCGGGGTTGAGGACACTGTGTGGTGGGTAGTTTGACTGGGGCGGTCTCCTCCCAAAGCGTAACGGAGGAGCACAAAGGTGGGCTAAGTACGGTCGGACATCGTACGGTTAGTGTAATGGCACAAGCCCGCTTGACTGCGAGACAGACACGTCGAGCAGGTACGAAAGTAGGTCATAGTGATCCGGTGGTTCTGTATGGAAGGGCCATCGCTCAACGGATAAAAGGTACTCCGGGGATAACAGGCTGATACCGCCCAAGAGTTCACATCGACGGCGGTGTTTGGCACCTCGATGTCGGCTCATCACATCCTGGGGCTGAAGCCGGTCCCAAGGGTATGGCTGTTCGCCATTTAAAGTGGTACGCGAGCTGGGTTTAGAACGTCGTGAGACAGTTCGGTCCCTATCTGCCGTGGACGTTGGAGATTTGAGGAAAGCTGCTCCTAGTACGAGAGGACCGGAGTGGACGAACCGCTGGTGTTCCAGTTGTTTCGCCAGAAGCACTGCTGGGTAGCTATGTTCGGATAGGATAACCGCTGAAAGCATCTAAGCGGGAAGCCCCTTCCAAGATGAGATCTCCCTGAGGCCTTGAGCCTCCTGAAGAGCCGTTCAAGACCAGGACGTTGATAGGCTGGGTGTGTAAGCGCTGCGAGGCGTTGAGCTAACCAGTACTAATTGCTCGTGCGGCTTGACTATATAACACCCAAGACAATTGCGGATAACGCAACAACGAAATCAGTATCACGTTCCATCTCGTCCCCCAGTGATCAAACCGTTTTGTCTGACGACCATAGCGGCTTGGAACCACCTGATCCCATCCCGAACTCAGAAGTGAAACAAG
>NZ_QMDL01000006.1 GCF_003336705.1 Marinobacter litoralis | reverse complement strand
TTTCGACGAGTCACTGTCCTGATATTTCGTATCTGAAATACCTCGGCCAGCGCCCACACGAATTACTTGGTCAACTTTTTAAAGAGCGTTTGAGCGTCTCGTTGCTCAACAGTGGGGCGAATTCTACAGCGTTCTCGTGACCTGTCAACAAGTATTATCAAAAGATTTCGTCTTGTTTCGGTTTCCCGCAACTCACTGATACACAATCGTTTATTAAACAACCAATGCGAGCAAGAAACAACCAGAACAACTTGCAAAATCGCGTTTGGAAGTGGTGTTACTATAAGGCAAATGCTACGTTCCTACTATAAACAAAACAAACGAACCTGATTTCATGCCGAACTCACGCCTAGCCTCCAAGCAGTCTGACCAAAACCATTCCCTTAGTGACTCTATAGAGAAGCATCGGTACCAGTCACTCCTCGCGCTTCATCCAGAGGCGGTATTCGAGCTTGACCGCGATGGTCACCTCGTCACGGTGAATGAGAAATTCAAACTCCTTCTGGGAGCACAGAATGAAGAGGTTATTGGAAAGCGCTTCCAGAGCCTCGCTAATATTGAAGATCATACGAACTTCACTAATGCCTTCAGTACTGCTCTTCGGGGACACCCAGCTCAGCTCAAGTGCACAGCTTTTCGGAGCGCAGAACAAGCCACGCCGATAGAAATCACCCTCTCGCCTTCAGCCGTGGGTGGCGTTGTTGCCGGCGTATTCGGGATTGCAAAGTTGCTAACACACAACGCGACAGGCCGAACGGGCGAAGATACCCTTACCGGGCTACCTAGCCGTGCTACATTCGAAAACCGAATCAATGACCCTCGGTATCTCGGGGAAAAACTCGCGGCTGTCCTAATTATCAATCTGGATGACTTCGGGTCGGTAAACCGGCACCTGGGCCACGACATTGGTGACAGGTTGCTCCAGGATGCGGCAAAACGTTTAGCCGAAGGTCTACAACCCGGCGATTACCTTGCGCGGTTTGCTGGCGACGAGTTTGCGCTGCTCTTACCGAATATCGCGAGTGAAGACATTGCACTTCAGATTGCCGAGGGATATCTCTATCTTCTCTCCTGCCCCTTCGTTATTGACCACCACGTGCTGCAAATAACAGCCAGCATAGGCATTGCATTTCACCAGAACCCTAATCTTCATAGTGCGACACTCATTCAACGCGCGTGCATTGCGGTAACCGATGCCAAAACACAAGGCCGTAATACCTGGGGTTGGTATTCTGATGATTCCGATTCCGTTGTTCTGGAACATATTTCTCTTCGCCGTGACTTGGCCGATGCCATTGAAACCAACAGCCTCGTTCTGCACTACCAACCGCTGGTAGATGCACAGACGGGTGAAGTGAAGTCGCTCGAAGCGCTGGTCAGATGGCAACATCCCGACCGCGGCTTGATGTCTCCGCAGGAATTCATTGCGCTGGCTGAAAAGACCGGTCAAATCATCGATATTGAACGCTGGGTACTCCGGCGAGCCTGTAAAGATATCCAGACACTCAACTCTGGTCGGATGGCACCTTTATCCATCGCCGTTAACATCTCCTGCGCTCATTTCGGCCGAAACGGTTTCATTGAAGAGATTGAACACATACTGCAAGTCAGCGGTCTGAATCCTCATCACCTGGAGCTTGAAGTGACGGAGAGTTCGTTAATGGCCGACACAGATAAATCGGTTAAGCGCCTACGCGCTCTTCGTTCTCTGGGAGTTAGAATCGCAATCGACGATTTTGGCACGGGCTATTCTAACCTCGCGTATCTGCACCAGTTCCCAATTCACACGATTAAAATTGATCAAGCGTTTATCCGGAACATCGATACCAATCATGCCAATGCGGCAATTGTGGAGGGCATTATCACTATGGCCCACCGGCTGGGCCTTAAAGTTGTTGCTGAAGGCATTGAAACGGCCGACCACCGCAACCATCTAGTCGAACTCAGTTGCGATACACTGCAAGGCTACCTTTTCTCCAGAGCCCTGCCGTATAACCAAATCGAAGAGCTCCCCGTTCATTTATATGATCAAACCGAGCCCTGTTCTGACCGTAAGGAGACCTCATGAAGACGCTCTTTCCCAAACTCTTGTTCGCCATTTCATTGGTTGCAAGCATGCCGTTATTAGCTCAAGACAACCCTTTGAGGGTTGGCATGTCTGGATCTTACTTCCCTTTCACGTTTGTTGAGCAGGACGAACTGAAAGGCTTTGAAGTTGACGTAATGAACGCCTTGGGCAAAGAAATGGGACGCGACATCCAGTACGAGACCGCAAACTTCTCCGGGCTGTTTGGCATGCTGCAATCCGGACGTATCGACACCGTCGCAAACCAGATAACGATCACCGAAGAGCGCAAAAAAGCTTACGTGTTCAGTGACCCTTACGTTTATGACGGAGCCCAAGTGGTCACCAAAAAAGGCAACACCGATGTGCAATCCGTCGAAGACCTGAAAGGCAAGACGGTCGCTGTAAACCTGGGTTCCAATTTTGAAGATCTTCTGCAGCAACTGCCTTACGCAGACCAGATCACCATCAAGACCTATGAAAGCAATCTTGAACGGGATACGGCCCTGGGACGGGTGGACGCTTTCGTGATGGACCGCGTGAGCGCCAGCCAAATAATCAAAGAGAAGCCCCTTCCCCTTGAATTGGCAGGCCCAACGTTTTCGCAAATCAGAAACGCCTACCCGTTCCACGACAACGAAGCCGGCCGAGCCCTTCGCGATGAGGTAAACGAGGCCATGGCCACTTTGCATGAAAACGGAACACTCCGGTCGATTTCTGAAAAATGGTTCGGAACCGATATAACTCAGCCTTGAGGGGCCTACCGAGGACTCGCTTTCCATGGACGTATTGAACGTCGAGTACATGCTTGGCCTGGTACCTGTGTTACTCAGGTACCTCCCCCTCACTTTGCAGTTAGCCGGCATCGGGATGGTTTTTGCGCTGGTGCTTGCGTGTTTGTTTGCAGTTGTACGGGTGCTGCGGATTCCGGTACTCAACCAGCTAACGATCGTATTCATCTCGTTCTTTCGAGGCACGCCGTTACTGGTGCAGCTGTTCCTGTTCTATTATGGGCTACCGCAACTGTTCAGTGCGCTTACCGTGATCGATGGCATTACCGCCACCATCATGGGTCTGACAATGCACTTTGCCGCCTACATGGCGGAATCCATCCGTGCTGCTATTGTCGGGGTTGATCGCAGCCAAACCGAAGCAGCCTTGTCTATCGGCATGACAAACGGTCAGCTGATGCGCCGAATTGTGCTGCCACAAGCTACCCGCGTGGCACTGCCAACGTTGATGAATTATTTCATCGACATGATCAAAGCAACGTCACTGGCATTCACTTTGGGTGTTACCGAACTGATGGGCGCCACACAGAAAGAAGCCGCCGGAAGTTTTCTCTACTTCGAGGCATTTATTGTCGCAGCCATCATGTACTGGATCGTTGTAGAGATTCTTTCCAAACTCCAACATTATCTGGAAGCCCGCCTTAACAGGGCCTATAACCGATGATCAAACTAGCCTCTCTTAGCAAATATTTCGGCGAAACCGTTGTACTTGACGGGATCGACCTGACCATAGAAAAAGGCGAGATTGTTGTCATCATCGGCCCTTCCGGCACCGGCAAATCCACTCTGCTCCGCTGCATTAATTTCCTCGAACAACCTACTGGCGGGACCATTACCGTTGGCGACCTAACAGTTGATGTTAAGCGGGCCAGCCGCGCCGACATTCTTTCACTACGCAGGCAAACCGCCTTCGTATTTCAGAACTATGCACTTTTTGCCAATAAAAGCGCCCTGGAAAATATCGCCGAGCGCCTGCTGGTCGTCGATAAATGGCCGAAAGAAAAGGCTCACCAAAAGGCACGCGAGATTTTGGGAAAGATCGGTTTAGCGGAAAAAGCCGATGCCTATCCTGCGTCAATGTCCGGCGGTCAGCAGCAACGCGTTGCGATTGGGCGAGCCATGGCTGCGGGAGCGGAAGTGATCCTGTTTGATGAACCCACCTCCTCTCTGGACCCAGAATGGGTGGAAGAAGTGCTGGGGCTAATGAAGCAGCTCGCTGCAGAGCGCCAGACCATGCTGGTAGTCACCCATGAAATGTCGTTTGCGCGGGATGTGGCAGATCGCGTGATCTTTGTCGATGGCGGCCATATTGTAGAGCAAGGACCTCCCAGCGAGATATTTCAGAACCCGAAAGACCCCCGAACCAAAGATTTTCTAAAGAAAATTCTCGCCACCAATCCCGTGTAAGTCTATCTATCCGCCGCAAGAGCGCTGGCGGGTAGATGCAGGCGCTTCCAGAACACCGCCTCTTTCGACGCCTCTGCGCACGTCTTGCTTTTCACGCAAGGTAACCAACCCCTGAATCACTTGCTGACGAAGCACAGAAGCCAGCTTGGTGGAGCTATAACCTTGGATAACATTGACGGGCGGGTGAAACATAATATCAACGCGTAGCGGGGGCTTACTCAACAGACGGAAAAGGTGCGACACGAACTCATCGTCATTGATAAAAGGTACGATTCGATCACGCTGCCCCTCTCGGTGGTAGGCAATGGTCACTGCCTGCACAGGGCGATTAGCTGCGAGCGCCGCACCCAGCAGATTCGGGTGAAACCGTTTGACACTCTCCCCGTTAGTCGTGGTTCCTTCCGGAAACAGCATGACAGATCTTCCGTTGTGTAAAGCTGAAACCAGTGTCTGCCGAACAGCTGCCGAGTCGCCCGCCCCACGTTGCACAAAGAGCGTGCCGACCTGACGCGCAATCCAGCCGATAAGCGGCCAGGAGGCCACCTCCTGTTTAGCGATAAACTGCAACGGAACATTGGCAGCCAGGATGGGAATGTCAGTCCAGGAGATATGATTGCATACCAACAGTCCTGTGCCATCTATGGGTGATCCATGAGTCTGGATGCGCAAACCCAACAGACGACATAAACACAAACAATACCGATGCACCAATATGGACTGGTTGATGGGCCGCCCACGACACAGTTCAAATGCCCGAATAAATACAAGGCTCATCATGCTGAACAACATAAACCCGACAAAAAACCCCAGCCGCATAGACAACCGAAGGCCCCCCGTAATGCTCTCTATTGCGATCAAGCGGTCTTGCTCTCTATGTTGAATCGGCGTGCGTAACGGGCTGCCAGATTATCCACGCTCAACAAAACCAACAGATCAGCACACCGGAACACAGGATCCCAACACGGCTCGCCGCACACTTCTGCTCCAAGCCGCATATAACTTCGAATCAACGGCGGAATGGTCACGTTTTCTGAATGGCCCCGATGATTGGCCAGATGAGGCAATTTACGCTTGGGCGTTACCCGGAACCTCTCATCAGCGAGGAAATCCTGCTCAACTTGGCGGGCGACTCGCCATGCTCTGTATCCACCGTCCAGCATACTTATACTTGCGCAGCCCAGCAGATAGTCGATTCCCTCCTGAACGAGATAGCGAGCCACCTCAGACCAAAGCATGCTAAGCGCCGCACCGGAGCGATAGTCGCTCCGTATGCAGGTCCGGCCAAGTTCTGCAAATACACCGGGATTTCGCTTCAAGCGGTCCAGATTGAATTCGTCTTCCGAATAAAAACCACCAATTGTCTTCGCAGCCTCACCGTGCAGTAACCGCGTGGTTGCCACTACGTCGCCAGATTGATCAACAACGACAAAGTGGGTACACCAAGGATCAAAGCGATCCACATCGATATCGATACCAGCACCCAGATCAGCGCCGTACTCGGCACTAAACACCTCGTACCTGAGTCGCTGAGCCTCAACTACTTGAGCTGGTTCCGTGGCCACGCCGGAGGCTAGCTTCCGACCTCTACTCGAGGCCATAGGCGTATTTTGCATGCTCTGATTCCTTTGACTGGCTAGTTTGAGCCCACCGGACATAGAGGCAGACCGGAATAACCAGACAATAAGCATGCGGGTTTACAAACAGATGAAGCGTTTGCTGCGGATCGATGACATTTCAGTTAGTGGGATTCTGACCAGGTAAGCCCTGTGGAAAGTGGGTAGCCAGTTGATCGATAAGCCACTGGGGGGCATCAAGAGGCAGGTCATGGCCGGCAGCGGGATGCAACTCTAAAGGGCACTTCAGGGCTTCAGCCAGAGCCAGACTGCAGCGCCAATCCGTCAGCCGATCCCCCTTACTTGCCAGCACAAGTGCCGGCACCTTTATGTTTTGAGCCCTCGGCTTATAACGCGATGCCGCATAAAGTTGACGTAGCACGTTAGCCCGGCGTACCGGTCGCTTCAGTTGAATCGCCCGCCATTGCTCAGCAACTGCCCCGTTGATTGGCCGGTTGCTCGTCAGCGAGAGAATGGCCAACTCCCTTGCTTCTATATTGGCTTGAGCCATCAAACGCACTACATTCGGCCATTGGGCGGGCTTCATGCGACGCCAGGGCGTGCTAAGACCGGAGCTGGAGGAAATCAGCACAAGACCTGCGCAGTCTTCAGGGTTTTCGAGCGCCCAGTCCAGCGCCACCATACCGCCGAGAGACAAACCTATCAGCCCCAGGGGGCGCGGCAACTGGAGACTTTGTTTCTCCGCGTACCCCCTTGCCTCAGCAATAGACGTTGGTGAACACAGATTTCGGGCGCCCCCTGTGCCGGGAAGGTCCAACGTGTGGAAGCGATCCATGGGGCGTGCATGTTGCAACTGCTTCAGCCAGCCTCCCCAATGTGCACCTTCCCTTGCCAGCCCACGAATCAACAGCCAGTCCATTACAAAGTTTCGCCCTTGCTGTACCAGTGCGTTCTTGCCGCCGCCCGAAGCCATTCACCTTCTGATGAATTGGGAACCCAGTGGCCATAATTTGCACAAGCATCAAGGAGGAAATTGAGCAGAATGAGATGACTGCGCAAGACACGCTGATGCCGATGAGCCACCAGCGGATTGAACAGCCCCTCCCGACTGAACGCCTGGCGAGGACTCTTGCGTAGCCAACGCCAGGAACCCATTTCCAGAGTTAACGGCAGCCAGGGTGCACTGGTTCTGCGATTATGGCGTTTGTAGAAATAGTCCCAGAGGTCGCCATGAGTGACATAGTGCTCTGATTGCGGCTCAAATTGATAATCATGGTGGGGGTAGGACTGCTCCCAAAGCAGTTTAAGCGCCATGATGGAAGAGATGTTACGCATCGGGCGGCGCCGGTAGGCGTAGGGAAACCAGATTTGGTCTCGCCAGCCAAAGCCGGAGTGGCAATCCAGCGAGATGCTGAATGGCCGGCCCGGGAGCACGTCGTCGATGATTCTCTGCAGAGCCAAATTTTCCGGCTCCATTTTATGGTTCAGCTTGCCTCGGTACCATGGAAGTAGCGGCGATATGCGTTGCCCACCTACCAGAAACGAGCTCTGGCCCTGGGCTTGAATCGGGGCATTTCGCATAAGATCTACACCCGAGGGGTTGCTACGGCGGTTCAGATACATACCACCGGGATTGAGCATCGGCACCACCACCAAACGTACGTGCTTTAACCGTTCAGCCAGATGCTCGTCCCAGCGCAGGCGATTGGCCAAATTGCGTAGCCATGCCAGAACCACCTGCGTGCCGATACGCTCCAACCCATGTACGCCGCCCACCAACAACAGTGCTGGTTGGTCAGCCGGAGCATCTCCAACCTCAACACGGTAAATTGGCAGATCGAGCGCGCCAACCGGCACGGTTGCCGTCACCTGTGCCGAAAACGGCTGAGGCGATTCGGCTAGGATTCGCTCAAGCTCAATCAACTCCGGTAACCGTCGGCGCAACAACCGGCGTTGTTTTGCATCTCGGAGATTCTGCTGTTCCGGAATTACTTTGATATGAGTGAGGGCCCTCAGTTCAGTCACGACCCCACCCAAACTCTTGAGCGGGTTGCGTGGGCCTGCACCTCGCCCCTCATTGCCATGCCGCCAGCCAACTGGTTTATGCCGGGCACTGCCATAACGCCCCTCCCTGTTCGATCTTGGTCAGTCTCTGATCATTGCGGCCTACTGTGCTGTGAGGCCTTGATAACGCATTCTGATTCCAGAAACTAATCGCGGAACGTTAAGCAGGCGTGTCAGTTTTTCTACGGTAAGATGACATGGAACCTGGCCAACCCAATGTTTGCATGCACAACGGGTAACAAAAGCGGCGACTTTGCTCGGTCAGGCCAATACTGTACGCAGATAAGAGAAAGAACCGAGGGTTTTATGTGCGGCCGATTCAATGTCACAGATTCACCCGAGATCCGGGCACTGATGGAACAGCTCGGCTTGCCCGGCATAACACCGAGATTCCAGCACAACGTGCCGCCGGGTGGTATAGGCGAATTCGTGATGGAATCAGGTGACGCTCGCTATCTGCTTTCGGGCATTTGGTCGCTACTGGTCGAACCTAGGCCGGACGGTCATGGGTATCGGCCAAACCCGAAATTTCACACATTTAATGCTCGAAGTGACCGACTAACCAGCAGTCCGCTCTGGAAGAAGGTGTACCCCTCAAACCGGTGTATCATTCCAGTTAGCGCTTTCCATGAATGGCAAGGCAAGCAGGTTTACAACGTTCATCCGTTAAATGAGGCTACCGCTCTCGCCGGTCTCTGGCAATCTTGGTACTTTGGCGACGAACAGGTGAACTCATTCACCGTCATCACCCTTCCACCACACCCCAAGTTCAGCCATATTCATCCAAAAAGTATTCCACTGATGCTCAGGCCTAAAGAGTTTGATCTATGGCTGGATCCACACTTTCATCAAGTGGAAGCGTTTCAAAAGCTCCTGAAAACACGCATTCCTGTTCCGCTGGTGTGTGAGCCGGTTCGCGGCCCTAAAGACTTAAAGCTAGTGGGCGATGTAGAGGTTATTCCGTCAGATTAATGGTTGCATTAGAGATGGGGTTTAGGGCGATGGAAAGGTAAAATCGATGTCACCATTTTGTCGCCATCGACACGCCGGTTAAGACAGCAAAACGCTAAGCGATTGAAACAAAAGGGTAAAAAATAGAGGCGCGGGTCGGAATCGAACCGGCGCACACGGAGTTGCAGGTCGGGCCGACATTAACGACAAACCTCTATTTATCAACAATATAGACAACTCAACTAAAGTGGCAAATTAACTAAAATCAGAACTTTTAGGTAACTTAAAATCAAGGGATTACGTTTGTTTTGTCGCCATATATTTTAGCCTTTCTGAGGCTCTAGAAGTCATTTCAGCAGACCGCGTCATGTGTCCTTTGCACCCCCTTGTAGTGGTCAACTAATCCCGGACAGTATTTTAAGGTTTTCCTCCGCTGCAACGGGAGAAATGCCCCCGTTGAACGTATGAGGTCGTTGCCGGTTGTAGTAGTCCATCAGATAGTCACCAACATCTTTTTTGGCCTCAGGCAGATTCCGGTACCCCATGGCAGGTATCCATTCAGATTTTAGACTCCGGAACAGTCTCTCCATCGGTGCGTTGTCCCAGCAATTGCCACGTCGGCTCATGCTTTGTGTCATTCGATAGCGCCAGAGCCGCTGACGGAACTTTCTGCTGGCATACTGGCTTCCCTGGACGCCCTTCTAAGAGTCAAGCAGCTATTTTCGACTGCCGAATCTCACGTTGCCGCTGGCGTAAAAGATAGAACAGCTCTCGCGCTATGTAACGTTTCAGACAACGGATAGCTTCCAACTTTGAATGGCCTTCTGTGATTCGTCTTGCAACATATTCTTGGGTTTTTGTGTCCAGTCGAAGTCTACCGATCGCAATTATGTGCAGTGCGCTATTAGCTGCTCGATCGCCCCCTCGGTTAAGCCTGTGGCGCTGCGTCTTTCCAGAAGATGCCGGTATGGGGTTGACCCCGCAAAGCGCAGCAAAACTGGCTTCGGAGCCAAGTCGATCTGGGTTGTCACCTACGGTAATCAGCAGCTGCGCAGCCGACTCATAACCGACAGCTGTTCTTGCCACTAAGTCGGGCGCAAGTTCGTCAACAATGGACTTGATCATGGTGTCTAAATCTGCGATCTCGTCATGTAGCTCTACATATCGGCGAGCGAGGGACTTGAGGGCTATTCGATAGGCCATCATGACGTCTCGGTATCCGCCCAGATCGGGACGTGATGATGCCAACGTCCGGATAAGTTGCATGCGCGTCATGTTCCTGAGCTGGTCCCGCAACTCCTCCGGTGCGGAGACAATCTGGGTTTGAATCATCTGAAGCGCTACCCTACGGGCTGCGACCGCAGTCTTTCGACAGACTTTCAGAACACGCAAGGCTTCAACCATGCCGTCACGGGTCTTCGGCGTTACCGTACGAATTCCTGCAAAAGCCGCGTGCGCAGCATTCTCAGCATCAATGCGGTCGTCTTTACCCCGCTTGCGGCGGACGGATTTATCGGGACTTGTAACCTCCAGAGTCGTGATGCTGGCCTGCTGTAAATAGCGCAACAAACCCGCGCCATAGGTTCCTGAGCATTCAATCCCTATTCTGGTGACGTCGCCAAAGCTACGCATCCACGCCAACATGGTTTTATAACCATGGCGCGTCGCTGGAAAGGTGGCTGTTCCGAGAACCTGATCCTGCCCATCAACCGCGGCAGCAACATGCAGATCTTTATGGGTATCAACGCCACCGACAATCACTGGTCGAGCAGCCTGCTGTAAAGACATGACGAAGCTCCTGGCTATCTATTTGAAGATGGCTTCACCATGCACGATAGCCTGGACACGACAGTAACGAGACAGGCTGTCAGGCCCTTCTTGAGTCACATGCATCGGCGGGGTGAAACCCCTGCCGCTAGGTGTTCTCGGATTTCCGACAGGTCCAGGGAAAGACACATATCTGGGTCGATCGGAGTGTGGGTCAGGAAATCCGAGAACACTTGCGACACCCAGTATTTCAAGTTGAGCCAAAATCAGAAATACCCGGCACTGACAGTATTACTATCCGAGTGGAACATGGTTTTCTCCGGTTGGCCACGCTGCTCCCAGGCGTGATCCAGAGCTTTTACAACCAGGTCTGCATCTGGGCTCGATGACATCGCCCAGCCAACAACCCGGCGAGCGTACAGATCCAGTACCACCGCCAGATAGCTCCATCGCTGGCCGCTCCAGATGTAAGTAATGTCGCCACACCAGACCTGGTCAGGCTGCTCGACTGCAAACTCACGATCCAGATGGTTCAGAATATCCGGTCGCTCAACGGTCGCCTGCTTGTAGGCGTGAGGGCCTGGCTGCTTACAGATCAGTCCCAGTTCGCTCATAAGACGTCGAACCTTGAAGCGACCGACGACAATACCTTCCTCGCTGAGCAAGCCCTTGATCGTCCGGCTGCCGGCAGAACTTCGGCTCTTAGTAAACAAACGGTTCACCTGAGCCTTCAGGGCCAGACGCTCAACATCCACACGGTTCCCCCGTTGGCGGTATTCGTAGTAACTGGAGCGACTGATATCAAACGCATTACTGACCATTTCAATAGGCACTCGCTCACTCAACTGGTCTATCAGCGCGTACGATTCATCTCGTCCGACATCAAGAGAGCGGTAGCCTTTTTTAGTATGTCTTTCTCCTGCTCAAGGCGTTTACAGCGGGCCTCCAGCTCCTGAATACGGCGCTGTTCCGGGGTTAAGGCTTTGCCCTTTGGGGTGACACCTTCACGCTCCTCGGCCAATTGGTTAACCCAGCGCCGAATAGCGCTTTCACCGACTCCCAGGGACACACTGGCCTGTGGAATGGTGTAACCTTGATCCAGCACCAGGCTGGCTGCCTCCTGTTTGAACTCAGGAGAAAAAGAACGTCGCTTTCTGGTCATCAGACACCTCGTTTATGGTGGCGATCTTACCACCTACGTTGGTGTCCGGAATCATTGAACCACTACACCTTAACAGCCTCCAACTTACAGACTCATAATTTCCCACCTACGCTTAAACGAGCCATCTTTGGTGCTGGTTAACCCCCTCCCATAACTCCCCACGAACTTACCGATCTCCCTATCCGAAGATCAACAATGTCGTTTTTTGGTCTTTTTCTGTCGGTTTTTAGAAATTGGGCCTGTCACCTTGTGGGTCACACTAGGCCATGTACCGGGCAGATATCTCAAGGAGCAATTGAGCTCCAGAAGTTTCTACCTGAGTAATGGCGAAAAATAGCAAAAACAAAAACCCCAAGCCGGAGTGATGAATCCTCATGTTATCTGCACGTTTCTTACACCCAAAATCCATCGCTGTGTTTGGTGGGCGTGAAGCAAAAAAAGTTATTGAACAGTGCGAAGCCGTGGGGTTTACCGGAGAAATCTGGCCGGTTCACCCAAAGCATGCCGAAATTTCCGGGCGCAAAACATACCGCTCGGTTGCTGAGCTACCCAGCAGCCCGGACGCGGCTTATATCGCTGTTAATCGCAACCTGAGCATCCAGATAGTTGCGGAACTAGCCGCTCGGGATGCAGGTGGTGTGGTGTGTTACGCCACAGGGTTCTCTGAGTCTGGTGAGGATGGTAAGGAACTTGAGCAGCAACTTTTAAAGGCAGCCGGAAATATGCCGTTGCTCGGGCCTAACTGTTATGGGTTCCTGAACTATATTCAGGGAGCAATGATGTGGCCTGACCAGCAAGGCGGTCGACAGGTAGATCGAGGCGTCGCTCTCATTACCATGTCGAGTAACATCGCCTTCAATCTCACCATGCAACGGCGCGGCCTGCCGATCTCTTACCTTGTGTCTTTGGGCAACCGCCTCAAATTTGATCTCCAAGACGCGATCACCACCTTTGCCGAGCAAGATGAAGTCACTGCAATTGGCCTATACGTCGAGGGTATTACCGATCCTCGAGCATTCCAGGAGGCAGCGGAAGTAGCGCGTCAGTTTGGTAAGCCAATTGTCGCCCTGAAGTCCGGCCACTCAGAAGTAGCCAGCCAAGTTGTAATGTCGCACACCGCTGCGCTCAGTGGTTCCGACGAACTGATCGATGCCTTGTTCGAACGCTCAGGCGTAGCCAGGGTTAACTCTTTGGAGACACTAATTGAAACGTTGAAGCTGCTACATGTGCACGGTCCCCTTCGCGGCGCCCGTATTGGTGCAATGAGCACTTCCGGCGGAGACATGACAATCCTGGCAGATGCTATTAGCGAAACAGAGCTATCTCTGGCGCCCCTATCTGACAGCGGTGCGATAGCGCTGAAACAAGTAGTTCACGAGCGCATGGCGGTTGGCAACCCTCTGGATTACCAGTTGTTCGATTGGGGTAACCAAGAACGCCTGCAGATCACCTATGAAGCGTTTATGAACGATGGCTTCGACCTGGCTATTAGCATGCTCGACCTTCCTCGCGAAGATCGATGCGATGCGTCTGACTGGCAAAGTGCCGAGTACGCTTTCATTGAAGCCAGCAAAAATACTCAGTACCCAACTGCCGTCATGTCGACAGTTTCAGACAACTTGCCTGAACCACTGGCACTTCGTTTAATTGACAGAGGTATCGTCCCCCTAAACGGCATTCAAGCGGCAGTTCCGGCCATCGAGGCTGCAGCCCGCATCGGCCAACTCTGGGCGCGCAATTGGACAACGGAACTGATACTGCCGAGTGTACCAACAGGTTTGTCGGGCGAGCAGATTATTGATGAAGCGAGCGCAAAAGCAGCGCTCGCCAAACACGGCTTGGCAATCCCTTCGTCCCGCATTGTTAAGACCGAAGAGGAAGGCATTGCAGCCGCTGAAGCACTTGGGTACCCGGTGGTTATAAAAGCACTGGGCATCGCTCATAAAACCGATGTAGGCGGCGTTCGCCTGAACTTAACCAGCCCAGCGTCTGTTGCCGACGCCGTGTCTGAAATGAGGCTACTGGCTAAGGATGTTCTTGTCGAAAAGATGGTAACTGGCGCTGTCACCGAGTTGATCGTCGGAGTTAGCCGCGACGAGCAGTTCGGGTTGCATCTTGTGGTTGGTGCCGGTGGCATCATGGTAGAGCTACTTAAAGACAGTCGCCCGCTTTTATTACCAACCAGCCGGTCTGAGATTGAGGCAGCCCTTCGCTCACTTAAGACCTCAAGCTTGTTGTTTGGCTTTCGCGGCCGGGAAGAAGCTGATCTTGAAGCTGTCATTGATGCTGTTATGGCGATCGCTGCCTACGCCCAAGAACACGCTTCTTCGCTGATCGAATTAGACGTTAACCCATTAATGGTTCTACCTAAAGGCCAAGGCGTGGTGGCTGCCGATGCCTTAATTCGCAAGTCACCCGCACTCCCTCACGCAGAACAAGCCGTTCGTGAGACCGCCGATAAGGAGCAAGCGTGATGAGCAACTACCTGGAACTGGAACGTCATGGGGCGGTGCTCGAAATAACGCTGAACCGTCCGAAAGCAAACACCATAGACATCCCGTTAAGCCAAGAACTGAGCCGGGTATTTGCTGAGTTTCGCGATGACCCCGAGCTTCGTGTTGCCATTATGACGGGGGCGGGAGATCGCTTCTATTCAGCGGGCTGGGACCTAAATGCAGTTGCTGATGGCGAGGAGTACATCGGTGAATTCGGCGAAGGCGGATTCGCCGGCTTCCCCGAATTGAGATCACTCAACAAGCCAGTGATATGTGCGGTCAATGGCATGGCCGTAGGTGCTGGTTTTGAAATGCTAACCCGTGCTGACTTTGTTGTTGCCGCCGAGCACGCCGAGTTCTTGTTGCCAGAGGTAGGCATCGGAATTGCCCCGGACATCGGGACCTTTATGCTGCCCAAGCTGTTAACCCGCCAGCGCGCCATGGAGGTCCTAATGACTCGGCGACGCTATTCGTCCCAGCAGATGGCGAGCTGGGGCCTAGTAAACCAAGTGGTTCCTAGGTCAGAGCTTATGACGGCTGCTCGGGCACTTGCAGAGCGCTTGCTCGCCTCCGCCCCACTGTCATTGGCTGCCATCAAAGAAACCGTTAACGAAACTGAAACCACGACGTTTTCTGACTGCTACCAACGTTTGCGGGGCAATCCCTGGCCAGCATTCAAGGCCATGCTGGAGAGCGACGACGCAGTAGAAGGTGCCAGAGCATTTGGTGAGCGCCGCCCTCCCCGCTGGACTCACAAATAAACAACTGAGATCCACAGAAAACTATAAAGGATGATCGTAATGTCTGACTATTTACACGCTGAACGTAACGGCGAAATTTTCGAAATCACTTTAGATAAGCCAAAAGGCAACGCCGTCAGCGCTGCCCTGAGCCGGGAGATGGGAAAACTGTTTGCCGAATTTCGAGACGACCCATCCCTACGAGTAGCGATACTGACTGGTGCGGGCGAGAAATTCTTCTGCGGCGGGTGGGACCTGAATTCGGTGGCAGACGGAGAGGAGTATACCGGTGACTTCGGTGAAGGTGGCTTTGGCGGTTTCATCGAAATGCCAAAACTCTACAAACCCGTCATTTGTGCCGTTAACGGCTACGCGATCGGTGCGGGTTTCGAAATGCTGCTGCGCTCCGACTTTGTGATCGCTGCTGAAAACGCACAATTCTGGCTTCCAGAATCCCAGCTTGGTGTAGCGCCAGATGTAGCAACCTTCCTGCTACCGAAACTCTTGCCTCGTCAAAAGGCCATGGAAATTTTAATGACCGGCCGTCGATATACAGGCCACGAGCTGGCCGACCTGGGATTGGTAAACAGTGTTGTGCCAGCGGGGCAAGCAATAGCCGCAGCACGCGATCTTGCAGAGGAACTCATCAAAGCCGCTCCGCTATCGCTGGCAGCCATAAAAGAAGCCGCTGAACTGACTGAGGGGCTTACATTCAGTGAAAGTTACGGCGCCCTTCGCTCGAAAGAGTGGCCAGCGTTTATGGCCATGCTTGAAAGCAGTGATGCGCAGGAAGGCGCCAAAGCTTTTCTCGAGGGACGCTCTCCAGAGTGGACCGGACAATAACAATAATCTAATCGGAGAAACGTTATGGATTTTCAACTGACTGAAGAACAGAGCATGCTGGTGCAGACCGTATCCACGTTTGTGGAAAAAGAGCTGCTGCCTTATGAAAACGAAGTTGAGGAACGTGGCTTTGTAAGCCCTGAACTAGCGGCAACCATCCGATCCAAAGCCCTTGATGCAGGCCTTTACGCTTTCAACCTGCCTGAATCTGTTGGTGGGCTCGGAATTGATCACGTTAGCCAAGCACTTATTGAGCGGGAACTATCGAAAGTTTCGTGGGCGCTTCACGTAAACGTAGCTCGTCCAAGCAATATCTTGATGGCCTGTCGAGACGACCAAATCAATGATTACCTAATGCCATGCGTACGCGGCGAAAAATCGGACTGCTTTGCACTTACAGAGCCAGGCGCCGGTTCGGACGCTGCAGGCATCACCACTCGGGCACGAGAAGACGGTGATGAGTATGTTATTAACGGAAGCAAGCACTTTATAAGCCACGCCGGTGAAGCTGACTTTGCCATTGTATTTGCGATCACAGGGGTTGATAACGCCTCATCACGTCCACGTAATCAGGTGACGGCATTCCTGGTCGACAAAGGCACAGCTGGCTTTGAATGCCGCCGCGGCCCGATTTGCGTCAGCAACCGCGGTTACGAGCAATATGAGCTGTTCTTTGATGATTGCCGTGTACACAAGTCCAAGGTGCTGGGTGAAGTGGGCAAAGGCTGGGAAGTCGCCAACACTTGGTTGACAGCGGGACGCGTTATGGTGGCCGCAAACTGTGTGGGACAAGCGCAGCGTGCCATGGACATGGCCGTCCAGTGGGCAGCAGATCGCAAGCAATTCGGAAAAGCCATAGGAAGAAATCAGGGCGTTTCTTTCAAGCTTGCGGATATGGCAACAGAGATTCGCGCCGCAGAGCTGTTAACGCTTCATGCTGCCTGGAAGATGGACCAAGGTACAATGACCGATTCAGATGCAGGTATAGCAAAATTGTTCGCGAGTGAAATGCTTGGTCGAGTCACAGACGAAGCCGTGCAGATCTTCGGTGGCATGGGGCTAATGAATGAAACACCTGTAGAGCGATTGTGGCGAAACGCCCGCATTGAACGGATTTGGGAAGGCACTTCTGAGATTCAGCGCCACATTATTTCAAAAGACCTGCTGCGAAATCAGGCACAGTAAAAGATATTGCCCAAAAAGATCTTCCAACAATAAAACAGATCAAAACAAAGGCATTGAACAATGAACAACAATATTGCAGGGGCTACCCGCCCCAAAGATGCTCCGATCGATAAACACATCTTCTGGCCTTCTTGCCTAATCGTTTCAGCAGTCATCCTTGGGATGATTGTCTTTGAAGATCAGGCGCTAGCAGGTATCAAGGTCGCATTTGATTTTGTTACCAACCAATTCGGCTTTGCCTATATCTGGGCTGGCGCGTTCTTTTTTGGTGCAGTGTTATGGTTATCGCTAGGGCGCTATAGTCAAGTACGCCTTGGCGGGCCCGACGCTCGCCCTGAATTCTCACGCCTAAGCTGGATCACAATGTTTTTCTGCTCAGGCATTGGCACCTCGCTGATCTTTTGGTCTTCCATTGAGTGGACCTATTACTTCACTGCGCCGCCTTTTGGGTTAGAGCCCAGAAGTGATCTTGCCGCAGATTACGCTGCGATGTACGGCATGTTTCATTGGGGACCGCTTGCCTGGGCGTTCTATTGTTTGACGGCCTTCCCTATCGGATACGCCTTCTACAACCGGAAAAAATCTCAGCTGCGACTGAGTGCTGCTTGTTCAGGGCTTCTTGGCGACAAGCACGCCAATGGCCTCGCCGGTAAGGTCATCGATATCCTGATGGTGTTCGGTCTAGTTGGCGGTATCGGCACGGTACTAGCGTCGGGGACACCGATGCTCGCAGAGGCCGTTAGCCGTCAATTGAATATTGAGCACACGTTCAAAGTCGATATCGCGGTAGTGCTCGTCTGGGTTGCGATCTTCGTTACCTCCGTCGTGCTCGGCCTTAAGAAAGGCATCCAACGCCTAAGCCGACTCAACATGTATGCGCTGACCATCCTGTGCCTCATAATTTTTATTGGTGGCCCTACCTTCTTTATGCTGAACAGCTTTACCAACAGTCTCGGCCTTATGGTTACTGAGTTTGCCCATATGGCGTTCTATACAGACCCAGTTGCAAACAGCATGTTCCCGCAGTGGTGGACGATTTTCTACTGGGCTTGGTGGGTAGCGATGGGGCCCTATATGGGCATTTTCATTGCACGGATCTCTCGTGGCCGTACCTTCAGAGACATTGGCCTAACCGTTTTGTCGGCGGGCAGCGCGGGGTGCATGTTGTTCTTCGTACTCTTCGGCAGCACCTCTATGAACGCTGAACTAACGGGTGCTTTCCCGGTACTCGAAACAATTACCAACGAAAGTCCTTCGGCTGCCATTTTAGGCACATTAGAGCAGCTTCCGTTTTATGACGTCATCCTCATCCTGTTCATCGTAGTCGGCTTCGTCTACTCAGGCACAACGGTCGATTCCTCAGCGTACGTTTTGGCCTCCGTCACTTCCTATAACCTCCGTGAAGGCGTTGAGCCAAACGTTGCCAACCGCTTTTTCTGGGCGATTGCGTTAGGGGGTGCCGGACTGGTTCTTATGAACGCGGGTGGCCTTGAGCCCATTAAAACAGCAAGTCTCGTTGTCGGCGTGCCACTTCTGGTAGTGATGTGCATGTCCTTCTTCTCACTTTTAAATTGGCTGAAGGCAGACTACCCCATGCATACCCCAAGCATAGAGAAGAAAAAGGCTAGCAACGAACACATGAATGCCGAAGCCAGCCGTAATTCAGCAGTAGGAGCAGAGAGCTATGTTTAAGACTCGAATAACCGAACTCTTCGGTATTGAGCACCCAGTTATTCAGGGCGGAATGCAACGGGTATCAACTGCAGAGTTGGTTGCAGCTGTGGCCAATGCCGGTGGGCTCGGATTTCTGAGCGCCCTCACCCAGCCCACCCCTGCGGCTCTGGCTGAGGAAATTGCTCGAACTCAGACGATGACGAACAAACCGTTCGGAGTGAACCTAACGATCTTGCCGAGCATTACACCTCCTCCATACGAAGAGTATGCTCAGGTCATCATTGATTCTGGCGTGAAGATCGTCGAAACCGCAGGGCGCAGTCCCAAACCGTTCATGGCCGCATTTAAGGAAGCGGGAATAAAGGTGGCCCACAAGTGCACATCTGTGCGCCATGCGCTGAAAGCACAAGAAGTCGGCTGCGATGCGGTCATCATTGATGGATTTGAGGCTGCGGGTCACCCAGGCGAAGATGACATCCCTTCTCTCGTTCTACTACCTCGCACCGTTGATGCTTTGGACATCCCGGTTATAGCCTGTGGTGGGTTCAGCGATGGCCGGGGGCTAGCGGCGGCTCTGGCCATGGGAGCGGAAGCCGTCAGCATGGGCACCCGTTTTTTAGGAACTGTAGAAGCACCTGTGCACCAGAACCTCAAAGACAAACTTCTCGAAGGCAGCGAGCTAGATACCCAGCTGATTTTCCGTAAGTTCCGTAACACGGCCCGAGTCTACCGAAACTCGGTGGCTGAAGAAGTTGTCAGCATTGAGCAAAAGAAGGACACAGAATTTTCGGATATAGCGGAATTAGTGTCCGGTAAACGAGGTGCAAAAGTTCTAGAAACCGGCGACATGGAACACGGAATCTGGTGGGCAGGTATGTCACAAGGCCTGATTTACGACATCCCAACCGTGGACGTTTTGGTAAAACGAATAGTCTCAGATGCTTACGAAATTGTTCAGGGGCGCCTAGCCAAACTGATCAGCGCCTAGTACATACTAAACAGAAATATGCCTTAAGCTTTGCCCCTTCGGGGGCTTTTTTTATGCCTGAATAGACGCTGCTGCACGTGCCCGGTGAGATTTACGGTCATTCGACGGAGTGCAGCTATATACCGATCGGTAATTTCGTGTCAGAGCTGCAGAAGAACTAAACCCACAACGCACCGCTATCTGAGTTATTCCGAGACTAGTTTCCCGCAATAAACGCTGTGCTGCGGCTATGCGCAACTCAATGTAATGCCGGGCCGGTGTTGTTTTAAATATTTCATGAAATTCTCGCTCGAGCTGACGTTGCGAAGCTCCTACCTTTGAAGCTAAATCCGAGATCGCGATTGGCTGTTCAATATTAGCCTCCATAATTCTCACGGCTTTTGCCAATCGCGGCGCTCGAACGCTAAGCCAAGTAGACGCATATTCTCTCTGTTGTTTACTGCCCGGCTGCTCAATATCGAATATAAGGTACTCAGCTACCGCAAGGGCTAATTGCTCGCCGTGGTGCTGGCGTATCAACTCCAAGATGAGGTCCATAGAAGTGCTCGCCCCACCTGTCGTAATCCTGTCTCTATCAATCACATAACGGTCGGCACACACTTTGATGTCGGGAAAACGCTCATGAAACACCTCTAGCTCTGCCCAATGAATCGTGGCCCGATAACCACTCAGCAAGCCCGCTTTAGCAAGCGCAAAAGCACCAGCATCCATCCCCGCAATTTGAACGGCATAAGGTTTAAGTTTCCGGAGGCTCTTAACCAAATCCGCCGTGATATAAGATTCATAATTATAGCTGGCTAATACAAAAAGCACGTCCAGCGGTGCTGTACCGGGAATGTCAGCAATGCTTTGATTAACAGGGAACGTCAGTCCACTGGTACTTGATACACATTGACCATCAACCGAGAATAAATGCCACTTAGCAACAGGTCGATCTGACAAATCATTTGCGGCGCGAATAGGCTCAATAAGATTGGAAAAACAGAGATTACTGAACTCTGGCAGCAAAAGGATGCCGTAATTTTTGATCATCGCTCACCGACCCGATTCATCACCGTTGACAATAACGACTGCCCCATTTCGTTACAAGGCCGCACATCCCATGAGACGGCTCAGTCATAACTGGGGGACCGCCGTTCCAAGAAAGCCCTAACCCCTTCTACGAAATCATCGTCGTAAACACAATCGGAAAAGCTATCTAACTCCGCTGCCAGAGTTGCATTAAATTCATCGAAATTACGCTGAGCATGCAGCAACCGCAGCGTATTTGCTGAGGCAAGATTCGGCCCTGAAACCAGTTGTTGCGCCACTTGGCTGACATCTTCCTCTAACTCATTTGCCTCAACCAACCTCGTAACAAGCCCCCAGTTCTCAGCCTGCTCAGCATCAAAGCTACGGTTAGTCAAAAGTACATCTGATGCTCGCCGCTCGCCGATCAAACGGGGTAGGCTGTATGACAGTCCGCCATCAGGTGTCACGCCAAGACCAAGGTAGGCGGGTACAAATCGGCTTCCACGAGCCGCAACCACTATATCGGCGACGCAACACAGACTAAGACCAAAGCCTGCGGCCGCGCCTTGCACAGCCACCAGCAACGGAACACGCAGTGAAGCAAAAAGCGCCATAACTTCATGAGCTAAGCTAACGTATTGGCGCGCTTGTTCAGACCGTTCGGAAGAAGGGAGGTCAACCAGTTCTGCGAAGAAATCAATATCACCTCCCGCACAGAATACCTTGCCATCACCCTTCAATATCACCACTCGTACGTCTTGATTGTCATGCAACTCACGAAGCACTTGCCTGAGCTCAAGAAAGGCTCCTTCAGACAAGGAATTGAGCTGCGAGGGGCGGCTAATGGTAATAGTCGCTGTATGCTGAACGTATTCAAGATTGACACAATGGGACATCTTAACCTCGCTGGGGTGCGCGTAGACTGGTTCGTATTCCAAGACTCAAATAATTATCGTCGCTATGAGCTTACTGAATTTTCAGCGGACAATCTCTTGGACTTTAGGCCGTTGATTCTCTGCGTGTTCACGTGTTCAGTTTTATCCGCCATCGCTTTTGTTTTGGTCTAAATCCATTTAAAGCCCAAACCGCTTTATTTTCCGGTACAGCGTTGCTCGGGTTATGCCCAACTCTCGCGCCGCAGCACTAATATTGTCACTGCATTTTTCGAGCGCCGCACACACAGCCTCGCGTTCGGCATTAGCCAATAAGCGTCCCGATTTCGGAGTCATTGCTGGCGCTAACGCGGTAAATCGATTCGCTTTTACTGCTTCAGGCAGGTGATCAACTTCAATAACACCGTTATTAGCCAGCGCCTGCCCTAACTTTAGTGCCTGTTCCAGCTCTCGAATGTTTCCTTTCCAGGGATAATTTCTTAACAGGTTGCGGGCTTCCGGAGACAATATCGATGGTCTATCTGGTGATGCGGCGACCGCCAGCAAATGATCGATCAACCCATCTAGATCTTCACGTTCTCTTAATGGCGGCAACGTTACCTTCAGGCCATTCACCCGATAGTAAAGATCATCGCGAAAGCTCCCTTGTTCCATTAGCTCATCCAGATTCCGGTGGGTAGCGCAAATCAAAGAAAAGCAGACCTCACGAGTTTTTTCTTCCCCCAGCCGAGTTACCGTTCGCTCCTGCAGTACACGTAACAAGCGTGCTTGAAACTCCACCGGCATGTCTCCAATCTCATCAAGAAACAGCGTCCCTCCGCAGGCCTCTTCGAACTTTCCTTTGGCGCCCCCACGGCGAGCACCGGTGAACGCTCCGTCGGCGTAGCCAAATAGCTCAGATTCAATTAAGCCTGCTGGGATAGCTGAGCAATTTACAGCCACAAAGGCACCTTTAGGGGAAGGGCCCTGCGAGTGTAACCAACGGGCAAGCACCTCCTTTCCTGTTCCCGTTTCACCGCTAATCAACATCGGCACACGATGCATGAAAGCACGGCGTGCCTTTTCAAAAAGAGGACGCAGGGAAACCTCTGCAAAAAATGGAGACGGTGCTGTTGCTGATGCGCGTTCCAACACAACTTGGGCGTGAACAGGTGAGGATACTTCGGGCACTGTTTCGGCCTTCAAAAACAGTTCTGATCCATTGTGGCATGCCACCTTAATTGGACTACGTTGCGAACGCCTTACCTCATCAAGACTGCAAGAGAACAAATCTCTGAACGTCACCGCTCCCCCGTTCTGCTCAAGAATGTCCAGTTCCAGCATCTGCCGAGCAGTGGGGTTTGCCCCCAACACTTCACCATCTGCACAGAAATGAATCAGACCTCGCATCGGCGAACCGGTTAGCTCTGGAAGATAGTGAATCGCAAGCACCCAAGCACCAGACAAATCTCCTACCATCCGGTTTTCAACAGCTCTGCTCGCCAAAGCAACGGACTCGAGTATCCCTACAGGACGACCATCGTAGTGCTTAGTCGCATTCAGGGCCCCGATCACCATTCCTGCCGGGTCAAAAATGGGGACAGCAACGCAAGCAAGATCTCGAAATTCATGCAAAAAATGCTCATCACCACACACGACTGAAGGCCTGTGTTCGAGCAAAGCACAGCCAGGGCCATTAGTACCCGCAACTTGCTCAGAAAGATCGAGCCCCGAGCTTAACGATGTTCCCAGCAGGCTTTCCTTTCCAAAATACTTAATACTCCGACCTTCTCTTTCCAGACAGGCAAAGACCCAGCCAGCTGCCCCCCAAGACCGAAACAAATTTCGCATTTCCGGTTCTACATAACACAGAAGATCTCGGTGCTGATCGTGCAAATAAGGTAATTCATTGAGCGACAAGGTCTTTCGTAAAACCTGATCGACAGGAGAAAGGCCGTGCTCTCTAGAGCGCAACCAGGATCGCATAACCTCATCCCGCACCCACTGAGACGGCACCTCAAGGCCCGCATCAAAAAGCTCCCGTGCTTGCTGAACCCGGGTATCTTGATCGAAATTATGTACCTCCATACTTCCTCCACCAAGCTGTTTTATTTTTATTCACCTGACCGGATGGTGTGTATTAAAACGATCCAGTTTTTCCTTCCCTGGGCCTTTATGTATTTCTATTGATCCGTAACCCTCTGTTTCATCGGTCTATTTATATTTCAGTTTACTTGGCACGAGCTCTGCTTAGACACGTCTGCGGTACCAACAAAATCAATAAGGAATCTGCACTATGCCATTTATGTCAAGCTTTGGAAAAATAACCCCAGCGTCCTCAAAGCAGCGTTTCCTATGCCTAGCTACTGCTACCATAGCCTCTTTGCTGCTCTCTTCAGGCAATGCCAACGCCGTTGATATCGATGCGGGAGACTACACTGCGCTCCCGCCGGGCACTAATCTAGCAATGGGCTACTACCAGTTCGCTACTCGGGACTCCCTCTACTCAGACGGCGATAAAGCCCCTATCAATGCTAGGCTCGATTCACATATCGGTATTCTTCGGGGCGTCCACTTTACTGAAATCGGAGGTTACACCGTAGATCCTCAGTTCCTTCTACCGGTAGGAAAGCTTGAAGGCAAGGACGACACATCTGGCCTAGGCGATGCCAGTGGCGTAGGTGATCTGATCTTAGCCGCCACAGTCTGGCTGGTAAACAAACCTGAAAGTAACACCTATTTCGGTATTACTCCTTTCCTCTACCTCCCCACTGGAAGCTATGACCGAACTGACGCTTTAAACCTTGGAGAGAATCGTTGGAAATATGCCTTGCAAGCCGGCTACGTTAACGGGATTACCCCTAAGATCTCACTAGATCTGGCCGCTGACGTTACGGTTTATGGTGACAACGATAAGTTTGGATCGACTAACGCAACCCTAGAACAGGACCCTTCTTATCAATTCCAAGGGTTTCTTCGTTATCACCTGTCTTCACAATTGGATTTTCGCGCAGGAGTTTCTCACACACTAGGAGGCGAAACATCTGTGAACGGTACCGATCAGGACAACCGGATATCACACACAAAGATAACCGTGGGTACGGCTTGGTCCGCGACGCCAGGCTTACAGTTAATGGCAAATTATGGGACAGACCTTTCAGTAGACAACGGGTTTAAAGAACAGCATCGAATCAACCTTCGTGTTCTCAAAGCCTTCTGAATGGCTAGAAGCAGAAATAACAAAGATAAAGGACATTGAGATGACATTTATAAAAAACGGCTCCGGAATCCTTATAATACCCCATGCCCTCCGATTGGCCCTGGTGGTGAGCCTAGGGTTTACTAGCGCTCATGCAATCGCTGCCAATCGCATTGACCAAGTCAATGAACGCTACATCTTAGAAAACGCCAAAACAGGCAAAGATTGGCCGGCTCACGGTTTCGATTACTCAGAAACACGCTACAGTCCCCTCTCCCAAATTACAGCCGATAATGTCGATAAACTGGGGCTCGCCTGGACCTACGACCTGCAATCAAGTCGCGGGATTGAAGCGACCCCCTTGGTTGTCGACGGAGTGATGTATGTCACCGCATCCTGGAGCGTGGTGCATGCAGTTGATGCCAAAAACGGTAAAAAGCTATGGACGTTCGATCCGGAAGTTCCTCGCGAAAAAGCCTACGAGGCCTGCTGTGACGTGGTCAACAGAGGTGTCGCCTTATACGAAGGCAATGTCTATGTTGCGGCACTTGATGGGAGACTGGTCGCCGTCGACGCAAAAACAGGCAAAAAAGTCTGGGAAAAAAATACGCTGATTGACAAGGAAATTGGTTACACGCTGACAGGGGCACCACGGGTGTTTAAAGGCAATGTAATCATCGGAAACGGCGGCGCAGAACGCGGTGTAAGGGGCTATATAACAGCATACGACGCCAAAAGTGGAGAGCAAAAATGGCGCTGGTTCACCGTACCCGGGAACCCAAACAAGCCCTTTGAGAACGAGGCTATGGAAAAAGCCGCAAAGACCTGGGACCCCAGTGGCAAATACTGGGAAAGCGGTGGTGGCGGCACCGTTTGGAACTCAATGGTCTTTGATCCAGACCTAAACCTTATGTACATCGGCACAGGTAATGGCGCTCCATGGTCGCATAAAAAGCGCAGTCCAAAAGGCGGAGACAACCTCTACGTAGCTTCTATCGTCGCACTAAACCCCGATACCGGCGAGTATGTTTGGCATTACCAGGAAACGCCGGGAGATAACTGGGACTACACCTCAGCGCAGGACATGATACTTACAGATCTGGTTATAGAGGGCGAACAGCGAAAAGTTATTATACATGCGCCTAAAAACGGATTCTTTTTCGTGGTCGACCGGACCAACGGGGAGTTTATATCCGCCAAGAATTTCGTCGATGTGAACTGGGCAGTAGGGTACGACAGCAACGGACGACCTATCGAGGCACCTGACGCGCGGGCTACTGACAAACCGTTTGATGCGATCCCGGGCCCCTTTGGCGGACACAACTGGCACTCAATGTCGTTTAATTCTGACACAGGGCTAGCCTACTTCCCGTCTCAGAACATTCCAGTGACATTATCCGAAGACCCCACCTGGCTAAATATAGACAGCAATGAGCCCGGACAACCCATGAGCGGTATTGGCTGGAATACGGCTATGAGGATCAACGAGGCCCCTCCTTCGAGTAAACCATTCGGACGCCTGACAGCCTGGGACCCAGTGAAACAAGAGGAGGCCTGGCGTTACGAGCATGCCTCTCCTTGGAACGGAGGCGCGCTTTCTACCGCTGGCAATCTGGTCTTTCAAGGCACAGCAGATGCTCGATTAATGGCGTTTAATGCTCAAACAGGCAAGCCGTTATGGGAGTCTCCCATGGGAACCGGTGTGATCGCAGCGCCGGTCACTTATGAAGTAGATGGCACCCAATATATCTCTATTGCAGCGGGCTGGGGCGGCGTATACGGCCAATCTCAGCGAGGCTCAGACCTAAAGACTCCCGGCACCGTTTATACATTTGCCCTGAATGGTGATGCGGAAATGCCTGAGTTCACCAAATATCAGTTAGGTTCACTGATATCCGGCGTTAAATACAATCCGGAGTTTGTCGAGGAAGGCACCGGACTTTACGTCAGTAACTGCGTTTTTTGTCACGGCGTCCCCGGGGTGGATAAAGGCGGAAACATTCCGAACCTAGGTTACGTCAATAGTGCTGTTATTGAAAATCTAGGAGCCTTTGTCTTTAACGGTCCATTTGTATCCAAAGGAATGCCTGACTTTACGGGCAGGCTGAGCGAAGCCGATGTCGAGAAAATAAAGGCATTTATCCAAGGTACCGCTGACGCAATTCGCCCTAAAAGCCAATGAATCGAGGAATTTTCAATGAACAGTATGACAAACGAAGTAGCAAATACCCAACAAAAGACACGTGCATTTCTAGATCGCCAAACTCACCGCATGTTGATAGGCGGACAATGGGTTGATGCACTGAATGGCGAGCGCCTACAGATCGTCAACCCGGCCGATGAAGCGGTAATTGGAAGCATACCGTCTGCCCACGCAGAGGATGTTGATAACGCTGTAGAGTGTGCAAAAAAAGCGTTAGAACATAGTGTTTGGGCGCGGATGCGGCCTTCCACTCGGCAAAATTTGCTTTTAGAGTTGGCCGATCTGATTGAGCGTGACGCTCGAGTAATCGCCGAACTGGAAGCCATCGACAATGGCAAATCTGCCGCCATTGCTCAGGCCGTCGATATAGGTTTAGGACTGGAATTTTTCCGCTACATGGCGGGCTGGACAACCAAAATTGAAGGGTCAACTTTGGATGTATCTGTGCCTTTTGCGCCGCCCGAAGCAGACTTTTTTGCCTACACTCGGCGGGAACCGGTCGGCGTTGTGGCCGCCATCATACCGTGGAACTTCCCCTTTCTAATGGCGTGCTGGAAACTCGCACCAGCCCTTGCAGCCGGCTGTACCGTGGTTCTTAAGCCCGCAGAGCAAACGTCTCTTTCTGCCCTGTATTTAGGGGAGCTTATTGAAGAGGCCAACTTCCCTGAAGGTGTCGTCAATATCGTCACGGGTGATGGGCAGAATGCCGGTTCGGCTTTGACCAAGCACCCGGGCATCAACAAAATCAGCTTCACGGGGTCAACACAGGTAGGACAGGTCATCGGCCGCGCCGCCATGGACAATATGGCCCGCGTTACTCTGGAGTTGGGAGGTAAGTCACCTATGATTGTCTTGGGGGACTGTGATCCTGAAAAAGCGGCACAAGGTGCAGCGACAGCCATATTTTTTAATCACGGGCAAACCTGTAGCGCGGGCTCACGCTTATACGTGCACCGAAGCATCTTTGATGCGGTTGTGAATCGGCTCGCGGAGCTAGCCGAGAGCATTCCAATGGGCTCGGGCCTCGACCCTGCTACGGAAATGGGGCCGCTGGTGTCCCAGGTACAGCTCGATAGGGTCTGCCATTTCATTGAGAAAGGACGCGAGGAAGGTGCCCGCTTGGTAACTGGCGGCGAGAGGGCTGATCGCAAGGGCTATTACGTCAAACCAACCATCTTCACCAGTGAAGATGACAGCCTAGTTATCGCCAAAGAGGAAATATTCGGTCCGGTGCTGGTAGCAATCCCCTTTGATGATGTGGACGATGTAGTTCTCCGCGCCAATGACAGCCGCTACGGCTTGGCAGCCAGCATATGGTCAAACGATCTCTCACAAGTGCAACGTATAATCCCAAGACTTAAGGCCGGCACGGTCTGGGTCAATGGGCACAATATGCTTGACGCAAACGTGCCATTTGGAGGCTACAAACTTTCTGGGGTTGGCCGCGATATGGGCAAACAGTCTCTGGACTCCTACCTAGAAACCAAATCGGTTTTTATGGCCCTTTAGCAAAATAGAGAGCATGAGGCCCCGGGGTACGGATACCGGGGCCTCGATATACGAGCCACAGGTTTACACTGTCAAACACCCTCTCAAGACGACACTTATGAACAACTACAAATTGACCTTTCGCTTGTTGAGTGGACTTATCATGTTGCCTTTCACCATGACAGCCTATGCACAAACACCCGCTGAAATAGTGGTGACGGCGCCGGTGATGGAGCGCACTTTGTACCAAACACCGGCGGCCATCTCGGTCGTACAGCCAGATTCGATTCATAAAGGCCAACCCAAGCTAAAGCTTGATGAATCTCTTGCTATGGTTCCTGGTCTTTTTCTGCAAAACAAGGAGAACTTCGCGCAAGGAGAACGTATAGCCATACGTGGGTTTGGAGCGCGAGCGCCTTTTGGAGTTCGGGGTATTACGGTTGTAGTAGATGGCATCCCGTATACGTTACCGGATGGGCAGGCCCAACTGGATGCAATTGACCTCGACAGCGCCGAGCGCATCGAAGTTATCCGCGGCCCGGCCTCAGCTCTATATGGCAACGCAGCTGGTGGCGTTATCAGTGTAACCACATCAGATGGGCGTCGTAGACCCAATGAAACATCTCTGCGAGTTACGGGCGGAAGCGATCGCTTTGGCAAGATCTCACTCAAAAACAGCCAGAACAATGGCCCCTGGTCTCACAGCATCAACGGTTCAGCACTTAACTATGAGGGATATCGCGAGAACGCTAAGGTTGAAAAATACCTTCTGAATGCCAAACTGCGCCGAGAGCTCGGAAACGATCGCTCGATGACCGCCATCATTAACCTCCTAGACAACCCACGCTCAAAAGACCCAGGCGCACTGACCACTCAGCAGGCTGAAGAAGACCGATCTCAGGCTGGGCGCTTTACTGAGGCTTACCACACCGGGCAATCCGTTGATCAACAAGTGGTAAGCCTCCAATACCAGGATCTTTCTGCGGGGCCAGGCGAATTCCGCGCGAATACCTTTTACCTCCGCAGGAATTTTGAACAGCAACTGCCCTACCCCGGTGACAGCCGAATTGATTACGATAGGGATTATTATGGGGTAAGGGCCGATTACCGAGAGTCGCTTTTAATCTCTGGGTTGCCTTTTCGCTATGTCGCCGGCCTAGAAGCCCGAAAACAACGGGATGATCGTATCCGCCGAGGCATGAGCTTCGGAGGAGAGCTGCAACGGCGGACCGCCGATGAACTGCAAACCGCCACGGCATTGGGTGCCTTCGCACAAGGAGATGTGAGCCTGTCCGAGCAATTAACCCTATCAGTGGGTGGTCGTTTCGATCGGGTACACCTCAAAGTCAATGATGATTTCACCACCGACGGAGACCAAAGCGGGAGTCGCACTCTACGTGAATGGAGTGGCTCTACAGGTTTGAGTTACCGCTACCTTAAATCCCACCAGGCCTATGCCAATATCAGCAGTGCCTACGAAACCCCCACTTTCTCGGAGTTTGCAAATCCTTCTGGAGTGGGTGGGCTTAACCCCGAAGCTGAACCACAAAAATCGCTGAATCATGAACTAGGGCTGCGAGGCAGCTTTGGTAACGGCGTCAACTACGACATAACCCTGTTCTGGGTAGATGTCCGCGATGAACTGATCCCCTATGAATTGCCAGGGCTGGATGACCGTACCTTCTACCGTAATGCTGGCAAAACCACACGCAAAGGTGTTGAGGCTGCGGCCGATTGGCTAATTTCGCCGAGCTGGCGCGCAGAAACAGCACTCACGTTGGCTAGCTACGAGTTTGATACATACCGTTCGGGTGCCACTAGTTATGATGGAAACCGTTTACCCGGCCTACCTGAGCAGTTTTGGTCAAACCAACTCACCTGGCAAGGCTTGGGCGGCGCGTTTACCACCCTAGAGGTCCGTTATATCGGAGACATCGTCGCCGACGATGCCAATGAAACCAAGGTCGATGACTACTGGATGATCCACTTTCGAGGAGGCAATACGCTTTACGCCGAAAGGAGTTATCTGTTGAAAGGGTTTGCGGGCGTGCACAATCTCGGCGATACAGAGCACTTTGCCAATGTTCGTATTAACGCCAGTAATGATCGGTACTATGAACCGGCTTCTGGGCGTACTTGGTACACGGGCCTTGAGTTTGTCTTCTGATGGATGGCTTCTATGATTCTGGGGCGCGGAAACAATGTTGCCCCACAAGATTAGCTATCTATAGTTCATCCCACCCACGTGCCGCATTACTTCGGCCGCAGTATGTTTCAATTCAGAGAGCAATGTCTCCATAACGCCTTCAGTATTCATAACAGGATCAGGTCCTGAAATGTTTATGGCCGCTATGACCTGCCCTGTAAAATTTCGGATAGGGATCGCGAGTGCCGTCGAATGATCTGAATAGTGATGTGTCCAGCCTTGAGCCCGCTCTTTTTCGCAGAGCGCCATCAATTCTGGCATGGACTGTGGTGCTGGCCGAGGATAGCCATCGAGTCGCTGGCCCTGAAAAAGGTGCTGCAACTCGGCCGGTGACATCCCCGTCAGGAGCGCCCTACCCATAGCGGTTGTGTGCAGGGGAAAACGAGTACCAACGGGCACGTTGACCGAAACCCTCTGTAACGCCAACGCACGATAGACATAGAGTACTTCCGTGCCGTCTCGAACGCCTACATGACTGGATAATGAAGTGCTGTCTCGCAATCGCGTCACGAAAGGAGCAGCTACCTCGACAATCTCCCGACTGGCGAGGTAGCTGAAACCACGAGAAACCACTTGAGTCCCTAACGAATAGGTATTGGTTCCGATCTTGTTCAAATACCCCATGGAGACCAGAGTCTGCACGATTCTGTATAAAGAACTCGTGCTGACCCCTAAGCTCTGTGCCATCTCCACTTGGCTCAATGCCCGACAGTTACTGTCAAACATTTCCAAGATACGTAGCCCTTTCTGTAAGGCCGGAACGGTATAGTCCTTCTGACTCAAGAGTTATCTTCCCTATGCTGCGTGCGCCACCGGTTGAGAGTGCCCCGCCCTGTAGTTCCTCCCAAGAATCACGAGTACTACTGCGCCGGAGACCAAGATCAGCCAAGGATTGTTGCCTACCAGAGACAACCCTGCAAGGCTAAGTATTGTTTTCTCCACCTTCGAAATTGGCGCACTGAAGAAACCGATATACGCCGCTGACAAGGCTACAATACACAGGATGCCACTGATCATCGCGAGCGAGAATTCGAACCATGTGAAATTGAGAAATAACAGGCTCGGAGCATAGATGAACATCAATGGCACCAGCGCCTTACCCATAGATAGCCGGAATGCGGTGACCCCGGTCTTCATCGGATCCGACCCCGAGATCCCCGCCCCTGCATACGCGGCCAAAGCTACCGGCGGCGTCACATCGGCAAGTACACCGTAATAAAAGATGAAAAAGTGGGATGCCAACAAGGCAATACCAAAATCATCTAGTGCCGGAGCCACGATAGCGGCAAGGATAATGTACGTGGGTGTGGTTGGGATTCCAGCCCCCATCAGGATGCAAGCCAACGCGACCAAGATCAGCGCGATGAACAGGGTCAGACTGTCTTCTGTCAATAAATCAAAAGGAATCACCACAGCCAACGTGCTACCAAAATCAGTAGCCAGGCCAACAATAGCTCCCGAGAACTTAAATCCGAGCCCAGTCAATGTCGTTACACCCAGCAGAAAGCCAACGCAGGCGCATGCAGCGGTAATAGCGATGGATTGCTTCGCACCTTCTTCAAGGCCATCAATCAAACGTCGTGGCGTTAAGGCACTTTCATGATCCAACTTGGTGAACCCGAGTGGTCTGAGCAAGAGAGGTAGGTAAGAGCAGACAATGGTCAGAATAATGCCCCAAAATGCTGCCAGGAATGGGGTGAACTGCATAAGCAGTAGTGTCACCATCACGACTAACGGAATAACCTGATGCCAGTGTTTAGATAGCACGGCGCCAAGGCGAGGAATTTGCTCTTCTGGCATACCTTTAAGGTCCAGGCGGCGGGCCTCAAAATGAACCATGCACAAGGTTGCGAGATAGTGAAACGCAGCCGGTATGATGGCAATCAGAATCAACTCGCTGTATGGAACACCGAGCATTTCGGCCATCACGAAAGCGGACGCGCCCATAATCGGCGGGGTAATCTGGCCACCACAAGAAGATGCTGCTTCTGTGGCTGCAGCGAAGCGACCACTAAAGCCGTACTTTTTCATCATCGGTATCGTAAATGCACCGGTGGTAACCGTGTTAGCAACGGGTGAACCAGAAATCATGCCAAAGAAACCCGACGAAACGACAGACACCTTTGCCGGACCACCTGAATAGCGGCCTGCAACGAGGGTTGCCAGCTCAATGAAAAGTTGGCCAAGGCCGGACGCCTGGGCCAATACACCAAAGAGCACAAAATGGAACACATACGTGGCGACAACACCAATAGCGATACCGTAGATACCTTCCGTTCCGAGATACAGGTGCTCAACCAGTCTAATGATGTCGTAGCCCCTATGCGCCATCACGCCCGGCAAACTCGGACCAAACATGGCGTACAACAGCGCGAGCACACCAATAATTGACAGTGACTCCCCCATGGTTCGGCGCGCACCCTCAACGACCAGCATGACCGCCATGCCGCCCATCAGGTAGTCGAACGCTTTTGGGAAGCCAATATTGATTATGAAAATCTCTTTGAAAAAAATCACTAAGTAAGCGGAAAAACCAGCACCCGCCAGTACTAACGGCCAATCAAGCCAACTGGGTTTATTCCGACTTCCCATAGCAGCAACGGGCAAAGCGGACAGCGCCATGAACACCGCAAAACCGTAAATCATCCATGTCCACCAGACCGGAATATCACTCGCCAAGGCTTGGGCTAGCTGATGGGCAACCAGCAGATAGAAGGCGCCGTAGGCAAGGCTCAAAACGACATTGATTTTGAGGTGCTTCGGTTGCCGCCTAGGAAATACAATAAACAGTAGGCCCATGATAAAGGCCATGTGCACATTGCGGTGGGTGATCTCGTTTAATAGGCCGAATCCCGCTGTATATATATGAAAAACACTCAGAACAACACAAGTGATCGTCACCAGTGTTTTGAGAATGCCTTTCAAGTCCCTGAAATTCGACTCGTTATCGAACTTTTTTATCAGGTTATCCAGATCAGCTTGGTGCATTTCAGGCCCGCTGGACGAAGAACGGTTGTCCGCCTGGCTGTTTGAGTTGCTCATACCCGTTCACTCTGAGTTATGGTTGGCAGTTATAGACCGGAGAAATCAGCAGCCCGCCGTCCGGCCATTGGTTCAAATTGATATTCTTATTTCCAGTGTGCAATCTGTTCTTGAAGCGCCGATCGGTTCGTACAATCAGCGGTCCAATATCCCGATCCATTTCCAGAATAAACTGGCCATCCCTGCGCTTGAAAGACGTCGCATCGGGTTCGTTCACCAGTGAGGGCAGCCCTTGCCCATGGGCGATAAAAACTTCTGCTGTCTGGTTAATCGTCAGTCCGCCAGCGGAGGATTCCACCAGTCGGTAGTAATCCTTGACAGGCGTATGCGACACAGAGTGGATGAATGAAAGTTCAAACGTCTTGTCGGCCACAGGAATACACGCAAGCAGCTTGCCTTCCCGGTAATAACTAATTTCCAGTTCTGCAGCCTGCAGTTTGCCAGCCAGGGCAAAGGCCCCGGCTAACAGCAGGGCTAGCTTATTCAATGATGCCCTTTTCACGGAAATACTTTTCTGCACCTGGATGCAAAGGAATGGATACCGACTCCAGAGCGGTTTCGCGTGTAATTTCCTTACCCTTCACGTGGACCTTGGCCAAGGTGTCTGTATTTTCGTAAAGCGCTTTGGTAACCGCGTAAGCAATATCTTCTGGCAAGTCAGCATGGGTTGCCCAGATCGCTCGGACAGCAATGGTTTCAACATCGTTGTCCACGCCTTTATAGGTGCCACCCGGCAGAATGGTGGATGCGTAATACGGCTGGGTTTCCTGCAATTTTTTGATCGGTGCACCGGTCAACGGAATAATGTTGATATCGTGCCCGTTAGCCAATTCCAAGATAGATGCGGTTGGTGAACCGGCAGTAATCAAGGATGCGTCAAGATTTCCATCTTTTATTTTCTCGGCAGATTGAGAGAAGGAAGAATAATCTTCGGTTAAATCATCACGAGTCATGCCATGAGCTTCCAACAGGTCCCCGAGTAGTTGCCACTGCCCGGAGCCAGGCGAACCGGAACTAACGGAGTGGCCTTTCAGATCACGAAATGACGTAATACCGGGCTGGGCTACCAATTGAACAGCCTCTGGATACAGAGCACCCAGAGCTCGAAGATTCTTCTGGGCCTTTCCCTCAAACTGGTTCTGTCCCTTGTAGGCCGAATCGAGGATATCGGCCGCAACAAAAGCAGACTCTATATCTCCCCGTCCGAGCAGGCCGGCATTTGCCACCGATGCGTTTCCAGTCTCAGCCGTCGCTGACAGTTTTTTGCCTTTCAACTCGGCGTTATTGGAGATCACTTGCGCTAACATGCCGCCAAGCGGGTAATAGGTGCCGCCCGTCCCACCGGTAGCGATTCCAAAAAACACTCGCTCCTGCGCCTGCGCAGCTCCCGCAGCCAGACCCACGCCCAAAGCGGCAGTCATAAGCATCGTTTTCAGCTTTTTCATTGTTTTGACTTCCTTTACTGTTTTAGCTTAGTGATACCGCCTCATGGGCGGCAGTGTTGACACAGCAGTGTGTCCGCCAGCAGAGCCGCTGTTTTAGCGGTAACGCCAGATTCATCAAATTCGGGATTCAACTCGCAAATTTCTACCAAAGGCATGCCGTAAGGTAATGTCGCAGCAATCTGTTGCGCTTCATTAATCACAGCTTGCACAACTTCCAACGCAACACCTCGTGCCGCTGGAGCACTAACACCAGGTGCCTGATAGTGAGGAAGTACATCCAAGTCGATGGTCAGGTAGAGCATGTCCAAACCCTGACTGAATTCGCGGACTTGTTTTATGACGTCCGGAATATCTACCTCCCGCATATCTCTATCTTCACGATAACTAACCCCCATAGCACGGGCACGTTCGAATAAGGAGGAGGTGTTGCTCGTCCGAGCAAGGCCCAAGCAGCAGTAATGAAAAGAATCCCGTCCGCAGCGCTCAGCTATTTGGGTAAAGGGCGTACCCGACGATGCACCCTGTTCACCTTTCATTCGCAGGTCAAAATGGGCGTCTAGATTGATAATGCCGATTCTTGTAGTGGTCGGGTCGTACACTTTTGCTAGCCCCGAAAAACTGCCCCAAGCTGTTTCATGTCCCCCACCTATTACTAATAGGCGATTGACGGACGCAAGTGCTTCCGCAACTTTTGACGCCAGCTCTTCTTGACCGTGCTCCAATGCGTCACCGACAACCTCGACCGTACCAAGGTCAATTACCGACACGTCATCACCACCGTGCCAAGCTAAGCTACCCAGTTGACGCCGAAGCGCATCCGGACCAGCAGCAGCACCGGGCCGCCCCTTATTTCTCTGGACACCTGCATCGCACGCAAAGCCAAGCATTCCCACGGTTTGACCGGAGCGTCCATCTGGCGCAAGTGACACCATTTGATGCCACCGTGTAGCACCAGCCCCTTCTTCACTATCTACCCTGCCGTGCCACTCTGATGCTGGCTTGAACGTGACCATACTCTCTCACTCTAATTCAACATGCGATCATATAAGCATACAAAAACCGACATTTAAACACCCTACCACCACCTATCGTGCATATATGAATACTGAATGTCCATATGAATTTCTATGGTTAAATTTCCGAATATTTCTCACTTTGCGATAAGCCAAAATGAACGCTAAGAGGTACAGTTACACTCAAAGAGGGCAATGAAATCGAAAAGGGTAAGACCGGTATGTATGAAAGCGGCATTCAAACTCTGGACAGAAGTTACTCATTGCTTCGCCGGGTGATAAAAGCCGGGCAACACGGCCTCTCCATTTCTGAGCTCACCGATGCAACGGGCCTGAGCACTGCGACAGTGTATCGCTTGGTTCGCGCTCTAAAAGATCTAGGTCTTGTCAGGCAACCACTTAGTCGTGGGCCAGTTTATCCCGGTCCGGAACTCTTGAGCTGGAGCGAGCTGACCCGCGCCGCACTGGACAAGGTTGCGCACATGCACCTGCTGGACATGGCAGAGAATTTAGGTGACAGCTTTTTTCTTATGATCCCTGACGGCTTTCACGTGCTATGCCTAGATATCGCAGATGGGCAACACCCCGCACGGAGTTACACCCGTCAAAAGGGTGACCGAATTCCCTTCGGGGTCGGCCAGGCGTCCATCGCCATCCTTAGCTTTATGAGCAAGCAAGAACAGACACACATCCTTGACCACAACGAAGCGCCGTTTCTGCGAGCAAAAGGAATCACGCGCGGGCTCGTGCAGGAAGCCATCGCCAACTGCCGACACCTCGAAGTCACCTGCGGAGTGGAAGGCACTGACCCGCCTGAATTTACGGGTGTAGCTGTCCCTGTTTTCGGAAAAAACCAGACACCAATCGCTGCATTAAGTTGTTGCCTGCGGCGCTCACGGTTGTCCGACGAACATTACGAGCGCCTTACAAAATCACTTCTGGCCAGTGCGAGAGCGATTAGCCACAACCTTTTCGACCCGGTGGAAAACACCCGGTAACAGAGTATACCTACGATGAACAGAAGCAACGCCCCCTACCCTGATTATAAACGCGCCTGTGGTTGGAAAGAGACAGCTGAGTTGTCCCAGAAACACCCTCGCCTTACAGGTTCTCAAACCTGCGACGCGATCATTATCGGCGCTGGCTATACCGGAATCGGCATAGCCAGCCAGCTCGCAAAGCTACAGCCAGAAAGTGATATCAGAGTTTTAGAGGCGGAAACCATTGGTGCAGGCTCCCCAGGCCGCAACTCGGGATTCGTTCTCGAGCACGCCTTCACCGGAGTCAACGCTGAAGCGACCGGAGAACTCTACCGGCACTATCAGTCCACCCAAAATGCTATGCGTGAAATAGCCTATCCGGGAGCCGTCACAGCAAACTCTACAATTTTCAAAGGCGCAGCTACAGACCGGGGCATGCGAAATCTCTCAACCTTAGCTTCACTCCTTAAAAAGAGCGGCCAACCCTTCGAGTGGATGAGTCCAGAACGCTTGAGGTCAATTACAGGCAGCAGCTATTACCGTGCTGGGCTGAATTTGCCAGGCAACAGCTTGGTCAACCCCTATGCACTGATTTCGAACTTGGCCCGAAGCCTTCCCGCCACGATTACATTGCATGAGCAGAGCCCGGCTATTCACCTGTCACAAACCTCATCTGGGTGGTTAGCCACAACACCCGAAGGTGCACTTCAGGCACCACAGGTATTTCTAGCCAACAATGCCTTCGCCGCCTCTTTGGGGTTCGGAAATGCTTATAGCGTGAAAATATTTACCTATGCAGGGATCACCCCAAAATTGCCAGCCGATTTATTCGCTGCCCTAGCACCAGAAGGTCAATGGGGGTTGCTGCCTGCCCACCGTCTTGGCTCCACCCTAAGAACCACTGACGATGGAAGACTTCTTATACGCGGCTTTTACGGCTACGAGCGCGAAGGCAATGACGCCACACGAAGCTATCTTGAACAAAGCCTGTTAAACCGTTTCCCTGAACTGAGCAGTTATGGCTTGGAGGAATGGTGGGGCGGCACCACGTCGCTGACAGCCAATGGAGCACCGCTTTGGGGTCAGCTAAAAAAAGGGCTATTCGCCTCCATCGGCTGCAACGGCGTCGGTATTTTAAAGGGAACGCTTCTGGGACAGCAGTTGGCCAATCTAGCTTCCGGCCAGCCCTGCCTGAACGTCCACGAGCTCATGGGCGTGCCCATTTGGATGCCACCTGAGCCAATTAGACACATTGGATTCAACCTCGTCAGCGCCGTAGAAAGGCGGCTGGCAGGTGCTGAGCGCTAACCAAAACCCACCTAAGGAAGAGCAAACATGGTTAAAACAGTAAAAACTGAATTATACGCGTCCCCATCACCACTAGAGTGGGCAACCATTGGTAACGGCATATTGTTCACTGCTCAGATCCCTATTGATGACAAAGGGAAAGTGGTTGACGGCGGTATTGAAGCCCAAACACGCCAGACCATGGAAAACCTTCGCCACACACTGGAATGCGCAAACGCAAACCTCACAGATGTCACACAGGTTTTGATTTATGTTACCGACAGATCGCACCTGCCGGTTGTTAACAAAATCTACGCAGAATACTTCGAAAAGCCGTACCCCAACCGTGCAGCTTTGGTAATAGCCGGCCTTGCTCGAGAAGAGATGCTAGTTGAATTGGTCGTCTATGCGACGGTCGAAGATTAAGCGTTAAATAATTACACAAAAACATTTCTCTTTTTAAAATTCCCAACAAGCTAGGCCGGCTGTTTGGGTCAACCACATGATAGCCCCAATCACTTTGGGGCTTTTTACTCCCTTCCATTCGAAACCTTTGCAATAACTTTGACACCTATTCGTCACGAACCTTCCTTAAGCTGAATCTGGCATATACCAGAGCTCATCATGCCGAGTGTCAAAAACCTAAAATCTAAAACCTAAACAGGAATTACACGATGCCTTTTGGAAAGTTTCCGAGTAAGCAGTTAGCTATTGCTACCGCAGCGCTAGTCGCGCTGAGTGGCTGCAATGACAGCAATAGCAACGAAGACAAAAATAACATCACTAAACCTGACATCGAAACACCAGTAACCGAACCTACCCGCAAGGCACTGGTGATCGGCATTGATGGTTTGATGTACGACTACATCGACGCTGTCGACAACCCCGAGATCGATGAGCCGGAAACCCCAAACTTTGCACGGTTTACGCTAACCAAGAGTTTTACCGGGGGTCTGCTTAACACCGATTCATATCAGGTTTCCTCTTCCGGCCCCAGTTGGTCCAGTATCCTGACGGGCACGTGGCAGGATAGCCACGGGGTGCAAAGCAATAACGATATGCCGGTCGCCAACGAAAGCATTTTCACTAAGCTCAAGCTGCGTGATCCAGCGATCAAAACCGGTAGTTTTGTATCATGGACTCCAATTAACAGCGGTCACATGATCAAAGAAATGTCGAGCATCGATCGAAGAATCGATGGTACGTCCCGCCCCAGCGGTGAATCGGTAGATCCATTCATCACTTCACAGCTGGTGAAGGAGCTGGAACAAGAAGACAGCAATCTCGGCTTTATTTTTACCCACCTGGATGAGCTGGATGGATCAGGCCATTATTGCGGCTGGTGTGAGCGCTATGAAATGACGCTGAGTGAGACCGATGAGCGCTTGGGGGACATTATGGCTGCGGTTGAGCATCGTGAACGCACCCTGAACGAAGACTGGCTGGTAATGATTGTATCCGACCACGGCCATCGTCCGGCCGGGGGGCACGGCGGTAATAGCTTGGCTGAACGCACCAGCGTGATCGGTGTAAACAAGCCTGAGGTGTTCAACCAGTTCCTGACGACTCCAGCCAAGGCACTGGAACTGTCCGATGATGAGGAACAGAACAAACTGATGGCTTATCCCGCTATTACCTCGGTGATGCCCACGGTTATGACCTATTTGGGCCATACCCCAACAGTAGACGACCAACTCGTGAGCCCCTCCCTTATTGGGGACCTAGGTACCTACAAGCTGCTAACTTCAGTAAAACAGACCGAACAGTCGTCAGCCACGGTCAACCTCAGCTGGCAGGCAACCAGCGATGTAAATCGAGTGTTTATCTACCGCAACGGCGAACAGATCGCAGAGGTGGATGCGCGGGAAACTAATTATACCGACACCCTGACACTCGAAAATTTCGGGGAAGGTAGCAACACCGTAGTCTACGCCGTGAAGGGTAATGTGGGCTCGCCGGTCAGCAGTTCGGTAAGAGTCTCGTTGACGGCACCTGTAGACATCGCCGCCCTGCTAGCAGAGCGAGAGGGCCTGTCTAGTTTCAACGCAACCATTGAGCCGTTCGGCTGGATGTCGAACGCGTCCGCCACTCCCTCCTATGTTAACGGCCCATTCAACAAAGCCAAAGCGGTTAATCTACAGCGCAGCCAAGGCTATCTAAGCCAGACTATGGATTTGTCTGGCAAGGACCAGATTTCCTTTGTTTTTCGCTTCCGGATTAACGGTACCCATAGCGGTGACCCCAGCGTGATGTCCAACAAAAACTGGGGCAGTGGCTTTTATAAGGGCTTCATCGTGGCGGCCAAAAACAATTCCATCAAACTGAACCTCGGAGACGGCTCCCACCGGGCCGACACCGCCTATATGCCTCTGGCTAAGGATCAGTGGGTACTTGCCGTTGTTTCAATTGATCTGACGAACGGCAAAGCGGCCTTGTATACGCACGATGAATCCTTTGGTTTTCAGGCTGCACTGACCGATACCGGCGACGTCTCCAGTATCGCCTCACCCAATCCCCTCAATCTGGGTGAGGACGGCACGGGCAACTACAACCTAGGCAAAGGCCTAAATCTGGACGTTGCAGATCTGGTGATATTTAACCGAGCCCTGACAGTGAACGAAGCAATGGGTCTCGCCAACACCACTGCTCGATTGGGCGACCTGTAAGCCCTGCCCCGGCCTGAAGTCAATTGGGCCGGGGGATTTCCTAGCAAAATCCAACTTAGACCCAAGAGTACAGCATGCTTGCTATTTTCGATCTCGACGACACATTAATTAGCGGTGACAGCGCCCACCTGTTCACGGCATTCCTCATAGAGCAAGGACTGCACCCCGACCCCAAGGCAACCGAAAAGGACACCCTGTTTCTCAAACACTACCAGAGTGGGCGCCTGAATTTGAAAGAATATATGAAATTCAGCCTGTTACCCATAAAGGGATGGAGCAAAGAGCAAGTAAACAGCGTGGTCAACGGGTTTATTGACGAGGTAATTCGGCCCCGCATTTGTCCAGCCATGCGCCAGCGCCTTGATTGGCACCGGCAACAACAACACCGACTACTCATTATTTCTGCGACCGGCGAACACCTGGTGCTGCCAATAGCTGAGGCGTTGGGGGTTCCAGATGCACTGGGGATTGAAGTCCTCTGGCGCGATTCCGCACTGACTGGAGAAATCGGTGCCCGGCGCCCCTTTCAAGCCGGTAAGTTAGAAGCGTTAAAGCAGTGGTTGTCTGTGCAAACGACACCTCTGGGAACTACGTGGTTTTATTCCGACTCCCACAATGACCTACCCCTGCTTGAGCAGGTCGATCACCCCGTGGCCGTTAATCCAGACCCGCAGCTACTGGCTCGAGCGCAGACCGCCGGCTGGACCATTCTGGAGGGAGCGAGACTGTGAGCCTCCGCCTCCTGTTACTGATGCGATCCATTCACAGTGGGCGATCTGGGCGCACTACCCCAGGACCACAAGAAACAAGCCAATCAAAATCACACCGACCCCCAGTATTTTGGGGCCGTGCAACGACTCTTTCAAAAACAGCCAGCCCATCAGAACCCCCATAGGAATACTGATCTGCCGAAACGCAACTATATAACTGACGTCTTCAGCGTAGGCCATGGCCCACACCACCAGCGCATAGGTTCCCAGAATCAAAATGCCTGCACCCAGAGTGCTCCGCCATTTCCTCACAAGAACCCTCATCAAGCGCCGCTCTTCAGGCTGGCACAGCACCCCCAGAGAGAGCCAAGCCAATGCCGACCAAGCTTGTAATATCACAAACAGCAACGCCACCTCACCGTCATTGATCGCCAAACCCGGTAGCGCCCGCATCTGCCGAGTGGCGTTATCATCAACCAACGAGTAACCCGCAGTACTCATCGCTGCTATCAGCGCAAACAACGTTGCAAGGTTGGCGTAGTTCGACCAGCGAAAATCCCGGAGGTAGCGCATGGGCAGAACCATACAACCTGCAACGATCAGCAGAATGCCACAGACAGCCGCTGCGGTGATCCTGTCTGCAGTTCCCAGGAACAGGGCTCCAACCAACAAAATGATGAGCGGAGAAGATCGAGCCATGGGGTACACAACGGACATCTCTCCATGGCGATACGCAGCCGCAAGCGCACTAAGATATAAAGCCTGAAAGACGCCAGTAAGAATCACAAGCGTCCATATTTGCAGAGTCAATTGTTGCAGAACATCCCAGTAAGAGAAAAGCAGAGGTGACGAAAGTATCGCCCCCCAAAAAGTGCTGTACCAAAAAAAAGCGCCACTTGGGTTGACGCTTTTTCCGAACAGGTTCCAGCTTGCATGAGCCAGAGCCGACAGCAGAACAATCAAAGTTGCCGAGAGGGTCATACCTTTCCTTGGCGCCAGGCTCTGGTGGAACGATCCAACCAGAACCGCAATAACCCCTGAACCAATTTCGCGCCGGCACAGGTGATAGTAATCAACACCGCCATAGCCGCCGCTGGCGCAATGTCACCGGCTTCGTCCATATTCAGCACCGCCACTGAGGCAAGCTGAGAATCATGTCCGTACAAGAACACCACTGCGGACACTGTCGTCATGGCATTTACAAACAAGTACAGAGCCACATCGAGGATCGCAGGTAAACACAGGGGCAAGGTAACGGTGACTAACACCCGCCAGCGGGATGCCTTCAGCGATTCACCCACGGCCTCAAATTCCCGGTCGAGCTGCTTCAAGGCCGTGATCGCCGTCAGATGCGAGACCGCATAGAAATGGGCGACGGTACATAGAATCAGGATCAACAGAGAGCCGTAAATCATATTCAAAGGATTATTCGGGTCGTTGAAAAAGAAAATGTACGAAAGCCCGAGTACCAGCCCCGGCACCGCCAGGGGCAGCAAAGAAAGCAGGTGGAACAGCCCTTTAAGACCTGATGGCTGGGGTGTTCGCTCCATCAGCCAGGCATTAAAGAACACCAGCGCCGTTCCAAATACCATTGCACCCAGCGCCATTTGAACGCTGTTGATGTAGGCCCCCCAGCCGCCCCCATCCATCAGATCGAATTGATAATTCCTGAAACTCATCTCCAGGTTATATGGCCAGAAAGTGACTAGCGATGCGTAGATGGCCATGCCAATGATCGCGAGAATAAACACGACCGCAGGGAGTAGCATCAGAGCACCGAACCAGTCACGGGCTTTGTTGGCTCTGGGCTTGTAGGGCGTCGACTGAGCGGTAAAGCTGGCGGTCTGCTTGCGCTGCACATATCGGTCTGCGACGAAAGCCAGAAGCGCTGGCAGCAACAGCAACACACTCACTACCGCCCCCATTTCAAATCGTTGCTGACCAACCACCTGTTTGTATATATCGGTAGCAAGCACGTCAAACTGACCACCAATCACTTTGGGCACCCCAAAGTCTGTGATCACTAACGTAAATACCACGAACGCGGCACTTACCAGACCGTATCGGGCACCCGGCACCGTGACCGTCCAGAAAATTCGCCAAGGGCTGGCTTTCAAAGAAGTGGCGGCTTCGTAATGGCGCCCGTCGGCATTTTCCATGGCGGTCAGAAGAATCATCAACGCATGAGGAAAAGTCCAGAAACACGAGCCCAGAACGACTCCGATTGGACCGTAAATTTCGGCACCAAACAACCAGCTTTTCAAGACCCCTTGATTCCCGAACAGATACACCAAACTGATGGCCGACAGCAGCGACGGCGCCAGGATTGGCACTACCAGGATGCCTCGAATTAATCCGGTCAATGGCAATCGTGTACGCGTTAAAGCCCAAGCCGCCATAAAGGCCAGCAGAACTACCACAACCGTACTTAAACCAGCGACCCACAGGGAGTTGAAAAGAGCTGACTCGACTGCCCCGGAACCTAGATACTGAGCAAAATTTTCGAGACCGACAAAGTCACCGGCTTTATTTTTCACACTTTTTGACAACAGGGTGTACAGTGGGGCCAAGACCAGTAATGTCAGTACGCCACACCCCAGAAGCAGCAACAGAGTATAGCCCCAGCGCTGAGCGAGCTGTTGCGCCTTTTCACTCAGCGGCACTGATGCCGCAGTAGATGCAGAAAGGTTCATAAATTCATCATTTCGTCAGTCAATAGTCGTTCTCTCAGGCCGCGAAGCAGTGCAACGAGTCTGAGGGTAAAGTCACATTCACCCAAGCACCTTGGGCCAAACCAAGCTCGCGAGCTGAGCGGGGGTCTACGTCCACCACCAAACGCAGCCCACACCCTCTGAGAGTCACTTGTGTCCGAACGAAGGCTCCCAGGTAGTCCAGTGTGTTTACCTGCGCCTCCCAACCATCGCCAGTTATTGGCTGCAGGTGTACATCTTCTGGACGAATCGCCAGCCGCACGGCACCTTTCCCGCGGGGCAACGGTTTTGGTAAATGCAGCACACGACTACCGAGTTGCACAGAACGATCGTTGACTGCAGCGCTGTCCATAAAGTTCATCGCCCCGATGAACTCAGCGACAAACGCTGACGCTGGCTGCTGATACACCTCCACCGGCGTTCCTACCTGCTCGATGACACCGTTGTTCATCACCACGACCCGATCGGCCATGGCAAGAGCTTCTTCCTGATCGTGGGTCACCATGATTGTGGTGACCCCCAACTGTTGCTGCAAATGTCGAATTTCGGCCCGCAGGTGATTACGAACTTTGGCGTCTAGGGCCGACAACGGCTCATCAAGCAACAGCAATCCGGGACTGGGCGCTAAAGCACGAGCCAAAGCCACTCGCTGTTGCTGGCCACCGGACAACTGGGTTGGGTACTTTTTGGCCTGGTCGGGCAATCCGACGGTGGTTAATAGCTCACAAACTCTATGCTGTATTTGTTGCTTAGGCGCACCCACACTGCGCAAGCCGTAGGCAACATTGTCCGCAACCGTCATATTCGGGAACAAGGCATAGGACTGAAAAACAATGCCAAAATCTCTCGCGTGAGGCGGCTTCAAAGATATATCGTCTCCGCCTTGGTACAGTGAACCTGAAGACTGGGTTTCCAGACCTGCAATAATTCTCAGAAGCGTGGTTTTACCGCATCCGGAAGGTCCGAGGAAACACACCAATTCGCCCGGTTCTACCTCCAGATTGATATCACGAAGCGCACAAAAATCACCAAAATGTTTGCCGACATTTTTCACGACCAACCGGCTTCCCTGGATAGACTGTTTCATCGTTTAACCCTCCGTCATTTATTCCAGCTTTGTCAGAGTTTCCGGCCCCGCCGAGGGGCCGGAAACAGCCCGATTATTGCGCTTCCGATTTGGTGTCGTAACGCTTCTGCCATTTCGACAGAATCGCCTCGCGATTCTCGGCTGCCCAGGCAAAGTCGTTATCGATGATCAGCTCGTCTGCATTTTCCGGAAAGTGTTTCACCGGCTTGGCCACGCCGGGCATCGCCACAATGGCAAAGCCTTCGTTGTACATTTCCATGGCCTCGCGGCTGATCGCCCAGTCAACCAGCGTCTGAGCGGCATCCATCTTAGAGGTGCCCTTGATGATACCGGCAGCTTCCACTTCCCAGCCCAGCCCCTCTTCAGGGAACACCAGTTCCAGAGGTGCACCTTGGTCTTTTAGACGAGCACCGCGAAAAGCAAATGACACTCCGATGGGAGTTTCACCAGAGGCCGCCATTTTGCAGGGCTTGGAGCCAGAATGGGTGTAGCGACTAATATTGTTGTGCAGGCCATCCATGAAAGCCCAGCCTTCGTCCTCGCCCATCATCTGCAACCAGGCAGAGACATCCAGGAACCCGGTTCCGGAGGAATTGGGATTCGGCATAACCACATGCCCTTGATAAACCGGCTTAGTGAGATCCTGCCAACTGGAAGGCAGCGGCAAGCCTTCATTCTCAGCCTCAATAGTGTTTACACAGACGGCGGCCATCCAGGCATTCATGCCAACCCAGGAGGGCACCTCATCGCGATCGCGAAACTTGGGTGACAGATTTTCCAGCCCCTCCGGTGCGTATGGCGCAAGCATGCCTTCATTCTTCAGCATCAGAAGGCTCGTGCCTGCAAGCCCCCAAACGACATCAGCACGGGGATTTTCTTTCTCAGCCAGCAAACGGGCGGTAACAATGCCAGTGGAATCACGGACCCAATTAATTTTGATGTCCGGATGGTCATCGTTAAAGCTCTGCGCGTATCTTTTCAGGTCGTCTGCTTCCAGAGCGGTGTAAACGGTAAGTTCAGTCTGAGCCTGAACGCCGGCAGCCGCAGCGCAAAGTGAGAAGGCAAGAGCGGATTTAAGCTTTTTCACGTGGCGATCCTCGTCGTAGATTGAATAAGTCATCAATTTCTGGTCTATACCAGAGCTTCACCACCACGATAACGACCCTGGATGTCATTATCGTGACAGTGCTGTGACGATTTCTGAGTGGCCAATCAGGGGCGGTCGCCAGCCTCAATCCGCTCCTGAATATTCGCGACAACCTCCGGCAGCTCATCAATGGAATCAATAAGATAGTGAGCACCCGTGAGAGCCATTTTTTGGTGCGCTACACGAAGACACTGAGCCCGTTCGTCATCATCCAGCTGTTCAAGCTGCGACTGCGACAAACCCACGGCATTCCCCGAAGCCACCACAGCAACCGTCCACATTCCCGCATTCAACCCTTCCTCAATGCCGGTGGCGGTATCGTCCACTTTTACGCAACCTTGAACGGCAGTCGCCCCCAGCTCCATGGCATTGCAAAAGCTCATATACGGCGCCGGGCGACCCTGAGGTACCTCGGTGGCACAGACAACGCTCTCAGGTTCAAAACCCTGACGACGAAGCTCCGGTAGCATCACGTTAACCATCTCTCGACTGTAGCCCGTATTAACGCCCAGCTTGATGCCATGGTCGCGAGCAAATGCCTGCAGATTCAAGGCTCCAGGAATCAACTCAGAGCGTTCCGCAATCGCCTGGACCTGAAACGGTACAAAAGCGTGATAAAGTCGCTCAACATCTTCCTCGGTCGGCGCGGCGCCAGTGCGATCCTGCCATTGCCGCTGAATCCGAGGCATCGCCAGCAGTTGCCGGATGTGCTCTCGCTTTTCGGTGCCCATCGGCTCACGGGCCTCTGCCTCCGTCAGCGAAAGACCTTCGGATTCAAACAGTGTGAGAAACGCTTGAATCGGTGCCAACGAGCCAAAGTCCACACACGTGCCGGCAAGATCCAGAATGATGGCCTGTACAGGCCCGGTGTACGAACGGGTATAACGGTACATAACAACTCCTTCAGTCGGATTTAAGGTTATCAGGGGTCAAGACAGGAGGTGGCACAGGCAGTGTCAGCCCCATATTTTTGCAGGCATTGGCCACCGCAGAAATAACGTCGTCCATTTGCTCATCAAACAGCTGGCCAATACAGCCAATTCGGAAGCTGTCAGTAACCGTGAGCTTGCCAGGGTAGATGACAAAACCCTGGTGCTTGATCTCATCGTAAAACTGGCGGAAGTCGAACGTTGACGCGCCCGGTGACAAAAAGGTCGTAATAATCGGAGAAAGCCACTCGTCGGCTAGCAAAGTCTGGAAACCCAGCTCTCGCATGCCAGCCACCAGCCGGTTCCGGTTGCGGGTATACCGGGTCAAACGCCCCGCCACTCCGCCTTCAGCCTCATGCTCTTTCAGCGCTTGCAGAAACGCGGCTACGACGTGGGTCGGCGGTGTATACCGCCACTGACCGTTTTTTTCCATGTAGCGCCACTGCTCATATAAATCCAGCGACAGACTGTGACAACGGCCTTGAGCGCCTTCCAACAACGACCGCTCAATGATTGCGAAGCCGAATCCGGGCACACCTTCAAAGCACTTGTTTGCGGATGACACCAGCGCTGCACAGGGCAATGCTGCGACGCTCACGGGCAAGGCTCCGAATGCACTCATGCTATCAATGATCAACCGGGTACCCGCCTGCTCACAAACTTCCGCAATCTCCTCAATCGGATTGAGGATTCCGGAGCTGGTTTCGCAATGGACCACCACAACTTGGGCCACCTCGGGGTGAGCACTCAGGAATGCGGCCACTTCATCGCCGCGCGGGGGTTCATAGTCGCCTTTGTCGATGCTCAAGTACGGCCGATCCAGGTAATCCAAAATCTGACCTATCCGCTTGCCATAAGCGCCGTTCATCAGCACGAGGGTGTGGCTATCTGGGGCTATCAACGTCCCTAAGACCGCTTCAACAGCGAAGGTGCCACTGCCCTGCACCGGTACACAAACGTGGCTTTGCTCGCCGCCGGCCGCCTCCAGCAATCGCTGACACACTTGTGCGGTCATGCCATTGAAATCACCATCCCAGGAACCCCAGTCCCGAAGCATCGCCTGCTTGACTGTCAAGCTGGTGGTCAACGGGCCAGGGGTAAGTAGGTAAGGGTCTTTCTCAATCATAGGTAATCTCCGTGGTAATTAACCGGAACGCTTACGGGCGCGAGCCTCGGCACAGCGTTGGATAAAAGTGGCATCAAAAGAATCGACTGGGCCAAACCGATCCAGCCTGAAATCGTTGATAGAAACAAAAGGGGTCTGACCGGACACCAAATCTGATACGAGGCGCCCAATACCTCCCGACAGACCAACACCAGCCCCCGAACACCCGGTAGCCGCGAGGAATCCACCCACACCGGGCATCGCTCCGATCAGCGGCGCACTGTCCGGCGTATAGCTAGAAATGCTGCTGATGTAGTGGGCGAGGGTCAGCTCTTCGAGTACCGGGCATTGACGCTGAAATGCCGGATAGCCTGTTTCCAGGGCCTCATCGCCAGTCGGATCGACATCGAAGCGATAACCATGCAGGCTATCGGGGAGAGCGTCCGGTTGGGCGTAAACGGCGCGGCTATCACGCAGCCCGAACAGCAGGCCGCCTACTTCTGGGCGTGCGTAGGCGCCGCTGTCGGGCAGAATGGTCATAGGAGCACCGTTAGCAATTCTCGGGTGAGGCGCAGAAATCCAGTAATGACTTCGAATTGGTGCCATCGCCAGGTTGATACCCTGTTGATGCGCCAGCGCCGTGCTCCAGGGACCTGCGGCATCTATCACTAATCCTGCCTGAACCGTATCGTCAGTCGACAGCCGAACACCTGTAACACGCTCCCCAGACCCAACCAGCTCCGTCACCTCGTGGTGCAAGAGGAATCGAACACCGTTACGCCGGGCCGCACGAGCGTATGCCATGCACAAGGCATACGGGTCGATATAACCATCGTCTGGGAGAAACAGGGCCCGAGTCCCCTCCTCCAGAGCCAGCCAAGGAGACAATTTTTCCGCTTCGGAGTTATCAAGCCATTCGGTGTGCCGTCCAAATTCGGATGCTCTGAGGGCCAGAATCTCGAGCTGACAATGCCCTGACGCGGAAGCAGCAACCTGCAAACTGCCCGCCCGCTGAATTGGCAGTGGCGTAACGGCGTCCTGCTCTAGCCGGTCGATGGCTTCAAAGGTCTCGGTCGCCAGTGCGGTCAGACCTGAGGACGGACGAATCCTGGTCAACAGGCCGGCTGCTTGACTGGTGGTTTGCTCGGCCAGTCCTCCGCGCTCAATGACGGTGACGGTCAGGCCGGGTTGTTGGCTGAGATAACTGGCAATGGAACATCCCAGGATGCCGCCGCCAATGACGACGACATCTGGATGATTGGCAATGGACATGGCAACTCCCCACTTATCTGGTATAGACCAGTATCACGGGAAGTTATGACAGTTTAATGAAGGATAGATGACGAAATAACGAGCAGACTCAAGCCACATTCACCTGAATACTGAGGGTGTCGTGAAGCCAGAACTCCTCGTCAAACTCCACAAAAACCCCGGCAGCGTCCCGGCTACAGCGATTCACGCACAGTCCTGCGGTACCGGCATTGACGCTCAGCGCGGATGCCTGAGGATCCACCAGCGCAGTGGGAAACATTTCAATCTTCTTCTGAACCAAATCAACGCTGTATTGATCGCGCAGAAGCTTCCACAGAGAGCGATTGAAATCAAAACCTTTGATGCCCGGGAGGTGACGGGAGTTGAGATAGATGTTTTCCACCAGCACCGGCCGCTCATCCAGGTAACGTCGGCGCCGGACCAGCACCACCGGATCCCCAGTCTCAAGACCTGTCTTACCCGCCAGCCAAGCCGAGGCAACAGTGCAGCGAACCTCAAGCGTCTCCGTTCGGGGGAGACGCCCTTGGGTAACAGCATTGTCCGAAAAACTGTAATCTTCCGTAGGGTTGTAGATCAGGCGCGGTGGGGACACAAACCACCCCCTTCGGTTGGAGCGATATATACGCCCTTCTGCTTCCAACTGAGCCAGCGCAAGCCGTGCTGTTACTCGCGTGGTCTCAAAACGTTCGGCAAGAACCCGCTCCGAGGGCAGCTTGATGTTCGCCGTCACCTCTCCCCGCTCTATCTGCTCAGCCAGCTGATCCCTGACACGCAAATACAGAGGCGAGCCGGCCTCTGAGGTGGCGATATTCTCTGGCATGTAACAAAACTCCGTATCGAAAAACGAGAGAGCATAACTGCAGTTTAATGCAGCATTGTGACACCCCCAAGTTACTTGAAATCCAACGGTCACCTAGTTGCAATGATTCCCCGCCAAAATATCCTGACACCGAAATCTGGCAGATACCATTAGGGTTCCATGTTCTTTAAGACGGGGAGATCTATTTTTTAGCTCACTTCACTCAGGCACACTGGCTATCTGCTTGTTCCCGATCGGGAAAATCAGAACAACCCGCAACCCCGGCTGGGCACTGGCCATCGACAGGTGAACATTAAGGCGCTGACATCCGGTATTCACCAACGCCAAGCCCAGGCCAATACCGCCCGAGCGCCGGTCTCGGCTTGGATCGAGCCGGCTAAAAGGCTGCAATGCCTGTTGCCGTAATTCCTCGGCAATGCCCGGGCCATCATCGCTGATCGACAGTTGCAACCGCCCGTTGTGAACCCCCAGTGTCACCGCCACACGGGACCTGGCGTATTGCTCTGCGTTATTCAGAAGATTGTCGATAATCAAATGCAGAAAATGTTCGTCTGTGGTGATCTCCGCGGGCTGCAACTCAAACTCCCAACTCAGACTGGATGTTCTGCCCCGGCGTAATCTCAGTTTCTGTTCCACCCAAGCCTTCAGGTCCAGCCTCTGACAATTGATCTCACTGTTTTGGAGCCGCACAAGCTGAAGGCTGTTGCTGGTGACGTTTTCCAGCTCATCTATGTAACGATCAAGATCCTGGAGCAAAGCAGCATGACTGTCGTCTTGTGGCTGGTAACGCTGCAACAATGCCAGGGCCAGACGGACACGACTAAGTGGTGTGCGCATTTCATGTGCCATGGCATTGGCCAGCAGTCGTTTTTCTTCCAGGTTCGTCTGGATAAGGCCAATCATCCGATTAAAACGATTGGCCAACTGGTAAAAAGGATGTACAGCAATGGTCGGAATCCGAACCGAGTAGTCTCCCAAGGCCAACGCATCGGTGGCTTCTCGCAACTGGCTTATCCAGCCCAATAAACGTTTCACCGGCCAAAGCAAAAACACGCCAATACTCAGCAATAGCAGCAGGGTCACCAGCAGCGCGGTTGCCAGAACCTCCAGCGGAAAACCGTCAGTCTCGGCCTCTTGCAGATGTTGTTCGCTGTCACGTACCCAGTAGGCTTGTGCCTGATTGCGAAGACTTGCCTGAAAACCATCAAAGTACCGATACACCGAGATGGTCAGGTCATCGCCCTGCCACTCACCGATTACCGAACCGGCGTTGGCCGATGCACCTGCACGGGCATCGGATTGCAGATAAGCGATAACGTCGAAGCCGTGATCATTAACCACGCTCTGAACACAGGGGTTGCTTAGCTGTTGGCTCCGACACTGGGCCTCGGCCACACGCACACTTCGCTCAACATCACGGGCAAAGTCCTGCCAGTCACTCTGGTTTTCAAGATAATTGATGGTAAAAAACAACACCGCTACCGTCAGCACCAGAGCCAGTGCTACCACGCCATACAGATACCAGAAAAAACTAACGGGTTTCATCGTTTGCCAACATGTAACCCACACCGCGAACGGTTTTGATAATGCGTGGCGATTCTGAGTCTGCCAGGCGCTTTCTCAGAGACGATATGCGCATATCCAGGGAACGATCACTGCCGTCGTAATCAATCCCCCGCAATGCCCGGAAGCAACGATCACGGCTGACGGCCTGCCCCTGGTGCCGGGCCAGCAACTCCAGCAAGTCGAATTCGGCACTCTGAATCTCGATCACCTTGTCGTTCAGCAGCACCTCGCGCCGGCCCGGTACAATCCTCAACGGCCCACTGCGGTATTCGTTCACCGTCGGGCGACGGCTGGTGCAACGCTTCAGAAGCGCCTGAATTCGCATCAGCAAGACATCGGGCCGAATGGGTTTGCGCACATAATCATCCGCGCCACTGCGAAATGCGGTCAGCTCCGAGATATCGTCGTCGCAGGCGGTCAGCATCAGCACCGGGCCATCATAAAACGCGCGAATTTGCTGGCACACCTGCAACCCGTCCTGACCGGGCAGAAGAATGTCGAGAATGATCAGATCGGGTGGCGACTGGCGTACGCGTAACGGAGCCTGATCCCCCCGCTGGCAAACATCCACAACATAGCCTTCGGTTTGCAGAAAAACCGTTAACAGCCGGCTGATTTCAGCATCGTCTTCGACCACCAGCAGATGAATATCAGCGCTCATTAGTACCGGTCCTTCTTAAATCGGATGTCCATCAACTGCAGTGCCGTGATGGACATCACTCAACGGTCTGAGGTCTCAGCGTGGCCGAGAGAGCTTCAGCACCTGGTCGGTAAACTGGACTTTTTCAATGTTAACCAGGGTGTCGATACCATCACGATCAGCAACAATGTCCTTGATCTGCCAGGCGCCATCTGTCGCCTTCAGCTGATACTCACGCCGCAAGCCTTTCATGAGAACCGTGTCCTCGGAGCCAGCGGCACCGTCAATGCGGTTGTTGCCGGCATTGCCTTGCAGTACGTTGTTGTAATCATTGCCACGAATGTTGCTGCTGTTACGGCCCGTCAAAGACACATGCCGCAGAAACTGGCTTTGATGGGTGTAATCGACCTTGGCATCGAATGCCAGAGAAAAGGTCTCGCCAGCCGGGAAATCCGGGCTGATTGGCATCATGGTCACAATGGTGGATGGCCATACTTCCTCGATCAACGCCAGACCACCAGGGTCACGCTGCTTCTGTCGTGCTCGGTTAATCCCGGCATAACCGTCGAGACCTGAGTCTGCATGCCCCCAAAGCCCATAATAACCCTCAACGGCAGCAGCCAGGTACTCATAATTCAGTGAGGTGTAGCCATTGTCGTCAAGTTCCGCGCTCCACTCATTGATGTCGTCCTGAGACGGCCTCCAGCTCTTACTTTGCAGCGCCCGGTTGGCTTGCGCCACGATGCGTTGTTGCAATGCCGGTTCAGCCACTGCCAACCCGTGGCCCTGTACCAAATGCAGAACCTCCTCGTAAGTCGCGTCACGTGCGACGGGAGGCTTGCGATTCATATAACGAACGTCACCCTCCACAAACACCTCTGTCGCACTTAAGTCCTGGCCGTGTTGCGCCAGCGGTAATTCGCCAAAATCACCGTCAAAGGCCGCTTGAGCATCTGCCTCTTTGGCAAACATAAACAGACCAGCCTGTTGATCAGCCAATTTATTGGCCATGGCATTTTTGTTCAGTACCCCTTGCTCATTGGAAAGGTAGTGGCCCATCACTGAACGCGCTTTGACAATCTGCTGCGTAGACACGTCGCTGGCGGCAAAAATGTGAATCGGCTTATTATTGGGGCTATCGATCCAAGTGTACTGAGTAAACAAAGCTTTCAGCTCACGATTGTTCTGCGCATGAGCTGTAATCATATTCAGCTCTTTGTCGTTGGCTGCACGCGTTGTAATGCCAAAGCGCTGGCGCTCATCCACACTCATCCAATGGATATTGTCGGCATTGGCGGCCGTGATGGTGAACCAGTAAAAGTCCGGGTCGATTCCCAATGCCTGATAATAATCGAGAAACATCTTATGGCCCGGGTGATCACGATCCAGAGTGCTGGCATCAGTCACCCCGCCACCGGCCCAGGAATGCACGCCAATCAGCACATTGGGTGCGGCAATGCGTTCTTTGCCAGCTAAAAACAGATCCACGCCGCCGGAAGCAATCTGGCTGCCCGGTGGCAGATAGGTATTTAGCCCCAATTCACGCAATCGCAACCCGGCCTTAAGGTTCATTTCATCGTCAAGGGAGCCAGGAACATTTTGCATCACAATGGTCCTAACCTGCGGATTCTCGGCCACCAGTGCGTTTAACTGATCAACGATCTTGCTGGTGATCTCACCATTCATAATGGCCCAGTCACCCCGAACCGAAAACAATGGGCTCTTGTGCTCACTCACCGGTTCAGAGCGTTCATTGCTGGACGAGCCACCACATGCACCCAGCGCCAGAGCAGCGACCAGCGCCGGGACCAGCATAAGTAACTTGCGGTTGAATAACGTGCGTCGAAAAAAGTTCATCTAATCGTCTCCTGTAAGAACAGGAGCAGATTAATCCAGTGCAGGACAGAAACAGATCTGACAAATGTTGCGACTTTGTCAGTAGATGTCAGCTCTACCTGGCAGTCATTCGAATCCCGACACGCATTGATCAGGCGCGAGCCTTCTCAAGAGCTCAATTTCAGAATCATCGGGTGAAATCACTTCTACACAGCTTCCGACCTCAACAATAGACCTGCTTACAACGAGCTTTGTTTCACTATCCTTGAGGTGGACCCAATCAGTTGGACAACCTGATGGTGTCCCTAACCCGGATTTCTCATGAGGGGATAAAAGAAAGCGGCTGAAAGTGCTATAGTTTCAGGACCTTACACCGTTCACTAAGCACCAACAGCCGCTATCCG
>NZ_QMDL01000005.1 GCF_003336705.1 Marinobacter litoralis | reverse complement strand
CATTCTACACTGAACCGCCACCTTGTCAACTGCTTTTTGAAGAATCTTTAAAACGTTTTCTTCAAATCTTTCAAGCAGTTACCGCTTCGTTGCTGGCCGTGTTTAGTGGCTAGCCCCTCAAGCGAGATGCGCATTCTACAGACCCCTACTGAGGAGTCAACAGACTTTCTAAAGAAATTAACCCACCCCTCGGTTTCCACCTACGCTGCCGTTCAAAACACCACCAGAACGATCAAAATACAGGCTAATTCAGGTCTTTTTGAGCGGCACCAGTGACGACACTCCAAACCAGTGTGCTCGAATCGCCAGCAACGCAGCCAATACAAGACCGTAAACAACCATTTCCAATAGGTTGCTCCTTGCCTGCCAAAGAAAGTGCAGCCACGCAAAGATCGCCGCTGGATAGATAAGGCGATGAAGCGGTTTCCACATCCGCCCCGTTCGCTTCATCATTTTTTGAGTCGAGGTCAGCGCCAGAGGTACTAATAACAAGAACGCTGCCGCCCCCATAATGATGTACGGGCGGCGAGTGAAGGTTGCCCACAAATCCCCCCACCCCAATATCAACTGCAGGAAAGCCATTACATGCAACACAGCGTAGAAAAAGGCGAACAGGCCAATCATCCGCCGGCAACGTATCCACCCATTCCACCCGGTCAGTTTTCGTAACGGTGTCATGAATAGCGTGGCCAATAAAAGCTGAAGTGCAGCCTTACCCAAACTCTCGGTGATCACCTGAGCCGGATCGGGCCCCAAATCTCCCAGAACCATTCGTTGAACCAACATATACAAAGGGATCAACGCCACGATGAAAAACGCGACCTTGGCCCCTCGTAGGGTATGCTCCCTATTCCATTTAGCCGACATCAGTAAAACTTCGCCAAATCCATGCCCTTGTATAGCTGAGCCACCTGCTCACCGTAACCGTTAAATTTTTCAGTCTCTCGCCAGTTCGGACTGAAAATACCGGATGGCAACCTGCGCTCTCGTTTCTGGCTCCAGCGTGGGTGATCGACCTCTGGGTTTACGTTAGCGTAGAAACCGTACTCATCCGGGGCAATCATTTCCCAGCTGGTTTTCGGCCGCTCTTCCATAAAGCGAATACGTACGATCGATTTGATGCTTTTGAACCCGTACTTCCAAGGCACTACCAAACGAATGGGGGCGCCGTTCTGATTGGGCAGCGCTCGCCCGTATAAACCGACCGCCAGAAACGATAGCTCGTTCATGGCCTCATCCATTCGCAAACCTTCCCGATAGGGCCAGTCAATCGTGCTGAACAAAGACCTCTGGCCGGGCATCTGCTCCGGACGCTCCAGAGTTTCAAAATACACATACTTCGCCCTTGAGGTCGGCTCCAACTGCTTCAACACATCCGCCAGCGGAATGCCCACCCACGGAATCACCATCGACCAAGCCTCAACACAACGTAAACGGTATATACGCTCTTGGTAGCTATGAGACTTAAGGAGCTGCTCTAACGGATATCGGCCCGGCCGGGCACACTCACCCTCAACATCAATAGACCACGGATCAACCACCAGTTGGCCAGCGTGACGCGAAGGATCTTCCTTGCCGGGCCCGAATTCATAGAAATTGTTGTACCTGGCAACGTCCTTATAGGGCGTAAGCTCTTCGTCCGGAACATATTTGCCCGCCTTTTTATAGTCCAAGGCGGGCAGTTTCTCATGCTGACTGGCAAGGACTAGCCCCGGAGCAGCCATCGCAGCAGCTGACACGGCAACGCCGGACATAAACTTACGACGGTTCAGGTAGACAGACTCAGGCGTGACTTCGGATTCGGAGATAGCCCAGGATGGGCGTTTCTTGATATGCATTGGCAGGCTCCAGCTGTCGTGGTTCTAGTCAGTAGACCACAGTTTGCTGGAGAAATTCCCGCCCAACGGCCGTGGGCGGGAATTATCGATCAATTAAGCGCGCTTAGCCTTACGACGGAACAACGCTCTTACCGGGCCAGAGGCCGCGTAGATCAAAAATGCAGAAAACAATACGGTAGCCGGATCAAGCGCAATCACCACAAAGATGAGCACGACGAGCAGAATTGCGGCAAAAGGGACTCTGCCCCGCAAATCCAGATCCTTGAAACTGCGGTACAGAATGTTGCTCACCATCAGAACACCCGTGCCGCCGACAACGACCATCGTCAATGCCGTCAGCCAAGCCGCCGGCTCAAACGTGTGAAAACTCCACACCAGCCCGGCAACACAGGCTGCGGCAGCCGGGCTTGCCAAGCCAACAAAGTACTTCTTATCCACCGAGCCAATCTGGGTATTGAAGCGCGCAAGACGCAGCGCCGCACCGGCAACGTAGATGAAGGTAACGGCCCAACCGAGCTTGCCCATTCCGTTCAGCAACCAGAAAAACGCGACCAGCCCCGGAGCTACCCCGAAGGCAACCATATCCGCCAAGCTGTCGTACTCTTCACCGAACTTGCTTTGGGTATTGGTCATACGTGCTACCCGACCATCAAGCCCATCCAAGATCATGGAAACGAAAATCGCGATGGCGGCATTATCGAAAACGCCGTTCGAGGCGGAAACGATTGCGTAAAAACCCGAAAACAGCGATGCGGTTGTCAGCGCATTCGGCAATAAAAAGATACCTTTCCGCCGAACCTTAGCGCCCTCAACCACTTCTTCCTCAATAACCTCTCCTGCTTCAATTTCTACTTCGGCAGCGAGGTGAGGGTCAGTTTTATTTGTCGATGTATTCTGTTCTGTCATTCCTTCAACTCCGGAAAGCATTTGTGCGGAGTATATACGAAAAACGCGGCCACTAGGGCCGCGCTTTCAAACCGTACCGGAAATTCCGGATCAGTTCTTATCTTTGTCCACGATTTTGTTCGCGGAAATCCATGGCATCATGGAACGCAGCTTTTCGCCAACCACTTCAATTTCGTGGGCCGCGTTTTCACGACGACGCGCAGTCATTGACGGGTAGTTCAGAGCACCTTCAGAGATGAACATCTTGGCGTATTCGCCACTCTGGATGCGCTTCAGAGCGTTACGCATGGCTGCGCGGGACTCATCGTTGATCACCTCAGGGCCGGTTACGTACTCGCCGTACTCAGCGTTGTTAGAGATGGAGTAGTTCATGTTGGCGATACCGCCTTCGTACATCAGGTCTACGATCAGCTTCAGCTCATGCAGACACTCGAAGTACGCCATTTCCGGAGCGTATCCCGCTTCGGTCAGGGTTTCGAAGCCGGCTTTAACCAGCTCAACCGCGCCACCACACAGAACTGCCTGCTCACCGAACAGATCGGTTTCAGTTTCGTCTTTGAATGTGGTTTCGATGATACCGGTACGACCACCGCCCACACCGCTGGCGTAGGACAGAGCAACGTTCTTGGCATTGCCGGAAGCGTCCTGGAAGATCGCGATCAGGTCAGGAATACCGCCACCCTTGGTGAACTCGGTACGTACGGTGTGACCAGGCGCCTTCGGAGCAACCATGATTACGTCCAGATCTTTACGGGGAACGATCTGGTTGTAGTGGATCGCAAAACCGTGAGCAAAGGCCAGAGTAGCGCCCTGCTTCAGGTTCGGCTCGATTTCGTCGCGGTACAGCTCAGCCTGGAATTCGTCCGGAGTCAGAACCATAACAACGTCAGCAGAAGCAACCGCAGACGCAACGTCGCTGGTCTTCAGGCCGTAAGCTTCAGCCTTGGCAATGGACGTAGAACCTGCACGCAGACCAACAACTACGTCTACGCCGGAATCTTTCAGGTTGCACGCGTGGGCGTGGCCCTGTGAACCAAAACCAAGAATGGCAACTTTCTTGCCCTGGATGATGGAAAGATCACAATCTTTATCGTAATAAACCTGCATTTCAAACCTCAACTTTTAAAAGTATTGGCCGCGAACGGCCATGGTATTCGAATTTTTTCAGCCGACTTTAGAGGCTGAGTACCTTTTCGCCTCGGGCAATACCGGAAACACCGGTACGCACCACTTCCAAGATTCCAGACGTGCCAACGGCTTGAATAAAACCATCAAGCTTGCTGCTATCTCCTGCCAACTGAACGGTGTAAACCGAGCTGGTGACATCAACAATCTGACCACGGAAGATATCCACCGTGCGTTTGATTTCAGCGCGCTGAGAGCCTGTTGCTTTCAGCTTCACCAACATCATTTCCCGCTCAATGTGGGCTCCTTCCGTGAGGTCCACCAGCTTTACCACTTCAATCAGCTTGTTCAGCTGTTTGGTGATTTGCTCGATAACCTTGTCAGAACCGGACGTGGTGACGGTCAGTCGTGACAACGTAGGGTCTTCCGTAGGAGCTACCGTCAGTGTCTCAATGTTGTAGTTGCGCTGAGAAAACAGCCCAACCACTCGAGACAGTGCACCCGGCTCGTTTTCCAGCAACACAGAAATGATTCGACGCATGATCACACCCTCTCCGTCTTGCTGAGCCACATATCTTTCATCGAACCACGGGCAACTTGCATTGGGTACACATGCTCAAAACGGTCGACATAAATATCTACGAACACCAGTTTGTCTTTCATCGCCAGAACTTCTTTCAGCTTGGGCTCAAGATCTTCTTTGCGATCAATGCGCACGCCAACGTGGCCGTAGGCTTCCGCCAGCTTGATGAAGTCCGGGAGAGATTCCATGTAGGACTGCGAATGGCGAGACTCGTAGTTCATGTCCTGCCACTGCTTAACCATGCCCAGCGCCTGGTTGTTCAGGTTGATAATCTTGACCGGCAGATCGTACTGCTTACAGGTAGACAGTTCCTGAATGTTCATCTGGATACTGCCTTCACCGGTAAAGCACAAGACTTCTTCATCGGGGTGGGTCAGTTTGACACCCATAGCCGCCGGCAAACCGAAGCCCATCGTGCCCAAACCACCGGAGTTAATCCAACGGTTCGGCTTGTCGAACTTGTAGTACTGCGCGGTAAACATCTGGTGCTGGCCGACATCGGTGGTCACGTAAGCATCACCGTTGGTGAGCTTCCAGAGCATCTCGACCACTTCTTGTGGCTTGATCACATCCGGGCTGGTTTCGTAACGCATGCCGTGGAAAGCACGCCACTCGTCGATCTGCTTCCACCAGGCTGCCAAGGCTTCGGCTTCCGGTTTTTCTTTGGATTCTTTCACCAAAGACAGCATTTCTTTGAGCACGGCATCCACCGGGCCAACAATGGGCACATCAACATCGATCGTTTTGGAGATCGATGCCGGGTCAATATCAATATGGATAATGCGCGCACCCGGGCAGAACTTCTCGGTGGCGTTGGTTACCCGGTCATCGAAACGAGCGCCTACGCAGAGGATCAGGTCTGAGTGGTGCATGGCCATGTTGGCTTCATAGGTACCATGCATGCCGAGCCAGCCCAAATGCTGCTTGTCGGTTGCCGGATAGCAGCCAATGCCCATCAATGTGTTGGTAATCGGGAAGCCAAGCTTTCGGGTCAGTTCAGTTAACTGGTCGGAGGCTTTACCAAGAATGACGCCACCACCGGCATAGATCACCGGACGTTTAGCGGCCATCAACATATCGACAGCTTTCTTGATCTGCCCTGCATGGCCACGAACGGCCGGGTTGTATGAACGCAACTTGACCTTTTTCGGATAGGAATACTCGAAACGCTCGTTGGGCGCTGTCATATCCTTGGGAATATCTACGACAACGGGACCAGGGCGGCCAGTTGAGGCGATGTAATAGGCCTTGCGGATAATTTCCGGGATTTCCTCCGGGTGCCGGACGCTGAGGTTGTGTTTCACCACGGGGCGAGAGACACCGATCATATCGGTTTCCTGGAAGGCATCCTCACCAATCAATGTGGATGCAACCTGGCCACAGAGAACCACCATAGGAATTGAATCCATAAATGCGGTGGCAATGCCAGTAATCGTGTTGGTAGCGCCAGGGCCAGAGGTCACCAGGACAGTGCCTGGTTTTCCGGTTGCACGGGCATAACCATCGGCCATATGGACCGCTGCCTGCTCATGCCGCACCAGAATGTGTTTGACTTTATCCTGCCTGAACAGCGCATCATAAATATGAAGGGCTGCGCCACCCGGATAGCCGTATACGTGTTCGATACCTTCATCTTGAAGGGACCGGATCAACATATCGGCACCAGACAATAACTCCACGTTTTCTACCCTCTTCTACAAGTGAATGAGCCGGGATTCGTCCCGGTTGCCTGGATCCACGGTTGCCCAGCTTCTTGTGAAAGCGGTACCGGCGTACTCCTCCACACCAATTCTTTAGAGGTTGTCTCTTGGCCAGCCGCACTCCTGAGGGTTGCGGAGAACGGCCAGCAACGGGTTGCAACGTTAGCAACAACCATCGCCCGCCTAGTAATGGCGCACTCGGTGTGGTGATTAACGGGGGATACTTGCACGGGATTGCCGGCCGTATTTACCCCTATCTTCAGGCAGTCGGTAATTCTGACAGCGGGAAACTCGCTGTCAATAGCCGTTGTGGCTTAATTGGCACCATTTTATGCTCTTCTCTGCCATACTGCCCAAATAACCATGCTAGAGTTTTGAACCAGACGAAAGAAAAACCTTTGTTCTGGTGGCACTATCTTCAGGCGATAAACGAACAACGGGCAACGACATGAACCGAAAGATACTGGTGTTTTCTATTCTGATGGCCGCGACTCCCGGCCTGGCCGCTGATAGTTCAGTATACAAATGGACGGACGACAACGGCGTAACCCATTTTGGCGATCGGCAACCCACCGGCAAGAAAGCCGAGCAATTGAATGTTCGCTCAGGCACCAGCCGAAACACCAGTTCGAACCGAGCGACCCCGCAAGAGCGCCTGAGCCAGCTTGAAGAACAGCAGCAGGCAAGCGCCGAACGAAAAAAAGAAACCGCGCTTGAAGAAGCCAATCGCAAACAGCGTGAAGCCAACTGCAAAACCGCCAAGGCAAACCTGAAAGTGATCAGCAGTAATGCGCGAATTCGAGTTGAAGAGAATGGCGAGCAACGTTACCTGAGCCCGGAAGAAATCGACGAGCAACGAGAAAAGTTTGAAGCGTTTGCAGAAGAGAACTGCGGCCCCGCTCAGGGCGGCAACGCTGAGAAGTAATCGCCCCGCGCAGAAAAAAAGCCAGAGGACCTTCATCCTCTGGCTTTTCTAATTTAACCAACTTGGGCCAACCGCTTACGCCCTGGTGAACGTCAGCTCACTTCCATCTACCGTGGCTTTGACCGTGTCGCCAGGCACAAACTCTCCTTGCAAGAGTTTCTGTGCCAACGGGTTTTCGATCAACCGCTGAATCGCTCGCTTCAAAGGACGCGCGCCATACACCGGATCGTAACCCACCTCGGCCAGCAACTGCAGAGCCTCGTCACCCAGCTCCAGATTCATATCCTGCTCTTTCAGGCGCTTCGACAGATTCGCAATCTGAATGCTTGCAATACCTTGAATCTGGCTTTCGGCCAACGGATGGAACACCACCACGTCGTCCACACGGTTGATAAACTCAGGCCGGAAGTGTGTGCCGACCACCTCCATAACGGCAGACTTCATGTCCTCGTAGTTCTCTTCACCGGCTTTTTCCTGAATGATGTGAGAGCCCAGGTTCGAGGTCATCACCACCACCGTGTTACGGAAATCCACCGTGCGGCCCTGACTGTCGGTCAGGCGACCGTCATCCAGCACTTGCAACAAGATGTTAAAGACATCCGGGTGCGCCTTCTCCACTTCATCCAGCAACAACACGGAATACGGCCGACGACGAACCGCTTCGGTCAGATAGCCGCCCTCTTCGTAGCCTACGTATCCAGGAGGCGCACCGATTAGTCGAGCCACGGCGTGTTTTTCCATGAACTCGGACATATCAATGCGCACCATGGCGTCTTCGGTATCGAACAGGAACGCTGCCAAGGCTTTACACAGCTCGGTTTTACCGACACCGGTTGGCCCAAGGAACAGGAATGAACCGTTGGGTCGGTTGGGATCCGACAAACCTGCACGGGAACGACGCACGGCGTTAGAAACCGCCTCTACCGCTTCGTTCTGACCAATCACCCGGCCATGCAGCGCCTCTTCCATGCGCATCAGTTTGTCGCGCTCGCCTTCCATCATCTTGGAGACGGGAATGCCGGTCCACTTGGAAACAATCTCGGCAATCTCTTCCTCGGTGACCCGGTTGCGCAGCAGCGTCATTTCCATCATTTCAGCCTGGCTGGCCATATCCAGCTGGCGCTCAAGCTCTGGAATCTTGCCGTACTGCAGCTCCGACATTTTGCCCAGATCGCCACTGCGGCGCGCGTTTTCCAGATCAATTCGGGTCTGCTCCAGCTCGCTTTTGATTTTCTGGGAGCCGTGCAGAGCTGCTTTTTCCGTGTTCCAAACTTCTTCCAGATCCGCGTACTCACGCTCAACATCGCCAATGACAGACGACAACTCTTCCAAACGTTTTTTGGAAGCCGCATCGGTTTCCTTCTTCAGCGCTTCCCGCTCAATTTTGAGCTGAATCAGGCGCCGCTCGAGACGATCCAGTGCTTCCGGTTTGGAATCCATTTCCATTCGAATCTGACTGGCCGCCTCATCAACCAAATCAATGGCTTTATCAGGCAACTGCCGGTCGGTGATGTACCGGTGAGACAATTTAGCCGCGGCAATAATGGCGCCGTCCGTCACCTCCACCCCGTGGTGAACTTCGTAACGCTCCTTTAGACCGCGAAGAATGGCAATGCTGTCTTCTTCGCTCGGCTCACTGACCAACACCTTCTGGAAGCGGCGCTCTAAAGCGGCATCTTTCTCAATATTTTCACGGTATTCGTTCAATGTGGTGGCACCAACACAATGCAACTCGCCTCGCGCCAACGCAGGCTTAAGCATGTTCCCCGCGTCCATCGAACCTTCGGCCTTACCGGCACCCACCATGGTGTGTAGCTCATCGATAAACAGAATAATCTGCCCTTCCTGCTTTGACAGCTCGTTCAAAACTGCCTTCAGACGCTCTTCAAATTCGCCGCGAAACTTGGCTCCGGCGATCAGGGCACCCATGTCCAGCGACAGCACTTTCTTTTCTTTCAGACTATCAGGCACTTCGCCGTTCACGATGCGCTGCGCCAAACCTTCCACTATGGCGGTCTTACCGACACCCGGCTCACCAATCAGCACCGGGTTATTCTTGCGGCGACGCTGCAGTACCTGAATGGTGCGGCGAATCTCATCGTCCCTACCAATCACCGGGTCCAGCTTGCCTGCAACCGCCTGCTCGGTCAGATCGATGGTGTACTTCGACAGCGCCTGACGGTTTTCTTCCGCACCGGGATCGTTCACAGCTTCACCACCTCTCACTTCATCAATGGCTTTTTCCAAAGCCGCTTTATCTACCCCATGCTCGCGCAGAATACGGCCCAGCGAGCCGCGATCTTCAACGGCTGCTAGTAAGATCAGTTCACTGGAAATAAATTGATCGCCACGTTTCTGAGCCAACTTGTCAGATATGTTGAACAGCCGCCCCATGTCGTTCGACATAGACACATCACCGGCGTTGCCCTGCACTTCCGGCAAGGTTTCAATTTCACTGGCAACGGCCTGACGTACCCGACCGGGCTCTACGCCAACCTGCTGCAATAGTGGTTTGACCGAACCACCCTGTTGATCAAGTAAGGCCAGCATCAGATGCACCGGCTCAATAAAGTTGTGGTCCTTTCCGACCGCAATCGACTGAGCGTCTGCAAGAGCGCTCTGTAACTTGCTGGTCAACTTATCGATTCTCATAGCAATTGTTCCCCGAATAGGTACAGCGCGCCAACATTTCCACACATAAGTAAGGACGTGGCATGAGCGGCGTTCGCGATGTCTTGATAACTAATGTAGGGGCTAAAGAAGAGAGTTCAAGGAACCAAAAACAAATAATGTCAGAAAATTGACGCTCGTCATACGAGCCAGACCAACGTTGCCATACGGCCTGTCTGACCATCCCGACGATAGGAATAAAATCGCTCGGGGTCGTCCACGGTGCACCAACCACCACCGGAGATATCGGAAACACCCGCGCGGGACAGGCGCAAACGGGCTAATTCATAGATGTCTGCAACAAAGTGGCCAGAGCGAGCACCTTGTTCGGAGAAGGCGGAGGCCGAGTCGGCCTGCTGTTCTACGAACGCCGCTCGAACCTCCGGGCCGACTTCGAAATTCACTGGCCCAATAGATGGCCCGAACCACGCCGTCAGCTTTGACGGCTCCACCGCCATGGCTTGAATCAGGTTTTCCAGCACACCGCCGCAAAGGCTCCGCCAACCAGCATGAGCAGCACCAACCACCTGGCCATCACGGTCAGCGAGGATCACCGGAAGGCAGTCCGCCGTTAGAATAGCGCAAACCACGCCTTGCTCCCGGGTGAAACTGGCATCGGAATCAGGACAGTCTTTCAGATTATCGCGGGTAAGCTCTACCACCCGCGTGCCGTGAACCTGATTTAGCCAGCCAAGCTGGCTAGTCTCGACACCCATGAACGCTGCCAAACGTTGACGGTTCCGGGCCACATCGGCCGCGTTGTCGCCAACATGCCCACCCAGATTTAAAGATTGCCAAGGCGATTGGCTAACCCCACCCTTCCGGGTCGTGCAGAGCGCACGCACCCGTGCGGAAGCGGTCCAATCAGGCCGGAGCAATTCGTTCTCAGAAATCATTTTCTTCCAGCTCGCGGGCGTGCTTGCGCAATGCCGCTATTAGCTGAACCATATCTTCTGGCAAGTCGACTTCCCAGCTCATGGTTTCACCGGTTTCCGGGTGCTCCAGCGTCAATTTGCGAGCATGCAAAGCTTGACGATTGAAAGCGGCCAACTCGGCTCGCAACTCCTCCGTTGTGCCCTTGGGTAAACGCAGACGCCCTCCATACACCGGGTCACCCACCAGCGGGTGCCGAACGTGAGTCATGTGCACACGGATCTGGTGCGTCCTCCCACTTTCGAGCTTGCACCGCACATGGGTATGGGCGGCAAAACGTTCGATCAAACGGTAGTGGGTTACCGCCGGCTTGCCAGACGACACCACTGCCATACGCTTGCGATCTTGCGGGTGACGACCAATCGGCGCATCCACCGTTGCGCCACCAGTCAACGAACCCACCACTACGGCTTCGTATTCCCGGCCCATGGTGCGTTCCTGAAGCTGGTTTACCAGCGAGGTGTGGGCAATCAGGCTCCTGGCCACCACCATAATACCCGACGTGTCTTTATCCAGTCGGTGCACAATGCCGGCGCGAGGCAGGTTTTCCACCTCCGGTGCGTAATTGAGCAATGCGTTTACCAGGGTGCCATCGGCATGGCCTGCAGCCGGGTGCACCACCAAGCCAGCCGGCTTATTGATAACCAGCAAATGCTCGTCTTCATACACGATGTCGAGCGTGATGGGCTCGGCTTCCCATGTCACCTTCACTTCCGGTTCGGCATCCAGCTCAAGCAGATCGTTGAGCATCACCTTGTCTCTGGGCTTGCAGGTTTTGCCATTGACCGTCAGTACGCCGCTTTTGATCCACGACTGCAAACGGGAGCGGGAGTGCTCGGGCATCAACTCGGCCGCCGCCTGATCGAGTCGTTTATCGCTCAAACCCGGTGGGATTTTGAACTGGCCGGTGATTCTGTTTTCGGAAGACATCAAGCCTCGCTTCGCCACTATGCTTTCAAATTTGAGGACACCGGCTGAAAACCGATGTTACGTTTCGGTCAGATTAGCCGGAGATACTTCTGTTAACACTGCACATGGGCAGTCTTCCCCGTTACAATGGCCAATCCAATCATCAGTCTGACCATTATACGGGATTCCGGCATGAGATCAGTTGTCCGTTTACTGCTACTTTCCACCATCATAGCGCTAGCTGCCGGCTGCGCCTCCAATAAAGACGTGGAAGTGCTACCGGAACAAACCTACTACGAGAACGCCCGCAAGGCCATGAACGCCGGCAACTTCAACGAAGCCGAGCAAAACCTGGACGCCCTCGAAACCTACTATCCGTTCGGTCGCTATGCGGAACAGGCTCAGCTGGACCTGATTTACGCTCGCTACCAAAACCTCGATCTGGAAGGCGCGCGGGCCGCGGCAGATCGCTTTATGCGCCTGAATCCACAAAGCGAGCTACTGGACTACGCGCTTTATATGCGCGGCCTGGCTTCCTACAATCTGGATTTAGGGCTTGCCGCACGCTACTTCCCTATCGACGCTTCCGCACGTAATCCCGGCGAACAGCTTCAGGCGTTCCGTGATTTCTCACAATTGCTGAGCCGCTTCCCTGACAGCCAGTACGCGCCAGATGCCCGCCAGCGCATGATCTCGATTCGCAACCGTATGGCCGAGCTGGAAATACACGCTGCACGCTACTACATCAAGCGAGAAGCCTATGTGGCGGCCAATAACCGCGCACGCTATGTTGTCGAAAACTACCCGTCTTCGCCGGCCGTTGAAGATGCGCTGATCATTCTGGCAGACACCTTCCTGTTCATGGACCTGAGGAAAGGCGCCAGCGATGCCATCGCCACGTTGCGCAAAAACTTCCCGGACAGTGAAGCCTTCGACAGCAACGGCAAGTTCCAAGCAAACCAGTTCGAGCGGCAAAACCGCTCGCTCCTGAACGTTGTCACCTTCGGACTACTGGGCGACGAGTAAGGCGTAAGCCTTACTTGCCTATTTTCCAGCCATTGGTAATCGGATACCGGCGGTCTTTACCAAAGCCACGTTCGGTGATGCGAACACCAATCGGAGCCTGCCGGCGCTTATACTCGTTGATATCCACCAAACGAGTCACCCTCTCTACGTCGGCACGCTCATACCCTTCCGCCACAATCGCTTCAGCGCTGTAATCCCGTTCAACGTATAGATGCAAAATGGCATCGAGCGTGTCGTAGTCGGGCAGACTGTCTTCGTCTTTCTGGTCTGGAGCCAGCTCGGCCGAAGGCGGCCGGGTAATTACCCGCTCCGGAATCACCGGCGCCACGGTGTTTCGATAACGAGACAAACGAAACACCAACGTCTTGGGCACATCTTTAAGTACATCAAAACCGCCGGCCATATCGCCGTACAAGGTGGAATACCCCACCGCCAATTCGCTCTTGTTGCCGGTGGTTAACACCAGTGAACCAAACTTGTTGGACAGCGACATCAGCAACACGCCCCGCAAACGGGCCTGTAGGTTTTCCTCGGTGGTATCCGGCTGCGTGCCTTCAAAGGGCGCTTCCAGGGTTTTCATGAACACGTCGTACATTGGCTCAATGGAAAACACATCGTACTGCACACCCATCGTCGTAGCCTGAGCTTCTGCGTCTTCCAAGCTGGCACTGGAAGTGTAGCGGAACGGCATCATGACAGCCCGTACACGCTCTTTACCGAGTGCATCTACCGCAATCGCCAAGGTCAGCGCCGAATCAATCCCTCCCGATAGCCCAAGCACAACAGACTTAAAGCCGTTTTTGTTCACGTAGTCCCGAACGCCGATTACCAAGGCGTTGTACACATTAGCCTCTAACGAAGGCTCGGGGCACGGCAGTTGCGACACAGGCTGGCAATGGTGCTCGCATAAAAACTCGACCGGGAACAACCCCTCTTTAAACTGCGGTACTTCGGCGGCAAGGGTGCCCGAGTGGTCAACCACCATCGAACCACCGTCAAACACCAACTCGTCTTGCCCGCCCATCAGATTGACGTAAACAATGCTCACGTTGTTATTGGCAGCCTTGCGCTCGAGCAGCGCTTTGCGCCGAGCCTGTTTATCGATGTCGTAGGGTGAAGCGTTCAGGTTCAAAATCAGCTGAGCACCGGCTGCTGCGGCATCTTCGACCGGGCCATCGGCCCAGATATCTTCACACACGGTCAGACCAACCGGCACACCTTTGATGTTTAAAACCTTGGCATTTCGACCTGCCGCGAAATAACGTTTTTCGTCGAACACCTGGTAATTGGGTGGGCACCGCTTGAAATATTTCCCCACCAAGACACCACCTTCGATAACCAGCGCAGCGTTGAAGAGCAAACCACCCGAACGCACTGGCGCGCCAACCACAATCGCCGGCTCCAGCTTTGCTTGCTTCAGCTGTTCCAAAGCATCCGACACACGAATCCCCAAGCTTGGGCGCAGCAAGAGATCTTCCGGCGGGTAGCCGGTTAGACACAGCTCAGGAAAGACCACAATATCGGCCTGATGCTCTTGCCAAGCTTCACGCGCGGCCTGAATAACCCGCTCGGTGTTACCTGGGATATCTCCTACCAGAAAATCCAACTGGGCCATTACCACCCGTAACTTTTTCACTGGGGTCGCGTCCTCGGATACTTTACCGGGTGCCGTCATGCAAAAAGGCTCCTGTAACTTATTGCCGTTAAAAGGCTATTATAACCACGCACCGACGAGGAATTCTCCTGACTGACAACAGATAACTTCCGATATGGCTTCAGACTCCCCTACAAGCACTGCACGCTCGCCTTTCGGGCCTCACGCAAAATACCAGCAAGCCAGATTATTTCGGATCTATAACCATTACCGGCTCGTTATCAGTATCTTGTTGGCCGGCCTGTTGTTTATTGAGCCCTTCATGGCGGAAACCAAGTTTCGCTGGCTCGATACCTACCAAGTCGGTGCGCTGTTGTATTTTGCCGTAAACGGCTTCATTGCTTTGATATTGCTCGCTGGTTTTCATCCCCGCCAGCGGCACATCACCCTATCGGTGCTGGCCGACATTCTGATCATTCACGGTTTATTACTGGCCAGTTCAGGCATCACCAGCGGCTTGGCGAACCTGGTCATTGTGTCTGTAGCCGCGGGCAACATTCTTGCCCCGAACCGTCTCGGTACCTTTTACGCGGCGCTGGCGACCCTCTGTTCACTGGGCATATCCATCTGGGCGACACTGACCCTCCACGCCTCTGCCGACGATATCGTGCGGGCCGGCTCTCTGGGCATTTTGTATTTTGCCGCTGCTTTTGTTTTGCAGGGTATCTCAAAACGGGTTATCCGCAGCGAAGCCCTGGCCACCAGTCGCGCCAAAAGCATTGCCGAGCTTGAGCAAATTAACCAGCAGATTATTCAGCGCATGCGTACCGGTATTTTGGTGTTGGATCGATTTGGCCAGATTCGTTTGGCTAACGCCGCCGCCGAAGAAATGCTGTTTGAAGAAGCCGCCACCAACCCCTATGGCATGCGCCAGGCGCGTACGCTGCCGGCGCCATTGAAAGACGGTCTGGACATCTGGTTGCACGACCACCACGCCAAGATTGAGCCGTTCCAGGCCAACCCAACGTCTCCGCTGTTGCAAGCCAACTTTACTCAGCTGGATCAGGACCGCGGCGATCAGATCCTGGTGTTTATCGAAGACATGAGCAAGGTTACCCAACAGGCCCAGCAGATGAAGCTCGCGTCTTTGGGGCGGCTAACCGCAGGTATCGCCCATGAAATCCGCAACCCGCTAGGGGCCATCAGTCATGCCGCACAACTCATGGAAGAATCACCTCACATAGATCCAGGCGACCAGCAAATGCTCGACATCATTCGGCGCCATTCCAAGCGGGTTAACGGTATTATCGAGAACGTATTGGATCTGTCGCGACGGCGTATGGCCAACACCGAGCTTGTCGATGTGCGTGCGTGGCTGTCGGACTTTTGCAGCGACTTCCAGCAAACCCAAGCCGAAAGCGCACCTGCCACAATCGAGTTACTGATCGAAGGCAAGATTCCCGGTGCGCGCTTCGATACGAGCCAGATTGAACAAGTCATGGTAAACCTGTGCGACAATGGTCTGCGATACAGCGAACAGAATACCGGTGAAAGGAAGATACAATTACTGATCGCTTCAACCGCAGACCGCGAACGGGCTCGCATCGATATCCGGGATTTTGGCGCCGGCATAGCCCCGGAGTACCGCGATTCAGTGTTCGAGCCGTTCTTTACTACGGACAAAAACGGAACCGGGCTAGGACTTTATCTTGCGAGGGAGTTGTGCGAAGCCAATCAGGCGCATCTGTCGCTGGTTGAAGACGACCAACCCGGCTGCCGCTTTCGCATCACCTTCGCTCATCCGGGGCGGATGATTTAAGTAACAACGACCATCGGGCGTTAGCAATTCAACAGGGAACCGGTAACACATCATGAGTAACCAAACCGCGCTGATCGTAGACGACGAACCGGACATCCGCAGTCTCCTGGAAATTACTCTGGGGCGGATGGGCATCACCACCTACACCGCCGCCGACCTGAGCAGCGCGCGCGCCCTTCTGGAAGAACACAAACCCCAGCTGTGCCTGACCGACATGAACCTGCCAGACGGCAACGGCATCGAACTGGTGCAATGGATTCAGCAACACAGCCCCAGCACCCCGGTTGCCGTTATTACCGCCTATGGCAGCATGGATACCGCCATTGAATCACTTAAGGCAGGGGCGTTTGATTTTGTCTCCAAACCGGTTGAACTGCCCCGACTACGTGAGCTGGTGAACAGCGCCCTGAAACTGTCGGAACCCAAGGTTCAGAAAACAACCGAGGCAGATAACCCCGGCCTGCTACTGGGCAATTCCCCGGAACTTCGCAAACTGCGCAACCAAACCCGAAAACTGGCCCGCAGCCAAGCCCCGGTGTTCATCAGCGGGGAATCCGGAAGCGGTAAAGAACTGGTCGCCCGAATGATCCACCTGCAAGGCCCGCGCGCGGAAGCGCCGTTCGTCGCCGTTAACTGCGGTGCGATCCCCTCAGAGCTGATGGAAAGCGAATTCTTCGGGCATAAAAAAGGCAGCTTTACCGGTGCCGTAGAGAATAAAGTCGGCCTGTTCCGAAGTGCTGATGGAGGCACCCTGTTTTTGGACGAAGTGGCCGATTTGCCCCTCGCCATGCAGGTAAAACTACTGCGCGCTATTCAGGAGAAAGCGGTTCGGCCAGTTGGCGATACCAAGGAAATTCCGGTAGACATTCGGGTGCTGAGCGCCACCCACAAGAACCTGCCGGAATTGGTGCTATCCGGAGACTTTCGCCAGGATTTGTTTTACCGCATCAACGTAATCGAGCTGGCCGTACCCGCACTTCGCGAGCGGCGAGACGACATTCCTCTGCTGGCCGAGCATATACTGGAGCGCATTGCCGGAGAGTATGAGTGTGATCCGGCCACCCTAACGTCTGCCGCTATTGACCGGCTGAAAAGCTATGACTTCCCGGGCAATGTGCGTGAGCTTGAGAATATTTTAGAGCGTGCCTTTACGCTGTGTGATGAGGACCGTATTGATGCCGGCGACTTGCATCTTGGTGGCGCAGTGGCGCAAGGCAGCGCCGCACGTGGGCCAGGTAACGGCGGAGGTGAGCTGTCGGATTTAGTACCAGAAGGCGAAATTGACCTGGAAGACTATCTTGAAACCATCGAACGGCAGGCCATTGAGAAGGCGCTTGAAGCAACACGCTGGAATAAGACCGCGGCGGCCAAGAGGTTGGGGATCAGTTTTCGGGCGATGCGGTATCGGTTGAAGAAGTTGGGGATGGAGTGAGCCACTCAAACTCACTCCACGCCAGCACTAGCATTACAGTGGCGGGCAAACACCCTTGAAATCTACACGCTGCATTCGCACCCGGCCACTGATTGAAATAACAAGTTCACGCGCGTTTGGTGCGATACCACGTGCCACACACACCCTCAAGCGGCCCGCACCAAAGGCACCGCTGATGCGCTCAGCGTGGCCTAGTGGCGTATAAACCAGCGCAGACCGAAGCGGCCCATTGCCGCTCATCGACACATTGCGACCGGCGCCAGGAACACGCCCGTGCTCCAAGACGGTTTCGCCAGAGTCGATATCACCGCTATGGTTAGCGTCTCGGAACACAATCCATTGCCCGCTGGACCAGTCGCCGCTGCATCCCGTTGCTGGCTCACCAGCGCATAGAGAGACTGGTTGCCCTCGCATGACCGAGGCCTCTCTGGCAACCATCAGCGCACCTCGCGCAGCGTTTGTCGCCACCGCCAGCTCGTTTCTGGCCATTAGATTGGAAAATGCAGGAATAGCGGTTGCTAGAAGAATAGTGACAACCGCCATGGTTGCCATCAGTTCGATCAACGAGAAACCTGTTGATCGAACATCAGTCAAATAGAAACGATCGGCCCGAGTCCGGGCCTTGCGCTCATCCTTGAGCATAACGAACTCCTTGATGTTTCTGAACAGACTTGGCCCAATTCCTTTGGGAGCCTGCGCGAATGGTTAACTAGCTAACGGTCCCGAAAACGAATCACCAACACTTATCAACACTGCCGCCAGCACCGCGCGTACCCTTCTGATCAAGCGTCAACTTTCCGCATTTAGCGCTATCGTTACTGGCTTGCGCCCCCTGTGGGGTTGCAGTAATGGTATAGGCGGTTCTTGTGAGTGGATTGATTGCATATGTGTAATCAGATCCAGTTTGACCCTGCGTCATGCAATCCAGCACAAGCGGGTTTTTAGCTGCGCCAAGCGGGTTATCATTTCCCGCTAAATCTTCGTCGTACCGCATGTTCGTGGTGTAGAACCGTTCCATATAGCTCGTTTGTTCCACCAAACAGGCTGCAGCGGCTGCCCGCTTGGTTTTGACCACGTGTTGCGTATACGAGGGATAGGCGACCGCTGCGATGATGCCAATTATTGCTACCACGATCATCAATTCGATCAGGGTAAACCCCGACTCGGCGCCGCGAAGCCGCAGCTTCCATTCTGTGGCTATAGGGATGCCCAGCCGCGAGCGAGCAGGATTGGAGTTTTTCTTCAATTTATTCAACTGCATGTAACTCTCCGCTCCTGCGTTAATTGATAATTTCGTGCCAATTTAACCGCTGTGAGCCGCTGGCACCCATAGTCGTTTCCTTGCTCACATCACTTGAATCGAGCGCAGAACCGAACAGTCGGACGTTTCCATTACTCGCTTTCAATGCCGTAAAAACTCCCGACATCCCAACCTTGTAGCGCTCACCGTTATAGTAATAAAGCTTACCACCCAAAGTTACAGAGTCTTTCGAGTCAATGCTCCCGTCACCATCAGCATCCAAGACAGGTTTTCCGGGGTTCGCGCCCGAGAACGGATCTACTATTAACGTGGCCCCCCCCGGTGACGTATCACATGGACTACTAGATTTTGGAATAAGGGTGTTTACAATTAACCTTCCAGCGATCAACTGCGTTTGATAAACAACCCGCTCACCTTCCTTGCCGTTTACAGGCGAAACAAGATCCATATACCAGCCCACATCGCCATCACTGGTCAGATCAGAGAATTCACCATCGCTTGTAACGCGATACACTCCCCCTGTCGTGTTTTTTTCAGCAATAATTTTGCGTTCTTGGAGGTTACTACGAGAATGGGTTTGCTTTGCCTCGGCTAAGCCTGACGGCCCAGTCAGTGCTCGTAAACCATACCAGGTTTGCACCTTAGGACTGCTGTTACGTATATCAGATTTCGTCAAGAATCGACCTGTCCCGAAAAATACCCAGATAGCCCCAGTATCAGGATTTTGAGTAGCGTACATATCCGCGGTAATCGGCTGACGATTACCGTCACTATCCTTGGCCACATAGATCGGCTGACTAACAGCCCCCCCGTTTGGACTCAGCTCGAAACGCCAAACATTGCCCTGCAGATCACCGGCAAAGGCATACTCACTAACTCCATCAGTGTCATCCTTTTGGATAACATAAGGTGCAGACAGCCCATTGGGCGTTATCGTCCCGGCCGGGTAAACTGAAAGATCGCCTGTTTTAAGATCAAATTGCAGCAGAGCAGCTCGCCCATTTTCACTATTAGGCCCGTTACCCAAGTGAGCAACCCATTTTCCAGTACCTTTTTTACCTTGCGTACTTTGCTCAATTAAAGAAATGGTAGGGCGTCCCAAAGCCATACCAATCCACTCATCGTTAGATTTGCCATCCCCTGCGGACCTTTCCCAAAGAATCGCATTTTTTGCCTTTTGGGGGTCGGCAAGGTCTGCGGGGTTAGTGATATCCAAAGCATAGACAGTACGAGACGTACCTCGCCCCGTTGTGCCCACAAGAATGGTCTTCCAGCTTCCGTCAAGGTAAACATTTTGGGTTGTCAATTTACCATCGTTGTAAAACTGATGAGGCACCGGCTGCGTGCCATTAACCGGGTTAAAAACTCCGTACTCAGGATTGGCAAGACGCGCTAATGAGGCATCGCCTGTGCCGCCTAATACCGCTCCAGGAATATAAGCAAAGACTTCTTTCCCTGTATCCGCGTTGAATGCATGTAGCATCCCGTCATTCGCAGCAACATAAGCAATGGGCGTGCGCCCTGCGTTATCAGTTGCGAACTTTTCATAGTCATTGCCGCCGCTCAAACCGTCAAAGTACGTTTCATCAATTACATGCTTGTACAGGTCAGCTTTAGGATCACCGATTACAACTGGAGTGGAGTTAACGATATCCCCCAAAAGAGTCCCGCGTTTACGCAAAACATTTGTAAGTGGCGACACTACGGAGTCTTCATAGCTTTGATCGCCTCGCAGATATTTGACAATGTGCTCCCCCCAACTAGCACCCTTTGGGTCCGAGGGATACAGGTTATCCCCCAGGACCTCTAAGTAATTACCCAATACGCTAGCTTTAAACTCAAGGGCATTTCCGCTGCTGTCTATGGTCCAGATATTACGATCTGCCGCCACCGGAAGCTGTGCGGATGCGCTCCAAGGCGCTACGCTAAACGTATCAGCTGTCTTATCATAACCAACCGACTTAAGCTCTCCGGACCAAGCTCCGGTCATATAACTCGCACTGTACTGTCTCGTACTCGACGTCAAAGTCTCGCCACCACTAAATGACGGTGCTCCGCCCGCACCGGGAGCTGCAGCGATGTCCGCCAATGCCTGTTTAAGCCCATCCGCGAACTGTTTAGGGTCCCTAGCAGAGAAAAACCCACCATGGCCATTAATAGCTGCATGTAGCATATCGCTAACATTCTCAATTTTACCTTGACCCGAATTGCGTCCCGGAGTTGGCCAGCCTTTCCAGCCACTAACAGCACTAGAAGCACCGTTTCGCGCCCAGTCAAAGAGCTCCGAGGGGGTCGCCCCTAATCCACTCACACTAAGGCCAAGGCCCACAGTGAAGGTAGTCATATGCTGCCAAGTGGCAGGATCGGTCGGTGTTGGCGGAACCTGATTCCTCTGACCATCAGAGCTTCCATCACGCAAATCCGTTTTCCAATAGTAATTCGCCACATCTGCTAACGTTGCTTCATCGCCGTCAGCAGCTCCTCCTACGAAGGGCGCAACAGGCTCGTAATTGCTCGACTTCGTATTGTCCGCCCCCTTGAGCGATGCAGAAGGCTCAGACCCGCTCCAGTAACCATCAGACACCAAGATAGAATAAGAGGCGCGACAGGAATACTCCACCGCGCGGCCATTCGGATCCGTATCGAGCCAAGGTTGTTGAGTCTTATAATACTCCCCCGCTGTTTCCAAGGCTCGACGCAGTGGCGTTCCGCCGTTGGCCCCCACTCCTTCAAGCCAATCCCAAAAACGCTGCTTTTGAGTTCCGGCACTTCCATCACCGAACGGTTCAACCTGCTTAATCTTCATGTGCTTGGAGTACTGACCTGTTCCCAGATTATTGGAACTGGAGTTGTTGAGCGACCCGAAACCAAAACGATAAGCCGGATCCAAACTAAAAAAGGCCGTCATAATGCCGCTTTTTGCAGATAGTGCTCGGGTACGGTAGTAGCTGTAATAGTTGGCAACGTTCTGCCCATAAGTTGTCTGTTGTCCGTCCAAAATCAATGGGTCGCTGGCGTGATGGCAATTGGTCCAAGCGCGACAACTTTCATCATCTTCTACCACTCGGTGCTTATCACTTCCATCATAAAAAACGAATGAACGAGGGCTCTCAAATTCACACTCTCCATCGTCCCAGTCACCTCCAGCGCGACGACACGCCTTTTTTCTGCGATAAGAGTTGTCAACATAACTCTGGCTAGCATCGGAATAACTTGAATCGTTAAGGATGTTAATTGTAGCAGTCGAAGCAAAGGGGTCGCTGTAGCCACTTGGAAATACTGAACTTCCATACCATGAGCCATCAGCCTTTGGTGGAACAGTGTACAGGGTCTCAGGGTTGTAATACTGGCGATTACGACTTGGCTTCCGGAAATTATCACCCGACCTTGGTGCGTCATCCGGAAGATAAGACCGCCTCATCGATCCAGAGTCATCGTGCAAAAGCACAATATTAGGCGGCAGCGGTTCACTCACAACTAGAGGACTTTGGTCAACATCAACACTATCAACAGCCGCCTGGGCGCTTAGCAGCGGCAGCATGATCAGCATGATCAGCATTGCTGGATGCCATTTGCGCCACGCTAAGCGATGCTCGTCAAGGCCAAAGGCAGGCCGCTTATTGCCAGGTCTGTGATAACTTTCCTGCTTGGTTTTTATCATGCTCATAACGGACATCTCCTACATCCGGTAGGTCGCTTGAAGGACGACCTGCGCGCGTTCAGCGTTTATCGCCGCAGAGGGATCTAAAGCCCGCGCGGTGATGCGGTAACAAGTACCTTGATTGGTGAGCTGGGTGCCCCCTGGGCCCCCTTCGTTCTGGTCAGTCGTCCCGGTATACCCCGTTCCTGCCCCAGTGGATGAACAGTCCCCAAGTAGTTGCACAACAAACTGCGGAGGGTTGGCCGAATCGATGGCAGTAAATTCAGTCTGCGCCGTTCCAGTCGGAACTGATTGCCATAAGCTATTCGTAATCTGTCCGCTGGGATTAGAAACACAGCTTTTATCGCTGCAATCCAGCTCCGCCGAATTTGCTGCTATTCGAGCTTCCCATACCTGTCGATTACCGGTAAATGCTCGTGCTCCCATGATCAATGCGGCTTCTGCCGCCTGAAACCCCGTTTCGCGATCATAGGCCCCACCTGCCATTCGCTCCTGCAGTATTGTGCCGCGCATTCCGGCAAGACCGACAAGAGTGACAACAACCAGCAGCACCAGAGACACCATAAGGGCCATGCCTTGCTGTTGGTGCAGGCTGCTCATCTTCACGGTTTGTTTCCTTCGTTCGGATTTCATATTTGACCGCTCAAATTTTAATTAACATTCAGCCGGTTACGAAGTGCCACTGTCGAGGTAAATACCCGCTGAAGTGGCTGATTGTCGGTACCCGCTGCCGCGCCCGGCTGGGTGCCACCGCTCTGCACCGTAAGCGCAAACCGAACGGCATCAACGTTTTCCCAGTTACCCACGTTGGCGGCCGTAACAAAAGCATTTCCACCTTGTTCATGGTATCTCACCGTCATACCCCAAACTCCCCGCACCATTTCCGCCGCAGCAGACGTTGTGCTTTGACCACGACCGAAACGAAACAACGACCGCCCTCCTGCATCATTGGCCCCGATGTACCAAATGTAGTTGGTCGGCAGTGCAAGGTACGACGTTGGGCTAAACGTGTTGCAGGAACCGCCTGCAGGCACTTGGGGTACCGGGTGGTTCAAGCACTTTGTTTGATTCCCAGGTTTTTCGGAATTTCCCTTGTTGTGTACCAACGTTTCCTTTGAATTGAAATTTGTTACCTGAAACATAGTGGCCTTGTCGACATCACAGAGCATCAGAACATCGCCCTTGTCGATCGCCGTTGTTTTATTTTGGAGTTTAACGCTCGCCTGCGGCCCGTCCATCGAGTCGATTGCCAACCCCGTGTTCCTTGCGCTCGCCAAACGAATCGCTCCAGCTGCAACAGGTTGCCCTGCGCCGCTTGAGGGAAGCCCAGCAACCGTTGTTGCATCGTCCCACCCTTGGATAGGTGTATTGTTATCAAGCATCGGATCGCCAGTTGCATTGAGCACACTATCAACGTTAGCAGTACCACAAGGGTTAGCGCCTGCAGCCCTAATCTCCCTTGCCAAAAACTCAAATGAAGTACGAGCGCCCTCCTGCACTTCACCCAATGCCACGTTACTGCGATAGGCGTTCTGGTTAGCCAAAAATACGCTGCCAACACCTGCAACAACGAGCAAACCGAGCACAAGAGCGATCATTAACTCGACCAGAGTAAAGCCGGCAACTGCTCGTGAGTGAACCGAAATCTGACTGTAGGATTTGCTCGTCATCATAGTTTCGCTCGCGTGATCATGGTTTGGCCGGCGACACCGCCAGTTGCCCGCTCGTCGTTAAAAGTGATGGTTATGATGAAATTATCACCTCCCGCATTCTCAATCTCGCCTTTGGTCCCCGGCCCCATCAAACTACCGAGATCATCACACCATTGATTCTGATTCGCTTTGGTCAGTGCACCACCCTTCGTTGCTACAGAGCAATCACCAGGCCCCGTCCAATCCGATGGGACTGTCACGCTTAACTCATCATAATTACCCGCCCGAACGCCCGCTAAATCAATCCTCATGGCATCAACGATCGAATAACTCGCAATCGTTCCTATACTGCGCACCATCGCACTGTTGTTGTTACTGAGGGCTTTCGACTGAAGTGCCGCCATGCCCAAAAATCCAATCGACAGCACCAGAACGGCAATCAACACTTCGATCAGACCAACCCCTGCCTGACCGTTCCGAAAACCTGATCGATGGGTTTTTACTCGTTTACTAGGCACAAGCAGTACGCCGTTTTGACGGACATCTTTCATAAACCAGCTCATTTGCAATCTACTCGCGTTGAGGTTGCGACCTGCACGGTGCTACCGGCGATTAGCGCAACACTACGAACGTTATCGGCCGATAGTGCGGAATTACACAACACCACTACGGAGGGATCCCCGGAAGCCGTGTTGTAGGGGGTTAAAACATTCTCGCCAAGATAACCCAAACCATCTCCCCGGAAGCGAACGATTGTGGACGAAAGAATTTGCAAAGGCTGCTCAATCGAAGCGGCCAGTGCGGGGTGCAGCGTCTCGGCAGCCCCGCCTCCTCGAGGTAAGTAGCGGACCTCCCCGGCGAGAGCGGCGGTACAATTTGAGCCGATCCCGCTGCTTGGCGCATTATCTTCACCGCACAACGCCACGGATTGGTTGCGCTTCACGGCTTCAGCACGCGCTGCGTTGATTGCTGCAACCCACGCATTGGTCGTCGTAATTAACTCGTTTCGGGCAAGCGTATCCCGAAAACTCGGAATAGCAACGGTTACCAATATCACCGCCACCGCCAAAGTAATCATCAACTCAACCAACGTAAAACCGCTGTCGCTCCGGACACGCATAAAGCAAACCTCTTATTATCTCAATTTCAGCTTACGAAACTCTGTAAAGAACACCTACCACTAAACGACAAACGGTGAAAAACCGGGCGTGAGCGGTAGCCAGACAACAAAAAAGCGTGATCGAAATCACGCTTTTTTGTTGTCTGGACAGATCGAGGATCTTGTTAGCCACTAATGGCGCTACCCCACATTCACCGCATCAATCCGCAACTCCTTAGGCATAGAAAACACAATATTCTCCTCCCGCCCTGCAACTTCCTGCGGCTCTTCCCCACCTAATTCCTTCAAGCGGTTAATCACATCGGCCACAAGCACTTCAGGAGCAGAGGCACCGGCAGTCACACCCACTGCTTTTTTACCTTCCAGCCACTGCTTGTCGATTTGAGAAGCTTCATCAATCAGAAAAGCCGGGGTCCCCATACGCTCCGCCAGCTCGCGCAGGCGGTTGGAGTTGGAGCTGTTCGGGGAGCCCACTACCAGCATCAGGTCGCAGTCGCCGGCCAATTGCTTTACCGCATCCTGGCGGTTTTGGGTGGCGTAGCAAATGTCGTCTTTGCGCGGGCCTTCGATCTTCGGAAATTTGGCGCGCAGTGCGTCGATCACTCGGGCGGTGTCGTCCATGGAGAGCGTAGTTTGAGTCACGTAGGCGAGGCGCTCGGGATCTTTCACTTCCAGCTTTTCAACGTCGCTTTCGTCTTCAACCAAGTAGATGTTGCCGCCGTTGCTATGGTCGTACTGGCCCATGGTGCCTTCGACTTCCGGGTGGCCATGGTGGCCGATGAGGATGCATTCACGGCCGTCGCGGCTGTTGCGCATGACTTCCATGTGCACTTTGGTGACTAGCGGGCAAGTGGCGTCGAAAACCTTCAAGCCACGGCGAGCGGCTTCGTTTTGAACAGCCTGAGATACGCCGTGAGCGCTGAAGATCACTAAGGTGTCGTCAGGCACTTCGTGCAGTTCGTCAACAAATACGGCGCCCCGATTGCGCAGGTTATCCACCACAAACTTGTTGTGGACGACTTCGTGGCGCACGTAGATGGGCGCACCGAATACGTCGAGCGCGCGGTTTACGATTTCTATCGCACGGTCTACACCGGCGCAGAAGCCACGGGGGTTTGCTAATCGGATTTGCATATCTTCGCCCTTCAGTGTGTTTGCCCAGCGGGCTCCACATCGATGATCTGTACTTCAAAGCTCAGTGTACGCCCTGCCAGCGGGTGGTTGAAGTCGACTTCCACTTCATCGCCTTCCACTCGGCTGATCACGCCGGGCAGTTCTTGCTGCCGGGCATCGGCGAACGAAATCACCACACCCTTTTCCAAGACCATATCGGCGCTGAATTCGTGGCGCTTGAAGGTCTGGAGGTTGCTCGGGTTGTGCTGGCCGAAGGCTTTTTCCGGTGGCACCTCGAAGGTTTTGTGGTCCCCGGCTTTCAGGCCCATCAGATAGGCTTCGAAATTCTCTGGCAGATTTTCATCGCCTATTTCCAGCGTAGCCGGTTCTTTGCCGAAGGTGGCATCCACGGTTTCGCCATCCTCAAACTTGAGAGCGAAATGCAGGGTTACCCGGGTACCTTTGTCGATTGGCAGATCGTTCATCGGATCAATTACTCCTGTCGGCATCCCCGCTGTCTTCAGCGGGTTTGCGGAATGCATCAAGTACCATCATGGCAGCGCCGATGGTGATAGCAGTGTCGGCCAGATTGAAGGCAGGGAAATGCCAGTCCTGCCAGTAAAAGTGCAGAAAATCGACCACGTAACCATGAACTACACGGTCGTACACGTTACCGAGCGCACCGCCCAAGATCAGCACGATGGCGATGGCGGTCCAGGTTTCGTTAGCTTTAAGTTTTTTCAGCCAACCGGTCAGAACCACACTGACAACCAAGGCCAAGGTGACGAAAAACCAACGCTGCCAACCGGCGGCCTCGGCCAGAAAACTGAAGGCCGCGCCGGTATTGTGCAGCAAGGTCAGGTTAAAGCTGGGGATCACCGGAACCGGATTGCCGTAGGTCAACATGGCGGTGGCCATGTACTTGGTACCCAGGTCCACCGCGATCACCAGAACGGCCAGCCATAACCACTTCAGCTTGCTGCCTTCTCGCTCATCAACCATTGCAGCGTCCATCAGGCGTAGGCACGGGTTTCGCCCGGGCCTTCCACATTGCTGACACAACGGCCGCACAGATCCGCGTGATTTTCGTTCTGACCAACATCCTCACGGTGGTGCCAGCAGCGCTCACACTTGGCGTGAGCAGCCGGAGTCACCTTCACCAACAAGCCTTCAAGGCTGGTCTGCTCTGCACCGTCCGCTTCGCTGACCGGCTTAACCGTAGCTTCGGAGGTAATCAGTACGAAACGCAGCTCTTCACCGAGGAAGTTCAGGCGCTCGGCCAAACTGCCTTCGCAGTACAAGGTGACTTCGGCACTCAAGGAGCCTTTGATGTCACCACGGGCACGAACGTCTTCGAGGCATTTGTTGACCGCCTCTTTCACGCTGTAGATTTCACGCCAGTAATCGCGGCCCAGTTCTGCGTCTTCAGGCAGTGCGGTCAGGCCTTCGTACCAGGTTTCGTAGAACACGGTTTCGCCACGCTTTCCGGGCAGATGCTGCCAGATCTCGTCAGCGGTAAAGCTGAGGATCGGCGCAATCCAGCGCACCAGCGCTTCTGCCACATGATACAGCGCGGTCTGGCAGGAACGTCGAGCCAAGCTATCAGCCTGAGTGGTGTACTGGCGATCTTTGATGATATCCAGATAGAAACCACCCAGCGTCGCTTCACAGAAGTTGTACACTTTCTGGTAAATGCGCAGGAAGGCGTAGTTTTCATAGTCTTCTTGCAGCTCGTTCTGCAGCTGCAGAGCACGATCGACCATCCAACGGTCCAGAGCGATCATATCTTCCGGCGCCACCATGTGCTGCTCCGGCTCAAAACCGTTCAGGTTGCTGAGCAGGAAACGGGCGGTGTTCCGGATACGACGGTAACCGTCTGCAGTCTGGCGCAGGATATCTTTGGAAACGGACATCTCGCCGCTGTAATCGGTGGCAGACACCCACAAGCGCAGGATGTCGGCACCCAGCTCATTCATCACTTCCTGAGGCGCAATCACGTTGCCCATGGATTTGGACATCTTGTAGCCTTTGGCATCCACGGTGAAGCCGTGGGTCAGCACCTGCTTGTAGGGCGCTACACCATTCATGGCGATGGAAGTCTTCAGTGACGACTGGAACCAACCGCGGTGCTGGTCAGAGCCTTCCAGGTAAAGGTCCGCAGGGAACTGCCCTAGTTCTTCCCGTGCACGCAGCACGGATTCGTGGGTGACACCGGAATCGAACCAAACGTCCAAAGTGTCGAGCACCTTGTCGTACTGGTCTGCATCGTCACCCAGCAATTCGTTTTGATCGATGTCGTACCAAGCGTCGATACCATCGGTCTCAACCGCTTGCGCCACTTTTTCGATCAGCTCCTGGGTGTTCGGGTGCAGGTCCTGAGTCTCCTTGTGGATAAACAAGGTGATCGGCACACCCCAGGTGCGCTGACGAGAGATACACCAATCCGGGCTCTGCTGGAACATAGCCTCAATACGGTTCTGGCCCCAGCTCGGCACCCAGCGGATGCCTTTGATGGCTTCCAGCGCATCGTCACGTAGGTTGAGCTTGTCCATGCTGATAAACCATTGCGGCGTTGCACGGTAGATCAGCGGGGTTTTGGTGCGCCAGCAGTGCGGGTAGCTGTGGCGGAATTTCTCAGCACGCACCAGCTTGCCTTCGCGTTCCAGCGCGGCACTGACCGGCTCGTCGGCTTTGTACACGTGAATACCAGCGAATTCGCCTGCTGCATCGGTATAGGTGCCGTCTGCTTTGACCAGATTGATGGTGTCAATGCCGTAGGCTTTGCCCACTTCAAAGTCTTCCATACCGTGGTCTGGAGCAGTGTGAACCGCACCGGTACCGGCATCCAGCGATACGTGATCGCCCAGAAGTACAGGCACTTGCTTGTCGTAGATCGGGTGCTGCAGCAGTTGGTTTTCGAGTGCGGAGCCGGTGACGTTGGCCAACACGCGGAAATCTTCTACGCCCCAGCGAGCCATGATGCCTGCAACCATATCGGTAGCCAGAATCATCCGCTCCGGGCCGTTGCCGGTGTCTACCTGCACCAAGGCGTATTCCAGATCAGCGCCTAGAGAAACAGCTTGGTTGGCAGGAATGGTCCACGGCGTGGTGGTCCAGATAACCACTGAAACGTCACCTTCACCTTCATCGGTACCGAACAACTTGAGCACGCCAGCCTGATCCACGGCGGTAAAACGCACGTCAATCTGGGTAGAAGTTTTGTCCTGATACTCAACCTCGGCTTCTGCCAGTGCGGACTGACCAACCACACTCCAGTAAACCGGTTTGAAGCCACGAACCAGATGACCTTTGGCCACGATCTTGCCGAGCGCGCGAACAATACCCGCTTCTACTTTCGGGTCCATGGTCAGGTAGGGTTTGTCCCACTCACCCATCACACCCAAACGGATGAAGTCGGCTTTCTGGCCGTCGATCTGCTTCGCCGCGTAGTCGCGACAGGCCTGGCGGAAGGTTTTGTAATCCACTTTCACGCCGGCTTTGCCGATTTCCTGCTCAACCTTGTGCTCAATAGGCAGACCGTGACAATCCCAGCCCGGCACGTAGGGCGCGTCGTATCCCATGAAGCTACGGGATTTAACGATCATGTCCTTCAGAATTTTGTTGACCGCATGCCCGATATGAATGCTGCCGTTCGCATAAGGAGGGCCATCGTGCAGGATGAACTTTTCCCGGCCTTCGCGCTGCTTGCGCAGGTTGCCGTAAACGTCGAGATCCTGCCAGCGTTTGAGCATATCCGGCTCACGCTTGGCCAGGTTACCGCGCATCGGAAAGGCGGTTTCCGGCAGATTCAGGGTATGCTTGTAGTCGCTCATGTTTGTGTGCGCACTCTCTGGTTGGTCAGTTAAATCAGTTGATGGGCTGGGCGGGGTTGGCCGCCAGCCAGGCCCGGGCATGCTCGAAATCCCGGGCGATCTGTTGCCGTAACTCGTCAACAGAATCGAATTTCACTTCGTCCCGCAGGCCATGGCGGAACACAACACTCAAATGCTGGCCGTAGAGTGTGCCAGCAAAGTCGAACAGGTGCACTTCCAGCGCCGGCCGTTTCCCGTCCACGGTTGGCCGAAGGCCAATGTTTGCAATACCGTCTTGCCATTCACCCGTTTCAAGGCGGGCACGTACCACATATACACCACGCAAGGCCGGCATCCGGTTCAGCAAGATGTTCGCTGTGGGCGCACCCAGCTGGCGACCCAGCTGTCGGCCATACACCACGCGGCCGTGAATCCGGTAAGGGTGCCCCAAAAGGCGTTCCGCTTCCTCTAGGCCATTCACATTCAGAACTTTGCGAACCCGAGTGCTGCTAACCCGCTCGCCGTCAACCGTTACCGTTCGGGTATTCTCGACGGTGAAGTCGTGTTCCTGCCCTACTTGTTCCAGCAAACGGAAGTCTCCCGCTCGATCGCAACCGAAGCGGAAATCATCACCCACCACCAAATGACGCACCGCCAAGCCGTGGATCAGCACGTTCTCGATGAAATCCATGGCCGAAAAACTGCGGAAGGTGTCATCGAAACGGATGCACAGCACGATATCGATGCCTTCAGCCAACAAGGCTTCGAACTTCTGGCGGAATGGCATCAACCGGGGAGGCGCTTCGCTGCCCTGAAAAAACTCTCGCGGTTGAGGTTCAAAAAACATCACCACCGAGGGTACACCCAGCTCTACCGCTTTTTGCCGGACCTGTTCGATGATCGTTTTGTGACCCAAGTGCACACCATCAAAGTTCCCGATGGTTGCGACACAGCCACCGGCGAGCGGCGAGTCCGCTTCCGCGGACAAGCGCTTAAGATTGGTGAGGCCTCGAATCAGACGCATCTACTGCGAACCTTTACTTGCCAACTGGCTTTGGGTGCAGCCCTGTGGGACATGCACTGGTGAGAAAACGCGCGATTATACCCCAGTCGCGGGTATGGTAAAAATCGTGAAGACGCTTACTTCTGCCGGAACTGGCGAAGGCGCACCCCGCACAGCAGCAAAGTCACGAAATACGCGGCCACACCAGCCGACACGATCACCGCCATATCAGCCGTTCTTTGCAGGCCGCCGGCGGTTAGCCAATCGGCCACAGGAGCGTTCAGCCAAAGCACCACAGCGGCTAACGCCGAGTTAGCTACAGCCAACTGAATCAGGAACTTAGGCCAGCCAGACTGACTCTGCCATGCGCCATCTTTACGTAAGCCGCGCCACAAAAGGTAACCGTTCAACCAAGCCGACAAGGAGGTTGCCAAGGCCAACCCCGCATGGGCCAGGGGCACAATCAACGCCAAGTTAAACGCCATATTGGCCACCATGGCAATGATGCCAATTTTGACCGGTGTCTTGGTGTCCTGCCGGGCAAAAAAGCCAGGGGCCAGCACTTTGATCAACATAAACGCTAAAAGCCCGGCAGAATACGCCCGCAAGCTCTGGGCCGACATAGCCACATCTCGGTCCGTCACTTCGCCGTAATGGAACAGCGTGGCAATCAAAGGCTCAGCTAAGAGCGCCAACGCCACTGCGGCCGGAACCCCGATCAACAACACGGCTCTAACCGCCCAATCCAACGTGGCGGCAAACTGATCCTTCGATTCCGCCGCATGCTTGCGGGACAGGCTCGGCAGAATAACCGTCGCAATGGCAATGCCGAACACCCCTAAGGGCAATTCAGACAAGCGATCGGAATAATACAGCCAGGACACACTGCCGGTTTGCAGGAACGAAGCTAGCACGGTATCCAATAACAGGTTGATCTGACTCACCGAAACCCCAAAGAGCGCGGGCATCATCAACTTTAAGATACGGCTGACACCCTCGTGCCGATAATCCACCCGGGGCCGCGGCATCAAGCCAAGGCGCATAAGGAAAGGCAACTGGAAGAACAATTGCAAAGCGCCGGCAATAAACACACCCCAAGCCAACGCCATAACCGGCTCGCTCATCAACGGCGTGAGGAAGATGGCAGCAACAATCATCGCCAAATTCAACAGTACCGGCGTAAACGCTGGCACGGCAAAGCGGTCGTAGCTATTAAGAATGCCGCCCGCGAAGGCGGTGAGTGAGATCAGCAGAAGATAGGGAAAAGTAATGCGCAACATGTCGCTGGCCAACGCAAACTTCGCGTCATCCTCGAGAAACCCGGGCGCAAAGAGTGCGGTCAGCACGGGCGCGCCCAGCATAGCCACCAATGTGACCGCCAAAAGAACCAATCCGAGTGAGCCGGCGACAGCATCTACCAATCGCTTCACCTCGGAAATATCACCCTTTTGCCGATAGGATGACAACACCGGCACGAACGCCTGAGAGAAGGCTCCTTCTGCGAACAATCGACGCAAAAAATTCGGAATTTTGAACGCAACAAAAAAAGCATCCGCCGCAGTTCCGGCACCAAAATAACGGGCGATCACCATATCCCGAACCAACCCCAACACCCGAGACAGCATCGTCATCACCCCGACCACGCCCGAGGAGCGGAGCAATCCGGGCGGTTTAGGCGGCTCTTTCAGGGGGGACGGCGCTTGTGTTGGTTGCGGTTCCGAGGACATGTTGCGAGAATCCAAATTCAGAGTTCAGGCCTGAGCGGCGTTTCGGTATTCCACAGGGCGGGCCTAGGCGCCGCAGTATGCCCCGTGCAGCGATGCGCGAGTGTATCACAGGCCTGCAGCACGCGGGGATTACTGCACCGACAACCTTGACATTTCAAGCGTTCGGCGGCATAGTTCCGCGTCATTTATATCGACGCGCTCGTTATGGCGCGCCCGCGATCTAAACATATTCCGTTTTTATAGCAACGAATTCAGGAGTTTTACGGTGGCAAATTCCCCGCAAGCCAAAAAGCGCGCTCGTCAAAACGAGAAAAACCGCAAGCACAACGCTAGCCTGCGTTCTATGGCACGTACGTACATGAAAAAAGTTGACGCCAAGATCAAGGCCGGCAACTACGAAGAAGCCCAAGCGGCCATGAAAGAAGCCCAGCCAGTTCTGGACAGCATGGTCAACAAAGGCATCTTCGCCAAGAACAAAGTTGCTCGTCATAAGAGCCGTGTGAACGCAAAAATCAAGGCTCTGAAAACTGCCTAATTTTGCGATCATAAAAAAACCGGCTTTCTAGCCGGTTTTTTTATGCCTGAAATCCGTCAAAACCCACGTTGACGCTAGACAACCACCAGGTTGTCTCGATGAATCATTTCCTCATCGGACACATATCCCAATAGCTCAGTAATACGATCACTGGAATGACCGGCGATTGCAGCCGCTTCGTCCGCATCGTAGTTGACCAATCCGCGGGCAATTTCACGCCCAGCCAAATCCACGCACATCACCATCTCGCCGCGACGAAACTTGCCGCTTACCGCCTTAACACCCACCGGCAGCAGACTGCGCCCACCCTGGCGTAAGACCTTCACCGCACCATCATCCAGAACCAGCGTGCCACGGGTCTGCAAATGGCTGGCGATCCACTGCTTTCGAGCGGCAAGCCTGCCCTGCTCTGGCAGCAACAAGGTGCCTATTACCTCTCCGTCCCGCAAGCGATCAATCGCATTCTCGATGCGACCACCCACAATCACGGTGAACGCACCAGAGCGCGCAGCCAATCTGGACGCCCGCAACTTGGTGAGCATACCGCCACGGCCTAGCGCGCCAGCACCACCACCTGCCATCGCATCCAACTCAGGATCTTGAGCTTTACGCTCAGTGACCAGTTCAGCGTCTTCGTGCTTACGCGGATCTTTGGTGAACAAGCCCAGCTGGTCGGTAAGAATTATAAGGCCATCCGCCTCTACCAGATTCGCAACCAACGCCCCCAGCGTATCGTTATCGCCAAACCGGATTTCATCGGTAACCACCGTGTCGTTTTCATTCACGATTGGCACGACACCGTAATCCAGCAAGGTACGCAGCGTGCTGCGCCCGTTCAGGTAACGTTTGCGATCGGAAAGATCATCATGAGTCAGAAGAATTTGCGCAGTATGAATGCCGTGGCGCTTGAATTGGGCCTCCCAGGTTTGCACCAACCCCATCTGCCCAACGGCCGCCGCGGCCTGAAGCTCATGCAAGTGCTGCGGCCGCGCACTCCAGCCCAGCCGACTCATACCCTCAGCCACAGAGCCCGAAGACACGACAACAACTTCAACACCACTGCGTATCAGACCGGCAATCTGGTCAACCCACTGGCCCAGCGCGGCCACATCCAGCCCCTTACCATCGTCGGTTAGCAAAGCACTGCCAATTTTCACCACCAACCGACGGGCTTTCTTAAGCTGAATGCGTTCACTCATGACAGCAGTACTATCTCTTAGGGTTGCTTGTTATTCAGGCGCGTAAACCACTTCGACATCATCGTCGTCATCAAAGTCGTCATCGTCGTCTTCTTCACGAGAGGCCCGACGAGCATTGCGATCAGCCTCAATCTTGGCGCGCGCCTCTTCATCCATCTGGCGACGACGAGCTGCTTCCTGCTCGGCAACTTCAGGGTTTTCAGCCTCTTCCTCAGCCTGCTCTTCGATCCAGCGCATCACGGCCTGAACCAACGGCTTGGTACCTTCGCCAGTAAGCGCCGACACAACAAAGACTGGGCCTTCCCAGCCGAGCTCATCCACAATAGCCTGGCAATGCGCCTCCCGATCTTCCTCAGGCACCATATCGACCTTATTAAGCACCAACCAACGCGGGCGATTAGCCAGGGTTTCGCTGAACTTTTCCAATTCGTGCGCAATCGCTTGCACGGCTTCCACCGGAGACGAACCGTCGTAAGGCGCCACATCCACCAGGTGCAACAACAACCGGGTACGAACCAAGTGCTTCAGGAAGCGAATCCCTAAACCGGCACCTTCTGCCGCACCTTCGATCAACCCCGGAATATCCGCGATCACAAAACTCTGATGAGCCTGAACACTGACCACGCCCAAATTAGGCACCAAAGTGGTAAACGGATAATCCGCCACTTTTGGCTGCGCCGCAGACACCGAACGGATAAAGGTGGACTTACCGGCGTTGGGCATACCCAGCAGCCCCACATCAGCCAGAACCTTCAGCTCCAGGCGCAAGTTTCGAGCTTCGCCGTCAGAACCTTTACTGGTCTGGCGTGGCGCCCGGTTAATCGATGATTTAAAGCGGGTATTCCCAAGACCATGAAAACCGCCCTGAGCCACTTTCAGGCGCTGCCCTTCTTTGGTGAGATCACCCAGCACTTCATGGGTATCCATGTCCACCACCGTAGTGCCTACCGGCACCGGCAACTCCAGATCATCACCCTTGATACCGGTACAGTTCCGGCCTGAACCCGGCTGACCGTTCTGCGCTTTGTGTTTGCGCTGAAAGCGATAGTCAATCAAGGTATTCAGGTTGCCGTCTGCTACCAGATAGACGGAACCGCCATCCCCGCCGTCACCGCCGTCGGGACCACCCTTAGGAACGTATTTTTCACGCCGAAAACTCAAGCAGCCATGGCCGCCTTTTCCCGCTTCAACAATGATGGTGGCTTCGTCTACAAATTTCATACGTCAAATGCCTTTGCATAAACTAAAAAGCCCCGCAGCCTCATGGAAGCTTTGCGGGGCTCCGGATTTACCTGAGGGCTGATCAACTCAGCATATCAAGAAATCCAAGGTTCGACAGAACCGGAGGATCGCCGCTGCTTACGCAGCCGGAACGATGCTCACGAACTTACGGTTCTGCGGGCCTTTAACTTCGAACTTCACCTGACCTTCTGCTTTCGCAAAAAGGGTGTGGTCCTTGCCAAGGCCTACGTTGTTGCCAGCGTGGAAACGAGTGCCGCGCTGACGAACGATGATGCTACCTGCAGATACAGTCTCGCCGCCGTAGCGCTTGACACCAAGTCGTTTCGACTCGGAATCGCGACCGTTACGGGTACTACCTGCTGCCTTTTTATGAGCCATTACCAGCCTCCTTCTTTAAGGGGTATGTTCAGAGCTTAGCCCTGAATGCCCGTGATCTTAACTTCAGTAAACCACTGACGGTGGCCCTGACGCTTCATGGAATGCTTACGACGACGGAACTTGATGATGTTGATCTTGTCGTGACGACCGTGGCTTACCACTTCCGCAGTCACTTTAGCACCATCAACAACTGGAGCACCGACTTTAACGTCGTCGCCATTGGCTACCAGCAGAACACGATCAAACTCAACAGAGCCGCCGGTTTCAACTTCGAGCTTTTCCAGCTTCAGTGTTTCGCCTTCTTTTACACGGTGCTGCTTGCCACCGCTAACAATAACTGCGTACATTTTCTGTCTCCGCGATTGACCCATCCCTGCTCTTATCCACCTGGTTCTAAGGGAAGCGCTTTGGCAACCCTATTGCAGGGAGCGCAGGTTGGGATGAGTTGGGCGCGTGATTGTACGAAAAGCCGCCGACCAATACAAGGGAGTTTACGACTCAAGTTGACACTCTAGGCAGCAATACCTAGCATTGCCGCGTCCTGCCCGAAAACTCAACGAACATACCAGTAAGGGACTTATCAGCCCCATGACAGCCCAGCGCATCCATGACACCGTAGCGGAAGACTTCAGCCGCGTGAACGATCTTATTATCCAGCGGCTTGCCTCGGATGTCCCGATGGTCGAGAAAATCGCCCAATACATCATCGAGAGCGGCGGTAAACGCTTGAGACCATTACTGGTTTTGCTTTCCAGCCAGGCTTCGGGCTATAGCGAGGATGATCACCTTAAACTGGCGGCCGTCATTGAATTCCTGCACACCGCTACGCTTCTGCACGATGACGTTGTCGATACCTCCGACATGCGCCGAGGCCGCAGCACGGCCAACGCAAAATGGGGCAACGCACCGAGTGTTCTGGTAGGGGATTTCCTCTACGCCCGCGCATTCGAGATGATGGTAGAGCTGCAAAGCCTTCCTATCATGAACGTTCTGTCTCACGCCACGGCTGTGATTGCCGAAGGCGAAGTGATGCAGCTAATGAATGTGAAGAACCCGGACCTGACCGAAGACCAGTATATGGTCGTCATTCACAACAAAACCGCGATGTTGTTTGAAGCATCATCCCATACGGGTGCCCTGCTTGCAGGCGCGAATGCGGAACAAGAAAACGCCCTGAAAGACTACGGCAAGCATCTGGGGCTGGCATTCCAGCTGGTTGATGACGTACTCGATTATCAGGGGGACGCCGAAGCCATGGGGAAAAATGTGGGCGATGACCTGGCCGAAGGCAAAACCACACTACCCCTCATCTACGCGATGGAGAACAGCAGCGACGACGAGCGCCAACTCATCCGACAGGCCATTCGTAAAGGCGGTTTGGACGACCTCCCCAAAGTTTTAAACATCGTGAAGGCTTCCGGTGCCATTGAATACACCATGAACAAAGCGCGTGAAGAAGCTGCAACCGCGCGTAAACTGCTCGCTTGCTTGCCGGAATCGACGTATCGTGAAGCACTGGAATTACTCACAGAAGCCGCCGTTGCTCGCGTGAGCTGACAGACACCAAGCCCCAGAACTGGCCGGAAAGCATGACAAACCAAGGCCTTCGGGCCAACCGGGGATCATGCGCTCTACGCTATACTGCCTCCACCCGGTTACATAGTCGCTATAGGGAGCCCTCTGCATGCACCAGCTGTCTGAACTGGACGCATCGTTTCTGTACCTGGAATCGGAAACCACGCCGATGCACATTGGAGGCGTTTATCTTTTTGATGCCAGCGGCCTGGAAACTCCCGTCTCCTACGCGACTTTCATCAAGTACATATGCAGCCGACTGCACGTTGCTCCGATGTTTCGGCAGAAACTCAAAGAGATTCCGCTTCGGCTCGGCCGCCCCTACTGGGTAGACGATTCCGAATTCAGCATTGAACGCCATCTGGCTTACGTATCCCTTGGCGAACGCGGCAAAAAAACCTGCGTTAATGCCCTTGCCGCAAAGATTCTGGAAGAACCGCTCAAACGGGACCGCCCTCTTTGGCACATTACCTTTGTAGACGGCTTCAAACTGGACACACCAGAGGGAGACAAAGACGGCTTCGCCCTGATCGTCAAGCTGCACCACGCCTCAATCGATGCTTTCAGCGGCGAGGAAATCATGGGCAAGTTGCTGGAATATTCTCCGGTGCCCAGAGCCATTAACCCGCCGCGCCCTTGGCAACCCCGAACAGAGCCCTCAGAAGAACGCGTTTTTCTGCAGGCGGGGGCAAATATGCTGAAAGCACCCATGCAGTTTGCTTCGCTGGCCTACAATACCGCCGAAGCGGCCGCTCGTGGACTCATTCAAAAACAGATTCACAAGCTTCCGCTGCCAGCATCGCTCTTTACTGCCCCTCACTGCCCGTTCAACCGACAGATCACCGGCAATAGGTCTATTGTCTCTGCCAGCGTAGAACTGGCCAGGCTAAAAACCATCAAAGCACAGCTGGGCGATGTCACATTGAACGATGTGGTGCTTGGCATCTGTGCGGAAGCACTGAACAGGTACCTGATCACCCAAGGCACGAAAACCACCACACCTTTGGTGGCAATGACCCCGATTTCAGTTCGGTCCAGCAGCCTGCGACGCGCCACCGGTAATCAAATGTCTGCGATGTTGTTAAATCTCGCGACAAACGAAACCGACCCGGCCCTCAGGATCCGCCACATTCACCGCAATGCCGTTGAAACCGAGCCTTATCGGGAAGCCATCGCTGCTGACCGCTTAACAGAACTATTGCCATCCACATTGCTGGCGCTATCCGCACGGCTGTATTCGGAACTTCGAGTTGCCCGCAACTACCAACCGCTGTTCAACCTGCCGATAACCAACGTACCCGGGCCGCAAGTGCCCATGTACCTGCAAGGCGCAAAGCTGGTGCAGCAATACAACACCGCCCCCCTGTTCGACAGCATGGGGCTCGTTATTGTTGCGGTCAGTTATGAGGGGATGGTGACGCTCAACTTCACTCTATGTCCGGATGTGGTGCGCGATGGCGAGAGTCTGGAAGGCTTGGTACACGACAGTCTTGATGCCATTGAAAGGCGGGCGGAAGCCGCTGGAGAAGCGGTTATTGACCAGCCCGGGGACGCAAGCCCGAAATCCTTATCGAACGAAATTTATAATTACCTTGAAGGCTTGTTAAAAAAGCGTCCTCTCCGTTTTTGGCGCTAGCCCATTTGGCTAGCGCCAACACGATAATTATTCGAACGCCCAGCGAAGGAAGGTTTTCTTCTCCTCGTCTGTCGCTTCACCCCACAAACGCTTCATGTTCTCGAGCGTATTGCCAGCCTCGCCATCGTAGCCACTCTCCCCTCCGACAAACACTGGAGTGCGATTGTCAGCCGGACCTTTCCAGACAGCTGCCTCAGCCACTGCGTCGCCATCCGTATTCACAATGGTTGCAGAGAAGTTTTTGCTAAAAGCTTCAGCTGCACGGCGACTTTCCGGCTTCTCAACCGCGAACTGATAAGTGGCACCGGGCTCGGCATCAAACCGAACCACTTGCGGCTCGGTTTCGATGACATGAACTTTTGATTCGCCATCTTCAACAATGCCCGACTTTGCCCAAATGGTCTTATAGGTGAACACCACCTCATTGCCACCCGGCAGCAGGCCGTAATCCAACGCCAGATCATCCATGAGGAAGCTCGTCATGGACTTGCCATTAACCTCGCTCACCTGAATGGTTCCGGGTGCTTTTAACACGGCAGGCTCGGTCGCGGCCGGCAAACTGCCTTCCCAAGTATCGACTCTGGACAAGGAAGATGCACACCCTGCGACCAGCACGGTCAAAAAAGCCAGCACTAATTTGTAAAAACCACCAACGTGACACATACTCATTTACACATCCTTTTTGAGAAAAAATTTGAATTTGGTCGTATTTGGGCTAATTCTAAATAGGATACGCCAAACACTTTGATGCCCGAACCCCCACATCGCAGAAGGAGGATATATGGATACTCAACAGCGGGCTGGCGAAAAATCTCCCCCTCCCTTTCGGAGCAGCCGCTTCTTCTGCGTCGGGAGTAAATGGTACTTCACTACCCGCGAAGGGTTCGACAGCGGCCCCTTTGCTTCAAAAGAGCGTGCCGAGATTGGCCTGAAGCGCTTTCTTCACGTCGTTAAGCTGTTGCCCGAAGAACAACTTCACTAACAACGCGCCCCTTCCGGTTCTTGCCTAATGCCCCTCACACCATGAAAGGCATTATCCAGTGGTCAATTGCGGCAAGGCACCCCAGTGCCATAAAACCCGCAACCACATCATCAAACATAATACCCAGCCCACCGGGCATACGCGCATCTAACCAACTGATTGGCCAAGGTTTGAGCACATCAAACAGCCGGAACAGCATGAACGCCATCAGTACACCGTATATCTGATCCGGAAACAAACCGAGAGCGATCCACATACCTACGAACTCGTCCCAGACGATGCCGCCATGATCGTGGACCTTCAAATCTTCGGCGGTTTTTCCGCATAACCAGATACCAACAACAAACGCCCCTAGAACAACCAGCCAGTAGGCAACCGGCGGCATCCAAGCAATGCCATACCACAACGGAATGGCGGCAAGACTTCCCCAGGTGCCGGGTGCCTTTGGTGCTGCGCCACTGCCAAAACCGAAAGCCAGCAAATGCACAGGATTGCGCAAAAAGCCCGGCGGCAAAATGGCCTTCACGTTATCTGGCTCTTGCATCACGTTATTGTCCGTCAAACAGACCTCCCAAAATGATCATACCCCTGACGGGAGCCAATATTTTCAGCATTTTTCACCCTTAAACCGGCCTCAGAATGTATACGGCCAATAGTGATTAGCTGGTTCCGAACATGCAAATCCAGCGCTGACAGCTGGTCATCCGCCATCGTCAGACACAACTGATAGTCGTCGCCCGCGCTTAGAGCATAGCTTAGTGCCTCATTCCCCTTCAGTGCTACCAAAGCGGGCGACAATGGAATTTTGTCAGCATCGAGTTCAGCACCGACTCCGGACGCATCCAGAATATGCTGCAAGTCAGAAAGCAAGCCATCAGAAATATCGATCGCCGCTGAGGCTTTACCGACCAAGGCAGCCCCTAACTGCAACCGGGGTTCGGGATAGTGGTAACGCGCAAGCACTGCCTGCTGGTCGTCTGTAGGCGCTGCAGTCTCCAGGAAGTCCAGAGCAGCACCCGCGTCGCCTAACGGCCCGGTAACGCACACAAGATCCCCTGCGCGTGCACCAGAGCGTTGCAGGGCCAACCCTTCCTGAACCGTACCATGCACTTGAAGTGTAATCGTCAGCGGGCCGCGTGTCGTGTCGCCACCGGCCAGAGCGATATCAAAAGCGGCACTGGCCCGGGCCAAGCCTCGGGAATAGCCTGCCAGCCACTCAGGTTCCGCGCGTGGAAGTGATAGCGCCAAGGTAAAGCAGACAGGATCCGCTCCCATAGCCGCCAAATCACTAACAGCCACCGCTAACGAGCGCCAACCAAGATATTCAGGGGGATAGTTCGGAGGGAAATGGACACCCTCTACGAGGGTATCCACTGAAAACACCAAATCCCGGCCCGGTGGAACGCGCTGAATGGCACAATCATCACCGGGACCAAGAATGAGCTGCCCTTGCCGTGCGCTATCAGCCATCGGCTGAAAATACTGACGGATCAGCTCAAATTCACCCATGAATCAGCGTGGACGGGTTTCGGCCAACCGCAGGCGACGGCTGAGCTTGTCCAGAATACTGTTCACGAACTTATGACCTTCTGTGCCGCCGAAGCGCTTGGCCATTTCGACACCTTCGTTGATCACCACCTTGTAAGGCACATCAATACGGTGCTTCAGCTCATAGGCACCCAAGCGAACGATAGCCAACTCAACCGCGTCCACCTCTTTCATGGGGCGGTCCAGGAACGGTTCCAGCAGGCGATCCAGCTCGGCCTGCTCGCGGTGAACACCTCTCAAAACGTCCCGGAAATACATGATATCCACTTTGCTCATGTCGTTATCGACCATGAACTCGGCTTCAATATCCGAAATAGGGGTTTTGCTGAAATGCCGCTGGTACAACCCCTGCATTGCTAGCGCCCGGGCACGACGACGGTCGCCGGCTTTGGGCTTACTCGTATTCCCCGGTTGGGGACTGCTATCGCCTGCTTCGCTCATTACTCACCCAACTTCTTGAACAAACTGACCATTTCCAGGGCAGTAATTGCTGCTTCCGCGCCTTTGTTGCCAGCCTTCGTTCCTGAACGCTCAATTGCCTGCTCGATGGAATCAACGGTCAGCACACCAAAAGTCACTGGCACGTCGGTTTCCAGGCTGACAGCACCCAAGCCACTGGATGCTTCACCCGCCACATACTCAAAGTGCGGCGTACCACCACGGATCACCGCACCCAGCGCGATAATGGCATCGTAGTCAGAGGTTTCTGCTACGCGCTTAACGGCAAGCGGCATCTCGTAAGCACCTGGTACGCGAATCACGGTGATATCGCTCTCGGCAATGCCGTGACGACGCAGAGTGTCGATCGCGCCTTCCACCAGACTTTCAACCACAAAACCGTTAAAGCGGCCAACCACCAGCGCGTAACGTCCGCTGCAGTGGGTAAAATCACCTTCAATTACTTTGATGTCTGCCATCTCGGGCTCCTTCTCGGGCTGCAACGCATTCAAGCGGCAACCAGGTTTATCATTCGGGGGTATAAGGTACGTATTCCACAACTTCCAGGTCGAAACCGGAGATAGCCGAGAATTTTACGGGCGGGCTCAGCAAACGCATTTTGCCTACGCCAATGTCGCGCAGAATCTGAGAGCCCGTACCTACGGTAAAGTACACGCCGGAGCTGCCTTTGCCTGAAGACCCGCGGCCTTCATCAAAAAACTCCTGCATACGATCTTCCAGATTACGGCTGTCTTCTGCGCTGTTCAGAAGCACGACCACGCCTTTGCCTTCATTGGCAACCTTCTCCAGCGCATGGTGCAGAGGCCAGCTTCGGGAATCCTTGCGGCGGGCGCCCAACAGGTCACGCAGGGTGTCCGTGATATGAACGCGAACGTGCACCGGCTCCTCGGAGCTAATGTCACCCATCACCATCGCGAGGTGAGTTGATCCCTGAATATTGTCCCGGTAGGTGCGCAATTTAAAGACACCGTATTCGGTATCCAGATCATTCTCTTCCACGCACTCGACGGTTTTTTCATTCATGGTGCGGTAGTGGATCAGATCGGCAATGGTGCCAATCTTCAGATCATGCTCTTCCGCAAACTTCTCGAGGTCTTCACGACGGGCCATTGAGCCATCGTCGTTCATGATTTCGCAGATGACACCCGCGGGCTCACAACCTGCCAGAGATGCCAAATCACAGGACGCTTCGGTATGTCCGGCCCGGCTCAAAACACCGCCCGGATCAGACATCAACGGAAAGATGTGCCCCGGCTGCACCAGATCCGATGCTTTCGCATCGCGCGCCACGGCGGCCTGAACGGTACGTGCACGATCTGCTGCAGAAATACCTGTGGTCACACCTTCACGGGCTTCAATTGACAAGGTGAACTTGGTACCAAAACCAGACGCATTCTGCTGAACCATCAACGGCAAGCCCAGTTGCTCACACCGCTGCCGGGTCATTGGCATACAAATAAGGCCACGGCCAAAACGCGCCATGAAGTTGATCGCTTCCGGCGTGCAATGTTCTGCAGCCATCACCAGATCACCCTCGTTTTCGCGGTCTTCGTCATCCATCAGGATGACCATCTTTCCCTGTCGAATATCTTCGATGATGTCTTCAATGCTGTTCAGTGCCATACGCTTCTGCACCCTGTCACCCCCGGCTATTCGCAATGACAACCAAGAGGAATGAATTGAATGATTAACTGCGAGCGAGGATCAACCGTTGATCTTCACCCACCTGACGGCGATCCAGCACCTTCCATTGCACTTTGTCTGCCATAACTTCTATGGGTAGATGAGCTGTTGGCCGTCCCGTACTCCCTAAAAACACCGGGGCCTGGTACAACCAGAGCTCATCCACTAAATTCTCGTTGATAAAGGTACCCGCCAACGTTGGCCCGGCCTCTACCAGTAATTCATTAATGCCTTTCTCTCCGAGGGCGTCCAGTAGTTCGACCACGTCCACCCCGTTATCTCTCCAGGCGACACCGGCAATACTCACGCCCAGCGCGGCCAGATCCTGTGCAGGTGCCGTTGGTCGAGTGGAACTGGCGCAGAACACCTGAACATTGCCGCCTCGAAGAATACGGGCTGAGGTTGGCGTTCGCGCGTCACGATCAGCAATCACTCTTAGCGGCTGGCGCGAAGGTGCCGCAGCATCCCCCAAATCGCCCATATCATCCAGGCGCACGGTCAAAGACGGGTCATCCGCCAATACTGTGCCCACACCCGTGAGAATAGCATCGCTCATGGCCCGCAGGCGTTGCACATCGCGACGCGCCTCAGGACCCGTAATCCACTGACTTTCGCCCGATGCCATGGCTGTTCGACCATCCAGGCTGGCCGCCATTTTCAATCGTACCCACGGCCGGCCGGTATTCATCCGTTTCATAAAACCCGGGTTCAGGCGCGCGGCTTCTTCACTCAGCACACCTTCGGTTACCCTGATGCCCGCATCGCGCAGCATATCAAGCCCCCGGCCAGAAACCGTCGGATTTGGATCTTTCGTTGCCACGAACACTTGGGCTACACCCGCCTCCATCAACGCCTTCGCGCATGGCGGTGTCCGGCCATAATGACTGCACGGCTCCAAGGTCACGTAGGCCGTTGCGCCTCGTGCTTCCTGCCCGGCCTGGCTCAATGCATGCACTTCGGCGTGCGCCTCACCGGCCCGCTCGTGCCAGCCTTCACCCACGATACGATTGCCTCTGGCAATCACGCATCCCACACGTGGATTAGGGTGAGTGGAGTAACGACCACGCCAAGCCAACTGGATAGCCCGTGCCATCATTGCCCTGTCGCGGTCTGAAATCATACCTTACCTTTCCCTGTAGGGGTTTCGGCCAACGCACGCGCCACATCTGCGGCATCGCCGTTGCCTTGGGACAATCGTTCAATCTCTTCTTTGAACTCGTTGATGTCCTGAAAACTGCGATAGACCGAGGCAAAACGAACGTACGCTACTTTATCCAGCTGGCGTAGTTCGGTCATCACCTCTTCGCCCAACTGCATCGATTTCACTTCACGCTCGCCCGTCGCTCTCAGGCGGTACTTGATTCGGTTAAGCGCCGCTTCGATCGACTCAATACTAACCGGTCGTTTTTCCAGAGCTTTCATCAAACCGGCCCGCAACTTTTCTTCATCGAAAGGCTGCCGGGTCCCGTCTTGCTTGACCACACGCGGCATTACCAACTCCGCCGTTTCAAACGTGGTAAACCGCTCGTGGCAGGACAAGCACTCCCTGCGGCGGCGCACCTGATCGCCTTCGGCCACCAGACGCGAATCAATCACCTTGGTATCGGCTTCACCACAGAAAGGACAATGCATAGTTCAAACGCTCCGGGAAAAAGAGCCCGAGTACCCGTCAAGGGCTCTCGGGCGACTCACACAGTGCAACTCAGGCGTAAACCGGGAAACGCGCGCATACCGCTTCAACCTGCTCGCGCACACGGTTGATGGTTGCTTCGTCTTCAAGGTTGTCGAGGATGTCGCACATCCAGCCGGCGAGATCACGACACTCTTGCTCACCGAAACCACGAGTGGTCACAGCCGGAGTACCCACACGCAAACCAGAGGTTACGAACGGCGAACGAGGATCATTCGGAACCGCGTTCTTGTTCACAGTGATGTGAGCACGGCCCAGAGCCGCATCCGCATCTTTACCGGTGATGTCCTGCTTGATCAGGCTAACCAGGAACAAGTGGTTCTTGGTGCCGCCGGAGATCACATCGTAACCGCGCTCAATGAACACATCGGCCATCGCTACAGCGTTCTTCACAACCTGCTGCTGGTAAGCTTTAAATTCGTCGCTCATGGCTTCTTTGAAGCAGATGGCCTTAGCGGCAATCACGTGCATCAAAGGCCCACCCTGACCACCCGGGAATACGGCCGAGTTCAGTTTCTTCTGCAGGGCTTCGTCGTCACAGGCCAGAATCAGGCCGCCACGAGGGCCGCGCAGAGTCTTGTGAGTGGTGGTGGTCACTACGTGAGCGTGAGGAACCGGGTCCGGGTATACGCCTGCTGCTACCAAGCCAGCTACGTGCGCCATATCGACAAACAGGTATGCGCCTACTTTGTCTGCGATCTCACGGAAGCGGGCAAAGTCCAGTTCCTGAGAGTAGGCAGAGAAGCCAGCAATGATCATCTTCGGCTTGTGCTCAACCGCCAGAGCTTCCACTTCATCGTAATCGATCAGGCCAGTTTCCGGATTCAGGCCGTACTGTACGGCATTGTAGATCTTACCGGAGAAGTTCACGCTGGCACCGTGAGTCAGGTGACCACCGTGGGCCAGGCTCATGCCCAAAACGGTATCGCCCGGCTGTACCAGTGCCATGAACACGGCAGAGTTGGCCTGAGAACCAGAGTGCGGTTGTACGTTGGCATAAGCAGCACCGAACAGTTCTTTGGCGCGATCAATCGCCAGCTGCTCAGCCACGTCCACAAACTCACAACCACCATAGTAACGCTTACCGGGGTAACCTTCGGCGTACTTGTTGGTCAGCACACTGCCCTGAGCTTCCATCACCCGAGGGCTGGTGTAGTTTTCGGACGCGATCAGTTCGATGTGCGCTTCCTGACGCTTTTCTTCCGCCTGCATGGCGTTCAACAGTTCGTCATCGAAACCGGCGATTTTCATATCACGATTAAACATGGAGTGCTGCCCCTGTCTGAATGGCTGGTCCGGCTTACCCTTGTGTATGCCGCAACCCCTGAAAAATTGGGCCGTCATTCTATCTCGAATGCGGGTCAAAAATCATCCTTTATACCGTCCGCAGATACCGACACGCCGGCAATCCAGGTTTCCACTCAATTGCTATCACTCAACGCTTTAGATACCTTACGTGGTTATTGTTCTCAGGTACCGACGTCCGTGGTATCGGCCTTCGGGGAGAGCGATCCGGGATGCGCTGTGAATACGTCCCAGTACGCTCGACAAAATCATCCCTGATTTTGACGATCCCGGATCGCTCTCCCCGAAGTCCTCGATCAGTCGCCTGACGTGCTTTCATTTTTCAAGCTACTGTTTGTTAAAAGGAATATGCCAAAATGGCTCAATACGTATACAGCATGAACCGCGTGGGCAAAGTAGTCCCCCCCAAGCGGGAAATCCTGAAAGACATTTCTCTAAGCTTCTTCCCGGGCGCCAAAATTGGCGTACTCGGCCTGAACGGCTCAGGTAAATCTACCCTGCTCCGCATCATGGCTGGCGTTGACCAGGATTACATCGGTGAAGCCCGTCCGCAGCCCGGCATCAATGTTGGCTACCTGCCGCAGGAACCCGAACTGGACGAAGAGAAAACCGTCAAAGAAATTGTGGACGAGTCCGTTGCCCACGTACACAACGCGCTAGCCGAGCTTGATCAGGTGTACGCCGCTTACGCCGAGCCCGACGCCGACTTTGACGAACTGGCCAAAAAGCAAGGGCAACTGGAAGCGATTATCCAGGCCACCGACGGCCACGACATCGAACGCAAGATGGAAGTCGCCGCCGACGCACTGCGCCTTCCGGCTTGGGATCAGAAAGTAAAAGTTCTGTCCGGTGGTGAGCGCCGCCGAGTTGCCCTATGCCGCTTGCTGCTTTCCGGCCCGGACATGCTGCTGCTCGACGAGCCGACGAACCACCTGGACGCAGAGTCCGTCGCCTGGCTGGAGCGCTTCCTGCACGATTACGAAGGCACCGTGGTTGCGATTACCCACGACCGTTACTTCCTGGACAACGTTGCGGGCTGGATTCTCGAGCTGGACCGCGGCCAAGGCATTCCGTTTGAAGGCAACTACAGCCAGTGGCTGGAAAACAAAGAAAAGCGTCTGGAGATGGAATCCAAACAGGAAGCGGCTCACCAGAAGGCTGTTAAACAAGAACTGGAGTGGGTTCGCTCGAATGCGAAAGGCCGTCAGTCCAAGAGCAAGGCCCGTCTGTCTCGCTTCGAGGAAATGAGCTCTCAAGAGTTCCAGAAGCGCAACGAAACCAACGAACTGTACATCCCGCCCGGACCGCGTCTGGGCGACAAGGTGATTGAAATTGAAGGCATCAGCAAAGCCTTTGGCGACCGCCTGCTGTACGAAGACGTTTCACTGACCGTGCCTCCCGGAGCCATTGTAGGCATCATCGGTGGTAACGGCGCCGGTAAGTCCACTCTGTTCAAAATGATCGCCGGCATGGACCAGCCGAACTCCGGCACCATCACCGTTGGCGAGACCGTTGAACTTGCGTATGTCGATCAGATGCGCGATCTGGACGGCAGCAAGACCGTTTGGGAAGAGCTGTCTGACGGCAACGACATCATCAAAGTCGGCAACTACGAGACCCCGTCTCGCGCTTACGTCGGCCGCTTTAACTTTAAGGGCACCGACCAGCAAAAACGTGTTGGTGATCTGTCCGGTGGTGAACGTAACCGCCTGCACCTTGCCAAGCTGCTAAAACAGGGCGGCAACGTATTGCTGTTGGACGAACCCACCAACGACCTCGACGTAGAAACCCTGCGCGCGCTGGAAGAAGCATTGCTGAACTTCCCGGGCTCTGCGCTGGTGATCTCGCACGACCGTTGGTTCCTGGACCGTGTGGCAACCCACATTCTGGCGTTCGAAGACGACGGGGAAGTGGTCTATTTTGACGGAAACTTCACGGAATACGACGCCGACTTCAAGAAGCGTAAGGGCGATTCTGCAATGCAGCCCAAGCGCATGAAGTACAAGAAGCTGGCGTAATGGCCAAAGCCAAAACCGCGTACGTCTGCACCGAGTGCGGCGCTGATTACTCCAAATGGCAGGGGCAGTGCACGGCCTGCCAAGCCTGGAACACCGTCAGCGAAGTACGCGGCATCTCCGGCAACAACACCAAAGGCGCTCGAGGCGTTCGTTTCGAGGGGTACGCGGGCAGCTTGTCGGAGGTTAAAAGCCTTGACGAGGTCAGTCTTGCTGAACAGGCCCGCATCAGCACCGGCATGCAGGAGTTTGACCGCGTGCTCGGTGGCGGCCTGATCGAAGGCTCGGCCGTGCTGATGGGCGGTCACCCGGGCGCTGGCAAGAGCACTTTGTTGCTCCAGGCCGTGTGCCAACTGGCAGCCCAGCACCCTGCCCTGTACGTGACCGGCGAGGAATCGCTGCAACAGGTTGCCATGCGCGCCAAGCGCCTCGGCTTGCCCACCAAAGACCTGAAAATGCTCTCGGAAACCAGTGTCGAGCGGCTCATGCAGGTAGCCGAAGCTGAAAAACCGCGCATTCTGGTGGTGGACAGTATTCAGGTGATGCACGTTGCGGACATTGAGTCCGCGCCGGGCTCTGTCTCGCAAGTGCGTGAAAGCGCCGCTTACCTGACCCGCTTCGCCAAGCAGACCGGCACCATCTTGTTTTTGGTTGGCCATGTCACCAAAGACGGCAGCCTGGCCGGCCCGAAAGTGCTGGAACACATGATCGACTGCTCGATCCTGCTGGAAGGCTCCAGCGACAGCCGATACCGCACCCTACGGGGCATCAAGAACCGTTTTGGTGCGGTAAATGAGCTGGGCGTTTTCGCGATGCTGGAACAGGGCCTGAAAGAGGTAAAAAACCCCAGCGCCATCTTCCTGAACCGCGGCGAAGAAGCGGCTCCGGGCAGTGTGGTAATGGTGGTTTGGGAAGGCACTCGGCCGATGCTGGTGGAGATTCAGGCATTGGTGGATATGGCTCAGGGCAGTTACCCAAGACGGGTTGCGGTTGGTTTGGATCAAAATCGTTTGGCGATGTTGTTAGCGGTTCTGCACCGTCATGGTGGTATGCATGTGGCGGATCAGGATGTGTTTGTGAACGTGGTTGGCGGGGTGAAAGTTGCTGAAACCAGTGCCGATTTGGCATTGCTGGCTGCGGTTGTTTCATCCTTCCGGAACCGTGCTTTGCCGCAGGATTTGGTGATTTTCGGGGAAGTCGGCCTTTCCGGTGAGATTCGTCCTGTGCCCAGTGGGCAAGAGCGGATTTACGAGGCTTCCAAGCATGGATTCACCCGAGCATTGGTTCCGAAAGCCAATGCACCGCGTAAGCCTATCGAGGGGATGAAAGTTATTCCGGTGACCAAACTATCGGATGCTCTTTCGGCGCTGGAGGAGTTTTAATCTACCCCCCTCCAGCCTAGCCTGCAGACTTTGGTGCAAGGCTCGCACAGGGATAGCTTTCCAAAAACCGCTACGAGCACATCCATGTGCGCTTCTCTTCGGCCATCCATGGCCTACGACATTTTTGGAAAGCTATCCCTGCGCGAACCAACCTGACCTCGGAAATATACGCTCAAAAAACATTCAGCGCGCATCCTCTAGTCAATTAGATGCGCTAACTCTCGCTCTAACAAATCCGGATCGCCCAGATTCAACTCCACCAACCGCCTCAAATGCGTTGCGCTTTCGATATCGATGTACTGGCACTTAAAGCCCAGACGATGCCCTTCAACGTGCACCAACTCCACCGCCATAACAATACCGGCCTCGTGGCCGTTCAGCTGTATAACAAGCTCACAGGGCTCACCGATTGGCACGCCCCAGCCTTCTGGCCGCTCAACAAGCGCCCCTTTGAGGGAGATATCCAACACTTCCGTTGACCACACCTGTTCCTGCCAATGCAGCTCACAGGGAGCATCAAAGCTAATACGGTGGAAACGGCGATTTTCGGGATTCTGGGCAGCCAAGGGATGTCTCCGAGTCTTGAATAGATCTGCTATGACTATAGACCGGACACAAACTGTAAGCCAACCGTCTTCGAGACGGGCAGTTCAACATCAAAAGACTTTGTTCAGGATAACGAGGAGTACGGCAAGTAAGGTGGCGGGCGGGCCTCCGAAAAATTTCGGAGGCCACGGATGGCCGGAGAGAAGCGCACACGGATGTGCTTGTAGCGGTTTTTCGGAGGCCCGCCCGCCACCTTACAAACTCCCAAGTAAAAGGCTAGCGGACGAAAAACTTCAAACTTCAATTACTGCTGATGATACTTGGCACTCAGCTCAACAACCGCCTCAATGAACGCACCCGCATGCTCCGGATCCACCTCAGGCGTAATACCGTGGCCCAAGTTGAAGATGTGCCCGGTGCCCTGCCCGTAACGAGACAGAATATCTTCCACCTCCTCACGGATACGCTGCTTAGGCGCATACAACATCGTCGGGTCCATGTTGCCCTGCAGAGCAACCCGATCACCCACTCGTGCACGAGCGTTGCCAATATCCGTAGTCCAGTCCAGACCAACCGCATCACAACCCGTGTCGGCAATCGACTCCAGCCACTGACCACCGTTCTTGGTGAACAGGATCACCGGCACCCGGCGACCTTCGTTTTCACGAATCAAACCGTCTACGATCTTCTTCATGTAACGCAGCGAGAACTCTTCATAAGCCCAACCGCTAAGCACACCACCCCAGGTATCAAAGATCTGAACCGCCTGCGCACCGGCTTTAATCTGGCCGTTCAGGTAGTCAATCACCGAATCCGCCAAGTGGTCCAGCAAACGATGCATCACTTCCGGCTGACCGTACGCCAACTTCTTGGTTTCACGGAAGTCCTTGGAGGAACCACCTTCTACCATGTAAGTCGCCAGTGTCCACGGGCTACCGGAGAAACCGATCAACGGAACGCGACCATTCAGCTCACGGCGAATAGTGGATACCGCGTTCATCACGTAATCCAGATCAGACTCGGCCTTGATGTTTGGCAGCGCGTCTACGTCGGCTTCCGTGCGGATAACTTTGCGGAACTTCGGACCTTCGCCCGTTTCGAAGTACAGACCAAGGCCCAACGCATCGGGAATGGTCAGGATATCGGAGAACAAAATCGCCGCATCCAGCGGGTAGCGCTCCAGTGGCTGCAGTGTGACTTCGCAGGCCAACGGCGTGTTCTTGCACAGACTGAGGAAGTCACCCGCCTGAGCCCGGGTTGCGCGGTACTCCGGCAGGTAACGGCCCGCCTGACGCATCATCCACACCGGGGTACGGTCCACAGGCTGGCGCATCAGTGCGCGCAGGAAGCGATCGTTCTTCAACTCAGTCATAGTTTCAGTCTTCTCATCGTTTATGGGTCAGAGACAATGGGTGCCAATGATACCCCGTTTGCGCCAATAAAAAAGGGCGGCTTTCCCTTAGAAAGCCGCCCTTCTGACACCGATCAAGCTTTTACTCAGACATCCAGGTAATCCATGATGCCTTCGGCTGCCTGTCGACCTTCCCAAATCGCAGTGACCACCAGATCCGAACCGCGAACCATATCGCCGCCAGCGAAGATCTTCGGGTTGCTGGTCTGGAACGGAAGTTCAGCTTTCTCTGGTGCTGTTACCCGACCGGATTCATCGGTATTCACGCCAAGGTCTTCAAACCAGGGTGCCGGGCTCGGGCGGAAGCCGAAGGCGACCAGCACTGCGTCAGCCGGAATCACTTCTTCACTACCGGGCACAACTTCCGGGCGACGACGGCCATTTTCATCCGGCGCGCCAAGCTCCGTGGTGACCACTTTGACGCCTTCAACCTTGCCATCACCAACGATTTCCACCGGCTGGCGATTGAACAGGAACTTCACGCCCTCTTCTTTGGCGTTCGCCACTTCGCGGCGGGAACCTGGCATGTTGGCTTCGTCCCGACGATAGGCACAGGTCACGCTTTCCGCCTGCTGGCGAATAGAGGTACGGTTGCAGTCCATAGCGGTGTCACCACCACCCAGAACCACCACATGCTTGCCTTTCATATCAATGAAATCGGCAGACTTCTTCTCGAAGCCCAGTCGGCGATTCACGTTGGAGATCAGGTACGGAAGTGCATCATGAACACCCGGCAGATCCTCACCCGGGAAACCACCTTTCATGTAGGTGTAGGTGCCCATGCCCATGAATACAGCATCGAACTCTTCCAGAATGCTCTTCAACGAAACATCCTTGCCCACCTCGGTGTTCAGGCGGAATTCCATGCCCATCTCTTCGAACACCTGACGGCGGCGAGCCATCACACTCTTTTCCAGCTTGAACTCTGGAATACCAAAGGTCAGTAGCCCGCCGATTTCCGGATAGATATCGAACACCACAGGCTTCACACCGTTACGCACCAGCACGTCGGCGCAGCCAAGACCCGCAGGGCCAGCACCGATCACGGCAACCTTTTTGTCTGTCCATGTCACCTTGGACATGTCCGGCTTCCAACCCAAGGCAAAAGCGGTGTCGGTGATGTACTTTTCTACCGAACCAATGGTCACTGCCCCAAAGCCGTCGTTCAGAGTACAGGCACCTTCGCACAGACGATCCTGGGGGCACACACGGCCACACACTTCAGGCAGCGAGTTGGTCTGGTGGCACAACTCCACAGCTTTCATGATGTTGCCTTCCGACACCAGCTTCAGCCAGTTCGGAATGTAGTTGTGTACCGGGCATTTCCACTCGCAGTACGGGTTACCACACTCCAGACAACGATGTGCCTGAGAGGCCGCATGGGTTTCAGTGAATGGATGATAGATTTCACCGAATTCTTTCTTCCGCTTTTTCGCCGGGACTTTCTTCGGGTCAACCCGCCCTACTTCGACGAACTGGAAGTCATTATGAAGACGTTCTTTCATAGTGTTGCTCTCATACTTTCGATTTCGACGCGGGCTGCGCTTGCGGCGCAGCCCAACTTACAGTTTCCCCGGTGATTACTCCGGGCGGGCTCGGGTGCTGGCCAACAGGCTGCGCAAATTCGCGGCCTTCGGCTTAACCAGCCAGAACCGGTTGATGTAATCGTCGAAATCCTCCAGAAGATGTTCAGCCCAGGCACTCCCGGTTTCGGAAATGTGCTCCCGAATCACACCGCGCAGGTGGTTCCGGTAGGCTTCCATGTCTTCCCGCGCAATACGCTGAATCTCAACCAACTCATGGTTGTACTTATCGACAAAGGTGTTATCCATGTCCAGAACGTAGGCGAAACCACCGGTCATACCCGCACCGAAGTTGTAGCCAGTTTCGCCCAGAACCGTCACCAAACCGCCGGTCATGTATTCACAGCAGTGATCGCCGGCGCCTTCCACAACCGCATGAGCGCCTGAGTTACGAACCGCAAAACGCTCGCCTGCTGTACCGGCGGCAAACAACTTACCTCCGGTTGCGCCGTACAAGCAGGTGTTACCTACGATAGACGTTTCCTGAGTTTTGAAAGCACTGCCACGAGGCGGCTTAATAACCAGTTTGCCACCGGTCATGCCTTTGCCCACGTAATCGTTGGCATCGCCGTGCAGAACCATGTTCAGGCCACCAACGTTCCAAACACCGAAGCTCTGACCGGCTGTGCCTGTCAGGTCGAGGGTGATCGGAGCATCCGACATGCCCTTGTTCCCGTACCGAGCGGCAATTTCACCGGACAAACGGGCACCGATAGAACGGTCACAGTTGGTCACCTTGTAGGTCCAGGCGCCACCCGATTTTTCGTTCAGAGCGGCAGCTGTGTCTTTCACGATCCGCTCAGCCAATTTACCTTGGTCAAACGGTACGTTGCGCTCTACCTGACAGGTTTGAGGCTTGTCTGCCGGGATATGGTCGTTTTCCAGCAAACGGGTCAAGTCGAGCTTCTTCTGACGCTCGGTATTGCCCGGCAAGCGCTCGAGCAGATCAACACGGCCCACCAACTCTTCCATGCTGCGAACACCCAGCTTGGCCATCCACTCGCGGGTTTCTTCCGCGACAAAGCGGAAGAAGTTCATCGCCATTTCGACGGTGCCCTTGAAGTGCTCCTCGCGCAGATAGTCGTTCTGAGTCGCAACACCCGTCGCGCAGTTGTTCAAGTGACAAATGCGCAGGTACTTACAGCCCAGCGCGACCATTGGCGTGGTACCAAAACCGAAGCTTTCCGCACCCAGAATGGCCGCTTTCACCACGTCCAGTCCGGTTTTTATGCCACCATCTGTTTGCAGACGAATCTTGCCACGCAGGTCGTTAGCACGCAGAGCTTGCTGTGTTTCGGTCAAACCGAGCTCCCAAGGGGAACCGGCGTAACGAATCGAGGTCAGCGGGCTGGCCGCAGTACCACCGTCATAACCAGACACCGTAATCAGGTCAGCATAGGCTTTGGCCACACCGGCTGCGATGGTGCCGACACCCGGCTCCGACACAAGCTTCACAGAAACCAACGCTTCCGGATTAACCTGCTTCAGATCGAAGATCAGCTGAGCCAAATCTTCAATGGAATAAATGTCGTGATGCGGCGGCGGCGAAATCAATGTCACACCTGGCACCGAATACCGCAGACGAGCAATCAGGTCGTTCACCTTACCGCCCGGCAACTGACCACCTTCACCCGGCTTGGCGCCCTGAGCGACTTTGATCTGCATTACATCTGCACTGCGTAGGTATTCAGCGGTCACGCCGAAACGGCCGGAGGCAACCTGTTTAATCTTGGAACGCTTGTTCGTGCCATAGCGCGCAGGATCTTCACCGCCCTCACCGGAGTTGGAGCGACCGCCCAGGGTATTCATCGCCACCGCCAGAGCCTCGTGAGCTTCCGGAGACAGCGCGCCCAGCGACATGGCCGCCGAATCAAAGCGCGGGAAGATGTTTTCTACCGGTTCAACATCACTGATATCGATAGGCTGAATGCCGTCTTTGAACACCAGCAAGTCACGCAACGTTGCGACTGGGCGCTCATTAACCAAGCTCGCGTATTCCTTGTAGTGACCGTAGTCACCACTGATAACCGCATCCTGGAGCTTGCCCACTACGTCTGGGTTGAACGCATGATATTCCTGGCCGTGGATGTACTTCAGCACACCACCGGGGGACAGCGGTTTACGGGGTTTCCAGGCAACCGATGCAAGCAGTTCCTGATCCTGCTGGAAGTCGCCAAAATCGGCACCCTGAATTCGGCTGGGCACTCCCTTGAAGCACAGATCAACCACGTTATCCGCCAGACCAATGGCCTCAAACAATTGAGCACCGCGGTAGGAAGCGATGGTGGAGATACCCATCTTGGACAGGATCTTCAGCAGGCCTTTGTTGATACCCTTACGATAATTGTTCTTGGCTTCGAGCGGATCCATCATCAGCTCACCGGTGCGGATCAGATCGTTCATCACCTGATAAGCCAGGTACGGGTAAACGGCTGTCGCGCCAAAGCCAAATAACACGGCGAAATGATGCGGGTCGCGCACCCAACCACTTTCAACGATGAGGTTGGTATCGCAACGCAAACCGTTCGCTGACAGGTGGTGATGAACCGCAGCCGTGGCCATCAGTGCGTTCACTGGCAGCTCACCTTCCACCAGATCCTTATCGCTCAGAATCAGCAGTACTTTGCCATCACGAACCGCCGCCGCGGATTCTTCGCATACGCGAACGATGGCCTGCTCCAAGCCTTCTTCCGGGCGGTAGCTCAAAGCTACACGACCAACTTCAAAACCGGGGCGCTGGTTATTGGTCAATCTGAGGAACTTAGCCGGCGACAGGACCGGCGTTGTCAGAATAACCCGATCCGCGTGCTCAGCGGTTTCTTCAAAAACGTTTCGCTCAGCGCCCAAACAGGTTTCGAGCGACATAACGATCGTCTCACGCAGCGGGTCAATCGGCGGGTTCGTGACCTGTGCGAATTTTTGACGGAAATAATCCGCTACGTGTCGAACCTTGCTTGAAAGCACCGCCATCGGCGTGTCGTCGCCCATGGAGCCAACCGCTTCCTGAGCACCCTCAGCGAGCGGACGCAGCACCTGATCACGCTCCTCGAAGGAGACGTTAAACATCTTCTGGTGCACCAACAGCTCGTCCGGTTCCATCAATTTGAATTCCGGCGACTCTTGGTAAAGTGTGGACTCAACTCTCAGGGCGTTTTCTTTCAACCAACTCCGGTACGGCCGGGCGTTTTTCAAACGCTCATCGATATCGGGTGTGTGCAGAACCTCGCCCGTTTCGGTATCGATAGCCAACATCTGGCCCGGACCAACCCGGCCTTTGGCCACAACGTCAGAAGGCGCGTAGTCGTAGGTACCCACTTCCGATGCCAAAGTAATGAAGTCATCCTTGGTGATCACCCAACGTGCCGGGCGCAAGCCGTTCCGGTCCAGCATACAAAGCGCATAGCGACCGTCAGACATAACCAAGCCCGCGGGGCCATCCCACGGCTCCATGTGCATGGAGTTGTATTCATAGAAAGCACGCAGATCCGAATCCATGGTGTCAACGTTCTGCCAGGCCGGCGGGATCATCATTCGCACGGCTCGGAACAGGTCAACACCACCGGCCAGCAGGATTTCCAACATGTTATCCATGCTGGAGGAGTCAGACCCGGTCAGGTTGACCAAAGGCTGCAAGGTTTGCAGGTCCGGCAGATCCGGCGAGCTGAACTTCGCCGCACGGGCGATCGCCCAGTTCCGATTGCCATCAACCGTGTTGATTTCACCGTTGTGGGCAAGATAGCGGAACGGCTGAGCCAGCGGCCACTTGGGCATGGTGTTGGTGGAAAAGCGCTGGTGGAACACACAAATAGCGGTTTCCAGATCCGGGTCACCCAAATCTTTATAGAAGTTGGCCAAATCGGCCGGCATCATCAGGCCTTTATAGGCCAAGGTACGATGCGAAAGGCTACAGATGTAAAACTCGGAATCGTCAGCCATATCGCGCTCGGCATAACGACGACCAAGGAACAGACTGATCGCAAATTCTTTCTCAGTTTTGTCGCCAGGCTCAACAAATACCTGTTCGATGCGAGGCAAGCAGTCTTTTGCCATGGGCCCCAGGCAGCTGTCATCGACAGGCACTTCGCGCCAACCCATGATATCGAGCCCTTGCTCGGTCAGCCTTTGCTCAATCGCAGCACGACCAGCCGCAGCCCTGCCTTCCTCTTGAGCTAAAAAAACCTGGCCAACTGCAAATAAGTCGCCAGGTTTTTTTCCAAACGCTGCTTCAGCAGCTTTAACCAAGAAGGCCTTGGGGCTCTGCAACAGCAGACCACAACCATCACCGGTCTTCCCGTCGGCAGCGATGCCTCCCCGGTGCGTCATGCAGGTGAGTGATTCGATAGCTGTTTCCAACAGCTTATGGCTAACCTCGCCCTTCATGTGGGCTATCAGGCCAAAACCGCAGTTGTCCCTGAATTCATCGGGATGATACAAGCCTGTCGTCATAAGCGTTCTCTCACGTAAAAATCCGTTCCCGTCACCCCATCTCGCACCACTGTAGTGCACAAAATGAGCTAACACTTTAAAAAAGGGGGAAGGGATTATACGTACAAAAAAAGGGCAGGCAAGAATTTTTTGAATTTTTCGTCATACCGACGGAAGTCGTGCACCATATAGGTGCACTTTTTAGTATCAGAAGCTCTCAAAGGAGCGAATCCAAGGCCGATCCACCTTTAATGCATCAGGAAGGGTCGCAGCGGCAGATTCCGCGTCTTTCCGGGTCGCGTAATTTCCGTACACCAACATAAACCACGGTTTGCCGTCACGCTCGCCGACGGTATATCGCATATTTTGGTCGCCCGGCAGCCGGCCAAGCACATTCAGTACGGTTTGCTCCAAACGTCCGGCGACCAGCTGAAGCGTCCAGCCCTGGTTTTTTTTAAGGCGATCCAGCGCAACAAACCGCTCCGCCATCACAGGAGTAAAGGTTGGCTCTGGCTCTGGCTCTGGCTCTGGCTCTGGCTCTGGCTCTGGCTCTGGCTCTGGCTCTGGCTCTGGCTCTGGCTCTGGCTCTGGCTCTGGCTCTTCTATAATGTTCGCGGGTTCTGGCGCAGAGTCTAGAGCAACAGGCTGCTCCAATTCGCGTGTTTTAGGCACGTCTTCCTCGGGAAGCTCACGCTCAGGAGGAAGTGACACTTCCTGGTTATAGGCAATCACAGGGCTTTTATCTTCCATTGGTGCCGAGTCCGGCCCAATCGTAATGCTTTTACGCACACGCTCAGGTGCGGCAGTAGCCTCTGGCAGTTTTTCAACCGTTTGATCGTATTGCAAAGAAACGAGCCACCAGGAAATACCAAGCAATAACAAAGCGAGTGCAGGCCAACGAAAGCTTTGGATCGACGGGAAGTTAAAACGGGACACGCCTTGAGCGCCCGCGACCATGTCAAGCCACACACCCGGGGTTACCCGTTTTAATCGGCCAAAGCTACCCTGACTCAGAGCATGAATTTGCTTTAACCGATAAGAAGAGAGCAACTCGTCTACAGAACCGCCCGCTTTAATAACGCGAGGCTCCAGATACGCAAAAACGTCTTCTGCAGCCAGTGGCGGCAATGCAAGGTGGTGCACATATCCCGCATCGGGTTCTGATGAAAGAACCTGTTCAACGGCTTCGCTTCCGGCAAACACAGGAACAGCTGCGGCTGTTCGATCCGCGGCAACGAATGCTGAGAGAATAAGATTCAGAACGTCAGGCGGACACCGATCAGCATCATCAACCAGCAGTACTTGGCGCTGACCACGCTCTACACGACTCTCAGACCATGAAAAATAGCGGTATACCGCTTCTCGAGGTTCGAAATCTTCAGGAATAGCCGAGCGGGACATACGCTTAAGTTCTCGCGCCAACACCGAAGCGCTCGTCAGGGCTGTCGCCGGAACGTACTGAAAATCGAGCCTCGATGATTCATTCTTAACCAGCTCGGCCAGCAATCGCGTTTTGCCGGCCCCAGGCGCCCCGGTCACAACCAGCGCCATGTCACCAAAGCCGCTGAGATGGCGCAGCGATTCCAAAGCATGCTGCCGCATCGCCCCGGGAAAGAATGGCGTATCCATTTCCAGCGGGTTCTCGCTCAAACCGTATCGCTGCTGCAAACGCGGGAACAATCCACCGCCATCAAGGCTGTTTAACGTGTCCTGAGCCACACCTCATCCCTGTCTTATTGTTTTCTGGGTAGACAACCGGTTAGCTGGTAAACGCTTTCAAGGTCGCACGCAAATTTTCAGGCGCGTAGTCTGCCGTCACCCAAGCATTGCCCAATGCGCGCATCAATACCAAACGGATTTGGCCATCGACATTTTTCTTATCAACAGCCATCAGACTCAGGAAGTCCTCTTCTGCCATTCCTTCTGGTGCTTTGTCTGGCAAACCTGCACTTCGGATCAGGGCATCGGCCCGCGTTCTGTCCGCTTCGCTTATATGCCCTTCGCGCACAGATAAATCGGCAGCCATCATCATGCCGGTACCCACCGCCTCACCGTGCAACCAGTTCCCGTAGCCGGCAAAGGTTTCAATGGCATGCCCGAAGGTATGGCCCAGGTTAAGAATGGCTCGCAAGCCGCCTTCTTTTTCGTCCAAAGAAACCACTTCTGCCTTACATTCACAGGAGCGGTAAATGGCTTCGCCTAAAGCCTGCGTGTCCAGGGCTCGTAACGCATCAATATTATCTTCGAGCCAATCTAGGAATTCCGGCGTGCGAATCAAACCGTACTTGATCACCTCCGCCAGACCCGCAGACACTTCTCTGGCGGGCAGGGTTCCAAGCGTATCGGTATCAATCAGAACGGCTTGCGGCTGATGAAACGCACCCACCATATTCTTTCCAAGAGGATGATTGATGCCGGTTTTTCCACCTACCGACGAATCCACCTGTGACAACAGGGTTGTCGGAATCTGAATAAACGGAACACCGCGCTGGTAACACGCCGCAGCAAAGCCTGCCATGTCTCCGACTACGCCACCACCTAACGCCGCAAGGGTCGTGTGGCGGGTGTGACGTTTTTCCAGCAAACCGTCGAAAATAAGATTCAACGTTTGCCAGTTTTTATACTCTTCGCCATCCGGCAGTGTAACCACATCTATCTGTTTTCCCGGAAAACATGCCTTCGCTTTTTCCAGGTACAACGGTGCGACCGTCTCGTTGGTGACAATCATGACCTGACCGCCACTCACCCAGGGCGTGAGATCATAAGAACCCAGCAACCCCGACCCAATCACAATGGGGTAGCTGCGCTCACCAAGATCAACTTTGAGTTCTTTCAGTAGCTTGTACATGCTGACGACCTTCCTTCCGCCTTTGCCTTCTATGCCTTGGGGTTTTAGGGCTGATTCTGTTCACCAATTGCCGAACCACAAGCCGGGGGCTTTTTCGGTCGGTATACATCACGATGTCGGCTAACTGGGTATACAACGGATCTCTGATCGCAAACAGCTTTCGTAACACGCCTTCAGGATCATCGTTTTGTAAGAGAGGACGATTGCGATCTTTTCTTGTCCGTTCTACCTGCTGCTCGATCGAGGTCTTCAAATAGACAACCACAGCGTTTTTGCGCAACAAAGGATGGTTTTCCGGGCGCATCACGGCACCGCCACCCGTCGCTAACACTACGCCCGATTCGACAGTCATCTCGTCAAGCATGGCGGTTTCTCTTTGCCGGAAGCCGCCCTCGCCTTCGACATCGAAAATCCAAGGGATGTTTGCCCCACACCGCTCCTCGATAACCCGATCCGAATCTAAAAAACGATAACCGAGTTCTTTGGCAAGCAAACGGCCGATAGTGCTTTTTCCGGCCCCCATGGGCCCAACCAGAACAACGCGTTTGGGCAAAGACATAACTTTCCGCTCAACAATTTTTCAGGCGGATGAGAATAGCACAGGGCGCGCCAATCCATAACCTTGCCGAGCCACAGACACAAAAAAGCCGCCGGTATCAGCGGCGGCTTTCAGGCTCTGACCCGAATTACTGGATCAAATCGCTCTTGATGATCTTCGGCGTGATGAAGATCAGCAGCTCACTGCGCTCATCCACATGCTCTGTGCGCTTAAACAACCGCCCCAGGTATGGGATGTCACCCAAGAATGGCGTTTTCGTTGTTTGAGTAGCAACTTCTGACTGGAAGATACCACCCAGCACTACCGTTTCACCGTTCGCAACGAGCACCTGCGTGGTCACTTCGTTGGTGTTGATTGACGGAATCCCTGCGGTCACCTCACCACGAGAATCCTGGTTCACGATCAGATCCATAATGATCTTATCATCCGGGGTAATCTGTGGCGTTACTTCCAGAGAAAGCACCGCTTCCTTGAACGACACGGACGTAGCGCCGCTTGAAGAAGCCTCTTGATAAGGAATTTCTTCACCTGACTTGATCGACGCGCTCTGGCGATCGGCCGTCACAACACGAGGCTGCGAAACTACTTCCGCGCGGCCATCGCTTTCCAGCGCAGAAAGTTCAAGATCTACCAGGAAGTCGTCACTGCCCCAGCCGATGGCGAAAGATGATGCGCCTTCACCAGTCACACCGAGGTCCACACCCAAAGCGCCGGGGAACGAGATCGTATTACTACCGCCACTTGCTGCATCACGGGCTTCACTGAGAGTTCCCAGGGACCCACCAACGGTAACAACATCATTGCCACTCACATCGTAGGCCGCACCGCCCCAACGAACGCCCAAGTCTTCGGCAACGTTGGTCTGTGCACGAACAATGCGCGCTTCGATGGATACCTGACGCACGGGAACATCCCAGGTGCTCACCAAGCGACGAATCTCTTCGAGCTTATCCGCAGTTTCACGCACGGTAATGGTGTTGGTACGCTTATCCGATGACACGAAACCTCGCGATGAGATCAACTCGGCGTCGGCTTGGATCAAGCTAACAATTTCGTCGGCCTTCGCGTAGTTAACTTGAATAATATCCAACCGAACCGGAGCTAGCTCAGCGATCTGCTTATTGGTTTCCAGCTCCAGCTTCTCGCGGGCTGCAATTTCTTCAGCAGGCGCTACCAGAAGCACGTTACCGATCTGACGCTTATCCAGACCTTTGGTTTTCAAAATCAGATCCAGCGCCTGGTCCCAAGGCACGTTCTGCAGGCGCAGCGTGATGCTGCCGCCCACCGTGTCACTGGCAACCAGGTTCAAGCCTGTGAAGTCCGCAATCAGCTGCAGCACAGAGCGCACTTCGATGTCTTGGAAGTTAAGAGAGAGCTTCTCGCCAGAATACGGGAACTTCTCTTCACGGCGGGTTTCGGCTTCTTCCTGAGAGATCTCTTCCACGCTAACCGTGAACTCGCGGCCAGACTGGTAGGCGATGTAGTCGTAATCCCCTTCCGGACGAATCTCTACAACTGCATTCCCATCTTCCACAAAGGTATCGATACGGGTGACAGGCGTTGCAAAGTCCGTTACATCCAATCGACGACGCAAATCAACAGGCACGTCAAGATCCGGCATGGTCAGACGAATGCGTCCGCCCAGCTCGGTCAGGTTCACCGCGGACGAGCTGCTGCCCAAATCAACAATCACTCGCCCTTCGCCAGCTTTCCCTCTACGGAAATCAATGCCTGCCAGTGCATTTGCACCAGAGGGAGCGGAAACCGTCGTTTGCTGGGAGCCGGAAGTTGCAGCTACTGATGATCCTGCGCCACCGATCGTCATGACCAGTGAGTTGTTATTCCGCGTTGTCTCGTGGGGGACCAACTCAATCAGGTTGAAGATCAACCGGGTGCGATCTTTGGTTTCCACAACGGTCACACTCTGAGCATTGCCGGACCCCAGCGGGATGCTGCGCTTATTTATTCCGCTCGTTGTATCTTTCAGGTCAACCGTAATCCGGGCCGGACGCTCGATGGTGTAGCCGGTCGGTTCCGGTGGTGTACCGTCAAATTCCATGATCACTTCCAAGCGCTCACCCGGCAGTGACGAAAACGTGACGTCTTGCAGCGTGACCGCGCTGGCCAGGCTGCTCCATAACCCCACGGCAATAATACCTACGGAGACATTAAGTTTTTTGAACATCGCTAGCCTCGACCCTAAACCTGTTTGTTCTTGCATATTTCTTGTATTCATCATCCTGCCGCTCCTGTGCCCTCATCCAAAGACAAGGAGCGGGGGCGTTCGACCCATCCACCCCGGCCATTCGGAACGATTTCAATCAGTTCGATACGCGTTTCACTGACTCCTACGATACGGCCATAGTTTTGCCCCATGTAGTTTCCAACCCGCACTCGATGTATGCCTGACGCGCCGTCCCGCACCAACGCGAAAAGAGTTCCGCCAGAACCTTCCAACGTACCCACCATACTCAACGACTTCAGATCGAAGTTCTCGAGCACCTCTCGCGGACGATCGAGATCGGGCTCCACGTCGGTAATGGGCTTTTCGTCTACCATGGTCAACTGCACATCGACGGGCGGCTCAAACGGAGCCCGGCGGTCGGCCGCCGAATAACTGAAGGCCTCGTAGGCCTTGAACTCTGGCAAAGGCTCTACGTGCCCCCGGGGTTTAGCCCGGGTATCCGCCATAAACTTGTCCAAATCCGAGAAGCCGTTGCCCTGGGAACAAGCTGTCAGTAACGACGCCAGACACACACCCAGCCAGGCTTTTCCTGCATGCTTCTTTGCCATGCTTACTCTCCAGCCCGGTAACGGTAGGTACGGGCAACAACCTGCATATCCAGTTGTTCGCCATTTCCACCGATTGGTTTAATAGTCAAATCGTGCAGCGTAACGATGCGAGGCAAACTTGCAACGCTGCTGACGAACGAGGCCAGCTCATGATACGAACCTGAAACCCGCACGTTGATCGGAAGCTCCGAATAGAAATCTCTCTGGCGTTCTGGCTGCAGCTTCACTTCCTGCAAGCTCAGACCACTGCCCAGCGCTGTATTGGTAATATCCTCCAACAAGCCCGGCACCTCGGTTTCACTCGGCAACTGACGCACCAGCGCACCAAAGGTTTCTTCCATTTCAACCATCTGAGCTTTAAACACCTCCAAGTTTGCAACCCGATAGGCTTTCTGCTCGTAGGTTTGCTTCAGCTCTTGCTCTTTTCTCTCAACTCGATCGAGTTGGGCGTACTGGTCCTTGATAAAAAACCAATACCCGCCACCCAAAATCAGACCAAACACCAACAGGAACACAATGGCCTTGATTGGCGCGGGCCAAATGCCAGCATTGTTGACATCGAGATCGTTGATATCGAATTCGTTAAGGCTTTTCAGTGAGTCCGCGAGGCTCATTATTTATCCTCCCCTTCGGGCTCTGGCGTTTTCTGCTGAACCGATAGATTGAACTGGCTGTAACCAGCGCGGCGGTTATCTGCAGCCGCAACGTTGCTCAGGTTCGGCCCGGTAAACCATTCGGATTCCTCAAACTGACGCATCAGGTTAGAAATGCGACTGTTGGACTCGGCCATGCCGACGATATCCAGGCGCTCACCGCTCTTTTTAAGGTCGGTAAAGAACAAGCCATCGGGAAGGGTACGCACCAACTCGTCAAACACTCGAACAATGACCGGACGCTTGCCCTGCAGATCCTGAATAACCTTCATCCGAGCGAGCAGCTCATCACGCTGGCGTTTGAGGTTCTCAATTTCTTTGATCTGCTTGTCCAGCTGTTTGGTAGCGGTTTCAATGTAGGCATTACGTGATTGCTGGTACGCGATTCGGTTGTCTGTATCGGTTTTCCACAAAAACACTAAGCCTGCCGCAATAATGACAGCGCCCAGCATCATCACCACAAACTGTTTCTGTTTCTCCGCACGCAGCTCTTCGCGCCAAGGTCTCAGGTTAATTTTTGCCATCAGTCGAAACTCCTCATTGCCAGTCCACAGGCAATCATCAACGATGGTGCGTCATTGCTCAGCGAGGATGCATTCACCCGGGACCCCACCGCCATATCAGCGAACGGGTTAGCAACCAGCGTTGGTGTCCCTGTTTTCTCTTCGACCATTTCTGTAAGGCCTTGAATCGAAGCCGTTCCACCTGCCAACACCACGTAGTCCACCGCGTTATACTGACTGGCGCCGAAGAAAAACTGCAGCGCGCGTGCCACCTGCTGGACAACCGCTTCCCGGAATGGGTTTAGCACTTCGGTTTCGTAATCATCCGGCAAGCCACCTTGTTTTTTGGCCAACCCGGCCTCTTCAGTGGACAAACCGTAACGGCGTTGAATTTCCTCGGTGAGTTGTTTGCCACCGAAGATCTGCTCGCGGGTGTAAACCGTCTTACCTTCGGCCAGAACACTCAGCGTGGTCATGGTGGCCCCGATATCCATGATAGCCACCACCAGTTCTTCACCTTGAGAATCGAGCTGCGGCTCGATCAATTCATAAGCCCGCTCGAGCGCGTAGGCTTCAACATCGACCACCTTCGCGTTCAGCCCTGCTATTTCCAGAGCATCTTCCCGAACGTCAACGTTTTCTTTCCGACAAGCGGCAAGCAGGACATCAACCTGATCCGGATTACTCTCGGAAGGCCCCTGCACCTCGAAATCGATAGCCACTTCATCAAGGGGATATGGAATGTATTGATCCGCTTCCAAAGCAATCTGATCTTCCATCTCAAACTCATTGAGACCGGAATCCATTTGAATCACTTTGGTAATGACTGCAGAACCGGAGACGGCAACAGCCACCTGTTTGACATTCGTGCGGGACTTAGACGCAACACGTTTGAGCACTTCGCCCACCGCCTCTACGTCTGTAATATTTTTCTCGACAACTGCGTTGGCCGGAAGGGGCTCAACAGCGTAGCTTTCGACTCTGTAACGGTCGCCCTGCTTTGACAGTTCGAGGAGTTTTGCTGAACTGGAGCTGACATCAACCCCAAGAACAGAACTGGATTTTTTTCCTATCAATCCGAACACGCGCTCACCCTATACCTGGTTGAATACACCCGGCGTTGGAGCCCCTCGGTCTCTTGCCTGTTAGCGACAGAAGCTCCGAGATCGCTCTCTTAGTTTTAAGCAGTTTTCCTGCTTTTATCTGTTTTATATGTAAGAGAATTTCTTATTCATTCCGTCTACAATGCAATTTCTCGTTTTTACGGGAGAGATTGCATGCCGGAAGGCCGCCAAACCTTCCTAAAGCAATTTCTCAAATAATAGACCTATATCTAACAGATGTCAGAAAAAAATGTCTCATTTGATGCGTACATCTCGTGTTTTTGCCTGGATCATTCTTACCGGCCTGAGTGTCGCCGTCATATTGACTGCAAGCTTGTATCTGTATTTACGACCCAGCCTGCCTCCCGTAGAACAACTTCTCGACGTCAAGCTGCAAACGCCTTTGCGGGTGTACAGTCATGACAACGAATTAATAGCAGAATTCGGCGAAAAGAGAAGGACTCCGGTCACAATCGAACAGATCCCTACACTTCAGTTACAAGCCTTTCTGGCCGCGGAAGACGCCCGTTTTTACGAACACTTCGGAGTAGACATCAAAGGCCTGACACGGGCTGCGATCGAACTGATCTCTACCGGATCGATTCAATCCGGTGGCAGTACCATCACAATGCAGGTTGCAAAAAATTACTTTTTGTCACGCGACAGAACCTTCATTCGCAAGTTCAGCGAAATACTTCTGGCCATTCAAATTGAGCGAGAACTGAGCAAAGAAAAGATTTTCGAGCTGTACCTGAACAAGATCTATTTGGGCAATCGCGCTTACGGTATTTCCGCTGCAGCTCAAGTCTATTACGACAAACCGGTTAATGAACTGTCTCTGGCACAGATGGCCATGCTGGCCGGCCTTCCCAAAGCCCCTTCGGCTTACAACCCGATCGCCGATCCCGAACGCGCCCTAGTGCGCCGAAACTGGATACTCGGACGCATGGAAAGTTTGGGATTCATTACCAGTGATGCGCGCGAACTGGCTTCGGAAGCCCCGATCACTGCCAGCTACAACGCCCGGGACACCGACGTCGATGCCGATTACGTTGCTGAAATGGCGCGCTCCGAAATGGTACGGAGGTTCGGCGACACAGCGTATACCGATGGCTACAGCGTCACTCTCACCGTCGACAGCTTGAAGCAACAGACCGCAACCGACACATTAAGGGCCGGCCTCGAAGATTACGATCGTCGCCACGGCTACCGGGGCGCTATCGGACAAGTGGACATCGACGGCATGACGGCCGCCGAACTTTCAGGGGAACTTGCCAACTACCCGACCGTAGAACGCCTACTGCCAGCCATTGTCACATCGATTGACGACAAGAACGGGAAAGTCCAAACACACACTCGCGCACTCGGCCCCACTACCATGGCGTTTGACTCCATGAAGTGGGCACGCAGGCACCGCACGGAAAGCCTGACAGGCCCCGAGCCGAAAAAACCCTCTGACGTCGTCAGTGTCGGCGATGTCATTTATGTAAAAGCCCTCAGCGCCGAGCAGCCCTCCGAAGATGCCACGACAGTCACGCAAAACGTTGCTTTGGCCCAAGTACCAAATGTCGAAGGCGCGCTCATCTCCCTGAATGCCAAGACCGGCGCCATTGAAGCACTCACCGGCGGCTACAGCTTCGGTCAAAGCAAATACAACCGGGCAACCCAGGCAAAGCGCCAACCAGGCTCCACGTTTAAGCCGTTTCTTTATCTAGCCGCACTGGAGAACGGGCGCACACCCGCCACCATTTATAACGACGCGCCAATTGTGCTTGATAACTCCGACCTTGAAGGCTCGTGGCGCCCGCAAAATGCTTCCGGGCAATTCTACGGACCAACAACCCTGCGCAAAGGTTTGTATCGGTCGCGCAACCTGGTATCCATTCGATTACTGCGCGATCTAGGCATTCGCACTACGCTCGACTACCTGGAACAGCTCAAAATCCCGACCAACAATATGCCCGAAAACTTGTCATTGTCGTTGGGAAGCGGACTGCTCAGCCCCATGGAGCTGGCTCGCGGCTTCGCCATCATCGCCAATGGCGGTTATGACGTGCAGCCCTATTTGATTGAAAGCATTCGCGAATCCAATGGCACCGTAATTTACGAAGCACCGGAAACGATTCTGTGCGACCGCGATTGCGACGCGCTCGAGGCACAATACAGCTCTAGCAGTGAAAACACTGAACCCGTTGAATCCGCGCCAGAAACGGTCGGCATTATTCTCCCTGCTTCACAAAATTCCGAGAGCCCCAGAATCATGCGCAAACTGGCGGACACCCGCTCGGTTTACATCATGCATTCCATCATGCAAGACGTGATTCAACAGGGCACCGGTCGCCGCGCCAGAGCCTTGGGGCGCAGCGATTTAGCCGGAAAAACCGGCACGACAAACGAACAGAAAGACACCTGGTTCGCCGGCTACAATCACAGCATCGCGACAACGGTTTATGTCGGCTTTGACCAGCCCGCACCGCTTGGGCGTGGAGAATACGGCGCAAGCACCGCACTTCCCATCTGGATTGACTACATGAAGGTTGCACTGGCGGACACTCCTCCTTCATTGATGCCGCGACCCAATGGCCTGGCCAACATTCGCATCAATCCGGAAACCGGCGAGCGCGCGCACCCAAATGAAGATGGCGTTTTTGAGCTCTTCAAAGAAGAGAATGTTCCCGCGCCGTTAACCGCCGACCAACTTGAAAATCCATCCGGTAGCGCGCCGGAAAGCTTCTCCCGGCAGATCTTCTAAGCCGGGAGCTCAGGCAAAACAAGCAACCACAAAAAAACCGGCGGGATCACCGCCGGTTTTTTATGCATGAAGCTGAACTACATCGGAGTTAGATGATGTCGTCCATAGACTTCAGCGGGTAGTGCGCAGGATAAGGTTGTCCTGCTACACCTGAATCTACAGCAGCGCGAGCTACCGCAGCAGGTACAACTTCCAGCAAGCGAACATCCATCGGCTTAGGAATAATGTAGTCCTTACCGAATTCGAGGCTGTCTACGCCGTAGGCTTCACAGATTTCCTGAGGCACAGACTCTTTCGCCAGTTCGCGGATAGCGTTAACCGCTGCCACTTTCATTTCTTCGTTGATGCAGGTCGCGCGAACGTCCAGAGCACCACGGAAAATGAACGGGAAGCCCAACACATTGTTCACCTGGTTCGGGTAGTCCGAACGACCCGTAGCCATGATCAGGTCATCACGGGTAGCCATAGCCAGCGCGTGATTGATTTCCGGATCCGGGTTAGAGCATGCGAAAACGATCGGGTTCGGCGCCATCTTCTTCAGCTGTTCCGCTGACAGAAGATCAGGACCGGACAGACCCAGGAATACGTCTGCGCCGTCGATCGCATCATCCAGCGTGCGCTTGTCTGTGTCGTTTGCAAACATCGCTTTGTACTGGTTCAGATCATCACGACCAGAGTGGATCACACCCTTGCGGTCGAGCATGAAGATATTTTCAGAGCGAACACCACAGCTGATCAGCAGCTTGGAGCAAGCAATGGCTGCAGCGCCAGCGCCCAAGCAGACAACTTTCGCGTCTTCAATGTTTTTGCCCTGCAGCTCGAGGGCATTGATCATGCCTGCTGCAGTAACGATCGCCGTACCATGCTGGTCATCGTGGAAGATGGGCACGTTGCACTTTTCAATCAGTGCGCGCTCAATTTCAAAGCACTCAGGCGCTTTGATGTCTTCCAGGTTGATGCCACCAAAGGTGTCCGCGATGCGCTCAACAGTTTCAATAAACGCTTGCGGGCTTTCGGAATTAACTTCGATATCGAATACGTCAATTCCGGCAAAGCGCTTGAACAGTACGCCTTTGCCTTCCATTACCGGCTTACTCGCCAGAGGCCCGAGGTTACCCAGACCCAGGATAGCGGTACCGTCAGAAATAACGGCAACCAGGTTACCCTTGGCGGTATATTTGTATGCGTTCTCGGGGTCCTTCGCGATCTCGCGGACCGGCTCGGCAACTCCAGGACTGTACGCCAGAGATAGATCGCGAGCTGTTTGAGTAGGCTTAGTGACTTCTACACTCAGCTTACCCGGCCGCGGTTTGGCGTGATATTCAAGGGCTGCTTCTTTCAGATCTTGAGACATTGCCACTGTTCCGTTTGTCACGTTTAAAAGTAAAAGCCGCCTGACCTCAGGTCGACGGAGCGCGACATTATGGCGCGCCCATCCCAAAACGACAAGCTAAACCCGAATATTTTATAACCAGTCAATAGGGCATTTTGCTTATAAGAATGATTAATGCGTAAATTTCAGGCACAAAAAAAGCGCCCGTAGGCGCTTTTTTCAACATTCCGGCTGTGCTCAGTCTTTCTTAGCACCGATACGACCACCGAAACGCTTGTTGAACTTATCGATACGACCACCGGTGTCCATAACCTTCTGCTTACCAGTGTAGAACGGGTGGCACTGGGAGCATACGTCCAGCTGCAGGTCGTGACCAACAGTAGAGCGGGTCTTGATCACGTTACCGCAAGAACAGGTAGCAGTGATGTCTTCGTACTTAGGATGAATACCTTCTTTCATGGCGAACCTCTTTCGGGCATGCCGCTACCTGATCACCTCCGGAAAAACCGGTTTTTGGGTCAGGCACCGCAATTTTGAATCAATTGAAAGACCGCGCACTACCACGCCCGGCCAGAAACAGACCGCGAATCTTACTGGCAAAGCCGGCCACAGGCAAGTATCTTCCGCAGTGTCTATTACGTCAAAACCATCCGCCGGCGCTATTTCACCGATTTTCAGGATACGCAGATACCGTGACACAGCCCAAAACCGCACGCATCGCCTTGAACCGCCCCCTGCGCCGGCTGTTCGATTACCGCATCCCGGACGCTCTGGAGCTGACACCCGGCCAGCGCGTTAAGGTGCCCTTTGGCCGACAAACATTGACCGGCCTTGTGGTTGAAACCGGTGTGCAGCCGCCGGAAGGCGTCACCCTAAAACCCATACAAGCCGCACTTGAGCCGTGGGCCGCGTTACCGGAAAACACCTTTCGCCTGCTCACCTGGGCCAGCGACTACTACCAACACCCACTGGGGGAATGCCTGTTTACCGCCCTACCCCCGGCGCTTCGGCGCGGAAGACCCGCAGCTCTGAAACCCGACGAGCAATGGCAAACCACCGCAACCGAAGCGGCACTTCCAGCAAACGCCCATCGGCAAGTCGCACTCTTCAACACCATAAAAGCCACGCCCGGCATCACCACCAGCGCACTGGTGCAGTCTGGCTATAGTCGAGCCCAGATTCGCTCGCTGGAACAAAAAGAACTGATCCAACAAGGCGCCACCTCAAATGCACAACCGCACATCCCGGAGACAGCTCTCCCCGCTCCGATATTGTCCAGCGCCCAGCAAGAGGCTGCCGGAGAGCTACCGGAAGACATCAAACAGTTCTCCGCAAGTTTGCTGTTCGGCATCACCGGTAGCGGCAAAACCGAGCTGTACCTACACTATCTAAAAACGCGCCTTCAGCATGACGAACAAGCGTTGGTGCTGGTTCCGGAAATCAATCTGACACCGCAAACCGTCGCTCGCTTCCGGCGCTATTTCGGCAACCGTATTCAGGTTTGGCACTCAGCCCTTAACGACGGCGAACGCCTGAGCACCTGGCTAAAAATCCGTAACGGCGACCCAATCATTCTTATCGGCACCCGGTCCGCCGTACTGCTTCCCTTTATTAACCTTCGCACCATCATCGTGGATGAAGAGCACGACAGCTCCTACAAGCAAGGCGAAGGTTTTCGCTACTCAGGTCGCGATGTCGCCGTTTACCGTGCTCATCTGAACCAATGCCCTGTGATTCTCGGCTCGGCAACGCCTTCACTGGAATCCTGGCATAACGCCAGCCAAGGCAAATACAACCTTGCCCGCCTGGAACAAAGAGCCGGTAACGCCAAACCGCCCGAACTGACGCTGCTGGATATTCGCAGCCGCCCACTTGAAGCTGGGCTGGCCCGCCCTGCACTGACAGCTATTAAGGAAACGCTGGATAGAGGCGAGCAGGCACTGGTTTTCGTGAATCGCCGTGGCTTTGCACCGATCATGATGTGCTTTGACTGCGGCCACATGGAAGAATGCCCCCGATGTGACACGCGCCTGACCTACCACCGGCGCGACCGGGCCATGCGCTGCCACCACTGCGACTACCAAGCCGCAGCAACCCACACCTGCCCGAAATGCAAAAGCGAAAACTTCAAACCGGTAGGCCAAGGCACCGAACGCACGGAAGAAACACTGGCAGAACAGTTCCCCGACACCCCGATCGTTCGGGTAGACCGAGACAGCACCCAGCGCAAAGGCAGCATTCAGGCCATCCTGAAAAAAGTAAACAGCGGCGAACCCTGCATATTGGTGGGCACCCAAATGCTCGCTAAAGGCCACGACTTTCCCAACGTCACGTTAGTCACCGTGGTCAATGCCGACGGCGGCTTATTCAGTGTGGACTTCCGCGCTCCAGAACAAATGGTACAAACTCTGCTGCAAGTCAGCGGCCGTGCCGGCCGAGGCGACAAGCCCGGCAAGGTGCTCATCCAGACCTGCCACAGTGACCACCCCCTGCTGAACGCGCTATGCCAAGGCAATTACCCTGCCATTGCGGACCAGCTTCTGGCCGAACGGGAATCCGGGCAACTCCCCCCCTTTCGCGCCATGGCCATCCTGCGCGCAGAAGCCGACACCATGCAAAACAGTCTGCAACTTCTGGATTCACTAAAACCCATGGCCAGCACACCCGGCGTTGAAGTTTGGGGCCCACTTCCTGCGGTCATCGCCCGAAAAGCCGACCGGCACCGCGCCCAGCTCATATTGGTGAGCGATCATCGCAAACAACTCAACCGATTGCTCACCTATCTGTGCCAGCACTTGGACCAAACCAAACTGCCGAGCAGCACCAAATGGATGGTAGATGTAGACCCACAGGAAACCGGCTAAGCATCCCAAATTGCGAAACAGCGCAGGCTGTGCAAAACGTTACAATCTTTTTCACAATTTTGACCGTGCGAGCATTCCATTTCTGGTAGCTGTGCTATGATTTTCAGCAATCTAACCGATAAAGCTGAATAACAACTGAGGTTGCGGTTCTCTCGCGGGGAATGCGCGGCGAAAAGGCTTTTGCTGTAACGAACACTGGAGATAAATAATGTCAGGGAAAATCCTTGCGCGTGCGTCAGCGTTGTCGCTGGCTTTTGTATTAGCTGCTTGTGGAGGTGACGATAGCTCGACCCCTCTGGCCGGCGGAGGCAACGGTGGGAGCAACAACGACGGCAACACCGACAGCAATGGCGAAGACATAACGAATGAAGTTCAAGTACAAGTCGGATCTATCGACTTGTTCGCCAACCCAGTTCGCATCAATACATCATCATCAGCCAACTCTGCAATAACAGCACGAGTCAAAAATGAGAATGGAGTTCTGCTTGCGGATATTCCAGTAACATTTGCTGCGCCACAAGGCGGAACACTGCAGGTTACACAAGCAACAACGGACGAGGCAGGGATAGCAACAGCTCAGTTGACCGGCGACAATGACCGCAGAAACACCACTCTAACGGTAAACGCTTCGGCTGGCGGGGTCAGTGAATCCGTTGCCATCGAGGTCACGGGAACAACTCTTACTCTGAAGGGCCCTCAATCCATATCTTTCGGCAATAGTGACAGCTACCAAGCTGTTCTTCTGGATTCAGAGGGCAATGGCATTGCGGATCAAGTTATCTCGATATCAACCACTCTCGGCTCAATCACCTCCCAAACACTAACAACCGAGAACAATGGCGCTGTAGCATTCGAACTTTCAAGCGCGAGTTCCGGCGGCACTGCAAGCTTAACTGCCACTGCGTTTGAGGGTGAAAGTGCTTTGCGTACGACATTGGACGTGGCTATTTCAAGCGATGATTTCACTTTCTCGTCGCCAGCTAACGGATCTGAATTAGACATTGGAGCCCCCTCAACGCTTTCAGTTAGCTGGGAAAGAGATGGAACCCCAGTTCCAGATGGCTCAACTATCAATTTCAGCACTACACGCGGAACTCTAACCCCAGCGGATGGCACCGTAACAACCTCAGGGGGAGTCGCAACAATTGATATCGCATCTTCAAGCGCCGGCCTCTCAACCATTACGGCGAGAGATCCGTCCTCTGGCCTCACCACCTCTCTAGACGTTGAATTTGTTGCCACGACCCCCGAGACTCTTAGCGTTCAGGCCACGAAAACTCAACTAAGCCTAAACGACTCAACCGAAGTGACCGCAATCGTGCGTGACATCGATAACAACCGCGTCAAAAACCAAGTGGTCAATTTTCTCTTAGTAGCTGATGAGAGCAATGGACGCCTGTCTGATAGCGTAGCGATCACAGACTCCCAAGGCCGAGCATCAACAACTTTCATCGCAGGCTCTAGCATTAGCGGCCGCGATGGCGTGGAGATCAAGGCATCGACAAGCAATAATACAATAACTGATACAACAGCACTCACCGTCGCTCGCCAAGCATTACGACTTGCAATTGGAACAGGTAACGAACTCGAAGAACCAGACACCGTACGCTATAAGAAGCCTTACGTTGCAATCGTTACTGACGCAAACGGCGCCCCAATTAACAATGCCGAGGTGGAACTAAGCGTACTGCCAATCGGCTATAAAAAAGGCAGCTATCAAGCTGAAGATGACAAATGGGTAGAAGCTCCCGGAGCGGTATTTTGCCCGGCTGAAGATATAAACCAAAATGGACAATTAGATTCAGGAGAGGACACGAACGGCAGTGGTAAGCTGGAGCCTACTAATTCAGCTACGACAAGCTCCTCTACAATCACCACCGCCACTGATGGCTCTGCCGATTTTGACTTGCTTTACCCGCAGAGTCATTGTAATTGGGTTCAAGTGCGCTTAACGGCAACGGTGAAGGTCGGCGGTACAGAAAACGAAGAATCCACAGAATTCTTCCTCTCTTGCCTCGCCAGTGACCTTAGCAACACTGACATTTCGCCTCCTGGCGGAACAAGTGGCCTGTACGGATCTGCCCCGAACTGCGCGAATCTAGATTAACCAATATAAAAAGCCCGGCCTAACCGCCGGGCTTTTTGCTTACACTCCAACTTTCCGCGATAATACGCCTCTTCTATTTTCAACGGGCGCCCTGCCCTGACACCCACTCTTCTGAAAACCGAGTCGTCTGACGCATGAAAGAGACCGTATCCGAGCTTCTCCAGTCTGCACTGGCCACCCTTCAGTCCGAAGGCACTTTGCCGGCTGACCAAACCTTCACGCCGCAGGTTGGCAACACCAAGGACAAATCCCACGGGGATTACGCCTGCAATATTGCTTTGGTGGCTTCCAAAGCCGCTGGCTGCCCTCCGCGAAAGCTGGCTGAAGCGCTAATCGCTGCGTTGCCCGAAAGCGACGCGGTTGCCAAGGTGGAGATTGCCGGGCCCGGGTTTATTAACTTTTTCATGAGCACCGCCAGCGCGTTCGGGATTGTGAACACGATTCTGGATGAAGCGGAGCAATTTGGCCGTAACAACAACGGCAAGGGCGAAAAGGTTCAGGTCGAGTTTGTGTCTGCCAACCCGACCGGCCCACTGCATGTGGGTCACGGTCGTGGTGCGGCGATCGGCGACTGCCTGTGTCGCCTGCTGGAAGCCAACGGTTACGATGTAACCCGTGAGTTTTACTACAACGACGCCGGTGCCCAGATCAACAACTTGGCACTGTCGGTTCAGTCGCGGGTGAAAGGTCTGACGCCAGAGCACGAAAGCTGGCCGGAAGACGGTTACCGGGGCGACTACATTGTTGATGTGGCCAATGCCTACTTAGCCGGTGAGACCGTGATCGCGGACGATCGGGAAGTCACGGCCAAAGCGGACCCGGATGACCAAGCTGCGATTCGCGAATTTGCCGTTGCCTACCTGCGCCGGGAACAGGATCTCGATCTGAAAGCCTTTGGCGTTCAGTTTGATGTGTATTTCCTTGAGTCGTCCTTGTACGACGACGGCAAGGTAGAAGCCACCGTTGAGCGCTTGAAAGCCAATGGCTACACCTACGAGCACGAAGGTGCCATGTGGCTGAAAACCACCGAGTTTGGCGACGACAAAGACCGCGTGATGCGCAAGAAAGACGGCGGCTACACCTACTTCCTGCCAGACGTCGCCTACCACCTGGACAAGTGGCAGCGCGGCTTCACCACCGTGATCAACGAGCAAGGTGCAGACCACCACTCCACCGTCACGCGGGTCCGCGCTGGCTTGCAAGCCTTGAAAGCAGACATTCCTCAAGGCTGGCCTGACTATGTTCTGCACCAGATGGTGATGGTCACCCGCTCCGGGCAGGAAGTGAAAATTTCCAAACGTGCCGGCAGCTACGTGACCGTGCGTGATTTGATCGACGAAGTGGGCCGCGATGCCACTCGTTTCTTCCTGGCCGCGCGCCGCGTTGACTCACAGTTGACCTTCGATATCGATCTGGCCCGCTCCCAGACCAATGAAAACCCGGTGTATTACATCCAGTATGCCCACGCTCGGATCTGTAGCGTGTTGCGCAAGCTGGAAGCCGAAGGCGTTCAGCGCGGTCGCACGGAGTGTGTAGGCGATCTGAGCCTGCTGACACTGGACGAAGAGAAAGAGCTGGCGAATCAGCTGGCGAAATACCCGGAACTGATTGCCAATTCCGCCGCGCAGCGTGAACCGCATCATCTGACGCACTATTTACGCGACCTGGCAGGGCAGTTCCACACCTACTACAACGCTCACAAGGTGCTGATCGAAGACACCGCGCTTCGCGATGCACGGGTGAGCTTGTATCTGGCGGTCCGTCAGGTAATCGAGAACGGCTTAGGCCTGCTGGGCGTAAGCGCCCCAGAGGAGATGTAAGCAGCTCATGGCCAGAGATTATGCCAAGAAAGACCGACCATCCGGCAGAGGTGCCGCTGCACCTAAAAAGCGGACCGCCCAGCCTCGCAACAAAGCTGCGGCCAAGCCGAAACGCAGTGCGCCTTCGCACTCCCAACAGGGTGGCTTGTCTGTGAAGTGGATTTTATCTCTGGCCGCGGTTGGCGGCTTTATGGGCTTCATTGTGTATTTGAACACGCTGCCGACAGGGCAGGAAGTTCGCCAATCGCCTCCCTCTCAGGCGCATCAGACACAGCCCCAAACCATTCAGAAGCAGCCCCCGGCGCAAACCGCCCGCAAGGAACGTGACTTCCGGTTCTACGAAATGCTACCGGAATCTGAAGTGGTGCCGCCCAAGGTGGAGGAGTACACCCCAGGCCCCGCCAAACAGGCCTACGATTATGTGGTGCAATCCGGCTCCTTCCGCAGTAAGCAAGATGCCGAGCGCCAGCGCGCCCAAATCGCCTTTCAAGGCTTGCGCGCGCACGTACAACACGTGGTTCAGGACAACGGCAGCGAGTGGTACCGCGTCAACGTGGGCCCTTTCACCTCACGAAGCCAGATGAACTCGGCAGTTGATAAGCTGGTGGGCATAAATATTCAACCCCTGGTTCGAAAGATTCCCAAGAAAGGTTGAATTCACTTCAAGCGCCTCCATAACGTCTGAATACCAATCTTCATCAGGCAACTGGAGCCAAAATGACTACGATTGTTTCCGTCCGTCGTGACGACGAAGTCGCTATGGGAGGTGATGGCCAGGTTTCACTGGGCAACACCGTCATGAAAGGCAACGCCCGCAAGGTTCGCCGGCTGTATAACGGCCAGGTGATTGCCGGGTTTGCTGGCGGCACTGCCGATGCTTTCACCCTTTTTGAGCGCTTCGAAGCCCAGCTGGAAAAGCATCAGGGCAACCTGACCCGAGCAGCGGTAGAGCTCGCCAAAGACTGGCGATCCGACCGAGCGCTGCGCAAGCTGGAAGCCCTGCTGGCCGTGGCCGACAAAACCGCCTCGTTAATTATTACCGGTAATGGCGACGTGATTGAGCCAGAGCAAGGTTTGATCGCCATTGGGTCCGGTGGCCCATTTGCCCAGGCTTCCGCCCGTGCGTTGCTTGAAAACACCGATCTGAGCGCACACGAAATTGCCGAGAAGGCTCTGGAAATTGCAGGTGATATTTGCATCTACACCAACCAGAACCGCACTCTGGAAGTGCTGCCCATCAAAGACTGACCGGAGCGACCATGTCTGCAATGACTCCCCGTGAAATCGTTCACGAACTGAACAAACACATCGTGGGCCAGCAAGAGGCCAAGCGCGCCGTAGCCATCGCCTTGCGTAATCGTTGGCGCCGGATGCAGCTGGACAGCAGCCTGCGAGATGAAATTACCCCGAAAAACATTCTGATGATCGGCCCCACCGGTGTGGGTAAAACCGAAATCGCACGGCGCTTGGCCAAACTGGCCGATGCCCCCTTCCTGAAGGTAGAAGCCACCAAGTTTACCGAGGTGGGCTATGTGGGCCGCGATGTAGAATCCATTATTCGTGATCTGGCGGATATGGCCGTTAAAATGCTCCGTGAACAGGAGATGAAACGCCACGAGAACCAGGCCCTGGATGCCGCAGAAGACCGCATTCTGGACGCCCTGTTGCCGCCTGCCCGCGACTTTAACGAAGACGGCGCCCGCAACAATGATTCCGCCAGCCGTCAGATGTTCCGCAAAAAACTTCGGGAAGGCGAACTCGACGACAAAGAGATCGACATTGACCTGCGCAGCAGCGGTGCTGGCGTAGAGATCATGGCGCCGCCAGGCATGGAAGAGATGACCAACCAGCTGCAAAGCATGTTCTCGAGCATGGCTTCGGACAAGCGCAAAACCCGCAAGATGAAAGTGGCGGATGCCATGAAGCGGGTGAAGGAAGAAGAAGCGGCCAAGCTGGTGAACGAAGAAGAGATCAAACAGAAGGCTCTGGTGGCCGTTGAACAGAACGGCATCGTGTTCCTCGACGAGATCGACAAGGTTGCCAAGCGTTCCGAGAATACCTCTTCAGACGTGTCTCGTGAGGGCGTCCAGCGTGACCTGCTGCCGCTGATTGAAGGCAGCACCGTGAGCACCAAGTACGGAGCGGTTCGGACCGATCACATTCTGTTCATCGCTTCTGGTGCATTCCACCTGTCCAAGCCTTCAGATTTGATCCCTGAACTTCAGGGCCGTTTGCCGATCCGGGTTGAGCTGCAAGCCCTGACTCCCGATGATTTCAAGCGCATTCTGACCGAGCCGGATGCCTCTCTGGTGCAGCAGTACGAAGCACTGATGGGCACTGAGGGCGTGAAACTGAAGTTTGCCGAAGACGCCATCGCCCGCATCGCAGAGATTGCGTGCAAGGTGAACGAAACCACCGAGAATATCGGGGCTCGCCGCCTGCATACGGTGCTTGAGCGCTTACTGGAAAGCTTGTCGTTCGAAGCTGGCGATCAGGTGACCGACGGCTTTGAAGTAACGGCTGCGTACGTTAACGAAAAGCTGGGCGAACTGGCCGAAGACGAGGATTTGAGCCGGTTCATTCTGTAACGGCCTTACCCTCAACCCAAAAAGCCCGGATGATGGATGTCATCCGGGCTTTTTTGTTGCTCTCGACCTTCCAGACTTAACGCATTACTGAGCCTTGGAGAACAGGTGTGTGACGTTGCTGAGCCCGGTTGCTATACGGCTCTTCTCCGTCTGTTTTTTACGGCCTTTGGCCACATATAACGGCAGAAGCTCACCGTAAAGGCTGGTACTGATGGTGCGCTGCTCATCTTCCAGCCGGTCTCTGCGCAGTTTGATGCCGTATTTCGCCAGCTTGGGCTCCAACTCATCCGCGCGCTTCAACAAATCCCTACGGGTCATCTGATAGGCGTGTTCGCACACCATCCGGCGGCTCTGGAAGCTAAACACGTTAGAGAAAAACAGTTTGGCGTCGTCCCGCGTGGGCTCGAACAACAGGATTTCTTTATCAGGATAATCTCGGGCGTACTGGGCAATTCCCGACTGCATCCTCGAATACACCATGGTACGGAACGTCTGGGACAGCATGTTCGGCATCCCGGAATGGGTCAGCTCGCCGGCTTTCAGTGAGCCCGCACGCACCGCAGCGCTGGCGTCGATGGGTACCAGAGGGTTGATCGCAAACACCAGGTCTGCCCCATCCTCGAAAGCAACGGACGCGTGCAAGCCTTTTCTCAGCGTGCCATCCACATAATACCGCCCATCAATCTCTACCGGCACATACAAGCCCGGGGAAGAGGTACTGGCCTGAACCGCCTTGGATATGGGCACGTGATCAAAGCCGGGCGCGCCAAAACATACGGCATCGGAGCTCTCTACATCCGCCGCAACAATATACAAGCTGCGCTTGAGCTGCCGGAAATCATTGGTACGCCCCAGCATGGTAAACGCTCGGCGCAGGTAATCATGCAGACCTTCATTATCAAACAACCCGGCAGGCGCTGCCTGAGCCAGAATGGTCAGGGCTTCCAATAAGCTTTGGTCATAGGGGTTGTTGATAAAGCGGCTGATCGCCGTACTCAACAGCTTGGGTACAGCCAGCAAGCGACTGCCGATCTCGCGAAACGCAGGACGATAAAACACATCCGGGTGGAAGGGGTGCACCTCCGCCTCGTTGCGCACGAAAATCCGGCACAATTGTGCGGTGGTAACCTGATTGGCCAAATGAGACGCAACGAATGAACCTGAGCTTACGCCCACGTAGACATTCAAGTCATTAAAATCGAGGCCATCAAGCGCTTCGTCGAGCGCCCGCAACGCGCCGATCTCGTAAATACCACCTAACGGCCCTCCGCCGCCCAGGGCGAGGCCTATTTTAGGTGTGGGCTTGAGTTCGGTCGCGTCTGTCATCAACTATCCTTAATAGGTACTACAGGTCAGATTAACAGCACTAAGCTACCAATTGATTCTAGAGTAAACACACTAACTGTAAAAGCATCGGCTCAGAGCGCGGCCGGTTCACACACAGGCGTTTTTACAGGACGAAGATATCGGCCAAAGCCCGCGTTTCTTAGCGCCAGATCAACACAGCTTTTTATAACGTGGGGCGAATCCAGCAACAGAACGTCTTGCAGCAACTGAACGGCCCATTCGCGATCCACGCTGCGGATCACCGATTTCACTTTCGGCAGGCTGGCCGCGTTCATCGACAGCGAATCATACCCCATGGCCATCAGCAACAAGGCTCCGCCCGGATCGCCCGCCAGCTCGCCACAGATGCCTACTGGCTTACCCACGGCATGGGTGTCTTGTGCAATGCGCACCAAGGCCTGCAGAACCGCCGGATGGTATGAATGATACAACTGAGCAACCCTCGGGTTGTTCCGATCGACCGCCAGCAGATATTGCGTGAGATCGTTGGAGCCTACCGACACAAAATCTACGCGATCAGCCAGCTCCCGAATCTGATACACCGCCCCCGGCACTTCGATCATCACGCCCACTTTAGGCATGTGAACGTCGTAACCTTCTTCCCGGACCTCGTGATAAACACGGTAGATCAGGTGCAGTGACTCCTCCACCTCGGATACGTTGCTAATCATCGGTAACATGATTTGCAGGTTGTTCAGGCCTTCGCTGGCTTTGAGCATCGCCCTGACCTGCAACAAGAAGATTTCCGGATGATCGAGGGTAACGCGGATACCGCGCCAGCCCAGAAACGGGTTTTCTTCCTGAATCGGGAAATAGGTCAACGCTTTGTCACCGCCAATGTCCAGAGTACGCATGGTGACCGGGTTAGGCGCGAAAGCTTCCAATTGCTCCCGGTAGTATTCCCGCTGCTCTTGCTCGGACGGAAAACGGTCTTTGATCATGAACGGTACTTCGGTGCGGTACAGGCCGATGCCTTCCGCACCGTGAGACAGTGAACGCACCACATCGGTCATCAGACCGGTGTTCACCAGCAGGGGTACCCGATGGCCATCCAGCGTTTCACAGGGCTTATCCCGCAGCTCTTCCAGCCCGCGGAACAGCTCATCTTCTTCTTCACAAATGGCCTGATAGAACGCGCGAAGGTCGGCAGAGGGAGAGGCGAAGATTTGCCCTTCGAAACCGTCTACCACCAACTCACGACCGCCCAACTGGTTAACGGGTATATCCACCAGCCCCATGACGGTCGGTACACCCATCGCCCGCGCCAAGATAGCAACGTGAGAGTTGCTGGAGCCTTTTACCGAAACCAGCCCCACCAGCTGACCTTTCGGCACCTCGCCCAACATGGCCGGGGTGAGCTCTTCACTGACTAAAACCGTGCGTTCGGGGTATTCCAGGTGCTTCTGTTCGCCTTCCTGCATGTGCGATAACAGGCGACGCCCCAGATCCCGGATATCCACCACCCGCTCCTGCAGGTACAAATCGTCCATCAGTTCAAAATGGCGGATGTACTGCTGAATCACCTGCTTCAGGGCACCTTGCGCCCATATGCCTTCCTGAATCTTGCTGACCACCTCGCCGGGAAGTGCGCTTTCATCCAGCATGCGCAAATAGACATCGAACAGTGCCTGCTCTTCCGGACGAAGCTGCGAAGCCAAGCGGTTGGCCACTCGCTCAATGTCTTCTTTTACGGCTTGAACCGCGCTCCAGAACAGCTCCAGCTCGCGGTCAATATCGTCGGCGGGCTTATCCGGAACAACATCAAGGTCGGCGGAGGGGTAAACCACCGTGCCCGTGCCGATCGCGACACCCGGCGCACCGGGCACCCCGTTGAAACACACGTCGTGGGCTTCTTCACCGGTTAACGATAGGCCGCTGATGGCGCCTGTGGCTTCGCTATGGGCGATAACCCCGGCCAATTGAGCCGAGATTGTTACCAGAAAGGCTTCTTCACCCTCATCGAAGCAGCGGGAATTTTCTCGCTGCTGAACCACCAGAACACCCAATACCGCGCGGTGGTGAATGATGGGTACGCCGAGAAATGAGCTGAAGCGCTCTTCACCGGTTTCCGGAAAATAACGATAACGCGGGTGAGAAGGCGCATCTTCGAGATTGATGGGCTCCTCACGTGAGCCGACAAGCCCGACGAGGCCCTCGGAATGGGCCAGACTGACATTGCCCACCGCGTCTTTGTACAGACCTTCGGTGGCCATCAGAATGTAGCGATTAGAGGTGGGGTCCAGCAGGTACACCGAACAGACTTCGGTTCCCATTGCTTTCTGCACTCGCGAGACAATGATAGCGAGTGCCTCGTTCAGATCACGGGCGCTGTTTACCTCTTGTACGATACTTCGCAAGATGCCGAGCATGGGGCTAATCCATCATTTTTGGTGTTCCTTCAAACGCCGGTTTGACTCTCCTTTCTGCCACTGTTCCATATTATGAAACAGTCTGGGGGCCAGTTCTCGCAGCGCGCGCCTGTACACTTCTCTTTTAAACGATATCACTTGTCCCAACGGGTACCAGTAGCTCACCCACTGCCAACCGTCGAATTCAGGTGAATCTGTACCATCTACGCGAACATGCGCATCTGGTGACAACATCCGCAGCAGGAACCATTTCTGTTTTTGCCCCACACATACGGGGTGCGAGTTGTGGCGTACCATCCTCCTGGGCAGCCGGTACCTTAGCCACCCTCGTGTACATGTGATGATCTCCACATCATTGGCACTAAGGCCAATCTCCTCTTCCAGCTCCCGGTACAAAGCCTCTTCAGGCGACTCATTCGGATTAATACCGCCTTGCGGAAATTGCCAGGAGTCCTGCCCTATTCGCCTCGCCCAGAGCACTTCGCCCCTGTGGTTGGCCAGAATGATTCCGACGTTGGGTCTGAAACCGTCTGAGTCGATCACGGCACAGTCCTCGCATAGTCGGGGGCCGGTTGCTTTTCCAACCGACGAAATTTGTCCAAGTTGCTCTCATTCTTACAGAAACCCAATGGTTCAGCAAACGCCGCTGCGTGCAGTACACCTGGATTAGAGCCGTGCTAGACTGTCAGCTTTGCTTAAAAGCCTGTGATAATGGGAGGACGCGGCTTGACGCTCGCAATTTTTGATTTGGATAACACCCTGCTGGCCGGCGACAGCGACCACGCGTGGGGAGAGTTTCTGGTGGAAGAGGGGTTGGTGGATGCAGAGGTCTACCGTCAGGCGAACGACCGCTTCTATCAGGAATACCTGAACGGCGAGCTGGACGTTTTCGAATACCAGCGTTTTGCCCTGCAACCGCTGTCTACCCACAGTATGGAAGAGCTGGAATCGTGGCGCGAAGCGTTTATGGCGAAAAAGGTGCAGCCAATGATGCTGGAGAAAGCCGCAAAGTTGCTGGCCGACCACCGCGCTCAGGGTCACACGCTGATGATCATTACCGCAACCAACCGGTTTATTACCGAGCCGATTGCGGAGCTTTTGGGTGTGGATTATCTGATTGCAACGGAGCCGGAGTTGGTGAACGGTCGCTTTACCGGAGAAGTGGCGGGCACGCCGAGTTTTCAGGAGGGCAAGGTTGTGCGCCTGAACGACTGGCTAGAAGCCTTTGATGAAACTTTGGATGGCGCTTGGTTTTACAGCGATTCCCACAATGATGTACCGCTGCTGAAATTGGTGCAGAACCCGGTGGCTGTAGACCCAGACCCTACGCTGGAGAAACTGGCCAATGAGAAGGGTTGGCCGGTGATGTCGCTTCGGGACTGATGCTTTAAAGCGTCTTGGCCCGGCCACCAGCGGGGCAGTCTTTCCGGGATACGCGGTGAATACATCCCTGTACGCTCGACAAAATCTTCCCTGATTTTGACGATCCCGGAAAGACTGCCCCGCCGGTGACCTACACTGGGTGCAGCTCTCGCCTTTATAGAAACCCGGTCAGTGACCGCACGAAGCAAGATTTGATGTAATCCGTTTCAGGAATCCCCGGCACAACCGGATGATCCGGCGCCTGATGGCCTTGCTCCAGCAGCTGCACAAAACGATCAATCTTGCGGCCGCTACCGCGAATGATGTCGATCAGCTTTTCTTGTGACAAATGCATGGAGCAAGACGCAGACACCAACAGCCCATCTCGCTCTAACAACCGCAAACCCAACTGATTCAACCGGGCATACGCCTGTTCACCGGCCTTCTGATCACGACGGCGCGGAATCAACGCGGGCGGGTCCAGCACCACGATATCGAACTTTTCTTTCTCGTCCGCCAGTGCTTTCAACGCATCAAAGGCATCACCTTCAATGGTGTCCACATTATCCAACCCGTTCAGCTTGGCGTTGTGATGCACAGAATCTACAGCGGATGATGAAGCATCTACACAAGTGACCTGCGAAGCACCGGCACACGCAGCCTGAATGCCCCAACCACCGACGTAACTGAACACATCCAGTACGCGCTTACCCGGCGCGTAGGCTTGCAGCCGCTGACGGTTCATCCGGTGATCGTAAAACCACCCCGTCTTCTGCCCACCAGCCAACGGCACCTCAAACTGCGCGCCGTTTTCTTCAACCCGCAAAATGTCTGTCTCGGGGCCATGAGCAAATTCCACATAACTGGAAAGCCCTTCCACCTTGCGCATCTTGCCATCGTTCTTCAACACCACCACACGAGGATGCGCCAAACGCTGAACCGCCCGCACAATGGCGTCTTTCATCAGTTCCATGCCAGCTGTGGAAATCTGCACCACCACAACATCATCAAAACGATCCACCACCAGACCAGACAAACCATCGCTGTCACCAAACACCCAGCGATAAAACGGCTTATCAAACAACCGCTCCCGCAACGAAAGCGCCGCCTCCATCCGATCCGTCAACCGCTTGGGCGTCATACCCTGCGCAGGCTCCCGACTGATCAAACGGCCACAAATCAACGTATGGGGGTTCACAAACACCGTACCCAGCGGCTTATCGTTCGACGCCCGCAACTGAGCCTGGGCCCCGGCTTCGAACTCGGTTAACGGGCTGCGCTTGATATCCACCTCATTACTGTAAACCCACAAGTGGCCAGCACGGAGACGGCGTTCTGCGCCTTTGCGCAGATAGAGAATCGGGAAATCCATTAATTAATTACCTGTGAGTTCATTCATTATGGGGGGCTACTCTGCAGCTGGGGCGAGTTTCCGGGGGCAGGCCTCACGAAACTGTGCGGAGCCAGGGATGGCGGAGCCCAAGCGTCACATGGATGTGCCGAAGGAGCGTGTTTCGGGAGGCCTGCCCCCGGGAACACGCTTGCACCAAGTTACTTATTTAGCCTTCCGAAGCGACGTGTTCAGCGTATGCATCAGGATCCATCAGGCCATCCAGCTCGCCTTTATCCGCCAGCTTAACCTTAAACATCCAGCCTTCACCATAAGGATCATCGTTTACAATCTCCGGCTCGTCCTCAAGCTTCTCATTCACCTCAAGAACCTCACCAGTCACCGGGCTAAACACATCCGAAGCCGACTTCACCGACTCTGCAACACCTGCTTCCTCACCACCGTTGACGGTAGCCCCCACTTCCGGCACTTCGATAAAAACCACATCACCTAACTGGTCCTGGGCGAAATCGGTGATACCAACCGTAGCGGTGCCATCAGCCTCAACCCGCACCCACTGGTGCGTATCGATATATTTAAGATCCGCAGGGATATTGCTCATAATCTGTGTGTCCTGTTGAAATTTTTTGCGCAGTTTAACCGAAGAGCTTAGTTCCAGCGAATGCTACGGGCCAGCTTCATAAATGCAACCAGATAATCCACCTCCTGATCCCGCTCCCGAAAGCCCAAAAATATCTGTTTCGGCATGCCTTCCTTGCCCAATCGCAACGCCTTAATCGGCATCCTCTGCGCGTACTCATCCACCAACCAGCGCGGCAAGGCAGACACTCCCCGGCCCGCAGCAACCATCTGCAGCATAATGTCGGTGGTTTCAATCGTTTTATGGAACGCAGGCGCAGCATGAGCTGGCAAAAAGAATCGGGTAAAGATATCCAGCCGCTCCGGGGCCACCGGATAGGTAATCAAGGTTTCACTGGCCAATTGCTCTGGTTCTACCCACTCGCTTTCCGCCAATGGATGATCGCTCGCCACCACCAACACCTGCTCGTAATCGAACACGGGCTCAAAGCACACACCGGGACGATGCAACGGATCAGGCGTCACCAACAAATCGATATCATGGCCGAACAAAGCCCCCATTCCGCCAAACTGGAATTCCTGTTTAACATCCACGTCCACATCCGGCCACTGCTGCAAATAAGGCCCGACCACCTTCAATAACCACTGGTAACAAGGGTGGCACTCCATGCCCACGCGCAAACTGCCACGCTGCCCCTTGGCCACTTGCCCGACCAGCATCTCGGCGTGTTCAAATTGCGGCAGAAGTCGGTTCGCGAGCGAAAGCAGCTGTTCACCCGCTTGGGTAAACCGCAACTGCCGCCCTTCCCTGAGCCAGACTGGCGTTCCCAGTTGCTGCTCCAGCTTGCGAATCGCGTGGCTGAGCGCGGATTGCGTTAAATGCAGCTGCTCGGCCGCCGCTGTGAGCGAACCTTGCCGTTCAACCGCCCGAAATATCTCTAAGTGACTGCGTTCAATCATGCCCAAACCGTGAATTCTGCTCATGAATTGTTGAGATAATACCATTTTTATTCATCTCAATAACTCCCTAATCTAGCTCTCCTACTTACAGCAGAAACCACCAAGGACAGCATCATGGTTACAACACACAATCTCGGATTTCCGCGCATCGGCGGTCAACGGGAACTGAAATTCGCGCTGGAACAATACTGGGCCGGCCGCAAAACCGAACAGGACCTGAGCGCAATCGCCGCGGAGCTGCGCGAGAGTCACTGGCAACAGCAATCTGCCCTCGACTTTGTGCCCGTGGGCGATTTCTCGCTTTACGATCAGGTGCTCGACATGTCTGTCACGCTGGGCAACCTGCCAGCTCGTGCCGCGGACAAAGAAGGAAATGAATTAGACGCCTACTTCCGCGCCGCCCGCGGCCGCGGTGCCAACGACAGCCCCTGCTGTGCCATCGCTGCCGGCGAAATGACCAAGTGGTTCGACACCAACTATCACTACATTGTGCCGGAGTTCACTGCTGACACTGAGTTCAAGCTGAACCCTGAGCGACTCATCAATCAGTTGGCGGAAGCACAACAGCATGGCGTGTCAGCGAAACCGGTGATTATTGGCCCCGTTACTTACCTGTGGCTTGGCAAAACCTCTGACGGCAGCAATCGCCTTGATCTATTGGAGCGCCTGCTTCCTGCCTATTCACAATTGCTGGAAATTCTCGCTGATGCCGGAGCCGAATGGGTTCAAATCGACGAGCCTGCGCTGGTAACCGAGCTGGATGCCAACTGGCGTTACGCGTTTAACCTAGCCTACCACCAGCTGAAAGCGAACCGCCCGAAGCTGTTGCTGGCCACCTACTTTGGCGAGCTGCGCAACAATCTGCAACTGGCCTGCGAGCTGCCGGTAGCCGGGGTTCATCTGGATGCCATCAGCGCCCCGGATGAAGTTAACCGCATTGCGGATTGGCTGCCGACGCACAAGGTGCTGTCGCTGGGTGTTATCAGCGGTCGAAACATCTGGAAAACCGATCTGAATAAAACGCTGAACTGGCTAGAGCCGGTGCACGAAAAACTTGGCGAGCGCCTGTGGCTGGCACCGTCTTGTTCCTTGCTGCACGTGCCCGTTGATTTGTCGCAGGAAACCGGTCTGGATCCGGAAATCCGAAACTGGCTGGCCTTTGCTCTGCAAAAGCTGGACGAGCTTCATGTGCTTACCCGCGCGCTGAACGAAGGCCGCGAATCGGTGCAACAGCAACTGACGCAGAATCAGACAGCCATCGACAGCCGCCGCAACTCGACGCGGGTCACCAATCCAGATGTTCGAGCAGCGGTCGCGGACATCACAACTGAACTGGGTAACCGCCAGAGCCCCTATGCCCAGCGTATCGCGCTTCAGCAAGAGAAGCTTCAGCTACCGGCGTTTCCGACTACGACCATTGGCTCGTTTCCACAAACTCCGGAAATCCGTCAGGCACGCCTGCAATTCCGCAAAGGCGATTTGGCGGCAGCCGACTACGAAGCCCAAATGAAGGCAGAGATTGAACGCTGCATTCGCAATCAGGAAGCCTTGGGTCTCGACGTTCTGGTGCACGGTGAAGCCGAGCGTAACGACATGGTGGAATATTTCGGTGAGCAGCTGGACGGCTACGCGTTTACCCGCTTCGGCTGGGTTCAGTCCTACGGTTCACGCTGCGTTAAACCGCCCATTCTGTTCGGCGACATCCGCCGCCCGAAAGCCATGACCGTAGATTGGATTCGTTACGCTCAGTCACTAACAGATAAGCCGGTAAAAGGCATGCTGACAGGGCCGGTGACCATTCTGAACTGGTCGTTCGTGCGGGACGACCAACCCCGCAAGGATTCGTGCCTGCAGCTGGCACTGGCCATTCGCGAAGAAGTGCAGGATCTGGAAAAAGCCGGCGTGGGCATCATCCAGATCGACGAAGCCGCTCTGCGCGAAGGCTTACCGCTTCGCCAATCAGACTGGGAAGGTTATCTCGACTGGGCGATCAACAGCTTCCGCATTGCCGCCAATGGCGTAGAGGACAGCACTCAGATCCACACCCACATGTGTTATTCGGAGTTCAACGACATCATCGAGGCCATCGCTCGCATGGATGCCGATGTGATTACCATCGAAACCTCACGGTCTGACATGGAGCTACTGGATGCCTTCAAGAGCTTCGAGTACCCGAACGACATTGGGCCCGGAGTGTATGACATCCACTCGCCTAACGTTCCCAACAAGGAGCAGATCATTAACCTGATGAAGCTCGCCGCGGAGCGCATTCCGGCCGAAAGGCTGTGGATTAACCCGGACTGCGGGCTGAAAACGCGGAAGTGGGAGGAAGTGACACCCGCGCTGGAGACCATGGTGGCTGCGGCTCAGGCGTTGCGGGCGTAAATGGAGCTTCGAAGAGGGTGCACCTTGTGGCGCACCCTCTTTTTGTTATCGACGAATGAGCAAGGTTGTGATTTACCAACCCTCTAAGGGTACGCCGTGTGCTTTGAGATAAGCTCCGTGTTCTTCCAGATAACTTTCGGTTAGTTCCTCAAAATCTTCGGGGTCGCCCGGCAATTCAGCAGCAGACACTCTCAGCACTTCTTCCGCATTCGTTCGCTGGCTCATTATCCACACGACAACCTCACCGCCGGGAGCTAGCCCAAGAACCAACGTCCTCCTTGGTTCTTGCCCCGATGATGCATCAGGATAGAGATACGGGACAGGTTCCAACATACGCTCCTGCAAATCCTCCGGAACCCTGATTAATGCCGCATAATACTTTTGCTCTGCAAACGAAAACCAACGCAACAGCATAAGGTTAGGGAATGGTTTCAGCTCTCCACCCGAGCCCGCTGGGCCATACGCCCCCGCCCAACAGCACCCTGTGTGGCCACCAAATGGAGCCCTCCAGCTCCTAACTCCGGACTTTTCCAAATAAGCATCGGTCACCCACATATCGTAATGTTCAGGCGCAGCTACTCGAATGCCCCAATATCCAGACTCTTCCCCTAACGCCGAGCACCCCCCCAGTACCAAATTAAAGGTGAAAAGCAGGAAGATATTTTTTGCATTCTTCATCAATAAACCTCAACCATTAGGGTGAGTTTCGCGCTCACCTGATGATGCAGGCGCGTTAGGACTAAAATTACGCCCAATCATGACTGTCGTAGACACCCCTCCCACTATCAATTTCAATGGATTATAGTGCGCGGAATGATGCAAATATCGATTGCGGAGCAGACTCATTTGTTCCGTGTCGAGCGTCACCTCAACCCCACCATTCACCACTTCTTTGAGCCAATTTTCACTGATGTTCTCTATTTCTGGCGGCAGATCTAGATCAGATCTTCGTGGAATTTTTCTCAATGGGACTCCGGCCTTAACCGCCAAGCAATGCATTAATCGCAAAGGTAACCGTGAATACTCTCCACGAATCTGCCGGAGCATTCTTAGCGATAATTCTACGCGCCCATCAGGTGCCGGATGATCGTGCCTCTTCACATAAACTGACACACTAGGGTCACCCTCTAACTCCAGCTCATCCGGCACTGGTGCATGTTTCGCCGAATACTGTACGGGTAAGCTAAATTCACCAATCCATCCTTCGGAGAGTTTTTGCCCCCTCAACGTATCGAGATTATCCCATTCCATTGTTTGTTGCGGCCGCTTATTACGATCTCGTGAAATCGGCCTGTAAGGACTTATCAACAAATCCTCTCGCTGTTGATCGGGATAGCCACCACCTACATCGGAGTGCGCACCAGGCAACGAAATTTCCTGAAAATTTCCCGGAAGACTCCCGTCTCTACTACGCAGACTATTTAAAGCAAAATTCTTTCGGTACTCATCCGAAGCAATGAGGTGGACTGCCTTTCCCACTCCCTTTGGGTCTAGATACACCTGCACCGGATGATTCCGGCTATTACTGGCCAAAAAATCAAGTCTCATCGGATTCACAATCGCTGCTACCGTATCAAACAGACCAACAAAGCGAACAACAATTCGTCGCGGCCATGCAAGTCGAGCTTTCTCGAAGGCTAGGCCGAGCAATCCCGATGGCCCTCGGTTAATCTCAGAGACAGCATGCCGAGCCGACGCAGCCCCTCGACTAAACCCAAATAAATCGATGGTTAACGAACTTATTTGTTCACGGATGCTGCGTTCCTTTATCTGACCAACCACATCATTAAATACTCCCTCGACCTGGCCAATGATTCCCGATTCGCCCAATCCAGAAATAGCCGCGAGCGTCGAATCTTGTGCACCAGTTTTCGTTCCTACGCCTGACGCGTATACAGTAAACTTGTAGGTTATAATTTCTTCAGTAGCAGACGGGGATGTATCATACAAATCTGCTAACTTCGCTACGTTTGTCGGAGCATTCGCATAGCTCCCCCCCATTGACAGCCCCAACCAATACGCACACTCTTCCTCTGAGATCCCTCCCCTTTCCAAGGACGAAACGCACTCCGCGGCCACACGCTCTTCCAGCTCTTTGGAGTTCTCGGCGTTATTCAAGGTGCCATCGGTGAAGATGCCAATTTCGAGGTGGATTTCCTGAGGAGCTTTTTCAGTTTCGGGTTCATCTTCTAGTGCTGCGTATAAGGCAAGCGGTGCCACTGACTGCGCCAGGAAACTCGTGTTTGAGCTTTGGGATGTCGATCGTTGTTGGCGAGCATCCTCTCGCTGTTTCTCACGAAACTCTGCATCAAACTGGCTGGCACCTAAGTGCCCTACGCCTCCAATGCGGTGGGAGTCGAGTTGCTGCGGCGTAATGCCGTGTCGGTTCAGTGCTTCCACGCTGCTGCGTATTTCGGAGTTAGCTACACCTTCAGCTATTGCCCACTGCTTCAGCCCATCACCAGAGCTCCGCCAATACACCACCGGAGCTGAGGGCTCACCATCGACAACCTCATGGACTAACCAGAGTTCGCCGTCATCAATTCGACGCACGACCTCTTCAATTAATGCGGCCCGGTAGTTTTGTGAAGCACGACCACCGCCGGGAGACGAGCGGGATCGCCCAAGTAAGCGCTCAAGATCGCTGTTATTAGCATTGTGGGCATGATCAAGGATCAGGCTTTTAGTTTTGGCGGCGGCAAAAAATGGAGATTCCAGCCTGGGAAGATCTGCGGCACGCAAATCCCAGGTGCTTACAATTTTCATGGCTCGTCATCCGTTGACTGAGGGTGTTCATCCTTGTGAAATCGTATTCACAGCGGTTTTATCGTATCAAACTGATCAACCCAATCAGTGAACTGCCTTCCAGTGGCGAGCAGGAATTTCTCAAGAGGTAAGCGAATCGTCTTGCGGTCAATATCCGGTGCTATTTTCATCCAGTTCGAATTCGAACTGGCTTGCCCTGCGCACTTCAGTAGCAATATTCCCGGAAGGATCTAACTCAATCCACCGATAGCCAGGCGCACGGGGTTCTACCGAGAAATCACTGGCTCCGGCGGTAAACTGGATGCAGGTGGAGGGGGTTGCGAGCAACTGAACATCATTCCGATGCTGGTGAAGCTCTTGATGGATATGTCCCCACAGAACCGCTTTTACCTGCGGGTGTTTATCGATGATCTGCCAGAACCCCTCTCGTGTTTTCAGGCCGATTTTTTCCATCCAATCGGAACCTATGTCCACGGGGTGGTGGTGCAGACAAACCATTGTGGGTAGTTCGGGCTGTTCAGAAAGCGCGCTATCGAGGTGAGCCAGCTCTTCCTCTGACAGCTCACCAAACACTTTTCCATGAACGGACGAATCGAGCATCACGAAATGCCAACCGCCCTGCACCCACTGCCTTTGATCCGCCTGAAACTCGGCAGCAACGGCATTCATCAGCGGGGTGTCGTCGTGGTTGCCCGCTATCCATAGTGAGGGACACTGGAATACCTGCAGCTGTTCCCCGAAATATCGGTAGGCTTCAGCCGAAGCATCTTGAGAAATATCGCCGGTGGCCAGCACTAAGTCGGGCTGCCCGTGCACCTTCAGCACTTCATCAATAACCGCAGCCAAACTGGCTCGGGTGTTAACGCCCAGCAAAGCTCCGTCTGACTGCGCGGTCAGGTGGGGGTCCGTCAACTGCAGCACCCGTAACGGGCGCTTAAGGTCAGAGTTGGTCATGCAAGCCCTGCTGTCGTCTTTGCGGCTGGTTAGATTTGTTCTTAGTGTACGATGGCTGGCTCTCGTTGCATTGGCTATTAATTAAGGATATGTCACATTCTCGCCAATCGCGCTTAATATTTTGCAGTATTTGACAACCATGACACAGGCTAAGGGGCCTGCAATAGGATTTCGGTTCAGTCTCCGCCTTGCCCCGCCGTCCAAACGGCATGCTCCAATGGCAGGTGACCAAAGCGCAGGCAGTAATCCAACCAGTCGGCAAGAAAGCCGTTGATCTGAACTTTTTCATCCGGGTGGTGCATAAACCGGTTCGGGTAATCGTTCACCGGGGCAATATGGCGGTGGCGATAGCAACTGATCACTTCGGCCATTGTTGCATCGTGATACACGCGAACGGTCATTTTGGGATTGTTCAGCCAACGACCACTGTTATGCACTTGCTCAAGCAACAAAGTTTCCGTGAAGCGTGCCGTTTGCAGGCGTTCGATCCGAACCCGGCCCAGGTACTGATCTTCCCGGTGTAATTCGATCTCACACACAGCTTCGTTTTCAGCATCAAGCTGTCTCAGTTTGCGCAGCCGGTGATAGTTGCCATCACACAGCGCGCCCAGCTGGCGCAAGTCCGGCACGTATCGTTTTGGTCGCTTCACCCATTCGGTCATGCCTGCCACTCCTTGCGCAACCTGTCTCGGTTCAGTTGCAGCCACTGAATGGCAATGATGGCCGCCGCGTTGTTAATACGACCGTCGGCGATCATGGCGAACGTTTCTTCAGCCGAGACCACGTGGGAGAGGATGTCTTCATGTTCATGCTCAACGCCAAACACTCCGCCAGCGTCTGCTGTGCTGACCTGCCCACAATACAGATGAATCAATTCGGTGGTGCCACCGGGCGATACCATGTAGTCACAGATTTTATCGAGGCGACTGAAGCTCAGGCCGGCTTCTTCTTGGCCTTCTCTTTGTGCGACGTCTTCCGGGCTTTCACCCTCTTCGTTCATGCCTGCTACGAGTTCAAGCAGCCAGGGAGATTGGTTACGTCCCAGAGCGCCGAGCCGGAATTGTTCAAGTAATACGACTTCGTCCCGTTCTGGATCATAAGGCAGTACGCAGGTGGCATCTCCGCGGATGAAGAGTTCGCGGGTGAAGGTAGGCATTTCACGGCCATCAAAGCGCGGATGGGTCAGCCAGAGCTTGTCCATGCGGAAGAAGCCCTGGAAGACGGTTTCGCGTTTTTCGACTTTGACGTCGTTGGCTGTGAACTGGAACGGTTGTGGCATCGGTTCTTCCGGTTTGGTCATCGGTTTTGAACGATAGCCGTTATTGTGGGGGGGCTGCAAGTTACAGCCTTAGCCTGCGTGTTTGGTGTTAGGCAGACCTTGGGATAGGCATTCCAAAAATGTGCGCAGCCATGGATGGCGGAGCAGAAGCGCCACATGGATGTGCCGAAGGAGCGGTTTTTGGAATGCCTATCCCAAGGTCCGCCCCTGACTCCGTGCAGTTCGTAACGCTAAAGAGCCTTTTTACGGTAAAACGGCAGAAGTTTAATTGAGCCGGGGTGGTGGGGCGGTTCAGAAATTTGCGGAGCCAGGGATGGCGGAGCAGAAGCGCCCACGGATGGCTCGAGCGTTTTCTGAACCGCCCCACCACCCCGGCTCACAACTCCCAACCAACAGGCTGGGAGATCAAATACACCAAAGTCAGACCTTGTCGTAAAGCTTGGAGCCAGACTCCACAAACTCGCGGGATTTCTCCTGCATGCCGGCGTCGATGGCAGACACCTCATCCATGCCCTGCTCCGCTGCGTAATCCCGTACTTCCTGTGAGATTTTCATGGAACAGAACTTGGGCCCACACATGGAGCAGAAGTGGGCCACTTTGGCAGAGTCTTTCGGCAGAGTTTCATCGTGGAACTCCCGAGCAGTGTCCGGATCCAGCGCCAGGTTGAACTGGTCTTCCCAACGGAACTCAAATCGTGCCTTGGAGAGCGCATTATCACGAATCTGCGCACCCGGATGGCCTTTCGCCAGATCGGCCGCGTGGGCGGCGATTTTGTAGGTGATGATGCCGGTTTTCACGTCATCCTTATTGGGCAAGCCCAGATGCTCTTTCGGCGTAACGTAGCAAAGCATGGCACAACCGAACCAGCCAATCATTGCCGCTCCGATGCCTGACGTGATGTGGTCATAACCCGGTGCAATGTCTGTGGTCAGGGGGCCGAGGGTGTAGAACGGTGCTTCGTCGCAGCATTCCAGCTGTTTGTCCATGTTCTCTTTGATCAAGTGCATGGGCACGTGGCCGGGGCCTTCGATCATGCATTGCACATCGTGTTTCCAGGCAATTTTGGTGAGTTCGCCCAAGGTTTCCAATTCCCCGAACTGCGCTTCGTCATTGGCATCGGCGATAGAGCCGGGGCGCAGGCCGTCACCTAGGCTGAAGGACACGTCGTACGCCTTCATGATTTCGCAGATGTCTTCGAAGTGTTCGTACAGGAAACTCTCTTTGTGATGCGCCAGGCACCACTTGGCCATGATCGAACCACCGCGGGAAACGATGCCGGTGGTGCGTTTGGCGGTCAGCGGCACGTGATGCAGACGCACACCTGCGTGAATGGTGAAGTAATCCACGCCTTGCTCAGCCTGTTCAATCAGCGTGTCGCGGAAGATTTCCCAGGTCAGGTCTTCGGCAACACCGCCCACTTTTTCCAGCGCTTGGTAAATCGGTACGGTGCCGATGGGAACCGGAGAATTCCGGATGATCCATTCACGGGTTTCGTGAATGTTCTTACCGGTGGACAGATCCATCACGGTGTCGGAGCCCCAGCGAATACCCCAGGTAAGCTTCTCGACTTCTTCTTCGATAGACGAAGTAACCGCAGAGTTACCGATGTTGCCGTTGATCTTCACCAAAAAGTTTCGGCCGATGATCATCGGTTCGGTTTCAGGGTGGTTGATGTTGGCTGGGATAATCGCCCGCCCGCGAGCCACTTCTTCACGAACGAATTCCGGAGTGATTTCCGCTGGCAGGCTGGCGCCGAACGACTGGCCCGGGTGCTGATCATCGACCAATCCCTGCTCACGAGCCTCTTGGAGCTTCATGTTTTCCCGAATGGCAATGTATTCCATTTCCGGGGTGATTATGCCTTGGCGGGCATAATGCATTTGAGTGACGTTTTTGCCGGATTTTGCCTTGAAGGGCTTTCGCTCATCCATGAACCGAAGCGGGTCTAGCAGAGGGTCTTTCATACGTCGGCGGGTGAACTCGGAGGTGTAGCCATCCAGTTGTTCAACGTCGCCGCGTTCAGCAATCCAGTTGGCACGAACCGGTGCCAAGCCTTTACGCAAATCAATGTTGGCGTCCGGATCGGTGTAGGGGCCCGACGTGTCATACACCAGTACCGGCGGATTCTTTTCGCCGCCCATTTCGGTCGGGGTGTCGCCCACCGTAATTTCCCGCATTGGCACCCGAATGTCGGCTCGGCTACCCTGCACATAGATTTTTCGTGAGCTTGGTAATGGTTTGATTGCTGCCGAATCCACTTTTGCGGAGTCGCTGAGGTATGCTGGTATGTCCGTCATGTCTGCTCCCAGTAATATCTGAGGTGTCAGGTCGCGCATGACGGAGCACTGCCAAAACGCCATTACTGGCTACATGGCACTGTTCGTGCGGTCTTAATCCCTACGCCGGTATTATCCGGATCAGGTCGCGGGTTCTGCGTTGCAATCTCAGCCTATCGCCGGTTTATGGCGATTCAGCACCCCGTCAAGACGCGAATATCGAATTCGTTGCTTACACAATGTGTGAGCTTTTCAAGTGTAGAGACGGGACTCATTATTGTCCATAATGAGCCACCGATACTTTTGGACCATACTGTCGCGTTAGCACTCGGCACTGTGGCCTTCCGATCCTTGTATCCAGATCACGGATGCCCGGAGACAGTTTGTCAGGAGATACAATGAAAAAACGCTTACTTCCAGGACTGATCACCCTGCTTGCAGCTCAGCCTGCATTCTCTCTGGATTTGATGGAGACTTACGAAAAGGCGCTGTCTTACGACTCCGGCATTGCTTCGGCCATGGCGAGATTCCAATCCCAGCAAGCCGCCAGTGACGTAAGCAAAAGTACATTGCTGCCTCAGATCGGCGCTTATGCCGAAGCCAATCACATCGACTTCGATGCCGAGAACGGCCCTGGAGACAGCTACAAGTCCCTGAACTACGGCGTTCAACTGACTCAGCCTATTTTCCGGGCAGACAACTGGTTCCGTTACGATGCCAGCCAGTTCCAGACCGAAGCCGCGCAAGCCCAATACAATCTGGCTCAGCAGCAATTGATTCTTGATGTAGCAACGGCTTACTTCAACGTGTTACGCGCTCAAGATACCGTGACCACCGCTCAAGCCACCGAAGCGGCTATTCAACGCCAGTTTGAACAGGCTCAGGAACGCTATGATGTCGGCCTGATTGCCATCACCGAAGTGTACGAAGCTCGTGCCAGCTACGATGACAGCAAGAGCCTGCGCATCGCCGCTGAAAACCAGCTAAATGTGGCCCGAGAGCAGCTTGCCCGCCTGACCGGCGAGTATGCCGCCGATTTGGAAAACCTGCGCGAAAACTTCCCGCTAGGCCGACCGAACCCGATGGACCCTGCCTCTTGGGAAGCCACTGCACTGGATCAGAACTGGTCTATTCAGGCGGCCATGCACCAACTGAACGCCAGCGAAGCCAACCTGAAAGTGGCCAAATCCGGCCATATGCCGACGCTCGATCTGGTGGCTTCCTACGGTGAAACTGAGCTTGAAAACGCCAAGACCCCGCAGCAAGAAGGAACCCAAGGCGTTATCGGGCTCCAACTCAACGTACCGCTGTACATGGGGGGCGGCACTCAAGCAGGCGTGCGCCAGCAGCGTTCACTGGTCACGGTGGCCGAGCAGGATTTGAATACCGTGCGCCGGGACGTACAGGTCAATACGCGCAGTTTATTCCTGACCGTCAACAACAACGTGGAAACCGCTTCTGCGCTTGAACAGACCATCATCTCCCGCCGCAGCGCTCTGGATGCAACGCGCGCCGGTTACGATGTGGGTACACGAAACATTGTGGAAGTGCTGGATGCTGAGCGAGCTTTCTACGTAGCGCTGCGGGATTACGCCAATGCCCGTTACGACTACGTGATTAACTCTCTGCAGTTGAAGCAAGCCGCCGGCACGCTCAGCCCTCAGGACCTGATCGAGCTGAACAACTGGCTCAGTGAAGGTGCCCGTGGCATTGAAGCGATGGCAAACGACGGTAAAACTCTGGAAGATCCCACCGAGTAATTCCCGCCGGCTTTACGAGTGAGCCCGGGCCGACGTCCGGCCCGGGTTTTACACTCTTTCGATGATCCCTTCGACCACTTTATCCAACGCGCCCCGGTTTTTATTCACGACCGCCAGCGCACGCTGACCATAAGCTTTGCACTCTTTCGCATCGGTCATCAGGCGACCCACCGCTTTTGCCAAATCCTCACAGCCCACAACCATTTGCACGCCTTGGTCAGCCACCAAGTGCTCATAGATTGTCTCGAAGTTGAACACATGAGGCCCGGAAAACACCGGCATTCCCCAAGCAGCCGGTTCCAGCGGGTTATGACCTCCGCGCTCGATCAGCGAACCGCCCACGAAGGCAATATCGCTGGCGCCGTAGAGCATCATCAACTCGCCCATGGTGTCTCCCAGATACACCTGAGCCTGCTGCGGGCTCTCGTTACGGGATCGACGGGCGATCAAAAAGCCCTTGTCTTCGGCCATCGCCGCAACGGTATCGAAACGCTCCGGATGTCTGGGCACGATAACCAACAGCGCATCATTGTGCTGTTCAAGAATACTCTGGTGGGCGCACAGCAACTGTTCGTCTTCACCGCTGTGGGTACTTCCGGCAATCCAGACCTTCCTGCCCGAGAGCGTTTTTCGGACTTCCTCGGATGCCTCGCGGACATCATCAGGAATATCCACATCGAACTTTACACTGCCCGTCACTTCCACGCGGTCCGCTGCCACCCCGATGCGCCGAAACCGATCAGCATCCGGTTCCGCCTGAGCCGCCACCCAGCTGATGCTTTTCATCACCGGTGCCGCCAGCCCTTTGACCTTTTCATAGCCTTGAGCTGAGCGTTCAGACAAGCGGGCATTAATCAGGAACACCGGCACCCTGCGCCGACGACACTGGCGGATCATATTGGGCCAGATTTCTGTTTCCAGAATAACGAGAATGCCCGGATTCACTCGGTTCAGAAATCGGCGAATTGCTCCCGGTGTATCGTAGGGCGCATAAGCGTAAGCTACCTTGTCACCGAACATTTTTCGGGCTTGAGCCAAACCGGTGTCGGTCATGGCTGTCATCAAGATGGTTGCGCCCAGGTTCTTTGCCAATAGCCGGCGAACCAAGGGGCCTGCCGCAATGGTTTCACCCACGGATACGGCGTGTACCCAGATAACCGGCCCGGACATTTCCGGAACTAGACCCAAGCGATGCTGCCAGTCTCGGCGCAAAGCCGGTGCTTTACGACCCTGCCACCATAGCCGTAGCAGGATAAAGGGCAGAACCAGCCGGATCAGCTGGGAATAGATAAAATGAAACACGCAGGACTCCCGGCAAAACAGTGCGTTATCATAGGACGAAATTTGTCGAGTGGCTGCATCTTGCCCTCGGGCTAAACGTTTGTCGATTCAGGATTCACGATTTTGAACAAGAAGTACCGCAAACAACCCAGAAACACCGATTACTCAGCTTACCGCCATCCCCGTTGGTGGCCAACTTGGCTAGGCATATCGATTATGTGGCTGTTCGCTCAACTGCCCATTCGTTTTCAATGGTGGTTGGGCAAGATCGCGGGCTTGCTCGCTTGGAGACTGGCGAAGAGCCGCCGTCATATTACTGAGGTAAACATTCGGCTGTGCTTTCCGGAGCTATCCGAAGCAGAACAAACAGAGCTTGTCCGAAAAGCCTTTATCGCCAATGGCATCGGCTTGATGGAGCTGGGCATTGCCTGGTTCCGTGACCCTGAGAAGCTCACTGGCATCACCCAAGTGCATGGCCTCGAACACTTTGAAAAGGCGATGGAAGATGGCCATGGCGTTCTGCTTTTAGGCGGGCATTACAGCACGCTCGACCTCGGTGGTAGTCTGGTCACCGAGTTCATTGATGCCGACGTAATGCAGCGGGATCACAACAACCCTTTAACCAACGCGGTGATGACCCGGGCACGGGGCCGCCGATACGGAACGGTTTTATCCTCCAAGGACTTGCGGGGCCTATTTCGCAGTCTGAAGAAAAACCACGCTGTCTGGTATGCCACCGATCAGGACTACGGCCGAAAAGACATTGTCTTCGCCCCCTTCTTCGGGATTCCCACCGGCACCATCACCGCCACATCCCGAATTGCGGACCGCAGCAAGTGCCGGGTTGTTCCGTTCAGCCATTTCCGCCGTGAAGACAAACCCGGCTACGACATTTACTTCCACCCTGCGCTGGAAAACTTTCCCAGCGGCGATGATCTGGACGATGCTACTCGCATTAATGCCATCATCGAACAAGAAATCCGAAAAGCCCCGGATCAATACTTGTGGATGCACCGCCGGTTTAAAACCCGACCGTCCAAAGATGATCCGGGCTTTTACAAAAAACAGAAGAAAAAGAGGTAGCGCGTGAACCCTGAAACGCGGGCGCCGGCGATCTGGCTGATTACCGATAACAAGCCAGGGCACAAAAACCAGCTAAAAGGGCTCGGCAACCGTTTGCGGGTGCTCACCGGTGCCAGTATTCATTGGGTGAACGCCACTGATTATTCTGTGCCGCTCTGGCGTGCGCTTCTGGGCGCTGCACCGACGATAGACTCATCGCTTCCCGCGCCCGCTCTGATGATTGCTGCGGGCTCGGGCACACACCGGTTATTGCTGGCTTTGCGCCGCCGTCGAAAAGCCCACACCGTGGTTTTGATGAAGCCGGCTTTCCCGCTCGCTTGGGTAGATGCGGCCATCATTCCAGCCCACGACAACGTAAAAGCCTCACGCAAGACGCTGATCACCGAAGGTGTCATCAACGCGATCACCCCGATGGCCCAATTGACCACAAAACCGGAAGCGCTCATCTTGGCCGGCGGCCCATCCCCTCATTTTGATTGGGATGACGATGCCGTTTTCGCCCAGATTACCGACCTGATCGATCGTTATCCTGAGTGGCGATGGACCATCAGCGATTCTCGCCGGACTCCTGAAGCCCTCACGGCAAGGCTGGATGAGCTGCAAGGCCCCAAAGCAACCTTCATTCACCACGAAAACACTCATGACACCTGGCTGAATCACCAACTGGCCGCGTCAAGAGCGGTGTGGGTGACTCCGGATAGCGTCTCTATGGTGTGCGAAGCCGCCACTTCCGGTGTGCCAACCGGCTTGCTCGACCTCCCTGCCCGCGGTCACAGCCGTGTCGCCAAAGGCGTTAACCGTCTCGCCGAGCAAGGCTGGGTTTGCTTCCGGCAGGATCATGACCGTGTTATGGGCGAAGACCCAGAGCGACACGCACGACTTTGGGAGGCCGACAGAGCCGCACGCTGGTTGATCAATCGTTTTGCATACTTGCCTCAACGCATGAACAAGGAGTCGCTGCATTGAGAATACTTCAGGCACTTCCCGCCCTGTACAGCGGCGGTGTAGAGCGTGGCACGGTAGAGTTCGCGGCTGAACTGGTCAAGCGTGGCCACGAATCATTTGTGGTATCCAACGGCGGCCCGATGGCTGAACAAGTGCGCGGCCAAGGTTCCACGCATCTTTACATGCCAATCCACCGTAAAACCCCCGCATCGTTCGGCCAGATTCTGCCTATGCGACAGCTGCTGCAGAGCCTCAAGCCTGACATCGTGCACGTTCGCTCCCGCATGCCGGCCTGGATCGTTCATCTAGCCTTGAAGTCGCTGCTGGCAAGCGAGCGCCCGGCCATCGTCTCGACCTTTCATGGCATGTACTCGGTGAACCCCTACAGCGCGGTCATGGCCAAAGCGGATCACGTGATTGCAGTATCCAACTGCGTGAACGACTACGTACTGAAAAACTTTCAGGTACCGGAGGACAGGCTGACCGTGATTCAGCGCGGGGTCGATATTGACGCCTTCCGCCAGCGCGCGATCAATGAACAGTGGCGCGAGATATTGTTATCACGCTTCCCCCAGCTTGCGAACAAAAAGATCATCATGATGCCGGGCCGGATTTCCCGCTGGAAAGGTCAACTGGATTTCCTGAAAGCCATGGAAAGCATCGTCCGCCAGCGTCCGGATTGCCACGGTATTATCGTGGGCGGAGCCGAGCCCGGGAAGGAACGCTTTTTACAGGAACTGGAAACCGAACGAAGCCGGCTAAACCTGACTAACCAGGTTTCTTTTCTTGGCCAGCGCAACGACATGACCAACCTGTACTTGCTTGCCGATGTGGTTTGTCACATGTCGACCAAGCCGGAACCCTTCGGCCGTACCGTTACAGAAGCCTTGGCCTCGGGCACACCGGTTGTCGCCTACAATCGTGGCGGTGCGGCGGAGACCTTGCAGGCCTGTTTCCGGGAGGGGTTAGTAACACCGGATGATTCGGACGCCTTTGCTCGTACCGTTCTGGAGTTACTTGATAAGCCCAAGCAAGAGGTTGAGCTGCCGGAGCGGTTTTTGTTGCGGGCGCAGACGGAGGGGACACTGAAGATCTACGAGAAGGTCCTGGCTGAGAAAGGCGCGCGTTCGGGATGAAGGTTTTGATGCTGATGCTCTCGGACAACCCCGGAATTGGCGGTCTTGAGAAGCACACCCGAGAACTGGCCACCGCGCTCGCTGAACTGGGCCACCAAGTATCCGTTGCAGCCGCTCCGCAACACGTTGCACCTATGGAAGGCGTTTCCTGCATCCCTGTGAACGCGCAGCAGTCACGAAACTCCATCCCCTTGCTGCTCAAAATCTTGCGGACTATCCGGGAAGGAAACTACCAAGTTGTGCACGCCCAAGGCACCAAAGCAGCGTTTGTTCTGCAGAGGCTGGCGCCGTTTATCAAGAAGCTCGCACGCGTTGCCAGCATTCACGGTTTTAAGTCACGTTACCCCAAAGCTGGCGTTTTCCATCAGCTGATCGCGGTCAGCAAAGCACTTGCAAACGACATCAATCAACCGGAGGTTACGGCAGTCTACAATGGGGCCTCAGTTGCCAATCAGGCCCCCGCGGAGCTGCCCCGAGAGGCCACCCGACCAATATGGTTAGCGGTTGGACGGCTCGCACCGGTCAAGGGATTTGGCTTGCTGATCGAAGCCTTTCAGTCCTGCCCCGGCACCTTATTGATCGCGGGTGACGGTCCAGAGCACCAACGGCTTCAAGCGCTCGTTGAGTCCACAGGTCAAGCTGACAAGGTTCAGCTTTTAGGCTTTCGAACAGACGTACCCGCACTCATGGCCGCCGCCGATGGCGTGGTTATTAGCTCTGAACGAGAGGGGTTTTCTTATGTCTGCGCCGAAGCGCTTCTGCTCGGCAAGCCGGTTATTTCCACCAACGTCCCGATTGCGAATGAAGTCTTGCCCAAAAGACACATATTCCAAGGCGGCGAGGCAGCTGAGTTTGCCAAGTTACTGCAACAAGATCTGGAGTCCGTAACCGCCGACCAATCCGAGGCAAGAGCCTTCGCCAAAGAAAAGCTGTCACTGTCCGCCATGGCCGCCAACACGGTCGCAGTTTACCAAAAGGCTTCAGAAAAACTCGCTCTAGAGCGCTGCAAGCGATGACAGGCTACACTAAAGCAACCCGCACTTTGCCGTCGCAACCTGACACTATGCTCGATTTAACTGGCCAACAACCGTTCGCACAAGGCTCTAACCGCAAGTGCTACACGCACCCACTGGACGCCACTCGGTGCTTGAAAGTCATTCGCCCTGAAAACATCACCGCGCGCTTTGAACGGCAATCACCTGTGAAGCGACTCCTTGGCACAAAACGGCTCAACGATAACGACCAAGAAATTCGGGCCCACCACCAGCGCGCCATCCAAAAGCTCCTTGAGCAAGGCGACGACGCGTTGGTCTGGGCGCATCTGCCCAAGTTCTATGGCAGCGTTCCCACCTCGTTGGGCGAGGCCAATGAAAGCGAACTGATACGCTGCGCTGACGGCAGCGTTGCGCCAACACTTGAACATCTGATTAAAGAGCAGGGTCTTACCGCTGAACTGAATCAGGGCATCGACGAGTTTCTCTCTTGGCTGCAGCAAACCAAAATACTGACCAGAAACCTGCTCCCTCACAACCTGGTCGTTTCAGATCGATTCGACCACCCTCGCCTGCTTCTGATTGACGGGCTGGGCGCACCGACCATCCCACAAGCACTCGATTCCATACCGGGCTGGAGTTCACGCTACATTAAACGGAAGATCGCACGATTCAGGAAAAGACTGGACTGGGAACAAGGCGATTCAGGCCTGTCTTGGGAAGATTTCCAACGCTTAAGATAAACCCTACAAGGTCAGCATGTTAGTATGTCGTCCACTTTGAATATTAACGGAACCGTCCATCATTAAAACGCGCGGAGTGCACTCATGATTCATCCCGTCATCATGGCCGGCGGCACCGGCTCTCGCCTTTGGCCCCTGTCCAGGCAACTGAACCCCAAGCAGTTCCTAAAGCTGACGGATGATCATTTGTCGATGCTACAACTCACTGTTGCCCGGCTGGACGGCATGGAGTCTGCGGATCCGCTTCTGATCTGCAACGAAGACCATCGCTTCCTGGCTGCCGAACAAATGCGGCAGGCGGGTTATAAAGATGCGCGGATTATCCTGGAGCCTTGCGGGCGCAATACCGCACCCGCCATTGCCCTTGCGGCCCTGCAACTGGCGAAGGCTACCGATGATGGTGCCGACGACCCGCTAATGCTGGTACTGGCTGCGGACCACCTGATACAGGACGTAGCGGCTTTCCAGCAAGGCATCCAAAAAGCGATCCCTCTGGCGCGACAAGGGAAACTCGTTACTTTCGGCATTGTTCCCAGCCACCCTGAAACCGGCTACGGCTACATTGAACAAGGCAAAGAGCTTGAAGACAGCTGCTATAGCGTCGATCGATTTGTCGAAAAGCCCGACTTAGCCACGGCAGAGAGCTACTTAGCGTCTGGTGACTATCTCTGGAACAGCGGTATGTTCATGTTTGGCGCTCGCCAGTACCTCACCGAGCTTGAGAAGCACCGCCCAGAGATTCTATCGATCTGCCAGGCTGCGGTTGAGGATGCCAACGAAGACCTGCACTTCACACGCATTAACGAAGCGGTATTCGCAGAGTGCCCTGAGGACTCTATCGATTATGCGGTGATGGAGAAAACCCAAAATGCGGCAGTGGTAGCGCTTGACGCTGGCTGGAGCGATATCGGCTCTTGGTCTGCCCTGTGGGACGTGTCCGAGAAAGACGCCAACGGCAACAGTTTCATGGGGGATGTTATTGCCCACGACACCACCAGCACCCTGGCACGTTCCGAAAACCGCTTAATCGCCACCGTCGGCGTGAGTGACCTGGTGATTATCGAAACCAAGGATGCCCTGCTCGTCGCCCACAAAGATAAGGTGCAGGACGTTAAAAAAATCGTCGAACGGCTCAAGAATGACGACCGAAACGAGCACATTAATCACCGGGAAGTTTACCGGCCTTGGGGCGTTTACGACTCCATTGACAGCGGCGAGCGCTACCAAGTCAAACGCATTACTGTAAAACCCGGCGCCAAACTGTCTGTTCAGATGCACCATCATCGCGCTGAACACTGGATTGTCGTGAGCGGTACCGCGAAGGTAACCAATGGCGAGAAGACCTACTTGGTGACGGAAAACCAGTCTACCTTCATTCCCGTTGGCCAGGTTCACTCACTGGAAAACCCGGGAGTCATCGACCTTGAATTGATCGAGGTTCAATCCGGCTCCTATCTAGGCGAAGACGACATCGTGCGTTACGAGGATCGGTACGGAAGGTCATGAGTAAGCTGAAGTACTTTCTGATCGCGGGCCTTTTAAGGCTCGTGAGTTTTTTGCCTTTTCGGGCCGCCCAATTTATCGGCAAATGGCTCGGCCTGCTTGGCTGGGCCATGAATGGCAGGTCACGCAAGACGACCGACACCAACATTCGCATCTGCTTACCGGAACTGTCTTCTGCTGAGCAGGGCCAGTTGTCCAAAGACTCCATGGCTCACACCGGCATGACCGCCGCAGAAATACCTCTGATGTGGGAGTGGCCGGTTGAGAAATGCCTGGGGCTGATCAAGGAAACGAGAGGGCTGGAGCTGGTAGACAAAGCGCTTGCTTCCGGCAAAGGCTTGATTCTGCTCGCCCCCCACATTGGCAACTGGGAGCTAATCGGCCTGCTCTTCTCATCCCGCTATAAGATGGCCTCGCTCTACAGCCCTCCACATATTAAAGAATTTGAGGACTATATGATTCGGGTTCGAAGCCGTGTTGGCTCCGAATTGGTGCGCGGAGACCGCCGCGGGCTGCTCCGCCTAATGGGCATTCTCAAAGAAGGAGGCGTTGCCGGCATCCTTCCCGATCAATCCCCACGGGGCAAAACCAACGCCTACGCGCCTTTCTTCGGAATGGAGGTGCGAACGATGACGCTGGTCAACAAACTCATGCTAAAAACGGGCGCAAACGTTCTGGTGGCCTTCGCCGAACGGCTACCCAAAGGCAACGGCTTTCGCATTATCGTGGAAGAAGCCGCTCCCGGAAACGGTGACGCAGATCCAGTAGTCGCGGCAACGGCCTTGAACAAATCCGTCGAGAAGGTTGTTCGAATGGCACCCGAGCAGTATCAATGGGAGTATAAGAGGCTCCGGCACCGGCCGCCTGGAAACCCGAATCCGTATTATCCTGACAAAATCTGCCGCTGACGTGTCATTGCCCAATATCTGAGCAAGTACAGACAGGCATCTGACCAGAACCCGCGTTATACTAGCCACTTTATTTTACCCGCTAACATTTGGACACTGGAATTTTATGGCCCCAACGTCAATTGGTGTTGTCATCACCACCTACAACTCTCCCCTCTGGCTGAGCAAAGTACTGACGGGTTATGAATGCCAGACCTTCACCAAGTTCCGGGTCATCATTGCTGACGACGGCTCTACCGATGAAACTCGCGATCTGATTAATAGCTTTAAAGAGCGTGGCATTTTGGCGATCGACCACGTATGGCACGAGGACGATGGCTTTCGAAAATGCCAAATTCTGAACAAAACCATTCAAGAGACAAGCTGTGACTACCTGATCTTCACCGATGGTGACTGCATACCCGAGCCGGACTTCGTGAAGACCCACCACGATCTTGCTAAGCCCGGGCTCTTTTTGTCCGGCGGTTATATCAAGCTCACCATGCCGGTATCCGAAGCCATTGCCGATGAGGACATCCGCTCCGGAGTCATTTTCAAACCAGACTGGCTGGTCGCTCACGGGCAGCCGAAGAACCACAAATTGTGGAAGCTCTCCCCTTCAAAGGGATTCCGCAACTTCATGAACCGCATCACGCCCGCCGCTGCCAGCTGGAATGGCATGAACAGCTCCACCTGGACTCAGGATTTGATCGCCGTTAACGGGTTCAACGAAGACATGCAGTACGGTGGCTTGGATCGAGAACTCGGCGAGCGCCTCTGGAACTACGGCCACAAATCACAGCAGATACGCTACAGCACGGTTTGCCTGCACCTCGATCATGCTCGCGGTTATTCCAAACCCGAGATCTGGGCGAAAAACAGAGCCATCCGAAAAGCCGTGAAGGATAACAAAACCTTCTGGGCGGAAAACGGGATCAAGAAGAAACCGTCAGCATGAGAACTCTGGTCGTCATACACAGTCTCAAAATGGGAGGCATGGAGCGGGTCGCCGTTAACCTAGCCGATGCATTCGCGGAAGAGGGCCATGAAAGCCATTTGCTGGCCTGCAGGAACCGCCCCAATGACTTGGCACCGTCGCACGAGGCGGTCAAGCTGCACCACTTTGATCAACAGCAAGCACTGCTGAAATCCGTGATCGGGATTCCCGTCTTCCTGCTGTCACGCGTTCTGCTAGGCGTTATTCTTCCGAAATCCCACTTCATGTGGGTAGGCTGGCTGTGCGGCTGGCTTCTCAAGCACCACATTCGAAAACTGGAACAGCAACACGGGCGTTTTGACCGAATTGTTTTTCGCGGGTTAGGCACGTTCAAATATTTCTGGTCATTCCGAGACGAGCGCAATGTTTACGTGCTCGAAAACGTGATTCATTACGACCGCCCACTCTGGCAAAAGAAGCTGGAATGGAAACTGGTTTTTCACGACCGGCACTTAGCGTGTGTCTCGACCGGGGTTCTGGAGTCAGCGCAAGAAGCATTCGGGAAAGGAAACATTCGGCCTAAAAGCCTGAGAGTCATCACCAACCCCTGCCCGGTTGAACAAATCCGCGCCCTGGCGAACGAGCCGGACGATGACATCCCCAGCGAACCGTACATTCTCAATGTAGCTCGCTTGGTGCCACAAAAAGGCCACGCGCTCTTGCTGGAGGCCTATAAAGCCTCAGGCATTGCTCACAAGCTGGTCATAGTTGGCGAAGGCGAGCTCCGCAGCGAACTCGAAGCAAAGGCCAGAGATCTAGGCATATCCGACCGAGTCATCTTTGCTGGAAAGCGCAGTAACCCGTACCCATGGATGAAACAGGCAGATCTATTTGTGTTGGCCTCGGAGTACGAAGGGCTGGGCATTGTGCTGACTGAGGCTTTGGCTTGTGGGACGCCGATAGTATCAGTGGACAGTCTTGGCGGGGTTCGTGACGTTTTCCGAGGAGAACTTGAACGTTACCTAGCACCGCGATCGCCGGAGGGCTTGGCACAAAGCCTTAGCAATATAACTCGGGAACTACCGATACCCGTAAAGCCTAATTGGCTCGCCCCCTTTCGGAGTGACGTCATCGTGGTTAGTTTTCTTTCAGGTGCTCACAACCAGGACAGCTAATTGCCTTCAGTGACGGCGGCTACGATACTTCCAATATCGTCTAGACTGTAATCAGCGCCTTTAAAGTCAAACGAAGACTCACTCCAGGCTGAAACAAAAATGAAATCAAGGTCGGCCCGAGATGCCGCCTCAAAGTCATATTGACTATCTCCTACAAACACAGCGGGGAATGACAGAACCTCAGTTTCTGCCGCCCAAGCCAAGATTTGGTCTTTAGTTTGAGGGCTGCCATAAATACCGCCGTCAAAGTAGACATCAATTCCTCGGGCAGCGAAAACCCAGCGCAACTCTTCCTGATCCCCTCCTGACACCACCATCCATGAAGATTTTGGCGTCAGCTTTTTTAACTGGTCAAGGCCCGCCGCAACTTCACAGTTCATCAGCCCGTTTCGAACGTATCCTGCATAAGCATCCAATAGCAATTGAAGCTCGTCGGTATCAACACTGTCACGCCCCACAATGTCCGTCAGAAAATACTCAAACTTCACGTACCGAGAGACCCCCCCGTTGGCTATGTGGAACGCTACCAAGGCATCTGCCTTGTCCCTACCATAGGGCTCTGCCGATCGATAAAACGCTTCCGTTTTAACGACATTCGAGTTAAGTAGAACCCCATCGCAGTCAAAAACCCAGGTGCTATAGCTCGGCAAAGATTTCATCGTTTTATGACCACCCCTTGTTTAGGAAACGTTCTGACACACCAGCAACCGTCACTATGCGCGCTCTGACCGTTTCCGGCGACGCAAGCTTTTCTTCCACCGCTTCACAGCGGCCCCAAATGCATCAAATCGTTTGGCGATACGAAACCAGATAGAAGCCCGGACATGCTCGGGCACGATGCTTTCAGGAGCAGAACAACTCTTCAAAAACTGAACAACCTCCCGATTCATCGATAAAAGCCGAAAAAATCTCGGTTTTTTAAGCCGAAAATCGATGAAGCAGACACCCATATCGGTTAATAAGAAGTTAGCGAGCTGCGGGTCATTACGGACATATCCTTTGTCATGAAGCGCCAGCAGGGTACCTAAAACCACTTCGCTGTGTTCATGCGAAGGAGGGATTCCCTCCACAAACCGATAAAGGACGAAAGAATCAATGACAGCGCCACCTTGCTTCAGCTCACCGGCCAGCACTGGCTCTGGGGCTTGAAACCCAAGCTCCCGCATAAAGTGCAGTTGCCGAAAATGCCGTACAGAGTCACTTCCCCGAAACCTCGTTAACAAACGCTCCCACCGGCGCTTATTTCGGGCTCTAGGGACTTTCAGAATCAATACCTGGTCACCAAAAGCCACCTTGGCACTCAAAGTTCGCCAGTTGTCACGAAACACATGCTGTCGCTCTATCGCTCCTGTCAAAACCGATTCGAGCAGCCCCTGACTTTCTTCAATTGATAATCGACTTTTAAGACTCCACCCCTGGTGAGTGAGTTCACGCACACCCGAGCACATAGTATCAACCATAAATTAACCGCGACGGTATCTTTGCATGTGTGGAATAGCACTTTGATGCACTATTCCAACCTGTGCCGGGATAACCAAATCCAGAATCTGGGCAATAGCGAATCGATGAGCCCCAGCACCACTAAAAACGGGAACGCCATCAGGGCCGAAGTGAAACTGAATCCCCCCAACTTCCCGAAAATTATCAGGATGGATCTCCTTTTGCGATTTAAACCCTCCCTCGGATTGCAGGGTTAAGAATAATGCATCCAAATTTTGATAACGGCGCTTCACATCAGCCAAATTCCTACATTCGTCGAAACTACCTGAATCGGAGGCCTCAATTCGTGCCATCAGGTAATCGTATGCGCCTGACTGGTGCCACGTACTACCGCCAAGCCAATGCTGCTTGCAATAACCCACCTTGGGGTGTTCGTCCACGGGGATTAGTTCAGCTTCAGGCCATGCATTAACCACCAAGCCCGAGCCCTGCCTGACCCGAACAGAAAAGAAACTCTCGACCATTGAAGACCGAAGATAAGCCCTACAATCACGCGCACGAACATACACTTTTTCAGCATATTTGGGAGCGCAGCGCCCATATCTCAGTTGATTGTAGCCATCACGTAAAACGGCTCTATAAAAGTGCTTGGTCATGAGCTCCGTGCACTCTCTGCAACTGCGAGAGATATCCTTTCAAGCCTAGCTCCATGACCTCTTCGAAACGGGCATCCCCCTCGAGATAGCCAAGCTCCCACAGGCGGTGGATTGTTACATACTGAAGAATCGGATCGTGAGTCTTGATAAACGACCGAGTATAATCGATGTCCTTCGCCCCGGGCTTTCGATACCCCGCATAACGACCTGCCGACAGCATCAGATCTGTGTTAAATACTTTAATTCCCGCAGGCTGACACCGCAGAAGATCAATAAAGGCATTCGGTCCCGCATTAAAGTGCGTATCAGGAAGCAGCCACTGTAATGAGTAGATCTGGCGAATCTTCTGTTCGTGGGAGGGGAAGCGAGACCGTCCCTTCCGGTTGATACACACTATCCAACTTAGCTGCTCCAATACTTTCGAGTAACCCGATTCAGAAAGACGTTGCGACTGGGTGTTGTTGTAATAGCTGACATCAATTCGCTGACCTTGGGTCAGTGCATCCCGGCCTTTTTCTCCCCCTTGATAGCTAAACTTCACTACGCGATCGTGGGCATCAATTTCTGTACCTTGGGAAGCATGGCTTTTGACTGGCCCGACAATCGCAACGCGTTGCCCTCGGAGATAACTTCCAAAATCCTCGTCCAACGAGCCGGCTTCAGAGGTCGCAAGGTCGCCCTTGTAAAGAGACAAAAACCACCGGGCGTGACCAACTTTCTCTGCAGGCAAACCTCCCGTCGCCATGTCCCGCAGCAGTATATCGGCTTCACCAAAACGACCTAATTCGAGATTGCAGTAAAAGCCAAGCGCAACTTCTTGTGCCGTAAGATTACCCTTTGAGGCGCTTCCAACCACCGAGGCTGCGCGGGTTATCGCCTTGTTTCGGAGGGCATTAGCGGGGCCATAGACACCAACACCAATGGCCAACCGATATAGATCGAGCCAAGCCAGTACCGGTAACTGCTTCCCGTCCAAGGATACAATTTGGCTCTCCAATGCGGTTACCGTAGAAGTCTCCAGTTTGGGGGCAACCAAAGAACCTAGGGCCACCCATTGAGCCCATACATCTTTGAGTTCAGAAGTTGGCTCGCCATACCCCAGCTTCCGGAAACAGGCGCAAAGCCTGCTCGCAGGGTCACGTGCTTGTTGCGCCGCCTGGTAAGCCCCTCGGAACTGCAAGTATCGCCACCACCGTTGCTGGCGTTTCTTATGGTAAAGCAATCGACTAATCAATGGCCCTCAACCTCCGAATTCGGCACAATTTTAGCTAGCAGTGACTCCAACACTGGCTCACTCAAAGCTGATTTCTTGCCCGCACCGAAAACTAGAGCGAAGTACAGCCCCCCCGACACCATTAACCGAGCATCTGTGCCAGCATTCATGGTCCCAAAATACTTAACCAGCGAGTGCTCCAACTCCTCAACAGAATCAGCCTTCAGACCTCTCGCTATAATCAGTCCTGGGTCATACCCTATCGGGTAAAACCCGCAAGAATCCCAGTCGAGCACGGCACCCGACGCGAGAATATTCTTGCGATGCAAGTCCCCATGAGCCAGATATCGCGGATAACTATCGTTGATCTTGCGAGAAAGCGCATCAAACTCAGTTAAAACCTCCGGACGTCTGCCTGCAATCCAATCGCGCGTTTTCGCCAACGCCAGTAAATAGTTTGAATGCGGCTTTCTCAAAACAGGTTCAGAGACCAAGCTATCAGTAGGTAAAGCCATCAACTCCTTAACAACATCAGCACCTCGGGCAACGGCCTGCCTCGCAGACACGCGAGCGCTCGGCGTAAAAGCGCTATATACGATAGCGAGCTCCCCACCCTTCCGGACATCAAGCAACCGGGGCATAAAGATGTCGCCCGTGCAAAGTCTGTCGCCAAGATGGCGGGATACTGCAAGCACCCTCTCTAGGTCGTCGTAACCTTGGCAACGGTATACTTTTTCGAACAACCACGAGTTTGGCTTCGACGGGTCAGCTAAAACAATGGATCGATATGAGTTCAGCGTGGAACCGCCGCTGCCACTACCAACAAATTTAACTTTTGCGGCTATTCCTGATGCACTAAGAGCTTCAACAGAACCAAAATCCGACACCATCTGCTCATATATTCGGTGCTGCTCGTAACAGGAAACGATATAGCTCCAGTACTTGAGCTCCTCCCACGATCGGCACGTAGCCATTGCTCTGGGGGCTGCATCCCACGGAGCGGTTGTTCCCGCTAGCCGGTAGAAGTGCTTTGAATCTTTCCACAACTTATCAGCCAACGCCTGACGGAACGGAAACCGAAACTTATCCGTTACGAGCATAAGCGCCCTCACGCGCTTCAACCGGTGCCGTTGCGCCTTCGGAAGTGTAAAGTCAGGGCGCGGCGCCACACCAAAATCAGTCACGGGAGACATCAAACTATCCAATTCGGGCACGCAAGGCCGCCTCTACCGGCGCTACATCTTCAGGAACATCCACCGCTAAGCTACCGGGTTGCGTTTCAACCATCTGGATGTCCTTGCCCAACTCAAGAAACCTCAGTATTTCTATGTCCTCACAACGCTCTAGGTCACTCTTACGTCCATAGTTCGCGAACTGTGCGAGCTCGTCCCCAGTAAACGCGTAAATACAAACTTGCTTGTAATAATTTCCGGGTTTATTAGTTGCATCTTTGAAGCCAGGCAAAGGGTTACGAGACATGTAAACCATGCGCCCAGTTTCTGTAGCGATCACCTTCGGGATATTAACGTTTGCTGGATCTTCACCCTCTGACAGCACACTAAAGCCATTAATAACCTTGTTCATATGCGCTTTTTTGAAATCAATAATTCGAACAATGTCTTTGGGGTCAACCAGCGGCTCGTCCCCCTGAACATTAACGAATATATCTGCGCTAATTTGGGAGGCGGCTTCTGCCAGCCTATCGGTTCCAGTTAGTGCAGAATCACTTGTCATAACAGCGTTGTACCCTGCATCCGAAACTACAGCTGCGATGCTCTCATCTTCTGTGGCGACGTATACGTTTTCCGGACTAACCGCTTGTGCTGCAAGCTCCGCGACCCAAAGTATCATGGGCTTTCCGAGAAGCTCCACAAGGGGTTTACCAGGGTAACGACTGGAACCATAACGAGCAGGAATAACCACAACACTTTTCATTAATATCTCACATCCCGTAAATGGATTGGACAGGCACTGAGTAACGAGTTGGCGTCACCGCTAGCAGCGGCAGGGCTGCAGAATGCTGCTGATACCCCGCCAGCAAAGCATGCATTTCTACCGTTCGCGGATCATCCGCTCCGAACCCATCGAATCCTGCCATCATAACCCGCTCCGCTTGACCGCTGGTGGCTACTGCCAGGGCATAAGCAATTACTAGTGATACTGGTAGAACGCAATGGGTATCGTCAAATTCAAACCTGCCATGCTCGACCTGCATACCGAAGTCCAGTAGTTTTTTCTTTGACAACCTAGAGCGAACATCCTCTGGCAACACTCCAACCGGCGTAATCAGCGGCTGGGGCAAAGACGAATGCTCAGCACAATCGGCTAACAGCCGAACTGGATGACATGCAACTCGTACATCAATAAGAGACGAATCAATAGATGTTTGGGTATTTAGCGCCATAACAACCGGCGCATTTTTACGGATGTATTGCTCTAGAGCCTCCCGGTGCTCCCGAACTCCCGGACCAGAGCCCAGCAGCAGAATATCCCGCCCCTTCAACATCTCCGCAGGTGCCCAAGCCCCCTTAGACTCACTGCGTAAACGGTGTCGTGCTGAGTGCAACGCATCTCGACTGAACTTTTTTCCACCCTCTCGTCGAAGGTGCTCAATAACCGCCAGAAGATCCGCCTCCACATACCGCGAATCAGCCAACATTTCCTGCACAAACGACGGATGGATACCATACTTGCCGGCTAGGAAATAATACGGATTTGTTCCCCAGCCAAAATGCTGCTGCATTGGTTTAAAATCTGTCCGAATCAGGCTCATTAACGGAATCAGGTTAACCCGATGCTCGGTTTTATCCATTAACTCTATGACAACTTCTTCGGTTCTCGCGTTGCCTGGCCCTCGCCCCATACCGGTCACCGTGGAATCAATCCAGGTCACCCCTTTGTCGAGCGCGGTTAATGTGTTCTGAAGCGCTAAGCCGAGGTTATCGTGGGTGTGAATGCCTAGCGCCCCCTGCCAACCTTGGCGTATCCAGCCAATAATGGTGGCTGTCTGATCCGGTGTCATTCCACCCATGCTGTCGGCAAAATAAAGAACATCAGGATTCCATTGCTGTGCTTCGCGAGCCAATTCCACGATTTCGGTTTCTGATCGGTCAGCCACCTGCATTAGGTTGAAACCGACACGGTAACCCTGTTCTTTGAGCCACGAGGTGGCGCTCAAGGCTTCAGAAAACTCATGGACATGGCAAGCGATACGAACCAATGACACAGGAGACTGGCCTGATGGCCGAGGAAACAAAGCTTTCAGACGATCATTTATATCACCCCCAACCAGCTCACTGGCGTTAACCATAACGCCAATATCAAGACCGGATGGAACATTTAGATTCTGCAAGTACTCGTCATGTGAAAAAGCGAACGCACCTTTAAACCCATCGTTTTCTAACGAGCGCAAACCTATTTCAACTACGCTCACGCCCACCTCCGACATCGCATCGAGGTATCTCTGCGCGAGGTCGGCGCTAAAATTCCAACTATTGTAATAACCGCCGTCTCTCAGCGTGCAGTCGAGTTTAACTACGTGCATTCACATCCCCTACACCGTCAAGAGAAGCTTGCCATCGCCTCTGAAATATAAATGACGCTGCAACCCCCATAAGCACGTTGAACATCAACACGCCTTCAGTTTGAAACAGCAGTCCATCGAACAGGTTCGCAACCATAAAGTACGCAGTAGCAGACATCAAAAACACAAAAACGTCAAAAGACATTAGCCCTTGCTTCCAGCAACGCACTGTCTCTAGTGTCGCCCAAGCGAATAGCAGCAAAACAATCAGCGCCCCCCCAACTCCGTAACGTAGGGCTGCCTCTAAATAGCTGTTATGAACTTGACTGAACACTCCTCCGTCGGCTTGACGAAGACCGTCTTGATTCAAAACGATTTCGCCGGCCCGGTACCCCCAGCCGGTAAGCGGACGCTCAAGAATCCCCCGCCCCGCCTCCACAACAAAGTGGACACGTAGTCCCCAACTGGTCGTTGGAACGCTCTCAAAATCGCCCTCAATAATTCGTTCAACAACGACGGACTCCTTGTTGAATCGCTGCTCAACCACCTCCGCAAGTCCCGTAAAAACGCTACCAGCAACAACGATCACCAAGAAAACACAGCCCGCAGCCGCTGAGATTGCTTTGGTTCTAAAAGAAAACGTCGACAACACGGCCCCCAGGACCACCGACGTCAGCAACCCGGGAATAATCGCGACCATAGCCGTACGGGATTGAGTGATAAGTAGCATAGTCGCACAAAAGCACAACAGAATTGACCAAACCACGAAGCGCCAAACCGAAAACGATGGCTTGAGAAAAATTCGCTGCCAAAAGCACAGCAAGCCTATGCACACACCGCCAAAAAGCAACCCCGTACGAATCGGGTTAATGCCAAAACTAGCTCTTGCTCCATCTAACCCGCTTGCGATTTCGGAAAATCCGTTTCCTGACAGCCACGGCATCAAGGCGATACTCACGCCAAAAATGGCTAAATAACCGATAACCTTTTTCTCTGATCCTACTAAGACGCAAGCAATGAACAAAAACATGAACTTATCAAGGAAGTCTTCTAGCGATGGACCGGAGCGAGCCAAACCGGGATGGTCAATCAGCATAAAGCCCCAACTGAGGTTAAGGACAATCACAGCTGCAACCATCAACCTAACCGGAGCACTCCAACGGACGCCTCGAGCAAAACGGAAAAACGCATACAACCCCAGCAAAGCAAACAAGACTTCCACTGCATTTGGCAGGCGAACCTCAACAAGAGGCAAAACAGTAAAAAGCACCGACAACACAGATAAGGATACGAATGACCAGCGAGGAAAACGGTCTGTAAACTCGCTTTGAGTTTCAGCGGGAACTACTCGATCAACCACACCACAACACTCCGTTTAAGACTGGGCAACCTTACTATAGCCTGCCAACAACGATTGCCAGGGCTTCGTAATATCGACGGTGTCTATTCGCTTCTCGATGGATCTGTACAATCGGGATAGATTCCGTTTGGTCCAACGTTTTTCCACACCGGGCTTGCGGAATAGGCACCTATCAAAATCGATTACATACACGAGACCATTCGCGACCAGAATGTTGTCGCAGTTCAAGTCAACATGGTCTAGGCCTGCATCGTGAAAACGCCGTATCGTTCTGCCCACCTCCCACCAAATAGCCTCCTTACTAAGCTCGCACGCTTCCGGCAACGGTACCGCATCTGGTATCCGGCGAATAAGAATCGCGGCCTGATAAAACAAACCAGACTGACAAGCCGAAGCAGCAACAGGCTCTGGCACAGGCAAACCTATCTGGTAGAGCTGGCTTAGAACCTGAAACTCCCGATAGGAACGAGTCCGGTGCCAGCCCGTAAAGAGGTATCGGGATTCCGAAAGCCGGGCAGCCACACCTCCGCGGCGATACATCCGAAGAACCATTCCCCCCTGATCCGCATCCACAAACCAAGCGCCACCCCGCCCTCCAACGGAAACCGGTTCAGCACGATCGTTCCAATACGATGGGGAAAGCATCCTTTCAGACACTCCCGAGTATGAAGGGTTAACAATAAGCATCAATAAACCTGATAGCCAACATTTGTGGAAATGTGAATGGCAGACCCCGCACCAACAGTGGGTTAGAATAGGCGCAGTTTAGCAGGAGCGTGACTCAGGGCTCCACTCATTAATCTTTATGAAACGTTACGAGGACGCCTTGCCGAAATCCATCTGTATCCTCCGCCTATCCGCCATCGGCGACGTCACTCACGTCATCCCGGTTGTTCTGAGCCTGCAAGAGCAGCTTCCCGGCGTCCAAATTACCTGGGTCATTGGCAAAATCGAAGCCAAGCTAATTGGCGACCTTCCGGGTGTCGAGTTCATCATCTTCGACAAGAAAGCCGGCCGTCAGGGCTATGCGGACCTGCGTCAGCAAATGAAAGGCCGCAAGTTTGATGCCTTGCTGCACATGCAGGTGGCGTTGAGAGCTAATCTTGCCGCGGCACTGATTCCGGCCAAGATCAGAGTCGGCTACGACAAAGCTCGCAGCAAAGACCTGCACAGTCTGTTTATTAACAAGCGTATTGTTCCGGTGCCACAGCAGCACGTCAGGGATTGTCTGGCGAGCTTTCTGGAGCCATTGGGGCTAAAAGCCGCCCCACCCCGGTGGCACATTCCACTGTCAGAGGCCGATCACGAATTTGCGCGCAGCCACCTGGCAGCAGACCGCAAGAACTTAGTCATCAGCCCCTGCGCCAGTCACACGCTGAGGAATTGGCCAGCGGATCGCTACGCGCAGCTTGCAGACTATGCCATTGAAGCTTACGGCATGAAGGTCATTCTCGTGGGCAGTCCGGCACCTTTTGAAGCAGAGTACTGCACCGCCATCGAAGGTGCCATGAAGCACAAGGCGCACAATATTTGCGGCAAAGACACTCTGAAGCAGCTCACAGCTTTAATGACTGAGGCCGATCTTGTAGTTGCACCGGATACCGGCCCCGCTCACATTGCCAGCTCGGTGAATACCGATGTCTTGGGCGTTTTCGCCGCCAGCAACCCCAATCGTTCAGGGCCCTACAATTCTCTGAAATGGTGCGTAAACCGCTACCCGGAAGCACTGCAAAAGTTCACAGGTAAATCCGTGGAGGAAGCGCGCTGGGGCGCCAAGGCAGAATTCGAGGGGGCGATGGAGATGGTGTCCGTCAAGGACGCTACTGAAATGCTGGACCGCTGGATGGCCGAAAACAACTGATCACCCAGAACAGAATCGCTGAAGCCGCTAAACTCGGCCAGATTGATGGGCCTTTAAGCAGCTTCAGCGAGTGGTATGTCTAGCCGCTTTACTTACGGGCGGTGTAATCCTGATAAGATTTCTCTTCCACAAAGCGCGAACCCAGCGCCAGGTTCACTTCTTTCTTGATGGCTGCACGCTTGTCGTTGGTGACATAGACCGCACGGGCCAACTCAATGAAACGCGGGCCGAAGTTCTGGTCCGCTTCTTCGTCACGGATATCGTCTTCAATCACCCAAAGCTCTTCGTTAACCGCTTTAAGCTGCTTGCGCAAATCCGCAATCTCGGCAGCCTTGTCTTTTACGGCCTCGTCCCAAGTTGCGCTCAGCTCATCAAGCTCCAAACGCACATTCTTGAGCTTTGCTTCGTCTTTAATGCGCTCGGATTTGATTTCAAGAATCGTGATCTTATCCAACACTTCACCGAAAGAAACCGGTACCTTGATTACGTCTGCCATTGTCTTGCCCTGTTTTTCCGTGAATTCAATATAGCGAAGCCGCCGGGGCTGAAAGCACCGGCGGCCACCTTGGAACAGCTAACTGTCTTAACCTTTAACGTGAGTCAGCCACTCAGAATGCTGAGCCAGCTTACCCTTAACCGCATCAAAATACATGCTCTGGAGCTTTTCAGTGATCGGGCCGCGCTTGCCTGCGCCAATGGCACGTCCATCCAGCTCACGAATCGGCAGAACCTCAGCAGCCGTTCCGGTAAAGAAGGCCTCTTCTGCAACGTACACTTCGTCACGAGTGATCCGGCGCTCTTTCACCTGTAAGCCAAGCTCTTTGGCGAAATCGATGATGGTGGCGCGGGTGATACCTTCCAGGCACGACGTCAGCTCAGGAGTGTGCAGCACCCCGTCACGAACGATGAAGATGTTCTCGCCGGAACCTTCCGCGACATATCCTTCGTTATCCAGCAACAGGGCCTCTTCAGCACCGCCAGAGATAGCTTCGTTCAACGCCAGCATGGAGTTGATGTAGTTACCGTTAGCCTTCGCCTTACACATAGTGATGTTAACGTGGTGGCGAGTGTAAGAAGAGGTACGCACCTTGATGCCCACTTCTTTGGCCTCAGGCGACATGTACGACGGCCAGCTCCAGGCGGCAACCATCACATGCACTTGCAAATTATCAGCACGAAGACCCATGCCTTCAGAGCCCAAAAACACCATAGGGCGCAGGTAAGCTTCGTCCAGATTGTTTTCGCGAACGGCGGCACGCTGGGCTTCGTTGATCTCATCTTTGCTGAACGGCATCTTCATGTTCAGGATGTGAGCCGAGCGGAACAAGCGGTCGGTGTGCTCTTTCAGGCGGAAAATCGCCGGGCCATTGGCGGTATTGTAGGCTCGTACCCCTTCAAAACAGCCGAGGCCGTAGTGCAAGGTATGGGTAAGGACGTGGGTTTTGGCATCACGCCAAGGAACCATTTCACCATCCAGCCAGATAACGCCATCGCGATCAGCCATCGACATTTCTTTTCTGCTCCTAAAAAAGCGATTTTCGGGGAACTCGCATTCTAGCAGGAATACCGGCCAGAAATAAATTTAGCTTACTAATTAACCATGACTTTTTTCCACATCCCCTCGATATAATCGCGTTCATTCACAAATCGCTCCCCTTCAACCCGACTGCTCAGATTTTGCAGCGCCCGCCTGTGAATCGTTGACCGCAGGACAATATAGGCATCGCGCAACTTCTCGGTGTCTGCAACATCCAGCACACCCGCACGCCCCAACTCCTCCAGCTGGCGAATGTTATCGCTCCACTGGGTCAGCTCCGGATGTTCACCACTCCAGGCCAGCATCAGGTACTGCACCATGAACTCGATATCGACAATGCCACCGAAGTCATGTTTGACATGAAATTCTTCGATCCTTTTCGATTCTTCCGTACCGAGGTTGGCGCGCATTTTTTCACGCATATCAACAACTTCTTTCCGAAGCGCCACCTTGTCACGCTGAGCACACAAGATGTCATGCCGAACCCGCTCGAACGCCGCCAAGGTGTCTCGACACCCCGCCACACCTCGAGCCCGAGCCAGCGCTTGGTGCTCCCAAGTCCATGCATCGTTCTGCTGGTATTTCTCAAACGACTGAAGCGTGCTGACCAGCAGTCCCGAATTACCCGAAGGCCTCAGTCGCATATCCACTTCGTACAACTGGCCAGACGGTGTTTGCGTGCTCAGAATGTGCACAATCCGCTGGCCAAGGCGGGTATAAAAGATGGCATTGTCGATCGGTTTGTCGCCGTCGGTCGTCAAGAGTGGGTCGGACTGGTGCACAAACACCAAATCCAGGTCTGAGGTATACCCCATTTCTATACCGCCCAGCTTTCCGTAACCCAAAATGGCGAAATCGGTATCACAGGCCGTGCCATCAACGCGCTGCGGGCGGCCATGCCGGCTCACGAGATTCGAGAAGGCCACATCCACTACGTGATCCAGCACCACTTCCGCAATCCAGGTCAGGTAATCGCTTACCTTCATCAGCGGCAAGGTGCCCTTTAGCTCAGAGGCAGCCACCCGCAGAGTGTGCGCTTTTTTGAAGTGTCGAAGAGACTCCATCTGCTCTTCAAGATCTTCATACGGGATGCGCAGCATTTGTTGGCGCAAGTCATCCTGCAACGCCTCTTTGGCCGGCGGACTGTAAAGACTCTCGGCGTTCAACAACTCATCCAGCAGCAGCGGCGTGTCCGCCAGCAACTTGGCAATCCACGGACTTTCACTACACAGCCCCACCAGTTGGGTGAGCGCATTCGGGTTTTCCACCAACAAGACCATGTAGGCGGTCCGGCGCAAGATCGACTCAACCAGCAACAACACCCGCTCCAGGGTTTCCGAAGCGTTTTCTACTTCGGTCAACGCACTCAGTAACAGGGGCATGAACTGATTCAGGCGCTTGCGGCCTTGAGTCTGCATGGTTTGTACGGTGCGGCCAGTGTGCAAGGCTGTCAGCAATTTATAACTGCCTTCGGGGTTCTCATAACCTTGCTCAGCCAACCACTCAATGGCCGCCGGCTCATCCATTTCCTGCAACCACAGTTCGAACCAGCCATCATCCACGGCAGTGTCGCCGCCACCCTCCTCATCTTCGGTGGCAATAATGTTGGCAAAGTGCAGTGCCACCCGTTCACGGTGACCCGCTAACGCAGCCTGACAACTTGCCCAGTCGTCGAAACCCATGATGCGTGCGATTCGAGCCTGGCACAAAGGGTTGTCTGGCAGCGTTTGGGTCTGCTTGTCTTCCACCCCTTGCAGGGCATGTTCGATATTCCGCAAGAACACATAGGCTTCGCGCAGCTCCTTCACCACCGGCGAAGGCAACAACTCTAACTCCTCCAGTTCTTTGAGAATGTTCAGCAGTTCCCGCTGCTGCAGCTCCCGATCACGGCCCCCGCGAATCAACTGAAAGGCCTGCACCACAAACTCAATCTCGCGGATTCCCCCGCTGCCCAGCTTGATGTTGTCTTCCAGCCCCTTGCGCCGCACTTCCCGGCCGATCATCGCTTTCATATTGCGAAGAGACTCAAAGGCACTGAAATCGATGTACTTCCGATAAACGAACGGTCGCAGGCTCTCGATCAGGACCGCACCCGCACGCTGATCTCCCGCAACCACCCGCGCCTTCACCATGGCATAACGTTCCCAGTCACGGCCCTGGTCCTGATAGTAGGTTTCCAGTGCCGCGAAACTCAGCGCCAAAGCCCCGCTCTGGCCATACGGCCTCAAACGCATATCAACACGAAACACGAAACCGTCGGCGGTGATCTGGTCCAGCGCCTGAATCAAGCGCTGCCCCAAGCGAATGAAAAACTGTTGGTTATCCAGAGCACGGCGGCCGCCTTGGGTTTCACCGTTTGAGGGAAATGCGAAAATAAGGTCAATATCCGAGGACACATTCAGCTCACGGCCACCGAGCTTGCCCATTCCCAGCACCACCATACGCTGAGGAGCGTCCTTTCCGGTGACCGGGTCTTTGCCCCACGGCGTTCCGAATTCTTCGCAAGCCTTGCTGTAGAGCCAATCCAATGCCCCGTCAATACACACATCGGCAAAGGCACTGGTCGCCAACATGGTTTCGTTGAGATCCGCCCACCCCATCAAATCACGCCAGATAATTCGAAACTGCACCTCACGGCGAAAACGGCGCAAAGCGCTGTGCAAATCTGGTTCGGCTTCAACCGCATTCAAATAACTGGCCCATCGCTCTGCCAGCCACGCCTCGGTGGTGGGTTCCGTCATAGGACGGGTAGCGAATACTTCCTGCATGCAGTCAGGGTGGCGCTGGAGGGTCTGGCGCAAGAACACGCTACGCGCCACGGCTTCCGCAATGTCCGACTCGGGTACCACAGCCAGCCATTCGGGCACACCGCCTGGAAATATCGACGACCAGCAGGCCGATACCTCATCAGCAAGCGCTGCCGGTAGCGATTTCCAAGGGTCGGACATAACGCAACTCCTTTATCTCTCTGATATATTCCAAGTACTGTATAACGAACTCGCCAAGGACTGAACAGGCCCCGACATTCATGATGAGAAATAAGCGACCGCTAAATCCGGAGCACACTCAGTCACACCTGCCGATGGGAGGCCTGATTCGCCAGCGGGTCAAGCGCCTTTTTTTGGCTCTCGCGGCGCTCACGTGCACTCACATTCTGATTCTCTGGACATTCGAGCCCCTGACTCTGTTCGAATCCGCGTGGCTGACCATGACGACCCTGGTTACGGTCGGCTACGGCGACTTTGCGCCCGTAACCGTTGTTGGACGCATCAGCACGGTGTTGCTGATGTTTATTTCATCAATCACTCTGCTGACATTGATCGTTAGTGACTATATTGAATACCGTTTTTACCGCCGCGAACGAATCCTGACTGGACGCTGGATCTACAACATGAAAGACCACATCGTAATCATTAACACCCCCCGCAGCGGAGGCGAGCAATATTTCATGCGCTTCGCTTCTCAAATTCGCTCCATTCCGGAATATCATACCGTTCCGATTATTCTTCTGACCCGGCAGTTCCCCGGAGGCTTGCCCGCGGAGCTGAGGGACTGCGGCATGGTGCACTTTCATGGCTCCGGGAACGACCCAGAGGCACTTAAAGCCGTTCACGCAGGCGATGCCCGGCACATCATCGTGCTCGCCGCAGATGAAACCGACGCTTTCTCTGACAGCCTGACGTTCGACATCGCCCATCGTTTGACCGAATCCAACTTGGGCAACCGCACCACCGCCGAATGCGTCAGCGACATCAATCGCGATCGCTTCAAAACCTTGGGTGTACGCACCGTGATCCGCCCCGTGCGCACCTACCCGGAAATCATGGTACGGGCCGTCGTCGCCCCTGGCTCCGAAAAAGTCCTGGAGGACATGTTCAATTACGAACGCGACCACCCTCACCGCTATGAGCTGGAATTGGATGATCTGACGTGGGCCGATATCGTCAGCGCCCTTGTCCGCCACGGTATAGGAACCGCTTTGGCCTACATTGATCACGACAACGAAGTGACCTGCCACCCTGCCTCCAACAAAGAAGTGGAAGGTAAAGGGTTGATCGTACTGGTAAGCTCCAGCGACACACCGACGGTGGCCGTGGTGGAAGAGGCTTTGGATCGCTATCGAGAGTTCCTCAAGAAATGGCGGGAGCTACAGGGCGATGGCGCAGCAAATAACGCACAGAAATAACGGGGTCATCCATGTCAGTCCAGGACACTGAGTTCTTCCGGCCCTTGTTTACGGCGCTCGCCGCGAACGACGACAGCCAGATTCAGATTGCCGCATCCACGTTTAACGCAGCCGATTTAGCAGACTTTATCGAAGCGCATCCGGAAGCCGATACCGGTATACGCCTGCTAAATGCGCTGCCTAAGGAGCAAGGCGGCAAGGTGCTCGGGTACATTGGACCAACTCCACAAACCCTGATTGCCCAACAACTTCCGACTCGAAGCCTGACCGAGCTGGTTACGGCGATGCCCTCGGATGAACGAGCCGACTTCTTCCAACTGCTGGATGAACAAAGGCAGCACAGCCTGTTTCAATCTCTTGCCAGCAAAGAGCGAGAAGACCTTCGGCGTTTGGCCAGCTTCGAAGAAGGCACGGCCGGCGCCCTGATGAGCTCCGATTACGCCATGATAAACACCGGCGTGACCGCAAGCGCAGCCATCGATTTGCTCCGTAAAACAGCGCCTGACAAAGAAACCATCTACCACGCCTATGTGGTGGACGAAGATCACACGCTGCTTGGCGCCGTTTCCCTGAGAAATCTGATCACGGCAACGCCCAGTGCTTCGGTGAACGATCTGATCGCAACCGGCCTGGTGACGGCCAATACGCACACGCCACAAGAAGAGGTAGCTCGACTCATCTCCCGGTACGATTTACTGGCTCTCCCTATTGTCGATCACGACAACCGATTGGTCGGCATTGTCACCTACGACGACGCCATGGATGCCGCCGAAGCGGAAGCAACAGAAGACATGCACAAGGGTGCAACAGTGGGAAAACTCACAGGCACTCTAAGAGATGCCTCACCGTTTTCACTCTACCGTTCTCGAGTGCAGTGGCTGGTCATTCTCGTATTCGCCAATATCTTCACAGGCGCCGGGATTGCTTACTTTGAAGGAATCATCTCCGAACACATCGCCCTGCTGTTCTTTATGCCCTTGCTCGTTGCCAGTGCGGGTAACGCCGGAGCCCAGTCAGCCACCTTGATGGTTCGAGGCATGGCCACGGGCGATGTCACCGTCACAGATTGGGGGCGCTTGCTAGGCAAAGAAACCTTGGTCGCCACTGGCCTTGGGTTGACCATGGCTGCTGCCGTGATGGTGGTCGGACTGCTACGCGCAGGCCCTGAGATAGCCACTGTGGTTGCGGTGACCATGATTGTCGTGGTGATGGTCGGCAGCTTGATTGGCATGCTACTGCCCTTCCTGCTCGACAAACTGAAGTTTGACCCTGCCACCGCCAGCACCCCGCTGATTACGACCATTGCGGACGTGAGCGGCGTGCTGATTTACTTCAGTATTGCGACGGCGTTACTCGATATCAGCTAGCGGCGGCGATCGCTAACTGCAACTCGCCGATGCGGGGAATGCTCTGGAGCATGTCTGCAACACAGCAGCCACGGACCAGTTCAGGCATGAGCTGCCCCCACACGTCCGAAAAACCCGCGTCATCGGCGAACCTTTGTACCTCTGACAACGACTCCGCTGAAAAAAGTGCAGGCGCTTTTAGCAACCATGCGAGGCTTAACTGATGCAGAAACTCCGTTACCGATAGTGCTTCAGTGCTGCGGCCTAGAGTTGGCTGATGAATACCCGCCAAGTGATAGCCTTGTTCCGCTTTACTCACCAGATTAAGGAATACCGGAACCTCTCGGGCCAGCGCGGCCGCCCAGATCATCAAGGATTCAGAGTTACCGGACTTCAGTTCAAATTCCACTTCGTGCAATGGCCTGGCAGCCCCCCGACCGGCAATTTCTCCGGAATCGACCGCCACCTCGATCACTGAACCAGCGGTATTCAGCATGACAATCTGACGGGTGAAGTTGGTTTCAAATACCAGCGCCAACTCGGACAGATCCAATTGATCGTTCAGCGGGGTTTGTTCGAGTAACGACACATCCAGATCGGTACTCGGGATCTCCCATTCCCACTCTTCCCGCCGATGGGCCCCGTCCACAAACTCGCCTTGGGTTTTCAGGGTTTGAATGTACCGGCCGCCAGCCTCACGCACCCGTAAAGCCGCTCTGGCACGATTGAGCGCCGCGCTGGGGGTGTCGTAATAGCGGTTCATCAACACCTTTCTTGGGCCTTCGGAGGCTTCCTGTTGGGCCAATAGCCATGCCAACGCTTCAGTCTGGGATTGCTCAGACAGGGTAAGTTTGATTTCGAGCTCGGTGGCCATAGGGGATTCCTGAAAACTTGGAGGCTAAAAATACAAAAACCGGTGACCTAAGTCACCGGTTTTCGATACTACTGGATTAGCTGGTTAGCTGATCAGAAGTAGTAGGTGGCACCAACAGAAACGGTCGAAGCCTCGCTCTTGTCAGCCACACCGTAGACACCGTCGTCACCGCCGGCCAAGTTGCCTTCAACATAGACGTACATGTTGTCTGACAGGTTATGCAGCGCCTGCAGGGCAATAGTATCCATCTTGTCGTCGCCGCTTACACCGTCAGCTTCTGCCAGCTCGTATGACAGCGCGAACACGTTTTTGCCCAGAGTGTAGGTGCCCTGAACACCAACAATGTCGTACGCATCTTTACGAGTCTGATACTCAAGTGAAGCACCGAAAGCATCTGCGGCGTATGCTACACGCACACCGTAGGTGTTTTCGTTGTTCTTAACGTTTACCGCAGGGTCGCCTACAGTTTCGGAGCTGCCGCTTGAGTATCCGGTGTCGCCATCGTTAGAATCCATAGCGAACGCAAGAGTCAGAGCATCAACAGAGTAGATAGCGGCCAACTGGTACGGGTAGCTCTTACCGTTAGACTGTGAATCGCCATCACCATTGATCTGAACGGCAGCACCCAGCTTCAAGCCACCGAAAGAAGGCGTCATGTACTGAATCAAGTCGCCTTCACCTGTGGTGTAGCTACCACCGATATTGCGCGCGGCAACTTCGTAATAGTTAACGATGCGGTCAATGGTGGACTCATACAGAGAATCATCAGAACCAACCCACACCTGACCGAAGCTATCACTTTTCACACCGATGTATGCTTCGTCCAGCTTGATACGGCCACGACCTTTTGACTTGTCATCTGCGTCAATACCATCAAGCTCAATCTTGAAGAAGCCAGTAACGCCAGGAGCAATTTCGTGGTCGTGCTTCAGACCAATGGTGGAGCCGTTGTCGTTGTGAGCGATGTCGCTGCTACCGCCATCAACGTTGTCGTGGGTCAGAGCGTACTGAATGTTACCGTAAACAGTCGGCAGGTTGCTTTCTTGGGCCAGAGCAGCGCCAGAGAAGGTTGCAGCTGCGATAGCAGAAGCAAGAATAGTTTTTTTCATGTTGCATCTTCCTTTGTGAGTTAACTCAGGTTCTTCGACGGGTCTTAAGGCCCGATCTTTTCTTTTTATCCCAACAAGGCGAACAGCAGGCCTTGATTCTCAGTCACTTACAGAACTCTGTTAAAGTTCCCTGTGATGATCCTGTTTTAATACAACAATTACATTTTTGCAAATTTTTAGCGGCTATTTTTTAACCTAAACAAGCCCCAGATTCAAAACTTGTGTGTCCGTCCATACTTACGGCAATTAGGGCCTAGCATCGCAAAATTCAGACCTAAATCCACTATTATCTTTCCAACCAACACGTTACAAAACTGGTCACTTGTCGCGAGCGCCCTAGGATCAGATATCAGCACCCGGAAACCCCAAGCAACGCCCTAATCATGGGCATTATTACGTCAGCGTTAAAATGACCTATTTTGACCCACCCACTTCCAACAAAAAGGTAACCGGGCCATCGTTCACTAACGCCACTTTCATATCTGCCCCGAACTCGCCGGTTTGCACACGCTCAGCCCCCAACAGGCTCTTCGCCTCGGCAACAAACTCCTCATACAAACGATTTGCCACGTCCGGGGAAGCCGCCAGAGAAAAGCCTGGCCGGGTTCCGGAGGAAGTATCCGCCGCTAAGGTGAACTGGGGAACAATTAAAAGCGAGCCACCGGAGTCCTGAACGTTCACGTTCATCCGGCCCTGCTCATCGGGGAAAATCCGGTATGAGAGAATTTTCCGGCACAGTTCCTTTGCCTCTTTTGATGCGTCATTCCTTTCCACGCCCAAGAGTAATAAGAGCCCATTGCCAATGCTGGCAATCTGATGGCCCCCTACGGCAACACTTGCCTCGGATACTCGCTGGATCAATCCTTTCATTTAGTCCCTTGGCAACTCGGCTCGCGGGGTTAAAACACCGTAATGCACCAAAGTGTATAGAGGCCACTCAAAGGTCGCAACCCCGCCAAGTCAACAAAAAGTCTAATAATCAACCAGCTGAAGGCGCACCTTTGACGGCAATTTGCTCAACGCCACGAATCAGCGCATCCACAATGGCCGGCTCGGACGCCGAATGACCGGCATCGCGAATGATTTGCAGTTCGGCCTCGGGCCAAGCCGCACTAAGGGCGAAAGCATTATCCAGTGGGCACACCATGTCGTATCGTCCGTGAACTATAATGCCCGGAATCCTCGCCAACTTATCCGCGTTATTAATAATTTGGTCTGGCTGCAAAAAACCTTGATTCATGAAGAAATGGCATTCTATTCGCGCCAGTGCGATCGCAACATGGGGGTGCCCAAAATGCTCCACCACTTTCGGGTTCGGCTGGAGCGTTGCGCAACGACCCTCCCAAACAGACCAGGCCTTCGCCGCCTGAATCTGCTCCAGTTCGTTATTGCTAGTCAAACGCCGGTGATAGGCCGCAACCATATCATCGCGCTCTTCCTGGGGAATAAGCCTTTGGAAGTCTTGCCAGTAATCCGGGAACACCCGGCTCGCGCCTTCCTGATACAACCAGTGAATATCCCGAGGCCGGCAGAGAAAGATACCTCTCAGCACCAGCCCCAACACCCGCTCCGGGTACGATTGCGCGTATATAAGACTGAGCGTAGAGCCCCAGCTACCGCCAAACAGCATCCAACGATCCACCCCAAGGAACTGGCGTACCGCTTCTATATCCGCTACTAAATTCGGGGTGTCATTTCCTTCTAATGCGGCCAACGGCGTCGATCGCCCTGCGCCACGTTGATCCAGCAGAATAATTCGGAAACGTTCGGCATCAAAAAACCGTCGATGGTAGTCCTCACAACCACCACCCGGGCCACCGTGCACCACAAGCACGGGAGTACCCTCGGGATTACCGGATTCTTCCAGATACAGCTCATGAACATCATCCACCGCGAGGCGATGCCGAGCATAGGGCTGAATTTCGGGATAAAGAGTAAGCATGGCGGACTCCGATGAATGATTAACGGAAGTCTAGCCGAGAATAGCGAGAGAGATTACAGATTTAATGCAAAGGATAGGGAGTTAACTCGAAAGGCAATCGGCCCGGAGCAACAGAACGATCACAAGAAGAAAACCTTCGTTTCTATCACTGTGATTGCCTGAAACCCCGGGCCAACCGTACTTACTTCTTACCGGCGCGCTTACGCTCGTTTTCGGTCAGAAGCTTTTTGCGCAGACGGATCGATTTGGGCGTTACTTCCACCAACTCGTCGTCGTCAATAAACTCAAGCGCCTGCTCAAGCGTATGCTTGATGGGCGGCACCAAGCCGATGACTTCGTCCTTACCCGACGCACGCATGTTATCCAGCTTCTTACCCTTGGTCGGGTTAACCACCAGATCGTTATCGCGGCTGTGAATACCACACAGCTGTCCTTCGTAGATTTCCTGGCCCGGCTCAAGGAACAATTTGCCTCGGCTCTGCAGGGTTTCCAGCGAGTAGGTCAACGCAGTGCCGGTCGCCATGGAAACGATGACACCATTTTGACGACTGGTCACTTCACCCAGCTTCACAGGACCGTAATGGCTGAAGGTCGAGGTGAGGATACCGGTACCGGAGGTCATGGTCAGGAAGGCGTTCCGGAAGCCGATCAAGCCACGAGCCGGAATGGTGTATTCCAGACGCATGCGGCCTTTGCCGTCCGGGATCATGTTGGTCATATCGCCACGACGCAGACCCATTTGCTCCATAATGGGGCCTTGGTGCTGTTCTTCGATGTCGATGATCACGTTTTCGTACGGCTCTTGTTTCTCACCGTCTACTTCTTTGATCACCACTTCCGGACGACCAACCGCCAGCTCGAAGTTTTCGCGGCGCATGTTTTCAATCAGTACTGACAGGTGCAGCTCACCACGGCCAGATACTTTGAATTTGTCCGCGGAGTCACCTTCTTCAACACGCAGAGCTACGTTGTGCAGCAACTCTTTTTCCAGACGCTCTTTAATATTACGGCTGGTTACGTACTTACCTTCTTTACCGGCAAACGGCGAATCGTTGACTTGGAAGGTCATCGAAACCGTCGGTTCGTCAACGGTCAGTGCGGGCAGCGCTTCAACATTTGAAGGATCACACAAGGTGTCAGAGATGAAGAGCTGATCCAAACCGCTCACACACACGATATCGCCAGCCTGAGCTTCGTCAACTTCGACACGCTGCAAACCGGAATGGCCCATGATCTTAAGGATTCGGCCGTTACGCTTTTTACCGTCAGCGCCAATCGCAACGACCGGGGTGTTGGTCGCTACCTTGCCGCGGGCGATGCGGCCAATACCGATCACACCCAGAAAGCTGTTGTAATCCAGCTGGGAAATCTGCATCTGGAACGGCTTGTCCAGATCAACATCAGGTGCTGGCACGTAATCCACGATGGCCTGGAAAACGGCATCCATATTGTCTTGCATGTCTTCGTGATCCATACCCGCAATGCCGTTCAAGGCACTGGCGTATACGATCGGGAAGTCGAGCTGTTCATCGGTAGCGCCAAGGTTATCGAACAGATCAAATACCTGGTCTACTACCCAGTCCGGGCGAGCGCCGGGACGGTCAATTTTGTTGACCACAACAATCGGGCGCAAGCCTGCTGCGAACGCTTTTTGCGTTACAAAGCGGGTTTGTGGCATCGGGCCGTCAATCGAATCGACCACAAGCAGAACACTGTCTACCATGCTCATGACTCGCTCAACTTCGCCACCGAAATCAGCGTGTCCCGGGGTGTCCACGATATTGATGTCGTAGTCTTTCCACTTCAGCGCAGTGTTCTTCGCCAAAATGGTAATGCCACGCTCTTTTTCCTGATCGTTGGAATCCATAACGCGCTCGCTTTCGAGCTCTTTACGGTCCAAAGTTCCGGACTTGCGCAACAATTGGTCAACCAGGGTCGTTTTACCGTGGTCTACGTGGGCAATAATGGCAACGTTTCTAAGCTTATCAATCACAACTGGTATCCTGCAGAAATTAGCGGGACGCAGTATATCGAAAAGTCCATGTCGATAATATGAAGATTAGTGCTTAATATGTAATCAATCACGAAGCGCACTGTTATTAGGCATTTATCAGCTCGGCGCACCACTTTGGGGCACGACTGAGACGTTAAAAACGCCAGGATGCGCGCCCTCAGCGCCCCGGCGTTGCCCGCAAGCCCCGTAACTGCGCTTTTGTGAGGCAACATCGATAAACTGGCAAGGCCCTTGCTTAGGTGTAAACAGCCGCAATTGAAAGGTAAGGGCCAACGGCTTCTGATAAGCTTCCCTCACCTGCAAGCAGATCGGGCCTCAGTACGCTGAACGATCCGGCACAACGAATATGTATAACTTACGGAGCATGCACAATGTCCAAGACTGTTGATTTGATCAAAGAGCACGAAGTCAAATGGGTCGACCTGCGTTTCACAGACACACGCGGCAAAGAACAACACGTAACCCTACCCGCATCTGAAGTTGACGAAGATTTCTTCGCCGACGGCAAGATGTTCGACGGCTCGTCCATTGCTGGCTGGAAAGGCATCAACGAATCCGACATGATCCTGATGCCGGACGACAGCAGCTCCGTTCTGGACCCGTTCACCGAAGAAGCCACCATCAACATTACCTGTGACATTGTGGAACCGACCACCATGCAAGGTTATGAGCGTGACCCCCGCTCTGTTGCCCAGCGCGCTGAAGAGTACCTGAAGTCCACCGGCATCGCCGATGGCGCCCTGTTCGGCCCAGAGCCAGAGTTCTTCATCTTCGATTCCGCGAAGTGGAAGACCGACATGCAGGGCTCTATGTACGAGCTCTATTCAGAAGAAGCCGCTTGGGTTTCCGGCGAAGACTTCGACCGCAACAACATCGGTCACCGCCCGGGCGTTAAAGGCGGTTACTTCCCGGTTCCACCGGTAGACAGTCTGCACGATCTGCGTGGCGCTATGTGTGCGGCCATGGAATCCATGGGCCTGACCATTGAGGTTCACCACCACGAAGTCGGCACCGCTGGCCAGTGTGAGATCGGCGTAGGCCCTAACAGCCTGACCAAAAAGGCCGACGAAGTACAAATCCTTAAGTACTGCGTGCACAACGTTGCCCATGCATACGGCAAAACCGCAACCTTCATGCCTAAGCCGGTTGTTGGCGACAACGGTTCCGGCATGCACGTTCACATGTCCCTGAGCAAAGACGGCAAGAACCTGTTCGCAGGCGACAGCTATGCAGGCCTGAGTGACGAAGCTCTGTACTACGTTGGCGGTATCATCAAGCACGCCAAGGCAATCAACGCCTTCACCAACCCGGCCACCAACAGCTACAAGCGTCTGGTACCAGGCTACGAAGCACCGGTTATGCTGGCCTACTCTGCCCGTAACCGTTCTGCCTCTATCCGTATCCCATACGTAAACAGTGCCAAAGCCCGTCGTGTTGAAGTTCGCTTCCCGGACCCGGCTGCTAACCCGTACCTGGCCTTCTCAGCACTGATGATGGCCGGCCTGGACGGCATCCAGAACAAGATCCACCCTGGCGATGCCATGGACAAGGATCTGTACGACCTGCCGAAAGAAGAAGCTCTGAACATTCCGAAGGTTGCCGAGACTCTGCAAGAAGCTCTGGATGCCCTGAAAGAAGACCACGAGTTCCTGACCCGTGGCGGCGTGTTCACTGAAGACATGATTGCCGGCTACATCGACCTGAAGCGTGCCGAAGTTGAGCGCATCAACATGACCACGCACCCGGTTGAGTTCGAGCTGTACTACTCCTGCTAATTGATTGCACCGCTTAGGTGCGTTTCAGCAAGAGAGAAAAAACCCGCTTCGGCGGGTTTTTTTGTGGCCGATTCCACAAAACCCAACCAACACCTGTCGCTCTTAACGAGATGTAACCAAGCGAGCCACCCACAGCGTTGATATCCCCTCCGCTGCGCCGGATAATCAAATGAGTCAACCAGAGCACAGGTCGCCATCATGAAAACTCTTGTCACGCTCGCATCCGGAATACTGATACTTGCCGCATCTACCAGCTGGGCGGAGGTTTACCGCCACGTAGATGCACAAGGCAACGTTACCTTCTCCGACGAACCCATCAAGGGCGGCGAACCGGTCAAAGTAAAGCCTGTTACCACCATCACACTGCCCAAGCCCGAAGCCGTGCGCGAACCCCGAAAGCTAAGAGAAGAGGTTGAACGTAAAGGGGCCTCGTACGACAACCTCGCTTTCGCTTACCCTCAGGATGACCAAGCCTTTCACAGCGGCAACGGCACGGTCACCTTTGAAGTCCGAAGCACTCCCGGCCTGAAACCCGGCCACAAATACGAAATCACACTCGATGGCCAGCCGGTCGGCCAAAGCACCTCGGGCTCCGTGACCGTACCAAACATCGACCGAGGCACTCACAGTGCTGTCGCCCACATTATCGATCGCAACGGCGTACAAGTTAAAACCGGCCAACCCATTCGCTTTACGGTGCACCGCCCCTCTGTGGCACAGTAAATCAGGCCGCACCAAAATAGTGCGCCAGCACCAATTTAGTGCCATGCTGTAGGCAAACAAAGGGGCAAACCCGGCCCGCTTGCAGCTTTCCAACTCGCCTGCCTTGAGATTAAAAGCACGACAAGCCCTTCCCGGGTGCCCTATCGCACAAAAACACCGCTCATCGGACGAGACAGAAAAACTGGTTCGTTTATTGCTAATTCATAGCTATAACCATGAGCGCCCAACGGGATTCCTGCATGTCGTTTCGACCATCAACCACCCTGAACGCCGGGTATAAAAGTATTCTCGATAGCCTGACGACCGCCGTCCTGGTTCTGGGCGACGATCTGACGATTCGTTATCTGAACCCGGCCGCAGAAAACCTGTTCGAAACGAGCCTTATGCGAACGCAGGGCACAGCGTTGAGCGATGTACTGATCGATTCAGAGAATGCACTAAGAACACTGCACGCCGCGGCAAAGAACGGTCAATCTTATACCCGGCGCGAAGCTGAGTTCGCATTGCTGACCGGATCCCGCCTGATGGTGGATTACTCCGTCAGCCCTATCAGCATTGACCCAATTGAGCTACTGATCGAACTCCAGCCCATAGACCGCCAGCTTCGTATCAGTCGGGAAGAAGACATCATTTCCCAGCAGGAGGCCTCCCGAATTCTTGTCCGGGGTATGGCCCACGAGATCAAAAATCCACTGGGCGGCATTCGAGGCGCAGCGCAACTGCTCGACCGCGAGCTAGACAGTGACGGGCAACGCGAATACACCCAAGTCATCATTAACGAGGCCGACCGGCTGCGTAGTTTAGTGGACCGCATGCTCGGACCCAACAAAGCCCTGCAGATTGCCCCCACCAACATCCATGAGGTTTTGGAGCGGGTTCGCACCCTGATCGAGGCGGAAAGCCGGGGCAAAGTGCAGCTTCAGCGTGATTACGACCCTAGCATTCCGGAATTCTCGGGTGACAAAGAGCAGCTTATTCAAGCGGTCTTGAACATTGCCCGAAACGCTATGGAGGCGGCTTTCGAAAACGAGAATGCATCAAGAGAAGACACCGTCCCCACAATTACCTTCCGCACTCGCACATTGCGGCAGTTCACCATTGGCCATCAACGCCACCGATTGGTCTGCCGCATCGATATTATCGACAACGGCCCCGGCATTCCGGCTGACCTGCTACAAAATGTTTTTTACCCCATGATCAGCGGCCGCGCTTCGGGCACAGGGTTGGGACTTTCGATTACCCAAAGCATCATCGGCCAGCACCGAGGCTTAGTGGAATGTGAAAGCGAGCCAGGAAAAACCGACTTTATTATCTTCCTGCCTCTGGAGGACACTTTATGAATCAGCCAGGAAACGTCTGGATCATCGACGACGACAAAAGTATCCGCTGGGTACTTGAACGGGCGTTAAGCCAAGCCGGCTTGCAAGTGAAAGCGTTTGACAGCGGTGAAGGCATCATCGCCCGCCTTGAACACGAACGGCCCGACGCCATTGTCAGCGATATACGCATGCCGGGGGTGGATGGCATCACCCTACTCTCACGTATTGTCGCACTGCACCCGGACGTTCCGGTCATCATCATGACTGCTCACTCGGACTTAGACAGCGCCGTCACCAGTTACCAAACCGGTGCTTTCGAATACCTGCCCAAGCCATTTGATGTGGATGAAGCCGTTGCGTTAGTGAAAAGAGCCATCGCTCACAGCCATGAACAGAGAGCAACGGCCGAACCTCACATTGAAGAGGTTCAAAAGAGCACTGAAATCATTGGCGAAGCCCCGGCCATGCAGGAAGTGTTTCGGGCCATAGGGCGGCTTTCAAATTCAAACATCACCGTACTGATCAACGGTGAAAGCGGCACCGGCAAAGAGCTGGTTGCTCAGGCCCTCCATAACCACAGCCCCCGTGCCCGCAGCCCCTTTATTGCGCTCAATATGGCCGCCATCCCAAAGGACCTCATCGAGTCCGAACTGTTTGGTCATGAAAAAGGCGCTTTCACCGGCGCCGGAGGCACCCGGCAAGGTCGTTTCGAGCAAGCCAACAGCGGCACATTATTTCTGGATGAGATCGGCGACATGCCTGCCGACACCCAAACCCGCTTACTGCGAGTTCTGGCCGATGGAGAATTCTACCGTGTTGGTGGAACCACCCCGATCAAAGTGGACGTTCGTATAATCGCCGCTACTCACCAAGATCTCGAGAAACTCGTGAACGCGGGCAGCTTCAGAGAGGATTTGTTCCATCGTTTGAACGTGATTCGGATTCATTTGCCGAAACTCGCCGAGCGGCGGACAGATATACCCCGTCTAGTGCAACACTTTCTCGAACAAGCCGCGAAAGAGCTCGCCGTCGAAACAAAGCTTCTGCGAAAAGACGCAGAAGAATACCTCTCAACCTTGCCTTGGCCTGGCAACGTTCGTCAGCTCGAGAACACCTGCCGCTGGCTCACGGTGATGGCGAGTGGCCGTGAAATTCATGTGGCCGACTTACCTCCGGAACTTTTGGACCAAGCCGAGTCCGAGAACGACGCCACCGGCCAGACCTGGCAAGAAGGCCTGAAAAACTGGGCAGAACAAGAATTGAAGCGCGGTAAAAAGGGGGTACTGGACCGAGCCGTACCAGAGTTTGAAAAGATCATGATCGAAACCGCCCTGAAACATACCGGTGGGCGACGACGGGATGCCTCGATCTTGCTCGGCTGGGGCCGAAACACCTTAACCCGAAAGATCAACGAACTGGGATTGGATCATCCGGAAACCACAGAAGAGTAGCGGTTAGTACGATTAAGCCAATACCATAAAAAAACCCGAGCGACTGCTCGGGTTTTTTTATACGACACATCCTACGTCTTAGAACGGGATGTCATCGTCGAAGTCATCAATGGGCTCTGGCATGCTACCCGCCTGCTGCTGTGGCGCAGGATTGCTGTACCCGCCCTGCTGCTGAGGCTGTTGCGGGGCATTGTACTGCTGCTGAGGTGCTTGCGCTTGCTGCTGCGGGCGACCTTGCGGAGCGCCTTGATTCATGCCGCCTTCACTTCCGCGACTGTCCAGCATCTGCATCTGGCCGTTAATATCCACCACGATCTCGGTGGTGTAACGATCCTGACCATCCTGCCCTTGCCACTTACGAGTCTGCAAACGTCCTTCGATGTAGACTTTTGAGCCTTTACGCAGGTACTGCCCGGCCACTTCCGCCACCTTTCCGAAGATAACAATCCGGTGCCACTCGGTTCTCGGAACCATCTGGCCGGTCTGGCGATCCTTGTAACTTTCATCGGTCGCCAGGTTCAGGTTAACCACTGCATTGCCGTTCGGGGTGTATCGGGTATCCGGGTCCTGGCCCAGGTTGCCGATCAGAATTACCTTGTTTATGCCTCGTGCCATGTTCTGCTCCTGGTGTTTTTTGACCGAACGCCTGCGCTCCTTGCAGGCATCCAATGTTTAAGTATTATCACCCTGCCGCACAAACTCCAGGCGCGCAAGCTGATCTTCATTAAAGTGCTGACGATCCACCTTTAAATAGGCCGTCGAAGCCTCTTCAACAATAACAACGTCTGCTACGCCAGATAGGCCACGCAAACGTTGATCGATGTCGTCAAAGGATGTTGCGATCACAGTACGCAACTGCACCACCATACTAGCGGTGTAACTCGGGGAAGGCATGGTGAGCGCTACCAGCAACCAAACTGCCAATACGCCCGCCATTAACCACAGCACACCGTTCAAACCAGCTTGCTGCAACAAATATCCGCCCAATGCGCCCCCAAGAAACGCCCCTAAAAACTGAGACGTCGAATAAACGCCCATCGCCGTACCCTTGCTTGCCGCTGGCGCTTCCTTACTGATCAATGACGGTAAACTTGCCTCCAACAAATTGAACGCCATGAAAAAGAAAAACAAAACCACCCACGCCAACGCCAGACTATTCGTCACGCCAGTCATTGACGCCGTTGCTACGGCCAACAACGCAATCGCGCCACAGAGCACCGGCTTCATCTTACGCTTTTTCTCACCAATGATGATAAACGGCACCATGGCAAAGAAAGAGGTCACCATCACCGTCAGGTAAAACCACCAATGAGAAGTAGCCGCCAACCCGAGCTGCTCTTTGAGCAGGGTCGGAAATACCAAAAACAGCGCGGTCAACGCAAAATGTAGGGCAAAAATGCCAAAATCAAGCCGCAACAAACGGCCATCGGCCAGAACCGTCCCCACCATCTCACGCGCCGGATGCGTTTCGGCATTCACTTTGTTCTGATGCGGCGTAGGCACTACCTTGGCCACCACAATCAATGCCAGCAAAGCCAGCACGGCGGTCGTGTAGAAAATACCGGACAGCCCCCAAGCGGCACCTAACAGCGGCCCGACAACAAGTGAGACCGAAAACGACAAACCGATAGAGATACCAACCGTTGCCATCGCCTTGGTGCGCTGCTCTTCTCGTGTCAGATCGCTTAGCATCGCCATCAGAACACTGGCGATGGCCCCTGCACCTTGCAATACACGCCCGGCAATCACCCCGTAAATCGAGTCGGCGACTCCCGCCAGGACACTCCCCGCTGCAAACAGAATCAAGCCGATATAAATCATCCGTTTACGGCCGACCCGGTCCGACATCAAGCCGAACGGTATCTGTAACAACGCCTGACTCAAGCCGTATGCACCGATCGCAAAACCGATCAGCGCTGGCGTAGCCCCCTGCAAATCACTCCCGAGCAGCACAAACACCGGCATAACCATAAACAGACCCAGCATACGCATGGCGTATACCGAAGCCAGAGCTGCGACTGAGCGTTTTTCTAGCGCGTTCATATAACCCGTGCCGGAGTGAATGGATGTGGTGGTGGCCGTCTGCCGCGAGGCGCGCATTGTACCAGAACGGAAGCTTCGACGGGACTACCCACATCGGGGTGCACTCTACGTAGAGTCGGCAACTTAGCCGCGCCCTTCTGAAAACGATATACTGGTCGTTTTTATCGGAAGCGAGGTGTTATGGACCATATCCAGATCAAGGGCGCGCGCACCCACAACCTGAAAAACATCGACCTGGATATGCCGCGGGACAAACTCATCGTGATTACCGGGCTGTCTGGCTCCGGGAAATCCTCGTTGGCGTTCGATACCCTCTACGCCGAAGGCCAGCGACGTTATGTGGAATCCCTATCGACCTACGCACGGCAATTTCTTTCCATGATGGAAAAGCCGGACGTAGACCACATCGAAGGCCTGTCGCCGGCCATTTCTATCGAACAGAAGTCCACGTCCCACAACCCGCGCTCAACGGTGGGAACAATCACCGAAATCTACGACTACCTGCGCTTGCTGTTTGCACGTGCCGGCGAGCCTCGGTGTCCGGACCATCATCAGCCGCTGGAAGCCCAGACCGTCAGCCAAATGGTTGACCAAGTTTTGGCACTCCCCGAGGAGAGTAAACTGATGATTCTGGCCCCCGTCATCCGGGACCGGAAAGGTGAACACCATCAAGTGATCGATACCATGCGCAGCCAAGGCTTCATCCGACTGCGGGTGGATGGCACCGTTTATGACATCGACGACGTGCCGGCTCTCGATAAAAAGCGTAAACACCAAATCGACGTGGTGGTTGACCGCTTCAAAGTAAAGCCGGGGCTGGAACAGAGACTCGCCGAAAGCTTCGAAACCGCCCTCGATCTCTCCGACGGCATTGCCCTTGTCGCACCAATGTCGGGCGAAGGCGAAGAACACACCTTTTCCGCCCGCTATGCCTGCAACCAATGCGGCTATTCTCTGAGCGAGCTCGAACCACGCCTGTTTTCCTTCAACAACCCGGCAGGGGCATGCCCAACCTGCGACGGGCTGGGCGTTAAACAGTTCTTCGATCCCGAAAAAATCATTCAACACCCGGAAGCCACTCTTGCCTCCGGTGCCATCAAAGGCTGGGACCGCCGGGCCGTTTACTATTTTCAGATGCTCACCAGCGTTGCCGAGCACTATGGCATGGATCTCGAAACCCCGTGGGTTGAGCTACCCGACGACTTCCAGCAGGCCTTGCTGCACGGAACGGGAACCGAAGACGTCACCTTCCGTTACGTCAACTCCCGCGGCCAGATCATCGAAAAGGCCCACCCTTTCGAAGGCATTTTGCCCAACCTGGAACGCCGTTATCGTGAAACCGAATCCCAAAGTATGCGGGAAGAGCTGGCTAGAAACCTCAGCACCCAGCCCTGCAAAGCTTGCCATGGCTCCCGCTTACGGCAGAGTGCCCGTCACGTGTTTATCAAAGAGCAAAACCTGCCGGACGTTACCCGCATGCCGGTCGGTGAAGCACACCACTATTTCGGCGAATTAACACTGCCGGGACGTAAAGGCGAGATCGCGGACAAAATTCTGAAAGAAGTCCGGGAACGGTTGCAGTTTTTGGTGAACGTGGGCTTAGAGTACCTGACCCTCGAACGCAGCGCCGACACTCTCTCGGGGGGCGAAGCCCAACGAATTCGCTTGGCGAGCCAAATTGGTGCCGGCTTGGTCGGCGTCATGTATATTCTGGACGAACCCTCCATCGGCCTTCACCAACGAGATAACGATCGCCTGCTGGCCACCCTCACCCACCTGCGGGACCTAGGCAACACCGTCATTGTGGTTGAACATGACGAGGACGCGATCCGCGCCGCGGACTACGTGATCGATATTGGGCCGGGCGCTGGCGTACACGGCGGTCAGGTAGTCGCCAGAGGCACTCCGGCCGACATCATCGCCAACAGAGCCTCCTTAACCGGACAATACCTGAGCGGTGAGAAAAGCATCGCGATACCGACGGAACGTAACAAAGGCAACGGAAAACACCTTGTACTGACCGGTGCCAGCGGGAACAACCTTCAAGACGTTACGCTGACGCTACCTCTAGGCATCATGACCTGTGTAACCGGCGTGTCCGGCTCAGGCAAGTCCACCTTGATCAATAGCACCCTGTACCCGGTAGCAGCCGCCAAACTCAACAAGGCTACCAGTTTGAGTCACGCTCCCTACAAAAACCTTAAGGGGCTAGACCATCTGGACAAAGTCATCGACATTGACCAAAGCCCCATCGGGAGAACGCCCCGGTCGAACCCTGCAACCTATACCGGACTCTTTACCCCAATACGGGAGCTGTTCGCCGGAACCCAAGAGGCCCGGTCAAGAGGCTATAAAGTCGGCCGTTTCTCCTTCAACGTCAAAGGCGGCCGTTGCGAAGCCTGCCAAGGCGATGGCGTGATCAAAGTAGAAATGCACTTCCTGCCCGACGTCTACGTTCCCTGCGACATCTGCAAAGGCAAACGCTACAACCGGGAAACTCTGGAAGTACGGTACAAAGGGAAAAACATACACGAAGTACTCGACATGACCGTGGAGGAAGGCCGCGAATTCTTCGACGCCGTGCCCTTCTTAGCCAGAAAATTACAAACCCTGATCGACGTAGGGCTTTCCTACATTCGACTCGGGCAAAGCGCGGTCACGTTGTCCGGCGGTGAGGCGCAGCGTGTGAAGCTCGCTAAAGAGCTCTCCAAACGGGATACGGGCAAGACTCTATACATCCTGGACGAGCCAACAACTGGTCTACACTTCTACGACATTCAACAGTTACTGAACGTCCTCCAGCGGTTACGTGACCACGGCAACACTATCGTGGTAATCGAACACAACCTGGATGTGATCAAAACCGCTGACTGGATCGTCGATCTGGGCCCGGAAGGCGGCTCTGGCGGCGGTCAGATAATTGCGGAAGGTACACCGGAAGACGTAGCGAACAACGCAAACTCCCACACCGGCAAATACCTAAAACCGATGCTGGAAAAATAGGGAAAACACCACAAAACTACGTCGGTCAGGGGTGCTAGGTTTATTTTCTGCCGGAAAAAGATGTCTGAGCGCAGCGAGTTATTTTTCCAAAGAAAATAAACCTAGCACCCCTGGCCAACCCGCCAAGTTAGCACGCCGCCAGAACCCTCAAGTTCCAGACACAAAAAAACCGGGAACCTTTCGGATCCCGGCCTTATCAAGAAACAGCCTAAACGATTTTACTCGTCGTCGCCCATCTCTTCAGCTTCGATGTCCAGAGGACGACCGACCAGCTCAACAAATGCCATAGGGGCATTGTCGCCAGCACGGAAGCCGCACTTCAGGACACGAAGGTAACCACCCGGTCGCTCGTTGTAACGGGGGCCAAGCTCGTTGAAAAGCTTAGCTACCGCTGCATCGCTACGCAGGCGCGCGAACGCCAGACGACGGTTTGCAACCGAATCATTCTTTGCGAGCGTGATCAATGGCTCTGCTACCCGACGCAGTTCTTTCGCTTTCGGGAGCGTCGTTTTGATCAGCTCGTGCTCAACCAGTGACGCAGTCATGTTACGGAACATGGCCTTGCGATGCGCACTGGTCCTGTTGAACTTACGACCACTCTTACGATGACGCATTGCTCTGATTCCTTACCTTAAACTAATCGGCGATTAACCGCCCAGAACCCGGTCATCACCACGAAGGCTTGCCGGCGGCCAGTTATCAAGACGCATTCCCAGTGACAGACCACGGGACGCTAGAACGTCCTTGATCTCGGTAAGCGACTTTTTGCCAAGGTTAGGCGTCTTCAGCAGCTCCACTTCTGTGCGCTGAATTAGATCGCCGATATAGTAAATGTTTTCTGCCTTCAAGCAGTTAGCCGAACGTACAGTCAACTCAAGATCATCAACCGGACGCAACAGAATCGGATCAATTTCTTCCTCTTCTTCTACGCGCTCTGGCTCTTTCTCATGATCGAAATCGACGAATACAGCCAGTTGCTGCTGGAGGATAGTCGCGGCCCGGCGAATTGCTTCTTCCGGATCGATCGTACCGTTTGTCTCCAGATCAATAACCAGCTTGTCGAGGTCTGTACGCTGCTCAACCCGTGCACTTTCAACCGCATAAGACACTCGGCGAACCGGGCTGAACGTAGCATCAAGCTGCAAACGCCCAATGGCACGAGTTTCGTCCTCGTCCAGTCCACGCTGATCAGCCGGCTCGTAACCGCGACCACGAGACACGCGCAAGCGCATGTTCAGTTCGCCGTTCTCGCTCAGGTGACAGATAACGTGTTCCGGGTTAGCGATCTCAACGTCGTGATCCAACGTGATATCACCAGCAGTTACAACGCCCGGACCTTTTTTTCTGAGTGTCAGCTCAGTGTCATCACGTCCGTTCATCTTTACGGCAACGCCTTTGAGGTTCAAAAGAATCTCAATGACGTCCTCCTGGACACCCTCGATGGCACTGTACTCGTGCAGGACACCGTCGATCTGTGCTTCAGTCACGGCGCAGCCTGGCATCGAAGACAGAAGAATGCGACGAAGCGCACTGCCCAAAGTATGACCGAAGCCGCGCTCTAGCGGCTCCAGGGTAACCTTGGCACGCAAAGCGCCGGACTCTTTCACGTCAATCGTACGAGGTGTCAATAACTCATGTACTGAACGCTGCATAGACGCCCCTATCTGCTATCGTTGCTAACTGGGCTTTACTTAGAGTAAAGCTCGACGATGAGGTTCTCGTTGATGTCGGCAGGCAGTTCAGTACGCTCAGGCACTGACTTGTAAACGCCGGACATCTTGTTGGCGTCAACCTCTACCCAGCTCACCGGCGCGCGGCTACCAGCCAGTTCCAGTGCGCCTTTAACACGCAACTGATTCTTGGCCTTCTCGCGCAGACTCACAACATCACCTGCTTTAACCTGATAAGACGGAATGTTTACCGGCTTATCGTTAACCAGGATCGCTTTGTGAGAAACGAGCTGACGGGACTCAGCACGGGTAGAACCAAAACCCATGCGATATACAACGTTATCCAGGCGGCCTTCCAGAAGTTGCAACAGGTTTTCACCGGTTGCGCCCTTCCGACGGGCTGCCTCTTTGTAGTACCCACGGAACTGCTTCTCAAGCACACCGTAGATACGACGAACTTTTTGCTTCTCGCGAAGCTGCAAGCCGTACTCGGACAGACGACCGCGACGCGCGCCGTGCATACCCGGCGGAGTCTCGATGTTGCACTTGGAATCGAGCGCGCGAACACCGCTCTTCAGAAAAAGATCTGTCCCTTCACGACGAGACAGCTTGCACTTCGGGCCTATATAACGAGCCATATTTCACTGTCTCCTGTGTTAGACGCGGCGCTTTTTGGGCGGACGACAACCGTTATGGGGAATCGGCGTCACATCAGTGATGTTAGTGATCTTGTAGCCACACCCATTGAGGGCACGAACTGCAGATTCACGTCCGGGCCCAGGACCCTTAACCTCTACATCCAGGTTTTTAAGGCCGTATTCAGCAGCCGCATTACCGGCTCTTTCAGCTGCTACCTGCGCAGCAAAAGGTGTACTCTTACGTGAACCGCGGAAGCCGGAACCACCTGAGGTGGCCCAGGACAATACGTTGCCCTGACGGTCCGAAATGGTCACGATGGTGTTGTTGAAGGACGCGTGAATGTGCGCGACGCCATCAACAACCGTCTTTTTCACCTTTTTACGGGTACGTGTACCTGGCTTTGCCATGTTTGCCTACCTGTTACTTACGAATAGGTTTGCGTGGACCTTTACGGGTGCGGGCGTTGGTCTTGGTGCGCTGGCCGCGAACTGGAAGTCCGTGACGATGGCGCAGACCACGGAAGCAACCGAGATCCTTCAAACGCTTAATGTTCATCTGTACTTCACGACGCAAATCGCCTTCGACGGTAAACTTGCCCACTTCAGTACGAAGTGCTTCAAGCTGCTCGTCGGTAAGGTCTTTGACCTTGACGTCCGGCTTAACGCCGGTTGCATCGCAAAGCTTCTGGGCTGTTGTCTTGCCGACACCAAAGATGTATGTCAGTGAGATAACAGCATGTTTGTGATCGGGTATATTGACACCGGCTATACGTGCCATCCAAATTACTCCGCGTTCAAAGCTTTGCTGTGTGAATTTTCCGCCACAAAAAGGGCGCGAAATAATAACGCTTGACTCAGGCTTGAGTCAAGCGCCTTATTCCGAACCCCTTTTACAATGTCAGTTCTGATCCCGTGGGATTAGCCCTGGCGCTGCTTGTGGCGAGGCTCCGAGCAGATGACTCGAACTGAGCCATTGCGTCGAATTACTTTGCAGTTACGGCAAATTTTCTTTACCGAAGCGCGTACTTTCATTGTCGACTCCAGTTTTCAAGGGGAACGGCTATCAGCCGTTCCGTCCATAGCCCTTGAGATTGGACTTCTTCATCAGTGATTCATACTGATGAGACATCAGGTGCGACTGAACCTGCGCCATGAAATCCATCACCACGACTACAACAATCAGCAGTGATGTACCACCAAGATAGAAAGGTACGTTACCTGCGACCATCAGGAACTGAGGAAACAGGGACACCGCTGCAATATACATAGCCCCGAACAACGTTAGACGGGTAAGCACACCATCGATGTACTTTGCCGTCTGCTCTCCCGGACGAATCCCCGGAATGAACGCGCCGGAACGCTTGAGGTTATCCGCAACTTCTTTAGGGTTGTACATCAGCGCTGTGTAGAAGAAGCAGAAGAAAACAACTGCTGCTGCGAACAGAATAATATACAAAGGTTGGCTCGGAGCCAATGCCTGTGATACATCGCTCAACCATTCCATGCCCTCACCTTGCCCGAACCACTGTCCCAGCGATGCCGGGAAAAGCAGAATCGAAGAAGCAAAGATCGGCGGAATAACACCGGCCATATTCACCTTAAGCGGCAAATGACTGGATTGCTGAGCGAACACCTGACGCCCCTGCTGCCGTTTCGCATAATTTATGGTGAGACGACGTTGGCCTCGCTCCATAAACACCACGAATCCGACTACAGCTACAGCCAGCACGCCAATACCGAGCACAACCAGCAGACTCATCTCTCCGTTACGAGCTTGCTCCAGGGTCTGACCAATAGCCCCCGGCAAGCCCGCGACGATACCTGCAAAAATAAGCAGGGAGATACCGTTTCCGATACCACGCTCGGTGATCTGCTCACCAAGCCACATCATGAAGACGGCACCACAAACGAAAGAGACAACCGCCACAAAGTGGAAGCTGAAGCTATCGTTAAACGTAACACCTTGAGAGGCAAGCCCCACCGAAATACCAAAGCCCTGAACCAGGGCCAGGATAACCGTACCATACCGCGTGTACTGGCTAATCTTACGACGACCAGCTTCACCCTCTTTCTTCAGTTGCTCAAGCTGCGGACTGACCGCAGTCATGAGCTGCATGATGATCGAGGCCGAAATATACGGCATGATACCGAGTGCGAAAATACTCATGCGCTCAAGCGCACCACCGGAGAACATGTTAAACAGACTCAGGATTGTACCCTGATTCTGATCAAACAATGCCGCCAAACGGTCTGGGTTGATGCCCGGCACCGGAATATGAGCACCGATGCGGTACACCAACAACGCCAGAAAGACGAACCAGAGCCGCGAACGCAGCTCTGCAAATCCTTTTCCGGCACCCGCAGGCAATGATGCTGTCTTGGCCATTTAGTCCTCGACTCGTCTTAGTCTTCGACTTTCCCACCCGCGGCAACAATTGCCTCGCGTGCGCCTTTGGTGACACGTAGCCCTTTAACGGTTACCGCGCGATCCAACTCACCAGAAAGCATAACCTTAGCAACGCGAATTTCTTCACGAATAATGTCAGCTTTCTTCAGTGCTGCCAGATCAACGACGTCACCTTCAACCTTCGCCAGTTCATTCAGGCGAATCTCAGCAACATAACGCTGCTGACGCGAGGTGAAACCGAATTTTGGCAGACGACGGGCCAAAGGCTGCTGACCACCCTCGAAACCAGGGGCTACGGAGCCACCGGAACGGGATTTCAGACCTTTATGACCGCGACCGCCCGTTTTACCGAGTCCGCTACCGATACCACGACCAACACGCTTAGCGGTAGGACGTGAACCAGGTTCCGGAGCAAGTTCGTTCAGACGCATCTTAGTTCTCCTCAACCTGCACCAGGTAATTAACCCGGTTGATCATGCCGCGAATAGAAGGAGTATCTTCTACTTCGACGGTGTGACCGATTTTACGAAGACCCAAGCCCTTTACACAAAGCTTGTGCTTAGGCTGGCAGCCGATTGGGCTGCGGGTCAGAGTTACTTTGATCGTTTTTGCGTTCGCCATGACTTCAACCCAGGATTTCTTCGACGGATTTACCGCGCTTGGCTGCAACATCTTCAGGCGCATTCATTGCCTGCAGACCCTTAATGGTTGAACGTACAACGTTCACCGGGTTTGTAGAGCCGTAGCACTTAGAGAGAACGTTCTGAACGCCCGCTACTTCAAGCACTGCACGCATCGCACCACCAGCAATTACACCGGTACCTTCCGAAGCCGGCATCATAAACACTTTAGAACCGCCGTGCTGTGCACGAACCGGGTACTGAAGCGTGTTGCCGTCTAGAGCGACGTCTACCATGTTTTTACGCGCAGCTTCCATAGCCTTCTGGATCGCGACCGGAACTTCCCGGGCCTTACCACGACCAAAACCAACGCGTCCTTTACCATCACCCACTACGGTCAGTGCAGTGAAGGCAAAGATACGGCCGCCTTTAACAACCTTAGCGACTCGATTGACCTGAACCAGCCTTTCCTGGAGCTCAGGCGCCTTCTGTTCGTTAACGCTCATCTTCTCCACCTCTTAGAATTGCAAGCCAGCTTCACGAGCACCGTCGGCCAAAGCCTGAATGCGACCGTGATAACGGTAACCTGAGCGGTCAAATGCGACCTTCTCAATGCCTGCCGCCTTAGCGCGTTCAGCAATCAGCTGACCGACTTTTTTAGCGGCGTCCACGTTACCGGTTGCACCCTGGCGCAATTCCTTATCCAACGTGGAGGCAGTTGCCAGCACTTTGCTGCCATCTGCAGTTGTAACCTGGGCGTACATGTGACGTGGTGTGCGGTGAACGCACAGACGGTCAGTACCCAGCTCACGAATTTTCATGCGCACTTTACGTGCGCGACGCAGTCTTTCGTTATTCGCGCTCATAGTCCCGCCTTATTTCTTCTTGGCTTCTTTGCGTCTTACCTGCTCATCCGCATAACGAACACCTTTGCCCTTATAAGGCTCGGGCGGACGGAACGCGCGAATGTCTGCAGCGACCTGGCCAACCTGTTGCTTGTCGATACCGCGAATGACGACTTCCGTGTTAGACGGAGTTTCAGCGGTAACACCCTCGGGCAGCTCGTATTCGACCGGGTGGGAAAAACCCAGTGTCAGATTGAGCTTTTTGCCTTGCGCCTGAGCACGGTAACCTACACCTGCCAGCTGAAGCTTACGCTCCCAGCCTGTAGATACGCCGTTAACCATATTGTTAACCAACGCCCGAGTAGTACCAGCAAGAGCGCGGGACTTTTTAGCACCATCGCGCGCTGCAAAGCGAAGACGACCGTCTTCCTGCTTTACTTCAACCGCTTGGTGAATGGTGAGTTCAAGAGCACCTTTGGCACCCTTTACATTAATTTCCTGTCCGTTCAGCTTAACCTCAACACCGGAAGGCAGCACGACAGGATTATTGGCAACCCTGGACATGTGATTCTCCTAGAATACGGTGCAGATGACTTCGCCACCCACGCCAGCAGCTCGTGCGGCGCGGTCTGTCATAACGCCCTTGGACGTTGAGACAATCGCGACTCCCAGACCACCGGATACTTTCGGCAGTTCCCCAGCGCCTTTGTACTGGCGCAGACTCGGACGACTAACCCGCTTGATCTCTTCAATAACCGGCTTACCGCCGAAGTATTTCAGGTTGATCGTTAGCTGGGGCTTGGCATCAGCTGAAACGGAAAATTCTCCAACGTAACCTTCGTCCTTCAGAACTTGGGCCACGGAGATTTTCATTTTGGAAGACGGCATGACCACATCGGCCTTCTGTGCCATCTGAGCATTACGAATACGGGTAAACATATCCGCAAGCGTATCTTGCATACTCATTACAATGAGTCTCCTGATCTTTTTAGTTGTGCAGCGGCGCGCCGCACCGCTTACCAACGGGCTCCTGACCGAAGTCAGGATGCCTGTCTTACCAGCTAGCCTTGGTCAGCCCTGGAACGTCACCGCGCATGCCGTATTCGCGGAGTTTAATCCGTGAAAGTTCGAACTTGCGCAGAACGCCGTGAGGACGACCAGTCACCTGGCAACGATTCCGAAGACGTGAAGGGCTCGCATTGCGAGGCTGCTGCTGCAGCTTCATCTGTGCGTCCCAACGCTCTTCGTCGCTGGTATTAGGGTTTTTGATAATCGCCTTGAGCTCGGCGCGCTTGGCTGCGTATTTAGCCACAGTCTGCTCGCGCTTCAGCTCACGGTTTTTCATTGAAACCTTAGCCATGTCACTCGTTCCTTATTTCTTGAACGGAAAGCCGAAGGCTTTCAACAGTTCGCGACCTTCGTCGTCGGTATCGGCAGAGGTAGTGATGGTGATATCCAACCCGCGGACCTTGTCGACCTTGTCGTACTCGATCTCTGGGAAGATGATCTGCTCACGCACACCCATGCTGTAGTTACCGCGACCGTCGAAGGATTTCGGATTGAGGCCACGGAAGTCACGAATGCGGGGAACCGCAATGTGCACCAGGCGATCAAAGAAATCCCACATGCGCTCACCGCGCAGGGTCACTTTACAACCAATCGGCCAACCTTCACGGATTTTAAAGCCCGCTACAGATTTTCTTGCTTTGGTCACAACAACTTTTTGACCAGCCAGACGCTCAAGATCCGCGACGGCATTCTCAATCAGTTTCTTGTCACCAACAGCTTCACCGACACCCATGTTCAGGGTGATTTTTTCGATACGCGGAACCTGCATAACGTTCTTGTAGCCGAACTCTTTCTGCAGGGCGGGTACCACTTCCTTTGAATACTGCTCTTTCATGTTAAGCATCGTAACCACCACCGCTTACTGGTTATCGACAGGTTCTTTCGTGGACTTGAAGATCCGCACTTTAGTGCCGTCTTCCTTGATCTGGAAGCCAACACGATCGGCTTTGCCGGTCTGCGGATTAAAAATAGCCACGTTGGAAGCCTGGATAGGCGCTTCTTTTTCGACGATACCACCTGGGGTGCCGAGCATCGGGTTAGGCTTTGTGTGCTTCTTGATCATGTTGATCCCAGAAACAATCACGCGACCATCGTCCTGAACCTTCAGGACTTTACCACGTTTCTCTTTGTCTTTCCCCGCGGTGACGATTACTTCGTCATCTCGTTTAATCTTTTTCATAACCGGCCTCTGGTCCTTTAAAGTACTTCGGGTGCCAGTGAGATAATCTTCATGAACTTTTCGTTTCGCAGCTCACGAGTAACCGGTCCGAAGATACGGGTACCAATGGGCGCGTCCTGAGTGTTCAGAAGTACCGCCGCGTTACCGTCAAAACGGATCAAAGAACCGTCTGGACGACGCACACCCTTACGGGTACGTACTACAACAGCCTTAAGGACCTGGCCTTTCTTCACCTTGCCGCGTGGGATGGCTTCCTTAACGGTTACCTTAATGATATCCCCAACGCTGGCATAACGCCGGTGAGATCCGCCCAGGACCTTGATACACATAACTTGACGTGCACCGCTGTTATCCGCGACTTCAAGCATTGTTTGAGTCTGAATCATGGTTGTTCTCCGGGCGAATTACACCTTGGAAGCGCGTTCGGTGACCTCAACCAGAGCCCAGCTCTTAGTCTTGGAGACCGGACGGGTTTCCTCGATGGTTACGGTGTCGCCGATGTTGCACTGATTGCTTTCATCGTGCGCATGGATCTTGGTTGAACGCTTCATGTACTTACCGTACAGAGGGTGTTTCACCTGACGCTCAACCAGGACCACGATGGACTTGTCCATCTTGTTGCTCACGACCTTCCCGCTCAGAGTTCTGGCAGTTTGGGTAGCTTCGGTCATGTCACTGTCCTGCCTTTTCATTCATTACCGTTTTAACGCGCGCAATGTCGCGTTTCACGTTGCCGAGGAGATGAGACTGATTCAGCTGACCTGTCGCTTTACGCATACGCAGGTTGAACTGCTCCTTCAGGAGGTTGATCAGCTCGCTGTTCAGCTCCTCAACGGACTTTTCACGCAGCTCTGTTGCTTTCATCACATCACCGTCCTCGTTACAAAGGTGGTCTGTACAGGCAGTTTGGCCGCTGCCAATGTAAAGGCTTCCCGAGCCAATTCCTCGGAAACACCTTCCATTTCGTAGAGCATGCGGCCTGGCTGAATTTCAGCCACCCAATACTCGACAGAACCCTTACCTTTACCCATTCGAACTTCGAGCGGCTTACCGGTGATCGGCTTATCCGGGAAAACCCGAATCCAGATCTTACCGCCCCTCTTGATCTTACGAGTCATGGTACGACGCGCTGCCTCAATCTGACGCGCAGTTATACGTCCACGGGTTGTCGCTTTCAATCCGTATTCACCGAAGCTCACCTTAGTAGCTCGCTGAGCAAGACCGGTGTTACGGCCTTTCATTACCTTGCGAAATTTGGTGCGTTTTGGTTGCAGCATAAGAGTGCCCCTTTACTTAGAACCTTTCTTCCCAGAGGCTTTCTTGTCAGCACGGACCTGTTCCATACCACCAAGAATCTCACCTTTGAAGATCCATACCTTCACGCCGATAACGCCGTAAGTGGTGTGCGCTTCATAGGTTGCGTAATCAATATCTGCACGCAGTGTGTGCAGAGGAACACGACCTTCGCGATACCACTCGGAACGTGCGATTTCAGCACCCCCAAGACGACCACCAACCTGAATCTTGATACCCTTGGCACCCTGACGCATAGCGTTTTGAACGGCACGCTTCATAGCGCGACGGAACATCACACGACGCTCAAGCTGTCCGGCAACGTTTTGCGCTACCAGGCGGGCATCCAGGTCCGGCTTGCGGACTTCTTCGATGTTGATGTGCACAGGCACACCCATCATGTCGCTAACTTCACGACGCAGACGATCAACATCTTCACCCTTCTTACCGATAACAATACCGGGACGGGCGGTATGGATCGTGATCCGGGCGTTCTGAGCAGGGCGCTCGATCACGATCTTGCTGACAGACGCCTTAACCAGACGCTTGTCGAGGAACTCGCGAACCTGAATATCATTCAACAGGTTTTTCGCGTAGTCCTTTTTGTCGGCGTACCAAACTGAGTTGTGCTCTTTAATCACACCCAGGCGTATGCCGGTCGGATTTACTTTATGACCCATCTGAGCATCTCCTACTTGTCGGCGACCTTGACGGTGATATGACAGGTGCGCTTCATAATACGGTCAGCGCGCCCCTTGGCTCGAGCTTTGATTCGCTTGAGCGTTGGGCCTTCATCCACCATTACAGTGGAGACCCGCAGATCATCAACGTCCAGACCTTCGTTGTGCTCAGCGTTAGCGATGGCAGATTCAAGAGCTTTCTTGATCACACCAGCCGCCTTCTTCGGGCTGAAAGTCAGAATATTCAGGGCGTCCTCAACAGCCTTGCCGCGTACTTGGTCAGCGACAAGACGCGCTTTCTGAGCTGAGAGGCGAGCGCCCTTATACTTGGCTGCTACTTCCATTTCTATTACCTCAGGATCAGCGTTTAGCTTTCTTGTCGGCCGCATGACCACGATAAGTACGCGTTGCCGCGAACTCACCCAGCTTATGTCCTACCATATCTTCGGTGACATAAACCGGCACGTGCTGCTTGCCGTTGTGGACTGCAATGGTCAGGCCTACCATCTCTGGGAAAATTGTCGACCGGCGGGACCAGGTTTTAATTGGACGCTTGTCGCTTTTTTCCAGAGCTGCCTCGACCTTCTTCAACAGATGCAGGTCTATAAAAGGACCTTTCTTTAAAGAACGTGGCACAGCAATTACCTCTATGTAGTCGTTTACTTGGCCGAACGACGACGTACTATCATCTTATCAGTACGTTTGTTCTTACGAGTCTTATGCCCTTTGGTCGGAACACCCCACGGAGTAACCGGGTGACGTCCACCAGAGGTACGCCCTTCACCACCACCATGCGGGTGGTCAACTGGGTTCATAGCAACACCACGTACTGTTGGACGTTTACCGCGCCAACGTGATGCACCCGCTTTACCAAGCTGCTTCAGACTGTGCTCACTGTTGGAAACTTCACCCAACGTGGCGCGACAATCTACAAGCACCTTACGCATTTCACCTGAACGCAGGCGGATAGTGGCGTAAGCCCCTTCCCTTGCAACCAGCTGTACGGATGCGCCCGCAGAGCGAGCCAGCTGAGCACCTTTGCCAGGCTTGAGTTCGACGCAGTGAATCACAGAACCAACCGGAATATTCCGGAGCGGCAAAGTAGAACCCACTTTAATCGGCGCGTCGACGCCGGAGCGCACAGGATCGCCAGCCTTCATACCTTTAGGAGCGATGATGTAACGACGCTCGCCATCGGCATACTTGACCAACGCAATGTGCGCTGAACGGTTAGGATCGTATTCCAAGCGTTCAATAACCGCCGGGATACCATCTTTAGTCCGTTTAAAATCGATTACACGGTAGTGCTGCTTGTGACCACCACCAATGTGACGACTGGTAATACGGCCATTATTATTACGGCCACCAGTCTTACTCTGTGCTTCTACCAACGACTGGTATGGGCGCCCTTTGTGCAAATCCGGGTTGTAAAGCTTTACAACGTGACGGCGTCCGGCAGATGTTGGTTTGGTCTTGACGATCGGCATATTACGACCCCTTTACCTTATTCCACATCCAGAAAATCGATGTCCTGACCTTCTGCCAGCTTAACGTAAGCCTTACGAATGTCATTACGCTTGCCGAACCCGCGGATAGTGCGCTTAAGCTTACCCTTACGGTTCAGAACCTGAACACCTTCTACGGTGACGTTGAACAACTGCTCAACGGCTTTCTTGATCTCGGGCTTGGTCGCATCAGGGGCAACACGAAAAACCACCTGGCCGTGCTCCGCTACGCGAGAAGCTTTTTCTGATACGAGCGGTCCAAGCAGGACCTTGTAAATACGTTCCTGATTCATCCCAGCATCTCCTCGATCTTCTTCAGAGCGGGAACAGTGACCACGACCTTCTCGTAGGCAACCAGGCTAACAGGGTCCAGACCTGCCACATCGCGAACGTCCACGTGAGGGATATTGCGAGAAGCAAGGTGCAGGTTCTGCTCAACGGTCTCTGACAGAATCAGGGCATTAGAAACACCCAGGTCCGCCAATTTCGCTGTGAACACCTTGGTTTTAGGAGTATCGACGCTGATCTCGTCAACCACTACCAGACGTTCCTGACGAACCAGCTCGGAAAGGATCGAGCACATGGCCGCACGGTACATCTTACGGTTAACTTTCTGTTCAAAGTCGCGAGGCTTGGCAGCGAATGTTACGCCACCTGAACGCCAGATCGGGCTACGAATAGTACCCGCACGCGCGCGGCCGGTACCTTTTTGACGCCAAGGCTTCTTACCACCACCTCTGACTTCAGAACGTGTCTTCTGAGCCTTGGTACCCTGACGGCCAGCTGCCATATATGCAGTAACCACCTGGTGAACCAGAGCTTCGTTAAAATCTTTGGCAAACGCAGCATCGGAAACAGAAATTCCCTTGCCACTACCAGTAATTGTCAATTCCATCGAACCGCTCCTCAGGCTTTGACTGCAGGCTTGATGACAACATCGCCGCCAGTTGCGCCGGGTACGGCACCACTTACTAGCAGCAGGTTGCGCTCGGCATCGACACGGACAATCTTGAGGTTCTGCACAGTAACCTGCGCATTACCCATCTGACCGGCCATCTTTTTACCCTTGAATACCTTACCCGGAGTCTGGTTTTGACCAATGGAACCCGGAGCACGGTGAGAAAGGGAGTTACCGTGGGTAGCATCCTGCATGGAGAAGTTCCAGCGCTTAACACCGCCCTGGAAGCCCTTACCCTTGGAGCGACCAGTGGCATCAACCACCTGACCGTCTTCGAATACAGAGACAGTTAGCTCGCCGCCAGCGGCCAGCTCTTCACCTTCACCATCTGCCAAACGGAATTCCCAGGAACCACGACCGGCTTCAACGCCAGCTTTCGCGTAGTGACCTGCTTCCGCCTTAGTAACACGGGAGGAACGACGAGAACCTACGGTTACCTGAACTGCACGGTAGCCGTCGTTTTCGAGAGTTTTGAGTTGGGTAATCCGGTTGGGTTCAACCTCGATTACTGTAACAGGCAGAGCCTGCCCATCTTCCGTAAAAATACGGGTCATACCGGCCTTACGACCGACAACACCAATTGCCATGTTTCACCTCTTAAGTGTACGGGGCTCGCACCCTCTATGGCCTATGACAGTTACACACTCTAATACCAAAAGGTATTAGCCGAGGCTGATCTGAACGTCTACACCTGCTGCCAGGTCCAACTTCATCAGAGCATCCACTGTCTTTTCCGTAGGCTCAACAATGTCGAGCAAACGCTTGTGCGTACCAATTTCATACTGATCTCGCGCGTCTTTGTTGACGTGCGGGGATACCAGTATCGTGTACTTTTCCTTCCGCGTCGGCAGAGGAATAGGACCACGAACTTGAGCGCCGGTCCGCTTAGCGGTATCGACGATCTCCTGCGTGGACTGGTCGATAAGGCGATAATCAAACGCCTTCAACCGGATTCGAATTTTTTGGCTTTGCATGATGCACCAAACTCCACTCGTAGCAGCTACTAGTTAGCCGACCTTCAAAAAAAGGAGCCGCATTGTATGCATAATACCCAACCGTGTCAACTGCCGAAGCAGTTGACACGGTTGGGATAGCTTTGCGACCTAAACAGAAAAAGGGGCTGATAACTTTCAGCCCCTTTTTCCTGATCAACCGAGCGTATTACTCGATGATCTTGGCAACAACACCGGCGCCAACGGTACGGCCGCCTTCACGAATCGCGAAGCGCAGACCATCTTCCATGGCGATCGGAGCAATCAGAGTAACAACCATCTGAACGTTGTCACCTGGCATTACCATTTCAACACCTTCCGGCAGTTCGCACGATCCGGTCACGTCTGTGGTACGGAAGTAGAACTGAGGACGGTAGCCCTTGAAGAACGGAGTATGACGACCACCTTCTTCTTTGGACAATACGTACACTTCACACTCAAACTTGGTGTGCGGGTTGATAGAACCCGGTACGCACAGAACCTGACCACGCTCAACGTCGTCACGCTTGGTACCACGCAGCAGAACACCTACGTTCTCACCAGCACGACCTTCGTCAAGCAGCTTACGAAACATTTCAACGCCAGTACAAGTTGTCTTCACGGTATCTTTGATACCAACGATTTCAACTTCTTCACCAACTTTGATGATACCGCGCTCTACACGACCCGTTACAACAGTACCACGGCCGGAGATAGAGAATACGTCCTCGATCGGCATCAGGAACGGCTGGTCAACAGCACGCTCAGGATCCGGGATGTACGCGTCCAGAGCTTCTACCAGCTTCTTAACAGCGGTAGTACCCATTTCGTTGTCGTCTTTGCCTTCCAAAGCCATCAACGCAGAACCGGTGATGATAGGAGTATCGTCACCCGGGAAGTCGTACATGCTCAGCAGGTCACGAACTTCCATCTCAACCAGCTCAAGCAGCTCTTCATCGTCAACCATGTCCGCTTTGTTCAGGAACACAACGATGAAAGGAACGCCAACCTGACGAGACAGCAGGATGTGCTCGCGAGTCTGAGGCATTGGGCCGTCAGCTGCGGAACAAACCAGAATCGCACCGTCCATCTGAGCGGCACCAGTGATCATGTTTTTAACATAGTCAGCGTGGCCCGGGCAGTCTACGTGTGCGTAGTGACGCGCAGGAGAATCGTACTCAACGTGTGAAGTGGCGATGGTTATACCACGTGCACGCTCTTCCGGTGCGTTATCGATCTGGTCGAAAGCACTTGCAGAACCTGTACCCCAAACTTCGTGACATACACGAGTCAGAGCAGCGGTCAGAGTGGTCTTACCATGGTCAACGTGACCGATGGTTCCGACGTTTACGTGCGGTTTACTACGTTCAAATTTTTCTTTAGACACGGTTACACCTCTTCCTGTTTCTTAAGTCCTGGGGATCAACCCTTTTTAATGATCGCTTCGGCAATGTTCGAAGGAGCTTCCATATAACGGGAGAACTCCATCGCATAAGACGCCCGACCCTGTGTCGCTGAACGCAGATCAGTGGCGTAACCAAACATTTCCGACAACGGAACTTCAGCGCGGATGATCTTGCCCGCAGGGCCGTCATCCATACCCTGGATCAGACCACGACGACGGTTCAAGTCACCGACGACGTCACCCATGTACTCCTCAGGGCTGACAACTTCAACTTTCATGATCGGCTCCAGAAGCGCAGGATTGGCTTCCAGTGCACCCTTCTTCATTGCCATGGAACCGGCAACCTTAAAGGCCATTTCGTTGGAGTCAACATCGTGATACGAACCGTCATACAGGGTCGCCTTGATGCGCAGCAGAGGGTAGCCAGCTAGACAACCATTCTGCATCTGCTCGGAAATACCCTGCTGTACAGCCGGAATGTATTCCTTAGGAACAACACCACCAACGATTTCGTTCACAAAGATAAAGTTTTCGCCATCTTCATCATCCAACGGAAGCGGCTCAAGCTTGATCTTGACGTGACCGTACTGACCACGACCACCAGACTGACGAACAAACTTACCTTCGACATCAACCGGCTTACGAATGCACTCGCGGTAGGCAACCTGAGGCTTACCAATGTTCGCCTCTACCTTGAACTCGCGACGCATACGATCAACGATGATATCCAGGTGAAGCTCACCCATACCGGAGATGATGGTCTGACCAGACTCTTCGTCAGTACGAACACGGAACGAAGGATCTTCCTGGGCCAATTTACCCAAAGCAACACCCATCTTCTCTTGGTCAGCCTTTGACTTCGGCTCAACAGCTACAGAGATAACCGGCTCAGGGAATTCCATGCGCTCAAGAATGATCTTGTGGTTCTCGTCGCACAGGGTATCACCCGTCGTTACGTTCTTAAGGCCGATCGCAGCAGCGATGTCGCCCGCCAGAACTTCTTTGATCTCTTCACGATCGTTGGCATGCATCTGAACCATACGGCCCACACGCTCTTTCTTGCCTTTTACGGAGTTGAATACGGAGTTACCGGATTCAAGCTTACCGGAGTAGACACGGAAGAAGGTCAGAGCACCTACGAACGGGTCAGTTGCAATCTTGAACGCCAGAGCGGCGAACGGTGCGTTGTCGTCAACCGGACGAGTTTCCTCGGTACCGTCTTCGTCAACTTCACCACGAATCGCACGAACTTCGTCGGGAGCCGGCAGATATTCGATAACCGCATCCAGAACCGCAGGAACACCCTTGTTCTTAAATGCAGAACCACAGCAAGCCAGAACGATTTCGTTGGCCAGAGTACGAGCACGCAAGCCCGCCTTGATCTCTTCCAGGGTAAGCTCGCCACCCTCGAGATACTTGTCCATGTACTCTTCGTTGGCTTCAGCAGCTGCTTCAATCAACGCTTCGCGGTATTCTTGAACCTGGTCAACCATATCGGCAGGAACTTCGCCCTCCTGATAGGTCATACCCAGATCGTCGTCGCTCCAGTAGATCGCCTTGTTGCGCAGCAGATCCACAACGCCCGCGAACTGATCTTCGGCACCGATCGGCAACTGAAGAGGCACAGGAGTCGCACCAAGACGAGCTTTAATTTGCTCGACAACGCGCAAGAAATCTGCGCCGGCACGGTCCATCTTGTTCACGAAAACCATGCGAGGTACTTCGTACTTGTTCGCCTGACGCCAAACAGTCTCAGACTGAGGCTCAACACCAGAAGAACCACAGAACACAACGACAGCACCATCGAGTACACGCAGGGAACGCTCAACTTCGATAGTGAAGTCAACGTGGCCCGGGGTGTCGATGATGTTTACGCGGTGCTCATCAAACTGCTTGTCCATGCCCTGCCAGAATGTCGTAACAGCGGCAGAGGTGATGGTAATACCACGCTCCTGCTCTTGCTCCATCCAGTCAGTGGTAGACGCGCCATCGTGGGTCTCACCCATCTTATGGCTACGACCCGTATAGTAAAGAATACGTTCGGTCGTGGTGGTCTTGCCCGCATCAACGTGCGCACAGATACCAATGTTTCTGTAACGTTTAATCGGTGTTTTGCGTGCCACTGTATAAACCTCGGCTGATTAGAAACGGAAGTGAGAGAAAGCCTTGTTGGCTTCTGCCATGCGGTGTACGTCTTCACGCTTCTTAACTGCAGAACCTTTACTTTCGGCCGCGTCAAGAATTTCGCCAGCTAGACGCTGAGCCATGGACTTTTCACCACGCTTCCGAGAGAACTCCACCAACCAACGCATGGCCAGCGCATTCTGACGGGAAGGCCGCACTTCTACAGGCACCTGGTAGGTAGCACCACCAACACGACGGGACTTAACCTCAACCATCGGCTGAATGTTTTCCAGGGCCTTCTCGAACATTTCGATCGGCTCTTCATTAGACTTCTCGGCAACGATTGTCAGAGCACCGTAAACAATGCGCTCTGCAGTCGACTTCTTGCCACTTTCCATCACGTGGTTGATGAATTTCGCAAGACGTGCACTGCCGAATTTAGGATCGGGAATAATTTCCCGTTTTGCTGCAACTCTTCTTCTAGGCATCGATAAGCCCTTATATTTAAAGGTCTTCAGGAACCCCTGAGATAGCAATAGCTACTCAGCCTTACTCTCACCGTTCTGACAAGCAACGATAAAAGACACCCGCTAGGGACATCAGGACTTGGGTCGTTTTGCACCGTACTTGGAGCGGCCCTGCTTACGGTTCTGAACACCCTGGGTATCCAAAGTACCGCGAACAGTGTGATAGCGCACACCCGGAAGGTCTTTTACTCGACCGCCACGGATCAGCACAACACTGTGCTCCTGAAGGTTGTGACCTTCACCACCAATGTATGACGAAACCTCGAAGCCGTTTGTCAGACGAACACGGCACACTTTACGAAGTGCTGAGTTCGGCTTCTTCGGCGTTGTGGTGTACACACGAGTACATACACCACGGCGCTGAGGACAGGCCTGAAGAGCAGGAACATCGCTCTTGGCTACCTTGCGCTTACGAGGCTTACGCACCAACTGATTAATCGTTGCCATGTAAGCAAACTCCAAAAAACCATACCAATGAAACTTACCCTCCATACAGAGGGTAAAATTTAGGGTCGCAAGTTTAAGCTTGCGCCCGGGCACAGTCAAGACGACTGTTCTCTTTTTAACCACCCCCGAGTACGTATCTACCCAGGGGTGGCACGCTCTTCAATCAGATTTCGCGATTGAGTTCTGCGCTCAGAGCCTCTTCTACGTCCGCTGCCGTTACGCCCTGCTCTTCCAGGTCGCGACGACGACGTCTCGCACTGTGATAAGCCAAACCGGTACCTGCCGGAATCAGTCGACCAACCACAACGTTTTCTTTCAGGCCGCGCAGGTAGTCACGCTTACCAGTGACCGCACCTTCGGTAAGAACCCGAGTTGTTTCCTGGAACGACGCTGCAGAAATGAACGATTCGGTCGCCAGAGATGCTTTGGTAATACCCAGCAACAGACGATCAAAACGTGCCGGCTCTTTATCAGCCGCTTCCGCTTTTTCGTTTTCTTCCAGAACATGAGTGATCTCAACCTGATCACCCGACAACAAGGTGGTATCGCCCGGATCGGTGATTTCCACTTTGCGCAGCATCTGACGAACGATAACTTCGATGTGCTTATCGTTAATCACAACGCCCTGTAGGCGGTATACGTCCTGAATTTCGTTGGTGATGTATTTCGCCAGCTCAACCACACCCAGCAGACGCAAAATGTCGTGCGGATTGGATGGACCGTCCGAAATTACTTCACCCTTCTCTACCGTTTCACCCTCAAACACGTTCATCTGGCGGTGCTTCGGAATCAGAACTTCGTAGGCATCACCATCTTTCGGTGTCAGAACCAAGCGTTTCTTGCCTTTGGTTTCTTTACCGAACGATACAACACCACTGATTTCGGCCAGAATCGCGGACTCTTTCGGGCGACGCGCCTCGAACAAGTCAGCAACACGCGGCAGACCACCAGTAATGTCTCGCGTCTTCGAGCTTTCCTGCGGAATACGGGCTACTACGTCACCCAGTTCCACTTTCGCGCCATTTGACATGCTCACAAGAGCATTCGCTGGCAAGAAGAAGATCGCAGCGCCACCACCTGGAAGCTCCGCTTCTTCGCCGTTCTCATCCAGCAACTGAATCGCAGGACGGATATCTTTACCGGCAGCAGGACGCTCTTTCGCGTCGATAACTTCCATCGTGGACAGACCCGTCAGCTCATCAGCCTGGGTGCGGACAGTAATGCCCTCTTCCATGTTGACGAACTTGGCCGTACCTTTCGCTTCCGCGATGATCGGGTGCGTGTGCGGATCCCATTTTGCTACCGCAACACCCGCCTCTACCACGTCACCGTTTTTAACAGACAGCACCGCACCGTATGGCAGCTTATACCACTCGCGCTCACGACCCTGCTCATCGGCAATTGCCAAGGCAGACGAACGAGAGATAACAACCAGTGAACCATCGGTCTTTTCGATAGACTTCAAGTTGTGCAGGCGAACGGTACCGCCGTGCTTAACCTGGATGTTGTCAACGGCAGATGCCCGGCTTGCAGCACCACCGATGTGGAACGTACGCATGGTCAGCTGGGTACCAGGCTCACCGATGGACTGAGCGGCGATTACACCGACAGCTTCACCTACGTTCACCTGGTGGCCACGGGCCAAATCACGGCCGTAGCACATTGAGCAAATACCGTGGCGAGTCTCACAGGTGATCGCAGAGCGAACCCAGATTTCGTCCACACCTGCACGCTCAACCAACTCAACGGTCTTCTCGTCAAGCAGAGTGCCGGCTTCAACAACTGCGTTGTCTTTATCGGTCGGAGTGAACACATCCCGAGCGGTAACACGACCCAAAACACGGTCGCCCAGAGGCACAACAACGTCGCCACCTTCGATGTGCGGCGTCATCAACAGGCCTTCGTCGGTACCACAGTCTTCAACGGTAACAACCAGATCCTGGGATACGTCAACCAGACGACGGGTCAGGTAACCGGAGTTAGCAGTCTTCAGAGCGGTATCCGCAAGACCCTTACGAGCACCGTGAGTCGAGATAAAGTACTGAAGCACGTTCAGACCCTCACGGAAGTTCGCAGTGATCGGTGTTTCGATGATCGAGCCATCCGGCTTAGCCATCAGACCACGCATACCGGACAACTGACGAATCTGAGCTGCGGAACCCCGAGCACCAGAGTCGGCCATCATGTATACGGAGTTGAAAGACTCCTGCATCAGCTCTTCGCCGTCTTCGCCTTTAACCGGCTTACCGTCGGGACCAATAACCTGTTCTTTAGACAGCCGCTCCATCATCGCTTTCGACACTTTGTCGTTAGCGCGGGACCAGATATCGATAACCTTGTTGTACTTCTCACCCTGAGTCAGCAGACCGGATGCGTACTGGTTCTCGATGTCCTTCACTTCGTCGGAAGCAGCGTCTACCAACTCGTACTTCTCTGGCGGAATCTCGAAGTCGTTAAAGCAGATCGAGATACCCGAGCGAGTTGCATAGTGGTAACCCATGTACATCAACTGGTCAGCAAAGATAACGGTATCTTTGAGGCCAGCATCACGGTAACAGGTGTTGATCAGGTTCGAGATCGCCTTTTTAACCATTGGCTTGTTGACGATGTCAAACGGCAGGCCATCAGGAACGATATCAAACAACAGCGCACGACCAACCGTGGTGTCCACGATACGGTAGGCTTCGCTGCGGGATCCGTCTTCTGCGATCGCAACTTCTTTGACGCGGATCTTCACCTTAGCCTGAAGATCAACCTTACCGGCGCCATAGGCACGATGGGCTTCTTTCACGTCTGAGAATACGATGCCCTCACCAACGGCTGCATGGCGCTCACGCGTCATGTAATACAAGCCCAATACCACGTCCTGAGAAGGAACGATGATCGGCTCGCCGTTCGCTGGCGACAACACGTTGTTGGTCGACATCATCAACGCACGGGCTTCAAGCTGGGCTTCCAGAGTCAACGGTACGTGTACCGCCATCTGGTCACCGTCAAAGTCGGCGTTATAGGCCGCACAGACCAGCGGGTGCAGCTGAATTGCTTTACCTTCGATCAGTACTGGCTCGAATGCCTGGATACCCAAACGGTGCAGTGTCGGCGCACGGTTCAACAGAATCGGGTGCTCACGGATCACTTCATCCAGAATGTCCCAGACCACACCTTCTTCACGCTCAACCATTTTCTTGGCGGCTTTGATGGTGGTGGCCAGTCCGCGATGCTCAAGCTTCGAGAAGATAAACGGCTTGAACAGCTCCAGAGCCATCTTCTTCGGAAGACCACACTGGTGCAGGCGCAAGTAAGGACCAACCACGATGACCGAACGGCCAGAGTAGTCAACTCGCTTACCCAGCAGGTTCTGACGGAAACGACCCTGCTTACCTTTAATCATGTCTGCCAATGATTTCAGCGGACGCTTGTTGGTGCCTGTGATGGCACGGCCACGACGACCGTTGTCCAGCAACGCATCAACCGCTTCCTGAAGCATTCGCTTCTCGTTACGCACGATGATGTCCGGAGCATTCAGCTCCAGCAGGCGCTTGAGACGGTTGTTACGGTTGATCACACGACGATAGAGGTCGTTCAGATCAGACGTGGCGAAACGACCACCATCCAGTGGTACCAACGGACGCAAATCCGGCGGCAGAACTGGCAGAACAGTCATAACCATGTCACCCGGCTTATTGCCGGAGTACAGGAAGGCCTCAAGGATCTTCAGGCGCTTGCTGAACTTCTTGATCTTGGTTTCGGAGTTAGTCTGAGGGATCTCTTCACGAAGACGATCAACCTCTTCCTGCAGGTCGATATCCTGCAGCAATTCTTTAACAGCTTCGGCACCCATACGGGCATCGAATTCGTCACCGAATTCTTCCAGAGCTTCGTAATACTGCTCATCGTTAAGCAGCTGACCCTTTTCCAGGGTCGTCATGCCCGGATCGATAACAATAAAGCTCTCGAAGTACAGGACCCGCTCGATATCACGCAGAGTCATGTCCAGCATCAAACCGATACGAGACGGCAGTGACTTCAGGAACCAAATGTGAGCAACAGGACTCGCCAGTTCGATGTGCCCCATACGCTCACGACGAACGCTGGCCAGTGCGACTTCTACGCCACACTTCTCACAGATAACACCGCGATGCTTCAGGCGCTTGTACTTACCGCACAGGCACTCGTAATCTTTGATCGGGCCGAAGATCTTGGCACAGAAAAGACCGTCACGCTCCGGCTTGAAGGTACGGTAGTTAATGGTCTCAGGCTTTTTCACTTCGCCAAAAGACCAGGAGCGAATCATGTCAGGCGATGCCAACCCAATACGGATGGCGTCAAATTCCTTGCTCTGATTCTGGCTCTTGAGAAGATTCAGTAAATCTTTCATCAGTAAAAGCTCCGGATGGCGTTAATCTCGGGCGGGCACACAAAGTGCCCGCTCACGCTGCCAAAAAACTATTCGGCTCACTCGGATTCCAGCTCGATGTCGATACCCAACGAGCGGATTTCCTTGACAAGAACGTTGAAGGACTCGGGCATGCCCGGCTCCATACGATGATCACCATCGACAATGTTCTTATACATCTTGGTCCGGCCGTTGACGTCATCGGACTTAACGGTAAGCATTTCCTGCAGGGTGTAGGCGGCACCGTATGCCTCCAACGCCCAGACTTCCATCTCACCGAAACGCTGACCACCGAACTGAGCCTTACCACCCAGCGGCTGCTGGGTCACCAAGCTGTACGAACCGGTCGAACGCGCGTGCATCTTGTCGTCAATCAAGTGGTTCAACTTGAGGATGTACATATAGCCAACAGTAACCGGGCGATCAAACGCATCACCGGTACGGCCGTCGTACAATTTGGTCTGACCTGTTGTGCTCAGGCCTGCCAACTCAAGCATCCGCTTAACTTCAGCTTCCTCGGCACCGTCAAATACCGGGGTTGCCATTGGAACACCGCCACGCAAGTTGTTACAAAGTTCGAGGATTTCCTTATCGCTAAGGCTATCCAGATCAACTTTGAACACCTCGTCCGAGTGGTTATAGATCTGGTCCAACAGCTCACGAAGCTCAGCGACTTTGCGCTGCTCATCGAGCATCAGACTGATCCGCTCACCCAGACCTTTGGCTGCGGCACCCAAGTGGGTTTCCAGAACCTGACCAACGTTCATCCGCGAAGGTACACCCAGCGGGTTCAGGACGATGTCGACGGTATTACCGAATTCGTCGTATGGCATATCTTCAATGGGCATAACCGCGGAGATAACACCCTTGTTACCGTGACGACCGGCCATCTTGTCGCCTGGCTGGATACGACGTTTGATTGCCAAGTACACCTTAACAATCTTCAACACGCCCGGTGCCAGATCATCGCCCTGCTGTAGCTTGCCTTTCTTGTCGTCAAAGCGCGCTTCGTGTTCTTTCTTACGCTCTTCAAGACCTTGCTCGGATTTTTCCAGAAGCTCATTCAGGGCTTCGTCTTTCATCCGTAGCTTGAACCAGTCCGAACGTGGCAGTTCCGCCAAGTACGCTTCATCCAGCTTAGCACCCTTTTTCAAACCGGGGCCGCTGATGACTTCCTGATCCTTCAAGGCAACCATCAGACGCTCGAAAGTTGCACCTTCAACAATACGATATTCGTCTTTCAAGTCCTTGCGGTACTTATCAAGCTGCTCTTTCTCAATCGCTTGAGCGCGGGAATCTTTTTCGATGCCATCGCGGGTGAAGACCTGAACGTCAATCACCGTACCACGGGTACCTGTTGGAACCCGCTGAGACGTGTCTTTCACGTCAGACGCTTTCTCGCCGAAGATCGCACGCAGTAGCTTCTCCTCAGGCGTCAGCTGGGTTTCACCTTTCGGTGTCACCTTGCCAACAAGAATATCCCCGGGGCCTACTTCTGCACCGATATAGACGATGCCGGATTCGTCCAGCTTAGCCAGAGCGCTCTCACCCACGTTTGGAATATCCGCGGTGATTTCTTCGCTACCCAGCTTGGTATCACGAGCCACACAGGTCAGTTCCTGAATGTGGATGGTGGTCAGTCGATCTTCCTGAACCACTTTCTCGGAGATAAGGATGGAATCCTCAAAGTTGTAACCGTTCCACGGCATGAACGCGATGCGCATGTTCTGGCCCAAAGCCAGCTCACCCAAATCAACGGACGGACCGTCGGCCAGCACATCGCCTCGCGCGATTTCGTCGCCTTCACGCACGATTGAACGCTGGTTAATACAGGTGTTCTGGTTGGAGCGGGTGTACTTCGTCAGGTTGTAAATATCTACACCTGCGTCACCCGCTTCCGTTTCTGCCTGATTAACGCGAACAACGATACGAGCCGCATCGACGCTCTCAATCACACCACCACGACGCGCGGTAACACACACACCGGAGTCTTGTGCAACAGTACGCTCAACACCGGTACCAACCAATGGCACCTGAGAGATCAGTGTCGGAACCGCCTGACGCTGCATGTTCGCACCCATCAAGGCGCGGTTAGCATCGTCGTGCTCAAGGAACGGAATCAGAGACGCAGCGACAGAAACAACCTGGCGCGGAGATACGTCCATGAAATTGACCGCTTCCGGCGGAGCAACGGTAAATTCGTTCTGGTGACGAACCGTAACCAGCTCGTCAGTCAGGCGCTTGCCTTCATCTGTGGCAGCACTCGCCTGAGCGATAACGTAGTTGCTTTCTTCGATCGCAGACAAATACACAAGCTCATCAGTAACCACGCCGTCCACAACTTTCCGGTACGGACTTTCAAGGAAGCCGTAGGAGTTAGAGCGGGCGTAAGTCGCCAACGAATTGATCAAGCCGATGTTCGGGCCTTCCGGTGTTTCGATTGGGCACACACGACCGTAGTGAGTCGGATGAACGTCTCGAACCTCAAAGCCTGCACGCTCACGAGTCAGACCACCTGGGCCCAACGCAGAGATACGACGTTTGTGAGTCACCTCGGACAGCGGGTTGTTTTGGTCCATGAACTGAGACAGCTGACTGGAACCAAAGAACTCTTTAACGGCGGCCGCAACCGGCTTCGCGTTAATCAGATCCTGAGGCATCAGGCCTTCGCTTTCCGCTAGGCTCAAACGCTCCCGAACAGCACGCTCTACACGAACCAGACCCACACGGAACTGGTTTTCCGCCATTTCGCCCACACAGCGAACACGACGGTTACCCAAGTTATCGATGTCATCGACTTGGCCTTGACCGTTACGAATCGCGATCAACGTCTTAAGAACGTCGATGATGTCTTCGTGGGTCAGAATGCCTTCGCCTGTGCTTTCTTCACGGCCCAGACGACGGTTCAGCTTCATCCGGCCAACCGCAGACAGGTCGTACCGTTCTTCAGAGAAGAACAGGTTGTTAAACAGGTTCTCCGCAGATTCTTTCGTTGGCGGCTCGCCAGGACGCATCATGCGGTAGATTTCAACCAACGCTTCCAGCGGAGTCCGGGTCGGGTCGACACGCAGGGTGTCAGACATGAACGGTCCGCAGTCAAGGTCGTTGGTGTAAAGGGTTTCTAGCTCTGTCACACCGGCGTCGAGGATTGTTTCCATGACCTCTTCGGTCAGCTCGGTGTTGCACTCAACCAGAACCTCACCGGTGGACGCGTCGATCATGTCCTTGGCGAGAACCCGGCCGTAAAGGTATTCCGTAGGAACTTCCAGCTCGGTAATGCCCGCTTTCTCAAGCTGCTTGATATGACGAGCGGTAATCCGGCGCCCTTCCTCGGCAATGACATTACCTTCGTTATCTTTGATATCGAAGGTGGCGATGTCACCACGCAGACGGCTTGGAACCAATTCCAGATTGCAAACCTCTTTGCCCACGGTGAACTTACTGGTCTCAAAGAACATAGCCAGCATTTGCTCTGAGGTGTAACCCAGAGACCGCAACAAAATAGAGGCAGGCAATTTACGACGACGGTCGATACGAACGAATACGGAATCTTTCGGATCGAATTCGAAGTCCAACCATGAGCCACGGTAAGGAATCACTCGCGCTGAATACAGCAGCTTACCAGAGGAGTGAGTTTTGCCCTTGTCATGGTCAAAGAACACACCCGGCGACCGGTGCAGCTGGGAAACAATAACGCGCTCGGTACCATTAATAACAAAGGTACCGTTCTCGGTCATCAGGGGCATTTCACCCATGTAGACTTCTTGTTCTTTAATGTCCTTGATCGCCTTGTTAGACGATTCTCTATCATAAATGATCAAGCGGACTTTCACCCGCAGCGGCGCCGCGTACGTAACGCCCCGGAGCTGACATTCCTTGACGTCAAATACTGGATCGCCGATCCGGTAGCTCACATACTCGAGCGCGGCGTTGCCAGAGTAGCTGACAATCGGGAATACGGATTTGAACGCTGCGTGAAGACCGGTTTCCCGGCGGTCCTCAGGAGCGGCTTCCATTTGTAGGAAGTCCCGGAACGAATCCAGCTGAATAGACAGCAAATAGGGGACGTCCATCACGGAAGGCAATTTACTAAAGTCTTTGCGAATCCGCTTTTTTTCGGTGTAGGAGTAAGTCATCTGCATTCCCCAGCTTTAGACCTGATACCTGGTATCAAGAAGCAATCATGTGTTCTGCTTCGGGGCCGAGTTGCTCGGCATATTGCGCCGCCTTGAACAAGACTCTGGCTGCAGGTTATAAATCTGAAACTAACCCAATATAACCCACCAGACTCTATAGCATATACAACACAAAAAGGCCGGTGGCATATAGCCACCAGCCTCGCCGCGCCTATGGCGCGGTGTCGATCAACAACCGACTATTACTTAAGCTCAACAGAAGCGCCTGCTTCCTCAAGCTTCTTCTTGGCTTCTTCAGCCTCTTCCTTGCTAGCGCCTTCCTTAACAGTAGAAGGAGCGCCATCAACCATTTCTTTCGCTTCTTTCAGGCCAAGACCTGTCAGCTCACGAACGGCCTTGATAGCGTTAACTTTCTTGTCGCCAGCAGCGGTCAGAACAACGTCAAATTCAGTCTGCTCTTCAGCGGCTTCGCCACCGGCAGCAGCTGCAGGCGCAGCAGCAACAGCTGCAGCGGCAGAAACGTTGAACTTCTCTTCCATAGCTTCAACGAGCTCAACAACTTCCATTACGCTCATTTCAGCAATTGCATTCAAAATATCGTCTTTAGACAGAGCCATGACTTTCTCCCAAAAAATAAAATATGGTGTTCAACAGAATCAAGCAGCGTCTTGCTTCTGGTCGCGAACTGCAGCTACTACACGTGTGATTCTGCCCGGAATATCGTTCAGAGTACGTGCAAGCTTGGTTACTGGTGCCTGTGTAACAATAGCCAGCTTCGTCAACGCTTCGTGCAGCGTCGGCAGAGTGGCCAGGCGATCGATCTGGTCCGCACCCATCAGCTCACCGCCGACGGCCAGGGCCTTGATTTCGAAAGCCTCTTTCTCTTTGGCGAAATCCTTCAGCAGGCGCGCAGCGGCACCCGGATCTTCCATTGAGAAAGCTAGAATGGTCGGACCAACCAACGCAGGATCGATGCACTCGAACTCAGTACCTTTAATCGCAATCTTTGCAAGGTTGTTACGAACAACCTGCAGATGTACGTTTTCAGCACGAGCCTTGGCACGAAGCGCCGTCATGTCACCAGAGGTAACACCACGATAGTCAGCCAAAACCACAGACAGAGCAGCACCAGCAGTCTCGTTGACTTCAGCGACGATCGCCTTCTTGTCTTCGAGTCTAATTGCCACTGGATTTCTCCTCGATTTCGCCGGGACAACCCCGGCAAACCCATCATTGCCCTTCAAAAAAGGGCGCCTTACGGTGTTTGGGTTCAGAGAGAACGTCTTCACACCGTCTGCGTAGGCGTTGCTTTAACCCGTATGGCTCTTGTTGCCAAGAGCCTCAGGGGCCTACGGTCTTTGACAGCCTCGGCTTCCGCCTAGACTTACAAAGTAACTACTGATCAGAGGCTCAAACTGCCTTGATCAATAGTCAGGCCAGGACCCATGGTCGACGAGATAGTGATCTTCTTCAGATACACACCTTTAGACGACGCAGGCTTGGCCTTTTTAAGATCTGCAACCAGAGCTTCAAGGTTTTCCTTGATGTTCTGAGCAGAGAATTCAACGTTACCCAGCGGAGCGTGGATAATACCGTTTTTGTCGGTACGGTAACGAACCTGACCAGCTTTGGCATTTTTAACGGCAGTTTCAACATCTGCAGTTACAGTACCAACCTTCGGGTTAGGCATCAGGCCACGGGGACCAAGAATCTGACCCAGCTGACCAACAACACGCATTGCATCCGGGGTCGCGATGACCACGTCAAAATCCATGTTGCCTTTCTTAACTTCTTCAGCCAAATCGTCCATGCCGACAATGTCTGCACCGGCAGCTGTTGCTTTCTCAGCGTTTGCACCCTGAGTAAAGACAGCAACACGTACAGTTTTACCTGTGCCGTGCGGCAGAACAGTGCTGCTACGAACTACCTGGTCAGATTTACGTGCATCTACACCCAGGTTAACCGCAACATCAACGGATTCTTTGAACTTTACGGCCTGACCAACTTCAGCCAACAGGGCAACAGCCTCGTCAACAGAGTATGAGCGGGTAGAGTCTACTTTCTCAGCAATCAGCTGCTTACGCTTGCTCAACTTAGCCATCTTACAGACCCTCCACAGTCAGGCCCATACTACGGGCTGTTCCGGCAATGGTACGAACCGCTGCGTCCATGTCGGCTGCAGTCAAATCCGGCTCTTTGGTCTTGGCGATTTCTTCCAACTGAGCGCGCGTCACGGTACCAACCTTTTCAGTGTTGGGGCGACCGGAACCACTCTTAACGCCAGCAGCCTTCTTCAACAGAACAGGAGCTGGTGGAGTCTTGGTAACAAACGTAAAGCTGCGATCACTGTATACAGTGATTACAGTAGGAATCGGCAGACCAGGCTCAACACCCTGAGTCTTGGCGTTGAACGCCTTACAGAATTCCATGATGTTTACGCCGCGCTGACCCAGTGCAGGACCAACGGGGGGACTTGGGTTGGCCTGACCGGCAGCAACCTGAAGCTTGATATACGCTTCAATCTTCTTTGCCATGATAGATCTCCTATGGGTTCAATCGCCTTTCGGCTCCCCGGTGAATACATCTGCGCTGAGCAGACACAAAAAGCCCGCTACGCCGTGGCGAGCGAGCTCTAATTTTCTACACTTACCGTCAGTCTTTTTCGACCTGACCAAACTCCAGCTCTACTGGAGTCGAACGACCGAAGATCAAAACGGCAACTTTGACACGACTCTTGTCGTAATCAACTTCTTCGACCACGCCATTGAAATCGGCAAACGGCCCTTCGATAACCCGAACAACCTCACCCGGCTCAAACAGAGTCTTCGGCTTCGGCTTGTCAGCACCACTTTCTACGCGACGAAGAATTGCTTCTGCCTCACGCTCCGTGATTGGCGCTGGCTTTTCTTTGGTTCCGCCGATAAAGCCAAGTACACGCGGAGTATCTTTAACAAGGTGCCACGACTCGTCATCCAGTTCCATCTGAACCAGGACGTAGCCGGGATAGAACTTCCGCTCACTCTTGCGCTTTTTCCCGTCACGCATCTCAACGACTTCCTCGGTCGGAACCAGGATGTCGCCAAACTTGTCTTCCATGCTTTCCAGAGCAACTCGCTCTTTAAGAGCGCGCATTACCTGCTTCTCAAAGCCAGAATACGCATGAACGACGTACCAGCGCTTAGCCATTGACACTCCTGTTAACCGATAAAGCCGGCGACTAGCCAACTGATCAGCGAGTCCATGCCCCACAAAATCAAAGACACAACCAGAACGAACACAACCACAATCACTGTGGTTTGCACCAATTCAGGTCTCGTGGGCCACACTACCTTCCGGATCTCTACACGCGCTTCTTTAAGCAAAGTCGCAAAACGGCGACCCTTATCGGTTTGCAGAGCAACAAAAGCTGCCACCAAACCCAACGCCACGAGAGCCAAAACCCGGTACAGCACGGACTCGGAACTGAAATACTGATTGCCTACCACGCCGGCAGCAATCAAAACGAAAACAACCAGCCATTTCACTAGATCGAAACGACTGGATGATTGAACGGCTCTTGACTCCATAGGAATCAGCTTATGTATCCGGATGTTAAAAAATGGCAGGCCAGGAGGGAATCGAACCCCCAACCTGCGGTTTTGGAGACCGCTGCTCTGCCAATTGAGCTACTGGCCTGCACCGAAACAACTCAGTGCAACACTACACTGTACGCGAGTAACCCGAAGGTTACTCGATAATCTTAGCTACAACACCGGCGCCAACGGTACGGCCGCCTTCACGAATCGCGAAGCGCAGACCATCTTCCATGGCGATCGGAGCAATCAGAGTAACAATCATCTGAACGTTGTCACCTGGCATTACCATTTCAACACCTTCCGGCAGTTCGCACGATCCGGTCACGTCTGTGGTACGGAAGTAGAACTGAGGACGGTAGCCCTTAAAGAACGGAGTATGACGACCACCTTCTTCTTTGGACAATACGTACACTTCACACTCAAACTTGGTGTGCGGGTTGATAGAACCCGGTACGCACAGAACCTGACCACGTTCAACGTCGTCACGCTTGGTACCACGCAGCAGAACACCTACGTTCTCACCAGCACGACCTTCGTCAAGCAGCTTACGAAACATTTCAACGCCAGTACAAGTTGTCTTCACGGTATCTTTGATACCAACGATTTCAACTTCTTCACCAACTTTGATGATACCGCGCTCTACACGACCCGTTACAACAGTACCACGGCCGGAGATAGAGAATACGTCCTCGATCGGCATCAGGAACGGCTGGTCAACAGCACGCTCAGGATCCGGGATGTACGCATCCAGAGCTTCTACCAGCTTCTTAACAGCGGTAGTACCCATTTCGTTGTCGTCTTTGCCTTCCAAAGCCATCAACGCAGAACCGGTGATGATCGGAGTATCGTCACCCGGGAAGTCGTACATGCTCAGCAGGTCACGAACTTCCATCTCAACCAGCTCAAGCAGCTCTTCATCGTCAACCATGTCCGCTTTGTTCAGGAACACAACAATGAAAGGAACGCCAACCTGACGAGACAGCAGGATGTGCTCGCGAGTCTGAGGCATTGGGCCGTCAGCTGCGGAACAAACCAGAATCGCACCGTCCATCTGAGCGGCACCAGTGATCATGTTTTTAACATAGTCAGCGTGGCCCGGGCAGTCTACGTGTGCATAGTGACGCGCAGGAGAATCATACTCAACGTGTGAAGTGGCGATGGTTATACCACGCGCACGCTCTTCCGGTGCGTTATCGATCTGGTCGAAAGCACTTGCAGAACCTGTACCCCAAACTTCGTGACATACACGAGTCAGAGCGGCGGTCAGAGTGGTCTTACCATGGTCAACGTGACCGATGGTACCGACGTTTACGTGCGGCTTACTACGTTCAAATTTTTCTTTAGACATTCGACCAATCCCCCTAATCAACCAGGACCGTAACGTTGACCGGAATTAAAAGTGGAGCTCATGACCGGAATTGAACCGGTGACCTCATCCTTACCAAGGATGTGCTCTACCGACTGAGCTACATGAGCGAAAAACTAAATTGGAGCGGGCAGCGGGAATCGAACCCGCGTCATCAGCTTGGAAGGCTGAGGTAATAGCCACTATACGATGCCCGCGAGCAATAAGTGGTGGAGGGGGCTGGATTCGAACCAGCGAAGCTTTCGCGTCAGATTTACAGTCTGATCCCTTTGGCCACTCGGGAACCCCTCCAGTACAAACCCGCTTCGCGGATCTGCTCAAAACTAAAAAGTGGAGCTGGCGGACGGAATCGAACCCCCGACCTGCTGATTACAAGTCAGCTGCTCTACCAACTGAGCTACGCCAGCTCACATTCGCTCGTTCAGCGAGGGCGGTATACTACGGATTTTTTTCTGATGTTGCAACACCTTCACAAGCATTGCGTTCGATGAAATCGAAATCTCCATCAAAACCCGCTTCAACCGCTTGAAGCACTTCGGTTTCCCGACTTGATTCAACTTCAAAAGCGAGCGCGTATCCTATCCGATTACGTGTGAACTTGGCTAGCGTTACATTCAAATTTTCCGACTTTTTTTTCGCCATTAAGTTTTCAGCCGCTTTGACGGACTCAAACATCCCTAAAGAAATGGCGTTTCGATATTGGCCTCTCGCCACGACATAAACATCAGCGCCCTGCGCACGCAGGTTATCGGCCTGGGCTTTTGCGTCAGACTCAGGCTGGGGCGGCACCAATACCCAATGCAACGCTGGCAAAGACTCCTGCTTCGGCTTAACTTGGTACTTTACACCGGTCGTACGCCCCAGAGCGTGCGCCAAGGCGGGGGTTTCGAACCAGCCAACGGTCAGGCAAACCGACTCAACCCCGGTTTCGTCCCGAGTCGTTCCCTTGGCCTTAAGGCTAGCCACCCTCGGCAATCCGCCGCTGACCTGTGGGCTTACCATTGCCCCCGGCAACTGACCGGGCAAAAACCAAAGACCAAGATTTAAAAGCGCCAAACAAAGAGCCAACCACTTCATAGTTGGCTATCCTGTACCGCAACGTGATGTAGACCGTCGAGTACAAGTCCCGGGCAATACTCAGCCTTCAACCCCAGCCCAAGAAAACGTTTTGCATCACCCCCGGTAACCAAAATATTCGGAATACCATAGGCCGCTGCGTCACGATGGATCTGGCGGACGACACCCTCGGTTAGCCACGCCAACCCATGATTCGCGCACTCACCGGTCGTATTGCCCGGCCGAGTGTTAAGCTGGTCATCAAAATCGAAGCCAATTCTCGCGGCATCTAACTTGAGGCTGCGGCGCATCATTCGCAAACCCGGGAGGATAAATCCGCCAATGTGCGTACCATCCCCACCAACATAATCCACTGTCACAGCACTGCCCGCATCAATGATAGCGCAGCCCTGTTGAAATCGTTCCCATGCGGCAACCATAGCATGCCAACGGTCTGCCCCCATTCGGGAAACGTCCCGATAAGAGCTTTGAAGCCCTCCTCGTTGCGACTCGCTCCAATAAAACGCAACTGGTGCCGCTGTCACCTTTGCTACGGCAACTTCTAAAGCACCTCGACTGGCATCAGAACCAACCGTCGACACACAGACTCGACTCACCGCCTCGGAATACTGTTCCAGCCCCGAAAAAGGTTCAGGCTCACTGAGTTCAGAGGCCCCCTCGGCTACACACCCTACTCCTTGAACCAAACGCCATTTGATCCGCGTGTTTCCTGAGTCGATAAGTAAGATCACACACTCACCCGCAAACTGATGTCACCGGCCATTACCGACCTAAGCCCAGCGTCCGTATCCAGCTGATAATTACCTCCGGCATCCACTCCCGCACCTATGCCGGATAGCGTCCCATCTTTCGCCGCCAACGGCTTGCCGAGGAAGATGTCATGCCCTTGCCACTCGTCCTTAAACCCCGCAAAGCCATGGTCTTCAAACTGTCCCATAGCCTCTGTCACGGCATTAATCACCGCCGCAGCCAACTCATTCCGAGTCCACTTGTGGTCAGGCCAGTGTTTGGCCAGACTTGTCCAAGGCTGATCAACCTCCGCCGCTGCTGTCATATGGACATTGATTCCTAGGCCGGCGATCACCTGAACCTGCCCTTCCTGCAGCTCACCTTGAATCTCTACCAATATGCCGCCAAATTTCTTTCCGCCGGCATAGAGGTCGTTCGGCCACTTCAGCCCGGCGCCCTCTACACCTAATACGCTTAAGGCCCTGACCACAGCCACGCCTAGCACCAAACTGAGTCCACTCAAGCCCTCAAATCCACCCCGAAGCGTCAAACCCATGCTCATATACAGATTTTGACCTTTGGGGCTTGTCCAGTTTCGACCACGTCGGCCTCGCCCCTCGGTTTGAGCATCGGCCAGCACAACGGGCATGTCAGGACTAGGGGCGCTCAATCGACGGGCTACTTCGGCGTTTGTTGAGTCCACCGCCTTGAGCACCACCACATCGAGCTTTTCTTCGCTTGCGCCCTTCAACCCCTCGACAATTTTTTCCCGATCTAACAAATCGAGCGCTGTTACTAGCTGATAGCCCTGGCCTCTGATGGTTTTTATTTCTATGCCCTCGGCCTCCACTTTTCGAATCTGCTTCCATACGGCTGTGCGGGAGACACCCAGCTGCTTGGCCAGCGACTCGCCAGAATGAACGCAATGGTCGCTAAGAAGGTCTAACAAAGGATTCGGCTTCATCGAACGGGTTCCAGATAGGAAATGACTGAACGGAATTAAACACTAGCAAGCCACAAAAAACAAAAAGGGCAGCACAGTCGCTGCCCTTCTTTTCAGTTCCGGCCCGCCCTATGGGATCGGGGTGGCCGTTAAATTGGATCGAATATCGAAGTTTTGCAGCGTAGCACCATAAATAACCGTCTGAGCGCCACCGACCGGATGGATAAGATCTACGTTGTTGATCGAGAGCTCCTTAAAACGGGCCTCGGCCTTGACCGCAAAGCCAATCGGCCGATTAAGTCGGTCAGCCGCCGTAGTCGAAGAAACGTACCGGTAACCATGGGGTGCGCTTGCGTCCATGATTTTTTCATCGCCGCGAGCACCGATTACACCCAGTGAATCGGGGCCGTCCTGCTTTTTCGTCACTTTTGTCTGGTAAACGTCCACCGCAAGATTGGCTCGAACCCCGAACTCGTTGTCCACGATACCATCGCCATTCAAATCCTCTCCGTCGCTAGTATATATATCGTTCAATAACAACCCAGTACCTGTGCCGTTTATTCCTTGGCCCTGTCCATCTGGTGTGCGATACGTCTCCCACAGGACAGCGTTCCTTTTATCCGGCCCCTCAGCACGAGCGAGAATTTTCTTCATTCCGATGGTGATTCTTTGCTCACCTCGTTCTTCCCACATTCCTCCCGAGGCACTGCACGCGGTTGACGTCGCTCCGGTCCCGCCAACACACACATTCCCCGCTCCCCCCGGAGCAATCACCATGGTGCTTCCTTTCTCAAAGCTTTGCAGTCGCAAACGCCCAAAACTCTCGCCATCATCAGCGGTGCCGACCCGTACGTTTCCAACATCCATAGTGCTCCAGGCTTCTCCCGTTTCCATGACAAGCCCTTCTTCGGACATATCAATGGTCATATCGCGTACATGACCATCATATGTGACATCCGTTAGCCACAATCCTTTTTGGGGAACCTCTCCACTACCGTCATCATAGGGTGCCGCCATCACGGCAGCTCTTCCATTTCGGATTGCAATATCGGAGTTCACAGTAAGCCCATCCCCCGACGCGCCCCCAGCGCCTAACGTAATGTGGCCATCCATTTCGAATTCATAGGCCGGATAGACGCCCATCGCCAACAACAGCTCAGTACCGCCCTGCAAAGGGGCATCCTCGCTACCCACCCTCATGCCGTTGATTCGGTACCCAGCCTTTAGGTTTTCGAAGCCCACCCTTAGCCCGTCATAAAACTGAGTACCGTTCCGAACTTCATTTCGCGTCACGTTAACGGTTACATCGCCTCGCCCCCAGGACTGAAGCCCACTCACCCAAACACGATTGCCATCCTCAGTGAAGCTCAGATCAGCTAACTTCAGGCTCCACTCCGCGGCTACCCGCAGGCCTTGAGGACCGGCGTCTTGGTGCCCTCCGCCCAGAAGATAGAAAGCGTTGGTGTAGTTCTCACCATTAAACGCATGATCTTCAAAAATAAACCTGAAATTAACCGATCCTACGCTGTTCCCACCGGCCCCCATTTCAATTGAGCCAACACTGATATCTCCTTCAAACTTTCCCAGAGTTAACCCGTCAGCAGGCCGGTTCTGCCAATCGTTGGTTACGTCCAGCCTCAAATCCTGGATCCGGTAGTGCCCGGTAATATCCCGTAGTGCCAGTGCATAACCATCATCAATGTATTCAAGAGAGGCCCCATGGATGGTGGTTTCATTATCAATACGCAGGCCTTCACCTTGTCGGCCCCCCGCGGTTATTCCGGTGCTAGTTGTCATGTCATAGGTTGCAGACAAAGAACCATAGCTCGGTAACAGCGAACCATCCGCCCCATGACTCCTGCCGTGAAACGCGGGATCGTCACTGTATCGAATAGCCCCAACGGTCCAGTCTCCGGTCACACGCGGCGCAGCCAGCTGAAGCGTACTGCCTACCACATCCAACGTAACCCCCAGTGCTTCAAAATTCATCGTGACGTCGTCGAGAAACACTGCGTTGCCATTGGTTCGATACCCGAGCCTACCCCCTGTCACGGTATAGGCTGTGTCGAACGTATACCCTTCACCGCCGACTGCACCACCAGACCTCAACTTGAAATAACCATCCAACGAATGGTCGAAGAACAACCCGCCCATACTGACACCTGGCGCGCCGGCAAGCCTTACGTCAGCAAATTCGATGCGACGGTCTTCCACAAGATATTCCAGATTTAGGCCGGCATCGGCCCCAATATCAATACGGGTTCTGTGGAAAGCGGCGCTGCCCGGACTCTCTGAAGAGCCTATTTTTATCCCTTCCACATGCACACCTTGACCGTCGTCATAGTAAGACAGCCGGTCAGCGGATAACCTGAGATCCATTTCTAAGGTGATGCCACTTTGCCCCTGAACCTCCGACATTGCGGTCGCTGACGCTGAAATTACCGACGCTGACATTGCTTTTGTAGACCGGGTTCGAGTAGTAATCGTTGTAGAAATCCCAAGTCGCTGGATCGCTATCCGCTCTCAACCCATTCGCAGCAATCGTGCCGTTAGCAGGTGCCGCCATGGTGTCAATCTCCAAAAGGAAATTCCCGGTCGCATCGACATCAAAAAACACCGGCTGCTGGTTGTTGCCCATTGCAAGTTCCAGGACAAAGTCCGACATCGAAATTTTTGACCCACATGTGCTGCCATCATGCGAACACGCATTGATTGTGATTTCCGGTGAATACAAGTTGAACCGGAACTGACCTGCCATCTGTCGACGATCGCTGTCGCCCCAAATTCGTATGTAGCTAGCATCAATAACAGCGCTGCTAGCGTGGATATTCAGATTTGCCGAGCGATCGTCGCCTACAGCGACATTCATCTGGAGCCCAATGTCGGCACGCTCTCCTTGCCAATCCGCCGTGGCCGGGCGGCTTGAACAGGACCCACTTCCGGCTACCGCAGAACTGGAAAGGCAATCATAGCCCTCCGACACAGGCACTTTGGTTGGCGCCGCGAACTCCAGAACCGCTACGTCTGGTACGCCTATCTCATCTCCATCAACCACATCAAGACGCCACGGATTGGTAAGCCGGCCGCTGTTTACGGGCGTTAGATTCTGACCGGAGTTACTGTTCGCCCCCGCTATATATAAGTGGTTGACGGTGATATCCACATCTCTGCCATCGGTACTCTTAATTCCGGTAATTCTGAAAATTCTGGCCTGCTCACCAGCACCATCCGGTTGATCAGTTCCGTGAGAGAACAAGAAGTTTTCAAGTACAAGGCCAATACCCGCACCATCAATGTCAGCCATCTCTCCATCGGAAAGGCCCTTCATCTCAGCAACAGCGCTGTGGGCGAATAAAAATGCTAACGCGAGAATCGGAAGGCGGCGCACGATGCAGAGACTCGCTATCAATACACACCGGAATATGGTCATCTAGAACAACCCCTGTCCGCGGTCTATATACTCCGTACGCAAACGCGGAATACCGTCTATTGCCTGCTCAAGATTTAAGAAACAAACATCAATTCCGAGTGCCTCGCACTGTTGAACTTCAATTTCAACATTTCCTGGACCGGCAAAAGTGCACGATTGATACCACTCATTGCAGCCGGGCAACGTTATCTCGGAACTGGAAGTACCACGTATTATTTTCAACAGGGCACGTGTTGAGGTATCAACGTCTTTAATAACGATCTGTTCGCCATTTGGGATACCCGCATACTCGGCACGCACCGGATCTAATTCACCAATCATGGCCCCTTCGCCTTACAGAAGCTGGGCTTTCGCCTCAATGGGATCGCCACTGGTAAGGTAAGGCGCAAGTGCCACGATAACCTGATCAAACAGGTTGCCATCAGACGAGGCGTTTTTAAGCCCCTCGCCTCTATCGAGAAGATCGATGTTGACGTTACCCGTTAAACTTTTTATTGGGCCTGAGAGCATGCCCATGGCTCCACCAAATCCTAACCGAACACCCACGATTTCATTCGTGGCCTGATCGTGTGCGAACTCTATAAAAGGATTGTTGATGGTGAAGGGAACGATTTCGTTTTGTGCGTAGGGACTGCCATCGGGCTTGTATTGCTGTGGCACCGTGCTGTTTTCGTTGTAGTAGGCTTGGTTATTAATATAGCCCAGAGCAAAGTTCTCGATAAGAAGGTCGGCTGACCCGGGCTTTCGCCTGCTCGGTCGTACCGCCCCACTTCAAGAACGTCAATATTGGTTTGAACTTCTATATCCATACCCATATTGATACGGGTATAGGAGGTGTTTTGGGCAGGATCAGGGTGGTATGGGCGGTCAATAGAAACAAAGGTCTGCCCTGTCACTTCTGATAGCTGCTGATCGGTAATAGGCTGTAGACCTGCAACCGAGGCAATCGGAATGCCCATGAGGCATGCCAAGAGCGATGCTCTTCTTATGCTCATAGCCAAACCTACCTAGAATCTTTGTTATTGGAGGCGATACGGACTGACTAACGAGTGTCTCTGAGGCTGGCTCTTATTATTTTTTGGCCAACTAGGTAGAAAGATTAACTAAAATTTGTCGCTGACACTGTGCGGCTGTTCATAATTTCAGCAGTATAAATGAAAAAACCCCAGCCTCTTTCGAAGCTGGGGTTTTGGTATTAAGAGTCTGACGATGACCTACTCTCACATGGGCAAGTGCCACACTACCAT
>NZ_QMDL01000004.1 GCF_003336705.1 Marinobacter litoralis | reverse complement strand
GGTAGTGTGGCACTTGCCCATGTGAGAGTAGGTCATCGTCAGACTCTTAATACCAAAACCCCAGCTTCGAAAGAGGCTGGGGTTTTTTCATTTCTAAAAGACCTGATTCTCTTATTTATTAATCAGTTCGATCATGCCGCCAACGATGCTCCGCATAAGGCTAAACTGCTCATTGCTTCGCTCAATGTGTTGATCCAACACCCCGCCTTGCCAGCTGACCAGCCAAATCAAAGCCACCGCCAAGAACAGGTTACCGGCTGCGAGAAGTTTCATTCTGGTCTGCGTTTTTTCTTCTGTCTTGTGTCTTCCAGTTCTGACTCGATCAGGGTCGAGCGTAGCTCTTTGAGCTCTTGCTCCAGCTCCTCATAAGCCACTTCCAGGGTGGATAGTCTTCCGGTTAGCTTGCGCGTCTGCTGCTCTGCTGATTCAACGGTAGGGTATCCGCCTTCTTCGATTGCGATGCGCAGAGCTTCGCTGTGGTCTGGATCCGGGGTATCTGTCAGTATGATGTCTAGCGTTCTTAACAGCTGCTCCCTATCGACTTGCTTTCGAATTACACCGGCTGCACCCAGTTCTCTCGCTTCCTGTATGTATTTTTCAGCATTCTGGGAGGTATACATGAACACGGGGATATCCCGTGTCTCGGGCTGTTGTTTGAGCTTTTCCAGTGCCTGGAAGCCATTCATGCCCGGTAATATGTGGTCGAGGAATATCAGATCGAAATCTTCTGACTGGAGGATGGGAAAGGCTTCTTCGGCACAGACCACGCCTTTACTGGAAATGTCTGCTCGATCAAGTAGGCGCGCAAGAATGGTTCGTGCTGTAGACGAATCCTCGATAATCAGTGCGTGCCCTCGCGCCATGTTGACCTTCTCCCTATGCGCTTTTATCAAAGCGGTACGATGTGCGTCGGAGAACTATAAGCGCCGCTCAGAAAATAGACAGGTCTTGACGGGACTAACCTGCAAATTTGAGACGTGTATAGAACTTTCAGTGCAATCGAGTAGGCATTTCTCTTTTACTTTGCTTGTTTCAGTAGTTTGTTGACCAGAGCCCTTAAAGCTGCTGGCTTAACGGGTTTGTATAGAATCTGGTAGCCCCGGTTGATGGCGTCTTCACGAACTTCGGGTGCCATATACCCGGTAATCAGTATTCCCGGAATTTGACGTCCGAGCTCTGCCCGCACTGTGTCCATCGCGTCCAGACCGTTCCGGTTGTCATCCAACTGATAGTCGGCGAGGATGATATCCGGCTTACGCCCTTCTAACTTGCTAACGGCGGTTTCCAAGCTCTCCGCAGCCGTCACATCGCATTTCCAGTTACCGAGCAGGGCGACCATGCCTTGCAGAATAGCTGGGTCGTTATCAATGCAGAGTACATGCAGGCCGCCAAGGCTTGAGACGCGTCTTGAACCGGTTTGGCTACGGACCACCTCGGTGCGTGTTGTTTCCGCAGCGGTAAGAGGTACGGTAATACCGAAAACACTGCCTTTGCCTTGTGTCGATAGCACCGTTACCGGGTGGCTAAGCATGCCGCTGATACGGTCGACAATGGCGAGGCCCAATCCGAGCCCTTTTTTGTCGCGTCCGTGCTGGAAGCGACGAAACTCTTCAAAAATGTGGGTTAACTGTTCTTCCGACATGCCGGGGCCGGTATCCCAAATTTCGATTCTTAAGTAGCCCTTGAGGCGACGACATCCCATTAGAATCCGACCGCTGTCGCAATACCGGATCGCGTTGGACAGGAAGTTCTGAACGGCCCGTCTGAGTAACTTTGCATCAGACCGGACCCAAGCCGAGCTGGGTACCACATTGAGTTCCAGACCCTGATCTTTTGCGATAGCTGAAAATTCCGTTGCCAGATGGCTAAGAAGGTCATTAACCGGAAATACAGTAATGTCGGGTTCCAGGGCGCCTGCATCCAGTTTTGATATGTCCAGCAGGGTGCTGATGATCTCTTCCGCAGCGCTCAAGGAGCTATCGATATGCTGGATCAGTTCTGACGTTTCGCCGTTTACCGCTTTTCCTGATAGGGCAGAAGTAAATAATCGAGCGGCATTCAGCGGCTGCAGCAAGTCGTGGCTAGCCGCAGCTAAAAATCGTGTCTTACTCTGGTTTGCTTGCTCTGCCACTGACTTGGCTTTGAGCATTTGCTCGTTGATGACCTGCAGCTCTTGTGTTCGTTCACGCACGCGCTGCTCCAGGTAGATGTTAGTTTCCTTTAGCGCCTGCTCGGTTCGGCGCATTGGAGTGATGTCCTGGAAGGTTGTGACATAGCCTCCACCCGGAATCGGGCTGCCGTCGATGCGCACGACGGTGCCATCCGGGCGTTGGCGCTCGTAAGACATGGGTTCTCCGGCCCGCATACTGGCACAACGGTCTTCTATGATTTCATCGATGCGTCGAGCGGACAGATTGGCATTCATCAGGTTATAACGCATGAGATCTTCGACCGGGCGCCCGACCCTGACATAGCCTTTAGGGTAGTTAAAAAGCTCTTGATAGCGTTGGTTCCACACAACGAGTTGTAGCTGGTGATTGACCACAGAGACACCCAAGCTGATGTTTTCGATGGCTGATTGCAGAAGTTCCCGGCTGAAGGTCATAGCCTGGGACGCTTCATCCACAATACTGACAACGTCTTCAATCTGCATGTCACGGCCGGTGAGAGTCGATTCAAGCACGACCCGAGCGGTTGATGCACCGATTACCGAAGCCAGCTGTCGTTCAATATACTTTCTCAGGTGTGTAGAGGCTTCCCGGTGCGGGTAAAGCCGTATCGCGTTGCGACGTTCGTAGTTATGAAAGACGCTCTCCGAGCGCTCTTCGCCCATAAAACGATCGGTCAGAGCCTGTAGGTCGGATACCAACACCTCGCCCTGCCAGCTCGGATTGGTGGGGTTGTCATTCCGAGGATCAAACTCCTGGAAGAACGCCGCAAGCTGAATTTTCTCGCGAATACGTTGGCGGGTTATCAGGGACAGCAGTATATAGACGGCTGTATTGAGTCCGAGGCTCCAGAGAATGCCATGGGTCATTTGATCGAGTTCCGACCCAAATAGCGCGGTGGGTCGCGTCCAGCTCAAGCCGAAGAGGCCATGATTGATTAAACCGTCATCTATCCAGCCAGTGGACACGAGTGCCGGCAACAACAGGGTGTAACACCAAACGGAGAAGCCTAAACCAAGTCCCCAGATCGCCCCTGTCGCGTTTCCTTGACGCCACAAAATGCCACCAACCAGAGCCGGTCCGAACTGCGCGGCGGCCGCGAAAGAGAGCAAGCCGAAGGCTGTCAGGCTGTAGTCTTGCCCCGCCATGCGATAAAAGCCGTAGGCGGTTAGCAAAACGACGAAGATAGCGACGCGCCGAATGGTGAGTAACAAGTAGCTTAAGTCAGCCCGACGATTCATCCGGGGCCTGAAGAATTTCAGAAGCCCGGGCATGATGATTTCGTTGCTCACCATAGTGGATATGGCGACGGAGCAGACAATGACCATAGCCGCCGCTGCAGAGCCGCCTCCAAGAAAGGCGAGTACAGCGAGCCATTGTTGGCCGGCCATTATTGGAAGCTGCAGAATCACAATGTCGGGATTGGCGCCCAAGCTGTCGGTGTATAAAAGACCCGCAGCGGCAATCGGAATAACAAACGCGGTTGCGATGATCAAATACACTGGCATCGCCCATCGGGCGACATCAAAGTCTCGGTGATCGGCATTTTCGATCACCATAACGTGGAATTGCCGTGGCAGACAGATGATGGCCAGCATGGCAACCAGAGTTTGAGTGATGAACGCAGGTGCATCGAAGCTGTCGGTGGTCAGCGTTCCTATGAAATCTGCATCGGCGGCTTTTTGGAACAGATCCCCGAATCCGTTAAATAAACCGTAGCCAACGAACAGCCCGACCGCGATGAACGCAACCAGCTTTATCAACGATTCGAAGGCAATAGCCTGAATCATCCCTCGATGGTGCTCGGTGGATTCCAGGTGCCGGGTTCCAAAGAGAACGGTAAATACGGCAAGCGTGAGGGTGATATACCACGCAGAATCGTTCCAGATTGTGCTGAGCCCGGGCAGGGGGTGGCTGTTATCGGACAAAACACTGAAGCCCAAAGCGATAGCTTTAAGCTGCAGGGCGATGTAGGGCACGCTGCCGATCAGTGCGACAGCCGCGACCATGGCCGCTAACAACTGGGATTTGCCATACCGAGACGCGATGAAATCGGCGATTGAGGTGCTGTTGTTGCGCTTACTGATATGGATGATTCGGCGAAGTAACGGGGCAAAAAAGAGGAAAACCAGCAGCGGGCCGAGGTAGATCGACGCAAAGCCGAAACCTTCCTGAGTCGCTCGCCCCACGGCTCCGTAGAACGTCCAGGAGGTGAAATAGACGGCCAGAGAAAGGCTATAGATGTGTGTGCGGGCCAGAGTGTGGCGGTACAGCCCCGGATGCTTGTCGCCCGCCCAGGCAATCAAAAACAGCAGTGAGATGTAAGTGATCGATATTAAGACAAGCAGCCAGGCACTAATCATGTATTGCGTTTATCCAGTCAGATCAATCAGGCACCGCACACAGTGTTAAGCAGCGGATCGTTGTTGTTGAGTCGTTTAAGGTTGTCTACCCGAGGGCTTCCGTTGCTGGCCAAGGGCACTAACTCTTGGGTTTGGCAATTGATCAGGTGAACGCGGTGTGAAACAGCGTCCGTTACTGTTTGCTCAAACCGGTACAGTGTGAAGCGAACAATCTCGGCATTCTTCGTATCCCGGGCAATGCTTTCGACATCGACAGCTGAAAATGCCGTGACGTAAGGGAATACATAGGTCCACGGGCGGAAGAATAGTTGTTTCTGTTCAGTATCGACCACCACAGCTTTATCGGGTAACAGCGTTTGTTTGTGGTCGTACCAAGTGTACTCTCCATACACCAGATAGCTCAGCATCCCGAGCCCTGCAAAAACCGGAATAATCCATCTTGGGGCTTTCTTGGCCGTGATGGCGCGAATGCCCAATGCAATACCGGCAGCTCCCAGTCCGCAAATAATAGTGGCCACAAAATTCCAGAACATAAAGCGGTATCCTTAATAAAGAACGGGCTTCCTCACTGAGGAAGCCCGTTCGGTATCAACCTGTCATTATCAGTAACAAATCAGGTCGTCATGCAGTTCAGTGATCGTGGGCAGTACCGGCACCGCGAGGGTAACGGACGCTCTCAACCAATTCCTGAATTTCTACCGGCGGTTCAGCCGTCACTTTCGATACACCGAAGGCTACCGCAAAGTTAACGATCGCACCAATCGCACCAATAGACAGCGGGGAAATACCCAGCACCCAGTTTTCAGGGGAGTCAGCCAAGGTGTTGGTGCCCGGGATGAACAGCCAGCCTTTGTAGGTGAAAATGTACACCAAAGTAAAGGTTAGGCCTGCCAGCATGCCGGAAATCGCGCCCACATTATTTACCCGCTTCGAGAAGATGCCCATCATCAAAGCAGGGAACAGTGACGCGCCTGCTATCCCGAAGGCTAACGCCACGACTTGAGCGGCAAAACCTGGGGGGTTTGCGCCTAGCCATGTAGCAACCACGATCGCGATCGCCATCGAAATCCGGGCGGCGAGCAATTCGCCTTTATCGCTGATGTTGGGGTTGAGTCGGCCTTTGATCAAGTCGTGACTTACGGCAGATGATATCGCTAGCAAGAGCCCGGCGGCTGTAGACAGTGCAGCCGCCAAACCACCCGCTGCAATCAGACCAATAACCCATCCTGGCAGGTTGGCAATTTCAGGGTTAGCCAATACCAGGATATCGTTGTTAACGACCATTTCGTTGCCTGCCCAGCCACGCTCGGAAGCGGTAGCGGCGAAGTCAGCGTTTTTGTCGTTATACAACTGGATACGGCCGTCGTTGTTTTTGTCCTCGTACGTGATCAAACCGGTTTCTTCCCAGGTGGCAATCCAGCCAGGACGCTGATCGTATTCGATCGGCTGAGCCTGAGTGCCCTCAGGGTAAATGGTTGTCATCAGGTTCAGACGAGCCATAGACGCTACGGCTGGTGCCGTCAGATAAAGCAGAGCAATGAATACCAGTGCCCAGCCACCAGACCAGCGCGCATCCGATACTTTTGGAACCGTGAAGAAGCGGATGATGACGTGAGGCAAACCGGCAGTACCGATCATCAGTGACAGGGTGAACAACACCATGTTTAGCTTGTTATCGACATCGGCTGTGTACTGGTTAAAGCCCAGGTCAGTGATAACTTGGTTCAGCTTGGTCAGCAGCGGCAGGCCAGATTCTGTGTGGGTAGAAAACATACCAAGACCCGGAATCGGGTTGCCAGTCAGCTGCAAAGAGATGAACACCGCTGGAATGGTGTAAGCCACGATGAGCACGCAGTATTGTGCAACTTGCGTGTATGTGATGCCTTTCATGCCACCCAGAACAGCGTAGATAAAGACGACAATTGCAGCGATGATCAAACCGTTGGTTGCTTCAACTTCCAAAAAGCGAGAGAAAGCGACACCAGCACCCGCCATCTGACCGATAACGTAAGTGACCGACGCGACAATCAAGCAAATAACAGCGACCAGACGTGCGTTGGCGCTGTAGTAACGGTCACCGATGAATTCCGGCACCGTGAACTTGCCGAACTTGCGTAAGTACGGTGCCAGCAACATGGCTAGCAGAACGTACCCGCCGGTCCAGCCCATCAGGAAGGTAGAGTTGGCATAACCACCGGCAGCGATCAGGCCGGCCATGGAGATGAAGGAAGCCGCGGACATCCAGTCGGCGCCAATGGCCATACCGTTCGTGACCGGATGGACACCACCACCGGCCACGTAAAAGTCACTGGTGCTACCTGCTTTTGCCCAAACGGCGATACCGATGTAAAGGAGGAAGGAGCCCCCAACGAATAGCAAGTTAATTGCAAATTGGCTCATGGGTGATTACTCCTCGTGCACGCCGAATTTTTCATCGATTTTGTTCATGCGCCAGGCATAGAAAAAAATCAGAATGATAAACGTGATGATGGAACCTTGCTGGGCGAACCAGAAGCCCAAGTCGGTACCACCTACTTCAATGCCGGCAAGCATTGGACGTAGGAGAATTGCAGCGCCATACGAAACCAGAGCCCAGATGATCAGGCTCCCGAAGATCAGGCGTAGATTTGCTTTCCAGTAGTTTTCAGCGTCGTAGCTATGTCCTGACATACACTTACTCCCATATTGTTTTTGTAGAGCTCGGCTGGAGATCTTTTTGGGTCATGCGGTTAGAGAATTTATTGTTCATAGTGTTGTTCTCTGACTTGTTGTCACTATCGACTTTACTCGTCAATGACATTAAGGATATTGGCAAATGGTCTTACTAATTCGCCCCCTGAGGCGCACAGTGACTGGCTTTGCTGGTATAGACCGAAGAAACTAAAATCTCTTCATTTTCTGTAAACGTCGTTGATAACGTAGCTTTTGAGAGAGATCTTTTAGTGTTTTTACGTTCGACTTATTGGCTGCCTTCAGAGCGATCAAGGTCAGTTCGGCGGTCACCATCGCATCGGCAGCAGCGTGATGCCGTTCACTAACTTCCAGCCCGTAAAGGTCCGACCAATGATCGAGCCCCCGGCCTTTAGGCTGCGCTTTCGGGAAAAAAGCAGGCATGAGCTCTGCAACGTCCATCCAAACGTGGGAGCGGGAGTACCCGAGCTGAGCCCTCAACGTTCGTTCAAGAAACCGTTTATCAAATTCGGCGTGATAGGCCAGGATGGGGTCGCCATTCATCCATTCCAATAGATGCAGCAAAGCTTCTTTTGTTTCCTGGCCCTGGGTGAGGGCTTCCGGGCCAATACCATGAATCAGAACGGTTTCCCGAATGTCCAGTTCGGGGCGGCGAAGAATTAAATCGAACTGATCGTCCAGATGTATCGCGCCTTTTTCGATGGCTACCGCCCCGATGGCGATCACTTCATCTTTGGCCGTGTTTAAACCGGTTGTTTCGAGGTCTAAAACGATTAGGCGTGAATTGAAGAGGCTTTGATCTCCCGCCGCTTTGGGTGTTGGCAGATTTTCCGTATCGATGTTTGGACGGCCGTTGCGTTTTGCGGATAACCAGTGTTTAACGTTCGAAAACATAATGCTGCCAGGGCCTATAGTTGGTATGCCAGTTCCAGTTTTTGCTGGAGCCGCTGGGCCTGACGAAAGGATTCTCTCAGGATGCGCCGGTCGAGAGGGTTCAGGTCGTCCGGGTCGATGTAGTTAGTGAGCGGTTCGTCATTGGCGAGCATGTCTTGATGGGCCCGCATCCGGATTGCTTGAATCAAACTGTAGGACTCTTTCCACGCTCCTGCATCTTTGTGGTCAAAAATGCCTTTTTTAGCGAGTTCATCGAGACGCTCCAGTGTGTTGGCGGCCTTGATTCCGTTCGCTAAAGCAAACACCCGGATTGATTCAACGAACGGTGCCAAACCTTGGCGTTTAAGATCCAGTACTTTTTTGTTGTCGTCATTCAGATAGCGGAAGGTGCGGAACATTGTGAGGGGCGGCTTACGCTGTAGCGCGTTGCCGGCCAACATCTTCTGAAACAGTGCATTTTTCTGAATCCGTGTCAGCACTTTGCTAAACAGCCTCCTGAGCGGCTCGTCCGGCCCGAAAACCGCCCGCATGTCCAAAAAGATGGAGGAATAGACCAGGTTCTGGGGAGTGGATGCGTCAATGAAACGCTGAAACCAGTCGTCCCACTCCGCTTCACTAAGGCACAGCTTAGGATTACTGGCCATAATGTTTCCTTTGCACAACGTGAAGCCGCATTGCGCCAGCTCGTCATTGACCTTGCGGGCAAACGGCAATAGCTTTTCGCGGACTTGCTCGTCTGTCATGCCGGCGGGTGTATCGAACAAGATGCCATTGTCCTGATCGGTCAGGAGGGTTTGTTCCTGACGGCCTTCGCTGCCAAAGGTTAGCCAGGTGAAGGGGATTCCGGGGTCATGTTGCTTCAGGTTTAGTTCCAGTACACGGCGCACCGTAACGTCGTTCAGAGTGGTAATGATTTTGACGACCTGCCCTGAATCCGCACCGTGAGCAAGCATCGTGTCAACCAATCGAGACACATCATGGCGCAGGCTGATCAGCGTGCTTAACTGGGAGGCCGTGCTGATGGTTCTGGCCAAGTGCACCAGATCAACTCGCTGCAATGAAAACAGATCGCGTTCCGAAACCACACCAACCAATCGGTTGTTGTCATCCACCACACATACGTGTGCGAAGTGTCGCTCAGCCATCAGCATAGCTGCGTCGAAAGCATCCTCGCTGGTGAGCAGGCGGCACGGGTCTGGTGTCATTACTTGGCTGATGGGCGTGCTGAGAGAGTCCACCCCCTCGGCGATCAACATGCGCAAATCCCGGAGCGTGAAGATGCCGGTTGGCTGTTGTTGTTCGTCGGTGACCACAATGCTGCCGACATTATTTTCATGCATCCGGGCAACGGCTTCGTTAACGGGAAGGTCCGGCGTACAAACGATCGGGGCCCGCAATGCGTAGCGCTCAAGTGGCGTGTCCAAGCTGCTGCTTGAGCCGATGGAAGCCATGGCTGTTGACTGAATACGTTGATTTACCTGATCGAGCAGGCTGCTCACACCGCGAAGACAGAAATCCCGAAAAGGTTCGCTTTCCGCAAACAGGGTCACAAAGGCTGGGTGATCAATGCTCAGGCAAAATGTATCGCCTGCGGCCCGGTGAAGCGTGCGCGTGGGACGCTCGCCAATCAGCGCGGCAAGCGGAAAGCATTCACCTTTGCTGATTTCGAAGGTGGTTTCGGTACGATCGTCTTTTTTATTGTAACGTTCGCCTCGGATACGGCCTTGTTTCACCACCCAGAAATCTGTAACGACGCCGCCATCGGGGGATAGCACCTCCTCTCCATCACTGAAAAACGTCAGTTTTGCGTTCTCCGCAAAATGCGCCAGATGTGGATCGTCCATATTCGAAAAAGGCGCGTGTTCTCTCAAAAACGTCATGATCGCGCGCGTGTTCTGCGGAAGCGTAGTGTCGGGCGTGTCTGTTGTCATAAAGAGTTCCATCGTGCCGGGCAGGTGCGGATGCTTGCGCAGCCTCAGTATTTCAGTGGGCTTTCCGAAGTGTAGTTCAGTAAGTGTGGGCGGTGCCCTACGATTTTCGTCCTACGCGAGAGTGAGCTTCGCTTTATGGGATGTCGGTGCAGTGGTAGAGTCCCGTTACTCGTCAACCTGGATTCGTATGTGTTATGACCTCCAAAGATGAGCGCCTGGCTTTCCTTGAAGAAATGAAAGATGTGCGGCGCATACGCAAATCGAACCGTGCCGATGTGGCAGCGCGCACGGAACTGACTCCCGGGCATTTGGTTCGCCAACAAGCCGCGGTAGAAGCTAAGGTCCGTGATGTTAATCCATTAACAGCCGATGTGGTCGAACCGCTAACGGCACACGATGTCTTGAGTTGGCAGAGGCCCGGGGTTCAGCATGGCGTGTTTAAAAAACTCAGGTTGGGACAGTATCCCATTGAAGCCAGGCTTGATTTGCACCGAATGACGGTCGAAGAGGCCCGAAAAGAGGTGTTCCAGTTCATTAATGATTGCGTAAATTACGGCCTGCGTTCTGTCATTATTCTCCACGGTAAGGGAGAGCGTAATCCGGATGGCGTTGCCCAATTGAAAAGCTATCTGGCGAAATGGTTACCTGAGCTGGAACCGGTTCTGGCGTTCCATTCGGCGCAAAAACGACATGGTGGTACCGGTGCGGCCTACGTCATGGTCCGCAAGAGCGATCATGAAAAGCAGCAAAACAGAGAAATGCACGGTGGCGCCTGAGCAGGCGTTGTGCGCTGACCAACGATTTCTTGATACACAGAGGTGGCAATAATGAAAAAAGGTTCTTTTGCAATTGTGGCAATGATCGCCCTGATCACTTTGGCGGGCTGTAAAGACCGCGTAATCTGGAACGACAACGGCAAGGTGGAAGAGGCGACCCAGGATCGCGAAGTTTGGAATTCAAATGGAAAAATGGACTCCGGGAACCGCGAAATCTGGGTCGATAAAAACGGTAACGAAGTCGTTAAGTAACGGTTATTGGCAGCCGGATTACAATAATACGGGAGTGGAACATGGCGTTAAGCCTGACAGTAAATGGCCAGCACTATAGTCTGGACGTAGAGCTTGATACCCCTTTGTTGTGGGTGTTGAGAGATGAGCTGAAATTAAAAGGAACCAAGTTTGGTTGTGGCGCCGGTTTGTGCGGCGCGTGTACCGTGCATGTAAACGGCCAGCCAACCCGCTCCTGCTCCACACCTGTTGAATATTTGGACGGTGCCGAGATCACTACCATCGAAGGGTTGTCTGAAAACGGCGAGCTGCATCCGCTTCAAAAAGCATGGGTGGCTGAAGGAGTCCCCCAGTGCGGTTACTGTCAGTCTGGGCAGATTATGACAGCAGCTCATTTGCTGGCGAACACGCCTTCCCCGTCGAGAGACGAAATCGTAACGGCTATGTCGGGTAATTTGTGTCGCTGCGGCACATACTCCCGCATTGTTGCGGCCGTTGAATCTGTTGTTGATGGCGTTGGCCATTACGAGCCAGAGCAGGGAGAAGCCTGAGATGACGATGAATCGCCGTGAATTCATGAAAGTCAGTACGGCTGCTTCTGGCAGCTTGGTGCTCGCCGTATCACTGCCGGGATGCTCGACCATTAAAACCGGTTTTGAAGAGGAAACCGGGCAATGGTCGCCCGATATTTGGCTTGAGTTGACCACGAACGACGACATTTTCTTTACCTTGGCCCGAGTCGAGATGGGGCAGGGAACCTACACCGGCTTGACCACGCTGGTTGCGGAAGAGCTGGATGTTGACCCGGCCCGCATTAAAGTGAAGTTTGCGCCAGTCGCACCGGAATATCGCAATCCTTTGTTTGGCCTGCAGCTTACGGGCGGCAGCACCAGTGTGGCCACCAGTTGGATTCCGCTGCGGGAAGCGGGCGCTTTGGCACGGCAAATGTTGGTGATGGCAGCTGCTCGCGTTTGGAAGGTAGACGCGGCTGACTGCACTACTCAGGACGGCCGGGTTGTTCACCCCAATGGTATCGACTCGTTACGTTACGGCCAGCTGGTTGAGCTGGCGGATAAAGAAATTGTCCGTGGTGACGTGGCCTTGAAACCGCGCTCCGAGTGGAAGTACATCGGGCGCCAAGCCGGAAGGTTGGATACCGAGGCCAAGGCAACCGGTAAAGCGGTTTACGGCATCGATGTTGAGTTGCCCGGGATGGTGTACGCGGTGATGACGCGTTGCCCCCGATATGGCGGCAAAGCGACCGGCTTCAACCGGAGCGATGTGATGGCGTGGCCGGGCGTACTGGACGCGTTCATTACCGAACGCGGTGTTGCGGTGGTTGCCGACCGGTACTGGCGGGCGCGCAAGGCGCAGGAAGCTTTGAGAGTTGAATGGGATTTCGCCGAAGCGATCAATCTGGATAACGATCAGGTTTTTGAAGGCTATCGCGAGGCAGCCAACGAAGACGCGGGTGCTCAGGAGCGTTCTGACGGCGATTTCGACGATGCCGTTGAAAATGCGAGTCGCGTGGTCGAGGCGGAATATGAACAGCCATATCTGGATCACGCCGCCATGGAGCCTATGAACGCAACGGCTTGGTATCGTGATGGCGGTATGGAAGTGTGGGCACCGACTCAGGCTCCGGATTTGGCGCGTATCGCCGCGGCGCGGCACTCGAACCTGTCGCCAGGTGACGTAACGGTGAATACCACGTTCCTGGGCGGCGGCTTTGGCCGACGTCTGACTCAGGATTACGTGGAAGAAGTTGCGATTGTTGCCTACAAAATCAAGAAGCCGGTCAAGTTGATCTGGTCCCGGGAAGAAGATGTTCGTCACGGATTCTGGCGACCAGCGATGTTGCATCGGATGAAGGCCAGCTTTAACGACGCCGAATTGACCGGGTGGGACCACCAGATTGTGGGCCCTCAGATTCTGGATTGGTATGTCCGTAATGCTGCACCCGCACAGTACCCTTGGGCGCCGAAGTTTCTCTACAGCACTTTGGGCCGCGTAGGGCTTATGGCTGAAGGCATTGCTACACCCAAAGACATCTCCGCCATTGAAGGTGCCGTTGGTTACCCTTATCAGGTTGAAAACGTCAGTGTTCGTCATACCCACACAGACCCCGGCGTGCCGATTACCTGGTGGCGTTCTGTCGGTTATTCTCATAATGGTTTCGCAGTTGAAACCTTTATGGACGAACTGGCTCATGAGGCTGGAGAAGATCCACTGCAGTTCCGCAGAAAGCTGTTGGCTAACGAGCCTCGCCATCTTGCGGTGCTTGAGCGGGCGGCCGAGATGGCGGGCTGGGGATCGCCTGTGGCGGAAGGTCGAGCACGCGGCATTGCCTTGTTCAAGTCGTTCGGCACATACGTTGCGCAGGTCGTTGAGGCCAGCATCCAGCACGGTGAAATTCAGGTTCATAAAGTTACCTGTAGCGTGGATTGTGGACAGGTGGTGAATCCACGAGTAGTCGAGGATCAGATTTCAGGTGGTATCCTGTTTGGACTGAGCGCGGCCCTGTTTGGCGAAATCACCTTCAAGAACGGGGAAGTTCAGCAGAGCAACTTTCACGATTCGCGCGTGCTACGCATGCATCAGGTGCCAGAAGTGGTGGTAGATATTGTCGATAGCGAGATTGCGCCGACCGGTGTTGGTGAGCCGGGCGTACCGCCGGTGATTCCAGCATTGGGGAACGCCTTGTTCGCGTTGACTGGAAAACGCCAACGCAGGTTGCCGTTGACCGCCGGATAAAGCGGTTTGCCGGAGCGATCGGCCGCCCTATAATGGCGGCCGATATCCGCCCCGAAGGGCCAACTCTAACCGGGAGTGAGCCAATGTTTGATGTAACCCGATACGCCACAGCGGCTCAGGCCATTGTTGATGCCGGGCGCTTTCTTTACGATCGAGGCTGGTCACCCGCCACCAGCAGCAACTATTCCGCACGTCTAGATCCCGACCATATTGCTATTACCGTATCGGGCCGGCATAAGGGACGGCTCTCCACCAACGATGTCATGGTGGTGGATCTTAACGGCAACCCTGTCCAGAGCGATGCGAAATCTTCTGCTGAAACTCTCTTGCACACCGTTCTCTACCAAATCTATCCGGATGTCGGCGCTGTCTTGCATACGCACTCCGTAAAGGCGACAGTGTTAAGTCGGTTGATTGAAGCCGGTGCGCCGTTTGAGGTAGAAGGGTATGAGCTGCAGAAGGCGTTTCCGGGCGTAGACAGCCACGACGGCCGATTGAGAATTCCGGTCTTTGAAAACACCCAGGATATTCCGGCGCTGGCGGAACGAACTCGAGAGTGGTTCCAGCATCACCCGGAGCAGCCAGGTTATCTTATTCGGGGCCACGGCCTTTATACCTGGGGCGAGACGATGGAGGATTGCCTTCGTCATGTGGAAGCGTTTGAATTCCTTTTTGAATGTGAACTTGAAACCATGAGAGTCTGCCGATGACGACCCTGAGCATTTTCAACCAGAACCAGCCGGACACCGCTCATACGGTCACGTCTGATCCGCAAGTGATTAGCGACACGTTGAAGGAGCAAGGTGTCCGCTTTGAGCGTTGGCCCACCCGCGATCTTCCGTCGGATGCCAGTCAGGAGCAGATTTTGGCGGTGTATGCCGACGAAGTTAATCAGCTCAAGCAAGAGTGTGGTTTCCAGACAGCCGACGTGGTCAGCCTTACCTCAGACCATCCTCAGAAAACCGAACTTCGTAAAAAGTTTCTGGACGAGCACACTCACAGCGAAGACGAAGTGCGGTTTTTTGTGCGCGGCCAAGGGTTGTTTTACCTGCATTTTGACGATCAGATCTACGCGGTGATGTGTCAGAAAAACGACCTGATCAGTGTGCCTAATGGCACCCGGCACTGGTTTGATATGGGGGCAGAGCCGGAGTTTACCTGTATTCGCTTGTTTACCAATCCCGAAGGGTGGGTGGCTAGCTTTACCGGCGAAGATATTGCTGCACAGATACCTAGGTATGAGGCCTTGGCAGGAGTGAAGGCATGATTCGCGTTATTTTGACCGACATCGAAGGCACCACCAGCTCGATTTCGTTTGTACACGACGAGCTGTTTCCCTACGCCAGTAAGCATCTGCCGGATTTTATTCGTGAGCATCACCACACCACTCGTGCAGTATCCGAGCAGTTGGCGATCGTGGCCGAAAAAAGCGGGACCGATAGCAAAGATGTTGAAGGGTTGATTGATGTGCTTCAAAACTGGATTGCCGAAGATCGCAAAGAAGGTTCCTTGAAGGCACTCCAGGGAATGATCTGGGAGCAGGGCTACCGAAGCGGTGAATTGAAAGGGCATATCTACCCGGACGCGGCGGACTACCTGCAGCGATGGCATGACCGTGGTTTGAGGCTTTTCGTGTATTCATCCGGGTCGGTTAAAGCCCAGAAACTGATTTTTGGTCACAGCAATGAAGGTGACTTCACCCCGTTCTTCTCCGGCTACTTCGACACCATGGTGGGCGGCAAAAAAGAAGCCCAGTCTTATCACAACATACTGGCTGAGCTTGGCGTTGAACCCAAGACGGTGCTATTCCTGTCGGATGTTGAAGCGGAACTCGACGCGGCCGAACAGGCAGGCTTGAAAACGGCGTGGCTGATCCGCGAAGGTGATCTGCCTGACACTGACCGTTTTGTCGCCCGTAATTTTGCAGAGGTTGATGCACTCCTGCGCAAACGTTAGGAGCTAGAAACGATGCCCGGCGACAGAAGAACGCAATGGCTGATTCCGGGTTTTCTTGTTCTGCTTTTGTCGGGATGTAATCCGTTCACCGAGGCAGAACCCATGATGGACGAGTACCTGAGCCGGCTGGCCCGGGTGCTCGACGCCCCCGAAGCCTCCGTGCCTTCAGAATTGCCCCCCGCCACCACACTCCCCAAGCGCCGTGACCGTGTTCTGCAGATTCCCGAGCTGGAGCTGGGTATGCTCGATTTTCTTTCCCTTTACGGTTGTGAACTCCAATACGTGGTGGGTGAAAGAAATTCCGTGATGGGCCGGGTGATGCAGCCAATCAACCGTCTGCGATATGAAATTCGTTTTATCCAAAGCGCGGAACGTTGCGTGCAACAGATTGACGACGCGGAATTGCAGGCCACGCTCGAGCAAGCCGTTGCAAGCAAGCGCGAGACGCTTTCGCTGGCGGTATGGAATGCCACGTGGGGCACCGAAGAGATTGAAAAACTGTTTACCTTGTCGAAAGGCTACTACCCCGTGGCGGCCGAGCAGAATGCGCTGACCGACCTGGCTCTGGATCTGGATCAACTGAACGAGATTGTCAAAGCTCTGAACAACCAAAAACTGGGCGTACCGTTGAGTGATCTCGGGCAGATACACCAGCGCTGGCAAGCGCAGTTTCTGGCGGGGCAGGTGATTAACAGTGCACGTTTGTTGATTGCGACGCTGAACTCGGGCACAGAAACACTGCGGAGTAGGCTTGAAGGGCGACCGTTATGTTTAAACGGTAAGTCCAACAATCAGTCCAACATCGTTCAGAGTTTCTTTTTCAAGATCTATATCGGCGAGGTTCAGCCCTATATGAGCGCCGTTAGCCGGGCTCGGGACAGTTTGATTCGTGGCTTTGCCCGTCTGGCCGAACAGCAAAAAGGAGTGATTCCGGAGGCGTTCGATAGCTGGTATAGCCGGCATCTGTCGGAGGATTCCGGCGGTAGCCTATGGCGCGAACTGGACCAGGCGATGATGCGCCATACCCGGCACTGGCAGGACTTGTTGGCCCAGTGTGGCCTGCGGCCCGGAGCCTGATTAGCGCTGGCTTTCCGGCGTTACCCGAAGGATTTCTTCAACCGTGGTTTGCCCGGCTGCTACCTTCTGGGCACCGCTTAACCTGAGCGATTTCATGCCTTCTTTGTAAGCGTCCCGTCTCAGGGCTTCCAACTCGCAGCGATCGGTTATCTGGTGGGTCAGGTTATCGGACATCGTCATGATTTCGTAAACCCCTGAGCGCCCCATGTAGCCCGTATTGCGGCACTCCAGACAGCCTACCGGGTGGAAAAATTGCTTAGGTGCCGGTGCTTTCCACGGGCGGGTCAGCGTTTGCCAGGCTTGCTCGTCGGCTTCGCTCGGTTGCTTGCAGTGCGGGCAAAGATTGCGGGTTAAACGCTGCGCCATGACACCGAGCACCGTGGCCCGGATCAGGTAGGGTGGGATGCCCAGTTCCATTAAACGGGTAATCGCGCTTGGCGCGTCATTGGTGTGCAATGTCGATAGCACCAAGTGGCCAGTCAGAGCGGCTTGTACCGCCATTTCGGCGGTTTCTAAGTCCCGTATCTCACCGATCATGATGATGTCAGGGTCTTGGCGGAGAAGTGCTCTTACGCCGCGGGCGAAAGTGAGGTCGATGTTGGTCTGGACTTGCATCTGATTGAATGCAGGCTCCACCATTTCAATCGGGTCTTCAATGGTACAAATGTTCAGTTCCGGCGAGGCCAGCTGCTTCAGGGTAGAGTACAGTGTCGTGGTTTTGCCTGAGCCTGTGGGGCCGGTCACCAGCACAATGCCGTGAGGGCGTGAGGTGATGCTGTGCCATCGGCTGCGGTCTTCCTTGCTGAAACCGAGCTGTTCAAACGATTTCAGCAGCACTTCCGGATCAAAGATTCGCATCACCATTTTTTCGCCAAAGGCGGTGGGCATGGTGGCTAAGCGAAGTTCGACTTCCCGATTGTCGGGTTTGCGGGTTTTAATGCGCCCGTCTTGCGGTCGCCTTTTTTCGGCAACGTTCAAACGGCCCAGAATTTTCAGGCGACTGGTGATGGCGGTGCCGACATGCTCGGGGAATTCGTAGACATTATGCAGCACACCATCGATGCGAAACCGCACTTGCGTCACGGACCGCCGAGGCTCGATATGGATATCCGATGCTCGCTGCTCAAAGGCATACTGCAACAGCCAATCGACAATTTTGACCACATGTTGGTCATTGGCATCGGGGTTATCGCTGGAGCCTAGGTCCAGCAGTTGTTCCAAATTCTGGTTGCCGGCCGGCCCCGCTTTTTTTCCGCCACCGGCTTTGCTGACCGAGGCCGCAAGTTGGTAAAACTCGACGGTATACCGGCGAATAGCTTCCGGATTGGCGACCACGCGTCGAATGTCTTTACGAACAGCCTGGCGAAGGTTGCTCTCCCACTCTCGCTTGAACGGTTCGCTGCTGGCAATCACCACTTCGTCGTTGGTGATCTCGACCGCCAGAATGCCGTGGCGCTGGGCGAATGCATACGACATAACCTGGGCAATGGCCGGAGTGTCAATTTTCAGAGGGTCTATGTGGTAGTAGGTTTGCTGTCCCCAGGTTGCCAGCCAGTGGGTCAAACGTTCCAGATCCAGCGTGCGCCCGTCGATTTGGCTGCTCAGGCCTGCAATGGCGACTAGTTCGAGAGGGTGCCTGGGCGTTTTGTTTGCGCCTTCTGAGGCCGAGCCCAGGTTGGCCGTCAGCACTTTTTCGGCATCCTGTTGGCTGATTTCCTCGCTTTCCACCAGTGCAGTGCACACATCTCTCAGTGTGAGTGTGCGGTGGTGGGGTGGCGCTGGCATTGCGAGTGTTTGATCAGCCATCCGTATTGCCTCTCAAATGGGGTGCGTTAGGCGGCAACCGCGCGGTTCACTTTCAAATGCATCATGGCAACGGTGAACAGCAGGAACGTTAGTACTGTCATGATGACAGGCCCGAGTGCGCCTTCGCTAAGCCAAGCGGATACCACCGCTTGGGTGAAGTAAAAAATCAGCACAAACGACATCCAGATATAACCGCGATTGTGACCACGGAATACGGGAACAATAAACGCCAGCAAAGGTAACAATTTGACCGACAACATCAGACCGATGGAAACTCCCTCAACCGGCGCAGGGTAGAACGTGGTCAGAACCAGTGTAGCCAATACGGCGAGGTAGAGCCCGCTGGTTACGCGTGCAGTGGTTTTGGCTTTTTCATTATGAAGCATAAAAGGTTCCGGATATTTAGCGTCGTTGTAAGAATCAGTCAGACAGTTTCTGGGCCAAGCGAGCCAGTCGTTCACCGAATGCCTGACACAAAATTCGTTCGTGTTCGCTTAGATCTTGTTCGGCGCCAGTGCCTGCCCAGTGAGAAGGCCCGTAGGGTGTTCCGCCGGAGGTGGTGTCGTTCAGGGCGCGTTCCGAATAGGGGAGGCCGCACAATACCATGCCGTGGTGCAACAGGGGCAACATCATCGTGAGCAGGGTGGTTTCTTGTCCCCCATGCAGGCTACCGGTCGAGGTAAAAGCACCGCCGGGTTTGCCCTCTAGTTTGCCGTTCAGCCACAAGTCCCCGGTGCCATCCAGAAAATGCTTGAGCGGTGCCGCCATGTTGCCAAAACGTGTCGGGCTGCCCAGGGCCAGGCCGGAGCAATCGGCGAGATCCTCTCGCGTGGCGTAGGGCGCGCCGGTATCCGGCACCGCAGGCAGGCTCGCAGAGGTATCTGGCGACACGGGAGGCACGGTGCGGATTTTCGCTTCCATTCCAGCCACGCGGGCAACTCCGCGCCCGATCTGCTTGGCCATTTCAGCCGTCTGGCCGTTCCGACTGTAATAGAGAACAAGTATGTAAGGGCTGGAATTGCTCATGCCTAGCTCCTGAGAGGGCTCTGTTTAAAGGATATCCAGTACAGTTTCTGGCGGGCGGCCGATGGCGGCTTTGTTGTTCGCAAGAACGATGGGGCGCTCAATAAGCTTGGGGGTGGCTACCATCGCTTGAACCAGCTGCTCACGGGTCAACTCGGGGTTGGCCAGGTTCTGTTCTTTGTATTCGGGTTCTTTGGTGCGCATGAGCTCCCGGGGTTCGCATCCCAGTAAATCAAGAATATGTAATAGCTCTTGCTCTGTCGGAGGTGTCTCCAGGTAGCGTATAATCTCCGGTTCGATGCCTTTTTGCTCAAGTAGCTCAAGGGTCTGACGTGATTTTGAGCACCGTGGGTTATGGAAAATACGGGTTTGTTCTGTCATGGTCATGCTCGATTAACAGTTGTGATTGCGGTCTATTTTGGGGCGTAGTCTAACAGGAGGAAATCCCTTGCAGTACCCTCGGTACTTGTCCATTCCACGAATCGCCTCGTCTTTATCTCAGCCACGTTGGTTAGCATTGCTGGTGCTGAGTGCGGGGTTGGCTCTCTCTGGTTGCAGTAAAGTGGAGCTGGAGAAAGCCGATGGCACCCTCAAAAGCTGGGACAGCTATCGCGGGCAATGGGTGCTGGTGAATTATTGGGCCGAATGGTGCAAGCCCTGCCTTGAGGAAATCCCTGAATTGAACCAGCTCGACAAAGCGCCGGATATTACCGTTTTGGGCGTTAATTTTGATGGCATCGAAGGTGAGTCTTTGCGGGATCTAGGGGCGCGAATGGGGATCGAATACACCATGCTGGCGAAAGACCCCGCGCCAGTGTTTGGCTGGAATATGCCGGTAGCCCTTCCTGCTACCTTTATTGTTGGCCCGGGCGGTGAGCTCATCGAGACGCGCTTTGGCCCTCAAACCGAAGATGATATCCGCACAGTGATCGGCAATTGAACATGGCAAATACTTTCGTACACCTGCGCGTACACTCCGAATATTCCATGGTGGATGGCCTGGTTAGGGTCAAACCACTGATCAGCCGAGTGGCTGAACTGGGTATGCCTGCGGTCGGGCTGACTGAACAGTCCAATATGTGCTCCTTGGTTCGCTTTTATCAAGGTGCCATGGGCGCAGGCATCAAACCGATCATCGGTGCCGACCTGTGGCTGGAAAACCCGGATGAGCCCGAAAATCCGTTCCGTTTGACGTTGCTCGCACGCGATAACGACGGCTACCTGCATCTGACCGAAATCATTTCTCTGGGTTATACCGAAGGCCAGAAGTACGGCAAACCGATTGTCAGAAAAGAATGGTTGGAGGCTCGCGCAGGTGGCTTGATCGCGTTGTCCGGCGCAAAAATGGGCGACGTAGGAAAAGCCTTGCTGGCTGACAAACCAGATTTGGCGCGAGAGCGCGCGCAGTATTGGAAAGACTTGTACCCCGGCAGCTATTACCTGGAATTGCAGCGTACGGATCGGGCCGGTGATGAAGATTGCCTGCACCTGAGCGTTGAACTGGCAGCTGAAATGGGCCTGCCCGTTGTGGCGACCAACGATGTGCACTTCCTGACTGCCGACGACTTTGAGGCCCATGAAGCCCGGGTCTGCATTGGTGAAAGTCGCACTTTGGACGACCCGCGTCGTGATCGCCGGTTCAGTGACCGGCAATACCTGCGCAGCGCCGAGGAAATGATCGAACTGTTTTCCGACATTCCCGAAGCCATCGAAAACACCGTCGAAATCGCTCGCCGTTGCTCAGTGAAGGTGCGGCTGGGTGAATACTTCCTGCCGAACTATCCGATCCCGGATGGCATGACCATGGACGATTACTTCCGCAAAGTGTCGGAAGAAGGCCTGGAAATGCGGCTGGAGACGATTCTCAGCAAAGATGATCCGGAATACGATCAAAAACGGGCGGTTTATGAGGAGCGGCTGAAATTTGAGCTCGACATCATCATCCAGATGGGGTTCCCGGGTTACTTCCTGATCGTTATGGACTTCATCAAGTGGGCCAAGAATAACGGCGTGCCCGTTGGGCCGGGGCGGGGTTCCGGTGCCGGCTCGCTGGTCGCTTATGTGTTGTTGATTACCGATCTGGACCCCCTTGAATACGATTTGCTGTTTGAGCGGTTCCTGAACCCGGAGCGGGTATCCATGCCCGACTTCGACGTCGACTTTTGCATGGAGGGCCGTGACCGGGTTATCGAATACACCGCCCAGAAATATGGCCGTGAAGCGGTTTCGCAGATTATTACCTTCGGTACCATGGCGGCGAAGGCGGTGGTGCGAGATGTAGCGCGTGTGCAGGGTAAGTCCTACGGGCTGGCGGATAAGCTGTCCAAGCTGATTCCGTTCGAAGTAGGTATGACTCTGAACAAAGCGATTGAGCAGGAGCCCCAGCTCAAGGAATTTCTGGAGCAGGACGAAGAGGCCCAGGAAATCTGGGAAATGGCTCTTAAACTTGAGGGTGTGTGCCGGAACGCCGGTAAGCACGCCGGGGGCGTCGTTATCGCGCCCACCAAGATCACGGATTTTTCGCCGCTGTATTGTGATGACGAAGGTGGAAGTCTGGTCACCCAGTTCGATAAAGGTGACGTTGAAGAAGCCGGGTTGGTGAAGTTCGACTTCTTGGGGCTGCGGACCCTGACCATCATCAAGTGGGCTCTGCACATGATTAACCCGCGCCGTGAAAAGCGCGGGGAGCCGGAACTTGATATAGCGACGATTCCTCTGGACGACAAAGCCTCGTTCGACATGCTGAAAAAGGCTGAAACAACGGCGGTCTTCCAGCTTGAATCCCGAGGCATGAAAGACCTGATTCGTCGCCTGCAGCCAGACTCGCTGGAAGATATGATCGCTCTGGTGGCGCTGTTCCGGCCGGGCCCGCTGCAATCGGGCATGGTTGACGACTTTATCGACCGGAAGCATGGCCGGCAACCGCTGTCCTACCCGCACCCGGATTATCAATATGAAGGCCTGAAACCAGTATTGGAGCCCACTTACGGGGTTATCCTGTATCAGGAGCAGGTCATGCAGATCGCTCAGGTGATGGCGGGCTACACCCTGGGTGGCGCCGACATGCTTCGGCGGGCGATGGGTAAGAAAAAGCCCGAAGAAATGGCCAAACAGAAGGCCTCTTTTCTGGAGGGTTGTGCCAACAACGGCATTGATAAAACGCTGGCCGAGAACATCTTTGACTTGGTTGAGAAATTCGCCGGCTACGGTTTTAACAAATCCCACTCCGCAGCTTACGCCTTGGTGTCGTATCAGACCCTTTGGATGAAGGCCCATTACCCGGCTGAGTTTATGGCCGCGGTACTGACTGCGGATATGCAGAACACCGATAAGGTGGTCACGCTGGTCGAAGAATGCCGGAACATGAAGCTGGACCTGTTGGTGCCAGACGTCAGCCGTTCCGAGTACACCTTCACCGTCAACGATGACGGCCAGATTGTTTACGGCTTGGGCGCGATCAAAGGCTTGGGTGAAGGTCCTATCGAAAGTGTCGTTGCGGCCGCAAAAGAAGGTGGCCCGTTCCAGGATATTTTCGATTTTGCTCGCCGGGTGGATTTGAAGAAAGTTAACAAGCGTGCCATGGAAGCGTTGATTCGCGCCGGTGCTATGGACAAGCTCGGAGCTACGCGGGCTCAGCTGATGGCGAGTATCGATAAAGCCATTCAGCAGGCCGGCCAGCAGTCTCGGAACGATGCCGTAGGCATGGTAGATATGTTTGGCGAAATGCTCGGTGGCGGCGACGATGAAGACGTTTATGCCGACGTGGCCGATGTACGCGAATGGCCCGAAAAGCAACGGCTGAAAGGTGAAAAAGATACGCTGGGTATTTATCTTACCGGCCACCCTTTTGATGAGTACGAGAAAGAGGTGCGACGGTTTGTGCGCTCGTCGATTTCGGATCTGAAGCCCAACAAGTCGCCTCAGCGAGTGGCGGGTTTGGTGGTCGCGCAGCGCACCATGAAAACCCGCACAGGTTCAACCATGTGCTTCATCACCTTGGATGACCGAAGCGCCCGGATTGAAGCCACCCTGTTTTCCGAGGCCTATTTCGAAAACCGGGAGTTGCTGCAATCGGATCAAGTCATTGTGCTGGAAGGGCAGGTCAGCCACGACGATTACTCAGGTCAGATGAAAATGCGCGTTAGCTCAGTCACAGACGTGGCCACAGCGCGGCAGCAGTTCAGCCGGGGCATTCGATTGGAGTTGCACGCTGACCAATTACAAAATGGTCTGTTGGACAAGTTAGACGACACACTGCGGCCTTTCCGTAACGACGGTAGCCCGATATGGATTGAGTACAGCAGTGGAGAAGCCCGCACGCGCATCGAGTTAGGGGAGTCCTGGCGGGTCCAGCCGGATGACGATCTTCTATTTGAACTGAAGCACCTGGTGGGCGACCAAGCCGTAGAACTGGTCTATGATTAAGACCAATGTCCGCTTTTGCTCTGCGGCAAGCACTGCTATCTTTGTCCCAAATTCTGGTTTGGGTGGGCGTTGGCCCGCCTGGCAATCAAATGATGGAACATCATGAACCCTAATTACCTGGATTTCGAACAGCCGATCGCCGACCTGGAAGCCAAAATTGAAGAGCTTCGAATGGTGGGTAACGATACCGATATCAACATTACCGATGAGATCAGTCGCCTCAAAAAGAAGAGCGTCAGTCTGACCGAGAGCATTTTCTCTGATCTCAAGCCCTGGGATATAGCCCGTTTGGCCCGACATCCGCGCAGGCCTTACACTCAGGATTATATCGACCTGATCTTTGATGATTTCGATGAGCTGCACGGCGATCGCCGCTACGCAGACGATCACGCCATCGTGGGTGGCACCGCTCGTTTGGGCAACCAACCGGTCATGGTCATTGGGCATCAGAAAGGGAGAGAGGTGCGTGACAAAGTTAAGCGTAACTTTGGTATGCCTCGCCCGGAGGGCTATCGAAAAGCCTTGCGTCTGATGGAAATGGCCGAACGGTTCAAAATGCCGATTCTGACGTTTATCGATACCCCGGGTGCTTATCCGGGGATCGGAGCCGAAGAGCGTGGGCAAAGTGAAGCGATTGCCTTTAACCTGGCGGTGATGTCGCGGCTGAAAACGCCGATCATTTCGACGGTTATTGGTGAGGGCGGTTCCGGTGGTGCTCTCGCCATCGGCGTATGCGACCAATTGAACATGTTGCAGTATTCAACCTATGCCGTTATTTCGCCCGAAGGCTGCGCCTCCATCCTCTGGAAGAGTGCTGAATATGCGTCGCTTGCCGCAGAGGCCATGGGTGTGACGGCGGACCGGCTGAAAGAGCTGGGCGTTGCCGATAACGTGATCGAAGAGCCGTTAGGCGGAGCGCACCGTAGCCCTGAAAATATGGCTGAAACGCTAAAAGCGCAATTGGAAACAGGCTTGGCTGAGCTGTGTCGTTTGCCTCAGGATGAGCTGATTGCGCGCCGGTACGAGCGTTTGACCAAGTATGAAGGCGGGCGGTAACCCCGCCCGGCCCGTTGATTGGCCGAACGACCTACTAGGGCCAATCAACACTCTCCCTGAACACTCCCGTCTCTGGGTCGCCTTTAGCGGTGGCCTGGATTCGGCGTTGCTGCTTCACGTAGTAGCATCCTGCCATTCCGATATCACAGCCATACATATCAATCACCAGCTCCAGGCTAATCATCAGCAGACCGAGCAGTTCTGTCGCGATGTTTGTGAGGGCTTGGGTGTGCCTATTTTGGTTGAATGCGTTGACGTAGAAGTATCCGACACGGGGGCTGGTGGGCTAGAAGAGGCTGCTAGGAATGCCCGGTATCAGGTGTTCGCGCGGCGACTAGGTGATGGTGATTTGATTCTAATGGCTCACCATGGCGATGATCAGGCTGAAACGGTCCTGTTCCGGTTGTTGCGCGGCTCGGGAGTAAGTGGCCTTGCTGGAATGCCGGCAAGTCGGCCTATGGGGCAGGGAAGCTTGCACCGTCCATGGTTGGCGGTTGGCCGCGACCGACTGGAAGAGGTGGCCGGTCGTTCAGGGCTGAGTTGGATTGAGGACCCGAGCAACGTCAGCCAGATTTATGATCGAAATTTTCTACGCCATGCCATCATTCCGGGTTTGAAAAAACGTTGGCCGGGATTGCTCAAGCGAATGGGGCACAGCGCCGCCGCATGCCGGGAAAGCGCGGAGTTAAATCAGCGATTGGCTGAGTTGCACTGGCAGTCTTGCTCAGACAGAGGTCGGTTGGCGTTGGCGAAATTGCGAGAATTAAGCGCACTCGAACAGCGAAATCTGGTGCGTTGGTGGCTGCAAGAAAAACGGTTTCAGGTACCGCCGAGCGCCAGCTTGGATCAAGGCCTTTCTGATCTCCTGAACGCGGCAGAGGACCGTGCGCCGGAAATTCGAGGTGCCGGGTTCAGCCTGCGCCGATATCGCGGTTATCTCTATCTCGTGCCCAACGTGATCCTGCCGAAAGGGCCCATCAACCTTTTCCCGAATAAATTGGCGGTATGGGGAGGCTGGCAGCTCCGTTTAACGCAGGCGCCGCCAACGAGTAACTCAAAAATTCCCCCGCCGCCAATACGGGTATCTACGAGGCAGGGGGGTGAACGGATAAGAATCCGCCCTGAAGGGCCGTCCCGGGCATTGAAAACCTGGCTTCAAGAACAGGGCGTTCCACCATGGGAAAGAGCTTTGCTGCCCTTGATTTACAGGCAGCGTAGCGAAGGTGAAGAGTTGGTTGCGGTTGGCGATTTGTGGTGTTCTGACCAATACTCCGGAAGCGCCCCGGCGACCGGTTGGCGGCTTATCGTGGAGCGGGATTTTGATTGAGTAGGTGAGGGCTTTCTGGTAGTCTGATGTCCCATCTTGAGATGAACAATCTCCCCCCTTTACCGAACCAGATAATCATGGAATCTGCATGACGCGTTATATTTTCGTCACCGGCGGTGTTGTGTCCTCTTTGGGCAAAGGTATTGCGTCTGCCTCATTGGCAGCCATCCTGGAGGCACGCGGCCTGAAGGTCACTATTCTCAAGCTGGATCCGTACATCAACGTGGACCCCGGCACCATGAGTCCGTTCCAGCACGGTGAAGTGTTTGTCACCGAAGATGGTGCCGAAACCGACCTTGATCTTGGCCACTACGAGCGTTTCATCCGCACACCGATGAGCAAGCGTAATAACTTCACCACCGGTCGGGTGTACGAAGAGGTTATCCGCAAAGAGCGTCGTGGTGATTATCTGGGTGGCACCGTTCAGGTGATTCCGCATATCACTGACGAAATCAAACGCCGTGTTATCGAAGGTGCTGCCGGTTCTGACGTGGCGATGATTGAAGTCGGCGGAACCGTAGGTGATATCGAATCCCTGCCGTTCCTCGAAGCGTGTCGTCAGCTGAAAGTAGAGGTTGGGGCTCAGCGTGCGTTGTTCATGCACCTGACGCTGGTTCCGTACATCGCCACCGCTGGCGAAATCAAAACCAAGCCGACTCAGCATTCTGTTAAAGAAATGCGCTCCATCGGCCTGCAGCCCGATATTCTTCTGTGCCGTTCCGAGCACGAAGTCGATGCCAGCTCCCGCCGAAAGATTGCCCTGTTCACCAACGTTGAAGAGCGCGCAGTCATTCCGATGCAGGATGCCAAGTCTATCTATGCGATTCCGCGGATGCTTCACGAATACGGCCTGGATCAGCTGGTGATAGACCGCTTCAATCTCGATGCACGGGAAGCAGACCTGAGTGAGTGGGACGAAGTTGTGGAATCTCTGATGAATCCGCAGCAAGAAGTCACCATCGCCATGGTGGGTAAGTACATGGAGCTTCTGGAGGCCTACAAGTCCCTGATCGAGTCCCTGTTGCATGCCGGCATCAAGACCCGCACCAAGGTCAACATCAATTACATCGACTCCGAAGACATCGAGCGCGAAGGTACTCAAGTGCTTGAGTCCGCTGACGCTATTTTGGTCCCCGGTGGCTTCGGTGAGCGTGGCGTAGAAGGCAAGATTCGCACAGTCCAGTACGCCCGTGAAAACAAAGTACCGTACCTCGGCATCTGCCTGGGTATGCAGGTAGCCGTTATCGAATACGCTCGTAACGTGGCTGGTTTGAAAGATGCGCACAGTACCGAGTTCCGTGAGCATTCACCGGCGCCGGTTGTTGGCCTGATTACCGAATGGCTGGACGCCAGCGGCAACACTGAAGAGCGTACTGAAGCTTCAGACCTGGGCGGTACCATGCGTTTGGGTGCTCAGGACTGTGTGCTGACCGAAGGTTCTACCATTGCCGCTTGTTACGGTAAGAAAACCATTCGTGAACGTCATCGTCATCGTTACGAAGTTAACAACCACTACCTGCCAAAGCTGGAAGAAGCTGGCCTGCATATCTCTGGCCGCTCTACCGATGGCCGATTGGTAGAGGTTGTAGAAGCACCAAACCATCCTTGGTTTGTGGCGTGTCAGTTCCACCCGGAATTCACCTCAACACCTCGCGACGGCCACCCGCTGTTCAAAGGCTTTGTTGAGGCCGCTTTGGCGAACAAGAAGGGATCGTAAGCATGGCGAAGAGCGTGGTTAACGTCGCTGGCATTGAAGTCGCTAACGAAAAGCCGTTTGTGCTTTTCGGCGGCATGAACGTTCTGGAATCGCCCGAGTTGGCCATGGAGGTTGCAGAAGCCTACGTGGAAGCAACCAACAAGCTGGGCATTCCATACGTGTTCAAGGCTTCCTTTGACAAGGCCAACCGCTCGTCCGTGAATTCTTTCCGCGGCCCCGGTTTGGATAAAGGCTTGCAGATACTGGCGGACATTAAAAGCAAGTTTGGTGTCCCCATTATTTCAGATGTCCACGAGCCCGCACAGGCTGCGCCTGCCGCGGAAGTGTGCGATATCATCCAGCTGCCTGCATTTTTGAGCCGTCAAACCGATCTGGTCGTTGCTATGGCAAAAACCGGCGCGGTGATCAACATCAAGAAAGCTCAGTTCCTTGCGCCTCAGGAGATGAAACACATCATCACCAAGTGTGAAGAAGCAGGTAACGACAACATCATCTTGTGTGAGCGGGGCAGCAGCTTCGGTTACAACAATCTGGTGGTCGATATGCTGGGCTTTGGCATCATGAAGTCGATGAATGTTCCCGTGATGTTCGACGTCACCCACTCGCTGCAAATGCCGGGTGGACGAGCCGATTCCGCTGGCGGCCGCCGCGCGCAAGTGACCGACTTGGCTCTGGCCGGTATGTCGCAAGGGTTAGCGGGCCTGTTCCTGGAAGCACACCCTGACCCCGATCAAGCCAAATGCGACGGCCCATGCGCTCTGCGCCTGAGCCAGCTGGAGCCGTTCCTTCAGCGGGTGAAAGCCGTAGATGGTCTGGTAAAAAGTTTTAAACCTATAGACACCGCCTGATTGGCGGTGTCCGCAATTTGAAAGACCGCATATACGAAGCGTTTAGTACGCGACGGCATACTGCGAACTTTGAGAGCAAACGGCTGGAAGGCCTTGGCGAAAATTTCGAAGGCCATGGATGGCCTGAGAGAAGCGCACATGGATGTGCTCGTAGCGTTTTTCGCCAAGGCCTTCCAGTTGTTTGCTCCGGCACAAAATTAAAAGTTAAGACTGGAGAAACATCCGAATGACCAAGATTGCCAACATCAAAGCTCGTGAGGTTCTGGATTCACGCGGTAACCCAACCGTTGAAGCCGACGTAATTCTGGAAAACGGAACCCTGGGCCGTGCCTGTGCACCATCCGGAGCATCTACCGGTTCCCGCGAAGCGCTGGAACTCCGTGACGGTGACAGCTCCCGCTACCTTGGTAAAGGTGTTCGCAAAGCGGTAGCGGCCATCAACGGCCAGATCCGTGACGCACTGGTAGGAAAAGACGCAGCTGAACAGCGCACTCTGGACCAGATCATGATCGACCTGGACGGCACCGAGAACAAAGCCAACCTGGGCGCAAACGCCATTCTGGCCGTGTCTTTGGCTGCGGCTAAAGCTGCCGCCACTTCACTGGGCAAGCCTCTGTACGAGCACATTGCTGATGTGAACGGCACGTCTGGCAAGTTCTCCATGCCGGTTCCAATGATGAACATCCTGAACGGTGGCGAGCACGCCGATAACAACGTCGACATTCAGGAATTCATGGTTCAGCCCGTGTCTGTAACCAGCTTCGCCGAAGCTCTGCGCGTGGGTGCTGAAATCTTCCACAGCCTGAAGAAAGTTCTGAAGGCCAAAGGCCTGAACACCGCAGTCGGTGACGAAGGTGGTTTTGCACCTAACCTGCCATCTAACGAAGCTGCACTGGCTGCAATCCAGGAAGCCGTTGAACAAGCCGGTTACGAACTGGGTAAAGACGTTACTCTGGCGCTGGACTGTGCTTCTTCCGAATTCTACAAAGACGGCCAGTACCAGCTGACTGGCGAAGGCAAGAGCTTCGACTCTGAAGGCTTTGCGGATTACCTGGCAGGCTTGTGCGAGCGTTACCCGATCGTATCCATCGAAGACGGCATGGACGAAAGCGACTGGGACGGCTGGAAAGTGCTGACTGACAAGCTGGGCAGCAAAGTACAGTTGGTCGGTGATGACCTTTTCGTAACCAACACCAAGATCCTCAAGCAGGGAATCGAGAAGGGCGTTGGTAACTCCATCCTGATTAAGTTCAACCAGATTGGTAGTTTGTCTGAAACTCTGGACGCGATCAAAATGGCTCAGGAGGCCGGTTACACTGCGGTTATCTCTCACCGTTCCGGTGAAACTGAAGACACAACCATTGCTGACCTCGCTGTGGCGACTTGCGCTGGCCAGATCAAAACAGGCTCTTTGTGCCGTTCTGATCGTGTAGCTAAGTACAACCAGTTGCTGCGTATCGAAGGTGATCTGGAAGGCAAAGCGCCTTACCGCGGTCTGAGCGAGATCAAAGGCCAAGGCTAAACACTAGCCGGCGGTATGCCTGATAGCGCGAGTTATCAGGTGACAAAATGTTAAGGCCATCGCGTTCTGGATGAAAATTCAGACACAATGGCCTTTTCGTCCAATAACTTGCGATGAATTCTTGCTAATCTACCTGAGCGTCTATACTTACTTTCTGACGTTAATCTGAAACTGGTTATTTTCTGAGCTGATCTGAATGAAAACGCTTTGGGCCATTCTTGCTGTGCTGATTCTCCTGCTACAGGTTCGCCTGTGGGTCGGGGAGGGTAGCTTTGCGCAAGTTTGGGCACTGGAAGAAGCGATTGCCAAACAGCAGGCTGAGAATGCCGGGCTGGCAGCTCGGAATGACCGGCTTTATGCAGAGGTTCGTAACCTGCGAAATCAGCAGGGGGCGGTGGAAGAGCGGGCCCGCATGAACCTGGGCTTGATTCGGGACGATGAGACGTTTTTCCTCGTTGTCGAAAAGTAAGTTGTAGTTTGGGTGTTTCGAGCGCCGGGGAGTGTCTCTCCGGGAACCGCTACGAGCACTTCCATGTGCGCTTCTCTCCGGCCATCCATGGCCACGACATTCCCGGAGAGACACTCCCCGGCGCTCTTCTAACGTGGTGCGGGTTTTCCGATGAAACATTCTGATCTTTGGCTTGTGGTTCCTGCCGCTGGTATCGGCCAGCGCATGAAAGCCGAATGTCCCAAGCAGTACCTGAAAATCTCTGACCGATTTATCCTCGATATAACCCTGTCTCGCTTGCTGGATAATGCGCCGTTTAAAGGTTGCATGGTGCCGCTCAATTCCCGGGATCAGTGGTGGCCCGACAGTGAATCCGCTAACGACGACCGAATCCAGACCTGCACTGGCGGGAACGAGCGGGCAGACTCCGTACTTTCGGCGCTGCATGCATTGGATGGGCAAGCAGATGATAACGATTGGGTATTAGTGCACGATGCCGCGCGGCCGTGTTTGCATCCTCATGATCTCTCCAATCTGATTGATACGCTGTTTGAGCACCCGGTAGGTGGGCTGCTTGCGGCGCCGGTGGCGGATACGTTGAAGTTAGCGGGCAGGGGCGCAGAGCCTGAGGTTGAAGAAACCGTGGACCGAAGCCAGCTATGGCGGGCGTTGACGCCTCAAATGTTTCGCTTCGGTGCTCTGAAGTCGGCGCTGGAACTGTGCCTTAAAAGTGGCCATGGCGTTACAGATGAGTCCTCTGCCATGGAGTTTTCCGGTAATATGCCTCTTTTGGTGGAAGGCCGGGCGGATAATTTGAAGATTACGGTGCCGTCCGATCTTGGTTTAGCCGAGTTCATTCTAAGTCGGCAGTAAGGTTTTTGCCTCCCCGTACATTCTTGTTTTGATTCGGAGATGACCATGCGTATTGGCCAGGGCTTTGATGTCCATGCCTTTTGTGAGGGCGATTTTGTCATTTTGGGAGGGGTTGAGATTCCCTTCAGTCAGGGGCTGAAAGCCCACTCGGATGGCGACGTTCTTTTGCACGCGCTGGCCGATGCCCTGTTAGGTGCAGTGGCATTGGGCGATATTGGTCATTTGTTCCCGGATACCAGTGATGAGTGGGCCGGGGCTGATAGCCGTGAATTGCTGCGAACGGTGATGCAGCGGGTTCAGGATGAGGGCTTTTCGGTGGTTAATATCGATACCACGATTATTGCTCAAGCTCCGAAGATGGCGCCTCATGTTGAAACGATGCGTTTGAACATCGCTGCGGATTTGGGGGTGCCTGTTAACCGGGTGAGCGTAAAGGCTACAACCAGCGAGAAACTCGGATTCACCGGTCGAGGCGAGGGCATTGCATGCCAGGCGGTGTGCTTGCTTGAGCCGGTGACGCTGTGACTCAGTCGAAGGAAGGCAAAGCACGCTGGCGTCTTGATTGGCCTACTTCTTCGGGCATCCGGCCCGCATCCGCTTTGCTCAAGGCCAGTCCTGAAGATTTTCGGGTGACCGAGTATCTGGGGCCGGAGTTTGAAGGGGCCCAGGCGGGGGACAAGGGTGCCGGTGAACACCTGTGTGTGCGACTGGAGAAAACCGGTGATAACACCGAGTACGTGGCCAGTGAATTGGCTATCCTGGCCGATACAAAAACATTTGAAGTGGGCTTTTGCGGCCTGAAAGACCGCCATGCCGTGACGGTGCAATGGTTCAGTTTGTACCGGCCGGGTATGGAATCCGAAGATGCAGAATTGCTGTCAGCGATCGCCCGGCGTTGGCCGGTACTGGCTCATCGCAGGCACGCGCGAAAACTCCGTCGAGGTGAGCATGAGCACAATGGCTTCGAGCTGGTCTTACGGGAAGTCAGTGGTGATCGGTCTCAGATTGACGCAGCGTTGAATCTGTTAGCTGAGCGTGGTGCGCCCAATTACTTTGGTCCTCAGAGGTTTGGGTTGGCTGGTGGTAATCTGGATAAAGCCGTGACACTTGACCCTACTCGTCTAAACCGAAAGCGCGGTGGTCGCCGTGGCGGTGGCGGACGTGCCTCGAAAAACGTATTGTACTTTTCGGCGGCACGTTCCTGGTTGTTTAACGAGGTATTGGCGGAGCGAGTCAGTGCGGGTAATTGGTTTGCTCAATTGCCTGGAGAACCGTCTGAAAACGGAGAATCAACAGGCCCGCTTTGGGGGGATGGTGGTACCCAAGCCACCGGCGAACAAGAAAAATTAGAACGATCAGTTATTGCGAGGCATCCGGAGTTTGAGCGGCTTTTTTCAAGCACCCGCATGAAGCCGGAACGTCGCGCGTTGGTCACTCAGCCTATTCAGTTACGCTGGGATTGGGTTGAGGATAATACGTTGCGGCTTCATTTTTTACTGCCGCCAGGTCAGTACGCAACCACTGTGTTGGGTGACCTGTTCGAGCTGCAGGACATGAGCCTCAGCCGTGATAATAAGTAATAAGCGAGCTAGCTGGAGATCATTTTGCGAATTCTATTGTCAAACGATGACGGCGTTCACTCGCCGGGCTTGGTGGCTTTGTATGAAGGGCTGCAGGGTTTGGGCAAGCTGGAGGTGGTTGCACCGGACCGCGATCACAGTGGCGCCAGCAATTCTCTGACCTTGAGCCGTCCGCTGACCGTTGAGAAACACCCGAACGGTTTCCAGTCTGTTGACGGCACGCCGACGGATTGCGTTCATCTGGCGGTCAATGGCTTGTTCAACAGCCCTTTCGATCGAGTGGTTTCAGGGATTAATACCCACGCCAATCTTGGCGATGACATTATCTACTCGGGTACCGTGGCGGCAGCCACTGAAGGGCGCCATCTTGGCTTGCCTGCCATTGCCGTGTCTTTGGTGAATGAAGGGCGTTTTCATTACGAGACCGCCGCGCAGGTTGTTCGCTGTTTACTTGAAAATCCTCACGCCTTGACCCTGGGGCCCAGATCCATACTCAACGTCAACGTGCCCGATGTGCCTTGGGAGGAACTCGCTGGATTCTGCATCACCCGCTTGGGGCATCGTGAACGTGCCGAGGGCGTTGTTCCGGTGACCTGCCCGAGAGGTAAAAAGCGTTACTGGATAGGGGCCGCGGGCCGCGGTGGTGATGCCGGGCCGGGAACCGATTTCTATGCAATCAGTCAAAAATGCGTATCGATTACGCCGGTGCATACTGATATGACCCGTCACGCAGCGCTTCCTGAACTTAAGAGCTGGCTAGAAGGCCTGGACGGTGTCGAGGTTGTCGATCAATGAACGCTCAGATTGAAGGTATCGGAATGACCTCCCGGCGCACGCGGATGCGCCTTGTTCAGCGCCTGCGGGAATCAGGCATCGAATCCGACAAGGTGCTGGAAGTGATCGGGCAAATCCCGCGCCATATATTTCTGGACGAGGCGTTATCTCACCGGGCCTATGAAGACACAGCGTTGCCGATTGGATATAGCCAAACGCTTTCACAGCCTTATATCGTTGCCCGCATGACCGAGCTGCTGCTGGCTCACGAGCCAACCAGAGTATTGGAGTTAGGTACTGGGTCAGGGTATCAAACGTCTGTGCTCTCCCAGCTGTTCAAAGAAGTGTACAGCGTTGAACGAATCCGTCCGTTGCAAGAGCGGGCCCGGGATAGGCTTCGTCAACTGAATATACGTAACGTCATGCTCAAGCACGCCGATGGGGGAATGGGGTGGCCAGACCGTGGGCCCTTCGATGGCATTATCGTTACCGCGGCACCGGTTGATGTTCCTAAAGAATTGTTGGAACAACTTGCCGATGGCGGAGTCCTGATTGCACCCGTGGGTGAGCATGACCAGGTGCTGGTGGAAATTGTCCGTAGGGGCGATAACTTCGAGCGCAGAGAGTTGGAGCCGGTTAAGTTTGTTCCGCTATTGGGTGGGGTGGTTCGTTGATGTCCGAGGTGAATGAGAATAATCGAACCCACCATCCGGTCGGTATTTTCCTGAGAGGCATGGCTATGGGCGCTGCGGATATCGTTCCCGGCGTATCCGGCGGCACCATCGCCTTCATCACCGGAATTTACTTTCGGTTGTTGGAGGCAATCAGTGCTGCTCCCGTCGCTTTTTTCCGGCAGCTGGTCCGCGGTGATTTTCTGGGCTTCTGGCGGGCCATTGATGGTTTTTTTCTGGTTTCGTTGCTGGCGGGTGTCCTGACCAGCATAGTCAGCCTGGCCTCATTGATTACATGGCTCCTGGATGAACACCCAATCCTAATTTGGAGCTTTTTCTTTGGGTTGATTGTCGCTTCTGTTTGGCACGTGGGCCAGCAAGTGAAGCGTTATTCTCCGGTGTTATTGATTCCTTTGCTCACCGGAGTGGTCTTTGCCTGGTGGGTAACCACCTTGCCAGCCAGTGAAGTTGACCCTTCCGCGCTAGCCTTTCTTGGTGCTGGGGCCCTCGCCATCTGTGCCATGATACTGCCGGGTATTTCAGGCAGTTTTTTGTTGCTGATTATCGGCATGTACGCACCGGTTCTGGCGGCCATAAAGACGGCTGCTATCGGTGATTTGGGTATATTCATGGCGGGCTGCCTGATCGGTCTGTTGTCAGTAGCCCGCCTCATTACCTTGGCTTTCAAGCACGCTCACGACATCGTGCTGGCCTTGTTAACCGGGTTTATGATCGGTGCTCTGGTGAAAGTTTGGCCCTGGCAGGAAACCTTGAGCTGGCGCACGAACAGTTCAGGAGAGCAGGTGCCCTTAACCCAGTTGCCGGTAAGTCCCGATACCTGGGCTACGCTTTACAGTCAGGAGCCTTTAGTGGGCTTGGCAACGTTGATGGCCTGTGTGGGGTTAGCGATCGTTGTAGGGCTTGAGATGGTGGGCCGTCGGCGGGCTGATTCCCGGAAATGAGTAGTCTGTCTGCTGAAAAGTGTTACTTGGCGCACAAAAAACGTGTTCCGGAAGGTAACAAACCTGAGCCAGCAGTAACTTGGAATCACTGCCGAAACGTGCAATATATTAAAAGGTTAGTCCTGAAACATAAGAATGTGCGTGCAGCACGTCCAGTTTCTTAGATGGATTTATTATAATCAGGCGTTGGCTTATTTGTGATTTTTAAAAGCAGGTACCACTATTCAGCGAACCCCGGGAAGCGCCGCCCATCAAGCGGCAGCTCATCGGATGGCCGTTTGCGAGAAAGCTACCTGCCAACCCTTCTGATCTTCCTCTTTTCTGCGATTTTTCTTTCCGGTTGTAATACGGCTGCCATCTACAACGACGATCGTTATAACCCACCGGTTTATTGGGGAAGTCATGTGGTGAAAGGCGGCGAAACTTTGTATGGCATTGCTTGGCGCTATGGCCGGGATTATCGTGAGCTCGGGGATGCCAATGGCCTGAAGCCGCCTTGGAATATAAAAGCGGGACAGGTGCTCAGGCTGGACCGGAAGGGAAAAATAAGGCACACGGCCGACTCATCTGCTCAGAGCAGGCGAAAGCCGGTGGCGAAACCACCGGCATCCAGAACGTCGTCGAGGACCGCTGCTTCAGAAAAGGCGGTATCGAAAGCCCCTCCGGTTCGGAGTTCTGGCTCAAAAAACAGACAGACTGTTGCCAATATCAAGTGGCGTTGGCCGCATGCTGGCACCGTAATTGCTTCGTATTCTACGTCGGGAAAAGTCAATAAAGGCATTGATATTGTTGGCCGACCCGGGGATGCTGTTAGAGCAGCAGCAGATGGAAGCGTGGTGTATGCAGGAGACGGGTTGCTCGGTTACGGTAACCTGATTATCGTGAACCACAACGAACACTACCTGAGTGCCTACGCACACAACCGCAAGATTTTAGTGCAAGAAGGAGAGGGAGTAAAAGCAGGGCAGGTTATCGCCGAACTGGGCAGTAGTGGAACGGACAAGCCGATGTTGCATTTTGAAATTCGGAAAAATGGCAACCCGGTTGACCCCTCACGATATCTGCCAAGGCGTTAGAAGAAGGTTCCCCGAGGGAGCCGGGATGCACCAAAAAGTAAAACAAGAAAAAGGGCAACGGAAATTGCCAACTGAAACGTTAATGTCCTGAATAGAAGCAAAACCGATGGGCCCGAGATAACAAAAAGAAGTTTTGGGCGATCACAGGATTATTGAGAGGCGGGATGCATCATGTCACTAGAACAAGAAGACGTCATTGATCGCGTAGCAGAAGTAGACGAATTGGATGAGTCGATGTTGACCGAGGGTAAGCCCGGCAAAGCGCCAGCTACCAAATCGGCAGCCGATAAAGAAGATGACCTTACATACCGCGGGAAGTACCTTGCTTCCCAGAAACAGCTAGACGCAACTCAGCTGTACCTTAATGAAATTGGTTTTTCCCCTCTACTGACCCCAGAAGAAGAAGTGTACTTTGCACGCCTGGCCCGAAAGGGGGAGGAGTCTGGTCGCAAACGCATGATTGAAAGCAATTTGCGGCTGGTGGTTAAAATTGCCCGACGCTATGTTAATCGCGGGCTCACACTTCTTGATTTAATCGAAGAAGGTAACCTGGGCCTTATTAGGGCCGTTGAAAAATTCGACCCGGAGCGTGGGTTCCGTTTTTCAACGTATGCCACCTGGTGGATTCGCCAGACGATCGAGCGGGCGATCATGAACCAGACTCGAACGATTCGCTTGCCTATCCACGTGGTTAAAGAATTGAACCTGTATCTGCGCGCCGCGCGAGAGCTCACGCAAAAGCTGGATCACGAACCAACGGCTGAAGACATCGCCCAGCTAGTGGATAAGCCGGTCAAAGACGTTAAGCGCCTTTTGGGGCTTAACGAGCGGGTGGCTTCCATGGATACGCCTCTTGGTGCCGGAAGTGACAAATCGCTTTTGGATACCGTGGCCGATGAAGGTGCGTCCGACCCGGCTGATGTGTTGCAAGACAACAACATGAGTTCGTGTCTCGAGAATTGGATAGACCAGCTGAGTGACAAGCAACAGGAAGTGTTGTCACGCCGTTTCGGTCTGCGTGGTTATCCGATCAGTACTTTGGAAGAAGTGGGGCAGGAGATTGGTCTGACACGAGAGCGTGTCCGTCAGATTCAAGTTGAGGCCCTGCGCCGTTTAAGAGAAATCCTTGAAAAAGAAGGTCTTTCTAGTAACCTGTTGTTCGAATAGGTTGCGCTCGATCTGCGGCGACAAGAAGCCGGCCATGGAAACATGGCCGGTTTTTCATTTATGGGCACCAGCAAATGAGAACCAGGTGCCGCTGATCGGTTCAGCTTCGTTGCTAGAATGTGGTCTCGGTTGTAGGCCGGGTGTGGGCCTCGAGACAAAACGCATTCGACAATAACGATTGAAGGAAAGGACGATGAAGAAGACTCTTACAACAGGATTTGCCTCTTTGCTTTTGGCCGGGGCATTAGTAACGCCCGTGCACGCTCTTGAAGTAGCCGGAGTTGATATTCCGGATACCTACACCGCAGCGGGTCAGGAGCTTCAGTTGAATGGTGCAGGCACTCGCTCGAAATGGTTTATGGACCTCTACGTAGGTGGCCTATACGTTCAAAATAAGGTTAGCGATGGTAGCGCGGTAATCAATGCTGATGAGCCGCAAGCCATTGCTTTGCATATCACCTCGGGCATGATCACGAGCGATCGCATGACTGAGGCAACGATGGACGGTTTCAAGGCAGCAACCGACGGCGATCTGTCTTCTATTCAAGCCGATGTTGACCAGTTCTTGGCCGTGTTCAAGGACGAAATCAAAGAGGGCGATGTTTTTGAATTGGTGTATGTACCTGATAGCGGTGTTCAGGTGTTTAAGAATGGCGAACAGAAAGACACCGTGGGTGACTTTGAGTTCAAGAAAGCGTTGTTTGGCATTTGGTTGTCAGATGAGCCCGCCCAGAAAGACCTGAAAGCAAAAATGCTTGGCAAGAGCTAAGTAGGACTCAGGTATCTCAGGCACAAAAAAACCGGCTGCTGCCGGTTTTTTTGTGCCTGAGATAAGGTATTACACCGTTTATTGGTAATCTCGCTTTTGTTTAAATTCGCAAAGATCTTCAATCAGACAGGCACCACATTTTGGTTTTCGGGCGACGCAGGTGTATCGGCCGTGCAGAATGAGCCAATGGTGCGCATCCATCAAAAACTCTTTCGGAACCAGCCGCATCAGTCGTTTTTCAACTTCCAGTACGTTTTTACCAGGCGCTATACCTGTGCGATTGGAGACACGGAAAATGTGGGTGTCTACAGCCATCGCAGGTTGCCGGAACGCGGTGTTCAGTACCACATTGGCGGTCTTCCGGCCGACACCGGGTAAAGCCTCAAGGTCTTCGCGATTGTCGGGTACTTCGCTGTTGTGTTTCTCGATCAGGATCTTACAGGTCTTGATCACGTTTTCGGCTTTGCTGTTAAACAGGCCGATGGTTTTAATGTATTCCTTCAGTCCGTCTACGCCGAGCGCGTAAATAGCCTCTGGCGTGTTCGCCACCGGATAAAGTTTATCGGTGGCTTTGTTCACGCCAACGTCTGTGGCCTGTGCCGAGAGAATAACCGCAATCAACAACTCGAAGGGGGAGCTATAGTTTAGCTCCGTTGTCGGGTTCGGGTTTTCGTCCCTGAGTCGGGTGAAAATTTCGATGCGCTTATCTTTGTTCATGATCTTCCTGAAATGGAGCCCTGCACAAGAATTAGGAAATACTGCCCGTTACGCGAACCCGTTTACTGCCTGCTTCGGCTTGCTTGGGTGCAGCAGCGAGTCGCCTTTCTTGCATGCGCTGATCAATGCCATTCTTAAGAGCAATCAGAAGCCCTAAGCCAACGAATGCGCCTGGCGGCAGTACCATAAACAGCATGTCAGGGTATTGCTCGAAAGGGCGAATGGTCCAGTTTGCCGCCTCGGGGCCAAGTAGCAAGTGCATGTCTGCAAACAGTGTGCCTTGGCCGAGTAACTCCCGCATACCGCCAAGGACAATCAGCACCAGCAAAAAGCCCAAACCCATCATCGCACCGTCAAGAAGTGACGGTAGAGGAGCGTTTTTGGAGGCAAAAGCATCGGCACGTCCCAGGATGGCGCAGTTGGTGACAATCAGGGGAATGAATATGCCGAGAATTTGATACAGCTCGTAGGTGAATGCCTGCATCAGCAATTCCGCGCAGGTTACGAACGAGGCGATGATCATTACGAAAGCCGGGAGGCGAACAGACTCGCCAACAAAGTTACGGATCAGGGACACCGACAGGTTGGATCCAATCAGTACGAGTAAGGTCGCAAGGCCCAAACCAATGGCGTTAACGACCGTGCTGGTGACGGCCAACAGAGGGCATAGGCCGAGCACCTGAACCAAGGCAGGGTTGTTGGTCCAGAGGCCGTCTTTGATGATCTCGGAGGAAGTTTTAGTGGCCATAGTCACGAATGCTCCGCAGAGTTGAGCTCACCCGCAATGACTTCGGGCCGCTGCGTTTTAGGGTTGCCAGGTGGTGCTTCGTTCAAGCGCTCGCGGATTTCTTGCCGGTTTTTCTGGAAGTAGATGAGCGATCTCTGAACGGCTTTCACGATAGCCCGCGGGGTAATGGTGGCACCGGTGAACTGGTCGAAGACACCGCCATTCTTTTTGACATTCCAGAGTTTGGGGCGTGGATTGCCCAGGGAACGTCCTTCAAAATTGTAAACCCAGTCTGATTTACGGGTTTCGATTCGATCCCCCAGACCCGGTGTTTCCCGGTGGTTGGTCACCCGAACGCCTAAAACTTCGCCGTTCATATCGATGCCTACCAGCAAGCGTATCTCACCCGAGTAACCATCCGGAGCTGAAGTAGGCATGATGATCCCTACTGGCTGACCGTCGCGCCGGGCGACCCAGACAAATACAGGTTCCTGATTAGGTTGCTGGGCATTGGAGGGCAGCGTCACCACATCTTTCAGCAGGTCGTTATCGTGCTGGTTTTCCGGGATGATTTCGAACAGCGCTTTGGCTTCTGCGCGCTCGGCTTGTTCAATAATCCGGTCTTTAGTAATGCCTTGGGTCAGCGCGATGGTTCCGCCCGTAATGACAGCAAACAGGCCCAAGCCAATAGCGCTACGGCGAATGGAGGTCATCATTGCGTTCATGACTTGGCTCCGTTCTTACTGGGCAAACCGCGACGGGCCTTGTGGTGGCCGTAGGTGCGCGGCGGTGTGTAATGATCGATAAACGGCACCGCAAAGTTCATTAGAAGCACGCTGAAAGCGACCGCATCCGGGTAGTTGCCCCAGGTTCGGATCAGATAGATCAGAACCCCGATGCTGGCACCGTAAATCAGCTTGCCTTGATGACTGGTGGCGGCAGAGACAGGGTCGGTGGCAATGAAAAACGCGCCGAGCATGGTGCCACCCGCCAATAGATGCAGTTGCAGCGGGGCGTACTGGTCCGCATTGCTGCCAAACGCCAAACTCATAATGCCAATGCCTGCAAGGAAGGCTACCGGAATGTGCCAGGTAATGATTTTCAACCCGATAAGCATCAACCCGCCAAGGAGGAATGCCAGATTAACCCATTCCCAGCCGCGGGCGATTTGTTCACCGAAGGTAGGGTGTTTCAGCACTTCGGCGGCGGTGTGAGTGGCAATTTTGTGCTTGTACTCATCCAATGGTGTCGCCATGGTCCAGCCATCGATAGCGGTTTGGCTGGCGGAAAAAATCGTTGAGAGCGTCTCACTGAATCCGGGCGCGCCAGCCCAAAGGCTGGCAGGCTGGGCCCAGTTTGTGGTCATGGCCACCGGAAAGGACACCAGCACCAGAGCGTAACCTACCATGGCCGGGTTGAAGGGATTCGAACCAAGCCCGCCATATAGCTGTTTTGCCACGACAATAGCGGTAATAACGGCAACGGCCGAAACCCACCAAGGCGCGAGCTGAGGCAGGGACAAACCCAGTAACAGGCCGGTTACAGCGGCGGTATTGTCACGCAGGAAAAAACCAACGGGCTTGTTGCGGAGCTTCAGAATCAAGGCTTCGGTGGCCATGGCCAATGCCACGCACCAAATCACGTTGATCAGATTGCCCCAGCCAAAGAACAAAGTCTGGGCGAGCAAGCCCGGGAGCGCCGCCAGAATGACCCAAAGCATCACGCGGGAGGTTGGGCGAGCTTTGTGGGCGTGCGGTGAAGACTGTTGAATTAATGCCATGAACGATCAGCCTGAAATAAGTTACTCGGACGATGGAGTTTCGGGTTCAGCCGGGATTTGTTTACGAGCTTCGGCGAGTGCGTCTTTTGCCCGTTTGACCCGGTCATGGTTTTTGGCAACCGCGCGCTCCAGCTTGTCTACGTTATCGGCTTGTTGAGCTTTTGCTTCGTCCAGCATCCCTTGCATCGTATTCAGCTTGGCTTCGGCTTGGATCACCTGTTTCTCCAAAGCTTCGATGTCGGGTTGTTCCTGAGTCGCGACGGGCTCTGCCTTCGTTTGGGCTGCTTTGGCCTTTTTGCGCTCCAGCGCCTGTTGCACCAAAGCCGCTTTCGCTGCACGGTCGTCAACGGCCTCGCCCTCAGCGGCGGTCTGTTCGGCTTCGGCCTTCTTTTTGGCCTGGGCTTCGGCGGCAGCTTTTGCTCGTTCTTTGCGGCGCTGTTCTTTCTCTTGCTGCTCCCGCTCAAGGCGTGCCTGGCGAGCTTCGAACCGCTCTCTCGCCCGGTCGGATTTGAGCTGTTCTTCCCGCTGTGTCCGAATTTCGCCTTTGGCAAAACGGTAGTACTGCACCAAGGGAATCGAACTTGGGCAAACGTAAGAGCAAGCGCCGCATTCGATACAATCGAACAGGTTAAGGTGCTCGGCTTTCTCGAACTCTTCCGCCTTCGAGTACCAGAACAGCTGTTGAGGCAGCAGTTCCATCGGGCATGCTTGTGCGCATTCGCCGCAGCGAATACAGGGCTGCTCGGGCGGAGGAGTCTGCAGCTCTTGTGCTGTAGCCGCGATCACACAGTTCGATGTTTTTACGATCGGAACCGCGTCGGTGGTGAGTGTGTAACCCATCATTGGGCCACCTTGCACCAACCGGTTAAGCAAATTCGACTGCAAGCCAGCTTCGGATAGCAGCGCGCTGACCGGAGTGCCGAGCAAGGTGTCGAAATTGCCGGCTTCCCGAACTGCGTCACCGGTGATGGTGACGATGCGGGAAATCAGCGGTTTGCCTTCATAGATCGCTCGCGAAACCGCCACGGCGGTACCGACGTTCTGGCACATCACGCCAATATCAGCTGGTATGCCGCCGCTTGGAACTTCCAAGCCCGTCAGGATCTGGACCAGTTGTTTTTCACCGCCAGAAGGGTATTTGGTCGGGATAACCGTGACTTCAATTTGGGTGCCTTGTATCGCTTCGCGCAGGGCAGCAATCGCTTCGGGCTTATTGTCTTCGATGCCAATAACACAGCGAGACGGGCGGAGAATCCAAGCCATAATTTGCATGCCCGACACCACTTCGGCGGCGTGCTCGCGCATGGTCATGTCATCGGCTGTGATGTACGGCTCGCATTCCGCACCATTGAGAATCAGCGTTTCGACTTTACGGTCGCGGGGTGGTCTTAATTTGATGGTCGTCGGGAAGCCCGCGCCACCCATGCCCGCTATACCCGCCTCACGGATGAGATGCAGCACCTCTTCGCGGTCGAGTTTCTGGTAGTTCTCAACGGGGTGCAATTCTGCCCATTCATCTTTGCCGTCCGGCTGCAGAATGACGCAAAGATCCGACATGCCGGAAGCGTGGGGGACGGGATGGAGTTCAATAGCCTGGATGGTTCCGGAGGTTGGTGCATGAACCGGTACACCCATACCTGCCGTCACATCGGCAAGCTTTTGGCCTTTAAGAACCCGGTCGCCCACGTTGACCATAGCTTCCGTCTGCGCGCCGATGTGCTGTTGCAGAGGTAGAATCAGGCGTTCAGGAATACCCGCTGTCCGGATGGGGCGGCGGGTGGATTGAATTTTGTTTTCGGGCGGATGAATGCCGCCTGAAAAATCCCACAACTGGCTCATCAGACGGTGGCTCCCTGGCGGTCAGTGGCAATGATGTCTGGTGCGGGCGGTGTCCAGGTACGGATATCCGGTTCAACGGTGACCATGTCAATGCAATCAACCGGGCAAGGCTCCACGCACAGGTCGCAGCCTGTGCATTCGCTTTCGATCACCGTGTGCATGTGTTTCGCAGCACCCAGGATGGCATCAACCGGACACGCCTGAATGCACTTAGTACATCCGATACATTCGTCTTCCCGGATAACGGCGACTCGCACAGCTTGCTCGGCACCGTGTTCGGCATCAAGCGGCTGAGGCTCAACGTCGAGCAGATCAGCCAGAGCTTTTATCGTGCTTTCGCCGCCCGGGGGGCATTTGTTGATGGCATCACCGTCGGCGATAGCGTCGGCATAGGGGCGACAGCCCGGATAGCCACACTGGCCGCATTGAGTTTGAGGTAACAGGGAGTCGATCTGATCGACCAGAGGGTTGCCTTCGACTTTGAATCGCTCAGAAGCAAAGCCAAGCAGCCCGCCAAACACCAGCGCTAATGCTAGCAGCACGGCAACGGCAATCAGGAAGCTAATCCACATGATGCGCGCTCCTTAAACCGCAACCAGGCCAGTAAAGCCCAGGAATGCCAGTGCCATGAGGCCAGCGGTGATCAGGCCGATCGAAGCTCCGCGAAACACAACGGGGACATCCGACACAGCGATGCGTTCACGCATTGCTGCAAACAGCACCAGTACCATAGAAAAACCGGCGGCCGCGCCGAAACCGTATAGAACAGATTCTATAAAGTTGTTGTTCTTATTGATGTTAAGCAGAGCAACACCCAATACCGCACAGTTGGTGGTGATCAACGGCAAGAAGATGCCGAGTACCCGATACAGCAAAGGGCTGGTTTTGCGCACAACCATTTCCGTGAACTGAACGACAACAGCAATCACCAGAATGAAGGTGATGGTGCGCAAAAAGGCGAGGTCCAGTGGCTCCAGCAAGTAGGTGTAAGCCAAATAGCTGCACACAGACGCCAGCGTCAGCACAAAGGTAGTTGCCAGCGACATGCCCATGGCGGTTTCCAGTTTTCCGGAAACCCCCATGAAAGGGCATAGCCCGAGGAACTGAACCAGCACGAAGTTGTTTACCAGGATCGTGCTGACCAAAATAAGCAAATACTCTGTCATCGGGAGCGTCTCTGCCTGTTGCTGCTTACATCACCCGCATGCCCGGCGTCGCGCCGGAATCGGGGGACAGAATAAAAATGTCTTTACCGCCGGGCCCAGCCGCCAGAACCATGCCTTCGGACATGCCGAATTTCATCTTGCGTGGCTCAAGGTTGGCAACCATCACGGTCAGGCGGCCTTCGAGTTCTTCCGGTTTGTAGGCAGACTTAATACCTGCAAACACGTTTCGCTCGCCATGTCCCACATCAAGAGTCAGTCGAAGAAGCTTGTCGGCACCTTCCACATGCTCGGCCTTGACGATTTTCACCACTCGCAGATCGACCTTCGCGAAATCGCCGAATTCGATTTCATCCGCGATAGGTTCCAGATCAGACGCGGGTGCCTGCTGCTGACCGGTAGCGGCCGGCATTTCTTCCTTGGAGGCCTCCAGCATCTTCTCAACGTGAGCCATATCGACGCGGCTCATCAGAGGTTTGAACTTATCGATGCTGTGATTTTCCAACAGGTTCGCACGCTCATTCCAGGTCAGGCGATCGTTCAGGAACGATGCAGAAGCCTGAGCGGTTTTTGGCAATACCGGCGACAGATATGTCATCAATAAACGGAACATATTGATGGCATTGGTGCAGATCGCCTGCAGTTTGTCGTCTTGACCTTCCTGCTTGGCAATGATCCACGGCTGTTCGTCGTTCACGTACTGGTTAGCGATGTCTGCCAGCTCCATGATCCGGCGCATGGCGCGACCAAACTCACGGGATTCATAGAACTCGGCAATTTGCTCGCCAGCGTCGATGAATTCTTGCAGTTTTTCCTGCTCAGTAACTTGGCCGAGCTGACCATCGAAACGTTTAGTGATGAACCCGGCGCTGCGGCTGGCGATATTCACCACCTTGCCCACAAGGTCGGAATTCACACGCGCTGCGAAGTCTTCAAGGTTCAAGTCCATATCATCAACACCACCGGTAAGCTTGGCGGCGAAGTAATAGCGCAGATATTCCGGGTTCAGATGATCCAGATAGGTGCGAGCCATGATGAAGGTGCCGCGAGATTTCGACATCTTCTTACCGTTAACGGTCACAAAGCCGTGCGCCCAAACCGCAGTTGGCGTGCGGAAACCGGCATCGTGAAGCATGGACGGCCAGAACAGTGCGTGGAAATTAATGATGTCCTTGCCGATGAAGTGGTAAACCTCAGCGGTGGAATCTTTTTTCCAGAAGTGTTCGAAGTCGATGCCTTCACGGTTGCACAGGTTCTTGAAGCTGGCTAGATAGCCAATTGGCGCGTCCAGCCACACATAGAAGAACTTGCCCGGCGCGTCCGGAATTTCAAAACCGAAGTAAGGCGCATCGCGGCTGATGTCCCATTCCTGAAGGCCTGCATCCAGCCATTCGGCCAGCTTGTTGGCCACTTGCGGCTGCAGTGCGCCACTGCGAGTCCACTTGCTCAGGAAATCATGGAATTCCGGCAGTTTGAAGAAGTAATGCTCGGACTCTTTCTCGACCGGCGTGGCGCCGGAAACGGCTGAGCGCGGGTTAATCAGCTCTGCTGGCGTGTAAGTGGCGCCGCAGGCTTCACAGTTATCGCCGTACTGGTCGTCCGTTTTGCATTTCGGGCAGGTACCCTTGATGAAGCGGTCGGCCAGAAACATCTCTTTCTCGGGATCAAAGAACTGCTTGATCTTGCGAGTGGCAATGTTGCCGTTGGCTTGAATCTGACGGTAGATATACTCGGAGAAATATTGGTTTTCTTCCGAATGGGTCGAGTAATAGTTGTCGAACTGGATGTGGAAATCAGAAAAATCTTCCTGATGCTCCTGGCGAATCCGGTCAATCAACTGCTCAGGCGTAATGCCCTCACGTTCGGCCCGCAGCATGATGGCGGTACCGTGGGCATCGTCGGCGCAAACGTAATAGCAGTTGTGGCCACGCATTTTCTGGTAGCGCACCCAGATATCAGTCTGAATGTATTCCAGCAGGTGCCCGAGATGAATGGGCCCGTTGGCGTAGGGCAGAGCGCTGGTAACCAGAATATCGCGCTGTTGATTGCTCGCTTGCGTCATGGTGATGTCCGAACCTTATGTTGATACGGGGTGGAAAGCCAAACAGGGTTTTGAAGACAATCAGAATTGATTGTTCCAGACGAAGACCCCATATGGTCAGAAACGGCCACAGATGATACCTTCCAAGCCATCAATTTTCACCTGCATTCAGGGTGATAAGCTTATTCCGGAGACCCCGATGACCCAGATCCCCCAAAAGGCACTCGAAGACGCCGTACGCGAATACCGTGACCCATACCTGAACAAAGACCTTTTTGAGCTGGGCGCCGTGAAAAACCTAACGGCAGACGAGCAGGGAAATGTCACCTTGATGGTGGAGCTGCCATACCCCTCAAAGGGCATTGCTGGCGGCTTGAAACAAATCGTCGCCAATGCCATTGAATTCGTTGACGGCGTCGAGAGCGCCGAAGTGCACGTGGCCCAAAAAATCCACGCCTGCAAAATCAACAAAGACATTGCCTCCGTCCCCGGCGTGAAAAACATCATCGCCGTGGCCTCCGGCAAAGGCGGCGTCGGAAAATCCACCACCGCGGTCAACCTGGCCTTGGCCCTGCACGCCGAAGGCGCGCGAGTCGGAATCCTGGATGCCGACATATACGGCCCCAGCATCGGCATGATGCTCGGCGTACCCGAAGGCAAACGCCCGGACGTACGCGAAAACAAATACTTCGTACCCATGCAGGCCCACGGTCTGCAAGCCAACTCCATGGCCTTCGTCACCACCGACAAGACCCCCATGGCCTGGCGCGGCCCCATGGTCAGTGGCGCCGTCATGCAGCTACTCCAACAAACCCTATGGGATGAGCTCGATTATCTGGTAGTAGACATGCCACCGGGCACCGGCGACATCCAGCTCACCCTCGGCCAAAAAGTCCCGGTCACCGGCACCGTCATCGTCACCACCCCGCAAGACATCGCCTTGCTGGACGGCAAAAAAGGCATCGAAATGTTCCGCAAAGTGGACATCCCAGTGATCGGCGTGATCGAAAACATGAGCGTCCACATCTGCAGCAACTGCGGCCACGAAGAACACTTGTTCGGCTGCGAAGGCGGCGCACGCATCGCGGAAGAATACGACACCACACTGCTGGGCCAGCTGCCCCTGCATATGACCATCCGCGAACAAACCGACAGCGGTTCGCCAACCGTCGTTGCCGAACCGGATTCCGAAGTGGCACGCCGCTACCGCGATATTGCTCGCAGGGTAGGTGCGGAGCTGTCCACGAGGGAACGGAATCTAGGTGGAACGATTTCCAGTGTCTCAGTCGTTGAGCCATAACGAATAAACGGTTCTGCAGGGCGGCTTTTACAAACGTTTGATCGCGGCATCGGGCACGCCTTCCAAAAATGTCGTAGGCCATGGATGGCCGAAGAGAAGCGCACATGGATGTGCTAGTAGCGGTTTTTGGAAGGCGTGCCCGATGCCGCAGTCGCCTGAGTTCGATCTTTTGACAAGGCCGCTCTCGCAGCTGAGATCAGCAAATCCAAAAGCGTGACTGATAAACGCCCAAGCCTTCGACACAACCCCAAGGACAAGGTAAACTACGCCCCAATTTTTCCCAGCTGGAAACGAGAATTCCCCATGAGCATAAAGTCCGATAAGTGGATCCGCCGGATGTCCGAAGAGCACGGCATGATCGAACCCTTCGAAGCCGGGCAAGTTCGTGAAAACGAAAACGGCCGCGTCATCTCCTACGGCACCTCAAGCTACGGATACGACGTACGTTGCAGCAACGAATTCAAAATCTTCACCAACGTACATAGCGCCACCGTAGACCCGAAAAACTTCGACGAAAACAGCTTCGTCAACATCACCAGCGACGTGTGCATCATCCCGCCGAACAGCTTCGCACTGGCGCGCACTGTTGAATACTTCCGCATACCGAGAAGCGTGCTCACCATCTGCCTCGGCAAAAGCACCTATGCACGTTGCGGCATCATCGTAAACGTAACCCCGCTGGAACCCGAATGGGAAGGCCAGGTGACCTTGGAATTCTCCAACACCACCAACCTGCCAGCGAAAATCTACGCCAACGAAGGTGTGGCACAGATGCTGTTCTTCGAATCTGACGAAATGTGCGAAACCAGCTACAAAGACCGTGGCGGAAAATACCTTGGCCAGACAGGCGTGACCCTGCCGCGGACATGAACGCCAACCAGTTTTTGAAAGCCGTTTCACAACTGCAAGGCTGGCGCGAATGCGCCTACCTGCTTGCCCTGGCCGAGCGCGCCTTCCCCAACTACGCCCTGTTCGCAGATGCAGTAGGCATGAAAAGCGGTGGCAAAATGCGCCAACTGCTCGATCTTGCCTGGGGAACCCTGCAGCTTGATACCTCCGAAGCCGCGATCCCGCAACTGCTCAGCAAGCTCGAAACGCTCAGCCCGAACGTCGATGAATTCGACGCCTATGGCGTATACCCCGCCTTCGACTTCTGTCAGCTGCTTGAGCAGGCTTTGCTGAATCGGCTGAACCCGAACAAGCACCGAGCTACAGAAGCGTCTCAGCTGGCCACCAAAACCGTCATGGATTTCGTGGAAATGTCGGAAGGCGAGGGGATGGACGACGACGAGCTGATCCGATTGTTCGAGCAGCATCCCTTGCTTAAAGAAGACAAAATCTTCCAGCGCGACACCGTGCTCGCTCTAAAGCGCCAGCGCGTGCCGAGTGAAGACTTCATCGAAGAACTGCGCAATGATGCCTCTAACGAAGGTGTCAGCAATCTGGGTATCCCCCTCGATACCTGATTGCCGCAGTCCGCAGTAGCATTCTTATAAACCTCCTAAATGCTTTTAAACGGATAAGAGACATGAAACTCTCTGCTTTTGGTCGTAAGTTCACCGCCGATGCCGGCATCACCTCTCTGATGGATGACCTGGGGAATGCCATGGCGTCCGGTGAGGACATGATCATGATGGGGGGTGGCAACCCCGGGCACATTCCTGAAGTTCAGCAGAGAGTGCAAGAGATTCTGGCTGAAATGGCCACCGACGAAAATCAGGTGCGCCGTTTGGTCGGCATTTATGATCCCCCTCAGGGCGAAAAGCAGTTCATAGCCTCGCTAGCCGATCTGTTGAATGAGGAATACGGGTGGGGGCTTAAGCCTGAGAACATTGCGCTGACCAATGGCAGTCAGGCGGCCTTCTTCATGTTGTTCAACATGTTTGGCGGCGAATACGGAAACGGACAGCGCAAACACATATTGTTGCCTTTGGCACCGGAATACATTGGCTATGCCGATGCGGGTATTGATCAAGACCTATTCCATGCTGTGCAGCCTGACATTTCATTTACTGATGCGCACGAGTTCAAATATCGAGTGGATTTCGATGCCGTTGAAGTAACCGGTGAAACTGGTGCTATCTGTGTGTCGCGTCCTACCAACCCCACCGGTAACGTCATTACCGATGAGGAATTGGCGAGGCTTGAGGGAATGGCCCGCGAGCACGACATTCCGTTGATTGTGGATGGTGCCTACGGCACGCCTTTCCCGAGCTTGCTGTTCGTGGACGCCAAGCCCACCTGGAACGAGCAAATCATCCTTTGCCTCAGCTTGTCCAAGCTGGGTTTGCCGGCCGCACGTACCGGCATCGTGATTGCCTCGGAGCCGGTTATCAAAGCGTTGTCGGGTATCAATGCCATCATGAACCTGGCAACGGGTAGTTTCGGGGCTATGCTGGCGGAACCGTTGGTTAAATCCGGTGAAATACTCTCGCTGAGTCGCGAAGTGATTTGCCCGTTCTACAAAGCAAAAATGGAACGAGCGGTTGAGGCATTTCGGGTGGCGATGGGCGAAGACAGTTGCCGCTGGTACATCCACAAGCCGGAAGGGGCAATGTTCCTTTGGTTGTGGTTCCCGGATTTGCCGATTTCAAGCCTGGAGCTATACCAGCGGTTGAAAGAGCGTGGGGTGCTGGTGGTGTCCGGGCACTATTTCTTCCCCGGCTTGCCGGATGATGACTGGAAGCATCGCCACGAGTGTCTGAGGGTGACGTACTCGCAGGATGATGAGCAGGTGGCTAATGGCCTGCGTATCATCGCTGACGAGGTAAAGGCAGTGTGGGCAGAGCAGCCTGCTTCGGGTCAGTCCTGAACCCGCGCATCTTTTAATCGTAACTCGTACTCGCTGCCATCTGGCTCGACCTGAAGCAGGCGGGCCAGGAGGTAGTTTTGCTCCGGATCAAACCACATCAAGGTTTGGCGTTTTGAGTCTTCTTCACGCACCTTTTCGGCTTTCAGGGTTTTCATCGTACGGCCGCGGTCGCTCAGGCTTTCTTCGGAAATAACGGCAAAACGATCGGTGTCGTAATCCCCTTTGTCCAGCACACGGTAGGTGATGTCTCGCTTCCCTGCCTTCAAGTCCTGATGCAGTTGCAGTTGGTAGCCCAGAGGGTCCAGCGTGCCTTCCTCTAGTTCTACTTTAAACGATTTGCCGCGGTATTTTCCGGTAGCTATGCCTTCTTGCCAGTTGAAGTCGATCGACTGTTTTCGGTCTTTGATCAAAAAGCCGGACAGACTATAGCGATAGCGTAAAGGGATAACGTGGCCGTCTTCCCATTTAAAAATGAGGGATTCGTTGATATCGGCGATAAAGGAGTCAACGTCGGTGCGGTATAGCCACACGTTATTGCCCTGATCGGTGAGTGTGCGAATGCCTTGGCCGTTCAGGCTCACCCCTTTAGACATGGACGCTGTGTAGCTGGCTTCGTATGGCGATAGCTCGGATTTGGCGGAGCTATCTGTTGAGGCGCTCACCGCGAGACTGGAAAATACAAGCCCCGCGAGTAGCGAAATAATCTTACTTGGCGTTATGTAGCGTTGCATCCAATGGCCTCTTCCCAGTCTGTGCTTATGACAGTCTAGCCGTTCCTTGGCTAAGTGAGGATGACAATCTGTTCAGCTGTCGGCGAGGCGCATGGGTTTCGGGAGTAATGTTCCGTCGAATTGCACGCCATTAGCGGAGAGCTGAATGCGCCCTTCGCAGAACCAGCGCAGAACAATTGGATAGAGCATGTGCTCCTGTTGCTGAACACGCTCGGCCAGAGTTTCGGGGGTGTCATCGGGGTTCACCGCAATTTCGGATTGCGCGATAACGGGGCCGCCGTCCAGCTCTTCTGTCACGAAGTGAATGGAAACACCGTGAACTTTGTCGCCGGCTTCCAGCACGCGTTTGTGCGTGTTCAGGCCGGTGTAAGCCGGCAGAAGGGAAGGGTGAATGTTCAGCATTCGGCCCCGGAAAGCGCGAACGAAATCGGGAGTCAGGATGCGCATGAATCCGGCGAGTACGATAACGTCCGGATTGTGCCGGTGCAGCTCAGCCATCAGGGAGGCATCGAAAGCCTCCCGTGAATCCGACTTCGTATGATCAATGACGAAGGTGGGGATGTTGGCTTGAGCTGCGCGCTCCAGTGCAAATGCACCGGGACGATTGCACCCGACAGCAATGATTTCCCCCGGGAAATCCCGTTCCCGGGTGGCTTCGATCAGAGCTTGCAGATTGGTTCCGCTGCCTGAGGCCAGAACAACAATTTTCGGTAGCGGCGCTGGGTCTGCCATCATGCTTTAAGCAGCCCTGGCGCGTAACGAACGGCTGAGGTTGCATTCTCTGCGCTCTCGATGACACCGACCTGCCATACGGTTTCACCCATCGCATTCAGTGTGTCGATCGCCAGATCTTTTTGATCTTCAGGAACGCAAACGATCATGCCAATGCCACAGTTAAAAGTGCGGTACATTTCTTCTGCCGCTACGCCGCCGGCGTCTTTCAGCCACTGGAATACTGGGGGCAATTCCCAGCTTTCCGTATCGATTGCGGCAACCGTGTTGTCTGGCAGAACGCGGGGAATGTTTTCAGGCAGTCCGCCGCCGGTGATGTGTGACATGGCGCGAACGTCTACGTCACGAATCAGCTTGAGAAGATTCTTCACATAGATGCGAGTCGGAGCCATAAGAGCGTCAGCCAGAGTGGTGTCGCCCATGGGCTGGCTCAAGTCGGCATTGCTTACTTCGATGATTTTGCGAATCAGCGAGTAGCCGTTCGAGTGCGGTCCTGACGAGCCAAGGGCCAGCAGTACGTCGCCGGACTGAACGCGGCTGCCGTCAAGAATATTTTCACGCTCGACAACGCCCACGCAGAAGCCGGCGAGGTCGTAGTCATCGCCTTCGTACATGCCAGGCATTTCAGCGGTTTCGCCGCCTACCAGTGCGCAGCCAGAAAGCTCGCAGCCTTTGCCGATGCCTTCAACAACATTGGCTGCGATGTCTACGTTGAGTTTGCCCGTGGCGTAATAATCCAGGAAGAACAGAGGCTCGGCGCCACCAACGATCAGGTCGTTCACGCACATGGCAACCAGATCGATGCCGATGGTGTCGTGTTTTTCGAGCTGCATGGCGAGGCGAAGCTTGGTGCCTACGCCGTCGGTGCCTGAAACCAGTACGGGCTCTTTATAGCCGGCTGGAATGGACACCATGGCACCAAAACCACCTAGGCCGCCGAGGACTTCGGGGCGGCGGGTTTTGGCCGCGGTGCTCTTAATTCGGTTAACCAGCTCGTTGCCGGCATCAATATCAACACCCGCATCGCGGTAGGTGAGGGAGGGCTTCTGTTCGCTCATGGAAAATAACCATTGGACTGTGGGTCTGGCCGCGGATTTTAACAGGTGCGCACGGGGGGTCCAACTGCTATTCCTCGATACGGCCACTATTCGTTAGTTAATCTACGGTTATCACGTAGAGCGGTGGCTGGCTTGCTACTCAGCTGACAGGCGATGGTGTATCCTGTGCGCCATTCATGGGAACGGCAGGGTGCTACATCTACATGACGAATTCAGTCAACGGGTATTCAGCAAGAATGAAGCGGGCAGTGCTCGTAGCAATCACAATGGTGTGCGCCTTGTTTGTAGCAGCGCCGGCGACAGCAGTCACAATAACCGGGCTTTATAATGCCGATGTGCCAATTTCAGGTACCAGCAGCTCGAGTGTAAAGGCCGGATACGAGGCCGGGCTGCGTGAAGTTCTGGTTCGTGTCTCGGGTAGCCGGGATGTTCTGGCGCTTGACGGTGTCGATGAGCTTTTGGCCAACGCAGAATCGTTGGTATTGTCGTACCAGGTAGGGCAGAGCGAGAGCCAAAGCCGAATGCAGATGAGTTTTGGTGCGGTAGGCGTTAACCGTGCGCTTGCGGCTTTGAATGCACCGGTGTGGGGTGCGAATCGTCCGCTGACACTGGCTTGGATTGCCGTTGAAGATCGAGGTCAGCGCCAGTTGATCACCGGAAAGAGCGAATCGTCTCAAGCGGGCGGCGCTGGTGAATGGCACGACCATTTTATCGCAGCCGCATCTGAGCGCGGGTTGCCGATGGTTTTTCCGGGCGAGCAGTTCTCTGGCGACCGTGCGCTTTTATCCGATCTGTGGGGCCAGTTTGTAGACCGGATTGAAAAGGCATCGGAAGGGCAAGCATACGATATGATCACCTTGATGCGCATCAGCCGGTCAGGCGGACAGTGGCGTGCGGGCTGGGTATTTCAAGGTATGGGATTGGATGCCAGTGAGCGTTCAGCGAGTGCGGGCACGCCTGCAGAGCTGGCAACCAAAGTAGTCGATCAGTGGGCAGAGCTTTATGCCAGCCGTTATGCGGTTTCCGCTGGCAATGTGGCCGATTCTCCGGCGGTTGACGTGGTGTTGGATGGTGTGACGTCGTTGGCAGATTACGGCAACGTGGTGAAGGCGCTTGAAAGTATGACGCCAGTGCGCGCTGTTGGCGCATCGCGCATCCGGGGTGAACGTTTGACGCTGGAGGTAGCATTTTCGGGTGAGTTGAATCAGTTGCGAGAATACATCGCTCTGGACCCGCGTTTTATTGTCCAGACCGCTGATGATAAGGCGACAATCGTAGAAACAGCGGAAGAGGTGCAGTCAACCGCTCCCGCTGATCAGGAAGGGCAAGAAGGTGGCGCGCAATCTTCAGATGCTTCCGGCCCTGCCTATCAGTCTTTGCCGGAAGGTGATGAACAAGACGCGGCTGATGCCTTCGAGTCTCTCTACGAAGTGCTTTACTACCGTTGGCAGAGCGCTCCGGGGCGTGGTGGCAGCAACTCATAAACTGACGGAGACTAATACGTGAGATCGCAGCAGTGGCGTTGGATACCCAATGCACTGACGTTTTTGCGGATCGTACTGATCATTCCGTTCGCCGGTGCCTTGCTTGACGGTGGGTACCGCCATGCGCTGGTAATCTTTGTGGTAGCTGCGCTGACGGATGCGATCGATGGCTTTCTGGCCCGTTCGTTTAACTGGAAAAGCCGGCTTGGTGCGATTGCAGATCCTCTTGCCGACAAAGCGCTGCTGATCACAACCTATTTGATGTTGACGATTACCAACGTGCTGCCCGTTTGGTTATTCGCCTTGGTGCTGGGGCGTGATTTGATTATTGTGTGCGGAGGGCTTGCGTTCCATTACGGCGTAGGGCGTTTCGAAATGGAGCCGAGTATACCGGGCAAGATGAATACCTTTATCCAAATTCTGGCCGCCTTGTTGATCATCATTCTTATGGCTGGATTGTCGATGGAACCCTGGATCCTAACCGCCAGTATCTGGGTTGTTGCTGTTTCCGCAATATTTAGCGGTGGCCATTACGTGTTGGTTTGGGGTGTGCGGGCATGGAGGGCAAAGCGGTCGTGATACCGTCTCAGATGATCCTCGGGGTCAAACTCAGGGATGACGCTCGTTTCGATAATTTCCACGGTGACAGGAATCGCGAAGCTGCTCGCCGTCTGGAAGCAATCTGTGATGCGCCGCAGGGGCTTCCTGTGGTGGTGATTTGCGGTGCTTCCGATACCGGCAAGAGCCATCTGTTGCAGGCGGCCTGCAATAAAACCGACCAGTTTGGCCGAGCCGGTGTGTGTATCAGTATTGGCGAACTGCTGCCTTTTGGTCCGGATGCGCTGGATGGCCTCGATGTACACCCGTTGCTATGTCTGGATGATCTCGACAAGATCGCCGGCAAGGCCGATTGGGAAGAGGCGATTTTCCACCTCTACAACCGGGTGATGGACCGCGGAGGACTGCTGCTCGTGAGCATGTCGGAAGTGCCCGCGTCTACACCGTTTGGTTTGCCAGATCTGGTGTCACGTTTGTCCCACGGTTTGTTGCTTCAATTGGGCCGGTACCGGGATGAAGACCGCATGCACGTACTGATGGCCAGAGCCGAGCAGCGTGGTTTAGTGGTGAGCGACGACGTGGCCACCTTTATCATGCGGCGTGCGCCACGGAAGCTCGGTGATCTGCTGGCTATTCTGGACACTCTGGACGAAAACTCGTTGCAAGCTCAGCGGCGCTTGACCATCCCTTTCGTAAAAACGGTGATGGATTGGTAGCGGCACAATAACAATGAACTCAAAACTACAATGACGATTGGAGAGACGACATGAGACGGGTTGTATTCAACCAAAAAGGTGGTGTGGGCAAGTCCAGCATTACCTGTAATCTTGCGGCCATCAGCGCTGCCCGGGGAAAGCGGACTCTGGTTGTTGATCTGGACCCCCAAGGGAACTCCACGCATTACCTGTTGGGTAAGGCCTCGTCCGAACTAAAGGATACTGTGGCAGACCTGCTGGAACAGACCGTTGCATTCAGCATGTTCACCCGTCGCCCGGATGAATTTGTTCATGCCACGCCTTTTGACAACCTGTTCGTGCTGCCGTCCAGCCCGGAGCTGGATTTCCTGGAGCGTAAGCTCGAAGCCAAGCACAAGATCTACAAGCTGAGAGAGTTTCTGAAAAAGCTGGGCGATAGTTTTGATGAGATATTTATCGATACGGCACCGGCCCTCAATTTTTACACTCGATCCGCCTTGATTGCAGCGCAGCGTTGCTTGATCCCGTTCGACTGTGATGATTTCTCCCGCCAGGCGCTGTACAACATCCTGCATGAGATTCGTGAGCTTCAGGAAGATCATAACGAAGAGTTGGTGGTTGAAGGTATTGTTGCGAACCAGTTCCAGCCCAGAGCCAGTCTGCCAAAGCAGTTGGTTCGGGAGTTAATTGAAGAAGGTTTGCCCGTGCTGCCAGTGCGTTTGACCAGCTCCGTGAAAATGAAAGAATCTCATCAGGCTAGAAAACCGCTGATCCATATGGCACCCAAGCATGCGCTGACGCAGCAGTTCGAAGATTTGTACAGGGTGCTTTACGGTGAAGCGGTCGAATTGGAACCGCTGGCAGATTGATGGGGCGATTGACGATGAAGGAAAACAGGGCACACGCAAGTCATGTTGCCGACAGTTTACTTCAGATCGAAGTGGAGCTTAGAAGCATAGGCGTATGGCAAGAGCAGCCTCTGCCGCCGGAAGCCTTCGAAAGTACCCAGCCGTTTTGTCTGGATACTATGAACTTCACGCAGTGGCTGCAGTTTGTATTCGTCGAACGTATGAAGTTGCTGCTTGAAGCCGGGCAGCCGTTGCCGTCGGTGTCGGGCATTGCCCCGATGGCGGAGGAGTATTTCCGCGGGCGCAGTGAAAGTGGCGCCAAGCTGATTCAGGCTTTGGCGCACATGGACAACTTACTCTCAGGGGAGTGAGCAAGGGCGTCTGGATTAGTCCAGACGCATAGACAGGTCGATGGCCTTCACGTCTTTGGTGAGCGCGCCAATCGAAATGTAGTCGACGCCGGTTTCTGCAATGGGAACCAGCGTTTGCTCGTTGATGCCTCCCGATGCTTCCAGTTTTGCGCGCCCGGCAACATATTCCACCGCTTGCTTCATATCCGCCATCGAGAACTCATCCAGCATAATGATGTCAGCGCCGGCATCCAGAGCTTGCTTTAGCTCATCCAGTGATTCCGTTTCTACTTCTACCGGCTTGCCCGGAGCAATGCGATGCGCCTCTGCAACAGCTGCCGCGATGGAGCCGCAGGCGGCAATGTGGTTTTCCTTGATCAGGAATGCATCCCACAGGCCGATGCGATGGTTATTGCAATCTCCGCAGGTTACTGCGTATTTCTGTGCAAGCCGCAACCCGGGCAATGTTTTTCGGGTATCCAGCAGTTGAACCTTGGTGTGGGATACTTTGGCCGCAAACTGGGCACACTGAGTTGCCACACCTGAGAGCATTTGGAGCCAGTTAAGAGCGGATCGTTCGGCGGTCAGAAGTGAGCGGGCCTTTCCTGACATTCGAAAGATAACGTCGTTCGCCTGCAGTTGGTCGCCATCGTCGTGTAACCATTCCAGCTTAACCTCAGGGTCTACCTGCCGGAACACTTCGTTCACCCACTCTTTGCCTGCCAGACGAGCGGGCTCCCGAGTAATAACCCGGCCAACAGCGTGCTTATCAGCAGGGATCAGCATGGCGGTGATGTCGCCGTCGCCGATGTCTTCCCGGAGGCTTAGGGCAACGGATTCAATGCGGGCCTGTCGAAGCAGTTCAGGGGTGATCATGGTGAAGTTCCGGAAAAGTGAATGTTGATTGATGGGCAGCAATTCTACTGTGCGAGAGAGCTTAATCAAAATGCCCTGCGCAACTCGGCGTAATGTGATGAAGTTCCGGCGTAAACAAAAGGTGACAAATTCTGACAGAAGGTGACAGGCAATGCCTATATGATGTAGTGACACCGTGTTTTACATTGTTTAACAGGTTTGGGACGGAGCAACTCCATGGCGCAGCACAATAAGGTCGTTCACTTGGGTGGCCAAGCATCGGTAGGCAAGTTTTCGCTACCCGTTGCGTTAGTGCGACTTCGCGATACATCGGGCCAAGCTCTGAAGACAGTCCTCGCCGGATTCTTCGAAAAGGCCGATGACAGTTTATTTGAGTTGGCTGACAGGGCGGGCTCGAACCAAGATCAGACCTCCTACTTTGATGCCATGCGCGAACTGCGTTTGCGGCGCAAGGCCATGACTGTTTCCATCCTTCAGTACATTAGCCAGGCCTTTAATGAGCTCGGGCGTTTTAATCCCGTTCATACTAGCGAGTCGTTAGAGGAGTTTGATCGAGACTCACTGAGTCTGTTGGATCACGCGGATCTCGAGCAGCAGGTTGCACTGGATAACCTGACCAACCGGTTGCGAAATCGATATTCGGAAGTGCTGAGCCTGTTGGCCGCCAGGGTTCGTCACACCGTTTCAGACCTGTCGTTGACCGATGCCCAGATACCTTTGAGCCCCGAGGTGTTGTGCGGGGCGATAGCAGAAGCCTGTCGTGATCTGGATATTGATATTCGCGCCAAACTGGTGGTGCTGAAACTATTCGAACGGATGCTGACGGAGCAACTCGGAGCGTTCTATCAAGCCTGCAATCAAACCTTGATAGCGCAGGGTGTCTTGGCTGATATGAAATCAACGCCACGAGCCGGTGCTAACGTGCCTCGTTCAGTGCCGGCGTCACAGAGTGCCCGGCAAGAAGGGGATGAGAGTCATGAACCTCAGTACAATCAGGCGGAAGTGACGCCGACGTTAAGTGAGTTGAGCGCATTGCTGCATCAAGCCGATCATCAGGACGCACCGGTGGAAAAAGCCGGAGCAAAGGTATTAGACACAGAGCAGTTGATCTTGCAGTTGAGCCAGCTTCAGTCATCTGCTCAGAGCGTTCAGAGTGGACAGACGGTGCCTTTACGGGACCAGTTAAAGCCTGTACTGGGACCCGCGGACGGAGAGAGCACTTCGCTAGGGCGGGTTGATAATGATGTCATCAACCTGGTATCGATGTTATTTGAATTTATTCTTGAAGACCGTCAATTGCACCCGGTAATGAAGGCGCTTATTGGTCGGCTTCAAATACCCGTGCTTAAAGTGGCCTTGAGTGATCGAAACTTTTTCAACCGTGGCGGACATCCGGTCCGCAAGCTGCTCAATGAGTTGGCTTTGGCTGCCATAGGGTGGAGTGAGAAACGGCCGGGCATGCGGGATCCGCTGCGTGACAAGATTGAAGAAGTCGTTGAGCGTGTGTTGTCTGAGTATAACGAGAATGTCGGGCTGTTCGAAGAGCTTGTGAAAGACTTCGGTCATTTCATGGATCTTGATCGCCGCCGCAGAGAACTGGTGGAACAGCGGCTCCGGGATGCAGAAGAGGGGCGGGCCAAGCATGAACGGGCTCAGCAAACTGCGGCTGATTTGATACGCCAGTATACCGAAGAGCACGAACTTCCTGAGCCGGTTTTGCAGATTATCCATGACCCGCTGTCACGTTACCTTCAGTGGGTGGCATTGCGTCATGGAGAGGACAGCTCGTCATGGGCTGCCGCCAGTGAGTTGGCTGGCCGTCTGATATGGAGTGTTGATCCTCGACCGGTGTCCACTGATACGCGTTCGGATCTGTTGAGGACTATCCCGGTTGTGGTTGAGGGGCTTAGATCAGCGCTGCAGGAAATTTCCTGGGATCCCTTTGCGACCGATTCGGTGATCCGGGATTTGGAATTGGTGCATGTTGATGTTCTACAGAATTTGGTGACCGCGCCAGTTGCGCCTACAGAGTTGGCGGACGACGTTGACGAGTTTGCAGAGGTCGAATTCGATGTGTGTGTCGATATTGATCCGCCGCCACCAGCAAGTGAAGAACACTTCGAAGTGGCGCAGCAATCTGACCCCGGCGAGAGCGAGGATGGCTCGGACGGTTCGGTTGAGATCGTTGATCAGGTTGTGCTGGCGGAGGAGTCGGCAACAGTTGCTCAACAGTGGTTTGATGCGGCCGATCAGCTAAGCGTGGGTTCTTGGTTGGAATTGAATAAAGATGATGCAAGGGTTCGTTGTAAGCTGGCTGCGTTCATTAAAGCGACCGGGAAGTACATCTTTGTTAATCGTAACGGTGCGAAGGTAGCCGAATACTTTCGTGACGAGCTTGCCCGCGCGATGCAGGAAAAGTCGATTACCTTGTTGGACGATGGTCTGATCTTCGATCGCGCGCTCGAGTCCATTATCGATAACCTGCGGCAAAACCGAAAGGATTGACGTGGTTGTAGCGTGGTAATTCGTGGCATCTGTGGGCGCTTTGTGATTCAATCAAACGACTTGAATCACTCATTGCACCTACGGATGAGCCTTGCCAAACACACGATCTGATCTTATTGATCCGCCTATTTCCCCCGCTGAATTTTCTCGGCAGGTCAACGTCTTGCGATCGACCGGGCGTTACCCTGATAGCCGCTGGTGTCCTTCGCCCAACTTTGGTGCTCGGCCTGACGACGCCGAGATCACTTTGCTGGTAGTGCATAACATCAGCCTGCCTCCCGGGCAGTTTGGCGGCCCCTACATTGAAGACTTTTTTTGTAACCGTCTTGACCGACAGGCTCACCCGTACTTTGCCGAAATCGCCGATATGCAGGTGTCAGCGCACGCATTGGTAAAACGGGATGGATCGGTTGTGCAGTTTGTCAGCTGCCTTGATCGCGCCTGGCACGCTGGCAGGTCCTGCTTTGGCGATGAGGAAGAGTGTAATGACTTCGCGATTGGGATCGAGCTGGAAGGTGCTGATGACATTCCATACACCGAGAAGCAATATCAAACACTGGCGCGCCTTGCTCGCTTGACGATGGCTGCTTGGCCTGCTGTATCCCCCGACCGAATCACCGGGCACAGCGATATCGCTCCGGGTCGAAAGACTGATCCAGGGCCAGCTTTTCAATGGCCATACTTTCAAAGCCTTGTGTGTGAGTCGGAGTAAAACTCAATGGTTTTAGTGATTTTTCTGTTGGCGTATGTGATACGCCGAAAGCTGGACCGGCGAGAGGCGATGAGTAGCGATGGTTTTTGGCGCCTCTGGTTTCAACAAGGGGCAACAAGCAAGGCAGGGCACGAGCATTCTTTGGTAAAGGGGTATCTGCTGGTGATATTGCCCGCAACTTGCTTGGTGGTATTAACGGTACTGGCAGAACAACTCGGGTTTCGGCTTGCGCTCTATCCGCTGGAGATGGTGCTGCTTGTTATTCTGATGGGCGTACCGGGTTGGCAGGCGTCTCTTCGGGCCTATTCCGAAGCCTGGGGTCGAGGTGATATGCAAGGGGCATGGCATCACGTTAAAGACCGGCTGCCCGCTGACGAGAGGGGAGCGGCTTTATCTCCCGAAACGATGCACTTGTCAGTCTCGAAGGCCCTTATTCTCACCGTCTTTGACCGTTTTTTTCTGGTGGTGTTCTGGTATGTCGTTGGGGGCATAGGCGCGGCCGTTCTGGCGCGTGGTGCACTGGCGTTGGCGGAGCATTGGCCTCAGGCCGGTGCGCGGCCAAAGTATCGCAAAACGGCAGACTGGATTGGTTGGCTCCCGGCAAGACTTCTGGCCTGCACGTTCGGGGTGGCGGGGGATTTGTCGGGGTGGTCCCGAAAAATCAGGCAAGTTGTGCCCGGCCTGCAAAAAACGACGACAGAAGTGCTAATGATTTCCGCCAACGGGTCGTTAACCGGTTATGCACTTGATCCTGAACGATTCTCGGATTTGCATCCGGAAGACTGGCCGCGTTTCGGTGGCCGCAGTCTGATCGCCATCAGGGATTTGTTGAACCGCAGTATGTTGGTTTGGATCTGTGTCATTGCATTGCTGGTCATTGCAGGCGTGGTTTAAGTCCAATACCACTTTGGAGCGATTAAAAGGTTCCAGCTGTAGGTGAAAATCAAAAAAATAACATTCATGGTTCGATGTTCGAATCTGGGCGAGGGCGCTTTGAACTACATAATTAATCCAGCGATTGCGTTAATGAACCGACTGCCGATGGTGTATAAGTTCAGCCTCATCAGCATTCTCTTTCTTGGCCCTATTCTGGTGCTATCCTGGCTGGTTATTTCTGGCCTCAACCAATCCGTACAAACCATGAACCGGAGCATCGACGGGTTGGTGGAACTCCAGACCGCTGATCGGCTGTTGGCTGCGGCGATGGATTTTCGTGACTACAAGGCTCCCGCTATTATCAAGGAAGACCCCGCTCTGGCTGAAAAAGCCGATCGTGCTGTAGAGAGAATTGACGAATTGCTTGCCGATTTGGCTGAGCCACGCCGTTCTTTCGACCTAACAGGTAGCTGGCAGGAACAAATTCTCGCGTTACAAAATGATTGGCGTTCGCTTCTCAAGAGCAATAGCTATCAGGGCAGTATGGACACGCAGTACAAGTTTTATCAGGAATTTGTGCAGAAAGTCTTGGCGGTGTTGCCCGCGACGATGGAAGTGTCGGGCTTGGGGCAGGATGCGTCCCGTGAAAATCAGTTGTTGCTGGGATTGGTGCGGGATGTGTTCCCGGATGCTCTTAACGCTATTGGCGGCGCCCGCTCTTACGGTATTTTCTCGTTGGTAGATGGCCAAGTGGGCTACGCGATGAGCGAGAATCTCAACGAAATCTTCGATCGTTTAACCAATCGAAGCTCTCTGCTTTCCCCTAGTTTGGTTGTTGCGAAAGACACCTCCTCTGAACTTGCGGAATCTTCTGCTCTGCCGCGCGTGGACGGAAGTCTGCTGGTTGTCAGGGACGCACTGGACGCGAAAGTGATTACGCCAATGCGACTGGAAACACCCTGGCAACAGTACGATTCGACCGTTACGGCCCAAATTGAACATTTCGATGCCCTGACCGAGACAATCTTCGAAACGGTGGGGGCTAATTTAGAGCGCCGTTTAGCGAGCGAAACTCGTCAGCGCGCCACCATTGTCGTGTCATTGATCGCGGTGATGCTGGTTGTCGTGTATTTGTACATCGGCTTCTTTATGTCGGTTAGGGTTGCCATTAATCGGTTCAGCACCGCCGCCAGAAGCGTGGCTGCCGGTGATATGACCACCCATATCGAACTGTCCAATCGCGATGAGTTGGGCGAGCTGACCTCCGAGTTCAACAACATGACGGACAAGATTGCCGAATTGATTCGGTCGGTCAGCGCTACCACCGCCGATGTCGGACTGCAGGCTGTCAGAGTTAATGATACGGCGGCTGCGAACAGTGAAGCTGTAGCGCGCCAGATGGATGAGAGTAGTCAGATCAACGAAGCCATGGGGCAGATGGTGGAAGCGGTCAATGAAGTGACTGAAAGTGCCCATAGAGTGGCTGACAGTGCCGGTAGCGCTGAGCGCGATACCGAAACCGGCCGACAGGTGGTTGCGGGTACGGTTGAGACCATTCACAAGCTGGCTAGTGAAATAGCGGGCGCGATGGAGGTGATCAACCGGGTCAATAAAGACAGCGATAATATCAGTCAGGTTCTGGTTGAAATCAAAGCCATCGCGGAGCAAACCAACCTGCTTGCGCTTAACGCTGCTATTGAGGCCGCGCGTGCTGGCGAATACGGTCGCGGTTTTGCGGTCGTCGCTGACGAGGTGCGTTCGTTGTCGCAGCGTACACACAAGTCCACTGAGGAAATCGAAGACATGATTTCCCGCTTGCAGGGCGGTGTGAAAGAAGCGGTATCGGCCATGACCAGCAGCCATGGTGCAACGGAGCTGACCGTTCAAAAGTCTACGGAAGTGACTCAAGCGCTGGATAGCATCGCGAACGGTATTTCAGAAATCGTGGATATGAGTCACCAGATTGCCCAAGCGGCTGAAGAGCAGTCCGCAGTGGCGAAGAACGTGAATGCTAACGTTGAAAGCATCGGTGAGTTGGGACAGAGCACGGCAGAAAACGCGCAGGAGACGCTAGACTCTTCTCGCCAAATGTCAGACCTGACCGCATCACTCCAAAAGCTGGTTGAGACGTTCAAGGTCTGAGGCAGTCGCTAATTGGCGGTTATTGAAATCCGGCCCTCATAGGCCGGATTTTTTTTGTTCCCAAAGAATTTCTTTAGCGCCTTCTCTGCGGGCTAATACCCGAGATACTACGAACAACAGATCGGAAAGCCGGTTCAGGTACTGGCGAGCACCAGCATTGATTTCTTCTTCCTGGCTTAGGCCAACCACAATACGTTCGGCGCGGCGGCATACCGCACGGGCCAAATGACACTGGGCGGCAGAAGGAGATCCACCGGGCAGGATGAAGTTCTTCAGAGGGGGCAGATCTTCGTTGTGTTCATCCAGCACTTGCTCCAGCCAGCTGATGTGTTTTTCGCCAATCATCACACTGCCGGGAATTGCAAACTCACCGCCAATGTCGAACAGGTGGTGCTGGATACGGCGGAATAGCTCCCCCAACGCATCGTCAGCCGGTAACGTCTCGACAAGCATGCCTATGTGGCAGTTAAGTTCGTCAACGGTGCCCATGGCCTCAACCCGCAGGGCATTCTTAACCACGCGATTGCCGTCTGCCAAGCCGGTGGTGCCGTCATCGCCAGTTCGGGTATAAATCTTGGATAGGCGGTTGCCCATATAGGTTGCACTCCTAGTCTAAGAGGGTCTGTCCAGTTGTTTTACTTGATTGATGAGCATCTGGTTCACCGGTGTGTCGATGCCGTGTTTGGCTCCGAGGCGCGCCAGATAACCGTTAATGAAATCGATCTCCGTGGGGCGCCCGGCCAATCTGTCTGCGCGCATGGAGGACGTATTGGCTGCGGTTTTGCGCGCTACGGCCTCAATGGCCTCTCTTAACGCCGTGGGAGCCCTTGGGGGTTGGCTGCTGGCGGACAGCAACTCGCTGATCTCGTGGCACAGAGGGTCAATCCATTGTTGGTAAAATGAATGGTTCAGAATCTCGCCGTTCGGGCAGTTCAGGATGGCGGTGAACGCATTGATGCCAGCGTTGATGACCAGCTTTTGCCAAAGCCTGTTGAGAATGTCGGATTCAGCCTGAATGCTCAAGCCGCTTTTGGCGAGCGTGAAAACCGTTTTCGAAAGTTGGGCTTCGCCTGCCGGTGTTAAAGCGCCTATCCAGGTTTCACCTTGCCCGGCGTGTACGGTCAGCCCGTCTCCGGGGCGGTTTGCACCTTCCGTCGTTGTAGCTGCAAGAATAGGGCGGTGGGGCCAGGTTTCGGCGACACGCTGTTGGCTGCCAAGGCCGTTTTGAAACAAGACGATCGGGGTGCTTTCAGGTAGTTGGGATAGCAACGGGGTCAGAGCGTTTAGAGTGTCGCCGGCTTTGGTGGTCACGACCAGTAAGGAAGGCGATTGAACGTCGGTTAGCCAGGGGATTTGGACAGATACTTCCGGCCCTTGAAGGGGCCGGAAGTGGTATGCGAGTGGTTCAACAGACTGCTCTGGGCGGGGCACGAAGGCCACCTGCCCGGCAGGCAGTTTGGCGGCCCAAAGCCGGCCCAGTGAGCCGGCTCCCAGTATCGCAATCATGCTCTTACATGGCCTCGATTTCGGCTCGCTGTGCGCTCAACCGCTGCAGGCTGCCTTGCGCATCGCGCAGTTTGCCTTTCTCTTTCTCGATAACTTCAGCCGGAGCCTTGGCAGTGAACTTTTCATTGCTCAACTTGCCTTCAACACGGCTGATTTCTTTCTGCAGTCGATCCAGCTCTTTGTCCAAGCGCTTGAGTTCGGCATCTTTGTCGATCAAGCCGGCCATTGGGACCAGAACTTCCATTTCGCCAACCAGTTGAGTGGCGCTCATGGGGGCCTTTTCTGAACCCAGCCATTCCAGCTTCTCAAGCTTTGCCAAAGACATCAGGAACTGGCGGTTGGCGTTCAGGCGGTGTTCGTCTTCGCTGTTACCGCCTTTCAGGAATACCGGTACCGGCTTACCCGGGGAAATGTTCATTTCACCGCGGATGTTCCGGACAGCAACGATAACGCCTTTCACCCACTCGATATCGGCTTTGGCGGTGGCATCCTGTTTGCTCTCTTCAGGCTGCGGGAACGGCTGTAGCATGATGCTGTCGCCGCTCTTGCCGGCCAGTGGAGCGATACGCTGCCAGATTTCTTCGGTGATGTACGGCATCATCGGGTGCGCCAGGCGCAGGATCGATTCCAGAACACGAACCAGTGTACGGCGTGTGCCGCGCTTGGCTTCAGCGCTGCCGCTGTCGTCGCTCAGGCAGGGCTTGGCGAGTTCCAGATACCAGTCGCAATACTCGTTCCAGATGAATTCGTACAGCGCGTAGGCGGCCAGATCAAAGCGGTACTGCTCGAGATGACGAATTACTTCCTGTTCGCAGTGCTGCAATTCGCTGATGATCCAGCGATCAGCTAGAGACAGTTCTACCGGCTCGTCATTCACGCCGCAGTCTTCGCCTTCGGTGTTCATCAGCACGTAGCGTGCAGCGTTCCAAAGCTTGTTACAGAAGTTGCGGTAGCCTTCCAGGCGCTTCATATCCCAGTTGATGTCACGGCCAGTGGTGGCCATGGCTGCAAGGGTGAAGCGCAGGGCGTCGGTGCCGTGAGCGGCGATGCCTTCCGGGAATTCTTTCTGGGTGCGTTTGCCAATCTTTTCAGCCAGTTTTGGCTGCATCAGGTTACCGGTACGCTTTTCAAGTAGCTCGTCCAGGCCAATGCCGTCGATCATGTCTAGCGGGTCGATGACGTTGCCCTTGGATTTGGACATCTTGTCGCCGTGCTCGTCGCGGATCAGGCCGGTCACGTAAACGGTTTTGAACGGCACTTGTGGTGTGCCGTCTTCGTTCTTCATGAAGTGCATGGTCATCATGATCATCCGGGCAACCCAGAAGAAGATGATGTCAAAACCAGTCACCAGCACGTCGGTCGGGTGGAAGGTTTTCAGGCGCTCGGTGATTTCCGGCCAACCCAAGGTACCGAAGGTCCACAGGGCGGAGCTGAACCAGGTGTCCAGTACGTCGTCGTCTTGTTTCAGCTCCAGATCGGCGGCGAGGCTGTGCTTCTTGCGCACTTCGTCTTCGTTACGGCCAACGTAGATGTTGCCTTCGGCATCGTACCAGGCCGGAATCCGGTGGCCCCACCACAGCTGGCGTGAGATGCACCAGTCTTGGATGTCGCGCATCCAGGAGAAGTACATGTTTTCGTACTGCTTGGGCACAAACTGGATGCGGCCGTCTTCTACGGCTTCAATGGCTGGTTTGGCCAGTGTTTTGGCGTCGGCAAACCACTGGTCGGTGAGCATTGGCTCGATGATCAGGCCGGAACGATCACCGCGCGGTACGCTGAGTACATGGTCTTCAACCTGTTGTACCAGGCCGGCAGTTTCCATGTCGGCAACGATTTGCTTACGGGCCGCTTCACGGGTCAGGCCAGCGTAGGTTGCTGGCATGCTGCCGTCGATCTCGCTGTTTTCGGTGCCGTCGCTGTTGAAGACTTCGGCGACTTCGCGAATGTTGGCGTCTTGGGTCAGGACGTTGATCATCGGCAGGTTGTTGCGTTTACCGACGGCGTAGTCGTTGAAGTCGTGGGCCGGGGTGATTTTTACGCAGCCGGAGCCTTTTTCCGGGTCGGCGTGGTGGTCGGCGACAATCGGGATTCTGCGGTTTACCAGCGGCAGCATGACGTGCTTGCCGATCAGGTGCTGGTAGCGTTCGTCGTCCGGGTGTACGGCGACGGCGGTGTCGCCGAGCATGGTTTCGGGACGGGTGGTGGCGACCACGACGTAGTCTTTGCCGTCTTGGGTGGTTGCGCCGTCAGCCAGTGGGTAACGCAGATGCCAGAAGAAGCCTTTTTCTTCTTTGTTTTCCACTTCAAGATCGGAGATGGCGGTGTGCAGTTTCGGGTCCCAGTTGACCAGTCGCTTGCCGCGGTATACCAAGCCGTCTTCGTACAGGCGGATGAACACTTCCTGTACGGCTTTGTAGAAGCCTTCGTCCATGGTGAAGCGTTCGTTGCTCCAGTCTACGGAGTTGCCAAGGCGGCGCATCTGGCGGGTGATGGTTCCGCCGGATTCTTCTTTCCAGTCCCAGATGCGTTTGATGAATTCGTCCCGGCCGAGGTCGTGGCGGGTTTTGCCTTCTTCGGCGGCGAGTTTGCGCTCAACGACCATTTGGGTGGCGATGCCAGCGTGGTCTGTGCCGACAGTCCAGACGGTGTTGTTGCCCTGCATGCGCTTGTAGCGGGTGAGGGTGTCCATGATGGTGTGCTGGAAGGCGTGGCCCATGTGCAGGCTGCCGGTCACGTTAGGTGGCGGGATAGCGATGCTGTAGGACTGGCCTTCTCCGCTGGGGCGGAAGTACCCTTTGGATTCCCAGTTTTCGTACCACTGGCGCTCGATGTTTTCTGGCTGGTAGATTTTTTCCATGGGTTTCTGCAGTGACCGTTGGTTGATTCACGAGGGAAAGTTCGAAACCGGCGATTATACATGGTCGGCTTGGTTCGGGCGAACGTTCGGCTCCGGTGTTCGTATATTCGTAGCCTGCTCGTTTGGGGGTTAGCGGAGTTGGGACAGGCTTTCCAAAAACCGCTTCGAGCACATCCATGTGCGCTTCTCTCCGGCCATCCATGGCCTCCGAAATTTTTGGAAAGCCTGTCCCAACTCCGCAGTTCAAACTGAGAGTGGTTCGCTTCTACGCATAAGTTTGCTTGGTTTCTACGTTCGTGCAAATTCGTGAGCGACCGTATGCCTTTTGATGGGCAAACGTGTTAGTCAGCGTTTTCGCATGTCGTGTACCCGCGCTTCTATGCCCAGCTTTCGCAGCTGTTTGTAGTGGCCGCGAGCTTGGTTGAGTACCGCCGGGTCGTTTTGGGCAACCAGTGCCAGCCTTCGGTATTGGTCAGCCTGTTCAGGCAGGGTGGAAGACAGGATGATGACGGTGTCCCAGTCGGCAGCGGTCGGCGGGTAGAGCAGGATGCCGACCGGGTCTGAGCACGGGGTGCCTGGGTCGGTTGCGATGCTGTGGGGGATGAAGGCGTCCGGGGTGAAGTTCCAGAGCAGGTCATCGAGTTCTTGCGCTTGTTGCTGGTTTTCGCAGAGCACGCACACGCGGTCGCCTTGCTGCCAGGCTTTGTCCACGAGTTTGGCGGCGTGGAGGTTGCGGGCGGCTGGGGTGTTTTGGGCGAGGATGTGGAACCAGTAGCGCTGGTTTTTGGCATCCTGGCCGGAGGTGCCGGCAGCTGGGCTGCCGGGCTCCGGGGGATTGCTTGGGTTGTTACCCTGCATGGGACATCAGGTAGTCGACCAGTAGGGGAACCGGACGGCCGGTTGCGCCTTTGGCTTTGCCGGAGTCCCAAGCCGTGCCGGCGATGTCCAGGTGGGCCCAGCGGTATTCTTTGGTGAATCGGGACAGGAAGCAGGCGGCTGTGATGGTGCCTGCCGGGCGGCCGCCGATGTTGGCGATGTCAGCGAAATTGCTGTCGAGCTGGCTTTGGTATTCGTCCCACAGGGGCAGGCGCCAGGCTCGGTCGCCGGTTTTTTCGCCGGCGGCCAGCAGTTCGTTGGCCAGTTCGTCGTCGTTGGCGAGCATGCCGGTTGCCTGATGGCCCAGCGCGATGATGCAGGCGCCGGTCAGGGTGGCCAGGTCGATGACGGTTTCAGGGTCGAACTTTTTCACGTAGGTGAGGGCGTCGCACAGTACCAATCGGCCTTCGGCGTCGGTGTTGAGGATTTCAACGGTCTGGCCGCTCAGGGTGGTGACGATGTCGCCCGGGCGTGTTGCGGAGCCGTCGGGCATGTTTTCAGCGGCTGCGATCACGGCAACTACGTTGATGCTGGGCTTGGTTTCGGCCAAGACTTTCATGGTGCCGAATACGCTGGCGGAGCCGCCCATGTCGTATTTCATTTCGTCCATGCCGGCGCCGGGCTTGAGGCTGATGCCGCCGCTGTCGAAGGTGATGCCTTTACCGACCAGTACGTAAGGTTTTTCGTCAGCTTTGCCGCCGCGGTATTCCATGACGATCAGGCGCGGAGGCTGTGTGGAGCCTTTGCCTACGGCCAGGATGGTGTTCATGCCCATGTCGGCCATCTGCTTTTCATCCAGCACTTCGGTTTTGATGCAGTCGTGCTCTTTGGCCATGGTTTGCGCCTGTTCTGCCAGCCATATCGGGTGGCAAACGTTTGGCGGGGTGTTGCCCAGGTCGCGGGTGTAGTTCATGCCGCGGCCGGTGGCGAGGCCCAGGTTGAAGGCGTCTTTCTGAGACTGGTCCGCGTCAGACGCTTGGGCGATGACTTTGTTCAGTTTGCGGGCAGGAGGCTGCTCGCTCTTGAAGCCGGTGAAGGTGTAAAGCTGCTCTTCCAGGGTGCGGCCAAGCAGGTTCAAGCGCGCGTCTTCTGAAGCGCTAGCTTCCGGGCCTTGAATCTTGGTGTCGGTCAGGCAAATGAAGGCACTGTTGGACGGGCCGTCTTTGAGGGCGCCGACGGCGGCAATGAGCGCTTTACGGTAGTTGGCCAAATTGCGTTCATCATCTTTGCCTGTGCCGACGACAATCACACGCTGCCAAGGTTGTTCAGTCAGGGGCAAGGTGGCGACGGAGGCGTTTTTGCCGGTCAGGTCGCCGGCTTGTTCCAGTTGTTTGATCAGCCCTCCCAATGCCTGGTCTGCTGCTTTGGTGGTTTCCGGCCATTCACCATTTTCGGGCAATCCGATAACGAGGCAGTCGGTGTTGGTCGCCGTGATGGCTTTACTGCTCAGGCTGAAATTCATGACAACTCCTGTTGTGTGATTCGAGTGTGAGGCCGAGTCCGGCTCTGCATGTTCACAAGGATTGGGGCTAAGCCTCGAATAATCAAGCTGACGGCCTATATTGCTTAGATGGCTTTAATGTATAAGCGCTTTACTGTCATTCGGCCGCAAGGTTACATAGAATACGCGCAGTTTCCTGTATCCACCATCTTCTAACCGGGCGCCACCAGAGAGACTGATTTGACTATCATTTTCCGTTACCTCATTCGCCAGATCATGGTGAGCATGTTCGCCGTTTCCGGCATTCTGTTGCTGGTTTTCATGAGTGGCCGGTTCATCAAGTATTTAGGCAGTGCCGCAGAGGGCGAAATCGCTGCGGGCGTCTTGTTTGCCATCATGGGTTATCGGTTTCCGGGCTTTCTTGAGCTGATTCTGCCGTTGGGTTTGTTTATTGGCATTTTGCTGGCTTACGGCCGCATGTATCTGGAAAGCGAGATGACGGTGCTGTTTGCCTGTGGCGTGAGCGAACGCCAGTTGCTGGCGAAAACTCTGCTCGGCGCTTTGCCGGTCATGATCGTGGTTGGTGCAATGAGTCTCTACGTATCGCCTTGGGGGATGAAGCAGGTCGAGCAGATTTTCAATGAGCAGCGTAAGGCCACTGAATTTGAGATGCTGGCACCTGGCCGGTTTCAGGATTTCACCTCGGGCACCCGGGTTACTTATACCGAAGCTCTGAGCGACGACAAGCGTCAGCTGCAAGGCGTGTTTATTGCGGAATACGGCCGCGATGGAGAGGGCATAACGCTGATTACGGCAGAGACCGGCTCCCAGCTGATCGATGAGGAAACCGGTAGCCGGTTTTTGATTCTTGAAGATGGCGGGCGCTTTCAAGGGGTGCCAGGCCAGCTCGATCACAACGTGACGCTCTTTGAAGCCTACGGTTTGAAAATCCAGAGTGGTGAAGCTGGAACGAAAGAGCTGGAAGAAGGTATTTCAACGCTCGATCTCTGGTACTCGGATGATCCCGAAGATCGGGCGCTGCTGCACTGGCGCATTTCTCTGCCGTTGATTGTGCCCATTATCACGCTGCTGGCGGTGCGCCTGAGCCGGGTTAACCCGCGGCAGGGGCGGTTCTTTCATTTGCTGCCTGCGATGCTGGTGTACATCACCTATCTTGGTTTGCTGATCGTTGCGCGGGATGCGCTGGCCGATGGCAAGGTTCCTGAGTGGCTAGGCATGCTGTGGGTTCATGCGATCTTCTTGTCGCTGGGCTTGTGGCTGCAATTCGGGCCTGCTTGGCTGAATCGCCGCCGTCTTGAAAAGGAGGCGAATGCCCATGCGTAAGATCGACAATTACGTAATGAGTACTGTGGGCGGCGCCATGTTCCTTGTGATGGTTGTGGTGTTGTCACTGGATTTGATTTTCGCGTTCATCGCCGAGCTTGAAGATACCCGTAATGGTTACCAAACCATGGAAGCGCTTTGGTACGTAGCGCTGACGTTGCCTCGCCGCATTTATGACTACCTGCCTTTGGGGGCGTTTATGGGGTGCCTGGTGGGGCTGGGAACCATGGCCAGCTCGTCAGAATTGACGGTTATACGTGCTGCAGGTGTGTCATTGAAACGCATCGTATGGTCGGCGATGAAACCGGCACTGATTGTGGTTCTGTTGGGTGTGTTCATTGGCGAATATGTGGCTCCGACCACTGAGCGTATCGCTCAAAGTGATAAAGCTGTAGCGCTGGGTGCTGGTAAGAATGTGGCGGAAGCTCACGGGGTTTGGCATCGTGAAGGTAACACCTTTATGCACCTCAATGCCGTGCAGCCGGATGGTGTCGTGGTGGGGGTTTCCCTGTTCGAGTTTGATGATGACCGGCAGTTGGCCCAATCGAGCTTCGCAGAGAAGGCAGCTTTCCACGGCGATCACTGGATTCTTGAAAATGTGGTCACAACTCGTATGGAGGGTGAGCGCACTGTGCGTGATGAGCAAGCGTCACTGCGCTGGGAGACCGGGCTGTCACCTGAAGTGCTTAGTGTGCTGATTGTGAAGCCAGAAAATCTTTCGATGACAGGCTTGTTCACCTACGCCCGTTATTTGGGTGAGCAGGGGCTGACCGCCGCACAATACTGGTTGGCGTTCTGGAAAAAGGCGTTGATGCCGCTGGGGACTGCGGTGATGGTGCTTGTGGCCATTTCGTTTGTATTTGGCCCGCTTCGTTCTGTCACCATGGGGTTCCGGGTGTTTACGGGCTTGTTGGTGGGCCTGCTGTTTAAGTATATGCAGGACCTGCTTGGGCCGATGAGTATGGTTTACGGGTTCAACCCGATGATTGCGGTGCTGGCACCGATTCTTATCAATGCCGCGGTGGGAGCGGTGTTAATGAGAAGGGCCGGCTAGGCCGGCCCTGAGCTCGGTTATTTCTTCGTGGGTTTGGGCAGTGCCACAACAACGCTGTTGGAAACGCGGTCGGTGACCGACAGGCCGTTGATCGGGTAAAACAGCGCGATGATGGCCGGTACGGTGAGTAGCAATGTGACTGCGCCGAGATAATGACCGCCGAGCATCGCCAGAAAAACCACAGCGGAGGCGGTTCCGTAGCGGAGTAGCGATTGGGTCCAGCTCACCGATGTGCCGTCAAGATTTTCGATGCGTACCCGCCAAACCTGCATGCCCAGCGTCTGGCCGGCGCGAGTCCAGAAATAAGCAAAGAACAGATATAGAACAAGGAACAGGACAAACGTCAGCCCGGGGTCTCCGGAGAGCTGGCCGGCTTCTGCCATTTGTTCGTAGGTATCCCAGCCTGTTATCCAACCGGCAACCATGGTGTAGACCCAGGTGGCTACCAATAACACGGCAATGCTGATTAGGCCGTCGTAGATAATGGCCAATGCCCGCTTTAATGCTGTGGCTGGCGGTAGTAGTTCCTCGGCGTCGTGGAAGCGGCGGGGCATGGGGTCTCCTATGAGGTTTCACGTTTTTCATGTTCTCGGCGTGTGCTAGAGTAGCGGATTTGCACACGCATGTAAGTATTCGTATTTCAATCGCGGACCTGCCGGCTAATCGGCGGGTTTCTGGAAAGGTATCAAAGGGCTATGAAAACCGCAGAGTTGCGACAGACGTTCCTCGATTATTTCAAACAGCAAGGTCACGCCATTGTTCCAAGCAGTTCGCTGGTTCCAGCGGATGATCCAACACTGCTGTTTACCAACGCGGGTATGAACCAGTTCAAGGATACCTTCCTTGGTCGGGAAGAGCGCGACTACACTCGGGCGACTTCTACCCAGAAGTGTGTGCGCGCCGGCGGCAAGCACAACGACTTGGAAAACGTGGGCTATACCGCGCGTCACCACACCTTTTTCGAAATGCTGGGCAACTTCAGTTTTGGTGATTACTTCAAGCGTGAAGCCATCAATTTTGCCTGGACCTTTCTGACCGGTGAGAAATGGCTGAACCTGCCAACCGAGAAGTTGTGGGTGACGGTCTACGCGGAAGACGATGAAGCCTTCGATATCTGGAACAAAGAAGTGGGCGTTCCTGGCGAGCGTATTGTTCGTATTGGCGATAATAAGGGTGGCCGCTACGCGTCGGATAACTTCTGGCAGATGGGCGATACCGGTCCTTGCGGCCCTTGTACCGAAATCTTCTTTGATCACGGGCCGGATGTGGCCGGTGGCCCTCCCGGTAGCCCGGAAGAAGACGGCGACCGTTACATTGAAATCTGGAACGTGGTGTTCATGCAGTACAACCGTACTGCTGATGGTGAAATGCTGAACCTGCCTAAGCCTTCCGTGGATACTGGTATGGGCCTTGAGCGCATCGCGGCGGTATTGCAGGGCGTGCACAGCAACTACGAAATTGATTTGTTCCAGGATCTGTTAAAAGCGGCCTCTGAAATTCTCGGCGGTGCAGCAACGACCGAAGCCTCTCTGCGCGTTGTGGCGGACCACATTCGCTCCTGCTCGTTCCTGATTGCAGATGGCGTTATGCCGTCCAATGAAGGTCGAGGTTTTGTGCTGCGCCGGATCATTCGACGTGCTGCGCGCCACGGCAACAAGTTGGGAGCGAACGGGCCCTTCTTCCATAAGCTGGCCAAGCCTCTGGCGGACTTGATGGGCGAAGCCTTCCCGCAACTGGTCAGCAGTCTCAAGCAGATCGAAAAAGTACTGTTGCAGGAAGAAGAACAGTTTGCCAAAACGCTGGATAAAGGCCTGCGTTTGCTTGAGCAGGACATTGCCGACCTGAAAGGCAATGAGATTCCTGGTGAAACCGTATTCACGCTGTATGACACCTACGGTTTCCCGGTAGACCTGACCAACGACATCGCTCGTGAGCGTGGTTTGACTCTGGACTACGCCGGATATGAAAAGGCGATGGAAGCTCAGCGCGAACGCGCCCGGGCGGCCAGTAAGTTCGGCATTGATTACAACGCGGAAGGCCTAAGCATTGAGGGCGAAACCGAGTTCACCGGTTACGACCATATCGACGGCAAAGAGCGCGTCCGCTTGGTGCTGGTGAATGGCGAAGAGCGTAAAGCTGTGGCGGGTGACGATTGTGTGGTCGTACTTGAGCGTACACCGTTTTACGCCGAATCGGGCGGCCAGGTGGGTGATACCGGACTGCTGACTTGGAATGGCGGTCGCTTTGAAGTGGCGGATACCCGTAAAGACGGGGATAACCACTTGCACGTGGGCACGCTGATCGAAGGCGAGCTAACTGCTGGGCAAGAGGTAGATGCCCGCATTGATCATGAACGTCGTGAGCGCACCAAGCGCAACCACTCTGCTACGCACTTGCTGCACGCGGCTTTGCGCAAGGTTTTGGGTGAGCATGTAAACCAGAAGGGTTCACTGGTTGATCCTGACAAGCTGCGTTTCGACTTTTCCCATTTTGAAGCGGTTACCCCTGAGCAGCTCAAAGAGATTGAGCGTCAGGTGAACGAACAGGTGCTTCAGAATACGCCGGTTGAAATAGATGTCACAGACATGGAAACGGCGCAGGAAAAAGGGGCTATGGCTCTGTTTGGCGAGAAATACGGTGATGTGGTCCGTGTATTGAGCATGGGTTCTGATCGCTATTCTGTGGAACTTTGTGGCGGTACGCACGTGTCTCGAACGGGCGATATCGGCATGATGCGGATCACTTCCGAAAGCGGCATCTCATCCGGTGTTCGTCGTATTGAGGCAGTCACTGGTTTTGGTGCATTGGCGTGGGTAGATGAAACCGTGAATACCCTGCGCGAAACCGCCAAGCTTGTGAAGGCGACTCGGGAAACCGTGGTAGACAAAGTTCAGCAAACACTGGATCGCAACCGTCAGCTGGAAAAAGAAATCTCCGCTATGAAGGCGAAACTGGCCAGTTCGGCCGGTAGTGACCTGGCGGCTTCGGCTGTGCAGGTGGGTGACCTTAAAGTGGTAGCGGCCCAGATGGATGGTGCGGATCGCAAGTCTCTGATGGAAACCGCTGACCAGCTTAAGAACAAGTTGGGTGAAGGTGTGGTTGTGCTGGCTACCATCGAAGGTGGCAAAGTGGTGTTGGTTGCGGGCGTTACCAAATCGGCAACAGGCAAGGTTAAAGCCGGCGATTTGATGAAGCATTTGTGCGCCCAGGTTGACGGCAAAGGCGGTGGTCGCCCGGACATGGCTCAGGGCGGTGGTAATGATGCGTCGAAACTGGCGGATGCTCTGGCGGGTGTGCCTGCCTGGGTTGAAGGAAATATCCAGTAATTCGCTGTTTTCCAAAGCGGGCTCGGGTTTATAATCCGCCCGCTTAATACGGTGGCGGGGCCAGATGGCTTCGCTTTGGGTCCCCGGTTCGGAGTTTGGTAAAACATGGCTCTGTTGGTTCAAAAATTTGGTGGTACATCCGTCGGGACAACCGAGCGGATTGAGGCGGTAGCCGACAAGGTCTGTCGGTTCCGTAGTGAAGGGCATGATGTCGTGGTCGTGGTATCGGCAATGAGTGGCGAGACGAATCGCCTGATTGCGTTGGCCAATGACATTATGGAAGAACCTACGCCGCGGGAAATGGATGTGCTGGTTTCTACCGGTGAGCAGGTCACGATTGCCCTGCTGTCCATGGCACTTCAAAAGCGTGGCTGCGATGCTCGTTCTTATACGGGCGGTCAGGTTCGAATTTTGACGGACAACAGCCACAATAAAGCTCGAATCAGAGACATCGATGCACATCGCATGCAGGAAGATCTGGATGCTGGGCGCGTGATCGTGGTGGCAGGGTTCCAGGGTGTGGACGAGCACGGAAACATCACCACGCTCGGCCGCGGCGGTTCCGACACCACTGCCGTTGCACTGGCTGCAGCGTTGAAGGCAGACGAGTGCCAGATCTACACCGATGTAGACGGTGTTTATACGACCGATCCGCGAGTTGTTGACAGTGCGCGCCGTTTGGATCGTATTACATTTGAAGAAATGCTCGAAATGGCGAGTCTGGGGTCCAAAGTTCTCCAGATCCGTGCCGTCGAGTTCGCAGGTAAATACAACGTTCCGTTAAGGGTGCTTTCCAGCTTCGTAGAAGGCGAGGGAACCCTGATCACTTTTGAGGATGATACAGCCATGGAACAACCGGTTGTTTCCGGCATTGCTTTTAATCGTGATGAAGCCAAGCTGACCATTTCCGGCGTGCCGGATACCCCGGGCAGTGCGCTGAGTATCCTGAAGCCAATCAGTGATGCCAACATCGAAGTCGATATGATTGTTCAGAACGTTGGTCAGGATAATAAGACCGCTTTCACGTTCACCGTGAACCGTCCTGACTTGAAGCGAGCTCAAGACATTTTGCGCCGTATCTCAGACGAAATTGGTGCGGGTGAAGTCATTGGTGACAGCAAGATTGCCAAAGTGAGCATCGTTGGTGTTGGCATGCGCTCTCACGCCGGTGTTGCTACTCAAATGTTTGAGGCGTTATCTAAAGAAGGTATTAATATTCAGATGATCTCCACGTCCGAAATCAAGGTTTCGGTGGTGATCGATGAAAAGTATCTCGAGTTGGCCGTTCGTGCACTGCACAGTACGTTCGGGCTGGAAAGCGTCGGGGTAGACGAGAACGCTTAAAGGCAGGATGCCGATAGGTATTTCTCGGGGTCATTAGTAATTTCTATCAAGAACTATTTTGGCATAAGTGTTATTGCGTCTATAGTTTGATAGGTGATCCCATTATAAAAGCAATAAGTAAAAAGTAGTGACAGTCGGAACAGGTAGCTTTGCAATAGGGAGTATGGAGCATGCTTATTTTAACCCGCCGAGTTGGCGAAACTCTGATGATCGGTGACGAAGTAACCGTTACCGTTCTGGGAGTGAAGGGGAATCAGGTTCGTATCGGGGTAAATGCCCCGAAAGACGTAGCGGTTCACCGTGAAGAAATCTATCAACGTATACAGACCGAGAAAGGCTCCGATGAGCCCGAGCCGGGTAATAGTTGATCAGATAAAAAGCCGTTCAGGGGTAACTTGAGCGGCTTTTTTACTTTTAGGGCAAATTGATTAGAAAAATATCGTGTCAACCCTATGAAAACAGAAAAGTTGTGGTAGTATACGCACCGTTCTCAAGGAGAGGTGGGTGAGTGGCTGAAACCAGTTCCCTGCTAAGGAACCGTACGAGCAATCGTACCGAGGGTTCGAATCCCTCCCTCTCCGCCATTTTCTTTCGGGAGAGTGAGAACAGGTTGAAGTTGCTTTCAACCACATGCGACGAGATGTGCGGCTGTAGCTCAGCTGGATAGAGTACCTGGCTACGAACCAGGCGGTCGGAGGTTCGAATCCTCCCAGCCGCGCCATTTTTCGCAAACAAGTTTTTAGCGGCTGTAGCTCAGCTGGATAGAGTACCTGGCTACGAACCAGGCGGTCGGAGGTTCGAATCCTCCCAGCCGCGCCATATTAAAGTGGAACGCCCCGGATTGTGTAACCCACGGCCGGGGCGTTTTGCTATTTGCAGCCCCGAATTTTTCGGTTGCTCAATAAAAAAAACCGCTTCGTTGTGAAGCGGTTTTTTTGTTTCTACTACCACATAAGATCGTCCGGTATTTCATAGCCGGCATACGGATCGTCATCGCCTTGATCTTCCGCTGTGCGATCGTGCAGAACCACTACGGCCGATTCGTCACGCTCCATAATCTTTCGGGCTACGCCTTCGGCAACGAGTTCATACTCTCCGTTCACAAACACAACGGCCAGTCGGCCTCGCGATAGTTGATCTACCATCTGGTTATCGACAAAGATCTTTTTGATCTTTTTTTCGTGCACGAACTGGTAGGACGTTTCGCCTCGACTGCGATCCAGTCGGTTGGTCTCTACCAATTGCCGAATTTGGGCCTGGATGGCTTTCTTGTCGGCCTCCCTCTTGCGCTCAAGGTTAAGTTGCCTGTCTCGTTCGGCTTGTTCTTGGCGCGCCTGACGGGCACGCTCTTCAACTTCGTTGACCTGAGCTGCGCCCTTGGGCTGTTGCTTGCGCTGTTTACGCTTCTCAGAGCGAATGGTCCGGGCCTTTTTTTCGTCGGCGAGCCCGGCCTTGAGTAATTGGTCCTGCAAAGACGCCATCAGTGACTCCGTAGATTCGTGATAAACTTAATCAAATTTTCTCTAGTATACGCCGTCAGAGCGAACTCAATCACCCACGATTACTCACCCCACGGATTTTTCTATGTCTTCTTTTAAAGAGCTTGGCCTTTCTTCGACCATGCTGGCTAACCTTGAGCAGCTGGGCTTCACACAGCCTACCGGCATTCAGGTAAAGGCGTTGCCACCGGCTTTGGCGGGCAAAGATGTTATCGCCATGGCTCAAACCGGAAGTGGCAAAACGGCTGCTTTCGGTATCCCTTTGATCGAAAAGCTTCAGCCCAAACGATTCGCGGTTCAGGCGTTAGTGCTTTGCCCTACTCGCGAGTTGGCGGATCAGGTCGCTAAAGCTCTGCGGGAGCTGGCTCGAGCCAAAGACAACGTCAAGGTGCTGACGTTGTGCGGCGGTGTTTCCATCGGGCCTCAGATTGGTTCGCTCAGTCATGGTGCGCATATTATTGTGGGTACGCCGGGGCGGGTGGATGATCATCTCCGCAAAGGGACTTTGTCTCTTGAGCATCTGAATACGTTGGTTCTGGACGAAGCGGATCGCATGCTTGATATGGGTTTTGAGGACGTTGTGGCGGGCATTCTTGCGCAAACCCCTTCGTCCCGGCAGACGTTGTTGTTCTCCGCAACTTGGCCAATGCCCATCCGTACCTTGAGTGAGCGTTTCCAGGTGAACCCAGAAGACGTGCGGATCGAGGTGAATGACTCGACAGCCACGATTGAAGAGTTGTTTTACGAAATTGCCCCCGGCCAAGACGTAGAGGCGGTAGCGGGGCTATTGTCGAGGTTCCAGCCGACGGCGAGCCTGGTTTTTTGCACAACCAAACGGGATTGTGATGATCTTGCCGCGGCGCTCAGGCAGATGGGTTTTGCCGCGTCTGCGCTGCACGGCGATCTGGAGCAGCGGGAGCGTGACAGTACTTTGGTTCAGTTTGCGAACCAGAGTTGCACCGTTTTGGTTGCAACGGATGTGGCGGCCCGTGGATTGGATATCAAAGGCTTGCCATTGGTCATCAATGCGGAGCCCGCCCGGGACCCCGAGGTTTATACGCACCGGATTGGTCGTACCGGGCGTGCAGGCGAGCAGGGGCATGCGGTCACCTTGTGTACACCGAAGCAGGGGCACAAGATTACTCGCTTGGAAAGCGCTCGTGGCATGACGGCAGAGTGGGGTGATACCGCACAGTTGCTTGCTGAACCTGTAAGACCTGTTGTTCCGCCCATGAAAACGCTCTGCCTGGCTGGTGGGCGTAAAGAGAAGGTTCGTCGTGGGGATGTGTTGGGTGCGTTGACCGGTGAGGCTGGAATTCCGGGTTCAGCGGTCGGGAAGATTGATTTGTTTGATTTCCAGTGTTTTGTTGCGGTCGACGTGGCTTGGGCCGGCAAGGCGCTTTCGCGGCTTGAGCAAGGGAAAGTGAAGGGCCGGAAAATTCGGGTGCGTTATGTCTGAATAGGATGCTTTTTCCGGGTGCTTAGAACCCTTTTTTTGGGTGCGCGCTCGGGAAATCCCTATAGAAAAATGTGCTTTTAGTTGCTCAAGAACAGTGAAACCGGTAAATTACGCACGATTTTGCCTCCCGTTTTGATTTTGCGTGCCATAAGGCTTTGTCTGAACGCGCGTGATAGGAGCGGGGAAATCACAAACCAATACAGGTAGCTGTTCACTATGAATGAGCTGATGTCAAACGCCGTAGATTTGATGATCGCCGGTATGGGCTTTGTGTTCGCGTTTCTGGTTATTCTGGTGTTCGCGACGGGCCTGATGTCGAAAATCATTCTGCGGCTTGCTCCGCCAGAGCCGGCAACCCCGGCCAGAACGCCACGTGCCAAGCCGAAGGCGCCAACGTCGGTTGACCCTGACACCGCCGAGGCCATCAAGAAGGCGATTGCACAATACCGGTCACGCCACAAGAAGTGACCCGGGAACGGAATTAGAACCTTTTAACAGAAGGCTGACACGATGACTGACACAAAAAAACCGCTGGGGATTACGGACGTAATTCTACGTGACGCCCACCAGTCCCTGCTTGCCACCCGCATGCGCCTAGACGACATGCTGCCGATTGCCGAGAAGCTTGACCAAGTTGGCTTCTGGTCTTTGGAATCTTGGGGTGGTGCTACCTTTGACTCCTGCATTCGTTACCTGGGCGAAGACCCATGGGAGCGTATCCGCGAACTGAAAAAAGTAATGCCTAACACGCCACAGCAGATGTTGTTGCGTGGCCAGAACCTGCTGGGCTACCGTCATTACGCGGATGACGTGGTAGAGCGTTTTGTAGATCGTGCTGCCGAAAACGGCGTTGATGTGTTCCGTATCTTCGATGCGATGAACGATCCTCGCAACCTGGCGACTGCGATTAAAGCAGTTCGTAAAACAGGTAAGCATGCTCAGGGTACTATTTCTTACACCACTAGCCCTGTGCACACTATTGATATGTGGGTTGAGTTGGCGAAAGAAGTCGCCGACATGGGTGCAGATTCCATCGCCATCAAAGACATGGCGGGTATTCTGAAGCCTTACGTTGCCTACGACCTGGTCAGCCGCCTGAAGAAAGAATTGGATATCCCGATTCACATGCAGTGCCACGCCACCACGGGCATGTCTACTGCTACGGCGATCAAAGCTGCGGAAGCGGGTATCGACAACGTAGATACCGCTATCTCTTCCATGAGTATGACTTACGGTCATTCGCCCACCGAAGCTGTGGTAGCGATTTTGGAAGGTACTGACCGTGATACCGGTCTGGACCTGAACCTGCTTGAAGAAATTGCTTCCTACTTCCGCGAAGTACGTAAGAAGTACGCGAAGTTCGAAGGTAGCCTGCGCGGTACTGACTCTCGCATTCTGATTGCTCAGGTTCCGGGCGGCATGTTGACCAACATGGAAAATCAGCTGCGCGAGCAGAACGCTACCGATAAGTTTGACCAGGTTCTTGCCGAGATTCCTAAAGTTCGCGAAGACCTGGGATTCATCCCGCTGGTAACGCCGACTTCTCAGATTGTTGGTACGCAAGCCGTTCTGAACGTACTGACCGGTGAGCGCTACAAGTCTATCTCTAAAGAAACCTCTGCAATCCTGAAGGGCGAATACGGTGCTGCACCGGCTCCGTTCAACAAGGAACTGCAAGAGCGTGTTCTGGATGGCGCTGAAGCGATCACTTGCCGCCCGGCAGACAACATCGAGCCAGAAATGGACAAGTTGACTGCAGAGCTGAAAGGCTTGGCCGACGAGAAAGGCATCAAGCTGGCGGAGCAGGAAGTCGATGACGTTCTGACTTACGCTTTGTTCCCGCAGATCGGCCTGAAGTTCCTCGAGAACCGTGGCAACCCGGATGCATTCGAGCCAGTACCCAGCGCCGATGATGTGGCTCCGGCCAAGAAGTCTGCAGGTCCTGAGAACTACACCGTTGAGGTGAATGGCCAGAAGTACGTTGTGGCGGTTACCGAAGGCGGCGAGATCAGCCAGATCGAAGGTCAGGGCGGTTCCAGTGCTGCACCTGCTGCTGCACCAGTAGCTGCGGGCGACGGTGAGCCTGTTGTTGCGCCGTTGAGTGGCAACATCTGGAAGATCTTGGTTTCTCCAGGAGACACGGTTGAAGAAGGTGATGTGCTGATTATTCTCGAAGCCATGAAAATGGAAACCGAGATTCGCGCGTCCAAGGCCGGAACCATCGGTGAAGTCTTCATCAAAGTCGGTGATGCCGTCTCTGTTGATGATGAAATGCTGACAATCGCATAAAGGGCCAGCATTCCATGGATAAGATAATGACACTCTGGACAGGCAGTGGCCTGTTCAACATAGAGTTTGGTCAGGTGGTGATGATCGCCATCGGCCTGCTGCTGCTGTTCCTTGCGATTCGCAAGGGCTTTGAGCCACTGCTGCTGGTACCAATCGGGTTTGGCGGTATCTTGGCGAACATCCCGGAGGCAGGGTTGGCCCTGACTGCGGCGGAAAATGCGATTCACTTTGCACTGAAGAGCGATGCTACCCAGATTCTGGCAGCACTGGCTGTTCCATTGGATGTTGCTTACCAGGCAGGGCAGGCGGTAACGCCTGAACTGAAGGAAGCCTTCAAGGTCGCGGTGAAAGAGGCCAGCTATTCTGAAATGGCAATGGCGAACTCCCTTGCCCAAGACTTCGGTTATGGCAATGGCATGCTGTATAACTTCTACTCCGTTGTTATCGGCAGCACCATTGGGCCGCTGTTGATCTTCATGGGCGTAGGTGCGATGACCGATTTCGGTCCTCTGCTTGCGAACCCGAAGACCATGCTGCTGGGCGCCGCAGCTCAGTTCGGTATCTTTGGTACGGTTATTGGTGCCGCACTGTTGGATTGGACTGGCGTGCTGGAGTTCAACATCCTTGAAGCGGCTGCGATTGGTATCATCGGTGGCGCAGATGGCCCGACCTCTATCTACGTAGCCAGTGTATTGGCTCCGCATCTTCTGGGTGCAATTGCCGTATCCGCATACGCCTATATGGCAATGGTTCCGATGATTCAGCCGCCAATCATGAAAGCACTGACCAACAAGGAAGAGCGGGCTATTAAAATGAGCCAGCTGCGTCCGGTCAGCAAGAAGGAAAAGATTGTTTTCCCTCTGGTTGTTCTGATTGCTGTGGTTCTGTTCCTGCCAGATGCAGCACCGCTGCTGGGTATGTTCTGCTTCGGTAACCTGATGCGTGAGTGTGGTGTAGTAGAGCGCTTGAGCGATACTGCCCAGAACGCGCTGATCAACATCGTAACCATCTTCCTGGGGCTGTCGGTTGGCTCCAAGCTGATGGCAGATAAGTTCCTGGATGGCCAGACGCTGGGTATCCTGGGACTGGGTGTTGTTGCGTTCGGTGTGGGTACTGCGTCAGGTGTTCTGATGGCTAAGCTGATGAACAAGTTCAGCAAAGACCCCATCAACCCGCTGATCGGTTCTGCCGGTGTATCTGCGGTGCCAATGGCAGCGCGGGTATCCAACAAGGTTGGTCTTGAGGCTAACCCGCAGAACTTCCTGCTGATGCACGCAATGGGCCCGAACGTGGCTGGTGTTATCGGCTCGGCGGTTGCAGCGGGTGTGATGATCAAGCTTTTGAGCTGATCTTCGCTTCATGCTGTACCAGGAAAACCCCGCTTCGGCGGGGTTTTCTTGTTTGTGGTCACTGAAAATCTCTCGAACTGACCGGTAGCGTGTTAATCAGGTGGCTCAGGTCTGAGAGTTTCCCCGCCATTACGTGCACGATGTCTCCCTCTTTTTCGACAACCCCTTTTACGTGCAATAGCCGAGCGGTGAGTAGCGGTTTGCGTTGTTGGCGGGCAGTTGCAAGCCAGACAACAATGTTCACGTTGCCGGTTTCGTCTTCCAGAGTGACAAAGGTGACGCCAGCTGCAGAACCCGGGCGCTGACGGCCAGTAACCAAGCCAGCTACTTGCACCGGGATGCCGGGGCGGGTGGATTTTAATTGTTCTGCAGTCAGGCAGTGCTGGAGGTGGCCTTGTTCGCGAAGCAGAACCAAGGGGTGTCTTTGTAGCGTTAGGCCTTGGCTGCGATAGTCAGCTAGTACGTTTTGGCCTTCCGTGGGCGTGGGTAGCTGGTTACAGGGCTGGGGCTGGTAATCGGCTTCGGTCTCTTGGGCAAAGAGGGCGGAAGGTTCTTCGTATTCCAGCAGTTGCCAATAAGCCTGATGGCGGTCTGAGGTGAACCCGGCCATGGCGTTGGCACCGGCCAGTAGCTCCATATCGCGTTGATTGAGCTTGGCAGTGGTACGCAGTTCGCTGGCCGAGCGGTAGCCTTGCGTGGGGCGGTTTTCGTGAACGGATTGGCCCCCGTGGCGGGACAGGCCTTGAACAATTCTTAGGCCCAGACGCAGGTGTTGGTTCGGCCCTTCGAGTGTGTGCTCCCAGTTGCTGAAGTTTACATCCGGGGGCAGAACGGTTACGGCATGGCGGCGGGCGTCTTGTACCAATTGGCTTGGGGAGTAGAAGCCCATAGGTTGGCTGTTGAGTAACGCGCAGTAAAACGCAGCCGGATGATGGCGCTTTATCCAGGCGGAGACATACACCAATAATGCAAAACTGGCCGCGTGGGATTCGGGGAATCCGTAACCGCCAAAACCACATATTTGCTGGTACAGGCGCTCGGCGAATTCCGGGTCGTGACCACGTTCGAGCATCCCATTGATCAGCTTGTCCCGGAAAGGGGAGAGATCCCCGTCGGATTTCCAGGCGGCCATGGCGCGACGGAGTTTGTCGGCTTCACCGGCGCTAAAACCGGCTGCCACCATGGCCAGTTTGATCACCTGTTCCTGAAAAATGGGGACCCCCAGTGTGCGCTCCAGTACCTGACGAATTGCATCGTTGGGGAACTCTACAGGCTCCAGTCCGTGTTTTCGGCGCAGGTAAGGGTGCACCATGTCGCCCTGAATCGGGCCCGGGCGAACGATGGCCACTTCGATGACCAGGTCGTAGTAAGTCTCGGGTTTCAGTCGGGGTAGCATGTTGATCTGGGCGCGGGACTCCACCTGAAATACACCAATACTGTCGCCTTTTTGCAGCATGGCGTAAGTGTCGGGGTCTTCTTGGGGAATATCCTGAATGGCAAAGGGCTCACCTTTCGCTGTGCTGATCAACGCCAAGGCTTTGCGGATAGCCGTCAGCATTCCAAGTGCGAGAACATCCACCTTCATGAGGCCCAGGCTTTCCAGATCGTCTTTGTCCCACTGGATGACGGTGCGGTCTTGCATGGCGGCATTTTCCACCGGTACAAGTTCTGACAGTGGCCCCGCGCTGATGACAAAACCGCCGACGTGTTGGGACAAGTGCCGGGGAAAGCCCAACAAGGTATTCACCAGCGTAAAAAACTGGTTGGCCACTTGCGGGTTTTGGGTGAGGCCTTTATCCAGAATTTGTTGACGCCAGTTGGTGGCTTTGTCGCGCCAGTCGATACCGTCCAGCAGTTTTTCCACCAAGGCGGCATCGAATCCCAGTGCCTTGCCAGCATCCCGAATAGCGCTTCGGGGCCGGTAACGAATTACGGTTGCGGCTAATGCAGCTCGTTCGCGACCGTAGCGTTGATAAATATACTGGATAACCTCTTCTCGCCGCTGGTGCTCGAAATCCACATCGATATCCGGTGGTTCATCCCGATCTTTCGAAATAAAACGTTCAAACAGCAGCTCGACCTTGGCCGGGTTCACCTCGGTGATTCCCAGGCAGTAACAGACCGCCGAGTTGGCGGCGGAGCCTCGCCCCTGACATAAAATACCTTGGCTTCGGGCAAACGCGACTATGTCGTGGATGGTCAGAAAGTAGTGCTCGTATTTCATCTCCGAGATCAGGCCCAGCTCTTTACGAATTAATGCCTGAACTTTCAGTGGCGTGCCGTTGGGGTAGCGGCGGCGTTCGCCTTCCTGGGTCAGGCGCTTTAAAAGACCTGCAGGGGTTTCATTGGCTGGCACTAAATCGGGGGGGTATTCATAGCGTAGGCTGCCGGGTTGAAATTGGCAGGCGCTGGCGACCTGGACCGTCTCCCGTAACCAGTTTTCCGGAAACAGTTTTTGCAGAACAGGGAGTGGCCGGAGGTAGCGTTCACCGTTCTGGAACAGGCAATGGCCGGCACTCTCTAGTGTCCGGTGGTTGCGCAGGGCAGTGAGTACGTCTTGTAGCGGCTGCCGATCCCGGCTGTGCATGTGCACTTCTCCGGTGGCGACCACCGGGCAGCGTAAGTGGTCAGCCAATTCCCGAATTCGTGCCAATTGCTGTTCCTCGCCCACCTCCAGAGTGCGGCTGGCGGCAACCCGTAACCGCTGGTCGAACACCCGTAGCAGCCATTCACCGCAAGTGCTGGCTTCAGAGAGTGTGGCGCTTTCCCGCGTGGGTGGTAGCCACAAGCAAAGGCAGTGATCCAATTCGTGAGTTTCAACGTCCCGCGCAAAGAGTTGGTATTGGCCTTTTTCAGCCCGGCGCCGCCCCGTGGTGATCAGTTTGCACAGCTGGCCATAGCCTTGGCGGTCTTTTGCCAGCAGGATAAAACGAGGAATCGACGAACCGGTTGGCGCATCATCGAGCTCAAACCAACTGCCGGTAATGAGCTTCACCGGGCTGTCTTTGAGCGCAGCCCAAGCTCTGGGGATGCCGGCTACAGAACAGGCATCAGTGATTGCGATGGCGCTATAACCTAATTCCAAAGCCCGTTCTGCGAGCTCTTGAGGATGCGAAGCTCCGGTTAGAAAGGTGAAGTTGCTGAAGCAGAATAGCTCCGCATAGCCCGTAGCCATCAGCCAAACCACCCATGAATGAACCATCCCTCCTGATGGTCACGGAACACCCAGGCTATCTCACCACCTGGCAACTGCGCGATGTAATAATCCCGATGAACCCGCTGGCCGTCCCACCAACCACTGCTGATGCGTTCCGGGCCGGAATGCCAGTGTGTTGGGGTTTGATCTAAAGGCTTTGGGCCTTTCAGTAGCCACAAGGGCCTGTGAGGAAGAGGGGCTGGTGCCACCTCGTTTTTTTTTGTAGGTTTGCAAACCTGCTTCGCAGACCAGGCACATTCAGGCCGATGGTCTTCGGAAGGGGTCAGTTGTTTCAAGGCCTGATCTCCAAGCCGGGCCTGAAGTCGGCTGATTAGTGTGTGCCAGGCTTCGTTCAGATCTTGAGTTTCACCGAGCAGATCCTGCCCCGTTGGTGCCTCTCGGCTGGTAAACCGTTTAACCGTGAACGTGAGCGCGATCACCGGTGCACTTAAAGGTTGCTGATCAAGCTTCAGGCGAATCAGTTTTAAAAATACATCTGCACGATGTTCCGGTCCGGTGGTTCGGATTCGAAATCGTGTAGATTCCTGATGGCGGTGTAGCAAAGTGAGCAGCAGGGTGTCGGTATCTTGCTGGCGCCAGCAGAGGTCTTCCTCCAGCTCTGACAGAATTCGCTGTAACGAGAACAGGAGCCCTTGGGTATGCTCAACTTCCTGAATGAAATCCGCCCGTTGCCTGAAGATGTGGGGTGGTTGCCAAGGTGCTTTGGGGTCTGCTCGGGTGCCCTGAATCTTCTGCACCATGCCCAGCAGTTCTGGTGACAGTCGCCGAGCCAACTCCGGAGCGGGCAGGGAGAATACATCACAAAGAGTGCTAAGCCCCAGATGTTGCAGGCGAGTGCAGGACTTCTTGTCAAATCCGGCAGCTTGCAGCGGTAAACCACCAAGCGCTGTGAGGATGTGGCCTTGGTCTGCCGTGCATTCACCTTTGCCGGTGAGGGCTAATATACGGGCGGCTAGTGGTGTGTGGCCTATGGCTATCCAGGCCGTAATCTGACGTTCGGTTAATGCCTGTTCCACGGTTTGCCAGATAGCCGGCAGACCGCCGTAAAGCTTTTGCAGGCTACTGACTTCCGCCCAAAGACCATCAGGTGGTGCCAGGGTAATGTGGGCGGCGTAGTGATACAACCAGCGCGCCTGATCTTCCAGAAGCCATGCTTCCTGTTTCGGATCTGCTTGCATAATGTGCAAGTTGGGCGCTAAACCGAGCGCGGTTTTCAGACGCATGCCTACTTCTACGCCCAGCTCCCGGGCGGTGGCGCAGACCTGCGTGATGGTTTGGCCAGCACCATCCACGATCACAAGAGCACTCCCGGAATCCTGATTCCGTTGGATATGGTCCAGCAATAGATGTGGGAAGTGCAGATATAGCCAGAGCATAAGATTACCGCGCAGCCCCGGTCCACGGACCCTGAATCACACGGGTGGCCTCCTCGCTGGCAAGGTTTACACGGTGGCTCATTGCCAGCGAACAGCGCTGCCCCGGCCAGCTGCCCCGGCGCTTAATGATATTGATCTTTAGCTCTTGGTGTTCACCCGGAACGAGTTCCAGCCGTAAAGCGGCCGGCGAGTTTTGCTCGACATGGCGGCGGCTGCGGAAAAGCACACACACATTGCCGCCGGCCTCCGAGGCCAACTGCAAGCGGCGAACATCTCGTCTGGCCAGCGTGCCGGGCCATGCAAGCACCAGTCCGGTAACCGGTGAGCGCAGGCAGTTTTCGAGAGTCCACAAAAAGTCGTTTTGATCTTTCGTGGTCACCATGACCACATGATCGAGATTTACGTCCTCTCGGGCCAAAGCCGGCGCGTAGGGTGTATGGGGCGGGTTTAGCCAGAAGATGGTTTTACCTTCGTTGGATACCCGCTGCATGAGCGGCAGCACAAGGTGTAGCTCACCAATGCCGACGGTATCCAGCAGGCATTCGCTCAAGGCACCCTTTGGCCAGCCCAGTCCGCCCAGCTGGTTGTCCAGCGACTGATACCCGGTGGGTTCTGCGGGCTGGGTTGTCTTTTTGTGTTGGTGGCCCTGCCACACCCGGGCATCCTGAAGCAGGTTGCTCAGTAGTTCGCTCATAGGGAATTCTCTGAATACTGTTTATATATACAGTATTCTTAAGAGGTGCGGATTTCAACAGAGCACAGAGAATGTTTTGTTCTAAAACGTTTCAGGTTCAAGGCGGTTGGGGGCGCTTATGAAGACGTGGGCTGCCGCGGGCGGGGGGAAGGGGGCCGGATTATTTAAGCTCTGTGGCCGGCTCGTGGGGCAGTAGAGGCTTCACTCATTTGCATGAGTAATGAACTACCCCAAGAGCCGTGTTCTCAGTAAAGGCTACGTTCATACCCTTCAAAGCAATTAACAATGCCCTTCGGTTTGTACTTCACCGCGAATGACCATCTGGCCACTGTAAGGCGCCGGTTCCGCGTTTTTGTGTTCAGCAAAACCCTCTCTGATCTCTCCCCGAATGACCGTTTGCCCGCTGTAGGGTGATGGCTGGGACTGCTCAAGGTTGGTCTGATCTGATTTTCGATCCGCCAGGCTGGCATTTGCAGGCAGAGCGGCAATAGCAAAGAGGGACGCGAAAGCAACGAGAGCAAATTTACGCATGTTTGTATCTCCAGAATAAGTTGGTTTGAATCTTTCTCTGAATCGTCCGGTGAATCCGGATCAGATGCAGGGAAGTATGCGCCTCTGGAGTACGCCTGAATAATTGTCAGTCGGCATGGGTTATATCACTCACAGTGATGTTTTTTGGTGATTGTTTGAGGTTGTGTTTATAGGAATGGGTTTTTCTGTCCGTAAACATGCTTACCTATAATTCTTGATGATGTTTTCAATACGTCTCTTTGATTAGTCGTGTGCGGAAACCTCTATAAAAATACACGCCAACTTGGTTCGGGTTCATTACTTCTCGGAGTTGGCTATGCGCTTTCAACACATCACATCTATCCTGGCTTCGGCCGCTTTTTTGTTCTCAGCTTCTGCACAATCTGCTGACTCTGTGTTGGCGGTGTCTACCGATAACGATCTTTTTGCGCCCACCCAAACTGACAGAGACTACACCGCTGGGCTGGCGGTTACTTACGCGTCGAATTCCCGGGATTTTCTCGATAACCCGGCAGCTCGGGTGAGCCAGAGCCTGGATAAATTCGTTCTTCCTCGTAGTGATGCACTGGCTGGCAAGCCATCGAGTCAGGCGCTGGAGTTCGGTGCTTATGGCTTTACGCCGGAGGAAATCAAAGCGTCAGCCGTTGAAGAGGATGATCGCCCGTACAGCAGCCTTGTGTATGTGTCTTCCAGCCAGAGCTATCAGGCAGCCGCCAGCAACACGGGTTGGACGACCTCCCTCACGGTGGGAATGCTCGGACTCGATGTATTCAAGTCTGCCCAGAATTCGATTCATAAAGCGATTGGTAGTGATCGGGCGAACGGCTGGAGGTATCAGATTTCAAACGGCGGTGAGCCCACGTTTCGCTATTCCGCGGCTTACCACCAGTATCTGGATGCCAGCGTGCCGGATAGTCAGCTTAAGGTGACGTATTTTGGTTCAGTGGGTTATTTGACGGAGTTTGGTGCCGCGTTGGTGTTCCGAAATGGTCTGATCTCGTCGCCGGATAATCGATTCAACCCGGAGTTGATGGCTTATGGCGAACGAGCCCCCGGCGTGGCCGCTCCCGGGGGGCGGGAAAATTACTTCTGGGGTGGCTTATCTGTCAAAGCCCGTGCCTATAACGCCTTTTTGCAAGGGCAGTTTCGGGACTCAGAACATGAGCTGAGCGCCAGCGATCTCAATGTGCTGCTGGCGGAAGTCTGGGCGGGATACACCCACAGTTTTCTGGGTGACACCGAACTGAGCTACGTGTTGCGAGTGCAAAGCTCGGAAATCAAGCGCGGTACCGGCGACCGTACTCTGGCCTGGGGCGGCTTGGTGTTCAGCAAGCGTTTGTAATGCTTGCCATAAAAGCTGTCAGTGATTGCGGTGAAGGTGTTTTTCCTTCACCGCGTTAAAAAAGGCGTTAGATGAATGTCCACGCTAACACTCTCGTCACCTTGTTCCCCTGTCTCATTTCTATTTCCCGGACATCCACAGCCCCGAGTTTATGAATCAATTTCTTTGCAGGTTTAACGTTGTCGGCTTTTGAAACCAAACTGGTAAACCAGCGGCATTGAGTTGAATACACTTGGCTTTCTTTGATCAGCTTTTTAAGAAACAGCTGTTCGCCGCCTTTACACCAAAGCTCTGCACCCATGCCACCAAAATTCAGAGTGGGCGATTGGGTTTTGGTTTTTTGTTCACCGCGGCTACGGGCAAGGTTGTTAAGCTTAAGTTGGCTACCTTTAAGGGCTTCGTCGAGCGAGGAATGAAAGGGTGGGTTGCATACGCTGACATCAAAGAACTCCCCAGCCTGAATGATTCCTTCAAAAATGCGGTTTTTATCTTGTTGTGTGCGCAGCGTAATTCGGCCTTTAAGTGCGGGGTTATTGGCGATGATGTCTGCCACGTTCTCCAATGACTGAGTGTTGATGTCACTGCCGACACACTGCCAGCCGTAAATTTGGCAGGCCAGCAGCGGGTAGATTCCATTCGCGCCCGTTCCTATGTCGAGCATCTTGATTTTGGGGTTTTCGGGTCCAAACAAGTCAGCAACGTAATGGATATAGTCGGCTCTGCCAGGGATTGGCGGGCAAAGCGCACCTTCTGGAATATCCCAGTTCACAACGTTGTAGTATCGGTTGAGTAACGCGGCGTTTAGAGTTTTTACGGCCAACGGATCTGCGAAGTCGATGGACAGGTTGCCGTGAGCGTTCGGTTTTACATAACGCGCAAGTGCCGGGTGGCTTTTTACCAGAGCGGGGAAGTCGTAGCCTTGGTTGTGTAGATTCCGCGGGTGTAGGTTCTTGCGGACAGGCTTAGAGTGGTTTTTACTTCGACGAGGGGTGCTCACAGTCATTGGGCCCGGGGCTTGGAGTTTAAACGTAGACAGGGTCTAGCTTCGAGCAGAAGTATAATCTTAACGCACGTGTTGGTCATATGAATCAATATAGTCAGGTGGCCAGTTTTTCCGTGATTCAAAGTCAGCTTTGAAGTGAGGAGAACGATGCAACCATTACGTTTCATATCGTACCTATCTCTTGTTTGGGTTCTGGTTTCCTCCAACACCTACGGCGAGCCCGCTGATCACGTGATTAACGGAAATGCCGGCTCCCGGCTCCTCGCCGAGAGCTTTGGTGAGTTCAATGAGCCTTGGGCCATGGCCTTTCTTCCGGACGGTCGTCTCCTCGTTACTGAAAAGTCAGGTACTTTGTATTTGGTTCGCCTGAAAGACCGCACCAAGCTTTCTGTTCAAGGTGTGCCCGAGGTGGCATATGGCGGGCAGGGCGGTTTAGGGGATGTGATTCTTCATCCGAATTTTAAGGACAACCGCTGGATTTACTTGTCATACGCGGAGCGGGGTTCCTGGATGAAAAGTGGGGCTGTTGTTGCCCGGGCCCGTCTGAACACTCAGGCCGAACAGCCAGAACTTGAAAACCTCGAAGTTATCTGGCGGCAAACTCCGAAGGTTTCCGGTGCAGGGCATTACTCTCATAGGCTGGCATTTGGACCTGAAGGGCATTTGTTTATTACCTCGGGTGACCGGCAAAAGCTCGAGCCGGCTCAGCATTGGGATCAGAATTTGGGTAAGGTGATCCGGATTAATCCGGACGGCTCCACTCCAGAGGACAACCCGTTTCAGGATAAGGGAGAGCTCGCACAAACCTTCTGGTCGCTCGGGCATCGTAATTTGCTGGGTATAGCTTTCGACAAAGAGGGGCAGCTGTGGACTCATGAAATGGGCCCCAGACACGGTGACGAGTTTAACCTGACCCTTGCCGGCGAGAATTATGGTTGGCCGCTTGTCTCCTGGGGTGATCATTACTCTGGTTTTCCCATTCCCGATCACGACACGCGCCCTGAATTCCAAGCACCGGCGATTTACTGGGTGCCAACGGTAGCCCCCTCCGGGATGGCGTTTTATTACGGTTCGATGTTTCCCGACTGGCAGGGCCAGGCGTTTATCGGCGGCCTTCGGTCAGAATCCCTGTTACGAATCAGAATTGACGGTCAGGAAGCCTCAGAGGCAGAGCGTTTCGCCATGGGTGAACGAATCCGAGAGGTTGAGGTTGGCCCTGAAGGTGCGCTGTGGGTTCTGGAAGATGGAGCGGGAGGTCGCCTGCTGCGTCTTGTTTGCAAATGCTAGAATACTCGCAAGCATCGGTCATTAAAGGAGAAATTTACTATGAATACAGCCCCTGACCCTTACCCTATCGGTACACCCGGCACGCCTTGGGGCGAGGCAGAACGTGCTGATTGGTTGTCACAGCAGTCCAGACAGCGCAGCTACGAATCCGAAGTGTTGAGTGTCATCAAGCGCTTGAGCCCGGATTTTGATGTAGAAGAATATGGGGCGTTGGACTATGGCTCTGAGCGTTATCCGCTGATGGCGATCCGCAGTCGCGACTGGCGTGACGACTTGCCGGTTGTGCTGATCACGGGCGGGGTACATGGCTATGAAACCAGCGGTGTGCACGGCGCTCTGCAATTTGTTGAGCAGCATGCGGCGGATTACGCGGGCCGCATCAACCTGCTGGTCGCACCTTGTGTCAGCCCGTGGGCATACGAGCGTATCCATCGCTGGAATGCGAATGCGATCGATCCGAACCGCTCGTTCCATGAAAACAGTCCCGCAGGGGAATCGGCGGCACTTATGCAACTGGTGAATCCGGTCCGCGATGATGTTCTGCTGCATATGGACCTGCACGAGACCACCGATACCGACGAATCGGAGTTTCGCCCCGCGTTGGCTGCCCGAGACGGTAAGCCGTTCGAGCCGGGTGATATTCCTGACGGCTTTTACTTGGTCGATGACAGTGAGAATCCGCAACCTGAATTCCAGCAGGCAATCATAGATGCGGTAGAGCAGGTTACTCATATTGCTCCAGCGGATGATAAAGGGGAGATCTTCGGCTCGCCCGTGGCCTCCCGTGGTGTTATTCAGTATCCGCTCAAGCAGCTGGGTCTGTGCGCCAGCGTCACTAACGCACCCTACAGAACCACAACCGAGGTTTATCCTGACAGCCCGCGTGCGACACCCGAGCAATGTAATGCCGCGCAGGTTGCCGCTGTGTGTGCGGGAATTAATTACGCGCTCGCGAACCAGTAAGAGACCGACATTCGGAGAGGGTGGATATGGGAGTATTGGCGAAGCAACACTGCGAGGCGTGCCGCAAAGGCGCGCCCAGGGTGACCGGTGACGAGAGAAGGCTCCTGCTCGAGCAACTTCCTGACTGGAAAATGGTGGATACGGATGGCGAAGAAAAATTGCAGAAGGTATTCAAGTTTAAGAATTTTGCCCACGCTCAGGCTTTCACGAACCGGGTCGGTGATCTGGCCGAGGCAGAAAACCATCATCCCGCGGTTCTTTTGGAATACGGCAAGGTGACTGTTAGCTGGTGGACCCACGCTATCGGCGGTCTGCATCGGAACGATTTCATTATGGCGGCCAAGACTGACGAGGCGTTTATTGTTTAATGCGTTCATGATGTCATGTTGGGCCTTTGCAGCTTGGCATCGGAACGTATTCTTGAGTAGCACGTTCTCTCTATTGGGTTTTCAAAACACAATAAGGAGAACAAACGATGCCCTTCCGTCTCACATTTTTTCCTGCTCGCTTTGCTCTGGCGCCCATCGTCTTAGCGCTCTCTGTTACAGGGTGTATAGATTCAAGTTCCGATAACGACCGGTCTGATCGAGCGGCCGAACGCCGAAACTCGCCGGATCAGGCCTGCGACAATCCCGGCAACAGCCAGGCTCCACAATGCGAATTGCCTGACCCCGTTCTGGTTTCTTGTGCTGACGGCACGCCCCGTGAAGGCGGGCGAAGCTATGCCGTTTCTCTTAACTCCGCCAGTGGTGAGACCATTACTTTCCAGGTGCTTGAACCTACGGGCGGTATCGATTGTGATGCGGGGCACCCGCTTGTTCTGCAAGGTCATGGCTTCGGTGGATCACGCAGCACCGACGGTTTCGAAAACTATCGCGACGCTGGTTTTGCGGTGATATCCATTGACCAGCGCGGCTTTGGCCAAAGCACAGGTACTGTGCGGGTGATGGATCCGGAATTCGAGGGCCAAGATCTGGTTCAGATTCTTGATTGGGCAGAGGCCAACCTGGACTACCTGCAGTTTCGCGATGAGGCAGATCTTCCCGAGGCGTTGAACCCGAACCTGGTGGCCGGTGCCATCGGGGGCAGTTATGGGGGCGGTTACCAATTTCTTCTTCATGGCCTGGATCCGAAACAACGTTTAGATGCCTTGGTGCCGGATATGACGTGGAACGACCTGCGTTACAGTCTGAACCCGGGGAATGTGATTAAAACCGGCTGGGATCTGCTACTGGTTGGCTTCGGCGAAAGTGGTTCGACGGGCAAGGGTAATGGCGGCTTGGATCCGATCCTAAGGGAAAGTCTTGCGCAGGGAGCCTCCTTGAACCGGTTCCCCGAGGCGGGTCTGGATTTCATTTATTACCACAGTCCGGCCTATCGCTGCGCGGGTACATCGCTCTCTGTGTCAGAGGATGCAGACCTGGTTTCCTACCAGACGAACCCTCCAGCCTACGATGTGCCTCCGACACCGTTTAACAACGTCGATGTGCTGCTGACGCAGGGCATGAAAGACACGCTGTTTAACTTAAACGAAGCGTGGCGCAACTTCTCATGTTTGTCGGCGCAAACGGACGGCGATGTGCGGCTGCTGACTCACCAAACCGGCCATGTGTTGCCAGCAAAAGCACCGGACGATGCGCAGCCGGGCACTCACATTGACCCGGCGGCGGGCTTGCTGGAAATTCCGGGTTTTCAGGGCGCGGCTGGCAAGTTTCATTGCGGTAGCATTTCAATTGCAGATGCCACGCTGAGCTGGTTGGAGCATCATCTTCTCGGCAAACCGCTGCCGAGCTACTTCGAGGGTACTGAATCCAATGTGTGCTTGTCGCTGGCCGACGATCAATCGGTGATGGTGCCCATGGATGAGTTCCCTGCGCCTGCGAGCGAGAGCGAAGTGCTTACCGGCCGCTATGCAGTTGAGCGGGCGTTTGTGTCGGATCAGCCGGTGGCATCTGGATACGAGGCTGTTGCTACTGTAACTCAGCCTCCGCTTGCCATAATGCTGGGTAAAGTTGGTGAAGAGGGTGCCGTTCTGGGAGGCATTCCAACCATGAAGCTGACGGTGGCGGATCTGTCGGGAAATTCGGTGTGTGATAACACGCTGGACCCATTTGCTCCGGGCTGTGACCCGATTGTGTTTGTTGGCTTGGGCAAGCGGGCGGAAGGCGAAAGCCGTTGGGATTTGATAGATGATCAGGTAATGCCGGTGCGTGGCTTGAAAAATGAGGCGGTCATTCAGATGGTGGGTGTTGCGGAATCTTTGGCGCCCGGCGATGAGCTGGCGTTGCTGGTATACGGATATCATCTGCAGTACCCGGCGAGCTGGTCACGGGATGCGTTGGTACCCTTTGTAAACGTGTCGGGTACGGTGCAGTTGCCACTACTGGAGGGGGCCCTGAGCAACACGCCGTAATTTGTGCGCTCAGGCGCGGCCAAGGTGTTCAGCCTTGGCCGCGCCAGACGACCCGCTGGGAGGATCGCCTGGCCGAGGTTGGGCGCGATTCAGTACGCGCCTTCGCTGTAGATCAGCTCATAGCTGTGGCTGTAGATTTCCAGAATGTTACCGAATGGATCTTCCATGTAAATCATGCGATAGGGTTTTTCGCCCGGATAGTAGTAGCGCGGTTTCTCCATACGGCGTTTGCCGCCAGCGGCCACGATCCGCTCCGCGAGTTCCTCTACGTTCGGATCTTGTACGCAGAAGTGGAAGATGCCGGTTTTCCAGTACTCAAAGTTGTCTTCAGGGTTGGTTTGGTTTCTGAACTGAAACAGCTCTACACCAATTCGGTCACCCGTTGAAAGGTGAGCGATGCGGAAGCTTCCCCAGCCCTTCCCAAACACTTCTGTGCACATTTCACCAATGGCGCTGTCATCTTCTTCGATCTCGGTGGGTTTCATAATCAAATACCAACCCAGAACCTCCGTGTAGAATTTAACGGCTCCCTCGAGGTCCGGAACGGATATGCCGATGTGTGAAAAATTTCTTGGGTAAACGTTGCTCATTACTTGTCCTCCGCTTATGAAACTGAAAGCAGGTTACACAGCGTTTTAAATTACGTAAAATTATCATTTGTCATGAGATTGATCATATACGGTGATGATGAACGTTAATTGGTTGCGCAGCTTTTGCACGCTCGTTGAAGAAGGACATTTCACTCGCACGGCTGAGCGTCTCCACATGACCCAGTCCGGGGTAAGCCAGCATGTGCGCAAGCTGGAGGAGCAGCTCGGTACCGAGCTGCTTGTGCGGCAAGGCAAACAATTCTCGCTATCGGGCGCCGGCGAAAGGCTATACGCCGAAGCTCAGGATGTTCTTCTTGCGTTGTCGAATCTGGAACTGGCCGTTGTAGAGGACCCTCCCTATGAAGGCGAGGTGCGGGTTATGTCGCCAGGGAGTGTGGGGCTGAAGCTTTACCCTCAGTTATTGGCGCTGCAGCAAAGATACCCCAAACTCACCATCGATTACCGGTTTGCACCCAATACCGATGTGGAGCACGCAATTGCTGAATCCACCGTTGATGTCGGGTTCATGACGACGAAATCCACTTTGGCCGACGTAAGTTGCACGTCCGTTGCTGAGGAGTCGCTGCTGCTGGTCACACCGGCAACGGTAGAAGATGCTGACTGGGATACGCTCATGGCGCTGGGTTTTATTGATCACCCGGATGGGAGCCATCACGCCAACCTTCTCCTTGGAGAGAACTATCGCGAGTTCCAGCACAGTAATTTGTTTCCGAGGAAAGGGTTCTCAAACCAGATTGGTTTGATTCTTGAGCCGGTCAGCATGGGGTTAGGGTTTACCGTATTGCCGGCCCATGCGGTTGAGGCATTCCCCAAGCCCGAGCTCATCAAAGTCCATAAACTTGCCCATCCCGTGAGAGAAACCCTCTACCTTTGCTCGCTTCGCCACAGGCCGCTTCAAAAAAGAATGGAAACGGTCATCGCTGAAGCCAAGCGGTGGCTCTAAGCGGAGGTTCTTATCTATGAGACGATCAATGTTCTTCGGTATTTTTTCGTCCATTCTTGGTTTGATCGGGCTGATACGTTTGTTCACGGCGAGTTCTGACCTTCCTGTGTATCAGTGGCCCATTGAGGCATTCCAAGGGTTGGTTTTTACGCTAGGGTGGGCGGTGGGGGTTCCCGAAAGTCTGGCATGTCCTGTTGCGGCTCTCAGTGTTTTGGTTGTGCTTGCCGTGTTGTTTGTGGCGGGGAAGAAAGTTTCGGGATTATTGGATTAAAACTCGCACACTGTCTGGTGAAAATTTCATGGAAACAGTAATGCCGAACGCAAAACGGCGTATTGCGGCGGTTCAGCTTAAAGCAGAGTTGGGCGATGTGTCTGCTAATCTGGAGCGCGTTGAGCGGCTTGCGAAGGAAGCCTTGGATGCTGGGGCAGAGGTGGTGGCTCTCCCTGAATTTTTCACCTCACGCATCGCGTTTGATCAGCGTGTACATGACGCAGTCCTGCCTCCAAGCAATGAAGCCGTGGATTTGCTTGTACGGCTTGCAAAGCAGTATGGCAGTTGGATCGGCGGCTCCATGTTGATTGCTGAGGGCGGGGAAGTCTACAACCGCTATTACTTTGTCGAACCTGACGGGCAGCTTCATGCCCATGACAAAGATTTACCGACCATGTGGGAAAATGCATTTTATGGTCCCGGTAAGGATGATGGCGTTTTTGAGACGAGCCTAGGCGGCATAGGCGCGGCAGTCTGTTGGGAGTTGATTCGAAATCAAACGGCTCGGCGTATGAAGGGCCGCGTTGGCTTGGTCGTGAGTGGAACCCACTGGTGGACCCTGCCATCAAATTGGAGCGTGCTTGTTAACCGTGGGTTCGCGGCGTTAGGGCAGTACAATCGATACCTGTCGGAGCAAGCCCCGAGCGAGCTGGCAAGGCGCATCGGTGCCCCGGTTGTTCAAGCATCTCACTGTGGGGAGTTTTCCGGTGGTTTCATGCTTTCTCCCGGGTTTTCAGCTTCGGTGCCTTATGACACGCACTATGTGGGATGCACGCAGATTGTTGATGGGCAGGGCCAAGTCCTAGCACAGCGAAGGACCAGTGAGGGGCCGGGCGTTGTAATGGCTGAAGTGGATATTGGTTCGGTTCCTGTAACAGAGGAAATTACGGATCGATTCTGGCTTCCTAATCATGCTTTGCTAATGAAAGCTTACTGGCACCACCAGAATCTCTGTGGGAAAAGCTACTATCGAAGGCACGGAAGAGCTGCTGGAACGCTTGCCGCTCAACGTTATGAGCAGAGCCGTGGCCATAAATAACCGTTGCTGTGCCGCTGCGGTTTAACTATCGAAAATGGAGTTCTGAATGAAAATTTCTGTTCCTATTGTGTTGTCATCGGTGTTTTTGCTCTCAGCCTGTTCAAGCTTTCAGCAAGGTGATGCCTTTGCGCAAAGCTATGAGTGCGAGAGCGGCGAAACGGTTGCGGTTAATTATCTGGCTCCTGACTCCGCCAATGTGCACTACAAGGGCTCTAGCTACGAGATGGAAATAGCCGCTTCCGCAAGTGGCGCACGATACATTGGCGGCGGTATCGAGTGGTGGGTGAAGGGCTCCGGGCCAGACTCTGAAGGCCTCTTACTGAAGCATCGTGCAGGTGGAAGCTCCGGCGACATTATCGAGAGCTGCACTGCGCTTTAACGCCCCTTAAACAGGGAACCTAGCAAGCCTCTCAAAAAGCCGCGCGTCATTTCCCGGCCCATGGTGCGCGCAATGCTTTTCGCCAGAGTTTCAAACACGCTCTGGCGGGATGATCGCCGTGTGGTTGCGGGTTTTCTGTTTGTCTTGGCGGGCGCTTCATACACGCGTTCGTTGGCCATGGCCGCCCGTTCAGCTTCTTTGGCGGCGTCTTCTGCGCGCTTTTGCAGTTTTTCGAAGGCGGATTCCCGGTCAATCATTTTATTGTACAGAGCGCCAAACTCGCTGGCTGCGAGAATGGTTTTTCGCTCTTTTGCCGTCGCCGGCCCTAAGCGAGAAGAGGGCGGCCGGATCAGCGTGTGATCCACGATCGAGGGCGTGCCTTTATCGTCAAGAGTTGAGACGAGTGCTTCGCCTACGCCAAGTTCGGTAATGACTTTTTCGGTATCCAGTTCCGGGTTTTGCCGGAAGGTTGATGCGGCGGCTCGAACGGCTTTTTGGTCGCGTGAGGTAAAGGCTCTCAGTGCGTGCTGCACTCGGTTGCCGAGTTGGCCCAGTATTTTGTCGGGTATGTCGGTGGGGTTTTGGGAAACAAAATAAACACCAACGCCCTTAGAGCGAATCAAACGCACCACCTGCTCAACTTTCTGCAGCAGTGCTTTGGGTGCGTCATCAAATAACAGGTGGGCTTCGTCGAAAAAGAACACGAGTTTGGGTTTGTCGGGATCACCCACTTCGGGTAGCTCTTCAAACAGTTCTGCTAACAGCCAAAGTAAAATGGTGGCGTACAGTCGCGGGCGTTCGATGAGTTGATTGGCGGCCAGCAAGTTGATATGGCCGCGCCCAGCCGAATCACAGCGCATGAGATCAGAAAGCTCAAGGGCTGGCTCGCCAAAAAACTGATCGCCACCTTGTTGTTCAAGTTGCAACAAGCGTCGTTGTATCGCACCAACCGAGGCTTTGCTGACGTTACCATAGAGCGCTGAGAGTTCTTTGGATTGCTCCGCTACAAACGTCATCAGCGCCCGAAGATCCTTCAGGTCCAGCAAGGCCATGCCGTGGTCATCGGCCAACTTAAAGGCAATGTTGATGACGCCTTCCTGAGTGTCGTTAAGTTCAAGTAGCCGCGATAATAATAAAGGGCCCATATCGGAGATCGTGGCCCGCATGGGGTGGCCTTGCTTGCCCAGTACATCCCAGAATACGGTGGGAAAGCCTTCGAACACGTAGGGCTCAAGCCCTACCTGTTCAGCGCGTTTGGTCAGAAACGGTTTGGTGGTGCCTGGCTGTGAAATGCCGGAGAGGTCGCCTTTCACATCCGCCATAAATACCGGCACACCTTGGGCGGAAAAGCCTTCGGCCAGTATTTGCAGAGTGACGGTTTTTCCCGTGCCGGTGGCGCCTGCGATAAGCCCATGACGGTTGGCACGACGCAGCAGTAACCTCTGGGCATGACGGCCTTTGCCGATGAAAACGGAAGCTTCAGACACGGAACGCACCTCTGTTTATTATCAGGGAAGGCTGTGCAGTCACGAGCGATGACTGTTTAAGCGGTATTTTTTTCAGGTTGTGCGAGACATAATCAGTATGGTCGATAAATCGCCCAATGCGTAATCCGGTTCAAATGGCAGAGATGTATGAGCATTCCCGTCAAAAATAGGCCTGTTTCAGAAGTGTCCTGCTCAAACTGCAAGGCCTGCTGTTGCAGGCTTGAAGTGATGATTATCAGTGATACAGGCGTCCCCGAGAGGCACATTGCCTACGATGAGTGGGGAGGGGAAACCATGCTGCGCCTGGAAGACGGATGGTGCTCGGCTCTGGATCGGGAAACGTTCATGTGCACGATTTACGAGAACCGACCATGGATCTGCCGAGAGTTCGAGATGGGCTCATACGAGTGTCGGGAGGAAAGGGTTGGTTTGATCGAAATAACTCAGACGGACACCTAGATCGTAGAAGCCAGGTTGTAGAGGGTTTTGTCGGTTGCTGTTAGGGTGAGGTAACACGTTGGGCTTCGTTTGGCCTGGACACAAAGGAGAGCACCATGAAAACGTTTCGCTCACTTGCGGCAGTCGCCGTCATGTTGGTTAGTCCGATCGCATTCGCGGCTGACGGTTTGATCGCACTTAAAAGCCCTTATAGTGCAGAGGAAACTATGGATCGGTTGGAGGCAGAAGTTAAGGCGCGTAGTTTGAATGTGTTTGCGCGAATTGATCACGCTGCCGGGGCTCAAAAAATTGGCAAGTCGATGCGCCCTACGGAGGTGTTGGTGTTTGGTAACCCCAAAGGGGGTACACCGTTTATGGCGTGTGCGCAGACCGTGGGGATTGATCTCCCTTTGAAGGCGCTGGTTTGGGAAGACGAGTCGTCTCAGGTATGGCTTGGCTACAACGATCCCGCTTTCATTGCAGATCGTCACGGCGCTTCGGAGTGTGGTGTTGTTCCAAACCTGCAGAAAGCTCTGTCTGGAATTACTGAGGCCGCGGTCGCCCGTTGAGTCGTTGTTGAGAGCCTTTCAAGGGCGTATTTAATTAAGAGTCATCGTTTACAGATTAAGGGGACAGTTGATGAGCGATCCTACCTATACTCCACCAAAAGTGTGGAAGTGGAATCAGGAAGGTGAAAGTAAATTTTCGAATATTAACCGCCCGGTTGCTGGCCCTACTCATGATAAAGAATTGCCGGTGGGCGAACACCCTTTCCAGCTTTATTCTCTGGCAACCCCGAATGGCGTGAAAGCGACCATCATGTTTGAGGAGTTGCTTGAGCTAGGGATTAAAGAAGCAGAATACGATGCCTGGATCATCAATATCATGGAAGGGGATCAGTTCAGTAGCGGCTTCGTGGGCGTGAACCCTAACTCAAAAATTCCCGCGTTGATGGATCGCAGTGTAGACCCTGCTGTGCGGGTGTTTGAATCGGGTTCCATTCTTCTTTATCTGGCGGAAAAATTCGGCCAGTTTTTATCGAAAGATCCCGCCAAGCGCACGGAAACCATGAACTGGCTGTTCTGGCAGATGGGCAGCGCTCCGTTCCTGGGTGGTGGTTTCGGGCATTTTTATGCGTACGCCCCGGAAAAGTACGAGTACCCCATCAATCGTTACGCGATGGAAGTGAAGCGGCAGTTGGATGTGCTTGATCGCCAGCTGGCGGATAACCGTTACATTGCCGGCGATGAATACAGCATTGCCGATATGGCGATCTGGCCGTGGTATGGCGCGCTGGTGAAAAACGTGGTGTACGAAGCGGCTGAGTTTTTAGAGGCGCACACCTACACCAATGTGGTGCGTTGGGCGGAAGAAGTCGCACAGCGCCCCGGGGTAAGACGGGGGCGAATGGTCAACAAGGCTTGGGGTGATTTGTCGTCACAGCTGCATGAGCGCCATGACGCAAGCGATTTTGAGCTTCGGACCCAAGACAAGCTCGAGTCCGGCGAATAACGAAAGCGGCGTGCCGCTTTCGTGCTCGTTTAAAAGCCCCTAGCTGAAGACGTGCTGCGCCGGGCATCAGCGCCGCCATAGAGCGTGCCGTCTTCGCCAACCATAATGCTTTGGATGGCCCCCATGGCGGTGTTGGTGGTCACGGTGTGGCCCTTCGCTTCAAGCAGGCTGATGGTGTCTGGGCTGATGCCTTGCTCGATGCGAATTTCATCCGGGAACCACTGGTGGTGAATGCGGGGGGCGTTCACTGCGGTCTGGATGTTCATCTTGTGGTCAATCACGTTCATCAGCACTTGCAGGGTTGTGGTGATGATGCGGGAGCCACCCGGGCTGCCGGTGACCAGAAAATTTTTGTTGTCTTTGCGAACGATGGTGGGCGACATGGAACTGAGCATGCGTTTTCCGGGTTCCACTTTATTGGCCTCGCCGCCAATCAGGCCGTAAGCGTTCGGCACGCCCGGCTTGGCGCTGAAATCGTCCATTTCATTGTTCAGCAGAAAACCGGCGCCCGCCACCGTAATGCCTGAGCCGTAACTGAAATTGATGGTGTAGGTGTTAGATACCGCATTACCCCAGCGATCTACGACCGAGAAGTGGGTGGTTTCGGGGCTTTCCCAGTCTGCGGGCTTGCCGTGCTTGATGTCGCTGGAAGGCCTGGCCTTGTCGGATGAAATCGTTTCTCTCAGCTTCGCCGCATATTCCTTGCTGGTCAGCCCTTTGAGGGGGACTTCAACAAAGTCTGTATCACCCAGGTATTGGGCGCGGTCTGCATAGGCCAGTTTCATGGCTTCGGCCATGTGATGGAGGGTGGCGGCTGAATTGTGGCCCATGTCGCCGATCGGGTAATCCTCCAGTATGTTCAGAATCTGCACGATGTGGGTGCCGCCGGAAGAGGGCGGTGACATAGAAAAGATATCGTAACCGCGGTAGGTGCCATGCACGGGCTGGCGGATGGCTGGGCGATAATTTTTCAGATCATCCAAGGTGATCAGGCCGTCGTTGCGCTGCATCTCTTCAACGATCAGGCGCGCGGTTTCGCCTTCGTAAAACCCTTTGATTCCGTTGTCAGCAATGCGTTGAAGCGTAGCGGCCAGTTCCGGTTGCTTGAACCGTTCGCCGGGCTGAGGGGCTGAGCCATTTTCCTTGTAAAAGGTCGCGTTGGTGGCTGGCCAGCGTTTCAAGCGGCTGGCGGCACGCTCCAGGCCGATGCTGAACCGGTGAGGCACGATGAACCCGTCTTTCGCCAAGCGAATGGCCGGAGCAAGGGCCTCGCTTAATGAAATCGTGCCGTGTCGTTCCAGAGCAAGGGCCAGGCCGGCGACTGTGCCCGGAACACCTGCTGCCAGATGGCTGAATCGGCTGCGCTCTTTCGCCACATTGCCGTCGCGGTCCTGAAACATGGTTTCCGTTGCGGCCGCAGGCGCGGTTTCCCGGTAATCAATGGCTTCTGGCGCCTTGCCGTCGCCGGGCGAGTACAGCAAAAAGCCGCCTCCACCAATGTTGCCTGATCTTGGTTGGGTAACGGCAAGGGCGAAGCCGGCGGTGACTGCCGCATCGACGGCATTGCCGCCGTTTTCCAGAACCTTCAGCGCTACGTCGGTCGCCAGAGTGTGGCTGGTGGCGACCATGCCGAGCTTGCCTTGCGCCGGGTGAAATCGCTCGCCCTCCAGTATCGCTTGATTGCTGGCGAACGATGAAAATGACAGCAAGCTGAACAGAATTGATGCTGTCAGGCTCCACAGCAGCCTTGAGCGAAGTTTGGGCTGGAGGCTGGGGTAAGTGTCGTTCATGGGGAATCCTCGTTTCTGGCGGTCATATACGCTATCATAGCTGGTCATTTTTATAGGTGCGTGTTGATAGTTCCTCGTGCGTCATCGCTGGTGGTTTTCTAACGCATTCGCTTTCCCCGGATTCTAGTTAAGGAATGGCTTAATGGAGCATACCTATCGTCTTGTTATTTCCTGTCCGGACAGGGTGGGAATTGTTGCCAAGGTGAGTAATTTTCTGTCCACCTACAACGGCTGGATTACCGAGGCGAGTCACCACTCAGATACTCAGTCTGGTTGGTTCTTCATGCGGCACCAGATTAAAGCGGAATCTATTCCGTTTGGGTTGGATCAGTTTCGTGCGGCGTTTGAACCGATTGCCCGAGAATTCAATATGCGCTGGCACATTGCCGATTCGGCGCGGCCGAAGCGGGTGGTGTTGATGTGTAGCAAGGAGTCCCACTGTTTGGCGGATCTGTTGCATCGCTGGCACAGCAAAGAACTGAACGCTGAAATGGCGGCGGTGATTTCCAACCACGACGACTTGCGGCGTATGGTGGAGTGGCACGACATTCCTTATCACCACGTCCCGGTGAGCAAAGAAAACAAGGCCGAGGCTTTCGGTCAGATCGAAGAGCTGCTCGACAAGTACGAAGCCGATGTGATTGTGCTTGCGCGCTACATGCAAATACTGCCGGCTGACTTGTGCGAGAAGTATGCAGGTAAGGTTATCAATATTCACCACAGCTTCTTGCCGTCGTTTGCCGGAGCACGCCCGTACCATCAGGCGTACAGTCGCGGCGTGAAACTGATCGGCGCTACGTGCCATTACGTGACTCAGGATTTGGATGAAGGTCCGATCATTGAGCAGGACGTAATTCGTATCAGTCACAGAGATTCGATTGAGGACATGGTCCGTCTGGGTAAAGACGTTGAAAAGAACGTTTTGGCGCGGGGGCTTCGTTCGCACATTGAAGATCGCGTGATTACCTACGAAAACAAGACGGTAGTGTTTGATTAACAAGTCGGTCGGCTACCCCGGGTCTGTTGCGACTGTGGTATGCTGGGCGGCTTGTTGAAGAATAAAGACGGGGCCGGGACACGGCCCCGAGACGACTTCCAGATAACGCAAAGGAACCTTTCTCGATGGGTGAATTAGCCAAAGAGATCCTGCCGGTCAATATTGAAGACGAGTTGAAACAGTCCTACCTCGATTACGCGATGAGCGTAATTGTAGGTCGAGCATTGCCGGATGTAAGGGATGGCCTCAAGCCTGTGCATCGTAGGGTGCTGTTCGCCATGTCCGAACTGGGCAATGACTGGAACAAGGCGTACAAGAAATCTGCCCGTGTGGTAGGTGATGTGATCGGTAAGTATCACCCTCACGGTGACTCTGCTGTCTACGACACCATCGTTCGTATGGCTCAGCCGTTTTCACTCCGATACCCGCTGGTTGATGGTCAGGGTAACTTCGGTTCCATCGACGGCGATAACGCGGCCGCCATGCGTTACACCGAGATTCGCATGGAGAAGGTGGCCCATTCGCTGCTGGCGGATCTTGAGAAAGAAACCGTTGATTTCGTTGATAACTACGACGGTTCCGAGCGTATTCCGGAAGTTATGCCAACCCGAGTGCCGAACCTGTTGGTGAATGGCTCGTCTGGTATTGCTGTTGGTATGGCAACCAACATTCCACCGCACAACCTGACCGAAGTGGTTAACGGTTGTCTGGCCCTGATTGAAAACCCGGACCTGACCGTCGATGAATTGATGGAGCACATCCCTGGCCCGGATTTCCCGACACAAGGCATTATTAATGGCCGTGCGGGCATCGTTGAAGCCTACCGGACAGGTCGTGGCCGGATTTACATTCGTGCCCGTCACGAAGTTGAGCATGACGCCAAGACCAAGCGCGATGCCATCATCATCACCGAGTTGCCGTATCAGCTGAACAAGTCGCGTCTTATCGAGAAGATTGCAGAGCTGGTGAAAGAGAAGCGCCTTGAGGGCATCACCGAGTTGCGTGATGAGTCTAACAAGGAAGGTATCCGGGTTGTTATTGAACTTCGTCGCGGTGAGAACCCCGAAGTGGTGGTGAACAACCTGTTCGCCCAGACCCAGCTCCAGACCGTGTTCGGCATCAACATGGTTGCGCTGATCAATGGCGAACCAAAGACACTGAACCTGAAAGAAATGCTGGATGCGTTCGTGCGCCACCGCCGTGAAGTGGTGACCCGCCGGACCATCTTCGAGCTGCGAAAAGCTCGTGAGCGTGGCCATATTTTGGAAGGTTTGACCGTTGCTCTGGCCAACATCGACGAGATGATCGAGCTGATCAAGGCCTCTCCGACCTCTGTCGAGGCAAAAGAAAAGCTGATGAGCCGTGGCTGGGCTCCCGGTAATGTTCTGGCCATGCTGGAGCGCGCCGGCGAAGACGCTTGCCGTCCGGATGATTTGCCAGAAATCTACGGTCTGCGTGACGGCCTGTATTACATGTCTCCTGAGCAGACTCAGGCGATTCTGGATATGCGCCTGCACCGTCTGACCGGACTGGAAACTGAAAAGCTCCAGAACGAGTACAAAGAGATTCTGGAAAAGATCGCAGACCTGCTGGACATTCTGGGCGATCCCGATCGTCTGATGTCGGTTATCCGTGAAGAGCTGGAAGCGGTTGTTTCCGAGTTTGGTGACGAGCGTCGTACCGAAATCACCAGTTCGCAGCGCGATCTGACCATCGCCGATCTGATTGACGAAGAAGATCTGGTTGTAACCATTTCTCATAGCGGCTATGCCAAGACTCAAGCCGTTGAAGATTATCAGGCCCAGCGCCGTGGTGGTCGTGGTAAAGCGGCGACGGCGATGAAAGACGAAGACTTTATCGAGAAGCTGTTGGTGGCGAACTCACACGACACCATTTTGTGCTTCTCGAACCGCGGCAAGGTGTATTGGCTGCGTGTGTTTGAAATTCCCCGTGGTAGCCGTGGCTCCCGTGGCCGTCCGATGGTCAATATTTTGCCGTTGGATGAAGATGAGCGTATTACCACGTTCCTGCCGGTTCGTGATTACCCTGAAGACCAGTTCGTGTTGATGGCCACCTCCGCAGGTGTTGTCAAGAAGACACCTTTACCGAACTTCTCCCGTCCGCGCAGCAGCGGCTTGATCGCACTGAATCTGGACGAAGGGGATACCCTGATTGGCGCAGCCATCACCAATGGCGATGCTGAAGTGATGCTGTTCTCAACGGCTGGTAAAGCAGTGCGGTTCAAAGAAGAGCAGGTTCGCCCGATGAGCCGGACCGCCCGTGGTGTTCGCGGTATCAAGATGCCGGAAGGGCACCATGTGGTGTCGCTGATTATTCCGCAGGAAGGCGGCGTCCTGTTGACCGCCAGTGAGCATGGTTACGGTAAGCGTACCGCTATTGATGAGTTCCCGGCGTACAGCCGTGGCAGCCAAGGTGTTATCGCTATGCAGTGTTCTGAGCGTAACGGCAACCTGGTAACGGCGCTTCAGTTGTTCGAAGGCGACGAGATGATGCTGATCTCTGATAAGGGCACGCTTGTGCGCACCCGTACAGATGAAGTCTCCATTCTTAGCCGTAACACCCAGGGCGTGCGCCTGATTCGTTTGGCTCAGGAAGACGAACGACTGGTCGGTGTGGAGCGTATTGCAGAGTCTGATGACGACGATGAGATCGCTGACGCTGGCGTTGAAGCGAATGTAGAGTCAGGTGCTGATGAAGGTGCCGCAGGCGAGGAAACTGAAGAATGAGTAGGGCGTTTAACTTCTGTGCCGGCCCGGCTACATTGCCGGAAGCCGTGCTGAAACAGGCAGAAACAGAGCTGTTAGATTGGCGCGGCACCGGTATGTCGGTGATGGAAATGAGTCACCGCAGTGACGAATTTGTTTCTATCGCTGAAACCGCAGAAAAAGATCTGCGGGAACTGGCTGGTATTTCAGATGATTACGCCGTCTTGTTCATGCAGGGTGGCGCGTCCAGTCAGTTCGCCACTATCCCGCTGAACTTGTTGGGCGAGAATGCTGAAGCCGATTATGTGAGCACGGGTATCTGGTCCAAGAAAGCCATTGCGGAAGCCAAGCGTTTCGGCAATGTGAACGTTGCGGCCAGTTCGGAAGACAGCGGCTTTACCACCATTCCGGATCAGTCCAGCTGGGCAACCAACCCCGATGCGGCCTACTTGCATTACACGCCGAACGAAACGATCGGTGGCCTGGAGTACGACTTCGTGCCGGAGAGCGGGGCAGTCCCGCTGGTAGCGGATATGTCATCAACGATTCTGTCCCGCCCGTTGGATGTTTCGAAGTACGGCCTGATTTACGCGGGTGCTCAAAAGAACATCGGTCCATCCGGTCTGGTTGTCGTGATCGTTCGCAAGGACCTGCTCGGCAAAGCCCGCAAAGAGACGCCGACGATGATGAATTATCAGGTCATCGCGGATAACGGCTCGATGTACAACACGCCTGCTACTTACTCATGGTATCTGGCAGGCCTGGTGTTCAAGTGGTTGAAAGAGCAGGGCGGCCTGCAGGCGATGGGCGAGATGAACGCTCGCAAAGCCAGCAAGCTCTATGGCTTCATTGATGACAACGATTTCTACGCCAACCCTATTGATCCGCGTTTCCGTTCTTGGATGAACGTACCGTTCACCTTGGCCGATGATGCCCTCAATGGTGAATTCCTGCAGGGTGCAAATGCTCGTGGATTGCTCAATCTGGCGGGCCATCGCTCTGTCGGCGGCATGCGTGCCAGCTTGTACAACGCCATGCCCGAAGCAGGCGTGGACGCTTTGATTGAATACATGACTGAATTCGCGAAGGAGCGGGGCTGATCATGACCGACGAGAAGGCCCGCCTGAGCGAACTTCGGGAAGAAATCGACAGCCTTGATCAGCAGATCATGAAGTTGATCAGCGCCAGAGCCGCCTGCGCTCAGGAAGTGGCTCATGTAAAAATGGCCGCCAACCCTGGGCAGGATGTGTTTTTCTACCGTCCGGAGCGTGAAGCTCAGGTGCTTCGCCGGATAAAAGAAGAAAATCCGGGGCCCTTGCCGGCAGAAGAAATGGCCCGACTGTTTCGGGAAATTATGTCGGCTTGTCTGGCGCTAGAGAAACCGATGCACATCGCGTTTCTGGGGCCCTTGGGTACTTTCACCCAAGCGGCTGCGCTCAAGCATTTTGGCCATTCTGTCATCAGCGTGCCGATGCCGGCGATTGATGAAGTGTTCCGTGAGGTTGAATCCGGCTCCGCCCACTACGGCGTAGTACCGGTCGAGAACTCAACGGAAGGAATGGTTAATCATACACTCGACATGTTCATGTCTTCGCCGCTTAAGATTTGCGGTGAGGTTCAGCTTCGTATTCATCATCATCTGATGGTGTCTCCGAAGTTTAAAGATCAACAGATCACCCGGATCTACTCGCATCAGCAGTCCTTTGCGCAGTGTCGTCAATGGCTGGACTCTCATCGGGCCGGCGTTGAGCGGATTACCGTTTCAAGTAACGCTGAGGCAGCCCGTCGTGCCGCGGAAGAGCCAGGTTCGGCAGCTATAGCCGGAGACATGGCGGCCGAACTCTACGGTATGGATCTGTTGGCCAGTCGTATTGAAGACCGTCCGGACAATACCACCCGGTTCCTGATTATCGGGCGGGAAGAGGTTGAGGCCAGTGGTCAGGATAAGTCGTCCATTTTGGTCTCGATGCGCAATAAGCCGGGTGCTTTGTATCAATTATTGGAGCCCTTCCATCGCGAAGGCATCAGTCTGACCCGCATTGAAACTCGTCCGTCACCCAGCGGCACCTGGGCGTATGTGTTCTATATCGATTTTGAAGGACACATGGAAGATGCGCTTGCGCGTAAAGTGTTGGCCGAGATCGACGATGAAGCGGTTGAGTTAAAGCGCTTGGGTTCCTACCCGATTGGCGTGCTTTAAACTCAGATTGAATAGACCCGGAGGAATGTTGAATGTCAGTGGATTACCAGAGTCTTGCGGTGAAAGGTGTTCAGGCTCTGTCTCCGTACCAGCCCGGAAAGCCTATCGAAGAGCTTGCCCGTGAGCTGGGATTGAACCCGGAAGAGATTATCAAACTGGCTAGCAACGAAAACCCACTTGGGCCTAGCGAAAAAGCCATGGCCGCCGCTCGCAAGGCACTCGAAGAGTCCTGCCTGTACCCGGACGGCAACGGATTTGCGCTGAAGCAGGCGTTGGTGAACCGGTTTGGTGTGGCTATGAACCAGATTACGTTGGGCAATGGCTCCAATGATGTTCTGGAAGTGATTGCTCGCTGTTTTGCCGGGCCCGAGAGCGAAGTGGTGTTCTCGCAATACGCCTTCGCGGTCTATCCGTTGGTGACTCAGGCCATCGGTGCAAAAGGTGTGTCCGTTCCTGCTAAAGATTGGGGCCACGACCTCGATGCCATGGCGGAAGCGGTCAATGCGCGCACCAAACTTATCTTTGTCGCTAACCCGAACAATCCGACAGGCACGGTGCATACCGCTGACGCGATTGAAGCGTTTTTGCAACGAATTCCTGAACACGTATTGGTTGTGCTGGATGAGGCCTATTGCGAGTTCCTGACCGGTGAAGAATATCCTGACGGCATTCAGTTGCTCGAGCGGTTCCCGAATCTGATTGTATGTCGGACCTTCTCCAAGGCGTGGGGTTTGGCTGCGATGCGGGTTGGCTACAGCATCAGTTCTCCCGAAATTGCCGATGTGCTGAATCGTGTGCGGCAGCCCTTCAATGTGAATTCGGTTGCCTTGGCGGCTGCGGCTGCGGTACTTGAGGACGATGCCTATTTGAATCGTTCGCGAGAGGTGAACGAAGCCGGTTTGCGCCAGCTGGCTGAAGGCTTCGACCGTATCGGGTTATCTTTCATTCCCTCCGTAGGCAACTTCATTGCGGTCGATGTGGGCGAGCAGTCTGCTGCTGTTTATCAGGCCTTGTTGGCCCGTGGCGTGATTGTTCGCCCGGTTGCTGGCTACGGAATGCCTAACCATCTGCGCGTATCTGTAGGTCTTCCCGATGAGAATGAGCGCTTCCTTTCGGCTCTGTCGGAAGCGTTAACCTCCGCACAGGAAGGGCGCTAAGGTGGCTGATAACACGCCTTCGTTTGAACGGGTTGCGATTATTGGCCTCGGCCTGATCGGTGGTTCGCTCGCTAGTGCTATTCGAAAGCATAAGCTGGCAGGGTCTGTTGTAGGCTTTGATCAGCGTGCTGATGAGCTTGAATTAGGCGTTGAACTCGGAGTGATTGACCAGGCGGCGCCAAGTCTTAAAGCGGCGGTTGAGGGCAGTGACCTGGTTGTTCTGGCAGTGCCCGTTCGGGCTACCCGTACCGTGCTTGAACAAATCAAGCCCTGGCTCGGTCGCGATACCGTGCTGTCCGATGTGGGTAGCACCAAAACCAGTTTTGCTTCCGATGTAGAGGCTGTGTTCGGTGAGATGCCGCCGAACGTGATCCCGGGCCATCCTATTGCTGGCTCGGAAAAGAGTGGCATTCGAGCGGCGAATCCCGATCTTTTTGCTCACCACAAAGTAATTCTTACTCCGGCTGATAACGCCGACAGCTTGAGCTTGGCGCGTTTGAAAGCTTTGTGGGAAGGTGCCGGAGCTACCGTTTTAACCATGTCGGTCGCGTACCATGATGAAGTGCTTGCCGCGACCAGCCATTTGCCACACCTCATCGCCTTTTCGCTGGTTGATACGTTGGCGGGTGAGGATGAGAATCTGGACATCTTCCGGTACGCTGCCGGAGGCTTCCGGGATTTCACTCGAATTGCAGCCAGTGATCCGTTGATGTGGCATGACATATTTCTGTCAAACCGCGACGCAGTACTGCGTGTGATTGACCATTTCACCCACGATTTGGGCGAACTCCGGGGTGCCATTGCCGATGGCGATGGAGCGACCTTGCTCCGGGTTTTCAGTCGTGCCAAGGCGGCGCGCGAACATTTTACGAAGATGCTTTCAGGGCAGGCGTACGTGACTAATAATAGTGATCAGCAAGTTATCTTTCATATGCAGCCGGGTGGTTCTGTCCGCGGCGATATTCGGGTGCCGGGTGATAAATCCATTTCGCACCGTTCCATCATGCTGGGCGCACTGGCCGAAGGTGTGACCGAGGTTAAGGGCTTCCTCGAGGGCGAAGACAGCCTTGCCACTCTGCAAGCCTTCCGCGACATGGGTGTAACCATCGAAGGTCCGGAAAACGGATTGGTCCGGATTCACGGTGTGGGGCTGCATGGTTTGCAAGCACCCCGCGGCCCGCTGTATTTGGGTAACTCTGGCACGGGCATGCGTTTGTTTGCCGGCTTGCTGGCCGCTCAGCCGTTTGATTCCGAACTGTCTGGTGACACCAGTTTGTCAAAGCGCCCAATGGGGCGGGTTGCTGATCCCCTGCGTACCATGGGGGCCGTGATTGAAACGGCGGAAGGCGGTCGTCCACCGCTGAAGATTAAAGGTGGGCAGTCGCTGACGGGTATCCATTACGACATGCCAGTAGCCAGTGCACAGGTTAAGTCCTGTCTGTTGTTGGCTGGCTTATACGCGAATGGTTCAACGTCGGTTACCGAGCCTGCGCCTACTCGAGACCACACAGAGCGTATGCTGCAAGGTTTTGGCTATGATGTGCAGCGCGATGGTGCAACGGCCAAGGTAACCGGCGGCGGCAAGCTTGAAGCTGGCGTTATCGATGTACCCGCCGACATTTCTTCAGCGGCTTTTTTCTTGGTTGCCGCGTCTATTGCGCCGGATTCAGATCTCACCTTGCGACATGTGGGTATGAACCCAACGCGTGTCGGCGTGATTAATATCCTGCGCCAGATGGGGGCTAATATCGAGATACTCGAAGAGCGTGTGATTGGCGGCGAGCCGGTGGCCGATCTGCGAGTACGTTCTGCCGAGTTGCACGGTATAGAGATTCCGGAAGACCAGGTGCCGTTGGCCATTGATGAATTCCCGGTTCTGTTTATCGCAGCGACATGCGCCAAAGGCCGCACGGTGCTTCGGGGTGCAGAAGAGTTGCGGGTAAAAGAGAGTGACCGGATCCAGGTGATGGCGGATGGTTTGGCTGCGCTTGGTGTCGAAACCACCGTGACCCCGGACGGCATTATTATTGAGGGTGGTCAGACGATTGGCTCTGGTACGGTTGAGAGTCACGAAGATCACCGGATCTCGATGTCTTTCGCTGTTGCGTCGTTACGTGCGACTGGTCCGATTACGATTAATGACTGTTCGAACGTGACGACATCGTTCCCGGATTTCGTTGAGCTGGCAAAACAGACAGGTTTCAATATCAGAACAGAAGGTGCTTCTTAATGGTGGATAGCAAGGCCCCGGTCATTACAGTGGACGGCCCCGGCGGTGCGGGTAAAGGCACGATTACCCAGATGTTGGCCCGTAAACTAGGGTGGCACTTGCTAGATAGTGGCGCTTTGTATCGGCTGACTGCTCTGGCGGCAATGCGTCAGGGAGTATCGCTGGAAGATGAAACGGGATTGGTGACCGTGGCGGCAACTCTGGATGTTGAGTTTGAGCCAGGAGAGGTTGGCCAGCCGGTGCGTGTGCTTTTAGCGGGAGAGGAGGTCACTTCCGAAATCCGTACCGAGGCCTGTGGCAACAACGCATCGAAAGTTGCCGTGATGCAACCGGTTCGGGACGCTTTGCTGCAGCGCCAAAGAGATTTCCAGAAGGCTCCCGGCGTAGTAGCGGACGGACGGGATATGGGTACCGTGGTTTTTCCTGACGCACCCGTGAAAATCTTCCTGACGGCAAGTGCCGAAGAGCGCGCGCGCCGTCGTTATAATCAGTTGAAGGAAGCGGGGGTCGATGTTAGTATTGACGCCGTTTTAGACGAGATTCGGGTACGTGACGACCGGGATATGAACCGGTCTGCGGCCCCTCTTAAGCCTGCGGATGATGCGCAAGTCATTGATTCTACAGGTTTGAGTATAGAAGAGGTGTTAGACAGGTGTATGGCCGCAGCAGGTCAGGCCTGACTACACCTTTTTGTCGTTGGAATGCCGGAGTCAGCAAAATTTTGCCAGCCGCAGGCTGAATCCGGAAATCATTAACAGACCGTGTTGCTGGCGGCACGGAGCATACTTGCGTTGATCATATAGGGCACATAATGAGCGAGAGCTTTGCGGATTTATTCGAAGAAAGTTTAAAAGAAATCGACATGCAGCCAGGTTCCATTGTTCAGGGAACCGTAGTTGATGTTGATAGCGACTGGGTCACCGTTAACGCTGGACTGAAGTCCGAAGGCGTTATCCCCGCCTCCCAGTTCCTCAACGAAAAAGGCGAGTTGGAAGTTCAAATCGGCGACGTAGTCGACGTAGCTCTCGACGCAGTTGAAGACGGTTTCGGTGAAACTCGTCTGTCTCGTGAGAAAGCGAAGCGTGCCGAAGCCTGGAAGGTTCTTGAGAAGTCCTTCGAAGCTGAAGAAGTGGTTAAAGGTATTATTAACGGCAAGGTTAAGGGTGGTTTCACCGTTGATCTGGCTGGTATCCGTGCCTTCTTGCCGGGTTCCCTGGTAGACGTTCGTCCGGTTCGCGACACTGCGCACCTGGAAAACAAAGAACTCGAGTTCAAGGTTATCAAGCTGGACCAGAAGCGTAACAACGTGGTTGTTTCTCGCCGCGCCGTTCTGGAAGCTGAAAACAGCGAGCAGCGTGAAGCTCTGCTGGAAACTCTGACCGAAGGTCTGGAAATCAAAGGTATCGTCAAGAACCTGACCGACTACGGCGCGTTCGTAGATCTGGGCGGTGTTGACGGCCTGCTGCACATCACTGACATGGCTTGGAAGCGCATCAAGCACCCAAGCGAAATCGTGAATGTGGGCGACGAAATCAATGTTAAAGTCCTGAAGTTCGACCGTGAGCGCAACCGTGTTTCACTGGGTCTGAAGCAGCTGGGCGAAGATCCTTGGGTAGATATCAAAGGTCGTTACCCAGAGAGCGCTCGCGTAACTGCTCGTGTAACCAACCTGACCGATTACGGCTGCTTTGCTGAGCTGGAAGAAGGTGTTGAAGGTCTGGTACACGTATCCGAAATGGATTGGACCAACAAGAACATCCACCCGTCTAAGGTTGTTCAGGTAGGTGACGAAGTTGAAGTGATGATCCTGGATATCGACGAAGAGCGTCGTCGTATTTCTTTGGGTATCAAGCAGTGTGTGTCTAACCCTTGGGAAGACTTCTCTGGCAACTTCAACAAAGGCGATCGCATCTCCGGTAAGATCAAGTCAATCACTGACTTCGGTATCTTTATCGGTCTGGATGGCGGCATCGACGGTCTGGTTCACCTGTCAGACATCAGCTGGAACGAGACTGGTGAAGAAGCCGTTCGTGAATACAAGAAGGGCGACGAAGTTGAAACCGTTATCCTGTCTGTTGATCCAGAGCGTGAGCGCATCTCCCTGGGTATCAAGCAGTTGGAAAGCGATCCGTTCGCCGAGTTCGTTCAGCTGAACGACAAGGGCTCCATCGTTAAGGGCACAGTTTCTGCGGTTGACGCCAAAGGCGCTACCATCGCCCTGAACGAAGAAGTTGAAGCGGTACTGAAAGCCTCTGAAATCAGCCGTGACCGCGTTGAAGACGCGCGCAACGTGCTGAAAGAAGGCGAAGAAGTCGAAGCGAAGATCATCAGCATCGATCGCAAGAACCGCGTAATCAACCTGTCTGTTAAGTCTAAAGATGTTGAAGACGACAAGCAGGCTCTTGATAACGTACGTAGCAAGACTGCAGAAACCTCAGGTGCCACCACCATCGGTGACCTGATCAAGGAACAGATGCAGCAGCAAAATGCCAACAAAGACTAAAAGTCTGGTTGGTAGTGAAAAAAACGGGCTCTAAGAGCCCGTTTTTTTTGTGTTTTTTTCTGGTTTGGCTAAACTATAGTCATTGGAATCCAGCATTTACGTGCGGAATAATAATGACAGAGGAAAGTGCCTCATGACGAAGTCCGAACTGGTTGAACTGGTAGCATCAAAGCAGACACAGCTCTCGGTAAAGGATGTCGAGTTGGCTGTTAAGACCATTATTGAGCACATGTCTCAGGCATTGGCAGATGGTCAGCGTATTGAGATTAGAGGATTTGGTAGCTTTTCTTTGCATCACCGGGAAGCGCGTGTTGGTCGAAACCCAAAAACTGGCGAAGCTGTGCAGTTGCCAGCGAAGTACGTGCCGCACTTTAAGCCCGGGAAAGAGCTTCGAGAACAGGTTAACGATAGCCTGAAAAAGGGATTTTAATCCTGCTTCAGTGAGTTTTCGGTCACCACTAAATTAGCAATTTACCCGTCTGGAGCGTATACGAGATGGCAGCACTGCAGAAGATTCTCTTAATTGTTTTGGTTATTATTCTGATAGTCGTTGCTCTGGTGTTCTCGTTAAACAATCAGATGGCGGTATCCCTTAATTTCCTATTGTTTGAAACTCAGCCACATGGTGTTGCGGTCTGGATTATCATGTCGTTTGTGCTGGGAGCATTGGTAGGCGTTCTGCTTATGTTGATCGGGTCGTTCCGCTCGTCGGTATCCCGGCGGAACCTTAAAAAGCGGCTTGAGCGAGCAGAGCAAGCGCTAGAGAAGTCCAGGGCTGATAACGACCAGGCACTTTAATGGAACTAGTGTTTAACTGGCTGCTTCTAACGGTTGCGGTTGCTGTTGGCTGGCTAGTGGGGCGTTATGGGAGCTCCTATCGGCGTTCACGTAAAACCATATCCGACGTAGATTCTGTTAAAGATCGCCTTCAATTCCTCTTTACCAACTATTCTGACCAAGCCGTAGAAAACTTTGTGCAGTCATTGCCGGTTAACAAGGACACGGTCAGCCTTCATTTGTCGATTGGCAGCCACTTCCGTAACAAGGGAGAGACTGATCGTGCCACCCTGATCCATCAAAACCTACTGGCGCGTCCGGAATTGCCCGCTCGTTACACACCTCGGGTGACGCTTGAATTGGCAATGGATTATCTGGGTGCAGGTCTGCTGGATAGGGCCGAGGCGCTTTTTCAGGAGTTGATGGGTGACCGGGAGTATGGTCGCCGGGCCGCGAGCCAGCTTATCGAGTTGTACCAACAAGAGAAAGAGTGGGAAAAGGCCGGCCAAGTGGCGAAAACGCTCACACGGACGGACTCCGATCCTGCCGTGTTTAAGACTCTTGCTTATATTACCTGCGAGCTTGCGGATTTGGCGCTCAAAGAGGACGATCGCTGGACCGCAAAGAAATTGTTTCGGGAGGCTTTGGAGTACGACCCGTCCTGTGTGCGGGCGACTTTGCTGCTGATGAAGCTTCATGTTCGCCAAGGAAATTTCCGGGAAGCTGGTAAGCAAGGTCTGAAGGTGTTCGAGCAAAATCCCGAATTCGGCCCCGAAGCCGTCGATCGGCTCATGCAGCTTGAGCGCGATCACGGTGACGTAGGGCGCTTATTTAAAAAGCTGAAAAAGCTCTATGAGCAACACCCGAGCACCAGTTTGCTGCTTGCGCTGGTAGAATCGGTGGAGTGCTCCTCCAGCCGCCCTGCGGCGATTGATCTGTTGCGGCAGGAATTGGAGGTTAGGCCTTCAGTACGTGGCTTGTTGCGGCTTGTTGAGTTGGCCGGTTATGAGAAAGGCATGACGACCGATGAAGGGCGCTTGGTAAGCCGTATCGGTCATCTGATTCTCGCCAATCGCCCAATCTATCGTTGTGTGAATTGCGGCTTTGATGGCCAGCAATTGCACTGGCTGTGCCCAAGCTGTAAGCAATGGGAAACTGTACGGCCGATTCAAGGTGTAGAAGCTGAATAACGTTTTAATTTACTGACTGGGAAAATCGAACGTGCAAAACCCAAACGACCCTAAAATTATTGTTGCTTTAGACTTTCCCTCTCAGGACCCGGCTCTGGCGCTTGTCGATCAGCTGGACCCTGCAAAGTGTCGTCTTAAGGTGGGTAAAGAACTGTTTACCCGCTCCGGCCCGCAGTTGGTTAAAGCGCTGCAGGGTAGGGGCTTTGATGTGTTTCTGGATCTAAAATTCCACGACATTCCGAACACAACGTCCTCGGCAGTTGCTGCTGCTGCGGATCTTGGTGTGTGGATGGTAAACGTTCATGCTTCTGGTGGTGAAAAGATGATGGTCGCCTGCCGTGAGCGTTTGGAACAATTTGGTGCCGATAAGCCGTTGCTGATTGCGGTTACGGTTCTGACCAGTATGTCAGGAGATGATTTGGCAGGTATCGGTATCACCGATTCGCCAGAGCTGCATGTCTCTCGTTTGGCCACCTTAACCAAGAACTGTGGTCTGGATGGTGTCGTATGCTCTGCGCAGGAGGCTCCGCGCCTGAAAGCCGAGCAGGGTGCTGGCTTCCAGCTCATTACCCCAGGCATTCGCCCGCTGACCGCTGAAAAGGGCGATCAGCAGCGTATCATGACCCCCACGGATGCCCTTAAAGCGGGTTCTGACTACCTGGTCATTGGTCGTCCTATTACCAAGGCTGCTGATCCTCTGGCGGCGTTGGAGGCTATTCATGCTGAGGTTCAAGGGGTTTAACTTGCGGCGGACGTTTCGCTTCCGGCCCTAGCCTTTTGTTGCGGGGGTGGCGCCAAGGATGGAGGCCGCTCCCGAAAACCGCTACAAGCACATCCATGTGTGCTTCTCTCCGGCCATCCATGGCATCCAAGCAGGCAGGCTAGGGCTGCAATCTCCCGAAGTCTCAGGTAAAACAAGCAGCCACAAAAAAGCCCGCTAATTCATAGAACTAGCGGGCTTTCGAAATAATGGCTCCCCGAGCTGGGCTCGAACCAGCGACAAACGGATTAACAGTCCGTTGCTCTACCAACTGAGCTATCGGGGAACATCGTCATGTGACGAGGCGCGTATATTAGTGTGGCCATACCGCCTCGTCAACCCCTTAACTAAAAAAATTAGCCAAGAGCTTTTTCCAAACGCTCAACCGCCTTCTCGAGGTTGTCCATGCTGGTCGCAAAGCTCAAGCGCATGTGCCCCGGGCTACCGAACGCAGAACCCGGAACCAGCGCAACGCCCGCTTCGCTCAGCAGCTTCTCGGCAAACTCAACGTCCGTGCTTACGCCATCCGTTGCATCAATTGCGCCTTGGAAGCTTGGGAACACGTAGAAGGTGCCGTCGCCGTAAGGGCACTCAACACCCGGCAACTTATTCAAAGCGTCAACCAGCCAGTCGTGGCGCTGCTTGAACGACTTAACCATTTCGCCTACGCACGCCTGATCGCCGTCAAGCGCGGCGGTAGCGGCCGCCTGAGAGATCGAACAGGGGTTTGAGGTGCTCTGGGACTGGATTTTCTTCATCGCGCCGATGATCTTCGCCGGGCCCGCAGCATAACCAATGCGCCAGCCCGTCATGGAGTAGGCCTTTGAAACGCCGTTCAGTACGAAGGTGCGCTCATAAAGCTCTGGGCACGCGTTCACGATGTTGCAGAAAGGCTTGCCGGTCCAAAGAATCGGCTCGTACATGTCGTCAGTGGCGATCATGATGTTCGGGTGCTTCTTCAGCACTTCGCCAATCGCCTTCAGCTCTTCCATCGAGTAGGCCATGCCGCTCGGGTTGGACGGGCTGTTGATCACGAACAGACGGGTGCAATCAGTAATCGCATTTTCCAGTTGTTCCGGAGTGATCTTGAAGCGGGTATCCACGCTTGTCTCAATGATTACCGGCTTGCCTTCTGCAACCAGAACCATGTCCGGGTAAGATACCCAGTATGGAGCGGGGATAATGGCTTCATCGCCCGGGTTCAGGGTGGCCAGAGCCAGGTTGAAAAAGCTTTGCTTGCCGCCACTGGATACCAAAATCTGATTGGCTTCGTATTCCAGGCCGTTGTCACGTTTGAACTTCGCAATGATCGCTTTTTTCAGAGCAGGCGTACCATCAACGGCTGTGTACTTGGTTTGACCGTTGGTAATGGCTTCAATAGCGGCCTGTTTGATGTGCTCTGGGGTATCGAAGTCCGGTTCGCCAGCACCTAAGCCAATAATGTCTTGGCCGGCAGCGCGAAGTTCAGCTGCTTTGTTGGTCACTGCGAGGGTCGGGGAAGGCTTGATGGCCTGTACACGGCTGGAAAGTTGAAGGTCCAAACTTGAGCTCCTTAAAGCTGCGTCTTATGGGCTGCGACCGGCGTGATAGCTCCGGGGGTATACTTCCCGGCTGAATTTTACACGGCCGTCGATCGGGCTGATGGTATCATGAAGCAGCGGTATCGCTAAATTTCTTGTAAGTAGTAGCCGTGATGGTTGCTACTGATGATTGGAGGTTCTTTGCCTGTTATGGCCAGTAAATCACCTAGTGCTACCAAAGAGGGTGCCTTTCGTGTTGAGTCTGCCTATCAGCCGGCTGGGGACCAACCCGCAGCAATTGCCGGGCTGGTAGACGGTATACACTCAGGTTTGGCGCATCAGACTCTGCTGGGCGTGACCGGTTCCGGTAAGACATTTACCATCGCAAACGTGATCCAAGAGGTTCAGCGGCCAACGATTGTTATGGCGCACAACAAGACCTTGGCGGCTCAGTTGTACGGTGAATTCAAAGAGTTCTTTCCGGACAACGCGGTGGAGTATTTTGTTTCTTACTACGACTACTACCAGCCGGAAGCTTATGTGCCGTCTTCCGATACGTTTATCGAAAAAGATGCTTCCATCAACGAACACATTGAACAGATGCGTTTGTCGGCAACCAAGGCGCTTTTAGAACGACCGGATGCGATTATCGTGGCCTCTGTGTCGTCGATCTACGGCTTGGGTGATCCGCAGTCCTACATGAAGATGATGCTGCATCTGGATCGTGGTGATCCGGTGGAGCAGCGGGATATCTTGCGTCGTTTGGCTGAGCTTCAGTACACCCGCAACGATGTGGAATTCCACCGGGCCAACTATCGGGTTCGGGGCGATGTGATTGACGTGTTTCCAGCCGAATCCGAGCGTGAGGCCATTCGTATTGAGCTGTTCGACGATGAGGTGGAGCAGCTCAGCTATTTTGACCCCCTGACCGGTGAAGTCCTGCGCCGTGTGCCTCGGGTAACCATCTACCCGAAATCGCACTATGTCACCCCGCGCCAGAAAGTGCTGGATGCGGTTGAGAACATCAAAGTGGAGCTGGATGAACGGCTGAAGCAGTTGCGCGATAACCATCGTTTAGTGGAGGCGCAGCGGTTGGAAGAGCGGACCCGCTATGACATCGAGATGATGTTGGAGCTTGGGTACTGCAACGGCATTGAAAACTATTCACGGTATCTGTCGGGCCGAGACCCGGGCGCACCGCCTCCGACCTTATTCGACTACCTGCCACCTAATGCGTTGTTGGTGGTGGATGAGTCCCACGTGACGATTTCGCAGATTGGTGCCATGTACAAAGGCGACCGCTCGCGGAAGGAAACCTTGGTGGAGTATGGCTTCCGGCTGCCCTCCGCGCTCGACAACCGCCCCATGCGCTTTGAAGAGTGGGAGCGAATCGCGCCACAGATGATTTTTGTTTCGGCAACGCCGGGTAATTACGAAGCCGAACATGCGGGGCAGGTTGTAGAGCAGGTGGTTCGCCCGACCGGGCTGTTGGACCCGGAGATTGAGGTGCGCCCTGCGTCCACGCAAGTGGATGACCTGCTTTCCGAGATTCACGCGCGCGTCGAAGTGAAAGAGCGTGTGCTTGTGACTACGTTGACCAAGCGCATGGCAGAGGATTTGACCGATTTCTTGATGGAGCACGATATCCGGGTGCGTTACCTGCACTCGGACATCGATACGGTTGAGCGGGTGGAAATTATCCGGGATCTGCGCCGCGGCGAGTTCGATGTGCTGGTTGGTATTAACCTGTTGCGGGAAGGCTTGGATATGCCAGAGGTTTCTTTGGTGGCCATTCTGGATGCCGACAAAGAAGGGTTCCTGCGCAGCGAGCGGTCGCTGATTCAGACCATCGGGCGAGCTGCTCGTAACGTAAACGGTAAAGCGATTCTATACGGCGACCGGATAACCGGCTCCATGCAGCGAGCTCTGGATGAAACCGAGCGCCGCCGAGCTAAGCAGCAGGCTCATAACGAAGAGCATGGCATCACACCGACCGGTCTGAACAAAAAAATCGCAGACATCATGGAAGGTGCGCCGGGCGGAGGTCGTGGTCGCCGCAAAGCGGAACGACCGGGCCAGAAAGCCGCGGAGGAGTCGGAAGACTACCTCGTTGCGGCAAGCAAGCGGTCTCCGCAGGATTTGCTTAAAGAAGTGGCCGGGCTGGAAGACGAGATGTACAAAGCAGCGGCCGATCTGGACTTTGAAGCCGCTGCGCGCTTGCGGGATCGGATTTCAGAGCTTAAGGAAGCCGCAATCCGCAACGGCTGATCATGGTCGCCGTGGGCCGACAATCACCGCTGCTTGCAGTGGTTGATTGCGGCCATAGCTCGACATTTTACTGAACACCCGCTTGTCGATGGGCAGATATTGCTTGTCGGCCACGGTTTCGCCTTCCTCGGCATCGATCTCCGGATCGTGCAGGTATACGAAATCGTCATCGATAGCGCACACAGTCACCCAGTGCGGCACCCGGCTTCGGTTCAGTTGCCACGTACTGATCAGAATGACCGGGATTTGGCCATTGTGAAGTGCTGTCTCCATGGCTTCCAGAGTCAGCGGGTCGTGGTGAATTTGAATCCCGGTTTGGCCGATGTCATGTAAAAAACCTTCGTGTACCAGTTCCAACACCCGCTTTTTGTCGTCATTACGCACGGTATCTTTGAAAAGAGCGCCTTCTTGACTGATCCAGGCACTGGCTTCAAAGCCACGGTTCCAGGCCGAAAGTGCAAGGCCATGAGGGCCACACCCTCCATGACCCGCAAGCATGAAAATCGTGGTGGCTTCACGCCAAATTTTCAGCTCTTCAAGTGTGGTCAGTGGTTGCCGTTCATCCAGCGCGGATAGGGCCATAATCAAGGCTGACGGGCCACAGGTAAATTCGGTGGTCTGCGGGTAATAGGGCACCGGCAGAAACTCCCGCGAAGGTTCGTAATACAGGATCCGCCGCTCAAACCGCAACGCAGTGCCTTGGTCTTCGTAGTAATCGCGGTAGGTGCCGAATTGGCGATAGCCCAAACGCCGGTACAGATTAATGGCACCGCTGTTATCTTCCCGGACTTCGAGTCGCATAATGATGCGGTCGGCATCAGCGGCTTCTTTCTCCGCTTCTTTAACCAGTTTTTCGCCCACACCTTTGCCGCGCACTGTCGGGGAGACCGCAATGGAGTAGATTCTGGCCAAGCGAGTCGCGGCACTCATGAGAACCAAGCAGTAGCCCACCAGCTCCTCGCCCCGCACAGCAACGATCAGCCTGTCTCTGGGGACTTCCAGAAAACGGCGAAAGCTCCGGCGGGAAATGCGGTCTTCGGTAAAGCACCGGTTTTCAAGCTCGACGAGGCCTTTAAGGTCGTCAGCGACAGCTTGTCGTAGCAGTACATCGTGCATAGTGATTGAATCCCGGAGCATGAAAAGGTCGAGGAAGCTGGCGTGCATGTCCTCTGCAGCTATTATGGTAGAGACAGGGGCCTTCCGGTAGCGCGCAAGCATGCGTAAAAGCACTCATCAATGGTTGATTGTGGCGCGCCCTGCAGCGGCGTATTGTTGCGCTAATTACCCGGCTGAACCTTCAGGGAGGAATGCCTGTTATGTCCCGTTTGTTAATCGTTGTGGATCGCGCGAAAGATTGGGCGCCGTATTACCCTAGCGAAGACGTACTCACCTTTGATCAGTACCTCAAATTTACGGCTCCCGCTAACAGCCGGGTGCGGGTTATTAATCTTTGCCAGAGCGCCAAATACCTGAGCCGGGGCTACTATTGCTCGTTGTTAGCGGAAGCACGAGGCCACCATGTCGTGCCTTCGGTGATGACGCTGAATGACCTCAGTCGTAAGGGCTTGTTTTCTCTTGAGCTGGAGGACTTGGACTCGAGCGTTATTCAGTGGCTGGAAAATGAGGCTCATGAGATCGATCCGTCCACAGACGAACGGGCTGCTACTCATGAGGTCCGGATTCGCACTTATTTTGGTCAAGCTGAACATGCTGACTTGAAACCGGTGGCACGGGCCCTGTTTGAGCGCTTTCCTTGCCCGATCCTCGAGGTGGTTTTCCGCCATCGGAAACAGTGGCAAATCGAATCTATGAAGCCGGCGTGTCCGGCAGACTTGAATGAACGTGAGCAGGATCTGTTTGCCGAAGCCTTCGACCGCTTTAGCAGTATGGTATGGCGCAAACCCAAAACGCGCCGTCGCTATAGATTTGATCTTGCCATGCTGGTTAATCCGGATGAGGAAATGCCGCCGAGTGATGAGGCGGCGTTAAAGAGATTCGAGCGTGCGGGGCGTAAGCTGGGTATCAACGTTGAGCGAATCACTCGCCGGGACTACATGCGGTTGCCGGAATACGATGGTTTGTTTATTCGGGAAACCACGGCGATTGATCACCACACTTACCGTTTCGCTCGTAAGGCTGAGGCGGAAGGTATGGTGGTGATCGATGACCCGGTGTCTATTTTGCGTTGCACCAACAAGGTGTTTCTGGCCGACCTGCTGAAAAACAACAAGGTGCCGACACCAAAGACGCTGATTCTTTCCAAAGATCAGAAGGATGCGGTTGAGCAGGTTGTTAACGAGTTAGGCTTTCCTGTCGTTATAAAGATACCAGACGGTGCGTTTTCACTTGGAGTAGCCAAAGCCAAGGATGAAACAGAATTAAGAGCTGGTTTGAAAGACCTTTTCAAACAGTCTGCTCTGGTGCTCGCTCAGGAGTACTTTTACACGGAGTACGATTGGCGGATAGGCGTTCTGGGTGGCCGTGCGATTTATGCGTGCAAATACATGATGGTAAAAGGGCACTGGCAGATTTATCAGCATGGCGGCGCATCGGTCGAAAGCGGTGGTTTTGAAACCATGCCGACCTATGAGGTGCCTAGAAACGTGATTCAGGCAGCACTTAATGCCACACGCCTGATTGGTAATGGCCTCTACGGTGTCGATATCAAGCAAGCGGGTAATCGGGTTGCGGTGATCGAGGTGAACGATAACCCCAGTATCGACTCAGGTGTTGAGGATAAATTTCTGGGGGGAGAGCTTTATACCTTGGTTATGCAGGAGTTCCTTTCCCGCATGGAAGCCAATCGTCGAAGGTAGCTGTGTATTCCGGATCAGGCGGCAACCCAGATCCGGACACTGCCCAGCCAAGGTGGGTTGGCCAATGCTTCGCGAACGCGTTGGCTGGTGATCTCCGGGGCAGGGTAGTCCTCGTCCAGGAAAATCTCGAGATGCACGCGCTTTTTGAGATAGTGCAGGCCCAGCCGGCTTTGAGGCGGCAGTTCACCCAGTGTTTCACTGATCTCCGTATGGATTTCTTCACGAGACGGTAGTCCCGGCGCATTGAGCGATGGAATGTCCTCATCGTTTTCAGCATCAATATGAAAGGTAATGTCCTGGATGTTCTCGAGGGCTTCGCGCATTCCGGCGACAACTTTCAGACCTATCTGGTGGCCTTCTGAAACACTGATCTCCGGCCTCACGACAAGATCAACATCCAGAAAAATGTCTTGCCCCATGCGACGGCTTCGCAGTTCATGTACGTTTCGAACACCTGGCGTTGAAAGGGCGATGGCTCGGAGCTTTTCTGTATCTTCCTGAGACAATCCGGTATCGATCAGTTCTTTAACGCTATCCCAAGTGAATTTCCATCCGACGTGTACGATGATGATGGCAACGGCCACCGCAGCCACCGTGTCGAGCCAAACCACGCCAAGCATTGCGCCAATGGTTGAAAGTAGAACGACGACGGACGAAAACGCGTCCGTGCGACTGTGCCAAGCGTTTGCGACAATAAGATCGGAACGGATTTTGAGACCCACGTGCCGGGTATAACGGAAAATCCATTCTTTACTCAAGACCGAAATGGTTGCAGCAACGAGGACGGGCCACTCGGGGATGAAAAGCTCATCGCCTTCAAACAGGCGCAGAGTGTTTTCCCAGGCCAAGGCCGCACCTACAGCGATAAGAATGCTCCCGAGCAACAGGGTTCCCAGGGTTTCAATGCGTTGATGACCATAAGGGTGGTCGTCATCCGGACCTTTCCGGGATAAACGCATCACTGCCAGGACAACCCAGTCGGAGGCAACATCGGTAAACGAGTGAATGCCGTCTACAACCAGTGCGTGGGAATGGAAGAGGGTGCCGGCAACGACTTTAACCAGGCCAAGAAAAGCATCGAGCAGCATCCCGATGATGGTGACTTTGGAGGCTGCGTTTTTTTCGGCATCGAGATCTCGCTCGAGATTCGCGGGGCTTTTCGATAGGTTTTCCATTCAAGCAGGCTCCATTGTATTGCTGTGGCGCCAGTATAGCCTCAAAAACTTAAAAAAGGGCTTGCAAAATCAAGAATGATCGACGGGTTTATGCACATTATGAAATATTAATTGCTAGCTACCATTGCGTTACGGTTATCGTCAATTCTTATTTCAGTCTTTGTAAGTTGTTGAAAATTAAAGACTAAAATGCTGGTTAAAAAATGATCAATCTGTAGGCTGGCGCAGTTATCAAGGCTTGGAAACGTTTGCCCCGCGCTTATTAACAGAGTTATCCACAGATTCCGTGGAAAAGCTTCGGAAGCCTCGACAGCATGCGGCTTTTGGCGACATTTGTCGGTTCAGGAAGATGGTGTGGAAAACTTCCGGTATACTCCCGCCACCTCTTGCAAGGAGTTTTCTGATGTACCCCGTTCTTAGAAATTTGTTATTCCGATTACCGCCAGAGCAGGCACACCACGTGGCATTAAAGGGACTCGATGTTGCTCAAAAAGTGGGCATGCTTAATGTGTTCACGCGACACCCTGATCCTTGCCCCGTAAACGTTATGGGTTTGGAGTTTCCGAATCCGGTGGGCCTTGCTGCGGGATTGGACAAAAATGCAGATCATTTGGACGCGCTGGGTGCACTAGGTTTCGGCTTTATCGAAGTGGGGACGGTCACGCCTTTGGCTCAGCCTGGCAACCCGAAGCCGAGAATGTTCCGATTGCCGGAGCATGAAGCCATCATTAACCGAATGGGCTTCAACAACGAAGGGCTCGAGCATTTGATCGGCAACGTCGAGAATCGGCGTTATAAGGGAATTCTTGGTATTAACGTTGGCAAGAACAAAGACACGCCGAACGAGGAATCCGAGTCTGATTATCGCAAAGGCATTGCGGCGGTTTATAGCTATGCCGATTACATCACTGTGAATGTTTCGTCGCCAAACACGCCGGGCCTGAGGGATCTCCAGTTTGGTGACTCGTTGAAGCAGTTACTCCATGCAATTAAAGACGAACAGACACGCTGCCACCAAGTGCAAGGGCGTTACGTGCCGATAGCGGTCAAGATTGCGCCGGACATGGATAATGAGGGTGTCCGGTTTGTCGCTTCAGCGCTGCTTGAGGCCGGGTTGGACGGTGTGATTGCGACGAATACGACCATCAGCCGAGAAGCCGTTAAGGGGCACCAGCACGCGCAGGAGGCTGGTGGTTTGAGCGGGGCGCCCGTGCGCGAGTCGTCAGTGCGGGTTATCGCCGGATTGTATGCTGAGCTAGGTGATCGCATACCGATTATTGGTGTTGGTGGCATTACGGATGCAGAGAGCGCAGCAGAAAAAATTCGGGCAGGCGCTAAATTGGTGCAAATATACACCGGCTTTATTTATAAAGGGCCGAAGCTGATTGGTGAGGCGGTAGAGGCCGTTCGAAAAGAGCGGAAGGCATAAAATGGTAGGGCCCGCTTAGCGGGCCCTTTGCGGGGAATGAACCCCGTGGCGCTTCTTCGCATGGTACGGGGCGGGTGGCCCCGTTTCGGTTGCTCGGAATACTGCGTCAAATTGTCGTGTTAAGGTTATTTTAAAAACAAATCAAACTAACTGAGATAGGCCAACACCGCGATTATGTTGCAGTTACGTTGGCTAACTTGTGGATGCCGGAAACGCCGGTCATGCCCTCCCAGTTATCTGTGCGGCCTTCTCGCCACCCGTTCAACCATTCCTGGCGCGCATCTGGTTGATCTATTGGGCAGCTGTCTTTGGATTTTCCGGACACGCCAGCGAGGTATCCCCGCTTGAATGCACGAGCGTAAACGTCTCTTTTCTGTCTTTTCATGCCGTTCCTCACTATGGATTAACAGAACAAGCGTGTACACATCTGCGATGACCATGGCTTGTGGAGCCCATCCGGGACAACCCACTATTGCCAGCTCCGGTCAGAGCAGTCAGGATCCTGTTAATGGAAGCTTTAATTGTTGCTTCCAGAACGACGCGTCAAGTACAAGGTAAGACGAACCTTGATGAGAAGTACACTAACGATTTCGTCTATATGAACGATTTCTTATAGTTTTATGAACTAATGATGACAGGCCATTTTGGCTTTCGCTGCGAATCCAGCGGCTTACCAGCTTTATCTAGAAAACCAGGAGTTGATTTTGTCCAAGTATGTCTTTTTTGTAACCTGCCCTAAGGGCGTAGAGTATCTCCTGGGTGATGAGTTGGAGACTTTTGGCCTCTCGTTAGTGCGCAATGCACCGGCGGGTGTTTGGGTTGAAGGTGAAATGGAAGCCGGATATCGAGCCTGCATGTGGTCCCGATTAGCGAACCGTGTGATCCTGCATATCGATGAAGTGGATGCTCGTAGTGCCGAAGAGCTTTACGATGGCATCGTAAAATTGGATTGGCAGGCTCATATTCGGGCGGGTGGCAGTTTTCGGGTTAATTTCCTCGGGCAAAATGAAGCCCTTAGAAACACTCAGTTTGGTGCTCAGAAAGTCAAAGATGGCATCGTAGACAGCATTCGCGGCGCCGGCGCGCCGAGGCCAGCGGTCGCCCAGAAAGATCCGGATGTGACCATCTCTGCACGGCTGAACCGTGGCCGTTTGGCCGTTGGTCTTGATCTCAGTGGCCACAGTCTTCACATGCGCGGCTATCGCACAGAGCAGGGCTTGGCACCCTTGAAAGAAAACCTGGCCGCCGCTGTTCTATTGCGAGCCGGCTGGCCGGGTATTGCCGCCGCGGGTGGGGATTTTGTCGATCCCATGTGTGGTTCTGGCACGCTATTGATCGAAGCGGCGCTGATGGCTCTGGACATTGCGCCGGGCCGAAGACAGGAGCGCTTCGGATTTGAAAAGTGGCCCGGCCACCAACCCGAGCTGTGGATGAGTATTCGCCAGGAAGCCGAGCGCCGGGCACACGAGGGTAAGCAGGGCAGAGTGCCCGTGTTTGCAGGGTTCGATCAGGACCGCCGAGTGCTGGATACCGCACAAAGAAACATCCAGCGTGCAGGGCTTGAAGGTATCGTTACTGTAGAAGAGCGTGCATTGGCCGAATTTGCCCGCCAAGACAGCTGGGCGGATCAGGGTCTGGTTTTGACGAACCCTCCATACGGTGAGCGGTTGAGCGAACGAAACGTCCTCGCGTCGCTCTACCAGAGTATCGGCGAGGTTTCGCTTCGCGAGCTGGCCGGCTGGCGTTTAGGTGTGTTTACTGGCGCACCTGAGTTTGGCAAATCCGTCGGACTTCGAAGCTTCAAGCAATACAACCTGTTCAACGGCAAACTGCCGGCGCAATTGCTGTTGTTCGAAGTACGTCCTGAAAACGCGATGACTCCCAGAGACCCGGCCGCCGCCGGTCAAGTGGTCCCGCGTATTGTGAACGCTGAACGGGCGGAGATGCTTCGGAACCGTTTGAAGAAAAACGTGAAATCCATAGGGCAATGGGCCAGAAAGCAAAACATTGGCTGCTACCGCCTATACGATGCCGATATGCCGGAATACGCATTGGCGATCGATATCTATGAGGGCAGGGTGCACGTTCAGGAATATCTGGCTCCGAAATCCATCGACGAAAGGGCCGCTCGCGAACGTTTAGCGGAAGCCTTGGCCATCATTCCGGACGTGCTGGATATCGACCCTAAAGACATGGTCTGCAAGCAGCGCCAGCGGCAAAGCGGTACCAAGCAATACGAGAAGCAAGCGGCGACCGGCGAATACCTCAAGGTACAAGAGCATGGCTGTACGCTGAAAGTTAACCTGAAGGACTACCTCGATACCGGCTTGTTTCTGGATCATCGCCCCGTGCGCCACTGGATTCAGCAGAATGCCCAAGGTAAGCGGTTCTTGAACCTGTTCTGTTACACCGGCGCAGCAACGGTACATGCGGCGGTCGGCGGTGCCAGTCGTTCGTTGAGCCTGGACATGTCCAAAACTTACGTCAACTGGGCTATGGATAATCTTTCCCTCAATGGCGCAGACCCACGTAAGCACTTGGTTGAGCAGGCTGACTGCTTGGCATGGCTGGCGGACAAGCGAACGGCGAATCAAACCTTCGACCTGATCTTCATGGACCCGCCAACCTTCTCCAACTCAGCCCGTATGGCGGGTGTGTTGGACGTTCAGCGGGACCATGGTGTGATGGTTCGTCAGTGCATGGAACGCCTGTCCACTGACGGTTTGCTGATCTTCTCTAACAATTTCCGCAAGTTTAAGCTGGACGAGGACTTGGCTGCGGAGTTCGATGTGAAAGAGGTGACTGCGAGCACCTTGGATAAGGATTTTCAGCGGAACCAGAAGATTCACCAGTGCTGGCATATTCAGCATAAGGTCTGAATTTGAGGGGGAAGAGGCAGGCGAGGGCCTCTTCCCTGAAACCTAAGTCTGGGGCGAGTGGGGCTGGAATCCTTTTTCTGGAATGTCGAAGGCCAAGGATGGCCTGAGAGAAGCGCACATGGATGTGCTCGTAGCGGTTCCAGAAAAAGGATTCCAGCCCCGCTTGACCTGCACCGAATCAGGAGTGCCGTTAAAACTCGTAACGAATTCCTGAAGAAAACTGAAAGGCATTCGCGCTGGTATCGGTATCTTCGAACAACTTCCCGCCTTCCAGCACCAGATACATACTGTCGATTAACTCGAAATCGATACCCGCTATCCAGCTGAAACTGAAGCTGCTGCTCGGATAGTCCTCGCCAAACTCCTGAAACTCCCGGTTACGACGCTCGTCGGGATTATCAAGCGTGGCCTCACCACTGATGTGGGTAAAACCAGCCTGAGCGTACACGTTACCGAGCTCACCAACCGGGTAGTGCAGCCCCATATACCAGCTGCCGTAATAATCGATGGCGAGGGTGAAATCACTGTTGATTTCAGCATCTTTATAGCCGCCGCCCATACGGACTTCGGCGTGAATGAGGTCGTTCAAATGACCGCCAATCACCAGAGTGCCTGCTTGGCTCCAGGCATCTTCTTTGGAAAACCTCCCAATAGACCGATGCTCAATGGTGGTTGCCAGCAGGCCGACGTAGTGTTTGTCTGAGCGGGGCGTTTCCTGAGCTTGCGTTGCCACAGGTAACAGGCACAAGGACATCATGCTTGTGGTGAGGAAACGGGTTGCGACCTTGTTCATTATTATCTGGCTTCCTGTCAGTAACGGTGCTGACGCCAGATTCTGCCTTGTGTAACACCTTGTTACGCAGACACCTGTCACACTTCCTCGTCTCTAACGCTTAGATGAACAGGTCATCTAGTAACCCTGACTCACGAGCAATCAGCAACAAAGCGTATACCCCGTTTTCGGGCAGCTGCGGTTCCAGGCCTTCTTCAAACATCAGCTCCCGCCGGCGATCTTCCAGAGTGCCGGCATCCAGATCGGTTACCAGTTCGGCGATAGGCGCAATTTCGAACGGTGCTTCTTGCTTCACCGCTTCGAAAATAAGATCTATCAGAGTCTCATCCGGATCTATGCCGTCAACGTAAACCGTTTGGCCGGGCAGGTCTTCGTGAAGCTCGCGAACAAGCTCAAGAATGGGAACACCCTGTTCCTCGAGGTAGAACAGATCGATATCGCCCAAATCTGCACCATCGGGAACCCAGGCTTCATCGGGAGCGATGACCACGGACTTCATTTGCCCGTCTTCCAAAGACCAGGCAATGGCTGTCGGGAAAAGTGCATCGTCGGTTTGGCAGTATTCGATGTCCAGAAAACGGGGTATCGACACAGGGAACTCCGGGTTAAATCGTTGGATTACTAATAGGGACAAACCGCCAGCCTGTAGGCGAGGTAGCGGCTTCGTGCCATACTGTAGCCGCCATTATCATGCAATCAGGAAGATCATGGAACACACTGAATTTAATAATGACTTGCTGCAGTTTTTAAACGCATCGCCCACGCCTTGGCATGCGGTGAATACAATGAAAGAACGCCTTGAGGCGTCCGGCTTTGAACGGCTCGATGAGCGGGATGAATGGGCGCTTGAGCAGGGTAAAAGCTATTACGCGATTCGTAACGGCTCGTCCATCATCGCGTTTCGCACCGGGAAGAAAGGCGCTGAAAACTCGGGCATCCGAATGGTAGGCGCGCATACTGATAGCCCGTGCCTGAAAGTAAAGCCGAACCCGGAAGTTCGCCGCAAGGGATATTTCCAGTTGGGTGTTGAAGTCTACGGTGGCGTGTTGCTGAACCCGTGGTTTGACCGGGACCTATCGCTGGCTGGCCGGGTTACTGTGCTTGATGAGCATGGAAAAGTTCAGGATGTCCTCATCGACTTTAAAAAGCCTGTCGCCATCATACCGAGCTTGGCCATTCACCTGGACCGTGAAGCCAACAGCAACCGCTCGGTTAACGCCCAGACCGACCTGCCTCCGCTATTGATGCAGGCATCTGAGACGGAAACGTTCAGCGACTTACTCAAGGAGCAGATCGCCAACGAATCCGGTCTTAAAGCCAGGAAAGTTCTTGGTTACGAACTCAGCTTCTACGATGCTCAAGATGCTGCACTGGTCGGCCTTCGGGAAGACTTCCTGGCCTCTGCTCGCCTGGACAACCTGTTGAGCTGTTACATCGGGCTGCAATCGCTCCTCGACACTTCGGGTGACGAAGCGGCACTGCTGGTGTGCAACGATCACGAAGAAGTCGGCAGTGTGTCTGCAGAGGGCGCGCAAGGGCCGTTCCTGGGAGAAGTGCTGGAGCGCTGGTGTGGCGCTGGCAAGGGCAGGGCGATTGCCCGATCTATGATGATCTCCGCAGACAACGCGCACGGCGTGCACCCGAACTTCATAGACAAGCACGATGAAAACCATGGCCCCATACTGAATCAAGGGCCAGTGATCAAAGTGAACCACAACCAACGTTATGCAACCAACAGCCGCTCAGCGGCGTTGTATCGACACATCAGTGACGAACTTGGATTGCCTCACCAAACCTTCGTGGTACGCAGTGACATGGGGTGCGGAAGCACCATCGGTCCACTGACAGCCGCCAACCTCGGCGTAACCACTCTTGATATTGGTGTGCCACAGTTTGCGATGCATTCGATTCGGGAGCTGATTGGCGTTCAGGATGGCTTCACCCTGTATCAGGTTCTCAAAGAATTTATGCAGCGGGAAGAAATGCTTTGACGTAGAAAGAAAAAAGCCGCTGATTGAAAGAATCAGCGGCTTTTTAAAAGAAGTGGCTCCCCGAGCTGGGCTCGAACCAGCGACAAACGGATTAACAGTCCGTTGCTCTACCAACTGAGCTATCGGGGAACAGCATCAATGTGCGGCGCATATTAAGGACTTTGATTTGGTTCGTCAACCCCCTGAATTAAAAGGTCAAAATTTGCACAGGCGAGTCCAGTATCCGTACCGCCCACCGGTGTGGTTACGTAACGGGCACGTGCAGTCCATCTGGCCCACACTGTTCCGAAACGTCGAGATGCCAGCGCCCCAAACCGAGGTGCTCGCCACCCCGGATAACGACGAACTGCATCTGGACTGGTACCGGCAAAACAGCGACCGGATCGCTGTGATCTCACACGGCTTGGAAGGCCACAGCCGAAGACCCTACGTACTCGGCTTAGCCAAAGCTCTCATGGCCGAAGGCTGGGACGTACTCGCCTGGAACTTCCGCTCATGCGGCGGCAACATGAACCACCAACCCAGGTTCTACCACAGCGGCGCCACAGAAGACCTACACACCGTCGTCACCCGAGCGCTGCGCGACAGCTACAAAAATGTGTTCCTATCCGGCTTCAGCATGGGCGGCAACCTCACCTTGTTGTACCTGGGGCAACAAAGCGAACAACTCGACAGCCGAATCAGCGGTGCCGTGACTTATTCCGTCCCCGTTGACCTCGCCGGCAGCGCCGACATGCTGGCACTGCCCAGTCGCCGGATCTACATGCAAAGATTTCTAAATGACCTGTACGGAAAAATGCAGGAGAAAGCCGAACGCTTCCCCGACTTGATCGACATCAGCGACTTCAAAAACATTCGAAATTTCCATCAATTCGACAACCGATACACCGCACCGTTACACGGCTTCAAAAATGCAAGAGACTACTGGGCCCAATGCTCGGCGTTATCCCGGCTTAACGACATTCGGGTGCCCTCACTGATGGTCAACGCCGCTGACGACCCATTCCTGTCTGCCGCCTGCTACCCGGAATCAAAAAAAGTATTGGGCCGACACGTGAAAGTTGAAGCGCCGCGGTGGGGCGGTCATGTCGGATTTGTCGAACACGCAAAAGATGGTTACTACTGGTCGGAGAGGCGGGTTCTGGATTTCGTTGGAAATTTTGTTTAGTTAGTCTGATTGACGGGCATTTTGGCGCTCCCCCCAAAGTCTGGGGCAAGGGAGTGCGGTAGCTTTTCCTGAAATTTCGAAGGCCAAGGATGGCCTGAGAGAAGCGCACATGGATGTGCTCGTAGCGGTTTCAGGAAAAGCTACCGCACTCCCTTGGCTTTCTCCAAAGCCGGAGAGCCTAGGGTGGGTGATTTACTGAACCAAAGGCTCCAATTGGGGCCAAACATTCTCCAGCAACAAAGGCTGCGCCTCCTCAGTCGGATGAATGCCGTCCCCCTGCATCAACCCCTCTTGATCGTAAATTCCCTCCAAAAAGAACGGAACCAACCCTACGCTATACCGGTCAGACAACGCTGGAAAGATATCCGAAAACATCTGCGTATAACGCTGACCGTAATTCGGTGGAATCTGCATGCCTACAAGAATCGGAGTAGCACCTGCATCCAGCGACAGCTCAATCATCTTGGCCAGATTCGCCTCAATCACATTCGGAGGAAAGCCGCGCAAACCATCGTTACCGCCGAGCTCAATGACAACCACATCCGGCTCATTCTGCTTAAGCAAACGGGGCAACCTGCGCAAACCGCCATCGGTCGTTTCACCGCTGATACTGGCATTAACCACCTGCCATGACAGGCCCTCGCGCTCCAGCCGATCACGCAGCAGAGGCACCCAAGCGGTTTCGGAAGGAACACCGTAAGCGGCACTCAAACTGTCGCCAACAACAAGCACCGTGGATTGATTCGCCAGAGCGGGCCACGAAAGTAAAACCAAAGTGAAGAGAAAAAACGACCGAACAAACGTAAACGCCTTATGAAACATAGATTCGTGTACCCTTAAAATTTAAACCTTAAACGCCAGCGAACGGAGAAATCGTGAACCAAATGACGGACCTGACAAAGAATAACCATCGCCCAATGCTGCGAGTATCCGGATTGACCCACACAGTCAGCCTGGAAACTGACACGCTGACGATCTTGCAGGGGGTTAACCTGGAAATCAATCGGGGTGAATCCGTCGCCATCGTTGGTCGTTCCGGTTCCGGTAAAACCACGCTATTAGGATTGCTCGCCGGACTCGACACCCCAAGTGAAGGTACCGTGGAATTGGATGGGGCCGAGATCAGTAGTCTGACCGAAGACGAGCGCGCCAAACTACGTGCCCGGCGAGTGGGGTTTGTTTTCCAATCCTTTCAGCTACTTCCGGCGCTGAGCGCGTTAGAAAACGTTATGCTACCTCTGGAACTGGCCGGCATAGAAGCACCCCATCAACGTGCTCGTGATTTGCTTGAGCGCGTCGGTTTGGGGGAGCGCCTCAACCATACACCGCGACAGTTATCCGGAGGGGAGCAGCAACGAGTGGCTATTGCTCGTGCATTCGCTTCCGAGCCAAGCATCCTGTTTGCCGATGAGCCCACAGGAAATCTGGATAACCGAACCGGCCAGTCCGTTTCCGATTTGCTGATGGATCTAAACCGGGAGCAGGGCGCCACCTTGGTGATGGTGACCCACGATGAGCGACTGGCCGCACGCTGTAATCGCACCTTCCATATTGAGGCAGGTGTGTTGAGCGAGCCTGATGCGGCTCGGGAGTTAGCTGACTGATGGCTGCCGCAAAGAAACTCATGTCCGTAAGGCGAGACTGGCGCGAGCGAGATGTTCGAGTGGTGCTGGTTGCCTTGATTATTGCTGTGGCGACGGTGGCAACCATCGCGCTGTTTGCCAACCAGCTCCAACGCACACTGGTATCCTCCGCAAGCTCCTTTTTGGCGGCTGATCGCCAGCTCGATGCAGAGAACGGAAAGCCTGTGCCTTCGGGCTGGATAGAAGAAGCACAAAGCCGTGGTTTGGAAACCGGTCAGATGATCAAGTTTTCAACCATGGTGTTCGGCGAAAACGGATTCCAGTTGGTGTCGGTGAAAGCTGTTAGTGATGAGTATCCACTGCGTGGTGACATCGAAGTTCAACCCAACGAAGATGCACCGCGAATAACCGTTGATGCGGGGCCAAGACCCGGAGAGATCTGGATCAATCCGAGGCTGCTCAAATTGTTGGAGCTCGACATTGGCGACACTCTGGAAGTAGGGAATCTTAAACTTACCGTCTCGAACCTGCTGATACGAGAGCCAGATGGCGGTTTCAGGCTGTCCTCATTGGCACCTCGCGTGATGATGCACGCGGACGACGTGGCGGCCACCGGAGTGCTTCAGGAAGGCAGTCGAGTGGGGTTTGTTTACCTGTTTGCTGGCGAAGAGCGTCTGCTGGAAGACTACTATCAATGGCTTGAACCACAACTGGAACCTAGCCATGAATGGGAAGGGGTCAGAGATGGCGAAACCTTTTCGCGATCACTAGAGCGCGCTGAGCGATTTTTGTTGCTGGGTGGCAGCTTGGCCGTATTGCTAGCCGCTGTGGCCGTCGCGGTTGCGAGCCGTCAGTATGCGCTTTCCCAAAGGGATACAGTCGCGCTACTGAAAACTCTCGGGCTCACTGGTGGTGGGATTGGCCGTTTATATCTGCGCCGCCTCGCCTTGTGGGGTGTGGCGGGCATTGTTGGTGGTCTAGCCGTTGCACTGCCCCTGTTTTGGATGCTGGTGCGTATGTTGAGCGACGTGCTGGAACGCCCCATTGATTTCTACTTAGACCCCGCGGCACTCACACCGGCGTTGCTAACTGCGCTGATTTCGTTGTTTGCATTTGCCTACCCACCTATTCGCCGACTTCAAAACGTCCCTGCGATGAGGGTTTTGCGAGCCCAGCCGGGCGAGTCCGGGAGGGACGTGGTCCCGGACCTGGTCATTGCAGTTACTGCGGTTTTTGGCTTGGTGTGGCTGTATGCGGGCGAATTAACCTTGGTCATTTCGCTGCTCGGCGGCTTGGTGCTTCTGCTGACGGTGTTGGCGCTCATAGGCTGGCTGATGGTGTCTTTGCTACGGCGTGTGCGCGGGGGCGGCAATGCATGGCGTTTGGCGCTTGTCGGGCTGTATCGACACCGACAAGCCAGCATGGCGCAAATGGCGGTATTTGCCATGACACTGATGCTGGCGGCTACATTGGTGCTGGTTCGCTCTGCATTGCTGGAGGATTGGCAGGCACAGTTGCCGGAAGATACGCCCAATCACTTTCTGATCAATATTGCACCGAATGATGTTGCCGCTATTGAATCCTTTTGGGCCGAGCGCAGTGTGCATTTGGATACCGTGTACCCGATGGTTCGGGGCCGGCTGACCGAGTTAAACGGTCAGCCCGTTAAAGAAGCGGTAAGCAAAGACGAGCGCATCAATGCCTTGAATCGCGAGTTAAACCTCACGTGGATGGAGCAGCTTCCGGAAGATAATCAGATTCAGGAAGGTGAATGGTTCACTGGTGATAACACAGAAGGCGTTTCGGTAGAGGCAGAGTTGGCCGGCAAACTGGGCTTGAAGCTGGGGGATCAATTAACGTTCACCATCGGCTCTGAAAAAATCACGGAGCCGGTTGCCAGCATTCGAAGCGTGAAATGGGACAGTATGAAACCCAACTTCTATATGGCGTTTCCACCTGGTGGCGGAATGACTGAAATGCCGGCGACCTGGATCACCAGTTTTCACCTTGATGAGAACGACAAACTGTTGCTGAACGAGTTCTCCCGGCAGTACCCAACGGTTTCTGTCCTGGAGATTGATCACATCATCAAGCGCATTCAGGAAATCGTTCAGCAGGTGACGCAAGCCATTGAAGCCATTCTGGCTTTGATTCTTGCGGCGGCGCTTGTGGTGATGGCTGCGGTGGTGAGCGCTACTTTGCGGGACAGGCAGCGGGAAGGCGCATTGCTGCGAACGCTGGGAGGCCAGCAGTCATTGTTAGTGCGAAGCACTATGCTGGAGTTTGCGTTACTGGGATTTTTTGCCGGGGTGCTTGGCGTGCTAGCGGCTGAAGCAGCGGTTTATGCTTTGCAGGCTCGGGCTTTTGAAGGCGAATTTCGCTGGCACTGGCAAGTGGTGTTATCGGTTCCACTGATCAGCGCCTTTTTGCTGGCTCTGTTCGGGCGCTGGCAGCTAAGGCCGGTACTGAGCGTTTCCCCAATGTTGCTGCTGCGCAGGTTGGAGTAACTCCGGATTTAACGGTAATTCGCGAGGATGGCATCCAGTTCGCCATTCTCGCGCATGGCCGCCAATTCACGATTAAAACCTTGTGCGAACTCCGCCCAATCCTTTCGAAGCATGAGGCGGTAACCATACTGACTGATATTTCCAGTAGACGACCGAAACTGATTAGTAAGCCCTTCATTGCGAAGAATCCACTGTCCCACCAAGCGGTCAGCCAAGGCGGCATCAAAGCGATCGCCCAGCAAGACATAACGAAACAGATCTTTGTCGCTGGACACATTGAAGCGTTTGATTTTTCCCTGCTCGAAATAGGGGGCAAGACTCGGGTACTTGTATCCTAAATGGGCAACGACGGTATGTCCGAAAAGGTCAGAGGGGTGAGAGTAATCGGTTGCGGATTCACGATTGAAAAACAACACTTCTTCGACATTTACGACCGCTTGTGTGAATAGATAGTTCTCTGGTTTTTCGGTCCATTCAATGGCTCGAAACGTGCCGTCGATGTAGCCATCAAGCAGCATGTTATCAACCCGTTTTCGTGGGATTTTTCTGGGGATCAGTTCGTATCCCAAACGGGGCGCTATTGTAGTCATTACGTCCCACAAAATGCCGGATGGTGTCTCTCCTTCGACAATCAGGTAGGGCGGGTAGCCATGGGGGGAAATGTTCAGGCGAAGTGATTTGCCGGTGTCTTGCGTATCGGCCGAGGCGTTAGCCGATATGATTGCGCAAAACAGTGCGAAAGGGAGCAATCTAAGGTAATGGTCTAAGCGCTTAAAGCATCGACGAATCATGGCAACACACCCACGCAGCTGGGAGAACGAAATCTGACTAAAGTGCCTCCAGCCGTATCGTTGCTAGAATGCTAACGGAATAATACCTCTTTAAGAGTGCGGGTGAAATCTTAGTTGTGTAGCGAAATGCTACCCGATTGTCGGCGGGCAGCATTTCGTACCAAAGTGATTTGTCAGACCCAGGCGCGTCTCAAAATCGTCATTGCGTCTTCAAGCGAGACTTCCCTTGGGTTGAACATGATGGAACCGTCGTCCAATGCCATTTTAGCGATGGCTTCCAGCTGGCTTTCAAGAACCTTGCCGGTTTCTTTCAGCGTTCGTGGAAGTTTGCAGCGTTTGTAGAGTTCGTCACGAAGTTTGCGAATGGATGAAATGCTTGCTTCCGCTCGGCGAGCGGCTGGAGTTGCAGAATACACCTCCGGACCTTCAAGGTGCAGGAGCAGATCGCTTAAGGGTTCGCGAATACTTTCCAGGTTGAATTCCAGCACGTAAGGCAAATACAGGCTCATGCACAGGCCGTGTGGCAGGTGGCAAATGGCGCCCGTAGCGTGTCCCAGAGAGTGGACAAGACCAACCATGGAATTGGAAAATGCAATGCCTGCCATGGTGGAGGCCTGGGCCAATTCCAAGCGGCCGTCTTCGTCTTTAGGTTTGTCCATCACCTTCAGCAGTGACTGGCTGACTTTTCTCACCGCGGCGGTCGCGTAAGCGTCGCTCAGAGGGTTCTTCGCCATGCAGGTAAAGGCCTCGGTGGCGTGAGTAAGCGCGTCCATGGCCGTGGCGGCGGTAATGTGCGGAGGCAGTGTAAGCGTCATCCGAGGGTCGATAACGGCAGCGTTGGGAAGCAAAAATGGCGATGAATAGGGCAGTTTTACGCCTTTTTTCGCATCGGTAATGACCGCAACGGACGTTACTTCGGAGCCGGTACCCGCTGTAGTTGGCACCACAAAGAACGGTTTTAACGCTTTTTTCAGTATGCCCGCACCACTGTACTCAGCGATGTCATCACCGCCTTCGGAAACGAGGATGTTGACGGCTTTGCCGGTGTCGATGGCTGAGCCGCCGCCAACAGCAATGATCGAATCGCATTTTTCTTTACGGTATACCTTGGCGATAGCGCCAACGACGGTTGTGGATGAGTCTGGCGGCACGTCGTCGTAAATTGAAACAATGTCTAAACCGCTGTCTTCGCAGGCAGCAATCACAGGGTCCAGAAGGCCTGCAGCGCGCACCCCTTTGTCTGTAATTATCATCGGACGCTTGGCCGCGAGGCTGGTCAACTCGAAAGGGATGTGCTCTAAAGCGGCTTTGCCTGCAATGACTTTAACCGGGCAGAAGAACTCGTAGTATTTGTTGGTCATTATGCTCTCACTGTCTCGACAAGGTTGGTGGCAACTTTCAGATAAATGCGTGCAGCATTCAGCAATTTATTCGGGAGGTTGAGGGTTGCCGGGTACTCTTTTACAGCACGTTCGGCAACCAGCTTAGGCAGTATGAACGCCTCTAAACGATTGAGAACACGGGTCATTTTGATCGCCAAGCTTACGTCGCCATCAACCAACATGCGGTCGTGCGCAAACGCCACGGCGGTCTTTTCCTGAAACGACATCACCAGAAATGCATGAGCCATGTGTTTGAATTGAATCGACAAATCAACTGGCCGTGACGCTTCGTCACCTAGATACTGAAGGCGACCATCACCGGTGTGTTCCACGATCAGCTTCGGGCCGGCAGGCATGACCTGCATCTCAAAAAGAAATCCAACAGGGAGGAAGCGGGTTTCTTCGCGAGCGGTTTCGTCTACTTCGGTAATGGCTTGCAAAGCGCGCCCCATGACTTGAAACATCAAGTCGACGTAGGCTCGCCTCGCCTGAAATGCGATCGGTTGCAGTCGTTTAGAGAGCATGTTTTTCATCCGATTGTTATTGAGTTATCTGATTTTTAGAGTTATTGCTCTAGAAGTCAATGTAATCATTGACACGGTAGTGGCGTCAAACGGGCAATGTTTCCGGGCATAAAAAAACCGGAAGTGGTTAACTTCCGGTTTTTATTTGGAAATTTCGATGTGCTTTTAGTTTGTCATGGCCGCCAGTTTGCGTTTGGCCTCTTCACCAATCTCGCCGCCGGCCTCCGCTGCCGCGGAATAATAGCTTATGGCTTCATCCCTGCGACCCTGTTCTCTGGAAATATCGCCAAGACGTAGATAAGCAATGGAGGTTGGCACTACTTCATTTGCTCGTTCCAAATGACCTTTGGCTTTGGATAAATTGTTCAGAGCCAGCTCGTTCAATCCATTGTGGAGTTGGTATTGGAACATCTCAGGGTACAGCGAAACGGCCTTATCAAAGTCTTCACGGGCCTTTTCGAGCTGATTCTGGTTTTTATAGATCCGACCACGTAACGCAAAGAACATTGCCTCGCGGGGTTCTATTTTGATGGCCTTGTTGATGGAGGACAAAGCCCCGGAAAAATCGCCTTCCGACGCCAGTTTCATGGCGTTGTCATGAGCCTCGTAAGCCGGTTGAAGCTTTTTGATCATGGCGATTCGGCGCTGGTAAATGTCGGTACCCCGGTAGCCACCCGCGCCGATTTTCTGGACCAGTTCCTGATTGGCCTGCACTCGCTTTGCGGAAGGCGGGTGGCTGGCAAACAGGCCGTTTAACCAGCTCGACTGATTGCCTTCCGACAAGGACAAGAACAGCTGTTGCAGTTCAACTGCCGCTTGCGGGTCGTACCCTGCGGCTTTCATATACTTGATGCCGTAGGCATCGGACTCCAGTTCATCCCCTTGGCCATACTGTGCCAATGCCAGTTGTGCGCCTACAGCCGCGCCCCCCATAATCAGGCCGGCCCACTCGTTATCGGACATGACCATACCAATGCCAGCCATGCCCAGGCTGATGAGTGTGCCTTTCTGCATACGCTGCACGCTATGGCGAGCGGCTGCGTGAACAATTTCGTGGCCCAGTACGGATGCCAGTTGAGCCTCGTCATCAAGTTTGGCCAGCAAACCTCGGTTAATGGCAATTTTTCCGCCCGGAAGTGCCCAGGCATTGGGTACGCTGCTATTTAGCACAACGAACTCGTAGGGTAGGTCAGGGCGGTCGCTCACTTGTGCCATTTTTTGGCCGACTTCCCGAACGTATACGGTCAGTTCAGGGTCAAGATAAAACTTGCCGCCTTGTGTTTGTTGGGTCGGCACGTATTGCTCGGCCCCTAATGATAACTCTTGGCTTTCGGGGATCAGCGACAGCTGGCGTTCACCGGTAACCGGATTGACGGCGCATCCGCTAAGGGCCGATAGAATGGCCAGAATAATGAGCAGACCGAGCAGGTTTCCTGTTTTCACGCATGGCTCCTTCACGTTGCGTCTAGATGTTCGTTCCGTACAGAAAACGGCTATTAAGACCGAAGTTTATAGCATAATCGCGGCAGTATGCCGCATTGACGTTCGCTGTAAAGTGGCTCAGCAGGCTCGCTTACCGTATTATATGTAAGTCTTCTAACCGCATTTTTATTGGCCTGGATGCAGATAATTAGCCGATGACACACTACCTAGACATTCTGGCTTTGCTCTGGTTCCTTGTTTGCTGGGGTGGCTATACCTGGTACTCAAAAAAGCGGGCCCGTAATCATCCGTGTTTGTCGAACAGTCTCGATATGTATCGGGAGGATTGGATGCGGGTGATGCTGAAGCGTGAAAACCGCATTGCGGATACATCTGCGGTAGGTAATCTTGAGCGAAACGGAGCCTTCTTTGCATCCAGTTGTCTTTTGATTTTGGCGGGACTGCTGACGGCGTTGGGTTATACTAGCGAGGCAATGGAAGTGTTTGCCACCATGCCGTTCAGCTTCGCACCCACTCGTGAAGTGTGGGAGTTAAGACTTGTTGTGCTGCTGGTCGTGTTTGTCTATGCCTTTTTTAAATTCACATGGGCCATGAGGATGTACAACTTCGTGGCGGTGATGATAGGCAGCGCCCCTCTGGCTAATGACAGTAAAACCAGCCCGGCTGCGCGGGAAACCTTCGCTCGAAATGCCGGGCACATCTGTAATTTGGCGGGCGATGCCTTCAACCTGGGGCTTCGATCTTATTATTACGCGCTCGCCGTCATTGTTGGCTTCATTCACCCTTTGGTGTTTATTGCAGCTTCAACTTTGGTGGTGATCGTACTGTATCGCCGCGAATTCCATTCCGATGCTCTATGCGCTCTGCGAGACGGCAAGGTGTTCTGCGAGGCCAAGTCTACGCCGCAGAACGCGACTGAAAAACTGAAAAACTGATCTGCTGGACCTTCCTGAATGAATGATGAAACCCGAATCGACCGGGTCACCCGGTTTCTTAGTACGTTAAACCAGGCGAAAGCTTTGGGCCTGGCGCCGAAAGAAGTGGGTGACGGATACTTGGTAATGGAACTGCCATACAGCGACGAAATCATTGGCAACCCGGATACCGGTGTGATTCATGGTGGTGCGATCACCACGTTGATGGATACTACGTCAGGGTCGGTCATGATTTGCGCGTTGGATGAATTCGAGCTGTGCCCGACGCTGGATTTGCGCGTTGACTACATGCGCCCGGCTGAGCCAAGGAAACCTGTATTTGCGCGTGCAGAAACCTACAAGGTGACCCGGCATATTATCTTTACCCGCTGTGTTGCGTACCAGGAGGGTGGGGAGATTATTGCCAACTGTGTGGGCACGTTTATGCGTATTGGTAAGGAAGCCAGCCCGAAGTGCTATCGAGATCTGATTACCGGAGGTGTGGAATGACCAGTCCGGAAATTTTGAAGTACACCCAGCAAACGGGTGACTTTTCCCGAATGCTGGATAGCATTCCTTACGCAAAGTGGATTGGCTTGCAGTGTGATCGTTTCGGGGATGATTTGATTTTCCGCCTGCCGGTGAAGGAAGCGAACCTCGGCAACCCGATTTTGCCAGCTATTCATGGCGGCGTGATTGGTGGTTTCATGGAGATGTCGGCCGCGATTTACCTGATGATGTCCCAAGACACGCTGCGCATGCCGAGAATTGTCGACTTTTCGTTGGATTATCTGCGTGCCGGTCTGAATCGCGAGACCTACGCTGAATGCCATTTGACTCGTCAGGGGAATAGAGTGGCAAATGTGATGATCACCGCTTGGCAAAAGTCCCGCTCCCAGCCCATTGCCACCGCACGGGCTCACTTCCTGCTCGAAGACTGATTTTGCTTTTGCCGGGGTTGAAATGCCCCGGCTGAGCCCCATCTTTGGTTTCAGCACTCTAGCAGCGGAGTAAGCAAGCGGCCGGTATGGCTTTCTGAAACACGCCTCGAGACGTCCCTGTTCGGCTCGGGCTCCGCCATCCATGGCTCCGCACGGTTCCAGAAAGCCATACCGGCCGCTTGCCCAGACTTTGTGCTGTAACGGAACCCAATTCCATAGTTGGGTGGCGTGGTCAGCTAGTGCTTTCCAAAACCTTGCGTAGCCATGGATGGCGAAGCAGAGCGTACATGGACGTATCCACAGCGTGTTTTGGAAAGCACTAGCTGACCATGCCATTCCTCCTAAGTAACGAGCAGGAGACGATAAAAACCATGACGGTAGAAACCAATAAAGAGACCCTAGGATTCCAGACTGAAGTGAAGCAGCTGCTTCAGCTGATGATCCATTCTCTGTATTCCAACAAGGAAATCTTCCTTCGTGAGCTAATTTCCAACGCATCAGACGCCGAAGATAAACTGCGCTTCGCCGCCCTGAAAGATGATGCGTTGTTTGAAGGTGATTCGGATCTGAAAATCCGCCTGGATTACGACAAAGATGCCGGCACCATCACCCTGACCGATAACGGCATCGGCATGAACCGCGATGACGTGGTTGCCAACCTGGGTACCATCGCGCGTTCTGGCACAGCTGAATTCCTCAAGCAGCTGTCTGGTGATGAGAAGAAAGACAGCAAGCTGATTGGTCAGTTTGGTGTGGGCTTCTACTCCGCATTTATCGTTGCTGACAAAGTTGACGTGTTCACCCGCCGTGCGGGCACCCCGGTTGAAGAAGGCGTGCATTGGTCCTCCAAGGGCGATGGTGAGTTCACAATCGAACAGGTTAGCCGTGACAAGCGCGGTACCGAGATTGTGTTGCACCTGAAGCCCGATGCCACCGAATTCGCCGATGGCTGGAAGCTGCGTACTCTGGTGAAGAAGTACTCCGATCACATCTCCTTCCCGGTTGTTATGAAATCCGAGAGTGAGGAAGAGGACAAGAAGGGCGAAGACGAAACCATCAACGATGCGACCGCTCTGTGGACTCTGCCGCGTACCGAGATCAAAGACGACGAGTATAAAGAGTTCTATAAGCACATCGCCCACGACTTTGAAGACCCGCTGACCTGGTCGCACAACAAAGTGGAAGGTAAGCTGGACTACACCAGCCTGCTGTATATTCCCAAACGTGCGCCGTTTGATTTGTACAACCGTGAAGCGCCGCGTGGTCTGAAACTCTATGTTCAGCGTGTGTTCATCATGGACGACGCCGAGCAGTTCCTGCCGTTGTACCTGCGCTTCACCAAAGGTGTGATCGACTCCAACGACCTGTCTCTGAACGTGTCTCGTGAGATTCTGCAGAACGACAGCACCGTGGAAAGTATTCGTACCGCCATGACCAAGCGTGTACTGGACATGCTGTCTAAGCTGGCTAAGAAGGATGCTGACGAATACCAGAAGTTCTGGAATGAGTTCGGAGCGGTTCTGAAAGAAGGTCCGGCTGAAGACTTCAGCAATAAAGAAAAGATTGCTGGCCTGCTGCGTTTTGCTTCGACCCATACCGGTGAAGCCACCCAGAACGTGTCTCTGGATGACTACATCAGCCGAATGAAAGAAGGTCAGAAGAAGATCTACTACATCACCGCTGATAACTTCGTGGCCGCCAAGAGCAGCCCGCATCTTGAAGTCTTCCGCAAGAAGGGCATTGAGGTATTGATCCTGTCTGATCGTATCGACGAGTGGATGATGGGTTACCTCAACGAATACGACAGCAAGCAGTTCCAGGACGTTGCTCGGGGTGATCTCGACTTGGGTGAAGTAGAAACCGAGGAAGATAAGAAGCAACAGGAAGAAGCGGCGAAAGAGCACAAAGAGCTGACGGAGCGCATCAAGAAGGCTCTGGAAGACAGTGTTCAGGAAGTGCGGGTAACCAATCGCCTGACAGACTCCCCGGCTTGCCTGGTGACCGGTGAGTTCGACATGGGCGCCCAGATGAAGAAGATCATGGAAGCAGCTGGCCAGACGGTGCCGGACAGCAAGCCGATCTTTGAAATCAACGTGGATCACCCGCTGGTTCAGCGTTTGGAAAGTGAGCAGGGCGAAGAGCGCTTCGCCGAACTATCGGCCGTATTGTTCGATCAGGCCACGTTGGCCAGCGGCGAGCAGCTGAAAGATCCCGGGTCTTACGTCAGCCGCTTGAACCGTTTGCTGCTTGAATTGGCTAACTGAGTTAGTAGCTGAATGCAGCAAATTATTGTGGACATTGCCATCAGCCCTGAGGAATGGATTAAGTTCTATGAGGGCGTAGCCTCCGATGTTCACACCACGAGCCGGGACGGACGCACCGTCCGTTTCCCGGCGCGTATTCTCTCCAAGTTCTACCTTCATGACGGCGTACGAGGCAGTTTTCGTATTCTGTTTGACGACTCCGGAAAATTCTCCTCTATTGAAAGGCTCTGATGCGATTCGTCTGACTGCCACCCTTCGATTAATAAAATCTTTCATCAGCCTGACTTTAATTAATTATCTCTTTATTTCTCGTGAATGTAATCTGGTCTCATCTAAATCAGATGCGAAAGGATGATGCTATGTCAGCACCTAAGGACTGTAAGTCTCGTATATGGAGTGATGTCTCCCAAATCTTGTTTGATTACTGGGAGAACTTTGCGATGGCGCATTTCACGAAACACTGAAGAGTAGGAGAAGTCTATGTCGCACAATAACCCAAGTGCCAAGTGCCCGGTGATGCACGGGGCGAATTCGACCACGAGTCGTAACGTGACGGACTGGTGGCCAGAAGGATTGAATCTGGACATTTTGCACCAGCATGATCAAAAAACGAATCCGATGGGTGACGATTTTGATTATCGGGAAGAGGTAAAAACACTCGATTTCGAAGGCATCAAGAACGATCTGCACGACCTGATGACGCAAAGCCAGGACTGGTGGCCGGCGGATTGGGGGCACTACGGCGGCTTGATGATTCGCATGTCGTGGCACGCAGCAGGAACCTACCGCCTGGCTGATGGCCGGGGTGGTGCGAGCAGCGGTAACCAACGCTTTGCCCCCTTAAGTTCCTGGCCGGATAACGTCAGTCTGGATAAGGCCCGCCGGTTGCTGTGGCCGATCAAGAAGAAGTATGGCAATAAAATCAGTTGGGCCGATTTATTGGTGCTTGCAGGTACCGTCGCTTATGAATCGATGGGCCTGCCGTCTTACGGCTTCTCCTTTGGCCGTGAAGATATTTGGCACCCTGAAAAAGACGTCTATTGGGGCTCCGAGAAAGAGTGGTTGGCGCCGTCCGACGAGCGTTATGACGATATCAGCAAGCCTGACACCATGGAAAACCCCTTGGCGGCAGTTCAAATGGGGCTGATTTATGTCAATCCCGAGGGTGTAAACGGACAACCAGACCCGTTGAAGACCGGCGAACAAGTGCGTGAAACCTTTGCCCGGATGGCGATGAACGATGAGGAAACCGCCGCTTTGACGGCTGGTGGGCATACCGTTGGTAAATGCCACGGTAATGGTGATGCGTCGGTGTTGGGGGCTGATCCCGAGGCGGCCGACCTGGAGCACCAAGGCCTTGGCTGGCATAACCCGAACATGAACGGGTTGGCGAGTCGTGCGGTCAGCTCGGGTATTGAGGGCGCCTGGACCACGAACCCGACCCAGTTTGATATGGGTTACTTCGAGCTTCTGTTTGGCTATGAGTGGGAGCTAAAAAAGAGCCCGGCAGGTGCCTGGCAGTGGGAACCGATCGACATTAAGGAGGAAGATAAGCCGCGGGATGCCAGTGATCCGTCGGTGCGCCACAATCCGATTATGACTGATGCGGATATGGCGATGAAAATGGACCCTAAATATCGCGCCATTTGTGAGAAGTTTATGGCCGATCCCGAGTATTTTCGGGATACCTTTGCGAGGGCTTGGTTTAAATTGACGCATCGCGATTTAGGACCGAAAACTCGCTATATTGGCCCGGATGTGCCCGCTGAAGAGCTGATTTGGCAGGATCCGGTTCCTGCTGGAAACCTGGATTACAGCGAAGAAGTCGTAAAGCAGCAGATAGCCGCAAGCGGTTTGAGCATTAGCGAAATGGTCAGCACCGCATGGGACAGCGCCCGTACCTTCCGAGGCTCTGACTTACGCGGCGGTGCGAATGGGGCGCGGATTCGTTGGGCACCTCAGAACCGTTGGGAGGGCAACGAGCCGGCTCGGCTGGCGAAAGTCCTCGCCGTGTACGAGCGGATTTCTGCGGATACCGGCGCCAGCGTGGCCGATGTGATTGTGCTTGGTGGCAGTGTTGGCATTGAGCAGGCGGCCAAAGCCGGGGGCTACACGGTACGAGTTCCATTCCTGAAAGGGCGAGGCGACGCAACGGATGAAATGACCGACGCAGAGTCTTTTGAACCATTGGAGCCGGTGGCTGATGCATTCCGGAACTGGTTGAAGAAAGATTATGTGGTCAAGCCGGAGGAGCTGATGCTCGATCGCGCTCAACTGCTCGGCCTGACGGCACCAGAGATGACGGTGCTGATTGGCGGGATGCGTATGCTTGGCACTAACTACGGCGATAGTGGTGCAGGCGTATTCACCGACCGCGTCGGGGTATTGAGCAACGACTTTTTCGTTAATCTGACTGACATGGGAAACACCTGGAAATCGGTAGGCAGCAATCTCTATGAGATTCGCGACCGTAAATCGGGTGAACTGAAGTGGACGGCGACCCGCGTCGATCTGGTGTTCGGTTCTCATTCAATCCTGCGCTCGTACTCCGAAGTGTATGCTCAGGACGACAATCAGCAGAAGTTTGTAAATGATTTTGTCAGAGCGTGGGCCAAGGTAATGAATGCTGATCGTTTTGATCTGCAAAAATAAACCAGCACAAATCGGCAGGATGCTCCGATAGGGGAGTATCCTGCTATCAACTTTCCGGTAAATTCCTTACAATCCTCCTCCGCTTGATTTTTGATCAGCCTCACTCTGAATATTCTGTTATTGCTCTGGAGTTTTCATGCGAATCATCCTTGCCCCGATGGAAGGGCTGGTCGATGCACCCATCCGCGAAACCCTGACCAAGGTCGGTGGTATTGACCGGTGTGTTACCGAATTTGTTCGTGTGACGCAGGGCATGTTGCCACCCCGTATTTTTTACAAATACGCTCCGGAACTGCATAACCAATCCCTGACTCAGGCTGGTGTTCCGGTAGCGGTTCAGCTATTGGGGTCAGACCCCGAAATGATGGGGCGACACGGTGCGAAAGCTGCTGAGTTGGGGGCGACACAGGTTGATATAAACTTCGGTTGCCCCGCGAAAACCGTGAATCGGCACAAAGGCGGCTGTGTGCTGATGCGTGAGCCGGAGCTGATGTACGAGATTGCCGCTGGCGTTCGTAAAGCCGTTCCTGCCGATATTCCCGTTACCGCCAAGATGCGCTTGGGGTACGACGACCGGTCCATGGGGGTTGCCTGCGGGCAAGCTCTGGAGGCTGCCGGCGCATCGGAAATCGTCATTCATGCCCGTAGCAAGGTGGACGGTTATAAACCACCGGCCTACTGGGAAGAGATTGCCAAGGTGCGAGAAGCGGTCAACAGTCACGTAATTGCCAACGGTGAAATCTGGACGGTTGATGACTACTGGCGCTGCCGGGAAGTTTCGGGTTGTGACGATGTGATGATTGGTCGGGGCTTGATCGCGCGCCCAGATCTGGCGGCTCAGATTAAAGCTTCCCAGCGCGGAGAATCGTTGGAGCCAATGACTTGGCCAGAAGCGGTGGCGTTGGTTCGCGAATACGCGGCGGCCTTGCAGACCCGACTAGAAGACCGGTTTGTAACCGGGCGCATAAAGCAGTGGCTTAACTTCCTCAGACAAGGCTTCCCGGAAGCAGAACTGCTGTGGCCAGAGGCGCGCAAACTGCGCGATGTGGCACCGATGCTGGCCTGCCTCAGTCAGGTGGCCGCCACGCCCGTCAGCGACACAGAGGCTGCCTGAGAGTTCATGTCGGTGTTTTGATGCCGTGGTCAGTTTTCCTGTTCGAGAGCCGGTGAATAACGCCCCGAACGCGCCAATCCGTTCAGGTGAGCGCGTTTCTTCAGAGCGGCTTGGGCTTTTTCTCCATTGCTCCGCTCGCCTGCCCAGGCTTTCTGAGCGGGCTCCTGGAGTGCGCGGCCATACGAAAAACTTAACGCCCAGGGTTGGGGGCCTATGCTATTGATCGCATTAAGGTTGGCCGTCGATTCTTCCGGTGTTTGCCCTCCCGATAAAAACATGATGCCGGGTACCGAAGCCGGTACAGTGCGCCGAAACACACGCAGAGTAGCTGTGGCGATTTGTTCGGGCGATGCTTTCTCTGCGCCTTTGCCGGGTGTCACCATACTGGGTTTCAGCACCATCCACTCGAACCTGACACGATGCCGGTGCAGGGCTCCGAAAACCTTGAACAAGACGTTCTCGCTCACCTCCGCCGTTCGCTCGATCGAGTGGTTACCATCGATCAACACTTCTGGCTCGACAATGGGCACAATACCCAGCTCCTGGCATTCCGCCGCGTAACGAGCCAAAACTTCGGCGTTGGCTTCAACGGCCTGATGGGAGGGCAGGGTATCCGAAACATGAAAAACACTTCGCCACTTCGCAAAGCGGGCACCCAGTGCTTTGTATCGTTCGAGCCGCGAAGCCAGCCCATCTAATCCGTAGGTAATTTCATCGCCAGGGGCGTTCACTAGCGGCCCTTTACCCGCATCAACCTTTATTCCGGGTACGATGCCCTGGGTTTCAAGCAGCTTTGGAATAGGTATGTTATCAAGGCTGAGTTGCGCCAAGGTCTCCTCAAAGAGAATAACGCCACTGATGTGGTCGCCCAGATCGGGCGTTGAGAAGATTAAACTCCGGTATTCCCGCCGGGAGTCTTCTGTTGACTGGACTCCAATAGCTGAAAACCGTTTGGCAATGGTGGGCGCGCTTTCGTCCGCAGCAAGTATGCCTTTGTCAGGCTGAACCAGATCATTGATGGTGGTTTGCAATTCTTGGGCGGTGCTCATGATGCCTCCTTGAATCAATGCTCTTAAGTGAGTTTAGCCGGTAAATCCCATGATCATGAGATGAATTTGGCCTCTTAACACCTGCCCAATATCGATCAGGAGGTCTAGCCTGAGGGTAAGTCCACTGGATAAAGGCTGGAGGTTTGCAATGAACATGGCCACGAACACCGGCAAGACTGCAAGGAAGAAGGTTTATCGGTCGTTGACGCCGAAAGGTTTTCAACCAGTGGTGCGCAGCCCGGATTTCGAGTTGTCTCAGGACTTGCCGAAATACTGGTGGGATAACGATCCGGCCAAAACCCTGTTGTTGGCCGCTTTGTCGGCCAGCTTTCCACCCGGTGAGCGGTTCTTTATCGATTCGGTGCGTTATTATCAGGACCAGATTGCAGATCCGGAACTTCAGCGGTCGATTCGTGCTTTTATAGGCCAGGAAGCCCATCATTCGAAAGAGCACAAATTGATGAATGGCTGCTTGGAGGAAAAGGGCGTTGGACTCGCCCGCATCGAGCGTGAAATCCAGTGGTTTATGGATTGGATGCGAAAGAACCTGAGTCCTGAGCGGCAGTTAGCTCACACGGTCGCAGTTGAGCACTTCACGGCTATGATGGCAGAAGAGTTCTTGTTGAAGTTTGATGCGTTGGATGAAATGGATCCACGGGTTGCACCGGTTTGGGCTTGGCACGCGATAGAAGAGTCAGAGCATAAAGCGGTTGCTTTCGATGTATACCGGTCGGTAGGCGGCAGCGAGTTCGTTCGCGTGACCGAGATGATGTACGTCAGTGTGATGTTTCCGTTCTACACCTCGCTTCATTTAGTGCAGTTAATGAGGGAGGAGGGAGAGCTCGGCAATCTGAAATCCTGGCTGGGTGCCGTCAACTACATGTGGGGCAAGCCGGGCATCTTCCGAAAAATGATTCCCTCGTACTTGCGGTATTACAGTCCTAATTTCCACCCTTGGAATAACGATGTGCGGGATCTGCTTGCAAAGGCTAAGAGACGATGGCTGCCAGCTTCGCTTCGCGATTGAGCAGCGTCTTTTTCCGCTCGATGCCCCATCGGTAGCCGCCCAAACCACCATCGGATCGTACAACCCGGTGGCACGGGACAATGACGGCTAGTTGGTTCGCGCCGCACGCATTAGCCACCGCGCGGACAGCATTTGGTTTGCCGAGTTGGTTTGCCAGTTCCGAATAAGTGACCGTTTGTCCCGGTGGGATGGATTGAAGAGCCTGCCAGACCTGTATTTGAAACTCAGTGCCGGCTAGAAGGAGGGGATAGTCGAAACGGTTTTCCGGGTTTTCCAGCGCCCGTATGATTTTGCTGAAAAGCTTGGTACTTTCGCCATTTGACGGTGGCACCGCTTCATTGGGAAAACGGGCTTTGAGCAAGGCCGTTAACTGCTCCTTGTGATCACCCAATTCGACTGAACAAAGGCCCTGCTCGTTCCACACGGCAAGCGCCCATCCGATGGCGCTGTGAGCAATGCCAAAGAGCATTACTCTACGAGCCCTGCAATGTTTTGTGCATTTTAAATCTCAGGAACTGGGTGCCTTTCATGGTCACCTGCTGTTCTTCAATAACCTCAAATCCGTGCTTCTCGAAGAAGGGGCGGGCAATGACACTGGCTTCTGTTTGAAGTTCTTTGACGCCTTTTTGCTGAAGCTGCTGTTCAGCTTCTTGATAAAGAGCTGAGGCAATACCTTGGCGGGCATAGTTTGGCCCGGTAAACACCAAATCTATAGCTCCGCTTGGCTCATAAGAAATAAAGCCGGCGAGCGCATTTCCGTCTTCTGCCACGAGTGTTTCCAGCGAGGCCAAACGATCCTGCCAGGTGTCCAGGTTCGGTGTCCGGGAGGCCCAGGCATAACGCTGGGTTTCGTCGTAAGCGGCTGCGGTCAGTTCGTGAACAGAGTCGGTAAACAGGCGAACGACGGGGCTCAGGTCTTTAATCCGATATTTGCGAATAGTGATTTCAGTGGCTGTAGTCATATCGTTTCAGTGTCTACCTGTGTTGGAAAGCAGGTTGTGGCCAAAAGACGTTGACCGCTCTTTGAAGCATACCGACAACTGCAGGAAAATCCAGCCTTGGCCCGGCATCAGTTTCTGTTCTTTAATAGCGAGTAAATCCGATGCGCTGCCGTATCTGCATTCGGATAATCATTCTCGTGAACAGTCCCGGTAAAACGGTCCTCTAGGGTTGTCGGGTTGTTGAGGTTTTCTGCCCATTGGCTGAGTACCTTTGTCACTCGTTTTTCATCATTGCTGCGTAATCCCGGCCAGTACACATAGGGGACAATGTCGGGATGGCTGATAAAGAACAGTGCGGCTTCTTCCGGTTTTTCGACGATATCGCCGCGAAGGCCGATGGTGAAGGACTGGCCGTCGCTTCCAACCATTGAGACGAGCAACGAGTTGTCGTTATCGACATAGCGGGCATTTTCGGCCTTTATGGGTTGTTCGAGGCTGGGAACGGACGTGATGTAATACTGAAAAGCAATCAGCCCGGCCAGAATGGCAAGAAGACTTGAAAGAGCAAGGGATTTTACCATAACTGTGTACCGTCAAGAATGAACAGGCGAGCATGCATGCCGAGCGGGAAAATAAAAAGCCCGGCAACTCGCGCCGCCGGGCTTTCGTTTACTGCTGTTGAGCTATATCAACCGCATTTGCTGTCACCGCAGGACAAGCAAGTGGCGCAACCGTCCATCACAATCACCGCTTTAGTGCTGCACTTGCCGCACATAGTGGCATTGGCCGGGTAGTCACTGCTGGTGTCATCGTTGGTGGCTGTGCTGTGCGACGCTTCGAATTCAGCGCGCTTTTCCGCCAGGATGCGCTTGGTGGTTTCGCTCATCTCGTCGCTTTCCAGCAGGCCAATGGCCTTCAGGTGCTTCTCGATGACGGCACCAATTTCGGCAACCAGCGAGGGCATGAACACGCCACCTTTCTTGAAGTAACCGCCGTTCGGATCGTACACGCTGCGCAGTTCCTCAACGAGGAAGGTCAGGTCCCCGCCTTTGCGGAATACCGCAGAAATAACCCGGGTCAGGGCGATAACCCACTGGAAGTGTTCCATCGACTTGGAGTTGATGAACACTTCGTAGGGCTGGCGGCTTTCGTGATCGGTATCTTCGTTCAGCAGGATGTCATTGATCGTAATGTACATCGCGTGTTCCGCCACCGGCGGCTTGATCTTGTAGGTGGTACCCAGCAAGAAATCAGGCCGTTCGATGTACTCGTTCATCTGAACGGGCTTGTTGTCCGGCTGCGCAGCGGCCGGGCTGTCGTTGCTGGTTTCTGTGTCGGCTTTTTTCACACGGTAGCCGACAATCTGGTTGCTGATTTTAACTGTCATGTTCTTTGTCCTATCTGTCGGGTTCCGGGATCAATACTTGCCGTAAGTGCCTTCTTTAAGCGCATCAAACAGGTTCGCGGCAGTGTGGATTTCGCCGTCGTATTCTACCTGTTCGTTGCCCTTCAAGGTGACTTTGCTGCCATCATCCAGGGTAAACTCGTACAGAGTGTTCTCGAGATCTTTCTCTTTGACCAATACACCCTGGAAAGCTTCCGGGTTGAAGCGGAAGGTGGTGCAACCTTTCAGGCCTTGGTCGTAGGCGTACAGATAAATGCCCTTGAAGTCCTGGTATGCGAAATCCTGAGGCACGTTCGCGGTTTTGGAAATAGACGAATCTACCCATTTCTGAGCGGCGGCCTGGATGTCTACGTGCTGCTTCGGTGTCACGTCGTCGGATGTCGTGAAGTAGCTAGGCAATTTTTTGTCTTCGTCCGTAGAGAAGGGCATGGCACCGGGATTAACCAGGTGGCGGTACGCCAGCAACTCGAAGGAGAAAACGTCAACTTTCTCTTTGGTTTTACGGCCTTCACGGATGATGTTGCGAGCATAGTGATGCGAGAAGCTTGGCTCGATACCGTTACTGGCATTGTTTGCCAGAGACAGGCTAATGGTGCCGGTTGGTGCGATTGAAGTGTGGTGTGTGAATCGTCCACCTGTCTCTGCCAGCTTTTCGATCAGCTCCGGTTCAACCTCAGCAATCTTTTGCATATAACGGCTGTATTTTGCGTGCAGCAGCTTACCTTTTAGCTTGTCCCCGACTTTGTGGCCGTCTTGGGCCAATTCAGGACACTTGGCCAGCATCTTGGGTGTAACTTCAAACTCGTCATCCATGATGGGGGCCGCGCCTTTTTCCTCGGCGAGAGCCAGGGACTGGCGCCAACCTTCAACAGCCATTTCGCGAACAACTTCTTCAGTAAACGCTACGGATTCGTCTGAGCCGTAAGGCATGCGTAGCATTGCAAGCGTGGAACCCAGGCCCAGAATGCCCATGCCGTGGCGGCGCTTGTAGGTAATCTCATGGCGCTGCTCTTCCAGGGGCAAACCGTTGATTTCTACAACGTTGTCCAGCATGCGGGTAAAGGTGCCCACAACCTTACGGTACTTTTCGTAGTTGAAGCTGGCTTTCTCGGTGAACGGGTAGTCTACGAACTTGGTCAGGTTCACAGAGCCCAACAGGCAGCTGCCATAAGGAGGCAACGGCTGCTCGCCACATGGGTTTGTGGCACGGATGTCTTCACAGAACCAGTTGTTGTTCATCTGGTTGACCTTGTCGATCAGGATGAAACCTGGCTCGGCGTAGTCGTAGGTGCTTGTCATAATAGTGTCCCAGATAAACTGGGCTTTTACGGTTTTATAGATGCGGCAGGCTACTTTGCCTTCATCATTAACCACGTAGCTGTCCTGAACCGGGAAGTCACGGTACAAGAACTTGCTGGTGTCGGTCAGGTCGAGTTCTTCTTGCTCAACTTCTTTCCGGCTGACCGGGAAAGACAGGTGCCAGTCATCCCCATTACGTACTGCTTCGATGAAATCTTCAGTGATAAGCAGGGACAGGTTGAACTGGCGCAAACGGCCATCTTCGCGCTTGGCCTGAATAAACTCGATGACGTCAGGGTGGTGAACGTCAAAGGTTGCCATTTGCGCGCCGCGACGGCCGCCCGCAGAAGATACGGTAAAGCACATGCGGTCAAAGATATCCATGAACGACAGCGGGCCAGATGTTGTTGCACCTGCGCCAGCTACGTAGGCACCACGGGGACGCAGGGTAGAGAACTCATAACCAATACCACAGCCAGCCTTGAGGGTGAGGCCTGCTTCGTGGTTTTTCTCCAGAATGTCGTTCATGGAGTCTTGGATGTTGCCGGACACGGTGCAGTTAATGGTGGAGGTGGCCGGCTTGTGTGCTTCGGCTCCGGCATTAGATGTGATCCGGCCGGCTGGAATGGCACCATTTTGCAAAGCCCACAGGAATTCTTTCATGTACTTGTCGCGTACATTCTTTTTTTCGACTTCAGCAAGGGCTTTGGCGACCCGTTCGTAGGTTGCATTAATGTCTTTATCGACTGACTCGCCGGTTTTGGTTTTCAGCTGATATTTGCTGGCCCAAATGTCGAGTGAAGCTTCCTGCATGGGAATCGTTGTGATCACTGCCTGTGCCTTAGCGTTCATTGCCACCCTCTGCTTTTTTGAAATCTAATTTCTCGTCTATAACCCTATATATGGGTTAATTTTCGATGAGTATAACAGGATATAGTGTTTTGTGAATAAGGGATAAGCTATGAATTGAGAGGCGCGAGCAAAGAAATTCAATGAAAAAAGACTTGAAACTTCGCAACCCCGTGTGGGGCTTGCGCTAGTGGCCGGCTCTCGAAAAATAGTCTGAAAGTTAAGGTTTTCAGCACTGATTTATAAGTGAGCAACCTGAGAGATTTGTGAACATTGCACGTCTTGGTTGACGACGTGTCGGTAAACTGTAGTGGTGGTGTCGTACGTAAGCAGTGGCCCATAGGGATTGGCTAATACTATACAAGGAAAAAAATAATGAAAGGCCTGAAACCAACATTATTAGCGCTGTTCGTTAGTGGAGCGCCGACGCTGGTACTCGCCGGCACCGGCGTTCAACCGCTGGATGAAACTTCAATGGGGAATATTACTGGCCAGGCAGGGGTAACCATTGAGCTTGAGACAAAGCTGAATATCGATCGCTTTATCTATACCGATGAAGGATCGCTGGAAGTAAACGATATATTTGTCGGCGGTGCGAATCGCACCGATATGTTCTCTGAGATGGGGCTGAACATGAGCGGTGCAGCCTCAGACCGACTCGACAACGTTCGGGTTAACATTGACGTGGCTAGGGATGGCGATGCGATCATTAACTTGTTACCTCTTGCGTTCAACGCAGTGGACTTGAGAATTTCGACCGGTGCCTGGAATCTGAAGGGAACTGGCGGATCTACCACGGTCCTTAACAACTTCAATATGGATATGGTGCTCGGTTCCGGTACCATCCGGATTGATACAGCAACAGACAAACTGAATTTTAAAGCCGACTTCGCTATTGATGACATGGATTTCGATGTGCCGTTCCTGGCATTGGGCATTCGGGATCTTGAGCTGACAGGGCCAGATTATGACCTGCAGGCACCTCAGCCCTTGAGAGTGTTTGTGCCTGTGGAGTTAGATATCTACAAGGCAGCCAATTCGCAAGGAGTACAGAGCCTGGCCGTTGATTTGCAAACGTTTGAGGCGGATATGCGGATAGGGAGTGTTATCGTGGGCGGTACGTCTATCGGTTCAGTTGCCTTGGATAACCTGGCGATTACGAATACATCGATGCTGATATACGGGCACTAATGCTTAAACGTGTCCATTAGAAGAAAAGGGGAGCCAAATTGGCTCCCCTTTTACGTTAGCCGAGTAACAGGCTGTCATCGTCTACGGAGATTCCTCGCTGCTTTTCAAACAGTTCAAGGAGATCTTTCACGTTCAGTCCTTCTCGTTCCTGACCGCCAATATCGAAGACTACCTGACCTTGGTGCAGCATCACTGTGCGCGAACCAACTTCCAGGGCCTGCTTCATGCTATGGGTAACCATCAGTGCAGTCAGCTTTTGCTCTTCTATGATTTTGGTGGTTAGCTCGAGCACGAACGCTGCCGTTTTAGGGTCGAGTGCCGCGGTGTGCTCATCCAGCAAAAGGATAGAGGAGGGGGTCAGGCTTGCCATCAGCAAGCTAACAGCTTGGCGCTGACCACCGGATAGTAGCCCCATTTTGTCGCCAAGACGGTTTTCCAGGCCTAGCTTCAATGTTGAGAGGCTTTCCCTGAACTGCTCCAGATATTGCCGTTTAACAGCGCTGGTCAGCCCCCGGCGTTGGCCGCGTTTAATGGCCAAAGCCAGATTTTCCTCAATGCTCAAACCTTCGCAGGTGCCAGCCAGCGGATCCTGGAACACGCGAGCTACTCGTCCTGCCCGTTTGTGGGTGGGCAGCTTGGTGACGTCCAGGTTGTCGACAACGATTTTACCGCTATCGACCATGACTTCGCCGGACAAGGCATTCAAAAACGTCGATTTGCCGGCGCCGTTACTGCCAATGACGGTAACAAATTCACCCTGATTAACGGTCAGGCTCATGCCACGCAAGGCGGGGTTTTCCAGAGGCGTTCCCTTGCCAAAGGTGAGCTTAAGATCGGTTGCGCTGATCATAGGGCCTCCTCAGGCTTTCTTGCGGCTAAAGCGGTTTGTAAGGTTGGTGCGCACACCCGGCAAAACAATCGCCAGAGTTACCAGAACCGCAGTAATCAGGTTGAGGTCTTGTGCCTGAAGCCCGAGAACGTCAGCGTTCAGTGCGAAGGCAATGGCCAGACGATAAATAATGGCACCAATAACGCAGGCGATCAGTGCGCGCATTACGGTTGACGGCGTGATGACTGCTTCACCGCCGATAAGTGACGCGAGACCGATAACGATAACGCCGACACCCATGGTGACGTCTGCAGCGCCTTGGCTTTGTGCGAATAGCGCGCCGGCAAGGCCGACTAGTCCATTTGAAAGCGCAACGCCAAAAATGATCATGCCACCGGTGGCAATACCTTGGGCGCGGGCCATTCGTGCATTGGCACCGGTTGCGCGCATCGCAAGGCCGGTTTCTGACTTCATGAATCGCCATAGCAAGATCAGGGAAATGATGGCGACAATGGCGAACAACACCACCGATACTTGGTGATACTCCAGAAATTCAATGTCGTACCAAGGGGTCAGCACCGTATCTTCGGTTAACAGGGCTAGGTTCGGGCGGCCCATGATGCGCAGGTTTACGGAGTAAAGCGCGATCATGGTCAGAATCGAAGCCAGCAAGTTCAGAATGTTGAGTTTGACATTCAATATGGCCGTCACCGCTCCAGCTGCCATGCCTGCAAGCACAGCCATGCCAGTAGCAAGCCATGGATTCCAGCCTGAAATGATAAGAACGGCCGCTACTGCAGCACCTAAAGGAAAGCTGCCGTCGACAGTTAGATCTGGAAAATCCAGAACGCGGAAAGAGAGATAGATACCGAAAGCAACCAGGCCATAGATGAGGCCGGTTTCAAGAGCACCGTAAAATGCGATTTCGCTTAGCATGGGTAATAGGTCACCGTGAAAGAAAACGGGCGGGCCCTTGTGAGGCTCGCCCGTGTTGGTCAGGCATTATTTGTCGCTGTTGACGACTTCTTTGGCGTCCTTGATAAGGTCTTCAGACAGGGTGAGGCCCATGCGCTCTCCGGCAGCAGGATTCACAAACAGGTCCAGTTCTTCCATGGTTTCTACCGGCATAGTGGCCGTTTCAGCACCTTCCAAAATGCGAACGACCATCGCTCCGGTTTGACGGCCGTGCTTATAATAATCAAAGCCTAAAGCTGCAACGGCGCCACGAGCGACCGTGGCGGTGTCTGCTGCAAACACCGGAATGTTAGAGCGCTCACCTACGGAAACCACCGCTTCTGCGGCGCTGATCACCGTGTTGTCTGTGGTCAGGTAGATGGCATCGGCTTTGCCGACCAAAGAGCGCGCGGCACCCAGTACTTCGGAAGTCTTGGTGGCTGCGCCTTTTACCAGCTCCAGGCCTCGCGCTTCGAGGCGTTCTTCTAACAATTCGATCAAAGCGACGGCATTAGCTTCGCCCGGATTGTAAACGGTCCCGATTTTCTTGGCATCAGGCATGATGCGCTGAAGCAAATCGATGTGCTTTTCAATCGGGAGCATGTCACTTACACCGGTAATGTTGGCGCCGGGTGCTTCCCAGCTTTTAACCAACTTGGCTGCAACGGGGTCTGTGACTGCGGAGAATACCACGGGAGTCTTGCGCGCAGCGGCCGCGACGGTTTGCGCCGACGGAGTTGCAATGGCCACGATCACATCGGGGCTCTCACCCACAAATTTACGGGCGATCTGAGTCGCAATAGCGGAGTTGCCCTGGGCACTTTCGTGCATGAGGCGCAAGTTTTTGCCATCAATGTATCCTTGCTCTGCCAATTCGTCTTTCACGCCTTGGTGAGCCGCGTCTAGAGCGGGGTGTTCAACAATTTGCGTGATGGCTACAACACGTGTGTCTTCAGCCTGTACGAGGCTCGCAGCCGCCAGCAATGATGCGCCCAGCAAGGTGCGCAGTGTCTTTCTGGCCATATGCCCATCTCCGATTTTTGAGGTTATTTTCCCTATTTTTCAGGGAGGAAAAATCAAAGTTGGCCAGTTTAACACAGGCTTACGGCATTGAGGGTAGTGACTATCGACAGTTTTCAGGTTTAAAGTGGCGAAGCGCTGAGGAATCGAAAAAGTTTCGTATTGACAACATTTGGATATACACTCATGTGTTGCATTGCGCGACTAAAGTCTAATAATACGCAAGTCATCCAACTATAAAGAAAAGACAGGAAGATCCATGGACTCCACCCAAAAACTCCCGCTCGATATGGTCTACCACTGGGAGGCCACGAACGCCGACTCGCTATACATGACCCAGCCAATTGGCAATGGTCAGGTTGTTGAATATACCTGGGGTCGCGCGATCGACGAAGCTCGTCGAATGGCGGCTTACCTGAAATCCCTCAACCTCCCTGAAAAAAGCCGCATAGGCCTTATTTCCAAGAACTGCGCCCACTGGGTCATGACGGACTGGGCCATATGGTTGGCGGGCCACATTTCTGTGCCTTTGTATCCGACGCTGAATGCAGACACCGTGAATTATATTTTGGGCCACGCAGAGTGTGATGTCCTGTTCGTGGGTAAGTTGGACGACTGGGACATGATGAAGCCTGGCGTGCCAGACTCGGTTCGTTGCATTTCCTATCCATTGAGCCCGCCCAACGATTTTGAAACCTGGGACGATATTGTCGCGAAGTACCCGCCGCTTGAAGGCAAGCCGCAGCGCGAACCGGGCGAATTGGCAACCATTGTATACACCTCGGGCAGTACCGGCCGTCCGAAAGGGGTCATGCTGAGCTTTGAGAACATGGCATTTGCCGCTGTGGGTGGTACCAAAACCCTGGGCGTAGGGCCAAACGAGCGGATGCTGTCCTATTTGCCACTAGCACATGTATTTGAGCGCACGTTCGTAGAGCTGGGTTCTTTGTATGCTGGTTTTGAGCTGTATTTCGCTGAATCCCTCGATACCTTTGTTGCTGATTTGCAGCGGGCTGAGCCGACTCTGTTCTTGTCCGTACCGCGCCTGTGGGTGAAGTTCCAGCACGGTGTTCTTCAGAAGCTACCAAAGAAAAAACTGGAGCGTTTGCTTAAAGTCCCTCTGCTGAACAAAGTGATCAAAAAGAAGGTTCTCAAAGGGCTTGGTTTGAGCAAGGTGAAGCTGGCGGGTTCCGGCTCTGCACCTTTGTCTCACGATGTTCTGGACTGGTATCGCAACCTTGGGCTCGAGCTGCTCGAGGGTTACGGTATGTCTGAGAACTTTGCCTATTCCCATATGAACAAGCCGGGTCGGACTCGCACCGGATACGTGGGTGAGGCATTGCCCGGTGTTGAAACCAAGATCAGCGAGATCGGTGAGATTCTGGTTAAGAGCCCTGCCACCATGATGGGCTATTACAAAGATGAAGAAAAAACTGCCGAAGCCTTTACTGAAGATGGTTTCCTTCGGACTGGCGATAAGGGTGAAATTGATGAGATGGGTCGCTTGAAGCTGACTGGTCGAATCAAGGAAATCTTTAAAACCAGTAAGGGTAAATATATTGCTCCGGCTCCAATCGAAAATAGCTTGATGTCTCACGACGCGATCGAGATGGTGTGTGTGTCTGGCGCTAACCAGACTCAGCCGCACGCTCTGGTAGTGCTGTCTGAAGAGATTCGTCCGAAGTCTGCCGATGCGGCCTTCCGTGCGGAGATCGAACAGAGCTTCACGAAGCTGATTGAAGACGTTAACAAGACGGTTGATCCGCACGAGCAGTTGGCGTTCATTACGGTGGTCAGTGATGAATGGTCGATCGAGAACAGCTTCCTGACCCCAACGCTTAAACTTAAGCGTAATGTGGTTGAAGATGCATACCAGGCTAAGGTTGACGGTTGGTACGCTCAGAAGCAGAAGGTAATTTGGCAATAAGCGCTAAGCCAGATGCCAGATAAAAGAAAGGCCCGACTGAAGTCGGGCCTTTTTCGTTTCTGGAGGGGGGATCAACTCATGGTGCGAGAGTTGGAAATAGATCGGCTCATCAGGATGATCGGAATGATGCCTGCCAAAACAATAATCAAAGCGGGCAGGGCGCTGTGGTAAAGCTGTTCATCCGAGGCAAACTGGTACACATACGTTGCAAGAGTTTCGTAGTTGAAGGGCCGTAGAATCAACGTTGCCGGCAGTTCCTTCATGCAGTCGACGAATACCACCAGTGCAGCCGTCAGCAGCGTTCCGCGCAACATAGGCAAGTGAACGTTGAGAAGCGTTTTCCCGGGACTGTGCCCTAAAGAGCGAGACGCCATGTCCATACTGGGTGTAATTTTCTGCAGGGCGCTTTCTACGCTACCGGCTGATACGGCCAGAAAACGAACGGTGTACGCGAATATCAAGGCAAAGGCCGAACCGCTCAGTAGTAAGCCAGTGCTGATGCCAACGTAATCCCTCATGAGTGAGTCTAGCCAGTTGTCAAAGCCGGCAAGAGGAACGATCACACCAACGGCAAGCACCGCACCTGGCATGGCGTAACCCAGACTAGACAAGCGCATTAAGACTTTCATGCCCTTGGTGTTATGAAGCCGGCGGCTGTAAGCAAGCGTTACACCGATGAACAGAGTGGTTAATGCGGCGGTGCCTGACAGGAACAGGCTGTTCATGGTGTTGCGCACGAAATCCGGATTCCAGCTGACATCGAAGTATTCCCAGGCATAGTAACCAAGGGTTGCGCCGGGGATCAGAAAACCGAAGATCAGCGGGATGGCACAAACCGCCACGCAGATCATCTGGCGAGGAAACGACATGCTGAAACGCCGGATCGGGTCTCGGTTGTCTCGGGCGGCGAATTGCTGCTGCCTGCGACGTGAGTAGCGTTCCAGCGTTACCAGAATCACCACGAAGATGAGCATGGTGGTGGCAATTTGCGCCGCACCGCCAAGGTTGCCTAGATTCATCCAGGTATCAAACAGGCCGCGGGTTAGGGTTTGCACCGCAAAGAAATCCACAGTGCCAAAATCGTTCAACGTTTCCATCAGCACCAGTGACAGACCAACGGCAATGGCCGGGCGTGCGATGGGCAGTACCACTTTAAAGAATGTGCTTAAGGCCGAGTGTCCAAGGCTTCTGCTAACCGCAAAGAGCGATGGCGACTGTTCGAGAAAAGCGGCGCGGCCTAAAAGGTACACGTATGGGTACAGGACTAGGCCTATCATCAGGGTGGCGCCTTCCAGGCTGCGAATCTCGGGGAACCAATAATCGCTGGCATTTTGCCAGCCAAACCACTCTCGTAGTGCTCTCTGCACCGGGCCTGCATAGTCCAGCAGGCTGGTGTATACATAGGCGATGACATAGGCCGGTACAGCAAAGGGAAGCAGTAGGGCCCATTCGAAAAATTTCCTGCCGGGGAAATCGCACATGGTAACGGCCCAGGCCGTTGATAGACCGATAATCAGTGTCAGTGCGCCAACACCAACCATCAGTTGAAGCGTTGTGATGAGATAACGAGGCAAAGTGGTGCTGATTAAGTGCGGCCAGATGTTCTCTTCGGGAAATAAGGCGAGAAAAATGACCGCTAGTACAGGGAGCGCAACAATCGCGGTGGTGATGATGGCGCTTAAAAGCCATCGTTTCGAGGTGCGTTTTGCCAGTAGGGGTTGTGAAAGCCCTGGGTCGGCACTGCTAACAACCTCGGTCATGGCATTCCTGTATATGAAAGTGGTGATGAGAAGTGTTGCGATTTTAGATACTGAGCCGGCTCCCTGCAATGACTCGAGTCATCTTGTGGTGTTCAATAACGCAAAAAAGGGTGCATTAATCATGCACCCTTTTGCATCATCTGAATGGATGACAATATTTAGCTGTCGTAATCCACACGATCAACCAGCTTTACAGCGGCATTGCGATTTTCTGCAATCTCCTGCAAAGACAGGTCGTCCGGGTTGATATCACCCCATTCTGCGACGATACCGGTCGGCTCTACTTCCGGGTTGGCCGGGTATTCAGTGTTGGCTTCCGCGTAAATGCGCTGGGCTTCCGGCGAAGACAGGAATTCCATCAGTTTGATGGCGTTGTCTTTATTTGGCGCGCTCTTGGTCAGTGAGATACCACTGATGTTTACGTGAGTGCCGCGGTCTTCAGCGTTCGGGAAAACCAGATTTACCTGTTCGGCAATCGGGCGCTGGTTTTCATCTTTCAGCATGTTGCCGTAGTAGTAGCTGTTACCGATAGAGATGTCGCATTCGCCTTCGGCAATGGCTTTGATCTGGTCACGATCGCCGCCTTGAGGCTTGCGTGCCAGGTTGTTCTTGACGCCTTTCAACCATTTTTCAGTTTCAGCTTCGCCGTGGTGGGCGATCATGGAAGAGATCAGAGCGATGTTGTACGGATGTTTGCCGCTGCGGGTACAGATACGGTCTTCCCACTTTTTATCGGCCAACTCTTCGTAGGTGGTGATCTCGCCTTCCTTTACGCGGTCTTTAGAGGCAAAAATCAGACGACCCCGAGTGGTTAGGGCGTACCATTTGCCTTCAGGGTGGCGAAGGTTCTCTGGAATGTTGTGAGAAAGGGTGTCGGATTCAACGCCTGCCACCAGATCTCGTTCAACGAGCTCGTTGATGCGAGAGATGTCAACGGTCATGACAACGTCGGCCGGGCTATTGCGGCCTTCGCGCTCAAGGCGCTCCGCCAGACCTTGTTTGGCAAACACAACATTGGTTTCAATGCCGGTCTCTTCCGTAAACGCGTTCAGTAGCGGCTCTAGCAGGTATGCTTGGCGATAGGAGTAGATATTAACTTCGCCATCGGCTGAGGCGCTGAGTGGCATGGCTGCAAGTGCCATGGCGGCGGTTGCGGCTAGTTTCATACGCATAGGTGCTTTCCTTTGATTTTGATGCTAGTGAATGCGTTCCGTAATTGGGTATCAACGGCATTTCAAAACGACAACCATTCTCATTCATGGTTGAGGCTGAGTCAATAACTCTCTTGGCATATTTATATAAAAATGATGTTATGCTTCTTAACACTATAAAAAGACGTAACTTCTTAGGAATCCCCGAATGTCCACAAGTGATCGCAGGGAACACTGTCGCACGGCCATGAGTGCCAGAGTCAAGGTTATCCATGAAGAGCTGGGGGAGCATGTTTTCCCGACGCGCGACATTTCCGATGGCGGAATATTTATTGCGCTGGAAGGAGCCTCGTTTGCCCCTGATTTGGGAGACAGCGTCGTTGTGCAGGTCCAGGGGCTGCCGGTACCTGCGCCGATCCTGAATATGGTGGTTGTGCGCAAAACCGATGAGGGCTACGGGCTGCAATTTGCGTTGGATACCGAGTAGCTCCTCAGTCTTTTGGAAAGGTTGGTAATGGATTCATCGGCTTGGGAAGGCTCGCTTTCATGATGTTGATTAATGCCTGTCGTGCAAAACTATTGGGTTTCGTTGTTCTGTTTCTGGCACTCCCGGGGTGTGCTAGTTATTACACGCACTACGCGATGTTTCCTGGTGAAAATTCGTCGGGCGACCCCCGGCAAATAAGAGTTTCATGGCAATCGGCAGACTACCCGGGTTGGTCTTTCATTCGTGACAAATCAACCAGCATGAAAGTTGAAGCCCAGTGCAGTGATCGGGTTTGGAGGCTTTACGACGACAGTCACGAACAAACGGGCGGTTGTGGGGCTGGCATAAGGGCGTGTGGCGAGCAACGCCTTGATGAAAGTGTGTTTGAAAGCGGCCCGGTCAATGAGGTGGCATGCTTGCAGGTGGTTGGGCCCGAATCTGTGGAACGTATTGCTGATATTGGTGGCAAATTTCTGCTATCGGTTGCTTGTCGGCCCAGAGCTCCAGAGGTTTCCAAGGGTGACGAGGTGGTCAATATGGATTACCTTCGAGCGTCAACCGTTGCCTATACGGTATATTCTCGCAAAGTGCCAAGAGGCTCGCTCAATGCCCGGCTGCCCGAGTTTGATGAATCGGTGTGTAAGGCAGATTAGCCCGGGAGAGGTTTCTCTGAGAACGATTTTTCGCTCATACATTTAGTTTCGAATTGATAAGTAGCGTTACTTTTGAGTTTGTTTTGGTGACGCTTCTCTACAAAACGGTAATGGCAGCTAGGCACGGACCTGTCACACTTAGTACCCTGAGACATTTATATCTGAGGGGAATGCGGTGGGGGTTCAGCAACGTAAGCTAGCGGTACACGATCTGGAGATCGGCATGTTCGTGTCGGATCTGGATCGGCCGTGGCATCAGACTCCGTTCCCGATACAAGGCTTCTATATTCGCTCGCAAAATGACGTGCGAGCGCTCGTCTCACACTGTAAATGGGTAATGGTTGACGAGCCAGAAACCCGTGAGTCAGTGACTGTTGATGCTCAGCCAGTTGCGGGGTTTCGGGTACGCGCCAAACAAAGAGCGAACGGACGTGAAGAGGTTCAGCTCCCGCCCCTGAGTATTCGTGAACCGGTCCGTCATAAAGTTAGCACGACGTTAAAGAAAGAAATCAAAACCTCCAAGCGGTTATTGGGCGATGCCGAAGTTGCGCTTGAGCGGCTGTTCAACTCGGTTCGTTCAGAGGCTGGTTTGGATGCCCGTCTGGTAGCTGACGTCACCGGGAAGATGGTGAAAAGTGTCTGCCGGCAACCCAGTGCGCTCTTGTGGTTGAGTAGAACCCGTCAATACGATGACTTTGTCTATCGACATGCGCTCAATACCTCTGTGTGGGCATTGGTGGTTGGTCGTCAACTCGGCTTGAATGAAGGGCTTCTGAATCATCTCGGGGCTGGCTGCTTGTTATCTCAGGTTGGTAAAACCACCTTACCTGCGGAAATCGTCCAACAGGAACAGCATCTGTCGGTTGAAGATTTCGAGATTTTTAGAACCTATGTCCAGCGTGGTGTTGAGATCTTGAAGCCGTCTGGAGTTTCGAAGGCGGTCCTGAGTGTTGTGCAAGGGCATAGAGAACGTCATAACGGTTCCGGCTTCCCGTGCGGTGTTGGTGGTGAGAGGATCCCTTTGTTGGCGAAAGTGGCGGGTATTGCCGAGTTTTTCGAGTCCCTGATAGCACCGCGCGAGGGGCAAGAGCCGATGACGCCGGCCAAAGCGGTAGGTTTGCTCTATGAAATGAGAAACATCGAGTTCCAGAAGGACTTGGTAGAGGCATTCATTCAGGCTGTCGGTGTGTATCCAGCTGGAACTTTGGTTGAGCTGTCTAATGGTTGTCGTGGTGTGGTTGTGTCACACAGCCCGGAGCGCCGGTTATGGCCAAGCGTTATGATTATGCAGTCGAGCGAACAAAGTTCGTTTAAGAGTGGCAAGGTGGTTGATCTGGCGCGTTATAACGAGTCCCAGACAGAGGGCGCCGCTCTTGCCGTCCGAGAGTGTTTGCCGCACGGTACCGACGGCCTCGACCTGATGGCTCTTGATGCGACCAATGAGCCACGCTGGTCACTCGGTAAGCTTTTTACTCGGTGATCAAAACCCGAAGCGACTTTCGAATCCATCGGTAATCGTTTTCGGGTTTGAAATTGATCAATATTTCAGACTCCCCACCCGCACTCCCATCCACGAAGTATTCAACCTCGGCTTCTTGCCAGCTCCAGGTATGCACGGCAACGTCTTGGGGGCGTGTACTGATCGCTTCGACCCCATTCTTGGTAAGACCAATATCGCCGCCCACCTTACTGATCGAGATGCTTTTTAAGGTGGTGTCGCTTGCGGCATGTGATGCAACGTGATCAGACAGGTAATACTGTCTGCCGATTGCATTCGTGATACCTGCAAGTTCTTTGATCAGGTATTCCTTGGCGCCTTGGGCATCGATATCTTCGATGCTTCGAACGGATTGCAGAATACGTTCTCTTAATGACTCGAGATCTTGCTTGTAGGTGACGTTCGGGTCGATCTCGTCGTCGTTTTCGGGGCGCTCCGGTGCACTTTCGATTTCAGCTGGTGTTGGAGGCTTCTCGCACAGCTGATCACCTTTTTCGTGAAAGCAAATATTGGCCAGTAATAGGTTCGCGGCGGAGTCTTGTGCTTCGAAGTCGGCGGAGGGTATCGAAAAGTCGACTGCAGAGGGTAGCTCAGGGTCGTTCAGTGCTGCGTTCAGTTGATCAATCACGCGAGGCCTAATATCAATGCCCTCATCACCCTGAATGACTTCTGTCCAGTTCAATGCCATCAGAAAGCGGGTGCGATTGAGTAATTCCTGGTTGTTCAATAGCGTGGATTCAGTCAGGGCGTGATCTATGAGATTCTGGCTGTCAACTTTTGAGGTTTCCAGGGCCATACGAAGTTCCGGCTGGAAATCGAGCAAGCTGACAAATTCTTTGGCAGGGACTGTATCTGCAATCGGCAAGGCCCCGACTTTCAACGTCAGCGTTTCACCGGGATAGTATCGAAATGTTCCTTGTGCGTCGGTCGTACCTTCACGGGAACGGGTTCTATAGGTAAGCCCGCTTATGCCGTGGCTTTGGATTTGACCAGTCAGGGTGTCGTCCGAACCTGAACCGCCGCCGTCAGAGCAAGCGGACAGAACAAGGGCAGCAGAAAGTGGCAGCAATAAACGGCGCAGATGAACGAGTTCCATGGTGTGTCGTACAATCCCTTCGCGATCACCTGATTTTGCCAAAGGCAGTTGCAGGTTTTGTAAGTTGTTGTAACGGCATTATAGGGAGGGTGATTTGTCTATATCGGGAAACCTGTCGCAGTTTGGGGGTTTCATGTGCAGCTCCTTGAATTTTGCCGGATTGCCTCAATCACATAGCGCACTACATATTTACCGTGAGTGCGGTGTATTCAATAACAGCGGTTCTATTTATGACCTATGCATTGGAAATTGAAGAACTTGAGAAACGCTACGGAGACGGCTTCTACGCTCTGAAAGGGATTGACCTTCAGGTCGCTGAAGGTGATTTTTTTGCCTTGCTGGGCCCGAATGGTGCGGGTAAATCAACCACGCTTGGAATCGTGTCTTCGCTGGTGAATAAGTCTGGCGGCGTGGTTCGGGTGTTCGGAAAAGATATCGACACTCAGCTTTCCGACGCGAAGCTTAATCTTGGCGTGGTCCCTCAAGAGTTCAATTTCAATCAGTTTGAAAAGGTGTTTGATATTGTCACCACTCAGGCGGGTTATTACGGGATTCCGTTGAAGAAGGCCCGAGTATCCGCTGAAAAGTACCTGAAAAAACTGGGCTTGTGGGATAAGCGCGATACCCCCGCTAGGATGTTGAGCGGAGGCATGAAGCGCCGGCTTATGATTGCACGGGCGTTGGTGCATGAACCCCGGCTCCTGATATTGGACGAACCCACTGCCGGAGTGGATATCGAACTGCGCCGCTCGATGTGGCAATTCCTAGAAGAGATAAATCGGCAGGGTACCACGATCATCCTGACCACTCATTATCTGGAAGAGGCGGAAGCCCTGTGCCGGAATATCGCCATCATTGATCATGGCGAAATCATTCGCCATACCAGTAAGCGAGAATTGCTGCAGCAGCTCAGTGTCGAGGCCTTTATTCTTGATACCGAACAAGCACTGGATGCGGCTCCTCAATTGGACAATTTCAAATGCGTGATTAACGATGACGGAGCTCTGGAAGTCGAGGTGGAAAAAGGGCAAGGGTTAAACGCATTGTTCAAGGAACTGGAAAAACAAAACATCAAGGTAAGCAGTATGCGAACCAAGGCGAATCGCCTCGAAGAGTTGTTTGTGCGGATGGTGGAAGAGAATGCCGCTGACGCCGCAAAAGGAAAGGAGGGCACTGCATGACAGCTTTAGCTCTTTGGACGGCGTTTCAAACCATTGTTCTGCGTGAAATTCGCCGATTTACCCGGATTTGGCCGCAGACTCTTTTGCCACCTGCGGTCACCATGACGCTGTACTTCATAATCTTCGGTAATTTGATCGGCTCACGTATTGGCGACATGGGCGGCTTTGACTATATGCAGTTCATTGTTCCGGGGCTGATCATGATGGCAGTGATCACCAACTCCTATGCCAACGTGGTGTCGTCGTTTTTCTCGATGAAGTTTCAGCGCAGTATTGAAGAGCTCTTGGTATCGCCAGTGCCGAATTGGACGATTCTAGCCGGCTACGTGGTTGGCGGTATGTCCCGAGGCCTGATTATCGGGCTTATCGTAACCCTGCTGTCGCTGGCTTTCACGCAACTGGCTATCCATAACCTGCCGATGGTGATCATTACCGTTTTCCTGACCTCCGCGTTGTTTTCCCTCGGGGGCTTCATCAACGCCATGCTCGCAACCAAATTTGATGATATCTCCATCGTACCAACGTTTGTGCTCACCCCTTTGACCTATCTGGGCGGGGTGTTTTACAGCATCGATTTGTTGCCAGAGTTCTGGCAAAACGTGTCGTTGGCCAATCCGATTCTGTATATGGTGAATGGCTTTCGCTACGGCATACTGGGTGTTTCGGATGTTAATCCGTTCGTTTCGCTTGGTATGATTCTGGTTTTTATTGTTTTGCTCTCAGCCATTGCCCTTCGCATGTTGGCGCGCGGCAAAGGCATTCGACACTAATTGGGGTCCGGTAACCGATATGGCACTTGATAACGCTCCGCTGGGCAAATCCAGCGACTACCCGGATCAGTACGATCCTTCGCTGCTGTTTCCGGTCGCCCGGGAAGAAAACCGTCGGCGGATTGGTCTTGAGGATGGCCGCTGGCCTTGGTTTGGCGAAGATATGTGGCAGGCTTGGGAGCTATCCTGGCTGCGACCGGGCGGCGTTCCGGTGGTGGCGTGGGCGGAGATCCGTTTTCCGGCTGCATCGCCATCGATTGTTGAGAGTAAATCCTTAAAATTGTACCTCAACTCATTGAACCAGCATGTTTTTTCGTCTGAGCAGCAGGTCGCTGAAACCATCACTCGAGATTTGTCTAAGGTGTGTGGCGGTGCAGTTCACGTGCAGATGCAGAGTGTCGATGCAACCGCCCCGGCGGTGGGGCGGCCAGATGGCTACGAGCTGATCGATAACGAGACGGTCGAAGAGGTCGTTTACGAATACGCGCCGGAATCCCTGTCGGCGAAGGGTCCCGAGGTGACGGAAGGGTTGTGCTCCCATTTGCTGAAAAGTAACTGTCCGGTCACGGGGCAGCCGGATTGGGGGACGATCTTCATACGCTATACCGGGGCGGCCATTGATCGGGCCGGGCTGCTTCGTTACATCATCAGCTTCCGGCAGAAGCAGGACTTTCATGAGCACTGCGTAGAAACCGTGTTCACGGATGTCATGCAACGGTGTAAGCCTTCAGAGTTAATGGTTTGCGCGCGCTACACTCGACGGGGCGGGCTGGATATCAACCCTTGGCGAAGCACCAATCCTCAGGAAGGGTTGGGGCCCAGGCTGGTCAGGCAGTAACAGGGTTACTCTGTATCGTCTTCCCTTCGAAGACGATCAGCGGCATCTTCGAGCGCCGTCAGAATGGCGGTGCGCTCTCGCTCGGTGATTTTGTCAGAGTCCAGATACATGGCAAATCCGCTGTGCTCGTGTTCCAGGAAACTGCGGTTCGGCCCCATGTCTCTGCGGAAGTCCACCACCTCGTATATTGGCACCGGTTTACCGAAGCCTTTTACGGTGATTTCGCCTTTGTCCCGACACATGATGCGGTCTTTGATCAGCGAGAAGGTCTCATAGGAAATCAGAATCTCGCCAGCCTCGGCTAATGATTCCAGTCGGCTGGCCAGGTTCACTTCCTTGCCGATAATGGTGTAATCCATGCGGTTTTCGGCACCAAAGTTGCCGACGGTGGTGTAGCCGGTGCTGATGCCCATGCGGATTTCCAATGGCGTTTTAATGCCCTGGCTGCGCCATTTCTGGCGCATGATTTTCATGTGCTTACGCATGTCGATCGCCATAGACACGCACGCAAACGCATCTTCGCGCTGGCCGCGACTGGTGGGGTCGCCAAAAAATACCATAATGGAATCGCCAACGAACTTGTCGATGGTGCCACCGTAGCGCAGTGCTACTTGAGACATTTCATTAAAGTAGTGATTCAAGAGTTCGGTAAGCGCTTCTGGCTCCATTTCTTCCGACAATTCTGTAAAGCCTTTAATGTCGGAGAAAAACACTGCGAGCTTCTTACGCTGAGTCTCGAGCCGAACATCGCGTTCGCCGGTAAAAATAGATTGCCATACCTGCGGAGAGAGGTATTTGGACAGTTTGTGGGAGAGCGCAATGGATTGCTCTCGCTGATTCTGAATCTGGGTTTTGGCGTAGAGCAGGGCTCTAGCCTGAACGTGAGAGTAATAGGCCGTTACGCAGATGTATACGCCGGTTGCCAGCACAGCGATGACGCTGGTCAGAAGCGGTGCCTGCAGATTATCCGCGCTGCCAAGAACCGCAACAGTGGCTGCAAGAGAGGCGCCGGTCAGGGCAGTACCAAACAGCCATTGGCGCACACCGCCCACAATCAGACAGCTGAACATCAGCATGAGAACGATCGCGGTGGTGGGAATAGCAACCAGGCCCATTGCTCCAATCAGAGAGCCGCCGAAAGCGCAGTCGAGCAGTAACATCTTCTGGCGAATTCGCGGTGAGTTTTTCAGGAATGTGCGGCGAGTAATGAAATGCGCAACGTGGGGCCAAACCATTCCCATCGCCACGAGCCATAGAAGCCAATGCACGAAAATGTTCTGATATACGCCGGTGGCGATAACAATGGATGTGGACGTGTAGGCCAGGATGCGCCCACTGTAGTCTGGCATGGGGGGGATCACGACCGTGTTATCGTAGGGGTCGTTTAACGAAACCTTGCCAGAGCTGGCGGAAACGTTGCGAAGCTCAGCCGGAGCACTCATCATCTTAATGGCGCACCCATAAGGTCGCGCTGAACGTAGAGACGTCCTGTTGGTCAGCGCTTTGGTTTTGTTGAGTGTGGCTCATGGTGAGTGCCGAAAGTTTTTTTATTGGTAGTATCTGCGACTAAAGATTAACAGTATTACGTGTTAGCCACAATTAACCCACGTCAACAGACACGACGATTTTGCACACACTTGTATGAATAGCGAGAGTATATGAGTTCTATTACCCAGTTTCTTATGGAGCGTTCGTCCGAGCCGAGGTTAGAGGCACCGGCTCCGCCCCGGGATGTAGTTGATCTGGCGCTCCAGTGCGCGGCTCGCGCGCCGGATCATGCGCTGCTGCGCCCTTGGCGATATCTCGTTATTGAAGGCCAAGCATTGGCAGCGCTCGGGGATCTGTTTGCGCAATCTTGCGGGGCGGATGCCTCTGAGAAAACACGTGAAAATGCCAGAAACGCACCGCTCCGTGCGCCAATGGTCATTGTGGGTATCGCTTCGCCCAAGCCTCATAAAAAGGTTCCGGATGTCGAGCAGGTAATGTCTGCCGCTTCGGGGATGTCCTTTTTGTCACTGGCATTGTCAGATGCAGGTTACGGCATTATGTGGCGTTCGGGTGCATTCGCCTACGACGCCGCCGTGCGCAAGGGGCTTGGCCTGTCGGAGGACGAGATCATTACCGGCTTTCTTTACACTGGCACGGTTTCATCCCGTAAGCCTCCCGTTCCACGGCCATCGAGTGGCGAGTTCGTCGAGGAGTGGTTAGGCCCTGAACAATTACGCCCCTGGAGCGTGTGAAAGCAGGGTGGCACAGTGAGGAAATAGCTTGCCGCCTTTGCCTGATCTGAAACAGTATTGCCGGTCGAAACACTGACCGGTTGCCGCTCGAGTCCCCACGAAGCCTGCATTTCTGCAGGCTTTTTTGTTTTTGGCATCCCGCTTGCTTTATCCCTTTCAGAACGCAAAACCGGCAATCACTGAGTGATCAAAAAGCCGGAGCAGATTTCTGGAGGCAGTGATGGCAATTTCATTCGATAGCGCATTGGGTATTCACGAGCAGGCTCTTCAAGGGCGCGTTAAGCGCGCAGAAGTGCTCGCGAACAATCTGGCGAACGCAGACACCCCGGGATACAAAGCTCGGGACATCGATTTCCGAGCCATGATGCAAAAAGCGCAGAATGAAATGAGCGGTGTTCAGATGGCCACTACCCATAGTTCACATATGGATGTTTCCGGTACTAGCGGAGCTGATGGTGAGTTGCTGTACCGCACACCTCACCAACCGTCTGTAGACGGCAATACTGTGGATGCGCAGCAGGAACAATCCCGTTTTATGCGCAATGCCATGGATTATCAAGCCAGCTTCCAGTTTCTAAGCAGCAAATTTTCCGGACTGACCAAAGCCCTGAAAGGCGAGTAAGCCGCAGCCACTTTTGATTGAAGGAGACAGTCATGTCACTGGGTAATATTTTCGACATCGCGGGTTCAGGCATGACCGCGCAGTCACTGCGGCTGAACACCACCGCCTCGAACATTGCTAATGCCGAAACCGCCAGTTCAAGCACAGAGGGAACTTACCGCGCGCGCAAGCCGGTGTTCGCCGCGATTCAGCAATCCCTGCTGAACCCGGACCAGCAAACCTTTGGCGTTGGTCAGCAGGAAGGCTCGGGTGCCGGCGTTCGGGTAGAGGGAATCGTCGAAAGCGACGCAGAGCTTCAGATGCGTTACGAGCCAAACCACCCCGCAGCGAATGAAGACGGCTACGTGTTTTACCCCAACGTTAACGTAGTGGAAGAAATGGCAGACATGATGTCGTCATCGCGAAGCTTTCAGATGAACGTGGATGTAATGAATACCGCTAAATCCATGATGCAGCGTATCTTAACGCTGGGTCAGCAGTAATAGGGCGAGGAGAGAGTGATGAGTGCAGTAAATTCAGCGTCCGTCGCCGATGTGCTGGGCCAGTATCGAGTGCAGCAGGACAGCAAGGCCCAGGGTGGTAGTGAGCTTGGTAAGGATGCCTTCATGGAGTTGATGTTGGCACAGATGAAAAATCAGAACCCGCTGGAGCCACAAGACAACGGCGACTTTATCTCCCAGTTGGCACAGTTCAGTTCTCTGGAAGAAATGCAAAACCTCACCGGCACGGTGGATGAGGTGGCAGGTCAGTTCCGCTCAAGTCAGGCGTTGCAAGCGTCGGCCATGGTGGGCAAAACGGTTCTGGCACCCTCAAGTGTGGGCATTCTGGGCGCAGAGGGTGAGGTTACAGGCACCATCGATGTTCCCGCTTCAACCGGCGGCTTGCGATTGTCTGTGATGAACCAGTCTGGCGAGCTTGTACGGCAGATTGATATGGGTAGCAGTCAGGCCGGTGTGGTGTCTTTCCGTTGGGATGGGCAAGACGGCAACGGCAATGCTTTGCCGCAAGGCCCTTACCAAATTGTTGCACAGGGTAGTTACCCGTCCGGGCCGCAGCAGTTGGGCACCATGGTGAGTGCGAACGTAGACAGTGTGTCTTTGAATAACGGCGGCTCCATCACGTTGAATCTCGCTGGCATGGGCTCAATTGCCCTCTCTGATGTGAAACAAATTAACTGAACCGGTGTCGGACCAGGAGGTATAAGTCATGGCATTTAATACAGGGCTAAGTGGTCTGCGGGCCGCATCGGTGGATCTGGACGTAACCGGCAACAACATTGCCAACGCCAGTACCGTCGGCTTCAAAGGCAGCAAAGTGCAGTTCGGTGATTTGTACGCCAACGGCTTTTTAAGTGGCGGGACAAACCCGATCGGCGACGGTGTTCGGGTACAGGATGTTAAGCAGTCGTTTGGCCAGGGCAACATCAGCTTCACCGACAGCGGGCTGGATATGGCTATCAGCGGTGATGGGTTTTTTATTCTGAGCAATAACGGTGAAACCCGTTACTCACGGGCAGGCCAATTCGGGATTGATAAAGACGGGTTCGTGGTTAATAACCAGAATATGAAGGTTCAGGGTTACACGGCTGATGATGACGGGAATCTGTCAGGTGTGCGTGGGGATCTCGCGATTGAGACCGGTAACCTTGCGCCGCGCAGAACCACGAATTTGGTCACGGATTTGAATTTGGATTCCAGACAGTCGGTGTTGGAGCAACAGGTTCGTAGTTTTTCATTGCCATCCTCAGCCTTTGCGGGCGGTGAATATAGATTTACATACTCTGACGGTAGTCCCGATTATGGTGTTGGACCTATTGCGAACCCTGCACCGCCCGCAGCTCCAGTATCAGCCAGAGAAATCGCTGAGCAGATAACTTTGGCGCCAGGTGTCAATGCTTCTGGGACCGAGACTGTGACATTAGCTTCTGGGACACCGTCCGCAGCGGAAATTCAAGATCCAGACTTTAGGTTTCGGGTCGGGAGCATTGACCTTAGCAACTTGACTGAAGTGAACAATCTGCAAGAACTGGCTGAAGCGATTTCTAACATCAGCGACAATTCTATTTCTGCAAAGGTGAATGGTGATACCGGTAGCCTCGAGATCACAAATGGCTCCGGCGAGAGGTTTGATGTGGAGTGGGGAGTAGGGAATAATCCGAGCTCGACAGAGACGTCGGTGGGCGCGATTAGCATTTCCTCAGACCGAAATGTCGACGGCATCGTAACGGTGAGCGGTTCCAATCAATTGCAATCGGAGTTTGATAATACACTGCCAACTCCAATCAATGCCTTTAACCCCATAGACCAACGCACATACAACCACGCCACCTCGACAAAAATCTATGACAGCTTGGGCAACACCCACGAAATGACCCAGTTCTTCGTGAAAGAGCCATCGCCGGGTAATGGTGTCGGTCAGAGCCAGTGGTCAATATACATCGAGATCGATGGCGAGATGGTTGCAGGTACGGATCAGCAGCCATACACCGCTATCTTCAACCAAGACGGTCAGCTGGAGTCCATTAACGGCAATGTGAATGGAGAAATCATTATCGCTGACTGGGTGCCAAAAGATCCGAATGGCGCTCCGAATGGCGCAGATGGCCCACCCGCAGATCCTTCAAGTGTGGTTAGCCCGATTCCGCTGCCCGCTAACAGCTCCGCCTTCGTTCTGGATCTTGGCAGAGCTACCCAGTATGGCGCCACATTCGGGGTGAACAATCAGCAGCAGAACGGTTATACAACCGGGCGGCTTTCCGGATTAGACGTGTCTGGCGAGGGGGTGATCTTTGCCCGCTACACCAACGGCCAATCTAAAGCCTTGGGGCAGGTGGCGTTGGCATCGTTTAACAACACCAATGGCTTGTCTCCGGTAGGCGACACCACTTGGGTTGAGTCCTTCGAATCCGGGCAGCCGGTGATCGGCGCTCCGGATACCGGAACCTTGGGATCAATCAAGGCAAGTTCAGTTGAAGAATCCAACGTTGATCTTTCAGCCGAGCTCGTCAACCTGATCATTGCCCAGCGTAACTATCAGGCAAACGCCAAAACCATTGAAACCTCGGATGCGGTCACCCAGACCATTATCAACCTCCGCTAACCCTGTCATGTAAACATGGCATGACTCCTGCAGGAAGACTGGAAACAGTCAAAATTCCGGCAGGAGTTTGCCCATGGACAAAGCCCTCTACATTGGAATGTCTGGCGCCAAGCAGAACATGCTGGCCCAGCGTGCCCACGCTAACAACCTCGCCAACGTGAACACCACGGGGTTCAAGAAGGATTTTGCTCAGGCCCGCAGCATGCCGGTGTTTGGTGAGCATCATCCTACCCGCGCCTATGCCATGACCGAGCGGCCAGGCACAGATCTTTCCGCCGGTGCCCTGATGGATACCGGTCGAAAACTCGATGTTGCCGTTGAAGGCGACGGTTGGCTGGCGGTTCAGAACAATCAAGGCGAAGAAGTGTTCACCCGCAGCGGCAGCCTTCAGGTGGATGTGAATGGATTGGTTCGCATGCCCAGTGGTGAGTTGGTGCTGGGCAATGGTGGGCCAGTTGCTTTGCCGCCGTTTGATGATTTGTTGATCGGAGCTGACGGCACGGTTTCCGTTGTTCCGGTGGGTGGTCCGCCTGATCAGTTGGTGGAGGTTGACCGCCTGAAGTTGGTGAACCCACCCGCCGATGCTTTGGAAAAGGGTTTGGACGGGTTTATCCGCCGTAAGCCGGGGCAGGCGATTGGCGGGGTTGAGCCCGCGGACGCCAATATGCGCGTTGCGACAGGGTTTTTGGAAAGTTCCAACGTCAATGCCGTGGAAGAGATGATTTCCAACCTGCAGTTGTCTCGCCAATACGAGATGCAGGTGAAAGTTATGTCCACCGCCAACGAGAATTCCGAAGCAACGGCACGACTGTTGCAGAATCTCTGATAACGCTGAATTAAGCATCACCGGCCGGCATCAAGCGGCAAACAATGGCCGCTTCGGCAGCCGGCAAGGTAAGGAGTAGAAACATGCATCCAGCACTATGGGTCAGTAAAACCGGGTTGAGCGCACAGGACACCAATCTGTCCACGATCTCCAACAACTTGGCGAACGTAAACACCACCGGTTTCAAACGGGACCGTGCAGTGTTTCAGGATCTGCTGTATCAGATCAATCGCCAGCCCGGCGGAATGAGCACCGAAAACACCGAGCTGCCATCCGGCTTGCAATTGGGTACGGGTGTCCGTGTGGTGGGCACGGCGAAGCAGTTCAGCCAGGGCAATCTGCAGATTACCGAGCAGCCACTGGATATGGCCGTTAATGGTCGGGGCTTCTTCCAGATTGCCATGCCTGATGGCCAGATTGCATACACCCGTGACGGTCAGTTCCAGTTGAATTCTGATGGCGATGTGGTCACTCCAGACGGCTACCCGCTGGAACCGAACATCAACGTGCCGGAAGACACGACGAACGTCACTATCGGTCGCGACGGCACGGTTACGGCGGTCACGAATGATCAGGCTGCGCCGGTCAATCTGGGGCAGATCACGCTGGTGAATTTCATCAATCCTCAAGGATTGCAGGCGATTGGTAACAACCTGTTCAAGGAAACCAATGCCAGTGGCGATCCTCAGGAAGGCGAGCCGGGGTTGGCGGGAATTGGCACCATCGAGCAGGGCACTGTTGAATCTTCAAACGTGGAAGTGGTGGAAGAGTTGGTCAACATGATCACCACTCAGCGCGCCTACGAGATGAACTCCAAGGTGGTTTCCACAACCGATCAGATGCTTCAGTTCATTACCAACAATATTGGGTAAGTTATGAAACGCAACCATCAAACCTGGACAGCAAAGCGCGTGGCCACACTGGCATTGGTGGGAGGCCTTATTATCTTGCAAGGCTGCACGGCCATGACCCGCCCTCGTGCGATGCCCGACGACCCGGCGTATGCGCCGGTGCGTGCTCAGGCCATGATGCAGCGTGACCCGGACTCCGGCTCTATTTATCAGGTGTCCCGTAACTACAACATCTACGGTGATACCAAAGCACTGAACGTTGGCGATGTCCTCACGGTCTTGTTGGAAGAGTCCACTCGCGCCAGCAAAAATGCCGAAACCACGATCACCAAAGACCAGGAGTTGAGCCTGCCTGAGCCCAACATCTTCGGAAAGAATAATATTGGCTTGAATGCCTCGGCCAACCTGGAGCGGGATTTCGCAGGTTCCGCCGAAGCGGATCAAAGCAACAGCCTGGCGGGCAGCATCACCGTGACGGTAACTGAGGTGTTGCCGAACGGCGTGTTGCGTATTCGTGGCGAGAAGTGGCTGTCACTGACCAATGGTGATGAGTACATTCGCCTGACGGGCATGGTTCGCCCGCAGGACATCGCGCCCGACAACACGGTGGCTTCCAATCGGATAGCGGATGCCCGCTTTGCCTATGGCGGCACCGGTGACTTCGATCAGGCTAATCAAATGGGCTGGCTGGCCCGCTTCTTTAACAGTGAGTGGTGGCCGTTATGATCCGCAAACTTTGTGTTGTTTTTACCTTGCTGGCGGTGATCGCATCTCCGGTGGCGGCGGATCGCCTGAAAGATCTGGCGAAAGTAAAGGGTGTGCGGAACAACCAGCTGATTGGCTATGGCCTGGTGGTGGGGTTGGACGGAACGGGTGATAAAGCACCGTTCACCAACCAGACGTTTCGGAACATGATGAATCAGTTTGGCATCACCCTTCCGGATGGCGTTAACCCGAAGCTTGCAAACGTAGCCGCTGTAACTGTGAGCGCCACTTTGCCGGCCTTCGCCAAGTCTGGTCAGGAGTTGGACATCACCGTTTCGTCGATTGGTAATGCCGACAGTTTGCGTGGTGGCACCTTATTAATGACTCCGCTCAAGGGCGCAGACGGGCAAGTGTATGCCATGGCTCAGGGCAGCCTGGTTGTGGGTGGTTTTGGTGCGCAGGGGTTAGACGGTTCGCGTATCACTGTGAACGTGCCGAGTGTAGGTCGCATTCCTAACGGAGCGACCATTGAGCGGGAAGTGGCCTCTCCGTTTAATCGTGGCGATACCATCACGTTTAATCTGCTTCGGTCGGATTTCACAACAGCTCGCCGGGTTGTAGAGGCGATCAATAGCCATCTGGGGCCTGATATGGCCTACGCCCATGACCCTACATCGATCTCGGTCAGAGCGCCGCGTGACCCTTCCCAGCGGGTGAGTTTTTTGTCGATCGTTGAAAATATCGAAGTTGAGCCTGCAGAAGAATCCGCCAAAGTGGTGATCAACAGCCGCACGGGGACAATTGTCGTGGGCCAGAACGTGAAGGTGAGCCCGGCCGCGATTACTCATGGTAATTTGACCGTGACCATTCAGGAAAATCCTGAAGTTGTTCAGCCTAACCCCTTTGCGGGTGGCGACACGGAAGTGCAGGCCAACACTCAAATTGCGATCACTGAAGACCCGGCACGAATGTTCCAGTTTGGCCCGGCCACAACGCTGAATGAAATCGTTCAGGCGGTTAACCAGGTTGGGGCAGCGCCTGGCGATGTTATGGCTGTGCTGGAAGCTCTGAAACAGGCTGGCGCGTTGCGAGCCGAGCTGATTGTGATCTAGGGGAAGTCATGCAGGACCATCGCGTACAGCAAGCTCAGGTATACACCGATTTCAGCGGCCTTAATTCGCTGAAGATGCAGGCGCGCAGCGATAAAAAAGCAGCGCTTGAACAGGTGGCTAAACAGTTTGAAAGCCTGTTCCTGTCGGAGATGCTTAAGTCCATGCGCAAGGCGGGTGAAGTGTTCGCCGAAGGCAATTACCTGAACAGCAACGAGAGCGAATTCTACCGGGACATGTTCGATAGCCAGATCAGTCTGAGTATGGCGACTGGCTCAGGGACCGGTTTGGCCGAAGCGCTGGTTCGGCAGTTGGGCGAGAGTATTCCGGGTGTGACGTCTAACGGCGAAAAACTGGCAGGCCACAAAGCTACGCTGGCGGATTACGACCGCACCTTACCTGCTATTTCTCCCGCATTACCTGAACGAATGAAGGTGGTAGAGGACGTGGTTCAGGCATTGCCTGGTGATGTTTCCGAATTGAGCCCTAATACTCAATTGCCTGCCACCTTTGATAGCCCGGAGCACTTTGTCAGCGAGTTGATGCCCTATGCCCGGCGCATTGGCCGGGAGAGCGGCATTGATCCTCGCTTGATGGTTGCCCAAGCCGCACTGGAAACAGGGTGGGGCAAGCACATGATTGAAGGTGATGGAAACGAGCCGAGTTTCAACCTGTTTGGCATCAAAGCAGACAGTCGATGGAATGGCGATGCCGTCACCATTACCACCACTGAGTTTCGTGGCGGTGTTGCAATGAAAGAGCGAGCCGACTTCCGGGCGTATCCGGATTACGAAGCCAGTTTCCGTGACTATGTGGAATTCCTTCAAAGTAATCCGCGTTATAAAGATGTGCTTTCTTCAGCAGGCGAGCCTGAAGTATTCGCAGAAAAACTGCAGCAAGCTGGTTACGCCACCGATCCGGAATACGGTTCAAAGATTCGCCGGATTATGAATCGTGATTCCCTGATGACGTTGTCCATGGGCAACGGTGGGATAAAGGAGTAACAGGTCATGGCAGGATTAATCGGGATAGGCTTGTCGGGTGTGCTCAGCCACCAGAGCGCACTCAATACCACGGCCAATAATATTACCAACGCCAACACCCCGGGCTACAGTCGTCAGGAAGTTCAGTTTGCCACGCAAGAAGGCAATCGAACCGGAGCTGGAACCGTTGGTACTGGCGTATCGATTGAGAACATTCGCCGCTTGGCGAATGAATATCTAACGCAGCAGTTGAGGGAAGACAGCACCCTGTTTGGAGAGCAGAACGCCCTCAACGCGGAGCTTACGCAGCTGGATAACTTGCTTGGCGGCGAAAGCACTGGTTTGAGCAATGCGCTGAACAACTTCTTTGCCTCCCTCCAAAATGCCGCGGAAGACCCAACGTCTTTGCCGCAACGGCAGTTGGTTCTGAGTGAAGCACAACAAGTGGTTAATCGCTTTCAGGCCCTGAACGAACAGTTCATACAGCAACGGGAATCTGTCAAAACCCAAATGCAGCAGGGCGTAAAAGATGCCAACACGCTGCTGAAAAATATTGCCGACCTGAACCTGGCGATTTCCGAATCGCCCGGTATCGCTCAGGGCAAAATGCCGCTTGAGTTAATGGATAAGCGAGACGAAAACCTGCGGGAGCTGTCGGCGCTCGTAGGCATTCGGGTGACTCACACGGATGGCAGCCAGGTGAACGTTTCGCTGGCTAACGGGCAGTCGCTCGTTACTGGGTCCGATGCGGCGCAATTGGGCACGAGAACCAGTGCGCAAGACCCCGCTCAGTTGGAGTTCACACTTACCAGCGGTGGACGTCTGTTGCAGGTTGATGACCAAATTCAGGGTGGGTCATTGGGCGGCTTGCGCCGCTTTGAGCGAGAAGCTTTGCGCCCAGCGTTTGATGAGCTTGGCCGTTTGGCGATCGGGATTTCATCCGCGATTAACCACCAGCACGAAATCGGTATGGATCTGGAAGGGGATTTGGGCGGAAACTTCTTTACCGATATAAACAGCATAGCGTTTCAGCGCAGCCGAGTGATTGCGAACGGCAATAACACCGAGCCTCAAAACGCCCAGTTGGCTGTTGAAATTACCGACAGCAGTTTGTTGGCGGCCGGCACTTGGTCGTTGAAGTTCAGCGGTGACGGCAAAAGCTATCAGTTGGTGGATGCCTCAACAGGAGAAGTAGCTCGCCAAGGGCGGCTGCCCGACCCGGTACAATCTGAAATCAGCATGCCGGGCTTTAACGTGCGGATTGAGGGCGGCGATTTCAATCCGGGTGATGAGTACCTGATTCAGCCTAGCCGAAATGCAGCGGCCAATATTGCTTTGAACGTTCGCCGGGAAGAGGATCTTGCGTTTGCTAGTCCGATTCGGGCCAGTGCGGCGGAGGGGAATCTCGGAACGGCAAGCATTTCGCAGGGCAAAATGCTGAATGTCCGCAACCCGAATACCAATGCGTTGTTGCCTGGATTCCAGACCCGCGGCGCTTTGGCTAACGGACCGATAGAGATCGAGTTCGGCGCATACGATTCAACTAGCGGAACGTATAGTTACACCATCAGGGATAGCACCAACAACGTGCTGGAAACGGGAAGCTATGATCCTAAAAAGGTAAACACATTCTTCAGTGATAATCCTTCAGACGGTGACAGCTATCAAGGCTATCAGTTTGAAATGACCGGCGAGCCGGCGGTGGGCGATGAATTTGTTATCGACTTCAATAAAAACGGCGTTTCCGATAACCGAAACGCGGAATTGCTGGCGGCTTTAGGAACGGCCAACACCTTGAACGGCGGCAGCCAGAACTTTGCCGAAGGGTACGCCGGCTTGGTAGAAGACGTGGGCGTGAAAACCCGACAGAGCCAACTTGATAAGGCGGCAGGCCAAACTCTGCTGGAGCAGTCCAACAACCAGCGGGAATCGGTATCCGGAGTCAATTTGGATGAAGAGGCAGGTAAGCTGATTCAGTATCAGGCGGCCTACAACGCTTCGGCGCAAGTTATGTCGGTGGCGCAGGACTTGTTCAACACGTTGCTGCAAAGCTTCCGGTAAGGTGGGGTAAGGTAAAATGGTCCGTATTTCATCACAGCAAATCTTCTCCGGTGGTATCAACCGGATGCAGGATATCAATAGCGATCTGGTTAAGACCCAGCAACAGATCTCCACCGGCAAGAAGGTCAATAAACCCTCTGATGACCCGGTAGCAGCAGCGCGTATTCTTAAGCTCGATCAGAATCTGAGTCGCGTTGAAACCTATCAGCGTAACGCCGATCTGGCGGATAACCGACTGAAGCAGGAGGAGAGCGCGCTGAGCAGTGCCATCGACATTATCCAGCGGGTGAGGGAGCTGACGGTGCAAGCCGGTAACGGTTCGTTGTCCGCCAATGATCGCAAGTCTATTTCGTCGGAACTCAAAGAACGGCTAGGGCAATTGGCTGACGTAGCTAATACTCGTGACGCTTCAGGTGAGTATATCTTCAGCGGATTTCAGGGTGGTTCGCCGGCTTTCGTTAAAGAAGATGGTGCCTGGACTTATAACGGAGATGAAGGGCAGCGTGTTCTGGAAATAGATGATGGTGTGACAGTTCCGATTAGTGATCACGGGAAGGGGATTTTTGGTAATGTTCCCGCTACGGTCTCGATGAAAGAGACGACATCGGCCAACGGATTTATTGCCGGCCTATCTGTGCAAAATGAAAGTGCCCTTCAGGCCGCGTTTGATTCAGTCGCGCCGAACGTACCTAATGACCTAACCGTTTCTGTGGTGAATGCGGCAGGAGAGTTGTCTATCACAGCGAATGGCGGTGCCTTGGATTTGACACCAACACCTATTCCGAGCGTTGGTGATACGTTTCAAGTGGCTGGAATTGAAATGACCGTCACTGATGCGGCTTACGATGCAGTTGCGGGGACAGGTGATTCGTTCACAATCGGCATCAACGACAAACAGTCCATTTTCGGCACCATTGAAAATCTCATAGCTGGTCTGGATAACATCTCGAAGGATTCTCCAAAGGGCAATGCGGAATACGATGCCCTGATATCAGAATCCTTAGCCAATCTGGACAACGGCCAGGAGTCTATCCTTCTAAAGCAAACCGAAATAGGTGGCCGCATGAACGCGGTGGAATCTACCAGTGCGTTTTTGGAAGATTCTGCGCTTTACACCAAAGAGATACGGTCGCAGCTGCAAGACGTTGATTATGCGGAAGCAATCAGTAATCTGAGTTTCCAAAGCTTTGTCTTGCAGGCTGCTCAGCAGTCGTTTGCGCAGATCTCGCGGTTGTCATTATTTGATCGATTGTAATTGTTTGAGGCAGTGGGAAATTTTTTTACTTTGCGTGTTGCTTTCAGACTCAGGCTCAGTATAATTCCCACCACTTCCTGATGGCGGCGTGGTGANGTTTCCTTAACGGGAGTGGCGGTTCGAGTCCGCCCGCCGCTACCATTTATTGGCCGTATCCTACGGCATCTCAAATAGCCGGCCCATGAACGTCTCCGATTTTCATTTTGACTTGCCGGACGAGTTGATCGCTCGTTATCCGCTTAAACAACGCAGTGCCTCTCGTTTGCTGACCCTTGAAGGGGTTTCCGGCCACACGCAGCATCTCCAGTTTACGAATCTTCCGGATTTACTCGAACCCGGTGACCTTCTCGTTTTCAACAACACCCGTGTTATTCCAGCACGCCTGTTCGGTCAAAAAGAAACCGGTGGCCGTGTTGAGGTTCTCGTTGAGCGGTTGGTGGGTGAACGGGAGATTCTTGCCCATGCACGAGCCTCCAAGGCTCTGAAACAAGGGCAGAAGGTTATTCTGGAAGACGGCTCTTCATTGACCATGATTGGTCGGGAAGATGCGTTGTTCCGGTTTGTGAATGAAGGCGACGAGCCCATTCTCGATCTCTTGGAGCGCATCGGTCACATGCCGCTTCCACCTTATATGGAACGTGATGATGATCTGTCTGATCGCGAGCGATATCAGACGGTATACGCTCAGGAAGCCGGAGCGGTGGCAGCACCCACGGCTGGATTGCACTTTGATGATGCGCTGCTCGAAACACTGAAGGCCAAAGGCGTGGAATTCGCCTACGTCACCTTGCATGTAGGTGCGGGTACCTTCCAGCCTGTGCGGGTCGACAAGATCGAAGAGCACGTGATGCACAGTGAAGTCGCTCATGTGCCGGAAGAAACAGTCGAAGCGGTTCGCAAAACCCGGGCAAGGGGTGGGCGAGTGGTCGCGGTAGGCACCACATCTGTACGCTCGCTGGAATCTGCAAGTCAATCCGGGGAGTTGGGCACCTTTCGGGGTGAAACGGACATATTTATCTTCCCCGGTTACCGGTTTAACACCATAGATGCCATGGTGACCAATTTTCATCTGCCCGAGTCGACATTGATTATGTTGGTCAGTGCGTTTGCCGGGTACGACAACATTATGGCTGCCTACCGTGAAGCGGTAGAGCAGCAGTATCGATTTTTCAGCTACGGCGACGCTATGTTCCTGACGGCTCAAGAGCCGAGCCGTGGTAGGCTGACAAGCTCAGATCAAGCTGATACAGCCAGCTCCGATTCCAGTGGAGAAAATTTGTGAATGAATCCTGTTTTATGTCTTTTGAAAAGCTGGGTGAAGACGGTAAGGCCCGTCGTGGTCGCCTGACTTTTCCTCGTGGCACCGTTGAAACCCCGGCCTTCATGCCAGTGGGTACCTACGGCACGGTTAAAGGTATGTTGCCCCGTGATATCAAAGAGATTGGCGCAGAGATTATTCTCGGAAACACCTTTCACCTGATGCTGCGCCCCGGCACCGAAGTGGTTAAAGCGCACGGTGATCTGCACGATTTCACCCAATGGCACGGCCCGATTCTCACCGATTCTGGCGGATTTCAGGTGTTCAGTCTTGGTGAAATGCGCAAAATTACCGAGAAGGGCGTAACCTTCCGTTCGCCGGTCGATGGTGCCAAGGTTGAGCTCAACCCGGAAATTGCGATGCAGGTCCAGCGTGATCTCGGTTCTGACATCGTTATGATTTTCGACGAATGTACACCGTATCCGGCCACCGAAAAGCAAGCGAAGGACTCGATGGAGTTGTCGTTGCGTTGGGCTGCGCGCAGCAAGAAAGCTCATGAAGGTAATCCGTCTGCGTTGTTTGGTATTGTGCAGGGCGGTATGTATGAATCTCTGCGTGATCGTTCTCTCGAGGGCTTGACCGAAATCGGCTTTGATGGCTACGCCATTGGCGGGCTTTCGGTGGGTGAGCCAAAAGAGGATATGATCCGGATTCTGGATCATCTGCCGCCCAAAATGCCAGAAGACAAGCCGCGGTATTTGATGGGCGTAGGGCGCCCGGAGGATATCGTGGAAGCGGTACGTCGTGGTGTTGATATGTTCGATTGCGTGATGCCAACTCGTAATGCTCGTAACGGGTATTTGTTTACCTCAACAGGCATCGTAAAAATTCGAAACGCAAAAAATCGTCATGATGCGGGTCCGCTGGATGAGCGCTGTGATTGTTATACCTGCGAAAACTTTTCGAAAAGCTATCTGCATCATTTGGATAAGTGCGGGGAAATGCTTGGTTCCCAGCTAAACACCATCCACAATCTGCGTTTTTATCAGAACCTGATGAGCGGATTGCGTGGTGCCATTGAAGCAGGTACATTGTCCGACTTTGTAAGCGAATTCTACGCCTTACGCGGTGAAACTGTGCCGCCGTTGGGCGATGAGTGATCAATTTTGACTAAAGAACAGTCTATAAACGGAGAAACTGAATGAACTCAATCAAACTGCTAATCGCGGGCCTGCTGACACTTCTGCCGACCCTGGCCATGGCTCAAGGCGCTGAAGGTCAGTCCATGGGTGTTATGGGTCAGGTCATCTTTTTCGCAGGCTTCATTCTGATTTTCTACTTCTTGATCTGGCGCCCGCAGTCCAAGCGTGCAAAAGAGCACAAGAACCTGATGTCCAGCCTGAACAAGGGCGACGAAGTGGTAACGTCTGGTGGCATGGTTGGCCGTATCACCAAGGTTTCCGACGATTTCATCGTTCTGGAAGTTGCTGACAACATCGAAATCAAGATTCAGAAAGTTGCTGTTGCCGGTGCTCTGCCCAAGGGCACGCTCAAGGATATCTGAGCCGATTCCAGGCCGGTGCATAGCGCCGGCCGAATCATTTTGGCTGAAACACCAAGGCTGGCGGACTAGCCGGCTCAAAGGGATCCCATGCTAAATAAGTATCCTCTCTGGAAAAATCTGGTGATCGTGTTCGCTCTGGTCATTGGATTCATTTACGCCTTACCCAACTTCTTCCCCGACGATTACGCCATCCAGATCACTGGCTCACGAGGTAGCACTGAGGTTGATCAGCGCATACTTGATCGTGCTTTAGGTGCCTTGGAAAGTCAGGGTATCGAAGTTAAATCCAGTACCGTTGAAGAGCGCGATGCTCTGATTCGCCTGAACAGTTCTGACGCTCAGTTGCGCGCGCGCCCAGCGGTGCAAGCGGCTCTGGGAAATGATTATCTGGTAGCGCTGAACATGGCTCCATCAACTCCGGACTGGCTGCGCAGTTTGGGCGCTGGCCCCATGAAGTTGGGGCTTGACCTGCGGGGTGGTGTTCACTTCCTGCTGGAAGTTGATATGGACACCGCGGTGACTCAAAGGTTGGAAGCGTTGTCAGGTCAGATCAAACAGGATATGCGTGAAGAGAGGATTCGCTACCGTGGCGGTGACATTCGAAATAGCCGTGACATCGTTCTAAGCTTCCGGGATTCCGAAACAAGGGCCGAGGCCTTCTCGCTGGTTCGTGCTCAGTACAACGAGTTTCTGTTAAACGAAAGCTCGGAAGGCGGAGAGTACCTTCTGACGCTGACCTTGTCAGACGCAGAGGTTCAGGGCATTAAAGAGTACGCGCTGGAACAGAACCTGACCACCATCCGAAACCGGGTGAACGAACTCGGGGTTGCAGAGCCTTTGGTACAGCGTCAGGGGTCAGACCGCATTATCGTAGAGTTGCCCGGAGTACAAGACACCGCCCAAGCGAAGCGGGTTCTGGGTGCCACGGCAAATCTTGAATTCCGGATGGAGGCTCGCCAAGACGCTTCTTCCTCGGAAACCGAGCAGTTTAGCTTCCGCGATACCCCTCAGCGTACCGCACGTTTGCAGCGTGATGTGATTGCTACAGGTAATAATGTGGCAAATGCGCAACAGGCCTTTGATGAAAATGGCCAGCCTCAGGTCAACATCACCATGGACTCTGTTGGTGGTGATTTGATGAATCGCGCGACTCGAAACAATATCGGTCGTCGTATGGCCGTTTTGTTTATTGAGTTCCGTACAGAAACCGAAAGCCGAGAGGTTAACGGAGAGCTGAAGCAGGTTGAAAAGCGCGTTGTCGAGAAAGGACTGATCAGTCTCGCAACTGTGCAATCGGCATTGGGAAGTAGTTTCCGTATCACGGGTCTGGATTCGATTCCGGAAGCGGCTGAGCTGGCGCTGCTGCTGCGAGCCGGTGCTTTGGCTGCACCGATGTACTTTGTACAAGAGCGCACTATCGGGCCTAGCCTTGGTCAGAAAAACATCGATGCGGGTGTGATGTCTGTAGCCTTGGGCTTCGGCCTGGTGCTTCTCTATATGCTGGCGTTCTACCGTGGCTTCGGTGTGATTGCCAACATATCTTTGACCTTGAATCTCATGCTGCTTGTGGCGTGCATGTCGATTCTGTCTGCCACGCTTACGCTGCCGGGTATCGCCGGTATCGTATTGACGGTAGGTATGGCTGTTGATGCTAACGTTCTTATCTTTGAGCGGATCAAGGAAGAGCTTAGGGCAGGGGTTCCGCCTCAGAGCGCGATAAACGCGGGTTACGGGCGTGCCTTCGTTTCGATTTTCGATGCCAATATCACAACGCTTTTGGTGGCAATTATCTTGTTCGCCATGGGTTCTGGCCCGGTTAAGGGCTTTGCGGTCACTCTGTGTATCGGCATACTCACATCCATGTTCAGTGGTTTGATGGTAAGCCGAGGCATCGTCAATCTCGTATACGGCGGCCGCAGGGTCGAGAAACTTTCGATCGGGGGTAAGCTCGCCAATGTCTGATATGAAGAAACAACCGTTTGATTTTATGGGGCTTCGAAAGGCCGCGTCAGTGTTGTCGCTGGTGTTGGTGATTGGCTCTATTGTGTTGCTCGGAGTTCGAGGCCTGAATTTGGGTATGGACTTCACGGGCGGTACCTCTGTTGAGTTTGAATATGCTGAGGCTCCGAACCTGGACACAATTCGTAATCAACTTACTGAAGCCGGATACGAGCAGTTTTCGGTTCAGAATTTTGGTGCCGATACCACCGTTCTGATTCGCATGGCGGAAGCCGGGAATGATGAATTAGCCCGTGAAGTGACGGCTGCGCTCTCGGAATCTGGCGACAACCTTGAGCTGGTCAGTTCGGAGTTCGTCGGTTCTCAAGTCGGTGAAGAGCTGAAAGAGGACAGTGGGCTTGGGCTTCTGATTGCGCTTGCAGTGGTCCTGATTTATGTTGGTATGCGCTTCCAGTTCAAGTTTGGAATCGCCTCTGTTATCCCGCTGGCACACGATGTACTGATTGTTCTCGGTATGTTTGCGCTTTTCCAGTGGACTTTCGATCTCACCGTGCTTGCGGCTATTCTGGCTGTAATCGGTTACTCGCTAAATGACACGATCGTTGTAGCGGATCGTATCCGTGAGAACTTCCGTAAGTTGCGGGTGGGAGAGCCTTGGGATGTGATCAACCAGTCCATCCACGAAACAATCTCCCGTACGATCAATACGTCAGGCACAACCTTGGTTGTTTTGATTGCCCTTTATTTCTTGGGTGGTGAAGCGATTAACAACTTTGCTTTGGCGTTGATCATTGGTGTGGTTGTGGGTACGTATTCGTCAATCTACGTGTCTGCAAACATGTTGATGGTTATGGGAGTCACCCGCGACGATCTTATGGTGCCAGCGAAAGAGGGCGCAGGAGACGAAGCGGAAGAAGAACAGCCGCCTGAGTGGTTGAATCGTATGTAATGAAATCTGTGCCGGTGTATGCCGGCGCATAAAAAAACCGCCATCAGAGATGATGGCGGTTTTTTTGTGTCCGGTAAAACGCTTAGCGAGGTAGTCGGCCGCGGAACGGATTCATTACCTTGAGAAGCTCCCGGAACAATTTCGGGTTGGCGACAATCAGCTGGCGAGCTGAGCCTGCCGAAGGGTTGCCAGAGAAATCGCCGGTTAGTGCACCGGATTCCATGGCTAGGGTTACGCCCAGGTCGAGATCGGCAGCGGATGGCCTGAAAATAATGGCGGCATCCAGCAGGCCTGCGGAGACGCGGGCTATATCAAGCACGACGCAGCCGGAGGTGCGGAAAATTGCCGTATCACGAGCCAGAGTTGCCGCCATCTCTCCCCAGATCATTGGGTCGTCGCCTTGGCGGCTTTGATCAAGAAGGTTGGTGGCAAGCGCTGATTTGCCTGGCATCTTCACGTCTGAAGCGCGAACCCGGCGGCTGTTCAATGCTGCGCCGTGACCACGGCTTGCAGAGTATTCTTCGCCAGTTATAGGGTTAACAACCAAGAGGTTCTCGGTGCGGTTGTTCTTCTTCTGGGAAAGTGCCAGAGCGAACTCGGGGATGCCGCGAACGAAGTTCTCCCGGCCGAGAATCGGGAAAATGTGCCAGCTTCTTTCGCTGCCGTTGGCATCCGCTTCACCCATTGGTGCAATGGTGTGATCTTTATACGCTTTCGCCAACTGTTCTGTGAAGTTGTCGTAGATAGATTGCTCTACCCGTTCCAGCTGCAGGTAACGGTCGGCTTCGTCTTTGCCGTTGGGTTCCTGACGCTCGAAATGGGCCTTGAGGTAGTCAGACCCCTGGCGGGCAACGCGCAGGGCCATTTTAATTGCTGGTTGCATCTGAGAGTTCATTATCCGAATGTGTGAAGGGTCGCCATCATAGCAAAAACTCAGGGTGCTTGTATGCTTTTTGCCTCAGCAAATGCACGCATACCGCAGGGTTTCGGGATATTCTGGGAACCGTTCTTTTCAGGTTTCTGTTATGATTCGCCTCTTTTTTAAAAATATTGACGAGTAACAGGCCCTGATACCATGCATGAACCCGCGCTGTCGCCGGAAAGTAATGACTCCTTCAATGACCAAATTCGCATTGTCCTGGTAGAAACCTCGCACTCCGGAAACATCGGCGCGGTTGCGCGAGCTATGAAAAACATGGGTCTTGGTAACCTGTGGCTCGTGAACCCGGCATCGTTTCCTGATGAGACATCTTACGCCCGTTCAGCGGGTGCAAGTGATGTACTGGATAGGGCCCATGTGGTTTCGTCGCTGGATGAGGCGGTTGCAGATTGCGTGATGGTGATGGGGACCAGCGCCCGCGGCCGCAAGGTGCCTTGGCCCGTGATTCCGCCGCCCGATGCGGCAGCAACAGCCGTGCAGCAGGCAGAAAGTGGGAAAGTGGCCCTGGTGTTTGGGCGCGAGAACCATGGCTTGTCTAATGAAGAGCTGCAGCGTTGCCATTACCACATTCATATTCCTTCGAATCCGGATTACAGCTCTTTGAATCTGGCCATGGCGGTTCAGGTTATTTGTTATGAGCTAAGAATGTTTTATCTGAAAAGTCTTGAAGAGGGCGAGTCTCGCCCATACCTTCAGCCCATGGTCGCTCCTGGTGATGAGGGTTGGGATTCGCCGCCCGCGACTGCCGGTGAAGTGGAAGGCTTTTTCGGGCATTTCGAGCAGACGCTCGTGGACGTAAATTTCCATCGCCGGGATAACCCGCGCCATCTGATTGCGCGTATGCGGCGGCTTTTCCAGCGAGCACGCATGGACCAAATGGAAGTAAATATTCTTCGCGGCGTTCTTTCCTCTATACAGAAAGCGGCTGGTATCCAGGGCAGCAAAGAGCAGAGTGCCGGGAATGCCCAAGACTCCCAAAATAAAGGCCAGGAGTAGAGTTATGTTTGAACGTTTAAGGGAAGACATAAACAGCGTTTTTCATCGCGACCCTGCAGCACGCAATACGTTTGAAGTGCTAACGAACTACCCGGGGCTGCATGCGCTGCTTCTGCATCGCTTGGCGCACTGGATCTGGGGTTTGGGTCTGAAGTGGCTGGCACGCACGATCTCGACTCTGACTCGCTGGTTCACGGGTATTGAAATTCATCCGGGAGCCACTATTGGTCGTCGCTTCTTTATCGATCACGGCATGGGTGTGGTGATTGGGGAAACCACGGTTATTGGTGATGATGTCACTCTTTATCAAGGTGTTACTCTCGGAGGTACCAGCTGGAATAAAGGCAAACGTCACCCCACAATCGGTGACGGCGTAGTGGTTGGCGCTGGCGCGAAGATTCTAGGGCCCTTCGAGGTCGGTGCCGGGGCCAAGGTTGGTTCCAATTCTGTTGTGACCAAGGCTGTCCCTGCCGGCGCAACCGTTGTGGGTATTCCGGGACGGGTTATTGTTAAGCGTAAGGCAGAAGAAGCGGAAAATCCGCGCCGCAAGGTGATGGAGGAGCGCATGGGCTTCGATGCATACGGAGTTACCGAAGAAATGCCCGACCCTGTAGCTCGCTCCGTTCGTGCTTTGCTTGATCACATGCATGCTGTGGACGAGCGGCTGGAGGTGATGTGCAAGGCGCTTCGCAAAGTAAATAGCGATTATCAGAACGGGGATTTGCCGCAATTGGATGAAGAGGATTTTGATTGTGTGCGCGATGAGCCCGAGAGCGACGGCAAAGCCTGAATACTTGACTGTTTTAGTAGGTCAATTCATACTCGACGATGGAATCCGATATTCAAACCCATCGTCGGGGCTGAGAATATGAAGCTCACCACAAAAGGCCGCTATGCCGTAACAGCAATGCTGGATCTGGCACTGCATAGCAGTGAAAGGCCGGTGAGTCTGGCCGATATTTCGTCGCGCCAGGAAATTTCCTTATCCTACCTGGAACAGCTTTTTTCCCGTTTGCGTCGGCACCACCTTGTGGTGAGTATCCGAGGGCCCGGTGGAGGATACCGGTTGAGTCGTCACGCGGATGAGGTGTTTATTGCTGAAGTGGTTGATGCGGTTAGTGAATCGCTGGATACCACGCGGTGTGGCAATAAAGGTGATTGTCAGAATGGCGAAAAATGCCTGACACATCACCTCTGGTCCGATTTGAGTGACCAGATTCACCAATTCCTGAGCGATATCAGTCTCGGCGACTTGATGCGCAAACGTGAAATTCAATTGGTTGCTGACCGGCAAAATCGCAAGCAGTCAGAGGCCGATGCAGATGCGATCAATACCCGCCAACTGACAGATCAGGCTCCGGCCTGAAAACAACGTACCCCCGTTAAATTATGAAAAAGCCTGTATATCTTGATTATGCGGCGACAACGCCGGTTGATCCCGTTGTCGCTGAGTTAATGGCAAAACACCTTACGCTGGATGGTGTTTTTGGTAATCCTTCCTCGCGGTCCCACGGGTTCGGCTGGCAGGCTGAAGCTGCAGTCGAAAATGCTCGCCGCCAAGTGGCCGGGCTGATTCATGCTGACCCTAGAGAAATTGTCTGGACTTCGGGCGCGACCGAATCCGATAACCTGGCGATAAAAGGGTCGGTGGATATCGGCAGTAAACCGCACATTGTGACTTCGATCATCGAACATAAGGCGGTGGTGGACACCTGCAAGTGGTTGGAGGAGCAGGGCGTCGAAGTTACCTGGTTGCGCCCCGAGCCCGATGGTCGTGTTTCTCCGGAATCTGTTGAGCAGGCGCTAAAAGATAATACGGTGCTCGTCAGTTTGATGCTGGTGAACAATGAGCTGGGGTGCATTACCGATATCTCGGCCATTGGCTCCCTGTTAAGAGAGCGTGGCATTCGATTTCATGTTGATGCGGCGCAAGCGGCCGGAAAGATCCCGGTAGATGTCGGTCAGCTTAATGTTGATCTGATGTCGTTGTCTGCTCACAAGGTATACGGTCCCAAAGGTATAGGGGCCTTATACGTGCGTCGCTCACCGGACGTTCGTGTCGAAGCTCAGATGCATGGCGGCGGTCACGAGCGGAATATGCGGTCTGGCACTCTTGCTACCCATCAGATTGTGGGTATGGGCAAGGCGTTCGAACTGGCCGGTCAGGGGCTCGAGGAAGAAATGGCGCGACTGGAAGATTTGCGCCAGCGTTTCTTGTCTGGCCTAGAGTCATTGGAAGGCGTGCATTTTAACGGTAGTTCGGAGTATCGCGTGCCAGGTGTTGTTAACCTGTCATTTGAAGGTGTTGAAGCCGAATCGCTTATGCTCGGCCTTCGGAACATGGCGGTGTCTTCGGGTTCTGCCTGTGCGTCGGCTTCGGTTGAGCCGTCTTTCGTACTCCGCGGTATTGGCCTGAGTGACGAACTTGCCCACCGTGCGTTGAGGTTTTCGCTTGGTCGTTACACAACGACTGAAGAAATTGAATGTGCAAGCAGTCAAATTGTTGATGTAGTTACTCGACTTCGCAAGGTGCGGTAGGCAGTGGCCCATTGACTGCGTATAATCTACGCCCTGATTTTTACCCCTAACCAGACTGGAGAAATGACATGGCAAACGAGCGCACGCTCTCTATCATCAAGCCCGACGCGGTAGCCAAAAACGTAATCGGCGAAATCTACAGCCGTTTCGAAAAGGCTGGCCTGCAAATTGTTGCAGCCAAGATGATGCACCTGACTCAGGAACAAGCTGAAGGTTTCTACGCTGAGCACAAAGAGCGTCCTTTCTTCAACGACCTGGTTGCATTCATGACTTCTGGTCCTGTTGTTGTTCAGGCTCTGGAAGGCGAAGGCGCCATCCTGAAGAACCGCGAACTGATGGGTGCTACCAACCCGAAAGAAGCTGAAGCCGGCACCATCCGTGCAGATTTCGCTTCTTCTATCGATGCCAACGCCGTTCACGGCTCCGACTCTGCAGCTTCTGCCGAGCGCGAAGTGGCATACTTTTTCAACGACAACGAAATCTGCCCGCGCGGCTAAAGTTGTCCTTTCAGGGGTGACATTCGTCGCCCCTGAATTGGTTATCTGATCGAGGTTATGCCATGACTGCCCCTGCTGAAAAAACCAATCTTCTCGGACTGCCAAAAGCAAAGCTGGAGGCCTTTTTCGAGACCCTGGGCGAAAAACGCTTTCGCGCTCAGCAGGTACTGCAGTGGATTCATCAGCGTGGCGTTGATGACTTCGATCAAATGACCAATATGAGCGTGGCTCTGCGCGAGCGACTCAAGGAAATCGCGGAAATACGTGGCCCGGAGGTCGTTTACGACGAGACATCCAAAGACGGAACCCGTAAATGGGTCATGCGGATGGACAACGGGAACAACGTTGAAACTGTATTGATTCCCGATGGTGAACGGGGCACGTTGTGCGTATCTTCTCAGATTGGTTGTAGCCTGGATTGCACCTTTTGCTCAACTGGCAAGCGCGGTTTCAACCGAAACCTTACCGCTGCGGAAATTATTGGGCAGGTATGGGTCGCCCGAAAGGCATTCATGCCGTACGAGCCTAGTAGCCGGCCGATTACCAATGTGGTCATGATGGGTATGGGCGAGCCACTGCTCAATTTCGATAACGTTGTCGATGCCATGAACCTGATGATGGAAGATCTCGCTTACGGGATTTCCAAGCGTCGTGTCACATTAAGTACGTCCGGTGTGGTTCCAGCGTTGGATCGCCTGGGTGAGGTTACGGATGTTTCACTGGCCATCTCGCTTCACGCGCCTAATGATGAGCTGCGTAACCAATTGGTGCCGCTGAATAAAAAGTACCCGATTTCTGAATTGTTGGCCGCCACACGCCGTTATCTTGCGAGATTGCCCGATAAGCGAAAGGCGACCATTGAATACACGGTTATTCAAGGCGTTAATGATAAGCTTGAGCATGCGAAAGAGTTAGCGGTGGTGTTGAAAGGGTTGCCATGCAAAATCAACCTGATACCGTTTAATCCGTTCCCGGAAAGTGATTTCGAACGTCCGAGCATGAACGCTACGCGGCGTTTCCAGAACGCGCTGACGGAAGCCGGCTATGTGACCACGGTTCGTACGCCGCGCGGAGACGATATCGATGCGGCTTGTGGCCAGCTGGTTGGCCGGGTTGAAGACCGGACAAAACGTAGCCAACGCTATATCGCCGTGCAACAAGTGAACCCCTGATCCCGAAGGTGTTCAGTTATAACAGAAGGTGTTTGTAGATGGTTAAAAACACAGCCGTAAAACTGGCCACGCTTTCCTTGCTGGTTTTGGGAATGCTCGTTTCAGGCTGCGTAACCACTACAGACAGCCGGTTTACCCGTGAAGCGGATCGCGAAAAAGCCCTTGAGAACTACGTTAAGCTGGCTTCACGGTACATTGGACAGGGGAATCTGACCCGTGCCCGTCATCATCTCGATCGCGCCTTGGAAATTGACGACGACTATGCGCCCGCATTAGCCGCTATGGGATTGGTCTATAGCGCTGAAGGGGACGAGCAGCTGTCAGAACAGAGTTTCAAGGACGCTGTTTCTGCAGATGGCAGTTACACACGTGGCAGGGTGTATTACGGGGCATTCCTATACAGTCAGGGCGATTACGATAAAGCCCGAGCTCAGTTCGCGAAAGCATCTGAAGATACCGCCTACAAAGACCGTAGTGGTGTTTTTTACAATCTTGGGCTGACCCACGAAAAGCTTGGTAATTTAGAGCAGGCCGAGCAAGCCTACCGCAGAGCGGTTGAATTGAGTCGTGGCGAGGCACGTACCCTGTTATCACTGGCCCGTGTTTTGGTGGAGCAGAGCGACTATTCGGCCGCTTCGCGTTATTACTCACGTCTACAGGTCATGATTCAGAACACGCCCAGACTGGTGCATTCTGCCGAGAGTTTGTATACGGGTATTCGAATTGCGCGATATTTTCAGGACCGTGATCAAGAGGCTAGCTTGGCTCTCTTGCTGAAAAATGAGTTCGCCGAGTCTGAGGAATACCAACAATATAAGGTGCTGGTTGCGAATGGTCAGTGATAAGCCGGAAAATTACAGCCCTGCGGAGCCTGTTGGCCAACAGTTAAAGCGAGCACGGGAAGCGAAAGGCTTGTCGGTTTCGGCTGTGGCCGAGCAGCAACACCTTCGCCCTTCGGTAGTTCAGGCAATCGAGGCCGGGGACTACGAAAAAATTGATACCGAACTGTTTCTGAAAGGCTATGTCAGGGCCTACGCCCGGCAAGTAGGTTTGAATGCAGACTCGGTAATCCGTGATCTTGATGCGGAGTTGGCTCCGGCCCGAAAACGGCGCGAAGAGGCTTTGCAAACTAGCCCGCTGGTTGATATTGAGCGCCGCAAAAAACGGAAACAGCGAATTGCCAAAACGATTCTCTGGCTCTTGTTGATTGGCGTGGTTGCGTCTATCGCCTTGTATTTCGTGACGCAAAAGCAAACAGCTAACGAGGACAGTGCCTCGCGTGCTTCTGAAACCGTGATGGATCAGGACGGGGATGTGGCCGAAGAGTTGTCAGAACCGGCTATTGATTCTCCAGCCATTTCTCCTGCCAGGGAAACGGCTGCAACCGATATTCCTGAAAGCGAAGAACCGTTGAGTGAAGCCGACGACCCGCTTCCCATGGCACAAAGCAATGTCGAGGAAACGGAAGTTCTGCCAGATACCTTAGATCCCGTTGAAGAGCCGGCCGCTTCGGACGAGGAGCCGCTTGAGGCAGCCGACGCTGTCGATTCTGTAGCGGAGTCTTCTGTTGGTCGCTTGGAAATGACATTCAGTGGTGACTGCTGGCTAAAAGTTACCGATGCCACCGGCCAGCGTTTGGTTAGTGGCCTACGCCAACAAGGCGACAAGTTAGATGTGCGTGGCACGCCGCCATTAAACGTGGTTGTCGGTGCCATGAGTGCAGTGGAAGTTATCCGGTTTCAAAATGAAACGCTCGATATGGGTAACTTTCGTGTCGTGAACAATCGGTCAGAGTTCACACTCGAACCCTGAATTAAACGTCCGGATATAGTGCTGGTTCCTGTCAATGAAACAAGATTCCCCGATCAAAAGACGTAAATCCCGGCAGATCATGGTTGGTGATGTGCCCGTAGGTGGTGACGCACCCATCGCGGTTCAGAGCATGACCAACACCAATACCTGTGATGTGGCCGCCACGGTAGGTCAAATAAACGCCATTCAGGAAGCAGGGGCTGATATTGTCCGGGTCTCTGTGCCGTCAATGGAGGCTGCAGAAGCATTCGGGCAGATCCGCAAGCAGGTATCGGTTCCGTTGGTTGCCGATATCCATTTTGATCATAAAATCGCGCTTCGGGTTGCCGAACTTGGCGTTGACTGTCTGCGAATCAATCCGGGCAACATTGGTCGAGATGACCGCGTGAGCGCAGTGATCAACGCTGCAAAGGATCGCAATATTCCCATCCGCATCGGCGTGAATGCGGGTTCCCTTGAAAAAGCTTTGCAACGTAAATACGGCGAGCCAACGCCAGAGGCGCTGGTTGAATCTGCCATGCGCCATATAGATATCCTTGATCGTCATGACTTCCAGAACTTCAAGGTCAGCTTGAAGGCGTCAGAGGTATTCATGACGGTAGCGGCCTACCGCCTGATCGCCCAGCAAATTGAACAGCCTTTGCATTTGGGCATCACCGAAGCCGGCGGATTCCGCTCGGGTACCGTGAAGTCCTCGATCGGTCTGGGTATGTTGTTGATGGACGGCATTGGCGACACCATCCGGGTATCGCTGGCTGCCGACCCTGTGCAAGAAATCAAAGTCGGTTTTGATATTCTGAAAAGTCTTCGTTTGCGTAGCCACGGCATTAACTTTATTGCCTGCCCGAGCTGCTCCAGGCAGAACTTCGATGTTATTCAGACCATGAATGACCTCGAAGCACGGCTGGAAGATGTTAACCGCTCGCTGGACGTCGCGATTATCGGCTGCATTGTTAACGGCCCCGGCGAAGCTCGGGAGGCGGATATCGGCCTGACCGGTGGTTCACCGAAGAATCTGTTTTATCTTCACGGAAAGCCTAACCAAAAGTTGGTCAATGAGACGCTGACGGATGACTTGGAGCGGTTGATTCGAGAAGAGGTTGCTCGTCGCGAAGAGCAGGACTCGCTGTTAATTGCAAAGTCCGAAGACTGATCTCCAAACATTTATTTAAGAAGCAATCAGGGTTTTACATTGGCTAAAATTCAGGCAATCCGGGGGATGAATGACATCCTTCCGGACCAGACACCCGTCTGGCAGTACGTTGAATCAACGGTTCGAAAGGTGCTTTCACAATACGGCTATCAGGAAATTCGCATGCCGATTGTGGAGCAAACCGATCTTTTTAAGCGCTCCATCGGCGAAGTTACCGACATCGTTGAAAAAGAAATGTATACCTTCGAGGACCGTAACGGTGACAGCCTGACCTTGCGGCCTGAAGGTACTGCAGGGTGCGTGCGCGCCGCCGAAGAGCATGGATTGCTGTTCAATCAGACCCGCCGCCTTTGGTACACCGGCCCCATGTTCCGTCATGAACGCCCGCAGAAAGGCCGTTATCGCCAGTTCCACCAGATCGGTGTTGAGTGCTTTGGTATGGCCGGTCCGGATATCGATGCGGAACTTTTGATGCTAACGGCGCGCCTGTGGGAAGAATTCGGGTTGTCTGATCATGCCCGTCTGGAAATCAACTCCATTGGCACCAGCGAAGCTCGCAAAGTATACCGCGACGCTCTGGTGAGCTATCTCGAACAGTATCGGGACGAATTGGACGAAGACAGCAAACGCCGCTTGACCACCAATCCGCTTCGTATTTTGGATAGCAAAGATCCGAACACGCGAAAGCTGCTAGAGAATGCTCCAGTTTTGAGCGAGTACCTTGACGAAGAGTCTGTGACGCACTTTGAGCAGCTTAAAGCTTTGCTGGATTCCGCGGGTGTTGCCTATACCGTTAACCCGGCGCTGGTGCGCGGTCTCGATTACTACGGCAAGACAGTTTTCGAATGGGTTACCGAAAGTCTGGGTGCGCAAGGGACGATTTGTGCGGGCGGCCGATACGACGGACTGGTTCAACAGCTAGGCGGTAAACCGATGGTGGCCGTTGGCTTTGCGATGGGTTTGGAGCGACTGATTTTGCTTCTGGAAACTCTTAATCTGGTTCCGGATGAGGTCAATAACGAGGCCGATGTTTATGTAACCGCGATGGGTGAGCAAACGGTTGCTTCGGCCATGGCGATCGCCAACACGCTGAGAAATGCCTTGCCCGGTAAAGTGGTGATTAGCCACTGCGGAGGCGGCAGCTTCAAAAGCCAGATGAAAAAAGCCGATCGCAGCGGCGCTCGTTATGCGGTTATTCTTGGCGAAAACGAAGTGGCGAATGGCACTGTGGGTCTGAAACCCCTGAGGGATGACCAGCCTCAACAGGAAGTCTCGCAGTCAGAATTGGCGAACGTTCTGGCACCTTTGGTATAAAAGAATCGGCCGGACAACGGGCGACAACTAATAATTAAACAGGAGTTTTCATGGCTGAGTTACGCACCGAGGAAGAACAGGTCCAGGCAATCAAGGACTGGTGGAAAAAGAACGGTAGCTCATTGCTCATCGGTATTGGCGCAGCCTTGGCGATCGTGTTCGGATGGCAGGCTTGGCAAAACCATCAGGCCCAAGAGCGTGCAGAAGCCGCGAATCAGTTTACAACGCTATTGACGGCTTTCTCCACCGGTGATGAAGACAGCAACAATACCGTTGAATTCGTGGCGGAGTCTTTGCGCGAAGAGCATGGTAGCAGTGCTTACGCTATCTACGGGAACCTGGTGTTGGCTCGTCAGCAGATGATGGTTGAAAACAACCCCGAAGCGGCTGTTGAATCCCTGAAATGGGCGCTAGACAAGGCTGCCGACTATAAGGCGTTGTCGCTGGTTATTCGCAACCGTCTGGCACAAGCTCAGTTCGCGGCGGGTGAGCACGATGCCGCTCTGTCCACGCTGGATGGTGTAAAAGACGCGCAAACTTTTGCTGCGGTGTTCTCCGAGTTGAGAGGCGACATCCTGCTTGCGAAAGGCGACACTGAAGCCGCCCGCGAAGCGTATCTGGCGGCTAGAAAGCAAGGCCAAGCACGTGGTGGCGATCTATTGGAACTCAAACTGTCTGACCTTGGTGTCGGGGAGGGCGCTTAATGCCTTTCGGGCGTAACAAACCGTTCTCTCTAGCAGCGGCAAGCGCGTTTCTAGCCTTGTTGCTGGCCGGTTGCAGTACAACGGATACGTTTGAGCAGCCAGCTCCGGTACCAGAGATAGAAGCCTCTGTTGAATTTGAACGTGTCTGGAAAATGTCTGTCGGCGACGGACATGACGGAGAGTTCCTGCAGTTGGCGCCTCTTTACGCGGGTGACGTTATCTATGCTGCCTCTGCGGATGGCGAAGTGGTCACGGTAGCCGCGGAAGACGGGAAAGTGGTTTGGGAGAAAGAGCTCAACGACCGAATTTTCGCTGGGCCTGGTGCCGATGGTCGGCAGCTTTATCTGGTTACCCGCGATGCAGAACTGGTTGCACTGTCCAGTGAAGATGGCAGCGAAAACTGGCGTGTTGACTTGCCGACAGAAGTATTGGCAGCGCCGCAATCAAACGGTTCCTTGGTCGTTGTTCAAACCACCGATGGACGCGTGATCAGCTTCGATTCCGACAAGGGCGAACAGCTGTGGCAGTATGAAGCGCAAGTGCCGGTGCTCACTATGCGAACAGCCGCGGCCCCCTTAGTGGGTGCTGATATTGTAATTGCCTCGTTCGCGAATGGTCGGGTAATTGCGCTGACGGCCGAGAATGGCCAGCCGGTGTGGCAGTATCAGGTGGGCCAGGCACAAGGGCGTACTGAACTGGAGCGACTGGTTGATATTGGCGGGCAGCCCCTGGTATTGGATTCCGCTATTATGGTAGTGGGTTATCAGGGCAAACTTGCGCTGATTGATATTCGCTCAGGTCAGGAAATCTGGAGCCGCACGGCATCCAGTTACTATTCTCCAGCGATTGGTAACGGGAATATCTTCCTTGCCGCGGCAAACGGTGACGTTGTCGCATTGCGCGGCAATGACCGTCGTGAGCTCTGGGTACAAAGTGATTTGGCATGGCGTCAGGTCACACGTCCGGCGGTAACCGGAGAGTACATGGTTGTCGGGGACTATGAAGGCTATCTGCATGTTTTGCAGATGAGCGATGGTAGCTTGGTCGGCCAGACGAAATATGACAGTGACGGTATCCGCGTACCTGTCCAGGTTCTCAGTAATGGTAACCTCTTGGTTTATGGTAACGGTGGCAAAATGTCGGTTCTTAAGCTTGAGCAAGACGACTGAAGCCCCGCTGAAATGACCCGGCTCAGGCCGGGTTTTTGTTTCTTTGTATAGCAGATCATTATGACCCCAGTAATTGCCCTTGTAGGACGCCCTAACGTAGGCAAGTCCACCTTGTTTAACCAAATGACCCGGACTCGGGACGCGTTGGTTGCGGATTTTCCGGGACTAACCCGTGACCGTAAGTACGGCGAAGGTTTCTACGAGGATCGAAAGTTTATTGTTATCGATACTGGAGGACTTACAGGCCAAGAGGCCGGTTTGGACTCGGAAATGGCCCAGCAGTCCCTTCAGGCCGTTGACGAGGCAGACATCGTATTGTTTCTGGTGGATGGCCGCGCTGGTTTGACCGCCGGCGATGAAGTCATTGCAGACCATCTTCGCCGCTCGGATAAGCAAGCCCATTTGGTGGTGAATAAAACCGATGGCCAAGATCCCGACGTGGCGGCAGCTGATTTTTACAAGTTGGGTTTTCAGTCCGTTTTCATGATCGCAGCCGCTCATAACCGGGGTGTTCGTTCCTTGTTGGAGCATCTGCTTCCCGAGCCTGAAGAGCCGCACGAGCAAGATCGGGCCGATCGCTACCCGGGCATTCGTATTGGTGTAGTGGGGCGTCCTAACGTGGGTAAATCCACGCTGGTGAATCGCATGCTCGGGGAAGAGCGAGTGGTGGTTTATGACATGCCCGGCACAACCCGTGACAGCATATACATTCCGTACGAACGGCATGGTCACGAATATACCTTGATTGATACGGCGGGTGTGCGTCGTAGGAAGAATGTAAAGGAAGTGGTCGAGAAGTTTTCCATCATCAAAACCTTGCAAGCGATTGATGATGCCCATGTGGTGATTTTGGTCATTGATGCCCGGGAAGGGCTGGTTGATCAGGATTTGCACCTGATTGGTTTCGTGCTGGATGCGGGCCGTTCGTTGGTCATTGCTATCAACAAGTGGGATGGCATGGATTCGGAAGATCGCGCCAAGGTCAAAGAGCAAGTGGCGCGTCGTCTGGATTTTCTCGATTACGCCGACAAGTACTATATCTCAGCCCTACACGGTACCGGTGTTGGCACCATGTATGAGTCTGTGCAGGCCAGTTACGAATCCTCAATGGCCAAGTGGCCGACGAACCGCTTGACCGCCATTCTCGAAGACGCGATAGCCCAGCACCAGCCTCCTATGGTTCACGGACGGAGGATCAAACTTCGATACGCGCACCAGGGTGGATCTAATCCGCCAGTGATCGTCGTGCACGGTAACCAGGTTGGGTCTTTGCCTGGCGCGTATAAGCGCTACCTGGAAAACACGTTCCGCAAGGTGTTAAAAGTGGTTGGCTCGCCCATTCGCTTCGAGTTCCGCGGTGGCGAAAACCCCTTCGCGAATAAAGTAGACCGGCTTACTCCGCGGCAGCGGGTCAAGAAAGATAACGATATGAAGAAAGGGCGTATCGTGAAAAAAGTACGGCAGAAAAGCACAAAACGCTGATCTGCCGGGCTACCTGCCGGTTTAGGGAGCGGCTTAGGCCGCTCCTGCATCTTCTACCTGCTTCGCTTGGACGCTTGTCAGAGCGATGGTGAAGACAATATCTTCCACCAATGCACCTCGCGACAAATCATTGACCGGCTTTCTCAGGCCCTGCAGCATTGGGCCAACACTGACTACGTTAGCGCTGCGCTGAACCGCTTTGTACGTTGTATTGCCGGTGTTGAGGTCGGGGAATACGAAGACGGTTGCCTTGCCCGCCACCTTGCTGTCTGGTGCCTTTGATCTGCCTACGCTCTCGATAACCGCAGCGTCGTACTGCAAAGGACCGTCGATCAATAGATCCGGTCGGCGTTCACGGGCAATGCGCGTTGCTTCCCGTACTTTTTCGACATCTTGCCCGGTTCCGGATTCACCTGTGCTGTAGCTGATCATGGCGACAACGGGTTCGATCCCGAACGCTTCTGCTGACTCGGCACTTTGTATCGCGATGTCTGCCAGTTCCTCGGCGTTTGGATCGGGGTTAATCGCGCAGTCACCGTATACCAGCACCTGTTGCGGTAGCAGCATGAAAAAGACAGACGAAACGACTTTGGCGTTGTCGTGGGTCTTGATCAATTGCAGAGCAGGGCGAACGGTGTTCGCGGTGGTGTGAATCGCACCGGAGACGAGGCCGTCGGCCTCATCCATGGCAACCATCATGGTGCCCAGTACAACGTTGTCTTCGAGGAGAGCTTCTGCTTGGTCCGCCGTCAGGCCTTTGTGTTTACGAAGCTCCACCATGGGGGCGATATAGCGTTCACGAACCGATTGGGGATCAATAATTTCCATATCATCCGGGATGATCACGCCCAGAGAATCGGCAACGGATTGCACTTCTTGCGGCGCGGCGATCAGTGCGCAGCGAGCGAGGCCTCTTTCGTGGCAGATAATCGCCGCTTGAACGGTTCTCGGTTCGCTGCCTTCGGGAAGAACGATGCGCTTATCCGCTGCACGGGAGCGTTCGGAAAGCTGGTAACGGAATGCCGGCGGAGAGAGGCGGCGTTGCCGGGTTACTTTCAGATGCTCTTCCAGCCATGCCGTATCGATGTTTTTGGCTACCGCCTCCATGGTTTGCTCAACACGCTCGGTATCATCAATCGGTACCGCGGGAGAGAGGCTGGCGAGTCTGTTAGCTGACTCGTAAGTATTGTTATTCGAGGCTAGAATCGGGAGTCCTGTATCGAGTGCGCGTCGGCAAAGCTCGATAATATTGTCATCAGGCATCAAACCACCGGTCAGTACCAAACCCGCAAGAGGCACGCCGTTCAGGGCAGCAACGGCGGTTGTCACGATGATGTCATCGCGATCCCCGGGGGTCACCAAAAGGGTGCCGGGCCTTAGTATGTCTGTCATGTTGCGTATGGTACGGGCGCAGACAGATACTTTTTGTACCCGACGTTGGTGCATTTGGCCTTCGTATAGCACCTTTATGCCCAGCTCTCGCGCCACATCTGAAACGCGCGGCGCAAGGAGTTGCGGGTCCCAGGGAATTTGCCCCAGAAGATGGAAGCGCCCGGTTGAGAACACTTTGCACGAGTCGTGGAAGTTAATCCGAGGTGTCTGATCTTGGGATTCGAGCGACAGATCGGGGCGGGATTGACGTGGTTCGCCCACTTTGTTGAGTATAACTGCAATCACTTCCGGGTCAGACGGTGCTGCGAAAAGCCGCGCCGAGAAATCGAGTTCCTCGTCCAGCTCTTTCGCTGAGCAGTCTTTGGGAGCACTTACCAGAATAACTTCGGAGCCCAGGTTGCGTGCTACTTCAACATTCAGCCGCGCAATGTAGGTTTCGCCGCTGTCCGGTACAAGGCCTTCAATGATGACCACATCGACTTCTTTGGCGACTTTCTGGTACTCACCGACGACGTTTTCAAGCAGTAGATCGGCTTTTCCGCGATTGAGTAACTGCTGCGCTTCTTTTAGGGGGATCGGGTCCGGAACTTGCTGGTCACCGTGTGCACGTACAAATGCGACAGAGGAGTCTTTGCCGTCATTGTGTATTGCCTCTCCTTGGTGAACCGACTGAGTGAACGGTTTGTAGAACCCAACGCTAACCCCTTCTTGTTCCAACGCTCTAAGTAGCCCCAGACATACCGAGGTTAAACCTGAATTCATTGAAGTAGGCGCAATAAAAAGACTTTTTGCCATATCGTATCCAAATTAAATTCGTGAGTGATTAGAGTCTGGCCAGCCGGCTGGCTTCCCGGGCGATCACCAATTCTTCATTGGTTGGAATAGTGAGAATCGGGAAGCGGGAATCGGCATGGCTCACCCGGTTGTCGGTTTGTTTGCCATGCTGCTGGTTTCGTTCGGGGTCAATTGTCAGGCCGAGCAAACTCAAATGCTTGATGGTTTCCTGCCTAACCTCAGCGCTGTTTTCGCCGATCCCGCCGGTAAAGACCACGGCATCCAAATGGGTAAGCGAGGCGGTCATGGCGCCGATATAGCGCGCCAACCTGAAACAGAATACGTCTATCGCCAAACGTGCGGGTTTGTCGCCCTTCTCGGCAAGCTCACACAGGGTACGCATGTCGTTGGTATGACCAGACAGCCCCATTAGCCCGCTGTCGTTGTTGAGCATGGTGTGGACTTCGCTGGCGCTCACGCCGCGGCCGGATAGATAGTCAAATAACCCCGGGTCAACGTCACCGCTGCGTGTGCCCATCACCAGACCTTCCAGCGGCGTTAGACCCATGCTGGTGTCTACGCTTTTGCCGTCTTGTATAGCTGTGATGCTACAGCCATTACCCAGGTGGGCAGAAATAATGGATGTATTCTCCACGGCCTTGCCAAGCAATCGGGCCGCTTCCTGGGCCATAAAATGATGACTGGTGCCGTGAAAGCCGTAGCGGCGCACCCCCCAGACTTCGTAGCAGTGTTTTGGCAAAGCGTATCGGTATGCCTTTTCAGGCAGCGATTGGTGATAGGCTGTGTCAAAAACCGCTACCTGCGGTACCGACGGAAACAGTGATTGCATGGCATCTATGCCAACCAGATTCACCGGGTTGTGAAGAGGAGCAAGGCCGGAAACCTTTTCGATGGCGGTTATTGTCTTGCTGTCGATCAGTGCTGCTTCACGAAAGGTTTCGCCCCCGTGTACTACCCGGTGGCCGATGGCCAGCGGCTGGCCTTGAAGCAGTTCTTTTCGAGTAAAGGTTTCGATGAGAATCTGAAGCGCCTGTTGGTGATCAGCCCCCGCAGGAAGTTCTATCGGTTCAGGGCTGCCAGATATTCGGGCGATGGCATCTTTTTTGTTCAGTTTTTCGGCAAGCGCCGATGCTTTTTTTTGATGATGTTTGTCGAAAAGCGCCAGCTTCACAGAGGAGCTGCCACTGTTTACAACCAGTATCGAATCTTCCATGGGTAATGCCGTTTTGATGCTTAGGGATGGGCTCGGTGATTATTTTCGAGCCAGTGGATAAATTCCTGCTCTGGCAGGGGGCGGCTATAAAAGTAGCCTTGGGAATAATCACAATGCTCCGACTTCAGGAAGTGCGTTTGCGCTTCTTCTTCGACGCCTTCTGCGATGACCGTTAAGCCCAGGCTGTGCGCCATGTTAATGATGGCCCGGACCAACGCTGAGTCGTCGGTATCCGTAAGAACGTCTTGAATGAATGACCTGTCAATTTTAAGCGTATCAAAGGGATACGTCTTGAGATAGCTCAAGGCTGAGTAACCCGTTCCGAAATCGTCAACTGACAGCCGAATGCCGGCGGCATCCAGTTGCCTGAGAATGTCGGCCGTTTCGATCGTATTGTCCAGAATCAGCCGTTCGGTAATTTCCAGTTCGAGCAATTCGGGTTTGAGGTGGCTGTCAGCAAGCGCCTTTAGCACAATGTCGGTGAATCCCGGATCTCTGAATTGTCTGGGTGAAACGTTAACGGCAATCCCTATGTCGTATCCGGTCAGGGCTTGCCAGCATTGGGCAGCCTTGCAGGCCTCTTGGATAACCCATTCGCCGATGGGGATGATCAGGCCGGTTTCTTCCGCCAGAGGAATAAACCGGTCCGGCATGACAGTACCAAGCGAGGGGTTGTTCCATCGCAGCAGAGCTTCGGTCGCCATCAGTTTGCCTGACGAGGTCTCAACAATCGGTTGAAATACCAATTGGAACTCATTGAGTTCTAAGGCCTTTCGCATGTGGGATTCCATGTGAAGGCGTTCGTGGGAAACCTCGGTCATTTCCGGTGTAAAGAGAGCGTAGGAGCTTTTACCCTGGTGTTTGGCTTCATACATCGCGGCATCGGCATGTTGGAGGAGCGATCCGCTGGTGTCGGCATCGTCCGGAAATATGGCAATGCCGATACTGGTTGTCACGAAGACTTCCTGGCCATGAAGCAGGAATGGGGATGAGAATGTGAGCAAAATACGCTGGGCAACCTGCCGGGCATCGTTCACGTCGGTCAGCCCCGGAAGTATCACCAGAAACTCATCGCCCCCGAGCCTTGCCACGGTGCTCGTGCCCCGAAGGCAGCTCGATACCCTGCGTGCTGCTTCCACTAACAAGGTGTCGCCCGCATCATGACCGAGTGTGTCGTTAATGTGTTTGAAGTTGTCGAGGTCGAGAAACATAACGCCGACTTGTGTGGTGTCTCTGCGCGCTTGTGCAATGGCCAGTTTCAAGCGGTCGAGAGCGAGCATTCGGTTCGGCAGGCCGGTGAGGATATCGTAGTTAGCTTGCCTGAGTAGTTGTTGCTCATAGCGTTTGCGAATGCTGATGTCTTCCCCAAGTATCAGGAAGCCAGTGGTTTCATCATTCGCACCTTTGATCGGTGTGATGACCAGTTGTTCCCAGTAGCGTTCGCCATTAGAGCGCGAGCTGTTCACCTCGCCTTGCCATACGCCGACCCGCTGGACCTGGAGGCGTACCGACTGCCAAAGCTGCTCGGCTTCACGCTCTCCCATACTTTGGCTGATCAGACTGGATGGATGCTGATTTTTAATGTCTTCGGGGCGGTGGCCGGTAAGTTGCAGGAACTTCCGGTTGGCGTACTCAATGTGCCAGTGTTTGTCGCAAATTAAAACGGATGACGGGCTTTGGTCTATGGCTTTCGAGAACTTCAGAATCTCGGCAGCATCGTGTTCCCGGCGTGCTATATCTTCATTCAACCTTTCTCGCATCTGGTTGATGGCATCCGTCACCATGCCTAGCTCATCTTTAAAGTGATTTTTCGGCTCGGGGCGGTCCAGTAGTAAGGGACGGCTAAGGTCATCAAGCGACAGATCACGAGTGTACTCCGCCATGGCGGTCAGGTGGCGGGTAACCAAATGCCGGAAGATGGATAGGATCACAATAGAAACCACAAAGATGGTCAGGAACTGGGTAATCAGCGTAACGCCAATCTTTGTCTGCAGGTCTTCGTACACGCGGTCGAGACTTGCTGTGACGGTCAGATGCCCAAGCTTGAACAGCTCGCCCTCATGATGGTCGAGGGCAAAACTGTGACTAAGCGTGTTGGAGCCATCGGGTAGCTTGCCCATGATCAATTCTGAATCGGGCTCGATGCGAAGGCGCAAATGAGAGATGTCAGGCAGGCTTAATATACCTTCCATCTGGGTTTGCAGCAGCTTTTGGTCCAATGCCCATAAGCTTCGGGTGAGGCTTGATGCGTAACCGGATTCAATGACTTCCATTCTGTCTTCTATATCATTCAGATCTTTTCGGTAATCTGAGTAGATCTGCACGCCTGATGCCAGAAGAGTTAATGCCGAGCTGAAGACAAGTATCCAGCTGAGAAGCCGGAACGAGAGGGGAGAAGTGCGTCGGAATCGTCTTAGACGACTGGAGATATCGGGCATGTTGTTAGTTTGGTCACCGCATGAGGTTCCGAGCTGAGTCGCCATGTCCTTGGCAATCCCTAAATTGAATGTGTAAACGGATCAGTTAAAAACTGACTATAGCAGCAGTTTTTTTTAAATGCTTAGGATTTGCGTTTCCGCAACAGTAAAAAGGAGGCGCACTTCTCAGGTTTGGCTGTTGAGCTTGTCAACGCAGAGGACTTGATGCAGATCAATACTAAATTTTCGGGACCGCGTAACCTGAGTTCAATCAATTTAAAGAAGCTAGAGCCGTCGTGCTGGGGGTATTTATGTTTATGGATGTGGTTGTGTTCGCGGGAATCGCAACTGTGCTTTTGATGATCAGCTTTTTCGTTGGTGTTGGAATCTTTGTGGTCAAAGATCAGGAGCGGCACGAACGGAAAGCGAAAGGGAAAAGTGGCCGAAGCCAGATAGGCGTATCGTAGAAAAAATTGGCGTCCCCTAGGGGGTTCGAACCCCTGTTGCCGCCGTGAAAGGGCGGAGTCCTAGGCCACTAGACGAAGGGGACGCAACGTTTCTTGACTTGCCTCGTCGAGATGGCGCGTATATTAAGTATCGACCGGCGAGGTGTCAACGATTATTTTCAAAAAGTTTTATTTTTTTATGCTGATGTTTAATGCCTCCTCTAAAACGGGGTGGCTAAACTTGAAGCCTTCGGATTGCAGTCGAGCTGGTATCGCCTTTTGACCTGTCAAAAGTAGTCCTGACATTTCGCCCAATAGCATTCTTAAAGCACGTGCGGGCACCGGGAGCAGAGCCGGGCGTTTGAGTACGTGTGCAAATGCACGCGTAAACTCGACGTTGGTGACCGGGTTGGGGCTCACCATATTGTAGGCGCCTTGGGCTAAATGGTTATCCAGCATCCAGATCAGGCCAGCTACCACGTCGGTTCGGTGCACCCAAGGCATATATTGTTCACCGCTACCGAGTTTTCCTCCGAGTCCGAACTTGAACGGCAGCGTCATTCGTTCAAGAAAACCGCCACCTTTCCCGACAACTAGCCCGGTGCGTGACAGGCATACCCGCACAGCATCAGCTTGCAGCGTGCGCGCCGCGTCTTCCCATTCTGCGCAGAGTCTGTGAGTAAACTCCGGGTTAGGCGCAGTGTCTTCGGTAACAAGGTGGTTGCCTTGGTCGCCGTAGAAACCGACGGCTGAGCCTGAAATGAGTACTTGCGGTAGTTCTTCCCAGGATCTAACTACGTCAATTAGCGCAAGTGTGAGCGCGACTCGACTGTCTAACAGTGTGGCTTTTCGTTCGGCGGTCCAGCGCTTGTCTGCGATGCCTTCCCCTGCAAGGTTGAATACAGCATCAAACCCCGGGTGGGATTTCAAATAATTCAGATCAGAAACCGGCTCAACCTTGCCGCAAATAGATTTAACGGTTGCGGGTTTTTGTCGACTTAAGACGGTCAGGGTGTGGCCAGCCTTTAGTAGCTGTTTGCACAACTCTCGTCCGATGAACCCAGTGCCTCCAGTGATAAGGATCTTCTTTGGCATGCCGGCCTCCCGGATTCTTTTAAATGAACCGTGTGTTTAATTGGCAGTTTTAGCCAGTTCTTCCTGCACAACATCCCTTATAGCCAGTCCAAGCTGGGGGTTGTATCCGATTGGGTCTGCCAGTCGCATGGATACGTTGTGCTCCTGCTCGATCTCTTTGATCATAGCAGGTACGTCTTTGCGCAAATGTCTGCCGGCGGCAAGAAACAGAGGGACTACAGTAAACTGACTGGCTCCGCTAGCTCGCGCTTGGGCAACAATTGTTTCCATCGACGGCTCGGCAAGCTCCATATAGGCGATAGTGGCGTTCTCTATAGAGTTGAGAGTGGGTTCTGCGAGCTTCTCGAAGGTTTCGCACCAGCGTTTGTCGCTGCTGCCGTGGGCAAGCAAAATGATATGGTGCGTACTGGACATAACATCTCCGGTTTGGTCTGCGGGTATTGGTTTAATGTATCAGGGAGTTGAGTAATGTTCGATTGGAAAGAGCTTTTGGATTTCTGGTTTGGAGAATTAGATGACCAGGGGCTTCCGGATAGATTTCATCGAAATCGCTGGTTTCGGTCTGATCGGGCGTTTGATCGCGAGATAAGACGGCGCTTTATGTCGTTGGTGGTTTTTGCTTCAGAGCAGGGGTTGGAAAATTGGCGTACCCAGGCGGGCGGCGCTTTGGCTGAGATTCTTTTGTTGGACCAGTTTACTCGCAACATATACCGGGGCACGTCATTAGCCTTCGAGCATGACCGGCTCGCCCGTGAGCGGTGTAAAGCGGCGATGAACAGGGGCTTTGATGTGGCATTGCCTTCGGTCATGCGCGCGTTCGTTTATATGCCGCTTCAGCACTCGGAACGGCTTCATGACCAAGAGCTGTCAGTGCAGTGCTACCGTCAACTCGCAGCGACGGAGAGTGGCGTGCTGGGCGATTTCCTGGAGAGTTTTGTGCAGTCAGCGGAAGATCATCGGGAGGTTGTTCGAAAGTTTGGGCGGTTTCCGCATCGAAATAGGGTGCTCGGGCGGGTTTCTACCGAAGAGGAGGAAATCTATCTAAAAAGTGGTTCCAGATATGGTCAATAGGTTGTTATCTGAGCAATTTATAGAATTTGAAAAAAAGTTATAGAAAACGGTTGACGACCGGGCCGGGATCAGTAGAATACGCAGCCGTTGAGAGGCAATGCCTCACAGCCGAAAAGCGGGAATAGCTCAGTTGGTAGAGCACAACCTTGCCAAGGTTGGGGTCGCGAGTTCGAATCTCGTTTCCCGCTCCAGAATTCAGAAAAACCCGACCTTTGTGTCGGGTTTTTTGCTATTTGTCCACGGTCTTTTGGTCCCTTTCTGCGTTAGCTGTCCGCCTCGGTTATACTCTGGCGTTTCATTAGTGTAGCCGCCTGCCGGAAGAGTTCCTTATGAACGTACAGTCTCTCTTTATATACCCGGTAAAATCGCTTGCTGGTGTTCCGGTGTCGAGCCTGGAGCTCGATGATTTTGGCCCTTCCGGTGATCGTCGTTGGATGATTGTTGATGTGGGCGGGAAGTTCGTCACCCAAAGACGATTGCCCCGTTTGGCATTGATTGGGGTTGTTCTGGTCGATGGGGTGGTGAGCATTCAAATTCCGGGCGAGGGAGAATTCCCGTTGACGCCCGCCGCCGAGCAGCAGCAAGTAACGGTATGGCGCGATGAGGTGCTTGCCAGTGCCGCGCAATCTGCTGTCAGTGAGGCGCTAAGCCGTTTCTGTGGTGAACCTTTGCGTCTGGTGTATATGCCAGACTCAACGTTTCGTAGAGTGGATCCGGAGCGGGTTGCGGATGTGCGCCGAGTCGGTTTTGCCGATGGCTTCCCTTTTCTTATTGCTAATGCAGCGTCACTTGATGAGCTCAACAGCCGTCTTGCGGAAGCGGTCGATATGCGCCGTTTCCGTCCCAATATTGTAATCTCCGGAGCGCAGCCTTGGGCTGAAGATCAGTGGCGTGAGCTAAAGGTCGGTGGTTTTTGTTTTCGGGTGGTTAAACCCTGCTCCCGGTGTGTTCTGACAACCGTCCACCCGGACACAGGGCAGAAAGATCCGGGTACAGAGCCGCTTAAGACTCTCTCGGGTTACCGCAAAACCCCGGATGGCGTGATATTTGGTCAAAACGCGGTGCACGACGGTCGCGGAAGTGTTGTAGTAGGGGATTCCGTTTCTATTATCGAGCAGGAGTGTTGAATACAGTGCCTTTGTTAACCCTGGATAAAATATCCCTGTCGTTTGGTATGCACCCATTATTGGATGGTGCATCTTTGATTATTGAGCCAGGCGAGCGGGTGTGTTTGCTTGGCCGCAATGGCGAGGGAAAATCGACACTCCTCAAAATCGTTAAAGGTGATATCACGCCGGAAAATGGAGTGGTGCGATTGGAAGAGGGGGCTGTGTTATCGGTGTTGCCTCAGAATCTGCCGTCAGAAGATTCCCGCACGGCCTATGAGGTGGTTGCATCAGCTTTCCCTGAAACCGGCGAATTGCTGGCTCAGTTCCACCAATTGTCTCAGCAAGCCGACGAGGCCAGTCTGAATAAAATGATGGTGGTTCAGGAGCGGTTGGAGGCTCTTGATGGTTGGCGCCTCGATCAAAAAGTAACCACGATATTGGCGCAGTATGGTGTAGAGCCTGATCGGGCTCTGAATACGCTCTCGGGTGGTTGGCAGCGCCGCGTTTTGTTGGCAAAAGCGCTGGTGGCTGAACCGGATGTGTTGCTTTTGGATGAGCCGACTAACCACTTGGATGTGCCGGCGATTGCCTGGCTTGAGGAGGCCTTGTCGCAGTTCCGTGGAGCGATGTTGTTCGTGAGCCACGACCGGGCGTTCATTCGCCGTATGGCGACTCGCGTGGTTGAGCTGGATCGTGGGCAGCTTGTCAGTTTTTCGGCAACCTATGATAAATATTTGGAGCTCAAGGAAAAGGCGCTCGAGGAAGAGGAGCGCCAGAACGCTCTGTTTGATAAGAGGTTAAAGCAGGAAGAAGCTTGGATTCGGCAGGGCATCAAGGCCCGAAGAACTCGAAATATGGGGCGAGTGCGCCACTTGAAAGCGATGCGGGAAGAGCATCGACAGAGGAGGGTGCGTGGAGGCATCGCCAGTTTCGCTGTTGAAGAGGCCGCACGCTCCGGTAAGTTGGTCGCAGAAGCAAAACATGCCGATTTTGCCTATCCCGGCCAGGCGCCGGTCATTCGCGATTTGGATCTAACAGTTCTGCGAGGCGACAAAATTGGTCTGGTTGGCGAAAACGGTACCGGCAAGACGACGCTGGTGCGGTTGCTGTTGGGTGAGTTGGAGCCCAGCTCTGGCAGCATCCGGTTAGGCACTAATCTGAAAGTTGCGTATTTTGATCAACTCCGAGGTGAGTTGGATCTTGATAAAAACGCCCTTGATAACCTCTCCGAAGGGCGTGAATTCATTGAAATAAATGGGCAGAGTAAGCACGTTCTTGGCTATTTGCAGGAGTTTCTGTTTACTCCGGAGCGAGCTCGTTCCCCGGTCAGCGTGTTTTCAGGGGGTGAAAGGGCGAGGCTGTTGTTGGCCAAATTGTTCAGTAAGCCTGCAAACATTCTGGTTCTGGATGAGCCCACCAACGATTTGGACGTAGAGACGTTAGAGCTGCTCGAAGAGCAGGTGTCTGAGTTCAAAGGAACGGTTCTTGTCATCAGTCATGACCGCGAATTTCTCGATAACGTGGTGACTGATGTGATCTTTCTGGATGGCACCGGAGTGGCACGTGAGTACGTGGGCGGGTACACGGATTGGCGGCGACAGGGGGGTGTTTTCCCATCTGAAGCAACAGGAAATCGTCCCGACAAGCAAGATAAGCGTGGCAAAGAAAAGGTTGTAACTGAACCGGCTAAACCTGAAGAAGGCGCTGCTAAACCATCGTTAAAGCCGAAACCGGTCAAGCTAAGCTATAAACTCAAGCTTGAGCTCGAGCAGTTGCCGGGCAAGATCGAGCAGCTTGAAACTCGTGTGGCGGCTTTGCAGGAAGAGATCTCTGCTCCAGAATTCTACTCTAGAGCACCTGAAGAGGTGGCCCATACTCTGGAGGCCTTAAATGAGGCTGAAACAGAGCTTGAGACTGTGATTGAGCGCTGGATGGAGCTGGAAGAGCAGGCTGCTCAATGAATCTAAGGGGGGGGGCATAAAGTTGCCCCCGTTTTGATCGGGCTCAGTGTATTCTGATCGCCATGACATCGCACTCTGTACCGTGCAAAACACCGTTGGCTGTGGAGCCTAGCAGTAGCTGAATACCTTTGCGGCCATGGCTTCCGACTATCGTCAGGTCTATATCGTGTTCGGCTACCAACCGGTGTATCTCAGACTCTGGCCGGCCAACCGTCACAATCTGGTCTTCTTTACGAATGCCATACTGCTCGCCGTATTTCCCGAGTTGCTCTCTTGCAGCCTTATCTAGCTGGTCCTGTAGTTCCGAGAGATCCATAGGTATATCGCCGCCATAAGCATAGCCAACCGGCTCTACTACGTGTGCAAGGATCAGCTTTGCGCCGTGGGCTTCACAAATCGCTTTCGCTTTGTCCAGCACTTGCGGGGCCTCTTCCGTCAAGTCGATCGCTACCAGCATTCGTTTGTACGTCGGCATGCGCTCACTCCTTTGTGATTGATAAGGCATGAATCAAGCATAGTACCGTTGGTCACTGTATGGAAGGGGGTGGGTCAGGGCAGTTAAATGAAACGGCCCTGACGAAAGCTGGATCAGCTGCTGCTGTTCATCAGCTCAATGGCTGAGGTCAGGCCGGCGATGATGCCTTTCGAGTAGCGGTCGATAATAAACGACACGTTGTTGTCGTTGTAGTTGACGTAAGAGCTGCGAATAAACTGCCATTTTGAAGAAACGTCGCTCAGAATTTCTTTCAGTTCGCCAGTTGGCGAGCCGGAGTTCACATTTTTCAGGTATTGATCAAAGGCTTCGGCCTGTTCGTCCAGCGGGATTTCGGTGGTGGCACCTTGGAACGTTTGTGATACCGACGAGTGCGTACGAGCGGCGTAACGGGCCATCATCTGCGCCATAAGCACGGATGCTGATCGGGCGGATTCGACACGGTCATCTGCCTTTGCGCCGCTATTCTGTTGGGCGACACTGTACAGTTCGGTTGCCGTTGCGTTCATTGTCGACGCGGTGTCGGCCAGATCTGCCATCAAACGGAGGTCGGGATAGCCTCGGTCGCGAACTTCGTTGATGTTGCTGCGCATGAGATCTTTGTATTTATCAAAGGACTGGTTAAGTCCCTCGATTTGATCAGCGGAGAGTACGCCGCTGGTGCTGGCAATCACCGAATTCATTGCGTCATTTGCTTTGTTGATGGCAACAACAATTCGATTCAGGGTTTCAGTATCGCCGGTTGCGCTGAAACTGTAGAAAGCATCCACAGCGAAGTAGTTATTGATACGAAAATCATGAAGGTCGGCCAGAAATTCGCCGCCCGTTTCCTGGGCTCGAGCTCCGAACGTTGCCAATGTGAGAAAAAGGAAAGCCGAGATAACTGATGTAAAGCGCGTGCGAATGCCGGTCATCGGAATAAGTCTCCGTAATGCGGTTTTATTATTTTGGACTATTATCGTTCAGCGAAGTTAAAGTAACTCCGTCGGCTTATCAAGAAGTTTCCGGCGTTTACGGAGGGTTCCGTGAGCTAGTTCCGCTCCGCTCTCCGGTGAGTTTGTGGAGGCTTCCGAAAGAAACAAATTGACAAACGCTCCATTTTTTTTCATCGTGTCCCCTCACGATTCAAACAAGTGTATGAATTTTTGGATCGGAAAGATCGGGCAGTGACCGAAATCTCGCTGCACAAACAGCCGGTTAGACGCATAGCGTACGCTGGTTGTCAGCAGTTCCAAACACAGACTGGAGATCAGTTGATGATTTACGAAGGTAAAGCCATCACGGTTAAAGAGATCGACGGTGGGATCGCTCAGTTGGACTTTGACTTGCAAGGCGAGTCAGTCAATAAGTTCAACCGTCTCACCATCGAAGAGCTAGGCGCCGCAGCTGAAGCACTCAAATCCCAGAAGAACCTGAAGGGTCTGGTAGTAACCAGCTCTAAAGACAGCTTCATCGTTGGTGCAGACATCACCGAGTTTACCGAGTTGTTTGCGGGTTCTGAGGAAGAGCTAGTTGCCAACAACCTGAAGGCGAACGAAGTATTCAACGCAGTTGAAGACCTGCCGTTCCCGACCGTTACCGCTATCAACGGTATCGCACTGGGCGGCGGTTTCGAAATGTGTCTGGCTACGGACTACCGAGTTATGGCTCCCAAGGCCAAGGTAGGGCTGCCGGAAACCAAGCTGGGTATCTTCCCGGGCTTTGGTGGCACTGTGCGTTTGTCTCGTCTTGTGGGTGTAGACAACGCAGTTGAGTGGATTGCCGGCGGTGCTGAGAATCGTGCTGATGCCGCTCTGAAAGTTGGCGCTGTAGACGCTGTTGTAGCCCCTGACCAGTTGGTTGCCGCTGCCGTTGCCATTATCAATCAGTGCAACGAAGGCAAGCTGGACAACCTGGCTCGTCGCGAAGAGAAGAAAGGCAAGATCAAGCTGAACGCCATGGAAAGCATGATGGCGTTCGAGATCTCCAAGGCGTTTGTAGCAGGTAAAGCGGGCAAGAACTACCCGGCACCGGTTGAAGCGATCAAGACGATGCAGAAGCATGCGGGCATGACTCGTGACAAGGCTCTTGAGGTTGAAGCGAAAGGCTTCGCCAAGATGGCCAAGACGAACGTTGCCGCTTGTCTGGTAGGTCTGTTCCTGAACGATCAGGCGCTGAAGAAGAAAGCCAGCGCGTGGGAAAAAGAAGCCTCTGATGTGAAGCTGGCCGCTGTATTGGGTGCCGGTATCATGGGTGGTGGTGTTGCTTACCAGTCCGCACTGAAAGGCACGCCGATCATCATGAAGGACATCAACCAGGACGGCATCGCGCTGGGTCTGAAAGAAGCCAAGAAGCTTCTGTCCAAGCGTGTTGATAAAGGCCGTATGGATGCAGGCAAGATGGCCGACGTTCTGAACAGCATCACTCCGACCCTAAACTACGGTGATTTCAAGAACGTAGATCTGGTTGTTGAAGCTGTTGTTGAGAATGCGAAAGTTAAGGATGCGGTACTGCGTGAAACCGAAGAAGCGGTTCGTGAAGACGCTATCCTGACGTCTAACACCTCCACAATTTCCATCAACCTTCTGGCTAAAAACCTGAAGCGTCCGGAAAACTTCTGTGGCATGCACTTCTTCAACCCGGTACACATGATGCCGCTGGTTGAGGTTATCCGTGGCGAGAAGACCAGTGACCGCGCTATCGCGACCACTGTTGCTTACGCCAAGGCCATGGGCAAGACTCCGATCGTTGTTAACGATTGCCCGGGCTTCCTGGTTAACCGTGTATTGTTCCCATACTTTGGTGGCTTTGTAGGTCTGGTCCGTGACGGTGCCGACTTCCAGAAAGTCGACAAGGTTATGGAAAAGTTTGGTTGGCCGATGGGCCCTGCGTACCTGCTGGACGTTGTAGGCATGGACACTGGCAAGCACGCTGGTGAAGTCATGGCTGAAGGCTTCCCGGATCGCATGAAGCACGCTGAAACCACTGCTATTGACGTAATGTTTGAAAACAACCGTTACGGTCAGAAGAACGATGTTGGTTTCTACAAGTACGAGCTGGACCGCAAGGGCAAGCAGAAGAAGGTTGTAGACGAAGAAACCTACAAGCTGCTTGAGCCAGTAGTACAAGCCAAAAGCGACTTCAGCGACGAAGACATCATTGCTCGTATGATGATCCCTCTGTGTCTGGAAACTGTACGTTGCCTGGAAGATGGCATCGTAGAAGATCCGGCCGATGCGGATATGGGCCTCATCTTCGGCATCGGCTTCCCGCCGTTCCGTGGTGGTGCGCTGCGCTACATCGATGATATGGGTGTAGACAAGTTCGTTGAACTGGCAGACAAGTTTGCAGATCTGGGTCCTTTGTACCATCCGACCGAGAAGCTGCGTGAAATGGCCAAGACTGGCGAAAAATTCTTTGGCTAACCCTGAAAGAGATTTCCGAACGGAGAAAGATCAATGAGCCTTAATCCGAGAGACGTTGTCGTCGTCGATTGCGTACGGACTCCGATGGGTCGTGCCAAAAACGGTTGCTTCCGTAACGTACGTGCGGAAACCCTGTCGGCTACGCTGATCGACGCACTGTTCGAGCGCAACCCGAAGCTCGACCCGAAAGAAGTTGAAGATGTAATCTGGGGTTGTGTAAACCAGACAAAAGAGCAGGGCTTTAACGTGGCTCGGCAGATTTCTCTGCTGACCCGTATCCCGCACGAGTCTGCAGCACAAACTGTAAACCGTCTGTGTGGCTCCGCTATGAGCGCCATCCACACTGCGGCCCAGGCCATCATGACCGGTAACGGTGATGTATTCATGGTTGGTGGTGTTGAGCACATGGGTCACGTACCTATGACTGCTGGCTTCGACCACAACCCGGCTGCATCCAAGTATTCTGCTAAAGCGTCCAACATGATGGGCCTGACTGCAGAAATGCTGGCCAAGATGCACGGTATTACCCGTGAGCAGCAGGACGAATTCGGTGCGCGTTCTCACCGCTTGGCTCACGAAGCCACGCTTGAGGGCCGCTTCAAGAACGAAATCGTTCCTGTTCAAGGTCACGATGAAAACGGCTTTGTTAAGCTGATCGAAGAAGACGAAACTATTCGTCCGGAAACCACTGCGGAATCTTTGGGCCAGCTGAAGCCGGCTTTTGATCCGAAGAACGGTACCGTGACTGCAGGTACTTCTTCACAGCTGACTGACGGTGCCGCTGCCATGGTGCTGATGTCCGCAGAGCGTGCTGAAGCGCTTGGTCTGAAACCGATCGCCAAGATCCGCAGCATGGCAGTAGCCGGTTGTGATCCCGCGATCATGGGTTACGGCCCGGTTCCGGCTACCAAGAAGGCGCTGAAGCGTGCAGGCCTGAAAGTTGAAGATATCGACTTCTGGGAGCTGAACGAAGCGTTTGCTGGTCAGTCTCTGCCAGTACTGAAAGACCTGAAGCTTCTGGGTGTAATGGAAGAGAAGGTTAACCTGAACGGTGGCGCGATTGCTCTTGGGCATCCGCTGGGCTGCTCTGGTGCCCGTATCTCTACCACCCTGCTGAACGTTATGCAGGCCAAAGGCGGTAAGCTTGGTGTATCCACCATGTGTATCGGTTTGGGCCAGGGCATCGCGACGGTCTGGGAGCGTCTCTGATCGAGTAATCACGATCAGTAGCGCTTATTAAGGAGGCCCGGCTTATGCCGGGCCTTCCTGTTTGTGGTGCACTTTTTTGGTGCCAGAAATCAGAAAAAGACTGTTTCAAGTCAAAGAATGGGTTGTCTTGGCATTCTTGACCCTGTAAAACAGTGTGCCTATACATAATGGCAACCCTTACGTTTCCAGTTGCCTGATTTTTATGCGAGTTTGCGGTTTGTTCAGTTATTAACCGATTCGCCGCCAAGGATATAGATCTCCGATATGGGTAAAAGTCTCGTTATTGTCGAGTCTCCAGCGAAAGCGAAGACCATCAACAAGTATCTGGGCTCGGACTTCATTGTTAAGTCGAGCGTCGGCCACATTCGTGACCTGCCAGTCAGTGGTAGTGGTAGTCAGTCTGACCCGAAAGAGCGGGCTAAGCAGGCGGCTGCTACACGTAAGTTGAGTCCCGAGGAAAAGGTCGAGCACAAGAAGCGTAAAGCCAGGGAGCAGTTGGTTGCACGCATGGGTGTCGATCCTGATCGCGACTGGAGTGCGCGATACGAAGTCCTGCCGGGCAAAGAGAAGGTGGTGAGCGAGCTGAAACGTCTGGCGAAGAGTGCAGACCACATTTATCTCGCGACGGATTTGGATAGAGAGGGGGAGGCCATTGCCTGGCATCTCCAGGAAACCATCGGTGGTGAGCCCGAAAAATATCGGCGGGTCGTGTTTAACGAAATCACCAAGCGTGCCATTCAGGAAGCATTTGAAGATCCGGGTAATCTCGATACCGACCGTGTAAACGCGCAGCAGGCCCGCCGTTTTCTGGACCGGGTAGTCGGTTATATGGTTTCGCCGCTTCTTTGGAGCAAAATTGCCCGCGGTTTATCGGCGGGTCGTGTTCAGTCTGTTGCGGTTCGCCTGATTGTCGAGCGTGAACGCGAAATACGTAAGTTTGTTCCGGAAGAGTTTTGGCAGTTGCACGCAGATTTGAATCCGGAAGAAGCAAAGCAATCGGTAAGATTTGAAGTTACCCGTTACGCTGGCAAGCCTTATCGCCCGGTTAACGAAGCTCAGAGCAACGAACATGTGGCGCGCCTCAAAGAGGGTGGCTTCAAGGTTGCCAAACGGGAAGATAAGCCGACTCGATCTAAGCCGTCAGCGCCGTTCATTACCTCGACGCTGCAGCAAGCGGCCAGTAACCGGATGGGCTTCAGCGTTAAGAAGACGATGATGTTGGCGCAGCGTTTGTACGAGGCGGGTTACATCACCTACATGCGTACAGACTCCACCAATCTCAGTAAGGATGCGGTAGAGAGTTGCCGGGAATTTGTGCAAAAACAGTTCGGCGACCGTTATTTGCCGGACGCCCCGCGCCTGTATGGCAGCAAAGAGGGCGCTCAGGAGGCGCACGAGGCCATTCGCCCTTCTGAGGTGACTCGTAGGCCTTCCGATATTTCGGGCCTTGAGAAAGACGCTGAAAAGCTCTACGACTTGATCTGGCGTCAGTTCATTGCCTGTCAAATGGCTGATGCAGAATTCCTGAGTACCTCCATTCTGGTGGCTAATGGCGATTACGAGCTTCGTACCCGTGGGCGTATTGTTAAGTTTGAAGGTTTTTTGAAGGCGGCACCTCAATCCTCCAAGAAAGATGATGATGTGGCGTTGCCTGACATCAAGGTTGATGAGCCTCTCGATCTGAAAAAACTGGATCCAACTCAGCATTTCACCAAGCCATCGCCGCGCTACACCGAAGCGAGCTTGGTTAAAGAGTTGGAAAAGCAGGGCATTGGGCGCCCGTCCACCTATGCGTCGATCATTTCCACCATTCAGGATCGCGGTTATGTGCGGTTGCAAAACCGCCGTTTCTACGCCGAGAAAATGGGCGAGATTGTGACCGAACGGTTGGCGGAATCTTTCCCGAACTTGATGGACTATGATTTCACCGCGCGTCTGGAAGATGAGCTGGATCATATTGCCGACGGTGATGTGAACTGGAAGAAGGTGTTGAACGATTTCTACGCCAAGTTCCGAAAGCAGCTCGACAGCGCCAGTCAGTCGGACGGTGGGATGCGAGCCAATACGCCAACTGAAACCGACATACCGTGCCCGTCCTGCGGCCGGAATATGCAGATTCGGGTTGCGAGCACAGGTGTCTTCCTAGGGTGCTCAGGGTATGCGCTGCCGCCTAAGGAGCGTTGCAAGACCACGATCAATCTCGTGTCTGGTGATGAGGTTGTCAGTGCCGACGAAGATGTGGAAGGCGAAGGTGAAACCCGTCTTCTGAGAATGAAGCGTCGGTGTGGTCAGTGCGGTACGGCCATGGACAGTTATCTGGTTGACGAGGCCCGCAAGCTGCATGTGTGTGGTAATAATCCTGACTGCTCCGGCTATGAAGTGGAGCAGGGCACATTCCGGATCAAGGGTTACGACGGACCTACGCTTGAGTGCGATAAGTGTGGTTCCGAGATGCAGCTCAAGACCGGGCGCTTTGGTAAGTACTTTGGTTGCACGAGCGATGACTGCAAGAACACACGTAAGTTGTTGAAGAACGGAGAGCCTGCGCCACCCAAGATGGATCCGGTGCCGATGCCGGAGTTGCAGTGCCAGAAGGTTGACGATACCTATGTCCTGCGTGATGGGGCCTCAGGTCTCTTCCTGGCTGCAAGCAAGTTCCCGAAAAACCGGGAAACCCGGCCGCCTTTGGTCATGGAAATCAAACCGCATCGCAAGGAAATTGACCCGAAGCACGACTATTTGATGGATGCTCCGGAGAAAGACCCGGAAGGCAATCCAACCGTTATTCGTTACAGTCGGAAGACCAAAGAGCAGTACGTTATGACGGAAAAAGACGGCAAAGCGACGGGCTGGTCTGCCTGGTACGAGAACGGGCGTTGGGTGCCGAGGGATAAAAAGAAAAAATAGCTTTTGGCAGAGAGCCCTAAGGGAGGCGCCGGATATGAGGGCGCTTCCCTTGGGGGTTAGGCCGCTAGTGTTCTATCGTGGTCTAGCTTACGTCTTGCGTAGCCTTTGAATCAGTGAAGACGTGTCCCAGCGATTCCCGCCCATCTTCTGCACATCCCCGTAAAACTGATCCACTAAAGCGGTTACTGGCAAGGTTGCGCCGTTCCTGCTGGCTTCCTGCAAGCAAATGCCCAAATCCTTTCGCATCCAGTCCACGGCAAAGCCGTAATCAAATTTTCCTTCCGCCATGGTGGCTGAGCGGTTTTCCATCTGCCAGGACTGGGCGGCTCCTTTCGATATCACCTCCACTACCTTCAGGATGTCGAGGTTCGCTTGCTCGGCGAAGTGCAGTGCTTCCGAAAGGCCCTGGACCAGGCCGGCAATGGCAATTTGATTAACCATTTTGGTTTTCTGGCCGCTGCCGGAGGGGCCCATTAGGTTGAGTGCTCGGGCATAGTGGGACATGATCGGCGCCGCTTTATCATAAGCAGCCTGATCGCCGCCGCACATGATGGTCAGTTGCCCGTTTTCGGCGCCTTGTTGGCCCCCGGAGACCGGTGCGTCGATAAAACCTTGGCCGGCTTTTGAGGCGGCTGCGAAAAGATGCTCCGCAATGCCGGCTGAGGCGGTTGTGTGATCAACCAATGTCGCGGATTCGGGGGCGTTTTCAATAATGCCATCCGGGCCTTCGTACACAGCCAGAAGATCTTTGTCGGCGCCCACGCAAGTCATCACGAAATCGGCATTTTGGACGGCTTCCGAGATTGTCTGGCAGGCCTTCCCTGGGTATTCGGAGGCCCACTTTTCAGCTTTTTCAGCTGAACGATTCCATACTTGAACCGATATGCCGGCTTTGGCCAGATGACCGGCCATGGGGTAGCCCATAACGCCCAAACCAATAAATGCGGCTGTTGTTGTCATTGTGAACTCCTTTTTTCCTTATAAACACAAAGGCCGCTGAAATCAGCGGCCTTTGTGTATTTTTCAATATTATCCAAACAATTACTTGGCTGGGTAGTCGCGCTTCGGAGAGCCGGTGTACAGCTGGCGCGGACGGCCGATGCGATTGGCGCCGCTGACCATTTCGTTCCAGTGTGAGAACCAGCCAATCGTGCGGGACATTGCGAAGATAACGGTAAACATGGAGGTTGGAATACCGATAGCCTTCAGAATGATGCCGGAATAGAAGTCGACGTTCGGGTAAAGCTGACGCTTCACGAAGTATTCGTCTTCCAAGGCGATTTTTTCCAGACGCTGGGCGATCTTCAGCAGAGGATCGTTTTCCAGGCCGAGCTCGCTCAGTACTTCGTGAGCGGTCTGAGCCATAACCTTGGCGCGTGGATCGAAGTTCTTGTAAACCCGGTGGCCGAAGCCCATCAGGCGGAACGGGTCGTCTTTGTCCTTCGCTTTCGCGATGAACTTTTCGATGTTGGATTCATCACCGATTTCAGCCAGCATGTCCAGAACGGCTTCGTTCGCGCCGCCGTGTGCCGGGCCCCAAAGTGCTGCAATGCCAGAGGCGATACAAGCGTATGGGTTGGCGCCTGTGGAGCCGGCCAAGCGTACGGTGGAGGTAGAAGCGTTTTGCTCGTGATCTGCGTGCAGGATGAAGATCTTGTCCATCGCGTTCGCGAGAACCGGGTTCGGCTTGTACTCTTCGCACGGAGTGCCGAACATCATCTGCAGGAAGTTCTCTGCGTAGGACATGTCGTTGCGCGGGTACATGAACGGCTGGCCTACAGAGTACTTGTAGCACCAGGCTGCGATGGTTGGCATCTTCGCGATCAAGCGGTGGCCGGTGATCTCGCGTTGCTTGGGATCGCCAACATCCATTTGATCGTGGTAGAACGCAGACAAAGCTCCAACAACGCCACACATGATGGCCATCGGATGCGCGTCACGGCGGAAGCCGTTGAAGAAATTGCGCATCTGGTCGTGCAGCATGGTGTGGTTTTTGATGGTGTTGTGGAAGCGCTTGTTCTCTTCTTCGCTCGGCAATTCGCCATTCAGAAGGAGGTAGCACACTTCAAGGAAATCAGACTTTTCGGCAAGCTGGTCAATCGGGTAGCCCCGGTGAAGCAGTACGCCGTTAGCGCCATCGATATAAGTGATAGCGGATTCACAGGCTGCGGTAGAAACAAAGCCTGGATCGTATGTAAAAACGCCTTCCTGGACTAGCCCGCGTACGTCAATAACGTCAGGGCCGACGGTGCCGGAATAAATCGGAAGCTCAATGGACTTATCTCCCACCGAGAGCGTGGCTTTCCTGTCGGTCATGGTGCTCTCCTGTTCTATTAGGTTTAGCAGCTCTTTGCATTTATCGATGCGCGAGAAGGCGCGTATTATCGCAAAACTGGCGGCAAAATATAGGGTGTCAGCTTTTTTTGTCAATCTATTGGTGATGAAAACACGGATTTACATCGACAAAATTAGGCTCTGAAGGGCCAGATTCCGGTGCTTTGCGCTTCCTGAATTGTTTGTCAATAAGCTGAATGGGTGAAGCTACTGTGCGGCTGACAAGGCTTTCAGAGTGGTTGCAGGTTTGTAATTACCGAGGTGTCTCCTTATAATCCGTAGCCCGGAATCGGGGATGCGCCTGCCTGCAGGCTAGAGCATAGCAAGCTATCGGGTTGTCATCCGCCCTCCTGAACCAATCGGTTATCGGTTTCGTATCGATTCTCCGGTCCCAACATACTAACCATCCGCTGCCGGAATTTCGGTTTTGCGGAACCAAAAGAGAGTGTGAGAGCGCTGTGAATAGCAAACGACCAGTAAATCTCGATCTCGGCAAGTTCCATTTTCCGCTGCCAGCCATTACATCGATCCTGCATCGCATTAGCGGCATCATCATCTTTGTGGGTGTTGCTTTCCTGATGTACGGTTTGGATCTCTCCTTGTCCGGAGAAGATGGCTTCAATCGCGTTAATGAACTGCTGGACAGCTTCCTGGCAAAGCTGATTACCTGGGGCATCCTGTCTGCTCTGCTGTACCACCTCGTTGCGGGTATTAAGCACCTGCTGATGGACGCTGGTATCGGCGAAGAGCTTGAGAGCGGTCGCCTTGCCGCGAAAATCACGCTAGTGGTTTCCATTGTTCTGATTATTCTGGCAGGAGTCTGGGTATGGGCATGAACAGTGTAACGAATATCGGTCGTAACGGGATTCAGGATTGGATCATTCAGCGTGCAACAGCCTACGTGCTGGCGCTTTATACCCTGTTCCTGTTGGGTTTCTTTATCACGACTGACGTTGATTACCAGGCTTGGGCTGCGCTGTTCAATCAGGGTTGGTTCAAGATCTTTAGCCTGCTGGCGCTGCTGTCTATTGCCGGGCACGCGTGGGTTGGTTTGTGGACTGTTTCCACAGACTACATCCAGTCGGCACTTCCGCGCTTTTTGCTGCAGGCAGCCTGCATCATTGTGATGTTTGTGTATGTCGTGTGGGGCATTCAGATTCTTTGGGGGCTTTAATCGATGGCTAACATCAAAACCATGTCTTATGACGCGATTGTTATCGGTGGTGGTGGGGCTGGTATGCGAGCCGCTCTCCAGCTGACAGAGTCGGGCCTTAACACCGCGTGTATCACGAAAGTATTTCCTACCCGTTCGCACACTGTTTCCGCCCAGGGCGGTATTACCTGTGCGATCGCAAGTGCCGACCCCAACGATGATTGGCGCTGGCACATGTACGACACCGTCAAAGGTTCTGATTACATTGGCGACCAAGACGCAATCGAGTACATGTGTTCCGTAGGTCCTCAGGCGGTATTCGAGCTTGAGCACATGGGCCTGCCGTTCTCCCGTACTGAGCAGGGTCGTATTTACCAGCGTCCTTTCGGTGGTCAGTCCAAAGGTCCTGATAACCCGACTCAGGCTGCTCGTACCTGTGCCGCAGCTGACCGTACCGGTCATGCGCTTCTGCACACTCTTTACCAGGCGAACCTGAAAGGTGGCACCAGCTTCCTTAACGAATGGTACGCCGTAGATTTGGTCAAGAACGCCAAGAACGAAGTTGTTGGTGTTGTGGCTATCGAAATCGAAACCGGTGAAGTTGCCTACATCAAGTCCAAGGCAACGGTTCTGGCTACTGGTGGTGCTGGTCGTATTTATGCGTCCACAACCAACGCGCTGATCAACACCGGTGACGGTATTGGTATGGCCCTGCGTGCCGGTTTCCCGGTTCAGGACATGGAAATGTGGCAGTTCCACCCAACCGGTATCTACGGTGCTGGTACTCTGGTGACAGAGGGTTGCCGGGGTGAGGGCGGTTATCTGATCAACTCCGAAGGTGAGCGTTTCATGGAGCGTTATGCTCCGAACGCGAAAGACCTGGCGGGTCGTGACGTTGTTGCGCGCTCCATGGTTCTTGAAATTCTGGAAGGACGTGGTTGTGGCCCTGAGAAGGATCACGTACTGCTGAAGCTGGATCACCTGGGTGAAGAAACTCTGAACCTGCGTTTGCCGGGTATTTGTGAGCTGTCTCGTACCTTTGCTCACGTTGACCCTGTAAAAGAGCCGGTTCCGGTTGTTCCGACCTGTCACTACATGATGGGCGGTATCCCGACGAACGTTGGCGGCCAGGCTCTGTCTCAGGACGAAAACGGCAACGATCAGCCAATCCCGGGCCTGTTCGCTTGCGGTGAAGCGGCTTGTGTATCCGTACACGGTGCTAACCGTTTGGGCGGCAACTCGCTGCTTGACCTGGTTGTCTTTGGTCGTGCGGCTGGCCTGCACATTGAAGAGCAGATTCGTGGTGGCTTCGAAGTCGATAGCGCCAGCGATGAAGATATCAAGCGTGCGATGGCGCGTCTGGATCGTCTGAACAGTGCATCGGAAGGTGAAGATGTAGCTGCGGTTCGTAAAGACCTGCAGAACTGCATGCAGCTGTACTTCGGTGTGTTCCGTGACGGTAAGAGCATGGAAGAAGGTCTGAAGAAGCTTGAGGCAATCGGTGAGCGTGTTCGCAAGACTAAGCTGGCCGATACCAGTAAGGCGTTCAACACCGCGCGCATTGAGGCTCTTGAGCTCGATAACCTGTACGAAGTTGCGCTGGCTACGGCTATTTCCGCAAACGAGCGTAAAGAAAGTCGTGGAGCGCATGCCCGTAACGACTTTACCGAGCGTGACGACGAGAACTGGCTGAAGCATTCTATGTACTTCCCGCTCGAGAAGCGTGTGGGCAAGCGTGACGTCAACTTTGCGCCGAAGACTGTTCCGACCTTCGAGCCGAAAGTCCGGACCTACTAAGGGGAGATTCTGAATATGTTGGTAAGTCTGTATCGCTACAATCCAGAAGCTGATAACGCCCCTTACATGCAGGATGTCGAAGTTGAGATTCCTGCAGGCAAAGACCTTATGGTTCTGGACGTTCTGAACCTTGTGAAGGAAAAAGATCCTTCCATGAGTTACCGTCGTTCCTGCCGTGAAGGTGTGTGTGGTTCTGACGGCATGAACATGAACGGCAAGAACGGTTTGGCTTGTATCACGCCGGTTTCCGACGTGGTCAAGAACAACAAGCTGGTTCTGCGCCCTTTGCCTGGCCTGCCTGTTATTCGTGATCTGGTTGTCGACATGGGCCTTTTCTACAAGCAGTACGAAAAGGTTATGCCGTACTTGGTAAACGACAATCCGGCACCGGCCATTGAGCGCCTGCAGTCTCCGGAGGAGCGTGAAAAGCTGGACGGTTTGTACGAGTGTATTCTCTGTGCGTGCTGTTCCACTGCGTGTCCGTCGTTCTGGTGGAATCCGGACAAGTTCATCGGTCCATCAGGTCTGTTGCAGGCATACCGCTTCTTGGCGGACAGTCGCGACACGGCTCAGGCTGAGCGTTTGGCCGAACTGGATGATCCGTTCAGCGTATTCCGTTGCAGGGGTATCATGAACTGCGTCAGCGTTTGCCCGAAAGGTCTGAACCCGACCAAGGCAATCGGCCACATTCGGAATTTGTTGCTGCAAAGGGCTACCTGACCGGCAAATCACGAAGAAATAGCTATACTGGTTATCCGACGCCAGTTAGCACTCCTGAAGGCCTCGCTTATGCGGGGCCTTCAACCAAAGGCTTATAGTCAAAAGTCTTACCAGGATGCAAACTGACTCCGCTGCCTGGTTCCCGCTCTCTGGTTTCCTTGCAGTGTCGCTGAGTACAAAAAATCACAGGGGACGGAATCATCCGTAATGGTTGTGGTATCCGGTGTCATGCCGTAATAACCCGTATTGACTGGAAAATACCACTGGCCGACCATACCCGCTCCCCCGCACCAGCCAAGGTGAGCTATTCAAAATGCACGAAAGCATCATGGAGCAGTTATGGCAGACGTCCCACTTGCAGGGTGGGAATCTAGCCTATGTTGAACAGCTTTTTGAAACCTACCTGACAGATCCCAATGCTATTCCTGAAGAGTGGCGGAGCTACTTCGATAAGCTCCCGAGCGTCGATGGCAATCAAGGCCGTGACGTTATTCACTCGACGATCCGTGAACAGTTTGAACACATCTCGCGAAACCAGCGCTTTTTGGCCAGTGGCGGCGTTCCGGCCAGCGCCACATCCGATGCTGACAAAAAGCAGATCCGTGTTCTTCAGCTGATCAACGCATACCGTTTCCGCGGTCATCAGGAATCCAAGCTTGACCCACTGGGTGTCTGGCAGCGTGAACCTGTAGAAGATCTTGATCCGGCGTTTCATGAGTTGCATGAATCCGATCTGGATTTAGAGTTTCAGACCGGCTCGCTGAGCTTCGGTTCTGAGACAATGAAGCTTAGAGACATCGTTGACGGGCTTCGTCAAACCTATTGCCAAAGTATCGGCGCTGAATACATGCACGTGGTTGACACGCGCATCAAGCGTTGGTTCCAGCAGCGCATGGAGCCGGTACGTTCCCGTCCTCAGTACGAGGCTGAAACCCGCAAGCATCTTCTGGAGCGCCTGACGGCTGCTGAAGGCCTCGAGAAGTATTTGGGCTCCCGTTACCCGGGTGTTAAGCGTTTCGGCCTTGAAGGCGGTGAGAGCCTGATTCCTTGCCTTGACGAATTGATTCAGCGTGCCGGCTCGTACGGTGCCAAAGAAATCGTCTTGGGCATGGCGCACCGTGGCCGTTTGAACGTGTTGGTCAACACGCTCGGTAAGAACCCCAAAGAATTGTTCGACGAGTTCGAGGGCAAAAAGCTCGCGGATTCCGGTTCGGGTGACGTGAAATATCACCAGGGCTTCTCCTCAAACGTTATGACACCGGGTGGCGAAGTTCACTTGGCGATGGCGTTTAACCCGTCGCACCTGGAAATCGTTGCTCCGGTTGTCGTGGGCTCCGTTCGAGCTCGCCAGGATCGCCGTAATGACACAGACGGCACCAAAGTGTTGCCGATTGTGATGCACGGTGATGCGGCCTTCGCGGGCCAGGGCGTGGTGATGGAAACCTTCCAGATGTCCCAGACACGGGGCTTCGGAGTGGGTGGTACCATTCACATCGTGATTAACAACCAGGTTGGTTTCACCACGAGCAGGCAGGAAGATGCCCGTTCTACGGAATACTGTACTGACGTGGCCAAGATGGTCCAGGCACCTATTCTTCACGTTAACGCAGACGATCCCGAAGCGGTGATGTTCGCGACCCACCTGGCCGTTGATTACCGCAACGAGTTCAAGCGTGATGTCGTCATCGATCTGGTTTGCTACCGTCGTCGCGGCCACAACGAAGCGGACGAGCCTGCGGCTACTCAGCCGTTGATGTACGAAAAGATTCGTAAGCTGAAAACCACGCGAAACATCTACGCCGATCAGCTGATGCAGGACGGCATCCTCAGCGAGGATGAAGTCAAACAGATGGAGCTGGATTACCGGGATGCGCTCGACAATGGCGAGCACGTGGTCAAGTCGCTGGTTAAAGAGCCTAACAAAGACCTGTATGTGGACTGGACTCCCTATCTGGGGCACGAGTGGACGGCCAAGTGCAAAACCAGCGTAGCGGCCAAAACGATCAAGAAGTTGGGCGCCAAATTGACGCAGGTTCCGGAAGGTTTCAGCGTGCAGCGACAGGTGGCCAAGATTGTTAATGACCGCGAGAAAATGACAGCAGGCGCGTTGCCTCTGAACTGGGGCTACGGTGAGATGATGTCCTACGCGACACTGCTCAACGAAGGGCACCAGGTCCGCCTGACGGGTCAAGACGTTGGACGCGGTACTTTCTCCCACCGTCATGCCGTGCTCCATAACCAGAAAGATGGCTCTTCGCACATCTCGCTTCAGGCGTTGTCGGAAGACCAGCCGAGTTTCGATATCTATGACTCGCTGCTGTCTGAAGAAGCCGTTATGGCGTTCGAGTATGGCTACGCAACCACCCAGCCAGACGCATTGATTATTTGGGAAGCGCAGTTTGGTGACTTCGCCAACGGTGCTCAGGTGGTTATCGACCAATTCCTGACCAGTGGCGAGCACAAGTGGGGCCGTTTGTGTGGTCTGACACTCCTTCTGCCTCATGGTTATGAGGGGCAGGGGCCGGAACACAGTTCAGCCCGTTTGGAGCGTTTCCTTCAGTTGTCTGCTCAGCACAACATTCAGGTGTGTGTGCCGACAACGCCATCTCAGGTATTCCACATGCTGCGACGCCAGGTGAAGCGTCCGTTGCGGAAGCCGTTGATTGCGATCACGCCGAAGAGCCTGCTGCGCCACAAAGAAGCTATTTCAAGCTTGGACGATTTGACGTCTGGCACATTCCAGACCGTGTTGCCTGAAAAGGATCTGCCGGATCCGAAGAAGGTAACGCGCCTGATCATGTGCAGCGGTAAGGTGTATTACGATCTGCTGGATAAGAAGAAAGCAGATGAGCGTGATGATGTCGCGCTGGTTCGTATTGAACAGCTATACCCGTTCCCGGCTGACGACCTTGATGAAATTCTGGGTCAGTATCCTAAGCTGAAGACTGTGGTTTGGTGTCAAGAAGAACCAATGAACCAGGGTGCTTGGTACCCAAGTCAGCACCATATGCGTAATGCACTGCAACGTCTGAACCCAAAACTCTACCTTCAGTATGCCGGTCGTGAGCCTTCTGCTGCTCCTGCGTGTGGACATATGTCTGTACACATTGAAGAGCAGAAACAATTGGTTAACGACGCGTTCGAAATCTGACGAGCTACCGAGCTAAGGAATTGTAATGACAATAGAGATTAAAGCCCCAGTTTTCCCTGAGTCGGTTGCCGAAGGCACCGTCGCGACTTGGCACAAGCAGCCAGGCGAAGCCTGTTCACGTGACGAGCTGATTGTCGATATTGAAACCGACAAAGTTGTGCTCGAAGTGGTTGCGCCGGCTGATGGCGTCATTGAAGAGATCGTAAAAGCCGAAGGCGATACCTGCGAAAGCGGCGAAGTGATCGGTAAGTTTAAAGAAGGCGCGGCGGGTGAGTCCAAGCCGGCAGAAAGCAAGGCGGATAGCAGCAAGGACGAAGATAAGTCCGATGCGAGCGAAGATGCAACTGAATCCGGTGACGCGATCCTGAGCCCGGCAGCGCGTAAGTTGGCGGAAGAAAACGACGTTGATCCTGCAGCCGTCAAAGGCACTGGTAAAGACGGTCGTGTCACCAAGGAAGATGTTCAGAACTTCATCGAGAGCAAGAAATCTTCGGGTTCTGCAGTGGCTAAGCCTGCGGCGGCACCGGAAGTAAATGTTGCACCGGGTGAGCGTCCACAAAAGCGTGTGCCGATGACGCGTCTGCGTGCCAGCATCGCGAAGCGTCTGGTTGAAGCTCAGCAGACAGCTGCTATGTTGACCACGTTCAACGAAGTGAACATGGCACCGATCATGGAGCTGCGTAAGCAGTATCAGGAGAGCTTTGTTAAGCGTCACGACATCAAGCTTGGTTTCATGTCGTTCTTTGCCAAAGCTGCAACCGAAGCACTCAAGCGCTTCCCGGCTGTTAACGCATCCATCGACGGCAACGACATGGTTTACCACGGCTACCAGGACATCGGTGTTGCTGTCTCTACCGAGCGTGGCCTGGTTGTGCCGGTTATCCGTGACGTTGACGCACTGGGTCTGGCCGATATCGAGAAGAAGATCGTTGAATACGGTACCAAGGCTAAGGGCGGCAAGCTGGGTATTGAAGACATGACCGGTGGTACCTTTACCATTACCAACGGTGGTATTTTCGGATCGTTGATTTCTACGCCGATCCTGAACCCGCCACAGACAGCGATTCTGGGTATGCACAAGATCCAGGAGCGCCCAATGGCGGTGAACGGCAAGGTTGAGATCCTGCCCATGATGTACCTGGCACTGTCATACGATCACCGTATGATCGACGGCAAAGACGCTGTTCAGTTCCTGGTAGCCATCAAGGAAATGCTTGAAGACCCGGCGCGTATCCTGCTGGACGTGTAAGCTGATACTCAACGAATCTGAGAACAGGAAAAATTATGTCCGATAAGTACGATGTGATTGTCATTGGTGCCGGCCCCGGCGGCTACGTGGCGGCTATCAAGGCTGCTCAGCTGGGTCTGAAAACGGCGTGTGTTGAATCCTGGACTGCCGAAGACGGCAAAAGCCAGGTTCTGGGCGGAACCTGCTTGAACGTAGGTTGTATCCCTTCTAAAGCGCTGCTGGAAGTGACTCACAAGTTTGAGGAAGCCAGCCACGATTACGAGTCCATGGGTATTTTGGCTAAGAGCGTCGATATCGATGTCGCCAAAATGATGGAGCGTAAGGCGGGTATTGTTAAGCAGCTGACCGGTGGCATCGCAGGCTTGTTCAAGGCTAATGGCGTAACGTCGATTCACGGTCACGGCAAATTGCTTAATGGTCGTAAGGTAGAAGTTACCGATAAAGACGGGAAGACCAAGACCTACGAAGCCGAGAACGTCATCTTGGCGAGTGGTTCTAAGCCGGTAGAGATTCCACCTGCACCGTTTGACGGTGAATACATCGTGGATTCCGAAGGTGCGCTTGAGTTCACCGAAGTTCCTAAGCGCTTGGGCGTAATTGGCGCGGGTGTTATCGGGCTTGAGCTGGGTAGCGTATGGGCTCGCTTGGGCGCAGAAGTCACCATTCTCGAAGCGCAAGATAGCTTCCTGCCTGTGGTTGATCAGCAGATTGCCAAAGACGCTCTGAAGCAGTTCAAAAAGCAAGGCCTGAACATCATCACTGGTGCTCGTATGACCGGTGCTGAAGTGAAGCGCAAGCTGGTAAACGTGAGCTACGAAGATTCCAAAGGTAAACAGGAGGCGAAGTTCGACAAGCTGATCGTAGCCGTTGGCCGTCGTCCTTATACCGACGGGTTGTTGGCAGAAGACTCTGGTGTGAACCTTGACGAGCGCGGATTCATTTTCGTCGATGACAAGTGTAAAACCGAAGCTCCGGGTGTATGGGCCGTTGGCGACATTGTTCGTGGTCCAATGCTGGCGCACAAGGCTTCTGAAGAAGGTGTTATGGTTGCCGAGCGTATCGCTGGCCATAAGCCTCAAGTCAATTACGATTGCATCCCCAACGTTATTTACACGGCCCCGGAAGTCGCTTGGGTTGGTAAAACGGAAGAGCAGCTGAAAGCCGAAGGCGAAGACTACAATGTCGGCACTTTCCCGTTTGCAGCGAACGGTCGCGCTATGGCAGCTAACGCTACTGGCGGCATGGTGAAGATCATTGCCGATGCGAAGACCGATCGAATTCTTGGCTTCCACGTGGTCGGGCCTCAGGCATCAGAAATCGTTGCTCAGGGCGTGATCGCCATGGAGTTCGGTTCTACTGCTGAAGATCTGGCTTTGACGTGCTTTGCGCACCCGACTCTGTCCGAGTCTGTGCATGAAGCGGCTCTGGCCGTTGCGGGCGGAGCGATTCACGTCGCCAACCGTCGCAAAAAGAAGTAACGCAGACCAGAAGCGAAGGGGCGCCCGGAAGAGCGCCCCTTCGCTATAACAACAACCGATTTCTGGTTGCGGACATGGTGAGCTGAGGTGATCCCCTGCTCATCAAACCGAATTCGCGTTTAAGACTTCCCAATTTGGGGAGCGGCGGGTTCTTCTCCGTACGTGGTTATCCTCCATCAAATAGCGGGACATTAACTATGAATTTGCATGAATATCAGGGCAAGCAGCTATTCGCTGAATATGGCCTGCCTGTCTCACAAGGCATCGCCTGTGATACCCCAGAAGAAGCAGTTGCAGCGGCCGAAAAAATTGGCGGCAACAGCTGGGTTGTCAAAGCACAGGTTCACGCTGGTGGCCGTGGTAAGGCTGGCGGTGTAAAGCTGGTTAAGAGCACAGACGAAATCCGTGCGTTTGCCGAGCAGTGGTTGGGCAAGAATCTGGTCACTTTCCAGACCGACGAAAACGGTCAGCCAGTAAGCAAGATTCTTGTTGAGTCATTGACCGACATCGACCAGGAACTCTACCTGGGTGCGGTTGTAGACCGTGGTACTCGCCGTATCGTATTCATGGCGTCCACTGAAGGTGGTGTTGAGATCGAAACGGTTGCTGAAGAGACACCGGAAAAGATTCTGCGCGCTGAGATCGATCCGCTGGTTGGCCCTCAGCCATACCAGGGTCGTGACCTGGCATTCCAGTTGGGTCTTGAAGGTAAGCAGATTGGTCAGTTCACCAAAATCTTCATGGGGCTGGCAAAGCTGTTCGAAGACTACGACCTGGCACTGATGGAAATTAACCCGCTGGTTATTACTCCGGCCGGTGATCTGCACTGCCTGGACGCCAAGATTGGTGCCGATGGCAACGCGTTGTACCGTCAGAAGAAGCTGCAGGAAATGCGCGATCCTTCTCAGGAAGACGCCCGCGAAGCGGAAGCCGCTGCTTGGGAACTGAACTACGTTGCGCTTGAAGGCAACATCGGTTGCATGGTTAACGGCGCAGGCCTGGCCATGGGTACCATGGATATCATCAAGCTGTCTGGCGGTAAGCCGGCCAACTTCCTGGACGTTGGTGGCGGTGCGACCAAAGAGCGTGTTTCTGAAGCGTTCAAGATCATCCTGTCTGACGACGCTGTACAGGCCGTTCTGGTTAACATCTTCGGTGGTATCGTTCGTTGCGACATGATTGCCGAAGGCATCATCGGTGCAGTGAAAGAAGTGGGCGTTAAAGTTCCCGTGGTTGTTCGCCTTGAAGGTAACAACGCCGAGCTGGGTTCCAAAGTTCTGGCTGACAGTGGCTTGAACATCATCGCCGCTAGCAGCCTTGCTGATGCTGCAGAGCAAGTCGTTAAAGCCGCAGGGGGTAAATAATGAGCATCCTGATTAATAAAGACACCAAGGTTATCTGCCAGGGCTTTACCGGCGCACAGGGTACTTTCCACTCTGAGCAGGCTATCGAATACGGCACCAAAATGGTTGGTGGCGTAAGCCCGGGGAAGGGCGGCACTACTCACCTGGGTCTGCCGGTATTCAACACCGTACGTGAAGCGGTAGAACAGACCGGTGCTCAGGCTACCGTGATCTACGTACCAGCTCCGTTCTGTAAAGATGCCATCATCGAAGCGGCAGACGCCGGCCTCGAGCTGATCGTGTGCATCACCGAAGGTATCCCGACCATCGATATGCTATACGCCAAAGAATACGTTGATCGTAAAGGCGTTCGCATGATCGGGCCTAACTGCCCAGGCGTTATCACACCGGGCGAAAGCAAGATCGGCATCATGCCGGGCCACATTCACAAGCCTGGTAAAGTCGGTATCGTATCTCGCTCTGGCACCCTAACTTACGAAGCGGTCAAGCAGACCACAGACTTCGGCTACGGCCAGTCTACTTGCGTAGGCATCGGTGGTGACCCGATTCCGGGTTCTAACTTCATCGACATTCTCAAGCTGCTGCAGGAAGATCCGCAGACCGAGGCTATCGTGATGATCGGTGAAATCGGTGGTACTGCCGAAGAAGAAGCGGCAGCCTTCATCAAAGACAACGTCACTAAGCCTGTTGTTTCCTACATTGCCGGCGTAACTGCGCCTCCAGGCAAGCGTATGGGCCACGCAGGTGCCATCATTTCAGGTGGTAAGGGCACCGCGGATGAGAAATTCGCAGCTCTGAACGACGCCGGTGTTAAAACCGTGCGCAGCCTTGCTGAAATCGGCAAAGCTCTGCAGGAAGTAACTGGCTGGTAAGCCTTTTTACGACCTGTGAAAAACCCCCGGATTCGAAAGAATGCCGGGGGTTTTTCATTTGAGGGAGATTGTTTTAAGCCTGTTTGTTTAACGCAGGCGGGTGTTAAGACTATAATGCCCGGTCAGCCTGATGACTAACCCCGTGACCTCACGCTCATTCAGGCGCTCTATAAATAGAAAGAAGGAGTTTGTGCTTTGAGTTCCGTCGATTCCCAGCAAAGAATTTTGTCCGGCATGCGTCCGACCGGCAAGCTTCACCTCGGCCACTACCACGGTGTGCTGAAAAACTGGGTTAAGCTCCAGCACGAATTCGAGTGCTTCTTCTTCGTTGCCGATTGGCATGCGTTAACCACGCAATACGACGATCCGTCCGGTATTGAACAGAGTGTTTGGGACATGGTTGTGGATTGGTTGGCCGCTGGTGTAAACCCGGGCTCGTCCACGATGTTCATCCAGTCTCAGGTTCCGGAACACGCAGAGCTGCATTTGCTGCTTTCCATGATTACCCCGCTGGGCTGGCTCGAACGAATTCCGACCTATAAAGACCAGCAGGAAAAGTTGCGTGAAAAAGACCTCGCGACCTACGGTTTCCTAGGTTACCCGTTGCTTCAAAGTGCCGATATTTTGCTGTATCGCGCTGGCAAGGTTCCGGTCGGTGCCGATCAGGTTTCACACGTGGAAATCACCCGCGAGATCGCTCGTCGCTTCAATCACATCTATGGTCGAGAGCCCGGGTTTGAAGACCTCGCTGAAGCGGCCATCGTGAAAATGGGTAAGAAAAACGCCAAATTGTACCGCTCACTGAAAAAACGTTATCAGGAAGAGGGCAGCACCGAGGCGCTGGAAATCGCGCGTGCTTTACTGAAAGAGCAGCAGAATATTTCGCTGGGTGACCGTGAGCGCCTGTACGGTTACATCGAAGGCGGCGGCAAAGTGATCCTGCCGGAGCCGCAGCCGTTGTTAACTCCGGAATCTAAAATGCCAGGACTGGACGGCCAGAAGATGTCCAAGTCCTACAATAACTACATTGGGCTGCGAGAAGATCGGGATAGCGTTGCCCAGAAAGTCCGCACCATGCAGACCGACCCGCAACGTGTACGCCGAACTGACCCGGGCGAACCAGAGAAATGCCCGGTTTGGGGAATGCACAAAGTTTACTCTGACGAGGCAACCTGTGCCTGGGTTCAGGACGGCTGTCGCAGTGCTGGCATTGGCTGCCTGGAATGTAAGACGCCTCTGATTGAAGCCATCGTGGAAGAGCAGAAGCCCCTGCACGAAAGAGCCAAAGAATACGAAGACAACCCGGATTTGGTGTACTCCATCCTGCAGGAAGGACGAGAGCACGCAAGGGATGCGGCAAGGGATACCCTTGAAGAAGTTCGGGAAGCGATGGGGCTTGGTTATCGCTAAGTCGGGCGCGGCTAATCATTGAGACAGGCCACGGTGGTATGACGGACGAGATCAAAGAGCCAGTCGACGCTTCATCCAGTGAGATGGAGCAGGTGCCCCTCGCCTTGGTGTCGGGCAAACCTATAGTCGATGTTCCGAAAGATCTCTACATACCGCCTGATGCCTTGGCAGTGTTTCTTGAGGCCTTCGAAGGGCCTCTGGATTTATTGCTGTACCTGATCCGGCGCCAGAACATGAATATTCTGGATATCGACGTCAGCGAAATCACCCGACAGTACATGGAGTACATCGGGGCGGTTGAGTCGATGCGCTTCGAGCTGGCGGCAGAATACCTCGTTATGGCCGCCACGCTCGCCGAGATTAAGTCCCGAATGCTGTTGCCACGTCAGGAAAGTGACGATGACGACGAGCTGGACCCCAGGGCCGAGCTTATCAGGCGGTTACAGCAATATGAGCGCTTCAAAAAGGCCGCTGAAGACATCGATCAGATGCCGCGCGTGGAGCGTGACACCTTTATCGGTTCGGCCGCTTTGCCTAAATTGCCTTCGAGCCAGCCGCATCCCGATGTGGATATGCGAGAGCTGATTCTGGCGCTTCAGGGGGTTCTGAAGCGTGCAGATTTGTTCACTAGCCACCACGTTGAGAAAGAGCGGTTGTCTACCCGAGAACGTATGTCCCATATCCTTTCGATGCTTCAGGGCGACCGATTTGTTACGTTCGAAAGTTTGTTTTCGGTTGAAGAAGGGCGCCTCGGTGTTGTGGTGAGTTTTCTGGCGACGCTTGAATTGGTGAAAGAACAATTGATCGAGCTGGTGCAAGCCGAGGTGCTCGGGCCGATTCATGTCAGAGCCCGAGCCGTTAGTTGAAGGGTAAGCAACGACCATGAACGAAGACGAAAAAGTCAGAATTCAGGCAATCGTAGAGGCGGCGTTGTTGGCGTCAGGCAAGCCGCTCTCGATTGAACAACTTCGAGATCTGTTTCTCGAAAGTGAACGGCCAACGCGGCACGCGATGGAGCAGGCCGTGGTGCAGCTGGAAACCGATTGCGAAGGCCGGGGGTTTGAGCTAAAGCAAGTTGCCAGCGGCTACCGATTGCAGGTCAGGGCAGAATTTGCGCCTTGGGTTGGCAGGCTGTTTGAAGAGAAACCACAGCGTTACTCTCGGGCGCTGCTGGAGACACTGGCGTTGATTGCTTACCGGCAACCGATCACTCGTGGCGAGATTGAAGAAATTCGAGGTGTTACGGTAAGCAGCAATATCATTCGAACCTTGCTTGAGCGAGAGTGGGTTCGTGTTGTGGGGCATCGCGATGTGCCGGGTAGGCCGGCCATGTATGCCACCACCAAACAGTTTCTAGATTATTTCAATCTTACCGGTCTCGACGAGTTGCCCGCTTTGTCAGAAGTGCGGGATTTGGAAGAAATCGGCCGTGAAATTGAAAAGAATATGCAGGGCGAGACCGAGCTTGAAATCCCCTCGAAAGAAAGTGAGGTGGTCGATGAGCACAATTCAGGCGAACCGCCCTCAGAACAGACAATTCACTGACACCGTGACGGTGTCAGATATTTATTAAGGAAAGAATACATGGCGGCACCTAGCCCCGGAAAACCACGTGCAGGCAAGAGAGCCGCAGCGGGTGATAAATCATTGACCGAAGGCCCCGAGCGCATTCAGAAGCTTTTGGCCCGTGCTGGAGTCGGTTCACGCCGGGAAATTGAAGGTTGGATGGACACAGGCCGCTTGTTGGTTAACGGCCAGCCAGCGGTGCCCGGCCAGAAGGCGACGATAGAAGACACCTTCGAGCTGGACGGAAAAAAACTGGATGTTTCTTCAGCCGGCCAGGTTGTTCGCCGGGTTCTGATTTACAACAAGCCAGAAGGTGAAGTAACCACCCGAAAAGATCCGGAAGGCCGGCCTACGGTCTTTGACCGTTTGCCGCGTTTAAAAGATCAGCGCTGGATCTCGATCGGGCGTTTGGATTTGAACACCACCGGTTTGGTGTTGTTCACCACCGATGGTGAGTTGGCAAACCGGTTGATGCATCCTTCTCGCCAGATCGACCGGGAATACGCGGTGCGGGTCTTTGGTGAAGTGGATGAAGCCATGATCCAGCGTTTGCTGGATGGTGTATTGCTGGAAGATGGCATGGCCCAATTCTCCGATATTTCGGAAGCCGGCGGCAGCGGCATGAACAAATGGTTCCATGTCACTTTGCTCGAGGGGCGTAACCGCGAAGTGCGTCGTCTTTGGGAATCCCAAGGTGTCCGTGTGAGCAGGCTGAAGCGGGTTCGCTATGGCCCCATCTTCTTGCCGAGCCGTTTGTCCTTGGGTAAGTGGGAAGAGTTGGATCAGAAAGCGGTCGATTTACTCAGCCGGACTGTGGAATTGCAATCGGTTCCGGTGCCCCAGAAAACGCCGGGTGAGCAGGCTGAGCATGACCGAAAAATGCGCAAGAGCCCCGGTCGATCCGTGCAAAAATCCAAGCGTGGCAGTTGGCAGGTTAGCGACGCAGGCCAGCCAAAAGCCAAGCGGGACACGAAAAAGAAAACCGCTGGGGCCTCACGTCCAGCGCGAAACAACCGGGGTAACTAACCCTGGCAGTATCATGGGATAGAGGCAAATACGCGGCTGCAATTGCGGCCGCAGGCCTTCGCTTGATACAGAGCCTCATCGGCGCGTACCAGCCATTGTTCGGTTTGTTCGTTAGCTAGATGAGCTGCGATGCCACAACTGCCGGTTACCGTAATCGGCGTTTCGCCGCCGTCCACTCGGATGCTTTCCAGCGCCCCGCGGATCCGCTCCGCAACCGTTTTTGCTTCCTGTATATCCGTGTGCGGCAACAATACCGCAAATTCTTCCCCGCCAAAGCGGTACACGGAATCCGAATTTCGTATCGCTCGCTCTATCTTTTCTGCGGCTTTCGACAATATGTGGTCACCCACCACGTGACCATGATTGTCATTAATACGTTTGAAATGATCCAGATCGCATAAAATCAATGTGCAGGGTGCATCAAGCCGGTCGGAAAGTGAGCTGGCCCGAGTAAGCTCTTCTTGCAGAGCACGTTTGTTTCCAATGCCGGTCAGCGAGTCAGTCAATGCTGCCTGCTCAATGGCAATGAATTGGCAGGCATTGCGTAACGGACAGATGATAGCTGACAGCATCATCTCAAAGCCGGACAGTTCGTCATCGCTGAATTTATGGCGCCGATGGAAAGTCAGTATGCCGTAATGATTGCCTTCCAGAGACAAACGGTACTCGCAACGATGCGGGCCGCCGACACCGGTAGAAAACACAAAATCCTGGCGAGCAATTCGATGACGGTATTGCATCGAATCGAAGGGAATCGATGCAGAGATTTCCTCAGCGATTATCTCCAGTTGGTTCTCAAGCGAGAGCGTTGTCGAGAGTCTTTTTGTCAGCCGCGCAAGGGGGTCCGGCTCTTGGCTCCATGCCTGATATGCCTGTCTCAGAGCTGCCAGTTTGGCAGGTTTGGATTTTGAGGACTGAATGGATGTCAGGTTCTTCACGGGCGCTCGCTCGTTCCGGAAAATAAAGTTAACAGCACCTAAGCATTTTTAATGCCACTTTGGATTTGTGCAGTGAAACCAGACAGATACAAACGGATTTTGCCGTAGCGACGGGCTGAGGCGATGTTTGTGTCAATGTTTCGGCAGAATTTTGCCGATTTGGATGCCCTTGAAATCAAAATGTCCGACAAGGGTGTGGGGCGCTTGAAAGCCTGTGATAAACTTCCGCGCTTGAAAGCAAACGTTACAGGTGAGCAGTTTTAGCATGAGATTCGAGGCCCCAGAGAGTCTGTCTGAGCAAATAGCCCAGCACATAGGTCAGCGTATTGTCGTCCGAAGCCTTAAACCCGGTGAGCGCATCCAGGAGCTTAAAGTAGCCGGTGACCTAAATGTTAGCCGCGGTTCTGTACGCGAGGCCTTGCTGATTCTCGAGCGTCGTCATCTAGTGGAGATATACCCGAGAAGGGGGGCGGTGGTTTCAGAGATGACCATCAGCTCGGTGAATGCTCTGTATGATATTTATATTGATCTTTTGTGTATGCTCGGGCGAAAAGTGCTTGAGCGCTGGTCCGGGCATGAACTCAGTGGCCTGGCGGAGCAGTTCCGTAACCATGGCTCGCTACTGGGCGCTTTGACTCCCTTGGGTAATGACCCAGAGGGTGTTATCGAGGCGGGTTTCGACATCGTCCGAAATGCTTGTGGCATGGTCGAAAATCCGTTCTTGCAGGAAACCCTCGAAAATTTCCGACCAGCCATTAGCCGAACCTATTACATGGTGCTTGAGAACCGGCCGAGTGAAACGACAGAAACCGCACCTTTATTTCAGAAGCTGGCCGATGCCGCCATGCAGGCAGATGCCGCCGGGCTTCAGCAGGTTATTGAGCAATACGGCGAACACCAACGAAAACAGATTCTGACTATTCTCATGGAGGAGAACGCCTGATATGAGGCTTAAGTCCATTAAACTGGCCGGCTTCAAATCGTTTGTCGATCCCACAACTGTGCCGTTTCCAACCAATCTTACCGCGGTGGTTGGTCCGAACGGTTGTGGTAAGTCGAACATTATTGATGCTGTGCGCTGGGTAATGGGCGAAAGCTCCGCCAAGTACTTGCGCGGAGAATCTATGTCAGATGTCATTTTCAACGGTTCTACCGCACGCAAGCCCGTGGGTCAGGCATCCATCGAACTTGTTTTTGATAACGATGCCGGAAAAGCGCCCGGCGAGTTCGTTAAATTCAATGAGATTTCGGTGAAACGCCGGGTTTCCCGCGAAGGTCAGTCTGAATATTTTCTCAACGGTTCCAAGTGCCGTCGCCGCGATATAACTGACCTTTTCCTGGGAACCGGGCTTGGGCCTCGCAGCTACGCGATCATCGAACAGGGCATGATTTCCCGCCTGATCGAAGCCAAGCCTGAAGAGCTGCGGGTTTACATTGAGGAAGCCGCGGGCATTTCCAAATACAAAGAGCGTCGCCGAGAGACCGAAAACCGGATTAAACGAACCCAGGAAAACCTTGAGCGTTTAACGGATTTGAGGGAAGAGTTGGGCCGCCAGTTGCAGCACTTGGAGCGTCAAGCGGCTGCGGCTGAGAAGTATAAGGCGTATAAACTCGAAGAACGGCAAAAGAAGGCCGAGTTAACCGTTCTGCGTTGGAAGGCTCTCGACAACGATTTGCAAACCTGGCGAGAGAAGATTCGAGATACCGAGTTAGAGTTAGAAAAGCTACTAACAGAACGGGTTAATCTCGAAACTTCGCTGGAATCCCTGCGTGAGGCCCATCACGAGCGCACTGAGCATTTTAATCGCGCGCAGGCTAAATACTACGAGGCCGGTGCCGACATCGCCCGCATCGAACAAAGTCTTGAACATCACCGAGATCGGAGCCGCCAAGCATCCATAGAGCTGGATCAGGCGGTGTCTAATCAGCGCGAAATTCAGCGCGAACTCGAACAGGATGAAGATAAGCTCGCGAGCATTCTTGAAGAGCTCAGCATGATTGAGCCCGAGCAAGAAGCGCTGGCTATGCGCTCTGAAGAGTCGAGCGAGAAACTGCAACTGGCTGAAGAAGCCATGGCAGATTGGCAGCATCGCTGGGATGAGTTCAGCACGCGCTCATCCGATGCGCGCCGTCAGGCGGAGCTGGCCCAATCGCGGATTCGCTCGTTGGACGACGCTATTGCCCAGCTGAAAAACCGCCATCAAAAATTGAAAGACGAGCAGGCCATCCTGGAGAGCCAGCTGGATCGGTCTGCACTCGAAGAATTACTCGAGCAGCAGGAAACCTTGGAGCTTCAAAGGGAAGAAGCGTCTGAGCAAATCGAGATGCTGCAGGACGATGTTTATCAGGCCCGCCAACGCCTGAAAGAAGCTGAAGAACAGGCATCGAGCCACCGTCAGCAAGTGCAAAGTCTTCGTGCATCGCTTGAATCCCAGCAAGCTCTCTTGCATGAACAATTGGGCGGTCAGGATGATGCCCTGCAAGCATGGCTTGCCGAACAAGGTTTTTCAGATGCCCCTCGCGTGGCCGCTCAGCTCAATATTGAAAGTGGCTGGGAATTTGCGGTAGAGCAGGTCATTGGCCGCTTTACTCAAGGCCTGGCTTTACCAGGGCTTGAGAACCTTGACGATGTGATGGCCCATGCGCCCAAAGGGGTAGCGGTCGTGGCTCGGCAAACGCCGGGTAACGCTGCAGCGTCCGGGCTGGCTTCAAAGGTCAGCGGGCTTGGGGCTATTGAGAATTTGGTCAGCCATATCGATACGGCGAACTCCACTGCCGATGCATTGGCTCGCCGCGCGCGTCTGGATGTCAACCAAAGTGTGATCACGCCCGAGGGCGTCTGGGTCGGCCGGGATTGGGTGTTGATGCCTGATTCAGACGCCGGTCAGATTGGCGTTATTGAACGGCAGAAAAAGGTAGATGAACTTCAGCTCCAATTGGCTGAAGCCGAGCAGAAGCTGGAGTTGGCAAATGCTCAACTGGAGCAGCTGCAAGAGAAGGGCGAACGCGCTGAAACCGCTCGGGAAGATGCCCAGGGCCGTTTAAGTGAGGTTCAGCGGGAATTGTCAGGCTTGTCCTCACAGGTAAGTGGTCTTAGGGCGAGGGCTGAACAGATTGACGCCCGGATTGCACGCATTCACGATGATATTGAAGACGTGAGCGGCCATTTGGAAGAACAGCAGATTCAGCTTCAGGAAGCCAAAGAAGAATGGGATATGGCATTGGCTTCGAGCGAAGACAGCGATGAAGAGAAGGAGCGCTTGCTCGAACAGCGGGATACGCTTCGCGAAAACCTTGATCGATTGCGCCAAGATGCTCGCCACGACCGCGATCATGCTCACCAGTTGCAGCTTCAGCTGCAAACCCTGCATAGCCAGCGTGATGCGCTGAAGCAAACCATTGACCGGATGCAGCTGCAAAAAGAACGCCTTGAAGAGCGTCTCGAGGTGTTACGGGAAACCCGGGAAGGTTCAGAGGAGCCCATTGAGGGTCTCAAGCTGCAATTGGAAGGGTTGCTGGAAAGACGCTTGGCGGAAGAAGAAAAGCTGAGCGCTGCCAGAGACGCCTTGGAAGATATCGACAAAGAAGTTCGGGACCGAGAGCAGGGCCGAAGCCGCACAGATCACGTTGTTCAAGACGTGCGAGCAAATCTCGAGAAGCTTAAAATGGAGTCTCAAGCACTTGAAATCCGTTCGGGCAACCACATCGAACAGCTCACAGAGCTGGGTGTGAAGTTGCAGGAAGTGCTTGGCGAGTTGCCGGAAGACGCTGATGAAAAGGTTTGGGCGGAAGAACTGACCAAGATCGGTAACCGCATTCAGCGTTTGGGTGCCATTAACCTGGCGGCCATTGAGGAGTATCAGGTCCAGAGTGAGCGTAAAAACTATCTGGACGAGCAAAACGATGACCTGATGGAAGCGTTGGAAACCCTGGATAACGCCATTCGCAAGATAGACAGGGAAACCCGGCAACGCTTCAGGGAAACCTTTGATCAGGTTAATGGCGGTTTGCAGGCGTTGTTCCCGAAGGTATTTGGCGGTGGTAGCGCCTATCTGGAGCTGACCAGCGATGATCTTCTGGAAACCGGCGTTGCCATCATGGCGCGGCCGCCCGGTAAGAAGAACAGCACCATTCACTTGCTGTCGGGTGGTGAAAAGGCGCTGACGGCCATTGCGCTGGTATTCTCGATCTTCCAGTTAAACCCTGCGCCGTTTTGTATGCTGGACGAAGTGGATGCACCTTTGGATGATGCCAACGTAGGGCGTTACGCAAATCTGGTGAAAGAAATGTCCAAACAGGTACAATTTATCTACATTACCCATAACAAGATTGCCATGGAAATGGCCGATCAGCTCATGGGGGTTACCATGCACGAACCCGGCTGTTCCCGGCTGGTAACTGTGGATGTAGACGAGGCGGCGGCTTTGGCTGAAGCCTAGGGTTGGTGGAAAAGTCACCAACCATGACAATACGGCCATCTGGGCCCAGTGTGCGTTGTATTCGCTACGGGCTTTTCTTAGAGTAACAACGTTGCAAATTGCCAACAGGACAGCAGAATTATGTCACTTAGGGAATGGTTAATTGCCATAGGTACCCTGGTTATTATCGGAATCGTCGTTGACGGTATCCGAAGAATGCACCGTGCCCGGAAAGAATCCATCGCGATATCATCCGGAATGGGCTTGGATGAGCTGGACGACTCGCCCCTAGACTCGGACTTTAATCCTGAGTTGCCTAACGGTGGTGCGCGCATTGTCTCCCGAGGAACGCTGGAAGAGCAGGGCTATCTGAAATCGGATCATTCGGAGCCGTTGAGTTCCGCAGATGATGATAACGATTTCGCACCTGAGTCTGGATGGGGTGCTGAACGTGAAGATGCTTATACCCCGGAAGAGCCGAAACAACCCTCTCGTCTGAACGAAACAGAACCTGTCGATGTTGCGGATGTGGGTGCTACACCTTCAGAAGACGAAGTGGCTTCGTATGCTGCGGAAACCACTCAAGATGATGAAGTGACGGTTACTGACGTTCAGGAAGATACTGCAAACCGACAGGTCGCTCAGCGCGATGCCAACCGACCTTTGGCCGGCGCAAACCGACCGGAAGCGAAGGAAGTTTTGGTGATCAACGTGCTTTCACCGCAAGACAAGCCGTTTGAAGGTGTGATCCTGAAGAAATTATTCGAAGCGTGTGGTTTGGAATTCGGTGATCTGGACATCTATCACCGTCACGAAGGTAGTGATACCACTACGCCAGTCCAGTTCAGTGTTGCCAGCGCGGTAGAGCCGGGCACCTTCCGGCCGGAAGAAATGCCTGCACTCAGCACCCCGGGCATCAGTTTTTTCATGAGTTTGCCTGGCCCAACCAATGCGCTGCAAGCTTTTGAATTTATGCTCGAAACTGCCCAGTGTGTCGTTCGCAACATGGGTGGCGAACTTAAAGACGAACGCCGCAGTGTGATGACGCCACAGACCATTGAGCATTGTCGGCAGCGCATCCGTGAATTCGAACGTAAACAGCGTTTCCACCGGGTGTAACGCTTAACCAGGACACCCACCTGATGACACAGATCCCTTCAGAAGTGCTGCAGCGCGTAGAAGAGCTACGCGCTGCGCTCCACGATCACAACTACCAGTACTACGTGCTGGATGATCCCCAAATCCCTGATGCGGAATACGACCGCTTATTTCGGGAGCTACAGGCATTAGAAATCGAGCACCCCAAGCTCGCCTCGGACGATTCACCCACGCGTAGAGTCGGCAGTGCGGCCGATACCAGTTTTGCCGAGGTTGTCCATCGTGTACCGATGCTTTCGCTGGACAATGCCTTCAGTGAGGAAGAGTTACAGGAGTTCGACCGTCGGGTGCGAGACCGGCTCGAGGCTGAAGAGCCCATTGAATACGTGTGTGAGCCCAAGCTCGACGGGCTGGCTGTAAGTCTGCATTACGAGAAAGGCTTGCTTACTCGCGCAGCAACGCGAGGAGATGGAACGACCGGCGAAGACATCACCGCCAACATTCGAACCATCCCGTCGGTCCCTCTTCAGTTGCGTGGAAAGGATTACCCTGATCTCGTGGAGGTGAGGGGTGAGGTTTATATGCCTAAAGCCGGATTTGAAAAGCTCAACAAGGGGCTGGCGGAGCAAGGCGAGAAAACCTTCGTAAACCCTCGTAACGCAGCAGCCGGCAGCTTGCGGCAAAAGAAATCGACGGTCACCGCCAAGCGGCCATTAGAAATGTGTGCATACAGCATGGCGGTTTTGGATGAGGCCGAGCTACCGGCTACGCACTGGGATAGCTTGCAGTTGGTGAAAGACTGGGGTTTTCGAATCAACCCTGAGATGCGTTTGGCGATCGGGGCAACGGCTTGCCTTGAAGCATACAACGACTTGATGAACAAGCGGGCTAGCTTACCCTACGAGATTGACGGCATTGTGTTCAAAGTGAACCGGCTGGATCTGCAAAAGCAGCTCGGCTTTGTGTCCCGTGCCCCCAGGTGGGCCATTGCCCAGAAATTTCCGGCTCAGGAAGAGCTCACGATTATTGAAGGCGTTGAATTTCAAGTGGGGCGCACGGGTGCAGTCACCCCGGTTGCGCGCTTGAAGCCTGTCTTCGTAGGCGGTGTGACGGTTTCTAATGCCACGCTTCACAACATGGATGAAGTACGGCGGCTCGATGTGCACATTGGTGACACGGTATTTATCCGCCGGGCCGGAGATGTTATTCCGCAAGTTGTTAAAGTCGTGCCCGAGAAGCGCCCCGAAAACGCTGAAAGAGTCGTGATGCCGGCACACTGCCCGGTGTGCGATTCGGACATTGTTCAAATTGAAGGGGAGGCCGTGGCGCGCTGTTCCGGAGGGCTCTATTGCCCTGCTCAGCGTAAAGAGGCCATCCGCCACTACGCTTCCCGCAAAGCACTGGATATCGAAGGCTTGGGTGACCGGTTGATTGAGGTGTTGGTTGACGAGGGTATGGTCGCCACCGTTGCTGATCTTTATCGCCTAACCAAGTTTCAGATATCCAGTCTCGAGCGCATGGGCGATAAATCGGCCAGTAACCTTGTTGCCGCGATTGACCGTTCGCGTAACCCGGTATTGTGGAAGTTCCTGTATGCGCTGGGTATTCGGGAAGTCGGTGAGGCCACAGCCAAATCGTTAGCGGCCTACTTCGGGACATTGGAAGCCATTTCTGAAGCGACTGAAGAGGCGCTCCAGCAGGTGCCGGATGTCGGTCCGATAGTGGCCGGCCATATTCGCAGCTTTTTCGATCAGCCTCACAACCAGGAAACACTTGAAGCGCTCAAAGAAGCGGGGGTGGTCTGGCAAGAAGAGCAGCTGGCCTCCGCCGATGAGCAGCCGTTGGCGGGTGAAACCTGGGTCCTGACGGGTACTTTGTCACAGATGACACGAGATCAGGCGAAAGGCAAGCTGGAAGGCTTGGGCGCAAAAGTGGCGGGTAGTGTCTCCAAAAAAACCGCGTGTGTGGTCGCCGGTGAAGCGGCCGGTTCAAAACTCGCCAAAGCCGAACAGCTCGGCGTAAAGGTGCTTGATGAAGAGGCGCTTCTGGCCTTTTTGAACGAACATGGCGTTGAAATCTGATCACTTGCCTGCCGGGTGAATCTGAGAACTCGCGCAGGTCCTGCCTTGGGCAAATTGGCTACCATGACGTTGATCTGTAACGGTGTGTAAGCGGGCTCTATGAGCGCAAACCCGGCCACCGTCCTAACAACAACGTCAAGAAACGGATTTTTGCATGCGTGCCGATTTGTCTTCCCGTACCTGTCTGGCTGGCCGCTTGGCCGGCGTTGCACTTATCGCCTTGGTTGCTGCTGGCTGCAAAACCGAAAAAGATCCCGACCAGCCTACCTTACTCGGTTCCCCGGCGCCGACGGCCTATCTTGGTGTTGAGTATTACTACAATTGGGGTGCTTATGGCGGTGAGGACATCCTCGATTACTCGCTGGTGAATGCCCCCTCCTGGCTTGCTCTGGAAGACACCTCAAACAAAGCTAGGCAAGGCATTATTATGCGTGGCGTACCCGGTCTTTCCGGGGGAAACCGCGGTGATGCGGATCTCGGCAAAACCACCAATATCGAAATCGTCACGACTGACGGCAAAATGGCCGGCTTCCAGCCATTCGATATTGAAGTAAAGCCCAACGTGATGTCGATTGAAGTGGATGAATTCACAGAGGGGGAGGCCGCCAACGTCGCACAGAAGCCGAATACCAGCGCCTGCGCCGTGCCGGACTTAAGCACCCCCGGAAAGCACTCTTTCGACTTGAATACGTACCAAGATGATGGAGCTTTCGAGGAAACCGTTCCAGTCGACAGTACGACCTACCGCACCTACGCCAAGGTAACTCTGGAAAAGCCTTCGGTTACTCGCATCCACGTTGCCTTTGAGCTGGATAGCGACTTCGATCCGGAAAACTGCGATGCAGGTGTTAGCGCGCCGCATCAAAAATGCGAATACGGCACCTCCAATACCGGACGGGCGATTGTCGGCCAGGACATTGTCGTGCTCGGCTCTGCATCCGATAAAGCGGTGGACAAAGAAGGTAAGCCGCTTACCTACATTACTTACCAACAGAACAACGCCAATGTTTACGACCGAGGCGTACTTACCTTCGAGCCCGGTATCACCGAATGCTACATCCCTTTGGAGGTAGTGGACGACCGCATTCCTGAACCTAGTGAGTTGGCTTTCATTCGTTTGACCGAAGTGCGTGAAGGCATTGCTTCGCTAGGGGCGAAGAATACGGGCACTCGTGCGGGAATCACCATTCTTGATAACGAGCCCGTGGTGACTGTACAAACGATGAAGGGCGGAGCAAAGGACGCGATCAACGCTGATGATAACGCGGCACCCACGATCTATAAGGCGCTATTGACCGGTGAGCGGGACGGCCCGGTGATGGTTCGTTTTGCCGAACAGAGTAAAGGCTCAGGGGCCCAAAAGGATACCCATTTTGAAATTGTCGATGTCGATGGGTCGCCAGTGACTGAGCTTGTCTTTCCCGAGGAGCAGGACGAGATCGAATTTGGTATTCGTGGCAAGGCATACAGTCTGTCAGCAGACGACGGCTATGATGACCTGTTTCTAAACCTGGCGGTAGATGATGCCTATCAGGCAGGGCGCCAAGGCTATGCGAGAGCGGTCAGCGACAGCCTGCTTCGGGTAAATTTGAATCGCCTGATCACAGCGCAAACTTTTACCGACTTTACGCCAACTGATATAGCGCTAGGTCATGCCAGTCGATTGTTTGTAGCGGGGTACACCGATACAGATGCGGAAGTTCGCATCTACGATCAGGCTGGAATGTTGCTGGACACCGTGACGGTTGCTGCGGCAGTGACTAATACAGACATTCATATTAGCGTTGCTGAACGAGTTGATAGTACCGCAACCCCGAGAGTGACATATCAGGAGTTGGCGGTGGGTTACTCGGCACCCGGAAGCAAAGGCGGCCAAGACGTATTTGCAAACTTATACCGGTTCGATGGTTCAGACTATCTACCGGTTTGGGGCACTGCCTATGAAACGGGTTCAAGTGAAGACGATTTTGTACGATGGGTCGGCTTGAGCGCCGATCGATCAAAGCCCCTTGTGGTTCTGGCAGGGAATACCGCGGGAAGCTGGAGTGACCAGAATAATACCGGTGGCACTGATGTGTTTTTGGTCGAAATTGAAGATGACGCCGGCGCGCCCAAAGAGCAAGCGGTGCGGATCGTTGGTTCCGGTGCTGATGACCAATTGGCGGCAGGCGATTTGAGCGCTTCAGCGCCGGTTCTGTTTGGTCAGGCACCAATGACCTTGAACGGAACCAGTACAACCGGGCCTTTCTTTGCCACCGGCCGCGCAAACACCAAGCTTAACGTGGTGCAGGTTGGTGCGGATGCCTCAGAGATTTTACGCCATGGGATTTACGCTTCGGGGTTGCTCTGGCTGGTGGGTGATTCAGGTGGGATTAGCTACGCAGTCACAGAAGTGGAAGACGAAGACAACGAGCTGACCCGCAGTCGCAATCAAAACAGTCAGGCCGGTTTCGTTTGGGGGCTGACGGGAAATGGGGAGCCCCGGTTTGTTTATCAGGTCAATGATTATGCCGACGCCTCGTCAGAAACGCTCACACAAAGCCTGCTATTTGATGGTGATATTGTGCTGGCGGGCAATACCGATGGGCAGTTGGATGAAGATGGGGCCGTGGCAACCAGTAACGATGGTATTCTCGCTCGCCGAAGCTCAGAAGATAGCCTGGCGTACCGTAATTGGAACACTCAGATCCCGAGAGATATGTCGTTCCTGGATATGGTGAATTATCGCGATGATGAAGTGATGTCTCTGGTCGATGTAGCCGGTGAGCGACAGCTTCTTGTGTTCAGCCCTGAAGGCCGGTTGCTGACGCCCGTTGCACCCTAGCAGGTAATCAGGGGGAGCCTAAACGGCTCCCTCTTGTTGGCTTGCACTGGCGTAAAGCTTTAAATAATCGGTGCTAGTGACAATGCCGGACGGGCGGCCACTATTGGCATCAACGATTAGCGCCGCATTCAGGCGGTGGGCAAGCATCAATCGGGCAAGTTGGTGGGCATCGGTTTCGGGAAAGGCCGTCAGAAACGCAGGTAACTCGACGTTTAACAGGCTTTGAGTGTCCGCTTCCTTGGGATTTTCGTGTATCCAGGTAAGCAGCCATCTGAAGTCGATGAGCCCCGCGATATTATCGTCCGATAACACCACTAGATGGTGTACGGCATTATCTTCCATGACGGCAAACGCCTGGCTCATGGTCGCTGTCGCCGGAACCATATACTGGGCCGGTGATGCAATCTCTGAAACAGGAAGATACACCCGCTCTTCCTTGCGCTCTCCAGCCGCAACCGCTCCGTATTGCTGCAATGCCCGGTGTCGGCCACTGTTCGCAGCCTGTTGGAATTCCGCGTCGGTAGCTTCGTTGTGGGTGTTCGAAAGCGCGCTGGAAGCCTCAAGCTCGGTAACGTCACCCACAGTACGATTCCGGAAGATCTCCGGAAGTCGAGTGCCGATGGGACGGCCGGGTTCACTGACATGAATCGACATAACTACACCTTTAGTGACCGCTGCACCGTATCCGTGTGCGCCTTATTAAACGTTTATCGGCATTTTCCCTGAAAACTTCAGCGCTATTGGTTCGCCGCTAAAGCTCTCGCTTTGGATAAAGGCGAAGTGTATCAATGCGCCGGGTGAGATGAGTTGGCAGACAAGCCGGCTGCCCCGTCAATTTGTCCGCAAGATACTCCGCAAGCAAAGGCCCCCATACCAGCCCTTTACTACCGAGACCGGTAAACAGGTACGCGTCTTCTACTTTGTCGCCGGATTCCGTGAGCAGTTCCCCAGCGACCGGTTGATAGTCATGGGTCGTGCATCGAAACGCGACGCGACCCTGCAGGGTTTCAACTGCAGGCACTTGCGTGACCGGAAGGTCGGGCAACATACGTAAGAGTTCGTCCAGATTCTGCTGATGGCCTTCGGCGGTAACGTTAGGGTTGTCGTTCCTGATGTCGAATGTGGCGCCTATGGTTGCATGCCCTTGGCCGACCGGATTTAAGTATTTGGAGCCACAGATGACGGTGGCGGGCGGGTTAACGGTGGCCTCTGGTAAATAGGTCACTTGACCACGAATCGGCTTCAACCGCAGTTTGCCTGTCACAGGTGCAATCTCCGCAGTTTGGTGACCACAAGCGATGACCAACCTTGAGACTCGTAGGCTTTGACCATCCGCGCTCTGGAGTGACCAGCCCGTTTCGAGTCGCTCGATATTCTGAACCTCAACGTTAAACAGGGTGGTGATCAGCGGGTGTCCGGAAAGTCGCTCGCAGGCTTTGGCGGGTTCAAGCCAGCCTGATTTTGGAAACCATAGCCCGTTCATTGGGATATCGATGCCAGCAAGGTCCGCAGCTTGAGCAGCGCTCACAGGCGTCAGAAACTCTGTGGGATACTGATTTTGTTCGCAAAATTTACGTTGGCGTTCTGCCTCTTTTTCAGTCGTAGCCAGCTGTAACAAGCCTGTGGGGTGCCAAAAAACACCTTTCCAAGGGCGATAATAACGTTGACTGAAACTCAGGGCGGTTGCTGCCAATTCAGCTTGCGCGTTGTACTCGATCCCGAGCTTTGCATAGAGTGCGCCCTGAGCGTTACCGGATGCCGCGGAGCCAGGATTGGCGGCTTTGTCGATCAGTAATACGGGAATGCCTCGTTCAGCCAGGTTTCGCGCTAATAGTGTTCCGGCAATACCCGCGCCAATGATGGCCACTGGATCACTGTGGATGGTCTCCGCGGGGGATAGCTCGGCCTCAATACTTATGGTGCCAGCGAGCATTTCACGTTTACGACCGAAGCCCGGGCGTTTTTCGACCTCGAACCCTGCGGCCTCAAGGGCGCGCCGAACTCGGCCAACGGCGGTAAATGTCGAGAAGGTTGTCCCCGGCACGCTATGGCTCCGGATTAACCGAATAACCTCATCAGACCACATGTCCGGGTTGTATTGAGGGTCGAAACCATCTAGAAACCAGGCATCCGCAGTAAACGGTAGTTGGTTCAGCCCGTTTTGGAGCTCTCCGAAAAAAAGAGTAAGTCTGACCCGTCCGCCCTCGAACACCAAGCGGTGAACGCCTTTCATCAGAGGCGGGTATTGGCTTATTAATTCTTCCGCAAGCGGAGCGAGTTCAGGCCAGCGCAACAGAGCCCGTTCTAGCTCGTCGCGAGTCAGTGGATAGCGTTCAAATGAAACAAAGTGCAGCACCGAGTGATTGTGGGTATCTGCGACAACTTTCCATTCTGCCCAGCTTGTCAGAAAACTAAGGCCAGAACCGAACCCGGTTTCCCCAATCACAAAGTGGCCATGGCTCGGCAGTTCCCTGAAACGCTCAGACAGATTATTCGGCTCTATAAATACATGCCGTGTTTCAGACAGGCCATCGCCACGATTGAAGTACACATCGCCGAAGCGGGTGGATTCAGGAATGCCGTCTTGCCAAATTAATTCCGCCGGCTCTGTGGCCGGCGGTTTGAGGGCTTCAAATCTAGCCATTAGTCTTCGGTAGAAACCTTGGTCACACTTTTTATCGTCACGGGTGACAAAGGAACATCACCCATACCTTGTTGGCGCCCTGTCTGCACAGAGGCAATTTTATCGACCACACCCATGCCCTCGGTCACCTTCCCGAAAACCGCGTAGCCAGCTCCGCGCACGCCCGCGTTAAGAAAGTCGTTATCGACGACATTGATAAAGAACTGTGAGGTGGCGGAGTCCGGATTGTTGGTGCGGGCCATGGCAATGGTGCCGCGCAGGTTGGGGAGGGTTTGGCTGCCTTCGTTCACGATGGGAGCTTTCGTGGGTTTTCGGCTCATATCTGCGGTAAATCCGCCGCCCTGGATCATGAAGCCGGCAATCACGCGATGAAAAATGGTGTTGTCGTAGAATCCGTCTTCGACATAGCCGAGGAAGTTTTCGACTGTTTTTGGTGCAACGTCGGGGCGTAAAAGAAGTTCAAATGCACCTTCGGACGTGACGAAGCGTACTTTAGGCAAATCTTGGTTGGCATCGGCATGTGCAGCGCCGGAGAACACTAACGCCGACATAATTAACAATGCGGCATAAATCACAAGAAATTGTTGTTTTACGAAGTTTGTCATTTAAAGGCTGCCCTTTGTTTCAGTGAGTGTCGGAATAGCTGACATAATCATGTTTGCTACAAAGCAACTAACGATATTAACAGATCCTTACGCCGATAAGAGCAAAAGCAAACAGCAAGCCGGGCCGTCCTCGGCTACGCTTGCTAAAGGTTGCACTAAATCACAATGCCGGGCCTGGTTGTACGGTGTTCATGGCGAACACAGGAGAACACGAGTGAAAATCCAAAAAGGATTTGAAGAAAAATCACGGCTTGGTCGGTTGCTGATCAATCGCGGGTATTTAACTGAGGCGGATCTTGAAGATGCACTGACCCTTCAGCGCACATCCGGGCAGCGTCTTGGCGAGGTTTTGGTTGCCTCTGGCCGCATCACGGAAAAAGATTTGATTCGGGTGTTGAAGCACCAAATTCGATACCGCAATACGGCCGCGCTGGTAACGATGGTGGCATTGCCTTTTCAGCCCTTAGTGTCATTTGCGTCTACAACGACAGACAGTGACGAAGCAGGCGTGTTAGCCAGTGCAGGGCAGTTGTACGAAGGTCACGGATTCGCGCCTTTGACGGACGATGAAATGGCGGCAGTATCAGGGCAACGCAATATCGGGTTGCTGGACCGTATTGAAAAAGTAGCTGCCATGCCGGCGAACGCCGCGGATGCGGATGGTGGCAGTGCCGATGAAGCGGGGCTGGATGCCGTTGAAGGTGTGCGGCTGGCGGCAAACGTGTTCGTGCCGGTATTAAGCTTCCTTGATTCAGATCTAACCATCTCGGGCGTCAAATACCGAGAAGGTGAAGAACGGTATTCAATCCGGGATGACGGTGCGATCACCTTGGCATTGCCTGAACGTATTGAAGAAATACGAATGGACAATATCCGGGTGGCGGGCGGCAATGGTGCATCGATGGGCAGTGTGAGTATTCAGGATATTCGTTTTCATCCTGCTTCGAGCATGACCATTTATACTCGCTAACAGGTTAATGGCGACCAAAACAAAAATGCCCGGTTGATAACCGGGCATTTTTGTTTGCTAGTAAGCATCAGGCGCTGGCAAAAACAGTGCTGCTTGAAACATTGGTTTGCTGGCCTTGAGCCCCATACAGCTTTTGCTGACTGGAAGCGCCCCGGAAGATGTCGGTTACCCGCGCGAGTCGTTTCTGCAGGTGCCCGACCACTCTTCCGTTGTTCTGATTCAGTGATTGGCATTCCCTAAGCTTTTGATCGGCGGTTTTCCAGAGATGGTACAAGTCGTCCATTTCAGCTGCGCGAATAAAGCGTGAGGGCTCGCCGGCGTCAGGGCGGAAACCCATATCGACGAGAAGGTGAATTTTCTGCCGAGCCCTTTCACGGATCGTTCCAAGAATCTGATTCTTTTCTTCCGTGAGCGTTTGGAGCGGGCTGATGTCTGCCGAGGCCAGTGCCTCTTTCTCCCGAAGGAGAAGATCCGCCAGAACTTCCAGCTGGCGGATGTCTTCACTAAGAAGGGTCTTCAACTCATCGATAGCGGCCATACTCTACTCACCCAAAAATGCTTTCATCCATCTCAAGCATTTTCTGGGCCAGTTTTTCTGCGTCGATTTTGTAGGTGCCGTTATCCAGTGCAGAACGGATTTCCGCAATACGATCGTCGTCCATTTCCGGGTAATCGCCGAGCTTTTCCTCAAGCTGTTTCAGGTTTTTTGCCTGATTGCTGAGACTCACGTTTTCGCCGCGGGCGGCCGGACTTTGCGCTTTTGCCTGATCGGCTGCTGGTGACGGCGCGCTGCTCGACGATTTGTCGGCCTGGGTTCTGGTGGTGTTGACCTGGCCTGGGCCAATTCCATTTAAGTCAACTGACATAAAGTTACCTACTTGCCTGGGGCCACATCTGACAGTGGCGGAATCGGGTTTATATCTGGTTAACGGCAAACTGTTGCCGGACTTTAGTCTATTAAGGAAAAAATTTTCCGCCCGGATTCCCCGAGTGTTATTGCATAGGAATCTCGACGCGTCCCGGGGCGACCACCGTTGCTTTGACGGTTCTCTCGGAACGAAGGTTTTCAACCAATACCTGCTCTCCGATACTCGCGTTGCCAAGAGCCTTACCGCGGGAACTCACCGAAAAAGAACCGGTTCGGGCTAAAATAATAACATGGTCGCCTCGCTCAATGGCATCTGGAGCTTCCAGCAAGTCTGGTGTCAGCACGGTGCCTGTTTTCACAGGGCGTCGAACCATCATGCCCTGAATATTGCTCATGTCGGTGAGCGTGCCTCGGCGGCTGGCGTTCAGCTGAACTTCGCTCGTGGTTAATGCCGCGCTGGATAACCGCTCCCCCCGGGTCAGTGGGCGCGCGGCAACGATGGCCGGGCCGTAGGCTTCGACAGAGGCCGTTACGTACATTCGCCAAGGACGTTTGCCCGCACAACTGATAAGCATTGACGGGCTGGGTGTTCGCAGAGGGTCGCTTGCGAACTCCAGCTTGGGTTCACCCTCGCATGGCGCCAGTTTTAATCGCCTGTCCACGTTACCGATTTGGTATTCAATGCGTCGGTTGCGTTCCCTTTGGTCGTCCGCCCATGTTTGTAGGAAACGCTCTGCCATTTCGCGAATATCATCGGCGGTCGTGGCTGGCTCGGCACGTGCCGGCAAACTGAAAATTAGCGCCAGCGTAAATAAAATGAGGGTACGCATTTGAGGTGCTTTGTCCTATGCTGTCGGTAAGACTGTCGCCCATAAAAAAAGTTAAGAATATGGGCTTTTGGCCGTTATGCTAAATCTGAAATCATGGCCTTGGTGCTATCAAGCAAAATCAGTGCCGAGCAGGCACTTCAGGAGTAGAACGACATGACAGGGGTACTGCAAAGCGTTAATCAGCGCACCCAGCTGGTCGGCCAAAATCGACTCGAGCTTTTGCTGTTTCGGCTTCGCGGCCGACAGGTGTATGGCATTAACGTTTTCAAAGTAAAAGAAGTATTGCAGTGCCCGAAGCTGTCGTCCATTCCTAACAGTCGCGCGGTTGTGCGTGGAGTTTCCCATATACGGGGAGAAACCATTCCAATTGTTGATATGAGCATGGCAATTGGATTGCCCGGTGTCCCCCAGGAGGAGCTCGCGACCAGCTTCGTCATCATCACCGAGTACAACCGAAAGACCCAGGGCTTTTTGGTGTCTGGTGTGGAGCGGATTCTGAACATGAACTGGGAAGACATTATGCCGCCGCCGAAAGGGGCGGGCAAAGATGTCTACCTGACCGCAGTCACTAAAGTTGACGAAAAACTAGTAGAAATCATAGATGTAGAGAAGATTCTTTCAGAAGTTTCTCCGCTTCGTGAAGACGTTAACGAAGAGATAGTGAGCCGCAGTTCGGCTGGTGCCAAGCGTCATCTGCCCGTATTGGTCGTGGACGATTCCTCTGTGGCGCGGCGCCAGATCAGCCGATGCTTGACCGCCATTGGAATGGAAGTGGTTACCCATAATGATGGCAGGCAGGCGTTGAACTATTTGCAAAGTCTCACTCAGGATGGCTCTTCCATTCGAGATCATTTGTCTTTGATCATCTCTGATGTAGAAATGCCCGAAATGGATGGCTATACGCTGGTCACTCGAATCAAAGAAGATCCTGTGTTGAAAGATATTTTTGTCATGCTGCATACATCGCTCAGTGGCGTTTTCAATCTTGCCATGGTGAAGAAAGTGGGTGCCGATGACTTTATGGCAAAATTTAGCCCGGATGAGCTGGCTGAGCGTGTTATGGAATTGGTCGGTCAGGATTGATGCCCCGTTTAATGGTTTTACCCATGATAGAGATGCAATGAACGCGGAAATAACGCCCCGGGAATACGAAGAATTTAAAACGTTCTTGCAGGATGCCTGCGGCATTCTGCTGGGCGACAACAAGCAGTATCTGGTCAAAAGTCGATTACGCAGAATTCTGGAAGATAACGGGCTGAGCTCGCTTGGTGAGCTTTTGGAAAGGCTCCGGCGCTCCGGGCGCATGGGGTTGCGTGAAATCGTGATCGACGCCATGACTACCAACGAGACGCTTTGGTTCCGGGATAATCATCCGTTTCGTATTCTGCAGGATAAACTGTTACCAGAGTTTGCGGAGCGGCAATCGTTGCAGCCGCTTCGGATCTGGTCTGCCGCGTGCTCAACGGGGCAGGAGCCGTACTCGGTTTCGATGGTGCTAGACGAGTTCCGTCAGGCCCGCCCAGGTAAACTTCGAGACGTTCGTATCATGGCGACTGACATCTCGAAAAGTGTTCTCGAAGTGGCCCGTAAGGGCGAATATGAAATGATTGCGATTGGGCGTGGGTTGTCGCCAGAGCGCCAGAAACGCTACTTCAGGCCGTCTGCGAACGGTGGCTGGCAGATTAACGATCAAATCAAGCGCATGGTGGAGTTTAAAGAGCTGAACCTGCTCGAGCGCTATATGTTTGGTAAGTTCGATATCATTCTTTGTCGTAACGTGTTGATTTATTTTTCTGCAGAATCGAAAAAAGACATCCTGACGCGCCTGCACGGAGCGTTGAACCCCGGTGGCTACTTGATTCTTGGGGCGTCGGAGTCCCTGAATGGCATGCCGGAGCTGTACGAGATGGTGCAGTGCCAGCCCGGCATCGTGTATCGGAAAAAATAGCAGCGGCTTGATCTTCCGGGTTGCCGTTCGATTATTCTAGTGGCGGTATCAAAGCTCTCTGTACGTTATTTGATCAGCTCTTGAATGTCGCGGAAGTGGGGGTGCTTACAGTGCCCCATCCATTCAAAGGCGACCATTTCAGTGGTAACAATTCGTGCGCCGCTTTGATGCAAACGATCGAGGGCCACATCACGATCCAGGTCATTGCGTGAACCTGTGGCATCTGCCACTACCCAGACTTTGTACCCGGCATCGAGCAAGCTTAACGCGGTTTGCAGCATACACACGTGGGTTTCACACCCTCCGACAATAATGTGCTGGCGGCCTTCTGGAAGCTCCTTAATAAGACCGTCCGGGCAAGCATCGAAATGTGTTTTGCCAACAGTGGTGTTGCACAGCTCACGAATGGACTCGACATTCGTGCCCAGTTTTTCCGGCAACTGCTCGGTGCCAATCACGGGCACTTCAAGTAGGCCTGCGATAATTGCCAATGTCGTACAACGATCAATGACTTCCGCGCCCTGACTAATCGCCGGCATCAGCTTTTCCTGTACATCGATGAGTAACAGGGTGGATTGCTCGGCTTTCATCATCATGGTGTTTTCTCCGGAAAGGGTGGGCGTTAGTGATTAAGCATAGCGAAAATAGCGGGATAATAGGGGGTATCGTCGGCCCGGAAATAAATTTTCAGAGAAATGTGCAGATACGGTTGCCAAACGCCGCCAAAACTATTAAAGTTTGCGCCCTCAAATGAGCGGCGAGTTCGCTGATTTGAAACAGTTTATTGGAGAGGTGGCCGAGTGGCTGAAGGCGCACGCCTGGAAAGTGTGTATACGTTAATAGCGTATCGAGGGTTCGAATCCCTCCCTCTCCGCCAAATTAAACCCCAGCAGAAATGCTGGGGTTTTTTGTTTGTGTCTTCAAAACTGGGTTAGTTCAACCCAAGCCGGCTATTTGTAAAACGAACACGCCCATCGTTACCGTCACGCTCGCCAACAAAGTGGTCAGGGCGATGATGTTGGCCGCCATACGGTCGTTGCCTCCGAGCGCCTTCACCATGACAAAGCTGGCCGCTGCGGTGGGGCTTGCAAAGAACAGGAACATCAGCCCCAACTCCCGGCCTTCGAATCCCAATAACCAGGCTGCAAATGTGCAGGCAACTGGCAGTGTCACCATCTTCCACATGGCCGCCCCTAGCGCAGGCCCGCTGTCATTGCGAATGGCTTTCAACGATACGGCGCCGCCAATGCAAAGCAAAGCGAGAGGCAAGGTGAGCGAGGCAAAGTAGTTACCGCTGGTCATGATCCAGTCCGGCAGCGCCACCTTTAATCCGGCGAAGGGGACGGCGACGACAACGGCGATGATCAATGGGTTTCGGACAATATCCCGTAGCGTGGTCGCCGCATTCATTTGTTTGCCCGGTTGGTAGGCGAGCAACACAACCACTGACAGAACGTTGTACGAAATGATAACCAGGCCGAGTAACAGGCCCCCGGCCGAGAGGCCGTAATCGCCGTATAGATTAGCCGCGAGCGCCAATCCGACAATGCCACAGTTGCCCCGAAACGCACCCTGAACGTAAACTCCGCGGTCGTCTCTGGGCGCACGGTTAATGGCCCATAGCCAAGCGGCAAGAAAACTACCGAGGGTGGCCGCCAAGTAGAAAAAAATCATGTTGGCGTTCAGAGTAGCGCTTAGGTCGGCCTTAATGATGGCGAGAAAAACAAGCGTCGGTAGCGTAGCCTTGAACACTAGCGCCGATGCTGTTGCAATGAAATTCTGGTCAATCCAGCCGAGTCGGCGCAGCCCCATACCCAGAAAAACCATGGCAAAGACGGGCAGGGTGGTTTCCAGTGTGTCGCTGAATGTGGCTAGTAATTCGCTCAAGGTTAAGTATTCTCAGAATGTCGTCGATGGATGAAAAGGTTTTACCCGACGTAGCTCCTCACAATAACGAATAAGAAGGATACGCAATGGCGGCCCCAACTCAGGAAGACTTGAAGAAAATCTTGCAAGAAACCCCGAAAGATCAACCTGTCGTTATGCTCAATTTACTGAGATTCCGTGACCGGGCGGAATATCAGGACGCGAGTGAAGCGTGTTCCGGGCGCGACGCCTATAAACGTTATATGAAAGAAGCCGCTGCGTGTGTCAAAGCGGTTGGCGCTGAAGTTATCTGGTCTGGCCGAAGCGTCGGCTCTCTTATTGCGCCTCCTGAAGAGACTTGGGACCAAGTGTTACTGGTTCGATACCCTTCAACCGATGCTTTCCTGACTATGATTGAAGACCCGGATTACAAAGGTGTCCTCAAACATAGGACCGCCGCATTGGAAGACTCCCGATTAGTAGCTAACGTGGAGAGTGGCGTGTAATCAGGCACCCGCCACCATCATTCCGGTTTGCTGAATGGCCATATAGGCAATAGTGCCAGTCGCGATGGACAGCAAAGCATTGCCTCGCCAAAGATGAACCGCCACCACCAGCAAACCGGGGATCAAGGCATCTAACCCGAATGCCCCGGCACCCCAATTGCCCGACCTTTGTAGAAAAACCGTCGCCAGCAAGGCCATGACCGCTGCAGGCAAAAAACGCCCCAAATGTTTAATAAGCGGGTGGTCGGTGTGGCGTTCGAAAAACAGAAAGGGCACTACGCGCGTGGCGAAAGTTGCTAACGCCGTGACGGCGATGAATGCCGCCAGATAATAGCCTTCAGTCATGGGTGGCCTCCGGCTCAAGACCAGGCTCGCGCTGGTAACGGTATTGAATCAGCAGCACTGCAGTAACAATGGCAATGGCGGCAATCAACTGATGGGTGGCTGGTATCAGTAACATAGCAATGCCTGCCGCGAATGCACCGGCCCAGATGGGGAAGGTGTTGCCAAGAGCCTTGAATTGCTCGATGGTCAAAACAATGAATAAAGCGACCAAGGCAAATTCGATGCCCGTGCTGTTAAACGCGACCCACTCTCCAAGCAACGCGCCCAAGGCGCATCCGGCAATCCAGTAGAGTTGATTGAAGGCGGTAATGCGGAAATCGATTTCTTGCTCGCTGCGTGAATCGCCGGAACGTGCTCGGCTGGTTAGCAGCGAATAGGTTTCGTCGGTAAGCCCGAAGATAAGGTAACCTTTGCGCCAGCCGGCACCGCGAAACTGGCCAAGGAGTGACAGGCCGTAAAACAGGTGACGGGCATTAAGAACCAGCATCGCCACCGCCACTTCGAGCAACCCGGCATTGGCGGCTAACAGGCTAACGGCCAAGATTTGCCCGGCACCGGCATAGATCACCAGGCCCATAAGCGGCGCTATCCACCATGCGTAATCCAATTGCGTGGAAAACAGCACACCGAAGGCCATCCCTAATGGTAGGTATCCAAACAGGATAGGGAGTGTTAGCTTGAAGACGTTCTGGTTCATTAGCATCCGAACTTTGTAAAAGGCACGATGATAATGAATTGCTTGAGGCTTTTGAAGATAGCGGGAAAGGAATGATTATGAGCGATTATGCTAATGGACCTGAGTCGGATCCTCGTCAGGAAAAGTTTGTGGTGGATGCCTGCCTGCTGACCACAGACCAGCTTGAAGGGCTGGCGGAAGAGTACTGCACGCGTTATCACGGGCTGAACGACACAGAGGACCCCTTAGCAGAGCGCAGCCGGGTGCTTGCCGCGATTCAAGAGGGCGAGTTGGTGGTGTGGTTTGATCCGGTCGAAAATACCGCCAGCCTGGGTTCTCCGGCCTGATGTTCCGGACGATAAGGCAGCAGAGGTTGATGAAGGACAAGGTTTTGGGCACGTTACCTATGCGGTGAGTCCGGTAATGGGTACAATTGCTGAGCGTTGTTTATATTCTGTTGGTGAGGTGAGCTTTGATCAGGGTTCTGGTTGTAGATGACCACGAGTTGGTGCGCTCCGGCATTACCCGCATGTTGGCTGACAATCCTGACATTGATGTGATTGGTCAGGCCTCTTCTGGTGAAGATGCAATTGATTTTGTACGCAACGCGCGGCCGGATATTGTTTTGATGGATATCCGGATGCCGGGTATTGGCGGGCTTGAAGCCACACGGAGAATTCTCCGGCTGGACGACTCCATTCGGATTATCGTGGTGACTGCCTGCGCAGACGACCCGTATCCGGCGCGGGTGATGCAAAGCGGAGCAGCGGCTTATATCACCAAGGGCGCAGACATTCAGGAAATGGTGCGTGCCATTCGCAAAGCCCATTCCGGCCAGCGTTACATTAGCCCCGAGATCGCCCAGAAGATGGCACTGAACTCACTGGGTGGCGGCGACAGGGACGAAGATGGTGAGCTGTCGAAGTTCGATCGCTTGTCGGAGCGTGAAATGCAGATTGCCATGATGGTGGTGGAGTGCCAGAAAGTTCAGGATATTTCGGACAAGCTCTGTCTGAGCCCGAAAACCGTGAACAGTTACCGCTACCGGATCTTCGAAAAGCTCGAGATTTCCAGCGACGTAGAATTAGCGCTGATGGCAGTACGGCTTGGGTTGCTGGATGCCGACACCGTCTGAACCCAATCACACTCCCGGGGAGTTCGACAGCAAGAACTTCCTGAAACAACTCTCTGAACGCGCCGGTGTCTATCGTATGTACGATAGTGCAGGCGAGATCCTGTACGTCGGTAAAGCTCGAAACCTCAAAAATCGCGTCAGCAGTTACTTTCGAAAAACCGGGCTGGCCCCGAAAACCGAAGCCTTGGTCGGCAAGATTCACTCCATCGAAGTAACCATTACCGGCAGTGAAACCGAAGCGCTTCTGCTTGAGCAAAACCTGATCAAATCCCTGAGGCCGCCGTACAACATTCTGCTTCGGGACGATAAATCCTACCCCTATATCTATTTGTCTTCGCACAGCGATTACCCGTCGCTGACTTTCCGTCGTGGCCGTACAAAAAAGGGTGGCGGAACCTGGTTCGGACCTTTCCCGAGCTCTGGGGCGGTTAAAGAAAGTCTTAATATTCTACAGAAGGTTTTCAAGATAAGGTCTTGTGATGAAAGCTATTTCAGAAACAGGAATCGGCCTTGTCTGCAGTATCAAATCAATCGATGTACCGCACCCTGTGTGGAGTACATAAGCCCCGAGGAGTATCAGCAAGACATTCGTCGCGCCACCATGTTTCTGGAGGGCAAGAATCCGGCGATCATTCGCGATCTGATGAGCGCGATGGAAGAGGCCGCCGCAAAGCTCGAGTTCGAGAAAGCCGCCTCTTATCGTGATCAGGTCAATCACTTGCGCCATGTGCAGGAGCAGCAGTCGGTGGACGGCGAGGGTGGTGATGCCGATGTGATCGCCATTGCCCAGGAAGCTGGCGTGGTGTGTATCGTGGTGATCATTGTGCGAGGAGGTCGGGTGCTGGGCACCAAGGATTACTTTCCGAAGTTTTCCCTGGAGCAGACGGAAGGCGAGTTATTGGCATCGTTCCTTGGACAGTATTATTTTGGCGGCAATACCCGCCGGGAAATCCCGAATGACATTCTGGTTCCGGTGAAAGTAGAGGGGCAGGAGCTTTTGGCAGCAGCCCTCACGGAAGCCGCCAACCGTGACACAAGAGTGCGTGGCAATGTGCGTGGTGAGCGTAAACGCTGGCTTGAACTGGCCATGACCAACGCCCAACAGACACTGCTGACGCACCTTGCCAGCAAGGAAACGGTGTATCGTCGGTTGTTGGCACTTCGTGACTTATTAGAATTAACAGAAACACCCAGCCGCATGGAGTGTTTTGATATCAGCCACAGCCATGGGGAAAATACCGTCGCATCCTGCGTGGTTTTCGACGAGAATGGCCCCCTGAAAAGCGACTATCGCTTGTATAATATTGAAGGCGTGACCGCCGGCGATGATTATGCGGCCATGCGCCAGGTACTGACTCGCCGCTACCGCAGACTGGCGAATGGCGAAGGCAAGAAACCGGATTTAGTCTTTATCGATGGTGGTAAAGGCCAGTTGAACATTGCCCGTGAAGTCTTTGACGAGCTTGAGATTTCAGATATTCCACTAATTGGTGTGGCAAAGGGTGTTACTCGTCGGGCTGGCATGGAACAATTGATCGACGCCATGACCGGTGCCGTCTTCAGAGTGCCAGCCGATTCACCGGCGTTGCACCTGATTCAGCACATCCGGGATGAATCGCACCGGTTTGCCATTACCGGCCACCGGGCGCGGCGCGACAAAAAACGCCGACAGTCCACCCTTGAAGGTATTGAGGGTGTGGGGCCTAAGCGCAGGCGAGAGTTGATACGTTACTTCGGTGGAATCCAGGGTATCCGAAAAGCCGGAGTTGACGAAATTGCCAAGGTTCAAGGCATCAGCAAAGCATTGGCCGAAACCATTTACGCAGCATTGCATAACGAATAGGAACACAATGAATTTACCGAACCTGATTACCCTGTCCCGCATCGTCATGATTCCGGTGTTCGTGGTGGTGTTTTATTTGCCGGCGAGCTGGAGTTATATGGCGAGTGCGGCGATTTTTGCGCTGGCAGGGATCACGGATTGGTTGGATGGTTATCTGGCCCGGCGGCTGAACCAAAGCACGCCATTTGGTGCGTTTTTGGATCCGGTCGCAGACAAATTGATGGTGGCAGTCGCGCTGGCGGTTCTGATCGAAGAGTATTCTGCGGTTCTGCTGACCATTCCCGCGACGATCATTATCGGGCGTGAAATTGTGATTTCCGCGTTGCGCGAATGGATGGCTGAAATTGGTAGCCGGGGTAGTGTGGCGGTTTCCTACATTGGCAAGATTAAAACCACGGCTCAGATTGCCGCCATCGTGGGCTTGCTGGCGTTCCCGCCGGGGAATTTGCTGGCCGATATCGCCGTTGGGCTGCTGTATCTGGCTGCGGTGCTAACGTTGTGGTCGATGTATCTGTACTTGCACGCCGCCTGGGATGACTTGTTTCCGAAGGCGGATGAGACGGTGACTGACGAAAACCGGAGCGAAATCTAAACCCGCTCTCTTCGGGCGCGGCTCACTGCGCCCGCTGCACACAACTCCAGGCCCAATCGGTCAGTTCGGTTGCCAGCGTATTGCTGGCCCGGGAAAAGGCCTCTACCGCCGATTCCAGTTCGGAGCTGGCGGCCATTTCTTGAATCGACCAGTTGCGAATACACAAACTGCTGCCACTTTGCTCGCTGATGACTTCTGCATGCAGTTCCAGAACCACCTGATGCCTCTTACCGTGTTGCACGACCTGAAACGCCGACAGTTCAGTGAGCAGGGAGTGTTCGGTGTTGGCTGCACTGGTGTCGATCACTACGTTTCGAAACCCTCGACTGTTGCGAAGATGCCGGGCAAGGTAGTCGCGAATCACGACGGGAGCACTGTCGCGCCACCGAGCTTTTGGGTAGGCCTGAAACTCGTAAGGTGTTGGCTTAAGCAGAATGGCGGAGCTGTCCATCGGGTCTGAAGCCAGTGGCGTATGGATGCGCAGGCTGCTTTGCAGCGGTTTTTCGAAATCAACCGGTGCACTCACAACCGCCAAATCCATGGCTCTGGGTGGCTCTGGCCTCGGGAGAACCGTGCAGGCGGCGGTTGATAGTGCGGCCAACAAGACGGCCATTGCCTTGAGGCGACTATTCATTTTTCAAACTCCTTGATGGTCGATCCCCCCCACAGGGTGCTTGCCGGATCTTGTTCAAGCCGGCGCGTGAAACTGTTCAGGTTACGCAAGGTCGATTTCAATTGCCGCAGGGCAGGGCCTAGCTGAGATAGCCCTTGAAGCCCGGCGTTCAGCGAATGCTCATTGTCGGCGGTGAGGCTGTTAACCCGCTCTAAGGATGGTTGCAGGGTCGCGATGGCGGTATCCATGGCATTCAGCACGGGCACGACCCGATCATTGAGCACCGCCCGAGTGTTGTCAGACACGTTCGATACCTTAATGGCTGCTTCCTCGGCGCGCACAGCGGCGGTGTTGAATTGCTCCATCAGGGCAATGAGTGCTTCGCGGTTTGCTAACAGGGATTCGCTCGCTTCCCGGGCGTTGTCGAGCAGAGCGGATACGTTTTCGATGTTTTCGGTAGCCAGTAATCGGTTCATATTTGTCAGCAATTGCTCGGCCTGGGCAAGCATGGCTTCGCCGTTATTCATCAGATTGTTCAGAGCCGATGGTTCTGCATGAATTAACGGTGGGTTATTGCGGCCGCCCTGAAGCCTCTCGCTCTGAGGAGTGCCCCCGGTAAACTGGATGCTCATGCTGCCGGTGATGTTGGCCAGTACCAATCCGGCTTTGGTGTCTGTGCGCACCGGAATGTCCTGCTCAACGCGCACCAGCACCCGAACGTGGGCAGGATTGTCCGGAGCTAACGTCAGTTCCAGAACGTCACCCACCTGAATGCCGCTGTACAGAACCGGGTTGCCCTTGGCCAAGCCGCTTACGGGGTGATCAAAGCCGATTTGGTAATAGGCCCATTCCCGATCTGCCGAGGATTTTCCGAGCCACAGCGCAAACAGCAGCGCTGCCGTTACCGCAACCAGCGTGAAGAATCCTATGATGATGTGATGGGCCTTCGGCTCCATTTACGGAACTCCTGTTAAGTGGCTTTTGTTCCAGCAGCGATGGCAGCTCGGCCACGAGGGCCATGGAAATACTCTTGAATCCAAGCGTCATCGGTTTGGGCAACGCGGTCAAGGGTATCGGCAACCAATACCTTACGTTGGGCCAGCACCGCCACCCGATCACAGGTGGAATAGAGCGTGTCGAGGTCGTGGGTGACCAGAAAAACCGTCAAACCCAAGGCCTTGCTCAGCGTGACAATCAATTCATCGAAATCTGCCGCACCGATAGGGTCCAGACCGGCGGTTGGCTCGTCCAGAAACAGGATTTCAGGATCCAGCGCCAACGCACGGGCCAGTGCCGCACGCTTGACCATGCCGCCTGAAAGTTCGGCCGGGTATTTCAAGGCCGCCTCCGGCGGTAATCCGGTCAACGCCAGTTTCATGCGGGCTATCTCTTCTGCATCAACGCGAGCAAGCCCCGTATGTTCGACCAGTGGTACCGATATGTTCTGCACCAGATTCAGAGAAGTAAACAGAGCGCCGCCCTGGAACAAGACACCGAATCGCTGTTCATAGCGGGAGCGTTCTTCTGCGGGCAGTTCGGTAAGGTCGGTATCGAACAGCCGAATATGCCCCGCACTTGGGGTGTTCAAGCCCACAATGGTTCGCAACAGTACCGATTTTCCGGTGCCGGAGCCGCCCACTACGCCGAGTATCTCACCGGTATACAAATCCAGATCAAGATCTTCGTGCACAATGTGGTTGCCAAAGCGTGTACTTAAGCCTCGTACCTGAATAATGACGTCGCCCGGACATTTGCGTTGAGCTTGAGAGTTGGCCATGCGTTACCAGCCCATTTCCATGAAAAACAACGCGGCGATGGAGTCGAGCAGAATCACCATGAAGATCGACTGCACAACACTGGACGTGGTGTGCTCACCGACGGACTGTGCGCTGCCAGCCACCTTGAAGCCTTCGAGGCAGCCGATCACGGCGATCAGGAAGGCGAATACGGGAGCTTTGCCAATACCCACCAGAAAGTGCGTTAGGCCAATATCCCGCTCAACAATCGCCAAATACTGACTGGGTGGAATGTCCAGCGTAATGGCGCAGACCACCGCACCGCCAATCATGCCCGAAATCATGCCGACAAATGTGAGAACCGGCAGGCTTACCATCATGGCCAGTACTCTGGGCACCACCAGTAACTCCACCGGGTTTAAACCCAAAGTGCGAATAGCATCCAGCTCTTCGTTGACCTTCATGGCGCCGATGTGTGCCGTAAAAGAGCTGGCGGTGCGACCGGCCAACAGAATGGCGGCCAGCAGAACGCCAAACTCCCGCAGGAACGAAAACGCCACGAGGTTCACGGTGTATATGGTGGCGCCAAAATCCTGCAACACGGTGGCACCCAAAAAGGCGACGACGGAACCGACAAGAAAGGTGAGCAAGGCAACAATAGGCAGGGCGTTGAGCCCGGTGTCGTGAACGGCTGCTACAAACGAGGTAATGCGCCAGCGTGTGGGGCGGGGAAGGATGTAAAACAACGCCGCCAATGTTTGACCGATGAAGCCGGCCAATAGCCAGACCAGACGAGAAACGTCGGTGACTTTCTCGCCCGTGCTTGCCAGAAATGCCAGTAGAGGGTTGGTTCTCGGCGCTGGGCGTGGTTCTGCCTTCATCGCTGACGCAACTGTAGCAATCAACGCTTGCTGCTCGGTGGCTAGATTGCTGCTTTCGACAGATTCTATAAGTGCCAAGGGCCCGACGAGTTTTACCAGTAATGACGCGCCCGCGGTATCCACCCGGCCGAGATGAGAGACATCGAGCGGGACGCTTGTAACATCCCTCGTTTGTATCGTCTCGACCAATCGGGCCAGTTCGGTGTAATTCGACAGAATCCAATCGCCGCTGCAGGTCAGACCGGAATCGCTCAGTTCTGCGTTACCGGCTGACGGTTGGTGTGAGCGTGAAGATTGCCGGGGAGAAGTTGCCACTACGAAATTAGGTCCTTGCTGCCGTTCACTGCAAGCTTAGAGATTCCAATAGAAGTCTGCCAATAACTTTCGGTCATCTTCGTCGTGGCTGGCGAGAATCAAGGCGACGCCTCGTGCCTTCTCTTCCTTCAGCATGGCTCGAAGGCTGTCTTTTGCTTCGTTGTCCAAGCCGGTTAGTGGTTCGTCCAGTAGCAATAAAGGTTGTCGCCGCAGAATCGCTCTCACCAAAGCCACTCGCTGGCGTTGTCCGCCAGACAGATCGCCCGGCATTCTCGAGCCGAACCCCGAAAGCCCGGTGCGTTCGAGTCCTTCGTTAATGCTTTGCTTCTGATGGGCAGTCAGTTTCAATCCCGGATGAAGCCCTAGGCCGATATTGGTGGCTACATCCAGATGCTCGAACAAATTGTGTTCCTGGAACACGCTGGTTACCGGGCGGTTCCAAGGTTCAAGGTGCTGAATCGGCCTGCCGTTCCAAAGGATTTGGCCTGAATCCGGTGCGAGAAAACCAGCAATTAGATTCAGCAATGTGGTCTTGCCACTTCCGCTGGCGCCATGAACCGCCACGCACCGGCCGGGTGCCAGAGAAAAGTGGTATTCCCAGCCCTCGGATTGCCCCGGGTAGCGAAAACACAGGTGTTCGACATCAAGCATGCTTGGGCTCCAGAGTGGTTTCAGGCAAGCGGGATCTGGCTTGGTGGGCGGGTGGACGGCCAATGGCCGACAGCAGTCCGAAAATGACCACCAACAACAGCAGCAACCATAAGCCGGTGCCAGCGGCTGCGGCTACCTGATAGCTGCCCAGTTGTTGGTATAGCAGAACCGGCAATGTTGGCTGGCTGGGGCTTCCAAACAAGGCAATAACCCCGAAATCCCCCATTGAAAGCGCAATGCCATAGGCCAGCCCCAGAGCCATCGGCCGGCGTAATAACGGCCAATAGATCCAGCGCCACCGATACCAGCCCAATGTGCCCAACTGATCGGCCACACGGCGAGAATGGCTATCCAGGCTGCTCAGTGGGCCACGCAATACCTGGATAACAAAGGGCAGTGCCATCAAACCGTTGATCAAGGCCACCAGCACCCAGCCTTGCGCATGGTTGCCTAACCCCGGGCGAAGCAACAAAAACAGCCCGGTGCCAAGCACAATCGGCGGTACGATCAATGGCAGGTATCCGGTGGTTGTTGGAATGGCCTTCAATACAGAGTTCTTGGCCCTGTTGGCAGAGGCCAGAATCAATAATGACGCGGCGACTGAGCCAAACCCCGCGGGCAGCGCAATCAGCAGGCTGCGCCCGGTAGCGGGTAATAGCCGGTCATAGAGAGTGGGGCTGGCATCGAGGGCCAAAAGCGCGGGCAATCCGCGAATGCCTATGGCTAATAAGGGCAGCAATAAAAACAGGCTGAACATCAGTAACAGTGCACCCGACAGCGCAGACTGGGCGCGCCAGGGCTTGAGCGGAACGGTATGGGCAAACTGTCGATTTGGAAGCAGAGAGGATTCCAGGTGTTGGCGGAACACCAGCCACCATAAGCTGCCGCAAATCAATAATTGAATAACGGCTAAAACCGCCGCCTGCGGGAAGTCGAATTCAAATCGCAGCGCTTGGTAAATCGCTACTTCCAGAGTTGTCGCCGCCGGCCCGCCACCGAGCGTCATGATGATGGCAAAACTGGTAAAGCATAAAGTGAAGACCAGGGCGCTTAGCCCCGGAAAAACGGCGCGTAGAGCTGGCCATTCAACCGAGCGCCAGAGCCACCAGCCGCGAAGACCCAGTTGTGAAGCTATACGGAGGCGCGCTGGTGAAATGGCTTCCAGGGATTGCAGCATCACACGCGCGGCAAGAGGCGCGTTAAAGAACACGTGGGCCAGCAGAATGCCGTTGATCCCATACAGATTCCAGCCATGGCCGGGGAACCATTCGGTCAGTAAACCGGTGGCCCAGCCTTGCCGGCCATACACGCCAATAATCCCTGAAACCGCGACAATGGTAGGCAGCACCAAGCTGAGCTCCATCACTCGAAGTAGCCCCGACCGGCCCGGAAAGTGACGGTATCGTGCCAAGGCCAGTGCAACAGGAAGTGCCAGTGCCAGGCTGAATAAAACGGATAGCACCGCCTGCCAGACGGTAAACCACACCACGCCTCGCAAATAACGGCTGCCAAGCACCGTTGAGAGATCCAGACCGCCGGCGGTTATCAGCATGCTGCCAAGACCAAGGGCGACCAGTATCAATAAAGCCAAACCAATGAGTTGGCCCGGGATGAGTTGCCATCCCGGGTGGCTGAGAGGCGCTTTCGTGGGCGTGGAGCGCATAACGCTATCGGGTCATCGCATCCAGCCAGTCGTTTACAAGCTGGCGTCGTTGCCCGGCAACCTCCGCTGGGGGCAGGAAGAAAGTATGTTCCGGCGAAATCAGGCGGTTGAAAACGCCGGGTAGATCGTCGCCCAGATCAATGGCCGGGTACATGACGTTCTTGAGCGGGATGTGTGTTTGAAACTCAGGCGTGAGCATGAAATCCAAAAATTGCCGGGCCAACGGTTTTTGCTTTGAGGAATTAACCAGCGCGGCGACTTCGACTTGCAGGTAGTGACCTTCCTCAAATTGAACCGCCTGGTAGCGGTCGGTTTTATCAACGGCCATGTGATAGGCAGGAGATGTGCTGTAGGAAAGTATCATTGGCGCTTCGCCATTCATAAACAGCGAGAAATAGCCGTCACTCCAGCTTTGTGTGGTGGCCAGAATTTTGTCATTCAGCTGCGCCCACTTGGCCGGCGCTTCTTCGCCGTAGACCGAGTGCATCCACAGCAACAGACCGAGCCCCGGAGTGCTGGTTCGGGGGTCTTGGATGATGATTTTCAGATCATCGGGTGAGTTGATCAGATCATCGAAACTGGTGGGTGGCTCTGGCAGCTGTTCGGTGTCATACACAAAGGCAAAGTAGCCCCAGTCGTAAGGAATGAAATGGGCGTCATTCCAGTCGATGGGTAAATCCAGTGCCTCTAACGAGCGGTCGTGCTCTGCAATCAGGCCGGTTTGAAGCGCGGTTTCCATAGTGGCTGTATCCAGCCCCAGCACCACATCGGCCGGGGTTGAAGCGCCTTCCAACCGAAGCCGCTGCAAAATATCACCACCGCTGTTCAGTACGGTGTAATTGAGCGTGCACTCACATTGCTTCTCAAACGCCTCTTTAACGCCGGGCCCGGGGCCCCATTCGGCGGCGAAGGACGGGTGGGTATATACGTTCAATACCGGCCGGTCGGCCGCGTGTGCAATCACAGGCAAGGTAACGGCCAAGACCAAGAGGGATAAGCGAGAAAGCATGTGCGGCATCCTTATTTGAGAGGGAGATACCATGCCGCGGCACACACTGAGGTGTTCAGTGTGACTCAATTCCTTCGTCGGCATTATCCGTGTCAGGTTCCGCGGGTGTGGTCTCAGCCCTTTAGCGAGGGCACCCCGTTGAGTTAGAGCGATTCTATCATGCCGCTGAGGCAGGACAAATTCGAGGTCTTTGTAGGGTAAAGGTTAAAAAATGTACGGAAACACGAAAGTCTAAAAGTTCGCTGTTAGAATGGGGCCAATTTTTAGTCAGCTAGTCAACGATTATTACTTTTGAGGTCTTGTGCGTATGTCTTTGCACACCAAACGACGCCCTTTTACATGGTTATCGGGCCTGGCATTTCTTGCTTGTTTTTCCGTTCAAGGAAATGCCTCATCCATTGATCAAACGTTACTCGATAGACTGTCTGGGGCTGCTCCGAATTTGAACCCAGAAGTGTTGGGTGCAGCCTACAAAGCAACCCAGTGTGCGGTTAACAACGGTGTTGCCATGCCCGAGCGGCTGGCGGTGATTGATTTTTCACTGCCATCCAGTGAAGAACGTATGTGGATCTTCGATCTAAGCAAGGGCGATTTGTTGCTCAGAGATTTGGTAGCGCATGGAAAGAATTCCGGAAACCTGGAAGCCCGCGCCTTCTCGAACATTGAAGGCAGCCACCAGTCCAGCATTGGCTTGTTCAAAGGTAACGAAAGCTACAGTGGCACTCATGGTTATGCGTTGCGACTGGACGGATTGGAACCTGGGGTGAATGACCTGGCCCGCCAGAGAGCCATTGTGATTCATGGTGCCGATTACGTAAGCCCGGATTGGGTGGCAGATTACGGGCGAATTGGCCGTAGTCACGGTTGCCCGGCGGTTGACCGAAAAGTGATTCGTTCTGTGGTGGATAATCTGAAGGGTGGGCAGTTGGTGTTTACCTATTACCCGGATCAGGAGTGGCTGCAGAGTTCCAGCTTCCTGAATTGCGATGCCCCCGCCCAAGTGGCCGAAGCCACTCCGGCGAAGGGTAATAACTCGTAAGTTGGCGAGTTCGTTTAAGAGCCCAGCGTTGAGAAGCGCAAATTGTGCTTCTCAACTAATTCTGTTGGCACGTTCTCTTCATCGTAATTGTTGAAAGGCTCCTTTTTCATCATCTTCTGAAGTCCTTCCAGAGTTCGGATGGGTGCGTCGGTGGCAACCATGTTTGCAATCCATGCCGGAACCAACCCGCCCGGATCAACCTGGGTGGTAAACGTGATGCGCGTCCAGCCGTCAGCCAGCGGCTCAAGGTAAAAGCTGTTGTTCAGCATCGGAATGCGCACATAGTCTTCCTGTTCCGGTGCACCTTTTGGCCAGCCAATAGATTGCACGGTGACGGGCCCGTCTACTTCTTCTTGCTTAAATGCAGACTTCATCACCAGGTCACGGTCGGAAGCTGGCCATACGCCATCAAACATCATCCATAGAAACTTTTCGCCGTCTTCGGTGAAATGATAGTGAGCCTCCTGGCAGTTGTAGATCCATTCCTGGCATACGGAAATGTCGTTGATGACGGACATCGCTGAGAATATGGAGTGTTGAGTTTCCACCACACCACGGAACTGCTTAATCGGCGAATTTTCAGCATCACGAACGTAAGTTGTAATGTCGGAACGTTCTTCGCCCTGCTGCTTGACGACCCACTCAGAGGCAAGGGTAGGGCTTACGCTGAATAGCGAAAGTGTTAGAAATGCCAGGGTCGAAAAACTGAAGTGTCGCATGGTCAATACAAGCCTTTATTGAAACGGAATATCGATAGGCGGCGATTCTCGGGGATGAGTCAGGGTGGATCTATGGCGTGAATGACATCGCAGGGGAGAGGAGCGGCAAAGAATTGTCTTCTTTGGCTAAAAAATACCCAAAATACGCTAAAAAACAAAAGGTTGAAAAAAGTTGTTGACGCCGGCGAAGTAATCCGTAGAATACGCATCCGTTGACGAGGCAAAGCCTCTTAAACGAAGAGCGGGAATAGCTCAGTTGGTAGAGCACAACCTTGCCAAGGTTGGGGTCGCGAGTTCGAATCTCGTTTCCCGCTCCAATTCCAAGTCTCTCACGCCCCCTGAGAGCAAGGCCGAAAAAGGCTTATCCGGCGCGGTGGCAGAGTGGTTATGCAGCGGACTGCAACTCCGTGTACGCCGGTTCGATTCCGACCCGCGCCTCCATTTTTTGTAATTTTTTCAGTGGCTTAGCGTTTTGCTGTCTTATCCACTTATTGATAGAGTCAAAATGACGACATCAATTTCATTTTCGGTCCGCATCTCTCAGTGATTTTAATGTCGATTTCGAGCGCTCTGGTGGGCGAATCAATCGGTAGTGTTTCCGCTTGGCTTCGGTCTCGTGACCACCCTTGTTGTTTTCTCCTTGCGAGACAAATTCATCCGTTAAACCTTTAATACGTAAATCTCTTGTTTGATATTGGTCTTTGTACCCAGCCTCCTCGCATGCCTCTGCCCAAACTCCTTGGACATATCGGCGCTTGACTGGTTGAGTACGACTACGGAAATGAAAGTATCGTGGATAGACCTTTGATATCCTAGGGCCGGTATCCATTCAGGCTCCAGAACAGCCTCTCCATCGGCGCGTTGTCCCAGCATTTTCCAAGTTGGCTCATGCTTTGTATCATTCGATAGCGCTAGGGCCTTTGGCGGAACTGCGGCTGGCATACTGACTTCGTTGATCCGAATGGAACATGACTTTCTCTGGCTGACCACGCTGTTCCCAAGCGTGATCCAGAGCTTTGACCACCAAATCGGCATCGGGGCTGGATGACATTGCCAAACCAACGACGCGTCGGGCATACAAATCCAGAGTGACACCGTCACACTCCTCGGTCAGCTGATTAAACCAACGCCGGATAGTGCTTTTACCCATTCCCAGGGACACGCTCGCCTGGGGAATCGCGTAACATTTATCCCAAGGACGAAGTGGTCCGACAAGTCACGGAGCGAGGCTGTTCCGTTGCGGAAGTGTCGCCGAATATATTATGGCTGGAGTATGATTGGGCCTCCAATCATAGTGAATGGTGGGACGACATCTGACCAGCCGCTCCCTTAAGGTTCTCTGACGCATGCCCGAACGTGGGCTTGTGATTCCGGATCGGTATGATCTTTGATGCGCATAAATCCAAGGAAACGTTATGAAGTCGATTGTGTATTTAATGGCGATGCTCTTATGTTCAAAGATGTTAGCATCTTGTGCAAACATGAACTCGGTAATAAGTGCACCCAAAGATGCGGGAGTGTCCCGTGTTTATGAGGAAGATCATGAGTTGGTGAAGGCTGCAGTTCTTGCCAGCATGCAAAGCCTTAATATTAATATAAAGGAAACCCGACAAACCTCTGATGGATTTTCCATTACGTTTACAAAAACTATATCGCCGTTTAGTTGGGGGGAGGTGGGCAGAGTTTTGGTGAATAAGAACGATAGCACCACCTCAACCGTATTTGTTCATTCTAAAAAGAGATTGAGAACCCAAGTTACCGGTGCCGATGAAGATGATTTCGAAAAGAGTATTTTTCGTGGGGTATTGGAAATAATTGAAAGAGATAGAATATGAAGTTCCTGGCTTTATTGTTGAGTATGATTGCTCTTGTGTCGTGTAGCAGTGTGGATGTTAAGAGAACTCACCCTATAATTTTTAGCCCCCTTTTCATAGCTAAAGTAGAAGGTATAAGAGAAGTTATACTTGAACCAAATGAGAGTAAGTCAGAACGGGTTCTCGTAGGGTTAATATTTGCCGGCCCCTTGGGGGCAATTGCGACTGCCAATACTGAAGAAGGATTTAGCAAGCCCAAAGCTTTTGAGTACACATTGTTATCCCAGGTGAAGTGGACCCCAAATTTTGGACAGGTGCCTAAGCTCTGATTCATCATCTCCACGAGGAGGAGAATCATGAGCAAGAAACGCAAGCAATACAGCGCATCATTCAAGTCCAAAGTTGCTCTGGCCGCCCTCAAGGGTGACCAGACCACATCCGAAATTGCCGCCCGTTTCCAGATTCACCCCACCATGGTCAGTACCTGGAAGCGCGAGCTGCTGGAGAACGCTCCCGACCTCTTCGAAGGCAAGAGGAAGGCCGGCAAGCAATCCGATGAGCCCAGCACAGACGAGCTTTACCGGGAGATCGGTCGACTGACGGTGGAACGCGATTTTTTGTCGCGCAAGCTCGATCAGTAAGCCGTCAACAGCGGTTGGCGATGATCGAGCGTGGTCATCCCCAAGTCAGTCTTTCGCGCCAGTGCGAGCTGCTCAAGCTGAGCCGCTCATCGGTGTACTACGTCCCTCGTGAGCAATGTCAGGAGGATCTGGATCTGATGTACCTGATTGATCAGCAGCACCTGAAAACGCCGTATTATGGCTCTCGCAAGATGCGGTTCCACTTGCAGCACCAGGGCTACCGCATCAACCGGAAGCGGGTGCAGCGGCTGATGCGCACCATGGGCATTCAGGCCGTGTACCCGCGACCAAGAACCAGTGTTCCGGGCGACGGGCACAAGGTGTACCCGTACCTGCTCAAGGGCTTGAAGATCGATCGTCCCAATCAGGTTTGGGCAACTGACATCAGCTACGTGCCGCTGGCGCGGGGCTTCATGTATCTGGTTGCCATCATCGACTGGTACAGCCGCAAGGTGCTGTCCTGGCGGATCTCCAACACCATGGACACAGACTTCTGCGTCGATGCCCTGGAGGAGGCTCTACAGCACCATGGAACGCCGGAAATCTTCAACACCGATCAGGGCGTCCAGTTCACCAGCGAGGCCTTCACAAGCGTTCTCAAAGAGCATGGCATCCGGATCAGCATGGACGGCAAGGGCTGCTACCATGACAACATCTTCGTGGAACGGCTCTGGCGCAGCGTCAAACACGAGTGCGTCTACCTCACTGCCTTCGAGGATGGTCAACACTTGAAGCAGGCGCTCCACCGGTACTTCCGGCATTACAATCAGACCCGATACCACCAAACCCTTGATTACCAAACGCCCGATGAGGTGTACTACGGGCAACCCATATCTCTGGCAGCCTGAGCCATGGAAACAACCGGATCATAGCTTAGCCCGGATTTCTCATAGGTCCCCGGCAAGTCTCGCAGACCGTGCAGGTTACCGCCATTACCGCTCATTTGCAGCCGAGAATGATTAATAACTGATC
>NZ_QMDL01000003.1 GCF_003336705.1 Marinobacter litoralis | reverse complement strand
GATCAGTTATTAATCATTCTCGGCTGCAAATGAGCGGTAATGGCGGTAACCTGCACGGTCTGCGAGACTTGCCGGGGACCTATGAGAAATCCGGGTTAGGCTTTATTCTTTTATTGATCGAGACGCATACTGCACGTAATTCCATCCAACTCTTTAGCTATCTTTTCTGCAAGCTCATCTGTGGCCCCCTCAAAGGATAGTTTTCTTTCGAGTTGATGAAGATGAACAAGCACGCTTGTGAATTTTTCATATAAAGATGGCTCAACAAAATACTTTGCTGAAAGCAGACTGCCCTGATCTTCCAGATGAGCGGATATTTTATACCCCACCCACTGCGTATCGAAATCTCGCTTAATTTTCCGAACTGCATGAGCCACTTTATTTTTCTCAAGCAAAAAGATATTTTTTCTGCTCTCGCTTATCGCCCTATACGAGAAAAAGGCTGATACCGCTGCACCGATTGCTGAGACTGCCGCAAACAGGATCTCAAGATTCATACACCACCTTCTGGTTGAAGCCTAACAGCGAATGAGATGAACACACTCGTATAACTCCGAAGCTTTAAGCAAAGTCGGCGAGCCACAGCAACCATATCAAAAGCTTACTAACAGTCACGCTTTTTCCCACAAATTTCCGAGAACCGCTTCCCAATCAACACAGTTAGCCGCTTCCCGCTTTCACCACCAATCCCATGCAGAAGTCGTCACAATCCCGCTATACTCCGAAACCATCAATTCTTCACCCCAAGCTCAATTCCGTAAGGCCTTCAATGACCCACAAAACCAATCTGCGGATTGCCACTCTTTCTCCGGTTCGCTCGCCCATCAGTGCCAACAGCGAACACCGCGCGGCCAAGGCGTTGCAGGGTGGTTCGGGGGAAGCTCGCAGGCGTATGCTGCCGGCTTCGGATGCGCTTCTTCCTTTCGATTGGCCCTGGGCCAACGGTTACGGCACGCTGGCCCACGACAGTTTGCCGATCTTCTTCCAACCGTTTGATTGCTACGAGATTGATCATGCGGCCGCTCGGGAGCGTTCGAAGAATCTGGCTCGTATTTGTAATGACTGGAACGGCGAGATCGAGGCCTGTCAGCTGTTTTTATACGACGACACGGTGGCACTGCTGCGGCTGGATGTCATGATCCAGGTGGACGAGGCCACGCTGGCAACCCTGGTTGAATCTGGCCAGTTAGACCGCACCCTGTCGGATGCGGCAGGGGATGTTTACGGGGCGCTGATTTATCCGGCTTTTCAGACTTATTGCCGGGAGTTTTCGTCACGTTTTGGCAAGCGCAAAGTGGGCGATGAACAACAGCTTCGGGATCCGAACAAGCTGACGGTGTTTAAAGACGTTGCGTTCACCGAAGCCACCGCCCCTGCCAGCCATGTGCTCTGGACCGGGCGCAGCATTGTGGCCAGCCCGGATGAGCTGGATCAGCCTGTGGGTGAGCTGCTGCGCCAGTGGGCGTCTTACGCCGGTTCTATCGACGATCTCAAACAGGCGCGCCACTATGTGGGTTCCGGCAACATTCTGGTGGTGAGTGACCAGCCACAGGACTGCCGTGATGACTGGTTCCGGGGTTTGTCCATCTGCCAGTTCTACAACGCCATTTTGTTTATTTACGGCGCCATTCTGAAATCCAGTTATTCACAGCTCACCGATTTGCTGGGCGCGAAGCGCGCCCGTAACGGGGAGCTGAACCGGTTAATGGCGAACATTACCGTGAGTCTGGACCACCTTGAGTTCAGCCGGTTGGAGTTTAAAGAAGCCCGTGCAGGGGTGCAGGCCAACCGGGCCCGCATCGTGGAAGACACCTGTGCAGCCTGGCAGCTGGATACTCTCATCAGCAGCGCGCTGGAGCGTACCGATTTGATTCGTTCGCGCATTGCCCGGCTGCTGGAGGCGCGTAAATCTCGTGTGGATAAAACCGTTGAGCTGATTCTGGCGGGTATCGGGGGTGTGGCGCTAGTGGAGCTGTTCCTCTCGCTGACCACCGCATCCCGTAGCCTGCCCAGAGATGATTTCCCGGGCATTCTGGATGTGTTCTTGTGGTTGCCGCCCAATGGGGCCATTGCGTTATCGTCTGCCCTGCTGGTGACAATCTTCATCTATATTTATCTGGCCAAACGCTGACTCGCCACTGATAAGGTTTTAACCATGACAGACAATGCTCGTATCCGCTTTTTGGTGCTGTTCTCAATCAGCCCGGAAAAAATGGCCGAGGTGGGCGATTTTGTGGCAGGCCAGTTGTCGCGGCGGTTTGGCGGGGCCACGGTGCTGCAGTCTTCCGACCAGGCAACGCTAACCGGGTTCTGGGCGGACGATGGCCAGGAATTCAAAAACGCCTATGAGGGGGTTATCCACAAGGAGCCGGTGATCAGCCTGATGCTGTCGGTACTGCCCGAGGATGAGGAAGAAGCCTACAGCCAAATCAAGGCCACACTGGCCGAGGCGGCGAAACGCTTTGCGCTGGATTGCCGGCACGTGCATGTGGAAACCCTGCGCGCCTCGGCACGGCATTTTGACCTTCAGGCCGAGGCTTAATGCCGCCCTCCCCGCCAGCCCGATATTGTACCTAGGCCGGTGGGCTGCAATAATCCACTGTCTGTTTGCGCCAAACCTCCGGCAATGTGCGCTGTGAATACCTTTATGCACAGCACCGCCCGCATGGCGAACACATCCACTGCTAGAACATACGGTCCCGATCGCTATGCTGCTGATGATTGATAACTACGATTCCTTCACCTATAACATTGTCCAGTATCTGGCCGAGCTGGGTACCGAGGTTCAGGTGCACCGGAACGATGAGATCACCATTGAGGAAATCGAGGCGCTGAACCCGGAACGGCTGGTGATTTCTCCCGGCCCCTGCACCCCGAATGAAGCGGGTATTTCCATGGAAGCCATTCGCCATTTTGCCGGCAAGCTTCCGATTCTGGGCATTTGCCTTGGCCATCAATCCATCGGTCAGGTGTTTGGCGGCGACACCATTCGCGCGGGGCGCGTGATGCACGGCAAGGTGTCCCCCGTTTATCACAAAGACACCGGCGTATTCCGGGGCCTGAACAACCCGCTGCAAGCCACCCGTTACCACAGTTTGGTGATTGATCAGAATACCCTGCCAGACTGCCTGGAAGTGACCGCCTGGACCCGCAACGAAGACGGCTCCATCGAAGAGATCATGGGCGTTCGCCACAAGACCTTGCCGATTGAAGGCGTGCAGTTCCACCCCGAGTCGATCATGACTGAACAAGGCCACGAATTGCTGCGCAACTTCCTCAAATCATAAGAAAGGACACTCACGCATGGATATGAAACAAGCCCTCGACCGCATTGCCTCCAATCTGGATTTGTCCCGTGAGGAAATGAAGGATGTCATGCGCATCGTGATGAACGGCGAAGCCACCGATGCTCAGGTGGGTGCCTTTCTGATGGGGTTGCGCCTGAAGAGCGAAACTATTGACGAGATTACCGGTGCCACCGAAGTCATGCGGGAGCTGGTCACCAAGGTTACTATCAAGGCCGAACCACTGGTGGATATCGTGGGTACCGGCGGTGATGGTGCCAACCTGTTTAACGTGTCCTCGGCGGCGTCTTTTGTTGTCGCAGCCGCCGGCGGCTTCGTAGCCAAGCACGGTAACCGGGGCGTGTCGTCCAAGAGCGGCAGTGCGGATTTGATTGAGAAAGCCGGTGTGAATCTGAACATGTCCCCGGAAGAAGTTGCCCGTTGTGTGGAACAAATCGGCGTGGGCTTTATGTTCGCCCCGTCGCACCACGGCGCGATGAAGCATGCCATTGGCCCTCGTAAAGAATTGGGTTGCCGGACCATCTTCAACATTCTGGGCCCCATGACCAATCCGGCGGGTGTAAAGCGCCAGCTGATCGGCGTGTTCACCAAGGCCCTGTGCCGCCCCATGGCGGAAGTGATGCAGCGTTTGGGTGCCGAGCACATCATGGTGGTGCACTCGAAAGACGGGCTGGATGAAATCAGCCTGGCCACCGAGACGTATGTGGCCGAACTGAAAGACGGCAACATCACCGAATACAGCATCACCCCGGAAGATCTGGGCATCAAGAGCCAGACCCTTGTGGGCCTGACGGTGGATTCCTCGGACGAATCCCTGAAGCTCATCCGCGCCGCCTTCGGTCGTCAGCACGACGAAACCACCGAAAAAGCCCGCGACATGATTGCTCTGAACGCCGGTGCTGCTATCTATATTGCCGGCCTGGCCAACACGCCAAAAATGGGCGTAGAGATGGCTCTGGATGCCATGGGCTCTGGCCTGGCTGCGGGCAAGATGTCTGAACTTGCCGATTTCTCCCAATGTTTCTGAGGCCGCAATGACCAATAGGCACAATGACCGTACCCCCACCATTCTGCGCAAAATTGTTGACCGCAAATGGCAGGAAGTAGACGAGCGCAAACCGAAAACCTCCATCGCTGACCTCAAAGCCATGGCAGGTGACCAGCCACCGGCGCGCGGCTTCGCCCATGCTCTGCGTTCACGCATTGAACAGCAACAGGCGGCGGTGATTGCCGAGATCAAAAAGGCCTCCCCCAGCAAAGGCATTCTGCGCGACCCGTTCGAGCCGGAAGTCATTGCGGAAAGCTACGAAAAAGGTGGCGCGGCCTGTTTGTCAGTCCTCACTGACCAAGACTTCTTTCAGGGCCACGAAGACTATCTGAAAGCGGCCCGGGCGGCCTGCAGCCTGCCGGTAATCCGCAAGGATTTCATGGTCGCGCCCTATCAGGTGTACGAAAGCCGCGCTATCGGGGCCGACTGCATTCTGCTGATTGCCGCCTGCCTGACCAAAGACCAAATGCAGGAACTGGAAGGCATCGCCCACGAAATCGGGCTGGATGTGCTGGTAGAAGTGCACAACGGCGAAGAGATGGATGATGCCCTGACCCTGAGCACACCGCTGGTGGGCATCAACAACCGCAACCTGCACACCTTTGAGGTGTCGCTGGACACCACCTTCGACCTGTATCAGCGCATTGGTTCTGACCGCTTGGCCATTACCGAAAGCGGCATCATGACGCGCGCAGACGTGCAGGCGATGACCGAGCGCGGCATTTACGGCTTCCTGATTGGTGAATCGTTCATGCGTGCGCCAGACCCCGGCGAGAAGCTGCAAGAACTGTTCAGCTGATTCATCTAGCCATGGAAGTGCAATGACCCGCCCCAGCGCAGAAGCCAACGACCCGATATTGGCCGGCCCTTATTGGCCGGCCTTTTTCCGCTATGCCTTGCCCTCGGTGGCGGGGTTGTTGGCCCTGACCACCGCCAACATTGTCGATGGTATTTTCATCGGTAACTTTGCCGGGGCCGATGCCCTCGCGGCGCTGAACCTGCTGATTCCCTGGTTTACCTTGCTGTTCGGGCTGGCGTTGGCGCTGGCCATTGGCGGCACCGTGCGCGCTGGCCGCTATCTGGGTGAAGGCAACCGGGCTGCGGCCTCCGCGATCTTCAGCAAATGCCTGATGGCCACCTTGGCACTGGCGTTGTCCGGCGCGCTGCTCGGCCTGCTGTTCCATGAGCCCATCTACCGCTTGTTGGGTGCCTCGCCCGCTATCTTCCCCCTGATGTCCGAGTACTTTCTGGTGATCATCTGGGTGATGGTGCTGCAGCTGTTCACCATGGTGCTCTATTACTTTGTGCGGGTAGACGGATTCCCCGGGCTGGCCACCACGGCACTGGTGCTGGGCGCTGCCGCTAACATTGTGCTGGACGCCCTGTTGGTGGGTTATCTGGATTACGGCCTGCGCGGTGCCGCCATCGCTACGGGGCTGGCCCAGTTGCTGCAGTTTGCGGTGCTGGCGCTGTATTTCTACAAACCGGCACGCAAGCTGGTGTTCCGGCTACGGCAACACAACTGGCGCGAAGTGGCCAAGGCCTTCGCCAACGGTGTGTCTGAGTGGATCAACGAGATGTCGGTGGGCCTGGTGATGCTGCTGATCAACTGGCTGTTGATGACCTCTCAGGGTTTGGCGGGCGTAGCCGCATTCACCGTGGTGAATTACCTGATCTTCCTCAGCCTGATGGTGTTTTACGGCATTTCAGACGCCATGCACGTGTTGATCAGCCACAATCTGGGGGCCGGTAACGCCGAGCGCATCCGCCGGTTCATGGGCTGCGGGGCCACGGTGATTCTGACCTTGGCGCTGACGCTGGTGGGTACGGTCTGGCTATTCGGCAATGACGTGGTTCGGCTGTTTCTCGATACCTCGGCGGACCCGGCCACGGCGCAGCTGGCAGACCAGTATCTCGCCATTCTCTGGCCGCTGTTTCTGGTGAACGGCATTAACGTACTGCTGTCGGTGTACCTCACCGCCACCCACCAACCCCTGCCTTCTGCAATGGTGGCCTTCTCGCGGAGCCTGGTGTTACCGGCTCTGCTGCTGGTGGGTATTGCCCGCTTTGCACCGGACTGGCCACTGTTACTGGCGCTGCCGATGGCCGAGTGGCTGACCTTCGGCCTCGCGCTGGCACTGTTCATTCGCTTTCGGCCACAGCGTTTGGTCACATCCGGCACGGCCTAGTGCCAAATGTAAAAGATGTAAATACATTTCAATTGCGCATAATTCTCATTTAGATTGACTCCAAATTCTGACTTTGGAGTTCGACATGGGACCGTCCGCCCGCGCGATTGCCGAACAGGCAAGCTTTCAGGCTTTTCTTCATGGTTACCTGCAGGAAATTGACCCCGGCCAGTGGCGTGAACACACGGTTTTAACGGGGCCATCCGGCCAGTGGACTTGCGAACTGTCGCTTGAGAGCCAGCGTTCCCGCCTCGCCATCGAGATCGTCTATCGTTCTGATCTTGGCCGGCATCGCTACGGCAAAGTACAACAGTGGCTGAATGGCCGTTATAGCTGGGCCGAGATTGAACCCTTTCAGGCCATGTGCCTGCTGGTGCGGGAACTCTATGCCCGTTCGGCCGGCATGGTGCCGGAGCTGCGCAAGCTGCGGGAACTGGAGCTGCTGCATCGGCTGACCGACAGCTACGGGGTGATGACCCGCTACGTAGCCAAACGCCGGCACGACCCGCGCCTTCATCAGAACTGTTTTCTTGAGGCCGAGCAATCGTTGCTGTTCGGCCATGCCAGCCACCCCACCCCGAAAAGCCGTCAGGGCATGCCGGAATGGCAGCAAGACGCCTACGCGCCGGAGCTGGCGAACCGCTTTCAGTTGCATTACTTCATGGTGCACCAATCCTGCGTGGAACAAGATTCGGCAACCGCTTTGCCCGCCAGCACCATGGCGGAGTGCCTGATCAGAGGCGGGCACCCCACATTAAACCTGCCAGAAGACCATGTTCTGATACCGGCCCACCCGCTGCAGGCCCAGTGGTTATTGCTGCAACCTGCGGTGCAAAGCGCGATTCAGGATGGGGCCATTCACCCCCTAGGGGCGCTGGGGCCGGAATTCTCCGCAACCTCGTCCGTGCGCACGTTGTACAGCGAGCAAGCAGACTGGATGCTGAAGTTCTCGATTCCGGTGAAAGTCACCAACTCATTGCGGGTTAACAAGGTGCCGGAGTTACGGGCCGGCGTGGTGATGGCGCGCTTGATTCAACGAACCGGCTTTGCGGAGAGCGAGCCAGCGTTCCGCATTCTGCAAGACCCAGCCTACCTAACGGTCAAACTGCCCGGGCAGGCTGAAAGCGGGTTTGAAATGATTTTTCGGGAGAATCCCTTCCCCGAGGGCGAAGATCACGGCGTGATCAGCCTTGCCGCGCTGACGCAGGACCCACTGCCCGGGCGTAATTCTCGGTTGCTGAGCCTGATTGAAGGTGTCGCGCTGAATGAAAACCGCAGCCTGGCCTCGGTCAGTCAGGACTGGTTCCAGCACTACCTGGCCTGCGCCATTGCGCCCGCGTTGCGGCTTTACGACGAACACGGCATTGCGCTGGAAGCCCATCAGCAAAACAGCCTTCTGGACATTCGCGGCGGCTACCCGCACCGCTATTACTACCGGGACAATCAAGGCTATTACCTGTCGGAAAGCCGGCGAGAATCGCTGACCGCCCTGTGCCCGGATGTGCTCGATACCCCGGAGCTGTTCTATCGGGACGCGATGATCCGGGACCGTTTCTGCTACTACCTGATCGTGAATCAGCTGTTTTCGGTGATTGCCCGCTTTGGTGTGGACGGACTGGTTTCAGAAGCCGTTTTGCTGCGCCAGCTGCGCTGCTTTTTGCAGTCGGAACTGGCGCGTCTGGATGGCCCGGCCCGCCCGCTGGTTGCCATGCTGCTGGAAGACAGCTGCCTGCCCTACAAAGGCAACCTGTTGACCCGTGTACACGATGTTGACGAGCTGAACGCCGAACTGGAAATGGCGGTGTATACCAGCATTCCCAACCCCCTGTGCCGCCGCGTGCAATCCCTGCTACCCAGCCAGATCCGTAAACAAGCCGTTGAGGTGCATCATGGCGCTGCGTAATCCGGTGGCCGAGCCGGCTCTGGCGACTGCACTTTCGGAAACCCCGCAGCAACGGGTGCTCCGGCAACTGCTGGAAGCCTTGCTGTTTGAAGGCCTTGTGCCCTGCTACAAAACCGATTCCCGCAGCGAAGGCTGGCAGTGGCTGAGCTTTCCCGTGGGCACCTTGCAGGCCCGCTGCCGGGGCCGTGTACGGGGCTTCAGCCGCGTTCGTTTAGACATAGAAACGCTGAGTTTTAGCCGCAACAAACGCACGTTGTCCGTGGACTTGCCAGCGCTTATTCAGGAGTTACCCGGTTCCCGCTCACGGCAGCAGCTACTGCTTAACGAACTGACCGCTACCATCACCAATGAAGAACAGCTGCGAAACAGCCATCAAACCCGCACGCTGAACAATCGGCGCTCGCTGCACGGCGAAGCCTTGGACCGTGCGATTCATGAAGGGCACCCCTACCACCCGTGTTTCAAAAGCCGGCTGGGGTTCGGGGCCGACGACTTGATGCGCTACAGCCCGGAAACCAGCAACGGGTTTCGGTTGCACTGGGCGGCCATACCTCGCCGATACCTTTCCAGCCATTTACCCGCTTCAGATCTAACCTTCTGGCAGGCCGAGCTGGGCGAGGAGACCGCCTTTCTGCTGCGCGCGGCGTTTCATCGGGTTGGCATTGATTGGCAAGACTATGGCGCACTGCCGGTACATCCCTGGCAATGGCGACACATCAACACCGGGCCGCTGGCTGCACAGCTTGAGCGTTTCGACATCCGCGATCTCGGGCCATTGGGCGACCGCTACCAGCCTAGCCAATCCCTGCGTTCGCTGTTCAACATGACCCGCCCGAACAAGGCTTGCATCAAGCTGCCACTGGGTATTCACAACACCTCTTCGCGCCGGCATCTGGAGCCGCATTCGGTGCCGTCCGCACCCGCCATCAGCCACTGGCTGGAAGCGATTGTTGAATCAGACCCATGGCTCTCGCGGGATTACCCGCTGCGGCTGTTGCCGGAATACGCCAGCCTGAGCTTTATAGCAAAGCCCGGCACACTGCCCGGGCAACACCCGCTTGAAGGTGAGCTGGCCGCCATCTGGCGCACCAATCTCAGCGCCCGGCTGAACGAGAGCGAACAGGCGGTGCCGCTGAATGCGCTGTTTCAATGGCAGCCAGACGGCCAGCCGTTCATCCAGCCATGGGTGCAGCGTTACGGCCTTGAACCTTGGCTGAACGCCGCCCTCGCGACCCTGATTCTGCCGGTCTGGCACATGCTGGCCGCCCACGGCGTTGGCCTGGAAGCCCACGCTCAAAACAGCCTGCTGATCATGCGCGAAGGCTGGCCCAACGCGCTCTTACTGAGGGATTTTCACGACAGCGTGGAGTACGCCATGGGCTATCTCGCATCCGGTACGCCTGAACCGGATCTGGGCGAAGCGCAAACACAGTACGATCAGGCACCGGACGATCTCTATTACCGGATGACCGGCCCCGAAGCTCTACGGGAGCTGGCCGTGGACACTCTGTTTATCTACAACCTGAGCGAACTGGCGCTGCTGCTGGAAGACGCTTACGGGTTTTCTGAAACCCGGTTCTGGGCATGCGTGCGCAAGCTGCTGGACCAATACACCCAACACCACCCGGAGCTTCAGCACCGACTGGCGCAGCTCGGCTGGAACCAGCCAAGACTGAAAACCGAATCGTTACTGACCCAAAAACTGCAACCGGACCCCGGCAGTCTCAGCCATTGGGTACCCAACCCCCTGGCCATCAACCCGACCGGCTCCTCCGTGCCATTCACAGATCACCAGCAAGCGAGGTTATCGTGACCACTGCTTTTCCTTTGTTTTACGTTGATAACACCCCATACAGCCAGGACGATTGCGACCGCATTGTGGCGCCATTGGCCGACTCCGGGCCGTTCCAAAACCCTGCCACCTGTCGCCTGGCGGTGTGCTTGCAAGATACCGCACACTGGCTGGCCCTGTGCCTTTGGCTGAAACCGCTGGGAGCCAGTGTCTTGCCCATTCATCCCGGCACGCCCCGGCAGGCAGCAAAAACGCTGGCCATCGACACCGGCTGCAGCCATTTGCTGTTCGGTGACAACCTGCGCGATGCGGCCCCGGAGGCTCTTGAAACACCCGAAAATCCGGGCCAGGCCGCGGGTGGCGAGTTGATTCAACTCAGCTCTGGCACCACCGGTAAGCCCAAGACCATCACCCGATCATGGCGGGATATTGACCGGGAGCTCACGGCCTACGTTGACCACTTCACCGAAGCCCAGCCACTCACGCCGGTGGTGGCCTGCCCGGTCACCCATTCCTACGGTTTGATCTGCGGCGTGTTGGCGGCACTGGAACGGGGGGCCACGCCGCATGTGGTGACCAACCTGAACCCGAGGTTCATATTGTCCCGGCTGCGGTCGGTGCCGGAACATCTGCTTTATGCTTCGCCCACATTGGTCAGTCTGTTGATCCGGATACTGCCGCCAAGCGAGACGCTGCATACCGTGATGCTGTCCGGCGCGCCTTTGCCTGCCCCGGTATTGAATCAGCTTCGGGACCGCTGCCAACGGTTATGCCAACAGTACGGTTGTTCAGAAGCCGGCTGTGTTGCCCTCACCGCCAACGTGACCGAGCCCGGTTTGCTAGGCACACCCCTGCCCCACGTATCGCTGGATGCAGGCACCTCCGCAGCGCAACCCGATGACGTAATGATCACCATCAAAGGCAGCGGTCAGCACATTAATACCCGGGATCTGGGCTATTTCGATGCCCATGGCCAACTGCACTTTCTGGCGCGCACCGACGACACCATCAATGTGGCGGGGATCAACGTATACCCCGGCGCGGTGGAAGACGTATACCTGAGCTATCCGGGCATAAGGGAAGCGGTGGCCTATAAGCAAGCCGACAGCTTTGCCGGTGAGCGGGTGTGCCTGCGTTTCGTGGCCGATGCCGAACTGGATATCGATCATCTGAAACAGTGGAGCCGTGAACACCTGTCGCCTCATCAGGTGCCCGCCTTCATCGAGCAGGTCGAAACCATTCCACGACTGCCCAACGGCAAGGTCAGCCGACGGCTATTGAGCGAAGCGCCCGCCCATACGCTTGCTGAGGAGGTGCCCGCATGAGCACCAAGCGCCATGCCGCCATTAAGGCGGTTCTCCAGCAGCACTTACCCAACGCCCGACTGTCGGCGTTCGATGGCAGTGCCCGCTTGAATGCCGATCTGGCCATCGATTCTATCATGTTGCTGCAACTGATCGTGCATCTGGAGCTGGAACACGGCCTGAACCTTCCGGAAGAAACCTTGCTGACGCAGGAACTTGAAACCGTGGACGATCTGGCCCGGCTGCTGGTCGCCAACGACCACAAGGAGCCGTCACTGTGATCAAGGTGCACTGTTTCGTCAGTTGCGTGTGCGAAATCATCAAACGCACACCCGGGGTGGACCACCGCCCGTTCTACTTCGGGGTTTGGGATGCCGATTTTTCGGTGAATGATGAAATGGAGCTGTCGTATCACTCGCCCCACACCCGGCATAACGAGTTCCGCGATTGGTACAAGCTGCTGTATGGCATCAGCATCGAACCGTGGTACGACCACGACGCCGATAAGGAAACCAACATCCAAACCCTGGTGTCGCTGGTGGAAAACCGGCCCTCGGACCGGCAGGTGATGGTGATGCTCGACTTGTACCGTCTGCCTGAACGGGAAAACAAGTTTCACCAAAACCCGTTCCCGCACTACGTGATGCTGGAAACCACCGACAACCCCGATGAATGGTTCATGTCTGACCCGGATTTCCGCTGGGAAGGTGTAATACCCAAAGCCCGGATTCTGGAATCCGTGCGTTCCCCGGCCGCTGCGGGCGGTTTCTATTTCGATGGTTTGAACATACGCCATACGCCGGCAGAAACCGTGGCCGCCTACTTCGCGCAATGCATGAAGACCGACCACAACCCGTTCACCGATGCTCTGCGGCGCATTCTTCGTGCCCATACTGGCCCCGATGCCCGCCAGCCGCTGGCGCACCTGCCCCATGCCTTCCGGGAAATTCCGGTGATGGCGATTCGCAAGTACGCCTATGAACACGCTTTCGCCTGGCTGCTGGAAGATCAGGGCAAACAAGCGGAAGGGGCGCCCTGGTTTGAAGCGATCTGTGAAGACATCGAACGGCTGGTGAAAACCTACACCCAGATCCAGTTCAGGGCCCTGAAGCTGTTGATGTCCGGCAATAACGACCTGCTGGCAAGCGTCGAGCAGTTACTGGATGAACAGGATGAGCGGGAGTTTGCCATCAAGGCCAGCCTGCTCGCCCTGTTCAACGAGTGGCAGCGATATCGCGACATCGGGGTTCCGCACGCCCATACCGAACAAGCCCCTTTGGAGGTGCTGCCATGATTCGTTTTCACCTGTGTACCATTTCGTTCCGGCACCATCTGGTGTCCTTACCCGAGCTGGCCGACTGGGCCAAACACAACGGTTTTGACGGCATTGAACTCTGGGCCGTGCACGCTCGCCATCTGGCCCGGCAACCGGCCCTGGATGGCCACTGGATAGAGCGCCAAGGGCTGCGTATTCCGATGGTCAGCGATTATCTGCCGCTGGATGGCAGCGAAACCGAAGCACTTCGTAAAACCCGGGAGGCTTGTCAGCTGGCAAAGCGCTGGCACGCAAACAAGGTGCGCACCTTTGCCGGGCCCTTAGGCAGTGACAAGGTTTCGCCCAGCCAGCGGCAGGCTATGACACGGCGGCTGCAAACGCTGACCCAGTGCGTGGCTGAAGAAGGTCTTTCTTTAATGTTGGAAACTCACCCGGGCACCCTGGCCGACACCGTGGGCTCCACCCTCGAACTGTTAAGCGACATTGATCACACGGCCTTGGGGATCAATTTTGACGTTCTGCACGTTTGGGAATCCGGTGCCGACCCGCTGGCCGCGCTGAAACAGCTGGCGCCCTGGGTACACCATTGCCACTTCAAGAACATTCAACAACACAACCAGCTTGGTGTGTTTGCGCCCGCTAACGTGTATTCGCCGGCGGGTACGCGTGAGGGCATGGTGCCGGTCTTGGAGGGTGCCTGTGACTACCGGCCAGTACTGGCAGAGCTGGGGGCGTGGCAATCAGAGGGTATCGATCTGGACGTGTCTCTGGAATGGTTCGGTTCAGACAGCTACCGGGTACTGAACAGCGATCTCCGCCAGCTACGCAGGGTGCTGGCAGAGCAGTGCACTCAAACTCAAGCGGTTTCGGGCTTCCACTGAACCTCGGCCACCTCATCGCCGGCAAAGCGGATAAGGTGGGACGCCACCACCTGCCCCAGTTCTTCCAACTCTTCCGCAGTCGGAGCCTGGCATTCCAGAGCCAGCGCTCCATTGAGAGTGCTCAACCTGCATTCTCCGATGGAGAAGGTGAGCAACCCGTTGGTTTCGCTCCATTCCGCTTCGATCTTGTGGCTGAAGTGTTTGCACAAGCGGTTAATCAAACGGCTGGGGTTAGCGGTGGATACTTGGGCGTTCATAAACGGCATAACAATCTCCTTGAGTTCAGCGAACACTGGCGGGCAACGGGCGGTCCGCCAGCACAATGGGTTGACCCTGCGAGCAGCGCTCAATACGGGCTTCAATGCCGTAGGTGTGCGCCAGCAACTCCGGCGTTAACACCTGTTCTGGCGCGCCGAGCACAGCTTGGCCACCGGGCGATAACACCAGAACCTGATCGCAATAGCGCAGGGCCAGGTTGAGGTCATGGCAAGCCACCAGAGCAACCGACTTAGCTTCGGTGGTGGCATCGCGCACGGCGTTCAAAACGTTCAGTTGCCAGTGCAAATCCAGCGCGCTGGTGGGTTCATCCAGCAGCATCAGCGGGGTCTGGCGAACCAAGACTTGAGCCAGCCCCACCATTTGCCGCTGACCACCGGACATTTCCGACAAACGCCGCAAGGCGAGCTGGCGAATGCCCAGCGTGTCAAACACGTTTTCAATAGCCTGCTCGGTCTGTTCACGACTCCAGTCACCCCGAGCGGAACGGCAGGCGCTGAACACGGTTTCGTAGGCCACCAAAGGAATGGCCTGAGGCAAGGGCTGAGGCAGATAACCGATGCGGCGGGTGCGCTGGTACGAGGTCAACGCCGCCAGGTTTTCTCCGGCAAAGGTCATGTCACCGGAAATTGGCAGCAACCCGGCGATGGATTTCAGCAGAGTGGATTTACCCACCGCGTTTGGACCGATCACCGCCACCAAAGCACCTGCTGGTATTTCCGGCAGCGACAGGTTGTTAAACACGGCCCGGTTTCGGTAGCCGGCGGTTACGGATTGCAATTTCAATGTCACAACGCGACCCTCCGGCTGCGGCCAATAATCAGCAGAATGAACAGGGGAATACCCACCAGCGCAGTCACTATGCCCACCGGCAGCACCACACCCGGCACCAGCATTTTGCTGGCGATGGAAGACAACGACAGCAACACCGCCCCGGCCAGCGCACTGCCCGGAAGCAGGAAGCGGTGATCTTCGCCCAGCATCAACCGGGCAATGTGCGGGGCCACCAAGCCGATGAAACCGATTTCGCCGACAAAACACATGGCTGCGGCGGTCAACAGGCTGACCCGCATGAGCACGGTCAGACGCAGCCGTTCAACGCGAATACCCAAACTGCGCGCCTGCTCTTCTCCACTGCGTAGAAGGGTCATAGCCCAAGCATTGCGCAGTGAAAACGGCACACAGACCGCCAGCACAAGCGCAACAATCAAGACTTTATCCATGCTCGCCCGAGCCAGACTGCCCATGGTCCAGAACACGATCTGCTGGACCGATTCGGCATCTGCAACAAACTGAATCAACCCCACCACGGCGTTAATACCAAACAGCAGAGCAATGCCGAACAACACTACTGCATGCACCGAGGCGCCCAGAGAGCGCGACAGAATCAGAATCAACAGCGATGCCACGGCCGCAAACACAAATGCCGACAACGGCAACAAAATATGGGCCGCCAGCCCAAGAAAGGAAATATTGAAGGCAATCACCAGCGACGCACCAAGCGTAGCCGCCGCGCCCACACCTAAGGTGAACGGGCTGGCCAGCGGGTTGTTCAGCACGGTTTGCATCTCGGCCCCGGCGAGGCCCAAGCAAGCGCCCACCACCACGGCCATCAGGGCATAGGGCAAACGGATGTCTTCAATGATGACCCGGGTGCCGGCATCAAGACTGTCCGGGTTCAGCAAACCGTGGATCACATCGCCCAGGCCCAGCATGGACGGCCCGCTGGCGATGTCCACCAGCAAGGCGATCACAGCGGTTACCGCCAGAGCCGCCAGACACAACACCCGGCGCAAGACAAAACGGCGGTATTGGGTGGCCAATGAGGTTCCCGGGACTGAGTTATCCACAGCGCTGTTTGACGAGGGGAACGCCGCACTCATTCGGGCGCCTCCTCAGTACTGATCCAATAAACCCCATCCAACCCGACCGGCTGAAATCGCTGGTAGAATTCCGCCAGCGTCGCCTCCGGATTCAGATCGGCAAAGGCATTCGGGTGAAACCATCGGGCCAGCGCCTGAACCGCAACCACGTTCATGGGGGTGTTGTAGAAGTGGTGCCAGATGGCCATGGCCCGGCCTTCACGAATGGGCTTTACCGCACGTAACCCGGGCCGGTTGGTGGCCTGCGTCAGTGACGCTCGGGCCATGTCTGCGTCGATACCGGCACCAAGCATCACGTAGCTGTAGTTCGCATCCGAGCGGGCGTACTTACGGGAGCCGATGGCCGTGGCCACATAGTAATCCGGCGGGTTGCTGATCAGGTATTCGAGGTTCAGCACACCACTGACACCCGGCACCTTGCCCTTAGCAATGTTGCGCGCGCCAGCGGCTTGGAGGAAATGCCCCATCATGCCTTCGACCATGGTTTCACAGCAGCTGTCGTGAAGGCCCAACCGGCTGTGCAGGAATACCGTGGGCTTGTTTGGCTCCGGAATCTGCTCAATCACGTCGGTCACCTTCATCAGCTGTTGGCGGTAGAACTGGTTGAAGGTTTTGGCCTGCGCTTGCCGGCCTAAGACTTCGCCCAACAGAGCCATGCTTTTCGGCGTGTTCACCAGCGGGTTCTGCCGGAAATCAATGAACACCACGGCGATGCCTGCCCGTTGCAGCTGGTCGATCAACTGGCCGTTATGAGCGCCGGGGCCGTGGCCTTCCAGACTGAAGATGGCGAGATCGGCTCCCATGGCCAGCACGCTTTCCAAACTGAAACTGTCGGCGGAGGTGTGGCCGACACGCGGCACATCCGCCAGCTCAGGGAAAGCTTCCAGATACTGGGCGTACCCGCCCGGATCGGTCATCTCGAAATCGGGCAGCATGCCGGCCAAACGGTCCGGCAAGGCCTCACCCTCCAAAATAGCGAGGGCCGGAATGTAGCGACTTTCGCCCAGCACAATGCGGTTGACCTCATCGGGAAGCTCAACCGAACGGCCGGCCAGATCGGTAACCGTGCGGGCCGCCAACGAAACGTCGGCCCACAAACAGAAAAGGCCGCCCAAAAGGGCGGCTAGAACTCGGGTGCGTAACATCAGCGGCCTCAGAAACGCATGGCCAAGCCGAGGCGGATATCACGGCCCGGTGCGGGTAATCCAACCACTCCTTCGTAGCCGGCAAGATGCTCATAATCGGCGTTGCTGGCGTGGTCGAGGTACTGGTTGTCGCCCACATTCTTGACTGCCAGAGTCAGACGCAGATCTTCGTTGCCGGTAGGTAGCCAGTTCACGAACAGGTCGTGCACGCCGTAGCCCGGTTTGTCGATGGTGCCCACTGAGGTTTCCAGGTTATCAATGCCCTGCACAAACTGGCCCTGCCAGCCAAACTCGAGATTGCGATTCCAGCGGTAAGCCAGATCGGCCACCCAAGTGTCACCGATGGTGTTGCCGAGCAGGTTATGTTCGTAAACGGTCAGTGGCTGGCCATCCACTTCGGCATCGTTACTGTGGAAGCTCAAGCCTGCGCTCAGAGCGTTCCACTGATAGCCCGCGGAGATGCGGTAGCCGTCGGATTCCAGATCACCGATGTTCTCGTAAATGGCCGGTCCGAACAATGCGTCCGCGATGGCATCTTTAACCTCGGAACGGTACACCTCCGCTGACAGGCTGAAGTTCTGATAGACGTAATCGAAGCCGACTTCCGTGTTCTTCGCCTTCTCGCCTTTCAAATCCGGGTCGTTCTGGCCGCGATCAATCTTGAAGGCATCATGGGGCATGGGGCCACGGAAGGCTTCTGCGTAGCCGGCTTTCAAAGTCAGGCCATCCAGCACGTGCCAAGCGAGGCTGGCGTTGGGGCTGACGGCATCTTCACTGAACTTTTGGTCGTTGTTATCGCGCAGGTTGTAGTCGTCGTAACGGGCACCGGTGCTGAGCAGCAGTTGCTGGGTGAGCCACAGATCCGCCTGCAGATACACGCCGAGCACATCGCCGGTTTCCTCTTCAGCACGCTTATCGGTTTCGCCGCCGGCATTGACCTTGTCTTCCCGGTAATCAACGCCGTAGGTCAGGCTGTGATCGCCGAGTTTGCTGGTATTGCGCAGGTCACCACCGATGCTGCGGCTGAAGCCGTAGTAGCGCCCCCAACGATCTTCTACGTTCTGCTCTACTTCTGATTCAGTCTGATACAAGGTGAATTCAGCATCCAGCCAGGGATTCCCTTCCGGCGCGACCGCGTAGTTCAATGTAGTGGTGTCCCGGCGGCCGTCCAGGTCGTAGAGTTTGTTAAAACCGCTCACAACCCACTGCGGACGCTGCGGGCGCTCGCCTTCATCGGTGCGCACTTCGTGGCTGAGGCGCAGGGTTTGGCCGTTGCCAAAATGCCCCACCAATTTCGCCATGCCCATTTGCTGGCGAGCATCGGTGCCCGGGACTTCATCGCCGTTGCCATCTTCATAGCGCTCGTGGTCGCTCTGGCTGACCGACACCAAGGTGCTCCACTGGTCGTTCAGGCGTCCGAAAATCGTGGTGTTCACGCTGTAGCCTTTGGTGTTCGAGAAAGAGCCTAATTTCACCAATGCGCCTACGTCTTCGCCCTCACGCAACAGATCTTCGGGATCTTTGGTCACGAAGCGAATGGCACCGCCCAGCGCGCCCGCGCCCGCCGTGGCTTTACCGGCACCCGTGTCTACTTCGACACGCTTCAGCAGATCCGGATCTACGGCGATACGCCCCGTGTGGTGGAACAACACGCCAGCCTGCGTAGCCCCGTCCACACTCACGTTCAACAACGGATCTTCAAAACCACGCACGTAGACTTTCTGGGCCACACCCACTGAACCACCGACACTCACTTCCGGTTCGCCGGCGAACACATCTTCAAGATCGTCGGCCTGATACCGCTCAAGAGCTTGTGCGTCTACCACTGTGTCTGCGTCTGCCACGCGCTCAGCGGTGACCTGAATAGGATCCAGTGTGACGGGCTCAGCGTGAGCCAGCGGCGCGGCTAATAAAGCCAGCCAGAGAGCACTGCGGCGAAATTGTTTGGGCTGTGCAACCGGGGTTGAAACTGCCATAACGACCATACTCCATTATGATAACCATTCGTATTTGGCATGCATTCTCGATAACTTGTGTCGCTAAGGGAACCGGTTTTACATTTGTTACATCTTTACCGTGAGCCAATGCCGTAAGCTGACTTACAGGAAGCAATAGCCTTTGCCGTGAACCGTTTGCAGCCGATCGCCAGCCACGCCGGCTTCTATCAGCTTGCGGCGAATGCGGCTCAGGTGCATATCCAGACTGCGGTCGTATCGGCTGAACTCTTTTTCGAGCACCACTTGATAGAGGTAGGGTTTGCTCAGGGGTTCTCGTTGGTGCAGCACCAAGATCCAGAGCAAACGAAACTGAATGGGGGTCAGGCTGACCGGGCGCTGCTGGTAAAGCACCTGCATGGTTTGGCGGTCTAACTGCAGTTCGCCCACGGAGAGGATGGGTGGTTCGGCGCGGTGATCGAGAGCACCCCGAGTGCGCCGCAGCAGAGCTTCAATTCTCAGAAACAATTCCGTGAAATTGAACGGTTTGGGCAAACAGTCGTCTGCGCCCTGTTGATAACCTCGAATGCGCTCGTCTTCAGAGCCATCGTTGGTCAGCATCATGACCGGTGTCTGGCAGGTTTTGCGAAGCCTTTGCAGCACTTCAAAGCCATTCATGATGGGCAGAAGCACATCCAGCAGGATCATATCCAGCCGCTGCCCCAGTGCAGCCACCAACGCGTGATCGCCTTGATGGCTTTGCAGCACGGAATACCCACGGGAGGTCAGCTGGGTAGCCAGCTGTTCACTCAAGTGAGGGTCGTCTTCAGCGATCAGAATCTTCGGGGTGTTGTTGGCAGGCGCAGCCATTATTGATATCCAATATTAAATGATAATGAATATCATACGCAGCAAGTACACCTGCCTCAAGTGTCGTAATTATTCGCCCGTTTCGGACAGGGCCTCTTGCAGCAAGGCCAACAGGTGGGGCGGCAGATTACCCGCCAGCTGCAGCGCAGCCTCATGACCCCTCGGGGTCATTTTGGCCCAGGTGCGACGCACAATGGTGAGCCATTTCTCTTTGTCGTAATCCGGATTTTCTTCGTAGAACTGCGCGAAGTAACGCTCCAGAAACACGATGCAAGCCACGTCTTCCAGTAGCTGGGTGTCCGGGTCATTGCGCAATTCCCGCTTGGTAAGGATGGTTTCTACCCGCTCGCATTCATCCTGTGGATAACCACACTCGGCCATGATTTCTGCCGCGCGCCGACCGTGCATCCGCCCGCAGGCCTGACGCCACTGGTAGTAATTCTTCCGGCCTTCCCCGAAATCACTTCTCGGGATGGTCCAGCGCTCAATGTGCTGGGCGCGACAGGCAATCTGCATCCGCTCGGAAGGCTCTGCCTCCAGCGCAAACAACCAACGCGTCATGTGCAGGCTATAGGCGTATTCCTTGGGCAGGCTCTCGCCTTCAACCTGTTCCCTGTTGGGATCGGCCCGATTCGCCCGATCAATGGCCTCGAGGGCCAGCGTCAGTTTGGTGTTTTGCGTCATGTCAGTTCCTTGTAGCAAGCGGATGCAGCCGCTGATCACTTATGCCTGCGAAGATGGCCGCGCCTTGATGCGGTCGTACCAGGCTTGCAGGTTGGTTTGTTCCGGCTTGGGGCGAATATTCACCACACGAGCAAAAGCAACGGTGGTAAAGGCGTTGATGTCGGCCGCGGTAAATTTATCGCAGCAGATGTACTCTTTGCCTTCGAGGTGCTTGTTCAGGAAGTGCATGAACTTTTCCACACCCAGCCCGCACTCTTCACCCCATTCCTTGATCGGGTTCATGCGATCTTTGAAGTACCCAGTGGTGTGCTGAAAGCACATGCCGGTGGGCATGAAGAAGTACAGTTCAATCCAACGTAGCCACTGCTCCACCTGAGCTTTTTCCAGCGCCGTTTCACCCAGCAGCTTCGGCGTGTCGGGATAACTTTCTTCGAAGTAGCGACAGATGGCCATGGTTTCTGCCAAGCAGCTGCCGTCGTCCAGTTCCATCACCGGGACTTTTTTCATCGGGTTCCGCGCTTTGAATTCCGGTGTCAGGTTTTCACCTTTTTCGATGTCTACCTGGACGAACTCAGCCTTATCCAGCAGGCCTTTTTCAGCCATAAAGATACGAACGCGACGCGGGTTCGGTGCACTTTTTGTTTCGAAGATTTTCATGTTGTTGTTACCTTCGGTTTAGGGGTTTTCGATATCCGACTTGAAGGCCTTGATGGTGTCACCGGACTGCGTTTTCAGCAACAATTCTCCGTGACGACCAATATGGCCGGAAACCACTTCAGACATCAGGGTCAGGAACTTGCGCTCCTGATTCATCAAAGAATCGTGGCACGCCATCATGGTGCTGCCCATCTGACCGAACGTCAGGTTCTCTCCGGTCAGAGAATAGCTGCCCATGTAGCGGTTACAAGAAGCGCGGCCACTGATACGGTTTTCATCATGGAAACGGATGGTCATCATGGAACGATCAATGATGCCGTCGCCGGCCAGATCATCCACGACCCATTCTGCGCCCTGGAATAGCCGCTCGCGGTCGCCACCACACCCTTCGAACGTATTGCCATCCACCGTCAGCCGTACTTGCGCCGGATACTGGGCACCGGACATGGGGTTTTCACACAGCTGATGCGCCACTGACACTTCTATTTCGCGCTCATCGACCTTGCCTTCGTAAACACGCCCGTGACGGTTAGCAACGCTCTCACGCAACCACACGCCTTCCAAAACCTCGCCATCGTAGGGCAAGGTCAGGTCCATTCGGTTGTTTTCGATTTCAGCCGACCAGTTAGGCTCTGTGCCCATGGCCTTAAACGAGGATTCTATTGCGCCCGGCTCCAGGCACTCGGGCAAGGCATTACCTTTCAGAGTGAACGTGGCACGCTCGCCTTTAGCCCAGAATCGAGTCTGGGTGTCGCCCGGCGCAACGTATAGTGCGCCTTCATCGGTCGGAGACGGTTTCAGCAGCACACGTCGGTTCAGGTATTCGATGCCAAGAAGCCCGCTTTCTTCCACTCCGGCCACCTTCAGGTCTAACTGGCCACACTGATAAACCCCGTAGTCCGATAAACTTTTCACTTCGGGTTTAGTGGCACACGCTGATACCGCTATACCTGCCGCAACGACGGCAGAAACAGAAAGGGCGCGACGTAACAACATAAAGACATCCTCTGGCATGACAGACTGTAGCAAGCTAGTTTAGTGATTCCCGCGGTTTTTCACCATGGCCATCGTGTCAGTTGGCTGGCAGGCCAACTTCCGCAGTTGCCTTTCCTGCCATGGGAATTGGCTCAAAGTACGGGTAATCTTGGCCAAACATTTTACGGAAGCGTTCTCATGGCTATTAAACTCTATCAGTTTTGCATTTCTCATTACGCCGAAAAGATACGCTGGGCGCTGGATTACAAAGGCATCAACTATCAGACGGTGAATTTGCTGCCCGGCCAGCACGTTAAAACCATCAAGCAGTTGACCAAAGCCGAATCGTCGGTGCCGGTACTGGATCACAACGGGCACATTGTTCAAGGCTCGTCCGCTATTCTGGACTACCTTGATGAAACCTTCCCGGAACGGCCCCTGACGCCCGAATCCCCGAAAGCTCGGCAAGAGGCGTTGGCTTGGGAGAAGAAGCTGGACAACCTGGCCGGCCCGGCCATTCGCACCTGGATCTACCATTACTTCCTGCAGCGCCCGAAGGTGGTGATCCCGCTTCTGGCTGCCGGCACTCCGTTTTATAACAAGATCATGCTCAGCCTGGCCTTCAGCCGGGTTGATGACATCATGCGCAAGTGGATGAAGATCAATCAAACCACCGCGGATGCCTCCCAGCAGACTCTTGAAGCCCTGCTCACCGAGTTGGCCGAGGTGTATGGCAAACAGCCCTACCTTGCCGGCGATCAATTCTCCCGCGCGGACCTGACCGCTGGTGCCTTGCTGGCACCGTTGTTCCAGCCGGAGCAGTACCCGGTGCCCTGGCCTAAGCCCGCGAAAATTCCAAAGCCGGTTCAGGCAGTTTTGGCCGAGTGGCAGGACATCGTGGCACCCGTTGAAGAGATGTACCGTAACAACCGATAACCGCAGGGCCTGTCGCAAAGCGCCACTCACAATGACGCTATAGGACATCGGAAATATCCGAGTGCATGCCATGATAAAGCCTGAACAATAACCAGCATGGGTTTTGTTATGGCTCTGATCGATATGATGCACTCGGTGCTTGAAAACAGCGGACTGCTCGCGCTTTGGGAGACGCTGGCCCCTTGGCTGGCCCTGGATGAGCGGCAACTGATTTTTGTGATCGCCACCCCGGTCTTTATTGCCGTAGCGGTTTGGGAATATCTGAAAATCCGCCACGATCCTAAGCTGATGGATGTTCCCGAAGCGATCCGCAATTTCATGTTAGGCGCGGGTTATCAAACCACTGAGCTGCTGTTTGCCGGGATTATTGCCTTTCCGGTGTATGCGCTGTGTTACCACTATCGCCTGTTCGACATCGAGCTGAACGCCCTTACGGCGGTACTGACCTTCATCGGCGTGGACTTCTGTTACTACTGGATGCATCGTTCCAGCCACCGCATTCGCTGGTTCTGGGCCGCCCATGTGGTTCACCACTCATCCGAACGCCTGAACTTTTCCACTGCCATGCGCCAGAGCGCGACCAATATTTTCAACGGCAACTGGGCGTTCTACCTGCCCATGGCCTTGCTGGGCTTTAATCCGGTGTGGATCGGCGTGGCCTACGCGCTGTCGCTGGTGTATCAGTTTTTTATCCACACCACCTTGATCCATCGCCTGCCGGAAGCCGTGGAATTTGTGTTCAACACGCCCAGCCATCACCGTGCCCACCACGGGCGAAACCGACAGTACATTGATCGTAACTATGGTGGGGTGCTGATCATTTGGGATCGTCTGTTCAACAGTTTCGTGCCCGAAAGTGACGATCTGCCGCCGACTTACGGTATTCCCCGCCAAGTACATTCGAACAATCTGCTGGTACTGTGGACTCACGAATATGTGGATATGTTCCGCGACATGGCCAAACCCGGCAGTCTAAGCTCTCGTTTAAAACATTTGTGGAAACCGCCGGAGTGGCAACGCCCGGTTGCACAGGAACCGGCTAACGCTTATGAACCAACACACTCTGAACCTGACCACCGCTGACGGCCACCGGATTACCGGCACTCTGTTCCAGCCTGAAGCGCCCCTTGCTTGCCTGGTGATCAGCCATGGTATGGCCGAGCACGGCAACCGCTATGCCGGGCTTGCGCAGTGGCTGGGGGAACATCAGATCGCAGTGATCAGCTACCATCATCGGGGCCACGGCCCCGATTGTGCCCCAAGCGATCTGGGCCACTATGCCGACCATCAGGGTTGGGCCAAAGTAATTGGCGATCTTGGCTTGGTCGTCAACCATGCCCGAGCCACCTTCCCTAACCTGCCGCTGAGCGTGCTGGGCCATAGCATGGGCTCTTTCATTGCCCAAAGTTATGCGCAGCAACAGGGTTCTTCGATTGATGCTCTGATACTGAGTGCCTCCAACCGCATCAACAAAGCGGAGCTGATACCCTCGCGGTCACTGATCGGGCTGATCAAGCTGGTTCGCGGCAAACGCCACCAAAGCAAGCTGATTGCCAACCTGACCTTTGGCAAGTTCAACCGCATGTTCCGACCCAACCGGACCGACTGCGACTGGCTAAGCCGGGATGAACAGCAAGTGGATCAATACCTGGCCGATCCGCTGTGCGGATTCGAATGCAGCACCGGGCTGTGGCATGATTTCCTCGGCGGCATGCTCACCATCAACCCGATGGTATGGCGCAAAGATTTACCGGTGCATCTGTTTTCCGGCAGCGAAGACCCCGTGGGTGAAATGGGCAAAGGTATCCGCCAGCATTTTCAAACGATCCGCGAAGCCGGCATTCAGAAGGTGACCTTCCGGCTGTTCGATGGCGGCCGCCACGAGATGCTGAACGAACTCAACGCCGAGGATGTATGGCAACACCTGCTAACGTGTATTCCTACCGCTCAACCTGCGTGCGCCGAGCCTTTGTCGGCCTGATCACGGCCTGCTTGTTTTTGGCCGCCGGGCAGGCCCGGGCCGAGCAAGCCACGGTGGCCGTGGCCGCTAACTTTACCGGCACTATGACGAAGCTGATTTCGCTCTTCGAGCAGCAAACCGGGCATCAGGTTCAAGCCAGTTATGGCTCTACCGGCAAGCTCTACGCCCAGATCCGGCACGGCGCGCCCTACGATGTCTTCCTGGCTGCCGATGCTGAGCGCCCTCGCCTGTTGGCCGAACACAGCGTGGCCGTCGCCGGTTCACAGTTCCCCTACGCAGAGGGTCGGCTGGTGCTCTGGAGTCGCAATCCGGATCTATTCCGCGATGGCCTGCAGTATCTGCAGGGCGAGCCCGAACGCTTGGCGATCGGCAACCCCAAAACCGCGCCCTACGGCATCGCCGCCATCGAAGTGCTCGAGAATCTGGGGCTTGCCGATTCACTCAAGCCGAAACTGGTGAGTGGTGATTCTATTGCTCAGACGTTTCAGTTTGTCGCCACCGGCAATGCGCACGCCGGCTTTGTGGCTCAAGCTCAGGTGCGAGCCTGGAAGGGAAACAAAGACTCGGCGTGGCTGGTGCCAAAAACACTGCATCAACCCCTTAGCCAACACGCCATTTTGTTGAACCGCGGAGCGAACAACGCTGCGGCTCAGGCTTGGCTGGAGTTTCTGAAAGGTGCTAAAGCACAGGCGATCATTCGTGAAGACGGGTACGATACCCCGTAACAGTCCACCCCATGAACTGGCGGAGATTTCATGAGCCCGGAATGGCAGGCCGTTTGGCTGACATTGAAACTGGCAGGCATCACCACCTTACTGCTACTGATTATCGGCACCCCCATTGCCTGGTGGCTGGCCCGCACCCAACACTGGCTGCGCCAACCCATCGCCGCAATAGTGGCATTGCCGCTGGTGTTACCCCCAACGGTGCTGGGCTTTTATTTACTGATTTTGATGGGCCCCGACGGTGCCATCGGCCAACTGACCGAAAGCCTTGGTCTGGGGCTATTGCCGTTTACCTTTGAAGGTTTGGTCGTGGCCTCGGTGATTTACTCACTGCCGTTTACCGTTCAACCCTTACAAAATGCTTTTTTGAGCCTGAACGAAAACCTGTTGGAAGCCGCGGCTACACTGCGAGCTTCTGCCTGGGACCGCTTCGTATCCATTGCGATTCCGTTAGCGCGCCCGGGCTTTCTGACCGCTGCGGTGCTGAGTTTCGCCCACACCATCGGCGAATTCGGCGTCATCCTGATGATTGGTGGCAGCATTCCCGGTGAAACCAAGGTGTTGTCGGTGGCCATTTTCGATCACGTGGAAGCGCTCGAATACACTCAAGCGCATTGGCTTTCTGCCGGCATGCTGGCGTTCTCTTTTGTGGTTCTGGTCTCTTTGTATACGCTGAACGGACGCTTTCAGCCCGGAGTGGTTCGATGAGCCATTCGGAGCGCATTCAGGCCCGATTTCAGTGCCATTTCGATAAGTTCGGGCTGGATGTTGACCTCAACCTGCCCGGCTCTGGCATTACCGCCATCTTTGGCCACTCCGGGTGCGGCAAAACCACCCTGTTGCGATGCATTGCCGGTTTGCAGACTGCCAAAGGCCATCTTTCGGTGCTCGACGAACTCTGGCAAACCGCCAGCCACAGCTGGCCAGTGCACCAAAGGCCTCTGGCCTACGTGTTTCAGGAAACCAGTTTGTTTCCGCACCTGTCGGTTCGAAAAAACCTGCTGTACGGCTACCGCCGGGTGCCCGCCGAGCAACGTAAGATTACCCCGGAACAAGTCTACGACTGGCTTGGCCTGACACCGCTGCTGGACCGTATGCCAGCCCGGCTTTCCGGAGGCGAGCGCCAGCGTGTAGCCATCGGAAGAGCACTGCTGACCAGCCCTCGCTTGCTGCTGATGGACGAGCCTTTGTCAGCGCTGGATCAGCAAAGCAAACAGGACATTTTGCCCTACCTGGAACGCTTGCGAGACACGCTAGCAATACCGGTGCTCTATGTTTCCCACTCCACCGCCGAGGTGGCGAGATTGGCCGACCACATTGTGATGATGGAACGGGGGCAAGTGGTTGCCCAAGGGCCGCTTCAGGAGACGCTGGCGCGAACGGATCACCCGTTCCGGCTGGAAGAAGACGCTGGTGTGATTCTTAATGGGGAAATAGCGGAAGTGGATGACCGCTGGACATTGTGCAAAGTGGTGTTCGATGGCGGCGAGCTCTGGCTTCGCCATCACGACCACCTGAGCTCCGGCATGTCGGTACGCGTTCAGGTATTAGCCCGCGACGTCAGTATTTCCTTGCATGAACACAAAGACCAAAGCATTCAAAACCTGCTGCCGGCAACGGTCGATCACATTGCCCGAGAAGTGGTGCCGGGCATCAGCCTGGTTCGCTTGCTGGCTGGCGGCACTCCGTTTCTCGCCCGTTTGACGTCACGCTCCGTGCATCGACTCCAGCTAACGCTCGGGGGGCAGGTTTGGATGCAGATCAAATCGGTGGCTCTGGCAGACTAACACGCACAAAAAAGCCGCTGCGTTACAGCGGCTTTCTGGTGGTGTTTCTATTGGCTATCAGCGTGTGCCGTAAACCACCATGGTTTTCCCTTTGACCTGTACAAGCCCCTGCTCTTCCAGGGTTTTCAGTACCCGGCCCACCATCTCGCGGGAGCAACCGACAATGCGGCCGATTTCCTGACGAGTGATCTTAATCTGCATGCCGTCCGGGTGGGTCATGGCATCCGGCTCTTTGCACAAATCCAACAGCGTGCGCGCAACCCGACCGGTTACGTCCAGGAAGGCCAGGTCGCCCACTTTACGGGTAGTCTGGCGCAAGCGAGACGCCATCTGCTCGCCGATGAAATACAGAACCCGAGGATCCTGCTGGGCAATTTCACGGAATTTGGTGTAGCTGATTTCAGCCACTTCGCATTCGGTTTTGGCTTTGACCCAAGCGCTGCGCGAATCCATGTTATCGAACAGGCCCATCTCACCGAAAAAGTCGCCGGTATTCAGGTAAGCCATGATCATTTCGCGGCCATCATCGTCCTCAATTATGACGGTAACCGACCCTTTAACGATGTAGAAGAGAGAGTCACTTTTATCGCCCGCATAAATGATGGTGCTTTTGGCTGGGTAACGCCGGCGATGGCATTGGGATAGAAAGTAATCCAGATGTTTGGTTTTCTGCTCAACCGGCTTGATGATAGTAGCCATAATGCGAGACGTGCCTCCTCAGCGTAATGCCGATCCTGATCTTTGTTATATCCCCGCTTTTCCCTGCAGGTTACGGGTTTTTCTATTTAACCACGCAACTTATAACAAGATGGCTGCGCCGGGGCAACTCGAATGCAAAGGCGCGGGTTTTCGAAAGTCTGTGCTAGCATCCGTTCTCATCACCGATTCAACATGGGAGAACCTCACATGAAAGCAACCATAGACTGGACGGGCAATGTCAGTTTTAAAGCCACCAGCGGCACCGGCCACAGTGTTCAGATGGACGGACCACCCGATCTCGGCGGGCAGAATCTGGGGCCGCGGCCCATGGAAATGCTGCTCATGGGTGTTGGCGGTTGTTCTTCCTTTGATGTCATGTCTATTCTGCAAAAAAGTCGGCAAGACGTCACCGCGTGCCACGCCGAACTGGAAGCCGAGCGGGCCGATGCCGTACCGGCTGTGTTCACCAAGATTCATCTGCATTTTGTGGTGACCGGCCGTAACCTGAAAGAAAAGCAGGTAGAACGGGCCGTTAGCCTGTCGGCTGACAAGTATTGTTCGGCGTCTATTATGCTCGGCGCAGCCGGTGTGGAAATCACCCACAGCTTCGAAATTCGAGCCGCGGAATAAGTTGTTAAAGCCCCGCGAGCCGCAGCTTTGCGGGGCATTTTCGGGTAGTGAAAAAAAGTCTCTGCAAACACTATCCATTGGCATAGGTGGTATGCATAATACGCACCTTTCTCCGCCGGTCTGCGCAAAAGGTGAACAACATGTTCACCGGGTCAGTAGTCGGTGGCGGCCTCGGTAGGGGAGTCAACTCACCCTGTCACCATTCATCTCCAATCAACGGAGGGGCTGAGCATGGAATCAAAACTCCAACTGCACGGTTTTAACAATCTGACCAAATCCCTGAGCTTCAACATCTACGACATCTGTTACGCGCAGACCAACGAGCAACGTGAAGCTTATATCGACTACATCGACGAGATGTATAACGCCGAGCGGCTGACCCAGATTTTGTCTGACGTTGTTAAGATCATTGGCGCGAACATTCTTAACATCGCCCGTCAGGATTACGAGCCTCACGGCGCATCGGTCACCATGCTGATCGCCGAGCATGACGTGGAAGACTGCGAAGAGAATTACGACGAATCACCGGGCCCGCTGCCAGACACTATCGTGGCGCACCTGGACAAGAGTCACGTGACGGTTCACACCTACCCGGAGAGCCACCCTCACGATGGCGTCAGCACGTTCCGTGCAGATATCGACGTATCGACCTGTGGCTTGATTTCACCGCTGAAGGTATTGAACTACCTGATCCACAGCTTTGATTCCGACGTGGTCACCGTAGATTACCGGGTACGCGGTTTCACCCGCGACATTGATGGCACCAAGCACTACATTGACCACGACATCAACTCGATTCAGAACTATCTCACTGAAGACACCCAGAACGCCTATCAGATGATCGACGTGAACGTGTATCAGGAGAACCTGTTCCACACCAAGATGATGTTGAAGGATTTCAACCTCGACAATTACGTGTTTGGCACAAACGCGAAAGAGCTTGATCCTGCTGAAGCCAAGTCCATCGAAGACCGGCTGCGCCGGGAGATGCTGGAAATATTCTATTCCCGTAACGTGGAATAATCGCATTGAGAGGCAGCTATTCTCAGCTGCCTCTCAGGCAAATGCCTTGCCCGCCATAAGCCTCTGAACCATGGGGCGCACAATCAAATCCATAGCCAAAGGCATTTTTGTGCCGGGAATCACCAGGGTATCGTGCCGGGACAAACGGCTTTGCGGGATCGCCTGCAGCAGCCAGCTGAAGTCTACATCCGTGACTTCACGAAAGTGAATCACGATCATGCTTTCATCTTCACTCGGCACGTCCCGGGCAATGAACGGGTTCGACGTATCCACTAACGGCACGCGCTGAAAGTTGATGTGGGTATGGGAGAACTGCGGCACAATGTCTTTTACGTAGTCATCCATACGGTTAATGATGGTTTCCACAACCGCTTCCGGGCTATAACCACGCTTGTTCGTATCCCGGTTAATCTTCTGAATCCATTCCAGGTTTACGATCGGTACCACACCGATCAGCAAATCCACATACTGCACCAAATTGAAGTTTTCGCTCACCACACCGCCGTGCAGCCCCTCGTAAAACAGCACATCGGTATCCGCCGGCAATGAACTCCAGGGCGTGAAGGTGCCCGGCTTATGGCCAGCCGCAATCAGGTCATGATCTTCGTCATGAACGTACTGACGGCATCGGCCATTGCCGGTGTGGCTGTAGTCATACATTAGGGCTTCGAGCCGGTCGATGTGGTTGGCCGCAAGCGCGAAATGGTTGCGCTCACCAAACTGGCCTTTCGCGGCCAGGCGCGCCATCTGTTCACGGGTATAACGATGAAAACTGTCACCGCTGACCATCGCGGCATTGATGCCCTCTCGGGCAAACAGCCGCGCAAAAATCTGACCGGTGGTACTGGTGCCCGCTCCGGAGGAGCCGGTCACCGCGATGATCGGGTGGCGCTTAGACATAAAAAAACAGATTTCCTGAGGGTCAGATCAAACTGTTGAGTAGTTTGGGTTTTTCGATAACAAAGCCCTGCGCATAGTCCACACCCAACTGCGTCAGCTTATCCAGAACCTCACGCGTTTCAACTTGTGTTGCCACGACTTCCCGATCCATGAAATGCGCCATATCGACCATCGATTTGACCATAGCCTGATCAGTGGCGTTGGTCGCCAGCTGATGAGTAAACGCACTGTCAATTTTAATCAGATCGATCGGCAGCGTGCGCATGAAGTCATAAGAGTTCGGACCGGTTCCAAAGTTGCCCAAGCAGAACCGGCACCCGAGCTCTTTCATTTCTCCGATAAACCGGGCAACGGCCTGTATGTCGTGGATGGCCGAGGCTTCGGTCAACTCAAACCAAAGGCGTTCGATGGGGGCGTCTTTTTCGCTGAGTTTTTCGTAAATAAATTCCAGCAAAGCCTGGTCGTTCAACGAATGGCCTGACAAATTAATGCAGATACCACCAACGTCCCGGGCATCGGGCTTTTTCTCCTGCAGCCAATCCAGCATATGGCCCACAACCCAACGGTCTACCGCCTGCATTCGGTCATAGCGTTCTGCCATACGAACAAGATCGCGGCCGGTAACCAACTCACCACTGTCATCGTACATGCTGATCAGAATTTCATACTGGGCGGCCGACATTCGGGCTTCTGGATGCAGCGGAATGATCTTCTGGCACCGCAGCAACATCCGGTCATCGGCCGGGTCCCCAAGGTTTGCAACACGAGCCGCTATCTGCTCTTGTCGCGCCTGATCTTCGCTATCCTGATTGTAAACAGAAACGTGCCCTGCACCTCCACGGCGAGCGACAGACAACACCTGTTCAGACGTTCTCAGCCAACGTTCGGCTGAGGTCACAGCGGGGACTGTCGGCACAATGCCCACGTTGGCGGTTAATTCATAAGTTTTACCATCAAAACGGTATTCCGCCGCCTCGATGCTACTGACCAGCGACCGGGCCACTGCGTCTGCCTTGTCATCCGGCACCAGCATCGCAAATTCTGTGCCTTCAACCCGCGACACCGGCATGCCGTCATCAGCATGCTTGCACAGTATGTCGGCCACTTGTTTCAAAGTTTCATCGGCCGCTTTGTGGCCCGCCACGTCGCTCAGCAGCCGGAAACCTTTAAGGTCCAGATGCAGCAGTGTGTGAGTGTCTTCATGTTGCGTGAGCTGATGCTCTAGCAGTCGCTCGAATTCACGACGGTTCAACAAATGTGTCAGGTCATCGTGGGTCGAAACCCAAGACAGTTGGTCGTATACATTCCGCACCATGCGATCAATGCTTTCATCCACCAACGGTTTTTCGTACTGGCTGTCCGGAATCAGGGCACCTTCGCGCATTTTTCTCGCCAAAACGGTCACATCCAGTTCGACCACACGCATACCCTGATGATTCACGAACACAAAGCGGGAGAAGTTGTCCGCAACCCAAACCAGTCGAATGTAATGCAGATCATCCGATTTACTTTGGTCTTTGAACCAATCCCCAACCTGCAGTTGCTGGGCACGATTGATCCAGCGTTGAAGGCTTTTTATTTCCCGCTCGTCGGCATCCGACTTAGCAGGCTTGTCAGACTGAGCCTTCGGCATCTCAACCAAATCGAGAGGCTCGCCAGGCTGCCGGACCATCAGTTGCTTCAGCTCATCCCGTATCTGGGATGACGGGGTTCGGTTGCTGGAAATCGATGCCAAACCGTCCTGAATCAAGCGCAGAAGTTCCGGCAAATTACTGCTGTTACCGGGGCTTTCGGCATAAGCCATTAACGAATCAATCACCGCCAGATAATCCTGCCAGAGCTGGCCTTCTTCCCCCTGCCGTATCCAGGTCAGAGACAAGAGATCACGCCAACCGCCGTCCAACAAGCTCACAACGGCCTTGGGCACCTTACGGCCACCCAGCTTTGCATCCAGCGCGGCGGCCACCGCAGCTTTGGATTCAGCAACTTTCTGAGAGCCCTGTGCCGCTGCGGTCACACGCTCTACGTTGCGACGGTAGGCCAGGTTCTGGCGCTCGATCAGAGTGTCGAGTTCCTCGACGGCTTCGTCAAAAATCACCGTGTCCTGATCAAAGTCGGTCGCTATGCGTTGCACCAACTCATCTACCTTGCGTTGCACCACTGGATTTGGGCGAGCGCCCTTCACGCCAATCTGTGCCAGCCGGTTCATGACACTCCGCACCGGGCTGGAATGGTCCTCAAAGAAGCTGGGATCGCGCATCACCACTTTCAGCACCGGCACCTGCAGCTGGCGCATTTTATCTTGAGCAAAACGGCTTAGTTTGGGGCTTTCGGTGACACTGCGGAAGAACCGATCCACCACGTCCAGAGCGTCTTCACTGTCTTCGCTCAGGCGCGCATTTTCACCACTGCCTTTTACTTTCGCCACAACCCGTTCTTTAAGCGGAACATCGGGCTCGTTGAGATCAGCGGCCTGTATCTGTAGCTCTTGCAGTTCCTGGCTCAGTTCACTGCTGGTCAACGGCCGGGCACCCGGCTCGAACGTTTCTGATGCTGGAACATCCTCCGCAGAGCGACTCATTTTCAGGGATGACAAAAGGTTTCGTACCGTTGCAAACGCATTATGCGCATACTTGGAATACCCTCTGAACTCACCCGAAGCTTTCGACCCGGTTTTCTCTTCTGGCCGAGTTGCCGATGGGTCTGTCGCCTCATCCTCTTTTTTACGCTTCGGTTTGGACTCCGGAGTTTTCGGCGTAACCTGCTCTGCGGCTTGTTCACTGAGGTATTTCGTCAGGTCGAGGTCCGGCAGCACACCGTGCCTGATAAGAATGTTGTTCAGCTCACGATACAGCGGGGCCAACTGGCGAATCACCGCTTGCTCAAAAACTTTCAAACAAACCTTTTCCACATCGCGGCTCACCTTCAGCTGCATCAGCGCATGGTGAAAGGCTTCGCAAACCAGCGCCGGGCCGAGCGGATTATGATGGCCGGTCCGGTTAGATATGCCCAGGTGATCCAATCGCAGTTTCAGTTCGAGCAGGTCACCCCGGTACAAGGTGTCAGCCCGGGTGACCATGACCTTAACCGCAAGCCAATCTTCGAATTCGTCCTTATCGACAACGGACAATAGCGCCCCCGGTGCTCCTTTTTGCTCGGGCTTCAGGGGCGACTCCAGACTGCGGGCCATGTGGTGCCACAAGATGCGCTGGCGACCTTCGAGTTGCCCCGCCGCATCCATGTATTCATTGGCCAACTGATCGCTTGACGCTTTCTGAGCCGCTGTTTTTAACGCGTCTGCGGTGTTTACAAAACAGGCGTCCATCAGCGGCTCAATGAATTGGGTGATTACCCGGGCACATTGATGCAGTACAAACTGAACTCTATCGCTGGGCGCCTGTAGTGATGATCGGCTTTGATTATCGCCACTGCCACACAGCCGTATTAGGGCCTCTATGGCCTCCGGATTCGACCGGACAAAAGAAACACCCATAGCACGCTCGATTCGCCGTGCAGGGCGAACGTGCAGCTCATGATGGACGTTGCTATCCAAGCCACGAAAGCGCACAACAACGTCTTTAGGTTCCGCCTGTTCAAACACACGCCCAAGCTTCAGGGAGGTCTGGCCCGAATAACGGATGTAAAGGCCTTCGGCACAGAAGTCTGCGATTTGGCAGGGTAATGACTCACCGCTACCCACATCGATTTGGGCAGCGAGTTTGATTGGCTGTCGGGGGCTACTGCGACGTTCTCTCGGATCCATCAATAATTGACCAGTGGTTAAGCCGGTTCCGCCACCGGGGGTTAGACACCCGGTATATGTCCCTGTTCAGGTGGAACGTACCACCCACGAAAAATCGGTTAAAGTGGTTGAAGAAATACTCTACAACTCTGCACGCACAACGACAGAATATCGAATGCGAACCTTCACTTCACCATAACATGATGATTCATGAAACAGCTTAGTCAGGTATATCTCATATTGCTACTGTTAGCGGCTCTTCCTGGCTGCTCTTCAGTGAGTTATTACACTCAGGTTATTTCCGGCCATGTCTCGTTAATGATCCGTAGCGAGCCGGTAGATGAAGTTTTGCAGCGGCCCGACACCCCACCGGAACTGTCTCAGGCTCTGTCGTCGGCCCAATCTGCACGTACCTTTGCAGAGCATAGGCTCAAACTGCCGGTTGGCGGTGCGTTTTCCAGCTTTGTGGCTCTCGAGCACCCGTGGGTAGTGGTTAACCTGGTGGCGGTGCCCGAGTTCTCGCTCACACCGAAGCAGTGGTGTTATCCGTTTGTCGGATGCCAGGCCTACCGGGGCTATTTTGATCTGGCGATGGCTAAAGAAGCCCGAAGACACTTCGACAGCCAAGGGTACGATACCTTCATCGGGGCGGTCACGGCCTACTCCACCTTAGGCTGGTTTGATGACCCATTGCACACGGGATTCACCAACCTTTCTGAAGACCGGATGGTTGCCCTGATGTTTCATGAGCTGGCGCATCGGGTGGTCTATTTGAGTGGTGATACCGCGTTCAATGAAAGTTTTGCCACCGCCGTCGAGCTGGAAGGGTTGCGTTTGTGGCTGGAGCGGGAGGGCCAACCGGAGGTATTCGAGCGTGCCTTGCTGCGCTTGGAGCACCGTAATCGGACGCTTGAGTTGGTGAACGACACCAGCGAGACGCTACGCCGTCTTTATGAGCAGCAAAGCGTGCTGAATCGTGAGCAATTGCGGCAGCGAAAACAACAAATCCTCGATGATCTGGCCAACCGATACGAAGCCTTGGCGGCTCACTACCCGGAACCCGGCCCCTTTGGTTCGGCCCCGGTGCAGCTGAACAACGCCAATCTGGCGTTGTTCCAGCAATACAACCAGTATGTGCCGGCCTTCAGGCGATTGCTGAAGGAATCCGGCTTCGATTTCGAACAATTTTACGAAGCGGTTTCCCGGCTGTCAGAACAACCGGAAACCGAACGCAAAAAAGCGCTCAACGCCTTGTCAGAGCGGTTTGACGAACACCTTTGACTTGCGGATCGGGTTGTAGGTGGCGAGCTTGGGGCCTGGTAGGTTTTCCACGGCTGTTGGCTCAAAACCCCGCTCCCGGAACCAGTGTTCGGTTTGGGTGGTCAGCACAAACAGTTTCTCAATGCCCTGCCCCCGCGCCTGTTTCTCGATCATCATGAGGATGTCATCACCACGCCCGGCGCGCCGATAGGATGGGTCCACTGCGAAGCAAGACAACTCGCCGGCCGCTTCATCCGGATAGTGATACAGGGCGGCACAGCCAACCACCGTGCCGTCTCGCTCTGCGACTACGAAGCGGTCAACTTCGGTTTCCAGCATCTCGCGGGAGCGCCGCACCAGTATGCCCTGCTCCTCCAAAGGCTGAATCAATTCCAGAATACCACCGATATCTTCTACCCGGGCCGGGCGAATCTGTTCGTAATGGTCACCGCTGACCAGAGTGCCGGAACCATCCCGTGTGAACAGTTCTTCCAGTAACGCGCCGTCTTCGGCGTAGCTGATAATGTGAGCGCGGCGCACACCTTTCACACAGGCATCGCAGGCCGCTTTCAGAAGAACCGCATCATGGCCGGTCACATTGTTGGCGTTCAGCCGTTCTGTTGCCTGATGAGCTCCCAATTCCCGGATCAGTGATCCGTCCTCATCCAGCAAGCCTTCGTCATCGATAAAGACAATCAGCTTCTCGGCCTTCAACGCGGCCGCCACTTGGCTGCCTACGTCTTCGTAGGACAGGTTAAACGCATCTCCGGTAGGCGAATAACCCATGGGCGGCAACAGCACAATATGGCCCTGCTCAAGCAATCTCTCGATACCCGGGGTATCGATCCGGCGCACTCGGCCGGTGTATCCGAAATCGATGCCATCCAGCACACCCACCGGTTTCGCAGTGACGTAGTTACCGCTGCTGACACGTATTCTGGCGTTGTGCATGGGGGAGTTCACCAACCCCATCGACAACTGGCTTTCCATATAGGCGCGCAACCCACCAATGGCTTCCATGACCAGCGGCAGGTGATCATCCGGGGTCACCCGAAGGCCTCGCTCGAAGGTAGTTTCCAGACCGGCGTCTTCCAAGCGTGACTGAATTTGCGGACGACCACCAAACGCCACCACCAAGCGCACACCCAAGCTGCTGAGCAGTGCAATGTCATGGATGATGTTGATGAAGTTCCGGTGCTCTATGGCATCTCCGGGCATGGTCAACACCACAGTACGACCCCGATGGGCATTAATGTACGGAGATGAGTGGCGAAACCCATGCAGCCAGTCGTTTGATTTCAATCCGGTCTCCCTTTTGAAGCTTTTGCGGCCAGTGATATTGGCCGACTCTCTGTTACAAACAATACTGTTTTATCAGCCCGCTCAGAACCTCGATGGTCGGCTGCAATTGCGACAACTCCAAAAACTCGTCCGGCTGATGTGCCTGATCAATCGAGCCCGGCCCCATCACCAAGGTCTCCAGCCCCAGTTTTTGCAGCCAGGGAGCCTCTGTGGCAAAGGCAACTGCATGCGCTTTATGGCCGGTCAGGGCTTCACAGGCTTTCACCAAACCGGCATCGGCCGGAGTTTCGAACGGCGGCACGCCATCGAACAACGGCTCAAAGGTCAGGCTTAGCTGGCGTCGCTCGGCCAACGGCTGAATGCGACTCAGAATGGCTTGGCGCAGGGCTTCCATGTTCATGCCCGGCAACGGGCGCAGATCAAAGTGCAGCTCACATTGGGCGCAGATTCGGTTTGGGTTGTCGCCCCCGTGGATGCAGCCCAAATTCAGGGTTGGCACTTGCACCGCAAAGTTCGGGTTTCGATATTTCTGCTGCCATTCGGACCGCAACGTCAGCAGTTCCGTCATGGCTTCGTGCATGCCTTCCAACGCGTTGCGGCCGAGATCCGGATTGGAGGAATGGCCCGACTGCCCCTGGAATTTCAACCGCTCCATCATGATGCCTTTGTGCATCCTCACGGGCCGGAGACCGGTGGGCTCACCAATCACCGCATAGCGCGCTTTCGGCTTACCGGCTTCGGCCAGCGCCCGGGCTCCGTTCATCGAGCTTTCTTCATCTGCAGTTGCCAGAATAATCAGCGGCTGCTGCAACGGTTGGTCTATAAAGCGTTTGGCGGCTTCGATGGCCAGTGCGAAGAAGCCTTTCATGTCGCAGGTGCCCAGCCCGTACCAACGGCCGTCTTTTTCGGTCAGGGTAAAGGGGTCGGTCTGCCAGCGTTTATCATCGAACGGCACCGTGTCGGTGTGGCCGGACAACACTAGGCCACCCGGGCCACTTCCAAGGGTCGCAATCAGGTTGTACTTGCCCGGCATCCCGGGCACTTCAAGAATTTCAATGGCGAAGCCCAGTGCTTCCAGCCACTCAGCCAATGTTCGCACGACGGCTTCATTGCTGTGATCCCAATCCGGCGATGCACTGCTGATGGAAGGCAAGGATATCAGCCGCGCCAACATGTCGTGAACGCCCGGTACCCGGCTGTTCGTATCCGTACTTTGCACCATGCCTGCCTCCCGGCTTTAGGTCAGTTTGCCCGGCCCCTCCGCCAGACTTCGAAGCGCGCAACCGCGCGAATCAACATAGGGTACGCCACTTCACCACCTGCAATCATGCGGGCCACTTCTAACTCCCGCTCACCGACACTCACAAGCCTGCCCTCAACCGATTTGCCGTTCGAAAGCGTGACCCGAACGGTTTGGCCCTGCCATGCATCGGCGTTTTCCACAGGCTCTTCAAACCACTGCGCGTGACTCGAGGTTTCGGGGTGAGTGACCGGCTCATAGGCTTCCGGAGCCACTTCCGGTGCCTTCGGCTGCATTCGGGTTAAATACACATCCGGCACCTGGGCGCCGTTATAGGTCACCTGCCACGCAGCTTGTGGCCGCTCTTGAGTCCGTACCGGAACCCCGAACGTGTCACTGCCGAAGTTGGCGTTGAACTGAAGTTCACCGCCTTCGGTCAGCCACTGGCGATACAGTGCAACCAGTTGCCCACTCGCTTGATAGCCTCGCGCTTCCAGACCACGCGCAAGGGCTTTAGCTGCCGTCACGCTCCACTCATTGACGGTAAGAGCCGTTTCCCGGGAGCAATACGCTGAAATGCGTCGCATCAACCCGCCGTCTCGCAAGGTTGCCTCGGCCGTCTGTTCCAGGCCGGTCAAATCGATGCCGGTTCGGGAAACGTTCAAGCGCGCGCCCGGCCAGTTCAGCTCGAGACTTCCTACCGCTGAGGTATGCAATTCAACCGCCAGGCCATCTCGACTTTGTGTCAGCTTGAAATCGCCGCTAATCGAATCTATGCCCATGCGCTTCAGGTCACCACTCCCCAGATGCTGTCTGGGGTCCGGAGCACAGGACAAAGCGATCAGCGGGTTGCCGGCCGTCGACTCGTCAACATCTTCGGTGACCCAGTTCCGGAACATGGTGGGCTCCAGAATCATGCTGGCCCTCTCGATGACCAAGGTCCAGTCACCCGTTGCGGCTCCGGGATTCGCCAATCCAGTCACCAAGTCAATCGGTGAGTGCGCATCCAGCTCAACCAGCCCCATAGTCAAAGGCTGGGTCAACCGGAAGTCCAGCCAACTTGCCTCTTTCAGGAGCAATCGCCCGTCCAGAGCTGAGCTGATTTGCCCCCGTTCGAGAACACCCAGTCTCGACAATTCAGTGCGCACTTCCGCCAACCGTTGATCCGCCAGCCACCAGACACCGGCTTTGTAACCGGCAAAAGCGAGCAAACTGAATACAACCAAAAAAGACAGTAGACGCTTCATCCAATGGCTCCGGATCAGACAGATCAGTTACGGGAAATCAGAGTACCAACACCTTCGTCGGTGAAGATTTCCAGTAAGCAGGCGTTGGCGACTCGGCCATCGATGATGTGCGATGTGCGCACGCCATTTTCCACAGCACTCAACGCGCAACGGATCTTTGGCAGCATGCCGCCATGGATGGTGCCGTCTTCGATCAGCTCATTAACCTGCTGGGCCGTGAGACCAGTGAGCACTTTGTCTTCCTTGCTCTTCAGACCAGCCACGTTGGTCAGGAGCATCAGCTTTTCGGCCTTCATGGCCTCGGCCACCTTACCGGCCACCAGATCGGCGTTGATATTGTACGAAGCACCATCCGGCCCCACACCGATGGGGGCAATCACAGGAATAACATCGCTGCGAGTCAGCATATCGATGACATTAACGTTCACACTGGCGACTTCGCCCACGTGGCCGATATCGATGATCTCGGGGCGTTCGAGCTCCGGTGAGCGGTCAACCACTTCCAGCTTGCGGGCGCGAATCAGATTCGCGTCTTTGCCGGTTAAGCCGATGGCGGTGCCGCCTTGGGCATTGATCAGCGATACGATTTCTTTGTTGACCTGACCGCCCAACACCATTTCCACCACATCCATGGTTTCAGAGTCGGTCACTCGCATGCCGTTCACAAAACGGGACTGGATATTCAGCCGCTCAAGCAGCTCACCAATCTGAGGCCCGCCGCCGTGGACCACGATCGGGTTAATGCCGACCAGTTTCATCAACACCACGTCACGGGCAAAGCTGCTTTTCAGCTCCTCATTTTCCATGGCGTTACCGCCGTACTTAATGACGACGGTCTTACCGGTAAACCGTTGGATATACGGCAGGCCTTGGCTCAGTACCGAAGCGACCTGCATGGCTGTTTCACGATTCAGCGCCATGATGATGTGTTGATCCTTACTGTCAGAGAATGGTTAAAATCAGAAATTTGCGACCAAATCCGGCGCAGCTTTCTGTAGTTGTTCCCGGAACACGGTTTTGATTCGTTCCAGAGCCTCATCCGTTTCTGCCTCAAACCGCAGTACCAGAACAGGCGTGGTATTGGAGGCCCGGCACAGGCCCCAACCGTCAGGGTAATCCACGCGGATGCCATCGATGTTGCTGACGTTGCCATCACCGAAATCACCCAGTTCGCCAAAACGCTCAATGATCGCGAATTTATCGCTTTCCGTCACTTCGACATTCAGCTCCGGGGTGCTGATGTCTTCAGGGAAGTCTTCAAATACTTCGTCACTATGACGGTCTTCAATGCCCAAAATTTCCAGTAGCCGGGCTGCCGAATACAGGCCGTCATCAAAACCGTACCAACGCTCACCAAAGAACACGTGGCCGCTCAGTTCGCCCGCCAGCAACGCCCCGGTTTCCTTCATCTTGGCTTTCATCAGGGAATGGCCGCTTTTCCACATAACAGGGCGGCCACCGGCTTCGGATATCACCCCGGCCAATCGACGACTGCATTTCACATCGTACAGTACATCGGCCCCGGGGTTACGGGAAACTACGTCTCGGGCAAACAACATCATTAGCCGGTCTGGCCAGATGATTTTGCCTTTATTGGTAACCACGCCCAAGCGATCTCCGTCGCCATCAAAGGCAATGCCAATGTCGGCACCGACTTCCTGTACCTTGGCAATCAGGTGCTGTAGATTATCAGGCTTGCCGGGGTCCGGGTGATGGTTCGGGAAGTCACCATCAACATCGCAGAACAGAGGCACCACTTCGCAACCCAGTTCTTCTACCAGAATAGGCGCAAGCTCACCGGCAATACCGTTGCCGGCATCCACCACGACTTTAAGCGGCGCAGCTACCGCAATATCACCCACGATGCGATCAAGGTAAGCGCGACGAACATCGTCCCCAGTCTGTTCACCCTGCCCCGAGGTGAAATCTCCGGTCTGGATGCGTTGATAAAGTTTTTGAATGGCATCACCGGAAAGGGTTTCTCCCCCCAGCATGATTTTCAGACCGTTGTAGTTGGCCGGGTTGTGGCTCCCGGTCACCATCGCACCCGACCCTGTGTTCAGATGATGCGTGGCAAAGTACAGCACCGGGGTGGGCACAGCGCCCACGCGAATCACGTTACAGCCGGCAGCCATAACGCCTTTTGCCAATGCATCTGCCAGTTCAGGGCTGGAATGGCGGCCATCGTAGCCAATGCACAAAGAGACGATACCCCGCTCGGTTGCCTCTGACCCGATTGCCTGACCAATAATTTCCACAACGCCCGCTGAAAGATTTTCGCCAACGATGCCGCGGATGTCGTACGCCCGGAAAATCTCGGCTTCGACCTGAATATCCGGCACCGTGTTTTCAAGCACATCCGGAATGTCTTCATCAAACAAAGGCGCATCCGAGGTGCCTAGCCCCAAAACATCATCGTCGCCATCAAGCATGTCCATGCCCAGGGAACTGTCGCTGTCGAACAAGGCTTCCTCTTTCTCGCTTGGCTTCGGTGCTGGCGCAGAAGCCGTTTTCGGGGCCGCGGTGCCTTTCGCCTGTGACACCCGTTTTTCAACCACTTGGGACACCCTTAACAGCACTTCTCCGGTCGAGGCAACCATATCCCACTGCGTGCTGGGTAGTTTGTGGCGTTCACCACTGAATACTTTGTAAGCCCACTGGGTCATGGCGCTTACCTCTTCACGCACGCTGCGCTGCGCTTTACCCAGCAACAGCCACACGACTGCCGCGGCTACAAGTACTGGAACAAGGACCAACAACGCTAACAAAACGGTACTGACAGGGGGAGCCGGGGGCTTACCCGGCTGATACACAAGATCCCAATCCGGATTCATCAGACTACGTGATATTTCTGTCCCGCTACCGCTGCCTATGCTGATCACGGGGCGCTTGCTGCCCGCTGCCGTCTGCACCAATGCCAGGCGACCACCAATCGTTTCGTTGCTCACTTGCAGCAGGGGCGCCAAATGGTCGGCCTTGAACACCACCAAGACCGTGCCTATCACCGCCTTGCTGACCGAGCTTCTGACCGGGGCAGCAAATTGCAGGTACCATTGGTTATCCCGGGGAAACGCATCGGGCAACATCGGCTGACCATTTTCCGCCCGCTGCGCTAATTCCAGCCCGGCAAAACCGAGCAGATTCTCGCTGTCCCCGGTTCTCGGAATGCCTCGCCGCGGAAACACAAACACAGCGGCAGCGCCGTTCACCGCCGACACCAGCTGGCTGGATAAAGGCCTTAGATCAGACTCGCGAGCAACTGAGTCGATCACAAATTGCTGATTGGCCACTGCCTGAACCTGCCCCTGCAGGGCTTTCAGATAGTGATTCAGCCGCTGTTGCGCACTATCCGCCTCAACATTTACAGCACGCTCAAAATCTTTCGTTGCAACAGGGATCGAAACCAGAAAATGCAGTAAGGCCGCAGAGATCACACCAGCAAGAACCACCACCAACGCCTGGCTAACCGCTACCGAGCTGAGTTTTCTCAGACCACTACCGCCTCGGCTGCCTTTCACTTTGGCTTTCGGCGCGTCCGTTACCGGCTGCTCTTCTGCGGTATCGTTATTGATCTTTTTCTTACCGAATTTCATAGCGCATCCCATCGTTATTTTCTTGTTCCGGACAGACACTTACCTTCGCAGTATAGTCGTCAGACTAACCGAGCGCCGCCACCTGACGACAACCGAATCAGTGACTTCCTGTCGATCCAAAACCGCCTTCGCCGCGGTCGCTGGCGTTAAACTCGGACACCACTTCAAAATCTGCCTGTACCACCGGCACCAGTACCATCTGGGCAAGACGCTCGCCAATTTCGATGGTGAATTCAGTCTGGCCACGATTCCAGCACGACACCATCAGCTCGCCCTGGTAATCCGAATCGATCAGCCCCACCAGATTCCCCAAAACAATGCCGTGCTTATGGCCCAAACCACTGCGCGGCAGAATCATAGCCGCCAGAGCGGGGTCCGCTATGTGTACCGACAACCCCGTTGGAATCAGATGGGTATCGCCGGGGGCCAAGGTAAGTGGCTCTTTCAGGCAGGCACGCAAGTCCAGACCGGCGGACCCTTCAGTTGCGTACTCAGGAAACGGAATTTCGGAACCAATGCGGTCATCCAGAATTCTTACCTGCAATTTTTTTCGAGTCATTACTTGTCGGCCTTCTTGCTGTGTTCTTCGATTAGCGCCACCAGACGGGTGGCAATGTTCTGTTTACTGTCGGGCCCGATGGATTCCTGGCCATTCGGCCAAAAAACAGTGACCGCATTCTGGTCGCTGTTGAAACCTAATCCGGGGGTCGATACATCGTTGGCCACGATCATCTGCAACTTCTTGCGCTGCATTTTATCCATCGCGTAGCGGGCGACGTCAGTGGTTTCGGCGGCAAAGCCCACGGTAAATGGCGCATCGGGTCTGGCGGCAATGGTGGCCAGCGTATCCGGATTACGTACCAGCGAAAGGCTCATCTCATCGTTGGTTTTCTTGATCTTGTCCCCGGCGCAGGTTTGGGGCCGATAATCTGCCACCGCAGCGGTGGCAATAAAGACATCGCAACCTTCACTGACCGCCTGCTGTGAAGCCTGAAGCATGTCCTCGGCGGTGACCACAGAGCGCACTTTCACGCCCTCGGGGGCCGGCAAGGTAACCGGGCCACTGACCAAGGTAACCTCCGCACCCGCAGCCACCGCAGCGCGGGCAATGGCATACCCCATTTTGCCGGAGCTGTGATTGGATATGTAACGTACCGGGTCGATCGGCTCCCGCGTGGGGCCGGCGGTAATCACAAACCGCTTACCGCTGAGCGGTCCGGCTGGCTGCGGCACCTGCTCGGTCAGAATCAGCGTGGCCAACGCAGAAGGTTCCAGCATTCTGCCGGGGCCGGTGTCTCCGCACGCTTGTTCACCCTGATCCGGGCCCCAAATCGTCATTTGCGGATCTTCTGACAATAACCGGAGGTTGCGCTGGGTGCGGTGATTTTTCCACATGGCCTGATTCATCGCCGGCGCTACCGCGATGGGCGCTTCAGTGGCGCAGCACACGGTGGTAAGCAGATCATCGGCCATGCCATGAGCCAACCGAGCCAGAAAGTCCGCAGAGGCTGGCGCAATCACCACCTGATCCGCCCACTTTGCCAGCTCAATATGGCCCATGCCGGCTTCGGCTTCCGGGTCCAACAACGACGTGCGCACAGGCTCGCCGCTCAACGCCTGAAACGTCAGGGGTGTAACGAAGGCTTCTGCCCCCTGAGTCATGATCACACGAACGTCCAACCCGGCTTTTTTCAGCTGCCGAACCAGTTCAGCGCTCTTGTAGGCGGCGATGCCACCGGTGATTCCCAGCAGTATTCGTCTGACGGCCATGAGGGCTCCGTAATCCCGTAAAATGAAAGACTTGTAAGATAGCATGCAAGCCCTGACAGCGCAGCCAGCACGCACGATTGTTCCGTTTACCAAATGTTACCTTTTCGAGTAACCTTTGTAACTTTGAGAACCACGTGCAGGACGCACGCTTTAACCACACCCGCAAGGATGCGATATGAACCAATCCGATTGGCCCAACGATGAACGGCCACGTGAACGACTGCTTGCTCACGGTGCCGAGTCTTTGTCGGACGCCGAGCTTCTGGCCATTTTTTTACGCACTGGTACCGCCGGCATGCCGGTCATGGCGATGGCGCGCCACTTGATCGAAGAATTTTCGAGCCTGCGTGGCCTGATGACGGCCTCCCGTCGCCAGTTTTGCCAAGTAAAAGGTCTGGGCACCGCGAAGTACGCGCAAGTTCAGGCCGCCATGGAAATGGCAAGGCGGGTGATGGATGAACCGCTGCGACAAGGCGACCCTCTGCGCTCTCCCGCCGATACCCGGCGTTTCCTGACCAGCCGCCTGGCCACCTACCCTCACGAAGTTTTTGCCGGCTTATTTCTGGATAACCGCCATCGCGTCATTCAGTACCGGGAATTGTTCCGCGGCACCATCGACGGGGCCGCCGTGTACCCGCGGGAAGTTGTCCGACAGGCCCTGGAAGATAATGCAGCGGCGGTGATTTTCGCGCATAATCACCCGTCCGGAGTGGCCGAACCCAGTCAGGCAGACATCTCTCTGACTCGTCGCCTGAAAGAAGCTCTGGGGTTGGTCGATATCAGGGTTCTTGACCATATGGTTATCGGTCACGGTGAGGTAATATCCCTCGCTGAAAGAGGGTTGATGTAACCGCCATGAAGTCGCGACCGAAAAACTGGCCAAAATCCCAACAATTTTTTGCGTTGGGCCCCCGGTTCTGGTATAAAAGCGTCCCTTTCTGGCGGTATCTGGCGTGTTGCGCCCAGTTTACAGGCGCGAACCGGTAGCAAAGTTAGCTCCGGAGCAACCAGAGACGCGTTAAATAACGAATTCGCATTGATAGACCAGTGCTCAGGTCGGAGGCATGTATGTCCAGAGTTTGTCAGGTTACCGGTAAGCGTCCGGTTACCGGTAACAACGTATCCCACGCGATGAATCACACTCGTCGTCGTTTTCTGCCGAATCTGCAGAACCACCGTTTCTGGGTTGAGTCCGAGAAGCGTTTTGTGAAGCTGCGCGTATCCACTAAGGGCATGCGCATCATCGATAAAAAAGGTATTGACGCTGTACTGGCCGATCTTCGTGCCCGCGGCGAGAAATTCTAAGGAGCTGCATCATGCGCGAAAAAATTAAGCTGGTATCGTCAGCAAACACCGGTCACTTCTACACGACCATGAAGAACAAGCGTAACACTCCGGAAAAAATCGAGATCAAAAAGTACGATCCGGTTGTCCGTAAGCACGTTGCGTACAAGGAAGCCAAGATCAAGTAATTGATCCTGCCTCCACAAAAAACCCGGCCTTCAAGCCGGGTTTTTTATTGCCTGAACATCAAGAAACATTCATGACAAGCGGGCACCGCTTCCTTCTGTCGGCACCAAGGCCTTGGTCAGCTCCGTCATTGCAAGTCGGCCAACCGGCTGACCGTTACGCACAACCCGAAAGACCTGACTCACATCGCCACCCGACTTAGCCAGAACCGACTCCAGGTTATCCGTCTCCAGCACATCACCTGCAAAGGACTCGGCATCGTTCACCGGCCCCATGACCGAACGCACACGCAACACCCGGGCGCGATTGATATCGCTGATGAAATCGACAATATACGGATCGTTAGGCTGCAACAATATGCCTTGAGGATCACCCTGCTGCACCACTTCCCCGTCTTTGAGAATGACCAGATGGTCCGCCAGCTTCAACGCTTCATCCAGGTCATGAGTGATGAAGACAATGGTTTTATGCAATTCAGCCTGCAGTTCCAGCAACAGATCCTGCATGTCCGACCGAATCAGCGGGTCCAGGGCCGAGAAGGCTTCGTCCATCAGCATGACCGGCGAATTCGACACTAGGGCACGGGCAATTCCGACTCGCTGCTGCATACCGCCAGATAGTTGGTGAGGATATTGCTCTTCGCTGCCTTCCAGGCCAACACGGGCCAACCACTTGCGAGCCTCTTCTTCATAGGCCTCACGACCCTGCCCTGAAATTTCCCAGGACAGCCCGGCATTTTCCAACACGGTTTTGTGAGGCAACAACGCGAACTTTTGGAACACCATGGACATTTTCTGGCGCCGCAGCGTACGCAAACCTTCCTCGCCCAACGCCAAAACGTCTTCACCGTCGAACAGGATTTCGCCGGTGGTCGGCTCGATCAGGCGATTTAGGTGGCGAATCAACGTCGACTTACCAGAACCAGACAGCCCCATAATGACGGTGACTTCGCCTTCATGCACATCCACATTAATGTCTTTCAGGCCAAGCACGTGGCCATGTTCGTCTTGCAGACTAGCTTTGCTTGCCCCCTGCCTGACATGCTCTAGCGCGGCTTCCGGTTCCGGCCCAAAAATCTTGTACAAATTGCGAATCGCGATTTTGACATTCTTTGCCACGATACTGCCTCACTGTTTCTGTGCGGAATTGACCCGGGCCAGAGAGGCCTTGGTAACACGGTCAAGAATGACCGCCAGCAATACAATGCCAAGACCCGAAACCAGACCAACCCCTAATTCCAGATTTCGTATGCCTCGCAATACCAACACCCCCAAGCCCGGTGCCGACACCAAAGAGGCAATCACGACCATCGCCAAGCTCATCATTATGGTCTGGTTCACACCGGCCATAATGTTGGGCAATGCCAGGGGAATCTGAACTTTGAACAGTTTTTGCCGGGGCGTCATACCGAATGCATCGGCCGCCTCAATCACTTCTTTGTCCACCAGCCGAATACCCAGATCGGTCAGCCGCACCACGGGAACGATGGCGTAGAGGATAATGGCGATGCCGTACAATTTGGACTCTGTGACACTGAACAGGAAAATCAAGGGGATCAGATACACAAACGGCGGCAGGGTCTGCAGCATATCCAGAACCGGGATAGTCCCCCGTTGCAACCAATCGTTTCGCGCCATAGCGATGCCGATAGGAACCCCGATCAACACGCACAGGAAGGCGCAAACAAAAATAATGGCCAGGGTCTGCATCGCGTATTCGTAGTAATCAATAAACGCTAACAAGCCGATGGAGAAGGCCACAAACGTCACCAGCTTCCAGGACTTGCTCACCAAAAACACCACCGCCAACATCACCGGAATCACTATCCACCAAGGCGTGTTGAGCATGACGTAAAGTGAACCGTCGAGAAACCAGCTCAAAGGCTGGGTAAGCGGGTCCAGAACCAGACTCAGGCTGTCTTTGACCTCCAAAAAGCCCTGTTCAAGCCCCTTGGTAAGATCCCGGGATTGCGGAAACGCTTCGCACGACTCATTCAGCGCGTCCATTGAGGGAAACGGTAAATCCCAAAGCGATTGGGATTCGGCATCCTGCCCTTTGCTCTTGGCCAGCAAATCAGCCATGGATAAGGGGCCAGAGTCTTTATTTTGGCCACACCATTCCTTCAGACCCAAGGTTGAGAATAACCAGTCGTATGTTGCCATCGGGTATGCCTATTTTGTAAAACCGTCAATCAGAATGGGACATTCGGAACATGCCCGGCCCACCTGACGGCGGCAAGCCGGGCTTCGGGTTGGCGCTTTAATTTCCTAGCAGGCGGCTCAGACGTTTTCGGGCATCGTCGTTTAACCACGAAGACCACTCTTCTCCGTAATTGGTCAGGTAGTAGACAGCGGCTTCCTCGGCCGTGGCATTGTTGGCATCCATCCACGCAAGCAAAGAGCTCATGGTTTCAGTTTCAAAACTTAGCTGAGCCAACATCTCTGCCACTTCAGGCTCGCGATCTTCGAAGTCCGGCGTGACGGTGGTCAGCACCGTCGCGGCCGGAAATTCCGACACGGTAGGGTTCTCGGCATCAGGCGACTGGTTCTTGGCATGCACTTCCGGTTTGTATTCACCCAGTTTCACTCGCGTCATGTCGAACTTGCCGAGCGGGACGGTTGGCCCCCAGTAATAGCCAAACCAAGGCTCTTCCTTCTGCACAGCTGATGCCATAGACGACGCCAGAGTCTCACCCGAACCATGATTGAACACATCGATACCGGCCGCCTCGAGATCCAGCGCCCGCACCAGATTGTCGTTAGCGACACGGCAGCCCCACCCGTCGGGGCAGTTGTTGAATCGGCCACCCACCAATTCAGGGTTAGCCATAATCCCTTCAATGGTGGTCAGTTCCGGGTGTTTTTCCGCCAGATAAGTCGGAATCCACCACCCTTCGATACCACCAGGCCGCAACACTTTGGTCAGCGGCTTGATTTTCCCTGCAGCCTCCAAACGCTCGTAGGCTTCGCCAGCGGAGTTTTTCCAGAGTTCAGTAACGATATCCGGCTCGCCGTTTTCGGCAACAGAGGTCACTGCCGGCACAGTGTCTGAAGGCACAACAGTCACATCGCAACCGTAGCCCTGCTCCATGATGAACTTGGCAACGCTGGTGACCACCGTATTAGACGCCCAGTTCATTTCAGTGATCGACACCTCGCCACAGTCGGCACTCGCCAGCGAAGGTATCGTTAGGGCACAAAGTAATGCTGAATAGGAAAGTTTTCTCATAGCTCACTCCCGTCGGTAACACAGTATCTGGGGTGTTTAGTCCGGACGCGGCAATAGCTAATATGATCAATAAGATAACTCGGACCACCTAGGCAATCCGAAACCGCTCGGCCGCCGCCACAAAACGCCCGCGACCACCCAGACTTATCACAATCCATAGACTTCTAAGCATAAGACTTCAGCCCGAAGTTACAAGATTTTTAAAAAATCGGTAGCCTGAGAGGACACAGCGAGGGCAATTAAAAGGTTTCGAGGTAACCCTTGGGCAAGGCAATATCGAGCGAGATCGGCAGGTGGTCTGAGACGGGATAGCTCACCACCCCAGATTGTCGAATCTCCAATGACGGGCTGACCAGAATGTGATCCAACGCTTTTTCGGGACGCCAGCTTGGGAAGCTATGGGCGGTGGCAGGCAATGGTACAAGGTCAGTTTCACGCAGAGGCGTTTGGGTCAGCAACTGCTCGGCATGGGCGTTCATATCCCCCATCAGCACCACATGCTGATATTTACTGATCAGATCACGAACGAAGCCCAACTGACGCTGCTGCGCAGACTTACTCAACGACAGATGCATCTGCACCAACACCAATGGATCTTCTTCCAGACCATAGCGCGCGACGATGGCACCCCGACCCGGGATCAGCCCGGGCAGCTTGTGTTCAGTCACATCCAATGGTTTGTAGCGGCTCAAGAAACCGTTGCTGTGCTGGGCAAGCTGGCCCAGGTTCCGGTTCAGCTGCTGATACCAGTACGGTATGCCTGCGGCTTCGGCCAGATACTGAACCTGATTGACATAACCACTGCGCAGACTGCCGCCGTCGCATTCCTGCAAAGCAACCACGTCGTACTGCCGCAACAGCGTGGCGATACGATCAAGGTTTTCAAAACGGCGGCGATTAGGCAGGAAATGCTGCCAGCTACGGGTCACATAGTGGCGATACGAAGACGTGTTGATACCAACCTGTATATTGAAGGTCAGCAGCCGGATGTGGCGGTGAGGCTCGAAGTCTGGCACGTGCTCGCTTCCCGAACACGCACCACGCGGGGCGGCTTCCTGTGATTTCAATATGCCGTTGATCTGGCTACGAATCCGCTTATACATAATCACCCGGAATCTGAACGGAAACCCTGAAAGCCACACGCATCAGACTTCTCCTTTTACTCCGATACTCCCTGCTCTTTGCTGACCAGGTAATCGACAACCTTCAGTACGTTTTCATGTCCTCTGGCCATGGTTGCCGTGACCACGTACTTACCGTTAACCAGCATAGTCGGAGTCCCGGTAACTTGCGCACCCATAATTTTGCTTTGGGCCTGATGCACGCGCGAGCGAACGGCAAAACTGTTGTAGGCATCCACAAAGGCTTCAGCATCAACACCGTAATCCGCCACAAAATCTGCCAGCGCTTCCGCCGAGTTCAGCGGCCGACGCTCACCTGCCAAAGCTTCAAACAAAGCATCGTGCACTTTATCCAGCTCACCCATGGACTCCAGCGCATAGAATGCGAAAGCATGTGGCGCCCAGCTCTCACCGAGCACAGCCGGCAGGCGAACATAATTCACGTAATCGGGCGCCTTCTCTTCCCACGCCTCTGACAGCGGCTTGAAGTTATAACAGTGCGGGCAGCCATACCAGAACACTTCAGCCACCTCTACTCCGCTGTCGGAGGCTGTGCTAACCGGGGTGGTCAAGGTGCGGTAATGCACACCGTTTTTCCATGTTTCAGCACTGGCGAAGCCACTGAAAGCCAGCGCTGCAGCCATGGTTACTATCAGGGTTAGGGTTCTGATCATGAAAATCTCCGAGCGTTAACGTGTTTGTTCGTTCTATTTAAGTCGCTTGATTATGACCCAGCCACGCTCAAAAGTTCCACAGAGCGTAACAGTAAATAATTACAGAAGGTTAAGAGGCTACCCGCGCCCAAAAACAAAAACCCCGCCGGAGCGGGGTTTTCTGATCTGAGAGGACTGATGAAATCAGTGCAAACCAGATACGTAGTTGGCAACCGCCTCGATTTCAGCGTCCGTCAACTTGGAAGCCACATCAGCCATGATGCTGGCATTCGCGGTAGTGGCACGAGTGCCATCGCGGTACGCTTGAAGCTGCTTGGCAACGTACTCGGCATTTTGACCACCCAGAGCCGGATAACCAGCAGGCTCGTTACCTTTACCGCTCGGGTTGTGACAGCCCGCACAGGCCGGCACGCCAGAAGCCATGTTACCGCCACGGAAAATAGCCTGCCCTTGCGCGATTAACTCTTCGTCAGCGTTCGCCTGATTAACCACCAGCTCCTGCTTGTTGAAGTAGGCTGCAAGATCTTTCAGGTCTTGGTCCGTCATGGCGGTCAGCAAGCCGGTCATCTCTGGTATTGAACGGTCGCCGGACTTAATGTCTGTCAGCTGACGGTACAGGTATTTTTCACCCAAACCGGTCAGTTTCGGATAGCTCGCCATCATCGGCTTAGCGCCACCTTGGCCGTGACAAGCTGCACACACGGCTGCTTTCTGTTCACCCGCTGCCGGATCTCCTGCCCCGTGAGCCATAGCTGACAAGCTAACTCCGAGAACCACTCCTGCGATCAGTCTTTTCATGCCCGCTCCGCTTCTCTCATCTTAGAATCGTGAAAGTATTCTGGTTGTTCGCCGGATGGCCTCTGGGATAAGGCTCAAAACCGGGACTAACAGCGGAACGCGCAGCGCACCGCCGGAAATTGGTGTAGCATTATACATTAATCGTCGATAACTGAAATCCAAAGGAACAGCAACCGTCGTGGACCCTGATCTGACTCAAAAAAGCGTCTCATTCAATAGCGCCCGTTTTCTCATCAGCGCTTCCAAACTGGACGAGTGCCCGCCCGATTACGGCGCCGAGGTTGCCTTCGCTGGTCGTTCTAATGCCGGCAAGTCCAGCGCACTCAACGCCATCACCGTCAACGGCAAACTGGCACGAACCAGTAAAACCCCCGGCCGCACCCGGCTGATCAACTTCTTCAGCCTGAACAAAGAGAACATGCACTTGGTGGACCTGCCTGGCTACGGCTACGCAAAAGTTTCCCGAGACATGAAAGATGACTGGCAAAAACATCTGGGACACTACCTTAACGAGCGCCGCTGCCTTCGCGGCCTGGTATTGGTCATGGATATTCGCCACCCGCTGACCGAATTTGACCAAATGATGATCGAATGGTGCGAGCACAACAAGCTGCCGCTGATGATCCTTGCCACCAAAGCTGACAAACTAAAGTTTGGACAAGCCAAAACAGCGATGCTGGGCATTGCCAATAAATTGAAGAAGTATGAGTACGTGGAACATCTGGTGATGTTTTCGGCCACGTCAAAGCTGGGACTTGATGAATGCCGTTCGGTGCTGACGAATTGGCTGGAGACGCCCGAGGAAATCGAAGGCTGATTACCCTGTCGGGGAAAAAGCCGGCCCACGATGAGTAGGCCGGTAAACGTCAGGGTTTGCGACGTGCTTTGCCCCTCAGAAGAGGCAAACCTGAGAACTCACTCAGGAACAGCAGAGAAGTCCGGTTTTCTGCTGTAATTCGTTCGACCGGCACCACTCACAGAAGTTCAACTTTTATTCAGCTTAAGCGACAACAGAATCACGCTGTTCTGGTAAAACCGGGCGGTACTTTTCTCTTATAGCCAGCACCTCATCACGATATTCGGGCATCAAATAAGGCATCTCAAGCGTCAACACCTGATAGATGCCCTGCTTGAGCGCAGTCAGGCTCAGACCTTCATCGCCCGTGCTGCCATGGGCTGTTTTCAAAAACGCCATCCAGTTGGTTACTACCAGCCAGATATTCAGCGCCATGACTTCACGCAACTCTTCCGGCTGCTCCTGCACAATGCCCGCTTCCGCTAACTTTTCAAAAATCGTTTTCATCGCGGCCAGGCACCGATTGGTGAAATCACGATAATCGCTGCGCAGTCTCGGATCGCAATCCAGCAAGTATTCAAGATCCCGATGAAAAAAACGGTAGCTCCACAACCCATCAAACACCGACTCAAGATAAAAGGTCATGTCTGCGACCGTTAGGGGCCGGTCGTCTGGAATAACCAGGTAATAATCAACCAGCTTTTCGTATTCCTGAAAAATCTCATAGATGATGTCCGACTTGTTCCGGAAGTGGTAATACAGATTGCCCGGAGATATCGCCAAATGAGCGGCAATATGATTCGTCGTTGTGTTCCGTTCGCCCCGCTCATTAAAAAGCTCAAGGCTCGCCAACAGTATTTTGTCTCTGGTCTTCATTCTCACGCCGCAGTTTGTTGTTATCACATTGATGATGGCCCATTAGGCCACCCAGCATTTCTTGACTGAGTAGAGTATATACTCTAATAATAGCTGCTAGCGCAAATTTCATACACTCAGCGCCAACAACAACAGCTTCCAGCACCTTGACTGGAGAGCTCAGGGAGATAGCACAATGGTAGCCACCGTCGTTCAGATGACCGAAAGCAAAACTCAGATTCAACACACCCACCGGGTTTTCGAGAACCAGAAAAAAGCGTTCCGGAATAACCCGATGCCCTCTTCTTCTGAACGCAAAGAGAACCTGAAACGCCTGAAACGCGCCTTGCTGGCCAATCAGGATCGCTTGCTCGAAGCCATCGACCGCGACTTCAGCTGCCGCTCGAAGGATGAATCTTTAATTGCCGAGGTCATGCCGTCGATTCAGGGTATCAACTACACCCTGAAAAATCTGGACAGCTGGATGAAGCCGTCAAAGCGCCATGTCTCTGTACTGTTTCAGCCGGCCAGTAACAAAGTGCACTACCAGCCAAAAGGCGTGGTAGGCGTTATCGTGCCCTGGAACTATCCTCTGTATCTTGCCGTAGGCCCGTTGGTTGCGTCATTGGCCGCCGGTAACCGGACAATGGTCAAAATGTCCGAATTTACACCGCACACCTCGTCGCTGTTCAAAGAAATTATCGAGGGCATGTTCCCGGAAGATCTGGTTTCGGTGATTACCGGTGAAGCCGATGTGGCGGCCGATTTTTCTCGGCGCCCCTTCGATCACCTGCTCTTCACAGGCTCCACTTCAGTGGGCAAATTGGTTATGCGAGCTGCGGCTGAAAACCTGACTCCGGTCACCCTGGAGCTCGGCGGCAAATCCCCTGCGGTGGTATCCCCAGACGTGCCGCTTTCCGATGCTGCCCAACGTATTGCGTTCGGTAAAGCCATCAACGCCGGCCAAACCTGCGTGGCCCCGGATTACGTGCTGTGCCCCGAAGACCGCGTGCAGGCGTTTGTAGACGAGTTCCGCGCTCAGGCATCAACCATGTATCCGAGCCTGCGCGATAACGACGATTACACCGCCATCATTAACGAGCGCCAGTACGACCGCCTGCAAAGCTACCTTGAAGACGCCCGCGCCAAAGGCGCTGAGGTGATCGAGATCAACCCGGCCAACGAAAACATGAAAGATGGCACCCGCAAGATTCCGCTGACCTTGGTACTGAATGCCACCGAAGATATGAAGGTCATGCAGGACGAAATCTTCGGGCCGATCCTTCCCATTGTTACCTACACGGATCTGGACGATGCGATTCATTACATCAACGAACGCCCTCGTCCACTGGCGCTGTATTTCTTTGGCTATGACAGAGCGCAACAAGAACACATCATCGATCAAACCCACTCCGGTGGCATGTGCATCAACGATGCACTGATGCACGTAGCGCAAGATGACTTGCCCTTCGGCGGCGTTGGCGATTCCGGCATGGGCCATTACCACGGTAAGGAAGGTTTTATGACCTTCTCCCATCAACGGGCAATCTTTAGTAAACAGAAATTCAACAGCGGCAAATTCGTTTACGCACCTCACGGAACGGCCGCACACAAGATGATCTATAAACTGTTCATTCGTTAAAACGGCCTTATTCGGCACAGGCACCCGACAATGCGCTCGGGCCCTGTGCCAGTCCTAATAGACCACCAGAAAAGGTGTCCCATGCCTAACCAGACAAGCCACTCTGCCGAGAACAGCCCCCAACTGAGCCGACGAAGCTTCCTGAAAACCGGCGTCGGCGGCGCCTTGTTTTTAGGCACCGTCAGCATGACCGCAGGTCTGTCTGGTTGCGCAACAACTCCCGCTGGCCGAATCAGCGCCGTTGATAGCCGCATGAATGCGAGCTACGAATTCCAGTTTTTAAGTAAAGACGACATAACCCTGTTCGAAGCTTTGCTCCCGGCCCTGTTTGCCACAGCCTTGCCAGAGGACCCCAACGAGCGCCAGTTCGAGATTGCCGCCACCATCGAGCGAATTGATCAGGGCATCGTCCAGTTCGGCGCACCGAATCAGAAAGAGCTACGCAAACTCTTCGACCTGCTGAACTTCGCCCCTACGCGCATCACTTTGGCTCGGGTCTGGTCCGACTGGCCATCCGTCACCACCAAAGAAGCCGGTGCTTTCCTGAACCGCTGGCGCAATAGCCGCCTCGGCTTGCTGAACAACGGCTACATCGCGTTGAGCAAAATCGCCAACGTAGCCTTCTATGGTCACCAGAATCAGTGGCACCTGACCGGTTACCCGGGACCACCCGCCTGGATGGTTGACGCCCTACCTCAATTCAAAAATGCCTGATGACCCCGGAAAACGGAGAGCACTATGTCCATGAATGATCCCATCGCCCGGGGCCTGGCTTCCGGCTGGAACGTGGTCGATGCCAGCAAACTGACTGAAAACCAGACCGTCGAAGCCGACGTTGTCGTCATCGGCACCGGAGCCGGCGGCGGCACCACCGCCGAAATTCTCTCCAAACAAGGCTTTTCGGTAATACTGGTCGAAGAAGGTGGCCTGTATTACCAGAAAGACTTCAAAATGGACGAACAAACCGCCTACGCCACGCTCTACCAAGAAGGCATGAGCCGCACCACGGCCGATGGCGCCATATCCATTCTGCAGGGCCGCTGCGTGGGTGGTTCGACCACCGTCAACTGGACCAGCAGCTTCCGCACGCCGGAGCAAACTCTGAACTACTGGAGCCAAAAGTTCGGACTGGAAGGACTGGCCCCTGAGGTCATGGCACCTTGGTTCGACGGGCGAGAAGAACGCCACACCATGGCACCATGGCTAACACCGCCAAACCAGAACAACGGCATTTTACGCGACGGCTGCGAAGCGCTCGGGTACTCCTGGCAAACCATTCCCCGTAACGTTAACGGCTGCTGGAACTCCGGTTACTGCGGCGTGGGCTGCCCCGCCAATGCCAAACAAGGCGCCCTGCTGACCACCATTCCCGGCGCACTCGATAACCAAGCCCAAATGTTCCACGGCCTGCGCGCCGAGCGACTGGTCATGAAACAAGACCGCATCGACCACCTGCAAGCCACGGCCATGGGCTCAGACGGCGTTACCCCCTCCGGAGTCACCGTCACCTTGAAAGCCAAACACTTCGTGGTGGCCGCCAGCGCCATCGGCTCACCAGGCCTGCTGCTGCGTTCCGACCTGCCGGATCCGTACAACCGCGTCGGCAAACGCTCATTCATCCACCCGGTCAGCGCCTCCGTCGCCCGCATGCCCGCGAAAGTAGAGCCCTTCTACGGCGCACCACAGTCCATTTACTCGGATGAATTCAACTTCAGAAATGGCCACGACGGCCCCATAGGCTACAAACTCGAAGTACCACCACTGCACCCCGGCATGGCAGCCGGCGTTGTACCGGGTCACGGCCAAACACAACGCGATAACCTGGGCCAACTGCCTTGGCTTCAATCCGTCATTGCCCTACTCCGAGACGGCTTCCACCCCGAAAGCCCCGGCGGCACCGTCACCCTCCGTGACGACGGCAGCCCCGTACTCGACTACCCAATGACCGACTACCTGTGGAAAGGCATCCGCCAGTCCTACCTGGACATGGCCGAAATCCAATTCGCCGCTGGCGCAGAAGCCGTCCAAGCCATCCACATGGATTCCGCTTGGCACACCAGCTGGAAAGAAGCCAAAGCCGCCATCAACGAACTCCCGATGAAACCACACCGTGCCCGCATCTTCACCGCACACCAAATGGGCGGCTGCGGCATGGGCAGCAACCCGGAAGAATCCGTGGTCAACGGCTTCGGCGAACACCACCACGTGGCCAACCTAAACATCCACGACGCCTCCATCTTCCCCACCAGCATCGGCGCAAACCCGCAGCTGTCGGTTTACGCACTGGCGGCAAGAAACAGCGTGCGACTGGCGCAGAAGCTCGCAGCGAAAGGCTGAACAAAGGGCAACTGACACTGTCGGGGCGAGCCACTGGGTAGCGCGAGGCACAGGGTGAGGGTTGTCTTCCGGGAGTCTTGAGGGCCAAGGACGGCCCGAAAGAAGCGCACAGGGATGTGCTCGTAGCGTCTCCCGGAAGACAACCCTCGCTCTGTGCTAACTCCGGCTCAAGCAATCCTGCACAAAAGCCCCGGATCAAAAGCACAGGACTACAGCCCGAAAACCAATGCTGCTATGCTACCAAGCATAAAAACCAAGGAGCTGTGCATGCCAAAAGTAATTTACCCAGGCACCTTTGACCCCATCACCAACGGCCACACCGACCTCATTGAACGGGCCGGCCGCATGTTTGATGAAATCGTCGTCGCCGTTGCCTTCAACCCCAAAAAGCAACCACTGCTCAACCTCGACGAACGCTGCGAACTGGTCAGAAAAGCCACAGCACACATTCCCAACGTTACCGTCACCGGCTTCAGCAACCTGCTGGCAGAATTCGTGCGGGAGCAAAATGCCACCGTCATCCTGCGTGGCCTGCGGGCAGTATCAGACTTCGAATACGAATTTCAGCTAGCCGACATGAATCGCCGACTGGCGCCAGAAGTCGAAAGCGTGTTCCTGACACCCTCCAACCACCTGTCCTACATCTCCTCCACCCTGATCCGCGAAATTGCTTCCCTGGGCGGTGATGTATCGGAGTTTGTTGATCCAGCCGTTGCTGAAGCCCTGAAGCAGAAATTCAGCAAGGCCTGAGAACACAAAGAAAGGGAAAGCTGCACCACCGCATAGCGGTGGTGCTGAAACAACCTAAAGCAAAGGCGGCAGCGGAATCTGAACGCCATTAATATCCAGAACCAAATCTTCCATCTGCCCCTTCATCACCAACTCATCACCGTCGCGAACCAAGAGCCCCTGCTTTATCAACGGCGACAACTGCATGCGCACGGCCGGATACTCCTCAGCCAGCGCCAATGGCATCGACACATCCACCGAACCGACCAAGCGCTGCATCACCATCAACATGTTGGCACGCTCATCTTCGGACAGCTCCGGGTGTGAAATGTCCAAAGAGCCCTGAACTTCACCTTCCGGCGTATCGAGGCTCAATTCCCGAACACCTACCGAGAAGCCGCTGGCCGCCAGCCCCCGTACCGCCTCGTTAAACCGCTGCATCAGCGCCATCTGCTGCTGATAGGCAGAGCGCGAATCGGCACCCGCATCCATTGCCATCAACTGCATATCCGTCATGACCGAACTGAATGCGTTCCAGCTTTCAACATCCAAATGATCAACCGACACGGCCACCCGATGCGGGCCATACTCCGCATCGTTGACGCGCACCGCCTCCACAGCCAACACCGCCTCCGAATCAAGCGTCTGGCCGCCGTTACTGGCTTCACTGAGAGTCTCAAAAGAAACGTTGCTGACCGACAAAGCAGGAAGTTCGGCGCTATCCACCACCAAGGCCCCCAAGGTCATAGTGCCTGAACCGGTCCAGACATCACCGCTGAGCAGCGACATGCTCTGTTCTACGTGCAACTCCTGCAGTTTTACATCAGCCCGAGGACCAAGAATGTTCAACTCCGGCCAGACCATCAACACCTCGGCCTGCTCACCCATACGCCCTACTTCTACCCGGGCGAAACCGCCACTGGCGCTGACCGATTCGGGCCGGCCCGGTTGTTCAAACGACACCGGTGGAGCCTGAAATTCGACAACGGCCGAACCCCAAAGTCGGGTTTCCAACGTCAAACTTGGCTCTTCATCCTCGAGCCATTGGGCACCTTCATGTTGCCAGCCCCCATTCGGACTGAAATCCAACAAACTCCCGGTTACCCCGTGGGAAATGGCCACCTCGAAACCGATCTGATCGGCCTCGCCGGTTTTCGGATCAATCAGGGCGAGCGTACCGCTGGCCTGGGCACTGAAAACGCCCCGCTCATAGCGATCTGTTTCTAATCGAACAAACGGCTGCGACTGATTCACCTCTTCCGTCGCCTCTAGCCATTGCTGCTCCGTCAGGTAGCCCACGGCCCACGGCGCTACGCCCGCAACCAGCAAAACGGCTGAGCCAATCATCGTCCATTTGTTCAATTTCAACGTGTCTTTCCTATTCGCACAAAGCGTAGTGAGTTGTTGTTTCTCGCCTAAGGGCTATGGTTTGGATTTGCCCGTCAGCCTTTCCAGTAAAACCAGCTGCGCCGCCACTCGTGGCTCACCCTCTGCCGGCTGGTTCTGGATGTAACTGCCATCAGGCTGCAACATCCATGATTGGCAATTGTCGGCCAGGTAAGCATCCAGATCTTCCTGCAAACGCGCGATCAAAGCGGGCTCTTCAATCGGAAACGCCACTTCGATACGGCTCAGCATGTTTCGTTCCATGCCGTCGGCACTGGCGCAATAGACATCCGGCTTACCCTTGTTTTCGAAGTAGTAAATACGCGTGTGCTCCAGAAAACGCCCGACAATGGAGCGCACCCGTATGTTCTCCGATAGCCCCGGCACACCGGGACGCAGGCAACAAATCCCCCGCACAATCAGGTCAATCTGCACCCCCGCCTGAGAGGCTCGATAAAGGGCCTTAATCAACTGGGCATCCGTCAGCGCATTAAACTTGAAAATAATGCGCCCGTCTTCGCCGTAACTGGCCTCCCGCTCGATGAGGCTAATCAGCCGTTTGTGCATGGAAAACGGCGCATGAAACAGCTTTTTGATCTTTAGCGCCTTACCCATACCGGTCAGTTGCTGGAACAGCTTGTTAACATCATCACCAATGGAATCGTCACAGGTCATGAAGCTGTAATCAGTGTATAACCGTGCGTTTCCGGCATGATAGTTGCCCGTACCCAAATGCACATAACGGGACAGTTTGCCCTCTTCCCGGCGCACAATCAGCAGCATCTTGGCGTGGGTTTTGTAGCCGACAACCCCATACACCACGATGACACCTGCCTCCTGCAACCGACTGGCCAACTCAAGGTTCTCGGCTTCGCTGAACCTCGCCCTTAACTCCACCACCGCTGTCACTTCTTTACCGCGACGGGCGGCATCGGCCAGCGCTTCAACAATTTCCGAGCCGGTGCCCGCCCGATAGAGCGTTTGCCGGATCGCCAAGACCTGAGGGTCTTTCGCTGCCTGGCGCAGTAAATCCACGACCGAACTGAAGTTCTCGAACGGGTGAGACAACAGAATCGGGCGTTTCCGAATCGCTTCAAACATCGATTCTTTGCTGCGTATCTGCCGGGGGATCGCAGGGGAAAAACTGGAATAGGTCAGGTCCGGGCGATCAACCAAACCACTCACTGCAAGCAGCCGAGTCAAGTTTACCGGCCCGTTGACGCGGTAGAGATCTCTTTCACCAAGGCCAAACTCAGTCAGCAGGAAGTGCACCAACTCTTCCGGGCAGTTATCAGCCACCTCCAAACGCACACCGTCGCCAAAACGACGACTCAGCAACTCACCCCGAAGCGCAGAGGCCAAATCTTCCAGATCGTCTTCCAGCTCCAAATCCGCGTTTCGGGTCAGGCGGAACTGATAGCAGCCTTTCACTTCCATACCCGGGAACAGCTCATCAGCGTGGGCGTGGATCATCGATGACAAGAACACCAAATTCTCGCCACCCTCACAAACCTCATCCGGCAGACGCACCAAACGCGGTAAAGACCGGGGTGCTGGCAAAATCGCCATTCCGGTCTCACGACCAAAAGCATCCTTGCCGTCCAGCTCAACTATGAAATTCAGACTCTTGTTGACCAAGCGCGGAAACGGGTGCGAGGGGTCGAGCCCGATCGGACTGACCACCGGCAGGATTTCCTCATCGAAGTAGTTTCTGACCCACTCGGCTTGCGCAGGGGTCCACTCACGACGTCGTATGAAGTGGATATTTTCCTTTTCCAGCGCTGGAAACAGCACATTGTTGAGAATGTCGTATTGCTCTTCGATGTACTCATGAGCAACACGACTGATCTCCGCCAACGCCTGTTCAGGCTGAATACCATCGGCACCGACGGTTTCCCGCCCATACTTCAATTGTTCACGCAGGCCGGCAACCCGGATTTCGAAAAACTCATCCAGATTACTACTGAAAATACAGCAAAAAATCAGCCGGTTAATCAGCGGGTGCGCCGGGTCCATGGACTGTTTTAATACCCGGTAGTTAAACTGAAGCTGACTCAACTCCCGGTTAAACCAGTTTTCACTGGCATCCAGATTGACCTGCTCACCAACCGGAGGCACCTCGACTGGCGCGGGCACACTCAGGTCATCGCTTGTGACTGACTTTGCTTTTGTTATTTCAGTTGTCATCGCTCTCTGCTTCCCTATCCATCGCGAACAGCCTGCTTGTCCTTTACGCTCGTTGGCGATCTCTCATCAATCTAGCGGCACGCACGGCAAAATACGTGAGAATGCCATCAGCACCTGCACGGCGCATCGCCATCAGGCTTTCCATCATCACTGCGTCACCATCAAGCCAGCCGTTTTGCGCAGCGGCCATGTGCATGGCGTATTCACCACTCACCTGATATACAAACGTCGGTACCTGAAGCTCCGTTTTAACGCGGTGCACGATATCCAGATACGGCATGCCCGGCTTGATCATTACCATATCGGCACCTTCCGCCAGATCCATCGCCACTTCATGAATGGCTTCGTCGCTGTTGGCCGGGTCCATCTGGTAAGTCGCTTTATTGCTTTTACCCAGATTACCCGCCGAACCGACGGCGTCCCGGAACGGCCCGTAATAACTCGACGCATACTTGGCAGAATAGGCCAGAATTCGGGTGTTTACGTAACCTGCGGACTCCAGCGCTTCGCGAATCGCGGCGACCCGGCCGTCCATCATATCCGAAGGTGCTACCACATCGGCGCCCGCATCAGCGTGAGACAGCGCCTGATTGACCAGGGCTTCCACGGTGACATCGTTTAACACATACCCGTCATTGTCGATGATGCCGTCTTGGCCGTGAGTGGTGAACGGGTCCAGAGCCACATCGGTAATCACACCCAATTCAGGATGCGCCTGTTTCAGCGCCCGAACAGCACGCTGCGCCAAACCATCAGAATCCCAAGCGCCGGAACCCGACAAATTCTTGTGCTCGGCTGGCACCACCGGGAACAACGCGATCGCCGGAATGCCCAGCTCCACCAGTTCTGCCGCCTGCTCCACCAGCAGGTCGATGCTCAGGCGTTCAACCCCGGGCATGGAGGGAACGGCTTCACGCTGATTCTCCCCTTCCAATACAAACACCGGGTAAATCAGGTTGTCCGCAGTCAGCTGATTTTCACGAACCATACGGCGGGAAAAATCACTGGCGCGATTACGACGCGGACGGGTAAAGGGAAAGCTTCGACCGGAAAGCGGCAGGTGCGGCTTTGACACAGGTAACCTCCTGAACATGAAACCGTGAGAAGAGGCTCCATCATACACCCCGGAGGCGGCCTGTTGCAGGCCTGCGGTCCTGCGCACCCTTGACGGGCAGCAACAAAACGGGAATTCGGGCGGTTAGCCAAACACCGCCCGAACGAAAAACACGTTAGAGCGAGCGGTTATTGAAACCTACATCCACTTTGCGCGGGGTATTCGATTTCAAGGTCGTGTCGACCTCTTCAATTTTGCCACCGCACTGCAGAAAGGCTTCCATATCCGCTTGCAATTGCGCTCTGACACGAGCCCGGCTAGCGATGGAATGATTATCTTCGCCCTCTCCGGCCCAGCTGCCGGACTGATCCAAATTGCCTTCGTCGAATTCACTCATGCTCTTCTCTCCATCAACGAAAACCCCGCTCCCCGTGCCATGAAGGCGCTTCGGCAGGCACACCTTACCTCGACGAAAATCCCACTAAGGCCCCGTCTTGGCGTCTTTATAATCCGGTTTTTCCAGCAGCGCTATTTGCACACTCAATATTTTTTGTAACTTTTTGTAATTTATATTAACTTATTGATTTTATAGCCCATAATTAAGGGCCATCCAAGCCGTCAAAAATTGACACAAAGAATGAACAGTGATTCACTACTTAGGAAGGCAGCATGGCCTATCGTGAAACGGACAAAATGCGTCAGCGGAAAGCCGAAGCCCGCCAAAACATTCTGAAATGTACGGCTCAATGCGTGGCTGAAAACGGCTTCCAAAGCGCTCGAATCACGACGATTGCGAAGTTGGCGGGCGTAGCAACTGGCACCATCTACCGCCATTTCGAATCCCGTGAAGAATTGTTTGCCGAAATTTTTCGGCTGGCTACGCAACGTGAAGTCAACAAAGTGGCCGAAGCGCTGGCCATAGAGGGCAATGCCGTTGAACGATTAAACAACGCCTTGCAGCACTTCGCCAGACGCGCCCTGAAAGGACCAACCCAAGCCTGGGCACTGATTGCCGAACCAGTCGATCCAAAGGTTGAAGAGGAACGACTGCTCTATCGAAAGGCCTACGCCAACCTGTTCGAAGAGATTATTCAGGAAGGCATAGCAGAGGGCTCCATACCCGACCAAGATGCCCGGATCACCAGCACCTGCTTGGTAGGTGCCATATCCGAATCACTGGTCGGACCGCTGTCACCAGCACAGACAGCCTCACTGCCAACAACAAAAACCGATCAAGATGCGCTGATCAACACCATCGTTCGCTACTGCGTAAGGGGGTTGACCGGCACCAGGAGCTAACCATGAGCAAGCCGCTAGACACCTCCCGCAATCGCAACACCAACGCCTCTCCAACCGATCGCTATCTAGCCGCAACACACGAGGTCATCAACCAGCCAAACGTGCTGGCCAACTACAACCTGTTCGAGCAAGACGCCGCTCTGCGGGAAGCTGTATTACGGGAAGGCGCCGCCCACGCCAACGACAGCCTGAGCCGCTTTGGTGCCTGGGCCGGAAAAGCCGAAACCATAGAGCTTGGCCATCAGGCCAACCACAACAAACCCAGCTTCCGCACCCATGATCGTTTTGGCCACAGAATAGACGAGGTCACGTTTCACCCCGCCTATCACGAACTGATGACCACCGCATTGGAAAACGGCTTGCACAGCTCACCCTGGACCAATCCCGGCCAAGGCGCCCAAGTCGCGCGAGCGGCCAAGTACTACATGCACTCGCAGGTAGAAGCCGCCCACTGCTGCCCCATCACCATGACCTTCGCCGCCATCCCCTCTATCCGTAAACAACCGGAAGTGGCGAAGCTTTGGGAACAAAAGATTCTCACCAACGCCTACGACGGCCGAAACCTGCCAGACAGCGAGAAAACCGCCGTCACCATCGGCATGGCGATGACCGAAAAACAAGGCGGCAGCGACGTACGCGCCAACACCACCCGAGCATACGCCATTGGCGCCGAAGGCTCTGGCCAAGCCTACGAACTGGTAGGCCACAAATGGTTCGTCTCCGCTCCCATGTGCGATGCCTTTCTGGTACTGGCCCAAACCACCAGCGGCCTGTCCTGTTTCCTGATGCCCCGATGGCGCCCGGACGGCACCAAAAACCCGTGGCAAATCCAACAACTGAAAAACAAAATGGGTAACGTCGCCAATGCCTCCAGCGAAGTCGAGCTCCGTGGCGCTTTGGCCTGGATGATCGGCGAAGAAGGCCGCGGTGTCCCCACCATCATCGAAATGGTGGCCATGACCCGCTTCGACTGCATGATCGGCAGCTCCGCCGGCATGCGCCAGGCCGTCGCCCAAGCCACCCACCACTGCCACAACCGCAGTGCCTTCGGCGCCCGCCTGAGCGACCAGCCCTTGATGCAAAACGTACTGGCCGACCTGACCATCGAAAACGAAGCCGCCCTCGCCTACACCATGCGAGTCGCCCGCGCTTTAGACACCCAAAACAACGAACACGAACGCCTTCTGGCCCGACTGGCCACCCCCGTCGGCAAATACTGGATCTGCAAGCGCACCCCCAACCACGCCTACGAAGCCATGGAATGCATCGGCGGCAGCGGCGTAATGGAAGACTGCATCATGCCCAGACTGTTCCGGGAATCCCCGGTCAACGCCATCTGGGAAGGCAGCGGCAACGTCCAATGCCTGGACACCCTGCGCGCCATCCAAAAAGAGCCCGAAACCCTCGACGCCTTCTTCAAAGAAGCCGCCGAAGCCAAAGGCACCGACCGCCGCTTCGACCAATTCCTGGCCCAACTGCAAGCCGACTTCTCCGACATCAGCGACTTCCAATACCGCGCCAGAAACCTCGTAGACCGTTTGGCACTTGCCATGCAGGCATCCGTACTGTTGCGCTTCGGCAACCACCACGTAGCCGACGCCTTCTGCGCGTCCCGCCTGCAAAACAACGGCGGCATGAACTATGGCAACCTCCCCTCCGGCACCAACGCCGCAGCCATTATCAAACGGGCAACGCCTATAGTAGGCTAGGGGGAAATTACAGGAGATCTAAACAGGCAACAGAAATCCTGATTGTCACGTGGACTCCCCGAACAGCGTCTGAGAGCGGGCGAGGATTGGCTTTCCAAAAATTTGCGGAGCCATGGATGGCGAAGCAGAAGCGCCACATGGATGTGCCGCAGGAGCGTTTTTTGGAAAGCCAATCCTCGGCTGCTCCGGCACCCATACTGAGTCAAATATGTCGGAATCCCTGAGAAAGCTTTTAAAAGAAGGCAAAACCCCAAAACAACAGCGACACACCATCACCCCCCACGTAGGCCTACTCACCCTGCACTTCCAGCTCTACGCCTGCGAAGACCTAAAAGCCAAACGCAAAGCCTTCACCGCCATGAAAACCATCTGGGGCAAAGAACCCGACTTAGCCGTCAGCGAAACCGCCGACCACGACGCCCTGGACTGCGCCACCTGGACCATCGCCGCCCTAGGCGAATCCGCCCAACAAATCACCCAACGCCTCGACCAAGTCGAAAAAGACATACAGGACCGCATAGACGCCGCCATACTCGACATCCACCGCGAAATAATCTGACAGGCTAAAGTCCAAACACCTAAGGCATAGCATCAACGCAAATCAAGCCTTATACTACGGCCCCTCAGGGACATATGACCTACTAACAGACAGGTCTTGCAGTACATGTGCCAGGCCCCGCCTGGCCCCTCATCCGCAGGGTTTCCGGAACCAACCCTCGGACAATCACTGAAAGTGTGTGGCTCTATGACCGGAAATAAAAAATCCGCCCAAGCCTCAGTCGAGGCCATGTATCGCGTATTTACGGTGCCAGAAGCACCGGAATCCACGCTGAGCCGCATCGACCAAAATATCTCCCGCAACCTCGCCGGCTTCCTTCAAGAACATATAGTCGCCGTCGAACGGGACCTGTCTGACGTAGAAAAGAACTTCGCCGACTCCGCCATCCCGGAAAAACCCGTTTTCGTCTCCGAGCAAGCCCAATTCCTGCTCGACAAACTGGTTGCCAACTCGGTACACACCGCATCCCCGGCCTTCATTGGACACATGACCTCGGCACTGCCCTACTTCATGCTGCCACTGTCCAAAATCATGATTGCCCTGAACCAGAACCTGGTCAAAACCGAAACCTCCAAGGCATTCACCCCCATGGAGCGGCAGGTACTGGGCATGATTCACCGGCTGGTGTACGAACAAGACGGCTCCTTCTACCGGAAGTGGATGCACAGCCCCCGACACGCTCTGGGCGCCATGTGCTCCGGTGGCACCGTAGCCAACCTGACCGCACTCTGGGTTGCCCGTAATCGCGCCTTCCCCGCTGAAGGCAGCTTCCGCGGCTTACACGAAGAAGGCCTGTTCCGTGCCCTGAAGTATTACGGGTACGAAGGTGCCGCCATCGTTGTTTCCAAACGCGGACACTACTCCCTGCGCAAAGCCGCTGACGTACTGGGCTTGGGCCGGGACGCACTGGTTCCCGTAGAAACCGACGACAACAACCGCATCCAGACCGACGCCCTTCGGGACAAGTGTCTGGAGCTGCAAAAACAGAAAATCAAAGTCATGGCCATCTGCGGCGTCGCCGGCACCACCGAAACCGGCAACGTAGACCCCCTTGATGCCATGTCCGATATCGCCCGAGAGTTTGGCGCACACTTCCACGTAGACGCGGCCTGGGGCGGGCCAACCCTGTTCTCCCGCACCTACCGCGGATTGCTGCGCGGCATCGAAAAGGCCGACTCGGTCACCTTCGACGCTCACAAACAGCTCTACGTACCGATGGGCGTTGGCCTGGTGGTGTTCAAAGACCCGAGCCTCGCCAGTGCGGTCGAGCATCACGCCCAATACATTATTCGAAAAGGTTCCCGTGACCTGGGCAGCACCACGCTCGAAGGCTCACGCCCGGGCATGTCCATGCTGATTCATTCCGGCCTGAAAATCCTGGCTCGTGAAGGTTATGAAATCCTGATTGACCAAGGCATCGAAAAAGCCAGACTGTTCGCGGACATGATTACCAAAGAGGCGGATTTTGAACTGGTCACCGAGCCTGAGCTGAACATCCTGACCTACCGGTACTGCCCCGACATCGTGCAGAAAGCGCTGGCTATCGCCAACGAACTGCAAGCCGAAAAGATGAACAGCTGCCTGAACCGCATCACCAAGTTCATCCAGAAAACCCAGCGTGAACACGGTAAAGCGTTTGTGTCCCGTACGCGGCTGGAACCGGCTCGTTACTACCACTTCCCCTGCATCGTGTTCCGAGTGGTACTGGCCAACCCGCTGACCACGCCAGAGATTCTCGAAGACATTCTCAAGGAACAAAAGGAATTGTCGAAAGCGGAGGGTATTGCCGACGAAATCGACATTCTGAACCAAATGGCGAACGCCGTTCTAAAACAGGCCCAGACCGAAGTCAGGTAAAGTGGCAAGCTGCCAGGCAGGGCGCCTGACAGCCTTTTCCGGACTAACCGGGAATTAGTAGAGCGCGTCCTCATCGTCCAGCACTTCGTGCAGGATCTCCAGAAACATCTTATCGGCATCGCTCCAGGCTTCCGGGATCCGGATCGTGGTGCTTGCGCTGATCTCGCGAGCAATCAACTCATCCGAATCCGATTGGCCTTTGTATTTGCGGGCAATGTCCACAGACTTGACCGCAATGGTCGGGTCACTCAGAACTTTCTTAATGAAGACTCGTAGCTCTCCAATCATCTTGGCCTGATGACTTTCAACAGATGAACTCATTCCTTACTCCCGAAATTAGATAGCTGGGGCGCACAGAAGCCCACACACGTGCTGCCTATAGTATGGCCAAAGCGCGGAGCACTAACCAGCCCCGCCCGCCGTCAGACCATCATGCCCCGTAGTGCAAAGAACAAGAAGGCTGCCATCAGTGCAGAGGCCGGCACCGTGATGATCCATGCCGCCGCAATGCGAGTCAGATGGGACCGCTTTACCATTTCCTCTTTATAGATCTTCTTCAGGCGCTTACGCTCAGACTTGGATAGTGGCACTTGCTGCTTTTTCTTCTTCGCGCGCTTCAACAAGCTCTCCATCTCTTCAAGCGTTGCGTTGCGGAAGTCGTCCAAGAAGGGTTTCAGGCGTTCCTGATCAACCGGGTCGTGAGCCTCGATGATCTTGTGAAGCTGGGTCGCATAGTTCGACTTCAGGTACTCCCGAAGGAAGCCAACGCCGAACACGCCACCAATAGCGATGTGGGTCGAGCTGACCGGAAGCCCCAACTGGGAAGCCAGAATAACGGTCAGCGCGGCAGACAAGGCAATACAGAAGGCCCGGGTCTTGTCCAACTCGGTAATCTCGCTGCCCACAGTTTTGATCAGACGCGGACCAAACAGCATCAAGCCAACAGCAAGCCCCAAAGCACCCACCAACATAACCCAAAGAGGAATGCTCGCTGAGGTGACTACGCCGCCACCGGCTTGAATGGCATCGTTAATGGCAGCCAGAGGTCCAATCGCGTTAGCCACGTCGTTAGCCCCGTGAGCAAAGCTGAGCAGAGCGGCAGCGCAAATCAGCGGCCAGGTAAACAGCGTATTCACGCCATCCGTACTGTTTTCCATGGTAGCCGCACGGCGACTCACCAAAGTTCGCATCGCAAAGAACACGGCTGCAGCCACCGCCAAACCAATCAACGAAGCATCAACAATATCGACCTTCACGATCTTCTTGACACCTTTGACCATCAAATAGGTGGTAAAGGCCCAAGCCATAATCGATACCAGCCAAGGTACAAACGTCCGGGCTGACGACACCAGATTCTGGCGGTAAAGAACCGTTTTATTAATGGCGAACAGGAACAGCGCCGCCAGCATGCCACCCAACACCGGAGAAATAACCCAGCTGGCGGCAATCTTGCCCATCACCGCCCAATCAGCGATTTGCCAACCACCGGCCGCGATACCCGCGCCCAGAACGCCACCTACGATCGAGTGAGTCGTAGACACCGGCGCCCCCATCCAGGTCGCCAGGTTGAGCCAAAGCGCACCAGCCAACAGAGCCGCAGTCATAAGCCAGACAAAGGCACGTGGATCGTCCAGAGTCGTCGGATCGATAATGCCGCCTTTAATGGTGGAAACCACGTCACCGCCGGCAATGAGTGCACCGGCCGCTTCAAAAATAGCGGCCAGAATAACCGCTGCCCCCAACGACAGTGCACCCGACCCCACCGCAGGGCCCACATTGTTTGCCACATCGTTGGCACCAATGTTGATGGCCATGTAACCACCAATCACTGCAGCAGCCATCAGCAGCATGCCATTAGGCAAGTCATGGCTGAACGATCCAACTAGCAGCCAGATACCAAGTAAGAAAAGTAGACTTAAACCAACCCTGTAACGCTCTGTGGTTGGACTGCTGAGAAGAGTATCCAGATAACCGCTGGAACGTGCCATAAGCGCTATGCTCTCTTTAACCATTATGGGTTTGACAGATCATCGGGGGCGCACTATAAAATTTTTGGTCAAAAATTGAAACAAAAGTGCGATTCCGGTCACCCTTCACATTGTAGTCAAGTTGCACTCCAATCTTCAGTTCTTTTGGCGCATACTGGACGAAAATGTGTCAATAAGCACAACACAAATGCATGACGATCTAACGCTTAGCCAAGCGCTCTCCACTGAACATGAAGAACAACAGGTATCTCGCTTGCTGACGGGCGCGTCGGTCATGGCTTTGCTGTTTTTATTCGGCATTGGCGCAAAAGCCTGGCATTCCGGCAACACAACTCACGGCGCTATACTCTGGCTTTTTAGCGTACCGATTTTCCTGAACATGATCTGGTTCGCCCGCACCGGCAACCGGGACACTCAAAAAGCCGGTCTGCTCACCTTTGCCGCCATGTTGCTGTCATACCTGATCGCCACCGGTGGTGAAAGCAGCACCGGTCCGCTCTGGTTTTATGCACTACCGCCTTTACTGTTTTTTCTGACAAGCCTTAAAGCCGGTACCGCCATTCTGCTGTTCTGCTATCTCGCTGCACTGATCGTGTTCCAGTTTCCCGATCTACCCGGCATCACCGCAACATACAACAACGATTTCAAGATTCGTTTTTTCGCCACACTCACCTTCGAATCCATTTTTTGTTTTGTTCTTGAAGCAACCCGTCAGTCAGCGCGAAACAAACTGGTTACCTTCGCGCAGGCTCACGAGCATGCTGCCCGCACCGATGAATTGACCGGTCTGGCCAACCGGCGGGAAATGCTAAACCGGCTTAACACCGAATTTTCACGCTACCAGAGAGCCGGACATCATTTCTCCATCGTTCTGATCGATCTCGATTTTTTCAAGCAGGTTAACGACAACCACGGTCACGATGCCGGGGATAAAGTGCTCCAGCGGTTTGCGGAAGTAACTCACGGAGTCATTCGGCAAACTGACGTGGCAGCCCGTTGGGGCGGCGAGGAATTTATGCTGTTACTACCGGACACCACCTTGCTGCAAGCGCTTGCTTTAGCCGAACGGCTGAGATCCGAGATAGCAAGCACCGCCTTCACTCACAATGGCACGACGATGCCGGTCACCCTCAGTGCGGGTGTTTGTTCGATTTCCAACGCGACCTCGATCAACGAGCTACTGAAGCAGGCCGACGTGCAACTTTATTCCGCCAAAGAGGGTGGCAGGAACAGGATATCGCCCCGCGTTCGCAGCCAAGAGAAAGTGCAAGCCTCCCCAACTTGAGTGCATCCATTACCACCGCTATGATCTCGCCACGTATTAAGCCCCTACTCTCAAATAAAGGCAGGATCATGGCAGCAATCCGAATCCTAACTGGCAGCGTCTACGGCGGCGCACTTCAAACGGCCAAAACCATTAAAGAAACACTGGAACCCGAGGGTCACCAGGTGTCTGTACTGGAATCGCCCAGCCTTGAAGACATCACTTCGAATGACGATGCGCTTCTGGTCTGCACCTCAACCACCGGCCAAGGCGAACTGCCTCCCAATCTTCTGCCGTTCTATATCGACCTCAAAGAACAGTTACCTCAACAGCCCGGCCGGCCTTTTGGAATTATTGTGCTCGGCGACAGCTCATACGGCGATACCTTCTGCGGTGCCGGCGATCTTATGGAAGAAGCTCTGTACGAAACCGCCGCTCGCAAAGTAGGTGATACGCTTAAAATCGATGCCCTGGAGACGCTGGAGCCGGAAACCGAAGCCATGACGTGGGCCAAGCAGTGGGTAAAAGAAATCTAATCGGGTATTAGACCGGCATCAAATCGCTACACTTTCCACCTTGAGCCGCCACCATCTAGCGTTCATACTCGATACAGAACGATAAGAATGATAAGAGCGGCAACGCGTGAAATTACTGATCTCGGCACAATGTTTGGCATTTCTGTTGTTAATGCTGGTGACCTCGTCTTCGGCATTCGCAACCCAATCGCCTTATATCCCGGATATGGACTACGTGCGCCTGACACCGGACGCCGAGGTAAAGGCCTCAGACATTCTTGAAACCGGTCGCTGGCAGCGGCTGCCGGAACAAACAGCGAACTTTGGCTACACTCAGGATCAAATCTGGCTACGGTTCTCGATATCCCGCCCCACCAGCGACCAGCTGATCGAAATCAGCTACCCGGCCCTCGACGAGATCGATGTTTACGTCTTTGAAGACGGTCAGCTGATTCAACAGGAAAGCACAGGTGATCAAAAACTGTTCGCCGAGAGAGCGGTTCAACACCCGCTTTTTCTTTTTCCGCTGCAGCTGCAACGCGATGGCGAATACGACATTCTGATTCGGGCGCAAACGCAAGGCGCCATGCAGATTCCCCTCAAACTGTGGGACAGGCAGCAGTACTTCGAGCATGCATCGATTGAAACCCAGTTGCACGCAGGTTATTACGGCATTCTGCTGACCGTCATCTGTTTTAACCTGTTTGTCTTTCTGGCCCTGCGGGAATCCGTTTACTTACTGTACGTGCTTTCGACGTTAGGTTATCTGATCCTGATCGCCAGCCTGAACGGCAGTACATACCAACTCCTCTGGCCCCGCAGCCCAGACATCCAGAGCGTTGCCATGGCGGTGGTGGTGCCACTGGCCGTCGCCTTCTCCTCGATGTTTTCGGCAGTCTTTCTCAAACTCAAACAATCCAGCCCTTTCCTGAACCGAATCTTGGTGCTGATCATCGGGTTAAATCTCGGGTTAGCCGGTTTCAGCTTGTTTGGCGATTACGGCACAGCCATACGGCTGGGTGTGGCCTTTGCAATACCCAGCTGCTTGTTCCTGACAATTCTCGGGCCCATCCAGTGGTATAAAGGCAATCCGCAAGCGTCTTACTACACCATGGCTTGGGGAGCCCTAACACTGGGCAGTGCGGTCACCGGCGCGAATAAAATGGGCTTCATCCCCAATAGCTTCATTACCGCCTATGGCATGCAAATCGGCTCTGTTTTGGAAGCTCTGTTGCTGAATCTGGCGCTGGCCTCGCGGCTCTATCACGAGCGTCAGGACAAACTCAGCGCCAGAGAGGCTGAAATTAACGCGCTGGAAGCCCGCCGATCGGCAGAACTGAAGTTGATGGAACAGGCTCTGCACTATCCACTAACCGGGTTGCCAAACCGCAGCAGCTTCGAAATGTTGCTCAACGACCTCATTCATCAGAACCCCGCAAAACGGTACGCCGTCGTACTTCTGCACTTGAACAACCTGGACCCGGTAACCAAAACACTGGGCCATCGCAATACCGATGCCATTCTTGTCAGAGCCTCCAAACACTACAACGCCGTTGCCCGTGACGTGCCGGGGGCCCAACTGCTTGAAACCAACAGCGGCACCAACTTTTACATGGCGCACTTTGATCCGCAGACTTTTGCCTGCATCGTCGATGCCAACCAATCGGGCGCGGCACAACGCAAATTAGTCCAAAGCCTCGACGAGATTCGCTGGCCGATTGAATTTCTCGGCATGGAAGTGCCCCTGCAGCCGCGCATCGGCATCGCAGTACACCCGGAAAATGGCAACGATGCCAACACCCTGATTCGCAGAGCAGCCATCGCTGAAGGCTCAGGCCGAGCCATCGAGCGAGGCCTGGCCTTCTATAAGCCATCACGAGATTCTTACAGCGCAGATCGACTCACCCTTGTTTCAGAGTTACGACATGCCATCGACAACAACGAGCTGGCGCTGTATCTACAACCCAAACTTGCACTGGCAACGCGCGAGATCATTGGTTTTGAAGCGCTATTGCGCTGGCGTGGCCGAGAGCAAAGCGTCTTCGCCGATGAAATCATTGCCGTTGCCGAGCAAAGCGGCCTGATCAAACCGCTGACTCGCTGGGTAATATCGGAAGCGCTCAAATTGAGAGAGCAGCTTGTGGAGCTTGGTAGCAGCGCGAGCATCGCTGTGAATATTTCACCGAATAACCTGCGGGAACCTGATTTTGCGCTGTTTGTCCGCCAGCAAATGAAACAGCATCCGTCACATCTTGGTTCGATCATTTTTGAAGTCACCGAAACGTCGATGATGCAAGACCCGGCCAATTCGCTGAAAGCTCTGAACTCACTTAACCAAGCGGGCATTCCGCTGTCTATTGACGACTTTGGTTCCGGCTACTCATCACTGTCTTACATCAAACAATTGCCGGCAAAAGAGATCAAAATCGACCGGTCACTGATCACAGACCTATCAGACCGAAAAGAAGACCGGGTGATCGTTCAAACCACGATCAACATGTGCCATAGCTTGGGGTATACCGTAGTGGCCGAGGGAGTCGAAGATGAGGCCACGCTCAACTTGCTGGCCGAGATGGGCTGCGACCAGATTCAGGGCTACTTCCTGACCCGGCCGCTACCTTATGAGGAGATCATCGAATGGTTGGCCGATCAGCCTTGTCGCTCACGGATCAGTGCTTCCTGAGTGGTTGATGCCACCAGCACACCATCCCGCGTGTAGAAGTTACCCCGATTGAAGCCACGACCGCCCGACGAGCTCGGGCTGTCTTTGTCGTAAAGCAGCCACTCATCCATTCGGAAATCCCGGTGGAACCAGATCGAATGATCGAGACTGGCCACCTGCATGTCTGAGCTCATGAACGTCCGCCCGTGGGGGTCGAGCGATGTACCCAAAAAGCTAAAGTCCGATGCATAGGTCAACAGACACCGATGCAAGACCGGGTCATCCGGCAGAATCCCGGCCGAGCGCAACCAGTTCTGCCGGTAGGGTGGACGTTTCTTCGGGTTGAACGGATCACCCGGGTTAACCGGGCGGATTTCGATCGGGCGATCACGGGTCAGTACGTCTCGAAGTTTTTCGGGCACCTTGTCGGCAATCATTTTGCCCCAGTCCTGCTCGGAGCGCAGGGTTTCCGGTGCGGGCGCGTCGGGCATCTCGAACTGGTGACTAAGACCGTCTTCAGCCGCTTGAAAAGACATAGACCCGGTCAGAATTTCTTTGCCGTCTTGTCGAGCGATCACCCGACGCACCGTAAACGAGCCGCCATCCCTGACCCGCTGCACTTCGTAATCAATTGGCATGCTGTGATTGCCAGGGCGCAGGAAATACGCGTGCAAGGAGTGACAAAGCCGGTCGTCAACCGTGCGGCTCGCCGCCATCAGAGCTTGCCCTAGCACCTGCCCACCAAAGACGTGAGGAAACCCCAAATCTTCACTATCGCCTTGAAAATGATCATCCCCGATCGGCGATAAATCCAGCAATTCCACCAGTTTCTTGGTTACATCCAGCATGCCCGCTCCTGTCACATCGTTCGAGAGCTTTCGTAGCTCCTTAGCTTACGAATAGTTTTCTACCTCAGGCGCAGGTTTTACGCAATGCTAATCGGGAAAAGAAACCAGCCCGCCAGAGTCCAGCACCTGAACACCGCTCCCCTAATCCTGATGGATGGGCGGCACCTGTTTCGCCAGTGCCTGTTTCTCAACGGCAAACCGGCCGGTCACAGCAAATCCGAGAACGTCGCCCGACGAAGCCTTGAACACGGCTTTCACATCGGAGCCCTCTTGTTCCACCTGCCATTCGCCTTCCGCGCCTTTTGGCGGCGGGCACACCGCGGTTGGGCAACAAGGCGTTTTGATCATAATCGGCATAGTGCCGTAGCGCACTTCCGTTCGCTGGCCCGTCAAGGTTTTTGCCAGCGCCCGCGCGCTCGCCATTAAGGGCAGAACGTACAACAAAACCTGGCCGTCTACTTCGGCGCAATCTCCCAGTGCAAAAACATCCGGAGCCGAAGTTTCCAGCGCGCGATTCACGGTGATGCCACGGCCAATGTTCAAGCCCGCCGCTCTCGCCAGCTCAACACGAGGACGAAGGCCCACCGCCGAGACCACCAAATCTGCCTCCAGCACTTCACCGTTGCCGAGTGTTACCCGCACACCCTGCTCCTGCCGGTCTACCCGATCTACCACGGTTCCCAAATGGAAACGCGCGCCCAGCTCGGTCAATTCATGCTGAACCGCTTTTGCGGCGGCCTCTGGCAGCAAACTGGGCATTACGTTGGCATCCGGTGCAATGACATCCACCTCGTAGCCACCATTGCGCAGATCGTTGGCAAACTCGCAGCCAATCAAGCCCGCTCCCATAATGGCGACGCGCTTGCCACCGTGCAGGGCTTTTCGGAACGCGCGGTAATCAACCAGATCATTGATGGAATGGATATGCTCCTGGCCATCGCCCTCAATGCCCAGGCGAATCACATCAGCACCCCAAGCCAGCACCAATTTGCCATAACGCAAACGCTCATCACCCAGAATCAAATCACGACTCTCGGTATCAATCCCCGTCACGGTACTAAACGTGCGCACAGTCACGTTCAGCTGTTCCGACATGGCTGCCGTTTCAGCCTGGGCCAAACCATCGGCATCTTTGCCTTTGGTAAAACCGGTCGAGAGCATGGGTTTGGAATAGCTCACACCATCATCGGCGGTGATCATAATGACCGGCGTTTCTTTATCGAGCTTGCGCAGTTCTTTCACCAACGAATATCCGGCGAGCCCGGTACCGACAATAACAATGGGCGCTGGGTGTGACATGTTTGTGCTCCGTCTATCAGCTGATTTCGATCATCTCGAAGTCTTCCTTCCCCACGCCGCAGTCCGGGCATTCCCAATCGTCCGGCACGTCTTCCCAAAGCGTTCCAGGCTCGATACCGTCTTCCGGCCAGCCTTCCGCTTCATCGTATATCAGCCCACAAACCACACACTGCCACTTTTTCATAATCATTCCTCAATCAAAATTCTCGGGCGAAAAACCTGTCCGACAATACATCAATCAATCAAAAGTTCAAGAGCACAGGCGGCTCAAGATCACTCATATTTGAAAACTGCAGCTATCATAACTGCCTCACTCGTACCGACCAATGCCGGATGCGACACGCTCCGCCACTTTACCGGCCAATAGCAGTAATTACACATAACGATCACGCGATCCGCTCTCCCTTCAGGCCTCTCGGTTCGGTATAATCTGCCGTTTTGAGACAGGACCGACCGTTATGACCGATACCGTCGCCGAAATGAACCAAGTGATGGCTGAAGCTGACTGCTTAGTGAATGACCAGCAAGTCAGTACAGCAATCGACAACATGGCGAAAGAGATTACTGATCGCCTGAAAGACAGCAACCCGCTGTTGTTCTGCGTCATGAATGGTGGTCTTATCCTGACCGGCCAGTTGCTTCCAAGGCTTAATTTCCCTGTTCAAGCCGAGTACCTGCATGCCACCCGTTACCGGCAGGAAACCACCGGCGGCATTCTGGAATGGAAGCTGCAACCCGAAGCCGATATGAAAGACCGCACCGTACTGATAGTCGACGACATTTTGGACGAGGGCACTACCCTGTGTGCAATCGCCGATTACTGCAAGGCACACGGTGCCCGTGAAGTTCTGACCGCTGTCCTGGTCGACAAAGATCACAACCGCAAGGCAAAACCTGACCTCAAGGCAGACTTTACCGGTCTGTCGGTCGAAGATCGCTTCCTGTTCGGCTACGGCATGGACTACAAAGGGTACTGGCGTAACGCCCCCGGTATTTATGCTGTCAAAGGACTTTGATACCGCGCCCGGGCTAACCATCCCCCCTACCCATTGGTATCGGTCATTGGCAGCTGCCGGACTCCAAAACCCGGATGTTCACGGCCCGGCTCTCCACTGGTTGCAGGTGGAAGGTTCGTTTACCAAAGCGTTGCAGAAAAAATGCCGCTCAAGCTTTCAGGTAAACGTTATCCGGGAAGGGTTTGCCGAGCCGTCTGACGAAGAAGCTCGGCGCTTATCCATTCCCCGCCGTCAAAAAGCCTGGATCCGGGAAGTGCAGCTGTGCGGGGATGGCCAGCCTTGGGTACTCGCACGCACCATTATCCCCGTCAGCTGTCTTGAAGGCCGTGGCCGGCGCCTGTTGAATCTTGGCAACAAACCCTTAGGCGCGTATCTGTTCAGCAGCCCGGACTGGGTGCGAGGCCCGCTGGAAACCGGGCTCTGCCAACCGGAACTCCCCAACCAACCCCAGCTGGCCCGCCGCTCGCTGTTCCATTGCGGCCAAACCGCTCTCATGGTCTGCGAGTTCCTCTTACCAGCACTGTATCAGCCGCAACACCCGCTTTAACCTGCACCACACTGGTGGCTATAATCAGGCCTCCACCCCTACGCTCGACGAACGGATGATCATCACCATGTTGCAGAACGCTCTGCCTGAGCACGTTCAAGCACGCTTAACCGATTATGCAAAGCTGCTTCGTATCGACCGCCCTATTGGCACCCTGTTACTGCTATGGCCAACCTACTGGGCGCTATGGCTGGCAGGCAATGGCAGCCCATCCGTTGCCAATATAATTATATTCACCCTCGGTGTGTTCATGATGCGAGCCGCTGGCTGTGCGATTAATGATTTCGCCGACCGGGAGTGGGACCGGCACGTGGAGCGCACCCAAGACCGCCCACTAACGACCGGTCGCATTCAAGCCTGGGAAGCCATCGCGCTGTTCGGTAGCCTTTGCCTGATTTCGTTCCTGATGGTGGTACTGTTCACCAATTCGCTCACCTTGTACCTGTCGTTTGGCGGCGCGATTCTGGCGTTCATCTATCCGTTCATGAAACGCTACACGCATCTGCCCCAGCTCTTTCTTGGGGCAGCTTTCAGCTGGGCTATTCCAATGGCTTGGGCCGCCGAAGCCAATGAGCTCAGCCAACTCACCTGGCTTCTATTCACAGCAAACGTTCTCTGGACCGTGGCTTACGACACCTTCTACGCCATGGTAGATCGCGATGACGATTTAAAAGTGGGAATCAAATCGACCGCCGTTCTGTTCGGTGATGCCGACCGAGCCATACTTGCCGTGCTCCAGACTCTGGTGATTCTGGTGCTGATTATGGTTGGGAGGCAGGCAGATCTCGGCAGCTTCTATTACTTAGGCTTAGTGGTCATGGCCTGCTTGTTCGTTTACCAACAATACCTGGCGAAGGATCGTGCCCGGGACGGTTGTTTCAAAGCTTTTCTGAACAACAATTGGGCCGGGCTTGCCGTGTTTGTCGGCTTAATTCTGGACTTAGCGCTGTAACCACCCGCTCCTGTCATAAACTTGTAACCTAGGCACGTTGTAATGGGTCGGTAACAATTCTGGGAGCAACGAATGGACTCCCCTGCTTGATACAGGTTGAAGCTCATGACTGGAAAAACTGTGCTGATCGTTGACGACGAAGCGTCAATCCGTGAAATGATTGCCGTCGCGCTGGAAATGGCCGATTACAACTGCCTCGAGGCTGCCGATGCCCTCGAAGCGCATACCCTGATCGTCGACAAACAGCCCGACTTGATTCTGCTGGATTGGATGTTGCCCGGCACCAGCGGGGTGGAGCTCGCCCGGCGCTTGAAAAAAGACGAGGCCACCGCCGATATCCCCATCATCATGCTCACGGCGAAGGTCGAGGAAGACAACAAGATTCAGGGGCTCGAAGTCGGCGCTGACGACTACATCACCAAGCCATTCAGCCCAAGGGAATTGGTCGCTCGCCTTAAAGCAGTATTGCGCAGGGCAACCCCTGCCGGTGTAGACAGCCCGATTGATGTCGAGGGTCTGATACTCGACCCCGTCAGTCACCGCGTTTCTACGCCGGCCGGCCCTCTTAATATAGGGCCGACCGAATACCGTTTACTTCAGTTTTTTATGACGCACCAGGAACGGGTATATACTCGTACTCAACTGTTGGATCAGGTTTGGGGTGGCAACGTCTATGTGGAAGAGCGCACCGTAGATGTGCACATCCGGCGGCTACGAAAAGCCTTGGGGTCCGACTACGACCATCTGGTTCAAACCGTTCGCGGTGCGGGCTATCGTTTTTCAACCAAAGTGGCCTGACATGTTCGACATCCCTTCTCATCAGACGCAGCACGGCCGGGCAGGTATGGATGCGGTATAACTGGTCCCGTTATTTGCGCCTGATTTTAGCGGGTATCGCCGGGACTACCCTGATTGGCTGGTACTTTGGCTTTCCGCTGTACGGCTTGCTTACCGGACTAACGGTCTATTTATGGTGGACGTTGTTACAGGCCCGCCGCCTTTACCAGTGGCTGGGTAACCCCAGCGCGTCTGACGAGCCGCCCCAAAGCATCGGCATGTGGGGACATATTTTCGACAGCCTGCACAAACTGCATCAAGGTCACCTGAGCAGACAGGACTCTCTGCGATCGCGCATCAACCGGGTACAAGATTCCACCAACTCCATGCGTGAAGGTGTGATTATGACCAACACCAAGGGAGAAATGGAGTGGTGGAACGATGCCGCCGAATATCTTTTGGGTTTCAGGCGCGGCACTGACCGAGGCCAGTACATACAGAACCTGATTCGATCTCCGGCCTTCAAAACCTACTTTGACAAACGGGATTACGCCGAACCTCTAGAGCTGAATTCTCCAGCCAAGCCGCACATTTATCTTGAGTTTCAGATCAACCAGTTCGGGGATGACGACCGCTTGATCGTGGCCAAAGACGTTACCCGGCTGCACCAGCTCGAGCAGATGCGCAGAGACTTTATTGGCAACGTATCCCATGAGATGAGAACACCGCTGACGGTCATCAGCGGGTACCTTGAAACCATGGTCGATCACGGTGAAGAATTACCCGCAAAATGGCGCAGAGCCGTCCAGACCATGGCGACCCAATCGTCTCGAATGGAAGCGCTGATCACTGACCTGATTCTGCTTTCCATGATAGAAACCGGGGAGCACAGCGCCGACCAGGAATCGATCGACGTAAAAGCGATGATTGGTCAAATCGGCAACGATGCCCGAGCCCTCAGTGGCGACAAGAATCACCACATCGATATCAGCGTGGCCGGCCAGCCCCTGCTGAAAGGTGATCACAAGCAACTACGTAGCGCCTTTTCAAATCTGGTTTTCAACGCGGTGAAGTACACGCCACCCGGCGGGCGTATAACGGTTACTTGGAGGTCCGACAGGGACGGAGCTCACCTGTCCGTTAAGGACACCGGCATCGGCATAGACTCAACTCACATTCCGCGCCTAACAGAACGGTTTTATCGAGCTGACCCCAGCCGGCACCAAGACACAGGCGGCACAGGGTTGGGGCTGGCCATCGTTAAACACGTTTTAATCAACCATGACGGCCATCTGGAAATTAACAGCCGTGTTGGCGAAGGCAGTGAATTTACCTGCCATTTCCCGAAAGGACGAGTGATTGAAGGCGTGCCAGAGCAAACCGCGCGCTAGACTGCTCCGGAACGGAACCGAGCCACAAACCGGGACAGGTCTTCCAACTTTTTAGGGTCTTCGTCAACAAAGCGAATGGTCACGCTGACAAAATCCGTATCCTGCCGCTTATCAACCGCCTGCAGCTGGTGCACGTAGCCGTTCAGGCGGGCCATAGCCCCTTCGCCGATATCAATATCCACAACCGCCTGGTCCAGAATGCCCGGAAAGTCCTGATCGCGCTTAGCAATCACACGCACCTCGGTCAGACTGATGTCTTTTACCACCGACTTAAGCGTACTTTCCGCAAATCTCACCGCAGCCACATTGGCCGCTCGGGGTGACGACTTCCGGCTAGCGGGATTGGCTCCGGACGGGGTCAATAACGGGTTTTGAGGGGCTGGGCTTGGCCCTGCATCTTTTGCCACCGGCTCTTGCCCGTCCCGCTTCTGGGTGAGCAAATCGGCAGTGTCCGAAAACGCGCCCACCGGACGACTGGAAGGCGATGCCTTTAGCTCCGCAGCCAACTGCAACCGCCGGCCCATTACCTTCATAATTTTCTTGCTGAGCCCCTCCGGACTGAACGGCTTGCCAAGATACTCGGACACCCCCTCTTTCACCGCCTCAACAACGTGCCCTTTATCACCACGGCTGGTGATCATAATAAAAGGAACCTTCTCGTATTGAGGTTGCTGGCGCATCCATTGCAACAATTCCAATCCCGACATTTCGGGCATTTCCCAATCACACAGCACCAAATCAAACGTTGTGCGCGACATTAGTGATTGCGCCCGGCGACCATTCGGGGCATCGGTTGTTTCAATCATCGGAAAACGCTGTCGCACGGTCCGTTTTATGAGGTCCCGCACGAAACTGGCATCATCCACCACCAGTGCCTTCAAACTCACCATACCTGCCATTGCTCCGGGATTGCTGAATGCCTTCAACTATAGAACATTCACCACGACCTGGGGCCGGATCAACACAAAAAGACAACAATCCCTCGCCTTTCAGAACCCCATTAAACAATTGTCACCTGCCGAGCCTTACGGCGACGTTTCCTTATCGAAAAAACACGCTACCATGGCCGTTCCGATTTCATTATTTGGTTTACGAGGTTCACTGTGGCTCAGCTCATGACACGGACGACATTACGGCGCGCAATTACCGCCCTAACCTTCTCTGCTCTGTCCCTTACCGCGCAGGCAGATTCAGTGTCAGAGGGCGAGCCTACAATGACGGAAACAGCCTTCGCTGAGTGCAAAGAGACGCTGCACGATAAAGCGGTTCAGGGGGGCGTAAGCGAAAAAACGGCAACATCCGTATTGGCAGACGTTGAGTATCTGGAGCGCGTGATTGAACTGGATCGCCGCCAGCCCGAGTTCACCACCACCTTCGCGGACTACTTCAATCGCAGGGTTAACGAAGCCCGCATCACCAAAGGCCGGGAATTACTCCAGGAGCACCACGAACTACTGGCACGCGTAACCGATGAAACCGGCGTGCCCGCTCCCTATCTTCTGGCATTTTGGGGTCTTGAAACCAATTTCGGCAGCTATTTCGGAAAAATGCAGGTGCCCAGCGCCTTGGCCACCCTGGCCTGTGATCCTCGACGAACCACTTTCTTTACCGAACAGTTTGTGGCCGCCTTGCAAATCATCGACGAAGGAGCCATCCCACTCGGGCAAATGGAGGGTTCTTGGGCTGGCGCCATGGGCCACGTGCAATTCATGCCGACGGTATTCCTGAAGCACGCGGTTGATGCCGACGGCGATGGCCGCAGAGATCTGTGGAACAGTCTGCCAGATGCCATGATGTCCGCAGGCCGCTTCCTGCAGTCCATGGGCTGGGATGGCGATTACCGCTGGGGGCGCGAAGTGCTGATTCCACGTAGCTTCGATTTCAATCTGGCGGATGGTCGCCGCTTGCCACTGAGTGAGTGGAACAAGCGGGGCATCACTGACGTCTACGGTAATGCCCTCGACGACGAACCTATCGAAGCCGCATTGGTGGTTCCGGCAGGGCACCAAGGCCCGGCCTTTCTGGCGTACAACAACTTCCGCGTGATCATGGGCTGGAACCGCTCCGAGTTTTACGCCATTTCCGTAGGCCACCTTGCCGACCGCATTGCCGGAGCCGGCGGGCTGAAGAACCCGCCACCAGAAGATCAACCCGCTTTGTCTCGGGATCAGGTGATCCAGCTACAAGAAAGCCTGAGCGAAAAAGGCTATCCCAGCGGGAAAGCCGACGGCATTCTTGGCTCCAACACCCGCAAAGCCATTCGCGCTTTCCAAAAAGCTGAAGGCATGATCGCAGACGGTTTCCCTTCGGCGCAGTTGCTCCAAAAGCTCGAGATCAAGACGAACGGCTGAACTCCTGCCCGAATCCGCGCATAATATCGGCAACTTCAGCAACGATATTATCCGGGCTTCATGGACTCAATCACTCAAATAGCTTTGGGCGCTTCGATTGCCGGCGCAGTCGCCGGCAAGACACTTGGCCGTTCGGCTTTGCTGACCGGTGCGTTTCTGGGCACTCTGCCCGATTTGGATGTGCTGATTGACTACGGCACAGCGGTAGCGAACTTCACCCAACACCGGGGCTTCAGCCATTCGTTGTTGGTGTTGGCCCCTTTGTCATTTCTGATTGCCTGGGGATTGTCCCGCTGGCAGCCGAAGGTGTCATACCCGCGTTGGCTGGCGCTGGTGGGATTGGTGCTGCTTACCCACCCGCTGCTTGACACTTTTACCACCTACGGCACCCAATTGTTATGGCCGTTCGGCGGGCCACTTGCGGTCAGTAGCATCTTCATCATTGATCCACTCTACACCCTGCCCTTGCTGTTCGGATGCCTCGCCTTCCTGGTCCGCCCACCTGCCACCAAATCACTCGCACTAGGCTTGCTCCTGTCATCGCTGTATCTGGGCTGGACCGTTACTGCGCAGCATTTGGTCACCGAGAGAGTCAAGCCAGCCCTTGCTGCAGCTGGCTTGGGCGATGCTGCCCTAATGGTGCAACCAATGCCATTCAATACGGTACTGTGGCGGGCAACGGCGATCACCGATGACATACGCGTGGAAATCGTAACAGGCTTTTTTGACGGGGATAACGAACTAACCCTGGAGCGCTTTGCTCGTGACCCAGAACTCGCCCAATTGGTTTCCCTTCTCCCCGAAGCCCAGCGGCTGGAATGGTTTACCAACGGTTTCTTGCACTATGAACTTAGTAACCAACAAATAACCGCCACGGATATACGCTTGGGAATACCCGGCGCACACCCGTTCACCTTTGCATTGGCCGAAGTTCAGGGCGCAGACCTGACCGCGCTTCCCAGCGGCCAACTACCCCGGCCCGCTATGAATCCGGATGCTCTGCCGGTGCTTTGGTCGCGGCTCACAGGCAAAACACCCGCCCTTTGCCTTCGAACCCTCAGTGCACCTCTGGAAGGGGGGAGCTGTTAATGCGGCTGGACCAATTTATTGCCTCCAGCACAGAGCTCTCGCGCAAAGAAGTCAAAAAAGCGGTGGGCAAAGGGCGAGTGCAGGTAAATGGCGTTACTGTCCGATCAGCAAACCTGCAGGTTGACGACGATGCCGTGGTCGCACTTGATGGCACCAAGGTCCATTTGCCGGGCCATGTCTATTTAATGATGAACAAACCGGCCGGGGTCATCAGCGCCACCACAGATAGCAGCCAACCAACGGCGATTGACCTACTCCCTTCAGATTTCGGCTCGAAGGTCCATATTGCGGGCCGACTCGATAAAGACACTACCGGCCTGTTGCTGCTGACCAGCGATGGCCAATGGTCCCACCAAATCACGTCGCCCCGCAGAGATTGCCCGAAAACCTATCAGGTTGAATTGGCAGAGCCTCTTTCAAGCGAGGCCAAAACGAAGCTGGAAACGGGGCTTTTGCTTAAAGATGAAGACAAACCCACGCTGCCGGCTCGCGTGGTGACTTGCTCGGACACTTCGATCGAACTAACGATTGCCGAAGGCCGCTACCATCAGGTAAAACGCATGCTGGCTGCCGTTGGTAATCATGTGACGGGACTGCATCGGTTGCGTATCGGTGAAATCACACTCGACCCGGCGTTGATACCGGGCCAATACCGGGAGCTGACCGAAGACGAAATTCGTTCTATTGCCCGTTAGGAACACTTGAGGGAGCATTCTTTTCCTGTTCGTAAAGCCGCGCAGCTTTTGCAACCGAGCCAGGTTCACCCGTCGCCAGCCATCGTTTGATGCGCCCGGCATCCCCCATAGGAGAGCGGGTTCCCAAAGAATCCAGCAGGACAGTAATCACGTCTTTTCCGCCCATATCGGAAACCATGACCAAACAGCGCCCTGCCTCCTTGAGATAGCCGGTTTTACTCAGGCTCACACCCCAGCGCTCACTGTGCACCAAGGAATTCGTGTTGCCATAGGACAGGCTGTAGCGGGGTTTTCGGAACTCGGCTCGAAAGTATCCCGTGGTCGAGTACTCACGAATTTGGGGATGCTTTAACGCAGCCTTTGCCAGCAAAATAAGATCAGCGGCTGACGAGACATTCTGTGCCGACAACCCGGTGGGATCGACAAACCGGGTGTTGGCCATGCCTAGCACTCTAGCTTTATTGTTCATCGCTTCAACAAAGCCATCAAATCCTTTCGGGAACGAGCGGGCCAAGGTATAGGCTGCAAAGTTCTCTGAGGCCATCAAGGCGATCCGCAAAACATCTTTCCGGCGCAACTGGGAGCCAACCCGGATACGAGTCCAGGCATTTGCGGCGGCGGGCAGGTGCCGTTCTTCGAACGTCAGCCATTCGTTCATATCCAAACCCGACTCCACAACCACCAAGGCAGTCATCAATTTGGTGACCGACGCTACAGGCACGGGCCGGTCAGCGAACTTTTCCACCAATAAGTTGTTGCCATCTACCAGAGCAACCGCAGCACTCGCGGACGCGAGGTTGGGGCCCTCGAAGGTTTTTCCATGGTTTGCAAACGGCACCAAAACAAGTAATAACAACCACAATCTCATGGAACAACCCATACCGCTATTAACCCACCTTCTGCACAATCTAGAGGGTGGCTACTATAACAGCGCAGCCGTTTGGACGCAGGCGCGAGATACGGTTATTCATAACCTCCTTAAGCGTTATCGGAAATCCTTGTTTGTTTTGATTTTGGACAAGCCGTAGTATTGCGCACCCTTTTGGTGCAATGGAACAAGCATGGGTATTCGTAACGAACGGTTGCGCTGGCAGCTCGCCACCGGGTTGCTGAAGGCGCTTCATCTGGAAAATCTGGCAAAGCGATACAGTCGTAAGACAGTACTCGCCGGTTTCAACCTAATTAATGGCGGCCTCAGCATTGCGCTGGTGTCGTTTGTCGCTCTGGTCACTCAGGAAGCGTTCATTTTCCCATCCTTGGGCGCGACTGCGTTTATCCTGTTTTACATACCCATGGCCCAACCCGCCTCACCCAAGAACACTTTGTGTGGCCATTTGATTGGTGCGTTAATGGGTTTGCTGAGCCTTTACTTGTTTGGCCTGCAAGAACAGTCGTCGGCATTTATGACTGGTGTAGATATGCCCCGTGTTGGTGCAGCGGCTCTATCACTGGGATTAACAGGATGTCTGATGGTGTTGTTCAATGTTGCCCACCCACCCGCGGGTGCAACCGCATTGATCGTATCCTTGGGGTTGATGCCAGACCCGGCCCAGCTTCCTGTGCTGATGGCAGGTGTTGCATTGTTGCTCGCTCACGCTTTCGCCATGAACCGGCTCGCGGGTATTCCTTATCCGCTTTGGTCCACTGAAGCCGGCTCGCCCGCACCATCGACATCGTCAGTCGCGCAGTAAATCAACCGCCGATGATCACGGTGCCGGTACCGATGGTCACCCCACCACAGGATACTGCGCTGCCGGTAATGGCAGCTGGCTGCCCATTAATCATGACCGTCGCCGAGCCTGCAGCAATAGCGCGGGGATGTGGCGGGTGTTTGGGCTTGGAGTGAGGCGCTAAAGGATCGCCTAGTCGGGCAACGGGCTTACCGTCAACCAAGACATCGGGAGAGCCTGCAATGACAGGTGTTGGAGGGAAACCGGCGTGATCCATGCCCAGATCACCCAAAAGTACGATGGGCTTACTCATCCTCTGATTCCTTTCAAAATTGAGTTTAGGGCCGACATCCTATAACGATTTCGGCCCTACCCCAAGCCGGCACTTTCATCCTTAGAAGTGCCGCACACTTCGAACCAGCAATCAGCCGCTGATAAAGACCGGACCGACTCCCAGGTTCCACAGGATAACCGAACCGCCCCGTGTTGTTACCAATATCACCAATGCAACCGTTAGCAACGCGCCGCCATACATAACGGCCCGCTCTTTCTCGATACCCATCACGATAGGCAGCCCGTCGTACATTAACCAAGCGCTATAGGCAGCCGCCGCCAGGAAAACAAACGCATTAAACCATGGAACCGGATACAGCAGAGCAAAGCCTGCAAGGAACATGGGGGTGCAAGAGTAGGCCGCTAGTGCCACTCCGTTGGACGGCACGTGTTCTTCTTTCGCGCCATAGGTCTTGGCCATCCAGTTAATAGCATAACCCAACGCGAACACACCCACGAGCATCGCGACATAGGTCAGAACACTCAGCTGAATGGCACTGATTTCAGTTAACTTGATTAACCGTTCGTTGCCGATCGTCCAGCCAAAATGGGCAGTGGAGATATAGGCACAAATAGGCGCAATGGCGGCTAAAGCCAGCACATAGGCCACGTAGAGTTTCATCGGACTTTCATGTTCTTTACGTATCGATGCCCACTCTTGGCCTGGGTGGGTAAAGAGACCGAACGCATGAGACAGCAGCATAAACTACCCCGCATTTTACTGTTGTTAGTATCGGGACACACGGCACCCGAGATTACTCAGGTTTTCTGCCGTTTGTAGCTTTAACTATAGTCAAGAACAGCGGGGACAACAGGAACGTTTGATTCTATTTCGTTCATAGCCGCGCGCGGTCAGATCATTTGGTTCTTGCAGCCCGACAGTGCAGGCACTTTTCTTTCTCCAGAAACGCAAAAAGGCAGCCGAAGCTGCCTTTTGATGTTGTGCCTGAATCTTTAAAGATTACAGAGCAACAACGTTCTCCGCCTGAGGACCTTTCTGGCCCTGAGTTACGGTGAACTCTACCTGCTGGCCTTCGGCCAGAGTCTTGAATCCTGAGCCTTGAATGGCGCTGTAGTGAACAAATACGTCCGGGCCGCCTTCACGAGTGATAAAGCCAAAACCCTTAGCTTCGTTGAAGAACTTAACAGTACCGGTAACAGTAGACATACGTAAACTTCCTGAAATCAATCATTTTTTCTGCTGCCACACACCATTCTGATGCTGGTCAGCGTGTATACGGAAAAACTGAACTCGCGGGATCAAAAACAGGACGGCACTACTAACTGCGGAGGTACGTCTTATTCATGAACTGCTTTGCTAATCTTTCCTTCAGTAAACACTCTACTCTGGAATATCGGGCTTGCCAAGAGTCTTTGTAAGATTTTGTGTAGGTAAAGATACACAGGCGGGAACCGACTTATTTGCCGGCATTAACCCTTAAGCAAAGTGAAGGTCCAGAAACCAAAAGCAGTCATCAAGATCGAGCCAATAACGTGCAACAATATCCCGGCCAAGGCCGCGGCCCACTTACCGTCTTGAAGCGCGCCAAATATTTCCAGGGAAAAAGTCGAAAAGGTTGTCAGGGCACCACACAATCCGGTGATCGCAAACAAGCGCCATTCCGGTGCCAGCGAATTGTTGATTGAGAAAAAACCAATCAATACGCCAATCAGCCAGCCCCCCAGAAGATTAGCGGCCAAAGTGCCCCAAGGTACCACGTGGTATGAAGCATTCAGCCACAAACCCAAAGCCCACCGAAGGTTGGCACCAATCACGGCGCCAACACTTACGGCAAGGGCAGACAACCACATCTCAGCTCAAGTCCTTAAGCCGGATTGTGGTCGATAAGCGTGTCTTTGTTACGGGCAAACTCATCAAACGGGAAGTCGTCCACGGTCAGCATTTCAAGCACCAGTGCCTCATACTCACGCATGAAGTCGGCTTCCTCTTGAGTGAACACCTCCGCCTTAAGAGCTGCTTCAAAGCGCTCTTCCGGATGCAAGGCTGTCATGGGGAGCTCGCCTTTTGCGTAGGCTTTCGTAGCCTTCCGATACAACTGCTCCGCTTTGTCGTAATCCTTCAGCAAATGGTTGTACTGGGCTACCGGATTTGGCACATCGCCTTCACCGTCAGTTGTCCAGGCACCCGCCAGCAACTTTTTACGCAGTGGGGTGTCTTTGGAGATGGCCTGGGCCAAGGCACGGGTCGACTTATCGCTCGGCTCCGCCCAGCTTCGACCAAGCGGCAGAGTGATCACCCGCAATGCGATGGCCACCGGCCGGTTTGGCAGATTCTTGAGGAACTCGTCCAGTGCGGTTTCGGTGCGATTCAACAGCAAAGTCATGCTGTATTCCATCAGTTCTTTTTCGCCTTCCGCCGGCTGCCCCTCGTGCCAGTTCTTCAGCACCATAGAACCCAGGTACAGGTTCGCCAACATGTCGCCCAAGCGCGCCGACAATAGCTCACGCATCTTCAGCTCGCCACCCAGCGTGGACATAGCGGCATCGGCACACAGCCCGAATGCAGAGCTGAAGCGCGCCAACGCCTGTGCGTATTTGCTGGAAGCGCTGTCGAGCGGTACGTCCGCCTTACCGATACCAAAGGCCTGAGTAAAGGCGCGTGCGGCGTTTCCGAAGATCAGGCCCGCGTGGCCAAAGAAAGCTTCATCGAAGGCTTTCAGATCATCGTTATCTTTAGCAGCCAGCTCTTTCAACACGTATGGATGGCAACGAATGGCGCCCTGCCCGAAGATCATCAGGCTACGGGTCATGATGTTGGCACCCTCCACCGTGATCGATACCGGCATACCACTGTAGCCAATACCGAGGTAGTTACGGGGCCCAAGGGTAACCGCTTTACCACCGTGTACATCCATGGCGTCCGTCAGAATGTCACGCTGGAACTCGGTAAGGTGGTATTTCAGGATGGCAGACGGCACCGCCGGCTTCTCACCCCTGTCAATCATGTTCGCGGTGTGATTAACCGCAGATTGTGCAATGTAAGTCTTGCTGGCAATTCGTGCCAAAGGTGCCTGCACACCTTCCATTTCGGCTACCGGGGTATTGAACTGGCGGCGAACGCGGGTAAAGCCACCCGCCGTACCAACGGAGTACGCCGCTGCACCGGCCGCGCCGGACGGCAGTGTAATACAGCGACCAACCGACAGACACTCAACCAGCATACGCCAGCCTTGGCCGGCCATTTCCTGACCACCGATAATGTAATCCAGCGGAATGAAGACATCCTTGCCCTTGATTGGTCCGTTCATGAACGGCGAACCGATCGGGCAATGACGACGGCCAATTTCCATTCCGTCGGTATCGCGAGGAATCAAGGCGCAGGTAATACCATGATCTTCGGTATCACCCAACAGACCGTCAGGGTCAAACATCCGGAACGCCAGACCCACAACGGTGGCCACCGGAGCCAAAGTAATCCAGCGTTTTTCAAAGTTGAGACGGATACCCAGTACTTCTTTCCCGTCAACTTCCTGTTTGCACACGATACCTGTGTCTGGCAACGACGTAGCATCAGAGCCAGCACGTGGGCCCGTCAAACCAAAGCAAGGAATTTCACGGCCATCGGCCAAGCGCGGAAGATAATGCTTTTTCTGTTCTTCCGTACCGTACTTCAGCAACAACTCACCGGGCCCAAGAGAGTTGGGTACACCGACGGTCACCATCAACATTTCGTTGGCGGCCAACTTCTGCAGTACAGCCGTCTGCGCTTTCGCTGAAAAACCCAAACCGCCGTATTCTTTCGGGATGATCATGCCAAAGAATTTTTCTTTCTTCAGAAAATCCCACAGCTCTTTGGGCAGATCTGCACGCTCAACCGCCAAATCCCATGCGTTACACATGCTCACAGCTTGCGTGCACTGGTTGTCCACGAAGGCTTGCTCTTCTTCATTCAAGCCACTGTGACGATTGATCAGCAGGTTGTGCCAATCCGGGCGACCCGTAAACAGTTCACCATCCCAGCCCACAGTGCCGGCTTCCAAAGCGACCTTCTCGGTTTCCGAGACTTTAGGTGCCACCTTTTTGAAGGTGGCAAACACCCGCGGGGTCAGCCAGTTAATGCGAAATTGCGGCAAGCCGGCAGCTGCGGTGATGGCGGCACCGACAAACAGCACCAAGCTTAACCAGCCGGAGCCAACGAAAAGGGATAGCACGCCCACAACCAACATCACGCCAATAGCGTGCTTGGCGCCCGATTCCCGACGCATTACAAAGAGTAAGCCGGCTATTGCTGCCAGAAAAAGAATCAAGGTCATTTTAGGTTCTCTCTGTCTTCCATGGATTAAAGCCTTTGTCGCATTGACCCAAGGCTCTGGCTAATGATTCGTGTATTCAACTTACCTTAACAGGTGCCCTTGCGCTAGATAACCGCAAGGGCAAATTCACGGTTTAGGTCACGATGTGACAATCACCCGAATGCCTTCCAACGCCAAGCTGGCATGGCCCACGGCTTCGCGCGCCGCCGCTAACTGGTCACGCAGGAAGTCGACTTCCTCATCACGGATCGCCGGGTTAACCTTTTGCAGCGCTTCGAGGCGCCGGATTTCCGGTTCGAAACCCGCTTCAACCTGAGCCAACGCCTGCTCTTTAAGAGGAATCAGGTGTGGATCAGACAGCCGCTCTGCGTGATCCACCATGGTTTCCACCTCAGCTCGAATTTTGGGCACGATTGCCTGAGCCGTGCGCCGACGAATGTTCGAGCACAACTCGTTCAATCGGTCATGAGGCAAAGCCTTCGACAGATCACGGCCATTCACGTCCACCACCAACCGCAGCGGCGACACCGGCAGGTAACGGGTCAACTGCAGGCTTTCGGGGGCCGGGCAATGCACAGCAAAGACCGCTTCCAGCAACAGAGTCCCCGGCGGCAAAGCTTTAACAGACAAATTGGCCAGTGCCGCCTTACCCAGACCGGAACTGGTGACCGAATCCATTACGCCAGTCACCATGGGGTGTTCCCAGCTCATGAACGCCATATCTTCACGCTGCAACGCCTGTTCACGCTCCCAGGTGACCGTCAGGCCATCTTCTGGCAACTCAGCGACATGGCCAGACTGGTACTGCTCTCCGGGCTTAAGCACATCCGCATGTTCGCTGTGGTCTTCAATATCAACCCCCAGAATATCGAAGGCCTGCACCATGTAATCGCGCACCTGAGCCGAGCCTTCTTCCTTTTCAATCTCGGTGATCAGGGCTTCCGCCTCGTCCCGGCGGCAGGAATTCAACTCGATCAGCGCATCCCGCCCATTGTGCAACAGGGTTTTCAGGCGCTTGGTTTCTTCGGCGCTGGCCGCCAGCAGTGGTTCCAGTGCAGCCTGGTCTCCCTCAAGGGCTTTCTGCCAATCGCTACTGACGTGCTCATGCACCGCAACGCCCACTGCGCAGCTTTCAGCAAAGGCATTCAAGCCTTCATGGAACCAACGATACTGAACTTCCTGACTGGTGCCCTGAAGATAGGGGATGTGAATCTGAATAGCCTGTGTCTGGCCGATACGGTCCAAACGCCCAATCCGCTGCTCCAGCAAGTCGGCATTCGCCGGCAAATCAAACAGCACCAGGTGATGGGCAAACTGGAAGTTACGGCCCTCACTGCCAATCTCAGAGCAAATCAACGCCTGCGCGCCCTGCTCGGTATCTGCGAAATACGCAGCAGCGCGATCCCGCTCGACCAGACTCAAGTGTTCGTGGAAGGCGGCACTGCGAATACCTGCCCGCAGCTGCAAATAACTTTCCAGCGCCATGGCCGTATCGGCGCGGGCACAGATGACAACGACTTTCGCCGGGCGAAGACTGGCCAGCTTTTTCTCCAGCCAAGCCACTCGGGGATCTTCCGCCAGCCACTGCTCTTCTCCAGCGGTTTGCTCAGGTGCCAGGCCCGCATCGCCGAACCTGGCCTGTTCATAGAGCTCCGGGCAAGGCAGAGGTTCCGGCAGCGGCTGGCGCTCGGGGAAACCCTTAATCGCGGCGCGGGTGTTCCTGAACAGAACCCGCCCGGTTCCATGACGATCCAGCAAGGCATCGACAATGGCTTGGTGCGCACTCTCTTGTTTCAGCAACTCGGCCAGCTCGTCGCCCAACCAGTTTTGAAGCGCCGCTTTGTCATCTTCAGAGATACGATCCGGTGTTGCCTGCAACCTGCGCACCACCGAATTGATGGCTTCGTATTGCTGCTCTTCCGCACGGAAGGTCTCCAAATCGTGGAAACGGGCCGGATCCAACAAGCGCAAACGGGCAAAGTGACTGGCTATGCCGACCTGCTCCGGGGTTGCGGTTAGCAACAACAGCCCCTTACTGGCAGCAGACAACTCTTCCACCACTTCATATTCCGGGCTTGCCTGTTCCGGTGCCCACGCCAGGTGGTGAGCTTCGTCTACCACCATCAAGTCCCAACCGGCAGCCAAGGCGTGATCGCGGGCCTTCTTGCTCTTCACCAGGAAATCCAGGCTGCACAACACCAACTGGTCCGACTCGAATGGATTTTCGCCATCATCGTCGTCACCGAAGATGTGGTTCACCAGCGCATCGACATCGTCTTGCTGTGCTTTGATGTCGTCGTAACGGCTTTGATCGACGATCGAGAAGCGCAGATTGAACCGGCGAAGCATTTCCACTAACCACTGATGCACCAACGAGTCCGGCACCACAATCAAAGCTCGGCGAGCACGGCCGGTATGCAGCTGGTAGTGCAGAATGAGGCCGGCCTCGATGGTTTTACCCAATCCGACTTCGTCTGCCAACAAAACACGGGGCGCGTGACGTCGGGCCACTTCATGGGCGATGTACAGCTGGTGCGGCAAATGTTGGGTGCGGGCACCAATCAACCCTTGCGCGGCAGACGCCCGGAGCCGGTCCTGGTGTTCAAGCGTGGACACCCGCAAACGGAAGGCACCATTGCGGTCAAACTGTCCCGCAAACAACCGCTGATGGGGTGCTGAAAAGTTCACCGAACCCGCCAGTTTCACTTCCGAAACCTGTACGGTCTGTTCGCCGTCGTCGGCGTGGTACATCAGAATGCCGCCAATTTCTTCTACGGCACGCACGGTATATTTGCTGCCATCAAAGGTTTCAATCTCCTCACCCAACTGGAACACAATTCTGGATAAGGGTGCGTTATCGATGGCGTAGGTGCGTTCTTCATCGGCCGCAGGAAATCCCAGTGTGACCCGGCGACCAGAGATATCGGTAACAATACCCAACCCCAAAGCCGTATCACTGTGGCTAACCCAACGCTGACCGATGGCAAATTCCGATGTTTCCAAGAAACCTCCGCTACAAATTACTGATGTTTTGAATCGTTTTCGTGAACCCAATAGGCTGTTGCACCGCATACGGCGGCCGGAACAACAATCAAGTTCAGTATGGGCACCATGGCTGCCAGCGCGACCGGCAAGCCAAATCCCAGAGCCGACAATCGGCTGGCCGCAAGGTCTCTGCGCAGTTTGGGGAAACTGACCTTGTGGTTATCGGCGGGAAAATCCACGTATTGCAGGGCCATCATCCAGCTATTGAACAGAAACCAGAGCACTGCTGCCGCTAAATTAACAACAGGAATCAGGCCGATAATGAACAACCCTAACGCTCTCGGCAGGTAATAGGCGATTTTCTGCACCTCGCGCCAAAGTGCTCGAGGAATATCTTTCACAATCGCAGCCCAACTCCCTTCGGTGCTGACCTCCTGGCCGGTAAGATGTTTTTCCGTTAATTCGGCGAGATAGCCGTAAAAAGGCGAACCAATCAGGTTCGCGATAATGACAAAACCGTAGGCCAGCATCAGCAAAATCACCACGCCATACAGCAGCCAGAACAGCCAATCCAGGGCTTGCAACCAAGCCCAATCAGGCAGCCACGCCATAGCGCCGGCGATCATTACGGCAAACAGCTCCGCCAGGAAGTAAAACAGTAGTCCGAACAACAGAACGTTGATCACAAGTGGAATGATCACGAACAACCGAAGGCCGGGTTGGCGAATCAGCCTGAACCCCTCTCCCAGGTAGCCCAGTCCTCGAAAAAAGTTTCCCTTGAGCATTGCTGGTGGTCCTCCGCTGCCATGACAATAACGGGGCGCAAAGCATATCATGTCACGTTCAATCCCACAGCCCGCAACTACACCCGGATTTTCTATGCGTCGTTTTCGACAAGCTCTTTATTCACTCTTGCACATGACCCGACTCTGGCAAGCGGTGCTGTTTCTATCCCTTGCGGCTATCTTATATTTGGCAACCACCAGCCAGAGTTACCCCATTCCGTCCTCTACCAACGACAAGATCAATCATTTGATCGCTTTCGCCGAGTTGACCATTGTCACTCGCCTTGCATGGCCGCGCCTCGGTTTTTACTGGTTTGCGCCGGCACTGTTAGGGTTTGGCTTTGCTCTTGAAGCCATTCAGGCTACGTTGCCCTACAGGGATTTCTCTCTGGCCGATGTCGCGGCCGACGCGCTTGGCATTGCTGTCGGCATGCTGCCTTGGCCGGGCGTTCGGCGCATCGGGACAAGCACGTAAGAAAACCTCCTGCGACCTTGTGCGATATATCTCACAAGTCCGTAGGAACTTTCGGCTTCATTGCGTGGGCAGCTCATCACCTGGCACATCAAAATACACATAACCCATTAATTTAACGTAATTATTTCCGAAATCATTCAAAACAGATCCAACTTTTCGTGCCGAGGTCACAGGTTTGCAACAGAAGCCTTGGTATAGTGTTTCTCGTCAGGGATGACAGGGAAATGGACGACGCATTGGACGCACCCCCACAAGGATTGAGGGGAGAGGCAAGGACACATGGACGCCTCGCTTAAGGGAAACTGAATTGGATTGCCGGCTCGGACGCCGGCACCAGGGAAAGGCAAAGGATCCAGCAACATGGCTGTTGCTCACCGCGCAAGGACGCGCTATTTGTTCCGACTGTGAACTGCTCAGGATGGCGGTTCAGTACCTGTGAAGGGCGGCTCCCGAGTCGCCCTTTATTTTTTTCCTTCCCGCTTGCTACCACCCGCCTTCTGCCAGATATATTCGAACCTTATTAAACTCTTCGAACTCATTCAGATCGGGCCAGGTCCTCGCCTCGACGGTGCCTTGAAGCCTATAAGCCTTATTTCCAAGATCTTTAACCCTGGAATCCGCCAATAGCACCTGCTCGGCCGCACGTTGAAAGGCTGCCAACAACGGTCGATTTTCCGGGTCGTAGAGCACATCGGCGGCCGTTACCAGATCGAGATCCTTGGGTCGGTTCGCCCAATCGTCACACAACTCCACCTCAACACCGTTGAGCTTGGCATTTGCTGCGGCGGCATCCAACGCTGCCGGGTCAATGTCACAGGCAATTGAGCGTGCCGCGCCCGCTCGGGCCGAGGCCACCGCTACCACACCGGACCCGGAACCGAAATCCAGCACCGTTTTGCCTTCAACCAGTTCAGGGTGATCCAGAATCCACTGCGCAAGGACCTGGCCACTAGCCCAGCAAAATGACCAGTAAGCAGGCTCCGCAACCACCGCCTGCGCTTCATCATGGCTCAGCGGGCCTTCCAGAACTGAGGGGTCAAACAAATAAAGCGGCATGTTCGGACAACCCGCGGGCGCTGACTCAGCCACGCGGCCCCGGCTTAGCGTCTTACGAAGGTGCTGATTGAGGTGTTCTGGCGTCATCATCGGTCCTGTCAGGTGCATTAACAGACGACATTGTACCCTTAGCCATGATGCCGCGATAATGGCAGTCCGGTATACTTCCGGCTCACTCAAAACCACAGTGACCCGAGGACATGGCCAGTAGACCCGATACCGATGATTACCTGAACCTGTTCCTGAACGATGTGCCGCTAATGGACGTGCGCGCACCGATTGAGTATGACAAAGGCAGCTTCCCAACTGCCGTCAACGCGCCTCTGATGAATGACGAAGAGCGCCATCGCATCGGCATCTGCTACAAGGAAAAGGGACAGGACAAAGCCATCGAGCTCGGCCATCAACTCGTTTCAGGCGACATCAAAGCTCAAAGAATTGAAGCCTGGAAGCGCTTTACCACTCAGCACCCGAACGGCTACCTGTTTTGCTTCCGCGGCGGCCTGCGCTCCAGACTGACTCAACAGTGGATCAAAGATTCCGGTATCGATTACCCGCTTATCAAAGGCGGTTACAAAGCGCTGCGCCGGTTTCTGATCGATAGCCTCGATGCGCTCATCGAAAAACAAGATTTTCAGGTGCTCAGCGGCCGCACCGGCACCGGCAAAACCCGGGTATTGTTAAGCCTTCCTAATCCTGTGGACCTTGAGGGGCTTGCCAATCATCGAGGCTCAAGCTTTGGCCGCCAGGTCAGCCCACAACCTTCCCAGATCGACTTCGAAAACGGTCTGGCAGTAGCGATGCTGAAAGCCCACCACCAAGTAGGCGGCACCATCTACCTTGAAGACGAAAGCCGCCTGATTGGCCGCTGTGCCATGCCTGAGCGCCTACGGGCACGAATGAGCGAATCGGGCTTGCTGATTCTGGAACAGCCCATGGAGGAGCGCATTGCCATCATTCGGGCTGATTATGTGGAAAACATGCTGGCTGATTACATCGCGCGCGATGGCGAAGAAGCCGGTTGGCTCAACTTTCGGGAATACCTGCTCAGTGCTTTGGATCGCATTCGCAAACGTTTGGGTGGTGAGCGGCATCAACTATTACGCGATCAGATGGAGCAGGCGTTGGAGCAACAGGAAAGAGGTTCTGTTGAAGCTCACAACCGCTGGATCCAGAACCTGCTCCAGGACTATTACGACCCCATGTACGACTACCAGCTCAGCCAAAAACAAGGCCGGATACTGGTACGTGGCGGCCCCAGAGAAATCATCGAGTACGCCCGAACCCATCACAATGACCGCCCCAGCGAAGCCTAATTTGCATCACGCGGTTCGCTGACTCTAGGATACGTGCCTATACTGGAGCAGGTTAATTCCTATAAGACAGTAAGTTACCGTGTTTGCACGAGCACTCAAAAACACCAAGGAGCGTTTCTATGGAAGAACTATTCAGCGATAGCGGCAAAGCGTCCGAATTATTGGAGCAAGGCATGGCAATGGTCATGGCCTACGCCCCCAAAGTACTTCTTGCCGTCATTACCCTCATTGTTGGCCTGTGGCTGATCAATCGTTTTGTCGCTGTTTTGGACAAAAAACTGGGCCAAAAAGACCCGACTCTGAACAAATTCCTGTGCGCACTGATCGGCGCTATTCTCAAGATCCTATTGCTGATCTCCGTCGCCTCGATGGTTGGCATTGCCACCACCTCTTTCGTTGCCATTATCGGTGCCGCCGGCCTGGCCGTGGGTCTTGCCTTGCAAGGTAGCCTGGCAAACTTCGCCGGTGGTGTCCTGATCCTGATTTTCAAGCCTTTCAAAGTGGGCGACGCTATCGAAGCTCAAGGCTTCCTTGGCTCTGTTCGTGAAATCACCATCCTCTACACCATTATCGACACCTTCGATAACCGTCGTGTTGTTATCCCGAACGGCCAGCTCTCCAATGCCAGCCTGACCAACATGAGCGTTTACGAGACCCGTCGTTGCGACATGTCCTTCGGCATCGGCTATGGCGACGATATCGACAAAGCCAAAGCGGTTGTCCTGCGCCTGATCCAAGAAGACGAGCGCGCCCTGAAAGATCCGGCGCCGATGGTTGTAGTTGGCAGTCTCGGCGACAGCTCAGTAAACCTCACTGTGCGCGCCTGGACCAAAGCCGGTGACCTGTGGCCGTTCAACTGGGACATGCAGGAACGTGTGAAGAAAGCGTTTGATGCGGAAGGCATCTCTATTCCGTTCCCACAGCGCGATGTGCACATGATCAAAGCCGACTAACCGGAACCCTGTCACACAGGCAGAACCGGTTATTCGCAAACCGAAAATCCTGGGCTAAGCTGTCGGTAAGGCGGGCGAATAATGCTCCGCCTGCTACCGGAGCCGGCCCGGGATTTTTTTTTCGGAAGGCTCTACAACCCTGTCCGTACTGTCAGGAGGTTGTATTTATGCCAGTACAGCAGCTTAAAGATTTCCTGGATCAATCCGGCACGGAATACATGTGCCTTAACCACCCTCCCGCCTTCACCGCACAGGAACTTGCACACCACGTTCAGATTGCCGGTGACAAAGTGGCCAAAACCGTCATTCTGGAACTCGATGGCAAAATGGCCATGCTGGTGATGCCTGCCACCTGGCGCATTCGCTGGGACAGCCTGTCCAGGATTCTCGATACGGACTTCGTGGATCTCGCCGATGAGCAGGCCTTTCAAGATCGATTTCCCGACTGTGAAGTCGGTGCCATGCCGCCGTTCGGCAACCTTTTCGACATGACCGTTTACTGCGCCGAGGCACTGACCGAACAAGAAGACTTGGCGTTCGCGGCCGGCAGCCATACCGAGACCATCCACATGAAGACCCGAGACTTTTTGAGCCTCGTGCAGCCTTTAGTGCTGACGCGCGGCTTCAAAAAACCGGGCACCCAAAAGCCGGCGTGGATGCTCAAGGGCCGCCAGCAATCCTCCGAACCTTCACGCCAGCGGGCAACCAGCATGACCGGCTGACCGCTGCCTTCAACCAAAGGCGTCTATTGCGTTCCATCGCTTGTCTGTTCTTTGCCTTCGCGTAAACTGTGGGCAACAGACAGGAACCCGATATGACTCAAGCTTTTGATATTGTGATCGTCGGTGCCGGCATGGTCGGCGCCGCCCTCGCCACCGGTCTGGGCCGCGAAGGCTTCAATGTGGCCATGGTAGACCGTGCTCCGGCTCCGACGTTCGACTCGAACGCAGCGCCGGACATTCGCGTTTCGGCTTTAAGTGCCGGAAGCGAAGCCTATTTGCAAAGCCTTGGCGCCTGGGATCCTATTTTGGCGATGCGCACCACACCCTACCGCCGCCTCGCCGTTTGGGACGAGGCACCGCATCCGCTCAGCAAACTATTGCCAAGAGCGGCCAACCACGTGGAATTCAATGCCGACGGGCTGAACGCAACGCATTTAGGCCACATTGTTGAGAACTCGGTGACCCAGAAAGGTTTATGGCAGGCGGCAGAAGCCGAACCAACCGTTTCTATACTGGCAGGCCACGGTGTTTCCCGCATTACCCAAAACGAGGCCAGCGCCACGGTAACACTTGAGAATGGCCAAGAGTTGGCCGCAGCCTTGGTGATTGGAGCCGACGGTGCACAATCGCGGGTACGGGACATGGCCGGTATCGGCATCACCAAAGACCAGTACAGCCAGCAGGCCATGATCATTTCCGTGCGTTACCAAGGCGAGGTGCAGGACATCACCTGGCAGGGCTTTTATCCTTCGGGGCCCCGAGCTTTTTTGCCGCTGTACAGCGCCGGCGCGCAATATCCGGGTGAAAGCCGAGGCTCTCTGGTTTGGTACGACTCTCCGGCAGAAATTGCACGCTTGAAAAGCCTGAGTGATGAAGCCTTGATGGCGGAAATCCAGAAAGCTTTTCCACAAGAGCTGCCGCCACTGACCCATATTGAAGACCGGGGCAGTTTCCCCATCGCTCGTCAGCACGCCAAACACTATTATTCTGGCCGCGTGGTGCTCGCCGGCGATGCGGCCCACACCATCAATCCGCTAGCTGGCCAAGGGGTGAATCTGGGCTTTCAGGACGCCGAATGTTTGCAGGGGTTGTTAAAAGAAGCGCGCCGCGGCGGAGATGATCTGGCCAGCACACACTGGCTGGGGCTTTACGAACAACAACGCCGCCCGGCCAACCGGCGCATGATGCTGGCCATGGACCTGTTCTACCACCTGTTCAGCAACACCATTCCGCCACTGCATCTGGCCCGTAACCTCGGCCTTGGCGCAGCCCGCGCCCTGCCCTTTGCCCGCAACAAAGTGGCGCGCTATGCCATGGGGCTGGACAGCCAGCCGCCGGCGATATTTCGTGAAATCACCAACCGTTTACCTATGCCAAACTGGCTTTAAACCGACACTCAACGGACTCAAAGAACAACCAAGGAGCCATTATGTCTGAGACACTTTTTACCAAAATCATCAACCGGGAGATCCCGGCCGACATCGTTTACGAAGACGACCTGACTCTGGCGTTCAAGGACATTAACCCGCAAGCGCCGGTGCACCTGTTGATCATCCCCAAGAAGCACATTGCCACCATCAACGACATTGAAGAAGGCGACCGCGAGGTGGTGGGGCATCTTTACTACGTAGCGGCAAAACTGGCCAAGGAGATGGGCTTTGCTGAAGATGGCTACCGGGTGGTTATGAACTGCGGTGAAAACTCGGGGCAGACGGTGTTCCATATCCATCTGCACCTGCTGGCTGGCAAACCACTGGGCTGGCCGCCGTACACCGACAAAATGAAGCAGGCCTGACCTGCGAGTAGGCAAGCGGGCCGGTGGTGCTGTTCGGGACACGCTCAAGGCATCCCTGCGCGCTTAGCTTTCGCCATCCCTGGCGAAAGATAGTCCCGAACAGCACCACCGGCCCACTTGCTTCTGGCTTCAGCTAAAGCCTGCCCAAAACCGGCCCCGGACTTCAGCGCCCAACCACCCTCTCAGCATCTTCCATGGGCGAGTGTCGAACGTCTTCCCCTTTAGCCATGAAAATCACGTGCTCAGCAATGTTGCAGGCATGATCGCCAATGCGCTCCAAAGCACGCAATACCCACATCACCATCATGCAGCGCGAGATGTTACGGGCATCTTCCATCATGAAAGTCAGCAACGCACGCGCGGCGGCCTGATACTCCTGATCGACCTGCTTGTCTTCTTTCATAACACGTAATGCCTGATCGGAATCCAACCGAGCAAAGGCGTCCAACGCGTCGTGGAGCATACTCAGCACGTGCTGGCCGATGTGGCGAATTTCCACATAGCCCTGTGGGGCCTGCCCTTCTTCTGACAGCTTGATCGCCATTTTGGCAATCTTTTTCGCCTCATCGCCCACCCGCTCAAGGTCGGCCACCATCTTGATCACCGAGATCACCAAACGCAGGTCTCGCGCGGCAGGCTGGCGACGGGCAATCACCAGAATGGCCTCCTCATCAAGGTCCATCTCCATTCGGTCAACTTTTTTATCGTTCTGACGAACGTCTTCTGCCAGCTGACTGTCATTATTGGTGAGTGCTTCAATCGCCCGTTCAACCTGGCTTTCCACCATACCGCCCATGTTCAGAAACTGGGTTTTCAGTTCGGTCAGTTCGTCGTTGAATCTGGCAGAAATGTGATCGCCATATACATGATCTTTTTTATCCGGCATGTCTTTTGCCTCCAGCTGTTCCAGACCTGATTAACCAAAGCGACCGGTAATGTAGGACTCAGTCAATTTGTGATCAGGGGCGGTAAATACTTTGTCGGTGTCGTTCACTTCCACCAGATGGCCGAGGTGGAAGTAGGCCGTTCGATCGGAAACCCGGGCCGCCTGCTGCATCGAGTGGGTAACGATGACGATGGTGTAGCTTTCCGACATTTCCGCGATCAACTCTTCCACTTTGGCCGTCGCAATGGGGTCCAGCGCCGAGCAGGGTTCATCCATCAGAATCACTTCCGGGCTCACCGCAATTGCTCGGGCAATGCACAAGCGCTGTTGCTGGCCACCCGACATACCGGTCGCGGTGGCGTCCAGGCGATCTTTCACTTCGTTCCAAAGCCCGGCTTTGCGCAGGCTGTTCTCTACGATGTCGTCCAGATCGGACTTGCGGTTCGCGAGGCCGTGAATCCGTGGGCCGTAGGCTACGTTGTCGTATATGGATTTCGGAAACGGATTCGGCTTCTGAAAGACCATGCCCACTCGGGCCCGCAACTCCACCACATCCCGCTTGGGATCGTAGAGATCCTGATCGTCCAGCATCAGTGACCCTTTCACCCGGCAGATGTCGATGCTGTCGTTCATCCGGTTCAGGCACCGCAAGAATGTCGATTTACCGCAGCCGGACGGCCCGATAAACGCAATCACCTCGTTGCGGCCTATATCCAGGCTGATGTTCTTAATGGCCGGGCTTTCGCCGTAAAACACTTCTACGTTGCGCAGCTTGAACTTCGGGTCGTCGGCAAATGGCTGACCTACGGTGGTGCCTTCGGTTATCACTGCGTTTTCCGGTTGCTCATTAATCACGGGCTTAGCCACCTTTTCGGACATGTTCTCGGTACGTATCGCTGTTGCATTCATACTGTTCATCGCTGTACTCCTTACCACCGGCGCTCTAGACGTTTGCGCAACCAAATGGCCAAACCGTTCATGGAAATCATGAAAGCCAGCAAAATCATGATGCCGGCGGAGGCCAGTTCAACGAACCCCTGCTCGGCACTGCTGGCCCACTGATAAATCTGCACCGGTAGCACGGTGGCGGAGCTGAAGAAGCCTTCCGGTACCTCGACGATAAACGCCACCATCCCGATCAACAGCAATGGCGCTGTCTCACCTAACGCCTGCGCCATACCAATAATGGAGCCGGTCATCATGCCGGGCATCGCCAGCGGAATGACGTGATGCAGAACCACCTGCATTTTGGAGGCACCAATGCCTTCCGCAGCCTCACGAATGGACGGCGGAACACTTTTGATGGCCGCCCGGCTGGAAATGATGATGGTCGGCAGGGTCATCAACGCCAACACCAAACCACCCAACACCGGCACCGACCGGGGCATGCCGAACACACCGATAAACACGGCCAGCCCGAGCAGGCCGAAAATGATCGACGGCACCGCGGCCAGGTTGTTGATGTTCACCTCGATGAAATCGGTCAGTTTGTTTTGCGGAGCAAACTCTTCCAGATACACCGCTGCGGCCACGCCGGTCGGGAATGCGATCACCAGCGTAACCAGCATGGTCAGCAGCGAGCCCACAATGGCCCCCAGAATCCCCGCGTTGGACGGCTCCCGGGAATCTCCGCGGCTGAAAAACACATCATTGAAGCTGGTTGTAACCACGCCTTGTTCGACCAGTTCATCCACCCAGCGCTGCTGCTGCTCAGACAAACGAATGCTGTAGGCCGGGTTGTCGGCATGTTTGACGTACACCGACACGGTATCGTGTACCAGAAACTCCAGAGTCTGAGTGGAGCCCAACAATTCCGGCTGGGCTTGCAGCAAATCACGGATCTGATTGCTCGCGTAGTTGCCCGATAAACGGCTCAGCTCACGAACGTCCTTTCTGGACTGCGCCTCTGGGAAATAGCGCTGCAGGGCCGCAATGATCGGCGCCTGAAAATCCGCCATAGAGATCTGGTCTTTATCCGTTGGATCTTCCAGATACATCTGCTCACCATCCAGCACCACCTCCAGCGTCATCGTTGTTTTGATGAAACCGGTGTAGCCCTTGCCAATGATATCGGTGAACAGCACCACCAAAGACAACAGCGCAACCGCAATCGCGGTCATGCCATAGAGCCGGAACCTGCGCTCCTTGCGGTAGCGTCGCTTCAGCGACTGGCGAACAATTTCCGCCTGGGTGCGTTGATTAGTCATATTGTTCCCTATATTTGCGAACCACTTTCAGGGCAATCACGTTGAGGGCCAGGGTCAAGATGAACAGCATCATGCCCAAGGCGAAAGCCGCGAGGGTCTTGGCACTGTCGAATTCCTGGTCACCGGTGAGCAGCGTAACGATTTGAACCGTGACCGTGGTCACCGACTCCAATGGGTTCGCGGTCAGGTTGGCCGCAAGGCCCGCTGCCATAACAACAATCATGGTTTCACCAATGGCGCGGGACGCCGCCAGCAAGATACCGCCCATGATGCCGGGCAAGGCCGCTGGGAAAATCACATTCTTCATGGTTTCAGACTGGGTAGCGCCCAGTGCCAGAGAGCCATCCCGCAGAGTGCGCGGCACCGCGTTGATCACGTCATCCGACAGCGATGACACAAACGGGATGATCATGATGCCCATCACCAAACCCGCTGCCAGAGCACTCTGGGACGACGCTTCAAGGCCGACCATTTCAGCCAGATCCCGGATAAACGGGGCAACGGTTAAGGCGGCAAAAAAGCCGTAAACGACGGTCGGCACACCCGCCAGCATTTCCAATAACGGTTTAATAACGGATCGGGCTGATTTCGAGGCATATTCAGATAAGTAGACCGCAGACAACAAACCAGTAGGCACCGCCACCAGCAGGGCGATGGCCGAAATCAGCAAGGTGCCGGTAAACAGAGGGATGATGCCAAACGCTCCGTCCGAGCCCACCTGATCGGCTCGAAGCGCCGTTTGCGGGCTCCAGGACGTACCAAACAGGAATTCGCTAATCGGTACCTTGCCGAAAAAGCGGACGGTTTCGAAAATAACGGAAAATACGATGCCCACCGTCGTCAGTACCGCCATCGCCGCGCAAGCAAAGAAGATCCATCGAAGCGTGCACTCGACGTTCTCGCGGGCGTTGATCTGGGGCTGCACCCGGCTCCATGCGAAAGCCGCACCGAGCACGGCAATCAGAACCACCAGAACCGTCTTGAATTGGCTGCTCTGGGCTTTCAATGCACCCAGTTTATCGGCAGCTCCCACCACCTCTGCCGGGACAAAAGCCGGGTTCAGCTTACCCGCCGCAACATTGTTGATTTGCGACATCAGCAAGCTGGCTTCGCCCGCAGATTTCGGCAACAGCTCTGCTGGCAGCGAACTCACCACTAAGTTTTGAATCACCTTGCCTTCAAACACCGCCCAAGCGGTCAAAACGATCAAGGCAGGAATGGCACACCACAACGCTGCACGTGCTGCGTAATAAAAGGGCAATGCCTTGAGGTTACGGATACCACCCAAGGGGCCGGCAACCGTTCGCGACCGCATGTACGCCAGTCCATAGGCTATGACGGCAATCACCAGAATCAGGGGCAATAGATTGGCCGTTTGCATAGAGTTCTCTGTGTTAGATGAATAATTAACGTCTGGCAGACACAACAAAAAGAACGCGAACCTTTCGGTTCGCATTCTCTCATCTTCCTTGATGATTCTGAGCGATGCTCAGAGTTCGTTACCGGTCATAGGCGTCAGGTTGCGTACCTTTTTGGCCACTTCCATACGCACGTTCCGCGGGTTCGGAATCAGGCCAACATCCACCAGATAACCGTTGTCACCCCAGGCACTTTCACTGGTGAACGCTTCGGCGTATTCCTTGATACCCGGGATCACACTGACGTGCGCACTTTTGATGTAGAAGAACAGCGACCGGGCGACCGGGTAGTCTTCATCGGCAATGCTGTCGGGTGTCGGCTCAACGCCGTTAATCGTAGCTGGCTGAATCTGGCTGGCATTTTCCATCAGGAAACTGTAGCCGAAGATCCCCAAAGTGTCTTTATCCTGAGCCAGACGCTGAACGATCAGGTTGTCGTTTTCACCCGCCTCTACAAACAAGCCGTCTTCACGCATGCTGTGGCACACGCTGCGCATCTCTTTCTTGCCCATCGCCTTGATGAAATCAAAGGTCTTACAGCCACCTTCCATAGCGATTTCAACGAATGCATCACGGGTGCCAGACGTCGGAGGCGGGCCCATTACGCTGATTTCTTTGTTCGGCAGGCTGGAATCGATATCGCTCCACTTCTGGTAGGGGTTGGCTACCAACTTGTCGCCGCCTTTCGGATCAGGCACTTCTTTCGCCAGGGCGAGGAACACCTGACGCAGGCTCAGATCCATCGGCTCAGCTTCTTTGGAGTTGGCAATCACAATGCCATCGGCGCCGATTTTCACTTCGGTGATGTCTTTAACACCGTTGTCCTGACACATCTCGAACTCGCTCTTCTTCATGCGACGAGAGGCGTTCGTGATGTCCGGGTGCTGAGTACCGATACCCGCACAGAACAGTTTCAAACCACCACCGGAACCGGTGGACTCAAGTTTCGGGGTTGGGAAATCGGTATTGCGACCAAAACGTTCGGCCACTACGGTCGCAAACGGGTAGACCGTAGACGACCCGACAATGTTCACGGTATCGCGGGCCATGGCCGGCACCGACACAGCGGCAAGGCTTCCTGCCAAAGCAACAGACGTCAGAGCTGTTTTCAGTTTCATCACGTAGTTATCTCCAATATAAGTGGACGCTGTTTACGTTTCTCTTTCTTCGATAAGTGCATCCTAAAGGGACTCTGTGACAACTTTGTTACAGCTTTTCATAAACATTGCGGCGCACTATGACCATCATTAGTCGAATTTGCTTGCAGAGCGCCGCCACGGCGCTACCATGCTTGCAAAACAACTCACAACATCAGCAGTAACAGGCTAACCAATGACAGCGTTTGATGATGACAGACCGAACCCTCGCGGCGAACTGACCCTTCAGGTAGTGCCACTTCCTTCCGACACCAACGCTAACGGCGACGTGTTTGCCGGTTGGCTGGTTAAGCAGATGGATATCGCCGCCGCCACTATGGCAGGACGCATTTCCCGTGGCCGCAGCGCCACGGTCGCCATGGATCGGATGGAATTTTTATCACCGCTGCGCGTGGGTTCCCAGGTCAGTTGCTACTGTGAACTGGTGGACATTGGCCGAAGCTCAATGAAAATCAATGTGGAAGTCTGGATGCTGGACCGCTTCGCCAAGACTCCCCGAAAGGTTACCGAAGGGCTGTTTGTCTACGTGGCGATTGATGATCAAGGCCGCATCCGGGAAGTGCCGGACCAGCCTCAGTAAACGGCTCGCCGTTAAGTGCGCCGCCCGGCCTCGATCAGCTCATTAACCAGCGTTCGATAGCCTTGTGCCAGCACGGAGGCTTTCCAAGCCTCCGGCGAAGGCGAAGCCGATGGCATTGCCAGAATGGTTTGAAAGCAATCAAACGCTGCGTCCGCCTCTGCATCCACATCTTGCTCGTGGCCTGGGTAGCGACAACTGGCTGGCACGTATTCGCGGTAGGCCAACCGATCCGGCGCCAAGGGCACACACCCGGACGCCATGGCCTCCAGCATCGAAAGGCCTTGGAAATCATGCAGGGCCGTGGAAAGCACCACATCCGCCTGACGCAATAAAGCATCGTACTCGGACCGGCTTGCCAGAAAGCCCCAATGTTCGAGCCGATGGGCGAACTTTGTCTGAATTTCACCAAACGCCTTCGGGTGGTTGCGAAACCCTTCCCCCACAACACTCAACTTGTAGGACTGGCGGCTCTGTTCCAGCCGCTCCAGAAAGTTCAGCAATCGATCCGGGCCTTTGTCGTATTCCCAACGGTGGTTCCACAGTATGTGCGGGCAGGCCCGGTTGATAACGCGAGGTTCGTCTGTGAACAGGCGGTCTTCTATCGGCACCGGGATCACGTCGGATTTTTGCTGAATACGTTCGATGATCCCGCCGGGTACGGCATCCGGCAGTTTATTCAGCAAGGCTTGAGCGCCGTTTAAAAAACTGTCCCGATTCCAGGCACTGTTGAAGGCCACTCGATCCGCCGCCACCGCGCTGTAAAGGTTCACCATCTGGGGCTCAACGCGATCCTGCTGTTGTTGGCTGATCGGGAAGGCAAACTGGTTTTCGTGCATGTAGAGCACGCATGGCGTACCCGCCAACTGAGGGTTCAGCCCCCGCAAGGTTGCGAGGTCCACCATGGAGGTGGCAACCACCAAGTCCCAGCGTTCTTGTAAACAGGGCTCATTCAGCCAGCTCAGGGCATTGCCCCGGATTCGCCACTGAAAAAACCTCGGTGGCAGGGTCAGACTATGCCAATGGAACTCCGGCAACAGATGGGTTAACTGCTCCCGCCAGCGTCTATGACTGGCGGCATCGTAGGCTGACAGGAGCAGAATGCGCGGCTTGGTATCAGGCACACTCCTGATTCCCTATCGTTTGAGGCGTTCGCTCGGGCAACCAGACCGACAGCAGGGCGGCGATGGCAACCAGCGCGGAAGATATCCACAGGCAGGCTTCCAACCCGTATGCCTGATAAACCCAGCCGGACAACACAGTGCCTAGCAGGCGGCCAGCTGCATTCGACATGTAATAGAAGCCCACATCCAGCGAAACGCCATCACCCCGAGCGAAGCTGACAATCAGATAGCTGTGCAGGGAAGAATTGATGGCGAACAATACGCCGAACAGCAGCAAGCCGCCGATTACAGCGACCTGCGCCGACCAGCCCGCCATCAGCGCCCCGGCAATGACTGCCGGAACCACAGCCAATAGCGCTGCCCACAGCACAGTTCCCGATTTACCGTTCGAATGGCCGGTAATTCTGGGCGCTAGTGTCTGAATAAGGCCGTAACCAATGATCCAGCTGGCCATAAAACCGCCCACCTGCCAATGATCCCAGCCAAACACCGTGGCCATATACACCGGAAGCGCCACCACAAACCACACGTCGCGGGCACCAAACAGGAACATACGCGCCGCAGACAGCACGTTGATGGCGCGGCTTTTGGACAGAATCTCCCGAAACTTGGGTTTTGCTTTGCTCTTACCCAATTCCTCTTTGAGCAGAAACAAACTGGCCATCCACACCAGCCCCAGCGCCACGGCCATCAGTATCACAGCGCCCGTGAAACCGGCCGCCATCAACAACACACCGCCCAAGAAGAAACCCACGCCTTTCAGGGTGTTCTTTGAGCCGGTCAGAATGGCCACCCACTTATACAGCTGACCTTGCTGTTCATCCGGCACCAACGTTTTGATACCGCTCTTGGCCGACATTTTGTTGAGGTCTTTGGCAATGCCGGACAAGGCTTGCGCCGCCATCACCCAAGGCACGGTCAACATGGCGGCTGGCACCGCCAGCATCACCAGAGCAACGATCTGCAGGAACAATCCGATGTTCATGGTGCGATTCAGGCCCAGGCGGGCACCGAGATAGCCACCAACCAGATTGGTCACCACCCCGAAAAACTCATAGAAGATGAACAATAGGGCAATGGCTAACGGCGAGTACCCCAGCTGATGGAAATGCAGCACCACCAACATGCGCAACGCGCCATCGGTCAGGGTAAAAGCCCAATAGTTTCCGGTGATGACCAAATACTGACGAATGGCGGCAGTCATATCAGGCCAAGCCCACCTTGCGCGCCAGTTCTACGGTACGGTTCGCGTAACCCCATTCATTGTCGTACCAAGCGTAGATCTTTACCTGACTGCCATTAATGACCAAGGTGGACAAGGCATCAACAATGGAAGACCGTGGGTCAGTTTTGTAATCGATAGACACCAGCGGGCGTTCTTCGTAACCCAAAATATCCTTCAATTCCCCTTCGGCGGCTTCTTTCAACAACCGGTTGACGGTGTCGCGGTCGGTGGGCGTTTCCAGCTCAAATACACAATCGGTCAGCGAGGCATTGGTGAGCGGAACACGCACCGCGTGGCCATCCAACCGCCCTTTCAGTTCCGGGAAAATCTCGATAATCGCCGTAGCGGAGCCGGTGCTGGTCGGAATCAACGAGCTACCACAAGCCCGGGCCCGCCGCAGGTCCTTGTGGGGCGCGTCGATAATGGTCTGGGTATTGGTCAGACTATGGATCGTGGTGATCGAGCCATGCTTGATGCCAAGCTTTTCGTGAATCACCTTAACCACCGGCGCCAGACAGTTCGTGGTGCACGAAGCCGCGGTCACAATTCGGTCGTTGGCTGGATCGAACACGTGTTCATTAACGCCCATCACTATGTTCTTGGCACCGGCTTCTTTCACCGGCGCCGTCACGACCACTCGTTTAACGCCCTGATCCAGATAGGCTTGCAGCACCGACACAGTTTTATTCGCGCCACTCGCTTCGATTACCAGATCGCAGTCAGTCCAATCGGTATCGCTAATCGCCTTGTTGCGAGTGGTACGAATACGCTGACCTTCGATAACCAGATCGTCGCCATCCGCAGAGGCTTCATGACTCCACGTGCCGTGTACGCTGTCGAAATTCAACAGATGCGCCAGAGAACCGGCATCCGCGCCGGGATCGTTAATCGCCACAAACTCCAGCTCAGGCCACTCCCAGGCAGCCCGCAATGCCAACCGGCCAATCCGGCCAAATCCGTTAATACCTACTTTGATCTTGTTCATGGCGATCTCCTTTTATAAATGGCCATTCGCTCAATCTTCAGGAACACCTAGGCGCCGAACGCTCAGCCAATGCGCCAAGCTTCGCCAGTGGTGATTGAATCAACGCCTCATTGTGCGCCGCGGTTTCATCGAGAACCCGCAAGACCCACGCGGGCAAATCAGGGTTAATAGAATAATAGACCCACTGCCCACGCCTTTCTGTGGCCACCAATCCGGTATCTCGCAATATGGCCAAATGGCGACTGACTTTAGGCTGGGACACCTCAAAGGCTTCCGTCAGCTCACAGACGCACAGTTCTCTCTCACGCCGAATCAGCAACAGAGTGATCAAGCGCAGTTCATCGCTCAAGGCCCGGAACAGGACGATGGGACTGAACCCGGCCGACGGTTCGTCAATTTCATATTCAGGCACGGTGCTTCTGGCATCCATCAGACAAGTGTCTCGCTATTGAATATTCGATTATCCATATATATGATTTAAGCGATATTAGGGGTGAATCATGACGATGTAAAGACACCCGAATCCTCACCTTACTGCAGCTGGAACGAATTCCCGCAAGAGCGAATCAAGGAAACCCAATGAGCAAAAGTATCGAAGCCGAATTAGCCTCCGAAGGCATGGACCTATTCGGTCGTTACTTATCAGTCTGGGTCGCTCTCGCCATCATCGCCGGCGTCGCGTTGGGACAATGGGCGCCATCTGTGCCGGAAACCCTGTCTCGTTTCGAATACGCGCAGGTTTCCATCCCCATCGCTCTTCTGATTTGGGCGATGATTTTCCCCATGATGGCGCAGATTGATTTCAGTGCTGTGGTCGGTGTGCGCAAAGAACCCAAAGGCCTGGCGATCACCACAGTCGTAAACTGGCTGATCAAGCCATTCACCATGTTTGCCATCGCCTGGTTTTTCCTGATGGTGGCATTCAAGCCCTTTATTGCCCCTGAGCTGGCGAGTGAATACCTGGCCGGTGCCATTTTGCTGGGTGCCGCCCCCTGCACCGCCATGGTGTTTGTCTGGAGTTACCTCACCAAAGGCGATGCGGCTTATACGCTGGTCCAAGTCTCCCTCAACGACATCATCATGCTGTTCGCTTTCGCGCCCATTGTGGTGTTTCTTCTGGGCATTTCTGACATTCAGGTGCCTTGGGATACGGTGATTCTTTCGGTCGTGCTGTACATCGTCATCCCGCTGACTGCCGGCTACCTGACCCGCCGTGCGCTAATCGCCCGCCGGGGCCAGCCGTGGTACGACGAGGTGTTTATGAAGCGCCTCAGCCCAGTGACACCGGCGGCGCTGATCGTGACACTGGTGCTCCTCTTTGCCTTCCAAGGCGAAGTGATTTTGGAAAACCCGCTGCACATTGCATTGATTGCCGTGCCGCTGATTATCCAGACGGTGTTTATATTTCTACTGGCCTACAGCTGGGCTCGCCTGTGGAAAGTGCGCCACTGCATCGCCGCGCCGGGTGCGATGATTGGCGCCAGCAACTTCTTCGAACTGGCCGTAGCAGCCGCGATTGCCCTGTTTGGCCTGCAATCCGGTGCAGCACTGGCAACCGTCGTGGGCGTGCTGGTGGAAGTGCCGTTAATGCTGGCGCTGGTTAAAATCGCCAACAACACTCGGGACAAATTTCCAACCTAGTCTCCATGATCGCTCGGGGTGCTAGTAGAAACAGCACCCGGAGACTACACCTGTTCAGCTAACGACCACCCTGCTAATATCCCGCCCATCTAAATCACCCTGAACAGCGAACGCTGCCCCGAACGGAACCGAAACCATGGATTTTTTTCAGGCCCTTTTCCTTGGCCTTCTCCAGGGACTGACTGAATTTCTACCCATTTCCAGCTCTGCCCACTTGATTCTCACCCCCGCGTTTTTCGACTGGGATGATCAGGGCGTAGGCTTTGACCTATCGGTTCACATAGGCACTCTGTTGGCGGTGGTTTTATACTTCCGCCGCGATGTATTCGGCATCGCCAGAGATGGTTTGATTTCCGTTGCCCAACGCAAAATCGTCGGCCAAGGCGCCCTCGCTTGGTACTTAGTCATCGGCACCATCCCCGCCGGCTTGGCCGGGTTGGCGTTGCTGGACATGATCGACAACGAACTGCGGGCGGTGGAAGTGATCTTCTTCACCACCCTGATCTTTGGCCTGTTACTCGGCATCGCTGACTGGCTTCCCAAACGCCAACGCACTCTGGACTCTCTAAACTGGAAGGACGCTGTTCTAGTGGGCATCGCCCAAGCCATGGCCCTGGTACCGGGCACCTCCCGCTCCGGCGTCACCATCACCGCCGGCCTGTTCTTGGGCATGAGCCGCGAAACCGCCTCTCGCTTCTCGTTCCTGCTGGCTATTCCCATCATCGTGCTGGCATCTGCGGTGAAATTGCTCGAAGTGGCGACTTCTGACGTGATCGTCGATTGGAGTGGTTTTCTGATTGGCGGGGTCACATCGTTCCTGATGGCCATTACCGCGATCCATTTCTTCCTGAAATGGCTGAATAACGTGGGCATGTGGCCTTATGTGATCTACCGGATTGCCTTGGCCGGGGTTATTTACGCTGTTTTGATGTGATGGTTTTGGTTTGGGAGCTCTGATCTTCGGGGCTTCTGGTTTTGGGGGTGGCAGGTATCGGGGACGGCTTTCCAAAAAGCGCTCGAGCCGTCCGTGGTCGCTTGTGTTCCGCCATCCATGGCTCCACAAATTTTTGGAAAGCCGTCCCCGATACCTGCTCCACACTTCAGAATGGATTTCAGAGGATTTTGAAACACTACAGCCCAACGCAGGAGCTCAACGCTAAGCCCTCCCCCCAAGACATGAAGCCTGCCGATCTATAATCTTTTCAAGAGGCTTGCACACAGTGTGGCGTGCGGGGTTGGGGGTGTCCTTCCAAAAATGTGCGCAGCCATGGATGGCGGAGCAGAAGCGTCACATGGACGTGCCGAAGGAGCGGTTTTTGGAAGGACACCCCCAACCCCGCACATACCACCCAACTAACCCAAAGCTAACAGGCCTCCAACGGCGCATAAGCCAACACCAGCCACTTAGCGCCCTCATCGAAGTTCACCTGAACCCGAGTATGATGCCCTGTACCCTCAGAGTTCATCACAATCCCCTCACCAAACTTCGGATGACGCACCCGCTGCCCCAAACTAAAGCCAGACTGGGCAGCCGAATCCTGCGCGAACATACTCTCGTTAGGCCGCCCCACCATCGCCGGACGCGTCACCGTATTTCGTAACCGAACCTCCTGCAGACAATCCGCCGGAATCTCACGCACAAACCGGGACAACGCGTGGAACTTCTCCTGCCCGTACAAACGGCGGGATTCCGCGTAAGTGAGCACCAGCTTCTTCATCGCCCGAGTGATACCCACATAGGCCAACCGGCGCTCCTCCTCCATACGCCCCGGCTCTTCCAGAGACATACTGTGAGGGAACAAACCTTCCTCGACACCCGCCAGGAACACCATCGGAAATTCCAGCCCTTTGGCCGAGTGCAAGGTCATCAACTGCACACTGTCTTCATGATCCTCAGCTTGAGACTCACCGGCATCCAGCGCCGCCTGCGCAAGAAACTCCGCAAGCGGGTCTACCCCGTCTTCTACCTCATAATCCGACAAGGCATTAACCAACTCCTCCAGGTTTTCCACCCGGGCCTGGCCCTTCTCGCCTTTCTCACTGGCGTGGTAATCCTTCAAACCACTGGCCTCAATCGCCTGCTTCATCAACCCCTGAAGCGAGGCCTCGCCCATCATTTCAGACAAGCCGTTGATGATATCCAAAAACGACTGCAAACCGGTTCGGGCTCGGCCTTTCACCTGACCCGCCGCCAGCAGGCGCTCGGAGGCTTCCCACAACGAAATGCCCTGCTCCGTGGCGTAAGCGCGAATCTCGGCAAGACTCTTGGCGCCAATGCCGCGGGTCGGGATGTTCACCACCCGCTCAAACGCCGCGTCGTCCCGGTGGTACTGAACCAAGCGCAGGTACGCCAGTGCGTTGCGAATTTCCTGGCGGTCGTAAAAGCGCAAACCGCCGTACACCCGATACGGGATGCCCTGGCGCATCAACGATTCTTCCAGCACTCGGGACTGGGCATTCGAGCGATAAAGAATCGCAGCCTCGCTGCGCAAATTGCCCTGATTCACCCAGTCGGTGATGGAATCGGCAATGTAATTGGCTTCGTCCTGCTCGTTAAAAGCCGCGTACAAACTGATGGGCTCGCCATCAGGGCCATCAGTCCAAAGCTCTTTGCCCAGCCGGCCCTGGTTGTTGGCAATCACCGCGTTTGCGGCTTTCAGGATCATCTGGGTAGAGCGGTAATTCTGCTCCAGCCGCACCATGCGAGCGTTAGGAAAATCCCGCTGGTACTGCTGAATGTTCTCGATCTTGGCGCCACGCCAGCCATAAATTGACTGGTCATCATCACCCACCACGGTCAGTGGCACGCGGTTGCTGGCCAGCACCTGCAGCCAGGCGTATTGGATGGTGTTGGTGTCCTGAAACTCGTCCACCAGAATGTGCTGGAACCGGTCCTGGTAATGGGCCAGCAACTCGGGCCGGTGCAGCCAAAGCTCGTGGGAGCGCAGCAGCAATTCACCAAAATCCACCAAACCACCCTGCTGGCACAGTTTTTCGTACTGGCGGTAAATCTTCAGCATGGTGTTGGTGAAGTGGTCGCCGGGGTTTTCCTGAATGTGATCGGCCCGTAAACCTTCGTCTTTCTGGCTGTTGATGAACCACTGGGCCTGCTTGGGGGGCCACTGGCTTTCATCAATCTGGAATTCCCGCATCACCCGCTTGATCAGGCGCAGTTGGTCATCGCTGTCCAGCACCTGGAAGTTTTCCGGCAGGCCGGCATCTTTCCAGTGGGAGCGCAACAAACGGTGAGCAATACCATGGAAAGTGCCAAACCAAAGGCCGCGCGCTGGGATGTTCATCATCTGCTCAATGCGGGAACGCATTTCTTTGGCGGCTTTATTGGTAAAGGTCACGGCCAGAATGCCCGTCGGTGGCACCCGGTCTACGGTCATCAACCACGCCATCCGGTGAACCAGCACCCGAGTTTTGCCACTGCCTGCACCGGCCAGCACCAACAGGTGGTCGTTCTGAGCTGTCACAGCCTCGCGTTGGGCATCGTTCAGGGGGTCAATGATGTGGGAAACGTCCATAGCACCTGGCTTTTTTACTGGTTAAATAAACAGGCTTGGAAGTATAACAGGAGATAACGGGGATTTCTGTTGGGCCGAGGAGTTGAAACATCTATGGTACAGACGCACACGAACAGGTAAAGCTTTTCAGGATACCCCGAAGCTGTATAGCAAGCTCACGGGTGGGGAGGCCTTTTCAGGACTATTGAGGGCCAGGGATGGCCCGAAATAAGCCCCATGGACGGCTTGTAGCGTGTCCTGAAAAGGCCTCCCCGCCCGTGGGCTTTAACTCCAAAAGTTAAAGACTTCAGAATCCGCGAGGAACCGTCTGAGCTTCCACAAACTCGAACAAACCTTCCAAGCCACCTTCTCGGCCAATACCAGAAGCTTTCATGCCCCCAAACGGCGCTTCCGGTGTGGGGCCGGTGCCGGTGTTCCAGCCTACGTGGCCGAAGCGGAGCCCGGCTGCCACACGCTGGGCGCGTTCGGCATCCGCCGTGAATACATAAGACGCCAAACCGAATTCGGTGTCGTTACCAGCCTCCACCACTTCTTCCTCGGTGCGGAACAACGCCATGGGCACCAGCGGGCCGAAGGTTTCTTCCCGGTAGCAACACATGTCTCGGGTGACGCCCATCACCGCCGTTGGCGGGAAGAACAGGCCATCGCCCAGTTCTGAGGGCTGCTTACCAGCGACCAGCGTCGCACCTTTACTCAAAGCATCTTCCAGGTGACGTTTTACTTTGTCGAAGCCGGCCTGATTCACCAGCGGGCCAATATCAACGCCGTCGTTCATGCCGTCTCCAACCGTCATGCGCCCTATCCGCTCCGCCAGTTTCTCACCGAAGGCTTCGGCAACGTCTTCATGAATAAACACTCGGTTAGCGCACACACAGGTTTGGCCGCCGCCCCGGAATTTATTGGCGATCAGGTTATCCGCCGCAGCGTCCAGATCGGCATCGTCAAAGACAATAAACGGCGCGTTACCACCCAATTCCAGGGCCAGTTTTTTCACCTGCTCGGCCGTATCCAGAACCAGCTTCCGGCCCACTTCGGTGGAGCCAGTGAAGCTGATCATCGGCACGTCTTGATGCTCGCACAACACCTTGCCAATCACACTGGCTTTGCCCATCACCAAGTTAACCATGCCCTCGGGTAGATCGAGCTTATCCATCAGCGTAAACAGAGCCACCATGGTCAGCGGGGTTTCGCTGGCCGGCTTGATCACAGACGGGCAGCCTGCGGCCAGCGCCGCCGACAGTTTTTTCGCGATCATGCCGATCGGGAAGTTCCAAGGCACAATCAAACCAACCACACCCACCGGCCGGTAGTGAACGGTCCAGGTACAGTCTTTCGGTTTCTCGGGAATGGTGTGGGCGTCCAGCGCTTCGATGTGCTTAGCGCAATAATCGAAAAAGCCCGCGGCGTATTCCACTTCACCCTGAGCCTCGGGCAGCGGTTTGCCATGTTCCATACACAGGATACGACCAATCTCGTCTTTATTGGCTTTCAGAGCATCCCGAATGTCTTCCAGCCACTTACGGCGGGTTTCGATCGGCCATGGATTCGCCAGCCTCAGCGCGGATTTTCCAGCCTCTACCGCAGCCAAAATGTCGCTTTCCGGCATGGAAGGCACCTCGGCAATCCGTTCTCGAGTCGCTGGATTGAACACCTCGAAGGTATTGCTCCCAACATTATCTACCCAACGTCCGCCAATATAGCCCTTAACATTTTGCAGCAATGGTGACTCAATCATCTCGGCTCCTTTTGGATCACGGATACTGCCCCGATGAAGGGCAGAACGGCTTGTTCATCTATGCCCTCATAGTGGTAGCTGACAGCCACCCTGTAAAGTTCTCTCGTGTTTTTGACGCAACCCAGTTCGTGCCTATACTCGAAGGAGCTAACCAAGGAGGCCGGATATGAAAGCATTCTTCCATCCCTCGCAGGATCTACACATCCCGAAAACGTACTTTACGCGAGGGCAAATGCGCCAGCCCCAGGAGGTGCCGGACCGAACCGTGCAAATGCTGGAGGGCTTGAAAGAGCTCGGCATCCCCGTACTGCAGCCGGCGGATCAAGGCACGGCACCCATTTCCCGGGTGCACGATCTTGGCTATCTGAGATTTCTGGAATCCGCCCACCGCCGCTGGCAGGAAATGGATGACTGGGGTGACGAAGTCATCTCGAACATCTTTGTGCGCTCACCCAACGCCCTGCGCGGGGTGCTCGCGGAAGCGGCTCGCTACCTTGCTGATGGCAGCTGCCCGATCGGCAAGAACACCTGGGAGGCCGCTTACTGGTCGGCGCAAACCGCATTGGGTGCTGCCGATACGTTGATGGCGGGCGAACGCACCGCGTATGCGGTTTGTCGACCACCCGGGCACCACGCTCGCAAAGATGCCGCCGGCGGGTTCTGCTATCTGAATAATGCCGCGATTGCAGCCGAACACCTGAAAAGCCGTTTTCCACGCACGGTAATACTGGATACCGACATGCATCACGGCCAAGGTATTCAGGAAATCTTCTACGACCGGAGCGACGTGCTTTATATATCAATCCACGGCGACCCCACTAACTTCTATCCCGTGGTGACAGGCTTTGAAGATGAACGGGGTGAAGGGGATGGCCTGGGTTACAACATCAACCTACCCATGCCTCACGGTTCCAGCGAAGAGGATTTCTTTACCAAACTGGACGATGCGCTTGCCGCGATCCGTCTGTATCAACCGGACGTACTGATTCTGACGCTGGGCTTTGACATCTACAAGGACGACCCTCAAGCAAAAGTGGCCGTTACGTCAGAAGGTTTTTGCCGCCTCAGCACCCACATACGCCAACTGGGATTACCGACACTGGTCATTCAGGAAGGAGGATACGATCTGGACACCCTTAGCGAGAATGTCCAGCAATTCATGAGGGGGCTCACCGGCTAACGAGCCGGCGTATAGACCTTCACATTGCCGTGCCCGTCGGCCTTCAAATGGCCGGCGTGCATGCGGCTCATGGTGCCTCGATCACAGTACAGCAGATACTGCCCATCAGCCGGCAGGTCCGCCAGTTTCTGATTGATTTCGTAAAACGGAATCTTCAGCACATCGTTACTGGTCAAAGTCAAAGGAGCCCGTTCTTCCTCGGAGGGATGGCGAATATCGATGATTACGTCACCCACTGACGGCGTTTCAACCAGCTCGACTTCTTCCGGTGTCACTACGCTGTCGAGCAGTTCGTTGACCATCACATCCGTGCGGTCCTCAATGGCCTTGGCCAGAACCTCCGGGTTCATTTTCTCTTCTTCTTCCTCAACCCGGTGCAGCTTGGCCCGGGTAACCGGCTTGCTGGAAATCACACCACAATATTCCGGCATGGTTCGGGCAAACGGCTCAGTGCCAATGTCCTTGGCAATCTGAATGATGTCTTGCTTATCCATGGCAATCAGCGGGCGCAAAACCACTTCGTCGCTGGCGCGATCCACCACGTTCAGGTTGGTCAGAGTCTGGCTCGACACCTGGGCCACGGCATCGCCCATGACCAAACCGCCCACGTTGTAATACTGGCCTATTTCGGCAGCCGCTTTCAGCATCATGCGCTTGAGAACCACACCCCAGTGGCGATGGTTCACGGTGCGCATGATCTCTGCCACCACACCTTCAAACGGAACGGAAATGAACTTCACATTGTGCGAGGACGCATACCGTTCCCACAGATAATGGCTAACCTGGCGAACCCCAACCTCGTGGGCAGCACCACCCAAATTGAAGAACAAGAAATGGCTGCGCATACCCCGGCGCATCATCAGGTAGGCCGCCACAGAGGAATCGTAGCCACCGGAAATCAGCGTCATTACCGTTTCAACAGCGCCGATCGGGTATCCGCCCGCGCCTTCATGACGACGATGGGCGATATGAAACTGGTCGTCTTTAACCTCAATGCGTACTTCGATCTGCGGATTCTTCAAATCAACGCCGCGAGCGTTGGTGGCCTGCAGCAGCATGCCGCCCACCGTGCGCTCCAGATCAATCGAGCGGAAATCGTGGTTGCCGATCCGCCGCGCCCTTACCACAAAACTCTTTCCATCAAGCCGATCCGCGAAAGCGGCAATAGCTTTAGCACCCACATCCTGAATATCCACAAACGGGAATACGCCGATTTCCTGGATGGTGGAAATACCCGGAATGCGCACCAGCTCGTCAATCACCGGCCCGGCCAATCCACGCCCTTCCGGCACATCCACATCGATTCGGTCCCAGCTGCCATCCACCCGGATTTCAGAATCCAGCCGCGACAGAATTTTTCGGATGTTCTGCCGCAAATGACGCATTTGCTGCTTACGAACGGGTTTACTCTTGATGGCGACTTCAGAGGCAGGGCGAATCAGCAATTTCATAAGATAAGGACTTCAAATAGATAGAGACGTTGGTTGGAGAAACGTCGGGTAGCGAATTAGCGGGAAAGGGCTTAGTGTAACCTTAAGACCGATATGATCAAAATCAGTCATTGCCGAAACACTCAGGAGTTCTCCAAACGATGACAGAATCCACCATGAATGCACTGGTTTCACCCGAAGGCAGCCTCGAGATTTTATCCAGTCACGAGGTTAATCGGCTCAAGGACAAGAGCGAGGGAGGTCTGTATCGATTATTCCGTCAGTGCGCGCTGGCTGTTCTGAACACCGGCGTTGAAACAGACGACTGCAAAGAATTAATGGAAACCCACGCGGATTTCGACGTACATCTTGTGCCCCAGCCCAGGGGCTTGAAACTGGAATTGGTCAACGCACCGGCCCACGCTTTCGTGGACGGTGAAATGCTCCGGGCAAACCGAGAGCATTTGTTTTCCGTACTGCGAGACATTGTTTACAGCCATTCCCTGCCCAACTTCGTGGAAGGCTTTCGCAAAGACAACCCGGAAGACCTCACCAATTTGGTGTTCCACATCCTTCGTAATGCCCGGGTACTGGAAGCCGGCAGACAACCCGACATTGTGGTTTGCTGGGGCGGGCATTCCATCAGCCACAATGAATACCAGTACAGCAAAGAAGTCGGGCACCAATTGGGTCTGCGCGGGCTGAGTATTTGCACAGGGTGTGGTCCGGGAGCCATGAAAGGCCCCATGAAAGGCGCCACCATCGGCCACGCGAAACAACGCATTAAAAACGGGCGCTACATTGGCATCACTGAACCGGGCATTATTGGCGCTGAAGCCCCCAACCCGATCGTCAATGAACTGGTGATCATGCCGGATATCGAGAAACGTCTGGAAGCCTTTGTGCGCGCAGGCCATGGCGTGATCGTTTTCCCCGGCGGGGTAGGTACAGCGGAGGAAATTCTCTATCTGTTGGGCATACTGCTGCACCCGGACAATGCTGACCTGCCGTTCCCTGTGGTATTCACTGGCCTTCAGGAAAACGCGGAGTACTTCGAGATGATCGACCGCTTCATCCGCGATGCGTTAGGTGACAAAGCCGCCAGCAAATACGACATCATCATTGATGACCCTGTGCGAGTGGCCCAGACGATGAGCCAAGGCATGAAAGACGTAGAAACCTTCCGTCGCGCCATGCAGGATGCCTATTACTTTAACTGGATGCTGAAGATCGACCCGGTGTTCCAGCTACCTTTCGAACCCGATCACGACAACATGCGGGCTTTGGAGCTACACAGGGATCAGCCGCCGCACATGGTCGCCGCTAATTTGCGTAAAGCCTTTAGCGGAATTGTGGCGGGTAACGTGAAGGAAAGCGGTATTCGGAAAATTCAGGAAAAGGGACCGTTCGAGATTTCGGGGGATCCGGCGCTGATTGAGCCGTTAGAAGAAATGCTGGCGCAGTTTATCGAACAAAACCGTATGAAGCTGCCCAGCTCATCCGCTTACAAACCCTGCTATCGAATTGTCAGTGGCGCGGCCTAAGCCGCACCACTGCAATTGATTTGTAAACTGAACCTTACTTACCGCCGGCCGGCAGGCTGGCGTAGTAAGCGGCCAGGTTGGCAATGTCAGCATCGCTCAAACCTGTTGCCTGACCTTGCATTACGGGCGCTTGGCCACCTTGGCGCTGTCCGGCCTTGTAGGCTTTCAAAGCAGCGACCAGGTACTGCTCGTTCTGGCCGGCCAGGTTCGGGTAAATAGGAATCTGAGCAACACCATTTTGACCGTGACAAGCTGCGCATACCGCCGCTTTTGCCTTACCAGCAGCGGCATCGCCTGCTGCCATAGAAGCGGCCGGAGCCACGGCACCCAGTGCGAACAAACCAGCAACTGCGAAGTGTTTCATATTCATAGGGATAACCCTCTCATCTTTTAGGTTTTATAGCCGGCTCAGCGCCGATCTAAATCTAGGACTTACTTATAGCACAACCCATACGGGCTACAAATGCGATAGATCAAGGACATTCAAAGCATCATAATGTCCTTTTACTCTTGAACATACGATGCCACAGTAGGCAAAAACCACAAATGCTCATCAGCTGAATCACCTGCCGATTATCGGAGACAGTGCTCATGCCAGTAGAGGTCCAGGAACTCGCCTGCCGGGAAGGCCACATCGGCCTGCTGACCCTGAATTCCCCGAAAACCCTCAATGCTCTGACCGAAGAAATGGTCGTGCAGGCGCAGGCGGCGCTTAACCGCTGGGCAGACGACAGCCGCATTTGTTTGGTCATTTTACGGGGCAGCGGCGACCGTGCTTTTTGCGCCGGCGGCAACATCCGCGCCCTCTACGAAGATATACGTTCCGAAGGCAGCAGCGACTCAGCCCAACGCTTTTTTACTCAGGAATACCGCCTGAACTACAGCCTGCATCGCTTCCCTAAACCCGTAATCGGTTTGATTCAAGGCATCGTCATGGGCGGCGGCATGGGACTGATGTCCGGATGCCGATACCGCTTGGTGACACCGGATGTCACCTTGGCCATGCCGGAGATCAGTATTGGTCTGTTCCCGGATGTCGGCGCTAGCTGGTTCCTCAACCGCCTACCCGGCCGGCTCGGATTGTTCATGGGCCTGACCGGAGCGCGCTTGAACGCTGCGGATTCACTACGCGTGGGGCTCGCGGACATGATTATCGAATCCGATCACATCGAGCTTTTGCTGCAAAAGCTGCAAGAGGAATATTGGCGGGGCGAGCCCGCAGCCGACGACAACCGCCTGTTCCGGCTGCTTAACCAGGTGGAAGCCGTGGATTATCGAGCACTACCACCGGGCCACTTGGAACAACACGAACAGCGCATTGCCAAACTCAGCGCCGGCACAGAACTTCCAGCCGTGGTTGAACAACTGCTTGGCAGCGAAAGTGACGACCCATGGTGGCACAACTGCATTCAATCCCTGCGCGACGGCTCTCCGGTTACCGCTTGGTTAGTCTGGCATCAACTGCAGAAGGGGCAGCAAATGTCTCTTAAAGACGTGTTTCGAATGGAGCTGGCCATGGCGCTTGAATGCGTCCGACGACCTGACTTAGCCGAAGGCATACGTGCCTTAATGGTCGACAAAGACCAATCTCCGAAATGGAGCTTCGCTTCCGTGGCGGATGTGCCTATGGAGGTTGTGGAGCAACACTTCCAGCCCGAATGGGACGATCAGACCGATCCTATGGGGCTGGAGTAGCCAAGTTTGCGGGTGTTACCGGGTAGCACCCGCATGAATCAACAGCATTTCCAGATCGCGATTGTTCCGTGCACGGGCAAGATCCAACGCTGAGCGGCCGTCATCGCTTCGGTAATTTACATCGGCACCGGCCGCTAGCAGCATTTCTGCAGTCAGCAGATCACCGCTGCCTACCACCTTCATCAATAATGACTCGCCGTTCTGGCTGACATTCACATTCGCGCCTGCCGCCAACAACGCCCGCACCACCGACAGATGGCCACTTTCAGAGGCATGGATCACGGGAGTATAACCGGCAGCGTCCTCACCATTCACATCAGCACCGGCCGCCAGCAGCAGCCGCACGATGCGCCGATTACCATTTGCTGCGGCGACCATTAAGGCAGATTCGCCCGCGGCGGTCGTCGGATTGGGATTAACGCCTTGTGTCAGCAGGTTGAGCACCTCTCGGTCTTCATTAGCCGCCACCGCGCTCATCAACGCATCAGAATGTTCGTTCTTGGGCAGTTCCGGCTTACTGTCCATCGCGTTGCAACCGACCAGCAACAACACGACAAAACCCCAAAGGTACTTAAAAGTGCGGACGTCCATGAGCATAGTTTTGAATCCCTGATAAACGTTCAGCTATTTTGGGCGGCAACCCGCGCCATTTAAATCGAACGGATCACAACTCGGGTCCATTTTTCAGAAGTTCACGAACCAGAGTCCGTAACCCTTTTTCACCCTCTTTCTGCCCAGTACACAGACCGGCATAGCGAACTTCATCCCAAGACCACCCCTGAGTGACCATCCGGCACCACAACGCCAAATCCGATTGCTCCTGAAGCCAAGCCATAACGCCAGAGCACTGCTCTAACTGCCGCAATACCGGAAGCGTTAATTCGAAGCCCCGGTATCCTTCGGAAAAATTCAGCAAATCCCGAAGGTCACCGGCATCCAATCGAGCTGAAGCCGGCAAGTCAGCACCGACCGCGGCCAATAAATCTGGCGCTAAATCGGGCCAATGCCGAGGCACCAGCACCGGCCAATGCTTTGCAAAACGCTCACGCAAACCTTGCGTCAGCTGCCCCCCGACTTCAGACAGGCCACACAACATCTGCACCGGGAACTCGCCGGTACTGGTTTCCTGACGCAGTCCCAAACGCACCACTCGTAAACCGCAAGCCTGCCAAAACGCCAGCAAACCCGACTCGCCGCCAAAACTGGTGCCTAATCCATCCAGCCCCTGCTCTTTGCAGGCATGCCGGGCCTTAGCCACCAGCTGCTTACCAATTCCCAAATGACGATGCTCTTCCGAAACCGCCACCCGAACCACCCTGAGCGTGCGCTGAACCGCCGCCTCTGGAAAACCGCCATGAGTCGCCAGAGATTGCGCCAACATATGCCCACGAGGCCTACGTTCACCCCGCGCAACCTGCTCCGCCAGCTCCGGTGCCAAGCCCCCTTCCACAGACGCCCAAAGCACACCCACGGTCACCCCGTTAACCACCGCGCGCCAACTCTGTGCCCCCGGATCGTCCAGCCACTGCCGGAGATCTGCCGGTGTGGTCCTGTAATGCGCATCCACCAACAAACCAAACGCTTCAGACAGCGCCTGCTCGCTGGCCTTCGCAGGATGCCAGCGCTCAACCACCACATCTTCTACCGCAGGGCTAATCACTTTCGGACTGTTCGCCGACAGCAAAAACAAATCCGAGACCAAACGCTCTAACGGATCACCCGCCGCCCAACGCACCGGCTCGTGCAAACTGACCGACTGCCATTGCGGCGTTTCCCGATCCAGCACCTGCCGAAACCGAATGGCAAAACCCCGGCCTGTGCCTTCATAACCATGCACCGTGCTGGCAAACGCCACCCGCGGCCACCCAAGAAGAACCTCCCGCAACCAGTGCGCTGGCACACCGGCCGCCTCGTCCACCATCACCACCTCGGCGTCGGGTTTGTCGGCCAACAAATCCTGCACCGGCAAATAGCGGATCGACGCGCCGCCTTCCATCACCAACGCATCATCACGGCGCTCTGCCAGCCGCTCACCCAGCGTCTCGGCGGCATGCCGGAAAAAACTCGTTAAATTGTCCACCGCAGGCGAGGTCACCAACACCCGCTGCCGCCCCGCAAGCAACAACTCCGCCGCCGCGATACCTAATGCCGCTGACTTCCCTCGCCCCCGGTCCGCCGTCACCACCAACGGCCGACGCCGCCGACCCAAACCAAATCGCACCAACTGAGACACCAACTGCGCCTGCTCCGGCGTAGTCGCGAGCTCAAAAACCGACGAACCCGGCTTCAGCAACGGCAAAACCGGCGCCTCCTCATGCCCCTGCTGAACCCGAATCACATCCTCATCAGCCGCCAAAACACCGGCCATACGTGTCGCAAAGGCATGGTGCTCTGCTTGATCGAGCCCTGTACGCACATAATCCGGATCACTAAACGTGCCCCAATCCTCCAGCGGCGGCATCAACCAAAACCACAAACCACCCGCCTGCAAGGTCCCCGACAACGCCGCCACCCCATCCGGCGGATTCCCCTGCCAACCGTCCCAAACCAAAACGGACGTTTCCCGCCCCAGCCAGCGCTTGAATTGCTTCGAAGCAATACCGGTCAATCCGGCCAACTCCGCATCTTCGGCACGACCAACCCATAGCGCCTGAGAAGCATCCAACGTTTCCAGACAACCAGACACCCATGAGCGACACCAATCCGGTTCACCTTCCACCAGCACCAGACGGCGTTCACCGGCAGCACGCAGGCTTTCAGTGAGCGCTTGCCAGTTCCTTTTAGCAACAGATGTCATCGTCAAAAGCAGACTCCAAGATAATGCGAGGCATAAAACCCGTCTGAAGTAGTGCCTTGCCGGGTAGCCCTTTCCAAAACTGTGCGCAGCCATGGATGGCGAAGCTCAAGCGCCACATGGATGTGCCGCAGGAGCGTGTTTTGGAAAGGGCTACCCGGCAAGGCACGGGGCGCAATGCACCCATACTCATGCTAAATCAAACAGGGCAACCATTATGGAGCCCAACTACCCCCACCGCCAGTTGCCAAGTACAATACCCACCATGCCAACCAATCCCCAAACACCCGACACCAGCTTCCTCCCGGATTACCTCACCGACGAACAGCGGAACATCATCACCGCCGGTTACGAACACTCGGTGATCACCGCCGTCGCGGGTAGCGGAAAAACCTCCACCCTGGCCTGGCGCATTCGCTACCTGCTGGCCCAAGGCCACGATCCCAACCGCATGCTGGTACTCATGTTCAACCGCAGCGCCCGGGTCGATTTTGAACGCAAACTCCAGCAAGTCTGTGACCAATCCGGATTAGCACCACCGGAAATCCGCACCTACCACGCCATGGGCTACCGGCTCTACAAACGCTTCGTGCGGGAAGGCTACCTACCAGGCTTTTCGGACAAAATTCTCACCGAACAGGAAATCGGCTACCAGGCCTGGATGCTCACACGCAGGCTGGCCCCCGAAGATCTCGCCGACGAAATTCGCCGCAATAAAAAAGACTATGTCGAAACCGCCACCGGCTTCATCGACCTGGTCAAAACCTGCCTGTCGCCCGCCGAAATTGTCTTCGAAGAGCTGGGCTACTCAGACAAGCACAAATACCTGATCGACCTGTTCCACAGCTTCGAACAATGGCGCAAAAGCCAGGGCCGAATCAGCTACGCCGACATGATTTACGAACCGGTCATGGCCATCCACCAGAACCCGCCATTGCAGCGGCTGGTCGGTAATAAAATGGATTTGATTCTGGTGGACGAATACCAGGATACCAACGAAATTCAGCACCTGCTGCTGCGCTACGTGGCGGGTGATCGGGCGAGAGTGACCGTGGTCGGTGACCCGGACCAGACCATCTACGAATTCCGCGGCGCCAAACCGGAATTCATCTTGCGCCGGTTCAGCGACGAATTTGAAAGCCCGCTGGAACAAACTCTGAGCTACACCTTCCGCTATGGCCATCAAGTCGCGCTGTTGGCCAACCATCTGATCTGCCACAACACCGGCCGAAAAGACGTACTCTGCCACTCGCACCCCTCCACTCCAGCCACCCGCGCCGAATTGCATCGCGCGGAGAACGATGGCGACGAGGTGCTCAAGATACTGCAGAGCCACAGCCCTGAAGAAAACAACCAGACCGCGGTGCTGTTTCGGGTCTGGAGCCAGAGTGTACCGATCGAACTAAAACTGCTGGCCCGGCAAATCCCCTACCGGATAGATGCAGGCAAAGGTGCCCTCTTCAGCCGGGAAGTCCAAGCGATGACCGCGCTGTTGATGGTGGTCAGTGGCCGCATCAAACAGCTGCCCGATTCAGATCGATTAGACATCGCCCGGCAAATACTGCGCTTCCCCCACGCCGGCCTGAAAGAGCCCGAACTGGAAAATCTGGCGCAGTTTTTGGCGGGTTTCGGAGAAAGCTGGCACGAACGCTTGCTGGCGATGGATTTTGATGCCCTGCAACCGATGCCGGCCCGAAAGCTGCGCAAGCTTGGTGAAGTCTTGGCCCAACTAAACGGCTATAAAGGCCCTGTCGCTGGCCTGATTCGAATCTACGCCGAGCACACCGACTTATATGACGGCATTCGCAGCCTGGCACTGACCCACGACAGTGCCGAAGAACGCATAGACACCATTCAGGGCTTCCGGGATTACCTGAAAAGCCTGGACACCGATGCCGGCGGCGCGCTGGACCACCTCAAAGCTTTGAAACAACAAGCCGGAGCGAAGGCTGACCAAGGCGTGTTGCTGTCTACCATCCACCGCACCAAAGGCTTGGAATGGCCGGTGGTGATTATTCCCGGCTTACAAGAGAAATACCTGCCCTACAGCCCGCGCCCTCAAGACAACGCGCAATCCCTGCTGGAGAGTGAACGGCGACTGTTATACGTCGGCATGACCCGCGCCCGACAAGCCTTGCACCTGATCACTCGCCCTGTCAGTCAACGCCCCCACCTGGACGGTGATCAGGGGCCCAGCCGATTCGTCTCGGAGCTCTGCTACGGGCTGTCACACGAGCTGGGGTCGCACCTTGATGAACACCTCTCCTCGACTGAAGTTCCCTTGTCCTTGAGCCATGCCACAACCGCTATCAGCATCCGGTACGCCTCTCGCGCAGGTTTAACGTTAGAGGGTACCGAGCCAGATCATGACTCCGATTTAATGGAACCGGTCTGGCATCGCCGGCGTGTCACACATACAGTGTTCGGCGCCGGTGAAGTGGTCAGTGAAGACGAGAGCTCTTTTGAAGTCCGCTTTGACAATGCCGACACTCTGAACTTCAGTAAAAAGAGTGCGCACCTGTACTTCACGGCGAGTACGTAGCTGCACTATCAGTAGAATTCGCAAGCCGCCGGCACCGTAATAACTTTGTGTTTTTGAAACGATTGACCTATTGTTTAGAGGACTAAAGATATTCATTCGGGCATTTTTTACTTGAATGATGGTCAGACCCAAAAAAATCGAAACAGGAGGTTCCGCATGAAGTTCATGCGTCCGGTGGCCCTGGCTGCCCTTGCTACAACCCTTACAGCTCCCGCTCTGGCCGAAAGCCAGCAAACCATCTATCTGAACCCCTTCGCCGGTTACCAGTACTTCGGTGATAAGCGCGATCTGAGTGAAAGCGACACCTACGGTGTGGGTATCGAATACCGCTTCCGCCCTCATTGGGCCGTAGAAGCTGTTTACTCCCGTGCCGACGTAGACCGCAAATACGTGTCCGGTGAATCTGATTTCGATGAGATCCGTGTTGACGGCCTCTACTACTTTGCGAGCCAGGACAAAGCGTGGAACCCGTACGTTTCAATGGGTGCCGGCCACGCAGACTTCGAAGGTGGTCCTGTCCGTACGGCCGGATCCAACCACGACGAAACCCGCGTTAACGTGGGCGCCGGTGTCCGTTACAACATCAGCGACATGATCTCCCTGCGTGCAGACCTGCGTGAATTCCACGGTATCGACGAAAGCACCTTTGACACCATGGCGTCTCTGGGCCTGAGCTTCGCGTTCCACCGCACCACTGCCAAGCCAGCTCCTGCCGACGCAGATAACGACGGCGTGCCCGATACCCGCGACCAGTGCCCGAACACCCCGGCTGGCGCACAGGTTGATAGCCGCGGTTGCGAGCTGGACGCTGACAACGACGGTGTAGCCGACAGCAAAGACCAGTGCCCGAACACTCCGGCTGGTGCTGAAGTAAACAGCCGTGGCTGTGAGCTGGACAGCGATAACGACGGCGTGGTGAACAGCAAAGACCAGTGCCCGAATACCGCAGCTGGCGTTGAAGTTGACGAAAACGGTTGTGAAGGTGTTACCGACACCATCGAAACCATCAACCTGCGTGTTCAATTCCCGCTGAACAGCTCGGTGATTGACGATGCCTACGACCTCGAAATTCGCCAAGTTGCTGATTTCATGGAAGAGCATCCCGGCACCACGGTTGAGATTGCCGGCCACACCGACAACACCGGTAAAGCCGAGTACAACCGCTTCCTGTCGCAGCGTCGCGCTGAAGCCGTCGCTGATCGTTTGGTATCCGCACTGGGCGTTGATGCCGATCGCGTAAGAGCTGTTGGTTACGGTGAAGTTGAGCCGATTGCCACCAACGACACTTCTGCTGGCCGTGCCCAGAACCGTCGTGTAGAAGCCCGCATCCAGGTGCTCCGCTAAGGCACTTTGATACGGTCAAACCAAAGAAGGCGCCCACGGGCGCCTTCTTTGTTTCTACTATTTCTCATGCGTTAACGTGAACAGCATCCAGCAGCAAATTTCTAGGTGTCAAAGAACGCTCGCAGAACGTACCCAAATTCACTCGATACCCCTGCTCTTCCAGATACACCGCATAATCCAATACCAACCACAGCTCGAGCGGCCGCCGAAATAGATGCCGAAGCAACTCATGCCGGCGAACCTGTCGGGACCGTTTCTGCCCCATCGCCAGCCAGTAAGACCAATCAATGTCTGCCGGTAACAACACTCGTTTCTTGTCCGCCGCCCACTGACAAAACCCTTCGAAACTACCGTTATTCAGGCGCGCAGGGTGCGACGGCACGGGCAAGTATCGCCCGGTTTCCGATACGCTTCGTTGCAGCGCATCGAAGCCCAGCCGCCAGATGCGCACTCGAGCTGACTGAGCGCGCTCCCGAGCCGGGGCTGTTACCGTCTCTTGCACCGCCAAGCGAAGTCCCGCCCGGTCTATTTCCAACACATTTTCAGAGTGCCGAGCCTGCTGCGAGAGCAGGCGGTAGGCCCCGTGGCCGCCCAGGTGGTAGCAGCAAGGCGATACACTCAATCGGGCAAGCCCTGCCTCGCTACCTGCGCTCAGGAGTTGCCGGTGCAGATCACCACACGCGTGCAACGCAGCCCCATGATCAATAGCGGGCCAATGCAGCGCCTCAGCCATCACATCCTGCTGCACCACGTGCACCGGATCACCGTATTTCTTCGCAAGGCGATTGCCGTCTTGCACCAACTCCGTGTCCCACTCAAAGCCGAACACGGCTTCAGCCCCTTGCCCCACTAAAGTGCGAGCCAAATGGCCTTTGCCACAACACCAGTCCAGGACACGACCTTTCAATGGCGCAATGGATGCTGCGAAGGCGCCAGCTTGCAAACGCTTCCGGCCCGGCATATCCACCGCGTGGACTTCTCTCAAGGCGGCCTTCGAGCCACGCTCATAGCCTGACAACCGCGGAACAGAAACCAGCTCGTCATAGGCCGAAAGTGCCGGCACAAAGCCCGCAACTTCTTGCGCAAACGCCGACAAATGCTCGTTCCACTCGTCGCATTCCGCGTCTGACCGTTGCTCAAGCCAATTCGCCAGATCTGGATACTGCAGGCACCAATCCGGCTTTGGCTCCATAAACGGCACTGGCCGCCAAAAGCTTTCATGGTTAAGGAGCCAGTCATTGAGCGCCTGCCACTGCTGGAAGAACGATGCGGAGATCTTATAGCCCTCCGGCAAAACGGCCCGGGCGGAACGCATCCAACGACACCGCGGGCTCTTCACCATCAATAACCTGAGCAATCACCGCGGCGCTGCCCGCAGACAATGTCCAGCCAAAGGTGCCATGGCCGGTGTTCAGGTACAGGTTGTCGCGAGGCCCCTTGCCAATAATTGCAGGGCCGTCTGGCGTCATCGGGCGGAAACCTGTCCAGGTTTCCGCCGCATCCAGATCGGCACAACCGGGGTAGCGGGATTCGACCGACTTTCTGATGGTGGCAATTCTAGCCTCGGGAATGTCTCGATTGAAATCAGCCAGTTCAACGAACCCTGTCGCTCTCAAACGATTGCCCAGCCGAGTTGAAACCACCTTGAAATTATCATCATGAACCGTTGCCGTGGGCGCTTTGGCGGGGTCACTCAACGGCACGGTAATGCTGTAGCCCTTAATCGGATAAATAGGCAGCGTTAGCCCCAAAGGCTTAACCAGTTCCGGTGACCAACAGCCGGCTGACACTACCACGGCATCCGCTTCCAGCCGCTCAGGTTTGCCGCTCGCAGTGCGCAACTGCACCGCGTTAACGCGTTGGTGATCCGCCAACAGTGCCTCTACTTCCACCTCATAGCGGAAGTTCACTCCCAGTTCTTCACACACTTGGGCAAGCGCTCGCGAGAACAGGTGACAATCGCCCGTGCCATCGGTGTCATACCGTATCGCACCGTATAATGGCCCGTTGCCGGTCATACCGGGCTCCACTTCACGAACCTCTTGGGGCGACAGCAAATGCGAGGGGACACCTACCTCATTCAGCAGTTCATGTGTCTTACGCAATTCATCCAGCGCCTCTGGCGTGCTGGCTAAATGCATCAACCCGTCATGGGCACCGTCAAACGCCAGATCGTGCTCTTGTTCCAGCGCCAGAAAACGCTCACGGCTGTAGGCGCCCAACTTCAACATGGCCCGCTTGTTAAGCCCAAACAGCCCGGGGGACCAAGCGTAACGTAGCGTTGCCAATAAAAACCGGGTGGCCGCCAGCGAGGGCGGCATCCGCATTTTCAGGGGGCCATCGGTTTTCAGCAGCCACGGCAACGCCTTGAACACCATCGACGGATCGGCCCAAGGATAAACCACACCGTAGGAACGCTGTGCAGCATTGCCCTTACTGGTTTCATTTCCCGCCAGTGAGTGCCGCTCCAGAACCGTTACCTGATGGCCCCGTCGCACCAGCTCCCGTGCTGTTGTTACGCCCACTACTCCGCCACCGACAACCACAATATGCATGGTGTTCTTCCCCTAATCACCGCTTCTGAAATGACGCCCTACTCTCTTCGCTCAGCGCAAACTGGTAAACTCGACCATAGTCGCTCTCAGCATAGCACCCACTCAACTTCCGAGATGGAGTCAGGACACCGGACATGAGCAAGAAACGCCGCGAGATTCCCGTATTTGACCACCCGATCATCGAAACCCACTGCCATCTGGATTACCTGAAAGATCGGCCGCTGGAAGACACGCTCGAACAGAGCCGGCAGGTGAACATTGAAAAAGTTATCACCATCGCCGTATCCCCCGATAACCTTGCGGCCGTCAGAGAACTCAGCCAGATCAAAGACTGGGTGTATGGAACTCAGGGCATTCATCCCCATGAGGCGGAAACATACAACGATCAGGTAGAGGAAGAAATACGTACCCATGCGCAGGACGAAAAGATCGTTGCCGTGGGGGAAATCGGGCTGGATTACTTTTACGACAAAGCTGACCGGGCCACTCAGCGCGAGGTGTTTCGCCGCCAGCTGCAAATCGCCTGTGACAGTGACCGCCCAGTGGTTATTCACAGTCGAGAGGCTGATGATGACACCATCGAGATCCTGAAAGAGTTCGAAACCTCTCTCAAACGCCGCGGCGTGATCCACAGCTTCACATCCGGCCCGGGTTTAGCCCAATACGCATTGGATCAAGGCTGGAACTTGGGCTTTAATGGTATTACCACGTTTAATAAAGCGGAGAACGTAAGGGACATCGTTCGTATGACGCCAATAAGCCAGATTCTTCTTGAAACAGATGCTCCGTTTTTGACCCCGGTGCCTTATCGCGGCAAAGAGAACGCGCCGTTTTATCTACCTTTTGTCGCTGAAAAAATTGCGGAGGTGAAAGGCTTGGCACTGGAAGAGGTCATCGTTCAAACTTACCAGAACAGCCTACGGACCTTTTTCCCCGAGCGATGATCAAACGCATTCCTATCACCGCGCTGCAGGTCGGGATGTACATCACCGACCTGAACAACGACTGGATACCTCACAACACCCAGAGAAAACGCGGTGTGATCCGGAATGAAGCCACCATCGAAAAAATTCGCGCTATGGGCGTCCAGTTCGTCTATATCGATGCCGAAAAAGGCCTGGATACCCAAGACTACGAAACCGCTTCAGAAGTAGACGCGCGCAATGAAGAAGCTCTGCAAAATGCGGGCGAGCATAAACCCGGGGTTTCCGCCAAAGTCTCCCTCGAACAGGAAATGGAGACCGCGCAAGGCATTCATACTCAGGCTCAAGGGCTGGTAGACAGCTTTATGGCCAACGTCAAAATCGGCGCTGCCGTGGATATCGCGCCCATCCACCAACTGGCCGACGATCTGCAAAGCTCGGTCATCAGAAACCCGAATGCTTTAGGGTGTTTGGGGCGCATTCGAGATAAAGACAACTATCTGCTTGAGCACTCCGTTAACCTAAGTGTACTGATGACCCTGTTCGGGCAGTATCGCAAGCTATCAGCGGATGTTCTGCATCAAACCGTGGTGGGCGCCCTGCTTCACGATCTTGGCAAGATCCTGACGCCCGACAACATACTTCACAAAGCTGGCAAGCTAACAGCAGAAGAGTTTGAAGTGATGAAACTGCATGCCCGCCAATCCCGTGACATCTTGCTGGCAACCAAGGGCATAGGCGAGCTCACCGTTATTACGGCAGCCCAGCATCATGAGCGCATAGATGGCACCGGTTATCCAGAAGGCCTGAAGGGTGAGGAGATTTCGATATACGGGCGCATGGCAGCCATCGCTGATGTGTATGACGCGATCACCGCCGACCGCGTTTACCACAAAGGCATGACACCCACTCAAGGCCTGAAGAAACTGCTGGAATGGAGCGGCTCACACCTGGATGCCGCTTTGGTTCAGGACTTTATTCATTGTGTTGGCTTATACCCGGTCGGTTCTCTGGTCTTGCTGGAAAGCGGGCGGTTAGGCGTGGTGACCGAAACCAACGAAGACGATTTACGGTTGCCGGTGGTGCGGGTGATGTACCACACCAAATTCCGGGCTCCCATTACCATTACCGATGTTGATCTTGCCAAACCGGGCAATCAGGACCGCATTCAACGAGCGGTTGACCCCGGCTTATACAAGATCGATGTGGGTAAATTCTTGAGCTACTAACCCAGAGATAAAAACACCCCCATCAGCACGGGCGACAGGAACGACAGCAAAAAGCCCGAAGCAATGGCAACCGGCACACACGCCAAACCACCGCTGCTGCGAATCACCGGCAGGGTAAAGTCCATAGACGTTGCGCCTCCGTATCCGATCGCCATGGCCGGGCGAGCGCTAATCACTACGGGGATGAGCGCCAGAGCAATGATTTCGCGTAGAACATCGTTCAAAAAAGCAACACCGCCCCACGCGGGCCCCATGGCATCACCGATCATGATGCCGGACAAAGAGTACCAACCAAACCCTGAAGCAATCGCCAGCGCCTGGTTCCAGGAAACATCTAACCAAGGCGTGAGGGCCAGCCCGGCAAACAACGAGCTCACCCCCATCGTCAACGCTATGCCCAAGCCTTGACGGTTCATCAACAGCTTGCGCAACGACAAACCAGCATTACGAAGCTGAAGACCAATCAAGAACAACAGCAGCATCAACGCCCAAGTGGCCACATCTTCAACCATCGGCAGCCCGGAAAACCAGAGGTAGCCCAGAAAGCCCCCTACAACCACCGCCAGCAACGGTTTCAAGCCGGCCATAAACAGCCTTCGATAACTCGGCTTTGCACTTTCGTCCGTGGGCCCGATGTCCAACGGCAAAAAGTAATGAAATAGCCAAAGCGCTGCCAGGTTCGCCACCAACATGGCCATCACCAAGCCCGATACCTGATAGGCCATCGTACCCAAATGCGAGAGCAAGCCCTCCATTTGGCCCAAACCGAGACCCAGCAAGACCAAAATGAAGTACACCAAGCCTTCAACCAGGTAGTGAATCACCGTCATCAGCCGGCGATTCGAAAGAGTAAACGCAAAGCCCAAAAACAACGGAGCCAGAATCAGCAAAGCGCCGGTCAGCATAACAGCCTCTGAACAACAGGTATCAAAGAGAGAGCGGGCAGACGAACGCCTGCCGTCGAAGAAAAAGACTTAGTGGAGTTTGTTCGCAGAGCGGTCCTGCACCAACACCCAAGGCGCAACCACAACAGCCCATAGCTCGCTGTTCTTTTCATACCAAGTGCGGGCAAGATCCGGTGACACATCGCCTACCGACTCACTGGCCAGCCACTGTTCGAACTGCGCCTTGTTATCGGCCGTCAGCTGGGCCGCTACCTCGAGAAGATCCAGCTCTGGCTCTACACGCACAACGTGGCCCCGGGCGTAATACGTCTGTAGTTCATGCCAATGAATCCGAGAAGTTTCCAGATTGAGCTTGGCTTTCAATTCGTCCGGCGATGACATGCAATCCTCGTTAAATCGTGCGCGTATTTGGAGGCGAACAGCCTATCTCAAAATACAGTTTTTCGCACCTGCGACGATGATCCAAACAAGGCTCAGGCAAGCTCTTGGTATATTCGGCGAATTTCATCCGCCAACGTCATCGGATCAAACGGTTTCGGTATTACCCCTAGCGCCCCCAGCGACAGATACTCTTCAATTTCCGTACGCTGAATCCGGGCGGTCATAAAAATAACCGGTGTCGTTTGAGTCGCCTCAAGCTTGCGCAATGCCTTCAGAGTCTCGGGGCCATCCATCTCCGGCATCATCACATCCAGAAGGATCAAATCCGGCTGAAAATCCGGTGCAACTTCAACCGCTTCCGCACCCGAACTACAAAGCTTGGCGGAAAAACCTCCAACGTCCTGCAACGCTAACTCCGCGATAGCCCGAATGTCGGCATCATCTTCCACGTATAACACTTTATTCAAATCGTTTCCCTCATACCGCATCACTCGGCGCCTCCTTGGCAAGCTCCGTTGCATTCAAACCGAGTTGGCGCAGCAAGCGCTGGCACTCATTCTCGCCTTGACGATTTTCAGCAATCAACGCGGCAGCCCGCATAATGATCGGCCCTTCCCGGTGGTTGTCGGGCGATAAAAAATGTACCGCCCCGATCAGCTCCCTCAACCCTAACGGAAATTTCCAATGCACTTTCAAACGGTTGCCGTATTCCTCAGACCAGCGCGCTACACATTGTTCGATCTCAGCCTCGGCGAGGGTTCCGCCAGCGGCATCAAACTGATTCAGCACCTTGAGTACCGCCATTTCACCCAACCGACTCAGTACCCCGGCACTTCGATACATCGTAGAGGCTTTACCGATGCGAAGGGCAATTTGATTCGCTTCCCGGGCGACCCGAAGCGAAATCTCCTGATACTGGTCTGCGACCGTTTTCAGCTCAGGTCGCGTCAGCTTCGCCGTCACATCCAGCGCCAATGCCAAAGCCTGGTTCAGAGCCATGGAAACGCCGATACTCCCGATCGCAACTCTCAGTGACTCAACCGGCTGACCTGTCCGTCTGAATGAACTGCTGTTGGCCACATCCAGAATGCGGGCCGTCAAACCAATCTGCTCACGCCAGCGCTCCGCCAGTTCAGACGCAGATAGGGTATCGGCACGGCCGATCAGCTCGATGATCTCGCCCGGGTCAACTTCGGTCGGCAATTGAACCACCGAATTCGAAGACTTGGCCATGAACTCATGCACGGAGGCACTCTCAACACCTTGCGACGGGATGAGATCCGTCAACCGTTGATGCAATAGCTCGATATCCAGCGGTTTGGTGATATACCCACTGATGCCATAATGCGCGGCTTTGATCACGGACTCTCGGTCCGAGCGCCCGGATACAACAACCACCGGAACCACCGAATCGGATCGTCGTATCAGCTTCACCAGCTCCAGACCAGACCCGTCTGGCAACTCCCAGTCCACCAGGTACAGCCCATAGGTGTCTTCTGCCAGATACCTCTTGGCCTCTGTCAGCGACCTGGCCAATGTGACTTGTTGCACCCCGCTCAGGCCAGCGACAATCGACTCAACCAACTCACCCACAAGCTCATCGTCTTCCAGTACCAAGGCCTTCAATGGTCTACTCCTCAATCATCCTGATCTCTGTCTTGGCGTTGATAAACGGTTACACCATTCCGCCCTGCCTGCTTGCGCTCGTAAAGCGCCTGGTCTGCAGCCTCAATCGCCTCGCTAGCTAATGGGAAATCGTTAATCGCGGCAATACCCGCGCTCATGGTCACCTGAAAACTGTCATCGCCTGAGGTGAACACCAATTCCGAGAATCGGGCCCGGATATCATCGATTAACTCCTCGGCTTGCTCGATCGGGCAATCGGATAGCACCACCAAAAACTCTTCACCGCCATAACGCCCGATGGTATCGGACTCTCTGAGACGGTTACGCAACAGATGCGCAAGCGTTCGAATGACGATATCGCCCTGCCCATGCCCCCAAGTGTCATTCACCTTTTTAAAGTGATCGAGATCCAGCATCACAACACAAGAAAACTGGCCGGAACGGCGGCAACGGGCCAATTCGCGCTCCACTTCCTGCTTGATTAACGAATGCTTGAGTAAACCGGTCAGACTGTCTCGGTTCATTAAATCGGACAATTGGCGCGCCCGGTAGCAGCGAATACGAACAGAGCGAACCAGATACTCATCAGTAACCGGCTTTACCAGAAATTCGTCGGCCCCCTTGGCCAGTGCATCCAGCTGGACTTCCGGGTTGTCTTCGGACGACAAATACACAATGGGCAACCCGAGCCAACGGGGCTCGTACCGTATCATCCGGGCCAGGGTCACCCCTGAATGAGCCCGCAGCTGGACATCCATCAATACAATATCCGGTTCAAACGCCGACAAGGCAGACATCATCTTTGTCGGGTCGGAAACCAGCTTGGTTTTCATTCCGGCGTTGTTCAACACCAGACAATAACGCTCGCCCAGTTCCTTATCATCATCCACAATCAACACTCGCCCTTGGGGGCGGGACCCGCGCTCCAGCGCCAGCGATTCAATTCGTTCCGCCAATGCGGGCATATCCAGAGGTTCACTGAAATACGCTGTCGCACCCTGCTCGGCAACACGATAAAGACTTTCAAAGGTGTTTTGGCGACCGATACCGACTACTGGAAATCGGCGGTGTTCGTTCTTTTCGATGTGGTCTGTGCGAAAGCGGAGCACATCCGCCAGATCAGAATCCTGACACAACAGAATGGTGGCACCCGAGCGCTGCTTAAGGTTTTCAATTGCCGCTCGGGATTCGCTCAATGACACCAGATCACAGGCAAAACCATACCCTTGCAAGTCAGCCATCAAACCCGACAAATAGCCTGTATCATGCGCCAGAGCCATGACCTGCACTTGCATTCCGTGAGAGCCTTCATAGGCATCTTCCACTTGATGGGAGTGCTCATCAGCCGTTTCAGGCTTTGTTTGAACGTCGCTCTTTTGAACCAACTCTGTCAGTTCATGAATCTGCATAGCCAAGTCAGCGGGTAAAGCTATTGGATCGTCCGGGCTATCCGTTTGCCTATCCCTTGCTTCAACGACCGGCTTGAGCTGGTTTTCGATCGAGCGCGCCGCTGCACCGAGCTTCGGAAGCCCGAAAGTCCCCGCAGACCCTGCCATGCGATGCAACAGCTGGTAGCACTCCACCAAGCCCAGACGGCTTAACTGTTGTTGCTCGATCTGCCGGGCAAAACGGCCTAACGTTTCTACGTCACTCTGGGCACGTTCGACAAAACGATCCTGCAACAGTTTCAGGCGTTTCTGAAGTTGATCATGGGCTTCGGTGGTCAAAGCATTTCCTCACCAGTTCATTCAGCAGAAGAAATCCACTATCCTGACCTTATGTAAGCATGTTTTCATCATTACGACCACAACGATAAGAGTCTTCCTTGAAAACACTAAACCTTGGCACCCGTGTTGTCCTGATTACCAGCCTGAGCATCATTTTCAGTGTTGTCCTGATTTTGTTTGTGGCGTACGGGCGATTACTGCACGATTTCGAAGAGGTTCTGAGCGAAAGACAAGTGCTTCAGGCCCATTCAATGGCCAGCCGTGTCAATGAAGAACTTTCCATCAGGCTGAATTCCCTGGGCGCTTTTGCCAGCATTCTGACCGATGGCGAAAACTTGCTTCCGATGGATCAACTCAAGTTCGCGATGGGGCGACAGCCCGGGTTGGAAAAGCTGTTCCAGGGCGATCTACTCATTTTTGACACCAACGGCGTAGCGATTGCGGAAAACCGCCACGTACCAAACCGGATCGGAACCGCCTATGCAGATCGCCCCCACTTTAAACGCGCCATGACCTCGAACACGCCCATCGTCAGTCGTCCGATCATTGGTAGACGAACCGGATTACCCTTGCTCTCGTTTCTGGCACCGATACACAGCGACGCCGGCGATTTGTTAGGGCTAGCGGGTGGCACAATCAACCTGACTCAACAGGGCATCCTGCCTGATGATCTCGACCCCGAACCCGGCACATTGCTGAAAGTGCTCGATACCGGACACTTCATCCAGGTGGATGCACTGCAACCGGGAGCCCCAGCCCCTGACTTACCCGCGCCGGGCACAGACATACTGGTTGATTCGGCTTTATCCGGAGTCAACGCCGGGGTTGTTACCGACCTATCCGGAGAACGCTGGGTGTACGCTACCCATCACCTCGACCGGCTTGGCTGGCTGATTCTCAGCGCGGCCCCCTATGCGCAAGTGACCCAACCCGCCAGAGCTTGGTTTAACAACTTCCTTTGGGCCAGTGTCGCTGTCATGGTGCCGTTGCTGTTTTTCGCGTATCTGCTGACCCGGGCCGCAACCCATAGTCTCAGCAGCATGTCAGAAAAAATCTATGGCATGATCACCGGCAACGCGCTCAACACCCGGCTAAGTGTCACCGGCACAACCGAAACCCGGAACCTGGCCCATGCCTTCAACGCCTTGATGGACGAGAGGGAAGCTTTAGACACTCTCAAAAGCCAGTTCGTTTCCAACGTCAGCCATGAACTTCGTACCCCCCTCACCTCGATCAACGGGTCTTTGAAGTTATTGGATTCCGGAGCAACCGGTCAACTGCCGGACAAAGCCAGCGCCTTGATCAAAGTAGCCCTTCGCAACGGCGAACACTTACAAGCACTGATAACTGATCTGCTGGACTTTGACAAAGCTGTTTCGGGAAAACTGCAAATTAACACCACAGCCATCCAGCTAGATGATGCGATTGATAAAGCCTGCGAAGGCAACCAAACCATGGCAAACCATTACGGCGTTCGTCTGGCCAATAAACACTCGGAAAGCCTTGCTGCCTGTGCGGATCCTGAACGATTGCGGCAAATCCTCAATAATTTCATCAGTAACGCCATCAAGTATTCACCCCAAAACGGGTTGATTACGATACAGGCTGAAGCCACCCAGTCGGGCTATATTCGCATCACCGTTAGCGACCAGGGTGACGGTGTTCCCGAACATTTTATACCGAACTTGTTTCAGAGATTTGCGCAGGCAGAAGTCGGATCCTCTCGGGCGAAATCCGGTACCGGGTTGGGGCTGGCGATCTGTAAAGAACTGGCCGAGCTCATGGGCGGCAAAGCGGGCTACTTTTATGACAACGGAGCCCACTTTTGGCTTGAGCTACCACAATCATCCAGCCTGCAAGGAAGCCATCATGAAAACGCCTGACCTCCCGTCTAACGAAGCCAGCCGGCTTGCGGCACTTCAAGCGACCCATTTACTGGACACGCCGCCGGAGGAGCGATTTGATCGGGTTACCCGCCTTGCTGCAAAGCTATTCGATGTGCCGATATGCTTGGTTTCTCTGATTGATTCAGACCGACAATGGTTCAAGTCTTGCCTTGGCCTGGATGTCAGAGAAACCGGAAGGGACATATCTTTTTGTGGCCATGCCATCCTCGGCAGCAACCTTTTTGTCGTGGAAGACGCTCTTACCGATGAACGCTTCTCTGACAACCCTTTGGTCACGGGCCCGCCCGACATACGCTTCTACGCAGGGGCACCCTTGACGGATCTTGAAGGATACCGACTGGGCACCTTGTGCCTCATTGACCGCTCGCCACGGACTTTTTCCGAACAGGACCAGCTAGCGTTGCGAGACTTCGCGGATATCATCGAGCGTGAATTCCGGTATCAGGAACTCAACAGTTACTACACCGACCGGACCCGGGCTCTCAATATTCTCAATGACATCGCTTTGGATACAAGCGGCAAAATCGATCATCGCATTGAACGGGCTTTGGCCATCGCCTGCCAGTATCTGAATATTGACACCGCCATTGTCAGTAAAATCGAAGGCGAGGCTTACACCATACTCTGGCATCACGAACGGCAAACACCCTCACTGCAAAACGGCTTGACGCTGCCTTTGGCTCAGACCTACTGTGCCATTTTAATGAATCAGCCCGATGTACTGGCTATCGATCACATGGCAACGTCGCCCTATCTCGATCTTCCCTGTTACCAAATGTTCGGGCTGGAGAGCTATTTAGCCGCGCCCATATGGGTTAACGGCAATGCCGTGGGCACCCTGAATTTCTCGTCAACGGAGCCACGGCTACCAGGCTTTACCGAAACAGAAAAAACCTTCGTCAGTTTGCTCGCCCGCTGGATTGCCGACCTTATTCAGCAACAAGACCAAGCGGCAACTCTCGATAAGCTGGTTTCGAATGCTCCCGGCATGCTTTACCAGTACCGGCTGTGGCCCGATAACCACAGCAGTTTCCCCTATACCAGCGAAGGCATTCAGAACATCTTCAGCCTGACAGCTGACGACGTTTTCGAGGATGCAGCTGCCGCGTTCGAGCGCATTCACCCGGATGACCTGCCTCTGGTTACCGAATCCATCAAACAGTCGGCTGAGAATCTCGAGCCTTGGGAGGCACAATATCGCGTCCTTTCCCCGGAAGGCCACTGGCGCTGGATTGAAGGTAAAGCCAATCCGGAAAAACTGCCCGAAGGCAGTGTCTTATGGCACGGCTATCTCGTCGATATAGATGAACGGCGGAAAAATGAAGAAATGAAAAACCAGTTCGTATCGACCGTCAGTCACGAGCTGCGCACGCCACTCACGTCTATTGCGGGGTCGTTAGGATTGATTCTTGGAGGTGTCACCGGGGACATTTCTGAAAAAACCCGACAAATGCTGAACATCACCCGCCGCAACGCCGATCAGCTCCGCGCGCTCATCGATGACCTGCTGGACATTGAAAAGCTGGTTAGCGGGAACATGTTGATGGTTATGGAGCAGCACCCCATCGCCGACGTCGTCTCAACCTCAATCGAACACCTACAGTCTTACGCGAACCAAAAAGACGTTCAATTGCACCTAAAGGAAACGTCCGCGGGGCTTGAAGCTAATATTGATCCTCAACGCCTTCAACAGGCGGTCGCGAACTTGCTCTCCAATGCCGTGAAGTTTTCGCCTCCTCGCGAGAATGTCACGATCAAAGTCCGCCAAATGGGCGATCAGGCAATAATCGAGGTTACAGACAAAGGGACAGGCGTTCCCGAAAGTTTCCGAGACCGTATTTTCGAGAAATTTGCTCAAGCGGATGCTTCATCCGCCCGAGCAAAGGAAGGAACAGGTCTCGGCCTTGCGATCACCAAACAGCTCATGCAAGCCATGGGCGGAGATGCCGGCTACGAGTCGGAGGAAGGGGCCGGTGCCACGTTCTGGCTTTCGATGCCCATTCAGGGCCCGGCCGATAACGAGTAACCGAAGCAGGCAAACTACCTGCTTCGGTTCAGCATCATGCTGACTTCAACATTTCCCGCACTACGTAGTGCAGGATACCGCCGTGCATGAAATAGACCGCCTCATTGGCGGTATCAATCCGTGACTTCAAGTCACAGGTTTTGGTGGACCCGTCTGCGTACTTCACGGTCATTTTCAGGGTCTCGCCCGGCTTGATGTCGCCAGCCAACCCTTCGATGCTGATGGTCTCTTCCCCGGTCAGCTTCAACGATTGACGGTTTTCGCCTTCAGGGAACTGCAGAGGCATCACACCCATACCAATCAGGTTGGAACGGTGAATCCGCTCATAGGATTCCGCCACCACGGCCCGAACCCCCAACAACCGGGTGCCCTTGGCCGCCCAGTCCCGACTGGAACCGGTGCCGTATTCCTTACCGGCAATGACCACCAGAGGCGTGCCCTTCTCCTGATACTTCATGGCGGCATCGTAAATCGGCATTTGCTCGCCGGTCGGTACGAATTTCGTGAAACCGCCCTCAACACCGTCCAGCATCTCGTTGCGGATACGCACGTTAGCGAAAGTGCCTCGCATCATCACTTCGTGGTTGCCTCGGCGAGAACCGTAGGAGTTGAAGTTCTTCTGCTCAACGCCCCGCTCCTGCAGGTACTTTCCGGCAGGGCTATCCGGACTGAACGAACCGGCGGGGGAGATGTGGTCAGTCGTCACCGAATCACCTAACAAAGCCAGAATATGCGCATCCCGGATATCTTCCACCGGATCCGGCTCCGGGCCCATGCCTTCAAAGAACGGCGGGTGCTGGATGTAGGTGGAATCGTCAGACCACTTATAGACCTTGGTATTCGGAACATCAATCGCCTGCCAGGTAGCATCGCCATCAAACACCGCTGCGTATTCACTGCGGAACATGCTGGTTTTTACCTTTTCCACAGCGTCGGCAACTTCCTGCTGGCTAGGCCAGAGGTCTTTCAGGTAGACCGGGTTGCCATCCTTGTCTTTACCAAGCGGATCTTCGTGCAGGTTCACCCGAACGTTACCCGCCAGCGCATAGGCCACGACCAAGGGGGGCGATGCCAACCAGTTGGTTTTCACCAGTGGATGAATACGCCCTTCAAAGTTACGGTTACCGGACAACACCGACGCGACGGTGATGTCGCCATCTTCGATGGCTTTCTCGACCGCATCCGGCAGTGGGCCGGAGTTACCAATACAGGTTGTGCAGCCGTAACCCACCAGGTCGAAGCCCAGTTTGTTCAAGTCCTCCTGAAAACCGCCAGCGTTCAGGTATTCGGTCACCACTTTAGAGCCTGGAGCCAGGGACGTTTTTACCCAAGGCTTGGTTTGCAAGCCTTTTTCTACGGCTTTACGGGCGACCAACCCGGCCGCCATCATCACGCTCGGGTTCGAGGTGTTGGTACAAGACGTGATGGCCGCGATCACCACCGCACCCGGGTCCAAACGGGTTTCCTGACCGTTCAGCGTCAACGACCGGCTGCAAGGATGATGATAGCTCTTATCCACACCTACAGCGGTTTGACCACCTTCAGATTCCAGCTCGGCATCCCGTTTTTCAGGTGCATCCGGCCCGCCTTCGTTGGTTGCCATCAGCAGCTCGAAGGCCGCCTTCATATTCTTCAGGGCAACCCGGTCCTGAGGCCGCTTCGGCCCGGCCATACTGGCTTCAACATCATCCATGTTGAGTTCCAATGTGGCGGTGTATACCGGCTCATGACCCGGCTCACGCCATAGGCCTTGCGCTTTGGCGTAGGCTTCAACCAGTGCAATCTGCTCGTCGTCACGGCCAGTCAGTTGCAGGTATTTCAGAGTCTGGTCGTCTACCGGGAAGAAACCGCAGGTGGCCCCGTATTCCGGTGCCATGTTCGCAATCGTGGCACGGTCAGCGACGGGCATGTCTTTCAAGCCATCGCCGTAAAATTCTACGAACTTGCCGACCACACCTTTTTTACGCAGCATTTCGACCACGGTCAGCACCAAGTCGGTGGCGGTGATGCCTTCACGCAATTTGCCGGTCATTTTGAAGCCGACCACTTCCGGAATCAGCATCGACACCGGCTGCCCAAGCATCGCGGCTTCGGCTTCAATACCGCCTACGCCCCAGCCTAAAATGCCCAAGCCGTTAATCATGGTGGTGTGAGAGTCGGTGCCGACCAGCGTGTCTGGATAGGCGATGGTTTTATCGCCTTCCTGCTTTTGCCAAACGGTCTTACCAAGATATTCCAGGTTGACCTGGTGACAGATGCCGGTTCCTGGCGGAACCACACGGAAGTTATCAAACGCTTGCTGGCCCCAACGCAAAAACTCGTAGCGTTCCTGGTTGCGCCGCATTTCGATCTCGACGTTTTTACCGAACGACGATGCCGAGCCAAAGTTATCCACCATCACCGAGTGGTCAATGACCAAATCCACCGGCGACAACGGGTTAATCAGGGCCGGGTCGCCGCCGGCCTTCTTGACCGCTTCGCGCATCGCAGCAAGATCCACCACGCCGGGCACCCCGGTAAAGTCCTGCATGAGAACCCTGGCCGGGCGGAACTGAATTTCGGTATCGGATTTACGATCTTTCAGCCACTGCACCATGGCATCGATGTGGGAACGATCAACGGTAACGCCATCTTCGTTGCGCAGCAGGTTTTCCATCAGCACTTTTAAAGAGAAGGGCAAGCGCTGCAGATCGCCCAATGATTCTTCGGCCTTTTTCAGACTGTAATAATGAAACGTCTTGCCACCGGCATCGAGGGTGGAGAGAGTACTCAGACTGTTGGAACTCGACGATTTATTCGACATGCGTTGCCTCCTCTAATTACGCTCTCGGTTTTGTCCTTATACTTAACTATCGCACCGAAAACGCAGACTTCAACCATTGGTCGGTAAATACTCATGCCCCAACTGACGTTAATAGCGACAGAATAGTAATCTTCCTATTATTCACACTGCCCCCTTTGGTGAATACTGCAAGGTGTCAGCCTGAGCTGACGAACCCCTCGATACGGTAAATACTTTGCGTCCGAACGATCCGAACAACCTCCCCGGCCTGTCCAGCAAAGATTCGCTGATGCTGTTGCGCTCAACAGCCGAGCTTTCTTTTACCTCCATCGTGATCACCGACAAGCAGCACGACATTCTCTACGCCAACCCAGCCTTCTGCCGGATGACGGGTTACTCGCTAGATGAACTCTTCGGCCAGAACCCCAAAATTCTTCAAGGCCCTCTGACCGACCCTCTGGTCATCGAAAAATTGCGACGCGGGCTGAAAGAGCGAGGCTTCTTCGCCGGCTCAACGATCAATTACCGCAAGAATGGCCAACCGTACCTGCTGGAATGGACCATCACGCAAATTAGTGACGACAGCGGAGCGCCCCGTTTTTTCGTGTCCGTCCAAAAAGACATCACGCAACTGGACGCCGAACGGTCCACCGGCAACCTGTTCGCCAAAGCCATTGAGGCGGCCTACGACGGCATTTTTATCACCAGTTCAGAAGGCGTGATCGAGTTTGCCAACCAAGGCTTTGAACTCATTACCGGGTACACGCCTGCCGAAGTCATTGGCCAGACACCCGCGGTGCTGAAATCCGGCAAACACGACAAAGCTTTCTACCAGCGACTGTGGCGCCACCTCCACGAAGGGCTGCCGTTCCGTGCCATGGTGATCAACAAGCACAAAAACGGTCGGGAAATACACTGTCAGCAAACCATTACCGCGGTGAAGGGGGCCAACGGTGCCATCACCCATTACGTCAGCATTATTAAAGACATGACAGAGCGGGTTTTTGATGAGATCAAACTTCAGGAGCAGGCTTCACACGATGCCATGACGGGCCTGCTAAACCGCCGTCGCGGGGAGTTTGAACTGGACACTTTGCTGACTCAGTCCGATGACAGCCGCTCGACATTCTGCGTTCTGATGGCAGACATTGATAACTTCAAAGCAGTAAACGACACCTATGGTCACCCTCGCGGCGATGAAATCATCAAAGTCGTCGCCGATATTCTTGTTGAACACACCCGTAAATCCGACAAATGTGTGCGCTGGGGCGGAGAGGAGTTTACCGTGCTGTTGCCTTTCTGCGATCTGGACAGGGCCACCAGGATTGCCGAAAACATCCGGACTGAGCTCGCCGCCATGACGTTTGAAGACATTGGCAGTGTGACCCTGTCGCTGGGAGTCACCGAATCCACAGCGGGTGATACACCAAGCCAGATTCTGGACCGCGTTGACCAGCGGCTCTACCAATCCAAACGCAACGGCAAGAACCGTGTAACCAGCGAGAACGCCGCCTAGCGATAATGCTGTAAAGGCATCTGGCCAGTGTCTGATATGAGAACAGAGCTGATGCGGGGGTTTGGCACTTCTGTCATTATTGCCTCTGATTTCTGACGGATCAGGACACTAGCCTTGAAACACGATTGTCATTACCACCCGGGCGACCCCGCAAAATGGCACTGCAGTGAGTGCCAGATGCACTATTGCAGCCGGTGTATGCCAGATGCGGATACCCGCCAGCGACAAGCACTCTGCCCGAAGTGCAGCAAAGGGATGCGCTACCTGGGTGCCGCCACGGAAGTGGTCCCCTTCTGGCAACGGATTGGTGCATTCTTCCGATACCCGTTCCATACCGATCCTCTGATCGTTATTGCCATCTGCACGCTGGTGCCGATTGTCGCTCCCGCCAATCTCATCGGGTTACTCATTTGGGTGGTCCTGGCGCTGGCACTGTTCAAATACACGTATGCGGTGATCAATCACACCGCCGAGGGGCACCTCAAGCCGCCCCCGGTGTCGGAAGCTTTTTCCGGTAGCGGCTTCAATATCGTGATTTTGCAGCTTCTGGTTTTTGTCTTGATGGGGGCGTTGGTGACGGCCGCCGCGATGCTCGGCGGCTCCATTTTAATGATGCTGGCCATTGCCTTTGTGGTGCTCGGCTTACCCGCCAGCATCATGGTGCTGGCGATGGAGCGCTCTGTTGGTGCTGCGGTGAACCCGCTGAATCTCGCGGTGCTTATCTCCCGGATTGGCTCGCCCTATTTCTTGCTGTACGGCTATTTAATTCTGCTGACTCTGGCTTCCGGCGCGGCCCAAGACTTCGCCGTCACTCACTTCCCATTGTGGGTAGCGCAGCCACTGGCAGGTTTTCTGAACAGTACGTTTACCCTGATTCTGTTCCACATGCTGGGCTACCTGTTGTTCCAATATCAGGAAGAGCTGGGCTTTGCTGCGGACCTTCAGGACGATGAAGATCTGGCGAGCCATCAACACCGGGACCGCTCCAGTCGGCTGGATGCGGATCTGGACATGAACCTGAAAGACGGCAATTACGACCGCGCTCAGGCAATCCTCAAAGAAGCGCTCAAGAAAGAACGGGATGATCCTCGCAGGCTCGGCCAGCTTTACCAGCTGCTCACCGCTCGCAACGATGTGTCAGAGCTGTACCGGTATCATCCGCGCATCATGACTTGGCTGGCCGACCGCCACGACGGCGACGGTCTGAACGAGCTGATCAAAACGTTGCAAACCCTGGAACCCAACTTCCAGGTAGACGATGCAGATCTAGCTTTGACCTGCGCCACTGCCTTGTATCACCGGCAGCACTTCAAGCCCGCTCTGCGTCTGCTGCAAGACTTCCACAAACGGTTTCCAGACAGCGAGCAATTGGCACCGGCTTACCTGTTGGCGGCACAAGTGCTGGCGAACGGCCTGCAACAATGGGAAAAGGCGAGCGCGTTTCTCAGCTACGTGCAAAAGCGTTGCAGCGGCCATCCTGCCCACAAACACATTGATGTCTGGCTAGAGCAGGCACAAAACCGGGAGCCGCTAAAAGGCCCCAAAGCAAGTTTTCAGATCGCTGAATAACCCTGTAGAAAGGGCCTGGCGCTCAGTTCAGGCCCTGAAGCAGTTGCCGGTAGTGCCGGGCTTTCGGCTCCATCTGCAACTTATCAAACTCGCTGACCATCAGCTGACAGGCTTCGTACAGCATTTCAGGTTCTGCGCGCGTGCGCATCCGCTCAAACGCCTTCTCGGCGGCTTTCAGGTCATTATTCTTCAGACTGGCGAACAACACCCGGTTGTGGTCTTCTGCTGCCAACGGGTGGTGTGCTTCGCCCTTACTGAGGTACTCCTGCCATACAGCAACCAACTGCTCCGGCTGGCGGCGTGTTAATGCATCCGACAAGAGTTCCGTCGTCAGGTCCCGGTAGGCCGGAAGGTCCGGCCGAAGCTTGGCAATTTGATACAGGTGCTCCAACAGGATAGAACGCTCAGGGTAGTGCTCTCTAAGGGCCTCAAACTGGCGTCTGGCCAAATCAAACTCCATGCGCCCAAGACTGGCCATCGCTTGAGCATAGCCGCTCGTAAATCGGGCATCCTGCTCATCGGGCTCCGGCTCATAAAACTCTTCCTTCACTTGCAGCCAACTCTTACCGAGCAACCACACCAGGCCTGCACCGGCGACTAACCCGCCTGCGTGGGCCATGTATGCCACGCCGGTGGCACCGGCAAACCAGTAATCGTAAATTTCCTTGCCCAGCCACACCGGTAGCATGGCAATGGCCGGTGCCCGGAAGTAGTTGAAGTACACCCCTAAAAAATAGAAAAAACGGATTTTCTGCAGGCCGTAAATGGCCACGTACATGCCCATCAACCCGGAAATGGAGCCCGATGCGCCCACCAGAGGAATCTGGCTGCCAGACGAAAACGCGGTGAACACCAAGCCCGACAGTGCACCGCACACCAGATACGCCACCAGAAACCGACCCGGCCCCAAGGCTCGCTCTACCGTGAACCCCAGCAGAAACAGGAATAACAAGTTACCAATGATGTGGCCCCAGCCGCCGTGTAAAAACTGATAACTGATAAGGGTATAAAGCGAAAGTTCCGCCGGCACCAAGCCAAGCTGAAACGCACTCATCTGGCTGATCCAGCGGCCTTCTATATCAGCCCGCGCCTCAACCCAGTGCCGGCGTTCGGCCGGTGCCCAGATGATGTCCGTGTTGTCTTGCAGGTACTGGTAATACTCCCGGTCCATCAGCAGGGTAACGGCTTGCCAGAGCTTATTGTCTTGCTCCCGCAATTGTTGAAACTCCTGCAAATCCAGCACGCTTTGCTGATCGCCCTCGAAGCGGATCTCCCGTTGCAGATAATCCTCGTAAGCCGGCGCTTCCAGTTTCAGCAATCCGCTATCGATGTACTGTTCAAGCGCAGATTCCAGCTTCTGGTCATCGCCGCCCTGATAGAACAGGAACACCAGCAAACAGGCCATGATCAGGCTCAACGTTACCCACGGTGGGCGTTTCCAGTTAACGGAGTTCTCGGCGGGGATAATCAACATAGGCGGTCACTATTCATCACAATCGGTCCTTGATACGCTGCTTTTTACCACAGCGGTGCCTTATTTTCGCGGTGTAATGTCATCAGGCGGTCATACAAGCACTCTTCAATGGGTAACCGTATTCGCGGATCTTGTATCGACTATTCGCCAATTGCTGTTATTGCTCTATAACTAAATAGTACCTGAGCGATAACAAAAAGAACCTGACTTTGATTGCAAGGATACTGCAGATGACGACTCTCGTTTTAGACAACCCTGAAATGCTGGCCAAAGCCGCGCTGCTTTCCGGATTTAACGCAGCTCAGCAACGTCAGGAGGCAGGTCGCCCTCACCGCACTCGCTTTCACTACAGTTTTAACAAGCACACACTGGATGCAACCGATACCGAGATTCTCAAACAGCATGCCGCCTATCTGAAGCGCAACCCCGGCACGCGGATAAAAATTCACGGGCACTCAGACAATTTCGGGTCGGGCGACTATAACCAGTTTTTAGCCCGCCTGAGAGCCCATGCCGTCGTGAAGCTGCTGACGCAGGAAGGCGTATCTCCCTCAGCGATGATCATGACGACCTGGGGCGCGGAACGCCCTCTGGCTCGGCCGGAAGACCACGCAGCCAACCGCCGGGTTGAGCTGGAATACCTCTCAATGGACATCGCTCAAGCCCTTTAATGTAACGCCCGCCGAAACAAAAACGGGGCCACTCAGGCCCCGTTTTTGTTCATTACCGGTGTTAACCGTAAACCTTGCCAACGTTCCATAGCAGCAAAATCGCCGCCACCAGAATCGACAACCAGGTCAGCACCATGCCCACCAACCGCGCCATGTGGGTTTTGCCTTTGCCCTTAATCATGCCGAAGGCGTGCAGAATTCGCCCTACCACCAATGCCATCCCGGTCCAGTAGATCCAGGTTGAAGACACACCGTTCAATTCAGCAATAGCCAGCATGATCAAGCCAACCGGAGCGTACTCCACCAGATTCGCGTGGGCCCGAACCGTTGCCTGAAAGACAGGGTCGTCGTTGACCCCCATGCCGATTTGATACTTAAGCCGGAACCTGACTGCCATGACAGACAGAACCAGCAGCAAAATGCCTGTGACCGCAGCAAAGACAGCCGTAACGGGTATGATCATGTCAGCTCTGCTTTATCTTGTTAACGATGGCTAAAAGCAGCACCGCGCCAGCAGTCGCTGTCACCAGCTCTCCAACCATGCTCTTCACCGCCAGCCCGAGCAGGCCGAAAACAACCCCGCCAATAACGGAGCCGACAATACCAATACCAATATTGGCCAGTACGCCAAAACCTTTGCCTTTCATAATCAGGCCAGCCAACCAGCCAGCAAGACCACCAATAATCAGAAACCAGATCAGACTCATCTATCGGTTCTCCTATCGTTTAATCATTCAACCTTATGCCCCAAAGACTGCCCTGTTTGTTGAGGCTGTTCAAGCAGTTCCGGCCGTACCCGACAACTCGTCTACCGCCTCGGCCATTTGCTTATGGCAACGCTCCATCAGGTCCGTGACATCGGCATTGGTCAAACCCGTGGTTTCGATCGGCGGAAGAATGCGTACCGGTACTGCGCCCCGACGGCCGCACAAGCCTTCGGTTTTGCCGTGGTAGTTGGCTACGCACACCATGGTGATCGGCGCACCTGCGGTAATGGCCATGTGAAACGCGCCTTTTTTAAAGCGCCCAAGCCCCCGGCCCCGGCTGCGAGTACCTTCAGCAAACACCCAAATGCTTTTGCGGTCTTTGTTGATGGCATCGCTGGTGGCCTTCATGATCGCCACAGCTTTATGGGACTGACTCCGGTTAAGAATAATGTTGTCACCCAACCAAAATACCTGACCAAAGAACGGAATCCAGAGCAGCGCAGACTTACCCACCGCTACCGTCCTTGGGGGTAACAGGTCACCAACAACCATCAAGTCGTCGTTCTCCTGATGATTCGCCACGATGACGGTTGGCCGGTCTTGCGGCATATTCTCGGCGCCATACAAAGGCCGCTGCATGCCCAGCACCCGCCGGCAAAAGCGAGCAATAAAACCGGCTAACAAGCGATTGTTGTCCGGGTTAAAAGGCCGTGCCAGATACAGCACTAATGACAATAAACAAATAACGGCAACCGACAACCATGCCAGTATTTTTCGTACCACACCCATACTGTGTTTCCGGATCTCAAAAATTTTGGCGTACAAGTGTACGCCAATTTATAAAATCGCAACAGTAGTGCTTAGCCCCGTTTCAGATACAGGTCGCGCTTTTACAACATAGCGCAAGGGCCCTCTAGCATCCAAAGTGTCAAAGGGATAACAGGTAATTAACAGCACCGAGTCCTCGGCGAGCTGGTGGGTGTCTATCGTCTCTTTACGGCTATCGACAATGCCGACATCGGTGACTTCGTACTGCCGCCATTGCCGATTTTGGTTTTGCACCCGAAGCCGGTAACCCGGCTGCACATTTTGCAAATGACGGAAATGGGTGTCGCGATGGCCAGCCAGAACCAGCGGGCCACGCTCGCCGCCAAACACCCGCCCGGGACCGAAGGCCAGGCTCTCGCCGTGGCCGCCCTCCAGAACGATCATAGAAACCCCCAACTCCGGCAATTCAAGCTTGGCCACAGGCCAGGTGTCAGCCCAGGGCCAGGGCCGCTGCTCTGTTTGTTGAGACTGGCTGTCTGCCCAGGCTTTCTCCAACAATTCCTGAGCCACCAACGCCTTGAACGGTATCCATAATCCAAACATCAGCAGAATAAGCGAGGCACTTGTCAGCAGAACCAAAAAACGCGTCATAGTGCGACCCTCCGGTTCAGCAGTGCCACCGCCAGAGCAAACATCAGCCCCAGCAACCCCAAAGCACTGAGCAGTGGCCAGAAGGTGGCCGTTTGTGGGTATCGCAACATGCCGGACTGACTGCCCGCTGGCAGCAAGGTAGGTAACTGCTCACTTTCAAGATCTTCATAGGTTGGCCGGACCGGTTGCTCCTCCACTGCAACAAAACTGGTAAACGGCGACATCACCTGGTGCACCATCGACAACTTTATAATGTGCGATTCATCCGGCGACTCTCCATTCAGGCTGGCGGCATCCATCAACTCATCAATCCGGCCTCTGGCCCAATGTCGGTTCAAGCCTGTCGCCGGTTCGGCATGATTCAAGTTCAAGCGCGTACTCCAACGACGCCCGCCCGGAAGTTTGCCTGACACTTCCATTTCGCCGGCCGCGGGCACGCCCTGAATCGCTTGCACCAACGGTCGGCCACGGAATAAATCACCCGGTTTAGAGGGCACGGCATTCGATTCTGAACCGTGGGACGGCCAACGCACCTCCAGATCGGTCAGTACAGGAGCCTCCATCGCAGAGAACAGTTTGTTCAACGCCTGATTCACCTCTCCGCTACTGTGGATGGCGGTGTACTCCCCTCGTCCCCAGCGAGCCGCTTCCCGTAAAAAGTGCATATTGGGTGCCGAGCCAATGCCCACCGTGAACATGCGGCGATCATTCAGACCCCGGCGAATCGTCTCGAACAGCGCCGTTTCATTGCCCACGGCACCATCGGTGATGAACACCATTTGCTGGACCAGCGCCTCCACCGGAGCCTTGTCCATGTTCATTGCCAGTGACAAAGCGCCCGCCATTTCCGTACCACCGTCTGCCTGTAAGTTGTGTACATAATGGCGAGCACGGGCCAAATAGTGCCGTTCCGCCGGAACTGGTTGAGAAAACAGGGCGTGGGCCTGGCTGTTGAACTGAACAACGTTGAAATAGTCGCCCGGGCGCAGGGTATCGAGACCACGCAACAAAGCCTTTCGCGCTTGTACCATGGATTCACCGGCCATCGAGCCCGAAGTATCGATTACAAATTGAAGTTCACGGCGCAATACGGGGCCAGTGGTGTCCGGCGGCAACACCATCGCCATCAGAAAGTCCTGCCCCTGCCACTGCTGATAAAACACCGCAGCGGTCGGCTCCCGGCCGGCCACTGGGCGCCAGCGCACGATGACATCTTTGTTCATCAGGAACCGATCGCCTTCGGGCTTTACCGTCACCCGGGTGCCATCAATGTCTGCATGCAGGCTATGGCTCGGGCTGGTGACTTCCGCCAGCGGAAAGCCGCCTTCAATCTCAAGCGTAAAGGTCGCTCTGTGGCTCTGGGGTGATACGTCTTCGGGGCGCACGGTGAAAGGGCTGATCTCATGGGCATCCGGCACTTGATCAGTCGGCATGGCCCAACCAGAGTGCCAGTCTTTAGGCGCTTCGGCGACCACTTCACCGGGCATGTAGCGTGGTGTTAACGTGGTGGGCAGACGCAACTCGAACTCGCCTTGGCGGTAGCTGACCGGTTGTTGGAAGTGCATTTCTACGCTTACCGTTTCGCCCGGCGGAATGTTGGCAATGCGGCTGGTGAATAAGTTTGGGCGTTGCTGTTCGGCCATTGCAGCATGCTGTCCAGCCGCTTTGGCTTTCTCGTAGGTTTTACGAGCCTGCGCCTTCGGTTCGATACGCCCTACAACCCGGCGTTCACCGACCGTCATCACCAAACCGTAGACGGTGGCTTTGTCCGGCAAAGGAAAAACAAACACGCCTTCTTGCCATTGATCGCTGGTGTTTTTGAATTCGCGGGTTAGCTGGGTTTGAGCCAGCAAGCCCGACACCTGCACCTTAAAGTCGCTGTTCAGGATCAGCGCCGGTTGTTGCCAGGTACTTTGCCCGTTCATCAGGTACAGCTGCCCTGCATCTTCTTGGCTATCGTCACTGGCTTCGGCATACAGAGGGTGTACAAACAACATCATCAGAACCGCCAGCCAAAGGCTAACACCTTCGGCAATACGCAGCTTTTTACGGGCAACCAGCTTCAGCGGGCGCGGGACACAAAGGTCGGCTCTTGCGGCCGGATTGGTAAACAGCGTTAGCAACATCATCACGTCATCCTTTTTGTGGCAGTGAGTGATGCCATTGCAACAGTCCGACACGGCTTCACCGTGGCAAAAGCGGGCAAACTGACGGAAAACTATGATGAATTGTGGCAATCCCGCCGCTCTTGCTTGAACCGGGTCTTGAGCATGGTTTAATGGAGCGACATACCGCTGAACGACTGGCTATGAAAAAACACATTGCGCTGATTGAAGACGAAGCAGGCATTCGCGACAACTACCGGGCGGCGTTTGAACGCCGGGGTTATCGAGTGTCCACGTATGGTGACCGGCCTTCGGCTTGGCAAGTGCTGCGCCAGAGCCTGCCCGACCTTGCCATTATTGACGTTGGGCTGGGCGACGAACCGGAAGGCGGCTTTACTCTGTGTCAGGCGCTGCGAGCGCAGTCGGCAACCCTGCCGATTATTTTCCTGACCGCCCGAGACAGCGACATAGACACCGTTCACGGCCTGCGCCTCGGCGCCGATGATTACGTCACCAAAGACATGAGTCTGGACCACCTGTTGGCTCGGATCACCGCCCTGCTTCGCCGAGCCGAGGCCTGGGCCGAAGCCTTGCAAAAACCCGATGAAGTAGTGCAGCGGGGGCGTATGGAAATGAACGTGGATCGAATGACGGTAAGCTGGGACCAACAGCCGGTTGATCTGACGGTGACCGAATTCTGGATGCTGCACTCGCTGGTGCAACACCCCGGCCACGTTCGCAGCCGTGAACAGCTGATGGAAGCCGCCAGCACGGTGCTCGACGACAACACCGTGACCTCGCACATCAAACGCATCCGCCGAAAATTTATGCAACTCGATGGGAGCTTTGACGGCATTCAAACAGCCTACGGTATGGGGTACCGGTGGAACGCCCGTGAGGTCTAACCTGTGAGCCTCATGCGCCAGCTGTTTTTAGCCAGCGTGCTGATGTTGCTGATCCCTTGGGCCGGTCTGAAGTTTGTGCTGGAACTGGATAACGCGCTGCGGGCCCAAGCACTGCAACAGCTGGACGAGAAAGGCGCCCGCTTGGCAGAACTGGCTGGCGATTTCATGCTGGGCGTGCCGGTGGCGGCCGACGGTAACGCTCTCTATGCCGACACCACCACGCAATTCCCGAAAGTGGACGGGTTCACCACCACCTGGCCCGGGTTCAGAGACCACGAAGAACAACTTCCCTGGCAATCCCGCCCCGGTCAGGACCACCTTCGATGGCTGGTCACCAGCAACAACCGGTCTCTTTATTTGCTGATTCAAAAGCGCGATCAGGGCCTGCGCCCGTTCAATCCAAACCAGCCCGAGCAGCCTCATGACCGCGTTGAACTGGTATTGACCCCTCCTCCCGGCCAACTTGAAGCAAACCAACCAAAGACGTGGCTGATCAGAACAACAGCCCCGGGCACCAACGTTCCCGCCCTGATTGACGGCGACGTCGCTCGAACAGACCGCCGGCTTGAGGTGGCTTGGGAAGATCTGGGTTCGCGCTGGCAACTGGAACTGAGAATGCCGAAGCCCGCCCCGGGCAGCCGACTGGGCTTCCAGACAGGGCAATCCAGCGACAGCCACGGCACTGAAGGCACACCGCTCACGCCACCCCCGCTGCTGATCCAACGCAATACGGCCCTTGAACGCGCGCTGGCTCGTCAGCTTAGCACTGGACAACAGGTGACCGTGATCGAACCCGCCGGCTGGATCGCCGCTCACAGCCAAGCAGAAAACCCGATGCCTTCAACCGATTTCGATGACCTGTCCACCGGTCAGATCCTAGAGCAAATCACCCTTAACGCGCTCCGAAGCCTGGTCCGACTGTACCAACCGAAGCCCAAGGCATTGGCGACAACGCATCATCAACTGCACAGGGGTGGTTTACCTGACCACCATTTGGTACACCAAGATGGCACCGTCTGGCTGGCCTCGGAACACACCTTCTTCGGCGGTCGGTCACTCTTGCTCAAGCAGTCGATGGAACAACTGCTCAGCGTTTCCGGCTCGGCTCTGGGTAGCGTATTGGCTCGCAGTCTGCTGATTATTCTGGCACTGACACTGGCTCTGCTCGGCTATGCCAGCTGGTTATCGTGGCGTATCGCGCGCCTGCAGAAGTTGGTCAGCGCCAGCGTTGACGAAGACGGCCGGATTCTCGAATCCATACCCCCTGCCCGCGCCAGCGACGAACTGGGGCAGCTGCAACAACAGTTCGGGCAAATGGTGTCGCGCCTGCAAAGCTACAACCAATATCTGGAAAGTTTTTCCCGCCGCCTGTCTCACGAATTGAAAACCCCCGTGGCCGTGGTTCGCTCATCACTGGAAAACCTTGCTCATAGCCACTCCGAAGACGAGCGCCAACAGTATCTCGAGCGAGCGGCCTCCGCCGCCGAGCGGTTAAGACGCATTTTGAACAGCATGAGTGAAGCCGCTCGGCTGGAGCAGAGCTTTGATCAGGCCGACAAAGAACACTTCGATCTCGCCGAGGTCGTTCGTCAGGCCTGTGCGGCTTACCAACAGCTGGACCCACACCACCAGTATCACTGCGATGAACCCGACACCGCCTGCCCGCTGCTCGGCTCTCCGGAAATGCTGGTGCAAATGCTCGATAAGCTGGTTGATAACGCGCGGGATTTCACACCTGAAGGAGGCGCTATTGAAATGCGTTTGGAGCACGACCCGGAGCACTACACCATCGAAGTATTTAACGAAGGTTCAAACCTGCCAGTGAACCCGGGTGTGGACATTTTCGGGGCGTTTGTTTCCCAGCGTGAAGGTAAAGCCGAGGGCCATCTGGGCCAGGGACTGCTCATTGTTCGTTTAATCGCGGAGTTCCATAGTGGCCGAATTGACGCCCAAAACCAGCACCTTAATGGCATTGACGGTGTCGCCTTCCGCGTTATCATCCCGAAACTTCCCAACGAACCAAGGACTGCCCCGTGACAGCCAAGCCCGTCGCTTTGGATTTTCACCCCCTGCGCGCCGACCTCTATCAGGAACTGCATTCACGGCCGTTTCAGGTACTGCCACCCAGCGCTCGGGTAAGCCACATCGCCGTCATAACCACACCGGAGCAGCGCAAAAACCAGTTTAAACATCTGCAAAGCCTGCACCGAATGCTGGGAGAACCCTGGCCGGAAGAAGAAGTGACCTGCTACGAGCAGACCTTTGATCAGCTTCGCATACGCCGGGAAGTGCACATGGAATTTACCGCGTACACTTTCACCAATTTAGCACCTTCGGACGCAGAGCCTTTCGAGGAAACGGGTATCAGCGCACTGCCACATGGCTGGTTAAAACAACTCCAAGGGACCGTGGTGGCTGCCTTTCATATCGACGTAAGCCCCTCGTCGGCGCACGCCCGCGACGAGCCCGCGTTCATGCGCAGGCATTTTGAAGGCATGCGGCTGGTCGGCAGTAGCCCGCAGGAAGGCGCCGCACGCGTGTTGGGCACTTTCCAGCTGCACAGCGACAACTTCGGCCGCTTCATGGTGATCAACGACAGCATGTCGGACAGCCAATTGGGCCGTCTTGTGCAGCGTTTGATGGAAATCGAAACCTATCGACTGATGTCGCTCCTGGCATTGCCCGTCGCGCGGGACATCACCCCGGCCCTGAACGACATGGACCAACAGCTGGCCACCATCACCCAGGCGTTGGCGGATAACGAGACCCTGGATGAGCAAACCATTCTGGCAAAGCTCACCCACATTGCCGCTAAAATCGAGGCTTTTCGCGCTCACTCGACCTTCCGTTTTTCGGCCACCAAAGCGTACCACCAGCTGGTGCTGACCCGGCTGGAAGAACTGCGGGAAGACGAAGTATCCGGCCATCTGACCATCACCGAGTTCATGACACGGCGGCTCACCCCTGCCGTGAAAACCTGCGAGTCGGTGGGTGTCCGGCTGGAAGACTTGTCGCGCCGGGTAGACCGGGCTTCCGACATGATGCGCACCCGGGTGGAGCTGGCTATTCAAAGCCAGAATCAGGAACTGCTCAGTTCCATGGACCGTCGCTCGCGCATTCAGTTAATGATGCAGCACACCGTAGAAGGCTTCTCGGTGGTCGCCATCTCTTACTATCTGATTGGCTTACTCAGTTTGGGGCTGAGCGCACTGGCAGGAGCCGGTTACCCCGTCAACAAACCGGTGGCGCTCGGAATCGCCATTCCCGTGGTTCTGGCGACGGTGTTTGTTGTTATCCGGCTGATCCACCATCGATTTATTCGTATGGCAGACCGCCAGTAACGCGCCTTAGCTGAACCGGGGGTCGCCCGCAAACTCGCGGTAAAATTGCTGGGCAGATCGACCGTTGCGCACGCCTTTTCGGGTTGCAAAACGGACCGCCTCAAGATGCAGTTGTTCCCGATCGGCCACCGACGGGAACAGCGCGTCCACCGCCTGCAAATAGACATCCTGCGAGAAGGGATAGAACGACAGCTGCAGCCCGAACCGGTCCGCCAGCGACACTTGTTCCTCGATGGCCTCCGCCGGATGCAACTCACCGTCGCGAACCTCGCTTTTCAGGTTATCGCTCATAAACTCGGGCATCAGATGGCGACGGTTCGAGGTGGCGTACACCCGCACGTTTTCAGGAGGTAGTTCTAACGAACCTTCCAACACGCTCTTCAACGCTTTATAGCCCGACTCTCCGACATCAAAAGACAGGTCATCACAGAAGATTACGAACCGGAACGGCAGGTCACAAATGTCATCGACAATTTCCGGCAGGTTCACCAAATCGTCTTTATCCACTTCGATCATCCGCAGGCCCTGATCCTGATAGCGGTTTAACAAAGCCTTGATCAGCGACGATTTCCCGGTGCCCCTAGAGCCCCAAAGCAAGACATTGTTGGACGGCTGCTTGTTCAGGAATCGTTCGGTATTGCGAGACAGAGCCGCTTTCTGCTTGTCGATGCCAGTGAGATCATCCCAGCTAACCGGGTCCAACCGACGAATGTCCCTCAAGCCTGACCGATGACGACGCCATACTGCCGCTGGCGTATGCTGCCAATCGAAAAGACTCTCACTCATAACCTTACTCCTTTTGGTTCTTAATTTGCCTGTGCACGGCCTAGCTTTGCTCAGTCGTCCGGGGGTAGGATCTATAACTATTGGATATTACCAGACACTAGGAGCAAAGCATGGCACGTATCTACGACGACAATTCCCTTTCCATCGGTAATACCCCGCTGGTTAAACTGAACCGGGTGAACGATGGGGCCACCATTTGGGCAAAGATTGAAGGCCGCAACCCGGCGTATTCAGTCAAATGCCGGATTGGTGCGGCCATGATCTGGGATGCCGAGAAACGTGGCGTGCTGAAGCCTGGCATGACCATTGTCGAGCCTACCAGCGGTAACACCGGTATCGCCCTCGCTTACGTAGCCGCTGCCCGGGGCTACAAGCTGGTATTGACTATGCCTGCGTCGATGAGTCTGGAGCGCCGCAAGGTACTGAAAGCACTGGGCGCTGACCTGGTACTGACCGAGCCAGCCAAAGGTATGCCGGGTGCCATTGCCCGTGCGAAGGAAATCGTGGATGCCGATCCAGACAACCACTTCCTGCCTCAGCAGTTCGAAAACCCGGCTAACCCGAAGATTCACGAAGACACCACCGGTCCGGAAATCTGGAATGACACGGATGGTGCCGTTGATATTTTCGTAGCGGGTGTAGGCACCGGTGGCACACTGACCGGCGTATCCCGTTACATCAAAGGCACTCAGGGCAAGGCGATTACCACTGTCGCAGTGGAGCCGACCGATTCCCCGATTATTGGCCAAGTGAAAAGTGGACAGGAACCGAAGCCTGCGCCCCACAAAATCCAGGGTATTGGTGCCGGCTTTATTCCGGGCAACCTGGATATGGACTTGGTGGATCAGGTTGAAGCGGTATCCAATGAAGATGCGATGGCTATGGCACATCGCTTGATGCAGGAAGAAGGCATCCTGTGCGGCATTTCCTGCGGAGCCGCTGTTGCTGCCGCCGTTCGAGTCAGCAAGCAGCCGGAACACAAAGGTAAGAACATTGTGGTGATTCTGCCGGACTCGGCCGAGCGCTACTTGTCCAGCGCACTGTTCGCTGACACCTTTGGCGAACTGGAAAACCAGCAGTAATAAAAAAAAGCGCAGCCGATTTCGGCTGCGCTTTTTACTTTCTGCGTTAACGGATCAGAACTGGAACTTCAGACCCACCCGACCGGTATCAAAGTCCGGACCGCTGTTGTTCACCTGACCGTTAAAATCGTCTTCATCGATGTCAACGTTATAGCGGTTGTATTCCGCAAAGGCCGTGAGCTGTTCCGTTACCCGGAAGTCTACACCGGCCCCCACAAACGGGTTCACTTCGTCGTAAGTTTCGCTTTCATCGAAAGCGTCTACATCAAACGCGGAAGCAAAGGCACCCGCTTTGGCATACACACCAAAGCTCTGCGTTAAAGGCAGGCGACCTATAGCACTCAGCCCGGCACCTTTGAGCTTACCTTCCACATCGTCGTCACCGAAGTTGCCGAAGTCGATGTACTCGGCCTCCAGCGCGAAGAACTCGTTGAACTGGTAACCCAAAGCGGCGCCCAGCATATCGTTTTCATCATCAAATTCACCGCCATGGGACTTATAACCACCATAGCTACCACTGATGTACGGGCCTGAATTGTCACGACTGGTATTGTCTTGTGCCCAAACTGCCGGTGCAGTCAGTACTGCAGCACTTAGAACCGTGGCATACACAACATGAGATTTATAGCTCATAACGCGTCTTCCTCCGTGGTTGGGTTGAGCGTGTTTCCACCCTACCAAGGACAATCGCGTTTTTGGGTTAACCCCGAACTAAGATTTGTTCATCATCTCTTCATCTACTGACCCATCGGCCGTCTGGCTTGGGCTCACCCCCGCCAGCTCAACAACCAATCGCCCCGCACAGGAAACGCTGCTGTAACTCAGCTTCGAAATGCCGTGATGACAGGCTCTGACCGTGCGGTTTACCGGCCGTACCACAGGTATCGCGTCCAGCGCCCGAAAGGTCTCGTCCGCGACTGATAGGTGCACCCGCTTAAGCTTGGTTGCGCCGTGCTGCAAACCGTGGCCCAACACATCCGCCAAGCCCCGCCACCACTGCAGGTTGCTATTGATATGGGTCATACCAGCCACTCCTGAATTTGCTTGCTCACCATAGGGTGATGCGCAAGGCGGACATGATCCACTCCCGGAAAACTAGCCTTCGCCGTCAATTCCCAGCCCTTCCGTCGTGCGCCGTGAGCACTGGAACGATGCACCAACGCATCGCCAAACCAGGCGTTTACGAGGTGGCGCTCAGCTCTCATTATCGCCCCACTAACAGCAAAATGCCGCGCACCAGACAGCAAGGGTTGCTCCTCCGTTCCCGGTTCAAAAACCTCGCCACGGGAGAGGTTTCGGATACCTTCACTGCGCAGATCGATCACTTCACCGACGACCTTCACGTAGTCTCTGGGCACTTTATTCAACTGACTTGCAGCCTTATGGGCACCAATAGCGAGCCAAGAGCCATCATGAGGCGAGCCGATATAGACGCAATCCAACGATTTACCGGCCCAGCTGTGGCCCTTTGCGGAACCGTAATAACAGGCACTACGGATCAGTAAACCACCCATACTGTGGCCCAGAAAAATCAGGCGTTTCACCGGCACCGGCCAGTTCATCACCAACCGTTCTATCAGATCGGCCAAATCCTGGCCGTTGCGGTAAATGGGCCGCCCTGAGTTGAAGCGCAGCTTCAAGGCAGTGGTGTCGCCCAGGGTTTGTGCCAGCTGAGAGCCGTAATGTTCTTCATCCCTACCGGGGAAATCCCAAACCGACTCCAACTCCATTAAGCCATGAAGGGAGAGGCACAGCGTACTGCCCGGTTCAGCCAGTTCCGGATGACCTGCATTCAGCACCTTACCACCGGCAAACAGAGTCATAGGCACGGCGAGCCCATTGCCACGAGCTTCCAACCAGTCCCCTAAAAAGCCACTGGCAATGGCCGAAATGTGTTGTTGAATTTTTCCAGCTGACACCGAAAACACCATGAACGTCTCCTCGTTATACGGGCAGTGTACGCTCTTCCCCAGCTTCCGGTATGGCCCATGTGCAGCCTTGCGGCGCGCGCAAAGCAAACACTCGGACAGTGTGTGTTTCAGCCACTTCAACTATTCTTAATCGCGTCGCAATCTCTATATCAAAAGAATACTGTTAGCCTTACGGCTATTCGATGACGAATACCCTCTAGGATCGAGCAAACTCAGGAGTTGATGAATGCGTTTTGCCTTAATGATCACCGCTCTGATGAGTGCTTTCTTTATCACGGGCACCCACGCAGCCTCGCCATCCGATACCTCAGCGAAGGACCCGGAGGTGCTTGGCTTTGTGGAATGGGTGGTGATGGACGACACCGAAGTCAGGCTGAAAGCGAGGCTCGACACCGGAGCCAAAACGTCGTCTCTGCATGCCGTTAACGTAGAACCTTTTGAGCAAGACGGTGAGGAGTGGGTCAGGTTCAAACTTCCGCTGGGGGACCATGAAGACCAGCCCAGTGAAGGCCAACTGGACCACGAAGATGTGATTCTGGAATTCGAGCGCCCGGTGCACCGTACCGTGCTGATCAAGCGAAAAGGAGCACCGTCACAACGCCGCTATGTCGTGCACATGGAGTTCTGCATTTCCGGCAACCTGCACGAGACCCAGTTTTCCTTGACCGATCGAGGTCGTTTTTCGTATCCGGTTCTGCTCGGCCGTCGTTTCATGCGCGACGACAACATTCTGACCGACTCTGCTCAGAGTTTTATGGCCGCCAAAGAATGTGAATATCGCACGCTTGAGGAGCTGGCGGAACGCCCGGAAGCGCTGAAACGATAGGGCCAAACAATTATCGAGCCTTTTCTGGCTCATCATTCCGAACTCTGAGAAAACTGGCAAAACGGGGCAACCCGGTTGCTGTGAGCCCCCGGTAGCGAAAGGTTACCGTCGCCCCAAGCGGCGGTGGACTGCGCCGGTCGGCATCGCTGAAGCCTGTTCCGATGCGAAACCGGCGACCACTCTCAAGCTCCACTTCCAATGCCCCCGTCAGGCCCTGATACTTTCCCTTTCCGGGCAAGTGGCCAACAACCACGGCTTCCGCATCTTCAAACGTTTTCACCTTGAGTAAGTCATCCGAACGCCCACCGTGGTAAAGGCTGGCTTTGCGCTTGAGCATCAAGCCTTCCCCGCCGGCCGCGACCGTTGTTTCCAGTTTCGTGATCAGGGCTTCATGGTCTGAGATCGGGCTTTGCTCAACCAACACCAGATAGCGCGAGCTCGACTCTTCCACCAGCCTTTTCAATCGCTGGTATCGAGCCGTAAAGGGCGTATTTTTTAGGGGCAGATCAAAGGCATGGAAACGCACGCCCAGCCACTCCTCGGCAACCGGTTGCTGCTTACGAACCACCCCGGATAGCTGCGAAAACTGCCCTCGCCCGCTCCAGAGCTCCCCATCCAACGGCTGATCCGGAAACTGCTCGGTGAACCAAGGCGGCGCAGCATAAACGTGCCCGCCCCGAGACCAGAATTGCTCGCCATCCCAATAGGCGCGCACACCGTCTAGCTTCTCGCTGACCCAATAAGCTTGAAGCTCAACCCCTTGCTGGTAGACATTCGCCAACGGAATAGCCGGAGGCTCGGCCCGGGCTAGCGATGAGTGTATGGACGTAGTGAATAAAACGATAAGACCGACCGCCAGAGCCCATGCCCTGGCGGGTCGGATTGTGAAGAGTGGCATCATCCTTTGCCTTATGACGTCCTGTTAGCGGTTTTTGAGCACTGAAGCGAAAAGGCAACTCTAACTTACTGGGGCCTATCGCTTTTATGATCTGGTTGGAGCTTTTCCGCACTGCAGACATTTCTCACATCGCCAACTGAAATGGTCCTACACAGAAAATCCGTCGTTAAGGTAATTTCAGCCGCCCAAAAAACCATCAGGAGTATCGAATGGATTCCCAAACACTCTCAAGGACCGAACAATGGCTAGGCCCTATCCTGGCTAACCTGAAAAAATACATTCTGGCGATCGCTGGTGTTGCTTTCGTTGTTTTCCTTGCCATGTCGTCCTTCTTTACAACTCAGCTCGGCTACACCTATGTGGTGCAAGATACCTTGTTCGGCAGTATCCGAGTGTTCACCGAGCCCGGCGTTCACTTTAAGGTTCCGATGTTTTCTAACGTTTATACCTACAATCAGGCCATGACGCTCAGCTTTGGCAACCAGGAAAGCGGTGAAAAGATCAAATCTACCCGCCAGCTGACGGAAGTCGAGGTTCAGTTCGCGGACACTTACACTGCCCGCATCCCCGCTACGTTCCGCTTCCGGCTATCGGCCGATCCAGCAAAGATCGTCGCCATGCATCGAGAGTTTCGCAGCTACGACAACCTGATCGACTCCCTGCTTATTAAAAACGCGAAAAACGTAACCGTGGTTACGGCAACCCAGTACACCGGTGAGGAATTTTTTCAAGGTGGCCTGAACAAGTTCAAGGTGCAGCTGGAAGACCAGTTGCAGAACGGCCTGTACGAAACCGAAAGGCGACAAGTTGAAATCGAGCAAACCGACCTGGCAGCCGTCTCTTCCTCTAACGACGATGGCGATCGCCTCGAGCGGAAAGTGCAGCTGGTGTGGAAGAACATCATCCTTCAAGACAAAGCAGGGCAAGCCAAACGCATTGCCAACCCGCTGGATTCCTACGGCATTCAGGTGCGCCAGGTCACCATCGGCCGGCCACTTCCGGAAAAACGTCTGGATGAACTTTTGATCAAGAAAAAAGACCTAGTGGCCAAGCGCATCACTGCGATCCAGGCACAGGAAACCGCTCGTGCAGAAGCCAAAACAGCGCAACTGGAAAAAGAGATCGAAAAAGCCCGGGCAATTCAGGACGCCCAGCGCAGCAAAGAGCTCGCCATTATTTCGAAGCAGAAAGAAGTAGAAATGGAACGCCAACAGGCTCAGCTGGAAACGGTTCGGAAAGAGAAAGAAAAGGCTGTTGCCGTTCTGGAAAAGCAGAAGCAGCTGGAGATTTCTGTCGCCGAGCGTGACATTCAAAAAGCCAATGCAGAAGCCGCCACCTACGCCGCCAAAGCCATTCGTGAGCAGGGTATGGCGGAGGCCGAAGTTGCCAAGGCTCATCTGTTGGCCAAGCAGGCCGCTCGGGACATTTACATGGCTGAGATCCAGCGGGATATTGCTCAGGTAATGTACCCGGCGCTGAAGGATGTCACCATCGACATGCCCGATTATTACGTGGGCGGTGACGGCTCAGGAAACCCAGTCAGCAGTCTGGAAGTGTTCGCCAGTTTGGGGGCCATGGAGCAGCTGCGCAGAGCCGGCGGTCAAACCGCTGCCCGATAAGACAAAGCCCTTACAATCAAGAAATTCGATTGTAAGGGCTCACCAGCTGTCCGATTGTTGATAGCTTGGCGGTTAGACCGCCGTCATTACGCGGTAACGTACTTCAACAGCTCAACCACTTGCTCGGGGGTTTGCGCCCAAGCCATGGCGGCGGCATCCACTTCTTTCAGCGGGTGCACAATGTCTTCATCGTGCAGGGTCACGTAAGGCGTACCCATGGCCGCGCAATAACCGGCATCAAACGCCGCATTCCACTGCTTGTACTTGTCACCGAAGCGAATCACCGCCAGATCACACTGCTCAAGCAGGGTCTTGGTGCGGATCGCATTGACCTTGGAGGACTGGTGATCCCGCCAGAAGTTATTTTCCGGCTTACCCAGAAAATCACCGGCTGCATCGCTGGAATCGTGATCGGTATTGGCAGACACAAACTCTACCGGCAGGCCAGCGGCTTCCGCACCGGCTGCAATCTGCTCACGCCAGTCTGTGTGGATTTCACCGGATAGGTAAACAGTCCAGATCATTATGCTCTCCTGTAGGCATTGAAAGGCTTTGAAAGGCTTTGAACCGAGGATGATACGCCAATACCCGAGGATGTTCACTGCGGGTTATCCGGCACTGGCCGGTAACCCGCAGTCTGGCGCACAGGAACGTGCGTCAGGCCATCAACTTCAACAAAGCTTCTGCAGCCGCGGCTGAAGACGCCGGGTTTTGACCGGTTACCAACCAGCCATCGGTGACCACGTAGGACTGCCAGTCATCCCCCTTACTGTACTGCCCACCGTTGTCTTTCAGCATATCTTCAACCAGAAACGGTACTACGTCGGTCAGGCCAACCGCTTCTTCTTCGGTGTTGGTAAAGCCGGTGACGTTTTTGCCGGACACCAGAGGCTTTCCGTCCTGGCCTTTGACGTGGCGCAGCACGCCGGGCGCGTGACAAACTGCCCCTACCGGGGTGCCTGCCTTAATCGCGTTTTCAATCAACGCAATGGACGTGGGGTCTTCCGCCAGATCCCACAACGGACCATGGCCGCCGGGATAGAACACAGCATCAAAGTCCTCCAGCGAGACATCCGCCAACTTGGCGGTTGAAGCTAATGCGGCCATGGCTTCTGCATCGGCTTCGAAACGATCGGTGGCTTCGGTCAGCGCGTCTTTCTGACTGCTGTTAGGGTCGAGCGGTGGCTGGCCACCCTGAGGCGACGCCAGAACCACCTTGGCTCCTGCGTCTTTGAACACGTAATAGGGTGCAGCGAGTTCTTCCAGCCAGAAACCGGTCTTTTCACCGGTGTTGCCGAGTTGATCGTGGGATGTCAGTACCATTAATACGTTCATCGTCTTTCCTCACCTGATCTGAATGGTTTTTGGGTCAAAGTCCCGAAGGTTAGGCTCCGAAATCCACCACCACTTTGCCGAAGTTCTTGCCTTCCAGAAGACCGATGAAGGCCTCTGGCGCCGCCTCAAAACCTTGAACCCGGTCCTCTTTGATACGAATCTGGCCCGCTTTCAGCCACTGAGTCATTTCTTTAGCAAAAGGCGCGTAGCCGGTTTCATAATGGTCCATGATGATGAAGCCCTGCATGCGGATGCGCTTGCGCAGAATCATACCGGCCAGCATGGGCACGCGATCCGGCCCCTGTGGTAGTTCCGTCGCGTTGTAGTGGGCGATCACACCGCACACAGGGATACGGGCGAAATCGTTAAGCAGCGGCAATACCGCATCAAACACCGCACCACCTACGTTCTCGTAATACACATCAATGCCATCCGGGGCGGCCTTGGCCAGCTCTGCCTCGAAATTCGGCGAATGCCGGTCCAGGCTTTCATCAAAGCCCAGCGTGTCTTTCACGTACTGCTGTTTTTTACCACCACTGGTGATGCCAACCACCCGGCAGCCTTTCAGCTTGGCAATCTGCCCTACCACTGAGCCTACCGCACCGCTGGCCGAGGCCACGACAACCGTTTCACCCGGTTTTGGCTCACCGATGTTCAGCAAACCGTGATACGCGGTAAAGCCGGGCATACCCATCAGGCTCAAGGCGTACGAAGGCTCGGGCAAGCCTTCGACCAACATCAGCCCCGTGCCGTCAGACACTTCGTATTCCTGCCACCCACTACCAGCCAGTACCCGGTCGCCTTTGGCGAACTTCGGATTTTTGGATTCAACCACTTCCGACACCGTGCCGCCGACAATTACCTCGCCAATGTTCAGAGACGGCGCATAGGACGGCGCGTCGCTCATTCGGCCACGCATGTACGGGTCCAGAGACAGGTAACGTGTTTTCAGCAGCACCTCACCTTCATTCAGGCTCGGGATGTCACTTTCCACCAGTTTGAAATCGTCCGGTGTTGGGGCGCCGTTCGGACGCTGGTTCAACACCCACTGACGATTTTTCAACGATGACTGTTCCATGATCTCTTCTCCTCCGTTACAGGCTGGCTTCAAGGGCACGACGGCTGATCTCCGGAGTCACATCTCCGTGCTCACCCAATTTCGTCATGCCATGGCGTTCAAGTTGGCTGATGATGTCGTCGATGGAGCTTTCATCGAGTCCGTAATCTGGCAACCGCGTAGGAATCGAAAGGCTTTCAAAAAACTTGCGGGTGGCCTGAATCGTTTTCTCAATACGCTCGGCTTCAGAGCCTTCCCGAATGTTCCAGACCCGCTCACCATACTGTAGCAACTTTTCAGCTTTCGACTCGCGGCGCACATCCAGCATGCCGGGCAAGACAATGGCCAAGGTCCGGGCATGATCGATACCGTACAACGCCGTGAGTTCATGACCCACCATGTGCGTTGCCCAGTCCTGTGGTACGCCCGCACCGATCAAACCGTTCAATGCCAGCGTCGCGACCCACATCAGGTTGGCTCTCAGCTCGTAGTTTTCCGGGTCTTCCAATACTTTCGGGCCGATCTCGACGAGCGTTTGCAGCAGACCTTCCGCAAAACGATCCTGCACCAAACCATTCGCCGGATAGGTCAGATATTGCTCAATGATGTGCGTAAATGCATCGGCCACCCCGTTGCTGACCTGCTTGGCGGGCAGCGTGAAGGTTTTCACCGGGTCCAGAATGGAGAACGCGGGATACACCAACGGGCTGGCAAACGGCAGTTTCGCCTTCAGGGCTTTGTTGGTGACGACCGCGCCGCTGTTCATCTCGGAACCGGTGGCCGGCAGGGTCAGTACAGAGCCGAATGGAATGGCGTGGCTAATATTCCGCCCGCGTTTCTCAAGAATGCTCCATGGGTCGCCGTCGAAATTCACGGCAGCGGCAACAAACTTGGTGCCGTCAATGACGGACCCACCACCCACTGCCAGCAGGAAGTCGAACTGATCTTGCTCGATCACCGCAACGGCTTTCATCAAGGTTTCATAAGTCGGGTTTGGTTCAATACCACCAAATTCGGCCACGTGCCGGTTGCCCAACGCCTGCTTGACCTCATCAAGGGTACCGGTTTTTCGGGCACTTTCGCCGCCGAACAGCACCAGCACCCGCGCATTGGCCGGTACAAGGTCATCAAGGCGCGCCACCGTGCCTTCACCAAATACGATTCGGGTGGGATTGTAGAACTCGAAATTATTCATATCGCCTCACTCTTAGACCAGTCGTCTAGTGTTTAGGTAAATAAAAAGCCGATCAGATCGGCTTAGTTTTTAACATCTGCTCTCAGTCTAAAACATGATTAGACCAGTCGTCTACATTCGAATGAAAATTCGAATATTGCACCGACATACCACGGGGCCTAGACCAATGACACCAACGCCAACAGCCCAAAGAACAAGCCGATAATCGCGGCCATGGGCAGGGCCTCGGCAGTCGATTGCGTCGGTTTCATGAAGCTACGCTTCAACGCTTTCAGAAAACGCCTGGGGGTGTAGATGTTTTTCCGGTAGTTGGCCTGATAGTACGCCTGCATTTCCTGGGGCATGCTGTTCCGGTCGAAGCGGTACCAGAGTTTTAGTACGCCCAACTGATCCTTCTTGCGGGCCCACTCTCCGATTACGCCCGGCAACAGCCGGAAGAATACGGCTGACCCGAAATCGATGATTTTCGGTTCGCCCGAAGGCGAGCACAGCACGTTACCGGAATTACCCAGATCAAAATGCACCACGCCGCTTGTGTGCATCTGTTGCACCGAGGCGTATAGCTTCACGAAGAAGTCGTTCGGAACACCGCCACGTCGGTTCAGCTCTTTGAGAGGCACACCCTCTACGTGCTGATACTGAAGAGCACCGCTGCAGTCAGCGCACTGATAAACGTCATTAGGGGTAAACGGAAGGCCCTCGACAGCCTTGAGCATTCGATATTCATGCCGGGCCAGCATTCGAAAGTATTGAGTAAGCGGAAACACGAAAGAAGGATAGGTTTTCACCACCTGCTTTCCCCCCGCCGGGTTCTCGGCCACAACGGTTAACGGCTTGTGCCAACGCTTGGCACGCTCAGGGCTTCCACCACACTGTGCACCGACATCAAAACAATCGACAAAACTGCCACTACGAGAACTCATTCCGCCTTCCTTTTGATGGATGTTACCGAGCAATGTCGGAGGAAGGGCCATTATTAGCGGGTGGAAGGGGTTTGAATAATTCGTAAGTCGTATCCTTCATATCACTGAGAATGATATGTAGGACAGCAAAAGGTCGTCGGCGGTATGTTCGGGGCTAGCTCTAATTCAATGAGGCTTTATAGACCAAGCATTTCTTTGGTCGCCGTGAGCGCGCACTCCATGGGCTCCGGGTCCCGGGTGATTTTGCTGCGCAGGCTTGCGCCCAGCCACAACTGGTAAAGGGTGGACGCGGTGACTTTGGCATTCAGAGTCGCTGGCAGGGAACCGTCCTCTATACCCTCTGCAACCGCCTGCTCCAATCGTGCAACAACCCGGGAGGTTTCTCGCGCTAAAACCGCTCGCATGGTTTCAGACAAATCACTGACCTCGGCAGCCAGCTTAACCGTGAGGCATTTACCTTTTGGATCACAGGCCGATTGGGTCTCCAGCCAGGTTTGCCAATAGCTGATCAAACGCTCGGCACCGTTCAGGCCCGGGCGCGACAGCATAGCATCCAGCGTTTCGTGGTAATCGGCAAAATAACTCTTGAGCAACTCTTCACCAAACGCTTCTTTGGAGCCGAAATAATGATAGAAAGATCCTTTCGGCACACCGGCAGCCTGCAGGATCTGATTTAATCCCACAGCGCTAAAACCCTTGCCACTGATGATGACTTGGGCGGTTTCGAGGATGTGGCTGCGCACATCTTGAGTTGCTACTTTTGGTTCCATGGCGAAATTCTAAGTGGGATTAGACCAATTGTCTAGAAAGCAAACACTAACCGGCGATCAGGAGTTTCCGCAGCCTTGGCGTTAAAAACTCATCCTAGGCTGTGAATCACATTTATCAGTGTTACTGATAACGCAAACACGATTAGACCAGTCGTCTACAGTGTGCGATAGTAAGAATCGAAATCGGCAAACACTTTATGGAGCCCACCCTATGATTCTTGTTCACCACCTAAACGACTCGCGCTCTCACCGCATCCTCTGGTTGCTCGAAGAGCTTGGCCTGAATTACGAAGTTCGATGCTACCAGCGCGACCCAAATACCCATTTGGCACCGCCCGAGCTGTTTGACGTTCATCCCTTGGGCAAGTCTCCAGTCATCGAAGATGGCGAGAACATCATCCACGAATCAGGCGCGATCATTGATTACCTCGTTCGGAAATACGCGACCAATCAGCAGCTACAGCCAGAACCAGATAGCTCAGCCTACGAACAGTACGTTCAATGGCTTCACTACGCCGAGGGGTCGGCGATGCTGCCGCTGTTACTGAAGATCTATGTTGGCCAACTCGGGGATAGCGGCGAGCCTCTGCAGCCCCGCATTAACAGCGAACTGGACAACCATTTAGGTTTCATCGAATCATCGCTGGCCGGTAAAACGTACCTGGTTGATGAACAGTTCAGTGCTGCGGACATCCAGCTGAGTTTTGTTGGTGAGGTTGCCCACTCCTTTGGGCTATTGAGCCAGCGCCCCAACCTGAAAGCATGGGTTGAGCGCTTTCAGGCTCGCCCCGCCTATAAGGCGGCGGTTGAACAAGGCGGGGCCTACTCTTTGGCTAACTGATCGGGTCGGCGATCATCTCAAAGAGGAGAGCACGGTGAAGCCGTCATGATTTCTTCCCAGCGCTCCTGAAGGAGCCGCTCAAGATGCCCCCGGATCCAGATAACCCCGGGGTCACGATCGTGGCGGGCGTGCCAGATCAAGTAAAGGCTGGTCGGGTCTACTTTGAACGGTAGCTCGCCCATCCACAGCCCGTTGACGAAGCCGCAGTCCTGACTGATCAGTTCCGGCACGGCCGCAATCAGATCGGTTTCTCTAAGCAGCTCGGGGGCAATCGAAAACTGGTTGACCGTTGCCGCAATCCGGCGGCTCTGGCCTTTCTGGTCGAGATAACTGTCTACGAACCCGTGAACATCTCCGGACATGGTCACCAGCAAATGACGCGCTTCCAGAAATTCCTCTAAAGTGATGGGCTTTCCGGCAAGGGGGTGGTCTTCGCGCATGGCCAGCACGTACCCACTTTCAAACAGCCATGTACTGCGCAAGCTGTGATCGTGGTGATGCAACATTCCCACCGCCAAATCGACGTTCGCTTCACGCAAGCCGTCATGGGTACCCTCGGGCGTATAGGGCACGGCATAGACATCGACGCCCGGTGCTTCTTGCTCCAGCAATTTGATTAACGGGCGCCAGACCATCTCGACGATGACGTCTGTCACCGCGAGCCGGAACTTCCGCTTGGAGGTTTTAGGATCAAACTGCGTGGCGCTTACCGCGTTCGTCAGGGAATACATTGGCCCGCCCACCTGATCCCACAGGCTCAGCGCATAGGATGTGGGCTCGATGTTCCTGCCTTTACGCACGAACACCGGATCGTTCCAGATCTGGCGCATTCTGGAAATCGCATTCGACACCGCAGGCTGGGTCATGGCGAGACGGTCAGCCGCACGAGTAACCGACCGTTCCGTCATGATGGCATCGAAAATATAGAGCAACTGGAGCTCTTGGGTTTTCATCAACAGTTACTCCGGGTGATTCCGTTTAGGTTCTTACAGATTGCCTTTCACAAACGTACGCAGCTCGCTCAGGCTGCCTGCACCGGTTTGGCGAGCGATGGCGCCACCGTCTTGAAAGAGCGCTAACGTGGGGATGGCCCGAATACTCATTTTAGCCGCTACTTCCGGGCTATCATCAACGTTTACTTTAGCTACGGTCAACTGCCCATCAAACTCTTCGGCCAGTTCTTCAAGCAGGGGCGCTATTGCTTTACAGGGGCCACACCAAGGTGCCCAGAAATCAACCAGCACGGGCTGATCGCTCTGAAGGACCGCTTCATCAAAATTCGCATCGGATACATGGATAATGTCAGTCATCGTCATTTCTCCTAAAGAATAAACTGCTGACCGATACCTTGCGACTGAATGACCGGCAATACCAATTTCCCAATCGTATGATCCACATTCACAAACCTGATACCAGCCTCGCCTCTAACGATTGGCTGGCTGAAGCTTTCTTGGCAAACGCTCGAAAGGACAACTGCAGCAGGCTCCGTCACATAATTTTCAGTGATGTATCCCATACCGTTTCCAAATTATTCACAACCGCCCCTGAGCCACATACTGCTCGCCAGCTGATCGCGAGTCGCTTCCGGCTTCGCGATCAATTCACATCCCGAATCGGAGAATGTCCTATGCGTAACCTCGTCCTAGCCGCCCTAGCCTCTCTCGTTGCCTTCGCTACCTTGCCGGCACACGCAAGCCTTGCAGACCGTCAGTCAGACAACGCCCGGGTAGAAACCACCGAACCGGCTCCTTACAGCGGCCAAACAGTTATTCAAGGTGAAATCGTCTCGGATTAAGACGGCTAGCCTTTCCTTTTTATGTTGCATCTTGGCACCAAGGACGGTGCGTTTTTGGTCTAACCTCGCCACGCGCATGCTATGTGTAATTGGTACCGCCTGAATTAACCGTGACCGAGGCTGTGGAATCCAAAGTTGAGGTTGCTATGATCAACCAAGTTAACCCAACCTTAGAAAAATCTTCGCTCCAATACGCTGTTTCTTCAGGAAAAGGATTTCATGCCCAAAACTCGTGCCCATCCCTGCCCTTCGTGCGCAACTAATAGCCTTGAGGCCACCAGCACCCCCTCGATACAGAGCTGCCGACACTGTCACGGAATGTGGTTTGAAGACGGGGCGCTGAACCAAGCCATTGCCAATCGCCATGAGCACATCGACCACTACGATCATGAGCAACACCTGGGCTCGGCACTGCGAACCAGCGACCGACAATGCCGGCGCTGCCGGGTTTCCATGGTCCATTACCAATTGCTGGAGCACTATACGACCGAAATCGACTGCTGCCCGAGTTGCGACGGCGTCTGGCTGGATAAGCACGAAGTCGACCAAGTGATGCACTCCCCGGAACTGAAACGGGCGCTGAACAACCTCAATGAAAAGGTGAGCTGGAAGTCTTGGCTATTTCAGTTTTTTACGGCCATGCCCGTGGAATACAACATCAAGCCCCGCCGCACACCTTGGGTCACCCGAGCATTAATTGCACTTTGCAGCATCGTGTTTATCGCCGGCCTGCTCTCCCCCGAAATCAACGACTGGGTGTTCGCATACTGGGGGTTCAACTCTGAAAACCAGAGCCCTGCACATTTTGCCATCCAGCTCCTTACCTACCAGTTCGTCCACGGCGGCTTCATGCACTTGGCCGGCAACATGTATTTTCTGTGGATCATTGGGGACAACCTGGAAGACGCCCTCGGGCATGGTGCCTTTCTCGTAATGTACCTGTTTGCCGGCGTGATGGCGGCTTTGGCGGAACTGCTATTGTTCGACAGCAGCCAAGGCCCGCTGCTGTTGGTGGGGGCTAGCGGGTCTATCGCCGCGCTATTCGGTCTCTACTTGATGTGGTTCCGCCACGCCAGCCTGACCTTCATGTTCTTTGTTTACCAGAAGAAACTCGCACCCCATTGGTACTTCCTGATCTGGAGCCTGATTAATCTGTTCGGCATGTTCTCAGGCCAAGGCGGTGTGGCTTGGGTGGCCCACTTGGGCGGCTTCGCGCTTGGCCTATTGCTGGGTTATCTGCTGCGGGATTATGTGTTCAGGAAGAATCCGCTGATTGCGATGCTGAATCGGCCGGAGGCTGAGTTGCGGCGTTAGGGTTTCATTCCTTTGCCGAAGTCATCCGAATGTTTTGAGGCAGCGCTTGTACATTTCGTCTGTCTTCTGCTTGTACGTGGCACTGTCCATGTCCCGCCAGTAACGAGGATCCCGGCCTGTGCGCTTGTCATGCTCGGCGGTTACGGGGTCTTTGTCACGATGGGGTTCAAACAAGGGAATGTCCGGCAAAGGGGCCGTGCTGTCCATGTATTGAAGCCAGAAATTCCATAGGGCCTTGTGATCTTCATCGTTAGCAGAAGCTGCCTGAAAGGCAGTGAGGGTCAGGGCTTCCTCCCGATATCGGTGAACCATTGCACCGTAGTAGAGCGGCAACCCCTGGTGGGTGGGTCCGCTGTGGACATAGCCGTCAAACTCGGAAAACGGCGACTGCCAGGCAATCTGGCCGGCATCCCGCTTCTTTTTTGGGTTACGAAAAACCGTGACCAGCCCCCTGCGGCGGTTGAACTCCCAGAGGGGGCCTTTTGGGTCTTTGTAGATCACACTGGGGAAGAGGCGTTCGATCAGGCTAATTGCGCCCCAAATCAGTGCGCATGGACCTCCAATGTACAAAATTACGGGTATATATGCGTTCGTTATATAGCCTTCCAGAGATCTTCCTCCAAAAAAAACTATTGAGAGAAAGTCTATAAATAAAGCAGCTGCTCCCAAAATTATGATGTATTTTGCGAACACTTTAAGTAGTAGCAAATGCCAGGATGAACTCGGCAGGGTGGCATAACGAATACTCTCGTGATCAATCCACCCTATCGGTTTATCACATTTTCCCTCGTCACGAAGTCGCTGAGCGTTTCGTTCACCCAACTCCACATCGGCATCAATATCTTTCGCGTGCCAAGTCCTTAGGAAACCCGCGGGCACCAAATCCGGACTATAGGTTTTAGACAGCTTCTGCCCAGCTGCCCACTGGAATCGGAAGCTTCGGGAGCGCTTGTCCAAATCCCCACGACGGACCCGACGACTGTCTCCTCCGGGGCATAAGGCGGTTGAACTGTAATACGGGCTATCAGGCATCAGGGGATTCAAACCATTCCGTTAACTACCACTTGTTGTTATACAACTTATGGCGATTGTCATTCATAAACTGCTCGTAATCATGCTTGCTCATATCCCGCCAGTAACGGGGGTTTCGGTCCGTTTTGTCGTCATGGCGGATAGTGCGCGGATCTTCGTGACGAAAGGACTCGAATAGCGGAATATCCGGTAGTGGCTGGGGGGATTACACCCTCGCATCTGCAGGCTCCGTACGGTTTAACTGACGATCAGGTGACCTGTTGCTCCTGAAGAAACGCAATCAAGCTGTTCTTGGCGCCCTTTTCAATAAAAGGCCACGGCAGTTTCAGTGTCTTTTCTTTACCATCCGCCAGATAATCGATGGCAAGGTACTTTTTGTTCGACTGATCCAACCGCACAATATCTCGATAGCGGATCAAATGCAGCGAAGAGATCGGCGCCAGCTTCACTTCCATATAGTCATTGAAACAGGTCACCGCCGAGCGAGACGAATTCCAGATACCCACACCAATCAAAACCAACACAAATCCCAGAGGGTACGCCGGCATTTGACGGATGGTCAGAATAGCCACCAGCAAAAAAATGGCGACGCCAATACCACCATATAACTGGGCATTGACTGTGGATTTGGCAACTTTATAAGATTTTTGGACTTCCATGATTACTGCATCTCCTGAAAAAACACTTTACGGCGAGCGTCGTCCAACGTCTGCCGCGCTCCCAGCATTCCGATAACACCAATCGGAAAAAACACCACACACCCGGCGATGTACAGGCCACTACCAACCTTCAAGCTGGCGACATAACTCACCAGTATGCCCGCCGCGTTAAACAGCAGGCCCAGTATCATCACAGCCACCAGAATATCCGGATAGCCTTCGGACAGCAGTGTAAGAAACAGCAGCAGGTGGATGACGACTGATATCCATATCTTTGCATTATTCACTTCAAACTCCTTGTGATAACGATAAGCAACACTTATTGCTGCTCGTTAGCTCCTTGTAACTTGGTCGCTAAAACTCCTTGGCTCTTGACCTTGAACGCTTGTTTAAGCCGAGCCTTCGCTTCCTGGTTGGCCAAAATGTAGGGCAAGGGCCCCAAGGTAAGTAAAAACAGGACAGAATGAAGCACCTTCGCTGGAAATGGCAGTACAGGGAAACTTGACTTAACTCTCCTTTTGAGAAGCCATAATCCATCTTGCAATGGGTCACCCTGCTGATATGTCTTTCCACAAGGGATAATATCCGAGCTGTTATTAATTTCACGGTTCATGAACATCGAAATAGTTTTCCATACACACAAACCATCAAACATATTGTTAACGCCAAATTCTGCTGTTAAATGGTTCGGATCAGTCAGCGAAACGAACTCGAGTTTACTGTCGGATACACTGAATATGGTCCCAACAAGATAACCAAATTGACTACTCACCCGCACCGCAATACTCGCCCACGAGGCTCCTTCCAGTCTGGGCACATGGGCTTTTATCGAATATATAAATGAGGCTTCTCGATCGACGAAAAGCATAGGTTCGAACCTGAACCTGAATCGTTCGCGTATAAGAAAACCCGAAACCAACACTCCCCAAAGAACTGGTAGCAAAGTAAGAAAAGTCTCAAAAAAACTTGAAGTGAAGAAATACCTGCTTTCAAATGCATCCATAACGAATGCTGCAACAAAAATCCCCAAAACAGTCGAAAATATACCCGCTACACCTATAACAAGCATATACGTATCAGCAGAGTTCCAATTACTGCACAGAACCATCGTGTCCCCCCTGATTGCGCGAACTAATCCTCCACCGTTAATAGGAGGGACGGTAAAAGTTGCACACGTTGCAGGTGCCTCATACCAAGTTTCAATCGCGTTCTGCCTGGCCTGCAAGCCAGGCACGCGCAACACGCCGGCACGTTCCTCCCGAAAGAGATCAAATTCATTACCGGAACCAACCAAAACAGCAATATTCTTATAGAAAACAATATCAAGGCTTTGTGGCTTGGTCTCAAGCAACCATCTACGAGCCATTCCTGGAACAAAAAATTCGAAACCATTCAGCTTGTTAACTACACTTGCCGCAGAGTTACTAAATCGCCAGTCCTTTTCTGCAATCTCAGGATTAGCAACCCGATAGACTTGATAACCAACATCCTCGCTATCAAAAGGCTCTTTACTTACTGCACCATTTATTGACTCCCGCCAAAGAACCCTGGCCAATGAACGGCGCTTTTCTTCGTTTATTCGACAAACCGGTTCGTTATTTGACTTGAATGCTTCAGCCGCGGAATTTTGATACCTCCGGTTCAGCCTCCAAACCAATTGCCGGTATATCGCTCGTGCTGCTCCGAAAAAAACAAATATGGGCACAAAGACAGCAAGCAATTTGTAGATAGCATTCATGGTAAAAATTCTTCAGCTAACTGAGGTTTGGACGTTGTACTGATTCAACTGCACATAAACTGGATCTATCCCAGCACAAGAACGAGCACCAACAGGAAAGCCATAATCCCAAGACAGATGCCAATCACCGCACCGGGATCATCCGGATCTTTTTCAGGTGCAGGCACAACCCTGGACTGATCCCACAGAAACGCCTTCAAATCGGAAATGAGTTGAGTGTTAGAGGTTCGAATACCTGTGTACCACTCGTCAGGGAACTCGATGGCCGTCTGCGGCACCACAATAGGCCCGCACATCGAGCCAAAATGAACGGCTCCATTCAACAGCAGACTGTCTCGGCGCAGTGTTCCCCTTGGCAGCTCTGCCGCTGACACTTGCAGGTCTTCCAGTGCTTCAATCACATAACCTTCGGGTAGCTCACCATGCACCAGCACAGGCAACGGTTGTTCGCCGCAAAGCATAGAAGCCAGTGCCGGGAACCGGGTATCGTCCAGGGGAGGATGAAAGATCCGGTCCAGATTATCCGGGCGAAAAGGCCTTAGCCCCGCAAACTGCCCGGGAATCAGCGACACTCGCGAACCAGGCTCTCGCCCCTTCCAGAATAACGTCCAGGCGATGGCCCGAACTATTTTCAAACGCAGAGATTCCGGAACTTCATGACGTCCGGGCGATTCTGGCAACCAGACCTCGTCCGAATAGTCCGTCACTGCCAAGCCATCGCCGCCCAGCCACAGGCACCACTCTGGGTGATCATCAAACACAATGCAGAATTTACGGCCCTCGACTCTATCCAGCTCGTCATCTCCGGGCTCTTCCAGTTCGGCGAAAACCTGACCTTTGCTAACGTCCAGATGAAGCCGGCGTGCATCGGGCATGATCTCATTGTTTATAGCCCGCTCAAGTTCACGAAACGAGTCCAGTAACGCCTCGTCCAGCAATGATGGGTGAGGAACATAGGTGTCCTCAACAAGGTGATCCGCTTCCCTAACTGCATCCTTGGTTACAGCCTCAAAGTTATAGACCGGCGACGCCCAGGTGCCAAAGAGCATCGCCTCCTTGGCCCTCAACTGGCTGAGCTTGCGTGAAGAGAGGATTGAGCCTTCGTTTTCTGCGAACGCAAAAGATTTGCTGTCATCATAAACAAAGAATTCACGGGTTCGCTGAAGGCCGGCCCCACCCTCAATATCGCTGACTTTCCAGATCTGGGCGCTTACGTTAGTGGAGATGCCGCTCTTATTCAGTGCAGGGGAGGCATAAACCTTCGCTTGATAAAGTCTCTCTTGCCCATCATCCAACGTCACCAAGGCTTTCATCCCCAACAGTTCCATGAGTGAACTGTCCATGATGATCTTGGCATCAAACCAGTTCAGCCAAGCTCCCAGCATGTGGGCGTTTCTGGCCAACTCCCGTAACGGTACGGCCCTGACGAAAACATCAGCGTCTTCTGCCAAGACAAGGCGCTCCAGGAGGGCTTCTTGCACTTCATTGACATCCGGGCTTGCCAAAAAACTGTGGTGATCATCAACACTGTGCAGCATTGGTAATTCGAGCCCCGGGTGCTCTCTAATGAACACTGTGTGAAACAGGACGTTGCCCCATTCCCGAATGAGCTTCAGGTGGTTACCACTATTGAGTGCTTCCATAAACTCAGTGGCGGCCGGCACAGGCACATCTTCCTTGATCATAATGGGCAACATCCTTTTCTTGCCTTGTTTACGATTTAGCTCTGAGCTCCATCCTGAGTGAGCAATCTATCCTGTAAGTCACGTATCGCTCTCAACACACGGCTCATTTCTCGCTGTGTTTTTAAGTCCAGCCCCAACTTGCCTTCCATGGTTTTCACCAATGGAACAATAGACCCCTCAAAAATTCGAGCAAAAGCCATCAAAGCATCGCCCACCTGGGGTGGACTGTCCAGATTGACGGTGACGGCCGGGTTCATTTGCACCGCTTGCAAGCCTTCAGCGAGCCCCGATTCGAGTGAGCGTGACAACTGGCTCAGAGCTGTATCGAGATCCAAGCCCGAGTTCCCCTGGCTTTCCAGTCCTGAAGCCAAATGCTGCCCCAGTTGCTGCATGTGTTCCGAGATCAGGCCCAGCTGGCGAACCACTTTCACCCCGGTTTCCTCGTCGCCACCGGCTTGCTGACGGCGGCGGTATTCCTCACAGATGGTCTGCCAGCGTGCCGCTTCTTCGTCATTCATGGTGCCGCGCATCTGCTTGAGCTTGAGCAGGTTTTCTTCGGCACCGTAGGTCAGCAGCTGAGCCTCGCCCTGGTAGTGGTCATCAATCAGGGCTTCCAGCTCCTGGTCACTCATCACCGGCGACAGCTTCTCCGCCAGTTTGTTCATGTTCCGGTAGCTGCCCTGCAGCTTGAAGGTGGGCTCGGTACGATATGCTTCTGCCTGGGCGCTGGAGGCAATGTAAGCCTGATTGACCCGCAACACGGTTTCCCGCACCCGGATCATTTTCTTCAGCAGGGCAACGATTTCATCGCGCTCGGCGGCACTGTAGTCGTGTTCAAAGTCCGAATCTGCCACCGTTTTGCCTTCGGCCAGATCGGCGAACCGGTAAAAGTCCGCCATGCCCCGGGTGGCCAGCGGTGCCAGCACCCGGTTGGAGCTCAGGCTGTTCTCGATGTAGGACAGCGCAAAGGCATGCTCCATGCCCGAGAGCACGTCACCCAGGTTGTAGATGTCGGCCCGGTTGGCGAGCATGTCGGGGACCTTGAAGACTTCGCCGCTTTCGGTATACGGGTTCCCGGCCATCACCACACAGAAACGCTTGCCGCGCATGTCGTAGGTGCGGGTCTTGCCGCGCCACACCCCTTCTATGCGGCGCGTGCCGTCACACAGGGAGATAAATTTCTGCAGGAATTCGGGGTGGGTGTGCTGGATATCGTCCAGATACAACATCACGTTGTTACCCATTTCCAACGCCAGGTTGAGCTTGATCAGCTCCGCTTCGGCGGTGGAATGGGGTGCCTTTTCCGGATCCAGCGACATCACGTCGTGGCCCAGGCTCGGGCAGTTGATCTTCATGAAGATCAGGCCCAGGCGGTTGGCCACGTATTCCATCAGCGTGGTTTTACCGTACCCAGGCGGCGAGATCATCATCAGAAGACCGGACTGGTCGGTGCGGCGGTCTTCACCCGCCGTGCCCATCTGCTTGGCCAGGTTATCGCCAATGATCGGCAGGTAACTCTCGCTGATCAGCTTGTTACGTACAAAGGACGACAGCGGGCGGGGCCTGAACTCATCCAGCCGTAACTGGCCACGCCATTTCTCCAGTACCTGCTGCCGCACCTCCTGCAACTGCTGCCAGCCGGGAATGATTTCCTGCTGGTGATAACGCAGGCGCTCGTCAAATTCATCTAGCTGCAGGCTGAGAATGCGTTCTTCGATACGGGGATGCTGGCCCAGCAGGCCCTCAATCTGGAACGCCAGTTCCACACTGCGAACCGAGGTTTTCACAGTGTCGCCTACATTCAGCACGGCCACGGCTTCTGGCAAATAGTGCAGCAGATGCTGCTGATCCGTCTTGGCCATCCAGGCTTTCAACCAGTGGCTGGTGATGCTCCAGCGAGCGGCCGGCTGATCGGCCACGACCTCCAGTGCCTGCTGATACTGGGCAAACTGGTTATCCCGTTTCAGTGCCTCAACAAAGCCCGCCGCCAGATCCCCGGCATAGCGGGTAATACCGAAGGCTTCGGATTCTTCCGCCAGCTGCCGCACCAGGTACTGGGCTGCGGAATGCACCAGGCTCCGACCATCGCTGCCTGGCCCGGCCAGGCTCAATTGCTGTTCTTCCACAAAGTTTGCGAGCTGCGGTTCCAGTTCCTGCTGCAGGGATTCCAGCAGCTCATCGGACTGCATCATGCGGCTGAGGATACCGGCAGACAGGCACCGGGAACGCAGTTGCTGGCCCGCGCTCTGTTGCTGGCTCAACACGGCCCAGAACAGCATTGCCAGTGCCCGCGCCCTGGGGCTGAAACGCAGCAACCCGGCGTTCTGAATCGCCGGCCACAACGTACTGACGATCAGCGCCGCGTCGTGATCGTGGATGCCTTTCTCGTAACCCTCCCGGTAGCGGGGCGAAGCAAACTTGCGGATGTAACCGGTCAGCTCATCCAGATCCGCGACATTGACCGGCAGGTCTCCGGTCGTGCGGAACTCCTCAATCACCAGTGCCGACAGATACTCCGCCCGGTACACCCGGTCGGATTCCGAAGGCTGGCTCATGTTCCAGTAGCCCCGGAGGCGGTCCAGTTCGGGCTCCTCCAGGCGCTCATAATACTGGGTTCCGGTCAGGTGCAGCAGGACATGATCGTCCCGGGGAATCAGGGTCAGATCCAGCTCCCGCTGGTTAACGCTGAACTTGTGCTTGCCCAGCCGGATAACGGCACCGCCATCCTCAAAGATATCGGCCTTGTCCCGAACGCTGCGCAGGGCGGTGTCCTGAGCCGCTTTGAGCTGGCCCAGGCAATCGTCTGCCTCCATGGCGGCGCCCAGCTCCCGCAACTCTCCGGCCATGCTGCGCAACCGGATAACCATGGCATCAGAGGCGAAGAAGGCGTGCAGCTCTTCCGGGCTGCTGAAACGTTCGGTACGGCGGCCCAGGTTCTTGAGAATCCGGGCGGCAGCATCGGTGAGCGTGGTCACCCGACGCTGTTGCTGGTCCTGGAGCTGCTGGCGCCGTGCCTCGATGCTCTCATGGGCGTTCTCACGCTGCTCCAGAATGGCCGCCAGGAACTCGTCGTATTCGCCAAACTGGCTTTCCAGCTCCTGCAGCTGATCCAGCATCCGGGTCATCAGACCATCGCATTCCCGCACATCCGACAGCGCGCTGACGCCGTTCGCCAGGCTCTGCTCAAACAGCCGGATACGTGCAGCAAACTGCGCCCGGGCTTCCGCACTGCCCTGCTCTTTCAGCCGGATTTCCGCTTCGGAACGCTGCTGGTTGATGGTCGCGTAGATGCCCGAGATGTTATCGGTGATCGCCGTTTCCAGCGCGGCATCGTCACCGCCCATGGACGCCAGCATGCCCTGGATCATGTCCAGGCCTTCGGTCAGTTCCCGATAGCGATCGACAATCTTCTTCAGGGCATCCCGGCTGTCGGCCTCGGCCAGCGCAGTCTGCAACTCGGTCAGGGTCTGGCGGTAGCCATCCAGCGCCTCCGGCGACGCCAGGAAACGGAAGGTGCGCTCGGTCAGCCGGTCCTCAGCCTCGGCCAGCTCCTCTTCAAGAGTGTCGATACGGGCTTTGTCGGCGTAACGCCGATCATTGAGGGTTCGCACTCGGCCGCGATGATCGCGCAAACGTGCCAGGTAACTGACAAACTGATCCGGTGCTTTCCAGCTATCCGGTTTCAGGTCCCGCATCAACGCGCCCTGGTCCTGAGCGACCTCGGTAATGGCAGCTTCAGTCTGGGCGCGAATGCTCTGGACTTTCTCATACTCATCCAGCACCAGCTCTGCGGTACCTCGGATGGTGCTGAGCTGTTGATTTAACTCGGCAAACAAGGCTTCTTCCTGACGCGCTGACAGCCAGAAAAACTGGTCCAGAATACGGTCCACGGTACGAATCAGGTTGGTGAAATGCCGCTCACTGGCGCTGGCGCCCTCCACCAGGGTAACCACCGTATTCAGCTCGGCAATTCCCCGCACCAGCTCGGGATTGCCAATGCGCGCCAGCTCGGAATCGTTGGCGACGTTCGCCGCAGCGTGGAAACTTTCAGAAGTAAACGGCGTTTCCCACACCTGCAGCGGGTGCACCAGCGTAGGTTCCTTGTCGGCATTGAAAATCACCAGATGCCCGTTTTCGAACAGGGCGTAACCGTGACCAATCAATGGCACATCCGCCTGTTTGCGAATCAGGTTGTAGCGGAACAGGATCACCTGACCGGTGCGCTGTTCGAAGAAGACATACAGCATGTCTTCGCCGTTGGGGGCCCGCAAGGTACGCTTGAGCCGGAAATCCCCGTCGGGAATCTGGAAGGTTTTCAGCTCGCCGGTACTCAGGTAGTAACCCGACGGAAAAATCAGGCCGTGATTGTCCGGTAGCGACGCGACGGAACCGGCCATGGCGTCAACCCGCTCGATCTTGCGCTCTGTGCGGTTGAACAGGTAGTAGCGCCAGTGTTCTTCGTTAAACGGCAGAATCCGTACCAGCAGAATCTCGCCCAGATCGGCAAAATCGAAGCTGGCGTCGTCCAGTGACTGGGAATCGGACTCCACCGGGTCCGAGTAGATGCCTTCGCCGGTGGAGGTATTGTTCTCCACCTTGAAAGTAATGTTGCCCCGCAGGTTATCCACAAACAGGGTGTCGGCGATGTTCAGGTGCGGAGAGCGGCCCTGAACCTGGCTGTCGCGGCCCACGGTTCTCCAGGGAAAACTGAAACGTTCCGGGAAAGACAGATCGCGCTCGCCGCGATTATCAATGTAGCGGCTGACCTCACCATCGGGCTTCAGTTCCCAGCGAAACACCCGAAGATCATCAAGCTTGTCACCGATGCGGAACGCCATTAGCAACATGCCTTTGAGAATCACCAGTTGCGACAGCGTGGCGGTGTTGTAGTACTGCTGGAGTTCCCGGAAGTCGGTGGCGAAGCGTTCATCCTTGAGAAACGAACCCTCAATGGCCGCTTCGGTCATCTCGAAGCCGCTGTCGCCATCGTTCAGATGGTACAGCCGGAACACATCTTCAATCACCAGTGTCTTGCGCAAACCCAGCTGCAAGTTGAAACCGAACAACAGCTTGTCGCCCAGACGCACCACATCCCGGGCGATGGCGTTGTTTTCGGTTCGCACCCGGGCCCGGCCCAGCACGTTCATGCCGGCGCTGCCAAAGATCTCTTCCCGGGCCTGGTTCAGCCCGGACACCTGCTCACGCAGTTGCCCGCCCTGCTCTTTCAGCCGGCGCTTGATGGTTTCAAAGGCTGAACCTTCCTGAACAATGCTTTCGAGCTCGGTGCGATCCGTCGACATACCAAATCATCCTGAACCAAAGAGGGGAATGCGGTTAGGGGAAAGCACTCCCGGCACCTTGGGTCCGGTACCGGGAGCCATCGGCCTTATCAGGCCGTCTCGGAACTGCGGTTAGGCTTTTCACCTGCCACCCGGCCGGCAATGTTCGAGAGCGCCGCCTGCAGCGAGGGGGACTTGTCCAGCACGCCCTGAACACTCTTGCCGTAGCCAAGGCCCTGGGCAAACTTCTCGAAAATGCCGCCGTCGCCGCCGATCATTTCGAACTTGGCGTCTTTCAGGGCAGCAGCCATAACCCGGCCATTTTCCAGCATGCCAGCCTTCTGGGCGTCGATCTGGGCCATCACTTCCTTCTCATGAACTTCCAGGTTCATGCGGAACTCTTCAAAGTGACGGGATTCCTCAGACATGCCATCGTAGGCTTTGAGCTTCTCAACCAGGCCAGCCGCTTCGGCCTTGGCCATGGCTTCGCGGGCTTCGGCTTTGGCGTGGCCCATGCGCTGCTCACCTTCGGCTTCGGCCAGAACCATAGCCTTGCGGGCATCTGCCTTGGCAACACCCAGCTTCTCTTCACCCATGGCTTCGGTTTCCAGACGCTGCTCAAGCACCCGGACTTCAGCCATACCGGCTTCTTCATCGGCCTTGGCAGTAACCGATTTAACCTCGGCACGTGCCAAACCATCGGCCCGGATGGCAGACGCCTGGGCTTCCTTGACCTGTGCTTCAGCAAGGCCGTCGGCCGCGGCCATAGCCTGGCGACCGCGGGCCAGCTTCTCGTCAGCCACCGATTTCTTCTCGGCTGCATCCATTTCCGCCTGGGCGGTGACCCGAATTTGCTCAGCTTCCAGCTTGGAGCGCTCAAACGCCGCCTCGGCCGCTTTCACATCTTTCAGCTTCAGTTCTTCGGCATCGGCTTCAGCCGCCACCACTTTCTTCACCTTCAGGCGGTCGGCTTCAGAACGGTTGCGAACATCCTTGATGTTCTCTTCCTCTTCCGCCACGTTGCGCTCAACGGCAATACGCTGGCTGGTGATATCGGCAATTTCCTTGCGTTCTTCTTCCAGCGCCTTTTCCATGCCAATGCGCTCGATTTCCACCGCCCGCTCACGGTTAACATCCTCGAGCTCCCGGGCCTGGCGAATACGCACTTCTTCAATCTGCACCGCACGCTCGCGGGCTTTCATGGCCATTTCAATCTGGCGCTGCTTGTTTTCGTCCGCAATCGCCAGTTCTTCATCTGTCTTGATGCGAGCGGCTTCGGCACGGGCCCGCTCCTGCTCACGCACCTGCTCGGTTTCCGAAGTCTCACGGGCCTGCAGGGTTTCAATTTCCCGGCGCTGACGCGCTTCGGCTTCGGCCTGGCTGCGTTCCAGTTCCAGCGACGCTTCTCGCGCTGACACATTCTTGCGCTGGATTTCCAGTTCCTGGTCCCGCTCCAGACGGTTGGTTTCCACATTGTGAAGCGCGGTGATTTCGGTAATCCGCTTGATGCCCTCGGAATCCAGGATATTGTTCGGGTCCAGCGAGGTCTTCGGTGTCTGCTCCAGGTAGTCGATGGCCACGTCTTCCAGCACGTAACCGTTCAGATCTTCCCCGATGGTCTCGACGATGGAATCGCGGAAACGCTGACGCTCCTCAAACAGCTGCATGAACTCGAGTTTCTTACCAACGGTCTTCAGCGCTTCACTGAACTTGGCATTGAATAGCTCGTTCACGGCATCGCGGTCTGAGGCACGGCCCACACCCACCGACTTGGCCACGCGCAGTACGTCTTCCTGGGTTTCATTCACCCGCAGGTAGAAGGCCACGGTAATGTCGGCCCGCAGGTTGTCCTTACAGATCAGCCCTTCCTTGCCGGTACGATTCAGCTCCAGGGTAATCACCGAGATCTTCATGGTCTCCGCGCGGTGGATAACCGGCAGCACCATGGCCCCGGTGAAATACACCTTGGGCGTGGGCGACAGGTCGTTCACGATCAGGGCCTGGCCCTGGTCCACCTTGCGGTAAAACGCCTTGAACAGGGCCAGTATGCCCAGTATCAGCAGAACCAGGACCCCGACGGTCATGATTGCTGGCATCATCCAAGATAAGTCCATTTAGTCATTCTCCTGCGCTGATTTAAGGAAGTAGGTGCGGGGATTAACCGGCCGATTCGCCGGCGAGGAATTCGGCTTCCGGAACCACCCACCAGGCGTTCTTGTCCGGAATATGCTCGATCAGCACCGCGCGCTCACGATGCGACAGCGGTGTATGGCTACGAACCTGCAGTACCAGGTGGGCACCATCCAGGATCGCTTCAGCCCGGCCTTTGGCTTCCGTAACCGTTGCTGAGGTCACGACACAGGCGGTACCGATAATACGTTTCTGAAGCGGGGGTAAATACGCCCGCCGGAACAGTGGCCGCAGTGGGCGGATAACAACAGCAGTCACCAGAACACTCACCACCAGAGCGCCGGCAATGACTGCCAGGCCGAACAGTGCGTGCAACAAGCCACCAGGCACCATTGCACCGAGCAGCAGCTCCGCAAAATAACTCGTCAACCAGGCGATGAGGAACAACAGGGTAAGCACGAGTGGCAGGGGCACGCCCTGAAGCCCGAGGGTCACCATCAGGCCAGAGAAGTCACCGGAGGCATCAATATCGCCATCGGCCTCGATATCGCCCAGACCCACTAGGGAAATCAGCCAGTAAATGATGGCCACACACAGCAGTACGGAAAAAATGACCGTGGGGAAGGAAAACGCAATTGCGAAGAATGTATCCATACGCGACCAGATATCCGTTCTGGTAAATCCACTGGGCGACAGTCCGTGTCAGACTGACGGGTTGTTTATAACGTAAACAAACTATTTCTTGCAAATGTTTAATTGCGAGGTATAGACTCGGATGATTGACATAAAATGTCAAGCGACAGGACAAGGTTCGTCCGGATCGGCCGAACCGATTCAACGCCACAGGAAGGAGCTATTCGTGGATACCCAATCTCTCACCCTGGCCCTGGGTGACGCCACCCATGCTGGCCGAACCTTCGATGTCATGCCCATTGCCGGCGAAGAACCGGTGCTGCAGGTGATCGTGTCCGGCGCCGAAGAAACACCGGTGTATATTACCGTAACCGACACCCAGATTCTGTGCCTTGCGTACCTTTTCGACGAACAGGAACTGGCCCCGGAACGTCAGAACGAGCTGCATGAAAACATGTTGCGCATCAGTGTTCCCATGCCCTTAAGCTCTCTTGGCAAAACCGGCCAACACTATGTGGTCTATGGCGCACTGAGCCCCGCCTCCGGCACCAGCGAGATCATGCAGGAACTGGTAACCCTCGCCGAGAATGCCATCGACCTGTTACAGACTTTTGAAGACTACCTGGCTTGAGTGAGGACTGAGACATGAGAACCGTACTGAAAAAAATCCTGACCGCCATGCGCGGGGGTGTGAACGAACTGGGTGAAGCCGTTGTCGACGGCCAGGGCAACCGGATTCTGGAACAGGAACTGCGCGATTCCGAGCATGAGCTGAAACAGGCCAAGCAGGAGCTGGCGTCACTGATGGCCGAAGCGGCCTCCCTGGCCCGACAGATCCGTACCGAGCAGGACAGCGCCACCAAGCGTGAAGACGATGCCCGCAAAGCCATCGCGGCTGGCCAGGAAGACCTGGCCCGGGAAGTGGCCGAGCGAATTGTTGGCCATGAACGCCGCGCTTCGGAGCTGACCCAAACCCGGGAACTGCTGCAACAGCGCATTGTGGGCCTGAAAGACCGGGTTCAGAAAGCCGAGAAACAGCTGGCCGACTACCGCCGGGAACTGCAAGTGGTGAAGACCAACGAGCGGGTGCTACGCACCACCGCGCAGATTGACACCAACATCAACAGCCAGCAGTCCTCCCTGAGCACCGCGAAAGAGACATTGGAACGGATTCGCGAGCGCCAGGCCCGGGAAGAAGACCGCCAGACCGCCAGCGCCACTCTGGAAAAAGAACTCACAGGCGCCGACCTGGACGAAAAACTGAAAGCCGCCGGTATTGACGGCGAACAAGATGCAATCGACAACGTACTGGCCCGCCTCAAAGACAGCCCGGCACAGTAAACCCAAAGCCCCCAAACTCCGGGGGCGTCATTCATCAGGTTAATTCCATGGCAAGTAAACCGGATTGGTCAAAAGAGGAGCAGGCGGTGCAGGCCGTACAAATGGCCTTCGACCTCTCCAACGACATTCAGCGCGCCTTTCGGGTCTCTGCGGCAATACAGAACATGACCACCTCCGACATGGTGCGCAAAGTTCTGGAACTGCCCTATCAGAAAACCCGGGCAAGACCGCGTTTGACCATTACCCTAAAAGATGAGGACTTTGAATTGCTGGCCCGAAAGTACGGCCTTGACCCGCAAGATCGGGCGACGATTCGCCAGCGTGTCTCGGAGGATTTACAGGTGTTTGCCCGTAATTATCTGACCGAATCTGTGTGACCACCATCGCAACCGCTCACTGCAAGCTCACTACGACACCAAGCACTGCGATGATCAAAACGGAGGTCAGTGCAGTCATTCGTACAAAGCTTCGGTCTGCCTTAATGCTGACATCGGCCGTTGCAACTGCCGCCTGAGCAGGATGCCCAGGCATATCCGCTTTGGTGTCAGATGCTTCCGTCTGCTCAGGTACCGGGAACGGGTAGAGCGGTTGCCGCCACTCATCGAACAAAGCCTGCTCGGCAGAAGTGATGGCGCTTCGAGGCTTGGGACCGTTACGTAGGTTTCCGTCAGGATTGAGTAGAATCACACCATCATTGTCGTCATAAACCAACCAGCTCTCAGCATCACCAACTTCCTGACCATCCACGATCGACGTGATTGTCCAACGCTGAGCCATGACAGGACCGGTGCCCATTTCCTCATTCGCCGGCAGCTCAAGGAGCTTCGCCCGATACAAGCGTTCGGTGCCAGACTCATCTTTCGCGATACCGGCTAAACCGAGAATATGCAAAATGGAGTCAACCACCACGCCGCCATCTGAACCAGCCCAGACAACCCAAGCGCCCAGCACCGCCGCATTTCTCGCAAGCTCTTTGAGAGCAACCGGCTTTATGGAAATATTCCCGTCACCCGCCGAAAGCCGATACTCCGCCAGCTCTGCTTCAACCGCTTCGGGATCCGTGCCAGCTAGAAAGGCCAAGTGACCGTGCACCTCCACGAGAGCGGGCAGCTCCCCCTCAGAGCCATTTTTTACAAACACGGCATAAAAGGTATGAACTTGCCACTCACGCACCAGTGAAACGTAGTCTTTTGCGGCAACAAGCCTGCCAAACTCTTCAATACAGACAGCTGATTTTTCTTCCATGATTGTGCGTCTCCACCGTTTACAAAAAACTCAATCCCTTGGGCCAAACAGGATCAGACTCCCGCTTGTGACGCCGACTTATGTTCCGTAAAGGACCATGAGCAAAATAATAAAAGCCATAAACCCAGCACATGCCCAAAAAACTCCCGCAATGCCGCCGGGATCTTTTCCACCTTGCACATCCTGCTTCGCCCGATCACTACGACCCAGTTCCGCGAGATAGTATTCAAAGTCCGAGATTAGCTGCGTGTTGGACGTCCGAATGCCGGTATACCATTCCTCGGGAAACTCGATTGCGGCAACAGGTACCATCAGAAACGTGCACATGGAAACGAAGGGCACCGAGCCGTTAACCAATAGCGAATCCCGCCCAACTAATCCGCGGGGAAGATCCGAAGCGGGAACCCGGCACTCTTCCAGAACCTCACAAACGTAACCCTCAGGCACTTCACCGTGAACGAGCACGGGAACCTGCTGTGTACCACACGGCATGCAAGCCAGGGCAGGAAAACGTCCATCGGTCGCATCCGGAACGAAGAGGCGATTCATGTTATCAGGACAAAACGGCTTTACGCCGCCAAACTGTCCCAGCACCAGGTGCGCCGGCTTTCCCGGATCTCGCCCTTGCTAGAACAACACCCAGGCAATCGCCCTTGTAAGTCGCGACCTAAAATGTTCCGGCACTTCATGAATGCCTGCTTCCTTGGGCAGCCAAACTTGCTCGCCGTAATCTGTCATGGCCAGTCCATTACCGCCCAGGGGCAAGCTCCACTCTGGGTGGTCAACAAACAAGATACCGTACCGGCGCCCATCCACCCTCAGAAGCTCATCGCTACCCTGCTCTTCTATTTCAGGCATCACTTGGTCTTCAATAACTTCTAATTGCAGCCTGGTGGCATCCGGCATGATTTGATTATGAACAGCACGTTCGAGGTCATAAAAAGAAAGAAGATTTTCTTCGCCAATAATGGAAGGAGCCGGGACGTAAGTGTCTATGCTTTTAACATTTTCATCCGCTCTATTCTCGCCTTCACCCTTCTCTTCCCAAGCGGCATAGTCGTAGAGCGGCAGGGCCCACCAATCAAACAGTGCCTGCTCATCAGCAGACAGCTCACTGCGATTTTTAGCCACACCTGATGGACCTAAACCCGGCCCGAACACCACAAGCCCGCGATCATCGATGACAAGAGCCTCCTGCACCACTTCTGTCACCGAGTTTCCAGATACGGTGCTGACAACCCAGCTTTGCGCTTTAATTATCTCGACGAACTTGCCCGGATTTTGAAGTTCATGGAGTTTCGCCTGATACAAAAGCTCCTGCCCTGAAGGCTGCTGTTTTATAGCCTTCATTCCGATCAAATGCATCAGTGACGTATTCATGATTACATTGGAACCGGTCCAGCAGAACCACGCGCCTAAAAGGAATGCATTCCTTGCGAGCTCTCCCAAGGGAACCGGTTTGATAAAAACATCTAGCTCTTCATCGAAACCGAAGTCTTCTATGGCTGCCCGGGCCGCCACCGGGTCTGGGCTACCGATGAAGCATCGTGCGTCTTCGATGGGGAGCAAGACAGGCAACTCCAGATCCTGCCGCCTTTTTGCAAATAGCGTATGAAAAATAACGTCCCGCCAGTCCCTTATCAGACCTATGTGGTCCTCACTAGCGATAAGGTCGGTGAAGATCTTCTCTGTTGGTGCAAATGAATCTTCCATGATTATTACTGCCTGCTCATTGAGTTGTGACGATCCTTGATCGTCACAATTCATCTTGGTAATCAGGTTCACTACGCGGCAGCGCAACACCCGCGCGACCTCATTAAAACAGCTGAGTTCCGATTCAGGGCGACTCTCTTGACTGGTAACGGCCTCTTCCCCGCTTTTCTTGCCGTTTCGCCTCACGCCCGGCTTGTCATTCGGAGACCGGCCCCATATTGGTGAAGCGAAGGCCCCGCTCATAAGAACGGGTGAGTTGCTGATTGAGGCTTTTCAGGGTCTCGGATGGTTTGGCCCACTGCTCTTTGGGCAAAGGCGCGGACCAGGCTTTCAATTCCTCTGGCAAGCTCTTCAGGGCCAAGGTCTTGATACGACGTTCGGTAATGATGTGAGCCAAATAACGCTGAAAGAACCAGTCGCCCACTTTCTTGCCCAGCCAGGGTAACAAGGACAGGTCTTTGCGGGCCTGGCGGCATTTGGCTTTGTAGTGGGCCAGGGTTTCATCCTGTTTCGGGTCCGGGCAGGCCTCGGGACCGTTTTCCATAAACTGGCGAATACACTCCCACTGGGCCAGGCCGGCTGTTTCATGACCTACGTTGATACTTGCAGCCGCCAAGGCCGATTCCGGGTCGTCGGGTTTCGGAATCGCCAGGGTGAGAACCGTGTGGGTAGCCATCAGCCCGAGACCGATATCATGACGGGTTTCGATGTAGGCAACTAGTTTTTCCCAGGGGTAGATTTCGTAGACGAGTCTGGGGGCGTGTTTTTTCTTTAGGCGGAGGCCGAAGAAAAGGTAAGTGCCGACCACCAGAACCTCAATTACCAGAGCTGCCAACAAGTAGTTCCGTACACGTTGAACGTATTCCACCGGATTGTTTTCCAAACCAATAGGCGTATACAGAACTGCGGCAATTGTAAAAGCGATCACTATATAGGCTATTCCAGCTGCATTATCTGTCCAAAACGGGAGCTTGAATTCCTTTCCTTCAGTCCAACGCGGGATGGCTACTTGCCGGCGTTGTACGTTAAATCGCACCGGTGGGGTTTCTTTCACGGCTTTGTTACCCAGGAAATGCATGTGCAAGCCCCAGGGTAAAGAAATCAGGAGGTTTCCAACCAGCATTATAAGTGGCGACTCCCAATCCCAACGGCCCAGCGAGTCGGGGCCTAGCGCAAACATCAGACCAAAACCGAAGATACCAATGGATAACACGCTCAAACTCAAGAACAACAACGCAAATTCGGCACCAAACAGCAGGTTTCCGCCCTGCAAATCCTGCCAGCCGTCGGTTTTCCGCCGAATCCAAGTGTTGACGTCCACAGCCCGCTCGCCTGTTGTTACCGGCTCCGGACTCAAGGCCAGCAACCGACCATCTTTGGTGGTACGGCGCACTCCGACTTCCCAGGTGGATTCAGCCGATGGATGAGATGACGAAGTATCGTTGGTGTTGTTCAGATTGGTCATTCCATTAACCGTATATTATTTGGTCTTTTGCATTTAGTAACGAGACCAAACTGTCGACCTCACCCCACAAGCATTGAGGGAAGCACATGCTTTCAAGCATCTCCAAGATTGGCCGGGAGGGCTTCCTGCTCGCTCAGGACGCGTAACTCAGCTTTTCCGCCATCAGGTCTGGCCTGCGCGTTGTATCGATGATGGAGACATCGGTAAACATGTCGTCCACTTTCTGCTTGAAGGTTTTATCACCCATATCCCGCCAGTAACGCGCAGGACGGCCCGTCGCCTGGTCGTGTTTTGCGGTGGTCGGGTCAAGGTGTCGATACTGCTCCAGCATGGGCAGTTCCGGCAGCGGCCTGGTGATATCCATGTAATTCTGAATGAAATCCCAGTAGGCGTAACACATGGTGGGACTGCCATGGGCGCCGAGAAGATCGCCAACGGTAACGTCCAGTTTGCTGTATCGGTGAGAGAGCACCAAATCAAACACACTACCGAAACGGTCCACCCGCGCGCAGCACCAGGCATCGAACTCGTAGAAAGGTTTTTCAACCACTACCGGAGGCTTTCTGGGAAGAAAAGGAAACTTTTTCGGGTATTGCCAGACCTTGATCATGCCGGTGCGACGGTTGAACTCCCACTCAGGACCGCGGCCATTCCGTAAAAGCCATTTCGGGAAGAGGCGGAAGGCCAGATCTGCAATCAAAATGAGAATCCAGCCGCCTCCAAGCATAATAAATTCGAACAAACCAAGACTTTGTATGTACTCAGAATAGTTTCTACTAATGGATGTAAACAACGGCGACATCAAAATCAATGTTATCAAATATCCTGGAGAAACAATGTATGCCCAAATCTTACCCGCAACACTCATCATGTCGAAAAAGCGCGCCTGAAAAGCCAATGGTGCATACCGGAAACACTCGTGATTATTCTCAACGTGAAGTCCGTACTTCGCTGCCAGATCCTCTTTTTTCTCCAGTCGCCGCAACTTCTTGGGCGGATCTCTTGAAATAAAGGCGGGCGGCATTACTTCTCGGGTATTACCCCACGGTAAACGTAAGCTGGCTGAGCGATCTAATCCGGTTCGGTTCAATTCCTGAGTTTGATTGCTTTGCTCGGGAATCGCGTCAGAGCGATAAGCACAGGAGCCGTAATAACTCGGCCAGGTGGAATGAGCAAATTTGCTGCTGCCATCGAATCCAGCTTGAGTGACATTAAATCCATCCCGAGCTGAGTGTAGGCTCATGTCCATATAACTCTTCCTTCGCAAAAGGATGCCCAGGCTCGGGAACCGCCACTTACTAATCTGAGGAAACACTCCGGATGGGCTCTTTCTTCAATCCGGATTTTGCTCGACGCTGACGAGATTGTCGTGAACCACGGCCATAGGCCAACATATCTTCCGGCGTCATGTGCGCATAGCGCACTTTCCTGGCCATCAAGTTTGGGCGTTGTTCGGTGTTGATGCGCAGAACCCGACCAAGCATCTCGTCCTCTTTTTGTTGGAAGGTTTTGTCATCCATGTCCCGCCAATAACGTTCCGGTCGGCCAGCCTCTCTATCATGTTCGGCGGTCACAGGATCCTTGTGTCGATGGGGCTCCAGCACTGGGAATTCAGGTAATGGCCGCGTCACATCCATATAGTTTTGGAGGAAATCCCAGAGTGCGTAGCATGGACGAGGAGATTGGTGCCAACCTAACAGGATGTCTCCGATATGAACCTTGAGCTTGCTGTATCGGTGACACAAGATGAAGTCAAACCTGGGCCCATACTGTGTCGCACCGCCGGCCACCCAGCCATCAAATTCATAAAACGGAGTCTCAGTGACGGTCTCCTGATAGTTCCAAAACAACGGAATTCTGCGTCTATAGTGCCAGATACGAACCACTCCCGTTCGACGGTTAAGTTCCCATTCAGGACCGCGCCCGGCTTTCACGCACCAACGAGGAAAGAATGTAAAAGCGACGGTGGAGGATAGCCACATAGCTGCTGGCATGCCGCTCAAGGCAATGATAAACGGCCAAACATCGTTTAGGGCGGCCACAAAAGATGAATCAGTGAGGTAAATATGCATCAGGTAAGTAACAAGCCCAAGAGGTAAACTCACCCAAAAGAACGCTTTTCCGTAAAGCTCAAACGCGTTAACCACTTTTGATCGGAAAGCTAAAGGTGCATAGCAAATACTCTCATGATCCAGCTGTCCCTGGTCACCAGCTTCAGCAAGCAGATCTTCTCTCTCTTCAATTTTCCGAAGAGCCTCTGGTCGCCAACGAGCAAATAGGTTTGACGGCATCAAATCCTGCGCGGTACCCCAGGGCAGTCTAAAGCCAGCCGAGCGATCCAGCGTCGAGTGATTTAAATCTTGTTGCTGGTCGGGTTGATCTGGTATTAAATCGGAACGGTAAGCATCCGCGCCATAATACCTCCCGATAATCGCTGAAGCGTTCCTTGGCCTATCCAAAATAACGGACCTCTTCGTCGTACCAGAACGGACGGTTCTCTTTGGTGAAGTCCGGCTCGGAATGTTTCAAATCGTCCTTATTGTATACCAGCGGGTCTTCCGGATCAGGCGCCGGGAACACCATTGGTGCTTCCCCTTTGGTAGTTTGGATTTGCAATTGAATCCTGACCTTCCAGTGGTAAGCGCGGGTTTCAGTTAACTCAACGGCTCCCAACCAGCGCTGAGATTCTGTTCTTCGTGTTTGGGGCGAATTCAAATAGACATAGACTCCACCTACAAACTCTTCTTCTCGCAACACGCGAGCTCGAGATTTGTTTTCTGCAACTGGCATAATTCTCCTGTTGGACATATCACTAACTCCCAACAAATACCCCCGCTCAGCCTTCGTTTCTACCAATTGCAAGTGAGGCTTCACTTCGACCATCTCAGCTCCCCTAAACAAGCCCGGGATGGCGCTTTCCACCCTCAACCTGGTGTTTGCCTCGCGGAGAGCAATTAGACGGCTTTCATCTTGCTCGTCCAGTTCTCCCCGAAGTGCCCTGCCTCGCAGAGGATTCGGCTCGATTACGATATTAACGCCCATAAGCAAACTAATCAGGCGATAGTATGCTTCACGAGGCTCTTTCAAAAAGGGCTTCTCCGACATCTGTCCAAAGGGTCCATGCCGCATCCAGATTTCTATAGATTCCTCGCTGAACCACGCCATCAAGGCGGTACCGGAGAGCGCCAGTACTACACCCAGAGTCAGCCAGCCCGCCGGTCCCAGAAATAACAGTCCGGAAGCCCCCGCAACACTGGAAAATGCCAACGCGACGCCACCCGCAGCTACTAAGCCAGCACCAATAGCCCCTTCAGTATTTCCCATCCGATATAGATAGCTGGAATCAAAAGCATATTCGAGTGCCATCAAGAGACCGCCTGCTCCACCGAATAGTTTTCCCCAGGTTGGAGGGCCACCAAAAACCCTGGCAAACGCTTGAGCAAATCTTCCGTTCCATTCACGTGACAGAAGCTGTGTAGATGCACGCTCAATGAGCGCCACATTTTGCAGAAAGCGCTCGGCCAGCATTACCGAAGCGTAGCCTATATCGTAATACGCGCTTCCGGCCCCCGCCATCGCACTCCAAAGCCCTTTTGCTCGAAAATCTCTATCGTAGGCAGCTCCAGCACTTGATACGTTATGCAATTCCATCAACATAACGGCAGCCGGCAAAAGCGGTGAGTTGAGTACTCTGTAAAGGCGTCTGTCTTCTACCTTCCGGACCGTATCGTCCAAAGATCGCACCTCAGCATCTAAAGCTGCCTTGTTCGTCTCGATATCATCGAACGCATCGTTTGCAGCCTCCAGACTTCCATCAACCTTCTCCAGATTACTCAACGCCTTTTCAAGTTTCGCCTCAGCGCCTGCTACCCGTCGAGCCACTGCTGCTGTGGCCGCCGCAGACAAGTCAGATGCTTGGGCAGCGTAACGTTCCCAGATATTCAGCTCTTTCAATGCCTTAGCGTACTGACGCTCTGCCGTATTGAGATGCTTCAGGATTTTTGTAATCTGTTCGTTTTCTGGGACAACCAAGACCAGTGCATCGTCTGCCACACTGGAAGGTATTCCCTGAGTCTTTGCGCGGGTGCGGCTGGTCGAGGCCGTCGCTCGAACCCCGCCTTCGCTTTGTTCCGTAATGTCGCCAAACATTCTTACGGCTCGCCCTTCACCGCCGCTGTCCTCCAAGCCACTGATGCCAATCACGAAGTAACCCTTCTGAGCGGCTTTTGAAAGCCGCTCTAACCTGACTTTTCCGGTAAGTAAAGGTAATGACGCGCGGAGCTGTTGAAAACATCCCCCGTAAAGTTTCATTTGTGCTTCGATCGCATGCGAGAACAACCGCTGCCTCTGAGTGAAAAGAGTCTGTGCGCGGCGATCAATCTCGGATTCTTGGATAGCTATCCGATTCAGACGTGCCTGTGCTTGTTGCCTTGCCTGCTCAGTTCGTTGGTTCTGTTCGATCTGCTCATCAACAGCTTGAACCCGTGCGTCTTTGATTTCTTTTTCAGCCTCAACCCTCTCCTGACTCAATCGATTCAGTTCCGACTCCGCAGCCTTGAGTTGGGTGTCGACATCTTTGAGTTGCTGATTGTGACTAACCAGGGATTGACTTGCACTTTGGACCGCGCCCCAGAGACTGCCATGGATACTCAGCAAGGTCTGGGTTCCTGTCCGAAGACTGGAGGCAAAGGCCGTAGCAAACGCACCCGCCTCGGCTGCTGCAGCCAGTTCCAGTCCGTCCCTAGTCATAACGACGTCTAGCTCTGGAAGGTCAGTGTTTTCCAGTGATGCCAACTCACTGGCCCGGAATTGGCCGTCACCTGAATTTTCATCGGGCTGCGCCTGAGGCTCGTAGGAGCGCTCCAGGTCATTGGCATCAAAGTCCGGGAAAAGCAACGAATACAGTAAGTTGCTTCTCCCTGCGCGACAGAGGTTCTGCAACCACTCTTTACCTATTCCGGATTTCCGAGCGTCTACCCTAGCAGCTAGTACATCACATTCTTCTGGATCCTTAATCGCCTCCTGAATTAGTGAGGACAGAAAATAGAATGCTCCTGCGTAGTCATAACCATCATGGGTAAAGAGATCAACCAAGCTATGCTGCACCCAACTGCGTTGCAGAAGGTCCAACAAATCCTCCTGCAAATCACTCCCATATTGCACCGCTAGTTTTCGTTCAGATACTGCGATCGAACGCTCTAACTCTTTCCGGCCCGCGCCATTCAACTCCCTCATATATTTATTGAGAGGATTGATTTTCCCTCCAAAGTTACTGGGGACAATCGCTGAGTTCACTAACAGGGCAGATTCAAAATAAGGTCGTGCCTTTGCGCGTCTCACTGCAGCATTAGAAAACCATGCGGCTACCTGGCGGCGCTGTTGCAGGTATCGCAACCTTCCAACAGGATCATCAATTCGGATCGCTCCAATTACGCGATCACGGGCATCCTTAACAACATCCTCAGCACTTTGGGTTTCCTCCGGCCAATCAAATACACCGCGATCTTCTGCCTCCGTTGTTTCATCGCCAACTGCTTCCACTTCCCTCAAGGTTCGATGAAGACACTTGGCGAGCACGGTCATTTCAGGGCGTTCGTCTTCATATATTGGGTCTTCCGGATCGGGGTCCTCCTGCCTCTGGTGAACCTGTATAGCTGCCTGCTCGGATAAGGCAGTGTATTCCCCCGTCAGATCCAAGAGGTATTTTTCCGGACGATCAAACTGCGATTCCACCAAAGGGTTTCGACTTCGCTGAGGCGCGAGACAGCTCGCAAGGAAAGCGTTTCTAGCGCGCCTGCTCACAGTGACGGTGTCACCCTCGTCATGTGTTGGCTCTGCAAGAACCATCGAAATGGTATTGCAGCGATCCATTCTGACAAAAGGTTTACGCTGCAAGTAATTGACCCGAGTTCCCGGCCATTGAGACTCACTGAATGCTGCGTGAATGTTAATCCACTTCCCATCTACTCTCGCCGGCAACCAGATTTCTGCTAGTCCTGCACCGGTCACCGCTCGGTAACCAGGTTTTATATCTCCGTTGGTCTCTCGGTAATCGTCAAGAGCCACATCGTGGTAGCGTGTAACGCCCTTATCATCCATTCTCACTTCAAGTTCACGCCATAGCTTCCCCTCATGGAATAGATAAATAAATCCAGGCCGTGACATTACATAGTGAGCCGGGTTTCGGCCCTTGAGAGTCACACCGGATATCAGGGTGGTCGGAATGACGGGGAGAATGACATGGTGCTGCCGCTCTTCTTCTCGATCTATACCAGTTGCATCCTGGAGAAAAGGGACACGAATGGGGTCACCCTCTTCTGCGGCAATCTCCAGCCAAATGTTACGGTTTGGTTGACTCTGCCATGGCCAGATATGAAGAACCGACTCTTCCAAGTCTTCCTTAACCATCCGACTTTCCAGACCTTCTTGCAGATCAGAATCTGTCTCCTCATAAATCCTGAAACTATGCCCTTCCGGATGCTCTTTGCCCATGACTTCGATAATCAGTGATTTACCCTCACAGGCCGGGCTACAACCAGCTGTGGACTGCTTTGCACTATTCTCAGACATCCCTGTCATTCCTTGCGTTCTAAGCGTATTAATTCGGACTCAGACATCGGCCGTATTCAATTTCTGCCACTGAGTTTCTGACAGCGTTGGTAAGGGCAACATGGTGAACGGATTTGGTCTGTCGGTGGTATGCCAACGTTCCTGACCACTTTCTCCGAACCAGTAAATAACTCGCTCAATGACATCCGCTTGGTCCAGAGTCACCGGGGACAAGCGTTGCCATACCTCAGGGTCGTAAAGTCGAAGTAGACCCTGTCGCTCTCCGTCAAAGCGCACTTTCAAACGCGCCCTTAGCCAACTCGTCACGGACTCAAGGCTCTCGGATGACTCCAGAATCAGACCGACAAGCCGCCCCTCCTTCAAACCTTGCAAAGCCCACTGATACTCCGGGCTCTTCTGTTTAGCTTCCAGAACAACGGGGCTTTCGGCCAAGTACTGTTGCCAGTCAGTCTCAGCAAATAAATAAAGCCACTTCGGAACGTCTGCTTGCTCATACAAAGACCGCAAAACCGTTGATTTCTGCTGTGCCTCCAGCACTAAAAAACGCACCTTGTCAGTCGAGAGTTTTGCAAATACCACAACGGGCTCCTTTACTTATCACGCTGTCTGATTCTTACCGCAAGGACAGTTCCTAAGCGGACAAGTACCATCAGGTTGCTGTTGGCACTGCTCAACAATGGCTGTTCTTTGCATGCGGGCTTGCTTCAATCGATGGGCCACAATCGCTTTGGGCTCGGCATTAGATCGCTGCCCAACCTCCGCCAACGCCACCGGCGCCCCAACCCCGCCAGCAGCATCCACCCACCCCGGCATCTCCGGCACCTGCACCTTCTGCCCGCTGCCCTTACCTGCAGCTCCTCCGGCATTCATCTTGATGCTCGCGCCACCGATAGCCACACCGGCGGGATCGATCTTCACGAAGCTGCCGCCGGCCTTCAAGGTGATTTCGGCACCCGCTTCGATCACCGCTTTCTGGCCGGCTTTGATGTGCAGTTCGGTACCGGAATTGCTGAGCCAGGCGGTGCCGGCTTTCAGGTGCAGAGTACCGGTGACATTGAAGCTGTGGTCTTTACCTGTCAGCTCGCGCTTCTCGCCATCTACGGTGTGGTGGCTATTGCCTTTGGTATGGCTGAAGCGGTTGTTTTCGACCGTCAGGTGGCTGTCGTTCTTGATAACTTCGGTGCGGTTGTTTTCCGTCAGCAGATCCAGGTCTTTCTGGGCGTGCACGTAGATCTGCTCTTCGCCCGCTTCGTCTTCAAAGCGTAGCTCGTTGCTGCCCTCACCCTTGTGGGTTTTGGTCTTCAGGGTGGTCCGGGTTTTGTGTTCCGGCAGCGCGTACGGCGGTGTGTTGGTGGCGTGATATGTTCTTCCGGTGATGATGGGCTGGTCCGGGTCGCCGTCCAGGAAGGAGACAATCACTTCGTGGCCGATTCTGGGCAATGCCATGAAACCGTATTGGCCACCGGCCCAGCCCTGGGCCACGCGCAACCAGGCACTTGAGTGTTCGTCGTTCTTGGAATAGCGGTCCCACGGAAATCTGACTTTCACCCGGCCATACTGGTCGCAGTGGATTTCTTCACCCACGGGGCCGGTGACGAGCGCCATTTGGGGGCCCTCCATCACGGGTTTGTGGTTGCACAGGGGGCGCCAGGTTTTGTCGGCCGGGATGGCGCTGAAGGTGTTGTGGTAGCTGGTGGGTTCGCTGCCACCCTCTTCTTCCAGGGCCTGGGGCTGTTTGCCGGTGTGGGTGATGGCGGTGAGCAGCCATTCCCGGTTTAAGCTTTGGCTGTCGTGATCTTGCAGCTCCACTTTGGCACCGGCGGCAAAGTCCGGGCGGTTGCTTTTGCCTTTGGCGGCGGAAGCATCGTTTCTGAGTGCGTCTAATCGGGTCTGAGTAAACGGCTGGCCGCTGGCATCGGCTTTGTAGCGGCCGGGGTAGTCGTAGTGTTGGTAGTCTTCCCGGTGGTTTACACCGCCGGCACTCTGTTCGTGCATCAGAGCGTAAGCAGGGTTCTTGAAGGTGTAATCTTTCATCGCCACCGATGAAGCCCGCACACGCTCTTCGTAGGCGAAGCTGAAGATACAGGCCTGCTGGGTGCTGCCACCGGCTTTGGTGTTGCATTCTACCGGGTCTAATTTGGGCGCATCACCGTGATGGTCGGCGATGACTAACGCGGGCTGCTCTTCACCGTCCACGCTGCCGTGTTGGTAGCGGTAGTGCCAACCTTCTTCCGCAGCCAGTCGTTCTACAAATTTCAGGTCGCTTTCGCGGTGCTGGACGCAGTATTCCCGCTCCTCGGGGGAGCGTTTCAGGTCAAACACCGTATCCACAATGCCCCGCTCTTCCAGCAGCGTGCGCACAATGGCATCGGTGGTCTGGGCCTGAAAAATCCGGCTGTTGTGCATCAAGCCCAAACGCCACACGGGAGGTTGGATCACCACTTCGTAATGGGTGCGGCGATGGCCGGTGTTGCCCCGAACAAATTCGTTCACTACGCCGGTGAATCGGCGCAGGGGCTGGCCGTCTTGCCACACCACCAGATCCACCGGCTGTTCCAGCACATCCGCTGCTTGCACGTCCGGGTCGGTGCTGGCCAATTTTAAGCGGCCATGGGAGAGCGTGGATAAACCTTCGGTGAGCACAAAGCTGGCAACCACGAAGTGGTCTGAGGGGAATTCGCCAATACGGGCGGTGAACTGCAATCCGCTTGCCTGGGGCATAACTTCAGTCCCTGAAGAATGAACATTTCCTTTTCAGCCAGCGCCATCCGGGTGCCGGCTCCCGCCAACCCGAGCGTTCATGCCCGGGCGACGGCACACAGTCTAATACAAGCTGCGGGGTATTCGGTACCCTGCAAGCATCTGCTGTGTGAACGGGTTGGTATTACTGGCTGCATGCAGGCGGTAACGCATCTCGCCATCATCCACTTTGAACATCACATCCACCGCATTACTACTGACTCCGGTGATTTCTGCTTTGTTCAACAGCCGGAAGAGCGCCCAAGGGCCACGTTCGGAAATGCTGCGCGGTGAGCGGTTCACCTGTATCGGCACCAGGGTAATGCGGCTTTCGACGCTGTCACGCAGCGTGTTCGGCCAGACCAGCGGGATGCTTTGGCGAGGCCCATGGGAAAACTCCACCAGTTGCCCGTCGATATTCACCACGGCGCGGCGTTTGTTGTTGGTCAGGTTAAGCGGTTCTAGCGCGAATTCAACATCCAACGTGCCACTGCGGGTGAAGAACGCCTGGCGAATCTGGCGGGCCCGTTCCAAGGCGGCTCGCACATCGCGGCGCACCAAGCTCGCGCGGCGGGCATCGCCGACCTGTTCAGGGTGGTCTTCCAAAAACAGCTTCAGGTTATTGTTGTAGAAAGACTCCAGAATGCCGTCGGGAGCGAAGAAGCGCTCGAAATCCTGCAACGCGGCATCTCGGCTTGCGTCTGTCGCAAACGGGTAATGCCGGGCAAGGGTTTGCTGGAACGGCTGGTACACTTCCCGGTACCACTCCCGCTCAAGCTGGGCCACGGCACGATCAAGCACCACTCGCCAGCTTTCGGTAGCCAGTCGGCTTAACAGGCGGTTCAGCGGCTCGGGCTGATGGCTGGCCATACGCTGGAGCGTGAAGATCGGGTCTGACCCCTGAAGGGCCATGCGCGCTCGGGCAGCACTCAGTGCAGCCTTGCCCGAATCCGGTGATTCCTGAATGCTGCGCATGTACTCGTGCAACTCGGCTACCACCACCATGACTTCTTCCAGACCACTGGGCTGATCGCTGTTTTTGCGAGTCAGCCGGTTCAGGTCGTCGAACTGGCGCTCGATATCCTGCAGCATTCGGTAATGCGGCGACTCCTGCAGCAGTTTTCGAGCCACTTCGGCCTCACCTTCACCGGCAGGAATCAGTTTGGTATTGGCCTGCACCTGGCCAAGCAGGCGTGCCAATGGCTGATGGCCGCTGGTCAAGCTTTCAAGGATACGCACGCCATGATTCAAGTCTTCAAAACGGTGCACATCGATTCGACTGAGCGCGGTGCGCCACACGTTGGCGTAGTTTTCGGCATACAGAGTCTGCAAGCTCGACAGTAACTCGGCTTCATCAGCTTTACTGAAATCCACGTCGTTCCGGCGCCCTAACACCCAGGCATCGACCAGGGCCAATTCCGTTACCGAGCTTGATTGACGCAGGAACCATTTTTCCAGGCCGTCCCGGGTCAACAGTGCCGGAATGGAGAGCGGGTCGTCCTCTGCCGGCAAGGCGTCGCCCTGCGGCTCGCCGTAGGCATCCACGCGAGTGAACACGGTGGCAAAGGCCGGGCCAGAGCTGCGCGCCAACTCCAGCGGCGACTGAAAATCCCGACCGGCTTCCACTTTCAGATCACGATAGACCCTGTCCGGGGTGCTGATCCGACCCAATTCGTGCTGCGCCCACTGCACACTGCTCCGGAAAGGCACCAGTGCCATGCTCGCCGCCTGATCACCTTCGGCGGCCATACCCGCAAGGTTGGTGTGCGCCATCGCGTACTGCAGATGGCTATGCAGCCGGTTCTGTACTTCCCGCTGGCCGGGGAAGCGCGCTTGCCAATACTCGCGCATGTATTCCGATACGATGTCTCCACGGCGGCCGCTTTCGTCATACATCATGCGCAGAACCCGCAAGTGCTCCAACCGCTCAGTGCTGTTATCCGGTGCTTGCCCCATCTCTTCCATCACACCGAACATCAATGCCGGCAGGTACTGGTAAGCCAACATGTCGAGATAGGCAGCATCCACTTCCGGCCCAACTTTATGGCCTTGATACAGGCCCATGTCGGTGACCAGCGGCCACTCTTTACGGTAATCGCCGAACGCCAGGGTGGCTTCTCGAAGCTCATCCAGTGGCTGTAGCAGGTTGCGGCCGGTTGTGTCCGGCTCGTAGCCAACCGGCTGCCAATCGTTCAGGAAGGCGTTAACCCGGTTTTCCACCTGCGCCGCAGCTTCGGCGTTCTTGATGAAATAGTGCTGCCAGCCGGCCGTCATACCTGCGCCGGCACACAGAGCTACGATTGAAGCCATCGCGACTTTCCGGTGGCGCTTTTTGATCACTTTTCGGTTATCACCGGCCAGACCGGCCTCGCGATAGATCACACCCGGGAACAGGTTCTTGGTGAACAAACTGACTGACTGGGCATTCCGCTGCGCCGGTTGAATCGGACCGCTCATCTGGTAATTGCGGGCGGCGGCAGCCACGAAGGCATCTTCAGGCACCCCTTCCTGCAGAACGGAGGTGAAATAAGTGCCCCGCACCAAAGCCGGTGTCGAGAAAGCGTCAGCGGACAGCAAGTCGCTGAGGAACTGCTCTACCGCCGGCTTGAGGCCCGCCAGCTGGCGCGTGAAGGAATACGCTGCCGCCCGCTCTTCAGCCTCCCGGGTATCGGCAAGCACGTCTGGTAAGCGCTGGCTCAGCTCATCCACCAACTCGGTGTATCGTTCCGCGAACTGTTCAAGCCATTCGTCGTGATCTTGCTGGTTATCCAGCTGGAAGGTGAAGCCGAGCGCCTGATCTTTTTCAGCCTTCGACATGGCTCTAACGAACGGGGCAAAGCCGTACATCAAGTCCATTTTTGTGAAGGTGACGTACACCGGCAGGCGCGAGCCCAACTGCTCCATGAGCTCCCTTATCCGGGTGCGTAATAAAATGGCGTGAGCTTCCCGCTGTTGCTCATTGGCCGTGCTCAATCGCGCCAAATCGACGGCAAGGATCAGACCGTTCAGCGGTCTTTGCGGGCGGCTGTTTTCCAGCCAGCCGATAAAGTGGTTCCACAACCGGTTCTGGATTTCACCCGAGGCCCCTTCGCCCTGATTCTGGCTTAGCAATTCGCCGTCTGGATCAATCAGAACGCCGTTATCACCAATCCACCAATCGAAACCGAAGGGGTTGCGATCCCCCCGGTTATTGCGGGTGACATTGGTCAGGGTGTAGGTTTGCCCCGAGCGCTGAATCAGGCTTGTTTTACCGGCATCTTCAAGCCCCATCACCAAATACCACGGCAGGCGATACAAACCTTTTCGGCCCGGCAAGTTGCTCTTGAGTGCCTGTAACTGGCGATCCAGCAACCGTTGTTGCCGGCGCTCCATCGGTAGAATCGGATCTTCTTGCTCTTGTTGCTCGGCCGCTTTGGCCTTATTGACCTTGCTCAACCGGCGAGCCAGCGCCATGCCCCAGAATATGACCACCACCAGAACAACGCCGAGAGTCACCAGCGCCCGCATCTGCCAGGCCACCAACGGGTACTCGCCGTTGATCTCCAGCCGTGGCCCTAACCACCAAGTCGCAACCAATAGGGCGATCACGCCCAAGGTCAGCGTGACCGGGGCGGCGTTACGAAGGTATGGCAGCAGCCATCGACCAATGAGTAATGCTTTTCTCCACATGGTTTCCATTCCTGCGTTTAATGCGTGAGGCGATTACGCCAGCCGTTCCATTTGTTTGATCAAAGCCGGTTCCCAGTCTTCCAGAACCAACCCGTGAACCTGCCCTTGCAGGTCCTGAATCTGTTGTGCAGCCATGGCTTTCAGGCCGCTTTCTTTCATCAGTTTTGCCGTCGCCAAGCGCCAGTAGAATTTCTCCCTAGGCTCGCGAGCGTCGGCCAACCCTTGTTCCAACAACTCCAGAGCGGATGACAGCTTGTTCTGCTGCACCAACTCGAGCGCCGTTTCCAGAGCTTGCTCCCAAGGGTTTGAACTGCCCCCACCGGCTTTGGCCGAAGCCGAGACGGTATGCATCCACTCTGCCGCTTGTTCACTGAGAAACGGTGTTTGGTCGTTGAAGGTCAACTCGGCAAGTTTCGGTAACTGTTCAACAAATTTTTTCAACGCTTCTCGTATCGCTTCCGCACAGCGGTTATGACCCAGAGCTTGGGCCGCACGGGCGCTCAGCCAATGGCCATCGAGCCAAAACGGGCTCACCGATAAGCTTTGCTCAATGCGCTGCCACAAGTCGTTGTCGGGCGTTTTTTCCAACGCTTCTTTGTAATCTGCAACCCGGTCTGCACTGACGGCGGCCAAATCGGTACGAATGCCGTCCCGTGTCGGCGGCAGGCTGGTGATGTTTTGCCAAATGGCGTAACGGCGCAGCTGATAGCCCAAGGGGTTGTCCGGTTCGGTACTGGTCAACAACTCCGCCACTTTCAGCAAGCTTTGGCGGGTTGCTCGTTCGTTGCCAGGGTCCAGAGTGAGATTGCCCAAGGCCGCCGGAGCCGCAGCTGGCTGCGCCGGCGCTTGAGCAGATTGCGTTTGTGCGGGACTTGCCGGCGCAACCGTTGAAGCCAGTTGCTGGCTGCTGCTTTGATCCGGCTTTGGCAACTTATCCACAGCCCGTTTCAACTCGAACAGCGGGTCATCCGGTAAATCCCGGTTCCGCGCCTGCTCATCCAGCTTGGCAATCAGGTCCAGGCAAAACTGCCGCCCATCACCCACACTGGCATCAAAACCCAGACCGTCCACGCTTTTAACCGCACGCTGCACAATCTGGGTGAACAGCATTTTTCGGGCCCGCTGTCCCTTGGCTCCCGGGTAAGGCCACGCGCTTTCCCACCAGTCATCCAACACCCGGTGCAGCAGATACAAGGACAGGGCGAAGTGCTCGCCATCTTTGCCCTGCTGCAAGCTCAGCATGAAAAAGCCTAGTACTTTCAGGTCTTTGCTTCGGTCTGCCAGCAATTGCAGAGATTCGATCTGCACTTTTTGCCAATTGATGTCGTTGTGAGCCAGCGAGCCCACCTTCATCACTTCGTCTTCCAGAAACTCCAGCACGGAATCGTCGGCAAGGTTGTCACCCACACCGGAATCTCCTGGGATGGCGCTGAGAACCTGATCAACGTATGGGTGCTGTTCAATCACTTGCATAGCACTCTCCTCACCAGCCACAGGCTTGTCGCAGAGGGCGAATGGCGTCGCGGTAACCGGTCAGGTCGAACAACAAGCCATCCAACTCCGGTACGTCTGCCTGAATACGAACATCTGGCTGGTGCACGATATCAAGCACCGAACGTATCGCCGGCAGGCCACGGCCAGCACTCACCACCAGCCCTTCATCCCGCACTCGCCAATGGTTGGGTGCCGATGCCAGCGCGACGTCCACCCGCTCCCGGTTGATCGGTTTCGGCAACATTACAGTCAATTCCGTGATGTTGTTGTGGCACTGGAGTGTCAGCACCGGCCGCGGAGGCTGAGCCCCCAAAGCGGCGACCGTTACCATGTGTCCGGCAGCCGAGCCGGTATTGCGGTAGATCGGACCACTGGCATCGCTTTGACCAGCTTGCGCAAAGGCCTGGCGCCAACGTTCGGGCTGGCGAATCACCCCGTCGCTGGCGCCGGTTTCATATCGAGCCAGTGGCGTATCAAACACCTCATCAAAGCACGCCAAGCGGGCCAGCCGATTGGCTTCTTCGGTGCAGGTTTGGGCATCGCTCAGGCGGGTATCCGCTTGCCCGGCGCTGCTTATCAGCAGGAGCGCGAGGCCGATCAGGCCGGCTCGGATTGGGTCTTTCAGGGTCATACGTCGGTTACCTGATACTTCAGACATTTATGGGCCAGCGTTCGCTTGGGTAATCCCAAACTCTCGGCGGCCTGGGCTCGGTTGCCGCGATATTGCTGCAGGCGCTCCCGAATGATGGCGGCCTCGAATGCCTGTGCGGCGGCTTTCAGATCCCGAATTTCCTCGGCCACGGGGATGCCCGGAATCGTCGCCACGTCTGCGACCGCGGAGGCGGCTTGTCCGGCGTCCATCAGCAGATCATCCAATCGCAGTGCCTCGGGTTGAATGTCGCCGTTGGCAGCCGTTTGCAGACAGGCCAGTTCAATGATGTTGCGTAATTCCCGAACGTTGCCGGGAAAGTCATAGCCCGCCAGTCGCTTCAACGCGTGGCTGCTAATGCCCAGTGGTCCACTGCCTTCGCGTTCAACGTAGAGTCGGATGAAATGCCGGCTCAACACTTCGAGATCGTCGGTACGTTCGCGCAGCGGAATCACCCGCAACGGGAATTGGCTGAGGCGGTAGAACAGGTCCCGGCGAAACAGGCCGTCATCAATGCCTTGCTGCAGCGGTTGGTGGGTTGCGGCCACCAAGCGGAAGTCTGAAAACTGTTCTTCCCGAGCGCCCAAGGGGCGGAACTGCCGGCTTTCCAGAACCCGTAACAATTTTGATTGCAGGGCCATGGGCATGTCGCCGATTTCGTCCAGAAACAGGGTGCCGCCGTTGGCCTGCGCCAATAGCCCTTCTTTGGCTTGATCGGCACCGGAGAAGGCGCCTTTGGTGTGGCCGAACAGTTCGCTTTCCAGCAGGGTGTCGGGGATGGCGGCGCAATTCACCACGACCATGGGGCCTTGGGCCCGCTCGGATAGGTCATGAATACCTCGGGCAACCACGTCTTTCCCGCAACCGGTTTCACCCTGGATCAGTACCGACAGCTGGCTGCTGGCCGCGCGCACGACTTGTGCCCGGAGGTTGGTCATGGCTTCGGAGTTGCCCACCAATGTGTGGGACAGTTGCTGGCAGCGCTGGCGTACACTTTCGGCATCGTGCAGGTGGTCCAGCGAGCGTTTAAGCATGCGCCGCTGCCAGACTTGGTCACGGGTTTGCAGTTGGCTGATCCATTGATGCACCAGCAGTTGTTTCAGGCCGGTGTACAAGGGTTGGCCGATAATGCTTTGCCAGTCGTCGTGATCACCGCACAGGGCGAGTACGCCAAGGGTGCGGCCGTCTGCGCCGGTGAGGGGTTCGAGCCAGAGGCTTCTGGGGCGGTCGCTATGTTCGAACAGGGTTTGGAAGCCGGTGTGGTCGAGCCGGTAGCTGGCTGCGCGGGTGAGTTCGCGCGGTTTTCCGGTTTGCAGTACGTGGGCGAAGGGGTGGCTGAAGTCGCCACAGTCGAATTCGCTGGCATCACCTAATTGGCCACAGTGGAGCGTTCGGCCACTGAGGTCGAGTTCGAGGGCCCAGCATTTGCTGAGGCCAAATGCGTTTTCGAGTTGGCGGGTGGCTGTGTCGAGCAAGGCAGGGAGTGTGTCTTGCTTGATCAGTGCTACCGCCAGTTCTATGCCGGTGTGCAGTTCCATCTGCATCCGTCCCATGCTTTCTATCCCAGAACAATGACTTAGGAGATTATCGCCCGCGCATCCTGCGGGGTGGCTTTCCAAAACACGCTGTGAATACATCCTTGTACGCTCCGCTCCGCCCCTCACTGCTTACTGCTCCTGCGTCGCAGTGAGGGTCCTGTCTTGGCCATCCCTGGCCAACCCGTGAAGGGCTTTCACCCTTCACCCATGGCTCCGCAGGGTTTTGGAAAGCCACCCCGCAGGCTACGCTCCGTTTCTATAGGCCGTCAGGCAACGACCCCGATGAACTTTCCGTTGTTCACGCCCAAGGTGACCTTGGTCACCGGCTCTCGTGCCGCCAGCTTTTCCAGCAGCGCCAGGGACACCGGTGGCAGCAATTCACCTTCGATGATCGATTCCAGCATCCGTGCACCGTTTTCGCTTCGGGTGGCGCGGCTGCGGATGGCTTCTACCAGGCCGTCTTCCAGCGCCACTTCGGTGTGGTAGCGGGCCGTGATTTGGTCAGCCAGGCGCTGGAGTTTATCGCCCACGATGCGGTTAAGGGTGTCTTCACCCAACGGCAGGTAGGGCACCACTTCCATACGTGCCAGCAGGGCCGGTTTGAAGAAGTTGGCCAGCTCCGGGTAGAGCGCCTCTTCGATCTTTTCCGGCTCTTCGGCGTGGTTAACGATGGTCTGGTAGCCAAGGTTGGAGGTCAGGAAGAAGACTACGTTTTTGCAGTCGATCAACCGGCCTTCGCCGTCTGCCAGCTCGCCTTTGTCAAAGGCTTGGTAGAACAGGTTGAGGACTTCCGGGTGGGCTTTTTCGACTTCGTCCAGCAGCACTACCGAGTAAGGTTTCTGGCGGATGGCTTCGGTGAGGATGCCGCCTTCGCCAAAGCCAACGTACCCCGGGGGTGAGCCAATCAGGCGGGAAACGGTGTGTTTTTCCTGATATTCGGACATGTTGATGGTGGTGAGGAACTGGCGGCCGCCGTAGAGCAGTTCGGCCAGTTGTACCACGGTTTCGGTTTTTCCCACGCCACTCGGGCCAACCAGCAGGAAAGCGCCCATGGGACGGCCGGGCCGGCGCAGGTCAGCGCGGGCGGTGAGCAGGTGCTGGTGCAGGCAATCAATAGCGGTGTCCTGGCCTTTGATGTGGGCCTGCAGGTATGCCGGCAAGTGGGTGATTTTTTCCAGCTCGTCAGTGGTCATGCGATTGACCGGAATGCCGGTCCAATCGGCGATGACTTCAGCCACTTGGCGGGCATCCACGCGGGCGTGAACCAGCGGTTCGTCGGCTTGAAGTTCCGCCAGTTCCTGTTCGATGGCTGCGGCTTCGTTTTTAAGGTCCGGGCGCTCTTCGTTGTCTGCGTCGGTCGTTGCTTCCGGAGCTTCCGACACTTCTCCGGTGAGCAGTTGTTCGCGGATTTCGACCAAACGAGCCACCAGCTCTCGCTGGTCATTCCAGCTTTGCTCCAGGGCTTCGGATTCAGCGGTAAGCTCGGCAATGCGCTGTTCCAGCGCCTGCTCCCGTTCGTTATCAACCGCTTGGCCAAGCGTGTGTTCCCGGCTCAGCAAGTCTTGTTCCATGGCCATTTGGTGCAATTCGCTGCGCACGTGGCTCAATCGACGAGGCGGGGTGCTCAGGTTCAGGCTGACCCGGGCGCAGGCGGTGTCCAGTACGTCGATGGCTTTGTCCGGCAGTTGGCGGCCGGCCAGATATCGGGCAGACATTTCAGCGGAGGCTTTCAAGGCGCTGTCGGCCACCAGCACTTTGTGGGCTTTTTCGTAGACGGTGCGCAGGCCCCGTAGAATGTGGACAGCCTCACCCGGCGTGGGCTCGTCCAGCGCCACGGGCTGGAAACGGCGGCTCAGGGCCGGGTCTTTTTCGAAGTATTTTTTGTACTCGCGCCAAGTCGTGGCAGCAATGGTGCGCAGCTCGCCACGGGCCAGTGCGGGTTTCAACAGGTTAGCGGCGTCTGAACCGCCCTCGCTGTTACCCGCGCCAATCAAGGTATGGGCTTCGTCGATGAACAGGATGATCGGGGTGGCCGAGCCTTTGACCGCTTCGATGACGCCTTTCAGACGCTTTTCGAACTCGCCTTTCACCGAGGCGCCGGCTTGCAGCGCGCCCATGTCCAGGGTCCAGAGTTCAACGTTTTTCAGGCGGTCCGGCACATCGCCACTCACAATCCGCAGGGCCAGTCCTTCTACCACGGCACTTTTACCCACACCGGCATCGCCGACCACAATGGGGTTGTTCTTGCGGCGGCGGCAAAGGATATCGATCATTTGATCGATTTCGGCATCCCGGCACACCACGGGGTCGAGTTTTTCTTCCCGGGCCAGTTTGGTGAAGTCGGTGGCGTAACGCGTGAGCGGGTCCATGTCGGCTTCGGTCGCTGGCTTGGCCGCACCGTTCTCTGCCAGCTGTGGGCGTTCCACAGAGCCTTCGGTTACCCGGTCGAACTGCTTACGCAGTTGTTCACGGTTAATGTCCACCAAGGCTTGGGCAACTCGTGGCATCAGGTAGCGGTCGGCGTTCATCAACAACGCCAAGAACAAGGCGCCAGAACGCAATTCGCTGTGGCCGAGTTCGGTTGAGGCCAGCAACCAGGCGTCCTGCATCAGTTCCACCAGCAAGGGTGAAAAGGACGGGTATGGCTCGGCGCTTTGTGGCTCGCCGTTCAGACTGTCGCCCACCAGAGGCTGCAGTTGCTGATGGTTGATACCGGTTTGTTCGAGAATCTGACGCACATCGGAAAACGGCGTTTCCAGCAGTTTGAACAGCAGGTGTGCCGGCGTAATTTCCGCCCCTTGTCGGCTGATGCACAGCGCGGCAGACCCTTCCAGAGCCTGACGGGAAATCTCGTTAAGGCGCCCGATCAGCGCCGGTAGTTCTACCCGAATCACAGTGATGTCCTTATTTCGGTAGTTGTTCCAGTACGCTGAGCACATCCCTGATGCGTTCGTTCAGCGCTACGTTATACAAGTGATAAATCCCGACCATGGCCGCGGCAAACGCGCCGGTGATGAGCCAGATGGGCAAGCCCGTTCGCAAACGGTTGCGTGCCGGCACGACGTTTTCCGAGGCATCGGCCAGCGGCTTCGGGTCCCGATCTCCGCGCAGATCACGCAGCTGTTCATACAACCCGCGAACGATTTGCTCGTACTCATCACGGCCGCTTTCCATGACCTTGTAGCGGCCTTCAAAGCCCAGACACAGGCACAGATAGATGAAGCCGAGCATGTCGCGGTAGCGTTCCGGCTCTTTCTCCATGCGCGCCAGAATCGCGAACACTTTTTCGCCGCCCCAGGTTTCGTTGTGGAAACGTGATAGCAACGAGTGCTGCGACCACACGCTGTGCGCCCCCCAGTCGGTGCCCAATACGGCTTCATCGATAAAAGCGCAAAGCACATAGCGGTACGCCACCACGATAGGCCGTTCGTGGCCTTGTTCGATCAGTTCGCGGTCAATAGCCGCCACTTCATCGACCACCTGCTGGTACAGGCTTTCGACATCGTGAAAATCGGCCAACCGGCGAACCCGGATAACCAGCCCCAATAACGGTGTGGCGGCATCAATCAGGCGATTTTCTTCCAGTCCGCGCAGCTGAAAGTGGGTATCACCCAACTCGGTGCGGCGGCCAGTGTTATCGGTGTCCGCGAACAACAACTCACTGAATGCACTATCACCCGTGTCCGTGGTGGTATTTGGTCGATCCATTACCGGTGCATTGGTCATTATTTAGCTCCTGATTGCCCAGAACTGCATTTCCAGCCCCGGATAGCTTCCCGCTACGTGGAAAGCAAAGCCGCTGGCGTTGTCGAGCATTTGCCAGGCCTGGCTCTGGTCATCCAACCGGAAGTACACAAAGCCGGCGTGATACGGCAACTGGCGCGGTGCCACGGGTAACGCCGACAGCGGAATACCCGGCAGCTGCAAGCTGATGAGATCCCGTATTTTTTCCACCGACGCCACTTTGCACTGCTGGGTGAATTGCTTGCGCAGGTCGTCCAGCGGCATATCGGCTTTTACCGCCAGAATGAACTCGGCATCCTTGATCAACTGACCGTCCTGAACCGGTGCCACCGTCAGCCCGTATTGACGTTGCTGCAGAGCAATAGACAATGCGCGCGGTTCCAGAACGGTACTCAGGGCTTGTCGCAGCACCTGCATCAGCGGGCTAAAACAGCCTTCTGGCAGATCGTGATCGTAGGGGGTGTATTCCCGCGGCATTCGGCTCTCGTCGGTGAAGGTCACCAACTCGCCGCACAGTTCCAGCAAGGCTTCATACAAGCGCTCGGGGTGCAACTGGCGCAAGCGTGCCAAATGCATGAACTTAGGGTGCGCCCGGTTCAGCATTTGCAGCAGCATGAAGTCCGACACATCGGCCACACCGCCCTGCCCCGGCGCGCCTACTCGCTCGGCAATGTTGCGGGCACGCTCCTGCATCAAACCGGCCATTTCGCCGACAAATCGCTGCAAGCGAGGCGCTGCACGCACGCTGAGCATGGTGGGCAGGAAGTTAGGGTCCATCACCAAACTGCCGTCTGGCCGCTTCTCCAGAATTCGGCCAATGGCCAAGGCCGCGTAGGCGCTGCGATCTTCACGCTCCAGCATCAAGCGCGGTGCGACTCGCCCGACATCGATGCTGTGAGCATCGCCATCAATGGAGTGCAAATCGCGAATTTCCACAGACAACGCCCTGAAGCGCCCGGCAACCGGCGCATCCGGCCACTCCACTTCCGCCAAGGAATCACTCCCGAGAGGCAACGCCAGATACACCACCTGATTGGCCACTGAAGCATCGGTAATTTCCAAAGGCTCTGGCATCACGTCGTCTTGCGGCAGATTGAAGCGCGTGCCGTCCGGGAACAATCCTGTAGCGCGCACCAGACCCACCCGGCCAAAACTCAGATATTCGGCGTTTAGTTCCAGATCACTGAAGCCGTAGAGGTAGTCCGAAACCGCCAGCGCGCGCTCGTTGATCTGATGTTCCAGATACCGTTGTTGTTGCTGGAAGTGCTGTGGTTTGATGAACAGACCATCACTCCAGACCACTCGATTGCTAACAGCCATCAGCTTTCATCCGAACGTGTCAGTTTTACTTCCCGCTCACGCAGGTTGACCAGCAAGTGGTAGGTGCCACCAATGGGGTCTACCTTCACCACCTTTTTCCACTGCGATAAGTTGGGGTAGGCGTAGAAGGCGATGACACCGATAAAGCGGGTGTCTTCGCTGATTTCGAACGGCTCCACAAACTTGAACTGGCCCGGTACCAGGGTGTAGTCGCTGTGGTCCACGTAGTTGCGGCCCAGCGAGTCTTCCAGGTTATTCAGTAACTGGTCGAAATCACCCGCCATCAATAGCGAACTGTCGCGAAGTTCAATGATTTGAAATGCGATCGGCGTAGGGGCCAATGACTGGTTCGGGTTGACACTCGGTTCGGCCAGCATGGTCAGATCTACCCGGCTGGGCTGATCTTCCGGGTAGCCCACAGGAATATCGGGGTCCCACAACACTTTGGCGGTTTTGGTAACGGCGTTGTAGGGGGTGCTGCACCCCACCAGCAACATAACCATCGTCAGCAAGCTCCATTTGCAGTACTTCACTAGCCATTCTCCCTCTGTAATTGGCGCAAGTGTTGGTCGTAAGCCTGGTCGAATACCTCTTGGAAAAGGCGCTCAAAACCCTGCTGACGACTGGATCTAAGTTCTTGGTAGTAATGTTGATACATGTCCCAGGCCCAACGGCCCTCGTCTTCGTTGTCCTTGAGCCCACGGCGGTATCCGTGGAACCTTCTCAGCAAGGCCTCCGGCGAGAAGGCATGCAGAATCGCGTCCAAGGCTTCGCGAATGGCTTCCTGCGTGGCCCGCTGGTGGTGGTTCAAGCTGTCGAGGCTTTCTCTCACCGCAGCAGGCGCAGATAGGTGAACCGGGCTACGTTCGGCGGCAAACAGGGTTTGAATGGTGCCGTGGTAATCGTTTCCCAGTCGCAGCGGGTTGTCTTCAAGGGGCTGCAAGCGGGTACGCAGCGCCTGATGCCGGGTATCTTCGCTCTGGTGCAGCGTAAGTAAGCCATCCACCACGGCTTTCAGGGTTTGCCCGGCCTCTTCCAGAAACAGCTGCATGTCTTCGCTGTCGGTAAATTCAATGTCCGCCTGCAACCCTCGCAATAAGGGCGCCCCACTGATGTGCTGACGGCTGGCATCCCGGATGGGTGCTCTGGTGTCTGACATTCCCTGTCGCTCCTTTTCCTGATCACTCTGATTGCGGGCCGTGCGGTTCACCGGTAGCCCCATCGCCACATCCCGGTTTTCCCGATATTCCTCATCCACATCAGTAGAACCGGCAAACCAGCGTTCCTCGCTGGCCAGCAGTTCTGGCGTTGATTGCTCATCCGATGCCTCTGGCTTCTGCCAAGGGGCCAGTGGGTCGTTACTTTGAGGCGCGTCGGCCGGGTTTTTCAGCCCCGCCAAAGGCTCGCGGCCTTCCGGCAACGTCTGGCGCTGACTAGATCGCAGCAAGTCGCCTTCATCCACATTCACCAACCGATGATCTTCGGCGTTGGGCTCGTTCAACTCGCTTTGCCCTGCAGAGCCGCCCTGCAACTCCGCCCGGATTTGATACCGGCCAATGCTGACGGTATCGCCATGGTTCAGGCGCGCTCGCCGTCCACGACCTACGGGCTGGGTGCTGCTATTGATATAGGTTCTGCCGCTGCGATCGATCAGGCAGAAACCGCCATCCAGAAAACGCACCTCGGCATGCCCCGCTACCGCACCGGTACGGTGAGGCGATAAACGCCAGGTATCGTTGGCGGCCGTGCCAATCGAGCCGCCTGTTGCACTGAAACGGTGCTCGATGCTGGCGCCACCTCCCGCTTCCGTGGGGTTGGTGATCACCAAGGTTAATTCTGCTGTTTGCGTGGTCACTCTTCTGGCTCCTTGCCTTAACGCCGGATCTGGATTCGCACAGCGGGGCGCTTGCTCGCCCGCTCTGGTGTTACGAAAGAATTCCAGCCCAAACGCAGCTCTTCGCCCATCTGCATGGGCCGTATGTCTTTCGGTCGCATTTCCAGCTCCAGGTCATAGGCCAGTTGCTCCCGTGTGGCGAACTCCACCAGCTTAACCAGCCGTTCGTGCTCAGCACCGTTGGGCAGGAAATCGGCAAAGCGCTGTCGGCTCAGGTTGCGCAACCGAAGTGTGAATTTGCCGCTGCGGTCCCGAATACTCGACCCCATCAGCGTGTCATGGCCGAGGCTTGCATTCGCTTGCCCTAAACGGGTTTGCTGGTCCTCTGCGATCGCCACTTTTCGTAGCACCCACTGTTCAATACTGACGTCGTCCAGATCAAAGCAGTGCGCAACGATCCCACTGACGACTTCCGGAGACCGACTACGCCCCGCCATCAAACCGGCATAGGCCAGCATTTTCGACCAGTTCACCGGCGTGGCCTCCCGGAGGCGGCGATCACCCAGCCCCGTCAGGGAAAACACCAGTTCCGAAAACCCGTCACTGGCACCCGGCTGAAATCGAATGTAGTAGCGGTATTTGCGCCAGGCCCGATGAAACAGGGTTACCAAGCGGTGGTTAAAAAAGTCCAGAAAGTGCCGGCGCACGCCTAAATTCTGGCCCGCTTCCCACGCCAGATCCTCCAGGTAGTAGCCTGGTAATGGCGACTGGGAGCCGTGTAACCCAAGAAAGCTCACTTCCATCTGGTAGGGCGCATGCTCGTGCTCCGGCGATAACGCCGACACCACATCACTGCCCGGAAACCCCAGCCCGGCTGAGGCTGAAAAACGGATGCGCTCTTGCACTGAATCACCCGAGCCGGAGCGTTCCAGATCGTCGCCATGGTGCCGGTGAATCAAATCCACCAGCTGGAAAAAACTGTAGCGCCGCGCGTTTCCGAGAACGGGTTCCAGCCCGGCTACATCAGCGGCTGCTGACCTTGCTGTAACGTCCATGTGTACCGTTCCTGATTCTCTGTATTCACCACTTCCAACTGATGAAAGGCGTTAATGCTGGCGTAGAGCGCAAAGAACTGGCTCAACACCGTGCCAAACAGGTACAAATCGCCTTCACTGGCGAAATTCTGTTGGTCGAGTTTTAGCACTGACCGGATGCCCCGCACCGGCAAACCACGCACCATCCGGTCAACCGGTTGCGTGTTAATCTCGCTGATGCCCGCCAGCCGTTTCTGGGACACCCGCTCGGCCTGGCGATCTACCAGTGCCCGAAAGTCGTATACCCGAAGCACGGTGCGCAAGGCATCCACATCGAGCATCGACAGGTAGTTCAGGGACAGGTTGGAAATCAGCGTCCATAACAAGCTCCCATCCAACGTGGGTCGCAGAGTGGCGGTGGGTCGGGTAATGTTGCTGAACGAAGCGAAGGCCGGTGTGGTTTCTGTGGCCATGCAGATCTCACCCACCGCCAGCTGTTGCGGCAGTTGCCGGTTGGTGCAGGTAAGCGTTAACGAAACCGCTTCCTGGCGATTCAGGCAATCGGATTCGTCGGCGCGCACGAAGGAGATGTAGTGATCAAAGCCATCGCCCCGAACGCTTTCGCGGGTGCGCACGCGGTAATACAACGCGGTGCGGCCACGGTCCCGCTCCACTTCGTGCTGAAAACTCTCAAATGCCGTGTATAAACGGGGCTCGCCGCGCCCTGAGCGGCCTTCTAACCAACCTTCAACCTGCTCGATGCTGAACACTTCGTAGTGCTCGGGGCAGCGGCTGGACGGCGAAATCCGGTACTCGGTTTCACGACCGTTCAAATCCACCGGTTCGCCTTCGTGGCTGAACAAATTCACCGCTGGCGTGCAATACAGCTGCAGGGAATCCCGGGTGACTCGGGTGTCCGGCGGCAAGATACGGCTAAAGTGGAAGCGCAGGCTGATCTCGTCGGCCTGAACTCCGGGTAGGCGCTGCTTCAATCCGGTGACATCGATAAACCGAAACGCCTCGGGGAAGCTCAGGTACTCCTGAATAATCCGGTAGCCGGAGTAAGCATTTTTCGGATACGGCAGCATGGCTTCGTCTGCCGCAAAGCCGACCGGTTTGAGTAACGATGTGGGCAGGCTGTATACGCTGTCGCCCAAGACTAGCTCCATACGGCTGAGATAGTGGTTTAGCCACAAGTACAGGGTTTCTGCGGTGTGGTTGTCGCCGCCCAGATAGAAGCGCAGGCTGTCCATGCCCAGTTGATTCAGTGGCTGGTCGGTGTGCAGGGCCAGATCCACCGATACCGAGGACACTTCTCGGGAATGCTCGGCGTGGGCTTCTGCTACGCTGACGGGAAAGATATCCACAGCCCGGCAGGTGCGGAACCGGCACTGGGTTTGGCGGGTGCTTTCACCCACGGGCCGGCTTTTGATTTCGGTATGGCGCTCTACCCGCTGGCGTTCGCTGATGGCGTGCAGTTGGGGGTCGAAGCGCATGATGGTGCAGCTGGGCACGGGCCGCAGGTAATTAGGCCAGAGCATGTTGAGCAGTGAGTGCGTCAGCTCCGGGAATTCGTCTTCCACTTTTTCGCGTAGTTTGCCGGTCAGGAAGGCAAAACCTTCCAGAAGGCGTTCTACGTCTGGGTCGGTGCTTTGTTCGGATAAAAATCGGGTGAGCTGCGGGTGTGCATCGGCAAATTCCCTGCCTTGCAGCCGCAAAAAGCTCAACTCATCCCTGTAGAACCGATTCAACTTCATAAATACTGCACCAGTCTGGCTCCGAGCGGTTGCTAGGGGTGCTGTCCAAAAGACGCTTCAAGCCCATCCATGGGACGCTTGAGCTTCGCCATCCATGGCTACGCACACTTTTGGACAGCACCCCTAGCAACCACTCTCATCCTTGCCTTTAACCACTCGGATTTATGCTATCCGGTAGTACCGCTTTTCATCTAGGACCAGGTCGATCGTGGTTCTGTCATCACTTCCCGTGACACTCAGATATACCGTGACCTGAAACTTCAACTGCAACGGGTTCGGGCCCGGCGGCAACGCCACCACATCCACCCGTTTCACTCTGGGCTCAAACTTCTCGATACACTGACGGATCGCCCCGCGAATCTGGATACTCAGGTCGTGAGTACCCAAAGTAGCGTCGTTGAAATCCAGCAAGCCCAGGTCCGGAACGCTTGCACTGTTGCCCGGATGAGCGTTCAGCAAACGCACCAAATGGCGCTTAATAGATTCAACCACATGGGTCACTTCGCCCATGCCTTGCCCTGCGGGGGCGGCAGCCTGCTCTAGCCGTTCAAACAGGCTGCCGGTGTTGCGAACACCGTCAGTGGCTGTGTCGCCGAACACGGATTAATCCTTGTCCAGTCGACCAACCAGCGAGAGCTCGAAGTTCGCGCCCATGTACTTAAAGTGCGGGCGCACCGCCAGCGAGATCTGGTACCAGCCCGGGTCGCCTTCAACATCCGACACCACAACCTGCGCGGCGCGCAGTGGGCGACGGCTGCGAACTTCCGCCGGCGGGTTTTCCTGATCGGCAACGTACTGACGAATCCAGGTGTTCAGCTCACGCTCCAGATCCTGACGTTCTTTCCAGGAGCCGATCTGTTCACGCTGCAGCACTTTGATGTAGTGAGCCAGTCGGTTCACGATCATCATGTAAGGCAGCTGGGTACCCAACTTGTAGTTGGTTTCCGCTTCTTTGCCTTCCTTGGTGTTCGGGAACTGCTTGGGCTTCTGCACTGAGTTGGCAGAGAAGAAGGCGGCATTGTCGCTGCCCTTACGCATGGTCAGGGCGATGAAACCTTCTTCAGCCAGTTCGTATTCACGACGGTCGGTGATCAACACTTCAGTCGGAATCTTCGCTTCCAGCTGGCCGAACGACTCGAAGGTGTGTACCGGCAAATCGTCCACAGCACCGCCGCTTTGCGGGCCGATGATGTTCGGGCACCAGCGGTATTTGGCGAAGCTGTCGGTCAAACGGGTGCCCAACAGGTAGGCAGTATTGCCCCACAGGTAGTGCTCGTGATCGCCGGATACGTTTTCTTTGTAGTTGAAGCTACGCACCGGGTTTTCAGTCGGGTCATAGGGTGTACGCAACAGGAAGCGCGGCGCGGTCAGGCCGAGGTAGCGAGCGTCTTCGGATTCACGCAGGGAGCGCCACTTGGCGTATTTCGGGCCTTCGAATACAGCGCTCAGTTCCTTGATGGCAGGCAGTTCCTGGTAGCTGTCCACGCCAAAGAAAGACGGTGCAACCGAAGACAGGAACGGTGCGTGAGCCATAGCGCCTACGGACGACACATACTGCAGCAGCTTCATATCGGGCGTAGAAGGGCTGAAGGCATAGTTACCCACGATCGCACCAACAGGTTCACCACCAAACTGGCCGTATTCGGCCGAGTATACGTGCTGGTAAAAGCCGGTCTGGGTCACGTCTGGAGCAAATTCGAAGTCTTCCAGCAGCTCCTGCTTGGTGGCGTGCAGGATATCTACTTTGATGTTCTCGCGGAATTCGGTGCGGTCGATCATCAATTTCAGGCCGCGCCAGGACGATTCCAGCTCCTGCAACTTGGGGGCGTGCAGAACTTCATCCATCTGCGCGCTGATCTTGCGGTCCAGCTCTACCACCATCTGGTCTACCAGAGCCTTGTTGACCGGTTGGCCTTTTTCGTCGCTTTTTAGCAGGTTGGCAATAAATGTAGCGACACCCTTGCGAGCGACATCGTAACCTTCGTCAGCCGGCGCCATGCGGCTGTTGGCCATAACCTGGTCAAGCAGAGAGCCCTCTGCAACGGTTTCGGAGGCAGCAGATTGCTGCACAGCAGTATCAGACATACCACATCCCTTCAGTACGTTATTGATAATTGGTGTTGGGTGTAACCGGTTTCGGAAACGCGCTTATTCGCCGTTTTCGGTCGCCAGTTCCAGCTCCGCCAGCAGCGATTCCCGTGCACTTTCGTCATCCAGCAGCGCTTGAAGCTTAGAGCGGAATGACGGCACATTGCCGAGCGGGCCTTTGAGGGCAACAAGCGCTTCACGCAGTTCAATCAGCTTTTTCAGCTCAGGAACCTGGCGGGCAATGCTGTCAGGCGAAAAGTCTTCCAGACTTTCGATCTTGAGATTGACCGGCAGGTCATCAGCACCGTCTTCGAGCTTGTTGGATACAGAGGTAGATAAGGTAAGGCCAGCTTCCTTCATGACAGACCGGAAGTTGTTTTTATCCACAGAAATGGCTTTGCGGTCTTCAATGGGGGTTTCTTCAGCATGGCCCTTGAAATCGCCAACCACAAACATCTTTAGCGGCAGCTCGGTTTCAGCCTGCTGATCGCCGGTGGCGGGGACATACTTGATATTAATGCGCTCTTTAGGCGCGACAGAACCATCTTTACCAGACATGACGTGCTCCCTGTGCAATTCATTTGCAGCGTAATTCATTCCTTTGTGTCTGCCATCCTGGCAAACAACAGGCGAGACTCTACACCTGTGTTCGGGCTAGCTCAATAAGCCATCGGCCATAATTGGCTCAAAATGAGTACTCGGGCAAACTTTTGCCAGATTGCCGTAATGCCAAATAGAAAGCTCTTTTAGTCAATGACGGGCATGGCGCCCAAAGCTATACTTCCACAATCCTTATAGGAAGCAACTATTCACACCAAGGACCACAACAATGAGTGACCTGAAAGCCAAGTTTGAAGAGTCAGTAAATTACATCCAGACTGCCGACGGCGATTTCCAACCGTCCAACGAACTTAAGCTGGAATTCTATGCCTTGTACAAGCAAGCCACCGAAGGTGATGTTTCTGGCAAGCGCCCCGGCATGATGGATTTCGTTGGCCGCGCCAAGTACGACGCGTGGGACAAACTGAAAGGCACTTCCAGCGAAGAAGCCATGCAGAAGTATATCGACAAGCTAGAGTCGTTGAAGTAAACCGCTGCAATCGCAACCGTTGATCACGATCAGCGGTTGCGCCCTCTTTCCCGAACGCTCCCCCTCTTCCGCTTCACCTTTGCGCCTTTCAAACGTTTGTCATATGATGCGCGCACCATAAGAACAACAAGTCATTCGGAAGACCTTACACATGGATATTACTGAAGCGCTGGAGCAGTCACGCCCCGGCTTGGTGAACCTTGTTCAAGCTGCTATTCACAAACGCGAACTCAACCAGCGGGCAGAACAAACCTACCTGCACTGGATTAGCCGTTTCGTACTGTTTCACGATTTGAAAGACCCCGGAACCCTGTCGGACGACGATCAGGCGCGTTTTTTTGCGTATCTGAATGAACATCTGCGAGTGTCTCGGGCCCGGCTCAACCAAGCCAGGCAAGCTCTCGAGTTTTTCTACGACGACGTACTGAGCAATACCGAGCAGCGGGACAGCGCCGCTGCATAAGCCAGTGTGCGGTTATGGCCGCTCGGTCATGTTCACATTAAGCGCGTCGTAAGTTCGGTTCTGAGGCGGGCGTATCACGTAGTTATTGCTGTGAATCTGCCCCGGCACGACTTTTGGATTCGCGAAGCGAATATCCACAGGAATCTCGGACCGGCCCAAATCGGTACGTTCGTCCCGGGGCTGCATTGCCAAGGGATCAAGGTAAAAATCTGCGTCTTTGCCCGACTGCACCGGCACGCCCGCTGCGGGCGCTGCTAGACCGCCTTCGATCACGGTATTCGCCAATACCTCTTCATCCATCGAACGGAAAGGAATCGTATCGATGGTTGAGCGCTGTTCGTATTCAAACACCGGGGCATCGGTATCACTGGCTGGCGCCTGACCATACGTCGGCAATGATAGTCCAACCCCTAGCATCAATCCGATGCACGCTCTCCCGAAGCCGTGGCCTGACGTTTTTCCGATGGTGTAGTTAGCGGCATTCATGGCAATCATCCTGATCAGATCGTGCACTCGCTTTGGAGTGACAATTTTTGATCAGTGTATCGCCAAAATTGACAAATCGCTTACCGATTAGACGATTTTGTGACATCTCTCACTCGGTGGACGTGTTGGAGTTATACCGAATGCCTGTAATGACAACGTTTTTCCAACCTTCAGGTGTTTTCACCGATACTTCGTCATCCAGGTATTTTCCAATCAGCGCTCTCGCAAGCGGTGCATTAATACTCAAATAGCCCTTGGTCAGATCAAACTCATCCGCGCCCACCAAACGATAGGTTTGTTCCTCGCCGCCTTCATCCTCGACTGTTACCCAAGCCCCGAAATACACGCGAGTCTGGTCTTCCGGCAGCCGGTCTACCACCGTCAACTCGTCCAGTCGTTTGCTGAGAAAACGCACCCGGCGATCAATCTCTCGTAATTGCTTCTTACCGTAGATGTATTCAGCATTTTCAGACCGGTCGCCTTGAGCGGCAGCTTCGCGCACGGCTTGGGTGACTTCGGGGCGTTTGATTTTCCACAGGTACTGAAGCTCTTCTCGCAGCGCCTGTTCGCCGTCTGGAGTAATGTAGCGGGGCGGATGTCCGGAAGATGTGGGTTTTACCATGATACGTTTGCGCTCAACCTGGCTGGAAAATATGGGGGCATAAAAAAACCCCGTGGATCACGGGGTATAAGGCTAGCGCTGTGCTGGAGGAAGAAGCAACCTTAGTCGGCCTGCCTCTTCGTCTACACTAACTATTATGCAGTTTGACCATTACCCGGCAGTGGCCACTCCATTACCTTTTGGAAAGAGCATCCACAACACCGGTCATCGGGAAATTAGGTTGCACACTCTAGACACTATCGTTAATTTCCCCCTCACTACCCCTTACTCACCATTTTGTGGAGACACACCATGAACACTCAAAAGATTCTGAATCTGGCGCTGAAAGGCGTTGATAGTCTGGGCTTCAAACTGGAAGAACTGGGCATCACCAACAAGGTGAACCGCCACAACATCGCGGCGTTTATGATGGCTGAGCAAAAGCATCTGGAAGGTGAGTGGGACAGCCTGCAGGTGAAAGTGGATCACCGTCGCGCTCAGTTTGAAGCGCTGACCCAGCAAATTGAAAATCGCGCGGAAGCAATCTTCAGCCCGCTAATGGCGCAGGTTAACCGGTTCCGCGCCAGCCACTGAGATTACGCCTGACTGTCTGCGGATGAGCGAGCCTCATCCGCTCCGTCAGTGACCTGCTCAACCTGAGTCGCTCTGATACGTTTTCTGACCCCGGTAAACGCCGGCATCTTGACCGCGACCGTCAGCCCTGGCATCTCCGCTTCAGGATGACTGTCACTGAGCAATATTTCCCCTTGATGAATCTCTGCCACTGCGCTGACCAAGCTCAATCCCAACCCATTCCCCGGCAATGAACGACTCTTGCCAACCCGGTAGAAGCGCTGGAACACCTGATCTTTTTCATCATCCGGGATACCAATGCCGGAATCCTGAACCTCAAAAACGGCGCTGGTTCCTTCTTTACGAACCACGACCACAATACCGCCATGTTCCGGCGTGTACTTGATGGCGTTGTCGATCAGGTTACTGACCATCTGAAACAACAGATCCCGGTCACCCTCAATCATCACTTTGGGTTCCATCACCTGCTTGAACTGCTGATCTTTGTCTTCGGCCAACGCTTCGTAGAGTTCACAAGCATCACCCACCAACTCATCCAGCGAGATCACTTTCATGTCAGCGGTGTTGCCGCGTGTTTCCAGCCGAGCAATTCTCAGCAATGCGTTGAACGTGGCTAGCAGCTGATCGGCTTCGCCCACGGCCCGGCCAACCTGTTCGCGAGCTTCATCGTTATCCACAGAAATCAGGGTACGTTCCAGCTGGTTGCGCAGCCTTGTCAGCGGGGTTCGCAAATCGTGGGCAATACTGTCGGAAACGTGTCGAATGCCTTCCATCAGATACACGATGCGGTCCAGCATCTGATTCAGGTTTTCCGCCAGCTGGTCAAAATCGTCGTCGGTACCGCGGGTCGGAATTCGCAATGAAAGGTGGCCGTTCATGATACGGCGAGAGGTGTTGTTGATCACTTCAATACGGCGGGTGGTGCTTCGGCTCATCAAAAAGCCGCCCAACAAGGCCAGTGCCAAGGTAATGCCCATACCCCAGTTGATTGCGCCTTCGATCACCCGTTTCAGGCTGGTCAGCTCATCAACGTCGCGGCCCACCAGCAACCGAAGACCGCCCTGTACGTCGAAGATGCGTGCACGGGCTAATCGTTCCGGGCCTTGCCAGCCCACGCTGGAGTCCAGAGTAAAGTTGATCCAACCGCTTTCAGCGGTGCGGCTACCTTCCGGCCAGGCTTCAATGTTGCCCGCCAGCTTTAGCAGATCATCGGTAGAAAGAAGGTAAACCGTTTTAGCGTTGGGGTCGCGCGCGACACGTTCCCGGATAATGGTAATCAACCCGTTAACGCCTCGCCCGCGGTACTGCTCTGCGAGGCCTGCAATTTCGGCCTCGATCGTCTCATCAGTCTGAGCGGTCATGAATCCCGCTGTGCGCCAGTATATAAATGCCAGAAGCAAAAATACCGAGGTTGCAAACACCACCATATAAAGCAGCGCCAGCTGGAAAGACGACGTTCTGAGCTGACTAAGCAGTTTCACGCAACATGTATCCCGCACCCCGGACTGTTTGCAGCAAAGGGGTGTCGAATTCCTTATCGATTTTCGCGCGCAGGCGGCTGATGTGCACGTCGATCACGTTCGTCTGGGGATCAAAGTGATAGTCCCAAACTTTCTCCAGCAACATGGTCCGAGTGACTACCTGGCCGGCATTACGCATTAGATATTCCAGCAACCGGAACTCCCGGGGCTGCACATCAATGCTCTGACCGGAGCGTTTAACGGTACGCGCGAGCAGATCCATCTCCAGATCGGCCACTTTCAACACCGTTTCGGTTTCTGCCGCCTGACGATTGCGACGCACCAAGGATTCAATTCGTGCCAGCAGCTCGGTGAACGAAAATGGCTTGGTCAGGTAATCATCACCACCGCCACGCAAGCCTTCAACCCGATCATCCACATCGCCCAGCGCGCTCAAAATCAGCACCGGAACCTGATTGCCGGTGGCCCGCACCGTCTTGATGATGGAAAGGCCGTCCATGCCGGGCAGCATACGATCCACAATCATGATGTCGTATTCTTCACTCGCAGCCATCATCATGCCGTCTTTACCATCGGCGGCGTGATCTACTACGAAATCCGATTCCTTCAGCCCCTTTACCAGGTAACTTGCTACATCCTGATCGTCTTCGATTACCAGTGCTTTCACCGGTGAGCCCTCCTGATAGCGGATAACATTAACTCTAAGGTTACGAAGAACCGGCAGTTCGGGCCAGTTACGATCTTGTAAGAGGGTGTCGCGTCTGACGACGGTCAAGCAATGCGACGCAACCACCCCAGTGTCTGCTCGGTCACCCCGGAGGGCTTGTACTCAGCGCTGGCCCAGCCCTCGTATCCCATCTTATCCAACGCTGGAAAAACATTCGAAAAGTTAATCTCACCAGTACCCGGTTCGTGCCGGCCCGGGTTATCGGCAAATTGCACGTGGGCAATCCACGGCAGCAAACACTCCATGGAGCGCACCACATCCCCTTCCATGATCTGCATGTGGTAGATGTCGTACTGCAACCGAACGTTATCTGCATCCACTTCTTCAATAAGCGCCATCACCTTACCGGAGGTATCCAGCATAAACCCGGGCATGTCCACGCGGGAGTTGATCGCTTCCAGACACAAGGTCAATCCAGCCTCGGAAAAACGCTCGGCGGCATACTGAACATTCGCCACCAGCGTACTCCAAGCTTCGTCCTCACTCAGCGCTTCCGGCTTCAGCCCAGCCAGACAGTTCAACTGCTTGCAGCCCAACACCTTCGCATAAGCGATGCCTTGATCGACCCCGGCCCGAAACTCCTCAACCCGGTCCGGAAAGCAGGCAATACCCCGCTCACCGGCCTGCAAATCCCCCGGCGGCAGGTTAAACAACACCTGAGTCAGCTCATTAGCCTTCAGCTCGGCGGCAATCGCCTCCGCCGGCCACTCATACGGGAACAAATACTCCACGCCACTGAACCCGGCAGCCCGGGCCTTGGCAAAACGCTCAAGAAACGGCACCTCAGTGAACAGCATCGACAAATTGGCCGCAAAACGGGGCATAACAATCTCCTGGTTTCGAGTCTTATGTCTTCGGCCCACGGCCCAAAGAACCCATCAACGCACCGTTCAGGTGCTCCAGCTCCAGCAAAAGCCCACTGTGGTCCACTTCACTGTGCCCGTTTGCCACCAACGACAGATACTCATTATGTACCTGCTGAGACAAAGGCAGCGTCAACCCTTCGGCACGGGCCTCATCCAGAATCATCCGCAAGTCCTTCAACTGAATCCGCGCCGGCGCACCCGGCGCAAAATCCCGGTCAATCATCCGCTGGCCGTGCAGCTCCAAAATCCGACTTCCGGCAAACCCGCCCATCAAAGCCTCCCGAACCGCCGCCGGATCAGCGCCACCCTTGGCCGCCAACAACAAGGCTTCAGACACCGCCCCAATGGTAATCCCGACAATCGCCTGATTCGCCAACTTAGCCAACTGCCCGGCCCCCACCGGCCCAATGCGAGTGCATTTTCCCAGCACCTCGAACACCGGTAACGCCCGAGCCACATCCGCCTCGGAACCACCCGCCATAATGCTCAACCGAGCCTCCGCCGCACCCACCGTGCCACCCGACACCGGCGCATCCAAATACCCCGCACCCTGCTCCGCCGCCAACGCCGCATGACCACGCGCCACCGACGGCTGCACCGAGCTCATATCAATCAACAGCGCGCCGGCCTTCAACGCGGCAATGGCACCTTGCCCCACCAACACATCGTCCACCACCTGCCCGTTCTCCAGCATGGTGATCACCACATCCGCATCGGCCACCGCTTCGGCCGGCGACTTGGCAATGGTGGCTTCGCCGGCAAACGGCTCGCACTTACTCTGCGTTCGGTTCCACAACGTCATTGGATAGCCTGCGTTCAGCAGGTTTCGGGTCATAGGCGCGCCCATCAGACCAATGCCAAAAAACGCGATACGAGGAAGTTCTATAGTCATCTTTAGGAATCCCACTCAAAGGTCCGACGAAGGGGTTGGGGCAGCCTTTCCAAAAATGTGCGCAGCCATGGATGGCGGAGCAGAAGCGCCACAAGGACGTGCCGAAGGAGCGGTTTTTGGAAAGGCTGCGCCAACCCCGTCACCCCGGAGGTATGTTTTGTAACAGATGCGTCGATTATACAAACAAAAACGCCACCAACCGCGAAACGGTGGTGGCGTTTTCAAACACTCAATACAAAAGGGCTACTAAGCCGCTTCCGTCATCTGAGCCTTAATTTTCTTCATGGCGTTCTTCTCTAGCTGCCGAATTCGCTCAGCAGAAACACCATACTTGTCCGCAAGCTCATGCAACGTCGACTTACTGTCCGTCAACCAACGCTCACGCAGGATATCCTGGCTGCGCTCATCCAAAGCACTCAACGCATGCATCAAGCGGCCATTGGAATCCTCAGACCAGTTGGAATTCTCAAGCTGTACCGCCGGATCCGCACGGCGATCCTCAAGGTAATGAGCCGGTGCCTGATACACCGCATCGTCATCATCGTCCATCGGACCGTCAAACGACGCATCACGGGAAGCCAACCGGCCTTCCATCTCGCGCACCACTTTGGGCTCCACGCCCAAATCTGCAGCCACCGCGTTCAGCTCATCGTGATTCAACCACGCCAACTTCTTCTTCTGACTACGCAGATTAAAGAACAGCTTACGTTGTGCCTTGGTGGTCGCTACTTTCACAATGCGCCAGTTACGCAAAATGAACTCGTGAATCTCAGCCTTAATCCAGTGCACAGCAAACGACACCAAGCGCACACCGTATTCCGGATTGAAGCGCTTAACGGCTTTCATCAAGCCGACGTTGCCTTCCTGAATCAAATCCGCCTGAGCCAGACCGTAGCCCGAATAACTGCGAGCAATATGAACCACGAACCGAAGGTGCGAAAGCACCAACTGACGGGCCGCTTCTACATCACCCTCGTAATGCAGCCGTTCCGCCAAATCCCGCTCTTCTTCCACCGTAAGAACAGGAATGCGGCTTGCCGCCTGAATATAAGATTCTAGATTCGCGCCCGGAACCAGTCTGTCAGCCAGCTGTAAACTCGTACCCATGCCTTAACCTCCGAACCTGACGGGCCTAAAATATATCAACAAACTGCAAGACCGCCAAGATCTTAATAAGTTCCCGAGAATTCCAGTAAAACGTTAATTATCAACAATCTGGAAAACTCACCGTGCCTGCCTGAAACGCTACATTAGTTTAATTAAGCTACGCCAGATCAAGCATTGAATTCAATACGGTATTCCCGTGATCTACATCACCCGCCGGCAATTTCCCCCGGCTCTATATCGTCCAGATGACGCTTCACTGCCACCCAAGCGCCTAGCCAGCCTAACAGCATTGCGATGATAATCAATGCTGCCGCACCCTCGAAGCCTAACCCCTGCAATGCAAACTCACTGCGATACAAATCAGCCAAACGTTCGATCGGACCATTTAGCCACCACAACGAAACCTGAATCAACACCCAGGCAACCAAACCGCCCCCCAAACCAAACCAAGCGCCGGAGTACAAAAAAGGTCTGCGCACAAACGCATCGGTACCACCGACCAGTTTCGCCACCAGAATTTCATCACGACGGTTCTCGATCGCTAAACGTACGGTATTACCAATCACCAGGATCACCGCTGCGCCCAACAACAACGATAAAGCCCACACCGCTCGAGCCAGAATATCGGTCATGGCATTCAAACGCTGCAACCAACCCAGATCAACCTGCACCTGATCCACCCGACCCAGGCCTTCAATAAAAGTCACCAGAGCCTGCACGCTTTCAGCCGTGCGCGCGTTCTCTTCGGGCGAAATCAACAAAGTATGCGGCAAAGGGTTCTCGCCCAGAAAATCCAAGGCATCACCCAAGCCCGACGCAGCCCGAAACTCGGCCAAAGCCTGATCTCGTTCCACCAACTCGACCGACAGAATCCGCCCGTCACCGTCTATTTCACGAGCGATATCCCGAGCCTGCTGTACCGACGTATCCATATTCAGATACGCCGTAATCCGGGCACTGCTCTCCCAGCCAGCACTGACACCCTGCAAGCTGGCCAGCAGCAGCAACAAAGCCACCGGTAACGCCAGTGCCACACCCATTACTGTCCATGTCATCAAGCTGGCTATCGGCGTTTTCAGCAAACGCTGAGCAGACGCACGGGCCACCTTACGATGATGGTCCAGATAGCTTTTCGCCTGATTATTAATGGGAGATTTAGTGCGCGTGGCAGCCCCACGCGGGCTTTCAGACTTCTGTCGAGGATCAGCGGCCATTCAACCCTCCTCCGACCGGTGCACTGCCGCCTGCGATCAGCTCACCGTGGTCCAGCGTCAGCCGGCGACGGCCCATTTTGTTGATCAAGGCGATGTCGTGAGTGGCGATCAACACCGTTACACCCACCTGACTAAACTCCGTAAACAGCTGCATAATGTCTGCGGACAATTGCGGGTCGAGGTTACCGGTAGGCTCATCCGCCAGCAGCACCGGCGGCTTATTGACCACCGCACGGGCAATGCCTACGCGCTGCTGCTCACCACCAGAGAGTTGCATGGGGTTCATTTTTTCTTTGCTCAGAAGCCCCACCTTGTCCAGCGCAGCCCGCACCCGCCGGCCGATGTCCCGCGGGGCAACACCCATCACTTCAAGAGGCATGGCCACGTTGTCAAACACGGTGCGATCAAACAACAGTTGGTGGTTCTGAAAGACCACGCCGATGTGGCGCCGAATGTAGGGAATCTGTCGTTTCGGAAGGCTATTAAGGCGCTGGCCGCCAACCACCACTTCACCCGCAGTCGGCCGCTCCATCACCATGATGAGCTTCAACAGGGTACTTTTCCCGGCACCGGAGTGACCGGTCAAAAACGCCAACTCGCCCCGACCGAGATGAAAATTCACCTGGCGCAGGGCGGTGTGATCAGAGTCGTAGCGTTTAGTGACCTGTCGAAACTCTATCATCTAGGTTGAGGCTCCCGAGCCGGGTGTCATTCGTCGAACAAGGCACTGACGAACGTTTCTGAATCAAACGTGCGCAAATCTTCGGCCTGTTCACCCACACCGATGTAACGAATAGGCAGCTGAAGCTGGCGCGCAATGGCAAATACGATACCGCCTTTCGCGGTGCCGTCCAGTTTCGTCAATGTAATGCCTGAAACACCCACGGCCTGTTGGAACACCTGGGCCTGACTCAAGGCATTCTGGCCGGTACCGGCATCGAGCACCAACATGACTTCATGCGGAGCCGACTCATCCAGCTTCTTCATCACCCGAACGACCTTGCTCAGCTCGTTCATCAGGTTGTCTTTGTTCTGCAAACGCCCGGCGGTATCGGCAATCAGGATATCCGTGCCACGGGCTTTCGCCGATTCAATCGCATCAAAGATCACCGATGCACTGTCGGCACCCGTATGCTGGGCGATCACCGGCACGTCGTTACGCTCACCCCATACCTGCAGCTGCTCCACGGCGGCAGCGCGGAAGGTATCGCCGGCGGCCAACATGACGGACTTGCCTTCGCTCTGGAACTTGCGGGTCAGTTTGCCAATGGTGGTGGTTTTGCCAACGCCGTTAACGCCAACGACCAGAATGACGTAAGGCGCTTTGCCGGAGTCAATTTGCAACGGTTTGGTAACGTCTTTCAATAAACCCTGAAGCTCTTCGCGAAGCGCCTTACGCAAGGCCTCGCCGTCTTTGAGCTGATTACGCTCCAGCTTTTCCGTCAATGATTCAATGATTTCCGACGTTGCCGTAACCCCGACATCCGCCATCAGCAAGGATGTTTCGATTTCTTCCAGCAGGTCTTCATCGATTTTCTTACCGACCGAGAACAGATCAGCAAGGCCGCCGGTCAGGCTAGCTCGGGTTTTACCCAAACCTTTCTTGATGCGCTCAAAGACGCTGATTTCCGACTCTGGCTCTGGCTCTGGCTCTGGCTCTGGCTCTGGCTGGGATTTTACTTCCGGCGCCGGAACAACGTCTGGCTCCACAACCGCAGGTTCTTCAGCCGGCGCTTCCGGCGCAACACCTGCAGCCGGCTCAGCGGACTCTTTTTCGGCCTCAGGTATAGGGGCCGGACCTTTGGCAACGTCCGGTTTCCGCTGCGGGACCGGCTTCGGGCGAGGAATCCGCTTACGATTGCCGGTAACGTCCAGCACGAAGAAAAGAACAAGAAGGGCCAACAGGCCAATTGAAATCCACTCTGCCGTCATAGTCTTACCATCTGTCTGAAAATGGGCGCGCGAAAGAAAGCGCACATTCTAGCAGACTGCAGGCGCTAAGTGATGGGTCGCGCGGTTATCGCTCCGCTCTGGCTTTCCGGTACTATTACCGCCCTAATACACCACTCTTCCAGCCCGTGGAGCAGATCATGGCGAAACGCAAACCAGCCCCCCGAAAACCTGGCTTTGGCGCAGCACAAAGCACTGGCCAAGGCGGCAATGGCGAGTTGCGGATCATCGGCGGTGACTGGCGCAGCCGAAAATTACGCTTCCCGGATGTAGGCGGCGTGCGCCCGAGCCCGGCCAGAATCCGGGAAACCCTGTTTAACTGGCTGAACTATCACGTTGCCGGCAGCGACTGCCTGGACCTGTTTGCCGGTTCCGGAGCGCTGGGCCTCGAAGCCCTGTCACGCGGTGCCTCACAAACGACGTTGGTGGACCACACGCCTGCGCTGGCGAAAGCACTGCGGGACAACCTTCGGCTTTTGGACTCGGACAAAGGTGCCGTGATCTGCCAAGACGTTGAGCAGTTTCTGAGCCATCGACAACAGCCGCCGTTCGACATCGTGTTTATGGACCCACCGTTTCGCCAAGGCTGGCTGGACAAGCTGTTCCCGCTGCTGGACTCGGAGCAATGGCTAAAACCCGGAGGCTGGGTTTACGTTGAACACGAAAGCGAACTGCGAACGCCACCCACCCCGAAAAGCTGGGAACTGCACCGCCAAAAGATCGCAGGGCAGGTGAACTACAGCCTGTACCGGGTAACGGCCGAGGCAGGCTCAGAATAAGACCTGAGGAAGAATGGGCACTAAAAACGAAAAAAAGCCCGGATGGGTTAACCATCCGGGCTTTTTCAATACTGCGCTTAATCAGCTCACAGGGCGCAGCGAATAGGCTCGCAGGTGCGCCGAAAACTCTTCCAGATACCGAATACCACTGGCTTCCGCGTCCTTGCACCACTCCATCAAGGCCTGCAGTTTTTCCTGGGGCTTCAGGCCACGCTGACGCCACAGCAGTTGCAATTCTTGGTGCTTTTCATAGATCTGACGCAGAATTTCATTGCGCTCCAGAACCGTCTCCAAATGCGCCTTTTCACGCGGCTTGATGAGCGCTTCTTCGCGATGCAGCAAACGCTTGAGCTTGCGGTACATCGGACGAACTTCCTCATCCATCAAAGACCGCTGCTGGCGCAATACCGGCTTCATCACCCGCTTGCGATACTGGCGCATGATGTCAAAACGATTGTTCGCAATGGCCTGTACAGTTTCCACATCCACGTCCAGCTTGCCGGGCACGTGGTGCGCAATCGGGCGGTAACCTTTCGGCTTGGCCAAACCAAACAACTGGAACAGACGAATGTAACCCCAACCGATATCCACTTCGAACCAGCGGCGCGACAGCTTTGCCGAGTTCGGATAAGTGTGGTGGTTGTTGTGCAGCTCTTCACCGCCGATCAAAATGCCCAGCGGCGAAATGTTGTGGGCATTGTCCGCGCACTCATAATTTCGGTAGCCCAAATAGTGGCCGAGCCCGTTGACAACGCCGGCGGCCCAAACCGGGATCCACATCATCTGCAGAGCCCAGATCCAGATACCGTTCACGCCGAACAATGCCAGATTGATCACCGCCATCAGTGTGATCCCCAAAAACTTATGCGGGGTATACACCTTACGCTCGATCCAGTCTTCTGGCGTGCGCTGTCCGTAACGCTGGAGAATCTCCGGAGTGGCCGACGCGGCGTACAGCTCAGCACCTTCAAACAGCACCTTACGAACACCAAGAACAACCGGGCTGTGCGGGTCTTCTTCGGTTTCACATTTGGCGTGGTGTTTACGGTGAATGGCCGTCCATTCTTTGGTGTTCTGGGCCGTGGTTAACCACAGCCAGAAACGGAAGAAGTGTTTCAGAACCGGGTGCAAATCCAGTGCGTTATGAGCCGAATGTCGATGCAGATACAGCGTAACACTGACGATTGTGATGTGAGTCATCACCAAAGCAGCCACAATTAACTGCCATACAGAAAGGTCTAAAAGACCGTTAAACCACATAAAATTTCCTCGAAAATCAATCTACTTCGACATACGGCACGAGAACACAACTGCGGGCATTCGAAGGGAATTATCCTAAACACACTTTAGCGTACAGCTGTACGCCAGAACAACCATATTTGGTGGACTTTTTGTTACCGTTTACACTTATCCGCTTCGTAAGCGGCGAATGGCGGAGGCTCCGTGCCCGAATTACCTGAAGTAGAAACCACTCGGCAAGGCATCGCTCCCCATTGCGAAGGCCAAACCGTGACCGGGGTTCGTGTACGCAATGGCAAACTCCGCTGGCCAGTCCCTGAAGACCTGCCCGATTTACTGCAACATAAAATCATTCGCGCCGTTGAGCGCCGCGCCAAATACCTGTTCCTGCACCTCGATACAGGCTCTGTCATCGTTCACCTGGGTATGTCAGGCAGCCTGCGGGTCATCACAGACAACAGCCCGGCGATGAAACACGATCACGTCGAGCTGAGTTTGAGTAATGGCCGAATCCTTCGTTTTAACGACCCCCGCCGATTTGGCTGCTGGCTCTGGAGTGAGGACTACCGCGCCCACCCCCTGATCCGGGATCTTGGCCCTGAACCCTTGTCGCCAGATTTCAACGGAGCCTTGCTGTTCCGGCTTTCCCGCGGCAAACAAACGCCAATAAAGTCATTCATCATGGACAACCATGTCGTGGTTGGCGTCGGCAACATCTACGCCAACGAAGCCCTCTATAAAGCGGGCATTCACCCTAAGCGAAAAGCCGGGCGCATCAGCCTGGACCGCTACCACAAACTGGCCGAAGCCATAAAAGAAACCTTAAGTGCCGCCATACTGATGGGTGGCACCACGCTTCGGGATTTCGTTAACAGCGACGGAAAACCGGGGTATTTTGCCCAATCCCTGCTAGTGTATGGTCGCGCCGGTGAAGCCTGTCCGGAATGTCAGGCATCATTAAAAGAAATCCGCATGAACAACCGATCAACCGTCTACTGCCCCCGGTGCCAGCGTTAGCCTTACCCGTTATTCGTGAGCGGCCCCTCTTTTTAGCGAGAAAGCGTTTGAAATTGCGGCAATATGATTCATAGTTAACAGAGAATTCATAACCGTGCGCTATACTTACGCCTTACACCACTGAAATGCGTACAAAGTTTCGGGCTAGAAGTTCCGGTTATGCCGGGCGATTCGTTCAGGAGAGATTACCCATGATTCGCAAGTTTTCCCGCACACTGGTAGCCACTGTCGCCGCCTGCCTTCTCGCGTTTTCATCCATGGGCCACGCCCGTGCAATCGATGAAAGCCCTTCAGCCCTCGCAATGACAACCGACGCAGTACTTTTGCGTCCGGCTCTGCTGGCAACCACCATTGTCGGCACAGCCGTTTATCTGGTGTCTTTGCCGTTTTCCGCCTTGGGTGGCAACGCCGGTGAAGCCGGAGAGGTTCTCGTGGTCGGTCCAGCCAAGGCGACGTTTGTACGCTGCTTGGGCTGCACCCGCAGCGGCCGGAAGCAAGAATCGGTGTCGCAATCTGACGACTGAGCACACCGCTCTCTCCGTATAATTCCGGCTTGCCAGAGGCCGGAATCTAAGGCAGCCTGAAGCGAAATTCTTCGGGCTGTTTTGTTATGGTTGATTGGTCATCACTCGACACAGTGTTTCTGGACATGGATGGAACACTGCTGGATCTGCATTTCGACTCTCATTTTTGGCTGGAACACCTGCCGAAACGTTATGCCGAACAGTTCGACCTGCACCCACAGGAAACCAAAGACCAGCTGATCAGCATGATCATGGCCGAACGTGGAACACTGAACTGGTACTGCACGGATTATTGGAGCGACCGGCTCTCGGTGGATATCACTCAGCTGAAAGCGGAGGTCGGTGATCGCATCGGCTACCGACCACACGTGCATGATTTTCTGGGAGGCCTGCGCGCGGCCGGACTTCACTCGGTCATCGTCACCAACTGCCATCCGGACCCTTTGGCCCTAAAGCTTCAGCGAACCGGTCTGGATCAGCACGTAGACATGATCATTTCCAGCCATGAATTAGGCAAACCCAAAGAAGACAGAGAGTTTTGGAGCGATCTGTCTAAGCGGGTCAGCTATCAGCGCGAACGTACTTTGATGGTCGATGACAGCTTCCCGGTACTTGAAAGCGCGCAAGACGCCGGCATCAGCCAATGCCTGGCGATTCTCGCGCCCGATAGCACTCAAGCGGCCAAACCTCATCACCCTGATATTCCTGGCATTTGTCATTTCGATGAAATCTTGCCGTCTTTGCAAACCCGTCGAACACTGCCATCAGCCTGACGAGGCCGTTATAATTCGAGGGATGATTGCCCGGAGCGCTCATCAGGTAAAAAAGATATGAAGGCTACAAGCACTGAAGATCAAAAAGTACGGCTCGACAAATGGCTGTGGGCGTCGCGCTTCTACAAAACGCGGTCTCTGGCGAAAGAAGCCATAGAAGGCGGCAAAGTCCACTACAACGGCCAAAGAACCAAGCCCGGCAAGATTGTCGAGGCAGGGGCCAAAGTCACGCTTCGTCAGGGCTGGCAGGAGAAGATCGTTGTCATTGATGGCATCAGCGACCGCCGCCGCGGAGCGCCGGAGGCACAGACGCTATACCACGAGACATCAGAAAGTGCCAAAAAACGGGAAGAGCTGGCCTGGCAACGCAAAACCATGCAAGCCGCACAATTGCCTCCCGCGCGGCGGCCCAGCAAAAAAGATCGGCGCAAAATCCAACGATTTCGGGAAGAAAACGACTTGTAGCCCGTTACTACAAGCTCGGAGGCTCCGGCATCAACACACAGAATTCGCTGCCCTGAGCGGGCAATTGACCAACATTTTCAGGAGACACCATGGCATCCCGAGACCAGTTCCAGCGTTTTATCTTTGAGCACAGCCAAGTGCGGGGTGCTTGGGTGCAGCTGGGCGACAGCTACAATGAAATCACCCGACAGGCGCCCTACCCGGACGCAATCCGTGACTTGTTGGGCGAAACACTGGTTGCCAGCGTTTTGCTAAGCAGCACACTCAAGTTCGAAGGTACGGTAGCACTACAAGCCGCGGGCGAGGGCGCTTTGCGCACCTTGATGGCCGAATGCAGCCACGACCGCAACATCCGCGGTCTGGCTCGCTTCGACGACCAAGCCATGAGCGGCGGCACCCTGAACGAGATGCTGGGCGATGGCCGTATGGCGATCACCATCACTCCAGACAAGGGCCAGCGTTACCAGGGCGTTGTTCCGCGGGAAGCTGACACACTCGCCGGCTGTCTGGAAGAGTATTTCGAACGCTCCGAACAGCTTGCTACCAGCCTGTTCCTGTTTGCCAATGAAGGCTCGGCGGCAGGTTTGCTACTGCAACGACTGCCGGGGCATACCGAGGAAGACGACGAGCTCTGGAGCCGGGTAAACCATCTGGCCAGCACCGTAAAGGCTGAAGAGCTGCTTGATCTCGACAGCGAGACCCTTTTACACCGCCTGTTCCATGAAGAAACCGTGCGCCTGTTTGACTCTGAACCAGTGGCATTTCGTTGCAACTGCTCAAGAGAACGCACCCTAGGCGCACTGGAATCGATTGGCAAAGAAGAGTGTTACAGCATTTTGGAAGAGCAAGGCAGCATCGAAATGGACTGCCAGTTCTGTCACGCAAACTATCGCTTCGATAGAAACGACATTGACCATCTTTTCACCGGTCATACGTTACACTGACACCCAACCAATTTATCCGGAAGCCGCGCCAGAAGCGGCCTCCGGAGCAGTCGTTTTTTACCGGCGTCTCTGGCATAATAGCGCGCCTGAATTGACCCGATTGTTCAGAATTCCGCCAACTTTGAAATGCGGACTGGGCAGTCACTAAGACATCCCGAGGGCGAGGTCGAAGTGAGCAACACTTATACTGATCTGAATACAGCACGGCTGGTCGAGCTAGCACTGGCAAGGAACGAAGGCCAACTGGCAGCGAACGGTTCTCTAGTGGTCACCACCGGTGAGCGCACCGGCCGGTCACCGATGGACCGCTTCATTGTTCAGGAGCCCAGCACGGCTGACGATATTCATTGGGGCCCGATCAACCGCCCCTTTGATGCCGATAAGTTCGACGCCCTCTGGGATCGCGTTGAAGCCTACATTGCCGAAAAAGACCAGTTCGTTTCAAACGTTCATGTAGGCTCAGACCCTGAGCATTACCTGGCCGTGAAAATGACCACCGAAACGGCTTGGCAGAACCTGTTCGGCCGCAACCTGTTTATCCGCCCGGAAGCCTATAACCCGGCTGACAAGCAGGAATGGCAGATCCTCAACGCGGCTAACTTCCAGTGCGTACCCGAGCGTGACGGCACCAACTCCGATGGCTGCGTTATCATCAACTTTGCCAAGCGCAAAGTTCTGCTGGCAGGCATGCGCTACGCCGGCGAGATGAAAAAAGCGATGTTCTCTGTGCAGAACTTCCTGCTGCCAGAAAAAGACGTGCTGCCAATGCACTGCTCTGCCAACGTCAGCGAAAACGGCGACACCTGCTTGTTCTTCGGCCTATCCGGCACGGGTAAAACCACTCTGTCTGCAGACCCGCACCGCTTCCTGATCGGTGACGACGAGCACGGCTGGGGCCCGGGCACTGTGTTCAACATCGAAGGTGGCTGCTACGCCAAGTGTATCGATCTGAGCCAGAAGAACGAGCCGATTATCTGGGATGCCATCCGCTTCGGCGCGATCGTCGAAAACGTGATGATCGACCAGGAAACTCGCGAGCCGGATTACACCGACGTTTCCCTGACCGAAAACTCTCGTTGTGCTTACCCGCTTGAGCACGTAGAGAAGCGCGTTCTGGAAAACCGTGCCGGTGAGCCGTCACACATCATCTTCCTGACCTGCGACATGACCGGCGTTCTGCCTCCGGTGTCTATCCTGACTCGTGAAGCGGCTGCATACCACTTCCTGAGCGGCTATACCGCACTGGTTGGTTCTACCGAGATGGGCTCTTCCTCCAAGCTGAAGTCCACGTTCTCAACCTGCTTCGGCGCACCGTTCTTCCCGCGTCCGGCTGGCGTATACGCTGAACTGCTGATGAAGCGTATCGATGAGTTCGGCAGCAAGGTCTTCCTGGTCAACACCGGCTGGACCGGCGGCCCGTTCGGTGAAGGTAAGCGCTTCAGCATTCCGACCACCCGCGCCATCATTGCTGCGATTCAGAACGGCGACCTGGACGACGTGGAAACCGAGCACCTGGATGCACTGAACCTCGACGTGCCCAAGCACATCCCGGGTGTAGACAGCGAACTGCTGAACCCACGCAATACCTGGACTAGCCCGGAGTACTATGACGGCAAGGCTCAGGAGCTGATTGGCCAGTTCGTTGAGAACTTCAAGAAGTTCGACGTGGCGGATGCCATCGTTGAGGCGGGTCCGAAACTCAGCTGAGTTTTCTCCGGCCAAAAAAAAAGCGCCTTGCGAAAGCACGGCGCTTTTTTTGTATTCGGAAGAATCATCAATTGCAGCGAAGGCGAGGCTCCCAGACACCGGTCACCTCGCCCCGTTAAGCCCCTTAAACGGCATAGAACAGTAAGGGAACAAACGCGACCAACACCAGAGATATGCCCATGGCAATCAACGGCATAATGATGCGCTCATGACGCTGATAGAAAGTACCCTCTTCCGCTTGGGCCGCCAGTACCTCGGCTTCTCCGACCACTTGCCGTGTCAGTAGGTGGTTCAAGGCAACCGGCGGGCTCAGGTAACCCAGCTCAAAGGCCACCAGCGTCACCATCCAGAAATGGACCGGGTGGATACCGCTCGAATAGGCAATGGTTGCGACCGTCGCCGTAACCAGAATGACCGCACCAAAGGCATCCATGATCATCCCCAGAACCACCAGGATAACCACCATCAGCACCATCGCCGACCAGGCACTGTCAAACGCCTGCGGGAAGGCTTCCATAATATGGGAACGCTCGATAACCCCACCGATACTGACCGACAGCCCTAATAACAACAGCAGAGCACCGATTTCCGCTGTGGTGTCGTTGGTAGCATTTCGAACGCTTCGTTCCAGCCCCTGGTGACCACCCTCGGATGCTGCCACTCGCTCCCGTTTACGACTCACGTGTTCGTACAACAAAATCGACAACATGATTACAGGCAGCAATCGGGGCGCGGAGAATTCGTCCATTTTTACATCGAGAGCGAAACGGTACAGCAACACCACTGACACGATCACCAGGACATAAGGAATCAACGGCCGCAGGGCGCGGATACTCGCGGGGAACGCTTCTGAACCGGGAGCGAGGTTGAACTGGCTTTGGCGGTTAACGGTGGTCGCAACGATGCCGAACAAGGTCGCGGTCAGCACGAACACCCAAATACCCCAACCGAACAGCTCATCCGTCGTGACTTCGCGGTTAAGATAAGCGATCACCACCACGAGCAAGCAAGGCCGCAACACGACCCCCAGCGAGCCAGACATAGCCGTAGCCGCTAACGCCAGATGACGCCTCGCACCAGCCGCCCGCAATTCACTGTATATCACCGCACCAGCGGCGATCACGAAAATACCGGAGGCACCGGTATAGGCTGTAGGAATGGCGGCAACCAACACCGCAACCACCGCCAGCATCTCCGGCGGCATACGCCATGGCCGAAACACATCGAACACCAGAGTGGCCAGTTTGGTCTGTTTGAGCATCATGCCCACCCAAACGTACAAACCGACATTCAGGAACATATCGGCCAACTCGACCATCTTGCCCAGATAGATACCAATGCCGGACGAGTGACCAATCAGCGCAAAGTAAGTACCTGAAATCAAACACATCACGGTGTACAACGGCACCGCCATGAACGCTTTGCTCGGACTTCCGCCGGGCTCAAGATCATCAGGTACACGAACGAGGCGATACAAACTGGCCAAGGTCAAGCAGGCGAAACCGGCGATCCAGAAGTTGTGTAACAACATTTCTTCACTGGACAATGCCGTGCTGCTGGCAAGGGTAGACTGTCGAAAAATCACACTGGACCCGAGCAACATCGCATTGGCAATCGTCTGCAGGGTCATGGAAACTGTATAATCCAGCCGGGTTTCCATCGCGCGCATGGCAATATGGTGGCGGGTTAGCGTAGCGGTGACGGCACACAACATGACCAATATCACCAATATATAGCGCTGTGCCGCAAGCCCGAACGCAATCAGATCAGCCACAAACAATTCAACGGTCCGATACGCCTTTACACCCGGGGTTAATTTATCCTGTAACTCGGCGTAACTGGTATGGGCTGCGCGGCAATCCGCGGCTGAACGCTCAATGGCCAAGCGGACCTCAGCGGGGTCTTTCTCGAAGTCCCCCAATAGCGCTGCCATGGGGTCGTCAGCCGGCGGCGCTTCGGCCATCTCCTTCGCCACTGCGGCATCCACATCCTGAATGACTTCACACTGAGGCTTAACCGGATCCATCCGGAGCTTGTAATAGCCACCCCACATCTGCTCCCCACCCCGGAGCATCTGGTTATGGATATCACTGCTGGTAGAGAACAGCACCACAGCAAGTAAAAGCAGACAGGCTGGCAGCGAAGAAAACCACTCCAGCCCACTACGGCTCATTCGACCCTGAATCATGACAACGCACTCTGGAAAATGACGGATTTACAACAGATCGTCGAGATCCATGGTTTCAACGGGCGCTCGCTGATCATCCCAGAACGAGCCGAAACGGCCGGATGGTGTCCGATGCCCGGTGTTTTCCATCCACAGCTTGTCGGAGATGGTCACCAACATGTTTCTGGCCATGGCATCAATGAAGCGCCAGTCCTCACTAACCTCAACCGTTTGCTCGGAATCGGCGAAATCACGAATAATGTCCTTCACCAGAGCGATATCATTTTTGTTGGTGGCGGCAATGGCGTGGAAAACGTGGCCCAGGCGAACCCCGGCGTCCTTACCTTGCTCTTGCGCCGCAGCCAACCGCTCGAAGGCATCCTCACCCTGCGGCTGAGTGCCTGGAATCATGGCCCATACGGTAGCTCTCAGCCCCATGGGCGCACCCCACCACTGGTTGTTGTCCAGACACTGACTGGCGCGCCCCACAATCGAACCTGTGTTGAATGGCACGCCAATGGACGAGGCCGCCTGAATCTGCGCACTCAGCGCCTGCATACCCGACAATAACCCGGCCATATAGATGAACTCATCGGCCTCATCGTCAAAGCTTGGGCATTCAGCGCCATCCGGATTGCCATAATGGGTGTTGTGATGCTGCCAACCTTTGTAATAGCGCTTGGCCGCAACGGTATAGGCCCGCTTTTTCTGAATGAATGCGTCTTCAGCCCCGGTGCCGTCATTGGCATACAGCTTCGCCATACCGTCCAGCTCGTGCTCGATGGCACGCTCTTCAGCGCAACCTCCGGCGGAGAGGTATAACATCACGGCAATTTGATCCGGCTCGCTGGTTACACGGCCAAACGACATCAGCAACGGTGCCGTGGCCTCACTCATGGCGCAACCCATCGCCAGATCGTCGGACTGCATCAGGTAAGGCACGGTGTGATTACGGGAAAACCCTTTCATCACGTCACCCGTGGTTTTGTAAACCATGTGGTTGACCACCCCACAGCCACTTAACGCCACGCTGGCTGCAACGGCGGCCACAAAACCCCTTAGCCGTGTACCTGAAGCCATCTTTTTCCGGGAAACTGTCATATCAACTACACCCTTTTATTCTTATGCGTATTCGCAGATCACTGAGGCTCGGGTTTGCACATTTGCGCCAAACCCACTATAGATTGCATACGCTGCCCGCCTGCGCTCGGCAGCTCACACAAAGACAACAATCAAAACAAAAGACAGGAGTACTTTATGCGCAAACCTGAACTTTCCGCCGCTATCGCCGAGCAAGCCGGTCTAACCCGGGAAAAAGCCAGCGAGGTAATCAACGCGGTAACCGATCAGATTACCGCGGCGGCTGCCCGAGGCGACGACATCAGTCTCATCGGCTTCGGCACCTTTTCAGTTCGCAAACGGGAAGCTCGCAGCGGAAGAAACCCGCAAACCGGTGCGACCATACAGATCGCCGCCAGTAAAACCGTTGGCTTCAAGCCCGGCAAAGCGCTGAAAGACGCCGTCAACTGATTCGGCGACAGCCCGCTTGTGCGGGCTATCTTCCCGACTAATTATCTCAGGACGCACATTCCGATCTGGCGCCATCTACCCGGCAACGTATCGCTTTCATCAACTTGATGGCCCGCTCGTCGTACACGCCGTCCTCAAGCAATGACATCCGCACCTGACGAAGCATTTTGTCGTATTCGGCTGTGTCTTCCTGGGGCAGGTTCACCCAAACGTTCTCCGGAATACTGGCTTCCGCTTCGGCGATAATTTCGTAGGCCTCGTCGATACGCTTAATGGATTCATCACGCACCATTTGGCCTGCATCTTCCGGGAATCGCTCGGTATTGATGATCACCTGAAAGTTCATATAACCCAGCGCGTACTTGAATACACCACCCTTGTCGCCGATGCCCTTATAAAGCTCGAGCGGCTGGTAAGCCACCGCAGGCGCATAAGCAAAATCAACGCTGCCGTTATTGAATTTACCGGCAAAATTGGCCGAGTTTGAGCCAACAACCGAAGCGCCCACATGGCGAACCATCCGCACCGAGGCTGTGTCGTAATCCAATGTGGCAATGCGCTTGCCCTGCAGCTTTTCGACCGTATCCAGAGTGCGGTCGCGGGCATGCAGATACACCGCACCCCCGGGGAAGACCCCGGCCACTTCATACGGGCCGTCAATCAGGAACGGACGTGCCTTGGGCTGACTCAAGGTATTGAACAGCAGACGCATTTCCTGCTCACCCGGAATCGCCCCCATGGCCTCGAGGGTCCCGGTAAATTTGTTGAATTCTCGGGCACGGGTACCCGTTAACAACACCGCATCACACTGGCCCGCCTTGAAGTCTTCTGCCGCCACTTTCTCATCGGTGTATGCGCGCAGATTAAGTTTGATTCCACGCTGAAGGGCAACCGGCTGAAATTCTTTGGTAATGGAAAAGAGCGGGCCATTGGCGCCTACCGGATCAAACACACAGAAGGAGCGTTCGATGATGTCTGTCTGAGCTTGCGCATGCATCGGAGCAACGAAACTGGCGCAGAGTGCAGCAGCCGTAGCAAGACGGCGGGTGAATCGAATGGCTTTCACGGGATGACTCCTGATTATTATTGTCAAAAGCATGGACTGGCCTGCTGCCAGCAACTCATTCATTTAAGTGAGTTATGTTAGTTCGAGGGGATCTAGGATACGTTGGCTCAGGTGACTGCCCGCAAGGCCTTTTAGGAATATTGGTTACAAATTGTGATGGATTCGACAGAGGTAGTGCCGCCTCCGTCGAATCCTGTGGTGTACGTTAGTGGTTATCCACCCAAACCGGACGGCCAGCCACCAACGTCAGCTCAACCTTGCCTTCCAGCTTCCGCCCCATCAACGGTGCGTGCTTACCGGTAGACACCAAGGTCTGCTCGGACGGCTGCCAGCTAGCGGCCGGATTGAAGATACACAAATCCGCAACGGCTCCAGACGCTATTTCAGGCGACAATCCAACAATACGCCCCGGCCCCTGGGTAAGCGCGGTCAGCAACCGTTGCCGACTCAATTCGCCGCTTTTCACCAACTCCAAACCCAGCGAAAGCACGCTTTCGATACTGGACAGGCCTGGCTCGGTGGCTGGCAGCGGCGCTTGCTTGGCCGCCGTATCATGAGGCTGATGCTGACTGACGATGGCATCGATCACGCCTGCCTGAACGCCAGCCACCAGAGCTTGACGATCGGCTTCAGAGCGCAGCGGTGGCCGAACGTGGTACCGGCTATCAAAACCCGCCAGCGCCTCTTCGGTGAAGCACAGCTGATGCATGGCCACATCGGCCGTCACGTGAACACCTCGCTTCCGGGCATCCGCCACCATCTCAACACTTCGGCCACTGGATAGCTGGCTTAGGTGCAGTTTCACACCGGTTTCTTCAGCAAGGAGCAGCATTTCCATCACCGCCGCCGTTTCAGCGACCTCGGGTATGCCCAGCAGCCCAAGACGCGTGGTCACCTGACCATCATGAGCATAACCATCCGCCGCCAGCGCCTGATTTTCCGGGCTGAACATAACGGTCAAACCGAAAGTCTGGGCATACGCCATACAACGGCGCAAAATTCGGGCATTTTTAATGCCGCGGGAGCCATTACCCACAGCCACACAGCCGGCGTTTTTCAGACCCGCCAGATCGCTGAGAAGCTCACCCTCCAGCCCTCGGGTAATTGCACCAACGGGCAATACACGGACCGAACCACGCAATGATGCTCCGTCACGAATCAGATGTGTCACTGCACTGGAATCGTTTACCGGCGAGGTTTCAGGTGACGCACACACCGTTGTAAAGCCACCATGGGCGGCGGCCAAGGTTTCTGATGCGATATTCCCTTTTTGGCCGTTACCCGGCTCCCTCAGGTTGCAGCAAAGGTCGATGAACCCCGGAGCAATCACGTATCCACTGGCATCGTATTGCTGATCGGCGTCGGCACTCAGGGCCTCCGCCCCCATGGCCACAATCTTGCCCTCTTTGATTAACAGGCCCGGGTTGTCACTCTCGGTGCCAGCGCCATCAAACAGAGTGCCGCCGGTGATTCTCAGGCTTTCGTATTGTGAACCCGCCTTCATGCCCGGCCCCCTTCTCTTTCCAGCTGCTTTTGCTGTCGTTCCGCCATTTGACCACCCATTGCCATGGACATCACCGCCATGCGAATGGCGATGCCATTGGTGACTTGGTTCAGAATCACCGACTGCGGGCCGTCCGCCACCGCGGATTCGATTTCAACGCCTCGGTTAATCGGGCCCGGATGCATCACAATGCAGTCGGGTTTAGCCAAGGCCAATTTATCCTGATTAAGCCCGTACAAGCGGTAGAACTCCCGTTCGCTCGGCAACAAGGCACCTTCCATGCGTTCTTTTTGCAATCTCAGCATGATCACTACGTCGAGGTCTTTCATACCTCGGGCCATGTCGTATTCAACCGTGCAGCCCAAGTTCTCTACATCCCTAGGCAACAGGGTTCCGGGTGCAATCACTCGCACTTCTTCCGCACCAAGCTCGTTCAGCGCACGAATCTGGGAGCGGGCCACGCGGGAATGCAGAATGTCGCCAACAATGGCCACTTTCAGCCCCGCAAACGATCCCTTGTGCTGGCGAATGGTCAGCATATCCAGCATGGCTTGAGTCGGGTGAGCATGGCGGCCGTCGCCCGCATTGATGATCGCCACCCCGGGGGTCACGCTCTCGGCGATAAAATGAGGCGCGCCGCTCTGGGAATGCCGGACCACGAACATATCGCTGGCCATCGCCTCCAGATTTAGCAGGGTGTCGGAAAGCGATTCGCCTTTGGAGGTAGCCGACGTGGAAATATCGAGATTCAGCACATCTGCCGACAACCGCTTGGCCGCCAGCTCGAAGGTGCTTCGGGTACGGGTACTGGATTCGAAGAACAGATTTACAACAGTGCGCCCCCTCAGCAGGGGCACTTTCTTGATACTGCGTTCACCCACCTCAATGAACGAATCCGCCGTATCGAGGATGTCGGTGAGCAGTTCGCGGTTCAAGCCATCAAGGGTTAGAAAATGTCGCAACTGACCACCCCGGGTCAGCTGCAAGTGGTTCGGGGAAGGGTCAATCGCGGTCATGGCTCGCCTGTTATCAATGGGAAGGTTTTACTGCCCGGTTTCCTGAAACTCAATGTGCAACGGCTCGGGGCCGCGCAGTTTTACTCTCTGATAGGTTTCCAGTTCAAGCACTTTACCGACCACATCCGGCTGGATCGGCAACTCTCTGGCACCCAAATCAATCAATGTGGCGAGTATGATACTGGCAGGACGACCATAATCGAAGATCTCGTTCATGGCAGCCCGAATGGTACGGCCACTCATGATCACATCGTCCACCAAAATGATATCCCGCCCCTCTGTATCAAACGCCAAACTGGACGGTGTCACCGTGGGGTTTAGCCCAATGCGGCTGAAGTCATCACGATAAAACGAAATATCCAACTCGCCAAAATCCTGCTTCAGGCCCAGACGCTTGTTCAGAATGTCGGCAACCCAGACACCACCGGTACGAATACCAATCAGCGCCGGATTCTCGATACCCCGGCGCTCAAGAACATCACGCAATCCTGTTTCCAGCTCGTCCAGCAACGGATTGATATCAAGCAATGCGGTCATTAAAGCCTCGTTAATCAGCTCGGCCGGCTTGTTCCCGGCACCAGGTTTCCAAAATCAACACCGCCGCCAGATCGTCTACACCATGACGGCCGAAATCCCGACTACCACCTTCGGCCATCACCTGACCTTTGGCCTCAAAACTGGTCAAACGCTCATCGACCATTTCCACCGGCACATGGTAACGACCATGAATGCGTTTGCCGAACTTCCGGGCTCTGGCGCACATGTCGTTTTCGGTATCGTCCATGTTCAGCGGCAACCCCACCAGCACCAGGTTCGGCTGCCACTCCGCTAACAAGGCTTCGATCTGGGCCCAATCGGGAATGCCATCCCGGGCCGGTATCATGGCCAGAGGCTGCCCGGTACCCAGCATTTCCTGCCCGGTAGCTACGCCAATGCGGCGGGTGCCAAAATCGAACGCCACCACTCTTCTGTTACCGACTTCAGGCATGCCCCACCGAATCACTCAACTGGCTCAAATCCACACCGATCAATTGGAGAACGGCCTCGTAACGTTTTTCGATGGGGATACGGAACAGTACATCGTCAGTGGCCGGGCATGTCAGCCAGGAGTTGCTGCCCAGCTCTTCCTCTAGCTGGCCTTCACCCCAGCCCGAATAACCTAGCGCCACCAAAAATTCATTCGGCCCATCATCCTGACCGATGCTTTCCAGAACGTCCCGCGAGGTGGTCAATAAGACCTCGTCGGTCACCCGCGCCGTATGCTGCCACTCCCGTCCTGGCGAATGCAGCACGAAGCCTCGCTCGGGCTGGACCGGCCCGCCGGTATACACCGGTATGTCCAACTCCCCGCCTTGCATATCCAGTTGTTCCAGTATTTCACCCAGATGAATACCCAAAGGCTGGTTGATCATCAAGCCCAACGCCCCGTCTTCAGAGTGTTCACAGATGTAAATCACACCACCGTGAAAACGGGGATCGGATAGCCAGGGCGATGCCACCAGAAAATGGTGCTTCAAGCTACCTGCCGCAGTGGTATCGTCAATCATCCTGAACTGAGCCCCCGCTTCTGGAACGACCAGGTTCGTATAATTTCCAACTCATCCGCTTTCTCACGCATGCTTTCCGGGAAAGGCGCAAAAGGTGCAGCCATCCGAACAATGCGAATGGCCGCATCGTCCAGCACCGAGCTGCCCGAAGACTGTAAAATGGCCACTTCTTTTATGGTGCCATCTTTACGAATAGAAACCAGCATTCTCAGATCGCCATAAATGCCCGCCCTTCGTGCCTCTGTCGGGTAATTGATGTTCCCCACCCGGGTCACTTTGCCAACCCAGTCCTGCACATACCATGCGTTATTGGATTTCAGCGTGGAAGCCGCCGTCACTCGCATCACCCGAGGCTTACGCGCATAGGCTTGCTGCTGGGCATCCAGCCGGGCTTCCAGACTGGCAATTTCCAGGCTCCGTTCCATCAGGCTTTTGCGTTTGGCGCGCGGCAAAGGCTCAGGATCTACCTGATCGTTTTGCTGCGCCACCTCGCGGCGAGCTCTGTCCGTCTCGATCACGGCCCGATTCTGGCTTGGCTGCGGCTCCGTTGTGGCTTTCGGCTCCGGTTGCACGTCTGCAACCTCGGGCTGGCTGACTTCGGCCGGTTGAGGCGAGGTCATTTCCAGAGGCTCGTTTTCCGTGCCGCTGCCCTGCTGGTTGGTTTGCGCCAGAAAATCCGCTTGCTCCGGGGCTTGTTCGTCATCAAATTGCGACAGCGTGATTTCCATCGTTTGAGCTACAGAACTGGGTAGTTCCGGCGCAAAGGTGATGCCCAACACAGCGATGGCATGAAGCGCCACCGCCATGAAAAGGGTGAATGAAAACCGATCGAAATCGCTTACCTGAACTGCCATCACGTGTCCTGATTCTGCATCTCGGATACCCGTCGGTAATGCTTACGCTTACTGTTTCAGTCGTCGTTCAATAGCATCCATCAACAACGCTGAAATATCGATGCCAAACTGTGCGTCCAGCTCCCGGATACAGGTTGGGCTGGTCACATTAATCTCGGTGAGGTAATCACCAATGACATCCAGGCCCACAAACATCAGCCCTTTCTGTTTAATCACTGGCGCAACGCGGGCACAGATCTCACGGTCGCGGTCAGTCAGCTCGCGACCTTCCCCACGGCCACCGGCCGCCAGATTTCCGCGATTTTCACCCTGGGAGGGAATTCGGGCAAGCGCATAAGGTACGGGTTCACCATCAATCAGCAGAATACGCTTATCGCCATCCGAGATTTCAGGAACAAACTTCTGCGCCATGGCCTGATGCTCGCCGTAATTCGTCAGGGTTTCAATAATCACCCCGAGGTTGGCATCATTTTCTTTGACCCGGAATATCGACCGGCCGCCCATGCCATCTACCGGCTTCATAATGATGTCGCCGTGCTCGGCGTAGAACTCCCGAAACCGCTGCGAGCTGCGGGTGACGATCAGCGGCGGCGTTAAATCCTCAAACTGCGCGGCAAACAGCTTCTCGTTGCAGTCCCGTAGCGTTGATGGCGGGTTAACAACCAAAGCGCCCTGCTGCTCGGCCGCGTCGAGTATGTATGTCGCCATCAAGAATTCGCGGTCAACCGGGGGATCCTTGCGCATCAGGATAACATCCAGATCACCCAGGGCCCGATCCTGGCTTTCGCCATAACTGAACCAATCGTCCGGGTTATTCCGCACAGTCAGGCTACGGGTGCTGGCCCGAGCCTGACCTCCCGCCAGATACATATCCTGGAGCTCCATGTACTCGAGTTCCCAGCCTCGGTTCTGGGCCGCAAGTAACATGGCCAGCGAGCTGTCTTTCTTGAAATGGATGTCCTCGATCGGATCCATAATGATCCCGAGCCGAATTGCCATAGAGTCTCCTGGAATATCAAGTTGGAAATCTGCAAATAAACCACTGAAAACACGAACCAGGCAGCAGAGTGCATCACTGATAAAGTGCTATGCTGATGATGGTATTGTACCCCAGCCGTAAATGCATCCGCAGAAATCCTGTGGCAATTACGTGACGAGGGATGCAGAAGTACATTTGGTGACAAACAAATACTTTTTATCCAGCCATGGATACTCTATAAATGAGAGGGCTTTATAGAACAACCTTAAGGTTTGTGCTAAAACCCTCTCTAAAATAATGACACCCGCTCGAGCGCAAGGCAGTCGGACAATGGATGACAACTTCGAGAACTTGAAGATCATGGTGATCGACGATAGCAAAACCATTCGTCGCACCGCAGAAACCCTCTTGAAAAAGGTAGGCTGTGAGGTCATCACCGCCACTGACGGCTTTGACGCTCTGGCCAAAATCGCTGATTCCCAACCAGACATCATCTTCGTAGATATTATGATGCCTCGCTTGGACGGCTATCAGACCTGCGCCTTGATCAAGAACAACTCTACGTTCAAGAACACGCCGGTCGTTATGCTTTCGAGCAAGGATGGCCTGTTTGATAAAGCAAAAGGGCGCATCGTTGGCTCGGACCAATATCTGACCAAACCGTTCAGCAAGGATGAACTGCTCAACACCATCCGCCAGTACACGCCTCAGGCGGAACAGTAATCCTGCTGCCACCCAGAACCTTCGAGGAAACCATGGCTCGCATTTTGATTGTTGACGATTCGCCAACAGAAGTTAAAAAGATATCCACCATTCTGGAAAAGCACCAACACGAAGTGCTGACTGCAGATAACGGTGCAGACGGTGTTGCCAAAGCCCGCGCAGAGACTCCGGACCTGGTACTGATGGACGTCGTGATGCCAGGCCTGAACGGCTTCCAGGCAACCCGTCAGCTGACCCGCGCACCGGAAACCGCATCCATTCCGGTTGTGATCGTCACCACCAAGGATCAGGAAACTGACCGAGTGTGGGGAACCCGCCAGGGTGCCAAGGGTTATCTGGTCAAGCCAGTTAACGAAGACGACCTGATCAAAACAATCAATAACCTGATTGCCTGATCCTTCGCCGTGGAGTTAAGCATGTCCGCCGAGGCCGCCCCTTTCGCCGTTCTGACGGATATCGCCCAGCGCAGCCGGGCAATGGCCTCGGGCCTTCCAGAGCAAGAACAAGCTGTTGAGCTTTGGAACGGCATCGGGTTCATCCTCTCCGGCCAACGCTATGTTGCTCCGATGGGCGATGTAACTGAAATACTGCACGTACCCCGGTTTACGCACATACCCGGGGTGCGCCCGTTTATGATGGGCGCGGCCAACGTTCGTGGCCGACTTCTTCCTCTGATAGACCTCGCCAGCTTCTTCGACATTCCCCGCTCTTCCCGCAGCCCGCGTGAACGCCGGGTGTTGGTGATCGAGCAAGGCGATATTTTCAGCGGACTGGTCGTCGATAGCGTTCTGGGCATGCAATATTTCGCAAAAGACAGTTTCCGGGCCAGCCCGAAAGGGGTGCCCGACAACGTTCGTCCGTTTGTAGATGGCGGTTACGAGCGCAACGAAGAGATCTGGAATGTGTTCTCCGCCGCCGACTTGGTGGACGACGAGCGCTTTCTTGATGTCGCACAGTGGTAGGGATGATGGTACTGGCAGGAACGTCACCCTGACCGTCTGCAACCCGATACAACAACTTGCCATTTCCAGAAGAAAAAGGCCGGGAGCCAGAAGATGAAAAACAGAGCCGGAAAACTCAGTATGGGACAGGGAGGCAACAAGCTGATTGCCGGCCTGATCGCAGCACTGATTGCACTCACTATCCTGCTCGTTGTGGTGCTGTTCATCATCAACAAAGACAGCCAGAACGATCAGGAATACATCGCCAACACCGCAGAAATGCGCGTGCTTTCCCAGGAGATCGCGAAGAACGCGACCGAAGCGGCCGGCGGCACAGCCGAAGCCTTCGACCAGTTGCGCCGTTCCCGGGATGAATTCCAGCTGCTCTGGACCAGCGTTACCAAAGGTAATCCGGAAACCGGCCTCCCGCCCAGCGAGCTCGCTCAGCAGAGTAACACTCAGAAATTATGGAACCGGGTGCGCGAAAACGCAGACAGCATCCTGTCCACTCAGGAAGCGGTACTCGGCCTGCACGAAGTTGCCCGCACACTGAACGAAACCATTCCACAGCTTCAGGTTGAGTACGATGACATCGTACAAATCCTGCTGGAAAACGACGCGCCGGCCGAGCAGATCGCACTCGCCCAGCGTCAGTCGCTGCTGGCAGAGCGGATTGTACGCTCGGTCAACAACGTTCTTTCCGGTGATGAAGACGCCGTCATCGCGGCCGACCGGTTTGGTCGTGACGCCAGCCTGTTCGGACGCGTACTGGACGGACAGCTGAACGGCAACCCCGGCATGGGCATCTCGCAAGTGGCTGACGAAGATGCCATTTACGGCCTTGAGGCGGTGGATGAACTGTTCGAGTTCGTTTCCCAGAACGTTGACGCCATCCTTGAAGCCTCTCCCGACCTGTTCAAGGTCCGTCTGGCAGCCAGCGATATCTTCCAGAACTCGGAAGTGCTGCTGACCGAGCTTTCGTCTCTGGCCAACGACTTCAGCAACCAAGCCGAATCGCGTCTGATCAACGCCACACTGGCGTTCGCTATCCTGGCCGCTATGGTTGCCATCGTTGTCTTCATCGGTTTCGCTCTGTACCGGGAAACCCAGTCCCGTCTGACCACCACGCAGGAACAGAACGAACAGAACCAGAACGCCATCCTGCGACTGCTGGACGAACTGGCTGATCTGGCCGACGGTGACTTGACCACCGAGGCTACAGTAACCGAAGACTTCACCGGCGCCATCGCCGACTCCATCAACTTCGCGATCGACCAGATGCGCGGACTGGTACAGTCCATTCGGGGTACTGCGGTACGAGTTGCCTCTGCGGCGCAGGAATCTCAGGCAACGGCCATCCATCTGGCCGATGCCTCCGAGCATCAGGCCCAGGAAATCGCCGGAGCTTCTGCGGCGGTTAACGAAATGGCCGTCTCCATCGACCAGGTATCCTCCAACGCGGCAGAATCCTCTGCGGTTGCCGAGCGCTCGGTTGCCATCGCCAAGAAAGGCGCGGAAGTGGTTCAGAACACCATTCGCGGCATGGACAACATCCGTGAACAGATCCAGGAAACCTCCAAGCGGATCAAGCGACTGGGTGAATCTTCCCAGGAGATCGGTGACATCGTATCTTTGATTAACGACATTGCTGACCAAACCAACATCCTGTCGTTGAACGCGGCGATTCAGGCCTCCATGGCCGGTGACGCAGGGCGAGGCTTTGCGGTAGTTGCGGACGAAGTTCAGCGCCTTGCGGAACGTTCTTCTGCAGCAACCAAGCAGATTGAAGCGCTGGTTAAGACGATCCAGTCTGACACCAACGAAGCCGTTATCTCCATGGAGCACACCACCGCCGAGGTAGTACGTGGTGCTCGCCTGGCACAAGACGCGGGTATCGCGCTCGAGGAAATCGAGAACGTATCCATGAGCCTTGCGGAACTGATCCAGAACATCTCCAACGCGGCACGCCAGCAGTCCTCTTCTGCGTCGCACATTTCCAACACGATGAACGTCATCCAGGAAATCACCTCGCAGACGTCTTCCGGTACCAACGCCACCGCGAAGTCGATCGGAAATCTGGCAGAAATGGCTTCCGAGCTTCGATCTTCTGTTGCCGGCTTTACCCTGCCGGATGAAGAAACGCTCAGCGAAGACAGCGAAAGTTACGACGAATCGGTGGTCAGCTGACCACCGGCCCGGGGCAGCTGAAGGTCTATGGTTCACACACATAACCAAACGGCACCCGCAGACGGCATCTGGTCACTGCGTAAACTCCCGGCCATGGACGATGCGCAGTTCGGTCAATGGCAGAGCCTGCTGGAACACCGCACAGGCATGACCCTGACCTCAGACCGGAGATCGTTTCTGGAAACCAACTTGGGTATCCGGATGCGGGAAATTGGCTGCAACAGCTATCAGGCCTATTACGAACAGATCGTATCGGGCCCGAACGCTATTCAGGAATGGGCCACTTTGGTAGACCGTCTGACGGTTCAGGAAACCCGTTTTTTCCGTGATCCTGACGCGTGCAAGCTGGTGTCAGACTATGTCATGACCCGCCCCCGGGAAGGCCTGAAAAACCAGGCACTGGAAGCTTGGAGTGTAGGGTGCTCAACCGGCGAAGAGCCTTACACACTGGCGATGGTGCTCAACGAGTGCATGGAACAGCTTGGTCTACAGCCCCTGTACGGGGTAACCGGCTCGGACATCAGTCAGCCAGCACTCGTTAAAGCCAAATCCGGCTTGTTCAGCGCCCGCAAGCTGCTGGGCATGGATGAGGCCCTGAAATCCCGGTACTTCCGGCCTGCCGAGCGGAATACCGTAGAAATCGTGAACAGCATCCGTGAACGGGTGTGCTTTGCCAGGCTCAACGTACTAGACCTGAACAAAGCCCCGATGCACGGCATGAACATTATCTTCTGCCAGAACCTGCTGATTTACTTCCGCCGCTGGCGCCGGCGCGAAATTGTTAGACGGCTTTCAGAGCGTCTGGCACCGGGGGGGTTACTGGTGTTAGGCCAAGGTGAACTGACCGATTGGCAGCCACCTGGCCTGCAGAAGGTTCCCTCGGAACATGTACTGGCGTGGATCAAACGCCAGTCCGACGAAGAATAACCGGAGTGGTTATGGGCAATCACCATGACAGTATCGCCCTCGACTGGGTTCGGGGCGAAATACAGGACACGCTGACCCAAGGTCAGCATGCACTCGAAGCGTACGTTGATAATCGTGACGACACCGCGCGCCTGCGCTTCTGCCTGAACTACCTTCACCAGGTGCACGGCACCCTGCAAATGGTGGAACTCTACGGTGCAGCCTTGCTCACCGAAGAGATGGAGAAACTCACCCAGGCCATTCTGAACGAAACCGTCGTTAACATTGATGACGCCCTCGAAGTATTGATGCAGGCCATTCTCCAGTTGCCACAATACCTGGAGCATCTGGGCAGCAGCCGCGACGACTTCCCGATGGTTTTGTTGCCGTTGCTCAACGACCTACGCGCTGCTCGCGGCGAATCGTTGCTGTCTGATACATCGCTGTTCAAGCCGGACCTGACCGCAGCCCGCTTTAATGTAACCGGCAAAGTATCCGAACGCCTTCAAGACCCCAAGGTGCTGGGTCACCTGCGAAAACTGCGGCAGATGTACCAGTTTGCGCTGGCCGGTGTGGTTCGCGAAGAAGATCTGGACGCTCATTTCGGTTACATGCAAAAGGTCATCGACCGGCTCTCGCGCTTGTGCCAAAAAACCGCCCGGGGCGAACTGTGGAAAGCCGCCGGAGCGTTTGTTGAAACTCTCGAAGCACACGTAAACCCGGTTAACACCGCCGTTAAATCGCTGTTGCGCGAACTCGATGGTGAGATTCGCAAGCTGACAGACGAACACGCCGACATTCTGCTTCAGCCTGTTCCTGAAGCTTTATTGAAAAACCTGCTGTACTACGTGGCTCGTGCCCGTGATCTCGATCGCCCGCAGGTCAATTACTTGCGGAAGGCTTATCAGCTATCGGATGCCCTGCCCTCCGATGACGACGTCAGCGAGGCTCGCACACGCGTTTCTGGCCCGGGCCGAGACGCCATTCAGTCGGTGGTCAGTGCCCTAAACGAAGAGCTTGGCCGATTGAAAGACCAGCTCGATCTGTTTGTACGTGCCGAGCATCGGCAAAACACCGAGCTGGACGAACTGCTCCCCGGACTACGTCAGGTCGGCAATACTCTGGCCATTCTCGGCCTTGGTATTCCCCGCAAAGTAGTGACGGAACAAATCGAACTGCTCGAAAAGCTGTGCAACCAAGTAGAAACCATCGATGACGGCACCTTGATGGACATTGCAGGCGCTCTGCTTTATGTCGAAGCCAGTCTGGCCGGCCTCGATGTGGATCGCCATACCGAAGTGTCCGACAGCGTCGATACGGGTGAGCCGACAAACATCGGCTCTCGTGAGCTGTCAGAGGCCAACGAAGCGCTGATCCGGGAATCCCGAAACACCCTGGAACAAGCAAAGTCTGCCATCGTTAACTTCATTGCCTCGCAATGGGACACCCAGGAAATCGAACACGTTCCGGCGCTGCTTCACAGCATTCGGGGCGGCCTTGGGCTGGTGCCTCTTGAGCATATCCCGGACATGCTCGACTCGGCCGAGCGTTACATTTCCGATGTCTTGCTCTCGAGCCAGCAAGTGCCCGATTGGCGCCAGCTGGACACACTGGCCGATGCCATAACCAGTATCGAGTACTACCTCGAACGGGTTGCCGAAGGCATCACCGACAACGACACCATTTTGCGCATTGCCAATGAAAGCTTGGCGAGTCTCGGTTTCCCTGTCGGGGAAGATCCAACATGGAATGGCGCAGGCCAGGTTGAGGCCATGGAGGCCGAAGAGGTTCCGGTTCTTGAGCCGATCCAGGAAGAACCTGGCTCGCCACAAAAAGGCTCCGACAGCGAGCTGTTGGACGATGAAATACTCGGCATTTTCGTTGAGGAAGCCGAGGAAGTTCTGGGTACTATCCAGGAATACTACCCTCGTCTGCGCAAGGATCATGCCGACCGGGATGCCCTCACCGAAGTTCGTCGCGCGTACCACACGCTGAAAGGCAGTGGCCGACTGGTGGGCGCCGAAAGCCTTGCCGAGATGGCGTGGTCGGTTGAAAATCTGCTGAACCGCGTAATCGACCAGACGCTGAAAGCCACAGACGACATGTTTGCGCTTCTCGACGACGTGAATGCGCGCATTCCGGAGCTTATTCAAGACTTCCGCCAAGGCGAAACCACAGGCGACGTTGCGGAACTCATTGCTCGGGCTGAGGCTTTAGCCACCACCCGTCGCACTGACACCGCGGCCACGGAACCCGCCAGCCCGGCGGAAACTCAGGAAACGGCTACCAACGCAGCCGAAGACTCATCAGCGGCCGATACTCCGGCAGAGCCTGTCGTTACTGAGGCAATCGATTCACCCGAGCCCACCACAAACGACGAAGACGATCTCATCGACGACGAGATCCTTGAAATCTTTGTCGAAGAGGCCGGCGAAGTACTCGAAACCATCAACGAGTACCTGCCCATGCTGCTGCGTCAATACGATGATCGCAGCGCGTTAGCCGAAGTAAGACGCGCCTTCCATACCCTCAAGGGCAGCGGGCGGATGGTCGGTGCCGACGTGATCGGGGAGTTGTCCTGGTCCGTGGAGAACATGCTGAATCGGATCATCGAAGGCAGCATCTTCATGAACGACGACCTTGCCGCGCTGCTCCAGGATGTCACCGAAGTCATCCCGGCGCTGGTCAGCGATTTCGAGAATCGGGTTGAGGCCAGTGTCGCCACAGCACCGCTCGAAGCCCGCGCTCACGCCTTGGCCAGTGGCGAGCTCGACACCTCGGCCATGCCTGCGGCGGAGACTCCGGATAGCTTGCCTGATGCGACAACCGACAGCGTTGAATCTGACCATCAGCATTCCGAAGACGCAGATCTGGTCCTGCTCGAGATTTTCGAACAGGAAGCCCAAACTCATCTGCAAACCCTTAAAAATTACCTGCAAGCAGCCCAGCAACAGACAGCGCCCGTCTATACCGATGATCTGTCCCGAGCCCTGCACACCCTGCGTGGCAGCGCTAACACGGCAGGCATTGCTCCGATTGCGGCCATCATTACGCCTCTTGAGCGATTCATCAAAGAAGCCAGAGCGCAAAACAAACGGGCCGATCATGATGTACTCGAACTAATTTCCCGAGCCAGCGATTTCCTGAGCCACGGGTTGGCGCAAATTCATAATGATCCACAAGCCGAACTTGACGGCACTGCAGACTACCTCGAAAACCTCGAAAAGGTCAGCACCGCCACATTCCAAGGTCAGGTTTTTGATGACGACGTAGCGCCGGCAAATCAGGTTTCTTCACAACTGGTTCAGCTATTTTTGGGCGAAGGCCTCGACATCGTCCTGGATGCCGAAACAATTCTGGAAGAATGGGCCGCCGACCCTCAGCAACAAGACGCTCTGTCCACTCTGCGCAGCGAGCTTGAATCTCTGACCGACAACGCCGCGGATGTCGGCTTGGCCGACATCGCCAACCTGGCCGATGCACTCACTCGCCTGTACGGCGCAGTGACCTTGTATGGCCTGCCAAGTAACGGTCAATTCTTTGAAACCGCCAGGAAAGCTCAGGACCAGCTCATCAACCAGATGGATCAGGTGGCAGCCGGGCTGGCGACCGACCCCTGTGACGATGTCATTCTGGAACTTCATGCGTTGACCGATGCGGTTAACCGGAACGATGAGCCGGACCAGTTCGAGCAACAGTTCACCGAAGATCTGGAAGAAATAGACCTCAGTCTCGAAGACAGTGATTTCACTGCCCTAGAGACAGCTGATGAGCAACAAACCACGCTGCCCGACGTCTCCGATGACAGTGAAATGGACGACGAACTGGCGGCTATCTTCCTGGAAGAAGCCAGGGATCTGATTGATAGCACGGCTGAAGCGCTGCAAAACTGGAGTGACGACACAGGCAATATCGATATTCTGCGCCTATTGCAAAGAGATTTGCATACCCTGAAAGGGGGCGCACGTCTGGCCGATATTGAAGCCGTGGGCGACCTGGCACACGAACTGGAAAACCTGTTTGAAGGTCTGACCGAACAGCGGCTTACAATCAACGACACGCTGTCCGACTTGCTGTTCCGGTGTCACGATCGCTTGGCAGGCATGGTCGATGCTCTGGAAGCGCAAGATCAACCAAAACCGGCCCCTGACCTGGTCGTTGAAATCCAGCAATACATCACTGATGCTCAAGGCACCCGACCGGTCACCGATATCGCCCCGGCGGCAGAAACCGCCATCGAATCCGGCGACCGCGCTGAAGCTGCGCAGGATATCGGTGATATTAGTGCCGACGAAGACGCCGACAGCAACGTAGCGGACCTGTCCCATCTGGACCCGGAATTGCTCGGCATCTTCCTGGAAGAAGCCTACGACCTGATCAACTCCACCGGTAGCGCATTGCATACCTGGAGCGAGAATACATCTGACCGCAATATTGCCGCGGAACTGCAGAGAGACGTGCACACCTTGAAGGGTGGCGCTCGCATGGCGGGCGTAGATGCAATCGGCGATTTGACTCACGTTCTTGAAGACCTGTTCGAAAAGGTTGCTGAAGGCCAGCTGGAAGCCAGCAGCACCATGATCGACACCCTGTTTGCTTGCCACGATCGTCTGGCCCAAATGGTCGAACAAGTGGCCACACAGCAGCCTTGCCCGCCAGCAAAACAGCTGGAAGCACAGGTGCAAGCCATCCTGAAGGGCGAAGAAGCTACCGATAGCACCAGCAGTCGTGTTGAAGCCGAGCACGAAGACATTGCTCCGAGCTACGCCGAAGCCGAAGCCGAAGCCGAAGCCGACCTACAGGATGACTCAGCAGCCGACGATATTCTCAGCATCTTCCTCGACGAAGGGCTGGAAATTCACGATTCGATTGCTGAAAACCTGGAGCATTGGCACGAGCAACCGGACGAACTTGCGGCGGTCATGTCACTGCGCCAAGATCTGCACACCCTCAAGGGCGGTGCCCGCCTGTCAGATCTCGATGCCATTGCGGACCTCGCCGAAGCCTGGTCTCAGTTGCTTGACGACACGCTTGCCGGAAGTAAACCGGCGGAAACCGCACTGACGCTGAGCGTTCGCGCGCAAGACAGCCTGCGCTCGATGCTGGCGACCATGGAAGCCGGGCAGCGGCCAGAACTCGATTTCAGCCTCATCGACGCGCTGTCCCAATCCAGTACCGAGATGGTGGACCCGGTTTCCGAAACCGAGCAGGCTGAACCCCAAGTCCAGGAGGCACCAGACCCCGAAGTTCTGGAAATCTTCCTCGAAGAAGCCAATGAAATCATGGACCAGCTCGAGCAGCTGCTGGCCGATTGGCATAAAGAGCCAAGCAACCATCATTTCAATCAAGAGGCTCAGCGAGCCATGCATACCCTGAAAGGGGGTGCTCGCCTGTCTCAGCTCTCAGGATTGGGAGACAAAGCGCATACCTTTGAAACCTTGTTGATCGACCTTGGCGGCAATGCTCCAACCGAGTCGCAGTGGCAGGAAATTGGCCGCCAGCATGACGACATTATCGCAGCCGTAGCGGCGGTTCGTACTCATTATGAGCAAGGTACAGCGCTTCCTGAACCGGAAGAAAGCAAGCCCGCCGAAGCGCCTGCACCGCAAGCCATCGAGGCCGCAGTCACGCAACCGGAGCCCGAGCCAAAACCTGTTGCTCGTAAACCGTCCAGGCTCCGTAACAACAAGGCGGCCGAAGCTCAGCGCGCGGCACAAGAAACCATTCGGGTATCAGCCCCGTTGCTGGACGATCTGGTTAACCTGGCCGGTGAAACCAGTATCACTCGTGGCCGTTTGGAGCAGCAGTCCAGTGACTTCAGCCACACCCTCGACGAGATGGCCGCCACCATTGAGCGTCTGCGCGAGCAGCTGCGTCGAATGGATATTGAAACCGAAACCCAGATTCTGTTCCGTGCCGAACAAGAACACGGTGCAGATTACGGCGAAGACTTCGACCCGCTCGAGATGGACCGATATTCGTCGATCCAGCAGCTTTCACGGGCACTCACAGAGTCCTCGTCGGACCTTGCCGACCTGCGTGAAACATTAGCGGACCGGGTGCGCGATACTGAAACCCTGCTGGTTCAACAGTCCCGCATCAATACCGAGCTTCAAGAAGGTCTGATGAAGACCCGAATGGTTCCATTCGCGTCTACCGTCCCACGGCTCCGTCGGATTGTTCGCCAGATCAGTGGCGAATTGGGTAAGAAAGTCGACTTCGACGTTCGCAATGCCGAAGGCGAGATGGACCGAAGCATTCTGGAGCGCATGATCGCGCCCCTCGAACACATGCTGCGGAACGCCTTGGATCACGGTATTGAAACCCCGCAGGAACGCCGTCAGTCCGGTAAACCTGAAACCGGTGAAGTGGTTCTCTCGCTGACCCGCGAGGGCGGTGATGTGGTGCTTCGCATGATCGATGACGGCAAAGGCATCCCCGCCGATGTGATTCGCGACAAAGCGATTCGTCAGGGCTTGATGCACGAAAACGAAGCGCTTTCTGAGCGGGAAATCCTGCAATTTATCTTGCAGCCCGGCTTCTCCACCGCCGAAAAAGTAACCCAGATTTCCGGCCGTGGCGTTGGTATGGACGTAGTCGCCAGCGAGATCAAACAGCTCGGTGGCAGCCTCGATATCGATTCGTCATTGGGTCGTGGCACTACGTTCACCGTACGTTTACCATTCACCGTATCGGTGAACCGCGCCCTCATGGTGGCCACGGGCGAAGATTTCTACGCCATCCCGCTGAACACCATCGAGGGTATCGTTCGGGTCAGCACCTACGAACTCGAAGAGTATTACAAACCCGATGCACCCATGTACGAGTACGCAGGTCAGAAATACCGCTTGCAGTACCTCGGCAACCTGTTGAACAGCGACCATCATCCCAAGCTGCAAGGTCAGGCGCTGCCGCTGCCGGTCATTCTCGTGCGCGGTGCCGAGCAGCCACTGGCGCTGCAAGTGGATCACCTGATGGGTAGCCGCGAGATCGTCGTTAAATCCCTCGGCCCGCAGTTCAGCACGGTGCGCGGTGTATCCGGTGCCACTATTTTGGGTGACGGTAACGTGGTGGTGATTCTCGACCTGCCAGCCATGATCCGTTCGGACGTGCTGTCTGACCGCCAGCGCCTGGCCAACCTGGCCAAGGAACGCACAACCAGCCGCTTCGAAGAGCAAGTGACCACGGTCATGGTAGTGGACGATTCGGTTACGGTACGGAAGGTGACTTCACGCCTGCTGGAACGGAACGGCATGGAAGTGATCACGGCAAAAGATGGCCTGGATGCGGTGGCACAGCTTCAAGACCACCGCCCGGATGTCATCTTGCTGGATATCGAGATGCCGCGTATGGACGGCTTCGAAGTTGCTAGCTTTGTGCGCCATGATGAAACGCTCAAACATACGCCGATTTGCATGATCACCTCCCGAACCGGCGAAAAACACCGCGAGCGAGCTCTGTCCATTGGTGTGAACGAGTACCTTGGCAAGCCTTTCCAGGAAACCGTGCTGCTTGAAACCATCAAACGGCTGACTGAGAGCGAGTGATGTCCGGCCAGACTGGCCGACCAAAGGTCGGGGTCGTTTCCGATGACGCGTTGCAGCGCCGGCGGCTTCAGGAAGCCGTTGGCAAGTTCGGTTTGGACAGCTGCTTTGCGGGTGATCCCGATCGATTGATCGATTACCCGGAGTTTCCGGAGGCTGATTTGTGGCTGGTCACACTGCAAGATGAAGCAGACCATCCGACCTTTTTCGACCACTTGCTCGGTCACACCGATGCACCCGTTCTATTCGGTGTCGATCTTGCGCCCAAACCTGGCAGCAAAGAGTTTGTTCGCTGGGAAAGGCGCCTTCAGAACAAACTGGAAAAACAGCTGGGGCCTCTGGAAGCATTTGATAGCGCTTGCGATCTGGAAGAACTGGTGGATTGCGAGCCGGCTCCTGAACGGCCGGCGAGCCTGCCAAGTTCCGTCACACCCGCACCGCCGGGTTCACTGGCCAGCGAAATCTGGATACTCGGTGCTTCTCTCGGCGGCCCCGCCGCTGTAAAAGCCTTTTTGGACCAGCTGCCGCCGGGTTTGCCGGTAGGATTTGTTTACGCACAGCACATTGATGGAAATTTTACCGATGTTCTGACTCGGGTATTGGGCCGACACGCCCACTATCAACTTAAAAAGGCCGAGCAAGGCTATCGGATACAGAACGGTGATGTGGTCTTGATGCCGGTCGAACAGGAGTGGTCTTTCGATTCAGAAGGTCGTCTCCTGCAGCTGGACAAACCCTGGCCCGGACCATACGGCCCATCCATTGATCAGGTGCTGCTCAATGTGGCCGACCATTTCGGCAAACACTGCCACGCCATTCTCTTTTCAGGCATGGGCAACGATGGAGCGCTTGCGGCCCCCATGCTGAAAGCCTACGGTAGCCACATCTGGGCGCAGGAAAGCGAGAGCTGCGGCAACAGTTCTATGCCGGACTCCGTCGCAGCAACTGGCTGCACCAGCTTTCGTGGCACACCGGAACAATTGGCTGAAGAACTGCTTAAAACCATCAAGAACAACTGCCTGCTCAAGAGCCGGCACAAACGGGATTCCGCCTGAGGACACACGCTATGAAAGAAAACAGCCAATCCCTATCCTGCGTAATCGTGCCGGTCAGCGACCGGCAATTGCTGCTTCCGAACGTATCCATCGCGGAAGTTGTTGATCTGAACAACACCAAAACGGATCGGGGCACACCCGATTGGCTGGTCGGTTTCATCGACTGGCGCGGCCTCAGCCTGCCGGTGATCTCCTACGATGCCGCCAATGGTAAAGAGCTGGTCGTACCCGGCGGCAACCGGGGCCGAATTATCGTGATCAACACCATCGGCCCCAACCATAGCCAGCTGCCATTCATGGCGTTGGTAACTCAGGGCATTCCCAGTCAAACCCGCCTGACCGAACCCGAAATCAAGAAAGTGGACGCACAGCCCGGGCCCGCCGACCTGATGCAAGTTGAAGTTGACGGCGAAGCCGCCTGGATTCCGAACCTTGAATATCTGGAATCACTGGCGGTAAACGCAAAACCCTGACGTTACGGCGAGCCCCCATAGCGAGCCGCCCTGCAAATGTTATAATGTTGCAAATTTTGCAGGAGCCACCCCATGTCAGAGCGCGCGCTTCCGTACCGCCCTCACAATCATCAAACCTGCGTCAGCCAAGCTCTGACTGACGCACAAGAGATTTGTCGCCAGCAGAATGCCCGTCTGACCCCCATTCGGGAACGGGTTCTCGAGTTGATCTGGCAATCCCATAAGCCTCTGGGCGCTTACGACATTCTGGCCCAGCTCGGGGCTGAAGGGCACAAGGCCGCCCCACCCACCGTGTACCGGGCGCTGGACTTCCTGCTGCAATACGGCCTGATACATCGCATCTCGTCTTTGAATGCCTTTATCGGTTGTGCCCATGCCGGAGAGCATCATCGCAGCACCTTTCTGATCTGCCGTGAGTGCGGCATTGTGCTGGAGTTGGCCGTGGACACTGTGACCAAAGCAATTGAGGCTGCCGCCAAAGCCGAAGCTTTCCAGGTCGAAGACATCACACTGGAAATTTCCGGTTTGTGCCCAAGCTGCCAGGGAAACACCGGCCATGCCTGAACACTTGGTACAGCTGAATCAGTTAACGGTGCGCTTTGATGAACGGGTCGTGGTCGATCAGGTTAATCTTGCGGTTGGCCGTGGCGATATCATTACCATCATCGGCCCCAACGGCGCAGGGAAAACCACCCTGATCAAAACCATTCTGGGTATCCAGAAAGCCACCAGTGGCCAAGTATCCCTGGCACCGGATCTGGTCATCGGATACGTTCCCCAACACCTCTCCCTCGAGGCGACTCTGCCTTTAAGCGTTAAACGTTTCATGTTGCTAAGTGGGCGCCCACTAACTGCCTGTGAAGCAGCATTGCGGCGCACCGGAGTGGGGCATTTGCTCAATGCCTCGGTACATCATCTGTCCGGCGGTGAAAAACAACGTTTGCTGCTGGCACGCGCCCTTGCCCGTCAACCCGATTTATTGGTGCTCGATGAGCCGGCTCAAGGGGTCGATATCAACGGTCAGGCCGCTTTGTACGAACTCATCCGAGAACTCAGAGACGAACTGCACTGCGGCGTGATTATGATCTCCCACGATCTTCATCTGGTGATGGCCGCCACCGACCAGGTTATCTGCCTGAACCAGCACATTTGCTGCAGCGGACACCCGGCGGATATTTCCCATGATCCGGCTTTCATCGAAACCTTTGGTCACCAGGTAGCTGAATCACTGGCGGTTTACCACCACCGGCACAATCACAGCCACGACCTGCACGGCGACGTCGTCACGGAAAACGAACCTCACGGAGCCTGCAACCATGAACATCATTGATCTGATTCTGGGTGACTTTTTCTGGCGGGCATTGCTTGGAGGGCTTGGGGTCGCTCTGGTAGCCGGTCCTCTCGGCTGCTTTGTGGTGTGGCGGCGTTTGGCCTACTTCGGGGATACTCTGGCCCACTCGGCCCTGCTGGGCATCGCGTTAAGCTTTCTAATCAGCATTCCGCTCAATCTTGGCGTGATCATCACCTGCCTGCTCATTGCACTGGCTTTGGTGCTGCTCTCCCGAACCCGAGCTCTGGCCACCGATACCTTGCTGGGTATTCTGGCCCACAGCGCGCTGGCCATCGGCCTGGTAACACTCAGTTTTATGCCGGATATCCGCGTTGATCTTACCGGGTTGCTGTTCGGCGACCTACTTGCAATGAGTCGCCAGGACCTGCTCTGGATATACGGCGGTGCCGCCGTGGTGCTCGCGCTGTTGGCACTGCTGTGGCGACAGTTGTTGATGAGTACCATCCACGAGGAGCTCGCGCGCGTGGAAGGCATCCCGGTAGAGCGGCTTCGACTGGCGTTGATGTTAATGTTCGCTCTGGTTATTGCGGTGGCGATGAAAATCGTAGGCGTGCTGTTGATTACCGCTTTGCTGATCATTCCCGCGGCCACAGCAAGGCGCTTGGCAAAAACACCGGAACACATGCTGGGCCTGGCAATTGTTTTCGGATTTATCGCGGTTTCAGGCGGCCTGACCTTGTCGTGGCACTTGGACACACCGGCAGGCCCATCGGTTGTGGTCACGGCCTTTCTGACGTTTTTGCTGGTCTACGGCGGCGCTCGTAACAGCAGTTATTAAGTCTCTCTCGCTTTTCCGATGGTGCAGACTGGTCTATTGTGGATTGGCTGACCAACGGAAAGCCTGAGGGAGGGTCCTGGCATGGGCAGCAGCCTGGACAGCACGACACTATTTTCGAGAATCCGCGGGGCTCTTTGGTCTGGCTTATGGGTGCCCGTGGTTATTCTGCTGGTTGGAACTACGCTCAGTGTATCCGTCGCCACACGCGTTGCATCCCAAGCCGAAACCCTAGCCTATCAACATTATCAGCAACAGCACCGAACACTGGTTCTCATGGTGCTCGATCAGTTATACCGGCACGGGAACGATGTATCCCTGTTAAAGGTGCCACTGGCGAAAGCCATGCCACAACACCTGCGCCTACGCATTGACACCCTGGACCGACACACCAAAAGACCGCTACTGGAGCTTGGCTCCATCCACACGCCCATGAACCGCCATGCTCTGCGTAGTGAACTGAATGTCGATGGCAATCGATCAATGGTTACCACACTGCCCGACGCCCAACTGCTCACCGCGCCCGCTAAACGTTCCCGCTGGCTGATCCTTATAAGCGGTATAGCATTGTCCTTGCTGGCCTTTTTTCTGTCGCTCTACTTGTGCTGGCGCAATCACCAGCAACGCAAGCTAGCAAGGCGGCAACAAAAAGAGCTGAAGATCCAAAACCAGAAAATCGCCAACCTGAACGTTGAAAAACTCGTTCTAAGACAAGCACTCAACGACAGCGAGAGTCGGTCACGGGATTTAATCAATCTGTCGGGCAACCTGATTGCTGAGCTGGACGAACAGGGCCAAATTTCCTACATCTCGGCCCTCGCGGCCGACATATTCAAGCAAGCACCGTCCGATTTGGACCAAACTCCCTTCCAGCAGCTGGTCGCGCAGGCCGACCAGCAGCGTTTTACGGAATGTCTGGAAGCTGCCCGCACTGACCAGGACATGACTCAGGCCGATCTCGCCCTAGTGGGTGAGCATGCTGAGCAATCCATTCCGGTTACCCTGCGATTGATAGCCTTAACCGACCCGGTAAGAGGTATCGCCGGGTTTCGGCTTAGCGCACAGATCAAATCCCCAGACGTGGATTAGTGTTTCACAGGGGCTGAACCTGCTCCAAAAGCCGCCCTGTCGCGAGCAGCTCCAAAAACTCGTCCCCGAGGCGGTCGCTCTCGGCAATGGCCCGGCGCCAAGACTTCTCCCGCCCGGCATCGTCCCCCAGGTAGGTTTCGAAATCCTTCCGATCCGGCAGTTTGCGGTCCGGCAAGGCGTCCAAATAGTCTCGGGACGGTGATAACAAAAGCACATCTTGCAGGCGAGTGGCGTCGCCCTTGCGCCACGGCAATGTCTTGTCAAACCATCCCGGTACCACTCGATCGGTAAAGTGCGGGTAAAGCACAATCCCGGGCTGCTCATATGGCAGATCAAGGTGGTAATCCAGCAGCCCGCCGTCACGGTAGACCCCGGCCGGGGCTCCCGGAATGTTGTGCACCGCCGACATCACCATCGGGATAGATGCCGAGGCCAGCAAGGCTGATAGCAAATTATCAGGGGTCAGAGCCACTTCATGGCGTGGGAACTCGGCGTGGGTGGATATCGGTGTTTTTTGCCGGGCATCGTGTACAAAGCCCCGCTCCATGAATCGGCTCAGGTGGCGACGGCTGAGCATATTGGCACTGATAGCGCTCATCAGCCCCATACCCAAGCGGCCTTTCGAATCATGCTGCAGCAACCCAAGGCTCCGCACTACCACGACACTCAGCCGGTACACCGGATGGGCCAACAGGTAATCTTCCCGACCACCAAGCAGCTCTTGCAAGAACGCGACACTTTTGCGACTGACTTCCTCGGCACTAACGCCTTTGCTGAAACGCTGCTGGGTGTATAGCTCCGCCAACTTGCTCAATTGGGCGCGAGGGTTGTCAGAGGAAGCCACAGCAGCAAAACGCCAACTCCCTATCGATGAACCAATCAGCGCAATTTCCTGCTCGGCACCGGCCAGCCACTCTCCGAATATGGCCTTGTCCAGACCGCTGATGCCCAGCGCTTTCGGGCCTCCGGCAGCGCCTGGAACCACATGTACATCTGACACTTCCAGTGGTTTCTGTCGCAGCCGTTCCAAGGCGCGGCGGCCAGCTCGGATCGTGAGTGCCGGGGCACGGGTATGAACTGCAGTCATTCGATATCCTCTCGTTAGCTGGCAGGAGTTTAACGAAGGCTCAAGGGTACAGCCAACTGAACAAAATTCATGGCACCCATTGGTATTGTGCATAAATCGTCAATATTGACGTTAAAAACAATCCAATTTCGACTTCTAAGCGAAAACTACCGTGCTAGACTCTAATCAACAAAGGCACAGGGTGCGTGCCGTAGATGATCAGCCGGAGCTGAGTGTGAACCTTCTGTCCTCGCCAGAAACCATGCAGTCTAACCCCAACCTCGCGGTGCTGGGGTTCAGGCGGCAATTGGTTTACCACTTGCACTTCTGGGCTTTTATCGCCGTCGTTCCACTGATTCTCATTCAGTGGCAGCATGGCAATCACTTACTCGCCGGGCTTTTAGCCTTATTCTGTGCCAATGCAGTGCTCGTTATCGGCTGTTTGCGGCTGACCGGCCGGTATTTTCTGAAGGGCTGGCTATTCCCGATTCTGGCCGTGGTTTCCGCCGCCTATTCCACCGCCATCAACGGGCACGCAGGCCTGTACTGGGCCTATCCGGCCGCCATCGCTTTGTTCTTCCTGCTCCCTCTGAAAGAAGCGGGTGTTTGCAACATTCTGTTTGTCACGGTCATGTCGGTAACCTCGTTCCTGAAGTTTTCAGAAGCCGATTTCTGGCGCATCACCTTCTCCCTTGGTTTGAGCTGTGTGTTTGCCATGGTGTTTGCCTGGCTGGTCGGACGCATGCAACAAGAACTGACAAAGCTGGCCACCACCGATCCGCTCACCGGCTGCCTGAACCGCTCTCAGCTTGCCGATATCCTCAACAGCCAGATCCAGATGCGCGAACGCTACGAACGAGTTTCAAGCCTGGTAATATTGGACTTGGACTACTTCAAGGTTATCAATGACCAATGGGGTCATCTGGCGGGTGACAAAGTTCTGAAAGAGCTCGCTCTACGCATTCGGAAACGGCTGCGGGAGAACGATCAACTGTTCCGTATCGGCGGTGAAGAATTCATGATCGTGCTGCCGGAAACCCGCCAAAAGGATGCCGACACTCTGGCTCACCAATTATTAAGTAGCATCAGTGCCACACCCTTTCTGGAAGGTATCCGGGTAACCGCCAGCGCCGGCGTGGCCGAAGTTTGCCAAGGTGAAACCTGGTCGACCTGGCTCAACCGGGCCGATCAGGCGCTGTATACCGCCAAACATCAGGGCCGCAACCAGATTGTAAACGCACCTAAACCCGACTCGGTGGTGGCCTCGGTCGAGGAAGAGCCCTTGCCTCCGATCAGCAAAGGCGGCGAGGTGGCTTAACCCTGCTCCGGCGGTGTTAAAAGGTTCGTTCTGAAATCTCGGTAAGCCGAAAACACGTCCCAAGGCTTCTCAAAATGCGGGTAATGCCCCACACGCCTGAGACTGACCACATCTGCCGAGGGCACCAGCTCACGGTAGCGCCTGACCATGGCGGCACCCGATACCGGGTCTGCCATACCTGAAATGAGCCGCATCGGTTGATTCGCCTGCTGCAGCGCACCCACCCACCGATTGCGATGGCAACGGCGCTCTTCCATAAACTGGATAAGCTCGTGCAGAATGCCGCGGCCGTTGTTGTAATTCAGCAAATGCCAGAAATCCAGCAGATCGTCACCGTCTGGCTGATTGTCTGCACCAAACAGTCGCCGAAAACTTCGCTCAAAAGTGGCTTTGGTAAGCCCCCGACTGATAAACCCGCCCAACGGACTCTTCAGCACTTTCTGTATGAATAAAGGAGAGTGCACTTCGGGAAAGAGGCCGCCATTCAACAAACATACGCTGCTGATCCGAAACCCCAAGGCGCCTTCCTGATCTCTCGCCAACAGTTCCTGCACCACAGAAGTGCCGTAGTCGTGTGCCATCAGGTGCACTTCCGGCAACCCGAGCCCTTCCAACCAGCCCTGAACCAAATCCGCTTGGTCTTCAATGCTGTAACGGTAAGATTGCGGCTTATCGGAAAATCCGAAACCCAGCATATCCAACGCCAATACCTGATAGTGCCGGGTCAACATCGGCCAGAGCCGACTCCAGTCCCAACTGGCCGAAGGGAAACCATGCAGCAGCACTAACGCTTCGCCCTGGCCTGCCATGCGGCTAAAAACGGCATGGCCACCATAGCTGAACCACTTTCCCGTTTGTTGCCAAGCCTCTAACGTGGCAGCCATTTCACACGTTCCTGCCATTGACCCCGACATAAACTGACCCATGATTTGCCCTTACACCCCCTGTGAACAAACAACTTTAGTGCAAAGCTCCATCACTGGCCACCTCGCCCCGGCATCCTTGCCCTCGCTCAGAACCACCGAACAGCCTAAATCATGGAGGTGAAGCGCGATTTGCCTTAAGCTTCACACTTTGACAGGCACACTATCGGGAACCACTATGTCTCTACCTCTTGATGATCTTACCGGCCATTACCACGCGATTCTGGAAGGCTTGGGAGAAAACCCCAGCCGCGAAGGCCTGATGGACACCCCAGCCCGTGCTGCAAAAGCCATGCAGTTTTTAACGCGTGGCTATCAACAGGACCTGCAGAGCCTGGTGAATAATGCAGTGTTCGAGTCAGCTATGGATGAAATGGTGGTGGTCCAGGACATCGAGCTTTACAGCATGTGTGAACACCATATGCTTCCGTTCATCGGCAAATGCCACATCGCTTATTTGCCGCAAGGTAAGGTGCTGGGGCTCTCCAAGTTTGCGCGTATCGTAGATATGTACGCCCGCCGCCTGCAAATCCAGGAAAACCTGACACGGCAAATTGCCGAAGCCGTTGAAAGCGTAACCGGCGCGAAGGGTGTCGGGGTGGTGATCGAAGCACAACATATGTGCATGATGATGCGCGGTGTTGAAAAGCAGAATAGCCGCATGAAAACCTCGATGATGCTGGGCCAATTCCGCAAATCCCAAGCAACCCGCAGCGAGTTCCTGACGCTGATTTCGAGCAACCGCGGATGAATTTGGCACATTACCCTACTTAGATTGGCGTTTTTGGCTGCTGGAAAACGGTTAAGGTTGCGACAGGATAGGCGAGTACCGGCTAACAGCAGCCTTCGGTCGTCGTTTGCGAATCCAGCAGCCTGATCGGATGAGCGCTGCTCCGGTGTTAGCCTTCACTGTTCAGGAGCTGTCATGAGTTCACTAAAAAATAAGACCATCATCATCACTGGCGCCAGTCGCGGAATAGGCCGGGAAGTCGCATTGGCCTGCGCGGCCGAAGGCGCCAACATTGTTATCGCGGCCAAATCTGACCAGCCCCACCCGACACTGAAAGGCACCATTCATTCTGTTGCCAAAGAAGTCGAGGAAGCAGGCGGCCAAGGCCTGGCCATCAAGGTAGATGTCCGAAGCGAAGAAGACGTCGACAACCTGATCGCCAAAACGGTTGAAACCTTCGGCGGCATTGATGGCATTATCAACAACGCGGGTGCCATCGCCCTATCCGGCGTTGAATCCACGCCGCTGAAAAAGCTCGACCTGATGATGCAGATTAACTTCCGTGCGGTGTTTCTGCTCAGCCAAAAGGCACTGCCGCATCTGAAGAAGTCTGAAAACGGGCACATTCTGAGCTTTTCTCCACCACTGGATCTCGACCGCAGCTGGATTCGCAACCACGCGCCCTACACCTTGACCAAATACGGCATGTCGATGTTGACCCTGGGCATGTCCGATGAATTCAAGCGCTACGGTATTGCGGTCAACGCTCTGTGGCCACGCACCGTTATTCGTACCGATGCCATTGCGTTTGCCGGTAAGGAAACCATGGAGCGGGCCCGTACACCCAAAATCATGGCCGATGCGGCTCTGGCCGTGTTGAAAACACAGGGTCGCGAGGTGACCGGTCAGTTGCTCATCGACGAGGATTTTCTACGCACCCAAGGCGTTGAAGAGTTCGAGCATTACCGGGCCAATCCGGAGTTCACCAAAAAGGATTTGATGCAGGATCTCTTTGTGCAAGCCCCCGATGCTTACGTGAAAGGCCCAGTGCCGCCGCTAGCCGGCTGGCCTGACGACGAGTAAAACAACCCACCACATCGTCACGCGCACGAAGGGTGCCGTGATGATGTGGTTACGCCTGTTTGAGACACAGTTACATGCCACCACTCAGCCTTCGCCGTAAGGATCGCGTCGCGATCCTTTCCATGGACAATGGAAGCAACACCAACAATCTCGCCTTCGCACAGCAGCTTTTGGCCCTGCTAAACCAAGTCGTTGATGACAAAACCTACAAAGCACTGATACTGACCTCAAGCGACGAGAAAAACTGGAGTCAGGGCATTGATGTCAGCTGGTTACTGGGCAGCATCCAGAAGGGCAACAGGGACGACGTAAAAGCTTTCTTGTCCACCATGGATGAGATTTACCGCGTCATGTTGCAGTACCCCATGCCGATTATTGCCGCCATCAATGGCCATACCTTTGGCAACGGGGTTGTGATTGCCGCCGCCTGCGACTTCCGGTTTATGCGCAGCAACCGGGGCTACGTGTGCTTCCCGGAGGTCGACATGAACATTCCGTTCCTGCCTGCCCTGATCGACGTAGTTCTCAAAGCCATGCCACAACACACCTTCAACGATATGGTTCTGACCGGGCGGCGCGTGACCGCAGAGGAACTCGCTGGCGCCAGGTTTATAGACCGAACCTTCGATTCAGTTGATGCTTTGAACGATGCCGCGTTAGAGTTTGCAAGAAGCTTCAAAAAAGGTCGCGCCATTTTTGCCGAGCACAAAAGGCGTTTGCATAAACCGGTGCTCGACGCTCTGGCGGACAAAAACCCGCCGGTCATTGAGGCGCTGGACATTCTTTTGTAACCACGCCATCGCAATTTCAAGGAGAACACTTGTGCCCATTGAGAACGATCAAGGCCTTCGAGATATTCTAACCAGCGTTCGCACCATTGCCCTGGTAGGTGCCAGTGAGAAAACCAGCCGGCCATCCCACGAAGTAATGGAGTACCTGCAACGCCAAGGCTACCGGATTATCCCGGTTAACCCGCGGCTTGCGGGCAAACAGGTTCTTGGTGAAATCGTTTACGCAGATCTTTCCTCAATTCCGGAACCTGTCGATATGGCAGAACTCTTTCTAGCCCCGGAGCGCACCGATGCGGTGATCGACCAAGCGATAGCCGAAAACATTCCGGTACTCTGGCTGCAAATCGGTGTCATCAATGAAGCCGGAGCGGAAAGGGCCGAGCAAGCCGGCTTAAAAGTAGTTATGGATCGCTGCCCGAAACGGGAAATTCCAAGGCTCAACATTGCCAGCTAAACCACCGTACTCTATTCTGATAAGAATTCAGGAAATGTGAGCTGGTCTATGTCGTTCAAAGATCACCCAGGGAATGGGCAAGTGCCCCCAACCGCAGCCGGGCGCGCAGGCGCTCGGACAGAGACGTTCTTACACAGGGCCCGCATTCCTGTGGATTTGTTACAACTGGGCATGCGTGTTGTGCAGCTGGACCGCCCCTGGAATGATGTTCCGGTGTTGTTTCAGGGCTTCACCTTGTCCACCCCCGAAGAAGCCAAGGTTTTACGCCAGTATTGTTCGTGGGTTGTTGTGGAAGATGAAGAAACCAAGCTGGCACCCGTTCTAAGCAAAATCCCCCAGCTTCGCCAGAAGACCACTGAACCCATGCCGGAAACCCGCACTCTGGAACAAGAGTTCCCGCGTGCGAAAGAAACCTGGAGCCGAACCCAGGATTTTGTCGACAAAATCACCGTAGACATTATTGAGAACAACACTCTGGAGCTTGGCCAAGCCCGCACTCTCATCAAATCCTGTGTTGAAAGTGTCAAAGCCAACGCCAGTGCCATGCTCTGGATGGGGCGGATCAAAAACCGGGACGCTTACACCGCTGAGCACTGCCTGAGGGTGGCCGTTTACGCCATCGCGTTCGCGCGATTCCTGGGCATGCCGGATGAAGACATCGAAACTGCCGGCATGTGCGGGCTGCTACACGACTTAGGCAAGCTTAAGGTGCCCAGCGCCATCCTGAACAAACCCGGCCCGCTGACACCTGATGAATACGTCATCATGCAGTCACATACCACGCACGGCTTCAACTTACTCAAGCAAGATGAAAGTCTGGAGCCCATCATTCGGGATGTGACCCTGCACCATCACGAACGAGTGGATGGCCATGGCTACCCGACACACCTGCCAGAATCCCAGATCAGCCGTTTTGCCCGGCTAATATCCATCGTCGATACCTACGATGCCATTACCAGCGACCGCTGTTACCGGGACGGACGCTCTCCCGCCGAAGCTCTCAAAATTCTCTACCAGAACCGCGGCCAACAGTTTGACGCCGATTTTGTGGAGGCGTTCATCCGGATGATCGGCATCTACCCTCCTGGCACACTGGTCGAATTGAATACCGGTGAAGTGGCTTGGGTGGTCAGCACGCACCCCGGGCGAAAGCTCAAACCTAAAGTTGAAATCGTACTGGATAAAAACAGGCACAGAATGACACCATATATTCTTGACCTTAGCTTGCAGACAACAGAAGATGGAGAAGTTCGTGAAATTCGTACTCCACTGCCCGACGGTGCATACGGAATAACTATAAACGAGCGAATTCACAACTAGCGACTCACGATAGAAAGGACTCTGCCGTTACCCCTAGTAATACGCCAAGGTAAACCCGGAGCAGAGCGTGACCCCAGCACAGCGCACCATGCCGTTTGTAACGCGCGTCCTAAAAAGCCCTGTCTTCGCGGCTGTTATTTTTTTAGCGTTTTTTGCCTTAGCTTGGGCGCTTCGAGCTGGCCTTATCCAAAAAGACACCCATCAGATTCAAGCCAATCTGGCCAACGAAGCCCATGCCCTGGCTAACAATCTGGAGCGCGAGTTTTCGATACAGGCAGGCGCCTTGGGCCGAATGGCCGCGCGCATGAACAACAACGTTTACCCGTCAAAATCCGTTTGGCAAGCCGACGCCCACACCTACCTCAACGACTTTGGCATTTATCAAGCCATCGAGTGGATTGATAAAGATTTCATTATTCGATGGCTGGAACCCGTTACCGAGAATCAAACGGTTATCGGTTACAACGTAGCCTTTAACGAACAGCGACGCCGGGCTCTGGAACGCTCGGCTGAAACCGGTCAGCCGGACATCTCAGGTATTATCGACCTCCGCCAAGGTCCTAAAGGTATTGTGACCTACCACCCCGTCGGTCAAGGCTCGGAGAATAATGGTTTTATAGCCGGTGTTTTCAAAATGCAGGTACTGGCAAAACAACTGTTAACGGCACGCGTTATCGACCAGTTTCAGGTTGAAATACTGCAACGCGGTGAACCCAGCTACGCCCTGAACACCTCAAGTGATATCAGTGCCGTATTTCGCGAATCCGTGCCGGTTAACCTGCCCTCGCTGGATTGGCATCTTGCCCTGAGCCCCACCAAGGACTGGGTCGAGAATCAACGCAGCCAATGGCCAAGCATCACCTTTGTCAGCGTCATCCTGATGGGAGTTTTGGCCAGTCTGACCACGCTGTTGGGGCAGATGATCTTCAAGCGTACAAACTCACTGCTCAGAACGCGGCTGGAATTGGAGCGTCAGGTCGATGAACGGGTCGCGGTGCAGGTTGATCTGGAACGCTTGGCGTCCACAGATACCTTAACCGGCCTGGCCAACCGTCGTTTCTTCATGGAAGACCTGTCGCACACGTTAAATATTGCTGATCGCCAAATGCGCCAGGTTGCTTTGGTGATGATCGATCTTGACCGCTTTCAGGTTCTCAACGACACCCTGGGCCACCAATTCGGTGACGAGCTGTTGATCAAGGTTTCGGAACGGCTGAATTGCCTCAGTAGCGAAACCATTCTTGTGGCCTACTCAGGTGGTGACGAGTTTATGATTTGCCAACAACAGATGGACGACATTGACGATGTCATCCATCTGATTGGCGAGATCAAACAGTGCTTTGCCGAACCTTTCGAAGCCATGGGGCAAGTTCACCAGATCACCGCCACCATGGGCGTTTCCGTATATCCCCAAAGCGGCCAGGATGCCGACACTCTGCTTCGCAATGCGGATATTGCTCTTTACCGGGCCAAGGATCAGGGCCGCAATACCTATCAGTTCTATACCGAAGGTATGCAAGAGAAAGAGATGATGCGGTTGGAGCTCGACAAGGATCTCAGCGAGGCCTTGGCGAACGATGAATTTGTTTTGTATTACCAACCTCAGTTGAATCTCGACACGGGTGAGATCAATAACGTGGAAGCCCTCATTCGTTGGCAGCACCCGACTCGCGGCTTGTTGTCGCCGGTCGAGTTTATTCCGTTGGCGGAAGAGAGTGGGCGCATTACCGAGATTGGCCGATGGGTGGTATTGGCCGCTTGCCGTCAATTGGCTCGCTGGAAAGGCACTGCGTGCGGGCATTTGCGAATTGCGGTGAATTTATCCGGTCGGGAACTGGAAGATGCCACTTTGGTGGACCACGTGCGGGATGCTCTGACCACTGAAAATATTGCTCCGCACATGCTTGAGCTTGAGTTGACTGAAGAGATTTTCATTCAGAACATTGCTCAGAATCGTAGTCAGTTGTCACAGCTGCATCAATTGGGCACGCGTCTGGCGATTGATGATTTCGGCGTGGGTTATTCATCCTTGGGTTATCTACGAGATTTCCCGGTTGACCAGCTGAAGATTGACCGGTCGTTCATTACCAATGTGACGGAGCGTCATGACGATGCGGTGATTACCCGTGCGGTGATTAATCTGGCCCATAACCTGGGTATTCAGGTGGTGGCCGAGGGTGTGGAAACGGAAGATCAGCTGCATTTTCTACAGGCTCACCGGTGCAATTTGGCACAGGGGTATTTAATCAGCCGCCCGATTCCCGGTGCAGAATTGGAGAAGGCGATCCGTGAGGGTGCCTTGTTTACCGGCCAGCCGGCCACTTCCGAATTGTAATTAACGCACCGGCACTGCAAACTTTGTGGTCTGTTTTTCTTTGGGTGTGATGCATATGTCTGCCAGGTATTTGTCTTCGGAGCAGGACGCGAAGCTTCGTCGCTGGGAGCGCTGGAACCGCAATTATTTCGTGTTTGCGTTTTTTGCGTTGATTCTGGTGCTGGTGTTCAGCAGTCAGCTGGGGATTTCGTCGGGTGATGACTGGGGCGGCCTTGGGGTGCTTCTGGTGTTGCTGGTGATTCCGATCATTGTGTTGCAGTTGCGGTTGGCTTGTCCGGCTTGCGGCACGAAGATTGGCTGGCAGGCCAAGTTGATGGCGCCGGATCAATGTAAGTCTTGTGGTGTTTTTCTGCGTTCTAAAAACTCTTCTTCCTGAAACCTTTGACCTGTGAGTGGGTCATAGGTTTTAAGATTCTGCTATAAGTTTGGGAGATCGCCGTCTCGGTGTGGGTGGCGCTTCCGAAAACCGCTGCCAGTACATCCCTGTAAGCTTGTCTCCGCCATCCTTGGCTCCGAACATTTTCGGAAGCGCCACCCACACCAAGACTCCGCAACCTCTGACGGGGCTTCCCTTCTGCCCATGGACTGACTGGGGGATTTTACGTTATGAAAGTCAAAGAACTCGCCACCGCTGCCGATGTCACCCCGGATACCGTTCGGTTTTATACCCGGGAAGGCTTGCTGCGGCCCAGTCGTAATCCGGACAACAATTATCAGTACTACGATGCCGAGGATCTTCGGCGATTGCGGTTTGCCCGGAAGGCTCGGCAGCTGGGTTTTTCGTTGCCGGAGATTCGGCAGATTTTGGGGCAGGCAGACGAACATCATTCGCCATGCCCGATGGTTCGCGATGTGTTTGAGCAGCGGTTGGCGGAGGTGGAACGAGAGATTGCGGAGTTGCAGCAGTTACGCACCCGGATGGTGTCGGCGTTGTCGGCCTGGCAGGAGATGCCGGATGGTACACCGGACGGGCATACGATTTGTCGGTTGATTGAGCATTGGGACGATCCAGCTACTTGTTCAGATAAGGAGCATTGAGTCATGAGCGAAGCATCTGGTTTGAATACCGCTCTGAGTATTTCCGGAGCCTCGTGTCAGGGTTGCGTGAAGAAAATTCGCAACGCTCTGGAGCCGTTAACCGGAGATGCCGATCTGGTTGAGGTCGATTTAGAGGCACAAACGGTTGCCCTGCCCGAGAATGTGGATAAAGCCGAGGCCGCGAAGATTGTGTCGGATACCGGCTATCCGGCAGAGCCGGTTGTGGCTGAGGAGCCCTCGTCGAGCTGTTGCGCGTCGAAGAAGAGCGATGCCCCCGAAGGCACTGAAGGTCAGTCAGAGCCGGCAAAACCGAAAGAAGGCGCTCAGGCGAAACCGGCCGAGGCTTCCGGCGAAGATCAGGTGCATTTAGCAGTATCCGGCGCTACTTGTGCTTCCTGTGTGAATACTATCGAGAAGGCGCTGTTGTCGGTGCCCGGTGTCACTCATGCGCACATGAATCTGGCGGACAACACCGCCACCGCCACGGGTGCTGCGGATTCTGCCCGGTTGATTCAGGCCATTGAGAGCGCGGGCTACGGCGCCAGTAAGATTGAAGACGAAGACGCGGCCGACGATCGCAAGCAAGAAGAAGACAAAAAACAGTACAAAGCCCTGTTGGTCAAAATGGCCATCAGTTTGGGGCTGGGTATTGCGTTAATGATTTGGGGCATGGGTTTTGGTTCGATGATGGTGTCGAGCGATAACCAGATCACTTGGCTCAATCTCGGCATCCTGACCTTAGGCGTGATGATTGCGACCGGTGGTCATTTTTATATTGGCGCCTGGAAGGCGTTCAAGCATCACAACGCCAATATGGATACCTTGATTGCGTTGGGCACTGGCACGGCGTGGCTGTATTCCATTGTGGTGGTGAGCATTCCGGAGGCGCTGCCGGAGATGGCGCGGCATGTGTATTTTGAAGCGTCGGCGATGATCATCGGTTTGATCAATCTCGGACAGGCTTTGGAGCTGCGCGCCAAAGGCAAAACCTCGGAAGCGGTGCGGCGGCTATTGGATCTTCGGGCAAAAACCGCCCGGGTGATTCGGGACGGCGACGAGCAGGACATTCCGGTAGAAGACGTTCAGAAAGGCGATCGTATTCGCGTTCGCCCCGGGGAAAAACTGCCTGTCGATGGCGTGATTGTTGAAGGCTCTACCCGCATTGACGAAAGCATGCTCACCGGTGAACCCATGCCCGCCAGCAAAGTCGAAGGCGATGAGGTGTCCGCCGGCACCCTGAACACCCACGGTTCCATTGTTTATGAAGCCACACGGGTGGGTAGCGAAACCGCACTGGCGCAAATCATCAAACTGGTGAAGAAGGCGCAAGGTTCAAAACCGGCTATAGGTCGATTGGCAGATAAGATCTCTTCCGTGTTCGTACCCTCGGTGATGCTGATTGCCGTTGTCTCGGCATTAGTCTGGTACAACGTTGGGCCAGAGCCGGCGGTGGTGCACATGATGGTGGCCGCAACCACGGTACTGATTATCGCCTGCCCTTGTGCGTTGGGCCTGGCAACCCCTATGTCGGTGATGGTGGGCGTTGGTAAAGCCGCGGAATACGGCGTGCTGATTCGCCAAGGCGATGCCCTGCAAACCGCCGGTAAGATTGACCTGGTGATTCTGGATAAAACCGGCACGATCACCGAGGGTCATCCGGCGGTGACCCGGGTTCATGCGCTTGATGGCGATGACAATAAACTACTGGCGTTGGCCGCCGGATTGGAGCAGCACTCTGAGCACCCCTTGGCAGAAGCCATTGTGGCGAAGGCAAAGGAAGAAAACATCACTCCCGACAAGGTATCCGGGTTCGAGGCTCTGAACGGCAAAGGGGTGATTGGGCAAGCCAATGGCCAATCCCTGCGTTTGGGTAACCGGCGCTGGCTGGAAGCCGAAGGTTTATCCGTTAATAGCCTGTCTGATGCCGCGAAAGGCATTACCGATGAGGCCGGTACGCCGCTGTATCTGGCGCTTGGCAATAGCGTTCTCGGTGTGATCGGGGTTGCCGATGCCATCAAACCCGACTCCAAAGCGGCCATTGAGCGCCTGCATGACTCCGGCATTAAAGTCATGATGGTGACCGGTGATATCGAGGCCACAGCCCGGGCGATCTCTGACGCAGCTGGAATCGATGATTTCCGCGCAGAGGTGCTGCCGGAAGACAAAGCCGACGTGGTGAACGAGATGCGCAAACAAGGCTATACCGTAGCCATGGTTGGTGACGGCATTAACGATGCACCGGCTCTGGCCGCTTCCGATGTCGGCTTTGCCATCGGCACCGGCACCGACGTGGCCATCGAAAGCGCGTCCATCACGCTAATGCGCGGTTCCTTGCACGGCGTGCCCGATGCCATCGAGATTTCTCAGGCCACGGTTAAGAATATTCGGCAGAACCTGTTTGGCGCCTTTATTTACAACACCTTGGGCATCCCCGTGGCGGCTGGTCTGTTGTACCCCCTGTGGGGCATTCTGATGAGCCCGATTCTGGCCGGCGCGGCCATGTCGTTGTCGTCAGTGACCGTGGTGACTAACGCCAACCGCCTGCGGTTATTCAAAACCAGTCAGAAACCCGTTCAGCACAAGGAGCCGAACTAATGACAACTTTCCTGGTCAATATCAGCGGTCTTGCGCTCATGGCCGCCATTGTGTGGTGGTTCTGGCTTTCCGGTTCAGACAAAAATTCCACAGATAACCAACATCATCACTGAGGTAACCACCATGAAAAAACACACTCTGGCCTTCGGCCTGATGGCTGCTCTGGGATTCTCAACCACCGCCCTTGCCGGCGGCGCGGCCCCGAGTATTCACGTGTACAAATCGCCGACCTGCGGCTGCTGTGGCGACTGGATAGACCATCTCGAAGAAAACGGTTTTGACGTGACGGCCACCAACAGCAACGACATGGGCAGAATCAAAGCCGAAGCCGGCCTGGTTCCCGGACTGGGTAGCTGCCACACAGCGACCGTGAACGGTTATGTTATTGAAGGTCACGTACCGGCTGATGACATCAAACGCTTGCTCAGCGAAGCACCCAAGGCCACCGGATTGAGTGTTCCGGGCATGCCGGCAGGCTCTCCGGGCATGGAGATGGGTGATCGAAAAGACCACTACAAAGTGATTCTATTCAACGACCAAGGCCAAACCCGGGTCTTTGCCGAACACAACTGATCGAACCGAAACTGCGGTTGAGGCTTCTAGGCCTCAACCGGACTTGTCTTAGACAAAAAGCCCCGCCGACAAATCTGACTCACACTGGCAGAACCGTTATACTTCGCTGCATCATCCATTTTAAGCCCAGGTTACTTCTTCATGCTCAATGCCGACGCTCTCAATCAGTTGCGCCAGCTGAAAACCGATATCAAAGAAAACAAGGTGGTCTTCCCCGGAACCGTTAAGTCCACCAACGGGCGTTTTGGGTTCGTTGCCCTCGATGAAGGCCGGGACGTGTTCCTGCCACCCGAGGAGATGCAGAAAGTATTACCCGGCGACCGGGTAAACATCACAGAGCAGGAAGCCGATAAAGGCAAAACCCAGGGCGTCATCGACGAGCTTCTTGAAACCAGCCTGAACACTTTTGTGGGCCGTTATTTGGTCAAAGGCAAAGGCCATTTTGTGGCACCGGAAACCCCGGGCATCAACCGCTGGATTTTCATTCCGCCGAAAGAACGCATGGGCGCTGAGCCTGATGATTTCGTGTATTGTCAGATTCACCGCCACCCGATCAAGGATGGCAAAGGCCAAGCCAGAATCTTGCGCATTATCGGCAAAGCCGGCGAGCCCGGCATTGAGCGTGCCTTTACCCTGGCCAACTTCGACCTGGCCGACGCTTGGCCGGAGCCCGTTCAGCAACAAGCCGACAGCCTGACCGAAGAAAGCATCGCCGCTGTCGCAGACAGCCGCGAAGACCGCACCGAGCAGCCGTATGTGACCATAGATAGCCCGGGCACCCAGGACATGGACGATGCCCTGAAGGCAACGCCAAACGCCACCGGCTGGACTCTGTCGATCGCCATCGCCGATCCCTCGGCGTTGATCGAACCCAACAGCCCGGCCGAGCAGGAAGCCTTCAATCGAGCCACCGCAATTTATTTCCCCGGTGAGCCCTTGCCCATGCTGCCAGACAGCATCAGCACCCGCTTGTGCTCGCTGATGCCCGATGTTCCGCGCCTGGCTCTGGTGTGTGATCTGCAAGTGAACAACGATGGCAGCCTTGGTGATTACAGCTTCCACCAAGCGGTCATCCGCTCTAAAGGCAAGCTGAGTTACGAGCTGGTCGCCCACCTGATCGAAGGCCGGGAAGACGATGAAATCAACGCGTTGCCAGACGACGTCAGCAACAGCTTGGATCAACTGCATCAAGTAGCCACAGCCCTTCGCAAGTGGCGCTCTGAACACGCACTGTTGAGCAGTGACCGCCCGGAATTCCGCCTGCGTCTGGATGAAAACCGCCGCATCCGCCTGATTGAGCCTTCTGTTCAGAACGAAGCACACCGTTTGGTGGAAGAGTGCATGGTCGCAGCTAACCGCTGTGCCGCAGACTTCCTGAGCCAGCAAAGCCACGGCCTGTTCATTCAGCATCCGGGCCTGCGCGACGATCGCGCCGACAACATCCGTAAACTGCTGGAAGGCTATGCCCCGCACTTGGCGGACATCGACGTCAGTAGCGCAGACGGTTTCAAATCGTTGATGAAACAATGCGAGCAACTGGATGCCGAAGTACCGGTGAAGTCCATCTTGTCACGTCAATTGGCCCGCGCCGAGCTCAGCGCCGAACCTGCGCCGCATCAAGGTATGGGGCTGGCTGCGTACACCACGTTCACCTCGCCGCTGCGTAAGTTCTCGGACTATTACGTGCACAGGCTGATCAAAGCCGCCCTTTGGGGTGCGCCCATCACGGCACTGAACAAAGACCAGCTGGAAACGCTGCAAGCGACTCAGTTCCGAGCGCGCCAAGCCGCCAACTCACTGGAAACCTGGCTAAAGGCCGACTTTGCCAAGACGCTTTCGGATGAACCGATGGAAGGCACGATCAGCCGCACGGTACCAGCTGGTTTCTTTGTGCGTTTGGACTGTAACGGTTTGGAAGGCTTCGTCAGCTGCAGGGATTTGGACGGCAAGTTTGGTTTCGATCCGATTACGATGCGACTGGTGCACAATAAGAACGGTCGTATTTTCCAGATCGATCAGCGGGTCACCGTCAGCTTTGCGGGTGTGGACGATGAACGGAGGCAGGTCAACTTCAAGCTGAAGAGTGCTGTCGAAGTGCCAGTCGCCAAACCCTCTACATGACCACAATCAGGACACACTTACGAGCCGTTACATAAATATATATTTCTACACACAGCAAGCCTCTTTAGAAAAAGGGGCTTGCTTTTAATGACTTACTCATCTTTTTCGCAGCACCCTCGGCACTGATCTCTCCAAAGCCAGCCACATTGGCGCTTCCTGCCTAACACCTTCATTAAAAGTTGGTTATAAAGTCATCCTATTGATACTGCTTGGCCTTCCCTTTTGGCTTTCACTTCTTTTATAGGATATCAAGGATGACGTCTCGACCCGTTCATACCTCGCCCATGACACCACGTACTTGCCTTCAGCGCGCCATCACGGCACTTATCGGTTTGAGCATGATCATTCTGCTCTCAGGTTGTCAGACCTTTAATTTTAGCCCCGACAGCGTTCAGGTTACCGGTCCATCAGCCCATGGAACCGCACTGGTCCCCTTTCGTCTTGTGGGCGACGATCAACCAGATTGGTTAATCCCGGCCGACGGTTTAGCACCTGAACTTACCGTTACCCGTCAAACTGAAAAAACCGATCAAGACACCAACTGGCTTAGCGTTCTACTCTACGCGGTCACTCTGACCTTAGTGCCCGCCCACGACGAACACATCTACACCGATAGCTACGAACTCAGCTGGCAAGGTGAACCGTTGGTAAAGAGTGAAATCGAATACACCATCGATACATATTTCACACTCTACTTCCCGACCGCTTTATTCTTCGGCTCCTTAGATTCAGGCCCGGCAATACAACAACAAATTGCCCGAGACTACGTATACGACTTTCATAAAAGTCATGTGCTGACGGTGATTGATCAGCAACGCGAGGAATTTGAGCGCACCGACCCTCAAACCCGCACGGAACTCGCGGACTATCTGTTAGGACCGGGGCAAAACTCGGTATACCGCCCATCGGCACTCACACGCCTCGCCGAGCTCGCCCCGAAAGAGGGTGCGCTGGCCTACCACGCGGAACACGTCTCATTGCCGGGTTATATCCAGGTTCTACCTGAATCAGACCAAGCTTGGCTCATAGGCCCTCAAGGCTTAAACGGTTTTGACCTCCAGGCCAAGCTGAATCAAGGCGTCGCGGCCGACGAGCTGTTGGTGCAGGTGCTGAATGCCTATCCAAAAGACGAAGACGCAATACCCGTTGTGGTAAACAGCCAGATAACCGATATTCGGCAATTCCCCTCCGGTTATTACAACGGCATGACGGACAATCACCGCGAGATACTCAAAGCCGGTGCCCTGCCTGCAGGCTTGGTGGACCGTATGACCAACAAAGCCCCAGACCCGCAACTGCTAATGGCCGCCCGGAGCGGCAAATTGCGCGACGCCAACGGGAACATTCGTATCCCGACCCAAGAGGAACTACTTGAACAGTTGGTGCGCCATGATAACCAGGGCCAATACATGAGCCCGTACACCAGTGACGATGTGCTCGCTGAGTGGGTCAACTCCGCCATCAACGCGAACATTGGTGCCACCGCGGGCACCGGCGTCGGCGCTGTCGCCGGGGCATATCTGGGCGAGAAAGCGCTGGAGCAGATTCCGTTTGTAGGAGGCTTTTTGGGCGGCGCTGTCGGTGCTGAAATCGGAAAAAGCGTCGGGCGCCAGACCGCGATCAGCGCCTCCGGAGGCTGGGAAGCCATTCGCGCCTCGTCCGATCGAAGCTTCGATGATATCGCTTCCATGGCCCGTTATTTAAAAGAAAAATACGGGACCACCGGCAACTACTCAGATGCGATGAACGCCACTCGACAAATCTACCCCGAACTGGCCGAAGTACTCGCGCAAGTCCGCTAACATCCAATGGAGATTAAAATGTTCAGGAAAACGACATTGAAAACGGCCTGCGCCCTGGCCACAGCGAGCCTTGTTTTGTCTGGCTGTGCCAGCAATATCGACAACGCTAAAGGCAAGCCTAGCGTTTACGAAGATGTGTCCACCACCGGCAGTGTGGGAGGCGTAGGCATCGAGAGTCAGGATGTAGTCGCCGTAACAGACAAAATGATGCGCGACATGATGGCTAACCCGCTGCTGACCGGTCGGTCTACCCCGCCGCGCATTATCATCGATAACGAGTACATCAAAAACGAAAGCACATCGGTCGTGAATACCAACATGTTCACTGACCGCCTGCGCATCGAACTGAACCGCGCCGCCAATGGCCGCATGGTTTTCGTTGGCCGCCACTTCTCAGACATGGTCCAGAAAGAACGGGATCTTAAGCGCGACGGCGCTGTCGATGGCGGAACCATTCGCAAAACAGCAGCGCAGGCCGGGGCCGATTTTCGGCTAGGCGGCCGGATTTCATCACTGGACGCGATCGATCGCAACACCGGTACCCAGTCCCGTTACAGTCAAATCAGCTTCGAAATGGTTGATCTTGAGCTTGGCACGATCGTGTGGAGCGGCCTCTATGAAATGAGAAAGGCAGCCCGTGACAATGTGGTTTATCGATAACCGTTTCTTGAAGCCTGCACTGGCCATAGCCATTGCAGGCACGTTGGTCGGCTGCGCAAGCGGCCCCAAGGTGTACGATCGGGCCGCACTGGCACCGGCGGAGCAATCGCTCGTTAACAGTAAGCCAGCCCCTTTGAGGGCTGACTTCCAAAATCTGTTCGAGGAAGGTACACGCAATAAAGTACTGAACCTGATGGAGATCGGGGTCAAAGCTTATCGGTCGGGTTTCCGAGACGAGGCAAAAAACACCCTCACTCAGGCTCGGCTTGAAATCGAGAACGTCTACGCCGACACCGATTCCGCCAGAAAAGCCCGCAGCATCTGGTACGAAGAAGCAGAAAAGGATTTTAAAGGCGAACCCTATGAGCGGGCCATGGTGTACTTCTACCTCGGCCTGATTTATTTAGAAGAAGGCGACTACGGCAACGCACGAGCCAGCTTTCTCGCCGGGTTGCTGCAAGATGCCTTTGCCGAAGAAGAGCAAAACAGCACCGATTTCGCTTTGCTACTTTACTTAGCGGGGTGGTCTGCACTTCAGATGGGCAGCGAACAACTGGCCGAGCAGCATTTCGAAGAGCTCAAGCTTTACCGTCCTGATGCGCCCATTCCAGACCTTACCGACAATGCCTTGTTAATTGTTGAAACCGGGCATTCGCCTCGCAAACTGGGCGATGGTGTAGGCCATTATCAGCTGGTGTATCGCCGAGGAAAAAACTTCAAAGACATTGGGGCTGAGTTTCGCAATGGCGAGCAGTGGTCCCCCGTGTACCCCATGGAAGATATCTTCTTCCAGGCCTCAACCCGGGGCGGCCGTGCCATAGACCGGATTGTTGAAGGGCAAATTCAGTTCAAAGAAAACACTCGCGCTGTCGGCTCCACGCTCAGCTCAGTTAGCCAGAACAGCATGCTGGCTGGTGCTGGAGCCGCAGCCGGCGGGGTAATCGGTGCCGGTTTTGCTGCGGTGAGTCTAATCAGCGTAGCCGCAGACGGTCTTTCAGCGTCAGCTAACACCCGTGCTGACATACGCTACTGGGCCGGGATACCCGATACCGTGCACGTGATGCCGGTCACCGCTACCGACGGACAAGCTGTCACAGTTCGTTTTCTAGATGAATACGGGCGCCCGATTCACGGGCTCAACGATTCAACAGCGTTCAAATTCGATGGTCGCGGTGCGGGTTTGGCCTTTGCCACCTCGCGCCGACCAAACCAAGGAAGCACACAATGAAATCGATCGTTAAAACCCTCACCGCAGCGGCCCTGGGGCTGGGCTTACTGGCAGGTTGCACTAACTTGCCTTCGGACAGCACTCGTCTCACCGAACGCACGGCGCCGATTACCATGAATTCCGTGGTGTTTAGCGATTACAACCTGAGCCGTACCTGGGATGGTGGAATATTTGGAGACGGCGAACGCTACCGGCTCACCGTGGCACAACATGGCCAGCGGGCAACAGCGACAGGCACCACTGAGGTTTATGCCGTACTTCGTAACCACACCGACTATGACTACCAGGTTGAGGCACGCACCCAATTCTTTGATCAAGACGGTGTACCCACCGACGTCAAACCCACCTGGCAGCGCCTCACCGTGTCAGGGAACAGTCTTGCGACTTATCGTGAACTTTCCACCTCTACGCAACCTCTGCAATACCGCGTAGAAGTACGGGAGTTGAACTAATGAAACGTCTGGCCATGGCACTTTGTGTGCCACTGCTGGCGCCGGGTCTGAGTGTTGCAGCCAGCACCAGCCATGAAGCAGCACCGATGATGGCCCCAGCCCAAAAGCCCCTGACCGAGAGTGATCTGCAAGAAGAACGCTTCGCACCTCAACGGCAAGAAAGCGCAGAAAACATCCTCAAGCGATTCAGAGCCGCCTATGGCAGCAACATGCCAAGAGTAGCCGTGTTCTGGAACCGGGCTTTCGATGATCAGGTAAGCGACTGGAGTAGTAACAGCCGAAGCGTCGTATCGGCACGCGGCACTCTTAAAGGTGAAATCCCCGACGGTAAAGTCAGTTTACAGGACGCAAATCAGGCTGCGGCACAAGCAGAATACCGCTCAAACCGGAACCGTGTATCCCTCGGCCCTGCCTTTGAATTGCAAAGCGGTTTGGTCAGCCAGCTTACGGAAGCCGGCGTGACCGTCGTCGACCGCGATGCAATCATGAGGATTACCGATAACGCACTGGAGACCGGTGACTTTTCTCGATTATCCCCGGATCAGCGCCGTCTTGAGATGCGTGCACTCGGTGAACACGCAGATATGTTGATGGTCTTTAACCGTTTAACCGACCGAGCGTTCGAAATCGAAGTGCTGGATGTTCGCAGCGGCGCCATCAAGGCCATGCTCAGTTCTAACGGCATCCCTCCTGAACAACAGAAGGCTCACCAATGGAAAGCAACCGATCACGGTTTCCAGATAATAGAGCAAACCGTGACCCTGAGCGAAATCGGCGAGGAACTCGTACTGCAAACACTGGCTAGCATGTCGCGCTAAAACCCAATTTACGCGCTCAACTGAATGCACATCACTTCGGGCGCGGCCTCAAGAATTAGCACCCTCGGAACGACTGTCGAGCATACCTGTCAGGCGGGCATCTTTCGCCTGCCAGAGCTCTCCCAACCAGCTTTTCATGTTCTGGCGATGCTCGGCATCGTTGGTGTAATCCCGTCCGTTCAGATGTTCCGGAATATGCTGGGTGCGAATATCCATCCGGATTTCAGGCACCTTGCCGCACAGGAAATCCCAGAAGCTGGGTGCGCCGTTCGGGTAAGCAATGGTGACATCCACCAGAGTTTCAATGGAATCACCCATCGCATCCAGCACAAACGCGGCACCGCCCGCTTTGGGAACGAGCAAGTGCTGATACGGTGAATTTTGCTTGTCGTGTTTGGCCTTGGTAAAGCGAGTGCCTTCCACAAAGTTCATCACGCTGACCGGGGTATACCGAAATTTCTCGCAAGCCTTACGAGTGGCCTTCAAATCCTCGCCACGCTTTTCCGGATGCTTGATCAGGTACTCCCGGGTGTACCGCTTCATAAACGGGAAATCGAGCCCCCACCACGCCAAGCCAATCACCGGCACCCAAATCAGCTGCTGTTTCAGGAAAAACTTCAGAAACGGTGCCCGGCGGTTGAACACGCGCTGCATGGCGAAAATATCTACCCAGCTCTGATGGTTGCTGAGCACCAGATACCAGCTTTCCCGCTTCAGATTATCGGCGCCAATCACCTGCCAGTCGGTGCCTTGGGTCAGTTTCATCCAGCCCGTGTTGCAGGCCACCCAAGATTCGGATATCCAGATAATCAGCTTGGTACACAGCACTCGGAAGCCGGTATGAGGAATCACCAGTTTTAACAGTGCCGGGATATACAGCAGCACGCACCAGAACACCGTATTGATGGCCAGAAGGATGGAGTTGATGACACCGATAATGGGAGCAGGCAGAAAACTGAGCATGGTGGTCCTGTTTTGATTATTGTCGCCAAAAGATGCGCCATCATAGCAATCCGCGACGGCCTTGGGCAGTGGCCGAACGTGACCCTTTCGCCGGCACTAAATGACAATTTCGCCATGGACTGAATATGGATTCAGCCTTACGCTTGTCGCAACTCTGATTCTAGCGCATGACGGAAACACTATGCTTAAGCCACTAAAGCTCGCCCTCAACACCGCATCCGACCTGTCCCACAAAAGCTTGCACTACGCCGGCAACGCTTTCGATCGGGTCTTCAAGGCAGCCAGCTTGGTACAGGCTGGGCAAACACCGTTCGAAACTCTACACACCAACGGTCTCGTCAGCCTGCGTTACTACCCGCCTCTGGAAGAGGACGCTATTGAAATTGATGGCCTATCCATCCCCGTCGAACGCTCAGCGCACAAAACCCCGATCGTGATCATTCCACCATTGGCGGTGAACATGCTGATCTACGATCTGTTCCCCACGCGCAGCTTGGTGCGCTTTCTTCGGGCCAAGGGCTTTGAGGTGTATTTGATTGATTGGGGCATCCCTCAGCGAGAACATACTCACTACAACCTGCACACCTATGTTGCAGAACTGTTGCCCGAATACCTGAACCGCGTCCGCGAACACAGTGGCGAGCAAGAATTATCGCTGCATGGCTGGAGCATGGGCGGTATGTTCACCATGTTCTATTCGGCGCTCAGCCAGGATCAGCACATTCGCAACGCCATCGTTGTCGGCCTGCCCATCGACAGCCATGCGTCTGGCGTTCTCGGCATGATCTACCAGCGGCTTGCCGACGTTTCCGGGGCGGTATACCGGCGCACCGGTTTCCACATCCATAAAGTAAAACCGCACTGGTTCCACACCCCGGGCTGGGCCAACACACTTGGTTTCAAATTGACCAATCCAATTGGCAGCGCCATGGGCTACTGGGAGTTGCTGGTACGCTTGGGAGACCGGGAGTTTGTCACCAACCACGCCACGACCTCGGCATTTCTCGACAAAATGGTCGCGTACCCGGGCGGCGTTGTTCAGGACACTCTGGTTCGGGTCTGGGTTGATAACCAGTTGGCAAAAGGGCAAATCCAGATTGGCGACGACTTTGCGCGCCTGGAAAACGTCAACGCCAATCTACTGGCCATCGCCGGGGAAACCGATACCCTGGCAACACCCGGCGCCGCCAAGCGCATCATGGACCACGTCAGCTCTGTGGATAAAACTTTCCGGGTCGCGCCCGGCGGGCACATGGGCATTCTGGCCGGCAGCAAGGCACCACGAGCCAGCTGGCTGGAATTGGCGGATTGGCTGGCCGCGCGCTCAGACTGAGCCTCTGGCGGGGTTTGGCATAAGGGTGCACCGTGACAATCCGGGCACCCTGCCCTAAACTCCAATCGATGAAATCCGTTGATATATTAAATCTCGATCTTCGATCGCTGGCCACGTTCATTGCCGTGCTGGATGAAAGCAGCGTATCCCGCGCGGCCGTTCGCCTGGGCGTTAGCCAATCTGCGGTCAGCCACACCTTGGACCGCTTGCGCTTAGCCTTCGGTGACCCGCTGTTTGTAAAATCAGGGCGAGGCATCGTGCCGACCGAATACGCACTGCGTACCGGCCCCCACATTCGCCACCTGCTGGACGACCTCCGCACCCTACCTTCAGGCCCACCGTTTGAGCCGGCAACCGCCGAGTTCACCTTCACCATTGCCGCCAACGACTACCAGCGGGACCTGCTGTTACCGGGCTTAGTGAAAATCCTGCGCGAGCAGGCACCGGGCATTCATTTACAGGTGATTCCCTCGGGTATTCCCAACCCCGATATGCTCCGAAAAGAAGCCTGCGATCTGGTGATCAGCCCCCACGCCCCGGAGGCCACAGACATCATGCAACGGGGCTTGATGGCCGATCGCATTGTGGTGTTCTACGACCCGAACATGCGCGACGCACCCGTGGGCATGGACGACTACATGAAGGCTGACCACATCACGGTATTGTTCTCGACCGGCGAAAAGCCCGGCCTCGACAGCACACTGGATACCCGCGGCGTTCAGCGCAGAAGCATGGTGACGGTCTCTAACTTCTCGGGCCTTCCCGAGCTATTGCGAGGCACCACCATGCTAGCCTCTGCCCCCGAACGTATGAGCAGCCAGCTGATGCGCGACTTCGCCTACGTGCCGCTACCGTTCGAATACAACCCCTTCACCCTGCTGATGCTCTGGCACCGCCGCCACCAAACCGACCCCGCCCACCGCTGGCTTCGCAACCAGGTAAACTCGGTCGCGGCCACCATGAATGGTTTGAACGACTAATCAATCGATTTCATTCATATATTCAATGAAAATCTGAGCGTTATTTTTTCTGCCTTCGCCCCCTAGACTTCATCACCTCAGCAGACGGCAAGTGTGGGGGTGTCCTTCCAAAAACCGCTCCTTCGGCACATCCCTGTGGCGCTTCTGCTCCGCCATCCATGGCTGCGCACATTTTTGGAAGGACACCCCCCCACTCGCCTCGCAACCATCAACGTGGCGTCAAATTCGTAATGCTCGCACTGACAAGTATCTGGACAACTATTTTATTGGCCGCAGCCGTTGCCCTCGCGCCAATGGCCATCGACATGTATTTGCCTGCATTTCCGCAAATCGGCACCGATTTTGGTGCGAACACCGCGCAAGTTCAGTTAACACTGAGCATTTACATCGGCGGCTTTGCGTTAGCGCAATTAATCTGCGGGCCATTGGCGGACCGCTTCGGGCGCAAACCCATCATGATTGGCGGCATGCTGATATTTGCTCTGGCGAGTATTGGCTGTGCGCTGGCAACGAATATCGAAATGCTGCAACTGTTCCGCTTTCTGCAAGCCCTCGGCGGCTCCGCAGGGCCGGTGCTTGCCCGCGCGATTGTCAGAGACGTGTATACCCCCAGAGACGCTGCCAAAATCCTCGCCATGCTGGCCGGCATGATGGCCCTGGCACCCGCCATAGCGCCCACCTTGGGTGGTTTCATCGTCGCGATCTTTGACTGGCACTGGATCTTCATCGTCATGGCCGCCTATGCCCTGATCATGGTGGCCGTCATCGCCTTCGGCATCCCGGAACCGCTACGGCCCGAAAACCGCCAGCCGTTCCGGATGTGCAGCCTCTTGCGCAACTACCGTTTAGTCAGCACCGACCCCACCTTCATCGGCTACGCCCTCACCAGCGCAGCCGTCTATGGCGGCCTGTTCGCTTACCTGTCGGGCTCTGCCTTCGTGCTGATTGAGGTACTTGGCGTAGCCCCCGAACACTTCGGCCTCTACAACGCCGTAACGGCCGCTGGCTACCTGATCGGCAACATCGCGTCTATCCGTTTAGCGAGCCGGTACACCCCCGATCAAATCCTGCGCTATGGCCTGCTGGGCGGCCTTGTCTCCGGTGCCATCATGGCAGCACTGGCTTATGGCCAGCTCTATAGCCCATGGGCGGTGGTACTGCCGCAAGCCGCTGTTATGGCCTCACTGGGCATGATCCTGCCCCAGAGCATGGCTGGAGCGCTGGCCAATTTCCCGAAAATGGCCGGCTCCGCCTCAGCCTTACTCGGCTTCACCCAAATGGCCGCAGCAGCCGCCGCTGGGGCCTTAGTCGGCCACCTGCACGATGGCACCCCCTTAGTCATGGCCACCATCATCACCGCCTGCGCGGCACTGGCTCTGTTCGCCTACCTGTTTCTTGTGCAGCGTTACCCTGCACAAGACTTTGAAGCGCAGAGTGCCAATTCATAATCTCTAATTCCGTGCATAGTGCTTGGTCAGGGTAGGCCCTCAGACTATTGATATCCCCTCCAACGAATAACAAAGATGAAAACTCATCCGATTTAAGCTAAACAGGGTAAGTACACGAACTCAAAACCAAAAAAGGAGCAACATATGCCAACCAACGTAACTTTGGACGGAAACCCAATCGAACTCAGCGGCACCTTCCCAAGTGCCGGCGACAACGCCGCCCCCTTCACCCTGACCACCAGCGGACTGGAAGAAGTCAAACTCGACAACTGGGCCGGCAAACGAAAAATCCTGAACATCATCCCCAGCATCGACACCGGCGTCTGCGCCACCAGCACCCGCAAATTCAACGAAAAAGCTGGCAACCTGGACAACACCGTCGTCCTCGTCGTCTCTGCCGACCTGCCCTTCGCAGCATCCCGCTTCTGCGGCGCAGAAGGCCTGAACAACGTTGAAACACTCTCAACCTTCCGTAACTACAGCTTCCAGCAAGACTACGGCGTAGGCATCCAAAACGGCCCCCTAGCCGGCCTGTGTGCTCGTGCGGTTGTGGTTCTGGATGAAAATGACAAAGTTATCCACAGCGAACTGGTGAGTGAAATCAAAAACGAGCCAGACTACGAAGCAGCACTGAAAGTTCTCTAACAACTAGAGAACACCCTAACCTCGGCACCGGAGTACCGCTCCCATGCCGAGGCCATAGGGCGAAGACACCCCTCCAAAAATGTGCGCAGCCATGGATGGCGGAGCAGAAGCGTCACAAGGACGTGCCGAAGGAGCGGTTTTTGGAGGGGTGTCTTCGCCCTGTGGCTTACTCCAAATGCCTGATACCAGATCAGCAGATGCACCAATCCCATGACCTGTTAGAATCTGCGCCAAACACCCAACCGAAGGCCCCAAAACCAACGTGCAACAAGCCCTGCAAAACGCCTCCCTAGGCCGCCAGCTCTACCACATGACCTGGCCCATGCTGTTCGGTGTCCTCTCACTGATGACATTCCAACTCACCGACAGCGCCTTCGTCGGCCAACTCGGGCGCGACCCACTCGCCGCACTGGGCTTCACCGTACCCATGCAACAACTCGTCAGCGGCATGTACGTCGGCCTCGGCATCGCCACCACCGCCATCATCTCCCGCACCCTGGGCCAAGGCGACGAACAACGAGCGCAACGCCTCGGCGGCCTCGTCATCGCCATCGGCGCCGGCCTGGCGCTGACCTTATGCATCTCAGTGTGGCTACTACAAACCCTCATACTCGATCTACTCGGCGCCGAAGAAACATTGCGCCCCGTCATCCGCGAATACTGGGCACCGTGGCTCACCTCCGCCTGGGTTGGCGCCATGGTCTACTTCAGCTACTCCATCAGCCGCGCCAACGGCGACACCCGATTGCCCGGCTACATGATGATCGCAACGAGCCTCCTAAACATCGCACTGGATGCCCTCTACATCTTCGTATTCGGCTGGGGCCTGCCCGGTGCTGCCTGGGCCACCATCACCGCCTTCAGCATCGGCGGCCTGGTCATGTACCCGATGCTGCTGAAGCGTCAGTGGCTCCGCTTCGACCTGCTCCAACTGCAATTACTCAAAGCTGCAAAACAATTAGGCAGCATCATGGCTCCCGCCATGGTCAGCCAGTTAATGCCGCCCTTAGCCGCCATACTAGCCACCGCCCTGGTCGCCGGATTCGGTTCAGCGGCGGTGGCCGCCTGGGGCCTGGGCACCCGGCTAGAGTTTTTCTCCATCGTGGTCGTACTGGCACTCACCATGTCTATGCCACCCATGGTCGGGCGCTTGCTGGGTGCGGGGGAAATTGAACAGATTCGCAAACTGGTGCGCATTGCGGTGCGGTTTATCATCGGCTGGCAGCTGTTCATCGGGCTGGTCTGGCTTGGCGCTTCCGGCGTGGTATCGACCCTGTTCAGCTCAGACGCCAACGTACAAGACGTACTGGTTAGCTACCTGCTACGCGTGCCATTGAGCTACAGCGGTTTGGGCGTGTGCATACTGATGGTTTCCATCAACAACGCACTCGGTATGTCCATGCGAGCGCTGCTGATCTCGGTGTTACGCCTGTTTGGCTGCTACCTGCCCATGCTGTGGATTGGCGCCCAAATTGGCGGGCTACCCGGCCTGATGACCGGCGCGCTGATTGGCAATCTGCTCGCTGGAATCATGGCATACAGCCTGTACCGACAGGGCCAGAAAACCCTGGACCAACGCGCTCGCGACTAAGCTCCCGCACGATATTAGCGGCGGCCACAGCCCTTGTGGCCGTCAGGTTACCGACAGCTCACAAAGTCGTAACAGTGAAAAATACCGCTTATTTTTCATGAAGATAAACAAACACAGCCTCGCTAATTTGGCACCACGCTCCGTTCGCCGGTTGTCAACAAAAAGCGCCTGTGCCAGCCTGAATACCGAGCTATATGGCTCAGCAACGAAGCAGCAAAGTTTTACCTCGAGGTAAAGGTTGATGGAACACCTACTCCTTTAGCTCCGAATTCATGCAATTATTTTCAAGACGAGGATAAGGTTATGAATAACGACATTCTGGAAGGCAACTGGAAACAGCTCAAAGGTAAATTGCGCGAACAATGGGGCAAGCTGACCGACGATGACATCGAACAGATCGGCGGCAAAAAAGACAACTTTATCGGTAAGCTGCAAGAAAAGTACGGCATGAAGAAAGACGAAGCCGAGAAAGAGTGGAACAAGTTTTCTAAATAATCGTCACGCCGAAAGCGGCTTCCCCAAACCGATGGTGCACCTCGCACCATCGGTTTTCTTTTGCGTTAGCCCTTTAAGCAAACCGCGCGCGGAAGCTCTCGGGCACCGGGGTCACCTCACGGGTGTTGTAGTTAAAGAAGACAAAACCATATTTCGCCAATGCCACGGGCTGCCCACTTTCCGCTTTGGTTACCCGAAACACGAAGTCTCCTCCGTATTTGTTAAAGTCCATCAGCCCCACTTCAAACCGCAGCATATCCGGATAAAACGATTCACCTTGGTACATGGTGGCAAGGTCGGTGACGATAATGCCATTACCACTCGGATCGGCTTCTTTGATGCCGTTTGCCACGAGGAACTGCGCTCGAGCTTCTGACAGCATCGAAATCAGTGCATCGTTGCCCAGATGGTTGGCGCCGTTAATATCGCTGATTCTAACGGGCAACAGGGTTTCGAAGCTGAAAGCGTCGTCCGGGAATTCCAGTTTGATTCTTGCCACGGTGGTGTCCTGTTTTACGATCATTTTAACGTGGGTGCATCATACCCTTGCGGTTGTGACTTCTCATCTTATGTCGGTATCGGGTATCTTGGGTCTTGCCCTTGCGCTTTTGACTTGGGAGTGGGCAATGATTGGGGTGGGCTTTCCAAAAACCGCTCCTTCGGCACGTCCATGTGACGCTTCTGCTTCGCCATCCATGGCTACGCACATTTTTGGAAAGCCCACCCCAATCATCGCTCGACTATTCGAGGCGCATCTGGAATAACAAAACAAGAGTGATCTATGAGCATTCGTCCTGCGGCCACTTTGGCTCTGACTCGTGATAGCGAAAACGGTATTGAAGTCCTTCTGCTGCAACGCACCTGGGAAGCCATTTTCCTGCCCGGTTACTATGTCTTCCCCGGCGGAGCCGTGAACGAGCAAGAGCCCGAGTGTCGGGATCATGCCATCGGCGTGGAAGATTCCGACATCAGCCAGACCATGAGCTTGGTCGGAGGCGGCGGTGTCGATTACATGCTGGCCGCGGTTCGGGAATGTTTTGAAGAATCCGGGGTTCTGCTGGCCTTGGACAAAACCGGCAAACTGATCGGTGCAGACCATCCTGTTCACGCAGATCGCGATGCCCTGTTCAGGGAAACCATCTGCCTGGCGGATTTGTGCAAGAAGCATGAGTTAACCTTGCCGCTCGACCACTTGGCTTATCTGAGCCACTGGGTCACGCCGCCGGGGCCACCTCGCCGGTTTGATACCCGCTTTTTTGTTGCCGCGGCACCCGAAGGGCAAGCCGCCAGCCATGATGGCGAAGAAACCATCGATCACGTCTGGATTTCCCCGGCACAGGCATTGGCGGAACACAAAGCGGGGCAGCGCTTGCTGGGGCTGCCCACCATCCGCACCTTACGGGTACTGTGTGACTTCAACACCACGTCCGAATTGATGCGGTACGCACACGCCAATCCGCCCGATCCCTTCCCGACGGACCCATGGCCGGCGATTCGCAAAGGCAAACCGGTTCTTCTTGAGCCGAATGCACCGGCTTACGACGAAGCCGTAAAACTCGACCCGGAAGGGGCCGGTTCGGTACAGGCGCAGATTACACCGGGTGAGCCGGTAGAGGTGGCGGCCGGGGTGGTTCGATTGACCGCGCCGAATCCGGGGATGATGACAGGCCCCGGCACCAACACCTACATTCTGGGTTTCGATCGTTTTACTGTACTTGATCCCGGGCCGGCCGATGAAGGCCATATTGAACGTATTCTGGAAGTGACCGGCGGTGCGGTGGATCAGGTCGTGGTCACCCACACCCATCTCGACCACTCACCCGGCACCCGATTGTTAAAAGAACGCACTAACTGCCGGGTTTTCGGCTGGCCAGCACCGGAAGGTGCCAGCCAAGACCGCGCATTCACACCGGATGACATCCCCGAACACGAGGAATTGATCGCCACAGAAGCCGGTGTGCTGAAGGTTTTGCACACCCCCGGCCACGCCTCGAATCACCTATGTTATTTGCTGACAGACCAAGACCTGCTGTTTTCCGGTGACCACATCATGCAAGGCTCGACGGTGGTCATCAATCCGCCAGACGGCGATATGAAGGCCTATGTGGAATCGTTGTACGAATTGCTGGAAGAGAAGATTCAGTTCATTGCCCCGGCCCATGGCTTTCTGATGGGGCAGCCAGAGGCTGTGGTGGATTATCTGATTACCCATCGCTTATCGCGTGAGCACAAGGTGTTCCGTGCGCTGGAAGCGTTGGCTCCGGTCACTCTGAAGGATTTAACCGCGAAGGCTTACGACGATGTGCCGGCCGCAATACACGGGCTGGCGGCCCGCTCCGCGCTGGCACACCTTCTGAAACTGGAGGCCGAGCACAGGGCCTACCAGACAGGAGATCTCTGGCATACCAAGCGCCCGGCGTAACCGTCGGGCTATTTTTTAGCAATCACCCACACCGCGTGAACAATGCCCGGAATGTAGCCAAGAATGGTCAACAGAATGTTGATCCAGAAGTGCTTTCCGATACCCACCTGTAAAAACACGCCCAACGGCGGTAACAGAATCGCAATCAAAATACGCAAAAGGTCCATACAGTTCTCTCCTTAGTCTCGGTATAACAGGACTTAAGATTGCAAGATAGTTCAGTTATACACAATAAGCAGCCGGAATTCGGCCTGGAATCATGAAAGTGGCATTACAGCTTCTTCACAGCCGTATTCATTAGTCGCTGCGAGCCCTATCCTAGGGCCGTTTGGTCAAAGCACTCGAGGATTTATGCTGTTTCAACGTTATTACAACCGCACCACCCCCAAATGGTTCGCCTGTCTGGTTCTGTCCATGACATCCGTGGGTGCAGTGGCCGATACCCAAAATTCAAAGACGGTTTCTGAACCACCGGTTAATCTGGTTGCTCAGTTGGCTGAGGATGAAAGCGTTGAAGACGTCGTTCAATCCGAGCCCCGGCACGACAGTAAAAACACATCGCCAAAGGCCAAAGCATCCGCAGAGCCCAAAGCAACAAAGGCGACTAAAACGGAACCCGCTGCAACCAAAGCCAAGCAGCCAAGGAAGATTGCTCCCAATGTGGATCTGAAAGAAGTCGCGCCCATGCCGGAGCCGGAACCAGCACCCGTTCCGGAATCTGAGCCTACCGATGCCGCGACAACTGACACGGGCGAGCCCGAAGCTCCCATTGCAGCCGAAGAAAACGAGCCAGAGCCGACTGAAGCCGAACCGATTCCTTCGGAAGCCTTCACCTTGCTCGGCAACGAAGTCTTGCCTGGCACCTCGACCCGTCTGGCCTGGACCCCAAACATCCAGATAGCCGGGCTATCCCAAACCACGCCAGTTCTGGTGGTTAACGGTGCTCACGCCGGGCCCACTTTGTGTCTGACCGGTGCCATTCACGGCGACGAGTTGAACGGCATCGAAATCGTACGGCGAGCCATGTACGACCTGGATCCCGCCAAATTGAGTGGCCAAGTCGTTGGTGTGCCCATCGTCAACCTCACGGGTTTCCAGCAAGGCAGCCGTTACCTGCCCGATCGCCGGGACCTGAACCGCTATTTTCCAGGCCGGCCCGATGGCACCTTGGCGGACCGCATCGCGCATTCACTGTTCAACAGTGTGATTCGCCATTGCGACATGTTGGTGGATATCCACACCGGTTCGCTCAAGCGTACCAACTTGCCGCAGCTGCGCGCCGATATGAACAACCCGGAGGTGGCCGAGTTCACCAAGGGCTTTGACCGCATGGCCGTTGTCCACAGTTCCGGCTCGGAAGGCATGTTGCGAACCGCCGCGGTCAATGCAGGCATTCGCGCGGTGACGCTGGAAGCCGGGGAGTCGCTACGCATTCAGGAGCACCAGATCAAAGCCGGTGTGAACAGCCTCAACAGCCTGATGGAAAAACACGGCATGATCTCCCGCATGTTTGTCTGGGGTGATCCGCAGCCGGTGTATTACGATTCGTTGTGGATCCGTGCCCAGCACGGCGGCATTCTGTTCAGCGAAGTCGCCTTGGGGGATCGCGTGTCTGAAGGGGAAATCCTTGGTTACGTCTCGGATCCTATTACCAACGAGCAATACCCCATTCGCTCGAATGCCAATGGCCGCGTGATCGGAATGGCGGTGGATCAAGTGGTGATGGCCGGCTTTGCGGCCTACCACATTGGTACGGAGGCAGAAGTTCCAGGAGAGTAGTATGCTAGGCGTTTAATGCACAACGCCTGAAGGATGACTACGTGGCTGCAGAGAACGCCGGCATCGTGCCCCGCACACCGGGGCTGGCTTATATCGGTTTAGTACTGACGCCCCTGTTCTGGGCCGGTAACGCGGTGATCGCACGGGGAACGGTGGACAGCATTCCGCCGCTCTCCATGTCGTTCTGGCGCTGGGTCATCGCCCTGTGCATTCTGTTACCGTTTGGGTTACCCGGCGTTTGGCGCCACAGGCAAGTGATTCGCCAGCATCTCGGTTCGATGCTGGCCTTGGCCACCTTCAGCGTAGCCGCGTTCAATTCGTTGCTGTATTACGCCGCCCTGACCACCACCGCCACCAACATTGCACTGATCAATTCCACCATCCCGATTTTTGTCGCGCTGCTCGCCTGGCTGCTTTTGGGCGACAGAACGCGCCCGCTTCAAGCGTTAGGCATTGGCTTGGCCATTCTGGGCATTGTCACCGTGGTGGCGCAGGGCGACCTGTCTGTTCTGCTCAACCTGCAAGCGCAACCCGGGGATTTGATTATGGTGGCGGCCGTGGCGAGCTGGGGACTGTTTTCGGTATTGCTCCGGCGACAGGCCGTACCACTGCCACCTCTGACTTTTCTCACCACCCAGATTCTGCTGGGCAGCGGTGTATTGTTTCCGTTTTACCTTGCCGATTTACTGTTCTTTTCCGGCGGCTTCAGCTGGTCCGGTGACACGGCGCTGCCTCTGCTGTACTTCGCCATCTTCCCGGGCATTCTGGCCTACGGTTTCTGGAATTATGGCGTGCAACAGATTGGCCCTGCCAAAGCGGCCATTTTCATGTATCTGGTGCCGGTGTTTGCCTCGGTGCTGGCCAGTGTGTTTCTGGATGAAGCCCTGGGCGCGGCTCACCTGATCGGCGGTGCCTTGATTCTGTCCGGGCTACTGCTGGCAACCCGGGTTGGGCGGCGCCCGCCGGTCTAGCGAGTATCAACGCTTCGCCAAGGCGGCCTCGACTCGGGAGAGTACCTGTTCCAATACCGCTCTGGGGCAACCGATGTTCAGCCGCATAAAGCCGCTACCCGGCTCACCAAAGGTAATGCCCGGGTTCATGCCCACACCCGCCTGCTGCACAAAGAATCGTTTCAGCCCGGCATCGTCTAATCCCAGCTCCCGGCAATCCAGCCACATCAGATAGGTGCCTTCCGGCGCAGACACCCGGATACCTGGCCAGCGCTCGGCAACCTGTTCCAGCACATAGTCCCGATTGCGCTGCAGGTACACCATCAGCTGATCCAACCATGCGCCGCCATGGCGGTAGCCCGCTTCAAAGCCTGCCACGCTGAACGGGTTACACTGAGGCAAGTGGAACGAATCAAACACCGCCTTCATAGCGCGGCGGCGTTCAGCGTCTGGAATCACCAGCGCAGACAACCCCAAACCGGGCATGTTGAAACTCTTGCTCGGGGCAATGGCTGTGACCAGAGCATCCCCCTCATCCGCCAGCCGGGCCAGCATGGTATGAGCGGGTTTGTCCGGATACACCAGATCACAGTGGATCTCGTCAGTCAGCACCGTCAGCTGATGCCGGCGGGCGATCTCAAGCACCGCTTTTAATTCGTCTTCCGTCCACACCCGGCCCACCGGATTATGAGGCGAGCAAAACATCAGAACGCGGGCATCCGGCCGGGCTGCACATTGCTCCAGATGCGCCAGATCCATGCGGTATTGGCCGGTTTCCGCGTCCTGCACCAAGGGATTCTCAATTACCACCCGGCCACTCTGTTTAACAGAGCTAAAGAACGGTGGGTACACCGGCGGCTGGATGATCACGCCTTCACCGGGGGCGGCATAGGCCATGCAGGCGGCATGCAGCGAGGGCACTACGCCCGGCGCCATCAGAATCCACTCTTTCTCGACCCGCCAGTTGTGGCGCTGGGCAAACCAATCCATGATTGACTGATAAAGGCTGTCCGGAAAAATCGTGTAACCGTACACCGGATGCTCAGCCCGGGCTTTCAAAGCGGCGGTGACCGCCTCGGGCGCGGGAAAATCCATATCCGCGACCCACACCGGAATCACATCGTCACGGCCGAACACCGCCTTACGCACATCAAATTTCACCGAGGCGGTGTTTTCTCGTTGTATCGGCTGGTCAAAATCCATAGCTACTGTCATTCCCCGTCAGCGTTACTAACCGCTACTTGTCGAAACCGTTCAGAATTGCGAACCTGCTGAGTTTTAACGCAGCCCGCACCGGAAAATTTATGATCGCGCAAATACTGGCCACCATGCTACCCGTATTCCTGATTGCAGGCTGCGGAGCTTTGTACGGGCGTTACCGCACGCCGGATATTCAGGGCCTTAATGTGCTCAACATGGAGCTGTTTGTGCCCATGCTGGTGTTTGCGGTTTTGGCCGACCAGCAAGCGCCCCTGCAGGATTACGGCTGGCTGGCGCTGGCTGCTACCGTGGTGGTGCTGGGCTCCGGCATTATCCTGTACCCCTTAGCCCGGGTGCTGGATCTGAATCTGAAAACCTTCCTGCCGCCAATGATGTTCAACAACTCGGGCAACATGGGGATACCGCTGCTGGTACTGGCCTTCGGCGAAGCGGCCCTGCCCGCCGCCATCGTGTTGTTCATTGTGGAGATGCTGCTGCATTTCTCCGTCGGTCTGTACATGCTGGACCCGTACACCTCCGTGCTGAAACGCCTGCGCCAACCCATTGTGTTTGCCAGCATCGCAGGCCTTGCGGTGAACTTCAGCGGTGTGGCTCTGCCCAGCTGGCTGCTGGAAGCCCTGAACATGCTCGGCGGCGTGTGTATTCCGCTGATGCTGTTTGCCTTGGGGGTGCGCATGCTGGACGTGGACTTCAGCGACTGGAAGCTGGGCATGATCGGCGCCATCGCTTGCCCCCTCAGCGGACTGGTTCTGGCTTGGCCGCTCATTGCATTGCTTGACCTTCCGGGCTTGCAGGTAGCCGCACTCTGGGTGTTTGCCGCCCTGCCTCCGGCAGTCCTGAACTACATGGTGGCCGAACAGTATCGCCAGGAGCCTCACAAAGTCGCGTCGCTGGTGCTGATCAGCAATCTGGGCAGTCTGGTGGTGATGCCCATCGTGCTGGGCCTGGTGTTCGCTGCAGATTACCTCTAGGCAACTTGCAACAACGCTTTTTATGGCCGATGGTTAGAGCTCAGCTTGCTGATTTCAAAACCGATACGGAGGTCTGCCCTTGAGCGTTCTGCTTCTTGTTATCAGTGCCTTGGTGCTGATTTATTTCAGCATAGGCGGAAAAACCGCTGCAATTGTTATGTCGGCGGCCACCCTGGTTGGCGTGGCTCAGGACGACTGGCACATTCTCAGTTTTTTAATAGGTGGTTTGTTACTGGCGTTGGCGTTGATGATCGTGCTGCCCAGTGACCTGCGCCGGGAAAAACTCAGCCGTCCACTACTTGGCTGGGTCCGTGGCCGATTGCCCAAGCTCTCCTCCACGGAAGAAGAAGCCCTGAAATCCGGCTCGGTAGACTGGGATGGCGAGCTGTTTTCCGGCAAACCGGAATGGAACAAACTGCTGGATGCGGCCCCGGCGCATCTTTCAAGTGAAGAACAAGCCTTCCTCGACGGCCCGGTGGAAGAGCTCTGCAAAATGCTGGATGACTGGCAGATCACCCATGAAAACTACGATCTGCCGGAAGACGTCTGGGCGTTCATCCGCAAGAACGGCTTTTTCGGCTTGGTGATTCCGAAAGAAGACGGCGGCAAGGGGTTCTCCAACACCGCCCACTCCGAAATCGTGATGAAAATTTCTACCCGCAGCGTGTCTGCCGCCGTCACCGTGATGGTGCCTAATTCCTTAGGCCCGGGCGAGCTGCTGATGCACTACGGCACCGACAGTCAGAAGCAACATTACCTGCCACGCCTTGCCGGCGGCGATGAGATTCCTTGTTTTGCCCTGACTTCCCCCATCGCTGGCTCCGACGCCGGCGCCATCCCGGACAAAGGCATCGTCTGCAAAGGGGAGTGGAACGGCGAAGAAGTGATGGGCCTGAAAGTCACCTGGAACAAGCGCTACATCACGCTGGCACCGGTCGCCACCCTGATTGGCCTCGCCATCAAAGTGTACGACCCGGAACACTTGCTCGGCGAACAAGACGAGATCGGCGTAACCTGCGTGCTGGTACCCCGGGATACCGACGGCGTACATGCCGGTACGCGCCATCTACCGATGAACACGGTCTTTATGAACGGGCCCACCTGGGGTACCGAAGTGTTCATTCCGATGGATCAGGTGATCGGCGGCCAGGACATGCTCGGCAAGGGCTGGACCATGCTGCTGGAATGCCTCTCCATCGGCCGTTCTATCTCGCTGCCCGCTTTGGGCACCGGTGCCGGAAAACTGGCCAGCCTGGCCACCGGCTCTTACGCGCTGACCCGGGAACAGTTTGGCCGCACCATCAGCCAGTTTGAAGGAGTTCAGGAAGCACTGGAGCCTATCGCCGGCTACACCTACATGATGGACGCTGCGCGCCTGCTGACCGTGGGCATGCTCGATCGGGGCGTGCGCCCGGCCGTACCTTCAGCCGTTTTGAAGTACCGCAACACCGACCTGATGCGAGAAGTGATTAACCACGCCATGGACATTGTGGCAGGCCGCGGTGTCATCACCGGCCCCCGTAACTTCCTGGCCCGAGCCTACCAGGCAGTGCCGATTGGCATCACCGTGGAAGGCGCCAACATCCTGACCCGCAGCCTGATGATCTTCGGCCAGGGCTCCATTCGCTGTCATCCGTTCATCGTGGATGAAATCGAAGCCGCCGGCATGGAAGATCAAGAAGCAGCGACCAAGAAGTTTGACGGCATTTTCTACAGCCACCTGGCACACACCACCCGCAACTCGTTGCGTGCGTTCGTGCTGGGCCTGACCAAAGGCTGGCTGGAAACCGCCCCCAGACAGGGCGATATCCAAGGCTATTACCGCCAGCTTGGCCGGTTCTCAGCGGCCTTCGCCATGATGACCGACGTCACCTTACTGACGGTAGGCGGTGGCCTGAAAGCCCGGCAACGGCTGTCTGGCCGCATGGCGGACTGTCTGGTGCACCTGTATTACGCCACCGCCGTCATCAAACAATGGCACGAAGAAGGCTACCCGGAAGATCAGCGCAACCTGGTGGAATGGAGCCTGCAGACCTGCCTGCATGACCTGCAGAATTCCATGCGCGAAGCCATCATCAACTTCCCGGTACCGGCACTTCGCTGGCCATTGCGCATTTTGGTATTCCCGCTCGGTGCAACTGGCCTGAATGGCCCCGATGACAAACTGGGCGCGAAAGTGGCCGCCACCATCGTGGACGACACCCCTGTGCGCCAGCGTGTGAGCCGCGGCACCTTCACCACTCAAGACCCGAACGACCCATTGGGCCGTGTGCTGAATGCCTACCGACTGGCTAACGAAACCCACGAGATGCGCCAGCGCCTGCACGAGGCCATTCGCAACCGCAATGAAGATGAGTTGGATGGTATTGCTCTGTTGATGGGCCACCAACGCAAAGAGCTGGTGGACTGGGCCTGTGCTCAGGGCATAGTAACAGCCGACGAGTGCCCGAAACTGGAAGAGGCGCTGACTGCGCTGTACGACGTGATACGCGTTGATGCGTTTGAGCCTGACGGCCTGAAGTCTCTGGCCAAGACCGCCAAAGGTAAACGAAAAGTGGTAGAACGGCCCAAGAAAAAGCACTAACGGCTGATTGGGGGGCGTTCACTCGCCCCTCAAGCCCCCCCGAATCGCTTCATCCACTAACCAGCGCCGCAACGTTTGAATTCCGCGCTCCCGACGGCGGCTGGTTTTCCAGGCAAAATAGAACTTATCCCCCGTCACCACCGCATGGGCCGGCAGCCGCACAAAGTCTTCCGAATCCTTACGGGTACTGAGCATGTAATCGTTGGTCAGCGCGATACCCTGATTAAACCGTGCCGCTTCCAGAGCCAACAGCATATGGCTGAAATGCTGGACCCGAGCGCCACCGGGCAAAGATTGATCCACCGCGCGAAACCAGGCGGCCCAATCGCCAGCCGGTCGGTTAAAAATGCTGTGTGTCGATAGCAAGGGAAATTGCGCAATCTGCTCTGGCGAAATAACCAACTCACTGCGGGCATCGGGCTCCGTATCCCAGCCCATCTCCCGCTGTATCCGCTGCCAGTAATCCTGGCTGCACACCGGGAACAATCGCTCAGTATAGAGATGTTCGTAACTGTAGGCCGGTGCCGAGGTGTAAATGGTGATAAAGCAATCCGCGACCCGATCCGACAACACCGGGTTCTGGCTACTCATCTCCAGCGCCAGATCAATCTGCGGGTGCAAACGCTGCAAGTCCGGCAAACGCGGCACCAACCAACGCACCGCGAAGGAACTGAACACCGACAGCCGCAACCGCGACTCTTCATGCCCCAACAACTGCTCACTGGCCCGTTCGATCTGCAGCAGCGCCGAGCCAATGGCATCGAAATACTGGCGCCCTTCATCCGTCAGCGTCACCACCCGGCCTGAACGCCAGAATAAAGGCTCACCAAGATAGGTTTCCAGCTGTTTGATCTGATGGCTAACGGCACTTTGGGTGATCGACAATTCCTCGGCTGCCGCAGAAAAACTGGTCAGCCGGGCAACCGCTTCAAACACCGGTAAGGCTCTTAGGGGAGGTAGTCTCATCTATCTAAATTTCTAATAGCGGCTAAATAATCATCATTTTATCGGATAGTAAATCACAGATAGACTTGTGTTCACAGTTCACCGAGGCATTCGCCTCATCATCACAATTCAACGGGTAAAAAAGGGGGGGATTAAATGTCAGGCAAAACCGTTAATAGCGCTATCTTGTTACTGGTCATCGGCAACGCTATGGCTATCCTCTCTGATATCTTTATTAAAACGCTGGAGCCCGGGACCTCTGTGTTTCAGTTCGCGTTTCTGCGCCTTGTCCTAACGCTGGTATTCTTGCTGCCGCTGATCGGTAAACTGAACCGTGAGCACCTGTTCAGCGGTTTCGGCATACACGCGCTCCGGGCGCACGTGCATCTGGCCGGTATCCTGGTGATGGTCATCGCCTTGACCAACCTGCCTCTGGCCACCGCGAACGCGTTGTTTTATGCCGCGCCGATCATGGTGATGGCGTTGTCTGCCCTCTTGTTCAGTGAAAAGCTCACGCGGTTGAGTATGGCAACGGTGATCAGCGGTTTTGCCGGCATCATCGTCATCCTGCGGCCGGTGGAATTCAATTGGGCCGCCATCGCGGCACTGGTGTCAGCCCTGACACTCGCCATCAACGCTGTGCTGGTGCGCAAGCTGCCTAAAGAGCAAAGCACGGTGCACAAGCTGTTTCTGAACTACCTGCTGATCATTCCGGCGGCCGGGGCTCTGGCACTGTGGGAAGGCGCCGAATGGCACCCGGAAATGCTGATCAGCGCGGCCGGTTCGGCGTTCTTCATCCTGGGTTACAACATCTCCGTGTTGCTGGCCTACCACCAGGTGGATGCCAATCAGGTGACCAGTGCCGAATACACCGGACTGATCTGGGCGGTTGCGATTGGTTGGATATGGTTTGGCGAAGTGCCCGACGCGTGGTTCATTGTCGGCAGCTTGATGATCATTGTGCCGTTGGTGCTGATCGGCCTGCGCAACCGTAAGCGTTCACCGGCTCGGGGCTTTAACCCCGCGCCGCGAGATCGCGAGTGTTCGGTTAGCGACCAAGCGCCTCAGCGTTCTGAGGAGAGCTGCTCTTTCAAGCAGGATTCAATCGCAAACGTATGATCGCACTGGTCACCCAGCTCGCGGAGTGATTCGGCCAGCCTAAGCAAGTAATCAGTGTTGGGGCCACTGGGCCCCAATGCTTGCGCAATCTGCCGGGCAATATCCGCGGGCGGGGCTTCGCCCAGAAACGCTTCATTATCTTCTGTTGCGATGTACACCAAGCCTTCCGCTTGCCCACCGTCGTCGAAGGTCATGGTGGTGCTGAACCGCAGATAGCCGTTCTTTTCCCGCACATCCAGATGTTCAAACACGCTCGGTGCTACCCGAAACGCCATGCCCTTGCAGACCGCTCCGGGCTGCTCGATCAAGGTGACTACCCGGCCCGGGGCTTCCGGCGTACCTCGATGATCGTGAGAACCTTGCCAGAACCGGCGCGCCCAACCTCGAATGGTGGCAGGCTTTTGCTCCAGAAAGGGAAAATCGACCTTGTAAATCAAAGACCCATAACCAAACAACCACACCGAATCGATGCCCTCGAAATTCTGGCGGGTACGATTGTGGTCAATGGTATTGGCGGCCATGCTTATCCTCGTGTCTTAACATCCAACGCAGTGTCTCAGGCAACCTGGGTGCTGGCAATAAAACCGGCAATACCGGTCAGCACGATTTCAGCGGCCATCGCCGACAAGATCAAACCACTGATTTTCGACATGATGTTCAGGCCGGTTTTCCCCAGCGCCTTCTCCAGATAGCTCGACAGCCGCAGCAATACGCCCAGAAAGAACAGGCTGGTCACAAGCCCCAGCAGGCCACCGACCACTTCCGGTACCTCTTTGAGTTCGGCACCGTAAACCAGAATCGCACCGATGGTCGCCGGGCCGATCATCACCGGAATTGCCAGCGGGACCACCGCAACGTCTTCACGATCTTCGTCTGGCAGGCTGGTCGCGTGATTCCGCGTACCGCTGGTGACCAAACTGATGGCGGTCAGGAACAGCAAAGCACCCGCGCCAATGCGGAACGAGTTCAGAGTAATGCCAATGGCGTTAAACAGCAGCGGCCCGGCAAAGAACAAAATAAGGCCCAGAATCAGTGCTGAAATACAGGCGCGACGAATGATCGACGCTTTCTCCGACGCGGGTAACCCCCGGGTCAGCGCCAGAAACATAGTCACCACGAAGAAGGGTGCGATCAGGAACCAAAAGCGGATGGTACTGCTGAGGTAGGTGGAGAAAAGCGTTTCGAGCATCCAAGGAAATCCGGCAGAGAATTGTTCCGGTAAGGATAGCGCTTAGCTCCGAATTCTGCCGTAAGGAAGTGAACCTATTTCCCGCCCATCAGGCACTTAACGCTTGATGGACGGCTTGCGCGGTTTCTTGGGTTTTGCTGGCCGCCCCTTTGGGCCCGCAGGATTACGCCCGCCCCCTTTTGGGCCATCTCCCGGCTTGCCGCCGGGTCTTCCGGGCCGCTTACCCGGCCCCGGACCTTTACCTCGGCCCTTTCCAGAACCTTTTCCGGGCGCACCACCCGCGCCCTTCCCACCCCGGCCAGCGGCCGGTCGCCCTCCGGGCTTGGCACCCAGACGCGGCGGTTTTCCGCCAGCTCCCGAACGGGCAGGCTTCTTCTTGGGTTTGCTCGATGCGGGCTCGATCGCTTCCGACGAAGAATCCCGCACGGCATCCAACAACGTGGTGAGCTCTTTCTCGGTCAAATCCCGCCATGCTCCCACCGGCAAACCACTGAGGTTCACGTTCATGATCCGCACCCGCTCCAAGCGGGTCACTTCATAACCGAAGTGCTCCGCCATGCGGCGAATCTGCCGGTTTAACCCTTGCACCAAGGTGATACGGAAAACAAAGCGAGAGATTTGCTCAACCGGGCAGGGCTTAGTCACCGTGCCAAGAATCGGAACGCCACTGCTCATGCCCTTAATGAATTCTTTCGTCACCGGCTTATCCACAGTGACGATGTATTCCTTGGAGTGATTGTTACCCGCCCGCAGGATTTTGTTCACCAAATCGCCATTGCTGGTCAAAAAGATCAGGCCTTGGGAGTCCTTGTCGAGCCGGCCAATGGGGAAAATCCGCTCACTGTGGCCCACAAAGCGAACAATGTTGTCGCGTTCGGCGCTGTCGGTGGTGCTCACCACACCCACCGGCTTGTTCAGCGCAATAAAAATCAGGTCTTCTTCATCCCGTGGCTCCACCACCTGGCCATTCACCTTCACCGTATCACCCGGCATCACTTGATCACCGACTTGCGCGCGGCGGCCGTTGATGTGCACGTTGCCTTGTTCGATGTAACGATCCGCATCCCGCCGGGAGCACATCCCGCTTTCGCTGATGTATTTGTTCAAACGGGTGGATGTTTTGGTGGCCATGGTGTCCTGCGGGAGATGGTAGTGAAATCGATGTGAAGTGTGCGCCCGGCACAGAGGGCATCATCCCATCGAGATGCGGGTACGGCAACCGCCCAAGGCAGTTCGTCCGGAGACAGCGGCGAATAGATATAGAACAAATACCATAGTTAGACCAAATGATTACGCAATTTCACTAATATTTTTCACAAAACTTTCATAATTCGCTGTTAAAATAGAGCGCTTTTTTTGTAGCTCGCTAATCGTCAGCGTACTTTATCTGCTCGCCCCTACCGAGCCGTTTTCCTAAACGTGAGGTCGATCATGTCCACCGAATCCCGAATTCGTTGCCCGAAACTCCGTCAACGCATCATGAGCGCCCGGGACGCGGCCGCCCTGATTCCCTCCGGCGTGAACGTCGGTATGAGCGGCTTTACCGGCGCTGGCTACCCGAAAGCGGTACCCGGAGCACTGGCGGAACACATTCGGGCAGCACAAGCGCGGGATGAGAACTTCCGGATCAGCGTGTGGACCGGCGCATCGACCGCGCCAGAGCTGGACGGTGCGTTGGCCGAGGTGAACGGCATTCAAATGCGCCTGCCCTACCAGAGCGATCCTTTGTGCCGCCAGAAAATCAATGATGGCCACATGGAATACATGGACATTCACCTGTCTCATGTCGCCCAGCACGCCTGGTCCGGCTTTTACGGCAAGCTGGATATCGCGGTCATTGAGGTGGTTGGCGTGACGGAAGATGGCAGACTAATTCCCTCCTCCTCCGTGGGTAACAACAAAACCTGGATTGACCAGGCGGATAAAGTGATTCTGGAAGTGAATCACGGCCAAAGTGCCGGCCTCGAAGGCATGCACGACATTTACTACGGCACCGCCCTGCCCCCACGCCGCAAGCCGATTCCGCTGACCCGCCCCGAAGAGCGTTTTGGCGAAAAGTACCTGATATGCCCGCCGGAAAAGATCATCGCAGTGGTGGAAACCAACGCACCCGACCGTAATTCCCGGTTCAGCCCGCCTGATGAAAACTCCCAGCGCATTGCTAACCACCTGCTGGACTTCTTCAGCCGAGAAGTGGAAGCCAAACGCCTGCCGCCGGAGTTGCTGCCGCTGCAATCCGGGGTTGGGAACATCGCCAATGCCGTGATGGCCGGTTTGAACGAAGGCCCCTTCAATAACATGACCGCATTCACCGAAGTGCTGCAGGATGGCATGCTGGCGATGCTGAAATCCGGCAAGCTGGCGAAAGCCTCTGCTACCGCTTTCTCTCTCAGCCCGGAAGCCAACGAAGAGCTGGCCAACAACATCGATTTTTACCGCGACCGCATCGTCCTGCGTTCACAGGAGATCAGCAACCACCCGGAAGTGATTCGTCGCCTGGGTGTGATCGCGCTAAACGGCATGATCGAAGCCGACATCTACGGCAACGTAAACTCCACCCACGTGATGGCATCCCGCATCATGAACGGCATTGGCGGCTCCGGTGACTTTGCCCGCAACGGCTACCTGTCGGTATTCATGACGCCTTCAACCGCCAAGGGCGGCACCATTTCCACCATTGTGCCCATGGTGTCACACGTGGATCACACCGAGCACGATGTCCAGATTGTGGTTACCGAACAGGGCCTCGCTGATTTGCGCGGCCTGCCACCCCGCCAGCGGGCGTTGAACATCATCGAAAACTGCGCCCATCCGGATTTCCGGCCCCAGCTGCGTGACTACTTCGAGCGCGCCTGCAACAGCAAACGAGGCATGCACACCCCGCATCTGCTGAACGAAGCTTTGAGCTGGCACCACCGGTACGAAGCCTTCGGGCAAATGTAAGCAGGCAGACAAACGCACAAAAAAAGCCGCGGGCCCGAGGGCGCGCGGCTAAAAGGGATCGCAGAATCGAAGGGGCGATCAGTAAAGCTTGGCCAGTGACTTCTTGGCAAAGGCATCCACTTCATTCAAGCGGCCTTCTTTCACTTTCACCAGCCACTCAGGATCTTGCAGCAGTGCGCGGCCTACCGCGATCAATTCGAATTCGTGGTTAGTCAAACGCTCAACCAGCTCATCGATACCCGACTGCTCAACCGCTTCTTTCTTGCTGGCGAAGGTGCCGCTGATGAAATCTTCAGTCAGACCAACACTGCCCACCGACATAGTCGGGATGCCAGTCAGCTTTTGGGTCCAGCCGGCAAGGTTCAGGTCGGAGCCTTCAAATTCAGGCTCCCAGAAGCGGCGCGTGGAGGCGTGGAAGATATCCACACCGGCTTCCACCAGCGGCTTCAGGAACTGCTCTAGCTGCTCCGGGCTGTTTACCAGGCGGGCTTCATAGTCCTGCTGTTTCCACTGGGAGAAACGCAGCATGATCGGGTATTCCGGGCCCACGCGGTGGCGAACTTCTTCCACGATTTCCACCACAAAGCGCAGACGGTTTTCCATGCTGCCGCCATACTCGTCGTCACGCTGGTTGGTGCCTTCCCACAGGAACTGGTCCAGCAGGTAACCGTGGGCACCGTGGATTTCCACGCCGTCGAAACCCAGCGCCTTGGCGTCCTGAGCGGCATCACCGAACGCTTTGATCACGTCCTGGATGTCTTCTTTGCTCATGGCTTTGCCGTTGGGCTTACCCGGCGCAAACAAACCTGACGGGCTGTAACCCGGTTCGGACGGATCCGGCTCGGTACCTTCTTGACGAACCGCGCCTACATGCCACAGCTGCGGAAAAATCGCGCCACCGGCTTCGTGCACGGCATCCACCACCTTCTTCCAACCGGCCAGGGCTTCTTCACCATGAAAAGCCGGTACATTCGGGTAACCGTTAGCGCCGGCATGGTTCACAGTGGTGCCTTCGGTGATGATCAGGCCAACCCCGGCTTCCGCACGGCGACGGTAATAATCCACCACGTTCTCACCCGGTACGCCCTTGGGGGAGAAATTACGGGTCATCGGTGCCATGGCTACACGGTTGCGCAGCTTGAGGTTGTGGAGTTCAAACGGTTCAAACATCGGGCCTAGATTCATGCTCATAATTCGGTGCAACCTTGTTAATTTGGTTTCTTAACGCAACCCTATTCAAATTGGTTTCATAATGCAACCCTATTCGGTACACTCACCTACATGGCCAGAAAACGTTTTGATGACTCTAATTGCTCAGTTGCCCGCGCACTCAATGAAGTGGGCGACTGGTGGTCCCTGCTGATCGTGCTACACGCAATGTACGGCACCCGCCGGTTCGTGGATTTCCAGCAACAGCTGGGTATTGCGAAAAACATCCTGTGCGACCGGCTGAGCAAACTGGTGGACAACGAAGTGCTGCGCAAAGTGGAAGCCGGCGAGCACGGCTCTCGCTTTGAATACCGCCTCACCGAAAAAGGCCGGGACTTGTTTCCGGTGGTGGTTGCCCTGCGCCAGTGGGGTGACAAATGGAACCCCGCGCCCGATGGCAAGCAACTGGACCTGCGCGACCGCGCAACCGGCCAGCCCATTCAGCCCGTTAGCGTGTGCAACAGCGACGGCGAACCCTTAACCATTCGCGACGTGTTAGTCGCCGACGACTTGAAAGCCGCAAAAGACGCGGGCTGAACAGTGTGGAAAGCCACATGCCGTGTGGCTTTTTGAGCTATATCAATATCTCGACCCTCTCGTTTCCCTTGCCTTGCGTTTTTTGCGCTAAATCAAAAACACACAAGCCATCACCGGTAAATTGGAGCCATCAATTAATGGCGCAATTCTGGAGATGGATATGTCTCGTAGTTTCAAACTCAGTGTTCTGGCAGCAGCCGTACTGGCCGCAGCACCGGCCGCCCAGGCCTTCGAAGCGGGTGATTTTATTGTTCGGGCAGGTGCTATCCATGTGGCACCGGATGATTCCAGCGATCAGGTTTTGCTGTCCGGCGGCGCGGCTACCGGCTCTGAAGTTGCCGTAGACACCAATACACAGCTGGGTATCCGCGGCACCTACATGTTCACTCCAAACGTGGGTCTTGGTGTACTGGCCGCCACCCCGTTCAAGCACAACATTTCGGGCAAAGGTGGTGCGCTTGATGGTGCCGATATCGGCGAAACCAAACACCTGCCACCCACCATTACGCTTCAGTACTACCCGATGAACAGTACCGAGAACGTGCAACCGTATGTGGGCATTGGCGTTAACTACACCACTTTCTTCGAAGAGAAGTCTGATCTGGGCGACCTGGAACTGGATGACAGTGTAGGTGTGGCAGCAGAAGTGGGCGTGGACTACATGCTAAACGAACAGTTCGGGCTGAACGCCGCTATCTGGTGGGCAGATATTGATACTGAAGCAGAAATCAAAGGCGTGACCGAAAAGCTCGATGTAGAAATCGACCCCATGGTTTACATGGTCGGCTTCACCTACAAGTTCTGATTGCTGCTACGTTTTCAGAGCACACAAAAAAGCGGGACTTTTCAGCCCCGCTTTTTTAATGCCCGGAAAACCGGTTTGGCTTACGCGCTACGGCGCTGAGCCGGGCGACCACTACGGCCTTGCCCTTCACCCTGACCTTGACGACCGCGGCCACCACTGCGGCCAGCAGGCTTAGGCCCGAAGCTCTTGCCATTGCCACCCTGCGGGCGACGGTTACGGGCTTTGCTCGGGTCCGCTTTGGCTTTCGGCTTCAGCGGCAGGTTGTTCTTCGGCTCAAAGCCCTCGATTTCCTTACGCGGCAACTGCTTTTTGATCAGCCGCTCGATACCCGCCAGCAGTTTGCCTTCGTCGGCACTGACCAATGACAAGGCATGGCCTTTCTCGCCGGCACGACCGGTACGGCCGATACGGTGCACGTAGTCTTCCGGTACGTTCGGCAGCTCGAAGTTCACCACTTGCGGCAGCTGTTTGATGTCCAGGCCACGGGCAGCAATATCGGTTGCCACCAGTACACGCACTTCGCCGGCTTTGAAATCCGCCAGCGCACGGGTACGGGCACCTTGTGACTTGTTGCCATGAATCGCGGCGGCGGTGATACCGTCACGCTCCAGCTTCTGGGTCAGACGGTTGGCACCGTGCTTGGTGCGGGTGAAAACCAGTACCTGATCCCAGCTGTTATCACGCACCAGTTTGCTCAACAGCGCCGTTTTCTGGCTCTGATCGACCGGGTAAACCGACTGCTTGATGGTTTCAGCAGAGGTGTTGCGTGCGGCCACTTCAACCTGCACCGGGTTATCCAGCAGGCCTTGGGCCAAGCCACGGATTTCATTGGAGAAGGTAGCGGAGAACAACAAGTTCTGACGCTTGGCCGGCAACAGGGCAAGGATCTTGCGAATGTCGCGGATAAAGCCCATGTCCAGCATGCGGTCGGCTTCGTCCAGCACCAGAATTTCCACTTCGTTGAAGCGCACCGCGTTCTGCTGGTACAGGTCCATCAAACGGCCCGGTGTCGCCACCAGAACGTCCAGACCTTTGCGCAGCTTCATCATCTGCGGATTGATTTTCACACCACCAAACACCACGGCGGCTTTGGTCGGCACGTATCGGCTGTAAAGATTCACGCTGTCGTGAACCTGCGCGGCCAGCTCCCGGGTAGGCGTCAGAATCAGCGCGCGCGGGCCTTTGCCAGCACGCGGCTTTTCCGACAAGCGCTGCAGCAAAGGCAACGTAAAGCCGGCCGTTTTACCGGTACCGGTCTGGGCCGCCGCCATGACGTCTTTACCCGACAGAACCGCAGGAATCGCCTGTAGCTGAATGGGGGACGGGGTATCGTAACCCTGATCGGAAGTGGCACGGACCAGCTGCTCGGACAAACCGAGGGAAGAAAAACTCATAAACGATGTACTCTTGATTGATTCTGCCTCCACGAACACCGTCGTCGGCGAATGCGGGCAGATGCCATGAAAGCTCATGGAATAAAAGACGACTACGGTCACGCGCCGATAATGGGGTGACGTCCTCTGACAGGTCGTATGGAGTGTTCGCAAAGCGGCTTAAAAGCCGAAAACTGCGGAATCCCTAGAGGCAGGATGCGTGCACGGTAACAGAGCACTTTCGAAATAGCCATAAGTGTTTATTGTTAGCTACCGTACGATTTACTTCGCAAAATGGAACTCACGCCGGGTCTTGGGGTCAGTACCCGCTTGTAAGCGATTATTTATTCTATGGAAACAGGAGACGTCATGATCAGCGTAGGTATCGGCCCACTGAGCCTCTCGATTGGGTATCTACTTCTGGTGCTGGCCTTTGTGGTCGCCCTGATCGTCGGCGCTCTGACCGGCCGCAAACGGAAAACTCCGGTGGCCGGTACCTTGGCGGATATTTTTCTGGTGGCCATGGTCACGGCTCGGATTGGCTTTGTGGTGCGTTACTTCGAGCACTACCAGAACGATTTATGGGGCATCATCGATATCCGCGATGGCGGTTTTGATATGGCCACCGGCCTGATTGCGGCACTACTTTTTACTGCCTACCTGATGTGGAAACGTGCAGCCATTCGCCGTGCGCTTGGCTCTGCCGTGGCCGCAGGGCTCATCACCTGGGGCTTTACCAGCGGAGTAATTGGCCTGATCAATCAGCAAACCCAAGGCTTACCGGAGGTGGCGCTGACGAACCTAAACGAGGAGCCGGTCAATCTGGAAGCCATTGCCGGTAACCGCCCCACCGTAGTGAACCTCTGGGCCACCTGGTGCCCACCCTGTATTCGTGAAATGCCGGTGCTGGAGCAGGCCCAACAACGCTACCCGGACATCAACTTCGTGTTTGCCAATCAGGGCGAGCATCCGGAAACCATTCGCAAGTTCCTGATGGAACAAAACCTGAACCTCAGCCATGTGCTCAGTGATCGCCAAGGCCAATTTGGCCGGGTTGTCGGCAGCTACGGCTTGCCCACAACCCTGTTCTACAGCGCCGAAGGCAATCTGGTAGACACGCATTTAGGCGAACTGTCCCACGCCAGCTTAGCGCGCAGCCTTGAGCGCTTTGAAAGCACGGGGCTGGTTGGGGCTGATCAGGCAAATTCCAGGTAGCCGTCTTCAACGGCTTGGCTACACAGCACCTCGATATCCCGTTGGTAATCCTGTACCGCTATCCAGGGCCCATGGGTGCCCTGGCGGGGCAGACTGTCCTCCGCCCGCCGGATATAGCCTGAATCGAGCGCACCCATAACGGTTTCCTCACTGCGGCTGTTCTCATGGTCCCGCGGCACCGCCACCTGGTAGCCGTTGCTGTCCATGTGATTCAACAACCGGCACAGATACTCACTGGCGATATCGACTTTCAGTGTCCAGGGGTTGTTGATGTAACCGAAGATCATCCCGGCGTTGGGCACGCCTTCCACCATGACGCTCTTATAGAGCACCTTTTCCTTGAGCACTACCTCCCGGCCGTCCACCGTTGGTTTTATACCGCCGAGCATTTGCAGGTTCAGCCCGGTTGCCGGAATGATGATATCGGCAGGCAGTTCTTCTCCGGATTTCAGCCGGATACCAGTTTCAGTGAAACGCTCAATGTGGTCGGTTTTCATAGAAGCCTTCCCTGCCTTGATCGCCTTGAACAAATCGCCATCCTTCACCACACACAAGCGTTGATCCCAAGGGTTGTAGTCTGGGGTAAAGTGGCGCATGTCGGCTTTGCCATTCAACTGGCGTTTGACGATCCACAGAAAAAACCGGCGCATGGCCTTCGGGCTCTTGCGGGAATGTTTGTACAACTGTCGTGAGATAAAAAGGTTTCGTGAGCGGGTCAACTTGTACGACAGTTTTGCGGGCAGCACCTTTTGCATCGCAAGGGTGACCTTATCTGTGGACGGCAGGGGCATCAGATAGGACGGCGAGCGCTGTAGCATGGTCACATGCGCGGCGTCTTCTGCCATGGTCGGCACCAGTGTAATGGCGGTTGCGCCACTGCCAATCACCACGACCTTTTTGCCGGTGTAATCCAGATGCTCCGGCCAGTGCTGAGGATGCACGATCTGGCCCTTGAAGTCGGCTTCTCCCGGAAAATCCGGCTTATAACCCTGATCGTAGTCATAGTAACCGGTACAACCCACCAGGAAGTTGGCGGTCCAGGTTTCGAGCTCACCTGTTTCGGCATTCTCGGCGATCAGTTTCCAGCATTTGTCCTCGCTGGACCAGTTCGCCTCCTTCACCGCCAAACCATAATGGATGTGCTTATCAACCCCTTTTTCTTGAGCCGTCTTGCTCAGGTACTGCTTGATTGAAGCACCGTCTGCCAGCACCTTACCGCCGGACCAAGGCTGGAACTTGTAGCCGAAAGTGAACATATCGGAATCGGAGCGGATACCGGGATAGCGAAACAAATCCCAAGTCCCGCCGAGGGACTGGCGGCGCTCCAGAATGGCAAACCGCTTGCCGGGGCACGATCTTTTGAGGTGACAGGCCATACCAATTCCCGAAACGCCTGCTCCGATGATCAACACATCGTAATGCCGATTACCCATGCCAGTTGCTCCCTCTTTAATCATTATTGTTTGAGCATCACCAACACTACGTGTTTCAGTCCCAGCTTCGATTGGCCTGAATCACGTTTCGGGCGGTAAATCCGGTCATTTATGCAAAAAAACCGGTAGCCGCATCCAGCGGGTACCGGTTTCAGGGGTCAGCCTGAGGCTGTCAGACTTGCGTAAACTTACTCTGCAGAGTTGCGGATCAAGAAGTCGAAGGCACTGAGGGATGCCTTTGAGCCTTCGCCCATAGATATCACAATCTGCTTGTACGGCACTGTGGTGGCATCGCCAGCCGCGAACACGCCCGGAATCGAGGTTTCGTTGCGCTCGTTGATCACCACTTCACCATGCTGGCTCAACTCGATGTCGCCTTTCAGCCACTCGGTGTTCGGCACCAGCCCGATCTGAACAAACACACCTTCCAGTTCCACATGGTGCTCTTCACCGGTGGTGCGGTCTTTGTAGTTCAGGCCGCTGACCTTGCCGTTTTCACCCACGATTTCAGTGGTCTGTCCGGAAGTAATGATGTCCACGTTGCCCAGGCTGCGCAGTTTCTTCTGCAGCACTTCGTCGGCGCGCATCTGCTCGCCAAACTCGATCAAAGTCACGTGCCCGACAATACCGGCCAAGTCGATAGCCGCTTCCACGCCAGAGTTACCGCCACCGATCACTGCCACGCGCTTGCCCTTGAACAGGGGGCCGTCACAGTGTGGGCAGTAAGCTACGCCCTTGTTACGGTACTCTTCTTCACCCGGAACACCCATCTGGCGCCAGCGGGCACCGGTAGACAGGATCACCGTTCTGGATTTCAACGATGCGCCGTTCGCCAAACGTACTTCGTGCAAACCGCCCTTAGTTTCAGCCGGGATCAACTTTTCGGCACGCTGCAGGTTCATCACGTCCACGTCGTATTCATTCACGTGCTGTTCCATGGCAGACACCAGTTTCGGACCTTCGGTGTAAGGTACAGAAATCAGGTTCTCGATCGACATGGTGTCGCCCACCTGTCCACCAAAACGCTCGGCGGCCAAACCGGTGGAAATGCCTTTACGGGCGGCGTAGATCGCTGCGGCCGAACCTGCCGGGCCACCGCCAATGACCAGCACGTCAAACGCGTCTTTCTGGTTCAGTCTTTCGGCTTCTTTCGCACCGGCGTTGGTGTCCAGCTTGGCAACGATTTCTTCCAAGGTCATCCGGCCCTGGCCCCAGGACTGGCCGTTCAGGTATACGCTGGGTACCGCCATCACTTCACGCTGCTCAACTTCTTCTTGGAACAGAGCGCCGTCAATGGACGTGTGCTTAATGCTCGGGTTCAACACACTGATCAGGTTCAGCGCCTGTACCACGTCCGGACAGTTCTGGCACGACAGCGAGAAATAAGTTTCAAACTCGAACTCACCGTCCAGTTCCTGAATCTGTTCGATCAGATCCTGGGAAGCTTTCGATGGGTGACCACCCACCTGCAGCAGCGCCAGGACCAAAGAAGTGAACTCGTGGCCCATCGGAATACCGGCAAAGCTCACACCTACATCGGTACCTACCCGGTTGATGGCAAAAGAGGGGCGGCGCACATCCGCAGACTCTTCATCCCGCAGGCTGATCTTGTCAGACATGCCGGCCAGCTCTTCCAGAAGCTCTCTTAGCTCCTGGGACTTGTCGCTGTCGTCATACGCCGCTACCAATTCAATCGGCTGCTGCAGCTTGTCCATGTATGCGTTCAACTGTTGCTTGATATTAGCGTCTAACATAGTGGCTCTTCCCCTCAACACAGGTGAAATCGAATGTTTGCGTGATTAATGGTCGCAAACTGAATATGTCTCTAAGATAAAGATTTACTATTAAAAGCTCAAATTAATTAGTCAAAAGCATTTGATAGTAAATCTCTATCCTTATGTTTCGGCCAATCCCTGCCAACATCCCAAAAAAAAGGCCCGCATGGCGGGCCTTTCATTCGCTTTACCGTTAAGGCAAAACTTAGATCTTGCCAACCAGATCCAAAGACGGAGCCAGAGTAGCTTCACCTTCTTTCCACTTAGCCGGGCAAACTTCGCCTGGATTGTTGCGAACGTACTGAGCGGCTTTCACTTTGCGCATCAGGTCGTCTGCGTCACGGCCGATACCTTCAGCAGTGATTTCCATCGCCTGGATGATGCCATCCGGATCGATCAGGAAGGTAGCGCGGTCAGCAAGGCCTTGGCCTTCACGCATGACACCGAAGTTGTTGGTGATGCTGCCGTTCTGGTCGCCAACCATGTAGTAGTTGATCTTACCGATGGTTTCAGAGCTGTCGTGCCATGCTTTGTGGGTGAAGTGCGTGTCGGTAGACACGGAGAATACTTCAACACCCATCTTCTGCAGCTCTTCGTAGTGATCTGCAACGTCGCCCAGCTCAGTCGGGCAAACGAAAGTGAAGTCGGCTGGGTAGAAGAAGAAAATCGCCCACTTGCCTTTCACGTCTGCTTCAGAGATTTCGACAAACTCGCCCTGTTTGAAGGCGGTTGCGTTAAACGGTTTAATTTCGCTGTTAATAATTCCCATCTCAGAATTTCTCCTGTTGGTACACGTGCGTGTTTATGAATCTACGGTGACTAGATTAAGCAACGAGACACTTTTAGTAAAATTGATTATTCAAAAGATCAGGATAGGTTTACCCTATACCTTGGTGCAACGTCAGCGCGATAATCTATGGTAGGAGCTTGGCAAATATTAGCAATAGGGATTGTAACCACTAGACGCGCTTGGCAGGGTCGTTCAAATCTGTTTTGTGCATAAAAAATGGAGCGTCGCAGACACTCCATTAATCAAAATAACGCATTGGCTACGCGTTTTTAACTCCGGGCACTCCGGCGACGAAGCCCCAACGCAACCAGGCCAAGACCTAACAAAGCCAGTGACGCGGGCTCTGGCACACTAACCGGAGGACGTGGGGTAAACACCAGAAGGTCCTGTGACTTCGCTGAGGTCAGCACATACATATCAAAGCCTTCGCTCTGCGAACTCAAGCCTGACAACCAACCATCCGCAATTCCCCGAGCTCCACTATATTTGCTTGATGTGAAGGTTCCGGTGGTCATGCCATACGATGAATCGGTCTCGTTAATCAGCTCCCAAAGAGCCAACTGGAACGCAGCAGACGTTTTCGCATTCGACACACTGCTCTCATACCCGGTATAGAGCTTGGTGATCGACGAAACCAGCCCGGCATTACCAAAGTGGCTGGTAGCGGTTTTCAGCTCGTAGGTGGTATTGGTTTTATCCAGATAGGTGTCCAGTTCAATACAAAAAGCATCCAGCTTGCTCGACCAAGTGATCGGAGACGCACCCACCGGATTGCTGGTGTTGAAGGCAAACATGCCTGCATAAACATTGTAATTCTTGGAGGTTGCCGTGTTGCTCAACGTGCCGGACTTATAACCGTGTGTAGCGCCGGTGTAGTCCAGATCGATGGTTGGGCCAGCTAAAGCACCACCTGTGAAGAGGGCTCCGGATAGTGCAGCCGTGACGAGAAAACCTGTTGTTTTATTCATGGCGTATTCCTTTATTCCCTTTCTGAGTTCTCTATTACTCAAAAGCAATAGCTGAACCAGAACGGAAAATATGACCATTTTTCAAACAGATTTTTGCAGACAACGCACTCAGACGGGTCGCTTCAGGAAGACATATGTAAAAGATTCCGACACCCAAATCGGCCCCGCATCATGCCGCTGATGCTCAATGCTGAACCGACGACGAAAACACATTCATCACCACAATCCCGCTCACAATCAGCGCCATACCGACAATGGCAGGTAAATCCAGCTTTTGGCCGAACATCGCAGCCCCCACCAACGAAATCAGCACCACACCGGCACCTGCCCAAATGGCATAGGCCACGCCAACCGGAATCTCGTTCAGCACCAACGACAGGAAATAGAACGCCATGCAGTAGCCCAACACCACAATGATGCTGGGCCCCAAATTGGTGAATCCCTCGGAGGATTTCAGGGCGGCAGTGCCCGCAACTTCGGCAATAATGGCAAGGGCCAGATACACGTAACTCATAGTTAAACCTTTCATACTGGGCTCAGGTGTCGGCTGGCGTCATCATGCGGATTCTATGCGCCTTTTGCCAGAGCGCGAGTAAGATCCGCGGCGGGAATTTCCGTGCAGCCACGAACGTTCTGGCCGGCCCACAACGGCGAAAACTCGCCACAATTGGCCTGTTCCGCCGCAGCGCGTAAAGGCGCCAAAGCCGCCGACGCCAACGGGAATGCTGGCGCTGCCGGACTGATAGGCCCCAGCTCCCGCATAATGCGATTTACAATACCTCGGGCCGGTCGACCGGAGAACACGTTAGTTAACGCCGTAACCGCGGCGGCATCGCTTTTGATGGCTGCCCGGTGCAGCGCGCTTGTGTTGGCTTCTGGGCACAGCAGATAAGCGGTTCCCGCCTGCACACCCGCTGCCCCCAGGGTCATGGCAGCCGCTACCCCGTTAGCATCGGCAATCCCACCGGCCGCAATCACCGGCACGTTCACGGCTTGGACAATCTGAGGCACAAGCGCAAAGGTTCCGAGCTGGCTGTTGAGATCTTCCGACAGAAAAATTCCGCGATGCCCGCCGGCCTCCAAACCCTGCGCAATAATGGCGTCGACACCTTGAGCTTCCAGCCAACGGGCCTCTTCTACAGTGGTTGCCGTCGACAGAATTTTTGCGCCCCATGCGCGCACACGATCCAGTAAATCCTGCTCCGGCAGGCCGTAATGAAAGCTGACAACGGCCGGCTCAAACTCCGCCAGCACATCGGCGGCTTCCGCGCCAAAGGGCAAACGGCCCGCCCCGGTGGCAACGTTGTTTTCATCGATACCAAACTCCCGATAATAGGGCGACAGCGCGGCTTTCCATTTTGCGTCCTGTTCCGCATCGGGTTCGGGCTGGGTATGGCAGAAGAAATTCACATTGAAGGGCCGGTTCGTCCTGGCCTTGATCGCAGCCAACTCCTTACGCATGGCCTCTATACCGAGCATTCCACACGGAAGCGACCCCAACCCCCCGGCCTCGGATACCGCAATCGCAAGCTCACTGCCCTGCACGCCCGCCATCGGCGCCTGGATAATGGGAAGCTCGATACCCAGCAGTTCCTGAATGCTCATAAAGCGCCTCTTTCAGTTGAGGATGGAAAAATCACAACGTCATCGCCTTCTTGCCACGGTTGATATTTAACCATGACCTGCTTAAACACCGGGTGATCCAGCCAATCGCGCAGCCATTTCTGAAGCTTGGGGTAAGGCAGGCTGTAGAACACCTCTCGGTCTACATGGGCAAACTGGCGTACGAAGGGCATCACGGCAATATCCGCCAGGCTGATGCGTTCTCCCAGCAGAAACGTATTCTGGCCCAGCAAAGCCTCCAACGCCTGCAAAAACACCTCACCCTGTTGCCGGTATTCCAGCTGGCTTCGTTCAGGATGGCGATCGGCGTATTTATAACGATCCAGCCAGTGCTTGAACTCGTTGTCATTGCGCTCGATCAGCGCATTAGCACTGGCCAGATCGGTGTTGAGCAATCCGTGTGGGTCGCTCTGCTGCAGCGCCCATTCAAGAATGTCCCGGCTTTCCTCAATCACCCGGCGCTGGCTGCCATTTTCCTCAACCAGTTCCAGCACGGGCACCGTGCCTTTTGGGCTGATGGCCAGCATTTGCGCGGGTTTGTTTTTCAGAACGATTTCACGCAGCTCAACCTGCAGCCCGGCAAATACCACACCAAGGCGGGCGCGCATGGCGTAGGGACAACGGCGGAAGGAGTACAGACGGTGTAGTGAAGTGGTAATAATGTGCTGCCTGAGGAATTGAGTGTGAAAAAAGGGCAGAGGCTCTCGCCTCTGCCCGGTTCATTAGGCGGCCTTGTCACCGTCGCTTTCGACTGCGTGTTCTCGGTGCTCAAGGACGTTGCCTGCGCCTTTGATTTCAATGGTCTTAGGCTTCATGGCCTCTGGGATTTCTTTCACCAGGCTAATAGTCAGCAGACCATTACTCAAATCGGCACCGGTCACTTCCACATGATCCGCAAGATTAAACTTGCGCTCGAAGGCCCGGCTGGCGATGCCCTGATACAGGAACTTGCGGTCGCTTTGATCGTCCTGTTTTTTTCCGCGGACGGTCAGAACACCTCTTTCGACCTCGATGCTCAGCTCGCTGCGATCAAAACCGGCCACCGCTAAGGCAATGGAGTACTGGTTATCGTCCAGCACTTCAATGTCGTAAGGCGGATAACCTGCCGAGCCTTGTTCGCTGCGCAAAGCCGAATCAAGCAGCGACGCCATGCGGTCAAAGCCGACGCTGTTGCGATAAAGTGGGGTGAAATCAATTGTATTCATCACACATCCTCCGTTAGAAGCAATACGAAATAAAAACAATCAATTTGGAGTCATGCTCTCATCGAGACGCCTTTCCCCTACTCCCGAAATAGGGTCGCGCGAGCAATTTTTCAAGCCTCTGTGTTGGCTGCCACTAATGAGGATTCTGCTAAGCTTGGTAAAGACCTTAGCGGCATCAACCGTGCCAGGCCGTGTTAGGCATCAAATCCACCGGCGCACCGTTGTTACGTATTGCCGGTATTGATCTCCGAACTTTTCCCGCATAAACCGCTCCTCCGGGAGGATTTGAAACCTGTTCATATACATCACGAAGATCGGGAGCAACAGAAAACTCGCAATATTGCCGAGGAAAGCCCCCCAACCGATTAGCAAGAGCAGGAAACCCACGTACATCGGGTTTCGGCTTATTCGATAGACTCCACTGGTGACCAGGCTAGCTGATTGATCTGGGATTCTTGGATCGACAGTCGTACCTGCGGACCGAAACGCCAAAACGCCAAGCAGGGCGAAAGCGACACCAGCTGATGCCAAAATGAGTGCCACAAGCGGCGACGCAGAAAGTGTGATGCTCAGAGCCGGCAACAACACTGCCGATATCCACATTAAGCCTGCGAAAATAAACACTTGTACAACAGGTGGGATTTTTAGCTCTAATCTCTCCATAACGACTCCTTTGCAGCCTAACGCCTAGCGCACCGGTGACTTTGACGTAGCTAAGCGGAGACAAAGGCATCCGCGTGACGTGCCTGGTTAGCTGTTCTCAAGCATGTATGCCCGAAGCTGCCGCTCATCTCGCATGACATAGAGGACGAGAACTCGCTTCTCATCCTCACGATAAAAAATGCGAAACGGCGGAACCACTACCTCCCGGTATACTGAGTTAGGGAGCTCTGGCGGAATTCGCCCAGACTGAGGAAAATCTTCCAAGCGCTCGGTTTTTTCAAAAACCTCCTGAACCAGCTGACTTGCGGCATCAGGATTATCCAAAGCGATGTACTCAGCGATGGCATCCAGCTCCTGAAGGGCAGGCTCCGTCCAGATTACTTTAGCCATTTACTCATTTTCTCCCTGGCCTCGCTTTGGCTGTACGTTCTTCCCTCAAGTACAGCACGCTCTCCCCGTGAGAGCCCCTCAAGCAACTCAAGTCGACGCTGCATGAACTCGTAATCTTGCACATCAACAAGGTAAGCGGAAGGCTGACCATGCTCCGTGATCAGTATCGGCTCTTTAGACAAATGCAGATCTGCCAGAATTTTTGTGGCTTGACGCTTGAGGTTTGTAACAAGCTCAACTTTCATTGGGTTCACCCTGAATCAAACTGATAGTGACACTATAGTATCACTTTTTCAGGGGGCAACCCTAGCTAATGAGGCTGTAGAAAACCCAAAAATGAGCGAGCATTCCACCGCCTACGATCTCGTTTGTTTTAGCCGGTCAGTTCGCCCAGCAACTTACCGTTTCCGGATTGTTTGTCCTTTATAGACCTCAATCCCGCTATTTCAGTGTTCAAGCACTCGTAACCTTGTGCCCGGGGCGTTTCAGGACGGATTGCCTCGCCCTGTTCACGCAGCCATCTGCCCATAATCCGCCAGCTTTTCAATATTGTGCACCAAGCAATACAGCTGCCATTGCCCCTGCACTTTTCGCTTTCCACGCAGACTAAAACGGTTTAGGCGTTTGGTTGTGCCAATATTGCCGAACACTGGCTCCACCACCGACATGCGGTGGCGGTAGATTTCTTTGCCTTGCGGGCTATCTATCCGATGCTTCATCCAATCCGTGTAGTTCGGAAGCCGTTTGTTTGCGATGGTGAACGAGACTTGCCGGCCGGACCCTTTGCGGTGGTTAGCGGACGCCGGATTCTGCATGCATCGATGTTTCTTCGGGCAATGCCTGCACTGGAGCAGACGGCCTTCGAATTGCACCCGGGTCTTTCCGTTCTCGGTTTCCCGTGTGCCTTGGTAACTAATGGCGTTGCCTGCCGGACAGATACAGGTAAGGCTCACCGGATCGAACTGGAATTCACTTGCAGGAATGATGTTTTTCCATCCGGTTTTGGGCAGGTTCTGGTGCCGTTTTCCGTACTTGCCTTTCTGCTGCGCGAACTTGGGGTCCCGGCTTCGGAATTTGTTGTCCGGCACGTAGCCGTTGATTTGTCGCTCGTGCAGATACTTCATGTTCGCTTCGTTGGCGAAGCCTGTGTCCGCCGTAACTTGGGCTGCTCGTCTTTAGGAATCGGTCTACTTTGGTCATCGCTTCGTCCAGCGATAGGATGGTTTTCGCACGGCGAATGTCCCTATCCAGTTCGGCTTCGGTTTCGGCCTCATCCCGTTCGTGGTGTTCACGCAGATGATGGCGAATCAGCCGCTTCAGCTTGTCGCGTTTTTCACCCAGCTCTTTAAAGGTGCCCGACCATTCTTTCGCGGCGTTCGAGGACATTTTGCAGCCGTCGATGGCAAACAACTCGTTGCCTAGCAAGCCTTGCTCGTGACACACCAGCAACACCTGTTCAAACAGCTCTTCGATTTCTTCAGCGTGGCCGCTAACGAACTTGGCCAAGGTGGTGAAGTGCGGAACGGTGTCGCAGGACAGCGCTTTAAAAATGATGTTGGTTTCACAGCACCACTGGATTTCGCGGCTAGAGGTGATGCCTTTCGAATAGGCGAACAGGATGATCTTCAGAAGAATAGCTGGATCGTAAGCAATGCGGCCGGTGTCGTCGTTGCGGTATTTGGGATGAAACACCGACAAATCCAACTTGTGCTCAATCAGATAATGAACGGCGTGTTCAAAGGTGCCCGGCTGGAGCTGCTCTTGGTAATTGATCACGACCATCGCATCCTGGTCGTAGTTGTAGTGCTTGAAACGAGGCATCCCGACGACTCCTTGTCTGTTTGCTCAATGCTACCAAAACGAGTTCGATTTGGGGTTTTTCTACAGCCTCAACGCTGAAGCACAGCGGCGCCACGTCAGTGGCGTCCGGCGGCCATCGGCCGCGAACTGCTGCGCCTTGTTAAATGGCTCTTTGAGGGTATAGGTGGTACTCGTGGTGACCCACCTTCTCGAAGATCACGCGATCACCAGCTTTTAACTGATGCGCCTCGAAGAAACGCCTAGTTAAGGGACCGCGAACTCTGAAAAAATTCTTCTCACCATCAATGTCAGCCATTACAGGCTCAGAAATGCCAAAGTAAATAGTAGCTCTTTGGCCCGCCTCATCTTCGTTTGAACCACCAATCAGCTCCGATGGAAAAAAATCCAGAATGTCTGATAAAAGGATGTAGTGATTTCTGTATCCACCGGGGGTAATTTTTACGGATCTGAAATTCAAAACTTATGTACTCCTTTACATTTAACGCTTGCAGCATGCGCGCCCTTGGAATGGAGCTGAAAGCGCAATGTAATGGGCGTCGCCGTGCCTGCATTGGTTATGTTCTGATTACATGTGGCAACGTGCTCGAATAATCAGAGTACGTTGTGTAGAAAAATCTTTCCAAATACTCTGTCGTAACCGAGATGTAGTCCGCAATATCCAATATTTGGCCAGCAGTTAGCGCCTCTTCATCATATTTAAAGCCTCGCTTCCTCTTTGCGGAGAGCTTTCTGCGTCGTACCTCCTGCTTAGCATGATCGCGCACCCAGGAGGAATGCATTAATTTGTTTCTCAGTTCCTCGGATTTCTGACACATGTACATTAAATCCTCAAACGTCTTCAGAGGAATTGGAAAAGCCCGGTTTTCAACTTCGTATTCCAGACGCACTAATGATGATAGAGCGCCAAGTTTTGCTTTAAAGGACATTTCGCTGGTTACGAGATGACCTCTATCGACGGAGGTTTTGAGAAGAAAGCTGACTGCTGAGGCGCACTCCGCCTCTAACTCTGAAAAATTTATTGCGATGCGACCGACTGCGTCATGAAAAGGAAGCGCCTCGCCTACCGCATCCTCAAAGGTCGAACCGGTGTAAGAAAACTCCTTGCTAGAACGATCTATCACCGTGCTCTCCTGCACACATAACGCCTTTGTTTAGCGGCGGCCCGACAGGGGCGTCCGGTGGAGGCCGCAGGCCGGAACGAACTACAACAACTTGTTAAGCCCAACTAGAACAGGGCACTAATTGTGCCCCAGTTACTCACTAAAAATGACAGCCCAGTGGACACCACGATACTGATGATTGCCCATTTCACCGTTGCCCTTACACCGGACTGTCCCTCTTCCTGAACCGGCCGAATGATATTTTTGTACACATCCTCATAGTGCTTAGAAACCGTACTAACGCTCCTGAAATGGTGCCTGATTTCTGAGAGAGGGCGCTCCAAAGGCTTGAGCAGCTCGTTACTGGAGATTTGCCTGCTTACCTCATCGAGCTTACGCTGGGTATCAGAAATTGTTTCTGAAAGTTGCTCAGGGTTGAATGTAAGTATCTCGGTGATTCTCTGCTCTATGGAGTCGTAATCATCTTCTATAGAAGAGACCAGTTCGGCTACACGGCTATGAGATTTAGAGTTTATCCCCGCGCCGATAAATGGCCTGAAGCCCTCCTCGCCCACTTCCTCGTAGTAAATAATTCCCGCTTCATTAAGCTCATATAGAGCGGCATCCAACCGATTTCCGTTCGTTACGATTCCGCTAAGATCGGAGCCAACCTCTGACCCCATGAAATCAACTTCTCCTTTTTCGTTGGCATTTTTTATGAAAGCCAACAGAATCCGAAGCTCCTGAAATTTTGTGATTGTTTCTCGCATAGAATCTCAATTTATGTCCAAAACCTCGGACGGCTTAACGCTGGATGTTAAGCGGCGCCTAAGGAGCGCAGCGTAGTAGGCGTCCGGCGGACGGCCGCCAGGCCGGTAGCGAACTTGAACGATTGGTTATGCATTTTTTCCAACATAGGCCTCTAGCTTTTCAGGAACATAAGGCCAAAACATTGCCCAGTCTTCTGGCTTTGGGTAACGCTCCCGGTACTGTTCCCTTTCTCTCCCACTAAGGCTGCCGAACCAATCAACGAATCTGTACCAGTAGTCTTCGCCAGGCCCCATTCGCCAACCGATAGACCCCAACGGTATGTCGGGATACTGAAGCCAAGGCGGAAGCATCTCATTGTCCATTAGCTCGCCCCGTCCGTAGTAAGCGCTGCATAACGTCTTGCTCACCGGAAAATTAGGAGCGCAGCGAGTAATTTTCCGCGTGCAGCAACTTGTTAGCTCTACTCACCCTTTGGGAAATTTGTAATAAACATTGGCAATGGTCGATTTCCAGAAAGCACCTCAATCAGACCTCTTCTCAATGCTGCCTGCTCGTCCTCTGTTTCACCGTGGGCTCGTGGGGAGTACGAAGAATTTTTGATATGTGTTTTGTCAAAGTCATAGTTTAAAACCTGGGCCATCTTATGAAGGAGTTCAACGAGAAGATCTACACGCTTTACGCCCCATTGCTCAATAGGAATGGCTGAATTGTTGAGCAGATCGAGATACTCTTTCCAAGCCTCAATAACCTCCCTTTCCTTTTTATGATCTTTATCAAACTCAAGGTCAATTCTGTTAAGCGCCTCGACATGCGCCCAAGAGACTGTATACGCTCGCGTGGCCATTAAAGTTTTGAATATATTAACTTTCTTCTCCCTGATTTCTTTTTGATTATCAAGGTATCGAGTCAGTCTGACCGCCACGACAGGACCAAGAAAAACCGCTGTTATCATCAGCCAGTCGGCTATTGTCATATATCTATTTCTCCAACTTAATTTGACCGCCCGGTTGGCGTTCGATGATGTGGGCATGGTCGCTAGGAACAATGAGCTGAACTCTCTTTCCATCGACGTCCGTTCCCTCGAGAACCACATCTCTGCCAAATCCGTTAAACAAAACGACGACGTTTTCCAGCGCCTGGTAATCTTCTCCGAAGTGGCTCTCCTTACCGGGAAGTCCATGTAAACTTGCGTACGTTTTGTAGGGCTCCTTCACATGTACGATAGCGCTTTCTGCGCGAGCACCAACCAACCGCATGGCGCCATCTACGAGCTTTCCCGATATACCGCCCACTAAAAGAGGAATGAAAAAAATGACCGCAAGGAGGATGGACTGATGATTCCTCAATCGAGCTTTTTCTTGCTTGCTAGCTTCGTCCTCTCCCTCTAGGTCTCTAACCTTATCTGCGAGCTCTTGTCTCCTGCTCCAAAGTAGAGCGCAACCCCATGCCGAAAAGAGCAGCGTAGCGACTGCAGTCTTGTCCGTAAGTCCAAATACGAAAATGAAAACGGCACCGAATATGGCAAAGACTGCTCCCTCATACCCAGCTTTTCTGACATTAAACGGCTCATATTCTGATTTTTTGTTCAGCAGCTTCTCGCGAAGCTTTAGCATGGTAATAAATAGCCACTGCAAAAAGTGCCATAGTGGGCGTAGAACTAGTCCTAGGCTTGTCAGGCACACCGTGAGGAAAAGATAAATCCCCGAGAAGGCGACGGCGACGAGGATGAATAATAGGCCGTCTCCAACCGATACGCTGCTGGGGAAATGGTCTATTCTCAAGCAGTAAAACAGGAGTACCGCTCCTCCAGTCAGTACACCCACTTTGAATGCTAGCGCAATGACTTTTCCCAGTAGCTCGATATTTTGTTCTAGCTGATCTCTATCCAATCCATTTTACCTTTTTGCTATGGCATCTAGCGCTAACGCCAAAAATAAGCGGCGACCCGACAGGGGCGTCCGGTGGACGGCCGTCAGGCCGGGAACGTACTTGATTGATTTGTTACATGCTGAACTCGGCTACAAGCTCGGTACACAAACCCTCGCCATACTTGGCAGCTACACGGACGTTGAGCCAGTTGCTCGACATATAAAAAAAACTACCGGTGAGCTCTCCACGCGTTTTGATCGCCAGCGGCAGAGATATTTCCTTGCGCTCCTTTGCCTCTTTCATCGTAGCCGACAAGATCAAAAGTCTTAACTCCATGCCATCAAATTCCCGAGGCACCCTGACATGATACATACCGGAAGCTGGGTCAGAATCTGGAGTTATCGTGACAGCCTCATGCTGCTGGGAAAAGGGCTCCAGGCAATCCTCAGCGGAAACGACGCTGCAAAACATTGATAAAAATATAAAAGTTATAAGTTTCATAGGCATGTAACGCTAAGCACAGCGGCGCCCCGACTGGGGCGTCCGGCGGCCTTCGGCCGCGTACTGCTGCGACTTGTTAGTGGCCGGTTACCCGGCGGTTTATCACTGGCACCAAACTCAAATGCCCTTTGCGGTGCAGCTTGCACCCAACCTAGCCCATGGCGCGAGGAACCAGAACACGAAACTCGCGGATTTTGCAGTGTTTTGCGGGGAGAAGAGCTGGACGGTGGTAAACATTTGAAACCAACTCCCTGCTTTACTGCCTGAATCCTTCCGAGGCCCTGGCTATTAACGCTGAAATAAGCGGCGGCCCGACAGGGGCGTCCGGTGGAGGCCGAAGGCCGGAACGAACTTGATTGACTGGTTATGTTTCACCACACCTTCCACCAAGGCTTTGTGTTCTTTGCTTGGGCCTCCGTGAGGATGCCGTTCTTGCGCCGCGCCTCAATCATCTTGGAGAAAGCAGCAAAATCATGCGCCTCCTCGTTAGCCACATACATTAAATCCCCAAAGTTGTCGGCGTAGTCATTCAGATACAGACCATCATCTCCATAGTACTCTGACGCAAATTGGTTTCCTTCTTCGTTAACGTCTTCGTCGGTCAGCTTGCCGTCACAATACTTAAAGAAGAATTCTGTGGCCGATAGCGCGCCGGAAACGACTTTTGCGACATCCTCTGGCTCTTCTTCACCATGAAGCTCTCCCACCCACCCTTGAGCAAAGCACCATTTCATAAAGAGAGCGATATGTACTCCGCCGTATTCTTCAGGTGAGTCGGCCGGAAAATCTCCCCCGTAATGCCAACTGGCATCATCGTATTTCATGCCGTGCCCCTTAAAACATAACGCTTGCAGCATGCGCGCCCACGGAATGGAGCCGAAGGCGCAATGTAGTGGGCGTCGCCGTGCCTGCACTTGTTGGGCTCGCGCCTCATTTCGGCACCCTCGGTCCAGGCACCGTATCAGCTAACTGGCCGGAAAATAGAATTCCCAAGTGCCCGTCATCTAGACACATTCCCAAATCACGGCGAGCACAGAACACACGGACCTCTTCTTGCTTTTTCTCCTCAAGGCAAGAAGTCACATACTCAATAAAGCTCTCAACGACCTGGCGTTCGTCGTGCAATAGCTCTAAACCAACGGACTTTTTCGCAACTCCAAAAGCTCGCTCCCACATTGACGCATATGCATCAAAAACTGGAACGCGTCCATTGAAGTAGAGCTCGTTGAACTTTAGCTTCTCGATTACAACGTTGCCGTGGAGCAAGTCGTTCCTTTCATTCACGAGCGAGTGGTAACGCCTGCAAGACTCGTGGCTATAATCGATATCGGTCTGAAATCCAACGCAGTTGTGTGAAAGGCTCTTGATACGAATGTCGATGGGCTGCCTGATCAAGTTCTCCCTCAGTCTGTCATCCCTCTTCAGGGCAGGCTTCATCAGCAGGTACATCAAGAGGTTCACGAACGCTTCGGCCATTACAGGTAGCATTGACCGAACTCCGAAGCACAATCCAGTGGCCTTCGTGATAATTTCTGCCTGCCGACCCCATTCTTCCGACCATTGTTCGGGGGTTTCGTACTCTCCAATGCCCCCAAGCTGATTCGTCTGTCGCTCGACATCGAGACCTTCAATTTCGGACATCAAGCACTCAACGGAGCTTCGAATACGGTAATAAGGATTGATAAATTCAATCCAATGCTCCAAGGCCTTACGAACTTTCCCCATGGCTCGGCCATATGTAGGGAAAGTCGCCTTGATGCCTACAACCAATTGATCAAGAGCATCACGCGGCAATTCCTCTCCTGAAACCCACAGTTCAGTTCGAAAATTGTGCCCTTGAACCAGAACAATCCGACCGTGAGCAGCTAGGGCCCACTCCCAATGGATTAGGTTTTCGGAATGATCGCCCCGAAGGAAATTCTGTATGCCGTTTGGGGGACCGAATCGACCATAAAGGTAGCAGTACAGATCACCGGGCTTGATTTCGTTGCCGAGCTTCCAATGAGTATCAAAGTGAGGACGATCATCTGATTGGAGCTGCTCCATCAGTTCTCGTGGATGCATCGCAGCAAGCTGCTTTACAAAGTCAGATTCTAGTTTCATAGCGCCCAACGCCGCCATAAACGGCGCGAGCTTGCGAGCGTCCGGCGACCGTAGGGAGCGAATTTAATGGCCTTGTTAGGTGTGTTCATGTGCATCAATACTCGACTGGCCCGAAATGGCCTTTGTAGCCAATTTGGGTTAATACAAGCCGATTGATACATTCGACACGCGCCACGCCTTTTTCCAGCGGGCGCCCAAACAAGGCAAGATTCTTAATCGTGAATGCCTCCGCATACTTGTTCTTCTCTGGATGAAATCGGCGCAAAGAAAGACCGTAAGCGGTTTCAAAAGGATGACCACCCGTACGAATAAGACTGAAGAACGAAGGATAGATGACACCATCAAAACCAGCGCCTCGTGCCGCTAATGCGATAGCACGAGAAATTTCGTATGAATGAGATTTCGCAAGAAAAAGCATATGTATCGCCATATCCAGACTTTCAAACTCAGTGCATTCCTCCTCAAGCACATGAGTCAAATCGAGAAGACGCAAATCTTGCTGAGTCCGTATAGTAGCCACATAAATGTCGTCTTCTGCAGCGGCTCGGCACTCATGGATGCAAACGTCGATATCTTGGGAACCGTACATCACTTGAAGCTCAGTTGAGCACAAGCGCCCATTTCCCGAATACTCAGCCGGGGGGCTATCATACTCCCCCGGGTCCGCAGGCCGATTCGGCTCAATACGAAGGCGATAAAACTTAGTACCTTTAGCGAGTACCCTTGCTGGGTATTCCGTTAGCACTCGCTCTAAAATCTGTGGCCTCATCGCAGGGTCTTGCAGAGCCTTAAGAGGCTCAACTTCACCAACCATCCAAAGTCGGGGGCCATAGTGGAAGAACCCGAGCTTCCCTGCTTCTTCAATCAGCTTAATGTCATTTTCGAGCCATGCAGATGGCGAGATATCACTCTTACGATAGTGATACTCATTGCATTGGATTACGGGCGCTGCACCGTAATCACAGCGGATTGTCGTACCGCTCACGAAGAAACGCCATGCGAGGTCTTCTATATGTTTTTTTGTGAGCTTACGGCCTTCAGTTCTTCTGCAATTCGGGCATACATCTTGTTGTTCGAGGCCATGCTTGGCCGCATCAATTCTCAATCCCTCATCTGCAAAGCATTCAGAGCATAGGAGGGTTGCATTATCCTTGGCCGCTTCGGAAGTCATCTCGATCTCATACACCTAACGCTTGCAGCATGCGCGCCCATGGAGTGGAGCCGAAGGCGCAATGTAATGGGCGTCGCCGTGCCTGCACTGGTTATGTGCTGCTACGGCGCTGCACCACGGTTTTATTGATGATGCGTCGATTGATCTTCTGCTTCCAGGCTACTTGCTTGGGTGACAATTTCCGTTTTCGGCGGGTATCCATCAAGAACTTGTATTCTTGATCGAAGATGTAGCCAAGCTTGAAAGCATGGTAGATCAAGTCTTCGTTTGCATTAGCGGTGTCATCTGACGCTATTCGGCGGAGCCCAGCGAAAAGATTTCCGGTCTCAATGCCGATGAAACGGTTAATACAGACATTGCCCACGTAGGTTGTGTTTCCATTGATCTGGTTGCGGATGTAGCAGTGTTCTTTGATGTCTTGGCCGCAGGGGCAGCTATCAAATTCTTCACTGACCTCCACCCCAATTAGCGCCCATTCAGTTCTCGCGGTATCAAAATCGGTTGCCACTGAAAGGGGAAGGATATGGGCAGCCAACCGTTCTCTATTGTGATCCACATTTACCTCCCCATACACACATAACAGCTAATTATACGAACGAGTTCGTATATCACTCATTCGTAAAACTCCATTCAAACCCACTCAAAAGATGTAAATTTTCTCAAATAAAATAGTCTCTTGAGCACCAATTTCCACAGCTACCGCCGGAGTTATACGCCCTCTTTCGAGTCACTCCCGCTCCCACCACGGGCGTATAACTCCGCCCTTTCTACCCCAATCTTTAAACACTATCAGATAGTTACCTTCTTTTCTCCGGCAAGTTCTGGAGTTTTGCGAACGCGTTCGTATAACTCCACTAATCAGCAGCCTATTGACTTCAACCGATAACGATATACTGTATATAAAAACAGCATCAAAGGATTAGTGGATATGGACATCCCTGCCCCGATACCCGTACAGCCCACCCGTTTTTTGGACAAGGTTCGGTCTTATATGCGCCTGCGAGGGATGGCGTATAAAACAGAGAAAACCTACCTGTTCTGGATCAAACGCTTTATCCGTTTCCATGAACGTCAACATCCTGAAATTATGGGCTCTACAGAAGTAGAAGCATTCCTGTCTCATCTGGTTTTGCATGCAAACGTAAGCGTCTCTACTCAGAGAGTGGCTTTGAACGCACTTGTCTTTCTATATCGCGAATTTCTGGGCAAACCTCTGGATGATCTGAATTTCGAACGCTCCAGAAAACCAGTGAAACTTCCAACGGTATTCAGTGCTGAGGAAGCCAGATCTGTTATTCGCAACCTGAAAGGAGACTACAAGCTTGTTGCCATGCTGCTCTACGGCTCCGGTCTGCGCATCAACGAAGCTCTGCGGCTGAGAGTTAAAGACGTTGATTTTGATATGCAGCAGTTGATTGTTCGTAGCGGCAAAGGCTCTAAAGATCGAATTACGCTGCTTCCGGAGCGCCTCGTCGAGCCGTTAAAACAACAGATCGACTCCGCTCTGCACCTGCATCAAGCGGATCTCTTGAAAGGATCTGGCTCGGTGTATCTTCCAGCGGGCCTCGCACGGAAATATCCAAATGCCAGTCAGGAGCCTGGCTGGCAGTATATGTTTCCCGCACAGACGCTTTCGAAGGACCCTCGTTCGGGCATTCACAGGCGACATCATTTACAGGACCGAACGGTTCAAAAGCACTTTCGTCGCGCTATCCAGGCTGCCGGCATCCGCAAACTAGCCGGCAGTCATACCTTTCGGCACAGTTTTGCCACGCGCCTGCTAGAGGCCGGCTATGATATTCGCACTATTCAGAAGCTCCTCGGCCACTCAGACATACGCACCACAGAAATCTACACCCATGTTGTTCGCAAAGGTGGTTTTGGAGTGCGCAGTCCGGTGGACGAGGGCTTCTGAATGACCTAGACGCGGCGCAGCCTCACCACTCCAACTGCGCCCCGGTCTGGTACTCAATCACCCGCGTTTCAAAGAAGTTCTTCTCCTTGCGCATGGTGGCCTGCTCATCCAGCCAGGGCGAGACGTTTTTCGCGCCCGGGAACGGCTCTTCCAGCCCTACGGTGCGGGCTCTGCGGTTGGCCACAAAGCGGAACTGTTCGCTGTGGTATTCCGCGGAGTAGCCCAGTATCGGGTCGCGCAGGATGTAGTTGGCGTAGTCGCGCTCGGCGGCTTCGGATTCTTCCCACATCTCCCGTACGGCCTTCGGGTCCAGGCTGATGTTTTCTTCTTCCAGGATCTGGTTCACCACTTTCAGGCCGAAGGCGAAGTGCATGGCTTCGTCCCGCAGAATGTACTGAAACTGTTCGCCGGTGCCGCGCATCAGGCCGCGGCGCTGCAGGGCAAAGATGGGGCTGAAGCCGTTGTAGAACCAGCAACCTTCAAACACTGCGGCGAAGAACAGGTACGACATGATGAATTCTTGCAGGTCGTCTTTGTTGCGCAGGTTGATGTCTGGGCGCATGGCGGCGTCCAGCCGGCGGTTGGCCATCTGGATTTTGGCGTTGATCTGCGGCACCACCCGGTAGCGGTTGTAGATTTCGCTTTGGTCCAGGTTCAGGGTTTCAATGCAGTGCTGGTAGGTCCAGGTGTGCAAAGCTTCTTCGTACACCTGGCGCGCTTGGTAGATTTGCAGCTCGGGCGCGGTCATTTTCTCCATCACCGCCAGGCCGATGTTGCGCATGGCCAGTATGTCAGAGGTGGTCAGGTAGGCCACCACGTTTTCGAACACGTGCTTTTCGGCCGGGTTCAGGCGGTGGTGGTAGTCGTGAACGTCTTGCGCCATGTTCACGTCCAGCGGGGTCCAGTGGTTTTTGTTGGCGTTCATGAAGAACTCCCAGGCCCACGGGTACTTGAAGGGCGCCAACTGGTTTACGTCGGTTTCGCCGTTGATGACGCGCTTATCGTCTACGTTCACCGGGGCCACGCTGCTGTGTGCAGCGGGCTGGCTTTGTGGTTTGGTTTCGTCGTCCCAATTCAGCATGGTTATGCCTCTCTGAATAAGTAAGTGGTTACTGACAGGCTTCGCAGTCGGGTTCGTCGATGCTGCACACTTGGGGCTGTGGTGCGGCAACCGGGGCGGCTTGTTCGTTCACGCCGGTGGCACCCAAGGAGCGCAGGTAGTAAGTGGTTTTCAAGCCACGCTCCCACGCCAGCTGGTACAGCTCGTCCAGTTTTTTACCGCTGGGTTCAGCCATGTACAGGTTCAAACTCTGGGCTTGGTCCAGCCATTTCTGGCGGCGAGAGGCGGCTTCCACCAGCCACCGGGCGTCTATCTCAAACGCAGTGGCGTAGCGGGATTTCAGTTCGGTGGGTATGCGGTCAATTTGCTGCACGCTGCCGTCGTAGTATTTGAGGTCGTTCACCATCACGTTGTCCCACAGACCTTCGGCTTTGAGGTCGCGCACCAGTGACGGGTTCACCACGGTGAATTCGCCGGAGAGGTTCGATTTCACAAACAGGTTTTGATACGCCGGCTCGATGGACTGCGACACACCCACGATGTTGGAAATGGTAGCCGTGGGTGCAATGGCCATGACGTTGCTGTTGCGCATGCCGTGTTGGGCGATGAGTTCGCGCACCGGAGTCCAGTCCAAACGGCTGTCGGTGTTCACGTTGATATCGCCTTCGCGACGGGCATTTTTCAGCAGTTCGATGGAATCGATGGGCAGTATGCCCTGGCTCCACAAGGAACCTTCGTAGCTTTCATACGCGCCGCGCTCGGCCGCCAGCTGGGCGGATGCGCGAATGGCGAAATAGCTCAACTGCTCCATGGCCACATCGGCGAACTCCACCGCTTGCGGGCTGGTGTACGGCAGGCCTAGTGCGTAGAGCGCATCCTGGAAGCCCATCAGGCCAAGGCCCACCGGGCGGTGCTTCAGGTTGGAATTACGCGCTTGCGGCACGGCGTAGAAGTTGATGTCGATCACGTTGTCGAGCATGCGCACGGCGGTGTTTACGGTGCGCTCTAGGCGCTGTACATCCAGCTCGCCATTGTGGATGTGGGCCGCCAGGTTCACCGAGCCCAGGTTGCACACGGCGATTTCATCAGCACTGGTGTTCAGGGTGATTTCGGTACACAGGTTAGAGCTGTGGACAACGCCCTTATGCTGCTGCGGCGAACGCAGGTTGCAGGGGTCTTTGAAGGTGATCCACGGGTGGCCGGTTTCAAACAGCACGGTCAGCATTTTGCGCCACAGCTGTTTCGCCGGGATGGTTTTGAACAGCTCGATTTTGCCTTCCGCCGCCAGTGCTTCGTAATGCTCGTAACGCTCGCGGAATTGGTTGCCGTACAGGTCGTGCAGGTCGGGCACGTCGCTGGGGCTGAACAGAGTCCAGTCGCGATCCTGGCGCATGCGTTCGATCAGCAAGTCCGGCACCCAGTTGGCGGTGTTCATATCATGGGTGCGGCGGCGTTCGTCACCGGTGTTTTTGCGCAGTTCCAGAAACTCTTCAATATCCAGATGCCAGCTTTCCAGATAGGCACACACCGCGCCTTTGCGCTTGCCGCCTTGGTTGACGGCGACGGCGGTGTCGTTCACCACTTTCAAAAACGGCACCACGCCCTGGCTTTGGCCGTTGGTGCCTTTGATGCGGGAGCCCAGTGCGCGCACCGGTGTCCAGTCGTTGCCCAAACCGCCAGCCCATTTCGAGAGCATGGCGTTGTCGCGAATGGCGCCGTAGATGTCTTCCAAATCGTCGCCCACGGTGGTGAGGTAGCAAGACGACAGCTGGGAGTGGCGGGTGCCGCTGTTGAACAGTGTCGGCGTGGATGCCATGTAGTCGAACGAAGACAACAGGTTATAGAACTCGATGGCGCGGCTGTTGGGGTCGTCTTCACGCAGCGCCAGGCCCATGGCCACACGCATGAAGAATACCTGTGGCAGTTCCAGGCGGTCGCCTTTCCAGTGCAGGAAGTAACGGTCGTACAGGGTTTGCAGGCCGAGGAAGCCAAACTGTTGGTCGCGCTCGGGCTTGATCGCCGCGCCCAGCTGTTCGAGGTCAAACGCGGCCATGGCTTCGTCCAGCAACTCGTAACGAATGCCAGCGTGAATAAACGCACTCAGGGCCTGTGGATAAACCTCGGCAAGGCTCAGGCTGGTATCGAGATTCAGCGCGTTGACGCTTTCAAGGCGCAGTTGTTCCAGCAGCAAACGAGCCGTCACGGCGCTGTAGTCGGGCTCGCGCTCGATGCGGCCGCGGGCCGTCATGATCAGGGCGCTGAGGACTTCGGCTTCGTCGATGCCGTTGTAGAGGTTGCGGATGGCCTCTTCCACCAACGAATCGCCTTCGATGCCTTCCAGCCCTTGAGAAGCCTGCTCGACTTGGCGTTTCATCAGGCCCAAATCCAGCGGTACGGTGCGGCCACTGGCTTGTTTTACGGTGAGATGGGGGTGCGCTTCCACCGGTTCGTGCTGGGCGCGCTCGCGGGCGTGTTCTTCACGGTAGAGTACGTAGGCTCTGGCTACTTTCTGTTCTTCAGCGCGCATCAGGGCCAGTTCAACTTGGTCCTGAATGTCTTCGATGTGTACCCGGCCACCGGCTTTCAAGCGGCGGCTGATGGCTTGAACAACCTGTTCGGTTACGCGGTGTACGGCATCGTTAATACGGGCAGACCCAGCGGCTTTGTCTCCTTCCACCGCCAAGAAGGCTTTGGTAACGGCTACGCTGATTTTAGAGGGAGTAAAGCTGACCAGATTGCCGTTGCGCTTGATAACCTGCAGGGCTTCTGTGTCGGATGGTGAGGTGGGCCGCGGTTCGGCCAGAGCTGTAGCAGACATACCGTTATCTCCTGAATACGCGTGAGTTCTATAACCTTCGCGTACGCAGGACGAACAAAGCATCAACCCGAGCGGGCTGTCGCTGTGCCATGTTCGTTGCTGCTCACCTTATGGTGCCAAATGCAGGCGCCTGAGTCGCGAAGGTGCAGTCGAGCTGTTTTCTTCGTGGCGATAGAAAACAACACATCTCTGACAGGTCTTCGGACTCAGGGGCGTGAACCTTGTGGTTCAGCCTTGTGTGGCGACTTCCCGGCGGTTGCCAGTGTCAATATGCCACGCTCGTTCCCCAATACCGCTGCGCGTCAGTTCCGGATTCTCACCGGATTCCCGGCTACCTTTTGATCGATGTGTTTGAAAATCGCTCAAAACACAACATCTGGTAGCTAGCCAGAGACACCACAACTATATACACGAACTCTAAGAGAAACAAGATGGCGGAAGCTTTACCCCTTAGGGCGTCGGAAAGCCCTGCAGCAGGATAGCTTTTGCACCCGTGTCGGCCGGCGGCAACTCGCCGCGTTCGGCCAATCGGTGATAGGCCGCATCAAACTCGGCCTTGAGGATTTGCGCGTCGGGTATGGCTGCTGAAAACAACCAGGCCCCGGTTCGGGTTCGGATTTCGGTTTCCTGGATCATGGCATCCGTAAAACCCTTCAACTCTTCCCGCACGGGATCACGGTAATCCAGCAGATAATCGCCACGGCCGCGTTGGAGCATATCGATGGCCGAGCGATGATTCGGAGCATTGGTTATGCGGATGTCGTCCTGCCGTTCCAGCCACGACCGAAGGCCACCATAAGTGAACCCGTTGATGAGTATCACCACCTGATTGCGAAAGCCACTTATGTCTTTGATCGGCGCTTGATCGTCCCGATACCAGGCACTCAACACAACGGAAACCAGGCTGATATCGCTGTCGATCACCGCACCTTCCAATGCAGGCACTTCGGTTAAGCCTAAGGCGAAATCGATGCCGCCCTTTTTCAGGTAGAGATAGGCGCGGCTAACGGGAAGGTACAGAAATTCCAGCTCGTAGCCCGCCTCTTTGGCTACTTTACGCGTTGTCCCCACCATCGCGCCCTCTGGCTCTCCAAACGCGTTCTGGTAGGTCACCGGTGGAAATTCCATATAGGCCACCCGCAGGGTGCGGGTGTCGGAATCGGTGTGCTGGATATTTTCTGCGTGCACGGTACCCACAACCCCGAGGAGACACAGCCCGCTTATCAATACATAGATAAAGCGGCGCCATGCTCTGGGAATGAGAAGGTTAAGGCGCATAACAACCCTCTGGAATCTCTTTATTGATAGCGAAGAGTACCAGATCAATAGATTGTCTGTGCAATCCAATGCTCAGATTGCATCAGAAAGCGTGAGTGACCATATACAACCCGACTCCGCCCATCACCAGTGTATAGGGGAAAGCCATGATCACCATCTTGCCGTAGGACAAGCGTACCAACGGCGCAATGGCCGAGGTGAGCAGAAACAGAAACGCCGCCTGGCCATTGGGTGTGGCCACGCTGGGCAGGTTGGTGCCGGTGTTGATGGCCACGGCCAGAGTCTGGAAGTGTTCGTAGCTGATGCTGCCGCTATCCAGCGCTTGCTTCACTTCGCTGATGTACACCGTTGCAACAAACACGTTGTCGCTGATCATGGACAGTATGCCGTTGGCAATAAAGAACATGCCCGGCTGCTGGCTTTCCGGCAGGCTCAGAACGTAGTCGATAATCGGCTTGAACAGATGCTGCTCGTGGATCACAGCCACTACGGCAAAGAACACCACCAGCAAAGACGTAAACGGCAGAGATTCCTGGAAGGCTTTGCCGATTTTGTGTTCATCGATCACGCCGGTGAACGAGGTGATAAGAATGATCACCAGCAAGCCAATCAGCCCCACTTCGGCAATGTGCAGCGCAAGCCCTAATACCAGAACCACCGCAGCTGCGGCCTGTACCCAGAGCGCTGCTTTGTCGGAAGCGGTGCGGCTGGTGCGTTCGTTTTCAGCAAATTCTTCCAGCACCCGGCGTACGGGTTTCGGCAAACGGCCGCCGTAACCAAACCAGCGCAACTTCTCCAGCGCCCAACAGGTGCACAAGCCAGCAACCAGAACCGGCAAGCTCACCGGGGCCATGTGCAAAAAGAACCCCACGAAATCCCAACCCACCACTTTGGCAATCAGCAGGTTTTGAGGCTCCCCGACCATGGTGGCCACACCACCGAGCGCGGTACCAATGGCGCCATGCATCAACAAGCTGCGCAGGAAGGCCCGGAAGTTTTCGAGATCTTCCCGGTGCAGTTCGACCACTTCGGCATCGCTGTTGGCGTTATGATCTTTCTGTTGATAACCCTTACCGGAAGCGACTTTGTGGTACACCGAGTAAAACCCGACCGCCACACTGATAATCACCGCCGTGACGGTGAGCGCGTCCAGAAACGCGGACAAAATCGCTGCGGCAATACAGAACAGCAAGGAGAGCGCGGATTTTGACCGCACGCCCACCAGAATTTGCGTGAAGGTAACCAGCAACAGCTCCTTCATGAAGTAAATGCCTGCCACCATGAACATCAGCAGCAGAATAACCGGGAAGTTGGTGAGCACTTCGTTGTAGACCGCATCGGCCGAGGTCAGGCCGATCAACAAGGCTTCGACCGCCAGCAACCCACCCGGCAGCAACGGGTAGCACTTGAGTGCCATCGCCAGCGTGAAAATAAACTCACCAATCAATAACCAGCCCGCTACGCCCGGCCCGAACACGTACATCACGATGGGATTGGCGATCAAAAACAATAGAATGACTTGTTTGTACCAGACGGGGGCATTGCCAAGGAAGTTGTGGGTAAAGCCGGACACGATGGAGTTGGGCATTGCTGGGTTCTTCTGAAAGTGGGCGTTTTTAGGTTACGGGGTGGCGCCCATACTTTCCTTGATATTAGTCGGCTTGGTGCTGGCTAAAACGCCTCTGCATGGGCGCCATGCAGAGGGTTTGGAATCGTTATCTGGCGACTGCCAACGATTCTCCAATAAATTGGGAGGCAGTACCTTAAAGTCATTCGGCTAAGAAATAAAGCAAGCTGCGCGAAGCTGATGATCCAGATCATCAGGGTCGAGGGTACGGCTGATAACCTCCAGTCGCGATTCATCAGCAGGTTCCGTTTCCAAGAGCGTTAGTGTGCCTTGCACCGCATTCAACATCCACCACCCATCGGAGGTATACATCACCCCTTTAAAGCGCTCAAAATCCGCATTACTGGCCAGACTTTGCAGTGCGATGGCATCAAACACGGTGTCTTTGTGAATGCGCCAGCCCATGCTGGTGTAGCCATCGCCCGTGTTGAAGTACGTTTGCCAAGGCTCATCCGTCAATGACGGTTTTTCGGCCTGTGCTTTGCTGTGATGATGGTGGTGAGTTTCCGGGAACTGCGGTGGCAGTCGATCAGACTCCCCCATCAGCCATGCCAGAGGAAGCTGCCCTTCTCGGATCTGTTCAATGCGCCGTTTGGCGGGTTTCCAATCACTCGCCCAAGTATCGAACCGCGCTAACTGTTCGGGTGTGCATAGATCCGCCTTGCTCGCGACTAACAGCTCTGCCACCGCCACCTGATCGTGGAACTGCCGGCTGGCAAGCACACGCTCGTCTTCAAGCCTGCGCGGATCAACCAGGCAAACGGATGTGGAAAGATGCAAAACGTCCCTGTAGAACTCACCGGTCAGCGTTTCAATCACTTGGGCCGGGTGCCCCAACCCCGTGGGTTCGATGAACAGCCGGTCAGGGCGCGCAAAACTGATCAAACTGTTGAGACCAATCTGCATAGGCAGCCCGGAGACGCAGCACATGCAGCCGCCGGGCACTTCTTTCACCGCCACGCCCTGATTCGACAGCATGGCGCCATCAATGCCCACTTCCCCAAACTCATTGACCAACACCGCCCAGCGCTCGCCTGCTGGCTTTTGCTTCATCAGATTAAGTATTGCGGTGGTTTTGCCCGCCCCGAGAAAGCCAAGTACCAGATGGGTGGGAATGCGTGCCAATGTGCCAGTCATGGAGTCGTCGCTCTCTGTTGTAATCAAGGTGTGTGGATAAGTACAGGACAGCTGCTTTCAATAAGCCACATAAAAAATATGTTATAACATAACATTTAAATTGTTATAAGATAACAGCTAAAACCTTGAACCATTGATCGGGAGCGCTACGGCCGTTAGCCGGCCGTAACTGAAAGACCTGTCGGCGTGGCCGGTCGATTATTCGACCGTCACGCTCTTGGCGAGGTTGCGAGGCTGGTCTACATCGGTGCCTTTCAGGACCGCGACATGGTACGACAACAGCTGCAGAGGCACGGTGTAGACAATCGGTGCAGTGATTTCGTGGACCGAAGGCAGCTGCATCACGTGAATACCCGGCTCGGCTTTCACGCCAGCGGCTTTGTCGGCAAACACGAACAGTTCGCCGCCCCGGGCACGGACTTCTTCCAGGTTGGATTTGAGTTTTTCAACCAGATCGTTGTTGGGAGCAACAGTGACAACCGGCATCTCGCTGTCCACCAGCGCCAACGGCCCGTGCTTCAGCTCACCGGCCGGGTAGGCTTCGGCGTGGATGTAGGAGATTTCCTTCAGCTTCAGGGCTCCTTCCATCGCCACCGGATACTGTGAGCCACGGCCCAGGAACAAGCTGTGGTTCTTGTCCATAAAGGCTTTGGACATATTTTCGATTTCACCGTCCAATGCCAGAACGTCGCTCACTTGGCCGGGCACCAGGTGCAAGGCTTTAACGATTTCCGCTTCTTTCTCTTCGCTCAGGCCGTTGTGGCGTGCCAAAGCTACAGAGAACAGCAACAAGGCGACCAGCTGGGTGGTGAAGGCTTTGGTGGAGGCCACACCAATTTCCGGGCCGGCTTGGGTCATGATCACCAAGTCGGATTCACGTACCAAAGAGCTTCCCGGTACGTTACAAATAGCCAGTGCGGCACGGAAACCGGCCTTCTTGGCCTGACGCAAGGCGGCAAGGGTGTCGGCCGTTTCGCCAGACTGGGAAATGCACAGGAACAGGGTGTCCTGCTGAATCACGTGCTTGCGGTAACGGAACTCAGAGGCCACCTCAACTGAACACGGCACACCGGCCAGTTCTTCAATCCAGTAACGCGCTACCATACCGGCGTGGTACGAGGTACCGCAGGCAATGATCTGAACGTGGCGCACGTTCTCCAGCAGTTTGGCGGCGTCGGTGCCCAAGGCCTGTTCCAGAACGCGGCTGTCGGTGATGCGGCCAGTCATCGTGGCTTTCACCACTTTCGGCTGCTCGTAGATTTCTTTCAGCATGTAATGGCGGTATTCGCCTTTATCGGCCGAATCTGAGGCATGCTCGAAGCGGGTGATGCTGCGTTCAACGGCATTGCCGTCGCGGTCTTCGATGGCAATCTTGTCCTTGCGGATGTCGGCGATGTCGCCTTCTTCCAGGAACATGAAACGGTCGGTAACCGGCAACAGAGCCAGCTGGTCGGAGGCAATAAAGTTCTCGCCAATTCCGACACCCACCACCAGTGGGCTGCCTTCACGAGACACCACCATGTGGTCGGGCTCATCCGAGTGTACAACGGCCAGCGCGTAGGCACCGCGCAGGCGAGTCATCGCTGTTTTGACCGCTTTGTACAGGTTTTTGTCGGCCTGATAGTGCTTGTTGATCAGGTGAGCAACCACTTCGGTGTCGGTCTGGGAGGTGAACTCGTAGCCTTCGGCTTTAAGTTCGTCGCGCAGTTCCTGATAGTTTTCGATAATACCGTTGTGAACGATGGCCAAACGGTCACCGGACATGTGCGGGTGTGCGTTCTGCTGTGACGGTTCACCGTGAGTGGCCCAGCGAGTGTGGGCAATGCCCATGTGGCCCGCAACGGGGTTGGCTTCGATCGCATCAGCCAGTGCAGCGACCTTACCGACTTCGCGGGCGCGCTGTATCTGGGACTCGGAACCCACAACGGCCATACCTGCGGAGTCGTAACCCCGATACTCAAGTCGGCGCAGGCCCTCCAGCAAAATCCCCTGGACATCCCGTTCAGATACCGCTCCTACAATCCCACACATGCTGCTATCACCTGTTCGTTAATCGGTCTTTACGCTTTTTTAGGCCGTTCCCAGCCTGAAATATTCCGCTGCTTACCGCGAGCCACTGCCAAGTCGTTCTCGGCAACATCGCGGGTAATGGTTGAGCCCGCGCCGATGGTTGCCCCACCTTCGACTTTCACGGGGGCCACCAAGGAAGTGTTGGAGCCAACAAAAACGCCATCACCCAGTTCGGTACGGAACTTATTGACGCCATCATAGTTGCAGGTGATCGTGCCTGCACCCACATTTACATTACGGCCAAGAGAGGCATCGCCTACGTAACTGAGGTGATTAATCTTACTGCCCTCACCCACGATGGCTTTCTTAGTTTCCACAAAATTGCCCACCTTGGTATTGGCCGACAACTCGGTGCCGGGGCGCAATCGTGCAAAGGGGCCTATTTGAGCATTCGCTCCGACCACCGCGCCTTCGATCACGCTGTGGGCTTTAATCTCGGCGCCGTCGGCAATGGTGGCATCTTTAATGACACAACCCGGGCCAATGCTGACATTGCTACCAAGGCTCACCTTGCCTTCGAACACCACGTTAACATCAATCCACAGATCGTTGCCGATGGTGAGCTCACCGCGCACATCAATACGGGCAGGATCGGCCAGAGTAGCGCCTTCAGTCATCAACCGCTCTGCTTGCTGGAGTTGGTACCAACGCTCCAGTTCGGCCAGTTGCAGGCGGTTATTCACGCCCTGCACTTCAAACGCCGTCTGAGGCTGGGACACCGCAACCGTTAAGCTGTGTTCGACGGACATGGCAATGATGTCCGTGAGGTAGTATTCGCCCTGAGCATTGCTGTTAGAAAGCGTGGGTAGCCAGCTCTTCAGGTGCTTGGCAGAAACCGCCAAAATGCCCGTGTTTACTTCTTTGATGGCCTGCTGTTCTGCGGTAGCGTCTTTCTGTTCGACAATGGCCTGCACCTGACCTTCGGCACTGCGCACTATGCGACCGTAACCCTGCGGGTTGTCCAGATCGACGGTAAGCAATGCCAGCCGCTCTTCATCGAGCTGTTCCACCATGCCTTGAAGGGTATCTTTACTGGTCAGCGGTACGTCGCCATACAACACCAGCACCCGGGCGTTATCCGGTAAGTCCGGCAATGCTTGGGCAACGGCATGGCCGGTACCCAGTTGCTCGGTTTGCAGTACCCAGTTGACGCTGTCGTCCTGCAGGGATGCCCGCACTTGGTCTGCGCCATGACCGATTACCGTGTGTATTTTTTCTGCACCCAGCTGCTTCGCGGTTTCAACCACGTGATGCAACATGGGTTTGCCGGCTACCGGGTGTAATACCTTCGGCAGTGCGGACTTCATCCTTGAACCCTGACCGGCGGCCAGAATAACAACGTGTAACGGATTCATGGGGCGAACAACTCCAAATTCGTTGGTCATCTCATAATAAAAAACCGCACCCCGATGCAAGGCCTCCGGTTTCCTTTCGGAATACCAGCGGCCGCCACCTGCGGATGCGGTTCACTGTCAGGCCTGTCCGGGCACTGACGCAAGCACTGCTTATCGCAGGTTCTTGCGCAGTTTCTGGATAGTGCGCAGCTGAGCAGCGGCTTCTGCCAGCTCTGCTGCGGCCCGGGAGTATTCAAACTCGCCTGATTTGTTTGCCAGTGCCTTCTCGGCTTCCTTCTGGGCTTCCAGAGCTGCAGCTTCGTCTACATCTTTTGCACGAACTGCAGAGTCGGCCATCAGGGTTACGAGGTTAGGCTGTACTTCGATGTACCCACCGGATACGTACAGAATTTCCTCGGCGCCACCCTGTTTGATGATCCGCACTGCGCCCGGCTTGAGCGCAGACAGTAGCGGAGCATGGCCAAACTGAATACCAAGCTCACCCTCGGTACCGGTGGCGATTAACATCTCCACCAGACCAGAGTAGATTTTCTCTTCGGCACTTACGACGTCACAATGTACGGTCATAGCCATTTCTTACGCCTCTTGCGTCTGAAAGTGAAGAAAGGTGTTACTTACCTTCCTTCGCCTTCATTGCCTTAGCTTTCTCAATTGCTTCTTCGATGCCGCCGCACATGTAGAACGCCTGCTCTGGCATGTCATCGTAGTCGCCGTTAAGAATTCCTTCGAAGCTGGCGATGGTCTCTTTCAGAGACACGTACTTACCGGGGGAACCGGTGAATACTTCAGCAACGTGGAAAGGCTGAGACAGGAAACGCTCAATCTTACGCGCGCGGGATACGATTAGCTTGTCGTCTTCTGACAGCTCGTCCATACCCAGGATGGCGATGATGTCTTTCAGTTCTTTGTAACGCTGAAGAACGTTCTGAACACCACGAGCAACGTTGTAGTGCTGCTCACCAATCACCAGCGGATCCAACTGACGGGACGTGGAGTCAAGCGGGTCGATCGCAGGGTAGATACCCTTGGAAGCGATGTCACGGCTCAGTACCACGGTCGCGTCAAGGTGCGAGAAGGTGGTGGCTGGGGATGGGTCAGTCAGGTCATCCGCAGGTACGTATACCGCTTGGATAGAAGTGATAGAACCATCTTTAGTGGAGGTAATACGCTCCTGCAGCTCACCCATTTCCTGGGCCAGAGTCGGCTGGTAACCTACCGCTGAAGGCATACGGCCCAGCAGTGCAGATACCTCAGTACCGGCCAAGGTGTAACGGTAGATGTTGTCTACGAACAACAGTACGTCACGGCCTTCGTCACGGAACTTCTCAGCCATAGTCAGGCCGGTCAGTGCTACACGCAGACGGTTTCCTGGGGGCTCGTTCATCTGGCCGTAGACCATCGCTACTTTATCAAGAACGTTAGAGTCCTTCATTTCGTAGTAGAAGTCGTTACCTTCACGAGTCCGCTCACCAACACCTGCGAATACGGAGAGACCGGAGTGCTCTTTCGCGATGTTGTTGATCAGTTCCATCATGTTAACGGTCTTACCAACACCGGCACCACCAAACAGACCAACTTTACCACCCTTGGCGAACGGGCAGATCAGGTCGATAACCTTGATGCCTGTTTCCAGCAGGTCGGCAGAGGCTGACTGGTCAGCATAACCCGGTGCTTTACGGTGAATGCCCCAACGCTCTTCTTCACCGATCGGACCCTGTTCGTCGATAGGACGACCCAGAACATCCATAATCCGGCCCAGAGTTTTTGTACCAACAGGTACAGAAATCGGCTTGCCGGTGTTTTCTGCTTTAAGGCCACGTTTCAGGCCTTCGGTGCTGCCCATTGCGATGGTACGTACAATACCGTCACCCAGCTGCTGCTGGACTTCCAGTGTTGTTTCGCCACCTTCAAGCAGCAGTGCGTCGTAAACGCGTGGCACGGAGTCACGTGGGAATTCCACGTCGATAACCGCGCCAATGATCTGAACGATGTGTCCGCTACTCATGCTCGGTTCCTCGTTATCTAGTAGTCAATAAAACCAGTAGGTTAGTGAGCGCGATCAAACAGATGCTGCGCCGCTCACGATCTCCGAAATCTCTTGTGTGATCGCTGCCTGACGGGCCTTGTTATAGGCCAACTGGAGCTCATCAATGATGCCACCAGCGTTGTCAGTTGCGCTCTTCATAGCGATCATCCGGGCGGCCTGTTCACAGGCCAGATTCTCTACCACACCCTGATACACCTGGGATTCGATATAACGTGGCATCAACCCGTCAAGAATCGGACGTGAGTCCGGCTCGTAGATGTAATCCCACTGGCGACCGATGTCGTCACCTGAACCTTCCGGCAGAGGCAGAAGCTGCTCTGACTTCGGGCTTTGCGTCATGGTGTTCACGAATTCGTTGCTGATCAGGAACAGGCGATCAATCTTGCCTTCCTCGAACGCATTCAGCATTACCTTAACGCTGCCAATCAGCTGTTCCGCACTTGGGCTATCACCCATGTGGGTCAGAGCTGCCACCACATTTCCGCCGTAGCTGCGGAAAAAGGAGGCGGCTTTCTGGCCGATGGCACAGATATCGGTCTCAATACCTTTTTCTTTCCATTCACGCATTTCGCGCACGAGCAGTTTGAACGCGTTCGTGTTCAAGCCACCACACAGGCCACGGTCTGAGGAAACTACAATGTAGCCTACCCGCTTGACCTCACGCTCTTGCATGAACGGATGACGGTAATCTTTATTGGACTTGGCAATATGTCCGATTACCTGACGCATCTTTTCCGCATACGGGCGAGTCGCCTGCATACGGTCTTGAGCTTTACGCATTTTACTTGCCGCCACCATTTCCATGGCGGAAGTGATCTTCTGCGTGCTCTTGATGCTTCCGATCTGGTTACGTATTTCTTTTCCGACGGCCATAAGTCACTGCCTTTTCAAGTTAGACACTCAAAGGGACCAGCAGGCCCGCTTATCTGCGGGCCCAATGGATTTACCAGCTCTGAGTGGTCTTGAATTTCTCCAGAGCAGCTTTCAGGCCGGCAGCGATGTCGTCGTTGAACTTACCATCAGGACCGATTTGGTCGAGCAATTCTTTCTGCTCGGCACGCATCCAGTCCAGAAGTTGTGCTTCAAAGTTCACAACCTTGTCTACGTCAACATCGTCAAGGAAGCCTTCGTTCGCTGCGAACAGCACAGTACCCATTTCAGCCACAGTCATCGGGCTGTACTGGTTCTGCTTCATCAGCTCGGTTACGCGCTGACCATGCTCAAGCTGCTTACGGGTCGCTTCGTCAAGATCAGAAGCGAACTGAGCAAATGCTGCCAGTTCACGGTACTGAGCCAGAGCCAGACGGATGCTACCGCCAAGCTTCTTCATGATCTTGGTCTGAGCTGCACCACCTACCCGCGATACCGAGATACCTGCGTTCATCGCAGGACGGATACCGGAGTTAAACAGGTTGGTTTCCAGGAAGATCTGACCGTCGGTGATGGAGATCACGTTGGTCGGAACGAACGCAGAAACGTCACCAGCCTGGGTTTCGATGATTGGCAGCGCGGTCAAGGAACCGGTCTTACCTTTCACTTCGCCGTTGGTCAGCTTTTCAACTTCTTCAGCGTTGATGCGAGAAGCACGCTCCAGCAGACGGGAGTGCAGGTAGAAAACGTCACCCGGGTATGCTTCACGTCCTGGTGGACGACGCAGCAACAGGGAAATCTGACGGTAAGCAACAGCTTGCTTGGACAGATCATCGTATACGATCAGAGCGTCTTCACCGCGGTCGCGGAAGAATTCACCCATTGAAGTACCGGAGTATGGAGCCAAGAACTGCATAGCTGCAGGATCGGCTGCACCAGCGGCAACGATGATGGTGTGGTCCATAGCGCCGTGCTCTTCGAGCTTACGCACAACCGCAGCGATGGATGACTGCTTCTGACCAACCGCAACGTAGATACACTTAATGCCAGTGTTCTTCTGGTTGATGATCGCGTCGATCGCAACAGCGGTCTTACCGATCTGACGGTCACCGATGATCAGCTCACGCTGACCACGGCCGATTGGAACCATGGTGTCGATCGCTTTCAGACCAGTCTGAACCGGCTCGTCAACGGACTGACGAGCGATAACGCCCGGTGCAACCTTCTCAACAGGAGACGTCTGAGTGTTGCCCAGCTCGCCCTTGCCATCGATCGGGTTACCCAGACCGTCTACTACACGGCCCAGCAGTTCGTTACCAACAGGTACTTCCAGGATACGACCGGTACAACGAACTTTCTGACCTTCGGCCAGATCTTCGTAGTCGCCCAGAACAACCGCACCAACAGAATCACGCTCAAGGTTCAGCGCCATGCCGTATGTGCCGTTGGCAAATTCAATCATCTCGCCGTACATAACGTCGGCCAGACCGTGAATCAGTACGATACCGTCAGAAACGGAAAGGATCGTACCTTCGTTCTTTGCTTCGGAAGAGATATCGAGCTTCTCGATTCTCTTCTTGATGATGTCACTGATCTCGGATGGATTCAGTTGCTGCATGCCTTTGTCCTCAAACCTTGTGCTGAAATCAGGAGCCCAGAGCCTTGGCCATTTTGGCCAGCTTGCCACGGACTGAAGCGTCGATAACCAGGTCGCCTGAGCGTACTACCACGCCGCCGATCAGAGACTGATCCACTGCGGTTTCAAGCTCAACCTTGCGCTCCAGCTTTCTGGACAATGCGTCGATCAGTTTCTGCTGCTCGTCGCCCGACAGTTCGAATGCGGTATCGATTGTCAGCTTAACGGATCGCTCAAGATCTGCACGATACAGGGCGAATAACGCAGAAACTTCTGGCAACAGGGCCAGACGCTTGTTTTCAGCAAGAATCAACAGGAAGTTTCTGAGTGCTTCAGGCAGCGGCTCTTCAAAACAATCTGCGAAGAGTTCCGCCTTGCGTTGCTCAGACAGGCCAGGATTGGCCAGGATGTTCACTACCTCTTGGTCAGCCGCAACCTGAGCTGCGAAAGACAGAGCCTGATCCCACTGATCAACGGCGTTCTGGTCCTGCGCGGCTTTAAAAACGGCTTTCGCGTAGGGTCGGGCTAACGTAGTCAGTTCTGCCATGATGACCCTCTATTAGAGTTCTGCGGCCAGCTTTTCCAGCATCTCGCTGTGAGCTTTGCCGTCGACAGAGGTTTCCAGAATCTTCTCGGCACCGGCAACAGCCAAAGCTGCTACTTCATTTCTCAGTGCGTCGCGAGCCTGAACACGCTCCTGTTGAATTTCTGCCCTTGCCTGTTCAATAAGCTTTTCGCCTTCTTTGCGAGCGTCGTCCTTGGAGGCTTCGACGATCTGGGCGGCACGCTTGTTGGCTTGGTCAATCAGGGCTGCAGCTTCTTCTTTCGCTGTGCGCAGTTCGTTCGCAGCTTTCTCTTGAGCAAGCTCAAGGTCCAGTGATGCACGGTCTGCGGCGGAAAGGCCGTCTGCAATTTTCTTCTGGCGCGCTTCCATGGCTGCCGTGATCGGCGGCCATACGAACTTGACGCAGAACCAGACGAAAATAGCGAAGGCAATTGATTGCCCTATCAACGTAAGGTTTATATTCACGGCAATATACCTCTTGCTATTCGTTGCGTCCTGGTTTCCGGAAATTGGGCGCGGTGACTTGCACCAACGCCCTCAATTCGCGGGCTTATTAACCAGCAACAACGAAGATCAGGTACATCGCGATACCAACACCGATCATGGGAACGGCGTCAAGCAGACCCGCCATGATGAATGCTTTAGTTTGCAGCTGGTTAGCCATTTCTGGCTGACGAGCAGTAGATTCAAGCAGTTTGCCGCCCAGCAGACCGAAACCGATACCGGCGCCCAAAGCACCCAGACCGATGATCAACGCAGCTGCGATAAATACCATTTCCATTGAGAACTCCTCAGTTTTTTCAGATAGTTAAGGGTTTGTGTATTTAAGGGTAAATCAGTGATCTTCGTGCGCTGCACTGAGATAAACCACAGTCAGCACGGTAAAAATAAAGGCCTGAAGCGGGATAACCAGAATGTGGAAAATAGCCCAGGGTACGTTCAACGTCCACTGAACCCACAACGGCAACAAGGCAATCAGGATAAACACAACTTCACCGGCGTACATGTTACCGAACAAACGCAGTGCCAGACTGATTGGCTTGATGATCAAAGCCAGAATCTCGAGCATCAGGTTAACCGGAACCATGGACCAATGGTTGAACGGGTTAAAGGCCAGTTCCTTGGTGAAGCCACCTACGCCTTTCACTTTGAAGCTGTAGAACAAGATCAGCAGGAACACGCCAAACGACATACCAAAGGTGGCGTTCGGATCGGTGGTCGGTACGATCTTGAAGTATTCCAAGCCCATGGCGTGCGCCACATACGGAATGAAATCCACAGGAATCAGCTTCAGAAGGTTCATCAGGAAGATCCAGACGAAAATCGTCAGTGCCAAGGGCGCAATCAGAGGGTTTTTGCCGTGGAATACGTCACGAACAAGCCCTTGAATAAACTCGAAGCACACCTCTACCAGGTTTTGTAAGCCGCTCGGCACGCCTTCGGTTACCCGGGAGGCGGCAAAACGGAACAAGCCCAAGAATAGAAGGCCCATTGCGAGGGACCAACCCAGGGTATCCACGTGGATCGCCATGAAACCCATGTCGGCTGCTTCCTGAGCCGTTCTTGCGAACGTCCAGGTTGCCTCCTCCACGATCGAGCCGTCAGCACGAACGTAAGGTTCACCATTTTCCAATGGTTGAAGCTTGCCATAGGTAAGGTTGGTTAGGTGGTGTTTTATATACTCTACTGGGGTATCAGCTGCCATACTGCTCTCGTCCAGTCATCGCTGTGGTTGCGGCCGGATGAGCCAGCGTAATGCCGTACCCAACACAACCATCACAGCAAAAGTGAATAACAGAGCCGGTACATGTACTGGCTCCATTAAAGTGAAAACGGCCGCAAAAAATATCGCGGTGAGGGCGAGCTTGATGCTCTCAGCCCTAAACATATTCCCTACCGCCACATGAATTTGGCGGGCGCCCTGATACCGAAAGGTTCGATGGGCAAAATACGCGTTTGGTATGACAAAAATAAGACCGCCGATAAATGCGGAATAACCAGCCAAACGACTTTCGGTTAACCATAACAAGCTAAGAATGATCAATGTGGCCATCTCAATGGTCAGCCACTTTGCCAGCGGCACGTACGTGATGGCTTTCCTGTAACGGGTCATATCACCTACTGTCATTCCAAGCGCGCGGAATTATATGTGTTAACCGGTAGCTGTTCAACTGAGTCGCCGGGAAAATTCGGGTATTTTTTGAACAGCGCAATGCGTTCAACGCTTCAATTTCACACAAGTTGTGGTCTGCAACCTATTGCATAACCACATCTGGTGTTTGGCATGCATACTAGGCCTTTCGTACGATGTCGCGAAATTTGCCGGTGTTAGCGAATATGGCCCAGGATTCCATCGAGCTCATCCAGTGACGTGTACTCGATCACCAGTTTTCCCTTGCCGCGCTTGCCATGAGCAATAGAGACACGGGCACCCAAACGCTCAGACAGGTCGTCTTGCAGGGCGCGAATGTTGGGATCAAGCGCTTTCTTCTCTTCGCCCTTTTCTTCAGGGGATTCCTGCTGCAGTCGGCGAACCAACGCTTCGGTCTGACGAACCGAAAGAGATTTTGCCACGACTTGCCGCGCCACTTGCATCTGCTGTTCTGGCGGCAACGTCAGCATGGCCCGGCCATGCCCCATTTCGAGATCACCGTGCTCCAGCATGGTACGTACGTCTTCGGTTAAACCGATCAAGCGAAGCAGGTTGGTAATGGTGGTACGGGACTTTCCCACAGCTTCGGCTACTTGCGCCTGAGTCAGACCAAACTCGTCTTGCAAGCGCTGCAGGGCAAAGGCTTCTTCTATAGGATTCAGGTTTTCACGCTGAATGTTTTCAATCAGCGCCATGGCAATGGCGGCTTCATCCGGTACGTCGCGGATGATGGCGGGGATGCTGTCGAGCTCGGCCAACTGAGTGGCGCGCCAACGACGCTCGCCAGCAATCAGCTCATAGCGACCATCGGCGATGGGGCGAACAACAACCGGCTGCATGACACCCTGTTGGCGAATGGAATCCGCCAACTCCTGCAGCGCAGCGGGATCCATATCACGCCGGGGCTGGTAACGCCCACGCTGAATGAGATCAACAGGTATATCCTGCATCTCGCCGTCGCGTTTTGCGCTGTCGCTGCCCTGATTGAGGTTCACTTTGGAACCCTGTAACAGAGCTCCTAAACCACGTTCGCCCAAGCCTCGCTTCTTCGCCGCCATGGTAGTAGTCATTCTTCCTAGTGAAATAATGGATGCATGGTTGCCTGACGGCGAACTATGTTACACCGCAACGGCGCTGGATGTCTTTTTTGTTCCGTGCCTACGGACCATCTCACCGGCCATTGCCAGATAGGCAATAGCGCCTTTAGACGCTTTGTCGTAATTCAGTGCTGGCATGCCGTAGCTTGGCGCTTCTGCCAAACGCACGTTGCGGGGAATGACCGCCCGATAGACCTTATCGCCGAAATATTCCCGTAGCTGGCCGGATACATCGAGCGTCAGGCTATTGCGCGGATCGTACATGGTACGAAGGATACCTTCCATTTCCAGCTGAGGATTCACGGTTTCCTTAATCTGTTCCACGGTGTTCATCAAAGCCGCCAGCCCTTCCAGGGCATAGTATTCACACTGCATGGGAATCAACACGGAATCGGCAGCAGACAGTGAGTTCACGGTTAGCAGGTTCAAGGAGGGCGGGCAATCAATCAGAATGTAATCGTAATTATCCCGCACGTCACTCAACGCTAAACGCAGCCGGTGTTCACGGCCAATCTCGTTCATCAGCTCAACTTCGGCGGCTGTCAGGTCACCGTTACCCGGCAGCAAATCAAAACCGGCCGGATCGGTTTTCACCATGACTTCTGCAGCCGTTGCCCGCTTGGTCAGCAAATCGTAGCCAGACAGCTCTAGGGCATTTTTATCCACACCACTGCCCATGGTGGCGTTACCTTGTGGATCCATATCGACCAGCAATACCCGGCGCTTGATAGCAACCAGCGAAGCAGCAAGATTGACGCAGGTGGTGGTTTTACCCACACCGCCTTTTTGATTGGTCACTGCAATCACGCGCGTCATGCTTTGCCTCCTGCTGTTGCGGATTACCGGGATGATGGATGCCGGGTGACGATCAACAAATGTCGTTCACCATCTGCACCAGGCACTTTTAGAGAATGGTTGGATTCTACCTGCCAACGGCTTGGAAGGGCAGCCACTTCATCATCCGGATACAGCCCCTTCATAGCAAGGAACTCACCATCTTCCGCCAAAAGTTGTTCACACCAGGTCACCAGATTCTCTAAAGCGGTAAACGCCCGACTGCTGATCTGGCGAAACGGCTGCTCGGGTTGGCAATCTTCGGCACGGCCGTGAATAACATCCACATTTTTTAAACCCAACTCCAACACACACTGGTTCAGGAACCGGGTTTTCTTGCCGTTGCTGTCCAGAAGGGTAAAGCGTTTGTCCGGAAACGCAATGGCCAGTGGTATGCCGGGCATGCCGCCGCCGGCACCTACGTCGAGCAGGTGCTCAGTCGTTACCCAAGGCATGATGCTCAGGCTGTCCAGTAGCTGGCGCGACACCATAACCCGTTCATCACGAACCGCAGTCAGGTTGTAGGCCTTGTTCCATTTGTTCAGCAGAGCGAGAAAAGCCAGCAACTGTTGTTGCTGGCCATCGCTCAAGGAAAGCTGCATCTCCGCCAGCCCGTCTTGGAGCTGGCTTTGCCATTGTGGATAAGTCATAGGTTCTGGATCAGGCGCTTTGCTTGCGGAGAAGGTCCCGCTTTTTCAGGTGAACGAGGATCTGGCTGATCGCGGCCGGGGTCACACCCTGGATGCGAGAAGCCTGAGCGACCGTTTCCGGGCGCACTTCCTTCAGCTTTTGTTTGATCTCGTTGGACAAACCGCCGATCACGTCGTAATCGAGGTCTACCGGCAACCGGGTGTTCTCGTTTTTACGCAAGCGCTCGATTTCGTCTGCCTGACGGGAAATGTAGCCTTCGTACTTCACTTCGATTTCCACTTGCTCGGCCACGACAGGGTCTTCCGCGCGATCACCGCCAATATCAGCAATGTGCTGGTACACGATTTCGGGGCGACGCAGCAGCTCTGCCAGTGACTGATCACGGGTCATCGGCTGCTTGAGGAAACCGTTGGCGCGTTCGCCGGCTTCGGTGTTCGGGTGAATACGGGTTTCTTCCAAACGACGGCGCTCATTGACGATGGCTTCGCTCTTTTCACAGAATTTCTGCCAGCGTTCGTCATCCACCAGACCCAGCTTGCGACCGGTTTCGGTTAAGCGCAGATCGGCGTTGTCTTCACGCAGAATCAAGCGGTATTCGGCACGGCTGGTGAACATGCGGTAGGGCTCACTGGTGCCCATGGTGATCAGGTCGTCAACCAATACACCCAGATACGCTTCGTCCCGGCGCGGATACCATTCGTCTTTCTCTTGGGCACGCAATGAGGCGTTGATACCTGCCAACAGCCCCTGCGCACCGGCTTCTTCATAGCCGGTGGTGCCGTTGATCTGACCGGCAAAATACAGACCCTGGATAAACTTGGTTTCCAACGTGTGGCGAAGATCCTGAGGGTTCAGGTAATCGTACTCGATGGCATAGCCCGGGCGCAGAATGTGGGCGTTTTCGAAGCCGGGAATGGATTGCACGGCTTTGAGCTGAATATCGAACGGCAAGCTGGTGGAAATACCGTTGGGGTATAGCTCGTTGGTGGTCAAACCTTCGGGCTCAACAAAGATCTGGTGCGAATCTTTGTCGGCGAAGCGATTAACCTTGTCTTCAATCGACGGACAGTAACGGGGCCCTACGCCTTCAATATTGCCCGCGAACATGGGCGAGCGGTCGAAGCCACTGCGGATGATGTCGTGGGTTTCTTCGGTGGTCCGGGTTACATAGCAACAGATCTGCTCCGGATGCTCATCGCGGCTACCAATAAATGACATGACCGGTGCCGGGGTATCGCCCCACTGCTCCTGCATAACCGAGAAATCCACAGTGCGCGCATCGATACGCGGCGGCGTACCGGTTTTCAGGCGGCCTACATTGAAAGGCAGTTCCCGCAGGCGCTTGGCCAAGGCATTGGCTGGTGCATCGCCCGCGCGGCCACCGGCATGGTTCTGCATACCGATGTGGATAACTCCACCCAGGAAAGTGCCGGTGGTGAGTACAACGGTTTTGGCGTTAAAACGGATACCGGTTTGGGTAACCACGCCCACCACCTGATCGTTTTCCACAATCAGATCATCGGCGGCTTGCTGGAACAGCGTTAGGTTGGGCTGATTTTCCAGCGTGTGGCGAATCGCCGCCTTGTACAGAATCCGGTCTGCCTGAGCGCGTGTCGCACGAACCGCCGGGCCCTTTCGAGCATTCAATACTCGAAATTGGATACCGGACTGGTCGGTGGCTCTGGCCATGGCGCCACCCAGAGCGTCGATTTCTTTTACCAAATGGCTCTTACCAATGCCGCCAATGGCCGGGTTACAGGACATCTGCCCCAAGGTTTCAATGTTGTGGGTCAGCAACAGGGTTGCTGAACCCATGCGCGCGGCCGCCAGAGCGGCTTCAGTACCGGCATGGCCACCACCAATGACTATGACATCGAAACGGGTCGGAAAATCCACACTACACCTCGGGAATCGGGGGATAAAATCAGGTGCGGGAGTATACCGCTTCATCGAGGAGATTGCAGTCAGAATGTGCAATTTTTAACCAGATTACGGGTAATCACAAATCATTCAAGAGCGAGCAACTAAAAACATTACATGGAGTCATGTTTTTGGTTGCTCGGGAAAACTGAAATCCACGGATTTTCAGTGGTTTGTGATCAGCTCCTGACAAGTTCTTAAAGTTTTTATCCACAGAAAAAATGCTCTAAACAAGCTGTTCAAAAACACCTTAAGCAACTAATAAATAACAACTTTATCATTAATATCCAAAAATCTTCCCGAACTTATCAAACAATTTATCCACAACTCTGTAGTCGTAACGGGCCGGGCGCGATTGATTATGCGGCTCAAAGCTGGCCTGAATCCTCAACCGGCCCCGCGGACAGCCGCTCCAGCTCTTTTTCCACAGCATTGGAGGACTTTGCATATCGGGCCAACAAGTTATACAGAACCGGGATAATAAACAGCGTTAACGTGGTCGCGAAGATCAGCCCCCCGAGAATCACCACACCAATCGCAGCGCGACTTTCCGCCCCGGCACCGGTTGCAATCACTAAGGGCACCGCACCGAAGACTGTGGATATCGTAGTCATCAACACCGGCCGGAAACGGAGAATGGCACCTTCGAGAATGGCATCACGGACTTCGTACCCTTGGTCCCGGAGCTGGTTGGCAAACTCAACAATGAGTATTCCGTTCTTCGCCATCAACCCTAGCAACATGATGATGCCGATCTGACTATAGATGTTCAGGCTGATGCCCGACCAAGCCAACGCCAGCAAGGCGCCGGTGACAGCCAAGGGCACAGACAACATGATGATCAACGGATGAATCCAGCTTTCGAATTGTGCCGCCAGCACCAAAAAGACAATCACAAACGCCAAGGCAAAGGTGACCAAGATGGCGGATGATGATTCCTCGAACTCTCGGGACAAGCCTCGAAACGACACTCGCGCTTCCGGCGGCAAGTTATCCACAGCCAAATTGTTCAGATAGTTGAGCGCAGAGCCCAAGTCGTAGCCGTCGGCCAGCGAGGCACTGATGACCACTGCCGGTAGTCGGTCAATGCGCTTGAGATCCGGGTTAGCACCAATTTCATCCACAGACACCAAGGCTTTTAACGGGATCAACTGCCCCCCTGCCCTCGGTCGCATAAAAATCTGCTCCAGATCATCCGGAGTCGCGCGTTGCGCATCGTCCGCCTGAACAATCACATCGTATTCCTGGCCGCGATCCATGTAGGTGGTGACTTGGCGCGAGGCGAGCATGGTTTGTAGCGTCAGGCCAACGTCTTCTACCGTTATGTCGAGATCCGCCGCCCGATCCCGGTCGATATTGACCCGCAATTCCGGGCGGGTCAGCTCGAAGTCGCTGTCTACGTTCAACAGGTTCGGGTTTTCCTTGGCCCGCTCAACGATTTCTTCACTCCAGGCTTGTACCGATGCGTAATCCGGGCCTGCCACCACGAATTCCACAGGCTGACTGAAACCGCGCTGACCCAGGCCCGGCGGGTTAATTACATTGATACGAACGCCGGAAATGTCTGCAAGTTTTTGTCGTATATCCGAAGTTACCGCCTGCTGCTTCACGGTTCTTTGGTCCCAGGGGGCCAGCCCCATGATCATGAAGGCATTGTCTTCTTCGTTACGAAAACCAACGATCGATAACAGGCGCTCTGCCGTATCGTCATCCAGGTATTCGAGCAACTCTTGTTCAGCTTGTTGAACAAAATGATCGGTAAACTCCACGGTGGAACCCCGCGGCGCTCCAACCGGCATGATGATCACACCGCGATCTTCAGTCGGTGCCAATTCCTGTGGAAGATTTGGATAGATCGCCGCAGCCATGACCAGGCCGGCCACCCCTAACCCCAACAACAAGCCGGATTGGCTCAAGGAAAACCTCAGTGCTTTTTCGTAGCCGCGGGTCAGGCCATTCAATACCTTTTCACTGAATGCCCACAGACGATGCCCTTCTTCTGTTTCGGGGCTGTGTCTGAGCCATTTGGAACACAACATTGGGGCCAGCGTAAGAGCCACCAGACTAGACACAATCACCGCCGCCGCCAGGGTAAAACCGAATTCCGCAAACAGCCGCCCGATGTTGCCGCCCATAAACGAAATCGGCACGAAAACCGCCACCAAGGTCAACGTGGTGGCTATCACCGCAAAGGCGACCTGCTTGGCTCCGTGGTAGGCCGCCAGCAACGGCGGTTCGCCCTCATCAATGCGCCGTTGGATGTTTTCCAGCATCACGATGGCATCGTCCACCACGAGGCCAATCGCCAGAATCACCGCCAGCAGTGTCAGCACGTTGATAGAGAAACCCAGAAAACCCAAACCGATAAAGGCCCCAATAACCGCAACCGGTATAGTCACCGCGGGTATCAAGGTGGCGCGCCAGGAGCGCAGAAACAGGAAAATGACCAATATCACCAGCGACACAGAGATCGCCAGCGTAATCAGCACTTCTTTGATGGAGGCGCGGATGAAGATGGATTCGTCATAGCTTTCGGCAATCGTCACCTCGGGAGGCAAGGTTTCACGAATCGACTCCAACTCGGCTTTCACGGCGTCGGAAACAGCCACCGTATTCGCTTTCGACTGGCGAATGATGCCCATGCCGATGGCCGTCCGCCCACTGGCCCGAAGCCGGCCGACATCGGATTCCACGCCCATGTGTACGTTGGCAACTTCTCCCAAACGCAAAAGATCGTTGCCATCTCGGCGCACCACCAGATTACGGAACTCGTCCACTGTGGATAACCGGCCTTCCGCACGTACGGTGAAATTTCGGGTGGCTGAATCCACCGACCCGGCCGGCAATTCCACGTTATTGGCGCGAAGCGCCTGCTCTACTTCGGCGACGGTAATGTTTCGTGCCGCCAGCTTTTCCCGATCCAGCCACACCCGGATGGCGTAACGGCGTTCGCCGCCAATACGTACATCGGCGACCCCGTCCAGCACTGAAAAGCGATCGCTCAGTACCCGGTCGGCGAAATCGCTGAGTTCGGCTGCGTCCCAAACGTCGCTGGTCAAAGTTACCCACATCATGGGTCGCGCGTCGGAGTCGGCCTTCCTGACCACAGGGGGGTCAGCTTCATCTGGCAGGCGGTTCAGGATGCGCGACACTGCATCCCGCACATCGTTAGCGGCAATATCAATGTTTCGGGAGGTGTTGAATTCAATGTTAGTGCGAGACTCGCCCTGCTCGGTGGAGGATTCAATCGATCGAATACCTTCAATTCCACTGATGCTGCCTTCAATCACCTGCGTGATTTGGCTATCCACTACCTCGGCAGCAGCACCGGTGTATTCGGTTGAAACCGACACCACGGGTGGGTCAATGTCCGGATACTCCCGCACCGGCAAGCCGAACAGCGCCGAGAGTCCAAAAACAACGATTAACAGGCTGAGAACGGTGGCGAACACCGGTCGCTTGATGGAAATATCGGACAGCACCATAGATCAGGACTCCCGAACCGATTCAAACCGGTTTTCGGGAATCGAGCGGTCAGATTCAAGCACCCGAATGCGGTTGCCTGAACTCAGCCGATCTTGTCCGGTGACCACGACCGCGTCTTCGGGACTCAACCCTTCTTTGATTTCCACCCACCCCGGCATGCGATTGCCAATCTGAACCGACACCCGGCGGGCAAGGCCGTCTTCTGCCAAGAACACGTATTTCTCGTCACCCCGCACCATCACAGCCTGTTCCGGCACCACCAGCGCTTCGCGCTCCTGCAGCGTCAGTGACGCGGACATAAACTGCCCAGGTCGCAGCTGGCCATCGGGGTTGTCGATCAGCGCGCGCACCGCCAAGGTTCGGCTTAATTCACTGATGCGGGTAGCCAGTTCCACCAACTGGCCTTCAAATAATTGGTCGGGAAACGCCGGTGACACTGCGGTGACCGGCTGGCCAAGCTCAACTTGGCCGACAAACCGCTCCGGTACTGAAAAGTTCAACTCAAGCTGGCCGCTGGAATCGAGGGTGGTAATGCTGGTTCCGGCTTGCAGAAAGGCACCGGGGCTGATGTCGGATAGCCCGATCACGCCCGCGAACGGCGCTTCGATGCGGTGGTTTTCCAAGCGAACTTTGGCGGCTTCCAGCTCCGCCTCGGCAACCGCCACGGAGGTTTGCAGTTCGTCAACCTGAGACTGGGACACACTGTTGTTGGATCGCAGGCTTCGAGCCCTGTTGTACTGGCGACGGGCATCAGAAAGGCGGGCTTTTAATACCGCCAAATCGGCACGGGCCTGTCGGTCGTCGAGGCGAAGAAGCACATCTCCCTGTTGAACCGGCTGGCCGGGTTTCAGGTTCAGCTCGACCACCCGACCGCTGGTTTCCGTCGTCAACTCAACAGAGTCCGTAGGCCGCAGACTGGCGACCGAAGAAATCCGGTCTCGGATCTGTCGCAGTTCCGGTTGGCTGACGTTGACTGTTGTCGCCTCAACCGGCCGATTTTGTCCGTCGGCATCCGGAAGCTGGCTGAAATAAACCCCCGCTGCCACCAGCACTATGACGATAACTCCCAGTCCTACCAACCACTGCTTCCACATGAATCTCGACAACCTGTCCGTTATTAATTTGACGGGGCAAACCCCGCTCCTTTTTTCTGAATCACCAGCACCACTTCGCCAACTTTAACCCCCCACTTCGTCATCGTGGTCTGATTAATGAGAGTATCCGGCGTAATCAAGTACATCCAATCGTCCATCCGCACATCGATCGTGCCATCCCCATAGGCGACTCTGAGCAGGTAATTCATATGCAAGGCGTTGCCCTGCCAACGCATAGTGCCAGGCTCAACAACGTCTCCAGCATCCGCATTGTAGCTGTTGCCATCCGGCGTTAGAGTCCAGACCCGAGTCTGAACTTCACCGTCACTGAAACGAAATACCTCGTCCAACGTGCCCGTGCCATCGACATCCCAGGTCGCAACTATGTCGGCATCGAAGGTACGAATCACCTCACCGGAAAAGTTCTTGACCACTCCTCGGGCGGAAAGTTCGCCATTAAAAAACACCTTTGGAACCAACACAGGCTCTGCATTCTGGTGAGCATCCAGAGAGGGTCCGGCACACCCTCCAAGCATCACGACCACCAACAGTATAAGACCTGACTGGCGCAAGCTACGGGACTTTCGGGAAACCCAACGACTTTGCATGATATTTACACTCCCTCGCTACAAATAATGATGAACGGCTCAATCATTTACGGCCGCAAAGGTCTGCTCGATCACGCCAAAAACCTCATCGTCATTTCAGCCAATTGTCCAAACTGACAGTGCGCACGGGGCTTTTCGTCAATGGCAGCATTCTTTCAATGCCGTACAACTAAAAGCATCAGGGTCGTTGAGCCCTCTAATGCACACGGGAAGGATTGGATATGCCTCAGTACAAAGCCCCCCTGCGGGATATGAAGTTTCTGATGAACGACGTGTTCGATTATCCACGTCATTACGCGGGTTTGAGTTCAGGCGAGAACGCCACTCCGGATATTGTTGAAGCGATATTGAATGAGTGCGGCCGGTTCTGTGAAGAAGAGCTGAGCCCGTTGTACCAGATCGGTGACGAAGAAGGCTGTAAGCTGGAAAACGGCGAAGTAACCACACCCAAAGGATTCAAAGAAGCCTACAACCAGTACGTGATGGGCGGCTGGCAGGGTCTGTCGGCCCCGGAAGAATTCGGTGGTCAGGGCCTGCCTGCCTCCATGGGCTTGTTCAAACAGGAAATGATGGGTACCGCCAACTGGTCGTTCGCCATGTACCCCGGCTTGTCGCTGGGCGCGATGAACACCATCTACCTGCATGGCAGTGAAGAACAGAAGCAAACCTACCTGGTTCCGCTCACGGAAGGCCGTTGGGGCGGCACCATGTGTTTGACCGAGCCTCAGTGCGGTACCGATCTTGGCCAGGTGAAAACCAAAGCCGAGCCTCAGAAAGACGGTTCCTACAAGCTTACTGGCACCAAGATCTTTATCTCATCCGGTGATCACGATCTGACCGAAAACATTGTCCACATCGTGCTGGCCCGCCTGCCGGGCGCACCAGCTGGTACCCGCGGCATCAGCCTGTTCATCGTTCCGAAGTTCCTGCCCACCGAAGACGGCGGCGTGGGTGAACGCAACGGCGTGAACTGTGGCAGCCTTGAAAAGAAAATGGGCATCAAAGCTTCCGCCACCTGCGTGATGAACTTTGACGACGCTACCGGTTACCTGATCGGCCCTGAGAACGAAGGTCTGGAGTGCATGTTCACCTTCATGAACACCGCTCGTATCGGTACCGCCATCCAGGGCGTTGGCCCGGCCGAACTGTCTTACCAGTGGGCGCTGGAGTATGCCAAAGACCGTCGCTCGATGCGTGCGCTATCTGGTAAGAAAGAACCGGATCAGGTGGCTGACAGCCTGATTCACCATGCCGATGTTCGCCGTATGCTGCTTACCCAAAAAGCCATCGCCGAAGGTGGTCGCGCCATGCTGTACTACGCAGCCAAAACCGCAGACCACATGGTTGAAGCACATACAACCAATGACGAAAAAGCGGTGAAAAAGCACGACGACAAGTTGGGCTTCCTGACCCCTATCCTGAAAGGCTTCCTGACCGAACTGGGCAACGAAGCGGCAAACCTGGGTATGCAGGTGTTTGGTGGCCACGGTTACATCCGTGAGCACGGCATGGAGCAGATCGCTCGGGATACCCGGATCGCCACGCTGTATGAAGGCACCACCGGTATTCAGGCACTGGACTTGCTGGGCCGTAAAGTGTTGTTGATGACCCAGGGTGGCGCGGTACGTGAGTTCACCCTGAAGGTTGCGAACTTCGCTCGTAAGCACCTGACCAACCGCACGCTACGCCCGATGGCCGTAGAACTGCTGAAGCTGACCGCCCAATGGAACCTGCTGACGGTTCGCGTGATGCTTTCCGCTCGCAAAGACCGGGATGTGGTCAGTGCAGCGGCTTACGACTTCCTGATGTACAGCGGTTATGTGTCGATGGCGTACATGTGGTTGCGTCAGGCCGCGGTGGCGACTGACAAGCTGGAGAATGGCGGCGACGAATCAGAAGCCTTCTACCAGACCAAGATCAGCACTGCCGAGTTCTACTACGAGCGTCTGTTGCCCCGTGCTCAAAGCCATGCCACCAGCATGCTGAGCCCGACCCGTAACCTGATGCAGATCGAAGCCGAAAATTTGGCCTTTACCGGATAACTCTCCCGGTAACCTCTCACCCGGGTAGCATGTTCTACCCGGTTTTTTTTTTGCTTGTCAGAGTCCGTATTTGGTCTCAATAGCCTGATACATGCCGTTTTCTTTGATGGCTTCCAGGCTTTCTTGCAACTTCTGAATAACCTCATCCGGGGTGTTCGGGTTCATGGCGAGATACAGTTCAGACTCGTTAAACGAATAAACCGGTTCCAAGCCTTCCACATCTTGCTGTGACGCAAAGTAAGGTCCCGCCAGTCGATCCGAGATCCACAAATCTACCTGGCCCAGTTCCAAACGCTTAGGGTTGATGTCATCGCTTTCCATTTCCGACACTTTATAACCACGCTGCAACAGGTAGTTGGTCATCACGTCGTTGCGAAAGCCGCCGTACAACATGCCTTTGGTATCTTCCAGCTTGTCGATTTTCAGGTCAGTTCCTGCCGCCGCAAAAATTGTCCACAGGTTCTTCGTCAACGGCCCTACCCATTTAAAATTAGGCGCCCGCTCTTCGGTGTAAGTTGTGCAGAAAATGCCGTGGTTTCGTTTGCTCAGAGCACGCTTGTAGCCGTAATCCCAATTTCGCAACTTGATGACATGATCCAGGCCCGATTTATCCAGAATCGCTTTGACCATTTCAGTACAGATGCCGTCCACTTCGTTACCGTTATGCTCGAAAGCACGGCCGGTGGCGCTCATGTTGTACGGAGGGAAGTTCTCGGTATAGATGTAAAGCTTGTCAGAAGCCGACACGGTGGCGGCTCCGCCGCCCAATGCCAGAACGCTCACCAACGCTATGAATTGACCCAGTTTACGCACGGATACTCTCCTTTCTCATTTATAACCTATTGCCGATCATAAAAAATCTGAGCGAATATAAGATGTTAGAGGCTAGAGAGTACCCGATTGCCGGTCATTCGTTGAGCATTAAACTGTTAGTTTTCGTAATGGTGCCCAGCTAAGCTCGTGCTAGAAGGTGACGTTCGCGGATAGCCATAGGCGGCGGCCTTCTTCCACCATTCCGCCAGCAGCCATACCCCGGTTCACATAAATGTATTCAGAAGCCCAATCAGTTACCTCGTTGCCGTTATTATCAACAAAGGTGTAGTTGCTGCCTTCCAGGAAATCTTTGTTAAATACATTATAGATGGTCGCTGTAAGCGTCAGGTTCTCACTGGCCTGATAAGAACCGCCCAAGTGGAATAATGCGTAGTCGCTCAGATCACCGAGTTTTTGATCAATCGCGGTTTCTTCAGCACTCAGGTTTTCCTTGAGGCTAACATAACGGGTCCGTTCACCACGATACTCACCCGACAGCCACAGATCCAGTTGAGACGTAGCCTGCCAATTCAGACGTGCCTGAAGCACATGCTCAGGGGTATTGGTCAAGGGGGCCCCTTTGTTTACACCACTTTTCTGCTCAGTATCGGTATAGGTATAGCTGCTCCGCAGACTCCAAGCCGGCGCAAACTTCCAGTTTGATGCCAGCTCAACCCCTCGGGTTTCCGCCTTTCCAATGTTATCCAACTGATCATAGGTGCCATCCGGAATCAACGAATCACCAGTGATCGTGACGGGAGCTCCATCATCAATCTTGTCACTGAAGCGGGTATAAAAGACCGTTGCATTGGCTTTGAAACCGTTCAGGTTGTCAAAGTATGCACCCATCTCATAGTTGGTACTTTTTTCAGGTTCCAGATCCGGGGTGCCGATGGTCAGTGTTTCACCCTGACTGGTCACACCGTTAACACCGTTGTGCAAGTCGTTAATATCCGGTGTCTTATAACCTTTACTCACACCACCTTTAAAGGTCCAGTTCGCAGAGGAATTCCAAACCAGATAAGCCCGAGGAGTAAAATGGCCAGAGAACGCATCGTGGTCTTCATAACGGCCCCCTAGTGTTAATGCCAGATCGTCTCTCAGGTACCACTCATCTTCAGCAAAAACGGCCCAAGAATTTTGTTTAAACGTGGTATTCGCGATGCCATCGGTCAGTTCGGTATCTCGGTACTGAGCGCCAAGAGTCACAATTTGGCTATCCGTAACAGGTGTGACCAATTTGGTGTCGAAGATCGTGTCTTTAGATTCCAGCTCTCGATCATCGCCACCGACCAAAGCCTGATAGGGAGCATCGTAGGCTGTGCCGATTGTACCGGGCAGAGTGCGTCCTTCAGTTTCGGTAACGTTATAACTCAAATCATTGCTCCAGGTACCAAAACCAAGTTTGCTGGAGTGCCCTAATACCACCTGCTCGCGGTTGAAACGCAACTCATCAGAGTAGCCGTTCGCCACGCCCGGTTTATCTTCACAACTACGGCTTTTGCCGTCCAGCGTTCCCAGCTGGCAGGCGTCATTATTATAAACCTGCTTGCCTTGCTCAGCGTCCAGATAGAATTCGTGCCCCTGGACCGGCACGAACGTCAGCCGGGCACCCACGGTATGATTTCGGCCATCAACCGGTGCTACACCCCGCTTCGGAGCTTCAGAACCGTCTTCAAACTCGAGATCAGACGCTTCACGATCGTAAACACTGCCTCGAACACTCAGGCCAAGGACATTTTCAACTAGCGGGCCGCTAGTATAGAAACTGGTTTTTCCGGTATCCCCAAAATCCCTGTCTTCCTGGAAGGTGTGCTCCAAGGTTACAGAACCTACCCACTTATCAGACACTTTCTTGGTGATGATATTAACAACACCACCAATCGCATCTGAACCATAAAGCGTAGACATAGGCCCACGAATAACTTCGATCCGCTCAATGGCAGACAGTGGCGGCATAAAACTGGTGGAAGTATCACCGAAACCGTTCGGCGTGACGTTGCCGGGAGGATTCTGACGCCGTCCGTCTATCAAGATCAGAGTGTATTCGCTGGGCAGGCCACGGATGCTGATGTTCAATCCACCCGTTTTACCAGTGCTCTGTCTAATATCCACACCTTCCACGGTATCCAAGGCTTCCGCTAAATTCGAAAATTGACTCTGTTGCAGGTCTTGTTGGCTCAATACACTGATGCTGGCGGGCGCATCGGTCACTTTCTGCTCATAACCGGCAGCGGATACCACCAGTTCGTCCAGTTCCATTGGTTGGGCTGCCACTTGAAGGGTATATCCTAAAGATAACAGTGCAACCGATGTCGCCAATGATGTCCTGAACTGCATGAGCCACTCCTTAAGTTGAAAACAAATATCGGGGGCAAATGATAATCCTTTGCATTTGATACTTGCAACAACTTAATAAAAATAAAATAGTTCATGAAATCAATTAGTTATAGAAAAGCCCCGCAGACGTTGACTTGCGGGGCGAATGGCTCCTACGAATTCAGATACTTCGCATGGAAGCGAAGGTGCTCTTCAATAAAACTGGCGATGAAGTAATAGCTGTGGTCGTACCCTTCATGCCGGTTCAGTTCCAGCGGGTAGCCACTTTGCTTCGCTGCTGCTTCCAGCATTTCCGGTTTCAACTGCTCGGTCAGGAAATTGTCCGCTTCGCCTTGATCCACCAACGCCGGTACAAACTTGCTTGCCTTTTGCATCAGCAAACTGGCGTCGTACTCGGCCCAGCTGGCGGTGTCTTTACCCAGGTAAGCGCCAAAGGCCTTCTTACCCCACGGGCAGTTGACCGGATTACTGATCGGACTAAACGCCGAAACGGACTGAAAACGCTCGGGATTTCGCAATGCCAGTACCAATGCACCATGTCCGCCCATGGAGTGGCCAGAGATGGAACGCTGATCGCTCACCGGGAACATATCTTCAATCAATGCCGGTAATTCGTTGAGCACGTAATCGTACATGCGGTAATGCTTACTCCAGGGTGCCTCGGTGGCGTTCACATAGAACCCGGCACCCTTGCCCAAATCGTAGCCTTCGTCATCGGCGACATCGTCACCGCGCGGGCTGGTGTCCGGGGCAATGATGGCCACGCCCAGTTCGGCTGCCATGCGATGCGCGCCGGCTTTCTGCATGAAGTTTTCATCGGTGCAGGTCAGCCCGGACAACCAATACAGCGCTGGCACCTTTTTGCCATTGGAGGCCTGCGGCGGCAGGTAGATAGCAAACCGCATCGAACAGTTCAGGGTCTTGGAGTAATGACTGTACTGCTTGTGCCAACCACCAAAACTTTTATTACTGCTCAGATTTTCAATAGTCATTGCAACCTCTCAATAAAACGGTCGCCTGTGTTATCCACAGGCGACCTGAATTCATTACTTGTCGTAGTGAATAACGGTACGGATGCTCTTGCCTTCGTGCATCAGATCAAACGCCTTGTTGATATCTTCCAGACCCATGGTGTGGGTGATGAAATCATTCAACTTGAACTCGCCTTGCATGTAACGCTCAACGATGCCCGGCAGCTCGGAACGGCCTTTCACACCACCAAAAGCGGAACCTTTCCAGACCCGGCCGGTCACCAGCTGGAACGGACGCGTGGAAATTTCCTGGCCGGCGCCCGCAACACCGATAACCACCGACTCACCCCAGCCTTTGTGGCAGCATTCCAGTGCAGACCGCATCACATCCACGTTGCCGATACACTCGAAAGAGTAATCCACACCGCCGTCGGTCAGCTCTACGATGACTTCCTGAATCGGCTTGTCGTAGTCTTTCGGGTTGATGCAATCGGTCGCACCCAACTGGCGGGCCAGTTCAAATTTGCTCTCGTTGATATCGATGGCAATGATGCGGCTGGCCTTTGCCATGGTGGCACCAATTACCGCCGACAGGCCGATGCCGCCCATACCGAAGATGGCCACGGTGGCGCCCTCTTCTACTTTGGCGGTGTTCATTACCGCACCCATACCGGTGGTTACACCGCAACCCAGCAAGCAGACTTCTTCCAGGGGCGCTTCTTTATTCACTTTTGCCAAAGAAATCTCGGGCAGTACGGTGTACTCGGAGAAGGTTGAGCAGCCCATGTAGTGATAAATAGGCTCACCGTTCAAAGAGAAGCGGGTGGTGCCGTCGGGCATCAGGCCCTTGCCCTGGGTTTCACGAATCTTCCCGCACAGGTTGGTTTTGCCGGAGGTGCAGAATTTACATTCGCCACACTCAGGGGTGTACAGCGGAATAACGTGATCGCCCACTTTCAGACTGGTCACGCCTTCACCGACGGACTCAACAATACCGCCGCCTTCGTGGCCCAGAATGGTCGGGAAGATGCCTTCGGGATCTTCGCCTGACAAGGTAAACGCATCGGTATGACACACACCACTGGCGATCACCCGAATTCGTACTTCACCAGCCTGTGGCGGCATTACATCCACTTCCTCAATGGACAGAGGTTGTTTCGGGCCCCAGGCGATGGCTGCTTTAGATTTGATGGTCTGAGTCATGTTGTGTGCTCCAGATTTTGTCGGGCTTCGGCAGGTTCTTCTGCCATGTTGATGGGATCATTGTATTATTATTCTTAAGATAGATAATCGGCCAATTAAGCAAATCACCTTTACTGTATAGTAACAATGAACCGTATTTTGTTTGCTGGCGGCATTTTGTATCTAAGCTCACCCAAGTCGTAACGCAAGGAACTGAACATGTTTATTTGGGAAGGGGTCAGTGAGTTTGTCGCGGTCGCGGAAGCCGAGAGTTTTACCGCTGCCGCGAAGCGATTAGGTATTTCAACGGCGCAGGTCAGCCGGCAGGTCAGCGCGCTGGAATCCAGGCTGTCTACCAAACTGCTGTATCGCACCACTCGTAAGGTTTCGGTGACTGAAGCCGGCCAAACCTATTATCAGTATTGCCGACAGGTGCTCGATGGTTTGGAAGAAGCCGAACGGGCCATGACCAACCTGCAACTTATCCCCAAGGGAAAATTACGGCTGACAGCGCCGGTCACTTACGGTGAAAAGGTGATTGCCCCTTTGGTGAACGATTTCATCTTGCGTTACCCGGAGCTGGAAGTGCAGCTGAATTTAACCAACCAAAAGCTGGATCTGGTGGGCGGCGGTTACGATTTGGCGATTCGTCTGGGCAAACTGGAGGATTCGACCATGATGGCCAAGCGGTTGTCGTCGCGAACCTTATACGTATGCGCCTCACCCGGATATTTATCCACCTATGGCGTGCCCCACTCGCTTTCAGAGCTGGAACGGCACAACTGTCTGCAGGGTAATCTGGATTACTGGCGATTTCAGGATAGAGGCAAGCCTCACAACGTCCGTATCAAAGGTAATATGAAGTGCGATAGCGGTTGGGCACTGCTGGATGCCGCTCTGAAAGGCATAGGGATAGTCCAGTTACCGGATTACTACGTCCAGCCGTCACTGGCCTGTGGAAAACTCATGAGTTTATTGGAACATTACCAGGAAGCTGACGACGGAATCTGGGCCGTTTATCCACATAACCGACACTTATCCCCAAAAGTACGGATGCTTCTGGATTTCTTGGATGAATCGTTAAGCTAACACCAAGTGAGGCGACCTACGCCTCACTTGCCGATACAAAATGAGCTGAAGATCTTACCCAACAGCTCATCCGGGGTCAGATGCCCGGTAATTTCACCCAATGAGTCCTGAGCAGCTTTCAGGTCTTCCGCCAACAACTCCCCGGCCCCGTAGCCTTGTAATTGGGATTGCCCTTGAATCAGCGAGTCCCGGGCCCGTTCCAATGCATCCAGGTGCCGGCGCCTCGCCAAAAAGCCACCTTCGGTGGTACTGGCAAAACCAATACAGGCTTTTAAGTGGTCACGAAGAATATCCAGACCTTCGGCTTCTTTAGCCGCCAAACGCACAACCGGCGCCGCTTGCCCGGGTTCATCACAGATACCCACTTGCTCACCCGACAAATCCACTTTGTTGCGAATCACCGTAACCGGCGCATTTTTGGGTAGCTGGTCGATAAAATCCGGCCAGATTTCATGGGGCTCGGTTTTATCCGTGGTGGTACCATCGACCATCAACAAAATACGGTCGGCCTGACGGATTTCTTCCCAAGCGCGGGCAATACCAATCTGCTCCACTTCATCAGGGCTATCGCGCAACCCTGCAGTATCAATGATGTGCAACGGCATACCATCAATGTGGATATGTTCTCTGAGTACATCCCGGGTGGTGCCTTCGATTGCCGTCACGATAGCGGCTTCTCTACCTGCCAAGGCATTGAGCAAACTGGACTTTCCGGCATTCGGCCTGCCGGCAATCACCACTTTCATGCCGTCCCGGAGAATGGTGCCTTGCTGGGCTTCCGATAAAATCTTTTCCACACGCTGTAACAAGCTGTCCAGATCGGTGGCAACTTTGCCATCAGCAAGGAAATCGATTTCTTCTTCCGGAAAATCGATGGCTGCTTCCACGTAGATACGCAGATGAGTCACCGCATCAACCAGATCATCGATCTGCCGGGAAAAGACTCCCTGCATAGAACGCACAGCGCAGCGAGCGGCTTGTTCGGAGCTGCTTTCAATCAGGTCGGCAATCGCTTCAGCCTGAGCCAAATCGAGCTTGTCGTTCAGGAACGCTCGTTCGGAGAATTCACCGGGGCGGGCCAGTCGTGCGCCAAGATTGCAAACTTCTCGAAGTAGCAGATCAAGAATGACCGTGCCGCCGTGCCCTTGCAGCTCAAACACATCCTCGCCGGTAAACGAGTGCGGGTTTGGAAAGTACAGACCAATACCCTCATCGATCAGTTCACCCTGAGTATCCAGGAAAGGGCCGAAATGCGCATACCGTGGTTTGGGTTCGAAGCCCAACATGGCTCGGGCAATGTTCGACGCTTTCGGGCCGGAAACCCGGACAATCCCTACCCCGGCCTGACCCGGTGCGGTGGCAATAGCGGCGATGGTGTCGGTAGCTGGCTGCATAATTTCTTTCCTGACTAGAACTGACAAAGGCTCCACAAGGGAGCCTTTGTTGGGTCAGAAATACCGGACGATCAGTATTTCTTGCCTGCAACTTCTGCTTCAATCTTGCGAGTAATGTACCACTGCTGCGAGATTGAAAGAATGTTGTTCACCAGCCAGTACAGAACCAGACCCGCCGGGAACCACAAGAAGAACACGGTAAAGATCAGTGGCATCAGCTTCATGATCTTGGCCTGCATAGGATCAGGCGGAGTCGGGTTCAGGCTCATCTGGATGAACATGCTCGCACCCATCAAGATTGGCAAGATGAAGTACGGATCCATCTGGGACAAATCCTGAATCCACAGCATGAACGGTGCATGACGCAGCTGAACACTCTCGAACAGTACCCAATACAGCGAGATAAACACTGGCATCTGCACTAGAATCGGCAAGCAGCCACCCAGCGGATTGATCTTTTCCCGCTTGTACAGAGCCATCATTTCCTGGGACATGCGCTGGCGGTCGTCACCGTAGAGCTCTTTCAATCGAGTCAGTTGCGGTGCTACTGCGCGCATTTTCGCCATCGAACGATAGCTGGTCGCGGACAAATGGAAGAATACCGCTTTCACCAGAACCGTCAGCAGGATAATCGCGACACCCCAGTTACCCACCAAGCCGTAGAACCACTCCAGAATGATGAACAGTGGCAGTGAAATAAAGAACAACCAGCCGAAATCGACGGTACGGTCCAGATTCGGCGCCAGAGCTTCAAGCCGATCGATGATCTTCGGGCCTACGTATGCCGTTGCGCCTACTTCCGTTGTTTCGCCCGCTGCGACAGTCGTAGCCGGGTAAACGAAGCCCATTACGTGCAAGGGACCACGCCGGGTTGTCTGGAATTGAGCCGGTGTTTCGGAATCCGGTACCCAAGCGGTAATAAAGTAATGCTGCAGGAAAGCCAACCAGCCGTTGGTTACTGATTGATTAATGCGCGCTTCTTTGAGGTCGTCAAAGTCGTATTTTTCATACGGATCTTCCGGCGTACTCATCACCATACCCAAGTAGGCCTTGATGCCCATACTGGCTTGGGAGGTAGGATCGGGTGCTTGGTCCCGAACAATCTTGCCGGTGAAGTTACCTTGCCAGGCGCTGTCAGACTGGTTGTCGATCAGGTAACGAACACCAATTTCGTAGCTATCGCGCTTGAACTGGTAGCGTTTGGTGATTTTTACGCCGGTATCTGTGGTGAAGTTCAAATTCAAATTTAGTTCGTCGCTGCCTTCTTCGAGTACAAACTCGTTAGCAGCTGCTTCGAAAACAGGCGGTTTTGCTGCACTGCGGCCATCGGGGCCATCGCGACCGATCAAACCACTTTCGAGAAAATACGTGCGGTTATTGGTGTTGGAAAGCAGCTTAAGCGGTTGTTCACTGTTTAACGATTCGTCGTAATCGAGCAGGGAACTCTCGACGATGTTGCCACCCACACGATCCACTTTCAGGTTATACACATCGGTTTGTACTGAAATGAAACGGTTGCCCACGTTTTCATTGGTCGTGGTATTGGCTGATGCAACACCACCGGTTTCCGGTGTGGAAAACTCGTCGGTACTGGTACTGGAAGATCCACTTTCGGGTAACACCATGCTGTCTGCGGGCTGATTGCCGTTAGAAAGCGTTTCGGCCTGAACCACCTGTTCGGTTTGTGGCTGATGGTAATCTTCATTCCAGGCTAGCACCATCAGATAACTGACAATCGCGAGACCGGCAAACAAAACGATGCGTTGAATATCCATAAACTTAGTGTCTGGTCTGAGTAGTGGATTGGAGCGGTTCAGTCGGGCCAGCTGTTATTTCAGGATGTACATCCATGTTCGATTCAGTGCCTGGTACCGGATCATATCCGGCATCCCCCCACGGATGACATCTCAACAAACGTGCACCAGCCAGGTAACTGCCTTTGAGTGCTCCGTGATGTTGAATAGCCTCGACGGCGTATTGTGAACAGGTAGGAGTGTGTCGGCAATGGCTAGCCATCATGGGACTGATAGCGTACTGGTAGAATCGTATGGGTAACAGCAGAAGTTGCCGCATTACTCATTGCCTTGAGCGTTAGCATCCGACGGGGTCTTGGCAAGCTGGCGATACTTTTTTTTCACCCTGCGCCAAATGTCGTTCAATGATGAACGAACATCGGGGTTTTCAAGCGTATTCAATCCTTGCCTGCCTAAAACAATAATATCGAGGCTGGGTAAATCCTGCTGAAGTCTGAATGTTTCTCTGACTTGGCGTTTTATCCGGTTTCTTTGAACCGCATGACGCAAGTTTTTCTTCGAGAAAATCAGACCGACCCTGGCGTGGCCGAGGTTATTCGGGGCAGCCAGGATCAGAAAATTCCTGTGCGGAACCTTCAGCTGCACGTCATCAAAGACTTTGCCGTAATCTGCTGGCTTTAGCAGCCGAACGGATTTTGGAAACGTCAAAGCCTTCATGAGGCAGAAATCAGCTTACGCAGACAGACGTGCGCGGCCTTTGGCACGACGACGGGAAATCACCTTACGGCCGTTAGCAGTCGCCATACGGGCACGGAAGCCGTGAACACGCTTGCGCTTCAGGACGCTCGGTTGGAATGTTCTTTTCATGATTATGTTCTCACAAATCGTAAATTGAAATTTGTAACTGGCTGCAAAATAGACAGCTGAAACAGGAGCGGCATTCTAAGCAAATCTGAGGGGAAGATCAATCGAAGACTGATGTGCAGACGAAGTTTTCGATGTGGGTAGATACCGCAACGATGAATAATAAATGTATTAGGTTCTTTTAAATTTCTTTTAAAGATTAATTATTACTGTTATTACGCAGCCTGTTTTCTGTGGATAAGCGAAAAATCCTCAATAACTACAGGTGGTTGTGGCAATGATAAGGCTTGTGACATGTGTGCCTAAGCCCTGTGCGTAAGACCAAGACGGATTGTGAACAAGTGGGGTTTTGGGTTTTGACCGAAGTTATACATCGATCGGTGCAGAGCTTTCACACAGGGCTCTACCCCGCCTGTACACAATGTTCTGTGTATAACTATTTTTTAGGCAATTTCTGTACACAAGCTTGTAGATATGTCTGTAAGAGCTTGAAACAGCGGTTTAATTGTTTCCACAGGGTGTTCATTACCTAGATGCATGCCCTTTTCCTAGAGCGCTGGGCGGGGTAGAATTCGGGGTCATCTTGAATAACGGGCGTGAGTTTTCCCCGTTTAGAGCACAATCGGGTAGTTGGGAGCAGGCTGTCTTGCCTAATAGTATGTGGCATCAATGTCTTGAAGTACTTCGGGATGAGTTTCCCGCACAACAGTTTAATACCTGGTTGCGACCCCTTCAGTCTGATCATCGGGACGGGTTGTTGATGCTTTTCGCCCCAAACCGCTTCGTTATGGACTGGGTGAACGAAAAATATATCCGGCGTATAGAAGAAGTATTAAAAGACCTGAACGGAGGCCAAGCACCTCGGGTTCAGATGAAAGTGGGTTCGGCGCCTAAGCCTGATGACCCGGTGGTCAGATCGGTGCCTGAAGTGGACGAAACCGGCCACGCTGTTACAGAGGAAGAGAAAAGTGTGGCAGCTACTGCCGTCCAGCGAAGCAGCGCACCCGCACCCAGTGAACCGGTCAGACAACCCGCTTCGGCGCCTGCACCTTCTTCTTCAGCGGGAAGCCAGCGTCGATCGGTCCAGGTTGAAGGTGATATCAAGCATCAGAGCTTTCTGAATGAAACCTTTACCTTTGATACCTTTGTAGAAGGTAAGTCGAACCAATTAGCCCGCGCTGCATCCATGCAGGTTGCCGAGAATCCGGGGGGTGCCTACAACCCTCTGTTCTTATACGGTGGTGTCGGTTTGGGTAAAACCCACCTGATGCATGCCATTGGTAATGAAATCGTTCGTCGTAATCCAAAAGCGAAAGTGGCTTACCTGCGTTCCGAGCGGTTTGTGGCAGATATGGTCAAGGCGCTCCAGTTAAACGCTATTAACGAGTTCAAGCGTTATTACCGGTCAGTGGATGCCCTGTTGATTGACGACATCCAGTTTTTTGCCCGCAAAGAACGTTCACAGGAAGAGTTTTTCCACACCTTTAATGCGCTTTTGGAAGGTGGTCAGCAAGTTATCGTGACCTGTGATCGCTTCCCTAAAGAAATTGTGGATATGGAAGAGCGCCTCAAATCCCGATTCGGTTGGGGTTTGACGGTGATGGTCGAGCCACCCGAGTTGGAAACCCGTGTGGCGATTCTGATGAAGAAGGCCGACCAGGCCAACGTGAAACTCAGCAGCGAAGCCGCGTTCTTCATCGCTCAAAAAATTCGTTCAAACGTGCGAGAGCTCGAAGGTGCGCTACGTTTGGTGATAGCGAATGCTCACTTCACTGGTTCCGAAATTACGCCACCCTTTATTAGGGAAAGTTTGAAAGATCTGCTTGCTCTGCATGAAAAGCAGGTCAGTATGGATAACATCCAAAGAACGGTTGCCGAGTATTACAAGATCAAAGTATCCGATCTGTTGTCGAAGCGGCGTACCCGCACGGTCACCCGCCCCCGGCAGGTGGCGATGCTGCTTTCCAAAGAATTGACCAATCACAGTTTGCCGGAAATCGGCGATGCCTTTGGTGGCCGTGACCACACCACTGTGCTGCATGCGTGTAAAAAGATTCGAGAATTGCAGGAAACCGACCCGGGTATCCGGGAGGACTACCAAAACTTTATGAGATTACTGACCACCTGATGCGAAGGGTGGCAAGTTAATAACATTCACTTCCGATAACTGAAGCCGAGTGCCATGAAACTGACAATCAGCCGTGAATCCCTGCTTACTCCGCTGCAAAGCATTGCTGGCGTTGTGGAAAAGAAACAAACCATGCCGGTTCTGTCGAACGTGTTGTTGGAAGCCGAAGACAACACTCTGACTCTCACTGGCACCAACATGGAAGTCGAGCTGGTTGGCCGGGTTACTCCGGTGCACGTGGACCAGCCAGGCAGAATTACGGTTCCTGCGCGCAAGTTGTCTGATATTTGCCGGGCCTTGGGTGACGAAGCGCCGATTGATCTGGCCCAAGAAGGCGATCGGCTGCACGTTCGTGCCGGCAACTCGCATTTTACTCTGTCCACCCTACCGGCAGAACATTTTCCAAATGTGGAAGACGAGCCCGAAAGTTTCCGCTTGGAACTTCCCCAGAAAGAGCTGGGCCGCATGTTGGACGCGACTGCTTTCGCAATGGCACAGCAAGACGTGCGTTACTACCTGAATGGTTTGTTGTTGGAAGTGGATTCGGGCCACGTACGGACCGTTGCCACCGACGGTCACCGTTTGGCGTTGGCGCACTTTAATATGGATACCGGTTGCCCGGAGCCACGTCAGGTGATTGTGCCTCGTAAAGGTATTCTGGAACTGGCTCGCTTGCTGGATGACGATGAGTCACCGGTCACTTTGGTGATTGGGGATAACCACCTGCGGGCAACGGTAGGTTCATACACCTTCACCTCCAAACTGATCGAAGGCAAATTTCCGGACTACAACCGTGTTATCCCGCGGGGCGGCGACAAAGTCGTTATGGCTGACCGCGCTACCCTGAAAAATACCTTGCAGCGAGCGGGCATTCTCTCTCACGAAAACATACGCGGCGTGCGTTTGAATCTTAAACCAGGCCAGCTGGAAGTTTTCGCCAACAACCCGGACCAGGAACAGGCCGAAGATGCACTGCCTGTGGACTATCAGGGCGAATCCCTTCAAATCGGTTTTAATGTAGGCTACCTGATCGATGTGATGAATGCGCTCAGCGATGCTCAGGTGAAGGTAACGTTATCCAACCCGAACAGCAGTGCATTGATCGAAGCCGAAAACGATAACGGTTGTATGTACGTTGTCATGCCGATGCGTTTGTAATTGTTGGGGGAGAAGTTGATGGGACCAGTAGTGAATGGAATCAAAGGTGCGTTCAGGATTGGTCAGACCCTGAGCGTACTCGGCCGTACCGGCTTGAATTGGGTGCGGGGCGACCGCCCCCCTACTCCGAAACTGTTGCGCCAGACCTTCGAGAATTTGGGTTCGACCTATATCAAGCTCGGACAGTTTATCGCCAGTTCACCAACTTTCTTCCCGAAAGAATACGTTGAGGAATTTCAGTTCTGTCTCGACAGCACGCCGAACTTGCCGTTCAGTGTGATCAAAAAGATCATCCGGGATGAACTCGGTCGCCCGATTAACGAAGTTTATGCGGAAATCGATCCGGTGGCCCTGGCTTCTGCGTCGATTGCGCAAGTGCATGCGGCCAAACTGGTGAGCGGTGAAGATGTGGTGATCAAGGTTCAAAAGCCGGGTGTGGAAAACATTCTGCTGACGGACCTGAATTTCCTCTACCTTTCCGCGCGTATTCTGGAAACTTTGGCGCCCAAATTGTCTTGGACTTCGTTGTCCGGAATTGTTGATGAAATCCAGAAAACCATGATGGAAGAATGTGATTTCATCAAGGAAGCCAATAACTTGAAGGTGTTCCGGGAATTCCTTGAAAGCACCGGCAATGAAGAGGCGACGGTACCTCAGGTATACGAACACTGCAGCAGCCGTCGTATTTTAACCATGGAGCGGTTTTACGGTGTTCCGTTGACGGACCTCGAAAGCATTCGGGGTTATGCGAAAGATCCGGAACGTACCCTGATCACCGCTATGAATACCTGGTTCTCCAGTTTGACTCAGTGTGAGTTTTTCCACGCCGACGTGCACGCGGGCAATTTGATGGTGCTGAAAGACGGTCGTGTCGGCTTTATTGATTTCGGTATTGTTGGTCGGATCAAACCTGATACCTGGCAAGCGGTAAGCGATTTCATTTCGGCGATTATGGTCGGCAACTTTGAAGGTATGGCCGATGCCATGATTCGGATTGGCATTACCCACAGGGAAGTAAAGGTGCAGGATTTGGCAGCGGACCTCCAACGGTTGTACAAACAGATGGACCGCATGGTGCCGGATGAAAGTGCTTACCTGTTGGATCAAGCCGAAGACGACGTAAACCATATATTGATGGATATGGTGAAAGTCGGCGAAAATCATGGCCTGCACTTCCCTCGTGAGTTTGCTCTGTTGCTCAAACAGTTCCTCTATTTCGACCGCTATGTTCACATCATGGCACCTGAAATGGATGTGTTCATGGATGACCGGCTAACCATGCTGCATTAACGAGCGAAGAGGCATAGCTTCTTGTACACTAAGGCAATGCTGGGTATCAGCATTGCCTTTTGTGTTTTTAAGGCTTCAAGTTTCCATCTGATATTGAGATTCCCTCCTCTATGGCGCTAGTGAAACTCCAGACTCAGTGGTTTCGAAATCTGGAGCCTGAACCGGTTCGGTTCTCCCCTTCTTTCAACTTGCTCTACGGTGCCAACGGCAGCGGTAAATCCAGTGTGCTCGAAGCCATCGGGTACTTGGGGCTTGGCCGTTCGTTTCGTATCTCGCGCCATCAAGCTGTGGTTTCACACGGTCAGAGCAAGCTCACCGTGTTCGGGGTATTGGATGCCGGGTTGGACGAACATGCGAAAGGTGACGGACGTATCGAACCGGTTGAACATCGGGTGGGTATCTCCCGTGACATCACTTCGAAAGAAACTTCGTTGCGTGTCAATGGTGAGGCGGTTCGCAGCCTATCGTCGTTGGCGAAACGATTACCCGTTTCTGTTATCGACCCCGGGGTGTTTGACATCGTTGCGGGTGGTCCGGGTAAGCGCAGGCAGTTTCTCGATTGGTTAGTGTTCCACGTGGAACCTTCGTTTTCCTCTTTGTGGCAACAATGTCAGAGAGTGACATCACAGCGGAATCAAACGCTCAGAAATGGTAGAATCGATGAGTCGTTGATGAGGGTATGGGATAATCAGTTTGCCGTGCTTGCTGAATCTCTCAGCGACACCAGAGCTGAGGTTTTCCAAAGGTTTAAAAGTGCCTTTGACGAAGTGCTCAGTGAGCTGGATGCCGGATGGACGGATGGTCTGAAGCTCGAGTTTTACCCAGGCTGGGATCGTAGCCATTCTTTAGTGGAAGTACTGAAGAATCACAGAGAACAAGAACGCCGGATGGGGCATACGCTTTATGGTCCAAACCGTGCTGATATTCGCCTGAAATTGGGCGGGCGTCCTGTGGCGGAGACTTTCTCCCGCGGACAGCAAAAGACCTTGGTTATCCTTATGAAGATTGCCCAAGGCAAGGTTTTAAGTGATTTGGGTAAACAAGTCACTTTCTTACTGGATGATATTAATGCCGAGCTGGATGTCCGTCATCGGATTATGTTGGCCCGGAAGCTTCAGGAATTACGTTGCCAGGTGTTTATTACGTCCATCGAACACCCGGAACCGGATGTATTGTGGACGGATGGACAAGCACCAGAATACCGAATGTTCCACGTGGAACATGGAAAATTGACGGAAGAATAAACTGGGAAAGTTGCAGCAGATCCTATAAGTACTGCTGAATCAGTTACCCGGTATCACCTTCAGGAGTCTCGTTAATGAGTGAGTCGAATTACAATTCCTCCAGTATCAAAGTCCTAAAAGGGCTGGATGCGGTGCGTAAACGCCCGGGCATGTACATCGGTGATACCGATGATGGAACCGGCCTGCACCACATGGTCTTTGAATTGGTGGATAACTCCATCGATGAGGCTTTGGCTGGTCACTGTTCTGAAATCGGTGTATTGATTCACCCCGATGAGTCCATAACCGTTCAGGATAACGGTCGTGGAATTCCTGTGGATATTCACGAAGAAGAAGGCGTGTCGGCGGCGGAAGTCATTATGACGGTACTGCACGCAGGCGGTAAGTTTGATGACAACTCCTACAAAGTCTCCGGCGGTCTTCACGGTGTTGGTGTGTCTGTTGTTAACGCCCTCTCCTCAAAGCTGACGCTGACCATTCGTCGTAATGGCACAGTGTATGAGCAGACTTATACACACGGTGTTCCGAATGCACCGCTGGGCGAAGTGGGTGAAACCGATGCTTCAGGCACCAAGGTACACTTTATTCCGTCACCGGAGACCTTCACCCAGATTCAATTCCACTACGACATCTTGGCGAAGCGTCTGCGTGAGCTGGCCTTCCTTAACAGCGGCGTGCGCATCCGTTTGACCGATGAGCGTTCAGGCCGTGAAGAAGTGTTCGAGTACGAGGGCGGTTTGCGTGCGTTTGTTGAGCACTTGAATACCAACAAGACACCGATCAACCAGGTATTCCATTTCAACCGCGAACGTGAAGACGGCATTGCCGTGGAAGTGGCGATGCAGTGGAACGATGCGTTCCAGGAAAACCTCTTCTGCTTTACCAACAACATTCCTCAGCGTGATGGTGGTACCCACCTGGCGGGCTTCCGGGCCGCCCTCACCCGCTCGCTGAACAACTATATCGATCAGGAAGGGTTGGGCAAGAAGGCTAAGGTTGCCACCTCCGGCGACGATGCACGGGAAGGTTTGACCGCTATCGTCAGTGTGAAAGTGCCTGACCCCAAGTTCTCGTCCCAGACGAAGGACAAGCTGGTTTCATCCGAAGTGAAAACAGCCGTTGAGCAGGAGCTTTACCAAAGCTTCGCCGAATACCTGCAAGAGCATCCGAACGAAGCCAAGCTGATCGTGAACAAGATGATCGAAGCGGCTCGCGCTCGTGAAGCAGCCCGGAAAGCTCGTGATATGACGCGCCGGAAAGGAGCACTGGATATCGCTGGGCTGCCTGGAAAACTGGCGGATTGTCAGGAAAAAGACCCGGCCCTTTCCGAACTGTTCATAGTGGAGGGTGATTCTGCGGGTGGTAGTGCCAAGCAGGGTCGTGACCGGAAGACGCAGGCTATCCTGCCTCTGAAAGGTAAAATCCTGAACGTAGAGAAGGCGCGCTTCGATAAGATGTTGTCTTCTGCCGAGGTTGGCACGCTGATCACGGCACTGGGTTGTGGTATCGGACGGGAGGAGTTTGATCCCGACAAACTGCGTTACCACTCTATCATCATCATGACCGACGCCGACGTGGATGGATCTCACATCCGCACCCTGCTGCTCACCTTCCTGTTCCGTCAGATGCGGGAAATCATCGAGCGTGGTCATGTCTTTATTGCTATGCCACCGTTGTACAAGGTCAAGCGGGGTAAGCAGGAGCAGTACCTGAAGGATGAGAAAGCCAAAGTGGCTTACCTCACCCAGACAGCTATCGACGGCGCTCAGCTGTTCGTAAACCCGGATGCCCCTGCGATCAAGGATTCCGCTTTGGAAACCATGATCAAGGACTACCAGGCCGTTATGAACATGATCGAGCGCTTGTCTCGGGCCTACCCGGGTAAGGTGCTGGAGCAGATGGTTTACAACGACACCTTGACGTTTGACCAGCTGAAAGACGAAGCCGCCGTTGCCGCTTGGGTTGGCCGTTTGGGTGAAGGTCTGGAGCTGGATACTCGTACCGGCACCAAGTACACCTTCTCCGTAACCCGGGATGAAGAGCGCAACTTGTTCCTGCCAAAGGTAACGGTGTTCATGCACGGTATTCCGTATGAGCATGTATTTGGTCATGACTTCTTCGAATCGACCTCTTACAAGGCGATTGCCGATCTGGGCGAGACCCTTGAGGGTCTGATCGAAGAAGGCGCTTATATCCAGCGTGGCGAGCGCAAGCAGCCGGTTCTGTCTTTTGCAGGTGCACTGGAGTGGTTGATGAAGGAAGCTCAGCGTGGTTTGAACATTCAGCGCTATAAGGGGCTGGGTGAGATGAATCCGGAGCAGCTTTGGGAAACCACGATGGATCCTGAAAGCCGTCGGATGATGAAGGTCACCATCGAGGATGCCTTTGCGGCAGACCAGATCTTCACGACCTTGATGGGGGACGATGTCGAGCCCCGCCGTGACTTTATCCAGACCAATGCACTGGAAGTTACCAACCTGGATATCTGATTCATCAGAACATCCGGCACAAAAAAAACGGTGGTTTCCGAAAGGAGCCACCGTTTTTTTATTGAAAGAATAAACCGAGTGAATTACTTAGAAGACTGCGCCCTCTTCCGCTCTTTTTCCTTTTCTTTTTCAATCAGGTGCGGAGACATAACCTCTTCCAGTGTGTGCCCGGTAAGCCGGCGAATTGTCCGCCACAGGTACCAGAAGATCAGCATCATCATCACCATGGACGGAATAGCGATCATCGGGTAGCTGACCAGTGTCATGCGCCCCAGCTCTTCGTTAAAGGCTTGTGTACCTGCCGGACTGACGACTATCCATTTGGCCAGCATGTAGTTCATGATGGATGAGAACAGGAAGGTACCGGCGAAAAAATAACTGGCTTTCAACAGACGATTTTCGAATTCATCCACACTGCCCCGCTCTTCCAGGGACTGGTGAATCTTATCCACATCCAGCACATTCGGGTTGTACAGCAGCGTTCTGACCAATGGGTACTTGGTTCGGGTAGAGATCAACACTGCCAGACCAATTACGGCAGGGACAGACGCTTCCTTGATGGCCAGCCAGCCTGCATCCAGCTCGAGCAACCCGATGCCGCCGGTTAAAGCGACACTGATTAAACCCAACAGCGCGATAAAGTTCTTTTTGCGATAACGGATCAGTTCAAACAAGCCCCAGCTTAGCGGGAACGCCAAGCCGATGATCAGCGCGTTGACGCTGCCCAGATGTTCATCGCCACTGAGCTTCATAAGAATGACTGAAGGAATGACAATACTGACCAGAAGATCAATCCACGGGCGTGGTTGATGTTCAGGAGTGGTCGGGGAATTCTGGGAGATCATGGTTTCCGCCTGATAAATAGATAAAAAAAGGGTAAAAAAAGAGCTTTAGCCAAAAGGGCTTTGGCAGTATACGATGAATTGAAAGCCCAAGGTAACCGCGCTATTGCACAGTCCGGCCTGAATAGAGATGTAAAAAAAGCCGGGTCATTGCCCGGCGTAATGAGCGCAAACGGGCCTGTCAGGCTCCGGTTTCTTTAAGGCACTCCTCGATGATGTTCAGGCCTTCTTCCAGCACGTCATCCTCGATGGTTACCGGCATCAGAAAGCGTAAGGTGTTGCCAAACATACCGCAGCTGAGAAGGATCAGACCTTTCTCTTTGGCCCTCTTGGTAATCGAGGCGGCAAGCTCTGGTAGCGGTTTACGTGAATCCTTGCTTTCCACCAGTTCGAAAGCCGCCATTGAGCCAAGGTTGCGAACATTATCGACGTGGGCAAACTGGTTTTGCCATTGCTCGAACCGGTTTCTTAAGGTGTCACCCAATCGTTGGCTTTTGCCCAGAATATCTTCTTCCTCGATGACATCGAACACCGCCAACGCCGCCGCGCAAGCGGTGGGGCTTCCGGTGTAGGTACCACCCAGTGAGTTAGGCCCGGAGGCATCCATCACTTGATCGGTGCCAACCACGGCGGAAATCGGCATGCCGTCGGCCATGGATTTGGCCATGGTCATGATGTCCGGCTCCACGCCGCTGTGTTCGATCGCAAACAGCTTGCCGGTGCGTCCAAAACCACTCTGAACTTCATCAACGATTAACAGAATATCGTTGTCATCGCAGAAGTGTCGAAGCGCCTTCAAAAAGCTTGTCGGGGCAGCGTAGAAACCACCCTCCCCTAACACCGGTTCCAGAACAATCGCGGCTGTATCCTGAGCCGGCGAATCGGTTTTCACGGTCATCATCAGGCCGCGCAGCGCTTCCTCCTCGGAGATACCGTGGTAAGGAACAGGATACGGCGCCCGATAAACCAGCCCGGGCATCGGGCCGAAAGAGGTTTGGTAGGGCGCGGCCTTTCCGTTCATGGCCATGGTGAAGAAGGTACGGCCGTGATAGCCGCCATCGAAACAGATGATGTTGGGTTTACCGGTCGCAGCGCGGGCAATCTTCACTGCGTTCTCCAGCGCCTCGGCCCCGGAGTTGGCCAGCATCACTTTAGCGTGGCCCCGAACCGGCGTGACTTCACTCAGCTTCTGGGCGACTTTCACATAGCCCTCGTAGGGCATCACGGTCTGGCATGTGTGCATCAGTTTATCGAGTTGGGCTTTGACCGCGGCCACCACTTTTGGATGGCGATGACCAATGTTGAGGACACCAATGCCCCCGGCAAAATCGATCATTCGTTTGCCATCGGCATCCCACAATTCAGCGTTCAGGGCATGATCGGCAAATTGTTCATTGGGACTGGCAGCTCCTGCAGCGACGTAACGCTCTTTAAGTGCTTGCAGCTCTTGGTTGTTCACGTGTGAATCCCCCTGCGCCTGAGTGACGAATGTCTAACTTCAGTGTAGGAAGTACGTCGCCATCACACAAACCGACCATTGTGAACGGCAGGCACAGGCCGGCGTTCTGAAGTACACTCAGGCGGGCAGCTGGATAAGTTTATCCACAGCCTGATCATTGATTTTGTTCTGAACTTGAGGATGCTCTGTGCGCGCTTACGCCGATAATGATTACCCGGCCGATCACAAACCCGATTGGAAACTGGTTGCCGGGCTGTGGCCTTATCTGGCCGAATTCCGTGGCCGGGTGGTGCTGGCGCTGTCTTTGTTGGTGCTGGCGAAGTTGGCGACCGTCGCCACGCCCATCGCGCTGAAATACATTGTCGACTATCTGGACCAGACCCAGGCCGCCGACATGGTGCTGTGGATTCCGGTGTTCTTGGTGTTGGCTTACGGTGGCCTGCGCTTCGGAAGTACCCTGTTCAGCGAATTGAGAGACGCGGTGTTTGCTCGAGTCGCGGAACGGGCTATGCGGCGCGTGTCTTTACGGGTATTCGAGCACTTACACCAGCGAGAGCTAAGTTTTCATCTGGATCGTAAAACCGGCGGACTGGCACGGGATATTGAACGCGGTACCAACGGTATTAGTTTCTTGTTGCGCTTTACCTTGTTCAACATTGTACCCACGTTGCTGGAAATCCTGATGGTTGCCGGCATTCTGTTGGTCGTCTTCAACGTCGGTTACGTAATGGCCATATTGGTGGCGGTGGTGGTGTACGTGGTGTATTCCATCAAGATCACAGAATGGCGCACCCAATTTGTTCGGGAAGCCAACGCGCGGGACAACGAGTCCAATTCTCGGGCGATCGACAGCCTGCTGAACTACGAGACGGTCAAATACTTCAACAACGAGCGTTATGAGGCAGAGCTGTACGACCAGGATCTGGATAACTGGGAACAGGCACGTCTGAAGAACCGGCTATCACTGGCGGCCCTGAACACCGGCCAGGCGTTGATCATCGGTGTTGCGTTGATTGTCATCATGACGATGGCCGTGCGGGAGGTGGCCAGCGGTGAGATTACCTTGGGCGATTTCACGATGGTGAACGCCTACTTGTTGCAGCTGTTTATCCCGCTGAACGCTTTGGGGTTCGTTTATCGGGAAATTCGTCAGGCCTTGGTAAACGTAGAACGCTTGTTCAAACTGCTTGGGGATAAACCGGCGATTCAGGACGCACCGAACGCCACCGAACTCGTTGTGGATAACTCGGAAGTCCGGTTTGAGCATCTTCATTTTGCCTATCGGGCAGACCGGCCGATTCTTCAGGACGTGAACTTCTCCATTCCGGCTGGCCATACCGTAGCCGTGGTCGGGGCCAGTGGCGCCGGCAAGTCTACCCTCGCCCGTTTGTTGTTCCGTTTTTACGATGTGGATAACGGGCGCATCAGCATTGATGGCCAGGATATCCGGCAAGTGACGCAGGACAGCCTGCGTTCCGCCATTGGCGTCGTGCCGCAGGACACGGTGTTATTCAACGATACCCTCTACAGGAACCTGGCTTATGGCCGCCCGGATGCAACTGAGGAAGAGGTGCATCAGGCTGCTCGGATGGCCCACCTGGAAAACTTTATCCATAGCCTGCCGGAAGGGTACAACACCAAGGTGGGTGAGCGAGGTTTGAAGTTGTCCGGTGGGGAAAAACAACGGGTGGCCATCGCCCGGGTGATTCTGAAGAACCCGCCCATTCTGATTCTGGATGAAGCGACCTCGTCACTGGATTCGTTGTCTGAGCAGGCGATCCTGAGCGCGTTGAAAGAAGTGAGCCAGCAACGCACGACCTTGGTGATTGCCCATAGGCTTTCAACGGTGCGGGATGCCAACACCATACTGGTGATGGATGCGGGCCGTATTGTCGAGAGCGGCAGTCATAACGAGTTGCTGGCCCACGGCGGCTACTACGCTCATTTGTGGGAGCAGCAGCACCGCAGTGATGACGACAGCGAGGCTTAATCCTCGCTGAGGCGCTGGGCCAGACCTGAGGCGCGTACAACCTGTGTTTCAACGCTGTCCTGCAAGACTTTGGCATCGCCAGTGATCAGACTGAACCAGTGCCTGGCTCGAGTAATCCCGGTATACACCAGTTCTTTAGTCAATACCGGGCTGAGCCGGTCGGGGAGCACCAGACAGGTGTGGATAAACTCCGAACCCTGGGATTTATGCACAGTCATCGCGTACACCGTTTCCAGTTGCTGCAGCCGGCTGGGGGAAATCCAGCGGATACCTTCGCTGCTGTCACCACTCGGGAAGGCCACTCGCAGGGTATCTTTGGCATCGCCGTTGGCGGTTTTATCCCAAGGTACACGGAAGGTAATGCCGATATCACCGTTCATCAAGCCGAGGTTGTAGTCGTTCCCAGTCACCAGCACCGGCCGGCCGGGGTACCAGCCCTCCGTCCGTGAAATCAGTTTTTCCGACAGCAGGTGTTGCGCCACCCGATCGTTCAAACCTTCCACGCCCCAGGGCCCTCGGCGCAAAGCACAGAGGATCTGGAAGTCGTTGAAGGCATTCAGTACCCGAAGCGCCAGCGCATCCCATGCTTCGCGGGGACTGTCTGCATTGAGATTATGATCCCGCATCATTTCGAGGTAGTGACGATAGCCCACCGGTGGCAGCAGCACTTCACCGTTCACGACCCTGCCCTTGCCCGCGTTACGAAAAGCCTCCGGTGTTCCGGTAATGGCATGCTGGCAGATGTGATCGAGAGCGCTTTCCAGCTCAGGTTTTTGCGTGTGGCCATTCAGCCAGATCACGTCATCGAACTCGGCTTGGCGCATTTTCTGGCGCATAAAGTTATCCACAGCACCACCATTGACCGCCTCGGACACAGCACGAATGCCACTGCCCTCACCGAAACGGTAACTTTTACGCAGCATTGCCACCGCTTGATCCAAGGCATGGCCTTGGGTGTCGATCAAGGTTTCTGGTATCTGAATACCCGTAATAGCGGCGAGCCAGGCCGCGGTATTTGGCGTGTAATGGCCTGCCTTGGCGCGCTGGCACAATTCACCCAGCACGGCACCGGCATCCACCGAGGCCAGCTGGTCTTTGTCCCCTAACAAGATCAGCTGGGCGTGGGCGGGCAGCGCATCGAATACCGAAGCCATGAGGTCTACATCGACCATGGAGGCTTCATCGATCACCAGAATATCCACCATCAACGGGTTGTCTTGGTTATGGCGGAACTTACGGGAATCCGGGCGGCTCCCGAGTAGCCGATGCAGAGTGGTGACTTTGGTGGGGATATCGTCCAGTACAACTTGGCCGGGCAACTCGGAAAAGGGCAAACGGTTGGCCGCGCCGGCAATGGATTCGTTCAGGCGTGCGGCGGCTTTACCGGTCGGTGCCGCCAAGCGAATGCGGTATTTGCGCCCTGCCCGCTCCGGGGATTCACCCGCGATTGCTTGCAGTGCCGCCAGCAGTTTTACTACCGTGGTGGTTTTACCGGTGCCCGGGCCGCCGGTGATTACCGAGAAGCAGCTGCGTGCAGCCAAGGCACAAGCCAGCTTCTGGTAATCGATGTCTTCGCTTGGAGCGAACAGCGTGTTCAAAGCCTGCGAGAGCGTGCGCGCGGCGGGCGCATCGGGCTTCGCCATTGGGGATGGCAAAGCCAACCGTTGCAAAATGCCCTCGGCAATACGCTGCTCGTAACGCCACAGCCGGCGCAGATAAAGTCGGCCTTCGGTCAGAATCAAAGGTGACATGCGGGTGCCGTCACTGACCGCGAAGGATGCCGACAATGCGGAGACGCAATCCTGCAGGGAGATTCGGGCCAGTAGATCCGCCGGTTTCAGGTGATTCAAATCCAGTGGCATGGCCTGATTCAAGTTATCCACACGGGGCTGCGCCTCGTTGGAAGGTTCCTCCGGGGGAAGCGACAAGGTGGCATCGGCATCGTCCAGCAGAGTGGCCAGATCAATGCACACGTGGCCTCGGCCGACTTGGTGGGAGATCAGTGCCGCCAACAGGAAAACCAGAGGATGCAGCGGCTCACCCTGCTCTTCGGACAAATCCCGAATCAGTCGGGCAAAGCCCAGATCCAGAGGGCGAATCCACTCAGCCTGCTGCCATTGTTCCAGCAGAGCATCGGTTTTATCCACAGTGGCCAACAAGCGCGAGTTATCCACAGTCGGGTTCGAGGCTTCAACCGTGTGCCCGTCTCCCAAATCCATCGTTATCTGGTGTTCATTATTTCGGGTACGGCTCATGCGGCCACCTCCCCTGAAGCAGCGTTGCCATCAAACAAGGCATCCAGTTGCTCGATCAGCGCCTTCGGTGGTTTGTCGACGAACGCGCCACCGGTGGCCGAGTTCACGCCTCGCAGGAACAGATACACTGCGCCTCCAATATGCTGGTCGTAGTCGTAATTCAGCAAACGGGCTGTGAGCAAACGGTGCAGGGCCAGCAGGTAAAGCACGTACTGCAAATCGTAGCGTTTATCCAGAATGGCCTCGCCCATGGCTTGGTCGGTGTAGGCGCTGTCATCTTCACCCAAGGTATTGGATTTATAATCCAGCACGTAATACTGCCCGTTGTGCTCGAACACCAAATCAATAAACCCTTTGATCATGCCGTTGAAGCGTTTTGCCTCGGCCTGTGGTCGGTCGGCGGCGTTGAGCGTGTGTGCTTTAACCAACTCGTCGAGCTTTTGCACATTGACGTTGCGGCTTTCGAACCAGAATTCCAGTTCCGGGCGCAGGCTGGTTAGCCCGGCCAGGCTCACCCGTTCATCGCCCGAACGTTGCAGTGGGATGGGCTGAGTCATCAGCGCCAGCAGCCAGTGCTGCAAGGGTTCAACCCAATCACTCCAGCCGCGAGTACTGCAGCGGCGGGTCAGTTGCTCCCGCAGTTGCTCGGGGTTATCCACAACCCACTGGAAGCCGTGGTGGGTGCACCACTCCAACAGCTCATGCAGGAAGGTGCCGGGTCCCGCGCCTTTCGGAAAGTGGTGATGGTTGCGCTGGTCTGTCACCACTGCAGTGTCTTCCTCGGTATTCTGGGCGCTTTCTTCCAGCAGGTTCTGGGTTTCAGCGTCTTCAACCTCACCGGTGAACACAATGCCGGTGCCGGCCATACCGGTGTATTCGATCGACGAATAGCTGGCAATCCACCAGTCTTCTTTGGCTTCCCGGCTGGAAACCAGTGCCGGACCAAGCGCTTCCGGTGCCTGTTCGGTGTAGAGCGTGTCTTCCGGCTCCGGTAGCGGAGTGACGGTAATCTCCGGCCTGCCCTCAGCCAAGGTGTTCAGGCACTGGCCGATGCTTTCTGCCCCGCTGCCGGATATCAGGTATCCCAATCCGCTTTGTTGCCAGTTGTCGAGGGCTGCGGCGCCCACCCAAGTGGCGAACCTTGCCCGGGTCAGCGCTACGTAGATCTTACGGATGTCTTCACCCAAGCGTTCCTGATCGGCTTTGGCGACATCCTCGGCACTCGGGTCGAATACGGTGATCAGTTTGTTGTCGCTGTCGTGGTAGCTGACAAACGACTGCTTTTCGCTCTGGGCCCGGTAGGCGGTGCCAAAGGGCAGGAACACCAAGGGGTATTCCAGTCCTTTGGACTTATGCACAGTAATCACTTTCACTAAGGCGGCATCGCTTTCGAGTCGCAGTGTGCGGTGTTCATCTTCCTCGTCGGCAGCGCGAAGAATCTGCGTGAAATGGTGTACCAGCGCGTGTTCGCCGTCCAGTTGCAGGCTGTCTTGTTGCAGCAGTTCGGCAATGTGCAGAATGTCGGTCAACCGGCGCTCGCCATCGGGCCGTTGGAGCAAACGTCCGGGCACTTCAAAATCCATCAGGAAGCTGCGCAGCATCGGCAGCACGCCTTGGTTCTGCCATTGCTGTTGATAACCGATAAAGCGCTCTATTTCTCGTTCCAGCACCAACTCATCGGTGAGCAACTGGTTCATCGCCTGCCAGGATTGACCCAAAGTGGGGGTTGCCAGCGCAGCCCGGATGTAAGCCAGTTGCCGGGGTTCGGCAAAGGCTCGCAACCACGACAACACTTCTTTGGCTTCCGGCGATGTCAGCACCGAGCCCCGGTCGGACAAGTACACGCTTTTGATGCGCCGGCGGCCCAGTGCATCGCGAACGGCACTGGCTTCATCCCGGTTGTTGACCAGCACGGCAATGTCTTGCGGGCTGACCGGTTCCAGATCGTTCGGATCATCCTGCAACACAAAACCAGCCTTCTGGCCCTGCCCCAGAGTTAGCAGGCGCGCGATTTCACTGGCACAGGTTTCGGCGATATCGGCGGTGGCGGTGCCTTTGGCGATCGCTTTGGGGCTGCCGTCTTTATGGGTATCGCCGGACTCGTGGGTCCAGAATATCAGGCTGGGTTGAGGTTCTCCGGTCACCGACCACACCCGTTTGGTGCCGTTGGCCGCGACACCCTGAAACGGTAAGGGGGAGGTATCGCCCTGACCAAACAGGAAGGCACCGTTGCGGCTGTGTTGGTCGCTGTATTCGAACACCCGGTTTACCGCAGACACCATGGTTTGTGCAGAGCGGAAGTTTGTCCCCAACGTGTAGGTACGGTCTTGCACCCCCAGACGGGCTTGCAGATAGGTATAGATATCCGCGCCGCGGAAGCCGTAGATGGCTTGTTTCGGGTCTCCGATCATCAGCAGGCAGGTATCCGGGTGGTTCTCTTCAACCCGGTAAATACGGTCGAAAATCCGGTACTGAACCGGGTCGGTATCCTGAAATTCATCAATCAATGCCACCGGAAACTGGCGGCGAATGGTGGCGGCCAGTTGTTCGCCCCGGGGGCCGTGCAGGGCATCGTCGAGCCGGGTCAGCAGGTCGTCGAAGCCCATTTCCGAACGTTTCTGTTTTTCATCTTCCAGGCGTTGCGCAATCCAGTGACTGGCGTGGCGCAGGATGTCGGATTTCGCGCTGGGTTGGTTCTGGCCGAATTCGATCAGTTCTTCAAGCGCGTCGAACGCCGGATGATACGGGGCCGGGTCGTCACCTTTCAGGATGTTATCCAACCCTTCGGGGGTCTGGTTTTTGAAGCCCGCGGCTGAGTCCAGCTTCTCCGGCAGCAAGTCGTTGGAGCCAGCCCAATCCACCAAGGTGTCCCAGACTTTCAGCATGGCGTTCTTGCTGCCACCGTGTAGCCGCTTGTTCTTGTTGAGCTCGTTCAGTAGATCGGCTACTTCCCCCTGCCACTTGGCCCAGTCATAGCGTTTCAGCGCGTTTGACTGGTTTTCTCTTTCGGTGACGGCCTGTTCGATGGCGTTATGCACATCTGCGGGTGGCGTGCCGAGGCTTTCGGGATCGCCGATTAGGTTGCGGACGGCCGTGCGAAGATCCGTGGGGGTTTTCCAATGGCTCAGGGCTTCATCCATCAGTGCCGGCGGTAGTGGGTAAACAAAGGTACGCCAGTAATCCCGGGCGACCTCGTCCAACAACTCGCTCTGGTCGGTTTCCAGCGTAAGTTTGAACAGACTGCCACTGTCGAAAGCGTGCTCGCTCAACATGCGATTGCAGAAGCCGTGGATGGTGGATACGGCGGCTTCGTCCATCCATTCGGCGGCGAGCAGCAGTTTTTTGCGGCAGTCGGGCCAGCTGGCCGGGTCTGGATAGCTGTCGTCCCGAAGCTTGTGGATAAGTGCCGTTTCCGGTGATGGCTCAAGGCTGGCGGCGTGCTCGGAAAACACCTCGGCGGCCTGGGTCAGCCGGGTGCGGATACGGTCCCGGAGTTCTTTGGTGGCGGCTTCGGTAAAGGTCACCACCAACAGGTTCGGTGGCAATAGATCTTGCAACGGGCTTTGCTCTATCTGACCGTGACCCAGCACCAAGCGCACATACAAAATGGCGATGGTAAAGGTTTTCCCGGTACCGGCACTGGCTTCGATCAGGGCGCTGCCGTTCAGGGGCAATGCCAACGGGTCGAGATTGGGATTTCGGTTGTTCGTTTGCTCTGTCATTCCATGCTCTCGATCTGTTCAGCCGCGGACTTGCCCTGCTCTGCTTCCCACAGGGGGACATATAAGTCGTGCAGGAGCGCTTCAAATTCCCCACTGGCCATGAGTGATTCCGGCGTTTCGAAAGCACCGCGCAGGTAGCCGGTGTCTCTGGTCAAAGCGGTGGTGTAGGCGTTCTCGGCTTCATCAATGGCGCGTTCGTGATCGCCCACGTACTTTTTGCCGCCGTAGAAACTGGTGACCCAGGCAAAACCGGCGTCGCAGTGAATCGGTAAGGCCCGGGTGGTGGCTTCCATCCAGCGTTTCAGGACGGTGTCAAAGCGGTGCTTGGCCGTTTCGGGTGTCATCGGGGCAAAGCTGAACTTACGGTCTTCTTCCTTACCCAGAATCAGCGTTGCAAACGGTTGGCCGCTGAGCTGTCCGGCCAGATGGATCAGCCAGTCCCGCATCAGGTTGGCGTAGCGCACTTTCTTGCTGTAACCGGAACCGGTCAGCAAACTGGAGCTGGCCACCACCAGTCGGCACAGATCGCCGTTGGCATTGCGGCGCAGGCCATCAATCAGGTCGGCCACTTCCACGGTGCCGGTGGACTGTTTAAACGCGTAGTTGAAGGCCAAGGGTTCAGCCACGGCTTCGGGCCATTCCGCCAGCGCGCTTTGGTAGCGCCCGAACAGGTTCGGCAAGCGCCCGGACAGTTCGCTGCGTAGTCGGTGTTCGGTCACGCCCATGCCGAGGTCACCCCGCCGGGCCATGCGGTCCAGCGTGGTTTCCAGCCGATCGTGCAGTTCTTCTTCGGTGCCGGCTTTGAGCAGGCTTTGCTGGATCAGTTCGTTGTCCAGACGCCAACGGTCCAGCCCGTTCAGGTCGAAGTTTTCGTTGTCGGTGTCGTCGTTTTCCACCTCTTCAAAGCGTACCTGCAGGCGGCGTTGATAGAAGGTTTCGATGGGCTTTTTCAGAAAACCGGCCAGGTCGTTCAGGCTGATGGGCTCTTCCGGTGCCTGATACGGCAATGGGGTTTGAGTGTGTGCTGCCGGTTCCACCCCGTGGGCGCTGCGCCATTCCCGTTCATAGGTAAACAGGTTGCGGCTTTCCAGCACCTCCACCAAGGGCTTTGCGGTGTCTTCCAAGATATTTTCCCGGGCGTTGGCCTTGGGGAAATAGTCGCGGCTGAAGGGCTGCAACGGGTGTTGGGTGGTCAGTGCTTTCGTCACCGTCTTGTTCGGTTGCCCCGCCACTGTCCACAGGCTGTCGAGGTGATCCTGAAGCTGGCCCACCAGCACCGATGGTGGCCGCTCGGAGTCGTCTTTGATGCTGCGCCCTACCCAGCTGATGTAAAGCTGTTCGCGGGCTGATAGCAAAGCTTCCAAAAACAAATAGCGGTCGTCCTCGCGGCGGGAGCGATCTCCCGGGCGGTAGTCTTGGGCCATCAGATCAAAATCCACAGGTGGCCGCGAGCGAGGGTAGTCGCCGTCGTTCATCCCCAGCAGGCACACCTTGCGGAAGGGAATTGCCCGCATGGGCATCAAGGTGGCGAAGTTGACCTTGCCGGCCAGGAAGCGCTGGTTCAGACCACCTTCGTCCAAGCCGGACAGCAGCACGTCTTTGACGATGTTCAACGGCAATGATTGCTCGTTTAGCCCGGCCGCCAGTGCATTTTCCAGCCATTGCTCCAGATGCCGCCGGAAGCGGTTAAGCAGCAACAGATCACTGCCTTCCACTTTGTGGAAAAACTGCTCCAGCATGTCCGAGAAAAGCGTTTCCCACTGCTCAGGGGTGCGTTGGGTTTGCAGGGCCTGCCACAAGGTTTCCAGTTGATGCACAAAGTCACCGAGCCGGCCGGCCAGATCGGCTTGCAGACCACCGATTTCGCCATAGGGCTCTACGCCGGCCCATGGGTCGTCCTCACCCATGCCGTAACCCAGCAGCATGGACCTAAGCCCGGATTGCCAGGTATTGCGATCCAGTTCTGCGGGTAAATCAAGACTTTCCCGGTGCTGACCGTGCAGGCCCCAGCGGATGTTGGCGCCTTCCACCCAGCGCCGCGCCAGTGGAATGTCGTCTTCGTGGATGCCGAAGCGATCACGGATACCGGGGACTTCCAGCAGGCTGATGATTTCACTCACACCGAAGCGACTGCGGGGCAACGACATCAGCGTTTCCAGTGCGATCAACACCGGTTCGTGGTGGCGCTGCCCTTGGTCAGAAATGGTGAACGGAATGTGGCGTTTACGACCGGGCTGGTAACGGCCAAACACCGCCTGAATATGTGGGGCGTACACGTTGATGTCGGGCACCATCACGATGACATCGCGGGGCCGAAGGTTGGGGTCGGCATTGAACGCTGCCAGCAATTGGTCGTGCAGTACTTCCACCTCACGCTGGGGGCTGTGGGCTTCGTGAAAGGCAATGGAATAATCCCGGGTAAGGTCCAGCTCGCGGGCTTGCTCACGAATTTCCTGCAGCGGGGTCAGGTTATAGATGTCATTCTGCAGTTGGTTTAACAGGCTGGGGGCCTCCCCGTTGCCGTGCTCCGAGAAGATATCGATTTTCTGGTCCGGGGTCTGGAAGCTGCTGCGATATTCCTCCGGGTTGTCGAATTCGTCCAGCAGGCGAATATAGTCCCGGCCTTGTTTGCCCCAAGCCGCCAGTAACGGGTTGGCGTGTTGGTGCAGTTGGTCTTTATCATCAATCTGCGACAGTACCGGATGGGCTAGGCCCCGCTTACGGTTGGCGCGAAGCAGTTCCCGGTCGCTGATGATATCGGCCCAGTAAAACTGGCTGGGGTTGTGCACACACAGCACCACCTGACTAAAACGGCTAAGCACGTACAGTGCTTCCAAAGCCTGTCGCGGCAGTGAGGAAACGCCAAACACAACGATGCGTTTGGGCAGTCGGGCCGGGTTAGCGGGCGTGGTGATGCGCTGGCCCTGCTCCATAAAACGAGTGTGAATTTGCGAACGGCTGGTACGTGAGGCTTCGCCGACATCTTCCACCAGCTTGCGCCACAACAACGGCTGCCAGAGAGTTTCCGTTGTCAGTGGTTTTTCTTCGCCTCTGGGCGTAATGAGAACATCCCGGCCCTGCTCCCAAGCAGCGAGCCAGTCAGCGCGGAAGACCTGATATTGGTCGAACAGATCGGCCACTTTTTCAGCCAACTGGAAGTTGCGCAGCTCGGTGTCGGTGCCGTCCAGAAAACGGGCTAGCGGAGTGAAGGCTTCGTCTTGCCCGACCAGTTCGGGTAAAAGCCGGTATAACCGCCACACCAGCCGGCTTTTATCGAAGGGTGATTGCTCGGGTACTTCGCCGTCCGGTAACACGGCCCGGTACGCTTGCCAGATAAAACGAGCCGGGAATAGAAAGTCCATTCCGGCAGCAATACCCAGCCCGCCTTCGACGCCGTCTTCGGTGCGTTTTTCGGCCAGTGCCAGCTTCAACCATTGGGCAATGCCGTTGCTTTGCACCAGAAACGTTTCGCTTTGCAGCGGCGGCATCGGATTTTGCCGGCAGATGTACACCACCGCCCGGCGCAGATCTTCCAGATGGTTGGCGTGGATGGCGTGAAAGCCGGGTTCAATACTGTTGGTCTCAGGCATACCAGTGTTATCTTGATTCCGGAAAATGGGTCTGGGTGACAGGTTACCCCAAACCCGAGTTTGTTTCGTTAGGCAGGATATCCCTTTCATGCGACAAATGCGGTCGTATCCGACCACGGCGGATCTTGAGAACCCGTTGTACTACCTGGAAAACATGAACACCTTGGTGGACTGGGTGGCTGCGCATCACAGCGATCTCCTGACTGAATTCGAGCGCGCGCGGCTGGCGAGTTTCCGAGCGCTACCGGTGGCGGCGCGGGCGCTACTGACTCGCATGGTGATGCGCACCGGTGACTTGTTCCGTGTGGATAAGTTGAATTACCCGGAACTGCCGCAGCCGGAAACCGACGCCGTGGCGGAGCTGATCGCTGAGCAATGGCTGGAGCCTGCCCCGTTGCTGGGCTTAGAGGATGTGTTTCGGTTGTTTACCCTCGCCGAACTTCGGCCGCTGTTTGCAGACTGGCTGGCGCAGAACCGCTTGCCCAAAAGCTTACCCAAAGCCCAGCTTCGTGAGGCCCTTGCCGCCACCTTGCCCGAACCTGAGCCGGTTCACCGCTGGTTTGATCAACCGGTGCCGCAGGTGGTGCAAGTACAGGATATGGCTCTGTTCGATCGCATTCGCCTGATGTTCTTCGGCAACCTGCGCCAAAGCTGGACCGACTTCGTGTTGGTGGAGCTGGGCGTACAGCAATTTGAGACGGTGCCCTTTACCCCCGAATCCCGGGCCTTCCAGCACCGGGCCGAGGTGGACAGCTACCTGCAGATGCATCAGTGCCGGGAGCGCTTGGATGCTGGTGAGGCGGCAGAAGAGGTTTGGCCGGATATTTCAGCGCCTGTGGATAACTCATGGTTAGCCAGCCGCCGAAACCGCCTGTTGTTGGAACTGGGCCGACAGGCTGAGCGGCAAGGCAATTCAAAACTAGCATTGCAGGCTTGGGCCGCCAGCGGGCACCGGGAAGCCAGGCTCAAGCAGTTACGATTGTTGGAACGCCTGAAACGGTTCGAGGAGGCCTGGGCCATCGCCGGGCAGTGGCAAACCGGCAAACTGAGCGATGCCGAAACTCAAGGACTGGAGCGGATTCTGAAACGGCTGGCACCGAAAATGGGCGCACCGAAACCACAGGTGCCGACCAAGCCGTTGATCCGGGAAATAACGGTCACCCTCCCGAAACCGGATAGCGGCACGGTTGAGCAAGCGGCTTTGGCGCACCTAACCAGCGAAAGTGCCCCGGTGTTCTATGTGGAAAATACACTGATCAATGCCCTGTTCGGCTTGCTGTGTTGGCGGGTGATTTTCAAACCCATCGCTGGCGCGTTTTTTCACCCCTTCCACATCGGCCCGGCAGACCTGACTCGAGAAGACTTTGTCGCCCGCCGACAAACGGAGTTCGACCAGTGCTTTGCGCTGCTGGAAACGGAGGCTTATCGACGAATCATCCGTGAAACCTTCAAAGCGAAACAGGGTCTTGCTAACCCGTTTGTCGCGTGGCCGGTGGTCACCGAAGACTTGCTGGAATTGGCCATGGAGTGTATCCCGCCGGCCCATCTCAGAGCGCTGTTTGACCGGCTGCTAACCAATGTGAAGGAACACCGCAGCGGCTTCCCGGATTTGATTCGTTTTATCCCCAACGGAGAAGCCCCTGAACACCGTTATGAAATGATTGAAGTGAAAGGCCCCGGCGACCGACTGCAGGATCACCAACGCCGCTGGCTCGCTTTTTTCGACCAGCAAGGCATACCCGCCAGCGTGTGTTACGTGCGTTGGCAGGATGCGGGGGGGAGTTCATGAAGGTAGCCGTTCGTACCCTGTGCGAGTTCGCTGCTCGCCACGGCGATCTGGACTTCCGCTACACCCCGGCCCCCAGCGCGGAAGAAGGCATCGCGGGCCATCAAACGATTCAGGATAACCGCGGTTACGGCTACAAAAGCGAGTATTCACTTACCGGAAAGTGCATGGGTTTAAAGCTATCCGGAAGAGCTGACGGTTATAACCCGCACAACGGCCGGCTGGAAGAAATCAAAACTCACCGGGGTGATGTGTCCCGTATACGCGAGCACCAACGGGCACTGCACCGAGCCCAATTGCGGGTTTATGGAGCTCTGTTATGCCGACAGGAAAAGCGCAAAAAGCTGGAGTTGGCGTTGGTCTATTTCGACATCGGCAAGAGCAAAGAAACCACACAGGTAGAAACTGCCAGTGCCGACGAGCTGTGGCTGGAACTCGAAGCTCTATGCACCCTGTATAAAGCCTGGGCCGAGCAGGAAGAACATCATCGGGAACAGCGCAATGCGTTGTTGGCCGAGCTGACCTTCCCCTTCCCGGACTTCCGTCCACGCCAGCGGCAGCTGGCGGAAACCGTCTACAAGAATGCCGTGAAAGGTGAAACCTTATTGCTGGAGGCGCCCACCGGACTGGGTAAAACCTTGGGCACCCTATTCCCGGCGTTAATGGCGATGCCCGCCGCAGGACAGGATCGGCTGTTCTACCTCACCTGCCGCAACACCGCTCGGCAACTGGCACTGGATGCTGTGGATAAGTTGCGTTCGGCCCAAGACCCGTTGCAGCCCTGGCCCCTGCGTACACTGGAACTGGTATCCAAAGACGACGCCTGTGAGCACCCGGACAAAGCCTGTCACGGCGATTCCTGCCCGCTGGCGAAAGGTTTTTTCGACCGTTTGCCAGATGCGCGGGCCGAAGCCGTTCAAAGCAAAAGTCCGCTAACTCAAGATGTTTTGCAGCAAATCGCTGCAGGTCACGACATTTGTCCTTATTTTCTGGCTCAAGAAATGGCCCGTTGGAGCGATCTGGTGATCGGCGATGTAAACCGGATGTTCGACCAATCCGCCTTGCTCCACGGTTTGATCCGCCAAAACAACTGGAAAGCCAGTGTGCTGGTGGACGAAGCCCATAATCTGGTGGACCGTGGCCGCGGCATGTACTCGGTACGCCTGGACCAGCATCGCTTGCTGAAGGTTAAGAAAACCGCGCCCAAACCGCTGAAGTCGGCTTTGGACCGAACCGCCCGCGCGTGGCAGAGTCTGATTCGTGATCATGGCGATCAGGACCAGCCGGTGTTTCTGGCTACCCTACCCTCACAGTTGTTGGGGGCCTTGCAGGCGATGGTGTCCACCATCACCGATTACCTCGCCGACAACCCGCCCGACCTCCCGTTGCAAGAAGTGATGTTTGAAAGCGTGGCCTTTATGAAGCTGGCGGACAGTTTCGGGGATCACTCGCTGTGTGAATTTCAGCGCAGTGGTCGTGGACGGGCCAGTTTAACGTTACAGAATCTGATTCCTGCCGATTACCTTCGCGAGCGCTTTGCCGATGCCCACTCGGTGCTGCTGTTCTCCGCCACCCTAAGCCCCGGCGTTTATTACCGGGACCTGCTGGGTATGACGGAAGATGCCCGGTTTACCTCCCTGCCCAGCCCGTTCAGCGCCGAGCAACTGCAAGTAAACTTTACCCCCGGCATCAGCACTCGGCAGGTTCACCGAGAGGCTTCGTTGCAACCCATTGCGGAGGTGATTGCCAGCCAGTACCGGCAACGCCCCGGCCACTACCTGGCGTTCTTCAGCAGCTTTAAATACGCCAAAGAAGCCAGTGATGCCTTGGCGGAACACGCCCCGGATATTCCCCAGCGCAGCCAGCAACCGGGCATGACTGCGGAACAGCGGCGCGAATTTCTGGCGGGGTTCCAGAAGCCGAATGGCGGCGTGGCATTCGCGGTATTGGGCGGGGTGTTCAGTGAAGGCATTGATCTGCCCGGAGACCAGTTGATCGGTGCCTTCGTCGCCACCTTGGGCCTGCCGCCCTTCGACGCTTGGCACGAAATCCTGAAAACCCGACTGCAGCAGCGGTTTGGCAATGGCTACGAATACACCTACCTCATTCCCGGCTTACAGAAAGTTGCGCAAGCAGCGGGACGGGTGATTCGAACACCGGAAGACCAAGGAGTGATCTGGCTCATAGACGACCGATTTCTGAAGCCGTCAGTTAATCGGTTGCTGCCGGGCTGGTGGTTTCCTGAGCCGTTCTGAACTTTGTTATGTTTTGTAACTCTTTGAAATAAATCCGGAGTTTCGCCATCCCGCTATTGAAAGTTTAGGTTGCATGCTTACAATTCGTCAGCTTCTCACGCGTCCTTCACTTATCCCCAAGGCAGACACTGCAGATGAATAACACGGATCTTGTTTTCCAGAGCTATGGCCGCTGTTGTCGAACCGAACAGTTTTTTGTCGATTTTTACGATTTCTTCATGGCCAGTTCAGAGGCCATTCGCAAGCGTTTTGCCGACACCGATATGGCGGCCCAACGCCATCTGCTACGCCACGGCGTGATGCAGATCATTCTGGTGGCTCGCGGTATGTCCGACCGTAAATTGCGGGATCTGGGCGAGAGTCATAACCGAAAGAATTACGACATCCAGCCGGAATGGTACGATTTGTGGGAAGAGGCGTTGCTGAAAACCGTGCGTATGCACGATCCGGAGTACAGCCCGGAGCTTCGGCAAGCCTGGAAAGAGGTGCTAAAACCGGGGATTGATCTGATTCGCGGCGCTTATTGAGGCGGCTTGTTTTACGGCTGGCCCTGAATAAACAAGCCCTGCCGTTAATCGCTGCAGGGCTTTTTTATTGATCAGCCGAACTGGAAAAATGCCAGCTTGTTGCCGTCGGGATCGCGCACATAGGCCCCGTAGAACTGGTTCGGGATGCGCTGCCCCGGCTCACCGTCGCAGGTGGCACCCAATTCAATGGCTTTCTTGTAGTAGCTGTCTACCGCTTCTTTCGAGCCCGGTTGCAGCGCCAGCATGTTGCCGTTGCCCGGGTTGTTCGGTTCACCGTTGAACGGCGTGCATACCGCCAGCATGGGCGTGCTCAGATCTTTGCCGATGAACGCAATACGGCCCATATCCAGCAGCAATTTTGCGCCCATGTCCCCCAGCAGATCGCTGTAGAACTGCTTGGCTTTCTCCATATCGCTGACGCCCAGAGTAACGTATCCGATCATCATGAATCTCCGCTTGGGTTTTCGGTTGGGTATAGCATGGCTTCTAACTGCTACACTAACCCATTAATCAGAAGGAGTGTATGCATTGATTTACCGGTTCAGGCGGTTTTGTCCAGGGCTTGCGGCCTTGTTCGCAACCTGTGTTGTGCTCAGCGGGTGCGCCCTGCCTCCGTTGAGCGACCGCCCTGAAAGCCAATCCCTTCCCGCGCAACAAACCTCACCAGCTTCTCGCGCCTGAATCACCGGATGCACAATAAATCCTTCAATGCCGACAAACAGGCGGCGATTGTCGGCGGGCGCAATATAGCCAATGAATATTTCGGCGCGGGCTCGGGCGCGTTGTTTGCGGATCTGGATGTGCTCGCTATTGGCCCGGTGGTTGAATCCGAATTTCTGAAGAATCTGTTAGCGGGCGATCTTGAGTTTGTCTGGTCGCCGGTGTCGATGGTGAGCGATGACCCGGCGAAAGTGCTGGGAGAAAACCCCGAAAAAGGCTTGATGAGCCGCCAATTGGCTGAAGCCATGGGTGACCCGAAGCACTCAATTACCTTGGTGTCGCCCTACTTCATCCCCACCAAAGCCGGGGTGGAGATGTTCCGGAAACTGCTGCTTAAAACCGGTGTGCAGCTGTTCGAGTTGCGCAAGGTGCCCGGAGAAGAGCCTGTGGAGCGCTCGTTACAGGACAACCTGATGGGCAGCTCGTCTTCCAGCCTGCATGCCAAAACCTTTGCGGTGGACGGAAAACGGTTGTTCGTGGGCTCGTTCAACTTCGATCCTCGTTCCGTTCACATCAACACGGAGCTGGGCTTTGTGATTGAAAGCCCGGAACTGACTCAACTGATGGAAAACCACTTTGAAGAGCAAGCCCAAATAACCGCCTATGAGGTAGTGCTGGACGAAGACGGCGATTTACAGTGGATAGAGCGCAATGGTGATGAAGAGATACGGCGCAGCAGCGATCCGGGTGTTGGGGTACTTAAACGGATAATGGTTTCGGTGTTTTCGTTTTTGCCGATTGAGCATTTGTTGTAGGCGCGTTTTAGACAACGCGTGGTTACTCGATTACGCACACAAATTCACCCACTACTCGATACTGAAGCGCATTTTCTTCGTTCAGTTCAAGAGTTTCGAAGTTTTGATCGTACGAGTTGGGCTTAAGTTGAATGCGCTTATGGAGCCAGCCGTGTTCGTCTTCGGTTTTAAAGCTTTCGTACACTTTCACCGTGTAGCGCGAACCGAAGTCAGCATCGATGCTATCTGTGCATTCCACCAACACCGTTTTGCCATTCCGGCTGCCACCTCTATCGGGACGGAACAGGCACAAAGCGCCATTTGGTATAACCCGGTTCATTGATTCTCCGATCACTTGGCAGGCAAACATTCCCTCCCGTACCTGAATGTCGTTAGGTACGGCTACCCAGTCTTTGTCCTGTGCGTTCTGTAGGTCACTGAACGTGCCAGCGGCCGCTTGCAGATCGAACAAAGGCACAGCGTTGACATATGGCTTGAGGTCCACCACTTCGGGAGTCCAATTGTCTCCTTGGTTGGGGGCGTGTTCAGGGATGTGCTGCTTGAGATATTCCCGAAGCGCCTTATCACAGGCGTAAACGAAGGTGCCCCGAATTCCCCGGAGCATGATGGTTCGGTAGATATTGATGATGTATTGCTTCAGCTCTTCCGGGTCTTTAATGCCCTGCCCACCAGTGCGGTCGAAATAGTTGGCCTTATCGATGACGATGGATTGGCTTTCCGTATCGAAACGGATTTCTTCTCCAAATATGATGCCTGCGTAGTTAAGGTCGTAGCCCTGTGTAGTGTGGATACAACCGACTTCGTTGTGAGAGCTGACCTTATTAATCCAATCGGTATTCGTGCTGTTCCAGCGAAGCTGGACGTCATCAATGACAATGTCGTACGCCGTGCTGTCTTTTTTTGAGATCCACGGCCACGAATAGCCAGCAATTAGCCGGGACAACCCGACCTGGGTTTCTTTGTCGTTAATGGCCTGCACCATATCGCCAAGCGATTCGAACACTTCGAACTCATAGTTTTTTGCTCGGAAGACTTCTTTCTTACCAACACGACCGTTGAGCAGGTTATCCACAAACTCGACATAGGGTTGTCCAGCCTTTACGCGGAACTGCGACAGAAGCGAATGCGTCACGGAATCCTTGGCGGCTTTAAGGTGCAGGAAAACTTCTGTATCGGCGTCTGACGGTTTGATCGATTGCCCTTGGTCATAGAAGAAAATGGCTTTATCAGATTGCTGGCACACCCAATCGACTTCGCTACAGCTGTGTTTGTCCAAACCCAAAGCCGCACAGGTTTTGTCAAAGCCACCGAAGTAGGCTCCGAGGTTTTTACGCTTTCGCAAGCGATGGGATTCGTCCACTAACACGATGTCGTAGTGCTGTTTGGCGAGTTCAGATGGACTGATCACCATACCGGGACTAAGGCCTGAGACGTGTCTGAATGCCTTCTTTAGTGTGGTTCGAAAGGATGTCATCGGCACGACCAGCGCCATCTTTGGCTTGGGAGTAGTGGCCTGAAATTTGGTGAGTAAGGACTGAATCTCTGCTTCGTCTTCAGAGAAATCCCGAAGGTCAATGTGATTTTTTTCTGAGAGAAGCAGTTTGAACAGGAATATCGCCAAGACGGATTTCCCGGTGCCTGCTCCACCTTCAATGACGATGTTTTTGACACCGGGGTTTAGCAATTCATGCAGGATGGTAAGCAGCCCCTGACGCTGGTCGAAGGACAGCGATTTATAAGGGGAATATTTAAATACATCGGAATTATCGAGGTGATCTAGAGTACGTGACACCACTCCTTTGGCGATCAAGCGATTCCATACTTCCCGGAATACCTCGTTGTAGAGAGCGTCGCGCTGGTAATAGTTGTGATCCGCGAGGCCGAGATTGCCGTTCAGCAGCGTGTATTTACCGTCTGCTGCCATGTATTTGATCAATAGCGATTCGACATCCAGAGTCGCCGATTTGTTGAAGTATTCGCTGGTGATCAGATGAACTGCAGTTAGCAGTTGTTTCTCGTTGTGCTTGAGGTGTGTGCTCATACGGGTGAGCGTGTCTGTGGTTTCGCCGATGTAAGCACGTCGGTGTTTCTCATCACTAAGCACGTACACCAGGGGCCAGCTATCCGCTGCAAAAGCGTTGTTACGTAACTCGCTTATCGCATCCTTGCTGAAAGGGTAACGCTGTACTTCTACCATCGACGATTGACTCATAGCTCCGTGTATTTTTTTGCTGTTCCTTTAGCTTTGCTAACGGGGTATTTCTGTTCGTTCTTGGCAATCTTGTCGAGCACGATTTGTTCCAGGTTCAAATCGTAGCTGTCTGCCAATAGCAAGGCGTAGGCGACAACATCTGCTAATTCTTCTTTCACTTTCTCGACATTTGCTTGTTCGGGAGATTTCCAGAGAAACAGTTCCAGCAACTCCGAAGCTTCAATGCTCAGGGCCAGCGATAAATCTTTAGGGTTATGGAATTGTTTCCAATCTCTGTCGTCTCGGAATTGACGTAGCCGGGCCAGTGCATCCTTCATAAACGTCCTCCCTTCTATTCTGGATAAAGGTAATTGCCAGAACATTAGCAGACTTACGAAAGATACAGAAATGCTAACCCGAAAAGGGCTATGGAATGATAACAACGAGGGAGATCAACAACAGAAAAGCGGGAAAATGGTCGGCGTGGCAGGATTCGAACCTGCGACCCCTTCGTCCCGAACGAAGTGCGCTACCAAGCTGCGCCACACGCCGATCAACGGCCGGTATTATACGGATTACCGGCCATTTTGCTAGCCCCTTCCCTGGGGAAATACCTACTTAAAACTGCGCGTTAGAGCGTTTACCCGGCTGTGGGTAGCAGGGAAATATCGGCAACGCGCAGGAACAGGTTACGAAGACGGTTGAGCAGCGCCAAACGGTTGTTTTTAACGGCTTCGTCGTCGGCCATAACCATGACTTCGTCGAAGAAGTTATCCACAGGTTCGCGCAGGCTGGCCAAGGATGTCAGAGCGGTGGCGTAGTCGCCCTGCTCGAACAACGGCAACACTTTCGCGGCTTGCTCTTCAACCTTCTGGGCCAGAACTTTCTCGGGCTCATCCTGCAGCAACGCGTTGTCTACGGTTTCGCCAATGCTGTCGCCGCCCTGCTTGGTCAGGATGTTCGATACCCGCTTGTTGGCACCGGCCAAAGCCAGAGCTTCTGGCAACTGGCGGAAGGCTTCAACGGCCTTCACGCGGCGGTTGAAGTCCAGTGGGCAGGTCGGGCGACGTGCGTGCACGGCCAGATAGACTTCGGCACTGATGCCCTGCTCGTCGTAGAAGGCCCGGAAGCGCTCGAGCATGTAGTTCACCACGGTGCTGGCGGTGTTCTCTTCGGTCAGTACCGTGAAGTTCTCTTCCGCCCACTCGCACAGGGTCTGCAAATCCAGCGGCAGTTCGCGCTCGATGATGATGCGCAGCACACCGAGGGAAGCACGGCGCAGGGCAAACGGGTCACGGGTTCCCGAGGGCGGCTGGTTGATGCCGAACAGACCCACCAGTGAATCGATACGGTCAGCGATGGCAACGGCGCAACCGGTCAGCGTGGTGGGCAGATCGTCGCCGGCAAAGCGCGGCATGTACTGCTCGTTCAGGGCCTTGGCCACGTCGGCGTGCTCGCCGTCGTCGGCGGCATAGTAGCTGCCCATGATGCCTTGCAGTTCGGTGAACTCCAGCACCATTTCGGTAACCAGATCGGTCTTGGCCAGCATGGCGGCGCGCTCGGCCAAAGCCGGGTCACTGTCGATGGCTTCGGCGATTTTCTTGGCCAGTGCGGCTACGCGCACAGACTTGTCGTAAATGCTGCCCAGTTTTTCCTGGAATACGATCGGCTTGAGCGCATCGATACGATCTTCAAGCTTGGTTTTGCAGTCGGTTTCGAAGAAGAAAGCCGCGTCCGACAAGCGCGGGCGGATGACCTTCTCGTTACCGGCAACCACCTGAGCCGGGTCTTTACTTTCCAGGTTGGCGACGGTGATGAACAACGGCATCATCTGATCGTTGCTGTCGACCACGTGGAAGTATTTCTGATGTTCCTTCATGGAGGAGATCAGAGCTTCGGCTGGGACTTTCAGGAAGCGCTCGTCGAAGCGGCCCATCAAGGGCACCGGCCATTCGTTCAGGGCGGTGACTTCGTCCAGCAGATCTTCGTCGATAACGGCAACGCCACCGGCTTCGTTCTTGGCCAGTGCGTTCACGCCAACCCGAATTTGCTCACGACGCTCGGCGAAATCGGCCAGTACGTAACCTTCTTGCTTGAGCACGGTTTCGTAGTCGGCCGGGGTCGGGATGATCAGCTCTTTCGGGCAATGGAAGCGGTGGCCACGGGTTTTGTTGCCGGGCTTCAGGTTCATGATCGGGTTGTCGATCACGTTGTTGCCGTACAGCATGATCAGCCAGTGGACCGGGCGCACGAATTCGGTGCGGTGGGCACCCCAACGCATGCGCTTGGGAATCGGCAAAGCAGACAGTGACTGGTTGATCAGTTCAGGCAGCAGCTCAACCGTGGGCTTACCTTTTTCGACGGTGCGGAATACCAGCCAGGCGCCTTTGTCGGTTTCCAGCGTGTCCAGTTGATCGGGAGTAATGCCCAATGAGGTGGCGAAGCCGGTCAGTGCGCGGGTCGGGTTGCCGGCATCATCAAAGGCGGCTTTAACCGCAGGGCCACGCTTTTCTACAGACTTGTCAGGCTGGGCATCGGCCAGATCCCGAATGCGCACCGCCAAACGGCGTGGCGCCGCGAAGGCTTCGACGGCGCCAAAGGCAACACCCGCGTCTTCAAGGCCTTTGGTGATGCCTTGGGTGAAGGCGTCAGACAGGCCTTTGAGGGCTTTCGGAGGCAGTTCCTCGGTGCCCAGTTCGACTAGAAAATCCTGTGTAGCCATTATGCTTTCCCCTGTTCCTGCTGTGCCTTTTTCGCTTTTCCGGACTTCTTGCCTTTGGCTTTAGCGTCAGCCGCATCAGCCGCTGCCAGCACCTCTTTGCGGAGCGCTTCGGGTGCCAATGGGAAGCCTTGCTTGCGGCGGCTTTCAAAATAAGCCTGAGCCACGGAGCGGGCCAGTGTGCGTACACGCAGGATGAAACGCTGGCGCTCGGTCACAGAGATGGCGTGACGAGCATCCAACAGGTTGAAGGTGTGAGAGGCCTTGAGTACCTGCTCGTAGGCAGGCAGTGGCAGGCCGGCTTCGATCAGGCGGGCACTTTCCCGCTCGTACACGTCGAAGCTGTGGAACAGGAATTCGGTATCGGCCTGCTCGAAGTTGTAGGTGGACTGTTCCACTTCGTTCTGGTGGAACACATCGCCGTAGGTGACTACGCCATCCGGGCCGTTGGTCCACACCAGATCGTAAACGCTGTCGACGCCTTGCAGGTACATCGCAATGCGCTCAAGGCCGTAGGTCAGCTCACCGGTAACCGGGTAGCATTCCAGACCACCCACCTGCTGGAAGTAGGTGAACTGGGTAACTTCCATACCGTTCAGCCAGATTTCCCAGCCCAGACCCCAGGCACCCAGCGTCGGGGATTCCCAGTTGTCTTCTACAAAGCGGATGTCGTGTACCAGAGGGTCCAGGCCCAAAGCACGCAACGAATCCAGGTACAGTTCCTGAATGTTGTCTGGAGACGGCTTCAGAACCACCTGGAACTGGTAGTAATGCTGCAGGCGGTTCGGGTTTTCACCGTAACGACCGTCGGTTGGGCGGCGGCTGGGCTGCACGTAGGCGGCGTTCCAGGTCTCGGGCCCGATGGAGCGCAGGAATGTGGCCGAGTGGAATGTGCCGGCGCCGACTTCCATATCGAGAGGCTGAAGTATCACGCAGCCATGCTGCGCCCAGAAATTCTGCAATGCCAGAATCAGACCCTGAAAGGTCTTGATGTCTGGCGCGGAGTTATTGGTTGCCTTGTCTGTCACGACGATTGCCTGCTGGTCAGTCTGTGTGTGGCGCTCCGCTTTCACGGAACACTCCGAAAATTTAAAACGCGCATTATACGCTGGCTGGCGCTGCTTTTCTAAGTGCCAATCTGCGTATTGATGTGTTCGGGATCAATCAAAAGAACGTCAGCCCCACGTGGAACAGCTTCTCCACATCCCGGATGCGGGATTTATCGACCAGGAACAGAATAACGTGGTCGTTCGGCTGCACGCGCAAGTGATCGTGGGCGATCAGAACCTCGCCATGGCGCACGATCGCACCGATGGTGGTGCCCGGTGGCAGATGGATTTCATCCAGCCGTCGGCCCACCACTTTCGAGGACCGGTGGTCGCCGTGGGCGATGGCCTCGATGGCCTCGGCTGCCCCGCGGCGTAGGGCGTGTACGTTCACCACATCGCCCCGGCGCACGTGGGTCAGCAAACTGCCGATGGTGGTTTGCTGGGGTGAGATGGCCACGTCGATAACACCGCCCTGAATCAAATCCACGTAGTCGGGGTTGTTGATCAGGGTCAGTACTTTGCGGGCGCCCAGGCGCTTGGCCAGCAGCGACGCAATGATGTTGGTTTCGTCGTCGTTGGTGACCGCACAAAAGACATCGGTATTCTCGATGTTTTCTTCCACCAGAATGTCTTTATTAGCGCCGCTGCCTTCCAGCACCACCGTTTTGCGCAGTTTTTCCGACAACATGATGCAGCGGTCGTGATCCCGCTCGAGAATTTTCACCTGGTAGCGGCTATCCAGTGCCCGTGCCAGCCGGTAACCAATGTTGCCCCCGCCACAAATGAAGATGCGTTTATACGGCTTGGACAGCGGCTGCAGTTCACTCATCACTGAGCGGATGTGGTCTGTGGCGGCGATAAAGAACACTTCATCACCATCTTCGATCACCGTATCGCCTGTCGGGATGATGGCACGGTCTTTCCGGAAAATGGCGGCAACCCGTGTGTCGATTTTCGGCATATGGGTGCGCAGATAGGACAGCTCGCGGCCTACCAGAGGGCCACCTTCGATGGCTTTGATGGCGACGAGTCGGGTCAGGCCTTTGGAAAACTCCAGCACCTGAAGCGTGCCGGGATACTCGATAAGCCGGGTGATATGCTTGGTGACCAGTTGTTCCGGGCTGATGATGACATCAATCGGAAAGCCCCGAAGTTTATCCAAGTCTTTCTCGGTATCTTTGTTGTAGAACAGCGCGGGATTGGCCAGATACGAGCCGGCGCGCACCCGACAGATGGTCGTGGGCGTTTTGTGCAGCAGCTTGGCGACCTGGCACGCCACCATGTTGGTTTCATCGCTGTTGGTGACGGCGATGACCATGTCGGCATCCTCGGCGTTGGCTTCGTTCAACACGGCCGGATACGACGCCTTGCCGTGCACCGTGCGAATGTCTAGGCGATCTTGCAGCTCCCGGAGGCGAACGCTGTCGCTGTCGATCACGGTGATGTCGTTGGCTTCATTGGCGAGGTGTTCGGCCAGCGTACCACCGACCTGGCCTGCACCGAGAATCAGGATGTTCATGCGTCAGGTTTCTCCAGCACGGCGTAGAAAAAGCCGTCGTGGCTGTTGGGATCCGGCAGCAGATTGCGGCCGGCATCCATATCCAGGCCCCAGCTCGCGTCGATCGGAATCAGTTGTGCGTGTTCTTGCTGTTTCAGGAAGCGCTGAATTATACGGTGGTTCTCTTGTGGAAACACCGAACAGGTGGCGTAGACCAACCGGCCTCCGGGTTTCAGGATAGACCACATGGCGTTGAGCAGGCCAAGCTGTATGCCGGCAAGCGGCACGATGTCCGATTCACGGCGTAGCAGTTTGATGTCCGGGTGCCTGCGGATAACGCCGGTGGCGCTGCAGGGCACATCCAGCAAGATGCGGTCGAAGGCCTGACCATCCCACCATTGCTCTGTGTCAGCCGCGTCCGCCTGTATCAGGCTGGCGGACAGGTCGAGCCGGTCCAGATTTTCCTGAACTCGGGGCAGGCGATCTTGCGATTCGTCGATGGCGATGACTTCAGAAAGTTCGGCACAGCTTTCAAGGATGGCGCAGGTTTTTCCACCGGGTGCCGCGCAGGCATCCAGCACTCGCTGGCCGGGTTGAAGATCCATCAAGGTGGTGCACAGTTGTGCGGCTTCGTCCTGAACACTGACGGCACCGTCTTCAAACCACGGCAGGTTGTCCACAGGAACCGGGCGTTCCAACTGAATGCCAAGCGGGGCGAAGCGGGTTGCCTTGGCACCGATGCCGGCATCGGTCAGCAGCTTGAGGTATTCGTCGCGGCTGAAGCGCAAAGCGTTAACACGCAGCGTCATCGGGGCTTGGGTGTTGTTGGCATCGAGGATGGCCTGCCAGTGCTCCGGCCAGTTGTGGCGCAGTTTTTCCACCATCCAGACCGGGTGGCTGAAGCGGCTGCTGTCGTCGCTCGGCTCCGGAGCGCCTTCCCGCTCGGCCGCTCTTAATACGCCGTTGACCAACCCGGTCAGGTGCGGCCGATCGAGCGCGCGGCAGGCTTCTACGGTTTCATTGAGCACGGCGTAAGTCGCCTGTTCACTGAAACGAAGCTGAAACAGTGCTACCAACATCAGATGATGAATAACCCGGTCGGGTTTGCGAATGGGTTTCTTCAGGCGCTGGTTGAGCTCGCCATCCAGCCGATGAAACCAGCGACAGGTGCCGTAGCAAATGGCCTGCAACTGGGGACGCTGCTCAGGGGGCAGTTGGCTCAATGCGTACGGCAGGCATTGCGAGAGCGACTGACCGTTTTCGACCGCAAGCAGCACATCGGCTGCAACCGCTCGAAACGGCAGGGAGTCATAGAACATGATCAGTTCAGCTCCTGTTCGGGCATCAGCACGGGTTTACCGCCGTTAATCAAGTCATTCACGCTCAGGGCGCGAGTGCCGGGTAGCTGCACTTTGGTGACTCTCAAACAGCCGGTGCCACAGGCAATGTCGATACCTTCCCGTTCACGGCGAAGCACGGTGCCGGGGGCTTTATCGCTGCCCTGCTCTAGCGCCTGGGCCTGATGCAAACGGATGCGCTGTTCGCCGAGATCGGTGAAGGTGCCGGGCCATGGGTTGAACGCCCGGATCAGTCGCTCGATGTCGGTGGCGCTGTTGTTCCAGTCGATGTGGCCTTCTTCTTTTGACAGCTTGTGGGCGTAGCAGGCTTCGTCGTCGTTCTGGGGCTCGCCGGTCAGCGCGCCTTGGCTCAGTTTCGCCAAGGCCTCTACTATGGCGTCGCCGCCCATATCCGCTAATCGGTCGTGAAGGCTGCCGCCGGTATCGTCCGGGTTAATCGGAGTGGCGGTTTTCAGTAGCATGTCGCCGGTATCCAAGCCGACATCCATTTGCATGATGGTGATGCCGGTTTCGGCGTCGCCGGCGGCAATGGCCCGCTGAATGGGTGCAGCACCGCGCCACCGAGGCAATAAGGACGCGTGAATATTCAGGCAACCGTGGCTTGGGATCTCCAGCACGGCTTTGGGAAGAATCAGGCCGTAAGCCGCAACGATCATCACATCCGGATTCAGTGCCGCCAGTTCCTGTTGTGCCTCCTCGGGTTTCAGGCTCTGGGGCTGGAACACAGGGATATCGGCATCCAGTGCGACTTGTTTTACCGGACTCGGCATCAGTTTGCGGCCTCGGCCGGCTGGCCGGTCGGGCTGACTGTAAACGCCTACAACAGTATGCCCCGCCGCAAGAATGGCTTTCAGGGCGATGGCAGCGAAATCCGGAGTTCCGGCAAAAACAATGCGCACGGTGGTGTTATCTCTGTGTCGTTGAATACGAAAAAACCGGGTCGTAACCCGGTCCTGAATTCGGTCTGAAGTTGAGCGGCATGATCCGGCTCAGACTCAGGCGCTCTGCTTGTGGAGCTTTTCCAGCTTCTTGCGAATGCGGTTACGCTTGAGAGAGCTGAGGTAATCCACAAACAACTTGCCGTTCAGGTGGTCCATCTCGTGCTGGATGCAAACCGCCAGGAGGCCGGTGGCTTCGAGAACAAACTCTTCACCATCACGGTCTTTTGCCGTAATCCGGACGTGTTCGATGCGCTTCACGTCTTCATAAAAACCCGGCACCGACAGGCAGCCTTCCTGCATGGCTTCCAAATCGCCATCCAGTACTTCCACTTTCGGGTTGATGAACACCCGCGGCTCGCTCTTGTCTTCGGATAAATCCATGACGATGATCTGCTTGTGCACGTTCACCTGTGTCGCCGCCAGGCCAATGCCGGGCGCATCGTACATGGTCTCGAACATGTCGTCGATCAGCGTGCGTATTTCGTCGGTTACCTCGTCTACCGGCTTGGCGATGGTGCGAAGGCGCGGATCCGGGTACTCAAGAATATCTAAAATCATAGTGCTCTGGCTTCTCTGAAATGCGACAGCGTACTGCGCAAATTTTCTTCACAAATCTATTATGAAGCATGTGTGATGAGGGTATTATCCGATAAATTACCGATTGAGTACAAACTGATCAGTTAATAGTAGGATTCTATCGATTATTCCGCAGAATTTACTGGAAGAACAAAAGATAACATCACAAATCCCCATACATCTTCTATAGTAACGGGAATAACAGTGTAACAAGCCGCGGGTGAACTGTGGTGCCGTTACCGAACGCTAAGATTCAAGGCACGCGATCAAGGATACAGACGATGAGGAAATTGTTGTACGCTCTGGCAGTTACTACGCTGCTGTTTACCTCCTGGGCCCATGCACAACCCGAGTTCAAGGCTGACCATCCTGAGCGTTACACGGTCGTCAAAGGGGACACCCTGTGGGACATTTCAGGGCGTTTTCTGAATAACCCCTGGTACTGGCCGGAAATTTGGCATGTTAATCCGCAGGTTGCCAACCCTCACCTGATCTATCCGGGCGATCGTTTGGCGCTGGTTTACATCGATGGCAAGCCGCGCATTACCAAGGTGGCTTCCGGCGATGTGAAATTGTCTCCGCAGATTCGTTCTGAAGCTATTGATACTCCGATTCCCGCGATTCCTCTGGACGCCATTGCCAGCTTCCTGACTGACACGCGCATTGTCAGCCCTGAAGAAATCAACGGTGCGCCTTATGTGCTCGAAGGTGAAGATGGCCGCATCATCACTGGCGCTGGCGACAAAATCTACGCCCGTGGTGAAAAGCCCGCAGATCGCGTTGGTGTGTTCCGCCGCAGTCAGGAATTTGTTGATCCGGATACCGGCGAGTTTCTGGGTCTGGAAGCGCGCAGCATTGCTCGTGGTAACGTCGCGGCCGAGAACGGCGACGTTCTGACGGTCGAGCTGACGCGTTCCAGTGAAGAAGTTCGCATTGGCGATCGCTTACTGGTGAGTGAAGACCGCCGTCTGACCACCAACTTCATGCCCAGCTCTCCCGATGAGCAGATCGAAGGCAAGATGATCTCGGTCGATGGCGGCGTGAACCAGATTGGTCAGTACAATGTGGTGGCCATTAACCGCGGCGCCCGTGAAGGCATGAAGGCCGGTAACGTGCTGGCGGTGATGAAGGCCGGTAACCGTGTTCGTGACCCGATCACCGGCGAAACCATTGAGCTGCCTTCCGAGCGGGCCGGTCTGCTGATGGTATTCCAGGTGTATGAAAAGATGAGCTACGGGTTGGTTCTAAAAGCCACTCGTTCGTTGTCGGTGGGTGACAAGGTCGTTAACCCCTGATACTTCTCAGCCCTTATAGCCAGCGAAAGCGGGTTGTGGGGGATAGCAGTACCATTAAATGGCTGGGCCGGAGCGCCCGGCCATTGTTGTTTTCAAGGATGAAAAAATGTCGGAACAGGAATTTCTGCAGTCTGAGGCTGGCCGCTGGCTGGTGCTTTCGCTTCTCCCCCGGTTTGGTGTGCGCGTTCGTGAAAGAGTGCAGACTAACACCGCCAGTCTGGTTGATGCCCTTGATCTGAACGCCGCGACCCTCAAAGCGTTAGGCCTAGGGACAGAAGCCATTGAATTGATTCACGCCTGGCAAGGGGGAGATGTCCATCACCCGAAAATCCAGCACGCGCTCTGGATTCATCAGGCATGCCAGCAACATGGCATTGCGATTATTGGTCAGAGTCATCCCGATTTCCCGGAGGCGCTGCGGCAGATACACAATGCGCCGCTGGTGCTCTACCTGTTGGGCGATAGCCGGTTGTTGTTGCAAGATCAGATTGGCGTAGTAGGCAGTCGCAATGCCACCCGGCAAGGCTTGGATCATGCTCGTCAATTTGCCGCAGAGCTGAGCAAGCGCGGCCTGTTGATCACCAGTGGGCTGGCACTGGGCATTGATGGCGCAGCCCATGCAGGCGCGCTGGATGCCGGGTACCCGACCATTGCGGTGGTGGGGTGCGGATTGGACCGGCTTTACCCGGCGCAGCATCGGAAACTGGCCCACCGCATTGTGGATAACGGGCTTATTGTGTCGGAATACCCGCCGGGTACTCAGGCCCGGGCCGCCTATTTTCCGCAACGGAACCGGATTATCAGTGGTTTGAGCCGAGGCGTGCTGGTGGTCGAGGCCAGTCTGAAAAGCGGGTCGTTAATCACCGCGAGAACGGCTCTTGAGCAAGGTCGCGAGGTGTTCGCCATTCCCGGCTCGATCCACAGCTCGGTCGCCAAAGGTTGTCATCAATTGATCAAGCAGGGGGCCCGACTGGTCGAAACGGCCGACGATGTGCTGGAAGAATTAGGCACTTGGTGGTCGATGCAAGCAGCGCCCGCGCCCGAGGCTGCCGGCCCGGTCGAGAAACCGGATCTGGACAGTCGGGAAATCGCGGTATTCGAGGCTTTGGGGTATGATCCACAGTCTACCGATGCACTGAGTCTTGCCACCGGATTACCGGCGGATCAGTTGATGCAGTCGCTTTTGCTGCTGGAATTGGAAGGTTTGGCGTATTCCGCTCCGGGCGGATACTTGCGGCGAGGCTAACCGGTGCATTTCCACTATCTGATCAAGCAGGTTGTACGATTTCTTTATGTCGCCAACGTCGTCCTTGAATGCCTGGCAACTGCATTGTGCCCGCCGCACGGTGTTGTCCGGCGGAGTAATTGCTTACCCCACCGAAGCGGTCTGGGGTTTGGGGTGTGACCCCTGGAATCAACAGGCGGTAGAGCGCATCCTCGAGTTGAAACAGCGGCCAATGGCCAAGGGTATGATTCTGGTGGCGTCGTCCATCGATCAGGTGCGGTTTCTTTTGGACCCTCTGCCTCGTGTGTTGCAATGGGAAGCCGAGCAGCATTGGCCGGGGCCCATCACGTGTTTGATACCGGATGTACTTGAGCAAATTCCGGAATGGGTGCGGGGGCAACACAGCACCATCGCGGTTCGCGTATCTGATCACCCCTTGGTACAGGATCTGTGCGAAGCAACCGGGATGCCGCTGGTTTCAACCTCATGTAACCCGGCAGGCCGCGCGCCTGCTCGTAACATTTGGCAAGTGCGACGTTATTTCGGCAAGGAACTCGACCGGGTGATACCGGGCGCACTCGGGGGCAACCGTAATCCCAGCCGTATTATCGATATCCTCACCGGAAAACAGTTTCGTTAGGAGCAAGCATGTCACAGCAGCCGGACTCTCAGGCCGTTAAAGCGTATCTACTGGGCCTTCAGGACCGCATTTGTCAGCGATTGGAAGCGCTGGATGGTCAGGCTTCCTTCATCGAGGACAGCTGGGAACGGCCGGAAGGAGGCGGCGGTATCAGCCGGGTCATTTCTGAGGGCAAAGTGTTTGAAAAAGGCGGCGTGAACTTCTCCCACGTGATGGGCGACACCATGCCGCCATCGGCCACGGCGCATCGGCCTCATCTGGCGGGAGCACCCTGGCAGGCTATGGGGGTGTCGTTGGTGATGCACCCGGAGAACCCGTATGTGCCAACCTCTCACGCCAACGTCCGTTTTTTCATTGCAACACCTGAAAAGGGTGAACCGGTGTACTGGTTTGGCGGTGGTTACGATCTGACGCCCTACTACGGTTTTGACGAAGACTGCGTGCACTGGCATCGCACCGCCCGCAACGCCTGTGAGCCGTTCGGTGACGACGTTTACTCAAGGTTCAAGCACTGGTGCGACGAGTATTTTTACCTGAAGCACCGGCAGGAACCTCGCGGTGTCGGCGGACTGTTCTTTGATGATCACAATACCGGCGATTTCGACCGGGACTTTGCCTTCATGCAATCCGTGGGCGACAGTTACATTGAGGCCTATGAGCCCATTGTAAAGCGCCGGATGGATCATGCGTGGGGTGAGCGGGAACGAGATTTCCAACTCTATCGCCGTGGACGTTATGTGGAATTCAATCTGGTGTATGACCGTGGCACGCTGTTTGGCTTGCAGTCAGGAGGCCGGACGGAGTCTATCTTGATGTCGCTGCCACCCATGGTGCGCTGGGATTACAGTCGCCAGCCGGAGCCCGGCAGCGAGGAGGCCCGGCTAACCGATTACTTCCTCACGGACCGAAACTGGTTGGAGGGTATTGATGAACAATGAACTCTACGCGGTTGTCGGAAATCCGATTAACCACAGTAAATCGCCCCGGATTCACAGCTTGTTTGCGCAGCAAACCGGCGAGCCGGTGGAGTACACAGCGATTCAGGCTCCGCTGGACGATTTTGCCGGCACCGTAAAGCAGTTCTTTGAAGGCGGCGGAAAAGGTCTGAATGTCACCGTGCCGTTTAAAGAGGATGCTTGGGCGCTTGCCGAGCACAGAACATCCAGAGCGGAAAAAGCCGGGGCGGCCAATACGCTGTACCTGGATCAAGAAAATGATCTTGTGGCCGATAACACAGATGGCGTCGGTATTGTTCGTGACCTGCGGGACAACCAGAAAGTACCGCTCAAAGGCGCGCGTATTCTTGTGCTGGGCGCTGGAGGTGCCGTACGGGGTGTACTGGGCCCGATACTGGCGGAACAGCCTGCAGCATTGACCCTGGCGAATCGCACCGTCGCCAAAGCTGAGGCCTTGGTCCGGTTGTTTGCTGACGAGGCCGCCAACATTGAGTTGTCGGCCTGTGGTTTCGAGCAGCCGGGACAGCCGTTTGATGTGATTATCAACGGCACCAGCGCCAGTTTGCAGGGGGATTTACCTCCGATCTCGGGGAATGTGATCGGGCCGGATACGGTGGTGTACGACATGATGTACTCTCTGCAAACCACCACGTTCAACCAGTGGGCGTTGGATAACGGTGCTCAAAGGGTATACGACGGATTGGGTATGTTAATCGAGCAGGCGGCAGAGGCGTTTCATGTGTGGCGGGGTGTCCGCCCGGAAACCTCTCCGGTTGTGGACGAACTAAGAAACGACTGAGCCGAGGTTAATAACGTCGGCCATAAGGGAAGGTCATGGATATTCTGACGCTTGTCGGGCTGCTTGCCGGAGTTGTGATTGTGCTGCTTGCCATGTTGGCAAACGCGTCGATCTCCACCTTCCTGAATCTGCCGGGCTTGGCCATTGTGCTTGGCGGTACCTTTGCGGTGACTTTGATTAAGTTCCGGTTGCCCACCGTTGCCAGTGCCTTTCGGCTGGCGGCAAAAACCGTGTTCACCGATCGCCTTCCCCGTCCATCTTCGTTAATTTTAGAAGTGGGTGAACTGGGCCGGATGGTCCGTAAAGAGGGCATTCTGGGCCTCGAAGAACACGAAGCCAGCGACGAATTTCTGAAAAAAGCCATTACCTTGTGCGTTGATGGCCACCCGCCGGAATTGGTCGAAGAAGCCTTGCTGCAGGAAAGCCAGCAAATCGCCGAGCGCTATGACGTGGCCGAGCGGGTGTTTCGCGGTATTGGTGAATCTGCGCCGGCTATCGGCATGCTGGGCACCCTGATTGGCTTGGTGCAGATGTTGAATACCCTTGATGACCCTTCCAGCATCGGGCCGGCCATGGCCATCGCCCTGTTAACGACGTTGTATGGGGCCTTTCTTGCTCAGTTGATTGCCCTGCCCCTGGCGGAAAAACTGCAGCTTAAAGCCGAAGACGATGCTCGTAATCAAATGCTGATCATCACCTCGATCAAGAGCATTATGCGAGGTGAAAACCCAAGGGTGATGACTGAGTTCCTGTCTTCCTACCTGCCTCCCGAGCACCGGAACGGTCTTGCGCCTGAAAAGGAGGCATAAGGTTTGTTGCTGCCCGGGGCTCGTAAACGGCAAAAGGCCAAAAGCGGTGCGCCAGACTGGATTGTAACCTTTGCTGATCTGGCCACCTTGCTGCTGACTTTTTTTATTCTGCTGCTGTCGTTTGCGGAAATGGATGTGGAAAAGTATCGAGCCATGGCCAATTCCATGTCGGTGGCGTTTGGTTCCCAGAACGTTATTGGTGAAGGGATTGGAGGGTCGCCGATTACGCTGGTGGAATCCAATACGGTGTCACTGCCCGAACCGTCTGACAGCTTGCAAGACCAGCCTGAATTTATTGATGAACGAGCGGAGAAGCCGGAAATCCGGCAGATCCCGGGTGGGGTTCTGGATTTGAGTTCCAGACTGGTGCGAGAGCTGGAACCGGAAGCTGCGGCCGGTACGTTGCAAGTGAATTATGACGAAGATCAGGTGGTGATCCGCTTTGCCGAAGAAGCCACGTTCCGGTCCGGGGATGCGGCCATTAAACCCAGCATGATTCCGATTATTGAGCGGGTCGTGACGGTTTTAGCCGGTTGCGATGGTGATGTGGTGGTGTCAGGCCACTCCGACGATCGCCCCATTTCCAGCAGTAAATACCGTTCTAACTGGGATCTTTCCGCGGCTCGAGCTGTCTCTGTGGTGCATGAACTGGTGATGAACCGGCAAATTCCTGCGGACCGGGTGATGGCGGCCGGACGCGCTGAAACCCGGCCGTTGGCAGCGAACGATAGCCCTGAAAACCGCGCCTTGAACCGCCGGGTGGAAATTTCCATTCGAAACCCGGAGTGCCAGACGGCCGAAGCGGTTGGCGATCTTCCTGTTGAAATTCTACCCTGACACGGCTTGCCTTATGCTTGCAGTGTAGATCCTCATAGTACTTTCATATAACTGACACAGTTTCAAAGCCTTATACTGTGCGGCCTTAATACCTGGAATCCATTGGGAGTAAGAGCAATGAGCGGACCGGATAAACCGAAAGTCCTTGATGAAGTGTGGAGTGACGAGCGGGTAAAAAGCTTCCTGGATCTGGAGCCTTATGACAAGACGGTGCAGGCGGATCATTTTGTCCTGTTACGTGCCTATGAAGCCATGCGTGCCGAGGATTTCGAGCGCTTTGTCGGCTTCTTTGTTGCCGCAGGCCGCAACCTGGATGCCACCGACGAGCACGGCGAGACCATGCTGGACCGTATCTCCAAGCATGGCCGCAGCGGCGATTACGCCCGCGCACTGGAAAACGCAGGCGCCAAAGCACCAGCCGGAAACTGAGTTCCGGCTGAGCTTATTCTGAAGCTTCGAGGTATTCGTTCTTCAGCTTCACGTAGTTGGCAGCGGTGTACTTGAAGAAGGTTTTCTCTTTGTCGCTCAACGCTCTTGCTTGTTTGCAGGGCGAGCCGACATAGAGGTAACCGGATTCAAGCCGCTTGCCCGGCGGTACCAAGGTGCCTGCCCCGATGATCACCTCGTCTTCGACCACGGCCCCATCCATCACAGTGCATCCCATGCCGACCAGCACCCGGCTGCCAATGGTGCATCCGTGCAGCAGGGCTTTGTGGCCAACGGTCACATCGTCGCCCAGAATCAGCGGCCAACCACCCGGGTTGAAATCGCTGGCGTGGGTGATGTGCAAAACCGACCCGTCCTGAATGCTGCAGCGGTCGCCAATGCGGATTTTATGCATATCGCCGCGGATCACAGTCATCGGCCAGACCGAGCAATCGTCGCCCATTTCCACATCGCCGATCACCACGGCACTCTCGTCTACCCAGGTACTTTTACCAAATTTTGGTGTGCTACCCTTGTGAGTTCGTACATTCGCCATTACATATACCTCTATAACGTTTCCCGGAGGTTGGGGGCGCGTGTGGGATAGGTCTTTCCAAAACTGTGCGGAGCCATGGATGGCGGAGCTCAAGCGTCACATGGACGTGCCGAAGGAGCGTGTTTTGGAAAGACCTATCCCACACGTGCCATGCACCAATGTGTGATATCGGGAAGCTACCCTAAACATGAACCGCTGAGAAGGGGACCTATGAATAACCCGCTACTGACTGACGATCTGCTGCCGAAGTTCGAGCACATTCGCACCGAGCACATGGAAACGGCGATTGACCAGATTCTCAGCAAGAACCGGATGAAAATCCAATCGCTGGCCGATCAGGAAGATCCTACTTGGGATACCTTAGTTCAGCCCATGCAGGCGATGGAAAACGACCTGAGCAATGCCTGGTCCGTGATCTCCCACCTGAACGGTGTGATGAACAACGACGACCTGCGCAAGGTGTATAAAAACTGCCTGGAAAAGCTGACCGAGTACAGCACCGAAATCAGTCAGAATGAAGCCCTGTGCAATGCCTATAAGAAACTCGCAGCACGGGACGATTTTAAAGATCTGAGCGAAGCCCAGCGCAAGTCCATCGAGAACACCCTGCGCGATTTCCACTTGGGCGGTGTTGATCTGCCGGAGGACAAGAAAAAGCGTTACGCGGACTTGTCCCGAGAGTTGGCCGAGCTGTCGAACAAGTTCAGCGACAACGTATTGGACGCTACCCAGAACTGGTTCAAGCACATTACCGATGTCAGTGAATTATCCGGTGTGCCGGAAAGCGCCCTCGACGGTGCCAAGCAGACCGCCCGGCAGAAAGAGTTGGATGGTTATGTGATTACTTTGGACTTTCCCAGTTTCCATCCGGTGATGACTTACTGTGATAACCGCGAGCTGCGCCGGGAAGTGTACGAAGCCTTCGTTACCCGCGCGTCAGACCAAGGCCCGGATGCGGGCACTTGGGACAACACTCCGGTAATGGCCGAGATTCTCAAGCGCCGTCATGCATTGGCGCAGCTGCTGGGCTTTAACAATTACGCCGAGCGTTCGCTGGCCAAGAAAATGGCCCGTAGCGTGGACGAAGTTCTGGAATTCCTGAACCAGCTGGCGGAGAAGTCCAAGCCGCAAGCCGAGAAGGAATTTGCCGAGCTGAAGGCGTTTGCCAAAGACGAACACGGTGTAGACGACCTGCAAGCCTGGGATGTGGGCTATTACAGCGAGAAGCTACGTCAGAAACGCTACGACATTTCCCCGGAAACCCTGCGTCCCTGGTTCCCTGTGGATAAAGTGGTGCCGGGCCTGTTCCGGGTGGCTGAGAAGCTGTTTGGTATTCAGATCGAGGCAAAGCCCGAAGTCGAAACCTGGCACGAAGACGCCACAGCCTACTGCATCAGCCGCAATGGTGAGCCCATTGCCTGGTTCTATCTGGACCTGTTCGCCCGCCAAGGTAAACGTGGCGGAGCCTGGATGGCCGATTGCCGGGTACGCTGGCGCAACATGCGCGGCCAGCTGCAGCTGCCGGTTGCCTTCCTGACCTGTAACTTCACCCCGCCGGTGGATGGCAAACCGTCACTGCTGACCCACGACGAAGTGACCACCCTCTTCCACGAGTTCGGTCACGGCCTGCACCACATGCTCACACAAGTTGAGGTCATGGACGTGTCCGGCATCAACGGCGTGGCGTGGGATGCCGTTGAGCTGCCGTCCCAGTTCCTGGAAAACTGGTGCTGGAATCCGGAATCTCTGGCGTTGATTGCCAGCCACCACGAAACCGGAGAACCGCTGCCGGAAGATCTGCTGCAGAAACTGCTGGCGGCGAAAAACTTCCAGTCCGGTATGGGCATGGTGCGCCAGTTGGAGTTCTCGTTGTTCGATTTCCGCTTACACGCGGAGTTCACCGACGAAGCCCCCACCAACCCACTCGATATGCACCGCAAGGTGCGCGAAAACATCGCCGTGGTGCAGTCGCCCGAGTTTAACCGCTTCCCGAACGCCTTCTCCCACATATTCGCGGGTGGTTACGCTGCGGGCTATTACAGCTACAAGTGGGCTGAGGTGCTGGCGGCCGATGCCTTCTCGTTGTTCGAGGAAAAAGGCATCTTCGACCCGGAAACCGGCAAGGCGTTCTTGCAGAACATTCTGGAAAAAGGCGGTTCGCAGGAGCCCATGGAGTTGTTCAAAGCCTTCCGTGGCCGTGAGCCTCAGGTGGATGCGTTGTTGGAGCAATCTGGCATCACCGGCGAAGTAGCCTGATACAATGAAAGCTGGCCGTGCTATTGCGGCCAGCTGGTTAATCTGGAGTTGAGTTATGCCGAGTCCAAAGCGTTTTATCGCCGGTGCGGTGTGTCCGCGCTGTGCGGAGATGGACAAAATTACGATGTTCACGGACGACAAAGGCGATCAGGTGCGTGAGTGCGTGGCCTGTGGTTATACCGATGCCCTGTCTGAGGTTGAGCAGCCAGCGGCACCTGAAATTGAGACCCGGGTGAATAAGCGGGGCAATGAGGACGACCATACGGTTAAACAGGTGGTGTTTTTTAAGGCTGGTTCTGAGGACTGACTTGTCTTGGAGTATGGCTCTGTAGCCTGTTGGTTTGGGAGATGGTCGGGGTTCGGGAGAGGGGGCCAAAACGGAAAACGTGGTTTCCCTGATAGTTTTGGCCCCCTCTCCCGAACCCCTTTTTTCTGGCCTTTTTAGAATCGCTTGGGTGCTTGAGGCGTTTTCAGAAAAACATCAAAAAGTGCTTTTTCGTTCTCTTTAGTCTTTACCCCAGAGATTCCTCCAAAGATAAACGTTCGGGGTTGGTGGGGGGTGTCAAAACTATCAGGGAAACCACGTTTTCCGTTTTGACACCCCCCACCAACCCCGAACCACCCCGCAAAAAAGCAGGCTACAAAAAGGCAGGCTACTTAAAAAGTTAAAGAACCATAGCCGCCAACCACCCAAAGCCAAGCAGTGGCAAGTTGTAGTGCAGGAAGGTCGGAACAACCGTATCCCAAATGTGGTTGTGCTGACCGTCTACGTTCAAACCAGCCGTTGGCCCAAGGGTGGAGTCAGACGCCGGGGAGCCAGCATCACCCAGAGCACCGGCGGTGCCTACCAAGGCAACAATGGCCAACGGACTGAAGCCCATTTGCAGAGCCAGCGGAACGTACAACGCCGCGATGATGGGAATGGTGGAGAACGACGAGCCGATACCCATAGTAATCAGCAGGCCAACTACCAACATCAGTAGCGCCGCAAGAGGCTTGTTCTCGCCGATGGTTGCCACCGAACCTTCTACCAAGCTGGCGATTTCGCCGGTTTCCCGCATCACTTCTGCAAAACCATTGGCAGCGATCATGATGAAGCCGATCATCGCCAGCATTTTCATGCCTTCGGTGAACAAGTCATCCGCTTCCTGCCATTTAACAACACCCGACAGGTTGAACAGAACGAAACCTGCCAGAGCGCCCAAAATCATAGAGCCCAGCCACAGCTGAACTACGAAGGCTACAACAATGGCGATCAGAGCCATGATCAGGGTTTTCGGGCTGTATTTCACATCCACCCGCTCGGTCTGGCTGATCAGTTTCAGATCGTAGCCGCGACCGCCGCGGTAGCTGAAGAACACCGCAATCAGCAGACCCACCAACATACCCAAAGCGGGCAACGCCATAGCGGACATGACGTTAAGCTCACTGGCATCTACGCCGTTGTCTGCTACGTTAGCCAATAGAATTTCATTCAGGTAAATGCCGCCGAAGCCTACCGGCAGGAACATGTACGGAGTGATCAAACCGAAGGTCAGTGCACAGGCCACCAAACGGCGGTCCATATGAAGCTTGGCCATAACGTACAGCAGCGGCGGCACCACCAGCGGGATAAAGGCGATGTGAATCGGCAGGATGTTCTGGGAAGACATCGCAACGGCAACCAGCAGACCGATGATCATGAAGCGAATGCCGGTGGCTGCGCCGCCTTCGTCTTGCTTGCCGACCAGAGCCAGGGCCTTGTCGGCTAAGGCATGAGCGAGGCCCGATTTACCGATAGCCACAGCGAAGGCGCCCAAAGTAGCGTATGATAAAGCTACAGTTGCGCCGCCGCCCAAGCCGGCGTTAAAGGCATCAATGGTGGATTCGAGAGACATACCTGCAACTAGGCCACCAGATATGGCTCCGACAATCAGGGCAACAACAACGTGGATGCGGCACAAGCTCAGTACGAGCATGATCAGTACCGCGGCAACAACGGCATTCATGGCAAACTCCGGCTGGAAACTGAAGGTTAGCTGGCACTTTCAGGGCACCAGCGGTACGAAAAGTGGGCTAATGTGCAGGAAATGGCCGTTCCAGTCAAAGTGGTTGTGTAACTAACGGTTGGAGTCTATTCGGGCAAACCGGGGAACTTCTTCCCCTGCCACCTGAACGGTTTCGCGGAACATGCTGAGCGGGCGCACCCACAGGCTGTGGTCTCCATACAAGCAGCGGTAGACCACAAGCGATTCTTCGGTTTCGCTGTGCCGTGCCACGCCAATGACTTCGTAATCCCGGCCTTTGTAATGGCGGTAGCGGCCCGGTGAAACAGGTTGCGGAGATCGGCTCATAAATGTTGCCCCATGCGAAGTGAGCTATGCTCAAAGTGTGCGTAACGTTCAGCCTGTAGAATCTGAATTTCCAGCCGGCCGATGAGCAATGGTAGACATGTTGTGAGAGCTATTCTATTTATTTTGCTGTATCTGATCAGCCCGATAGCCTTGTCTGGCCCGGTAGCGTTTCAATGGCTGGCAGTGCCTTATGGCGAGCTCACACTGGAGGACGTTCGCTCTTCACCTGCGACCGAGTGGCACACGGTATCTGCGGAAGACACCTTCAATCACGGCTTCAGCGACAAGGATTATTGGTTAAAAGTCTCTCTGCCTGTGGATAAACGTAACCGACTCTTGGTTATTGGCTATCCGTTGCTGGATGAAGTGTCTGTGTACTGGACGGTTGCCGGGCAATTGATCGAAACCCACCACACTGGTGATAAGCTTCCGTTCAGCAGTCGTCCGATCGTCCATCGTAACTTTGTTTTTTTAGTCCCTGCCTCTACTGAACCCTTGACCGCTTGGGTGCGAGCGCACACAGATGGTTCGGCTCAGATACCGGTCTCAGTGACAGCCTCTGCGGAGTTTCTGGCGAAGGAGCAAGCGTCGTTTGGCTGGCAAGCCATGTTTGTCGGCGTCGTTTTAGCACTGGTTTTGTATAACTTCTTTTTGTTTGTGATGGTGCGTGACACAACCTACTTGTGGTACGTGGCGACAGTATTTACCACGAGCTTGGTTCAACTTAACTTTAACGGCTTACTGTTTCAGTGGTTGTGGCCAAACACCCCGTGGCTGAATGAGTTCGTAACCGCTCCGTTAGTTGGAGCCGCTTTAATTTTCGGTGTGACTTTCACGATCAAGTTTTTGTCCTTAAGGCATTTCAGCCTAGCCAGCTATCGCCTGCTTTGGCTGATTCGATTACTCGCCATTCTGTTACTTGGGTACAGCATTTTCGTGTCGTATCACACGGGGATTGCTTTGGTAAGCGCCTTGGCGGCTATCGGCACACCGATGGTTTGGCTGGTGGCGTTGAGGCTCTGGCGTCGGGGGCAGGCGTTGGCGGGTTATTATGTTTTGGCGTGGACGCCTCTTTTAGTGGGGCATCTAGCCTTAGCCACGAGCAAACTGGGGTTAATTCCCCGGAGTTTGTTTACCGAAATGGCTCCGCAAGCCGGGGTGGCGATTGAAGCGGTATTACTGTCCTTTGCCTTGGCCTACCGAATCAATATTGAACGCCAGAAGCGCCAGGAAGCACAAGATCATGCGTTGGCGGTGCAGCGAGACGCGAATCTGACCCTGGAGAGTCGGGTTCAGGCCCGGACCGAAGAGCTGCAAAAGGCCAATGAATTGCTTAAAGCGGCAAGCTTGACCGATGGCCTGACCGGTGTTGCCAATCGTCGACGTTTTGACGAGAAATTGAATGAAGAGTGGCAGCGGGCCGTGCGTCATGACCAGGAACTCAGCTTGATCTTGGTGGATATCGATCACTTCAAAAAGGTGAACGACACCTTGGGCCACCTAACCGGAGACGATTGTCTGGTAGCGGTCGCCCATGCCATCGACAACGAAGTGCAGCGTGCTATTGATCTACTTGCCCGATACGGCGGCGAGGAGTTTGCGGTACTGCTGCCAACCACGGGTAGCGAGGGCGCTGAGATCGTAGCGGAGCGCCTGAGGGTGGCGATTGAAAGTTCTCCGGTGGATTCGGGTGACGGTAAAACTCCGGTAAATCTTACCATCAGTCTCGGGGTCGCCACCCTTCTGGCGAGCCAACATACCGACCCGCAAGAGTTGATACGGCGCGCGGATGAAGCGCTTTACCGAGCCAAGAATACAGGTCGCAACCGGGTAGTTGTCTGGCGGGATAGCCAGACAACTACCATTAATTGAAGCTCAGTTTTTCAGTTTGTATCGGCCCGGGCCGAGGAAGATAACGGCTAAAGCCGAGAACAAGAAGAAGCCTTGCAGTTCCAGTGACCAGCCGCCATTGCTGCTTAGCGAAAGCAGTTGATGGCTGTGTACCAGCGCGATCGCGACGATCATGTTGAAGACTACAATGAGCGCGCCAATGCGGGTCTGGTAGCCCAAAATGATCATTAGCGGGGCGATAATCTCACCGACGTAAACGCCATAGGCTAGGATGGCCGGCAAGTTGTGGCTGACCAGTTGGCTTTCAATGAATCCAATTCCATTAAGCAACTTAGACACCCCGTGGAACAGCAGAAGGCCGCCAAGAGTGAGTCGAATAATCAGTTTTCCCAAATCTGCATTGTCCAACACGTGAGAGTATCTCCTTAATTATTTCAACCAGTAAGGTGAGTTGCGGTGATCAGTTTAGCGAGTTGGCAAGTAGCCGAAAAGGAGCGGGGTTAATCTGGGTTGGCTGAAGCCTTGACCAAACGGTTAAAGCATTCCTGGCCGGAGTGAAAACTGAATGTGATTGCGATCCAGCAGGTGCTCCCAAAATTGGCGCATCCAGTCCCAGGCGCGGTTGTTGACCTGATTCACGAAAGGTTCGAGATCGAGGCTGTAGTAGTCGGGAGTGCCAGCAATCTGAAGTACCGTGATGGTAATGGCATCATCGAGTTCATTGGCAAACGGTTCGCCAATCAGTTCGTGCACCAGCAGGTTGGCACGAGTGGCCTCAAGGTCAATGAGTTCGCTGGCACGGATGGAACGGTTGTTGTCGTGCATCTCCTCCATCAGACGATGGCACATGTAGGCACGGATGAGCAGCCCGTCCAAACCGTCGTACTGAACCAGTAAAACAGAGGGCTGGGTGAAGTATTGGGCTGCGCCGTCGATGAACGGTTTAAACAGCTCTCTGATACCGGCTTCCTGAGCGCATGCATCGACACACTCGATCAGGCGCGGGGCCATCTCGATGTACTCGACGGCGAACTGAAACAGGCTTGTGGCAGGGTTTGAACCGCCCACCACAATAGAAGCTGGCAATCGATCCACCTTTTCTTTCATTTGTTGCAGAAAGCTGCCGGAGCGAGCTTCTTTGCGTCGAGCCTGATCAATAATCTCGAGGACTGCTTGTGGTGTCATTGCAGGAGATGCCGCTGTTTGTACGAGTTGAGGTCGCAAGGCCCCTCCTTGGTCATACCAAGAGCAACCGGAAGCAGGTTATGGGGTGGCTGGCCACCACGATATGCCTGCCATTTCTCGTTATTGTAGCCAAAATTCTCGAGGTTGCTGCCATAGAGTGTTAAATAACGTTACAACTGCGGACGCTTGATTTCGGTTCAGTGAGTTTGAAACCAGCGGTCGTGGCGGGTGTACCGCCAACATAGCCAGCCCATACTGGCGGCCCGGGCCAGCATCAGGCTGATCAGTGACAGCCACAAGCCATGATTGCCCCAGTCGGTTGTTAGCCACCAAACAGGAAGAAACACCACGAGGGCCGAAAACAGCATGGTGTTTTGCATCTCCCGGGTGCGGGTGGCGCCAATAAAGACACCATCCAGCAGAAATCCCCAGACCGCGGCGAAAGGCAGTAACCACAGCCAAGGTAGATACTTCCAGGCTGTGAGCTGCACCCCCTCAATATCGGTCAGCAAACTGATCAACCATCGACCGCCAAGTACGAACGCAACCGTAAGCAGCAGTGCACCCCATATCGACCAACGCAGGGCGCTGCTGAACACCGTTTTAAACTGGTCTTTGCTGCCTTTGCCAATGGCTTCGCCAATCAATGCTTCGGCCGCATTGGCAAAACCATCCAGAGCGTTAGAAATAACCAGCAGGAAGGTGATCAAAACTGCGTTGGCGGCCAGTATGATGTCCCCTTGGCGGGCGCCCTGTGCGGTAAAAAAGGCGAGCACCAGCAGCAAAGCGATGGTGCGCACCATGATGAAACGGTTGACCTGAAGAATCCGAAGATAATCGGATATTTTCCCGAACAGCTCCTTGGTCAGCTTTTGACCCTCGGGCATGCGTTTGAGCACGATGACGAAACCGATCGTGGTGGCGCCGTACTCGGCCAGAACGGTGGCCATGGCAACGCCGCGGCTGTTCCAGCCTAAGACCGTTACAAAGAAAATATCCAAAGCGATGTTGATGCCGTTGGCAATGATCAGCATCACCATCGGGCCCCGGGGATACTGGGTGCCGATCAGCCAGCCCACCAAAGTGTACTGGCACAGTACGGCGGGCGCGCTCCAGATACGAATCGAGGCGTACTCAGCTGCCAGTTCAGCCACCGCCGGGCTCGGGTTCATTAAATGCAAGCCAAGGGTGATTAACGGCTGGTGAAAAAGGATCAGCAACAAGCCTATACCCACAGCAAGCATCAGCGAGCGCAACAGCAGCGCGACTTGAGCGAAGGAATCCTGTTGGCCCCAGGCCTGCGCGGCCAGACCGGTGGTCCCCATGCGCATAAAACCGAAGGTCCAGTACAAAATACTGAACAGGTTAGCGCCAACTGCAACCGCACCGAGATATTCCGGGTTATCCAGATGGCCCAGCACGGCGGTATCTACCAACCCCAAAAGCGGCACCGTGAGGTTCGTCAACATCAGCGGCCAGGCAAGCAGCCACAGGCGCTGGTCTGTGGGGCTGAAGATTGCTTTATGCGAATTACTCATTAAAACGGGCCGTTTATCTCATTTAGGTTTAATTGGATTTTTAGTGTTTTGCTAATCACTGGCTACACTGAGCAATGATGTATCCATAAGCAGGCTTTCACTCGCGGTTGTTCCGGTGTTGCGAGCACCGGAACCGACCGCTGAGGGATGACGCAAAATCCGACAAGAATAACACTCTGTGGAGACACAGTATGCGCGTGCATGCCAAGCGGGCACTTGCCCTAGTTACTGGTCTGTTGCTTCCGACTGTTGTCATGGCGGACTGGACCATGAACATGACGCCGGGCGTAACCGGTACCAGTAATCAGATATTCAGCCTTCACATGACCATTCTATGGATCTGCGTAGCCATCGGCGTGGTGGTGTTCGGGGTCATGTTTTGGTCGATCTTTGCCCACCGCAAGTCACAGGGCCACAAAGCAGCCAACTTCCATGAACACACATGGGTGGAAATACTTTGGACTGCTATTCCATTTGCCATTCTGGTCGCCATGGCGGTGCCAGCCACGGCAACACTCATCGAAATGTACGACACCACCGAATCCGAGGTCGATATCAAGATCACCGGGTATCAGTGGCGTTGGCAGTACGAGTATATCAATGAGGACTTCGGTTATTTCTCCAGCTTATCGACGCCTCGCGATCAGATTGAGAATCGTCAGGCGAAGGGTGAGAACTATCTGCTTGAGGTGGACAAGCCGCTGGTGATTCCGGTTGGTAAGAAGGTTCGTTTCCTGTTAACGGCCAACGACGTGATCCACTCTTGGTGGGTGCCGGCATTTGGTGTGAAAAAAGACGCTATTCCGGGCTTTATTAATGAAACCTGGACCCGGGTGGACGAACCCGGAATCTACCGCGGTCAGTGCACCGAGCTGTGTGGTAAAGACCATGGCTTCATGCCAGTGGTGGTCGAAGCCGTGCCCGAAGAGGAATATCTGGCTTGGGTGGCAGAGCAAAAAGAAGCCGCCGAAGCGGAGCGTCAGCTGACCCAGAAAGACTGGACCTTGGATGAGTTGATAGAGCGTGGCGAGAAGGCCTATGCCAGTGCTTGTGCAAGCTGTCACCAACCGAACGGTGCGGGTATGCCCCCGGCCTTCCCGGCGCTTAAGGGTAGCCCGATTGTCACCGGCGATATGGTGGCACACATCGATATTGTGGTGAACGGGGTTTCCGGCACCGCGATGCAGGCCTTTGGCGGGCAGTTGAGCGAGGTAGACCTGGCGGCTGTGATTACCTACGAGCGGAATGCCTGGGGTAATAACACCGGTGAGATGGTCACACCGAAAGAGATCTTCGATTTCAAGAATAAAGAGTAGTTGACGCCAGATAACAACAATCACCAGCCATAACAAAACGGCGGTAACGGGGGTTTTCATGAGTGCGGTTGCAGATACCCACAACCAGGAACATCACCACGGCCCGGCCAAAGGCATCAGCCGTTGGTTGTTGACCACTAATCATAAAGACATCGGGTCTATGTACCTGATCTTCAGCTTCGCTATGTTTCTGCTGGGCGGCAGCATGGCGATGGTCATACGGGCAGAATTATTCCAGCCGGGTTTGCAGATTGTTCAGCCCGAGTTTTTTAACCAGATGACCACCATGCACGGCCTGATCATGGTATTCGGGGCGGTTATGCCCGCGTTCGTGGGTTTGGCCAACTGGATGTTGCCACTGATGATTGGTGCGCCCGACATGGCCTTGCCACGGATGAACAACTGGAGTTTCTGGCTACTGCCCTGTGCCTTCCTGATCCTGGTGTCCACACTGTTTATGGAAGGCGGCGCACCCAACTTTGGCTGGACCTTCTATGCGCCTTTGTCCACGACTTACGGGCCACCAAGTACCACCTTCTTCATTTTTGCCATCCACATCATGGGTGTGTCGTCCATCATGGGTGCCATTAACGTGATCGCCACCATTCTGAACCTGCGCGCACCGGGCATGACCCTGATGAAAATGCCCCTGTTCGTATGGACCTGGCTAATTACGGCGTTTCTGTTGATTGCGGTGATGCCGGTGCTGGCCGGTGCGGTCACCATGATGCTGATGGACATTAACTTCGGCACCAGTTTCTTTGACGCCTCGGGCGGCGGCGACCCGGTGTTGTTCCAGCATGTGTTCTGGTTCTTCGGGCATCCAGAGGTGTATATCATGATTCTGCCGGCGTTCGGGGCCATTTCTCACATTGTGCCGGCGTTCTCCCGCAAGCCGCTGTTTGGCTACGCCTCCATGGTGTATGCGGTGGGCGCTATTGCCCTGCTCTCGTTCCTGGTGTGGGCGCACCACATGTTTACCGTGGGCATTCCGCTGGCGGGGCAGCTGTTCTTTATGTATGCCACCCTGCTGATTGCAGTGCCCACCGGGGTCAAGGTTTTCAACTGGGTGACTACCATGTTCCGGGGTTCGCTGAGCTTTGAGGCGCCCATGCTGTTTGCCGTCGCCTTTATCATCCTGTTTACCATCGGCGGCTTCTCCGGCTTGATGCTGGCCATTGCCCCGGCGGACTTCCAGTACCACGACACCTACTTTGTGGTGGCACACTTCCACTATGTTCTGGTGCCGGGGGCCATCTTCGGCATCTTCGCCTCGGCCTATTTCTGGTTGCCGAAATGGACCGGCAACATGTACGACGAAACGCTCGCCAAGACTCACTTCTGGTTGTCGTTCGTGGGCATGAACCTGGCCTTCTTCCCCATGCATTTCCTCGGTTTGGCGGGCATGCCACGGCGGATTCCGGATTACGCGCTGCAGTTCGCCGATTTCAACATGGTGTCGAGCATTGGCGCCTTCATGTTTGGCGTTACGCAACTGTTGTTCCTGTTCATCGTGGTGAAGTGTGCCCGTGGCGGTGAGAAAGCACCGGCAAAACCGTGGGATGGCGCAGAAGGTCTGGAGTGGACGGTTCCATCCCCTGCGCCTTATCACACCTTCACAATACCCCCTGAAGTGAAGTAAACGGGAGTTAGTCATGGCCTATCCGCAGCAAGGCAAGCGCAGTAACAGCCGGGTCATTGCCTGGTGCATGAGCGGCGTGGTGGGCATGTTCGCGTTTGGATTTGCCCTGGTTCCCTTGTACGACGTGTTTTGTGACATCACCGGAATAAACGGCAAAACCAGTGGCCGCTATGAAGCGGGTGCCAGTGATCAGGTGGATGAAAACCGAACCGTCACCGTGCAGTTTCTGGCCAGCAATGGCCCGGGAATGACGTGGGAATTCCGCCCTGTGGTACGCAGCGTGAAGGTGCACCCTGGTGAACCGATGACCGTGAATTTCTTTGCTTCTAATCCGACGGACAGCAACATGGTGGGCCAAGCAGTGCCCAGTCTGTCGCCGTCGGAAGGCACGCTGTATTTCCACAAGACAGAATGTTTTTGCTTCAATCAGCAACCACTGGAGGCGGGCGAAAGCGTGGAGATGCCGCTGGTGTTTATCGTGGATCCGGAGTTGCCTGAACACATTACCAAGCTGACGTTGTCCTACACCCTGTACGATCAGGGTAAGCCCGTGGAAGTTTCTGGCCCTGCAACGGCAGACACAATAACCAACAATAACGGCTAAGCCATCGGAGAGAGCTATGGCGGATCACCAGACCTACTACGTTCCCGAACAGAGTAAGTGGCCCATTATCGCCACCGTTGGCCTTGGGGTGACCCTCTACGGTGCGGCATCAATCATGGTCAACGGCAATCAAGGTGAAAGCACCACCGGTTCCTGGGTGATGTTCTGGATTGGCGCATTGATCATGGCTTACATGTTGTTTGGTTGGTTCGGCAGCGTGATTCGTGAAAGCCGGGCCGGCCTGTACAGCGATCAGATGGACCGTTCGTTCCGTTGGGGCATGAGCTGGTTCATTTTCTCAGAGGTGATGTTCTTTGCCGCCTTCTTCGGAGCACTGTTCTACGTGCGGGTGTTCGTAGTGCCCTGGCTGGGGGGCGAGGGTGACAAAGGCAGTTCCAACATGCTCTGGGAAGGCTTCCAAGCCAGTTGGCCATTAGTAAACAACCCCGATCCACAAGCGTATCAAGGACCGTCAGAGGTGGTTGGGCCTTGGGGATTGCCGTTGCTCAACACCATTCTACTGGTGACATCCTCGTTCACCGTGACCATTGCCCACCACGCCTTGAAGGCCGGCGATCGCGCCAAGGTGAAGCTCTGGATGGCGCTGACCATTGCGCTGGCCGTTGTGTTCCTGTTTGTTCAGGGTTACGAATACGCCCATGCCTACAACGATCTGGATCTGACGCTGCAGTCTGGTATCTATGGCAGTACGTTCTTCATGCTGACCGGTTTCCACGGGGCCCACGTTCTGTTGGGTACCATCATGCTCACGATCATGCTGATTCGGATCTCCAAAGGGCATTTCACCGCAGACAACCACTTCGGCTTTGAGGCCGCGGCTTGGTATTGGCACTTTGTGGATGTGGTGTGGCTAGGGTTGTTCGTGTTTGTTTACGTACTTTGAACGCTGGCGTTATCTACGGTGTCGGGTTGAGGGTAATCGATCCGGACCAGAGCGCGATCAATAGCAGGACGAGCAACATCACACTCAAGGCAACCCGGACTGCCAGGGAGTTGACCACCCTCCGGGTTTTGCCGCCATCGTGGATCAAGAAAAACAGACCGCTGAATAAGCTCACAACAACGGCGAACAGCAATACGACGATGGCAACTTTAAGCATGGGGGATCCCGTTGTTATTGATTGTTTTGGCGTTGGCCGAAAAGGTTTAGGCCCTCTCCTTATCTCCACTATAGCAAAGCATGGGTAGGCTGGTTTGATGGATCGCCGATGGCAGTTTGATTGGCGCTTGCTTGTTTTCAGCGGGCTACTCCTGCCTCTTCTGTTGAGCCTGGGCATCTGGCAATTGAACCGGGCTGATGAAAAGCAAACCTTACTGGAAGCATGGCAACAAAGAGCCAGTGATAAGCCTTGGGCGGAAGTGATGACCGGAGATTTACAGCCCGGTTTGCCGGTGTATCTCACGGGTTTTTACGATGGGCAAAGCTGGTTATTGGATAACCGGACCCGGGACGGCGTGCCTGGGTATGAAGTGCTGACCGTGTTTCGGCCGCTTGAGGGGCCGGTCGTAGTGGTCAATCGAGGCTGGATCCAGGGTTCGCGAACCCGAAATATCTTGCCGATGATTGAAACCCCGAACGAACTCCTCACATTGGAAGGCCGTTTGGCGGAGTATCCGGAGCCCCCGGTTTTGGCCGAAGTCAATTCATCGGAATCCGGTTGGCCGAAACGAGTGCAAGCGTTACCGAAAACCAAGGTGGCCGAATTCGTGGATGAACCGGCTCCGATGATCGTTATGCTTTCTGATCCAAAACAACCCGGCGCCTACCGCGCCGACAGGGTTCCGGATGTGATGGGTCCTCAAACTCATTATGGATATGCGGTGCAATGGTTTGCGCTTGCGGCAGTGCTGACTATATTGACTGTAGTAGCGAGTTATAGGCGTAGCGAGACATAAAACAATAACGAACGACTGAAAGGCAGGAGCCGATCATGACAACGACAACGGCTGACTCCATGAGTGGGCGCGATTCCTCGAGCCCGGAACAGATTCGCCGTGGCCGGCGCACAGCGATTCTTTTGTTTGCTGTAGGCTTTGGGCCCATGGTGCTGGCGACCATCATGTTTTATACCGGCTGGTTAAACCCGGCAGGCCACACCAACAACGGTGAACTTCTTCAGCCGGTCGTGCCGGTACAGACGCTGAATCTTGAAACCCATACCGGCGAGCCACTGGCGGATCGTTTTGGTGTGGATAAGGTGGACCCCCAGTGGTTGATGCTGGTTGCGGCCGGACATTGCACCGAAGAGTGTGAGCAACTGCTGTATCTGGCGCGGCAAGTCAATATTGCACTTGGCAAAGAAGCCCCGCGAGTGAGCCGTGCAGCCTGGTTGGGTTCAACACCGGCAGCCTTGGATGCACGCTGGAATCAGGAATACCAACGAATGGAACGGTTGACGTTGATGCCCGGAATGGCCCCCGCTTGGCCTGAAGGGGTAAACCCCGCAACGGAACCCCGTATTCTTCTTGTCGACCCCTTTGGCAATGTCATGATGCATTACGGAACCGACAACACCGGTAAGCAGATGCTCAAAGACATCAAACGGCTGCTGAAGCTGTCTCAGATTGGCTAACCGGGAGGGGGATGCGGTGAACCAGACTCCAACAGACGCCCTGGCCCGAAAGCTAGCGTTCTGGTCCACATTGGCTTGTGCGCTGGCCGTGGTGGTGATCATGCTCGGTGCATGGACGCGTTTGGTCCACGCCGGTCTTGGCTGCCCGGACTGGCCAGGTTGTTATGGCTTTCTGACAGTGCCCCAGAGTGAAGCCAACATTGCCATTGCGAATGCACGTTTCCCAGAAACCCCGGTGGATGTCGCCAAAGGCTGGCCGGAAATGATCCATCGCTATGCCGCCGGTACGCTGGGGTTGGTGGTGTTCGGATTGGCCATTGCCGCCATTCGTCATCGCCGTGAACAGCTACCTGTGCGATTGCCATTGTTTATCGCGGGCTTCATATTGCTGCAAGGCGCATTCGGAATGTGGACGGTCACGCTCAAGCTCTGGCCTCAAGTAGTGGCGCTGCACTTGTTAGGTGGGTTTACCACGCTTAGCCTGTTGTTCTTGCTGACGTTGAGATTGCGTAAACGTGCAGGTGCTCAAAGTCTGTCGGCGGGCAGAGTTGCTGCCACCCTGACTAAGCTTCGCCCATGGCTATACGGTGGCCTGCTCCTGGTTGTGCTCCAGATAGCGCTCGGAGCCTGGACCGCGGCCAATTACGCGGCCGTCGCGTGCACTGACTTACCTACTTGCCAAGGCCAGTGGTGGCCGGAAGGCATGGATTTTCAGCATGGCTTCGATATTGCTCAGCAAGTGGGTCCGAATTATCTGGGTGGGCAGCTAACCGATAGTGGCCGTGTTGCCATTCATGTGACCCACCGGTTGGGGGCGGTCATTGTGCTGTTATACCTGGGTTTTCTAATGATACAGCTCTGGCGACAGCGTGGCGGCAGTGGCCTGGACCGCAGTATTGCTTTGGTGGCCGGCGTGCTGGCGATTCAGTTCAGCCTGGGCTTAGCCAACGTCTGGTTTCATATTCCGCTTGGCATTGCCGTGGCTCATAACGCCATGGGGGCCGGGCTCCTGCTGTCGATGATCAATCTGATCTGGCGGCATTCCCAGTTACCGCATTTCCAAACGGCGACGGCATCCCACACAACAACCATAACTCGGGAGGTAACGGCATGAGCGAGCAAGTGAAAGCGCTGCCGGTTCAGAAATCTACAGGGTCTGCAACACACATTTCGTGGCATGATTACCTGGAACTGACCAAGCCGCGGGTTGTGGCGTTGATGATTCTGACCTCTCTGATTGGCATGTTGCTAGCCGTCCCGGGAGTGCCGGGCTGGAACGTGTTGTTCTTCGGCAACCTCGGAATCGCCTTGCTGGCCGGTGCTGCGGCTGTGGTTAATCACGTGGTGGATCAAAAAATCGACACAGTCATGGCGCGTACCCGCAAACGCCCGGTGGCGACTGGCCGGATTGCGCCCTTCGATGCCATTTTGTTTGCCGTGGTGCTGGCGGCGGTCGGAATGATTGTGCTCATGTGGCAGGTGAACGAGATTACCGCCTGGCTCACGCTGGCATCTCTGGTGGGTTATGCGGGCGTTTACACCTTATTCCTGAAGCGTGCGACACCTCAGAACATCACCATTGGCGGCCTTGCGGGGGCGATGCCGCCACTGCTGGGCTGGACCGCGGTAACCGGGCAGGTGGAAGGCCATGCGCTGCTGCTGGTGTTGATCATATTTGCCTGGACCCCGCCACACTTCTGGGCCCTGGCCATTCACCGCAAAGAGGAATACGCCAAAGCGGGCATCCCGATGTTGCCCGTCACCCACGGCAACAAATACACCGAGCTGCACATTGTGCTGTACACCGTGATGCTGTTGGTGGTCAGCCTGCTGCCTTTTGTCACCGGCATGTCGGGCGGCATCTACTTGGTGGGTGCGCTGGTGTTAGGTTTACGATTCCTGCAATATGCCATTCGCTTGCTGAAAGGCGATGATCGCCGGGTAGCGATGGACACCTTTAAGTACTCCATCGTGTATCTGATGGCGTTGTTCGTGGTGCTACTGGTGGATCACTTCGTCTTTTTCTGACTCGTGAGCATGACACTCATTTAACAGGGAGGCCCTATGGGGCGTTCGCTACGTATTACGCTGATTGGGTTGTTTCTGATTGTGGCTCTTGTATTCGGCTTAACCGTAGGGCGTCAGGTGTTTCTGGCGAACAGCGAGCCGGCACCGGCACCAGACCTGAGTGAATACAACACTTATGTGTATGACCAGCCGCGTGAGTTGACGGAATTTACCTTGTTGAATGAGCAAGGGGAAACCGTAACCCGAGAGGATCTGAAAGGCCGCTGGAGCTTTGTGTTTGTGGGCTACACCAATTGCCCGGACATCTGCCCTGCGGCCATGGCGAACCTGCGCCAAACCGATAAACTGTTGTCCGCCGAACTGCCACAGCCGGATTATCTGCTGGTGACCGCTGACCCGGAACACGACACCCCGGACACCCTGAAAGCTTATACCGGTTTTTTTGGTGAACATTTCCACGGTTTGACCGGTGAGCTGGATACACTCAGATCGCTGGCGAAAAGCCTGAGTGCCGTTTTTGTGCACCGCGAAGTAGATGGTCAGCTTTTGGTGGACCACAGCGGGCACTTCGCGTTGCTGAATCCCGACGGCAAACTGCAGGCTCTGATTCAGCCACCGCACAACCCCAAAGAACTAGCGGAAGCCTTCGAGCGAATATACCGCTGGGCCAAGACGAATCACCCCAGAGCTGCAGGCGTCTGATCCCCCTGTGCCTTAGGTCTGACTGACAAAGCCCATCGACTGCCATACACTGCCCGATTAATGCTTTTACCATGCTTAGCCGGGCAGTAATCATGACATCATCACCGACTGTTTCTCCCAAACAGCTATTCACCGTTCTGCTGGCCGGCGGGCTTGTGTTGTTGGTGGTGCACACCTTGGGCCGGTTTATTTATACGCCATTAATGCCCTATCTGGTGGCGGACGATCAGATAAATGCTTCTCAAGGTGCCGCGATCGCAACGTGGAATTATCTGGGCTACTTGGTGGGTGCCCTGCTGGCGATACGTTGGCATCGGATCGACCAAATTCGCTTCCTGCTACCGCTATTCATGCTGGTGCATGTCATTACAACGCTGATCATGACTCAAACTGACCACCTTACGGTGATGTCGGTGGTGCGCTGGCTAAATGGCGTGGCAAACGGGGTGATCTTCGTGCAAGCACCCGCTTTGATTCTGGAATGGCTGGTGTTGCGAAACCGCGCTTCATTGAGTGGCTTGGTGTATATCGGCGTTGGCACCGGGCTGTTGGTATCCAGTGGCTTGGTGGCAGGCCCTGCAGACTTCCTCGAAGGCGCACAGCGCTGGTGGCCAGCGCTGTTGGTATCAATCCCGCTGGGTTGGTGGGGCGTGATGCAACTGCGCAAGCTGGATGTGCCGGTTCGTGATCATGATGACTCTGGCAAAGCGATTACCACTACACCCCTGCTGGATCGCGCCAGTGTACCGTTATTTTTGAGCTACGCCGGTGCCGGCTTGGGGTACATCTTACCCATGACCTTTTTGCCGCTATTGGCCAATCTTGAGTTGCCAGCTGACCACTTTCTGCAGGACGGCACGTGGATGCTGGTCGCGATTGTGACCATCCCGTCGCCCTGGTTATGGAACAAACTCGGTGCCGTGATGGGCGACCTGCGGGCGCTGAGGTTGAACTTTATTATCCAGTTGGCAGGCGTTCTGGCTGCAGTGGTCTGGCCCGGTGCCGTTGGTTTGGTGTTATGCGCGATGCTGGTGGGCGGCACGTTTGTGGGCACGGTTCTACTTACTCAAAGAACCGGGCGTGCGTTGCACCCCCACCAAGGCCCAAGGCTGTCGGCTGCCATGGTGGCGCTGTATGGTTTTACCCAAATGGTTGGCCCATGGTTAACCAAGCAGTGGCTGGATGCGGGCGGTACTTTGTTGTCGGCATTCGGTATTGGTGTGGCGGCTCTGGCATTTGGGTTGGTGTTTGCGTTTTTTGTGCCTCGCCCGGAGGTTTGGCATTCTCGGTCTTGAGTCTGGTTTGGCCAACTAAACCGTCGTTCAATCATGGTAGTGTTTTAACATATCTCATTATTCTGCAGGGTGTGGGAGGGGTTTTGAATTTTGGGTCGAACAAAGGTGTCTGAGCGAAGCGAGTTCTTTTTCGGCCCAAAATTCAAAACCCCTCCCGCGCCACCCCCAAACCAAAAAGGCTAAACCCAACACCCCCCCATGCCCCCAATAGAAGCCATACTCCCAAAGCTAACCCAATCCCTGAACCAAAGCACCACAGCCCTGCTACAAGCCCCCCCGGGAGCCGGCAAAACCACTCGAGTGCCCCTGGCGTTATTGGATGCACCATGGCGGGATGACCGGAAGATCCTGATGCTGGAACCCCGGCGCTTGGCGGCAAGATCGGCGGCGCGGTTTATGGCGACACAGTTGGGAGAGGCCCCGGGGCAAACGGTTGGGTACCGGACCCGGTTGGATACCAAGGTTTCTGCGAACACCAAGATTGAAGTGGTTACTGAAGGCATTCTCACGCGCTTGATTCAGAGCGACCCCATGCTGGAAGACTACGCCGCCGTGCTTTTCGATGAATTCCATGAGCGTTCGCTACAGGCCGATCTGGGCTTGGCGTTGGTACGGGAAACCCAGCAGGCATTGCGGGAGGATCTTCGGATACTGGTGATGTCGGCGACACTGGATACCGCGCCGATCGCCAGAGTACTGGGTGATGTGCCGGTGATCAGCAGTGAAGGCCGGGCGTTTCCGGTGGAGGTGATGTACCGCCCGGTGCCCCGGAATGGCCGGGTGGTGGATCAGGTGGTGTCGGTCGTGCAGGAGGCTCTGCAGAATCAGACCGGTTCGGTATTGGTGTTTTTACCGGGTGCCGGGGAAATCCGACGGGTCGCGCAGCAGTTGCAGGGGCAGCTGCCGGACAACGCAATACTGGCACCGCTCTACGGTAATCTGAAATCCGAGGAACAGGACCGCGCCATTTCACCGGCCCCTGCTGGCAGCCGAAAAATCGTACTGGCTACCGCCATCGCCGAGACCAGTCTGACCATCGAAGGTGTGCGGGTGGTGATTGATGCCGGCCAACAACGCCGGGCGGTATTCAATCCGAACAGTGGCATGACCCGCCTGATGACTGGCCGGGTATCCAAAGCGTCTGCAGAACAGCGTAAAGGCCGGGCCGGTCGTATCGAGCCGGGTGTGTGCTATCGGCTGTGGAGCGAGTCCGAGCAGTTCGGACTGGCCGATTTTACCCCGCCAGAGATTCAAGAAGCCGATTTAGCCCCCTTGGTGTTGGAGCTGGCCCAATGGGGTGCCCGTTCGCCGGACCAAGTGGCGTGGATCGATTCACCGCCGATCGCACACTGGCAGCAGGCGGTGACCTTGTTGCAGTGGCTGGATTTACTGGATGCCGAGGGTGCCATCACCGATCACGGCAAGGCCGCCCGGGATCTGGGTATGCATCCGCGCTTGGCGCACATGGTGATCAAAGGCCGCATTTTGGGGCTGGGGCAACTGGCAGCGGAGTTGGCCGCTTTGCTGGAAGAGCGGGATTTGCTTGGGCCGGGCTCCGGTGCTGATTTGCATGAACGCATTCGGGTGTTACGTGGCGAGCGCGGCCATCGCGGCATAGATGTGGCCCGTTTGAAAGCGGTGAAACAGGCGGCCAAGCGCCTTTGCCGAGACGAAGCCTCAGCAGAGCTGCCCACCGAGACCGAAGTGGGCCGGGTGTTGGCCCAAGCTTACCCCGACCGCATTGCCCGCCGTCGTCCCGGAAGCACACCCCGCTACCAACTCAGTAACGGCAAGGGCGCGGTGTTGCGGGAAGACGACGCCTTGGCTCGACAGGAGTGGCTGGTCGCGGCGGACTTGGACGGCAAAGCCCGGGAAGCGACCATGTATTTGGCGGCACCGGTAGATTTGTCGGATCTGGAGCAGGATCTCGCGGCCCATATCGAAGACCGCGAAGAAGCCCTCTGGGACGACAAACGGGGCACTGTTTTGGCCCGGAAGGTTCGCAAGCTGGGTTCGTTGGTGCTCGCTGAGCAAGCGCTGGCTCAGGTGGCGCCGGAGTTGCTCCAGCAAGGCTTGTTGGATGCCGTTCGGCGCAAGGGACTGGATAGCTTGCCTTGGACACCGGCTGCCCAACAGTGGTGTGCACGGGTTCGGATGCTGGGCCATCAGTTCCCCGGTGATTGGCCGGACGTCAGCGACAGTGCATTGCTGGAGTCGCTGGAGGATTGGTTGGCACCCTATTTGTCGGGTATGAAGCGCTGGGCAGACCTGGCTGGCCTCAATCTGGTTCAGGCTCTGAATACACTATTGGATTATCCACAACAGCAGCGGTTGGAAGAACTTGCCCCGCGCGCGCTGACGATACCTACCGGCCAGAATGTTACCTTGGATTACAGCGCTGATAACGGGCCGGTGCTGGCGGCTAAACTGCAGGCTTTGTTCGGTTGGACGGAAACCCCCAAAGTCGCCGGTGGCCGCGTGCCGGTGGTCATCCACTTGTTGTCTCCAGCCCAGAGACCACTGGCAGTCACTGCCGACTTGGCCAGTTTCTGGAAGAACGCCTACCCGGAGGTTCGCAAGGACACCCGTGGCCGATACCCCAAGCACCCTTGGCCGGAAGATCCACTGACCGCGCAAGCACAACAGGGCACGAAAAAGCGCCCTGCCAAGTAACCTTTGTGCCTTTGATCACTGGCCCGTAATGCGACGATGCGCACTAACGGAGTGCGCTGCTTAGGCCCAACGTGCGGGCGTGAAAAAAGCCCGAATTTCGCATGAAAAAAACGCTTGTCAGTTGCTCAAAGCTGATTAAAATGCCGGCAATTTCATCCGTTCGGCGGCCACACATGCAACTCGTGTCTTTTAATGTCTTTCGTACCCTCGGGTTCCCCGATACCACGGTCCTCAAGCCTGAGCATTTCCAGCGTCACAAGGATTTGTTGAAGGAAGCGGATTGGGTGCTCTTCCCTGAATACTGGCAACTGAACGCACTGGTACACGGATTGAAATGCCGAGTATTTCCCAGTGTCGCCAGTTACCGAATTGGCCACGACAAGATCGAAATGACCCGGGCCTTTCAAACCGTCGCCCCCGAGCACACGCCTTGGACACGCATCGAGGCCAATGGCCCGCAGGAGCGGGAGGCACTTTGGAACGCCATGCCTCTACCCTTTGTTGCCAAGCTGCCGAAGTCCAGCATGGGTGACGGTGTATGGCTGATTGAGTCCCGGGAGGACTGGCAGCGTTATTGTGATTGTACCGACGTGTTGTACGTGCAGGAGTACCTGCCGATTGACCGGGATGCGCGAGTGGTGGTTGTGGGTGACCGGGTTGTGGCCGCCTATTGGCGAACGCAGGCAGAGCAGGGCTTTTATAACAACGTAGCGAAGGGTGGGCAGGTCGATACCCGCGAAGTCCCTGCGGTGGTCACCGACCTCGCGCTGCGTCTGGCGCGAATGCTGGACGTTAACCACGCAGGCTTTGATATTGCGGTCGTGGAGGGCTACCCCTATGTACTTGAGTTCAATCGCCTGTTCGGTAACGCGGGCTTGGCGAAAGGCAGCGATCTCAACGAGGCCATTTTGGACTATCTAAAGGCCCGGCACAGTGCTGAAAATCCGGAAGGACCGACAGAGCCGCCGCCATTGTGGCCGGTGGCTGTGTAGGCTTGAATCGATAGACTAGAAATCCGTGTTGCGCATGGGGATTTTCGCACCTGGTTTATGGGTATATATGCGCATTTGCGGTGATCAAAGAAAAGCCTGATGATCGCGAAATCCTATGGGTGCTGCAGCCGTGCTGTGGGGCCTTTTTCTATGTCTGCTTTCCCTATGGAGGGATGCACCACTGATGATCGACGCAGCCAACGCACATATTGCTGATTACTACGACGCCGAAACCTTCAAGCGTATCAAGGAATTCTCCGAAACGAAGGAAACGCCGTTTGTAGTGATTGATACCGCTACCATTAATCGTCAATACGATGAGTTGGTGGAAGGATTCCCTTATGCGAAGGTTTATTACGCGGTAAAGGCTAACCCGGCCCCCCAGATTTTGACCATGCTGAGGGACAAAGGCGCCAACTTTGATATCGCATCGGTGTATGAGCTGGAAAAAGTGATGGCGTTGGGGGTTACCGGCGATCGCATCAGTTACGGCAACACCATCAAAAAGGCCAAAGACGTGCGGGCCTTTTACGAAAAAGGTGTGCGCTTGTTTGCCACGGATTCCGAGGCGGACCTGCGCAACATTGCCAAAGCCGCGCCCGGCTCGAAGGTGTACGTGCGCATTCTGACGGAAGGTACGCTCACCGCAGACTGGCCTTTGTCCCGCAAGTTCGGTTGCCAGACCGACATGGCCATGGACCTGTTGATTCTGGCTCGGGAACTGGGCTTGGTGCCCTACGGTGTGTCGTTCCACGTGGGTTCCCAGCAGCGCGAAATTGGTGCCTGGGACGCGGCGCTGAACAAGGTGAAGGTCATCTTTGAGCGTCTGAAAGAAGAAGACGGCATTGAGCTGAAAATGATCAATATGGGCGGTGGTTTTCCGGCCAATTACATCAGCCGTACCAACGAGCTGAGTGTTTATGCTCAGGAAATTGCCCGTTTCCTAGAGGAAGACTTCGGTGTCGATCTACCGGAAATCATCATTGAGCCGGGCCGTTCACTGATTTCCAATGCCGGTGTGCTGGTCAGCGAAGTGGTGCTGATTTCCCGCAAATCACGCACAGCGTTGCACCGATGGGTGTTTACCGATGTGGGTAAGTTTTCGGGTTTGATCGAAACATTGGATGAAGCGATCAAGTTTCCGATCTGGACGGAAAAGGAAGGCGTTGGTGAAGACTGCGTAATTGCCGGTCCAACCTGTGACAGTGCCGACATCATGTACGAGCACCACAAGTACCCGTTGCCGTTAAATCTGGCCATTGGGGACCGGATGTATTGGTTGTCTACAGGCGCCTATACCACCACCTACAGTGCAGTAGAGTTCAACGGATTCCCTCCGTTGAAGGATTACTACATCTAAAAAGTATCGATGTTTGGCCGAGGTCAGTCGTCAGGGCGACCTCGGCCCAAGCGGCTTATTTTTGAATCAGCTACGGTTTAGCTTTAACCGGAAGGCAATGGGCAGCACCAGCACACTGTAGGCTAGGATCACCCACACTGCGTGACGGATATCGCCGGTCCAGTCCGCCAGAACCCCGCCCAGCATTGGCACTGAAAACGCCAGTGTGTAGCCGACCAGAAAGGTTCCCGCAGAGAGCCGGCCGGTTTCCTCGGAAGACACCAGCAAGGGTGGCAAAGCCACCAGAAGAATCAGCAAGATACCCGCGAAAAAGCTCATGAAGGTAGCGCTGATGATCGACGCCCAGCCGGTCAGCAATAGTGCACCGAAAGTCCCGCTAATACTCAGAATCGCCATCACGACAATCAAACTGCGCAGCCCTACCCATCGCCGTGCCATTTTCAGCATGACCAGCGAGGCGAAAACCTGCGCGAAGTTGTACCAGAACAACGCGTCCGGGAGCAGGTCGAAGTTGCCTTGTTGCTCCAGCAAATTCCCCATATAAGCATTCAGCCCGAAGAACGATGAGCCGGATAGCCCTAACAGCAAACCCAATCGCAGCGTAAGCGGGTTCTTCCAGTCGGGTAGCCAAGCCGATCTTCGCACCGGTCGAGCCAAATCCCGCTTAGGAAGAAACAGTGCAGCCGCGACCAACAGCGCCGGTAGCGACCAAGCCAGCAGCGTGGCGCGCCAACTGTTGTCCAGCAAAGGCATAAGAACCGGTAAGGTAATTCCCGCCCCTATAAATTCGCCCATCAACATGCCATTCATATAAATGGCGGACCCGATGGCCAAGTGGTGTGGTTCAAGCCAGCGCGGTAGTAGCGCGGGTAAGGCCGGCTGCATCATGGCGACACCCAGCCCCATGATCGCGCTGGCGATCATCAGCGTCAGGGTGTCGGGCACTAACCCCCGGCCAGCGGACCCAATCACCATGATCAACATGGCCAACGCCAGAGTGTTACGCGGGCCGATACGGGAAATGGCAAGCGACCCGGGCATAGCGCCAATGGCGAGCATCAGAATAGGTAAAGTCGTCAGTGCACCGGTGAGCGCTTGCGTCAGGCCCAGTTCGTCACTGATGAACGGTGCCAGCGGCGGTGCCACCAGCACCGGTATTCTTAGGTAAACACCGGCTAACCAAAGCAACACCGCCACCGGCAGCAGCTTGGCTGGCGATGGCGATGTGTTCGCGGCGATAGCGTTTGCCACGGCGTGCGAATCAGTCTTCGCTGGTGTCGGGCAGGTAGGCACCGTCTTCGTCGTGTACTTCCTGACCGGTGACTGGCGGGTTGAAGGCACAGATCAAACGCATGTCTTCGGTACCACCGCGCAGGGTGTGTTGGTCGTGTTGGTCGAGTGCGTACAGGGTGCCGTCGGTAATTTCGTGAGTTTCACCCGTCGCCTTGTCGGTAATGGTGCCATTGCCGGCTACGCAGTAAACGGCTTCCAGGTGATGCTTGTACCAAAGGTTCAGTTCAGCACCGGCCGGAATGATGGTTTCGTGGAACGAGAAACCCATGCCGTCTTTTTTCAGAAGCATGCGGCGGCTGGTCCAGCCCGGGCCCGTGACTTCGCGTTCGGTACCAATAATGTCTTGCACTCGTACGATTTTCATTCACATTCCTCATTGTGTGATGGAATAGCCTTACAGTATAAACATGCCCGTCAGCCGCGATTCAACCGCCAGTTGTCATAAACGGCCATGGCCTGAGCAATCGCCCGAGTCAGATTTTGCCGCTGCGACTCGCTTAATGTTCGCTGTTTTCGGCACCGATCGAGCGCTCGCTGAATCTCGCGTCGGCTGGTTTTGTCGAGCTGTTCCAGCCAATGATGGTCGGCCGGCTCAAGCGCCAGCAAGTCTCGCCCTGCGTGGTTTCGGTGGCTGATGTGCCACCAGTGATCGACCGCCCGGCCGAGAATGACATAGCCAAATTGGCTGTCCTGAACCGGGCCGAAGGTGGCGGACTGAAGCCCGTTTTGCAGGGGCCCGATGCTGAGTGCCGGCAGCAGCAAACGATCCCCGTATAAATAACTACCCGCCGCACCGATCAGCCCACCGACCAGAGCTCCGGTGCCCAGTGAAGAACCGAAGGTCAGCGCATCCACCCCCGCGCCGCCCATGGCCCCGGCTCCGAAACCGGCGGTTGCCAGATACTTCTTGCTGACGGCCCAGTGTTGGCGGGTATCTTCAGAAAACAGGTCGTGCTGGTTGGCCCATTCCAGTTCTGCTTCCTGACGGGTAATGCGTTGGTGCTGGTACAGGTGTTCGATGTCGATGCGCAGGGATTGCTCGCGTCGGCGCTGTCGCTTGTACCAGCGGTCTCGTAGCGTTTCGGCGAGCGTGGCTTCGCTGGTACTGGCTACTTGGTCCAGCGTCAGCGTGCGTTTCTCCTGATAGCTCATTAACTCTTCCAGCGCTCGGGCAATCATGCCAGCTGCCAGTCGCTGGCGCTGGTTCCGTTGCTCAGCCAGCCGTTGCGTGGCTTCCTCCAATGGCTGCTCCCAGTCGGGCTCCAGTTGGCCGAATGTTCGCAACAGGCTCAGATGTTTCTCGAACGGAGCACGAACGGCATCGAACTTGCGGACAACTTGGAAGAACTGTCCAAGCGCAGCCTGCCACACATCGCTGTAGTCGTCGGGGCCAATGCTGTTGATCAAAGCCAGGCTTGGGCGACCGGTCCAGCGCAGGATCGTCATTTCCGCTTCGTGTTCTGCGCTGTATGGAACCGAGCCGTCTACCACGTAAATGATGCCGGCCCCTTCGATGATGGGGGTGAGTAACTCGCACTCATCGGTGTAGCGATCGTCGCCTTTATGCTGAACGACAAAGGCGCGGACGGTTTCGGGATGATCCGAAGCAGACAAACTGTGCGCCTCCAGCCATTGCAGCACCCGCCTCGGGCGCTGAAAACCCGGGGTGTCCGTCAGTGTATAAAGTTGTTTGCCATCAACCGTTAATGGGTAGCGTTGACTGGCCCGGGTGGTGCCGGGTTCCAGAGCGATCGCAATGGCGTCGTTCTGGGACAGGGTGGCGACCACGCTGGATTTGCCTTTGTTCGGATGGCCGACTACCGCGAATACCGGAGGTTGTTTCATGGTGCTAAGCCTCCGGTCGGGTAAGGAGTGTCCGGCGCGGACGGTAACAGAGCGACGGTCGCGAAGCCCTCGGGAAGCCGTTCGGTAAAGCGCAGCCAAGGTTGAATCAGGTGGTTTTTAGGGCGCTCATTGGCGTTGTTTGCCAAGGGCAGAAGCATGACTCGAGATCCTTCAGGCCATTGTTCCATGGCTTGTTCCAGAAAATCGTGCAGTTCGCCGGTTGGTGGCTCCCAGCTGCGGGTAACCAGAATGACGGCGGGTGAGGTTTCTTGTGCGAGATCTTTGGCCAGTGTGGCTAAAACGAGATCGTCTTCGGCTAACGACGCTCGGCCTCCGGCTTTCAGAATCTGGCTGTCGTGCATGGTTAACTGTTGAGGCAGCTCTGGCTCGCCGGCGCCGGCCCAGCAAATCAGGTGACGGGTGTTACACAGATCGCTGGCGGTGGCTTGAGTTCGGACATCCGGCAGATCGCTCGCATCGTTATGTTGGTTGCCGGTGTCGAGTGTCGGGGTTTCCATTCGGTACAACAGCGCTTGCATGCCCGGGTGGCTGTGCAGCAGTTGGCGAGCTTTGCGGGCTGTCAGCCAGTGGCTGAACCCTAACAGTAGCATTCTGGGAAGCATCACCCAGGTAATCCAGAGCATTACCACGAACGGCCACCAGTTGCCCCATTGCTCCGGGGTGGCTCCTTGGCTGGCGGGTGCGGCCCGGAAAAATCGGGTTGCTTCAATCAGCTCCTGAGACGGCACGGCCGCCGGCCACAACGACGACCAGGGTAAGGCGATGGCTTGAACTAAGCGATGATAGCTGGCGGCGGCGGTATCGAGCGTGGTACTCCAGCCAAACGCCAAATCCTGAATGACCAGTAAAATGAACAAAGTGAGCAAACCGGTGAGGGCAAAGGCAACACCACCCGTATGCCCGGCACGAGCCATGAGGATCGGTTGCAAAGGCATCAGTGCGCTTGCCTGAGATTGGGGTATGAGGCGTTTGGATAACCGGCGCCATGGCTGCCAGCCCATCAGTGATTGGGCGGTGGTCGCCAGTGCCAGAAGGAGTTGTAAAAGAACGAAGGCCAGAAGCACGGTAATGTTGATACGTTGGCCGCCGTCGTAGAAAAGCAGGCCTGCCATCGTGAGCACGCCGAACACAGCACCGGCTGCGGCGAACCCGCTGTTAATGCGTCGCCACTGTTTCTCTACGTTACGCCCGGTTTGTTCTTCGCTGCCGGGGCCGCTGAGCCGCCGCATGTGATCGAGCCAGTGTTCGGCGGTTGGGCTGATTCCCTGCTGCTCACAATCGAGGGCAAAGCGACGGTCCCGGCGGTGCAGAAACGCCGGGGCTTGATCCCTGTCCCGCTGGAAGCGGTTATCAACGTCCAGCAACAGACGGAGGGTGTTCTGGCTCATGCAGCGTCCTGATAAATTCGATCGGGTTTGCTTTCCTGCTAGGATATAGCCAACGACGCTAACGAAGCCAGCCGGAAACCCTATGCCCCACCACTTGATGAATCTTCGCAACGTACCGGATGATGAGGCTGATGACATCCGCGCGCTGTTTGAAGAGCACGATGTCCGTTACTACGAAACACCTCCGAGCCGGTGGGGTATCAGTATGGGCGGGTTTTGGGTGCACGATGATGACGAAGCGGCCCGGGCAAGAGCTTTGTTGGACGACTACCAAGCGCGGCGCCTGGCCCAGCAGCGCCAGGAATACGATGCCCGTTGTGAGCGTGGTGAGACCGGCCTTTGGCACCAGTTCCGTTCCCGGCCGGTGACTTTTCTTGCGGCAATCATTGCGATTGCCGCTATCCTGAGTTTGACGTTGCTACCCTACATCCGTTTGTAGCAACGATGGCGAGCCTTTCATGAAGCAGATTTTCCCCGATAAAAACAAAACCGGGTTAACCCGTGAGCTGATCGACGCAATGGCGCCTATGTTTGAGCAAGCCAGTGCCGGTGCCATCGCAATTGATGTGCAGAGCCGCATCACCTGGATCAACCAGTGTTATGCCGATTTGCTGCAATTACCGTCTCCCTCTTCGGTCATCGGCAAAGAAATTTGGCGGGTGATTCCGCATACCCGAATGCCGGAAGTGGTCGCGACCGGAAAGCCCATGCTGCTCGACATCATGGAGCACAATGAACAACAGTTAGTGGTTTCACGTTTACCGTATTATGACGACAACGGCGCGGTCGTGGGTGCCGTGGCATTTGTGCTTTACGACGATGTCCAGCCGTTGACTCCGCTGGTTTCCAAGTTTCGGCGTTTGCACCAGGATCTGGCCGCTGCCCGAAAAGCGCTGGCGAAAAAGACCCGAGGCACGCGTTACAGCCTGACCGATTTTGTCGGTGCCAGCCCCCAGGCCCTGGAAGTAAAACGCCGGGCCCGACTGGCGTCCGGGCGAGACGTGCCCGTGTTGCTGCTGGGTGAAACCGGCACCGGTAAAGAAGTGTTGGCACAGGCGATTCACTCCGCCTCGGAGCGGGCGGAAAAACCGTTTGTCGGGGTCAATGTGGCGGCGGTGCCGGAGAACCTGTTGGAGGCCGAATTCTTCGGCGTTGCTCCCGGGGCCTATACCGGCGCAGACAAACGCACACGAGACGGTAAGTTCCAGCTGGCCAACGGCGGCACGTTGTTTTTGGACGAAGTCGGTGACATGCCCCTGCCACTGCAAGCGAAGCTGTTGCGCGTGCTGCAGGAGGGTGAAATCGAGCCGCTGGGTTCGAATAAGCTCAGTTCAGTGGATGTTCGGGTGATTGCCGCCACTAGCCGGAATCTTGACGAGATGATGGCCGAAGGCAGCTTCCGTTCCGATTTGTATTACCGACTGAACGTGCTGGAAATCTGGATACCGCCTTTGCGCGAGCGATTGGTGGATCTGGGGATCTTGTCTGAGGTGCTGTTGGGTGAGATTTGTGAAAGCCAAGGCCTGCGTGGCGAAATCACCGATGCCGGTATTGCCGCTCTGGGTGCCTATCATTGGCCGGGAAATATTCGGGAATTACGGAACGTACTGGAGCGGGCTCTGACCATGAGCGAAGAAGGTGAACTTCTGGATGCAGGTGCTATTCTGAAAGTACTGCCCGGTGGCGATGCAGAGGCCGTCCCGAAAACGCCGTTCCGCCCGGTGCGACCGCTGGCTCGGGTTATTGCGTTAGCCGAAGCCCAGGCCATTGAAGAGGCGTTGGCGGCCTGCCGCGGTAATCGTACCCGAGCGGCCAAGCTGCTGGGGATTTCTCGTTCGGTCTTGTATGAAAAAATGGCGAAATTGTCCGGAAATTAGGACGGTTGTCCGGAAGTTCAGACAGTTAGCTAAGACTTTTAGTGATTTTTGTCTGGATTTACGGACATTTGCCACGATCGCTCAGCTTTATTTTGGAATAAATATATTATTAATCAGTGGGTTAGGTTGCTTGGCATAAGCGTTGCTGATTTCAGAGTGTAGTACGTCAGAACAACGCTTGAATAACAACTGACGCAACACTGTTGGACCACATAATCGCGCCAGTTGGATTTCTAGCGTTGTCTGATTCTATAAAAAGCTTACCGGCGGAATGGCCGGATGGCGGACGACAACAACAAGAAGGATCCAATACATGTCGATCAAGCAAAAGCTCTCTCGTCTTACGTATGGGATCACTGCCGCGGCAGTGATCAGTGGCGGTCTCGCCAGCAGTGATGTACTCGCCGCCGAGAAAGTGCGCTGGCAAGTACCCCTGGCCTTCCCCTCGCATCTGATTGGCCTGACCACGCCGGTGAAGCATTTGAGTGAGAACCTCAAGGCCATCTCTGGTGGTGATATCCAGTTGCGTTACTATGAGCCCGGGGAGCTGGTTCCACCGTTTGAAATAATGGATGCCGTTGGTAGTGGCAAATATCCGGCCGGTTATACCTGGGTTGGATACGATCAAGGCACTATTCCCTCCCTGCCGCTCTATTCCGGAGCCCCGTTCAACATGGAACCACCCGCTTATCTGGCGTGGTACTACGAAGGTGATGGCCGGGAACTGCTGGAAGAAATCTACGCAGAGCGCAACATTCACCCGATGCTGTGTTCCATCATTGGCCCTGAGGGTGCCGGCTGGTTCGCGAAGCCAATCAAAGGGGTGGAAGACTACGACGGCCTGAAGATCCGCTTTGCCGGTATCGGCGGTAAGGTGCTGGAGAAACTCGGTGCCTCAGTGACCATGGTGCCGGGTGGCGAGATCTATCAGGCGCTGGAGCGTAAAACCATTGACGCGACCGAGTTCTCGCAGCCTGCAATCGACAAGATGCTGGGCCTTGATCAGATCATCAAGAACTACATCATGCCGGGTTGGCACCAGACTTTGACCACGTCGCACCTATTGGTGAACAAAGACGCCTGGGAAGACCTGGAACCAGAGTCGCGTGCGTTGATTGAAATGGGCTGTGAAGCCGCCACGCTGAAAGGCTTTGCCCAAAGTGAATGGGCGCAACCTACCGCTTTGCGTGATTATGAAAAGGAAGGCGTAACCGCCCAAACCCTACCAGAGCCAGTGCTGCGTGAGCTGCAAAAGGTCACCACCGAAGTGCTGGATGAAATTGCGGCTAAAGACCCGATGTTCAAGCGGGTTCTGACCAGCCAGCGCAACTTCATGGAACACCACTCCATCTGGCACTCGAAGGGCTACTTGCCCCGGACTTTCTACCAGTACGACTGATCACTGGATGATGATCATGACAGGCAGCGGATGCGCGCTGCCTGTCGCTCTCCCCTGCATCCGAAAGAATCGAGGTAAACGTGACGGACTCCAATACACCGGTGGGTGATCCAACCCTGCCCCACGATAAAGAGGGCTTGCCCTCTAACGCACTCTCATCGCGGCTGGATTGCCTCGTAGTTGCTGTCGGCCGGCTCAGCTCCTGGCTGTGGATAGGCGTGCTGCTGGTGGTGCTGACCAATGTGTTCTCGCGCTATGTGCTGGAGCAAGGGTCGATCGCTCTGGAAGAGCTGTCCTGGCACCTGTTCGGCATCGCTACCATGCTGACGTTGGGCTACGCAGTGGTCCGGGATGACCATGTGCGTGTAGACGTGTTGAAAGAAAAGTTTCCGCTCAAGGCCCAAGCCTGGATAGAGCTGCTGGGAATCATCGTTCTGGCGTTGCCTATCATTTATATGATGATCGATGCGCTGGTGCCATACGCCTGGAAGGCCTGGATCTATCAGGAGCGTTCGCAGGCACCCAGTGGCCTGCCGTACCGGTTTATTTTCAAGAGCATGCTGCCCCTTGGCCTGGCTCTGGTCATGCTGGCTTTATTCTCCCGAGCGACCCGGTGCACCACTTTGCTGTTTGGTTTTCCGAGAGCCATAGCGCCCACCCACGATGATCGCCGCTCCAGCGGCCATCCAAATCCTTGAGAATGAGATAGACGCTATGGGTGTAGAAGCAATTCTAGTAATCGCCATGTTTGCCAGCTTCATGTTTCTGCTGTTGCTGGGCTTCCCGGTGGCCTGGTCGCTGGCCGGTATTGGATTGGTGTTCGGCATCGTCGGACATGTGATGGTGGAGTATTTCGACTCCCCGATCTGGTTTACCTGGCAAGGCACCATTGGCGTGCTGGATGCCAGAATCTACGGCATTGTCGCCAATGAACTGATGGTGGCGCTGCCCATGTTTATCTTCATGGGCATCATGCTGGACCGCTCCGGCATAGCCGAGAAACTGATGCACAGCCTGGTTCGCGTGTTAGGGCCATTGCGTGGCGGCTATGCCGTGACGGTGGTCATCGTTGGCGTGTTACTGGCGGCATCTACCGGCATTGTCGGTGCCTCGGTAGTGCTGCTAGGTATGTTGTCTCTGGGACCCATGATGCAGGCCAAGTACAACAAGTCGCTGGCGGTGGGAACCGCTTGTTCGGTAGGCACCTTGGGCATTCTGGTGCCGCCCAGCATCATGCTGGTACTGATGGCCGACCGGCTGGGTACGTCGGATGCCTCTGTGGGTAAGTTGTTCATGGGCGCTCTGATTCCCGGTGTGATGCTCGGAGCCATGTACATTTTGTACATCCTGATCGCCTCTTTCATAAAAAAAGATCTGGCCCCCGCGCCAGAGAATCGTGAGCCGCTGGATGCCAGGGCCATTCTTGGTGTGGTTCAGGCGGTATTGCCGCCGATGGTGCTGATCATCGCGGTGTTGGGGTCTATTTTCTTCGGGATCGCCACCACCACCGAAGCTTCAGCTGTGGGTGCCGGGGGCGCATTGTTGATGGCTTTTGTCAGCAAGCGCCTGAACATGGAAACCCTGAAAGAGTCTCTGTATCAGACCAGCCGAACCTCGGCGTTTATCTTTGGCATCTTCATCGGTGCCACGGTATTTGCGTCGGTGCTGCGCGGTTTGGGAGGTGATGAGGTCATTGAGGGGGCCATTACCGGCTTGCCCTTTGGAACCACCGGTGTGTTGCTGACGGTGCTGTTCATTACCTTCCTGCTGGGCTTTTTCCTGGATTGGGTCGAGATCACCTTGATCGTCCTGCCGCTGGTAGCGCCGGTACTGTTCAAGATGGGCGTCGAGCCCGTGTGGTTTGCGATCATGTTTGCCATTTGCCTGCAAACCTCCTTCTTGACCCCGCCGGTCGGATTTTCGCTGTTTTACATCAAAGGAGTGTGTCCGCCGGAAATCACCACCCGGGACATTTATCTGGGCGTATTGCCCTTCATCGCATTGCAAATACTGGCGTTGGCGTTGGTGTTCTGGTTTGAGCCGTTGGCGACCTGGCTGCCTAACGAAGTCTACGGCGGCTCTTGAACCCATTTGCAGTGTTAACGACAGACAATAACGAAACAACAATAAGGGGACTGTGATGAAACGTCTTCAACAGCAAACTGCATTAGTCACCGGCGCGGGACGAGGTATTGGTCGTGCCATTGCGGAACATTTCGCCCGCGAGGGTGCCCGCGTGGCGGTCGCCGATCTTACACTGGACAGCGTGGCAGACACCGTTGCCGCGATCGAGCAGGCGGGCGGCACGGCAATGTCCCTGGCCATGGATGTGACCGATGAAGCGGCGGTAAGCCAAGGCGTGGCCGCGATTGTGGAAAAGTGGGGGCGACTGGATATCGCCCTTGCCAATGCCGGTATCCAGCACATTGGACCGGTACATAAATTGGCCTATGCTGAATGGAGTAAGGTGATGCGTGTGCATTTGGATGGTGCGTTCCTGGTTACCAGAGCGGCCTTGCAGCAAATGTACGAGCAAAACAGCGGCACTATGCTGTACATGGGTTCGGTGCATTCGCTTGAAGCGTCGCCCCTGAAAGCACCGTATGTGGCGGCCAAGCACGGTATGCTCGGATTGTGCCGGGCGGTGGCGAAAGAAGGCGCGGAATTTGGTGTACGCAGCAACATCATTTGCCCCGGCTTTGTGCGCACGCCATTGGTGGATAAACAGATTCCCGAACAGGCCAAAGAATTGGGGATCTCGGAACAAGACGTCATCAGCAAGATTATGTTGAAGAATACCGTGGATGGCGAATTTACAACCGTGGACGATGTGTCTGAACTGGCGGTCCATTTGGCGGCCTTCCCATCCAATGCTTTGACAGGACAATCCATGGTGGTCAGCCACGGTTGGCATATGCAGTAAATACCCGGAGAGACCGATGAGTGCATCAGAACAATCAGCGGTGGTATGGACTCCGACAGAAACCACGTTGGCCGAGTCACGAATGGGCCGGTTTAAACACTGGCTCGAGCAAGACGGACACGGCCCATTTGCCGATTACCACGCGTTGCATCAGTGGTCGATCGACGAACTGGAAACCTTCTGGGAGAAAGTCTGGGACTACTGTGGGTTGATCTGTGATAAGCCGGCTACCCGGGTGTTGGGTAGCCGAAAAATGCCGGGTGCCGAATGGTTCCCGGGTATGAAACTGAACTTCGCTGCCAATTTGCTGCGCTGGGCGGATAATGATCATGCAGACAAAGAGGCGGTCGTCGCCTACTGTGAAACCCGCCCGGTATTGCGTAAAAGTTACCGTGAACTGAAAGCCGACGCCGGTGCACTGGAAGCCTTCCTGCGCAGCAAAGGCATTGGAAAAGGTGACCGGGTTGCCGGTGTTGTCACCAATGGCTATGAAGCGTTGGTGGGTATGCTGGCGGCCACCAGTATGGGTGCGATCTGGAGTTCCGCGTCACCGGATTTCGGAATTGGCGCGATCAACGACCGTTTCGGCCAGATTGAGCCGGCCGCGCTGATTGTGGTGAACGGTTACGGCTATGGCGGCAAAACTTTTGCACGTCAACAGGACTTTGCCGACCTGATTGCCGGCCTGCCCTCACTGAAAGCGGTTGTCAGTGTCCAGCAACTGCCTGACCAAGCGCCGGTATCCGGTGATCGGGTTACACCCTGGGAGCAGGCGCTTGAAGATGGTGCCGGACAAGCGCCATCATACACCCCGGTGGACCCGGATCATCCTGTGTACATCCTTTATTCGTCCGGAACCACCGGAAAACCCAAGTGCATCGTGCACGGCACCGCTGGCCTGCTGATCAACCACGCCAAAGAACTGATGCTACACGGCGATGTCGGCCCGGAAGACCGTTTCCTGTACTTCACCACCTGTGGCTGGATGATGTGGAACTGGCAAGCCTCGGCCTTGATGACCGGTGCCGCCGTGATCACCGTAGACGGCTCACCCGGCTACCCCAGCCTCGATGTCCTTTGGGACACCGTGGCCAAAGAGAAAGTCACCCATTACGGCACCAGCGCGCGCTTCATCGCCGGTTGCCGGAAAGCCGGGCTCAAACCTGCGAAGGCTCACGACCAAAGTGCCTTGCGCGTGGTTTTCTCCACCGGCTCGCCGCTGCTTCCGGAAGACTACGATTGGGTCTACAGTGATGGCGCACCGAACGTTTTGCTGGGCTCCATCGCCGGCGGCACCGACATCTGCGGCTGCTTCGTGGGCGCAACCCCGTTGCTGCCTGTGCGCCGGGGCGAAATCCAATGCCGCGTCCTGGGTGTCGATGCCGTTGCCTACAACGACGAAGGTCAGCCGGTCAGCAATGGCCGCGGTGAGCTCGTCTGCCGCCAGCCCCTACCGTCCATGCCTGTCAGCTTCTGGCAAGACCCGAACAGCGAACGCTACCAAGATGCCTACTTCAACACCTTCCCTGGTGTTTGGGCCCAAGGCGACTTCATCGAATTCACCGAACACGGCGGCGCCATCATCTACGGCCGCTCCGACGCCACCCTCAACCCCGGCGGCGTAAGAATCGGCACCGCCGAAATCTACCGACAGGTTGAAACCGTCGCAGAAGTCAAAGACAGTCTGGTGGTTGGCCGCCAGATCGAAGGCGACGTAGAAGTCGTCCTCTTCGTTGTCCCGGCCGAAGGCCAGAGCGTCACCGCGGACCTGATGAAAACCCTGAAAACCAAAATCCGAGAAGGCGCCAGCCCCAGACACGTGCCCAAGCACATCGTCGAAGTGCCCGACATTCCCTACACCCGGAGCGGGAAGAAAGTGGAACTGGCGGTGGCTCGGCTGATCAACGGTTCGAACAAAGCCGAAAACCGGGATGCTCTGGGTAACCCTGAAGCCTTGGATCAAATACGCGAGCGGTTGATGGAATCCGGCCTTTTGCCGGAATGACCTCAAAGCCCACCAAATGTTAGAAAGTTTCGTAAATTCCTGCCGTTTCATCACGTTGTAGCAGAAGATCTGGCATTATTCGTACGTTCTTATACTAAGATCGTAATCCATAAGCCGTAAAAAATGCTATCTTATTAGGTCTATCAAAAGTTCCGAATCAGTCATCGCCCCGGCCAGACGTTCACAAGACGACCGGCCTCGCCATGACCGTCCTGAACCCACCCCTTAGCCAGAGGACGAAAATGACCAAATCCAAGTCCAAGATCATCTACACCCTGACCGACGAAGCCCCCGCGCTAGCCACCCGGTCACTGCTCCCCATACTGGAAACCTTCGCCAAGCCGGCTGGTATCGAATTTGAAACCAGCGACATCTCCCTCGCGGCCCGTATTCTGGCAGGCTTCCCTGACTACCTTGAAGAAAACCAGCGCGTCACCGATGACTTGGCCGAATTGGGTGAATACACCAAAGACCCAGATGCCAACATCATCAAACTGCCGAACATCTCTGCCTCTATCCCGCAGTTGCGTGCAGCCATCAAAGAGCTGAACGAAAAAGGTTACAACGTCCCTGAGTACAAAGAGCACCCAGAGACCGACGAAGAAAAAGACATCCACGCCCGTTACTCCAAAGTATTGGGCAGTGCCGTAAACCCGGTTTTGCGTGAAGGTAACTCCGACCGCCGTGCCCCGGCCGCGGTAAAAGCCTTTGCTCGCAAGTACCCGCACACCATGGGCGAATGGAGTCCGGCGTCTCGTACCCACGTTGCCCACATGCGTGGCGGAGATTTCTACTCCAGCGAGCAGTCCGTGACTCTGGACAAGGCCACCAACGCCCGTATCGTCTTCGAGAACAAGAAAGGCGAACAGACCGTCCTGAAATCTGACCTGCCCCTGCAGGAAGGTGAAGTTGTCGACGGCATGTTCATGAGCAAGAAAGCGCTCTGCAAATTCTTCGAAGATGCGATCGAAGATTGCGAAAAGACCGGTGTGATGTTCTCCCTGCACGTCAAAGCAACCATGATGAAAATCTCTCACCCGATCGTGTTCGGTCACGCGGTGAAGATTTACTACAAAGAGTTGTTCGATAAGTACGGCGACCTGTTCGAAGAAATCGGTGTAAACCCGAACAACGGTCTGTCCTCCGTACTCGACAAAATCAAGCAGTTGCCAGAGTCGAAGCAGGAAGAAATTCAGGAAGCCCTGCACAAGACTTACGAGCACCGTCCGGAAATCGCGATGGTTGACTCGGTGAAAGGTGTGACCAACCTGCACGTGCCGAGCGACGTGATCGTTGATGCGTCCATGCCCGCCATGATCCGTAACTCCGGTAAAATGTGGGCCCGTGATGGCAAGCTTAAGGACACCAAGGCGGTAATGCCTGAGTCCACCTACGCCACCATCTATCAGGAAACCATCAACTTCTGTAAGACTCATGGTGCTTTTGATCCTACCACTATGGGTACCGTGCCGAACGTTGGCCTGATGGCACAGAAAGCTGAAGAATACGGCTCGCACGACAAGACCTTTGAAATCAAAGAAGAAGGAATTGTCCGCATCGTCGCTGAAGACGGTACCGTGCTGACCGAGCACAACGTGGAAGAAGGTGACATCTGGCGTGCTTGCCAGACCAAAGACCTGCCAATCCGCGACTGGGTCAAGCTGGCCGTTAACCGTGCCCGTGCCACCGGTATGCCTGCTGTGTTCTGGCTGGACGACGAGCGTGCTCACGATGCCGAACTGATCAAGAAGGTAAACACTTACCTGAAAGATCACGACACCGAAGGTCTGCACATCCGTATCGAATCGCCTGTACGTGCCATTCGCTGGACCATGGAGCGCCTGATTCGTGGCTTGGATACGATTTCCGTAACCGGCAACGTACTGCGTGACTACCTGACTGACCTGTTCCCGATTCTGGAACTGGGCACCAGTGCCAAGATGCTGTCCATCGTACCTCTGTTGAATGGCGGTGGTTTGTACGAGACCGGCGCTGGCGGTTCTGCGCCTAAGCACGTTCAGCAGTTGGTACAGGAAAATCACCTGCGCTGGGATTCATTGGGTGAGTTCCTGGCTACCGCGGTATCTCTGGATGAGTTGGGCGAGAAACACGACAACGCCCGCGCCCGTTTGTTGGGTCAGACCATGGACAAAGCGACTGAGCGCCTGCTGGAGAATAACCAGTCCCCATCCCGCGTCACCGGCGAGCTGGACAACCGTGGTTCTCACTTCCATCTGGCCCGTTACTGGGCAGAAGAGCTGTCCAAGCAGGACAGCGATCAAGAACTGAAGGAATTCTTCACCAAGTTGTCCAAGCAGTTGGAAGACAACAAGGACAAGATTCTGGAAGAGATGACCGTGGTTCAGGGTCACCCGGCCGATATCGGCGGGTACTACTATGCACCGGCGGACAAGGTCTCAGAAGTGATGCGCCCAAGCGCTACCTTCAACAAGATCCTTGAAGAAGCTGCTGCTTCAGTGAAATAAGGCTCGAAAACAGGCCGGGGGTAAAACCCCGGCCTGTTTTTTAGTCTTGCTGTAAATTTGCGAAACCCGCACCGGTCAGCTTTGCCAGATCGGCTGGGGCCAGTTCGATTTCCAACCCCCGTTTACCCGCACTGACGAAAATGGTGTCGTACTGTTCGGCAGTGGCATCAATGAACGTTTTCAAGCGTTTTTTCTGCCCTAGCGGGCTCACCCCGCCCAGTACATAGCCTGTACTTCGCTGCACCAGTTGTTTATCCGCCATGCCGGCTTTTTTGGCTTCTGCTGCTTTGGCGATCAGCTTTAGGCTAAGCATGCTGGTGACCGGCACTAAACCCACCGCCAGCTCTTTGCCGTCCAGCGCCACGACCAATGTTTTAAAGACCCGGTTTGGGTCAACGCCCATTTTGTCGGCGGCTTCGCTGCCGTAGCTTTCGGCCGACGGATCGTGTTCGTATTCGTGCACGGTGAAGCTGATTTTCGCTTTTTTAGCGGCGAGAATTCCGGGAGTCATAAGCAGTCCTGTTGCCTGAACGGTTTTCCGGAATTAAAACATGGACCGCTGCGCAGTTCACCCTCGCCCGAACACCGGCCAGCGCTCGGTGATTGCATCTGAGGTTGCGTCGTAAACCGCGAGGTCGCCAAATTCCAGCAAGACAGCCTCACTTTGGTGAGGGCGCAGGAATACCCGGTCCCCCACCTCGAGTGGAACGCCCTCTGCGAGGTTCAGCATTTCCTGATTGGTTGAGCGGCCATAGATGCTGTTGTGTACCAATCCCGGTGGAGATACCGGGCTGGCCTTCCAGTAGCCGCCATAGATAAACGCGGTGCGCGCATGATTGGGGTTCCACAGTGCTTGCAGTCGACCCAGCCCGGGTACTCCCGGGATGCGGGTTCGATCCAAAAGCTTCAGTACCGGTGTCGCAATGAACGCAGCGGGTTGGTGGTCGGCCAGGGTGGCCACATCGAAGTCAGTGGGCAGAACCAGCCCTGAACCTGCAGCCAGTTCGTTAGCGGGTATTCGCCCGGCCATCCCTTGATACAGCTGATAGGTCGTAGAGCCTCCGGTGTTCAGGGTCAGCTCTGAAATGCTGCGGCCCAAGGTCGCTTCTGCCGTGTCCACAAACTGCTGATAACGGGCCATGGCTTGGTCGCGCAGCCAGTTCGTCGGCCCGGGTGCTTTGGCAATATGGGGTTCATACCCCATGAAACCGCTGAAGGTCAGCCACGGCGAGCGTTCGATACGCGAGAGCGCCCAGACCAACGCATCCTGGCTGGCAAAACCGCCCCGGTGCAGGCCAATATCGATTTCAAGGTTTACCCGCATTGGTTGCTTGCGCTGCTCCGCCAGTTGCCGGTATTCAGCCAGCCTTGCCGGAGAATCCACTAACCATTGCAGTTGGTGATGGGGTTCGAATCCGCTTGGGGCGGCTTCGAGTTGCCGATAGAAGCGTGCAGCGCAGGTTGCCGGAAGCGGCTTACCAAGCAGAATGTCGGAGTCAGGCAGAGCACGTGCTACCTGGTTGAGGCTCGGCTGATGAAACAGCATCAGTTTCCGGGTGCCGGCAACCGCCATGACGTGTTGGAGCAATGGAACGGATGGGAGCGACTTGGCGACGATCCGGTAATCGAAATCCTTGCCGATGCGAGCGCTCAAAACGGCGATATTGTGATTTAAACGCTGGCGGTCGATCACCAGCGTCGGTGTTGCCAGGTCTTTGTCCCGCAGGGCTTTTTGTAGGGCCATAAAATAACGGGAGTGCCCGGCGGTTTGCGCTTCAGGCCTCAGTAAGCCGGTTGCCCCCAATCCACCCACTGCAACGCCGGCCAGCAGCAGTCTGCGGCGTTGTTTGCGAAACGCTTCGCTGTGAGCCATGTTGGTCTATCCCGCACTCGTGGGTTGGTTGAACAGACGAGCCAGATAGGGGTTCAGAAAACGGCCGTTCGGGTCGAGTGATTCTCTCACTTCGCAGAACGCCTGCCACTTTGGATACAGTGACTCGAAATCGGCACCCGTGAGGGTATTCAGTTTGCCCCAGTGTGGCCTTCCGCCATACCGCTTCAGAATGGGTTCCACGGCCTCGAACAAGGGGGTATGGTCTTCCTCAAAGAACCGGTGTACCGCGATGGAAACTGAATCGCGCTGGTAAAAAGGGCTGAGCCAGGCATCGTCGGCCTTTACAAACCTTACCTCAATGGGGAAAAACACCTCGGGGAATTGGCTTTCGATGGTATCGATCACCTCTCGAAGCGCAGCCTGCCAATGGTCTCTCGGCAGGTGGTATTCCATTTCATTGAAGCGCACGTTCCTGGCACTGGTGTAGTTCTGCCAGGAGGAGGCCACCTTAACCTCGGTGCCGAGGGTGCGCATGTAGCCACCGAGTATGAGCCGGCGCAGACGCGGCGACCACGACAGGTAATCGCGGGCTTGTTGCAGATCCCGGGCACCGTCGTTCTGATCGATGGCCTCGGTTTCAGATACCGGCTCATCGGTGATGTCGTGGGTGCTGGTGAAGCCCATGCCCGAGAACGGGATATAGAAGAATTCGTAGTTGCGGTGCGCCTTGGCGCGCGCGTCGGCGTTATTGAGAATGTCGTCGATGGCTAACCATTCGGTGGTTTTCTTTAGCCGGTATGGGCGCCGGTTCTGGAGGGTGACATCGGTTACGAAGCCCAAGCTGCCCAGCCCGACTCGTGCTGCCTGGAAGACGTCCGGGTTCTGCTCCCGGCTGCACTCCAACACCTCTCCCTGCGCGGTGACCAGTGTCAGGCCTTCAATATAGCCCGACAAGCTCATCAGTTCAGCCCCGGTGCCATGGGTCGCCGTTGCCAGTAAGCCGCCCAGCGATTGCTGATCGATGTCCGGCATGTTGAATAGTGCTTGGTTGATGCTTTCGAGCGGTTGGCCAAGTTGACCGAGCAGCGTGCCGGTGGCGATCCGGGCACGGCAAAGATCATCGTTGTGATCGAGGATACCGTTCAGGCGAGCCAGTGACACCAGCACATCGTTGGTGGGCACCAACGGCGAGAACGAATGGCCAGAACCAACAGGCCGAATAGTCGCGTTTTGATGGGCTGGGTTGTCCAGAATTTCCAACAGTTCGTTGACCGAACGCGGGGCCAGACGATGGCTCGGACTAGAACTCTGCGAGCCAGACCAGTTGCGCCAGGTCATTGTGCCTGCGGTGGTCGATTTTTGCCCGGAAGATATTCGGGCATGACCAATCTCGGGCCACCCTACTTGGCTGGCAATGGCGCTGCCTACCAGCAAATTCAGAAAGTGCCGTCGCTGCATGCTGTGCTCCTAAATCTGCGCCGGTGTCGCCATGAAGGTGATCAGAGCCTGAAATTCGGCGGCGTTGCAATCCATGCACAGGCCATAAGGGGGCATGCCACCCATGCCCGAGACGACGTTGTCCAGCAGTGTGTCCATGCCCTTTTCCATGCGCGGTTGCCACGCATTTTTATCCCCGGTCAGTGGCGCATCGGAGGTGCCGTTGCCATGGCAAGCCATGCAGGAACGCTGATAAATCTCGGCAGTTTCGGGGTTCTCGGGGGTGGCTGAGCGGGCGTACTCGATGATCTTTTCTGATGGGCCGGACGTATTGGTGCAGGCCGATGACAAGGTGATCGCCAGCAGCGCAAGAATAGCGCACGAAACAGATTTCAATGAAAAGTTGGATCGCATCATGATGTCTAAACGTAATTGAGTGTCACGTTTATTTTTGACTAACTCGACATTAAAAGCAAGCCAGACTCGACTCTGCACCCGACAGTGACTACTTTTTAAGAGAGCATAGGAGTGTCAGACAAGGTGTTTACATGAGTCAAGGGCGACCAGAGGACAACGGTACAGCGCCGCTGCAAGCTAACCGCAGCCCGCTGCGACGCGCGCTGTGGGCGGCCTTTGTGTACCTGTTGGTGGGTCTGGCCTGGATCGGGTTCTCGGATCAGTTGGCCGAGGCTTGGGTTCAGGATGCCCGCGCTCTGTCGGAAGTTCAAACCTGGAAGGGCTTTTTATTCGTTGGCGTGACGGGCATTACATTGTTCATCGTGATGTTTCGCCAGCTCCGTAAAGACCGGTTGCTTCTGATGGTACAGGTTCGTCAGCGTAAGGTTATGCGAGAGCATGAGCGCCAGTTGACGGTACTGTTGAACAATCTGCCCGGTATGGCCTTTCGCTTCAGAAATGATCAGTTAGGCAGTTTTATTTTTATTTCTGATGGGTGTGAAGAGTTGACCGGTTACAGCGCCGAAGAGCTGATGAGAAAAGGCTCACTCAGCAAATCGGGCCTGATGGGCGACGACAGCCGTTACGCGATTGCCCAAGAAGTAGCTGAATCGATTCGCCAGCAGGGGTTCTTTTCGATCGAGTTTCCGATTACCCGTAAAGACGGACGGGACCTATGGGTTTGGGCCCGAGGGACCGGTTTGACCGATGACGAAGGCTCCCGATTGTTAGAAGGGATCGTGCTGGACGTATCCAGGCAAAAGGCGTTGGAGCAAGAGCTGGAAGAGTTGGCCACAAAAGACCCGCTTACGGGGTTACTGAACCGTCGCGAACTGAGCCGTATTCTCGCCGAGGAATTAGAGCGCGCGCACCGTTATCACCGGTCATTAGCGATATTGTGGATCGATTTTGACCATTTTAAAAAAGTGAATGACAGATACGGCCATGCCGCCGGTGATCTTGTGTTATCGACCGCCAGCCGGATTCTGGATAGCAGTGTTCGTGGTGTAGATTCGGTGGGCCGGTTCGGAGGCGAAGAGTTTGTTGTCGTTTTGCCGGAGATGGGGCAAACCGAAGCTTTGGATACGGCCGAAAGGTTGCGACAAGCGGTGCGTGACAAGCCGGTGATTCTGGCGTCGGGTGATCAGGTTTCTGTCACTGCGAGTATTGGTATTGCCGTGTACCCGATACACGGTTCCTGTGTCGAAGAGTTGTCAGCAGAGGCCGATAAGGCGATGTATCGGGCCAAAATGCAGGGTCGTGACTGTGTAGCCATAGCGCAGCCGGCACGGCCCATACATAATGAAGCGACATAAGATCGTACTTCAGGGACAAGCAGCTCCCGGAGGAAGCGAAACCCGTCACTCTGATAATAAAGGCGCTTGTTATGCATTCACTCGCCCGCAGTGCTTTACACACCTGCAAGGTTCCCCGGGACCTTTCCTCCATCACCTTTCGTGACAGCGCAGGGGAAAACCCTGAGCGCGTTAATTTGTCTCAAGGTGCGGTTGAGTCGATTTGGCAGAGTGTAGAGTCGCTGTACCGTACCGGTGTTCATCCGGGGATACAGCTTTCGTTGAGGTACCGCGGCGAACAGGTATTGCATCGAGCCATTGGCCACGTTCACGGCAACGGTCCCAATGATGACTCGAATGTGCCGAAAACCCTGATGAGTACGGAAACCCCCATTTGCTATTTTTCGGCCTCCAAGGCCGTGACCGCATTACTCATCCATATGTTGGCGGAGCAAGGTCTGATTAACCTTATGGACCCTGTGTCTTACTACTGCCCGGAGTTTGCGAAGAACGGCAAGCGCACCATCACCGTTCACCAGATTTTGTCGCACCGGGGCGGTATTCCCGCAATTCCGAAAGACACCCCCATTGATGTTCTTTGGGACCGAGACGAAGTATGGCGTTTGCTGTGCGAGGCCAGGCCGGTCGAAGTGGACGGAGCCAAGGTGGCCTACCACGCGATTACCGGTGGCTTTGTGCTTCAGCGGGTGTTGGAGAAAGTCACCGGCGACACCATCGAGAATTATCTGGACAAGTATCTGCGCAAACCCATGGGTATGAAATGGTTCACCTACGGTGTGGCTCAGGACCAACTGCATGAATTGGCATCGAACTACGCCACCGGACCAACGCCCCGTTTCCCGGTGTCTTGGGTGGTGAACCGGGCTTTGGGTGGCGATATTAAAACTGTTGAGCAGGTAACCAATGATCCGCGTTTTCAGGAAGCGGTCATTCCGGCGGGTAATCTGTGTGGCACGGCTGAGGAAATGAACCGCTTTTTCCAGATGATGCTGGACGGTGGTATGTGGCAAGGTAAGCGTATTTGTAGCGAGATGACCATCCGCCGTGCTATCCAGCAATTCGGTTCCATGCAGCTGGACCGTACCATGTTGGTGCCCATGCGCTTTAGTGCCGGGATGATGCTGGGAGGCAACCCGGTTGGTCTCTGGGGGCCGCAAAGTCGCCATGCGTTTGGCCATATCGGTCTGATCAACAAAATGTGTTGGGCGGATTCCGCCAGGGATATCTCGGTCAGCCTGCTGAATACCGGGTTCCCGATTGTGGGTCATCACATCCCATCGCTTGCCCGGTTTGTCTACACTGTTACCAAGCAGTTTCCGATATTGCCGGAGCAAGATAGGCGGCTAACACCGGCATAAAATGAAACCTTTTTCATTTTATTGTTTTTTGTCTGACAGTTTGGCAAGATGGCAATCAGGTTTAGGATTGCCAATGATCTCAATGGATGAGGTGCCGCTGCATGAACCGATCAAATATACCGATACCTGATGCCTCTCGCGTAGAGCTGGGGCACTACGACAGTGTCCGCACTCACGTGCGGCAGCAAGTGTGCGATGAAGTCCGGAAATTGGAACGCCGGATCGAAACCTTGAAGCTGACCCAGGCTCCGCACGCCGAGATAATCATTTCAGCCTATGAGCGGATGATTGAGCGAAAACGGGGCTTTTTGCAAAATTGGGACATGTAATGCCTATTGGCGGTGAGCCGTAGGCACCGTATTCCAAACGACTTTTGCCTGATCTTCGCTCTGGTTGACACAGTAGTCTGGATTGGGAACGGTTGGCACATCCTCTGAATTTTCGTAATCGTCCGGATTGGCTTCCGGATCCTGTATTCTGGAAGGTTCGTCATTCGAGGTGTAGATCTGCACCTTGCTCATGGCATAGTTCAGCTCTACCCGCTGGCAATCGGGGTTGGCTTCCTCAAGGATTACCCCGTGGCGGCGGTAGTCGATGACGGGCTCTTTGCTGTTTTTGATAAACAGCGTATCTTTCTGTTCTTCCCCGATAAACTCCTGGCGTAACTCAATCCCCCCGTGATTTCGGCTAACAAAGTCAGCCGTGGCCAGTTCCGGTTTGTTGTAACCCGACGCGCTGAAATTCGGCGCACTGAAGCGTGCACCGGCGAGCAGGCTTACTAATTCTGGCTGCCGATCTTGTTGGGCCGTATCGACGCTGCGAGCTATGTATTGAATGGTGCGGTAGACCTTTTCATCCAAACTGCTTTCATTGCCCGTTTTCGGTACATAACGCCAGTCGAGCGTTTGGTAGCGCCACTCACGGTCGTTGAGCGCTTGCTGGGTGTTTGTGGCCGCTTGATCGGTGAAACGGATGCTGGCACCAGCACTGCGAGTGTTGTAAGTGCCCGCGGTACTTTGGCCGATACGGTCGCTGATGTACTGGCGTCCGTCGTCAAAGTTGTCTACCTCGCCCACACTGATGACCTGGTTCATCAAGTCGAGAGGATTCCGTACCCGGGTGTAACTTTTGCCATCCTCGGCCGGCGTGGCACCAATAAAATTATCGATATGGCGCCGGATGTCTTTAGCTGTTTCGCGATTTTCCGGGGTGGCATCAGTGCCGCTGGGTTCTATGCCGGAGTAGTAATCGTTGAACAGGGTGTGTTCGAGTGTTTCCGGTGCCTGAGGCGTGTTGGTGAGATCAAACGTTGAAAAGGTCAGATCCACATCGCTGGCCGGGTTCAGCGCCGACGAGCCCGAGCTGTCTGACCCGCAGCCCGTGACTGTGGCGAAGGCCATGGAAATCGTGGCATAGAGAAAAACAGATCTCATTTCGAGTGACCTCAGGGTGCGAAAACCATTGGGAACAGCTAAAGTGATGACTGCTGACAATAAACGATAAAGTGAACAGCTGCCCGCTCGGAGATCACATTTTGCAGCAACGGTTACGCGATACCTGGGTCCGGGTGCTCCTGATGGGCCTGTTTTTGGTTGTTATTGCTCTCCCTACTCAAACCCTTGCACAGCCTGGTTGTCGCGATGGCGTCTTGTCGTTGGGAGATGGCAGCGAAGGTATCCGGGATCTGAATGGCTGTCTAGCCTACCTTGAAGACCCTGATCAAAGCCTGAGCTTCGAGGAAGTGCGCAACCTGCCCCTTGGTCAATTCAATCGACACTACGAAGGCGTGCTCAATTTTGGTTACACGGAGTCGGCGTATTGGACGCGTCTTGATCTAAGCACAAAATACCTGCAGGGCCCTGCGGACTGGATGCTGGAGCTGGCTTTGCCGCTGGTGGACGATGTCCGCTTGTATGTGGTTCGTGAGGGTCGCTTGGTCGAAGAGCGCCGTGCCGGTTACTACGATAATTGGAGAGACCGGGATTTGGCGGTTCCTAACCCCACCTTTCGTTTGACCATGCAGCCTGATGCACCCACCACCATTTTTCTACGTGTCACGAACAAAAATACCTTCCGATTACCCATCACTCTGTGGCCGCGTGATGAGTACATTGCCAAAGTGGCTGTCGATGAGGTGATCCGGGGGATTTTGCTCGGCGCTATTCTTGCCATTCTTGCTTACAACCTGTTTGTCGCCGTTTCGGTTCGTGAGCCCAGTAATATCTATTACCTACTCTATCTGGTTTCGGCTGTGGCGTTTACGGCTACCGAGCAAGTGCACGGAATTCAGTTGTTCGATGTACGGCCGTTGCTACTGAGCAAGGAATATCTTCACTTTCACATTATTTTCACTTGGTTTTTCGGGCTGTTGTTCGCGCGGGCCTTGCTGGAAACACGGCAACGATCGCCAGACCTCGATAAGGTTTTGATGGTGAGCATGCATGCTGTGGTCGCCACGTTTGTAATGGCGCTGTTTATGCCATATTCGGTATCCATGGAATGGATTGTGGTGGCATCAATCGTCCTGAGCAGCATGCTGATCGTGGTGAGCTATCTGTCCTGGCGGTATTACAACCCGGCTGCTCGGGCGCACTTTTTTGCCTGGGCGGCGGCTTTGGTGGGTTTTGGCACCTATGGCTTCACCGTCATCGGCTATTTGCCTCTTAATACCTTCACCAGCTATACGCCTCAGCTCGGGATTACCGTCCAGGTTATTCTGTTTTCATTTGCGCTGGCAGACCGAATCAAGCAAGTACAGGGAGATGCACTGGCCTGGAACAAAAAGGCGCTGGCCAACCTTCAACGCTACCAGTCCTTGTTCGATAACGTGATTGAAGGTGTGTTCCAAATGTCTCCGGAGCGCCGTTTTGTAACCGCGAACCCGGCGATGGCGGAGTTGTTAGGTTACCGGAGCCGGCACGAACTGTTACAGGCCAATCCCGATGTACTGGAAACCTGTATTGCGGATGATCTGCTGAGACGATTGGTGGTCGATCAGTTGAAACGAACGGGCACGGTGAAAGGGGTGGAAGCCCAATACCTAACCCGGGGTGGCGAGGAGCGCTGGGCGACCATTTCGCTGCATACCGTGTATGACGCAGAAGGTACACCGATGCATTTGGAGGGTACCTGCATCGATACCACCGAAAGCCATCAGCGACTGCAGATTGAGCGGGAGCGAGAGCAAGAACGATTGGAAAAAGAGCTGGCGCGGAACTCGGCTCAAGCGAAAAGCCAGTTCCTGGCAAACATGAGTCACGAGATCCGGACACCGTTGGCGGCGATCATCGGATATGGCGAAACGCTGCTTGATGCCGATTTGAGCGAGAGCGAAAAGCGCAGCAGCGCAGAAACCGTTGTACGTAGCGGCCGGCATTTGCTTGAGTTGGTAAACGACATATTGGATCACTCAAAGATTGATGCCAACAAACTTGATGTCGATGTGGTGCCGGTGAACTTGCCGGAAATGCTGGAAGAGATTCGGGCATTTTTTGAGCCAAAAGCCAACGAGAAAGGCCTCGATTTCAGTATCATTTGTGACTATCCACTGCCTGAGAAAATTCAGACCGATCCTACGAGATTTCGGCAGATAATCATTAATTTGTGTGGAAATTCGCTGAAATTTACGGAAACGGGTTCGATCTCCCTGATTGTCCGATGTGATCGCGAGCGGGAGATGTTGCATGCCCGAGTTGTTGATACCGGCATCGGCATGAAGCCCGAGCAAATAGACCGATTGTTTGATCCGTTTGCCCAAGGCAGTAGTGCGATTGCCCGGCAATACGGTGGGAGTGGTTTAGGCTTGAGTATTTCGCTTCGCTTGGCCGAATTGTTGGGTGGCAGCATTCGGGTAGACAGCGTTTATGGTGAAGGCAGTGAATTTGAGGCAACCATTAGCACGGGCCCGTTGCATGACAGCCATTTCTTAAGGGACGCTTCTGAATTCATTGAACGGCGTCGAGCGATACCGATGGTGACCGCACCCATGCTGAGTGGTCGTATCCTTTGTGCTGAAGATAACGAGTTGAATCAACGGTTGGTATCGTTGCTGGTCGAACGAACGGGGGCCGAGCTGGTACATGTGCACAACGGTGCCGAGGCGTTTGAGCGGGCCACCAAAGAAGCCTTCGATCTCATCCTGATGGATATCCAGATGCCGGTCATGAACGGTCGCGACGCGACGCTGGCACTGCGGGAAGCCGGGGTAAATACCCCTATTGTCGCGCTGACAGCCAATGTGATGACGGAAGACATTGCCGAATATCGGAAGGCTGGGTGTAGCGGTTATTTAGCCAAACCCATCGATAAACAGCAGTTCTACCAAACTTTGGTGAAGTATTTGGGGCGGAATGCGGAGCCGGAGCCTACCTTGTATAACGGGCGGGTGCTGGTGGTGGAAGATAACGATGACAACCGGCGCTTGGTTGAGCGCATGCTCAAACGTATCGGTGCCGATCCCGTTCTAGTGGACAATGGTGAAGAGGCGGTACGCAGGGCCTTGGCCGATACAGTGCATCTGGTGCTGATGGATCGGTTTTTGCCGGGAATGGATGGTGTCGAAGCTACTCGGTTGTTGCGGAAAACGGGGTTCAGGCGCCCGATCATTGCTTTTACCGGAGGTGATCAGTCGGAAACGGACGCACTGCTGAGCGCGGGTTGCGATGGTGTTCTGCGCAAGCCCATCGACCACACGCACTTACAGGCATTGCTGGATCGTTACCTGAGCAGAGATGCAGACAATGCCGTTGATGAAGATATCGGCGATTTATCGTCGCGATTTCTGGCGGGGCTGGCCGACCGGCAAAAGCGCATGAACGACGCTTTGGCCAACCGAGACTTAACCGGTTTGGAGTTGGAGAACCATCAGATTAAGGGCACTGCCGGTGCCATGGGCTATCCGTTGCTGACAGAGCAGGCGGCGGTTCTGGAACAGCACATCCGAAGTGATGGCCCGGATTGGCAGCGTATTCACGCCGGGCTGGAAAAGCTTAACGACATGATTAACCGCGCCTTGGCAGAGACGGGTCAAGGGCTTGGTGATAACACAGGATCCGATGTATGAATCACAACCAACACCGCCAGGAACAGCATTCACTGAGCATGATGTACGGTACCTACGCTGACATCCTGTTCGTGCTTTTTCCGTTTTTGATCATTGCCATGCAGCGGCTTTGGGATGGCAATCTGTACCAAACCCTAATGCAGCCGGACCTCAGTATTGCCGCCATTATTCTAGCCGGCTTGGCGATGGGGAAGTTTGTATTGGGGTTGGTTACTAATCAGGATCTGGGGCGCTATAAAGAGCGTATAGTATTCTTTATAGCATTGACGCTGTTTTTGGTGTTGGGGCCGGCCATCATATTGTTGTTGAGCATGATGAGTAATGCTGAAATCCCCCGTTTTGTCGCTTTTGTGCAGCCGGTTTTATTGATCATTGCCATTTCGCTCTACTCCACCGCCGTGAGTATCGCCAACATTCTGACTCGTGGCGAGCCGGCAGAGCGGGACATGTCGCAGGTCTATTCAGACAGCTCTGTGTCTCGGGGGGTGGTGGACCATCCCCCGCTGGATTTGCCGAGGCGAACCGACAACGACGCGCACTGAATGGACAGATTAACAGGTGAGGTACTGTGAAATGAGTGATCTTAGAGTTTTGGTCGTTGAAGACGAACCGTTGATGCGTGAACGATTGGTTGGCATGTTGCAAAAAGCGGGTGCGACCGAGGTGAAAGAATGTGCGGACGCCGCCTCAGCACGCGCGGCGTTCGATGCCAGCGAGTTTCACATCGTACTGCTGGACCTGGGTTTGCCGGATGGCAACGGCCATGAGTTGATGGCTGCGTTTAAAGCGGAGAGGAAGGAGCAACACATTGTGCTGGTAACGGCTGATGACTCGATCGAGAGCATTCAGCGCGCCATCAGCGCTGGCGCAAACGGATACGTTGTTAAGCCTTATTCGCAGGAAAAGATCCACGATGTGGTCAACAACTTTGCGATGGTCCATGGCGGCGATATGGCCTTGATCGAAGGGCTGAACCGGCCGCATTAACCGGTTCAGCCGCTGGCCTGGCGATAAACTACGCGACCTGGCGAGCAATCCATGAATTGTAGCGGGTTGCCAATGCCCTGACGTACCGAGCTTCGGCACCGTCAAGGTTGCTTAACACCCCGTTAAAAATCCAGCCTCGTTCGTACACCCCCAGCACGCGCTGTTCATCGTCCAGATTGACGCGCTGGTTCAGCTTCTTGCAAATGGCATCGAGTAGCGGCAGCTTCTCTGGTCTTTTGACCGGGGCATTGCGGTTGCTGATTGGCTGGTTAGCGGCCCGCCTCATTGGTTGTCTTTTCATTGTCTTCTCCTTGCCTTTTGCTGCTGCAACAACAGAAAACCCCGGAGCCTGAAGCAACCGGGGTTTGGCAGAGAAGCTGCCCCGGTCGCTGCAATGGCTCCCGGGACTTGACCGAAAGCCGTTAGATGTCTTTCACCATGGCACGCTGGGTCTGCCCTACCGGGCAACCTGCGATCGTGGAAATACTGTGTTGGAAACGCATGATGGTCATAACAACTCGTTGAATTCGGTTCAGCTATCAGTGTATAGCCAATTACAGGGTTTGCAATAGTCTGGGCTATTCGGCAAACGCGTACAGACAGTTTTGGGGCGCGGCCTCATAATTCGCATCGTCACGTGTTTTTACGTTGTGTAATCCGCGGCACCTGCCCAGGTGCCGATTGGATCTCTCCTTTCTGGCGCAGTCTTTATGACTGCGCTTTTTTTTGCCTTGAAGAAACCATCTCGGTTAGTTCGTAGCCACTAGTTCGTACAGCTTAAATCTTTAGAATTGGCGATAATTTGCACACTAAAGAACTTCCAACTGAAACGAACGAAGAGGTTGAAACCTAAGAAAATGTCCAAAGACCGCGCACGCGCTGTTAAGAGATTTGTGACTGACTTTATTGTGGAAATTGCACTGGTTGTTGCTGTTGCTGTGTATTTTGTGATGGCGCAGGGGCAATCTGTTGGTGAGAACCTGACCTTTACCATGGTCGGCGCAGGCTTGATGGCTGTTGCGACATACTGGACTTTGCACACGGCACGCAAAGGCCTGGAAGTTATCGCGCTTCGACTTCACCCGGGCAAATAATCCGTTGCCAGGTTCGATGAAGAATCAGGGCATCGTTAGAAGCCCGATGAACCGGTAAGCCCAGCGCGTCAATCACTTGCTGGCGAATGGTTGGCCAGCGTCGAACCTGTTCCGGATTGAGCAGTAAGGAAACCGATTCCAGCTGAAAGGCGGGTGTCATGCCCGCCGCACGAAACAGCCGGTGCAGCCAGAAACTGTCGAAGGTCCAGGCGTCACAAAACACCTGATCGGGCAGAATCGCATTGAGCTGGGCAGCAACGTGCGAGACGGAGTAACCCTGTTCTTCCAGCTCCTGACGAGTGATACCGTGAATCGCTTCCGCCCGAGTCGACCAGTCGTGCCAGGTTTTATGCGGATCAATCAACCAGCTGTGCTGCGTACCATCCGCCAAGCACACGCCCACCTCGATTGGGTAGCCCGCGATCAAATCCAGACTGGATGCTTCGAAATCGATGAATGCCGGTTTCGTGGTAACGGTCATGAATAAGCGCTGATTGTTGTCGGTTTTCACCCGAGTTTACTCCGGATCTTTCTCCTGTGCGAACCCAACACGCCGCAGCGCTGTTACAATGTACCCGCGCTATGTATAACCTCGATGACAATTCCTTTTTTATCCCGGTGACCGCTCCATGACTGACACAGTTGTTGTTATTTACTCCGGAGGCATGGACTCCTTTACCCTGCTTCACCTTGCTCGTGCCCAGGGCCACAACGTACACGCATTGTCGTTCAACTATGGCCAGCGCCATGTGCGTGAACTGGACGCCGCCCGGGCTGTGTGTGAAGCCGAGGGAATTCCCCACAAGGTGATCGACATCCGGGCCATGAGTGAGGTGATGTCCGGTTCGGCATTGACCTCAGATATTGAAATACCCGAAGGTCATTACGAAGAAGACAACATGAAAGCAACGGTTGTCCCCAATCGCAATATGATTCTGTTGTCGCTGGCTACCGGTTACGCGGTTACGGTGAATGCACAAGCCGTTTGGTACGGCGCCCATGGTGGCGATCATGCTATCTACCCCGATTGCCGCCCGGAGTTTGTCGAAAAAATGGACGCAGTGTGCCGGGTGGCCAACTACGAGCCGGTTGCCGTGAAAGCACCGTTCATGACCTTGGATAAAGGCGAGATTCTGGCAGAAGGCTTAAAGCTGGGGCTCGACTACGGTCAAACCTGGACGTGTTACAACGGGCGAGAGAAGGCTTGTGGTCAATGCGGTTCCTGCGTTGAACGTCTGGAAGCGTTCGCTGCCCACGGCATCAAAGACCCTTTGGCTTATGAGCGTGGTGCCTGATGTACCGAGTTAAAGAGGCGTTCTACACCTTGCAAGGGGAAGGTGCTCAAGCGGGCCGGGCCGCGGTGTTTTGTCGATTTAGCAAATGCAATTTGTGGAACGGGCGTGAGCGCGACCGGGCCAATGCGGTGTGTAATTTTTGCGATACGGATTTTGTCGGGACCGATGGGCAAAATGGTGGGGTCTTCGAAACCGCAGAAGCGCTGGCCGCGCATATCCGTGCGCTCTGGCCCGAGGGGTTGGGAAAGCCCTACGTAGTGTGTACCGGTGGCGAGCCGTTACTGCAGCTGGATACCGAGTTGATCGCGGCCTTTCATGACGCGAATTTTGAGGTAGGTGTCGAAACCAATGGCACTTTGCCTGCGCCTGAAGGAATTGACTGGTTGTGTGTCAGCCCCAAGGCCGATGCCGAGGTAGTCATTACCCGGTGTGATGAGTTGAAGCTGGTGTACCCTCAACCGCTGGCGATGCCCGAGCGGTTTATCGGGGTTATTCAGGCAAATCATTACTTTTTGTCGCCGATGGCTTCGCCTTCTCTGCCTGAACAGGCAGCAGATCCGGTCAAACAAAGTAATACCCGTAAAGCGACGGATTATTGCCTGGCCAACCCCCAATGGCGACTGACCTTGCAGATGCACAAAATCATCGGAATCGACTGACGGGATCGGTTCAGGCCTGTTTCGTCAGATTCGAGTTCGCGATTCGGTGCTGGCTCGGGCTGTTGCCTGTCCAGCGTTTGAATGCTCGAGTGAAATTCGCCGCATCGGCATAACCCAACGCGTCGGCAATCTGGGTCAGGTTCATGGCGGTGTTCTCCAGCAAATCCTGAGCACGCTCCAGGCGAACTTCATCTACAAGGCTCTGAAAACTGGCACCTTCTTCTTGTAAGCGCCGTTTCAGTGTTCGTTCCGATACGAAAAGCGTACTGGCCGCCCGTGCCAGTTTTGGCGGAAACGGGTGGCTGGCTTCAATCACTCTTCTTACTTTTCTGGCCACCCCGGCGACCTCTTCCAGCTCTTGCAATGCTTGTTCGCATTGCTCCCGGGACGTTTCAGCCAGATGCTGATTGCTGAAGCGGGTTGGGTGGCTGAGGTGGCTGGCGGGCACTACCAGAGCGTCTTCGGTCGCACCGAATTCAACGGGCACACCGATCATTCGCCGGAAACGGTGAAAGTGGCTCGGTTCCGCCCCGCGTCTCATGATCCTCAAGCCTGGTAATGTAGTGCCAAGGAGCTGTGCCCCCATCGAGACACAACCGAACAATACGGCATCCAGAACAAAACCGAGAATTGAACCGAGTTGAGTCTCGCACTTCACTGCATACCAGACGCTGGACCCGGCCATGTGCTTTTGAACTTTTAGATGAGGTACCCGAAGCGTCAGGTAGCGAGTCATTAACTCGAGGGCCTCTTCAAGTGTCCGGCTGCTCATGACCGCCGTGCCCAGGGCGCCATGTAGCGGCAGTTCGAGTTCTCGCGCCAACAATATACCAAGCCCTGGTTCGCCGCTTTCAACAATGGCACGGGTTACGAATTCCGCAGCCTGAGCCTCGCTGACTCTGAGATCGGTGGATTTCAGGCGCGCTGGGTCCAGCCCGACGCGCTGAATCAAGTCCCTTTGATCCACTCCAATAGTGTGGAGCAGCTCGGCCAGAGTGTGGAGATAGATGGCCGGCATGCCCAGATCCTGTGTGTTAGAAACTGAGACGCCCATGAGTTTCCTCGGTCGTGACGGTTATTGTTATGTAAGTGGCAAAGATTATGGCCGCTTCGTGGCCCGGGTCCCATGACTTGGATGACGGGTCAATTAGCTGAAGAGGCCAATTCGGTGTGGTGTGGAAAGCAATCGACCTAGCTATTGTGGCGCTCTATGAAACCGCTCAATACCGCGGCAGAGCGCCTCGGGTTCTCCAGCATCGGCAGGTGGCCAACGCCGCGAAACACGTGTATGTCAGCCTGAGGAGTGGCGGTCTTGAACCAGTCAACACAGCGAGTCGGGGTAATGGTATCCCGGTCACCCCACTGCACTTGCAGAGGCGGTGTCTGGTTTCCAAGATAACGGGTAGGCGCCATTGGGTCGGCAACCATGTCATTAAAAATATGCTGCAATGAATGCCGCCGTTTCATCAGATCAGGACCGAGTAAACCGGTCATGGCAATGCCGGGTAGTGTGGGTTTGCCATTACCGACGCTGTTGAACATACGATAAACCCCCGCCCAGTCCTGAGGAATGAGAACGGAATCGGTGGTCGGGCGTGCGGGCGTGGTGTTTGCCATGCCGGGACGTTCCGGGATGCCTGCACTATTCAGTAGCGTGAGCGTGCGGGGAGGCACTTTAAGTTGATGGGCCAGCAACGCCGCAATCGCACCGCCCATGGAACTCCCGGCAATATGCAGTGGGTTGCTATGGTACCCGGCCAGCCACTGACCAAGACGCTCTGCCTGGCTTTCATACCCGTAATTGGCATCGGGGCGGTATTGGCTTTCGCCTAGCCCCGGTAAATCGGGCACTAATAAATGCCAGTGTGAAGGGAGTTGCTGCATCCAGAAGGCCCAGTTCTCCTTCATTGAAGCAAAGCCGTGGAGTAGTACCAGCGTCGGTGCGCCAGACTTTGCTTTGCCTCGCTCCAGAAACACCATCCGGTGGCCATCTACAGTGGTTTCTCGTCGCTTGGCCTTTAACAGCAAGCGTTGTCCGGTGCGCGCTAGCGGCCAAACGTCGGGAGTGGGAAGTTTCATGGCACATTCACCTGATCGCGATGCATTGAAGGTCAGTGTAACGGCAAGTGTGGCGGGTGCTATTGCTGCGAAGCCTGGTGTTGCAGGCAGCAAGGTCATTCGGGAGGCCGGCGTTAGAGTCGGAGATCGGTAATTACAGGGTTGTGGTCGGAAGCCCGCCAAGGACCATTAAGTTCGGGTGCGTTCTGGTAGTCCAGCGCTCGGGGTTCATCGGCGTTGATGTTCCAGATGTATACCCCTGAGACGTGAGGCATGAGCGTTTGATTGGCAAGCGCATAGTCCAATGAGCCCTTCTCGCCGCGGTAACGATAGCTGTGATAGCGGCAGTCGTCGGGCCTGCATGGGTGAGCGCGATGCAACAAACTGGCGAAACCTGCAGCGTAAAAGGTGGCTAACGGCGTTTCTTGCGCATAACTGTTGAGGTCGCCGGTAATCAGTGTGCCAGCGAGAGGTTCTGCTGTGGATAAGTCAGAGAGCCAGCGAATGATGGTTCGCGCTTCGCGGGTGCGGTGGGCGCTGAAACAACCCTGACCATCGTTCTGATCGGCATTCGGCCCCTGTGCGTTGCGGCAGGACTTGGATTTGAGATGAGGCACCACGACACGGACGGATTTGCCCCCTGCGAGAGGCATAAATGTCTGCGCCAGCGGCGGGCGGCCACGGTGCCGATAAATACCTTGGTTTAGCCGCAGAGCTTTGCCCTCGGGCCGTACCCGGTCGCTGCGGAACATAAGAGCCGTTCGAATGGCATCAGAGCCGTCCCGGTCGGGCGTTTTTATGAAGCGCCAAGCCGAACCTAGTGCTTGTGTGAGCTGGGCTAACGCGCTGCGTGGCCCGTAGCCGTCGTTTTCCAGTTCAGTAACCGCCACGATATCGGGCGCAACCTGATGGATGGCGGTTGTCAGGCGGCGGAGTTGGTTGTTGTGGGCACTCAGGTTTTTGGCACCTCTGGGGGTTGGATAGCCGCTCTCTCCCCCGTCGCCGTTGAAGTAGTTTTGCAGGTTCAGGGCCATGATCCGCGTGACATCGCCCGAAGGCCTAGGCGGCGCATCGGGTCTTGGTTCAGGTCTGGAGAATCGGGGCGTTTGGTCGGGTTGAACCCGCCACTGACCAAAACGGTAATCCAGTACACCGTGGATGCTGGTCACCTGATCGCCGGCCCGAACCGTGTTGTTCTTACTCAGATCAAGCCACGGGACCGAGGTGGGGTCACGGGTGCTTTTACCATCGTCCAGCAGAACACGATGCTTATGGTTTTCAAGCCCTTGCTGAACCGCCGGATCACCGGGCGCCAGGTACTCGGTAGGGATAATTTGATCGGTTTTCGCCAGCGTCAGTTCACCAAAACGGGCCAGATTGTGATGCTCTATCACGGTCAGCGGTGCGTTGAACGACACACGCATATTTTCGAAGCTTTCCGGTGCTTGTGGCCACGGCAATGAAAGCTCAACAGGTGTAGGGAGTGGCGCCTGGCCGCACACGATAAGCTGGTTCACGTTGACCAGTTCTGTCAGGTCATGAAACTCTTTGACGACACCGGTCAGTCGCAGCCGTTGGCCGGGGCTGGCGTTGCGGCGGGTATAGACGAACAGCGCTTCCGACGTCGCAGGGTCGTTGTCGGTTTCTGCGTCGGCTTGTTGAATGTAGAAGCCGTTAAAGCCGTCTTGGTGATTGGATGTGTAAGTCACGATCCCTTCGATCGAGACGGTTTGGCCTGCCAACGGTGAATGAGGCCCGGAACTTTGAATCTGGTGAATAGCGGTAGCGGGTGAACCGCACTTTTGTGCAGCGTGCGCTGCCGGGCTGGCCGTCCATAAAAACAGCCCGGCTAGGGTGATGAATATTTTGAAGAAAGGTTTGATCACAAGGCCTGTCTGTTAAAGACCGGCCACCGCTTTAAGGGCTTGTTCACGTTTGCTTCCAAAGCCTAGCTGGTCCGGATTGACCAGTTCCAGTTGCTGCACCAGAGGGTCCGGGTGGTCGCGGTCAAAGGTAATGCCAAGCTGAGACAACACGTAGGGCGCCAGTGCAGCGCGGGTTTCAACCTGCAGGCTGCCATTTTTCATGCCGTAGTCGCGCGCCACAATGTGTTGCTGAGCGTCGGTTAGCCGTTGGTCCGGTGCAATATCGAGGGTTACCCGACGTTGCCAGTCTTCATCGTGCTGAGCGCTGTAGCGAGCTTTCTGGCGCAGTGCTTCCGGGGTGTTTTGAAAACGGCTGAGCGCGAAATCACGGAATTCCCTATTCGAGCTGCACCAGGCACGAACATGCCAGTTATTTCCCGCGCACACCAGAGCGTGAGGCTCGAGTACGCTTTCGACGGCCTCGGGGCGGCTCAAAGAGACGTAGCTGGCCTTTAGCTGACGTTTGTAACGGGTGGCGGTGACGACTGCGCGCATGGTTTCCGGTGCAACGTACCGGCCGGGCCCGGTGATCACTGTGTTGCCTGGCATGCCGAGCTCAAGCTCTGCCAGAGAGTCATTGAGGTTTTGCTGTTGGGCGAGCAGGTCTTGGTATTCTGAGACTTCACCGTGGGTGACCACCGGCTTGAAACTGCTGGACGGCACATAACCCTTGAGATGTCGGTCGTACACCAGATTGCCCGGTGCCACCTCTCTCAGGTACGTGTTGATGTCTTTGGAGGCCTGTTGGCGACCAATGCCAAAGCTATGGCAGATATGGTTGGTCGTCAGGCGGCCTTCCCACAGTGCAACGGTTTCGATGAGTCGATAGCGAAGCAAGAGATCCCAACGAATGGGCCAATCCGTTTTCTTCATAACCAGGCGCTCACAATCCAGTAAATAGCTTCTTATTTATCTTACCCGTTAGGGGGTTGGGGGTCTGTTACGGCCCATTAATGTAAAACAATGTCAAATTGGGCCCAGTGTAATACAAGTCTCGGCATCTCCCTAGTTTCGGCTACCCCATAGCCTGATTAAATGCCGGTCAACCGCCCAAGGATAATGTTGCTATCCTTCTCTTGAGCATGCCCACCTTATCGATAATGCGGAGTCAGTCATGACCCGAATGGTAGCTTCCCTGTCTGCATTGCTTCTGAGTATTGTGTTTCTGGTCAGTGGTAATGCGTTTTTAATGACGCTTCTGGGTATTCGCCTGAGTATCGAAGAGGTTTCGCCAGATATCATCGGTTGGGTACTGGTGTGTTATTCCATCGGTTTTGTGGTTGGCACCCTCTACGTTCACCACATTATAGGACGTGTTGGTCATATTCGCGCCTTCGCCGTCTTTGCGGCGATGGCCGCCGTTGCCGCCCTGTTGTACCCGATGGCCGTGTCTAGCCTGTTTTGGGCAGTGCTGCGAGTGTTGTCGGGCTTCAGTGTCGCCGGCGTGTTGGTGGTCATCGAAAGCTGGTTTTCCAGTCGGGCCACCAACGCCAACCGCGGTTCAATGTTCGCCATTTATCAGATCGTGTTTTACCTATCGGCAGCGGGTGGCCAGCTTGTGGTCAATATAGGTAACCCGTCGGATTTCCTGCCGTTTTCCTTGGCTGCCATTCTGCTGACTTTGGCGGTAATTCCGTTGTCGCTGACCCGAATGGAAGCGCCGGTTATTGAGCACACCAGTCGAATGTCTGTGTTCAAGTTGGCGCGCGAGTCGTTTTCGGGTGTTGCTGGTGCCTTGGTGAGTGGCGTGTTGATCGGCGGGTTTTACGCTTTGGGGCCGGTGTACGCCACGCTGGTTGGGTTGGATGTCGGCAAGACCTCGACATTTATGGCCACGGCGATTGTTGCTGCCATGCTGCTGGCTTGGCCACTGGGGCGTGTATGCGACCGCTTTGATCGTCGGCGTGTCATGTTCTGGGTCTCGCTCATAGCTTCATCCGCCGCCATCGGCGTCGCTGTTTTTGGCGCAGAGAGACTGTTGTTGCTGACCGTGCTGGTCGGATTGTTTACCGGTTTGTCCGCCACCTTGTATCCTATCGCCGTTGCGATTACTAACGACCGTATGGACAGCAATCGTATTGTCGCTGCCAGCGCGACACTGCTACTCAGCTACGGTATCGGAAGCGTAATAGGCCCGATCACGATGGCAAAGCTGATCAGTTTGTTCGGACCTTCGGGACTGTTTTTTGGCAACGCTGGATTCCTGATTTTGCTGGCCGTCATCACGAGCTATCGGATTAGCCAGACCGACGATGTTCCGGTGGATGAGCAGGAGCACTTTGTGCCTGCCATGCCGGAAGCGTCCTCTGTGCTTTCCGAGCTTGATCCGCGAAACGAAGAATTTCACGAGTCACCGGAAGTCGAAGAAATGCAAGCAGAGATGCGCCAGGGCCATTGAGGGTTTTGGCGTTTTTTTGAGCTTTATTCCGCATTTCAATCTTTCCTCATTTCAACTAGTAGCTTACTATTGGTAAAATTTATGTACTGTTAGTGTCTTGCCCTTTGTTGAGGGCTAAGCGCCAAGCCTTAATAGGAGTGAATATCGTGAGAGATCAGTTTCCGTTTGCGGTTGCCCGTGTTACTCGCCGCTGGCGCAAAATGCTGGATGAGCGCCTGAAAGACCTAGGGGTTACCCAGGCTCGCTGGAGCACCATGGTGTACCTGCAGCAAGGTGGCGAAGGTCTGACCCAGAGAGAGTTGGCCAGTTTGATGGCAATCGAGAACCCGACATTGGTTCGGCTGTTAGACAGCCTGGAACAGCAGGGGTTGATAGAGCGTCGCGCCTGCCCCAAAGACCGTCGTGCCCGAAGGTTGCACCTGACCAAAGAGGGGGTGAACTTTATGGACGAATTGACCGAACGCGCAAACGAGCTCCGTGAAGAAATGCTCGACGGAATTTCCGATAAGGAAATCGAGAGCGCGCTCGCTGTTTTCCATAAAATTATGGAAAACGCAGAAACGCAGAAATAAGCTTTGGCGGATAATACGATTGCCGGGCTCGAAGCCCGCTACGGTGAACGTTGGCGGTGGCTGGCTGTTGCCACGGTTGTACTTGGCACAATGGCAACGGTGCTCAGTGCGACGGTGGTCAACGTTGCGCTTCACGACATAATGCTGGAGTTCGGCCTGCGCCAGGGTACCGTTCACTGGTTAGCCACCGGTTTCATTGCGTCCATGACCACCACCATGCTGGCGTCCGCTTGGTTGCTTGACCGTTTCGGCGTGCGTAAAACCCTCGCGATCGCAATGGCGTTGTTTGCAGTGATTTCCGTGGCCGGTGGTTTTGCCCAAACGCCAGCCCAGTTGATCTCTGCCCGGGTGGGCCAGGGCGCCATGGCTGGTTTGATGCAGCCGATGGGCATGTATCTCGTATTCCGAATCTTTCCGGCTGATCGGCGTGGTCAGGCCATGGGTATATATGGCATGGGTGTCATTCTGGCACCTGCGTTGGGGCCGGTGCTCGGTGGTTTTCTTGTCGATCAGTTTAATTGGCGTTATGTCATGTTCGCCCCTGCCCCGGTGACCTTGATTGGTGTTTTGATGGCCTGGCGTTTTTTGCCGGTTCCGGTATCCCGGCCTGCACGTTATGCCTTTGATTGGCCGGGGCTGGTGATGCTGGGCGCGATTGTTGGTTTGACCCTGGATACTCTGACTCGGTTTCAGTCGTTTGAGGGTCATGAATTGCGGCTGCTTGTGCAGGCCCTTGTGGACGTTTTGCTGCTGATCATTTTCGTCAGACGCGAGCGAACGATCAAACACCCGCTGGTGAATCTTGCTCTGTTACGACAACCGGTTTTCCTTTACGCAACCATTGGTGCCATGGCACTTGGGCTGGCGCTTTTCGGTTCTACGTATCTGATTCCACTTTTTGTCCAGACCACGCTGGGATTTTCAGCCACCGAAGCAGGTTTGCTGATGTTGCCTGCGGGTGTGGTACTGGGCGTTATCTTCCCGCTCTCCGGCCGGCTGGCGGATAAGCAAAGTGCGCGCAGTTTGGTGCTGTTCGGTATTGCAATGTTTGCGCTTTCAGCGGTTCTGTTTGCCTCTACGGGGCAGTTTGCCGGTTTTGGCTGGCTGGCGTTTTGGGCGGTTCTGGGTCGCATCGGTATAGGCTTTATGCTGCCGGCTCTCTCAATGGGTGCCTTGAACCCCCTGCCGCCGGAACTTATGGGGGCAGGCTCCAGCAGCATTAACTTTGCCCGTCAGCTTGGTGGAGCATTGGGGGTGAATGTGGTGGCACTGACCATCGAATTTGGTGAGCACCAAAATGGTATTCCAACGCTGCAGGCATTCGAGTCCGCTTGGTGGTTGGTCGCCATTTTCGTTGCGCTGGCGGCCATACCTATTTGGAAAATGCGCGTTTAGTCAGTATTTGCGCGTTACGAAAATGCAAGATACCCGCGATTACCCAACGTCCATGGATGTTGGCGCGTATTGATGCCGATATAATAGGTTGTTCTTGCTATACGAGAACGCGGCCCGGTGATCCAAAATGAACTCTTAAGCCGAGTGCCGGTCAGTGATACCAACCGGCCTTGAACCGATGTGGAGTGTTATGCAGTTGAAATACGTTATTTCGTTGTTGCTGAGCCTTGCTCTATGGGCCCCCACGCTGGCAGCGGCTGAAACCGGCCAGGCATCGCCTGCTGGAACTTCCAAGGATGCGAGCGACGCCAAGCCCGATCGCTCACCCCGGGTGCCTACCTTTTCCCTGAACGGCGATCTGGCCGGTGACCTGCAGGTGTTCACCACAGCCTATGAAGATACCTTTGCCGGTATCGGCAACGAGCTGGCGTTGGGGTATCTGGAGCTGGTGAAGGCGAATCCGGGCATTGATCCGTGGTTACCGGGCGAGGGTACCCAGATTACGTTGCCCAGAATGTACGTTCTGCCGGATTCGGCCCGTGAAGGCATCGTGATCAATTTGGCCGAATACCGTCTCTATTACTTCACAGGGGGCGGTGTGCAGGTGTACCCGGTGGGTGTCGGTACCGAAGACAACCCTTCTCCGCTGACCAATGCAAAGGTTACCATGCCACTGGAGTCTCCAGCCTGGTACCCGCCAGCAAGTATTCGGGCGGAGTATGAAGCGTCAGGCGATTATCTGCCGCGTATGATTCCTCCCGGGCCTGACAACCCGCTGGGCACCCACGCCTTGATGTTGAGTGAGAAAGGTTACTTGATCCACGGCACGAACAAGAAATTTGGTGTTGGTATGGCGGTTAGCCACGGCTGTTTTCGCATGTACAACGAAGACATTTCCCGGTTTGCCTATCAGGTTTCAAAAGGCACCCCTGTTCAGGTTATTCGCGAGCCGGTAAAGGTCGGGTTATCCGGTGGTGAAATCTGGCTGGAAGTCCATCGTCCTGGTGAAGATTACACGCAGGAGGATCGGGAAAAGCTCTGGCGTCAGACCATGGCCAAAGTGGAGGCGTTCCAGAAACAGCATCCGGAAGTTCAGGTCAAACGAATGGCTATCGAGGTTGCCGTTGATCAGGCTGATGGCATACCCAGGATGATCGGAGAAAAGCTGACACAAGTCGCGGCAGATGAAAGCTCGGATAAATCCACGCCCAAGGCGACATCAGATTCCGGACAAACCCTGTATTTCTGACACAAAAAAAGGCCGGTTGAACCGGCCTTTTTTATGCTAAGCGTCAGCCTTACTTCTGGCTGGCACGCTCCAGCATACGCTTGGCGCGCTCGTTCGCTTCGTTAGCGGACTTCTGAGCAGCACGGGCAGCAGCCAGAGCTTCTTCAGCAGTCTGCTGAGCAGTACGAGCAGACTTGGAAGCGCTGTTCGCAGTGTTCAGAGCATTGTTAGCAGTTTGCTCGGCGGAGCTTGCAGTTGCATTCGCTTCGTCGATAGCAGCTTGATCAGTAGTGGCACAACCTGCAGTCAGAGCAGCGGCCATTGCAAACCCAGCGATTGTAAGTTTACGCATTGTAAATCCCCTTATTGGTCGTTTTATTTCCTGAGACCCGGAAGTCAGTCGGACGACTTCCTGTCAGTCATGCCAGCAGGCAATGACTACCGGAGTCGTTAAACAGTGTAAAACACTCTGGAAGAAAATGTTAACTGGGTATAGGGGAATTTGCATAGCTCATGACAACAACGTAATGCACTGATGTCATGGCGTTAATCATTGACCGAAGCGTTTAAGGCAAAATCCGGATCGGGGTTCCGTCATCGACCAGCTCCCAGATCTCGTCAATTTCTTCGTTGGTCACGGCAATACAGCCATTGGTCCAGTCCAGCCCCGTGAAGGCGAAGGCCAGATCGCCTGCGTCATTGGGCAAGCCGTGAATCATGATGCTTCCACCGGGCTTCAGGCCCCAAGCTTCCGCCGCTTCTCTGTCGTCCCGATTGGGATAGGAGATGTGAATGGATTTGTAGAAATCGCTGTTGGAATTGCGCCAATCAAGGAGATAGCTGCCTTCGGGCGTACGTTCATCGCCTTCGTAGAGCTTGTGGCCGACGGGGTTGTCACCCAAAGAAATACGATAACTCTTTACCTTTTCTTCACCGTTGAGCAAATACAGGCGGCGCTCGCTTTTCTTTACCAGGACTTCGGTGATATCAAACGAGAGCGGTGCTTTGGGTTCAGGCATGATCATTCGCTCATCGGCCCGAGCTAGCAATTCGGTGGCTGCCACCAAGCTTGGCAGAGCAAGGAACAAAGCTGTCAGAAGGGATCGAAAAATCATAAAGCCGCACTATCGTCAGAACGTTAAATTTTGTACATGGAGTTTATAGCATAGGGTGCAGGGGTGTGGGTAAGAGGGTTTTGTTACATTTGTTGGCTTTACGTACCTCTGCACAGTTTTCGGTCAGGATTCCATTTTCAGGCCGACTTTGGTCACCCGATCGGCTTCAATCGCCCTGGCAACCAACGATACCGGGCCAATGGTCACAATATCGCCGACCACCGGATGCCCTTTGGTGCGCAGGTCAAAGCACTTGGCCAGCGTCAGCTCGGAAGGCATTTCTTTGAGCTCGATGCCATAAACCTGTTCGACATCGCCAAGCAAAGCGTCTCCATTGAGCACGAAGTCCCCGAAGAAGGTCCGTTCTGCCAGGTGTTTGGGGATGTCTCGCGTGCTGAGCACCTTGCTGAGTTCCGTCACGCCCACGGGTGTTGCGAACAGCGCGAGTACATCACCGGCGCTGACGGCCAAGTCCGGGCGAGGCTGAAGGTATTCACGGTCGCGAAAAACGCCGGCGATGGCGGTGTGGTCGGGCAGGCGCAACAAACTGATTTCCTTCGGCTGGTTCCAGCTCTTGCCGCGAAGGGGGAAAAGCATCAATTCGTGGTCGCCGGTGGCAGGGACATCCAGAGGAAACCGACGAAATGGCGCTTCAGTTGCGGGTACTTCCAGTTTCAGTTTTCGGGCCAGAGGCGCCATGGTAGTGCCTTGCACAAGAAGCGAAACGAGTACGATAAAGAAGGCCGCGTGGAATACCAGCTTGGCGTCTGGCAGCCCGGCCAGCACTGGGAACAGCGCCAGCACAATAGGTACTGCGCCGCGTAAACCGACCCAACTGATAAACCCAATTTCCCTGCGGTTGAAACCGAACGGCCAAAGGGTGGCAATCACGGTAACGGGCCGGATCACAAAGATCAGAGCGAAGGCCAGAATCAGGCCGCTGCCAACCAGAGGAACCAATTCCGATGGGCTCACCAGCAGGCCGAGAATCAGGAACAGGCAAAGCTGCGCCAGCCAGGCCAGTCCGTCATGGACTTGTAGGATCAGTGGCATCATCTTCACCTGACGGTTCCCAATGACCACACCGCTTAGGTAAATGGCCAAGAAACCACTGCCGCCTACGGCATTGGTGGCCGCGAACACCGCGAGCCCCGCCGCCGCCACCAGCAGAGGATAAAGCGCGGGGGTCAGATGAATCCGGTTCACCAAGGCCACGATCAAATACCCGCCCAGCAAACCCGCAGGAGCGCCAATGCCAAATTGCTGAAGCAGCATCAGCAGCCCGGAAGCAATGGCACCGTCTTGATGTTCGCTGATGAGGGTCACCAGCATCAGTGTCAGGAAGATGGCCATCGGGTCGTTGCTGCCGGACTCGATTTCCAGGGTTGCGCTCACCCGTTCATTCAGATGCAGGCCTCGACCTTGCAACAATGAGAATACGGCGGCGGCGTCGGTGGAGGAGATGATGGCACCGATCAGTAATGCCATGAGCCAGTGAAGGTCGAAGACCCACCAGGCAACGATGGCCGCGCCCATTGCAGTCATGGCCACACCTACCGTAGCCAGTAGCAATGCCGGTTTCAGGCCGACCCGGAAGGTTTCGGCCCGGGTGCGCATGCCGCCATCGAGCAGTATGACCGCCAACGCTAAACTCGCGATGATGACGGCAAGCTCGACATCGTCAAACTCAATGCCGCCAGGACCGTCCTCGCCCATCAGCATGCCCACACCCAAAAACACCAGAAGAACCGGCATGCCGACCCGGCTGGAGAGGGGGCTGAGGACGATACTGAAAACCAGCATCAGGGCGCCGATGAGCGTGAACGTGGGATCCATGAGACTCCAGATCAGAAGGTATGCCCGAGCGTTGGCCCAAACAAAGTGTTGCTTGAACTGACATTATGCAGGGGGGCTTACCGCAATGGTAGCGTCCCCTTGTTGCCTAGTGGAGTTTAAGTCGCGGGTGCATCGCGCGGCTGATTTTGTCCATTAGCCAGATCACTCCGGTGCGCACAAAACCGTGCAGCGCAACTTGATGCATCCGGTACAGCGAGACATAAAACAGCCGTGCTACCTTGCCCTCGATGTACATGCTGCGACCTGACAGATTGCCCATTAGATTGCCCACAGTGGTGTAGTGGCTGAAGTTAATCAGTGAGCCATGATCTTTGTAGACAAAAGGTACCGGAGCTTTTCCTTCCAGCCGGTTGCACAAGGTTTTTGCGAGTGCGTCAGCTTGCTGGTGAGCCGCTTGGGCCCGAGGTGGTACTGGCCGGTCTGAGTCGGGTTGGGGGCAGGCAGCACAGTCGCCGAACGCGTAGATGTTGTCATCATTGGTGGTTTTCAGGGTTTGCTCAACCACCAGCTGATTGCCGCGATTTGTTTCCAGGCCTTCCAATTCGGCAAGAAACGCCGGTGCTTTGATGCCCGCGGCCCAGATGGTCATGTCTGACGGGATTTCCGAGCCGTCTTTCATCACCAGACAGTCGCTCCTTACTTCGCTCACTGGCTGGCCGGTTAAAACCTTAACGTTCTGTCGCTTCAGTTCTTGCGTAGCCGCAGCAGACAATCGGCCGGGCAAAGCCGGCAAAATTCTGTCGGCGGCTTCAATCACGCTCACCGAGACGTCCGAAGGCTTGAGATGGTTCATGCCGTACACCGGCAGCTCGCGGGAGGCCAGGCGCAGTTCGGCGGCAAGCTCTACACCGGTAGCTCCGGCACCGATGATGCTGATGTTCAGGGCGTGAGGATTGCCCAGCAGCGCTTCATGGTTTTTGCGGAGGAACGCGTTCAATAGCAAGCTGTGAAAACGTTGGGCTTGGTGAAGGCTGTCCAGAAACAAACAGTGTTCTTGCGCGCCGGGTGTGCCGAAATCGTTGGCGGTGCTGCCAACCGCAATAACCAGCGTGTCGTATTTGAGGCGCCGCTCCGGAACGACTTCTTTGCCGTCACCGTCGTGAAAAGCGGCGATGACGATTTCCTTATTGCTACGGTCGAGATCGTTCATGCGGCCGAGCTGGAACTCGTAATGATGCTTGCGAGCGTGAGCCCGGTAATTAACTTCGTTGGTGCTGGCATCCAGAGAACCGGAGGCTACTTCGTGAAGCAGGGGTTTCCAGACGTGAGTCAGGCCGTCGTCGACCAGAGAAATGCGCGCTTTTTTCTTTTTACCGAGTTTGTTGCCCAGGCTGGTAACGAGCTCCAAGCCCCCGGCGCCGCCGCCAACGACGACAATGTGGTGCAGACTTTCCATAACGGTGAAACCTTAAAGAAGTGAAAGCCAAACACTCTTGAACGGATCAAAAACGCTTGGCTATCGCCTCTGGTTCCAGCTGGGCGGGGGCACGTGTGGACACCAATATTAGCTGCAAAGTGGGTGTAAGGCAATTGCCTGCCTGTTGGTATTACGTCTAAAGTATATAATTATCAGTGGGTTGTGTTTGTCAGTGCTGGTTTCAAACGTTTGTTGATTTGTGTCGGAACAGTGGATCTGCAGCGAACAACTGTGAACCCGTACCGCTTGGGTATAAGCTAGTCTAAGACAATAAAAGGACCGAACAACAGGAGATAAGATCGTGAAATTAGAGGTTGGTGGTGTTACCGAAGGGCATCCGGTACCGGAGAAGTTCGCATTTGGTGTGTTCAATCCCGATAATCACATGAGTTTTGGGCCCAACCGTAACCCGGAACTCAGCTGGGACGGTGTTCCTGAAGGCACCAAGAGCTTCGTTGTGATGATGTTCGACCCGGACGTACCGAGCGTTGCGGATGACGTGAACCAGGAAGGAAAAACCATACCCGCAGACCTGCCCCGGGTAGACTTTTTCCATTGGCTGCTGGTGGATGTGCCGGCCACGACCCGCCTGATTCCGGAAGGTGAAGACAGTGACGGCGTCAGCCCGAAAGGTAAGCCGGTCGGGCCGGGGCCGGTAGGTGTGCGCGGTATCAACAACTACACCCAGTTTTTGGCAGGCAACCCGGACATGGCCGGCACCTATGCTGGATACGATGGCCCCTGCCCGCCCTGGAACGATGAAATCATCCACCACTATCACTTTGAAGTGCATGCGCTGGATGTCGAAAGCCTGAATCTGACCGGCGAATTTGACGGTAATGCGGTGCGGGAAGCAATGGCCGGACACGTATTGGCCAGTGCCCGGGTAACCGGCACCTACACGCTGAACCCTGCGTTGCGTTAAGCCCATAGCTTCTGCCCGACAGATTGTCGGGCAGAAGGTCGTAACAATTTGCCCCCGGGGGTGTCCGGTATGGGTAGAACACTGACCGGAGAAGCCTTGTGCCGCTAAAAGCCCTTTTATCTTCTTGCTTAGCCTTCCTTTTGCTGTTGGCGGTGATGCCGGTTCAGGCCGATGCCTCTGAAGCCCTGTATGCCCCTTACCAGAAGCTGTTGAGTCAATACGTTATCGAAAGAACGTTGCCGGGCAACGGCTTGGTGTCGGCTTTCGATTATTCCGGAGCGCTTGAGGATGATGGAACAGATCGCTTGCTACGGAGCCAGCGCCGGGCCTTGGCCAACTTTAACCCGGACAACCTGAAAGGCCGGGACGCGTCCATCGCCTTTTGGATCAACGCCTATAACTTTTTCATGATTGACCAGATACTGACCGACAGGCCTGAGGGTCGTTTGGTGGCATCTGTGTGGGATTACGGTGGGCGAATCAATCCGTTTGTGGATTCGGTGTTCGAGCGCGAAATCTTTAACGTGGGTGGTCGAGCCTTGAGTTTGGACGGCATTCAGAAAAATATTCTGCTGGGCAAAGCGTATCGAGCAAAAGGCTGGAAAGAGCCCCGAGTGCACTTTGCCGTGAATTGCGCATCAACCGGCTGCCCACCGCTTCGCAACCAGCTCTACACCGAGAGTAATCTGGAAACATTGCTGGCGGACAATACTCGGCGCGCACTGAATACTCGGCGGCACCTGGATATGAGCTCCGGGCAGCTCACAGTCACCGAGCTGTTTAAGTGGTATGAGGAAGACTTTGTTGAAGCATCCGGCTCGGTGAAGGCGTTTATTCTTGAGTGGGCGGCACCGGAGCTGGGGGATCAGATTAAAAACGTTTCGAATTACAGGTTCATCGATTATGACTGGACGCTTAACCGGCCTGAAAACTTCCCGGAATTAAGGTAGTTCCACGTCTGAAACTTCATCACCCCAGTTCAGAGCACGGTAATCGAAATTTGCTTCAATCGTGGGTTTAACGATTCGGAAATAAGGCGAGGCGTCAAAATCTCTCGGGGTGAACAAGGAGTGATGCTTGACCCGGTACAGCTCCCGAATGCAGTCATGGCAGTCCGGGTCGTCTGCGGGCAGAAGTTCTACGACCGGCAGAATCGGGTACCGCAACCGTTGAAAAGCTTCGGCGATAAACGTTGAACAGATGGCACGGGTGGGATCGCCACTGCCAAAGGCCAGCAGCTTGTGCCGGTGTTGTGCTGGCACCGGTGGTGTAGGGAGCAGGTAGCGGGCCAGATCAAACACGTTCCTCATATCGTACTGATGACCGATACGGCTGCGAGCGTATTCGGTCAGGGTGGCAACATCACGTTCAGACAGCCCCACTGGGCGGCAGATACGCGTGTGCGCGTGCCGGTAATGCGACAACGGCAGTGGTCGAATGCCCTGTTCAAGATCTGCTTCGATCAGTGTGTGAGTTTCGCCTTTAGCCGAGGTGCCGAGCCCGGCATCCGGCCCCAGATACAACGCAGCGTGAGACCAGGTCGATTGGGTCAGGTACTTGATGGCCACACTGATTCTGGTTGTTCCTTCCACCAGCAAAACGTCCCCGGGTTGAATCGTGGTTACCAGAGCATCCCAGGTTGAGGTGCGAATGGAGTTGTGGGAAATCTCTTTCGTCAAATAAGCGGCCAGTTGCCGGGTCAGCCAACGCAGTAGCATGGAACCTCCTGATCACAACGCTTTTTTAATTAGTAGCACAGTCATCGGTGCAAAGCCTGTGTTCCGGTATCAGGCCGCACACCGGGAGCTAAACATAAACTTTGTAACAACCCGCTTGTCAGGGTGTCTAACATTCAACCGCTTTTGTTAGCGGTGGCGGGCTTTGAGGGCTCGCAACCTGACTCCTGAACGGAGAGAGACATCATGACAACCACACATGCTCTAACCCACGCAGTTCGTAGCTTTGGACAAAACCGTCATGCCGCTTGGTGGTCGGCCGCCCTGATGACCGCCATGTTGGGCACCGGCGGTGGTCAGGCCATTGCCGGTTGTGGCCCCTGTTCCCCGTGTAAAGGGAAGTGTAAAGCCGGGCAGTACGGCAAGGCTGGCTGCAAAGCCGGGTGCAATCCCTGTGCGGCCAAGAACCCGTGCGCCAGTAAAAACCCCTGCGCGACGAAGAATCCCTGTGCACCAAAGGGCTGCAATCCGTGCGCGGCAACCGGTCAGTGCGGCGCCAAAGCCAACCCTTGTGCCGCCAAGAAGGTGACTCGGCCAGCCAGCTATCAAGCCTACATGGGTAATCCCGACACCTTGGTAGCCATGGGTAAGAAGCTGTTCAATGACCCCTCCCTCAGCAGTAACGGACTGGCTTGTGCCAGCTGTCACAATGACGGTGCGGGTTATAGCGCGACTTTTACCAACGATTATCCGCACCCGGTCGCCATGGCGAAAAACATCTTCGGTATGGATCAGGTGCATCTGGATGAGATGGTGCAAATATGCATGGTGCAGCCGATGGCCTCTGAACCCTTTCCGTGGGACAGCCAAGAGCTGGCTGCGCTCACGGCCTACATGAGCAAGGTTCAGGCTAATCAGGCTCAATAAACTATCAGAGGGCGAACGCTGTTTTCGCTGTAGCGGGTGACAACAGCGTCCGAGGAGAAACCCGATGACCGAAATTATCCGGATTCCTGAACTCACAAGCCTGAGCAGTCGCCAGTTGGCGACGTGTCTTGCCGCCATAGACGAGATTCGGGAATGCTATCGCGTACTGAAGAAAGGGGGGCTGAACATCGTCGGTGAAGTGCTCAAAGACCAAGGCCCGTTCTATGAAATGGACCACTACCCGAAAGAAGATGTGTATGACCGGGAAACGGCCTCCCAGTACTACTACCATGCTCACCGGGAGGATCATGCCGAGCATGGCCATTTCCATTTGTTTGTGCGTGATTCAGCCCTGCCAGAAAGCGCGGAGCCTGTACTTGGGCCTGTGGGCGAGGACCGGGTGGCGCATTTGGTCGCTATATCCATGGATGCCTGGGGTTACCCGACCGATTTGTTCACGGTCAACCGGTGGGTTACGGATGAAAGCTGGCTACCGGCAGAATCGGTGATAGCGGCACTGGATCAGTTTGCTATTGATCATGCGCATCCAAGTTGGCCGGTGAACCGGTGGCTGACGGCGATGGTGCGTTGTTTTAGACCGCACGTTGAAGCGTTGTTGAAGCACCGGGATACGGTGGTTAACGATGGGCAGGGGCAAGCTTTGGAGTGGGTGTTGGAGGATCGTTCCTTGGAGATAACCGGCAGTATGCCAATTGAGGTAGAAAGCTGGGCGGCTAAGCTGACAGCAGAGCAAGCCAGAAGGGCGCGAAAGGATCAGCCTTTTTTGCGGGCTTTGAGCGCCTCGGCGATGCGTTGATCAATTCGGCACATCATTTCTTCATCAGGCTCTGCATACGAGTGAGCTTGTATCAGGTCAGTGCTTGCCCGGAGGTTGCCGATAAACGAGCGGCAATGTTTACACATCATCAAGTGCATTCTGACGGCCAGACTCTGCGGTGTGGACAGCTCGCCATCAATGTAATCGCTGGCGATTTCCGCCAGATCTTTGCACATCAACATTCGCCGGACTCCTGGAAGGTTTCCACCATCAGAAAGATTTTCTGCCTTGCTCGGTGTAACAGTACTCGGAGGTTAGATGCACTGACATCCAGAATGTTACAGACATCTTCCGATGTGTGCTGGTGGGCCTCATACAGCATCAACGCAGAACGCTGGGTTTCCGGCAAGGCCGACAGGTGTTTGTCCAGGCAGTCACTCAAGGCTCCGTTTTCCAACAAAACATCGGCAGATTCATCAAATCGCAGGCGAGGCGGTTGGTCCCACCGGCGTGAAGCATTGAATCGTTCGGCCAGTTCGGGGTCCAGAAGCTCGGAGAAGTCCGTGATCACTTCACGCTTGTTGGAGCGGAGTTTATTTTTGCAGCGATTGGCCACAATCCGGTGCAGCCAGGTTTTCAGGCCCGACCGACCTTCGAACTTTTGAATGGCGTCTATCACCGTTACCCAGCAGTCCTGAACAATTTCTTCGGCGCTTGAGGGCTCCAGATAGAAGCGGGCGACGGCAAGCATGCCGGAGGAGTAAGCACGCACGGCTTTTTCGTAGGCGGAAGCGTCCCCTTGCTGGAGAGCTTCGATCAGGGCGTATTCGGAGTCTTTTTGCACCGCTGTGTCCATGAGTGTGCGTCCCGGGCGCGCTCAGCTTGCATGTGGGTATATTGAATAGTGTTTCGGAACGCCAAAAAGTTCCTGTAGTGTGGAACCGTTGTGTGAAAGATTAGGGTAAAACCGGTGTAACATCCAATGGTTGAGCGTGTCAGGGTGTGTGCAGCACTCTATCAATGCACCTCTAACAGGCCTACTTATGAGTCGACAAAAGCTTTATCTTCTCCTGGTTATCGCAGTCATTGTGGTGGCTTTTATCGGTTTCGATCTGCATCAGCTGCTGACCTTGGAAAACCTTCAGCAGCACCGGGATGCGATTGCTGACTGGATTGACCAGAACCTGTTTGTGGCGGTGATTGGTTACGCCGCTGTCTATGTGCTGGTGACGGCTCTGTCGTTGCCGGGAGCGGCGATCATGACCCTCGCCGGCGGCGCATTTTTTGGCAATTTGTATGGGCTGGCGGCGGTGTCTGTGGCATCGACGATCGGGGCATCAATGGCGTTCCTGGTCGCGCGCTTCCTGCTTCGGGATACCCTTCGTAATCGCTACCAGGACACCGTTGCCAAAATTGACCGGGGCATCGAAAAAGACGGTGCTTTCTATCTGGCAGCCCTGCGTTTGGTCCCCGTATTCCCGTTCTTCCTGATCAATTTGGCCATGGGTTTAACGGCCATGAAATTGCGTACCTACGCATTGGTCAGCTGGATTGCCATGTTGCCGGGTACCTTTGTGTTCGTGAATGCCGGCACCCAGTTGGGTCAGATCAAATCCACCGGCGATATCCTCTCCGGTGATTTGTTGCTGTCGTTTGCCTTGCTCGCGTTGTTTCCGCTGCTGGCTAAATTTGTGGTGGGCTTTATCCGTAACCGCAAAGTGTATGCGGGCTGGGAGAAGCCTAAGCAGTTCGATTACAACCTGTTGGTCATTGGCGGTGGCGCGGCTGGGCTGGTTTCGGCGTACATTGGCGCTGCGGTCAAAGCCAAAGTGGCGCTGATAGAGAAGGATAAGATGGGCGGTGATTGCCTGAACACCGGCTGCGTTCCTTCCAAAGCGCTGATTCGCAGTGCCAAAGCGGCAGACACCCTGCGTCATGCCAACCGTTACGGCCTTGAATCCGTGCCGGTGCAGGCTTCGTTCAAACACATCATGAACCGCGTCAAAGACGTGATCGCGCAAGTAGAGCCCCATGATTCTCCGGAGCGCTACCAGCAGCTCGGCGTGGATTGCATTGCCGGTGAAGCGAGCTTTGTGTCGCCCTGGGAACTGGAAGTGCGCCACAACGATGGCCGCACCGAACGCCTGACCGCCCGCAGCATCATTGTGGCCACTGGTGGAAAGCCGGCCTTGCCGCCGATTCCGGGTCTGGATGCCATGGCCCCCCTGACCTCGGACAACCTTTGGGACCTGCAAGAACAGCCGGAACGTTTGCTGGTGCTCGGCGGTGGCCCCATCGGTTCGGAGCTGGCCCACGCCTTTGCCCGGCTGGGCAGCAAGGTGGTTCAGGTTGAACGCGGAGACCGTCTGTTGGCGCGAGAAGACGAAGACGTTTCGGCGGTGCTCAAGGCGCAGTTCGAAGCCGACGGCATTGACGTGCGACTGGAGCACTCTGCCGCCGAATTCTGCCTGGAAAACGGTGAGAAGGTTGCCTACTGCGAACATAACGGCGAGCGGGTTCGTATCCCGTTTGATCAAGTGCTGGTGGCTCTGGGCCGAGCGGCCAATACGAACGGACTAAATCTGGAGCGGATTGGTGTGGAAACTCTGCCCAACGGCACCGTACCGGTTGAAGACGACATGAGCCTGCGCTTCCCCAATGTCTTTGCCTGTGGTGATGTGGCTGGCCCCTATCAGTTCACTCATGCAGCAGCCCATCAAGCGTGGTATGCCGCGGTCAACGGCCTGTTCGGGGCGTTCAAACGCTTTCGGGTGGATTACCGGGTGATGCCTTGGGTGACCTTCACTTCACCGGAAGTGGCCCGGGTCGGCTTGAGCGAAGCCGAGGCCAAGACGCAAGGTGTGGCTTATGAAGTCACCCGTTACGGCCTCGATGATCTGGACCGGGCCATTGCGGAAAGCGAAGCGCAGGGCTTCATCAAGGTGCTGACCGTGCCGGGTAAGGACAAGATTCTGGGCGCTGTGGTGGTGGGGTCTCACGGTGCAGAAATTCTGGCAGAGTTCACGCTCGCCATGAAACACGGTTTGGGCTTGAACAAGATTTTGGGCACCATCCACCCTTACCCAACCTGGAACGAGTCCGCCAAATATGCAGCCGGTGAATGGAAACGAGCCCATGCGCCCCAGAGAGTTCTGGCATTTCTGTCTAAACTGCATGCATGGCGGCTGGGAAAACGTTGATGGTGTTTGTAACAAACCGCTGCAGGCCGTGTCTGTGTTCAAGATAACTCATAAAAACGAGGAGCAACTATGCCCCTGACGGAACTTCAGACCCCCCAAGGTGAGCGCATTCCAGCGGTGGAAGTACTGGCCCCCAGAGCTCGTGACAGCTGGACTCACACACGCAGTGGCGACCCCCGTGGCTTCATCGATGCCGACAAGTTAAAAGAGCTGTGGATTCACACCGGCACCGCCTGCAATTTGGCCTGCCCGTTCTGTCTGGAAGGTTCTCACCCGGGTGATGGGCGCATTCCCGGTATGAAGCTCAGCGATGTGAAGCCGTTTATCCACGAAGCCATTGCGATGGGGGTGGAGCAGTTTTCGTTTACCGGTGGCGAGCCCTTTGTGATTCGGGATTTTGTGAACATCCTGAACTACGCCAGCCAGCACCGCCCCTGTTTCGTGCTGACCAACGCCACCGAGCCACTACTGAAGCGCCGGCATCAGATTCTGCCTTTGCTGGAAAACCCCTATCCGATTCATTTCCGCGTTAGCCTGGACTTCCCCGATCGCGCCCGGCACGACAAAGATCGCGGCGACGGCAGTTTTGATCTGGCGCTGGAAGGCATTCACTGGCTTATCGAGCAGGGTTTTAAAGTGTCTGTTGCCCGCCAAACCGACCCGGGTGAAGTGCCTGCGGATGTCGAAGCGGCGTTCCGAGCCATCTTCCGCGAACACAAAATCCCTGAAAACCTGGCGTTCACCGCATTCCCCGATTTAGGCGCCCCGGGTTCCGAAGACGGTAGCCCTGAAATAACCGAAGGCTGCATGGAGAAGTACCCAACGCCGGAATCACGGGCCCATTTCATGTGCACCTATACTCGGATGCTGGTGAAGAAAGGTGATCAGGTTCGGGTGTATGCCTGCACGCTGGTGGATGATGACCCTCAATACGATCTGGGTGGCACGCTGGCGGAGAGCATGGATGAACGCATCATGTTGCGGCATCACCGGTGTTTTTCCTGTTATCGGTTTGGGGCTAGTTGTTCGGCTCCTGTTTGAGTTTTGTTTGGGAGTGGTCGGCCTTTCGGGCAGGGGTGGCCCTCCAAAACCAACAAGCCAAAAAAAGGGCGAATCAAACAATGAATGCGACCGAAGGCACCCTGTTCTGGGGATTTCTCATGGTATACGGCGTGGTCATGTATGCGCTGTCGCCGAAGAGCAAAAACGCCAACTCGTTTTACAAAGGCGCAGACGATCAGGGCAATCCCGTTGGTCAGTGGTCACTCACTGCGAGCATTTTTATCAGCTGGATCTTTGCCAAGTCCGTGACCAATGCGGCCAACTTGGGCGCAAGTTACGGCGTAGTAGGAGGCCTGGCCTATGCCAGTTATTGGCTGTCGATCCCGGTGGCCGGCTATGTGATCTACCTGATACGAACTCAAACCGGAGCCCGAAGCCTTCAGGAGTTTCTGACCTCACGGTTTGGCCGGCTTGCGAGCCTAGCCTTTGCGGCCGCGATTCTGATCCGACTCTATAACGAAGTCTGGAGTAATACCGCGGTAGTGGGCGGCTACTTCGGCTTGCCCGGAGAGTGGGAATACTACGCAGCTGCGATGGTGTTTACCGCGTTTACCCTCGCCTACAGCCTCAAGGGTGGGTTGCGTTCATCGATATTCACCGATGTGATTCAGGCCTTTGTCTTCGTGTTCTTCGTTGGCGCTGTGTTGTTTCTGATCATTCCGGGAAACGATACCAGCGCCCTTCTGAGCAATGGTCAGTTCCGGCTGGAAAGCGGAGTGGATCTGTTGCTGGTGGCCTTGCTGCAGATGTTCAGCTACCCGTTCCACGACCCCGTGCTAACCGACCGGGGCTTTGTGAACAAAGAGAAGACTATGCTCAAAAGCTTTGTGGTGGCAGGTCTGCTCGGATTCGTGGCGGTGTTTATCTTCAGTCTGGTGGGTGTGCATGCCCGCCTGAACGGTATTGAGGCTATGGGTAACGCCCCTGCGGCGGTGGGCCAGTCTCTGGGCTTGGCGGCCTTGTTCTTTATGAGTGTGGTGATGATGACCTCGGCAGGCTCTACCTTGGATTCGACATTTACTTCGCTAGCGAAATCTCTTGCGGTGGATTTGCCGAAGCTGGCCAGGCGAGCCGGGGGTAAGTTGCCAAGCATCCGGGCGGGAGCGGCGGTGATGGTGGTGTTCGCGTTCGTGGGGAATATCCCGATGTTTGCCGGTACCGACATTCTGACCGCCACCACCATATCCGGCACCATGGTGATGGGGCTGGCGCCGGTGTTCCTGTTCTATGGCTTCACTCGCTGGTCGCCCTGGAGTTTTCATCTGAGTTTTTGGACTGGTCTCGGGCTCGGGGTATTGCTGACGGTGGGTTTAATTCCCGCGAGCTGGGCCATAGGAGAGGGAAAGTACGCCATGCTGTTGGGAGTGAACGCTTGGGGCATTCTGATCTGTACGACCGGATTCTTTGTCCCGTTGCTGGTGCGCCGATTGGCGAACGTCGTTGTGCCCGGGCGCAAGGGTGATTCCGAAGCGTGGTAACGATCAGGAACTGCCAATCCTAGCCGTGAGGGCTCCAATATTTGGAGCCCTAAAGGTTTTGGTGGCCATTATTTTTTATTGGCGCGTTTTTGGGGCTTGGACTATCTTTAGGGTTAGAGGGGGGTTCTGTGGCTAAACGCCCATGGCACAGTGGTTTTGGCGGCGTTTCAAGCTGATTCATTCCCTTCGGATCGCGCAATGGGCGCGAATCAAAGCCGGGTTTCAAGTGGTCGCCTTTGGTCGATTTGGGCGCTCAACTTGAAATATATTTCGTGGTCTATATAATTTGGACCTGAATTTTGACGCGAATTGACAACGTTATGACCTCAGAAGGATCGAATACCACCGCCATCACCCTGCGGAAACCTACCAAGGATGATGGCTTCAGGCTTTACCAGTTGGTGGCGGAATGCCCGCCTCTGGACCCCAACTCGATTTACTGCAACCTCCTGCAGTGCAGCCATTTTGCCGACACCGGCGTGGCCGCGGAGAAAGACGGCGATTTGGTCGGCTTTATCTCCGGATACATTCCTCCCCAGCAGCCCGAAACAGTATTTGTCTGGCAGGTGGCCGTTCACGAGAAAGGTCGTGGGCAAGGCTTGGCCAAACGGATGCTGAAAGAGATCGTGGGTCGTGACGCTTGCAAGGGCGTTACCCATATGGAAACCACGATTACGGAAGACAACGACGCTTCCTGGGCTTTGTTCCGCTCGTTCGCCCGTGATCTAGGTGCAGAGCTCACCTGCCACGAGCACTTTGAGAAAGGCACCCATTTTGGTGGCAAGCACGATTCCGAGTTCTTGCTGCGCATCGGACCTTTTACAAAGCCTGTCTGAGAGCTCTGATTCACAGCTAGTGAATTATTGACCGATATTTTATACAGCCCGGGCCGCCCGAGGTGGGCCTGTTATGTGGCTGAAATAAACGCCCGGTAAGTTTGTTGCGACCGACACGTTTTACCAGCAAACCGCCGAGCACAACCTCGAACCTACTATGCTAAGAGGCAAGACAATGGAAATTTTTAAGTCTACTGAATCCGAAGTACGTGTTTATTCCCGCGCCTTTCCGGTGGTTTTTAACCGCGCCAAGAACGCGCATTTGTACACCGAAGATGGCAAGCAATACCTCGACTTTTTGGCCGGTGCCGGTTCTCTGAACTATGGCCATAACAACGACATTCTTAAGAAAGCACTGCTTGAGTACGTCGAAGCCGACGGTGTGAGCCAAGGTCTGGACCTGTTCACCACCGCTAAACAGGACTTCATGGAGTCCTACAAGAAGAACATCCTTCAGCCCCGTGGTCTGAACTACAAGATGCAGTTTACTGGTCCGACCGGGACTAACTGTGTTGAAGCGGCCATGAAGCTGGCCCGTAAGGTGAAAGGTCGTACCAACATCATCTCGTTCACCAACGGTTTCCACGGTGTGACGGCCGGAGCCGTTGCGGCGACTGGTAACAAGCATCACCGTGGCGGTGTTGGCGTACCTCTGGGCAACGTTGATTTCATGTTCTATGACGGTTACCTGGGTGAGGACGTTGATTCACTGGCCATCATGGACAAGATGCTGTCTGACAGCTCTTCCGGCATCGAGCTGCCTGCCGCAGTGATTGTCGAAGCGGTTCAGGGTGAAGGCGGTCTGAACGCAGCGCGTGCGGAATGGCTGAAAGGTTTGTCTGAGCTGTGCGAGAAGCACGACATTCTGCTGATTCTGGACGATATCCAGGCGGGTAACGGTCGTACTGGCGAATTCTTCAGCTTTGAATTCGCGGGCATCAAGCCGGACATCGTAACGGTATCCAAGTCTCTGAGTGGCTATGGCCTGCCGATGGCCTTGGTACTGTTCAAGCCGGAGCTGGATATCTGGGAGTCCGGCGAGCACAACGGTACCTTCCGTGGTAACAACATGGCCTTCGTAACTGCGCGTGCAGCCATCGATACCTACTGGAAAGACGACGAGTTCGCGAACTCGGTGAAAGCCAAGTCCAAGCTGTTGGGTGAGGAGCTGCAGGCCATCTGTGACAAGTATCCGGGTGAGTTCAAGGTTAAGGGTCGTGGTCTGATGCGCGGCATTGAAGCGGCGAATCCGGAAGTGACCGGTCCGATCACCAAGCTGGCGTTCGAGAAAGGCCTGATCATTGAAACCAGTGGCCCGAATGATGAAGTTATCAAGTGTCTGATGCCGCTGACCACCAGCGAAGACGATCTGCGCCTTGGTGCCAAGTTGCTGGGCGAGAGTGTCGCTGAAGTCATGCAGAAGAGTGTCAGCGAGGCGTCTTAAGACGCCCGCTCAAACTTGTACCTCTTCTGCAGATGACAAAGGCAAGACTATGACTACGGCACAGCATACCGTCGAGAAAATTGGCGGTACTTCAATGAGCAACTACGAGGCCGTGCGCGACAATATCATTATTGGTAATCGCGATGAGGCGGACCTCTACCAACGGATCTTCGTGGTGTCGGCCTACGGTGGCGTCACCAACGAATTGCTGGAACACAAGAAAACCGGTGAGCCGGGCGTTTACGCCTTGTTCGCCGATGCAGAGTCGGATTGGGCGTGGGGCGACGACCTGACCACCCTGATCAAACTGCTGACCGACATCAACGGTGATCTGTTTACGGACCCGATGCTGAAGCAGCAGGCCGACCAGTTTATTACCGACCGCATTGAAGGGGTTCGGGGTTGTCTGATCGATCTTCAGCGCCTGTGCTCCTACGGTCAATTCCAGCTGGAAGAACACCTGCTGACGGTACGGGAAATGTTGGCGGGTATCGGTGAGGCCCACAGTGCGTTCAACACCGCGTTGAAACTTCAGCAGGAAGGCATCAACGCCCGCTTTGTAGACCTGACTGGCTGGCGTGACAGTGAATTGATGCCTCTCGATGAGAAGCTGAAGCAGGCATTCGACAATGTCGATCTCAGCCGTGAGCTGCCCATCGTGACCGGTTACGCTCAGTGTAAAGAAGGTCTGATGCGTACTTTTGACCGTGGCTACAGTGAGATGACGTTCAGCCGCATTGCGGTCATGACCAACGCCTGTGAAGCCATTATCCATAAAGAGTATCACCTGAGTTCTGCTGATCCGAACATCGTCGGCGAAGACAAGGTGGTGCCCTTGGGCCGTACCAACTACGACGTGGCAGACCAGCTGGCGAACCTGGGTATGGAAGCTATTCACCCGCGTGCGGGTAAAGGCTTGCGCCAGAACGAGATTCCTCTGCGGGTGATGAACACCTTTGAGCCGGAGCACACGGGTACTTTGATCACGGGCGACTACGTCAGTGAGAAGCCGCAAGTTGAGATCATTGCGGGTGCCAAGGGTGTGTTTGCGATCGAAGTGTTCGATCAGGATATGCAGGGTGAACCGGGTTCTGACCGGGCTTTGCTGGATATTCTGTCACGTTACAAGGTGCGTTTTATCTCCAAAGACACCAACGCCAACACCATTACCCACTATGTGGATACAACGCTTAAGCATGTGAAGCGTGTGGTGAAAGCGATGGAAGAAGCCTTCCCGAATGCTGAACTGAGCACACGAAAGGTTGCTTTGGTGTCGGCCATTGGCAGTGATATGAAAGTGCCGGGCATTCTGGCTCGTTCAGTAAAATCATTGGCCGACAACGATATCAGCGTTCTGGCGATTCACCAGTGCATGCGCCAGGTGGATATCCAGTTTGTCATTGATGAAGACCACTATGACTCCGCTATCTCTGCGTTGCACGGAGCGCTCATTGAGCCTCACAACCATGAGTATGCGATTGTCGCGGCGTCTGAGACGCCCTGAAAATTACCCGCAGGCGAACTCGGTCGCTTCGCTTGCGGGTAATGGAGGTTGTCTTGCCTCCCGATCGGGCGCCCCGGTCGGCCGTTCTATAGATGGCCGGGCGTGTCCGATCACCCTTCCCGACGCACTTTTCCTTTCTCTTGAAGCTAATCCTGCGCAGACAGTTCCCGACATTCCTGATGCGCTTTGCAACTCACCAAGTGGTCGTTGACCATACCCGTGGCCTGCATAAAGGCGTACACAATGGTTGGGCCAACGAAGTTGAAACCGGCTTTCTTCAAGGCCTTGGACATAGCTTCTGATTCCGGCGTAGTGGCTGGAACCTCTTCAATCGAGTGCCATTGGTTTTGTATCGGTCGGTGTGCCACGAACTGCCAAAGGAACTCGGAAAACCGAACCCCCTGCTCTTGCAGTGCCAGATAAGCTCGCGCGTTTCGAATAATCGACTGAACTTTCAGGCGATTCCGGATGATGCCGGGATCATTGAGCAGCCGAGCCTGATCCTGCTCTGTAAAGCGCGCGATTTTGTTCGGGTCAAAATCGGCGTAAGCGGCTCGGTAGGTGTTGTGTTTCCGTAGAATGGTGAGCCAGCTCAGTCCCGCTTGTTGGCCGTCCAGGCACAGTTTCTCAAACAGTGCCTGATCGTCATACTCTGGCCGACCCCAGACCGTATCGTGGTAATGCACGTACAGTGGGTCTGTGCCGCACCATGGGCATCGCTGTTGCGTGTCCGGCATAGTCGCTCCTAGCGTTTGGCTCGAATCGTCCTATGGTAGAGCGGGTCCCAAATGGTATCCAGAGGCTCTGCCGGTGCAAGGTTATAATCCTCCGGTGGCGGCTCCAGCAAGGTAACGGTCGGCCAATTGGCTTCGTGGTTGGGGTCGTTGGCCTGATACACCAGCGTGGCAAGAAACCCTTCGACGTAACAGCAGCAACTGTGCCACTGACGATCGGGTTGGTCGCCATACAGCTCAAAGTCTTTTCGAACTTCCAGTGTTTGCAGGTTACCGGCAATGCCCCGCCGCGTAGCTTTAAGCCAGGCCTCTTTCAGCGTCCAGACCTTCAGGAAGTTGTAGGGGTCGTTTGCCCGCAGTAACCATTCTTGCTCAACCGGTGAAAACCACCGCTTGGCAACGCCCTGCCAATCCGGCTTGCGTTGGCTGGGTTCAACATCTATGCCTAACGGCGTTGGACCAATCGCTACCGCGTTGAGCCCCTGGCTGTGGCTGAGGGACATATGCCAGCCGACCGGAAACTGCGAGGCTATGGGGCGGCCATCAACAGGGAAGCATTGTTCCGCGGGTACGTTGCCGCTTTTGCTCAAGCCTTGGCGAATCAACCAGCGGCTGGACAAATATTCTCCACGGCGTGGGCCATCCAGCTTTGCCAACGTGTCTCGCTCAAACGCGGTCAGCCAGTACGGCAAAGAATCCGGTACGCTCGAAATTTGATGGCACAGCCAGATTTGCGGTGTTTCAGGGTTGTAGTCGTTGGATCGTCCAGGCATCCGCTTCTCTCACGTATTCAAATCGGTCGTGAAGCCGGCTGGGTCGTCCTTGCCAGAATTCGATTCGCTCCGGAACCACTCGGTATCCACCCCAGAAATCAGGCAGAGGAATTTCGCCAGAGCTAAACTTGCGTTTCATTTCCGCAACTTTTTGCTCGAGTAAACCCCGTGATGTAATGGCTTTGCTTTGTTCGGAAACCCAGGCGCCGATCTGGCTGCCCCGGGGTCTTGAGGTGAAATACCTCAGTGATTCCGACTTGCTGACTTTCTCGACCGCGCCTTGAATGCGTACCTGACGGTTCAGGCCGATCCACGGGAACAGTAATGCCGCGCGGGGGTTCTCGTCGAGTTCGCGGGCTTTGCGGCTGCCGTAGTTGGTGTAAAACACAAAGCCGCGTTCGTCGAAGTACTTCAGCAATACGGTTCGGATATCGGGCATCTGGTCTGCGCCGCTCGTGGCCAGAGACATGGCATTAGGTTCCAGAATGCCAGCTTTGCGACTGTCTTCGAACCAGTTCTCGAACTGAATCACCGGGTTGTCATTTAAATGTTGCCGGTCCAGACCCTCACTTTCAAAATCCCGACGCATATCGCCGATATCCATACTGCTTTTCTCCGTTGGCGGTCACAGGAGTCGTAATTGGTTGAGGATATAGGGTTCGGCGGCCGCTGTCAGGTTTGGCTGACAAAACCGGGCTGGGAGCGCTATGCTTGGGGGATCATCAATACGTGTGAGCATACCGAATAAGGGAGTGTTTTGTGGGCCAATCAGTGGCGGGAAGTCATTGGGTAAGAAACCTGTTGATCGGGCTGTGTGTCTTGCTGGTGCTGTATGCGCTGGCAGGCTTTCTATTGCTGCCTCGGTGGCTTCAAAAAGAGCTTCCGGGCCAGTTGGAACAAAGAATGGGGTGGCAGGCTCAGGTTTCTGACATCCGCTTTAATCCCTTTGCATTCAGCCTTGAGGCCGATGGGTTTTCAGCTCAAGACTCCGATGACCGTGCGGTTGCCGCGTTTGAGCATTTGCGAGTCAATTTGGATGTGTTGCAGCTGACCAGAGGTGTGGTGGGGTTTGATGACATTCATTTGACCAAGCCGGACGTGCGTTTGGATCTGCTGGAGGACTATACCGTTAATTTTGCCCGGGACTGGCAACGAGCGAACCCGAGTGCAGACGAGGCAGCGCCCGAGGCTGATAAAGAAGCGTCTGAGCCGCCTAAACTCTATTTCCGACACTTGGCCATTGAAGATGGCCGGTTGTTGTTCAGAGATTTTACTCAGGATGACACCGTCGAATTGCAGGTTGAACCGCTGGATCTTGCGATTGACGATCTGGCGACTTGGTCGCGCGGTAAAGAGGATAGCCGCTATTCCATTACGGCCGCCATCGGTGATCAAACACTCGAGTGGGAGGGCGATCTGAGCCTTAACCCGCTGTATTCCGAGGGTCGGGTTCGATTTTCCGAAGTGAGCTATGAAACCTTGGCGAAGTATCTGGAGCCGCACCTGTCATGGCGGCTGCAGGATGGACGGGTTACGGTTGAATCGGATTACTGGCTCTCAAATGAACGTGGCTTCCAGTTGGAAACGTCCAACGGTGCGTTACGGGTAGAAAGTCTGGCGCTGGCTCTGGCAGAAGACCTCGAAGAACCTGCGTTGAGCATCGAAGCGTTGTCGGTTGATGGCATAGGTTTCGATCTGGCCGGGCGAGAAGCACAGGTCGGCATGGTGACGATTGAGCAACCGTTTGTCTCAGCAACCCGGCGAGCGGATGGCCGTATCGATTGGCAAGCGTCGTTGCCGGCCCCAGCGCCCTCTTCAGAGCCTGAAGAGCAACAGCGAGCCAGCTCGTCGGATCAGGCGTTTCGCTGGTCTGTGCGGGGCGTAGAGCTCACTCAGGGCCGCGTACGCTGGCGCGATGAGGCAACTGCCCAACCCGCTGAGTTGGAGTTGGTCGATTTTGGAGCCACCTTGGGTGAGTTGTCCCACAGTATGGATGAACCCGCCTCCTATGACCTGTCGGCCAAGCTGGCTAGTGGCGGCCAAATCACGGCTAAGGGGCAAATCACTCCGAGCCCTTTCAATTTCGAAGCGGCACTGGCCGGTTCAGGCATTGCTTTGGCAGCGGTTGATCCTTACATCCAGCTTGGCGCCAATGTCGCGGTAAGAGACGGCAAACTCGGTTTCGATGGCAATCTGGATCTTGATGGACAGGACGCGCCGATAACAGGCACCTTCAGCGGCTCGGCACAGATAACCGATTTCGACCTGCGCCTTCCGGACCAAGACGGCGAATTGATGTCTTGGCGGCTGCTGCGCCTGGCCCCGGTGGAGTTCAACGTTAATCCGGCCCGGTTGGAAATTGGCACGGTAACGCTTGAGCAGCCCTCTCTCAATTTGGTTCGGGCAGAAGGCGGTGCTCATAATGTTGAACGCATTGTAAAAGCAGACCCAGCGCCCGGTGTGTCAGAGAAATCCGGTGACGACGCTTCTGCATCGAAAGGTGATGAGCCCGGGTTTATTTTCCGAATCGGAGAGTTGCTGATTGATGATGGCACGGTGGGATACACCGACCGCACCCTCAAGCCTGTATTCCATACCACCTTTGAAGCTTTATCAGGTTCTGTGAGTGGTATCAGCAACGTGCCGCCCCAGCAGGGGCTGGTCAATTTGAAAGGCGAACTGGCGGGCGGTGCCCCAGTGACATTCGAGGGCACATTGGGTGCTTTAGGTACGGATGAAACCAGCGATTTGAAGCTGACCATGGAGGATTTATCGTTACCGGTACTTTCGCCTTATCTCGGCCGTTATCTGGGTTACGCCGTGGATGCCGGGAAACTGGATCTTGCATTGGATTACGAAATTACGGGCACGAACCTGAAGGCCTCGAATCAGCTGATTCTGGATCAGATGCGGCTTGGCCAATCGATAGCGAGCAAAGAGGCGGTAAATGCGCCGGTGAAGTTAGGCCTGGCCTTACTGACCGACCAGCAAGGCATTATTGAAGTTGATTTGCCCATTGAGGGAGATATTGCCAATCCGGACTTCCGCATTGGCCAAGTCGTGATGCGTACCTTTGTGAATCTTTTGGTCAAAGCGGCGGCTTCCCCGTTCAGTATGCTGGGGTCGTTGGCGGATTTTTCCGGCTTCAGCAGTGAGGAGTTGGGGCGTGTGAGCTTTGTGCCGGGCAAGGTTGCCCTGGCGGACGGTGAAGCTGAAAAGATCGCTGCATTGGCAAAGGCACTGAACGACCGGCCGGACTTGCTGTTAAGTATTCGTGGCGCTGCGGCACCCAATGCCGATGGCCTGGTGCTATTGAAAGAGAGCATGAAGGCGGCTGGCGAGTCGGTTTCGGGAGATGCCTGGGCTGACGCGCAGCAGGAATACCAAGCGGGTGAGCGTCAGCTTCCTCCCGAGGCGCTGAGTCAACTGGCGGCCAGACGAGGGCAAGCCATCTTTCGACTTTTGAAGGACACTCACGGTGTACCCTCGGGGCAGCTTTTCACCTTAGATACCTCGCAGCAATCGGAACTCGATGAGCAAGGGAACGTCATCGTGCCCTTCACACTGGATGTGCGCTGATCGTACCCTCAACAGGAAGCTTTGAATGAGCCTGAAAAATACACCCGCTAGCCATTTTTTTGCCTATGTGTCCCGGCTGCGCTGGATCAAACGCTGGGGCCTGATGCGTAATGCCATCGAGGAAAATGTGGCAACCCACTCGTGGGAAGTGGCCACCATTGCCCATGCGCTGGCACTGATCCGCAACACGCAGTTTGGCGGACAAGTAAACGCTGACCGCATTGCGACCGCCGCGCTCTATCACGATGCGACCGAAGTGATTACCGGGGATATGCCGACACCCGTGAAGTACCACTCGAAAGTGATGCGGGAAGCGTTCGGCGACATTGAGCACAAAGCCGAAGCCGAGCTGTTGGCGTTGTTGCCCGATGAGTTGCAGGATGCTTTTGCGCCCTACCTGCGGGAATCGCAGTGGACTGAGGAAGAAAAAGAGCTGATCAAATCCGCGGACCGGTTGTCTGCGCTGTTGAAGTGCCGGGCTGAAATCCAGACCGGTAACAAAGAGTTCGAGCCGGCGGCGGAGCAGATACTCCACCGCCTGGAAGAAGACGCTTCGCCGGAAGTGATGTACTTCCTTGAAGTATTCGCGCCCAGCTATGAGCGCCCGCTGGACCACTTATTGGGTTAGCGAGCGCTTCAGCGCTGTCAGTTGGTGCCGGCTGAAGCCACCATGCCGCTGCGCAAGCCTTGGCGAACGACATCTTCGGGGCTGCCAGCCAACTCTCGGAACATGCCCATAGAGCCCAGCAGCGCAGTAGATTCATAGGGCACGAATACGCGCTCGCCGTCTTTGGCCATGGTTGGCAGGGCCTTAATGTAGCTCTGACCCAGCAGGTAGCCAACAACGGTGCGTTTGTTTTCTTCGTTTTCGCCGATGGCATTCAGTACCAAACGAATGGACTCTTGCTCACCTTGAGCGCGCAGAATAGCGGATTCCTTATCGCCCTGAGCGTTCAGGATGGCAGATTCGCGCTGGCCTTGAGCCATGGCAATGGCTGCAGCTTTTTCACCCTCCGCTTCCGTAACAGTGGCACGACGCTTACGCTCGGCGGCCATCTGAAGACGCATGGCCTCTTCCACTTCTTCCGGCATGCTGATGTCTTGCACTTCCACACGGGTCAGTTTGACGCCCCACTTTGAGGCGGCCTCTTCCATTTCTGCCTGAATGGCGCTGTTTACTTCACTGCGGGATTCAAACAGCTTGTCCAGTTCCATCTTACCGACCACGGAACGCAGCGTGGTTTTAGCCAGTACTTCCACCGCTTGGCTCATGTTGGCGACTTCGTATACGGCCCGGCGAGGATCGATGATCTGGTAGTAAAGCGCGCCGTTAATTTTCACCGTCACGTTATCGGTGGTAACAACCGGCTGGCCCGGGAAATCCATGACGGTTTCACGGCGGTCGATGCGAATTTCATCGCTGGTCACAGGGTGGTATTCCTCACCCATGCGCATGTAACGAATCATGCTGATGGGGCGGGGTTTTTCGATAAACGGAATGATGATGTTGATGCCGCTTTCCAGTACGCGGTTAAACGAGCCCAGCCGCTCGATGACCATGACTTCAGATTGGCGAATGATCACTAGGCCTTTGGCAATAACGAAAATGCCAACAGCGACAATGATTAAGCTGATAACCAGCCCCGGGGTAATGAATGCTTCCATGATTAACTTTCCTGTTTGGGTTGGGCGAGGTGCACGATGGCGGTAGTGCCATCAAACTTGTCGAAAATGACGGCTGTACCTTCCGGTAATTCGGGGCTGCTGCCATCGGCGAATTTCAGACGATAGAAGTCGCCGTTGATTTTGATGCCGGTAGCGCCATCGAAATCGCGTAACAGCGTGCGATAGGTTTTGCCGTGTTCGACACCGGTTCCGGTGGTGCCGTAGGCCACGCCTTTGGGCGAAAAACGAGGGCGTATCCAGCGAATGGCAACGGGCACCAGAATGCCGGACATCACGCCCATAGTGACCAGCTGCCATTCAAATGAAGCGCCCAGAAAAGACGCCAGGGCTGTCAGTGCCGCCGCAATGCCGAGGGCTAGCAGCAAAAGCACGCCGGAGGTGAGTTCAGCAAGGCTGAGGACCAAGGCCAGAATCAGCCATAAGTGGGTAAGACTCCATTCCATAATCAGTTCCAAGCGAAGGGCATGAATTCAAAAGAGCTTTGATTGTAACTAATGAACTCGATGCCGTCTCGGACTGGCTGCACCGATCGGGCACCGGTGGGTTGGCTGAAACGACCTCGTTGAGAACGATTACATGCCATGGCGAGGTCAAATCTAAGTATTACTGTGCAGAGGAACTAAAATATCTTGTCAGACCAACAACAAAACAAAAGGTTGTCCGCATGAAAGATCTCAAGAATAAAGTGGCGGCGGTGACGGGAGCCGGCTCAGGAATCGGCCGAGAGCTGGCCACGTGGTGAATATCTCCAGTGTGTTCGGCTTTATCGGAGTGCCGAAACAGAGTGCCTACAATGCCGCTAAATTTGCCGTGCGTGGGTTTACGGAATCTTTGCGACAAGAGATGAAGCTTGAACGCCAGCCAGTTCAGGTTAGCTGTGTGCACCCGGGGGGTATTCGCACGAATATCGCCAACTCGGCTCGTATGGGTAAAACAGAAAATGCCGAGGCCCAGCGCAAGGGGTTTGACAAATTGGCCATCACGACACCCGAAAAAGCCGCCGAGATTATCGTGAAAGGGATTTTGAAGAATGAATCCCGGATTCTGGTCGGGCCTGATGCCTGGGGAATCGATGCCATCAACCGGTTGTTGGGAGCGGCATACCAACCCTTGGTTGAACGCTTCTCCCGTAAAAATCTCTATAACTGACCGTGTTCAAAACCGTTAGGGAAAAACGGACTAAGTGTTTTATAGTCAGTTAATCCGCGATAATAATTAGAAGCCTGATCTAAGGCAGACTCTGTATGCACATGTTAAACCACCCGGATTTGGGCAAGGCGATGACGCTGAGCCGGTCCGGGCTGAGGGATAACCACCGCCGATCGCTCGCCCGGTTTTTGTTGTGGGTGACGGGCTTGTCTCTCATGGTGTTCGCCACTCTGCAATTGTTCAGTGGCTACCCGTGGGTATCGGCCGTTGAATTTGTATTTGGCGGCCTGGCGTTCGTTGGTGTTGCCCGTATCAATCACACCCCGCATTTCGAGCGCTGGGTTTACGGTTACCTGTTTACCCTGTTCTCGTTTTTCATTGTCATCATGCTGTTGCCGGATGCCTCCATGGCGGCGTTTGTTTGGGTGTTGATGATGCCTGTGCTGGCGTATCTTCTGCTTGGCAGGCGCGAAGGCCTGTTGTTGAGCGTACCTTTCATGCTCTTGGGTTGCGCTGTATACGTTGCTTTTCTGAGTGGCATAGAGGGCCTTAGCACCGCCGATTTCGTGATTGATTTCCTGAATATGGTGCTTTGTAGCAGCCTGATGCAGGTGTTCATGTACATGTACGAAGCCCGGCGCGAGGAAGCAGAACTGCGCTTGATTGAAGTGGCCCAGACGGATGCACTGACGGGGCTGGCTAATCGAGGGAGCTTCCAGTTTACGCTGACTCGAACCATCGCCGAGAGTGAACGTAGCAAGGCAGCTTTTGCGTTGGTCATGATGGATATTGACCATTTTAAAATGATCAACGACACCCATGGCCATGAAGCAGGCGACTATGTTTTACAGGAAATTGGCAAGTGTCTGCAGGAACGATTGCGCGTCACAGACTTCGTAGGGCGGTTGGGCGGTGAAGAGTTTGGCCTGATCTTGCGGGATGTTCAGCCCGAAGCCGCCTATGAGCTGATTGAAGAACTCCGGCGGCGTATCGCCTCCCGAAAACTGCGCCTGGGCGATTCTGATATGGCGGTCACCGCCTCGTTCGGTATGGCGCACTGGCCCGAAGATGGCCGTCAGGCAGATAACCTGTTCTCGGTGGCTGATCAGCACCTTTACCGGGTAAAGCGGGCTGGCCGAAACCAGGTTGCCTCATCTTTTAACGCACAGGCCTCTCAAGCAAAAGATGCAGCGGCTGGAGGTGAAGACTGAATACGGTATGCTTACGCCGACCGTTTATTTTGCTCGAGGAACTATCGATCCATGTGTGAACTGCTGGCCATGAGTGCCAATACCCCGACAGACCTATGTTTCAGCTTTACCGGTCTGACGCGGCGGGGGGGAGAAACGGGGCCTCATAAAGACGGCTGGGGAGTGGCCTTCTATGAAGGCAAAGGCATTCGCTGCTTCCACGATTCCGATGCCAGCGCCAGTTCACGTCTTGCGGAAGTGGTACAGACTCATCCGATCAAAAGCGAAGTAGCGCTCTGCCACATCCGACAAGCCAATGTGGGCGAGATATGTCTGGCCAATACCCACCCGTTTATTCGTGAGCTCTGGGGCCGTTATTGGGTGTGTGCCCACAATGGCCAACTCACCGGCTTTCGGGCTCCGGAGGGTTTTTACGAGCCGGTCGGCAGCACCGACAGTGAAGCGCTGTTCTGCGACATGCTCAATCATCTGCGCAGCCATTGCCACCGGGACGACAGCTTGGAGCAGATGGTCGAGAGGCTGGTTAAACTTTCATCGCACTACGCCAGCCAGGGTGTATTCAACCTGTTACTCAGCAACGGCGATTGGTTGTTTACCTACTGCACCACCAAAATGGCCAGTATTACCCGCCGGGCGCCTTTCGGCCCTGCCCGACTGAAAGACACCGATGTGACCATCGATTTCGAAGCGGAAACCACCCCGAACGACGTGGTCAGCGTGATCGTGACTGAGCCTTTAACTACCGACGAAAAGTGGGATATTTATCAGCCCGGGGAATGGCGGTTGTGGCGTCAGGGTGAGGTCGTGATGAAAGGCGGTGCAGAAAACTAACTTATTGCAAACATTCGGGAGGATGCAAACAAACATGATCGAAAGCGGCAATACCCACAGTAAGATTATTGGTTACCTACTCTGGATTTTCGGGTTTCTGGGCTCGCATCGGTTTTATTACGGCAAGCCCATTACTGGCACCATCTGGTTCTTCACGCTGGGTCTGTTTTTTATTGGCTGGATCATCGACTTGTTCTTGATCCCGGCCATGGATCGCGAGGCCGACAGCCGGTTCCAGCAGGGTGAAGTTGATTACAACATCGGCTGGATACTGCTGACCTTCCTAGGTGTTTTTGGTGTACACCGCATGTACATGGGCAAGTGGATAACAGGCATTATCTACCTGTTTACCGGTGGCCTGTTCTTCATTGGTGTGCTGTACGATTTCTGGACGCTGAACGATCAGATTTCGGAGAAGAACAGCGAAGTTCGCTTCGGATAAAAACAGGTTGAGGGCCGCGCCTTAAGGGTGCGGCCCTCTCAAAGATTTCACCTTAGCTTCCAATACCTCTGCGCTGGCGGCTTCTGGGCTCACGGGGTGATCGGCCAGCAGATGAATGCGTGACCAGAAGCGCGTGGGCAGGTGAGTCAGCGCGGGCCCACCGCAATGACTGAAAAAGCTCCCCCACAGGCCGCGAAGCGCCAAAGGCACCACGGGTACAGGCCGGCGCTGCAAGATCAGCTCAACGCCGGATTTGAACGCAGCAACGTCACCATCGGAGGTCAGCCGACCTTCGGGGAAAATACACACCACGTTCCCAGCTGCCAGCTCCTCATCGATCCGCTCAAACGCCGATTCGTAGATCTCCGGTACCTTTGCTTTCGGGCCGATGGGGATGGTTTTGGCCATTCGAAAGAAGGTGCCCAGCACCGGCGTGGAGAAAATGTGGTGGTCCATGACAAAGCGAATCGGCCGTTTGACCGCCCCGGCGATCACAGGCGCGTCCATGTAGGACACGTGATTACACACCAACAGCACCGGCCCTTCCTCTGGAATTCGCTCCAGATCATGGTGCTTAACCCGGTAAATCGTGTGCGACATCATCCAGATCACGAAACGCAGCGCGAACTCCGGCACCTGCTGATACACAAAGGCTGCGACCAGCAGGTTCATGATCGAGAGCACCAAGAAAAACTCCGGAATGCTGAGCCCGATCACACCAAGCATCAACATGCCCAACAGGGCGCTGGCGACCATAAACAGGGCGTTGAACACATTCAGCGCCGCAATCACCCGGGCCCGGGTTTCCGGTGGGGTTTCCTGCTGGACAAACGCATACAAGGGCACGATAAACAGGCCGCCAGAGACACCGATACCCAACAGATCCAGCGCAACCCGGCGGTAACTGCCATCGGTAAAGATCATCCACCAATCCGACGGCACGGGCTGTGCTGGCATGTGCAGGTAGAGGTCGATACCGAACAGACTCAGCCCAAGTGAACCAATAGGAACAATGCCCAGCTCTACCTTGTGGCCAGACATACGCTCACAAACCATGGAGCCCACCGCAATCCCGACCGTGAAAATGGCCAGCAAGACCGTAACCACGGTTTCATCACCGAGCAGTTCATCCTTGGCAAAACCGGGGAACTGAGTCAGGTAGGCCGCGCCCAGAAACCAGAACCAGGAAATCGCCACCACGCTCAGCAGAACGTTGTGGTTCTCCTTGGCAATGGCCATCAACTTCCAGGTTTCTTTCAGCGGGCTGAAATTGATCTTCAGGTCTGGCGCGGCCGCTTCGGCCTTGGGAATCTTCAAAGCGGAAAGCAGCCCCAAACCCGCAACCACCAACACCGCTATGGCGATCATGGGCCCCGGCAACGGCGCTTTCATCATCACCCCGGCTACCAGCGTGCCGAGCAAAATGGCCACGAAGGTGCCCATCTCCACCAAGGCGTTGCCACCCACCAGTTCGGAGTTGTCCAAAGTTTGCGGAAGAATGGCGTACTTCACCGGGCCAAAAAAAGCGGATTGAACCCCCATCAAAAACAGCAACAGCAGCAACATCTCGTGCCAGCCGAACCAAAGCCCGACCGCCGCCACCGCCATGATGGCAACCTCCGCCAACTTGACCCAGCGAATAATGCCGGACTTCTCGTAGCGATCCGCAATCTGGCCCGCCACGGCCGAGAACAAGAAGAAAGGAAGAATGAACAGCATGGCGGCCAGATTGACCACCACATCGGAAGACAGACCGAACAAGCCACCGGCGTTATAGGTTACCAGCAACAAAAGCGCGTTCTTGAACAGATTGTCGTTAAACGCACCGGCAAACTGGGTAACAAAAAACGGTGCAAACCGCCGTTCCGACAACAAACGAAACTGGCTGTGATCTTCCATAACCTGGGGCACTCCGAATCCGCGGGGGTTTGCCGCAGACTATACGCGGCTTACCACCCGGTCAAGCACAGCGGAATGCCAGAGTCAGGCCGCTTGAGTGTCCATCTGATCGGCCGAAACAGGCAACTCCAACAGAATTCGGTCGCCATCCAGAAGCACCGGATAGGTCCGGACCTGAACACCGTCATCTTCAAGACAGACCCCGGAACGCAAACTGAAATGCTGTTTGTACAACGGCGAAGCCACCACCGGCTCACCTCCTACATCCCCGGTAATTCCCCGTGCCAGCACGTTCGAACCACTGAACGGGTCGGTATGACTGACCGCAAACAACGCCGGCAACCGATGCGGCAGATAAAACACCGCAACCGGCCCGTCTTTCGTCCAAACCGCAATGCCGGAATCCGGAACCAAGTCTTCAACGGTACAAACCACATCCCAACGAGTACGAGCTTTCATAAGTTTTCTCCAGTTTTTCTTCCGAGTATTTCACCAAGGCCTGTGAGCCAGGTGGTGTGGGGATGCTTTTCTGCAGGAAAAAAGATGTCTGAGCGAAGCGAGTTATTTTTTCCGAAAGAAAAGTATCCCCATGCCGCCGGGCTCCGCCCCTAAAGCCAAAACAGGCTACGAAGAAGCCAACTCCAAAACAGGCCGACGCTGCCCCCGCTCCGAAGTCCACTGCTGCACCGGGTCCTTCTGCTCCGGCGCATTCACAAACTCCCGGAAACGCTTACGCTTCTCCGGATCCTCAACCGCCGTCTTCCACTCACACTGATACGTGTCCACAATCTCCGCCATGTGCTGCTCCAGCTCCGCACCAATGCCCAAACTGTCCTCCAACACCACCTGCTTCAAATACTCCAAACCGCCTTCCAGGTTCTCCAGCCAAACACTGGTGCGTTGCAACCGGTCCGCCGTGCGAACATAAAACATCACAATCCGGTCAATCGCCTGAATCAGCGCCTCATCGGACAAATCCGTCGCGAACAAATCCGCGTGCCGGGGCCGCATACCGCCATTACCGCACACGTACAGATTCCAGCCCTTCTCCGTAGCAATCACCCCGAAATCCTTGCTTTGCGCCTCGGCACACTCCCGGGTACAGCCCGACACGCCCATCTTCACCTTGTGAGGCGCTCTCAGGCCCTTATAACGGCTCTCCAGAAGGATCGCCATGCCCACACTGTCCTGCACGCCATAACGGCACCAGGTGCTGCCGACACAGGACTTCACCGTCCGCAGCGACTTGCCGTAGGCGTGACCGGTCTCGAAACCGGCCGCAATCAGCTTTTCCCAAATCGCCGGCAACTCGCTTAGCGTGGCGCCGAACAGATCCACCCGCTGGCCGCCGGTGATCTTGGTGTACAGGTTGTACTCCTTGGCGACTTCGCCGAGCACAATCAGCTTGTCTGGTGTGATCTCGCCACCGGGAATGCGCGGCACGATGGAATAGGTGCCGTTCTTCTGCATGTTGGCCATGAAGGTGTCGTTGGTGTCCTGCAGAGGCACGTGATCCGTGGCCAGAATGTGGTCATTCCAGCAGCTGGCGAGAATGGAGCCGACCGTGGGTTTGCAGATATCGCAGCCTTGGCCTTTGCCATACTGGTTGAGCAGCCCACGGAAGGAGCGAATGCCATTCACCTTTACCAGATGGAACAGCTCCTGACGGGTGTAGGGGAAGTGCTCGCACAGATCGGTGCAAACCTCCACGCCGCGCTTTTCCAGTTCGCTGTCCACCACCTTCTTCACCAGCGCGGTACAGCCGCCGCAGCCAGTGCTGGCTTTGGTTTCGGCCTTTACGCCCCCAAGATCCGTGCAACCAGCATCAAGGGCGCCACAGATGTCGCCCTTGGTAACGTTGTGGCAAGAGCAGATAGAGGCGGTGTCGGGTAGCGCATCGGCACCCAAAGTGGGCGCACCGCCTTCGCTTTCAGGCAGAATCAGAACCTCTGGGTTACCGGGCAGGTCCAGACCGTTGAGCGCGTATTGCAGCAAGGTGTCATAGTGGCTGTTGTCTCCGACCAGAATCGCACCCAGCAGCTTTTTACCGTCGGAGCTGACCACCATGCGCCGGTAATGCCCCGTTTGTTCGTCGTGGAAACGGATGTTACGCGCACCCGCGGTCTGGCCGTGGGCATCGCCAATGGAGCCGACATCGACGCCCAGCAGTTTCAGTTTGGTGCTCATGTCGGCACCGGTGAAGGCAGCCTCGTGGTCGTTGTTCAGGGCCGCCGCGAGGGTGCGGGCCATGGTGTAGCCCGGCGCCACCAAACCAAAGATCCGGTTGTTCCACAGCGCGCATTCGCCGATCGCGTGAATCCGGGGGTCGGAGGTGGTGCATTGGTTGTTGATCACGATGCCGCCGCGCTCGCCGATTTCCAGACCGCAATCTCGGGCAAGCGTGTCCTGCGGACGGATGCCGGCGGAGAAGACGATCAGGTCGGTCTCGAGGTGGCTGTCATCGGAGAAATTCATTCTCAGCCGGGCTTCAGTACCTGGCACGATGGCCGTGGTGGCTTTCTCGGTGTGCACCTGAACGCCCAGTTCTTCGATCTTGTGCCGCAGCAAAGCGCCGCCCTGGTCATCCAGTTGCACCGGCATCAGGCGCGGAGCAAACTCCACCACGCTGGCCTGTAACCCCAGACTCTTCAGTGCGTTGGCGGCTTCCAGGCCGAGCAGTCCACCGCCCACCACAACACCGGTTTTAGCCTCGTTAGCGCTGGCGCGAATGGCGTCCAGATCGTCCAGAGTCCGGTACACAAAGCAGCCGTTGTGATCGTTGCCTGCAATAGGCGGTACAAACGGGTAGGAGCCGGTGGCGAGCACCAACTGGTCATACTGATAAACACCTTTGGGTGTACTGACCACCTGGTTGTAGCGGTCGATGGCGGTGACTTGCTCATTCAGATGCAGGTCAATGTCGTTGGTTTCATACCAATCGGCGGTACCCATCGCCAAGTCTGAGTGGCTGGAGCCCGAGAAGTATTCGGACAAGTGCACGCGGTCATAAGCCAGCTGTTTCTCTTCGCCAAAGACGAGGATCTGAAACGCTTTTGCCGCCGGGGATTGCACGAACTGCTCGAGAAAGTGATGGCCGACCATGCCATTACCGATCACGATCAAAGTTTGCTTACTCATGGAGTGTTCCTCTCTCAAGGCAGCGCTCAGGCTGCTGCTTCACAATAGGGTTTGCCGAAAGCAATGGCGTTTCGGTAATCGGAAATGTCTTGGGCGCTGCGAATCAGGTCCGTGTACCAAGCGCCGTTGGTGGTGTCGCCTAGCAACAGGGCACCGACCACGCGGTTGCGTTCAATCAACAGCCGGCCATAACGGTGCTTGGGGCCATCGCGCCATTGAATGGTTTCGGTATCAGGACCGGGTTCGACACGGCCGCAGGAATAAATAGGAATGCCGCTGATCTTCAGGCGGGTGGGTATCTCAACGGGCGTAAAGCCTTGGGTATCCGCTTGCAGGCACAGATGCTCGGCGAGGACTTGGGCCTGATGAAAGCCGGGTTCAACCAGTCCGAAGGTTTGGCTACCAAATTGGCTGCACTCTCCAAGCGCGTAGATGGACGGGCTGGAGGTGCGCATCTGGGGATCGACGCAGATGCCTCGATCGCAGAGCAAGCCGGCTTCCACGGCCAGCTTTGTATTTGGTGTAATACCGGTGGCAATGACGACCAAATCGGTGGCGAGCACTGTATCGTCGTGCAGTTGAACGGCTCTGACTTGTTTTTTGCCCAGCAAGGCTTTTGGCGAATAGCCGGTCAAAACATTCAGGCCACGCTGCTCCAGCAGGGCTTTTAGTACATCGCCGGAGGTACGATCCAGTTGCCGGTTTAAAACGTGGTGGCTTCGATGCAGTACCGTGACTGCCATGCCCCGCGCGCGCAGGCCTTCCGCTGCCTCCAAACCGAGAAACCCACCGCCGATCACCAAGGCGCGTTGGTGGTGGCCGGCTTTTTCGATCATGGCCCGGGTGTCTGCCAGGTTACGAAACATCCGCACGCCGTCCAGATCTTCGCCCGATAGGCCAAGGGCGGATGGACTGGAACCGGTTGCCAGCACCAACTTGCTGTAGGGCTGAACCCGGCCCTGGGCGGTGACGACTTGGCTTTGCTCGATATCAATACGGGTGACCGGTTCGTGATTGTGCACCTCGACTTGATGCTGCGAGAACCATTGGGCGGGTTTCAGTTCAAGATCGGTTTCGGTGACTTCGTTGGCGAGTAGGGAGGACAGCTGAATGCGGTTGTAGGCAGACACCGGCTCCCCGTTAAAAACCACAATCTTGCTGAAAGGGTGGCCATTGGCGACAAGGTGTTCAATCAGGCGCTGAGCCACCATACCGTGGCCGCAGATCACTAAGGGAGCGTTCGGGTTTGTCGTCATAATGAGCTCCTTTTCCCGGGTCCAAAAAAAAGCCGGGGCACCGTCCTCTCCTGAGAGAGCGCGATGAACCGGCGCCAATGCCAACAACAATGATCTTGTGGTTCAGCCATCCGTGGCCGATTCGTCGTCCCTGAATTTACTAATGCGATCTCCGTGCCAGTTTTTAAAGCATATAAAAATCAGCGGCTTGCATGATTATCTAACGGTTTTCTTGGCTATGCCTGCCCTTTGCTGGGGCGCGATGCCCGAAGATGAAGCTTTTTGGGGCTGGCCTGTTATTTGCTCGGTTGATCCTTGGCGATGTGACTCAGCCATGGTGATGACAGGAGTAATAACGTGAGCAAGATATCCGGTTCGGCCAGTCCACAGGTGGCTACCGCAGCTGATTTTCTGATCGCTTCGCGACAATGCGAAGTTCGAAGCCTGGAATATTTTTTGTTGATGGGACGATTGGTGCAGAGCACCGGGCACCTGATCCACGAGTTGCAGCGCGAGCGAGGCGTGACGAGCCTCTATCTGGGCTCGGATGGCCAGCGGTTCGGAGGCGAGCGGGCGGGCATTATTCTGCAGACGAGTGAACAGTTAGAGATGTTTTATCTGGCTTTGAACGATATTCAACATGAACTGATCAGTCAGCCGGTCAGTAGTCCGTTGCTCGGCCATATTGCCCGCGCGCTTCATGGTTTGGGCCAGCTTGAAGACATCCGCCTTCGAATCGAAAAACAGGCGATTGCGGTGCATCCGGCGGTGGACTGGTTCAGCGATACCATCCATCAGTTAATTACGGTGGTGTGTGAGGCCGCGGATACCGTTGTGGAACCCTCCATTGCGGGCCTGCTGGTCGCCTTGGTGCAAGTGATGACAGGTAAGGAGTATTGCGGGCAGGAGCGGGCAGCTGGGTCAACCGGATTTGCACGCGGACGTTTCGATCGCGCACTGTCACGGCGCATGCTGCACCTTGTTGAGGCGCAGGATCGGTGTTTTGAGGTATTTGTTACGCACGCTCCGGAGGACAGTCTTGCGCTTTGGCAGAAACTTCGTGGCCGCCCTCGGGAGACGGAGATAGAACGGCTCCGCCAGATCGCTGTATCCATCGGCCCCTACAAGCCGTTGGATCCGAAGCTGGCTGAAACTTGGTTCACGTTGATGACGGAACGAATGGACGATCTGAAACAGATTGAGGATTCGGTCGAAAGTGCGTTTCATCACCGTTGTGTGGAACGTTATACCGAGGCCCGGTGTTCGTTGGCGGATCAGTCCACGCTATTGGCTTCACTGGAGCAAGGCGTGCAGGCAGGCGGGTCGATTCTGGATTTAATTCAGGAGCAGAACCAACGATTGCAGCAGATGTCTGATGAGCTGCAAAGCGCGAAAGAAGCGCTTGAGGAGCGTCGGGTTCAGGAAAAGGCGGTTCTGCTATTGATGGAGCACCGCAATATCAATGATGACGAAGCCCATAGAGTGTTGCGCAAACTCGCGATGGATCAGGGCAAACGCCTGTCCGAGGTTGCTCGCGCGCTCATTTCCATAGCAAATGTGCTGACCTGAAGGCGAGCGCCCGGGCTTTGCCAATGCAGAGCCCGGGCGTGCATCATGCCGTGGCTTTGGCGGGAATAGTGTCGCCAGAAGCTTTCTGCTGGTTGTTTCGGCGGGTATTGATGGTTTCAAACTTCCGCTGCTTTTCGTACAGGAACGACAACACTTCTTGTCGGTAATGAACATACTCGGGGTTATCTGCCAAAGCGACCCTGTCCCGAGGTCGGGGTAATTCGATCCGCAAGTCCTCACCGACGGTGGCTGAAGGGCCATTGGTCATCATGATGATGCGGTCCGACAGCAGCACGGCCTCGTCGACATCGTGGGTGATCATGATCACGGTATTGTTCAATTCCTGCTGGATGTCCATCAACGAATCCTGAAGATGGGCTCGGGTCAGAGCATCCAGCGCCCCGAAGGGTTCATCCATTAGCAATACACTCGGTTTCATGGCCAGAGCCCTGGCGATGCCCACCCGTTGAGCCATGCCCCCGGAAATTTCTCCGGGGCGCTTGCCGGCGGCGTGGGCCATATTGACCAGTTCCAGATTGTGCAAAATCCACTCTTTACGTTCCTGCCGGCTCATCGTTCTTTTAAACACTTGTCGTACCGCCAATTCGACATTCTCGTAAACGGTCAACCAAGGCATCAGAGCGTGGTTCTGAAACACAACAGCCCGCTCCGGCCCGGGTGAATTCACTTCGTGCCCGTCCAGAACGCAGCCTCCTTTGGAGGCTTGCAGCAGCCCGGCCACGATATTGAGTACGGTGGATTTGCCGCAACCCGAGTGCCCGATCAGGGAAACAAATTCGCCTTTCTTTATTTTCAGGTTCACATTATCCAGCGCAATGAACGGACCTTTTGCCGTTTCAAACGCCATTTCAACGCCCGTCAGTTCAAGATGTAACTTAGCCATGGAATTCACCTTATTCGCTTACGGAGTGCCGAGAACGGCCTCTTCCAAAGTCAGATTCACAGAGTCGTGCTTAGTGGCCTTCGTTCCAGGCCACCTTTCGCTGAATCACTTGCATCACTCGGTCCAGAACAAACCCGATAAACCCGATGGCGAGCACCGCCACCATAATGCGGCTGAGTGACTGGCTGCTGCCGTTCTGGAATTCGTCCCAGACAAATTTGCCGAGCCCCGGGCTCTGAGCCAGCATTTCGGCTGCGATCAGTACCATCCAGGCTATCCCCAAAGACACTCGCAGCCCGGTAAAGATCATCGGAATTGATGACGGCAAAACCACTTTACGAACATGGCTCCAGAACGACAGGTTGAGTACCCGGGACACGTTCATCAGGTCCGGGTTGACTGCGGCTACGCCGACGCTGGTGTTGATAAGCGTGGGCCACAAGCTGCAGAGGGTGACGGTGATCATCGAGGTCAGGAACGACTTCTCGAACATCGGGTCGTCGCTGACATAGGTGGCGGAAACCACCATGGTGACCAGTGGCAGCCACGCCAGGGGCGATACCGGTTTGAAAATCTGAATCAGTGGATTCACGGCCGCCTGGAAGTGTCGGTTCAGCCCGAACAGGATGCCCAGCGGAACGGCGATCAGTGCCGCCACCAGAAAACCGGCAAGGACCGTGATCAGGCTGGTGCCAATTTGGTCAATGAAGGTGGGGGCACCGGGGTAGTCACGGATGCGGACTTCGGCGTCCGGGTTGTCTGCCAGAATGCGCGCGTTGCGTTCTTCTTGCATGGTGATGAAGCGGTCGGCCTTCGCGCGCTGATCCGAATGTTCCTGCCACAGCTGCCCGGCCTGCTCCCAAACCTGTGCCGGTCCGGGGAAAGTGCCCAGGGAGGTGTTTACCTGAGGCGCAGCGAGATGCCAGAAGCCCACGAACACCAAGATGCCAACAAACGGGAGGATCAATTGGCGGCCTGATGACGCCAGATTCGAGGGTGTAAAACTCTCAAGGAGCTGCCTGAGGCTGAAGCCCATGGATTGGCCGAATTTTCCGGTTAGCGAATTCATTTGCATACCCCCTTAAGGCGTCTGATCAGCTTTTAGGCCGATCTCGAAACGATCGATGTAAGCGTTTGGTGTTTTTGGTGTGAAGGGCACACCGTCAATTAACGTGCCCTGAAACGGACGCTCGAAGTTTTCTTCTGAGAAATCCGGGAAATCGCTGGCGGCCAGCAGGCCATCGTCGATCAGTGATTGGGCGGCTTGGGCGTAAAGGTCGCCCCGGTATACTTTTGCGGCAGTTTTCATGTACCAGTCGTCGGACTTGGGTTCGGGAATCTGGCCCCAGCGACGCATCTGCGACAGGTACCAGATGGCATCGGACGGGTACGGGTAAGTGGCGTGATAGCGGAAGAAAACATTGAAATCAGGCACCTCGCGGACATCCCCTTTCTCGTACTCAAAGGTTCCGGTCATGGAGTTGGCGATGACTTCCGGGTCGGCGCCGACATAACTCGATTGCGAAAGAATCTTGACTGCTTCGGCCCGGTTCGCGTTGTTGTTCTCGTCTAGCCAATGGGCGGCCCGGATCAAGGCGCGAAGCAGTCGAAGGTGGGTGTTGGGGTATTTTTCAGCCCACGCCTCGGTGACTCCAAAGACTTTTTCCGGGTTGTTGGGCCAAATCTCGAAATCGGTAATCACAGGTACACCAACGCCTTTGAACACGGCTTGCTGATTCCAGGGTTCACCCACGCAATATCCCTGAATGGTGCCGGCTTCCATGGTGGCGGGCATCTGTGGCGGGGGCGTTACCGAGAGGTGGACATCGGCTTGCAGGGTGCCGCTGGTGTCGCCGCGCTGGGGGGCGTAGTAGCCGGGGTTCAGGCCGCCGGCCGCTAACCAATAACGCAGCTCGTAGTTGTGAGTGGAGACCGGGAAAACCATGCCCATCTTGAAGCGCTCGCCACGGTCCCGAAACTCTTCAATGACGGGCTTCAGGGCTGCTGCGTTTATAGGGTGTACCGGTTGGCCACCCTCTTCAGATAGTTGTGGTTTCATGGCCTCCCAAACCGCATTGGAGACGGTGATGCCGTTGCCGTTGAGGTCCATGCTGAAGGCCGTGATGATGTTGGCCTGGGTGCCATACCCGATGGATGCGCCAAGGGGCTGGCCTGCCAGCATGTGGGCGCCGTCTAGTTCCGACGTAATGACGCGATCCAGCAGAACCTTCCAGTTGGCCTGAGCCTCGAGCTCAACAAACAGCCCTTCATCAAGGAAGTAGCCCTGTTCCCAGGCAATGGCCAAAGGCGCCATGTCGGTAAGCTTGATAAAGCCCAGCTTGAGATCCGGCTTTTCCGCAGGGCCGATCTCGGCCTGTGCCAATGAGGCTAATCCCAGCAGCAGTGCCGTTATGCCTGACCGTAGGTGTTTCAGGGTTGTTGCCATGATGTGACTCGCTCTGATCTTCAGCATCCTTCTTTAACGCAAAAGCGCCCGCCCTCCGTTGCCGGAAAGCAGGCGCCTTTGCCTAGGGGGAGTGCTGTCATGTTTTGATGGTTCACAGAGTCTTCAGCACAAGCTGTGCCAGCTCATGAAAACCCCAGAGTTACCGGCCTTCGAGCGGGTTAGGAGGGTTTGTATTCATCAATATCCGGCACCGCTGCTTGGCGCTTTCTGGTGCACCCGCGAGTGCTTTGCACCACCGTGAACCTTTTATCTGGCCTGGAACCGTGTGCAACCCCGTGTTTAGGGGCTGGCCCTTAAATTGCTACAAGTAAGCCAGGCCGAACCGGCAAAAAAGCAATAGAAGAGGACACCCCGTGAGCCGTCATCAGAATGCATCAATACCCATCACCACCACCTGCCCATACTGCGGCGTAGGCTGCGGTGTGCTTGCCCGAGTGGATGGTGTGGCCGGCGATAGCAGCCATCCAGCGAACCAAGGCCGGTTGTGCGTAAAAGGCTCGGCCCTGCATGAAACCTTGGTGACGGGCAGCGAACCGTCTTTTGGCCCGAGGGTGGGCGGTAAAGAAGTCGGTTGGGAGCACGCCATTGACCGCGTGGCTTCAGCCATCACCGACGCGGTTCGTGACCATGGCCCGGGATCCGTAGCCTTTTATCTGTCCGGCCAGCTCCTGACGGAGGATTATTATGTTGCTAACAAGCTGGCGAAGGGGTTCGTAGGCACGCCTCATGTGGATACCAATTCCAGGCTCTGCATGTCGTCGGCGGTGGCAGCCCACAAACGGGCATTCGGTGAGGATTGCGTGCCCGGCTGTTATGAAGACCTCGAGTTGGCGGACCTGCTGGTATTGGCCGGCAGCAACGCTGCATGGGCTCACCCGGTGTTGTATCAGCGCATGAAAGCGGCGCACCGGGCTGGCCGAAAGGTGGTCGTGATTGACCCTCGGCAAACCGCAACGAGTGAACTCGCTGATTTGCACCTGAAACTAAGGCCCGGCACCGATACCCAGTTATTCAACGGGCTGCTCGTGTGGATGCACGAACAACAGGCGCTGAATGTGGAATACCTGACACAGCACTGCAGCGGGGTTGAGGAAACGTTAAAGGCCGCAAAACGGTCCGCACCAGACATAGACGCTGTGGCGCAGGTGTGCGATTTAGCCCTGGAAGATGTGAAAGCCTTCTATCAATGGTTTACCGAAACCGAACGAACGGTGACGGCGTTCTCACAAGGCATCAACCAGTCAGTCGCCGGCACCGACAAAGGCAACGCCATTATCAATTGTCATCTGGCAACGGGGCGTGTGGGACGGCCCGGTGCCGGCCCCTTCTCGTTAACCGGCCAGCCCAATGCCATGGGCGGGCGCGAAGTGGGCGGTTTGGCAAACACCCTGGCAGCGCACATGGACTATGACACGCCGGGTGCACGGGAGCTGGTGGCGGATTATTGGCAAACGGATCGGCTGGCGGACGGGCCGGGGCTCAAGGCAGTGGATCTGTTTGAAGCGGTGCATCGGGGCGATATTAAAGTGCTTTGGGTGATGGGCACCAACCCTGCTGTCAGCCTGCCAGACAGTGCGCGCGTTCGTGAAGCACTGGCTCGTTGTGACACGGTGATTGTGTCTGACTGCGTCAGTACCACCGATACCACCGCGTTCGCCGATATCCTTCTGCCGGCCGCAGGCTGGGGGGAAAAGGATGGCACCGTGACCAACTCCGAACGGCGAATCTCGCGGCAACGCCGGTTTCTTCCGCTGCCAGCAGGGGTAAAGCCGGACTGGCAGATTATGAGCGAGGTTGGCCAAGCGTTGGGTCACACAAAGGCGTTTAGCTATCGCAAACCTGTGGATATCTTTCGGGAACACGCCGCCTTGTCCGGTTATCGCAACGCCGGGGAGCGAGTGTTCAACATTGCGGCTCTGGAGCACCTGACGGACGATGCCTATGAGCAGATGCAGCCGGTCCAGTGGCCGGTTAAAGCCGGTGGGTCTGGTGGTCTGCAGCAGACGTCTCGTCTATTCAGTGATGGCTGCTTCCCGACGCCGGATGGCCGGGCCCGACTGGTGCCGGTGCATACACTGCCTCCCGGCCAACAACCCGGGGAGCATTACCCGTTGGTGGTGAACTCCGGTCGCATTCGTGACCAGTGGCATACCATGACCCGTACCGGACTGGCTTCCAAGCTGTTTGCCCACCGGGATGAGCCGTTCATAGAGGTTCACCCCGATGACATGGCCGGTTCGGGGCTGTTAGAAGGTGGGCTGGCTGTTTTGAACGGGCCTTCAGGCCAGTTCATCGGTCGGGTTCGGCGCACTTCGCACCAAAGGCCGGGAGAAGTGTTTGTACCGATCCATTGGAATGGCCAGTTTGCGTCTTCGGCTTTGGCTTCAGATCTGATGGCACCGACGGTTGACCCGATATCCGGTCAGCCTGAGAGCAAACACGGTATAGCCGCTATCAAACCATTGCTGGCGAAATGGCAGGCGCGGCTGGTGTTGCCGAAGAATCAGACCGTGTTGCCCACACCGATGGCGGCGGCCTTTGAATATTGGAGTCGGCAGGTGCTGCCGAATAGCACTGGGTGGTGGCTGGCGGGTCGGCATCGGGCAGACTGGCTGGCGTTGGGCTGGCAGTGTTTTGGCCGTGAACCGGAACTTGTCATGGAGGATGAATCGAGCGGCCGGTTTCGCGCGGTCTGGTTGATGGACGAGCGGTTGGAGGCGGTGCTTCTGGTGGAGCCGGAAATCGGATCAATGCCCGGAGTTGAATGGCTGGATCAGTGTTTTGCGGAAAGTGAGGATGGGCTCGAACAACGTTGGTCGCTGCTGGCCGCAGGGCAGGCAGATGCCGAGCCGGTGGGAGCCTTGGTGTGTAGCTGTTTTCAGGTTGGTGAGAACGCGATTCTGCGTGCCATCCATGAGGGCTGCCGCAGTGTGGAAGCACTAGGTGAGACACTGAAATGCGGCAGTAACTGTGGCTCTTGCCTTCCCGAGGTACGGGCGCTGCTGGCGTCAGTGCCCGAACAAGGAACCGAGCAGGCAGACCTGTCAGCCTAGTGGGCTTAACAGTGAAAAAGGTACTCGATACAGCAGCTTGCGAGGGCTTTGGTTGACTTCGACGGTGCAGGTTTTGCGATTGACCCGGATGACTTTGCCTTGCTTCTGCTTGTTGCCTGCGCCAAAACAGACTTGATCCCCTGTTTGCCACTGGGTGCTTTGCAGGCGCGGGCTGTGTATCTCAAAGGGGGCGCTAGAAAGCTCTAACCCGGATTCGTCCGCCTGCTCGGTTAGAAAGTGGCGGGTCGCATCGGCCGCGCCGCTGGCGTGCAATTGGCCCAGTACCTCATAAAAATGACGATTATGAACCGAACCATAATGACGTTGCCCGGCGCTGTATTGCAGCAGGTGGGCAAATTCATGGCAGCAGGTATGAGCCAGCAGGTTTAATTCGCTGACCTCCCCGCCAAAATAGCCCCGCTCGCGAATTTCCCGGGAAGACAACCAGCCTTGGGCCGTCTCCGGCTGACGCTTGGCGGCAATCATTCGCGCACCGTAATTGATCAGGTGCTGCTTGGTGCGTGGGTCGTAGCGGTGGTAGGTGGCCTGCCCTGAACCAACCCGCAATACCAGCTCTGCCCGGCTGTTGCGCTCTTGCACCCAGGCCTGCGCCGGCTGCCAGAGGATGGTCCGGGTGGCCTGGCACATGAGGGTGCCAATTTGTTGGTTTAAATGACGTGCGCTGACCATGAGATCCCCAAGTATTGGGGGGCATGTTAGTCCTGAAGTCTTGTGGGCTCAAACAAAAAACGGCCAGCCCGAAGGCTAGCCGCTTTTGCATGACCGAACCTGAAAGATCAGGCTTCGATCGGCGAACGCCAGTCGTCTGCACCGGAGGTGCCTGCAACTGCGTGCTCCCAGGTGACCTTGCGGTAGGACAGAGACACGGTAACCAACTGAGTGAAGTCAGCGTTGGCCGCGTCCTGGCAGTGAGGCATGTTGCAGTCGATGTCGATGATGGTGGCATCTTCCAGGATGGTCGAGAAGAAGTGCTCCTGCTTACCTTCAACGGAAGTGCGGTACCACTTGAGTTCTACCTTCGGCAGCATTTCACCGGAAGCCAGAGCGTTGTACATCAGCGGGGTGGACTTGTTCAGAGCAGAGGTGAACTTGAACGGCTTGTGTACGCGCTGACCGGAAGGCTGACCAGACTGCGGGTCAGTCGGAACGGTAACAACGTGGCTGAATTCCTGCACCAGCACTTCGTCTTCGTGACCTTCAACGTAGATGTTACCTACGGAATCTGAAGTGAATGCACCCGCGGTGATGTTGCCCTGAGTTTTACCTTCGATACTGATATAACAAGGAGTTGGCATAGTCTGCTCCATGACGTGTGAATGAATAATGGTCCGTAGGGTCTTCCCTGGACGCACTCAGGAATTACAAGTAGCGTGCCAGTTGTTTAAAGCTTTTATAAAACAGCTGCTTAGAGATTTTTCGGGCGAGAGTTTTCGTGCGCTGGGTAAGTCCTTGCTTGGCTTTCGGGCGAGGTCTTGCTGGGTGGGCAAAAAGTTGCTCGGTCAATTCCGGTGGGCGAGCGACACCACCAAGGCAACAAGCAAGAGTGCCGATACACCTTGCCAGAAGGCCAATGGGTGGCGCTCGATCAGGGGGGCTTGATGTTGTTGGTGCCAGCGTGGGTTTGGCTGGCGTAGGTCAAACAGAAATTCCGACAGTGCCGGGTAGCGTTTGTGAGGTTCCGGGTTCAGCGCTCGCGCGAGCGCCAGATCTACCCAGCCGGGCAGGTCGTCTCGCAGCATGCTGGCGGGCTGATAGTTCAGCTTACGGAGTTGGCCTCGGTTGCGGATGCCCGGTACTCGCGTGCCGTAAGGTAGTTGGCCGGTCAGCAACTGATAGGTGATGACGGCCAGAGAAAACTGGTCAGCCTGCCAGCTAGTGGCTTCCCCTAAAAAGCATTCAGGCGCGCTGTAGAGTGCAGCCCCGCGAGGCCAGCAAGGCTCTTCATGGCCAATGACTTCCTGTAGGCCAGCAATTCGGGTGGCACCAAAATCAATCAATATTACCGTGCCCTGTTGGTCAATCAGGATGTTTTCGGGCTTTAGGTCCTGATGCACCATCTCCAATCGGTGAAACGCGCGCAGCCCGCGAGCAATTTGCTCGATCAGCTGACGAACGGTTTCCAGCGGTGGTTTGGGGTTGTCCAACAGCCATTGCCGAAGGTTGGTGCCTTGCACGAAAGGTGTGGCCAGATACAGGGCACTGCGCTGCCGTTCCGGGGCAAAGGCTTTGATGACATGGGGGCTGTTGATGCGCTGAGCAACCCAGTGTTCGGTCGCGAAATGCCCAAGGGCGCGGACATCTTGTTGTAATTCAAGCGCGGGAAGCTTTAGGGCGACCTGTTGGCCGCTGTCGTCATCCAACGCAAGATAGACATGGCTTCGGCTACTGGCATGAAGGAGACGAAGGATTCGATAACCGTCCAGCACCTGACCGGGTGACAACTCTGGAAGCAGAGGAAGTTGATGTGCCCCCTGTTGGGCTTCATCCCGGTTCAAGGCATTCGCTACGGAGTCTATGCGAATAATCTGTACGGTCAGGTTGTCTGTGCTGCCGTTCGCTAGCGCAGTACTGCAAAGCTCTCGGGCGGCCTGATTTAGATCACCATTGAATTGATGGATCGTTTTTGCCATGTCCCGAGCAGATACATGCTCGTAGATACCATCTGTGGCAAGCACAAAGGTATCGCCCGGCCACACGGCTGTTGTGAGGTGGTCGATGTCCAGTTGTTGGCTCAGGCCCATGGCCCGGTTCAGGCAGCTTTCTTCCGGAGATAGCCAAACTCGGTGGTCTGTGGTGAGCTGCTCTAGGGTGCTTCCTTGCATCCGGTAGATGCGGGCATCGCCGACATGGAACACGTATGCGGTAGCCGATTTAAGAATCACCACGCTCAGAGTCGTGACATAGCCCCGATCCTGGTCATAGCGGTATTGGCTTTGCCGGGTTTGCGCGTGCAGCCATGCATTGCTGGCACGCAGTACGCGCTGGACTGACTGTTTGACCGACCAGCTTTCCGGGGTTGAATAGTAGTCGCTGAGAAACCCTGCCACGGCGGATTCACTGGCAATCTGGCTGACATTGCTGGAGCTGATGCCATCAGCGATGGCCACGGCGATGCCTTTGGATTGGAGTTGGTGGTCATCAGGAATCAACAGGCCGTGGAAATCCTGATTAACGGACTTCTTGCCCGCTTCTGAGTGTTGCCCGGTGGTGACAGAAAGGTGGGTCATGCCTTGCTCGGCTCCAGATGCCAACACAGCCCGATAGATACGGCTATCAGGCTGTGGGAGGGTAGATATCAGTTAGAGCGCGCGAGCTCTGCGTTGTAGCCAGCAGGCACGGTACGTTTAGGCGCAGTGCGGATGTGGGTGGCGTAAAGGGTAAGCCCCGTGAAGGACAGGCCACCAACAAGATTGCCAAGAACGGTTGGAACTTCATTCCAGATAAAGTAATCCATAATCGAGAACTCGCCACCCATCATCAGGGCAAACGGAAACAGGAACATGTTAACGATGGAATGCTCAAAGCCCATGTAGAAGAACAGCATGATCGGCATCCACATTGCTAAGACTTTACCGGGTACGGTGGTGGAAATCATAGCGCCGACCACGCCCATGGATACCATCCAATTGCACAGCATGCCGCGCAGGAAGATTGTCATCCAGCCGGCTACCCCGTACTCGGCGTAGCCGAGCGTGCGTGCTTTGCCGACACTCGCGATTTTATCGCCAACAGCACCGGGATCGGTGTTGAAACCGTAGGTGAAAACAAAAGCCATGATCACGGCAACGGTTAATGCGCCGCCGAAGTTACCCAAGAACACCCAGCCCCAATTGCGCAAGACGCCCCCGATATCAACGCCAGGGCGACGATCCAACAAGGCCAGTGGTGTCAGCATGAATACCCCGGTGAGCAGGTCGAAGCCCATCAAATAGAGCATACAAAAACCGACAGGGAACAGGACGGCACCCAGCAGTGGGCTGCCGGTTTGTACCGCGACCGTGATCGCAAAGACGGCTGCAAGGGCGAGGATTGCACCGGCCATGAAAGCCCTGATCAGTACATCCCGGGTGGCCATGTAGATTTTGGACTCGCCGGCGTCCACCATTTTGGTGACGAATTCCGAAGGCATGATGTAGGACATAAGTTAACCCCTGATTGTTCGCTTCCATAAAACCGAAGAACGGCGCGCTTACCCCCGTATCGAGCGGTAGCAAGCAGACGCCGTTGTCTGGATGAATCGTGTGTTTGGGCAGAAATCGGTTTCTGCTGGGAAGAGCTCAGCAGGTGCCGTGCCAGCTTAAGTGGTCGCTAAAATAGTGTTTGCTATTCAGTGGGTTGTGGTTTTTCCTGACGGAGCAGGTAGGCCGGGCTTAGCTGACATTGCACCGAGCGAGTGCGCACTGTGCTGCCTTGGTGCGTAGGGCTATCTGAGCTGGAAGCGAACCGGCAAGGCATAGGTGAAGCTTTTGCCACGCATTTCCGCGGGTACTTTCGGTAGGGGCGCCGCTTTGGCCAGCATTTGCATGGCGGCGTCATCCAGCAGGGTGTGGCCGGAACTGTCGCGCAGGGAGTGGTTAATTAGCGAGCCATCCCGGCGGAATTCGAACACCACAACCGGAGCGCCCTGCTGGCCGAGGCGGCGGGCCCTTCGGGGATAGTTGTAGTAGCGGGCCAAGTGCCGGCTGAGTTTGTTCAGATAACTCTGGATTTCCGACGCACTGCCCGCGGTTTGTAGTGGCACGGATGTCTGCTGTTGTTCGGCCTGGCCTTCGTCACCGGAAGACACCGAGGTTTCTGTGGTTGGTGTTTTCGGGGTTTCCGGTTCTGAGGCCTCAACCGGGGCTGGCGCAGGCTCCGGGTCTGGCTCGACAATGGGCTCTGGCTCTGGCTCTGGCTCTGGCTCTGGCTCTGGCTCTGGCTCTGGCTCTGGCTCTGGCTCTGGCTCTGGCTCTGGTTCAGGTTTGGCGACCGGCTGGGGAGGAGGAGACGGCGCGGGCTCGGCAACCGGCTCCGGGGTTTGGCGCCCTGCCAGGCTGATCTTAATCGCAGGGGCGGAATTCACCGCGTTGTCTCCCAGGGTGGGGAGTTGCAGCGGTTGGTTAGGCGCGGCGAGCGCCAAGGCGGCCACCGTGGTGCCAACGGCAATCACCAGAAACAGAACTTTGAGGCCTTTGGGTGGCGTGTTCATGCGCCCGGCTCCGTTAACAACAACACTTCGGTGTGGCCCCCGTCTTCCAGCACCCGCAACAGGTGCTCCAGATCGACCATTGTGAGGCTTTGGTCTGCCGCGAGTTTCAGCGGTTCCGAAGCGTCCGGCTCTGGCAGTGCGGCCAGCAAGGTGTCTTCCGTGAGTGTGCTGCCGTTGACCTGCCACTGACCATCGGCTTTTACAATCAGATCGGCCTCCGGTGCCTGCTCCTGTGCCGATTGGGTGCCGCCGGGCAATTCCGGAAGAGGCTCCTCGGTCAGTTGCCCGGCCACAATGAAGAACATCAGCAGCAGAAAAACCAGGTTGATCAACGGCAACAGCGCGTCTTCAACCCGGTCCAGCAGGCCTTTTCCGGACGTGGTCGGTGGTGGTACCAGTGCCGTCATGGGGTTTCACGCTTCCAGTGCGCGGTAATGCCAGCGTTGTCGAGTGCGCTCAGGGTGCGGGTGAAATCGGCCAGCGCCGAGTCGGGCGTGGTGCTCAGATTTGCTTCGTCTATGCCAGCGGCCTTCAAGGCTGGGAGCAATTCCGGCAAGGAATACGGGTTCTCTCGCCACAGGACGGAGCCGCCGGCGGATATTTGCAGTTCTGGCAAGGGCTCGCCCGCTTCGCTCTGGCGGTCTTGGGTGCTGTTGGCCAGTTCAAGATGGTCCAGCGGCATCAGCCGTGTGGTCAGCATGAAAAACACCAGCAAAATAAACACCACATCAATCAGTGGTGTAATCCGAATGGGCATTGGCCGGCTAGGCCGGGGCTCAACCAGCTGCATGAGCAAGGCGCGGGTTGTTATCGAAATGATCGGACGCAGGGTTTGATTCTGTTACCGCTACTTCCGCCTGCTTTGGTTCGGGCTGAGTCGCATCGGCTGTGGCGGCGACGATATCGTCAGCTGGCAGCACGTTAAATACACTCACCAACGCACTGTTGATGGTTTTGTGGATCCGCCTTAGGCGAAACTCGATCCATGCTGCCAGCGCAGCAAATGGAATTGCCACCACCAGCCCCGCTGCTGTTGTGGCCAAAGCCTCGTAAATACCCCCGCTGAGCTGGCTGGCGTTGGCCCGGCCCTCGGTAGCTGCCATGGCACTGAAGGCTTCCATCATCCCCATCACCGTGCCGAGCAGACCCAGCAGGGGCGCAAGTGCGGCAATCACTTCAATGATTTTAAGCGGTGCTTCAAAGGGTTCGAGCGCGTTCTGGGCGTCTCGTACCGCGGTTTCCCGTACTGCCGCAATGTTGGTGCCCGACTGGCAAGCCGACATAGTATTGACCAGCAAGTGCATCAAAGGATTGGCACGCCCGAAACGGCTGGCATTGGCACGAGTAGCTTCTACCCGGGTGTCGGCCGGTGATTGCTGCCAATGTGCAACGAGTCGCTGCAGCGGCTTGGTAAACCGGGGCGTGTAAAACGCGCCAAACAACATAAGGTAGAGGAAAGTAGCCACGCCGATAAAGGCAATAGCGATCAAAACGACCATCACAGGGCCGCCCATGCTGATTAATTCGGCAAGAGGGCCGTTATCGGTGAGGGCGGATAGAGTGCCTTGGGATGAAAACATACGTTCTGTCCGATCGATGGATAATTGATCGAAATGGTAATGATTATCAGTTGAATTGCAAGTTACGATTGCAGAGAGTGTTGGTGGCTAAAGCAGGCTCAAGGGTCAGCCTGTGGCCGCTTGCCACAAAAGTCTCAGCGCCAGCAAAGTGAGCACCACATTGAAGGCGGTGCTGAACCAGCGGTTGCTCATGGTTTTCAGGATATGGAGTCCAATCCAGGTGCCTGCGAAGCCGCAGGCAATCATGGCGAGGATAAACAGCAGCCAATCGGAAAAAATAAAACCGGTAAATCCGAATATGAACGCCTTGGGAGCGTGCTGCAGGGTCATCGCTGTTGCGAAGGTTGATACGGTTTTGAAGCGGTCTTCGTGGATCTGTTTGATAAACGCCGCTACCAACGGACCGGTGGCGCCAACAAACAAGCTGATGAAGCTGGTAATGCCAGAGGCTACAAAAATACCGGTCGATCCAAATGAGGTTTTCGGCAGTTTCGGCCCCCAACAGAGATACAACACGAACACCGCGATAGAAAGTTGCCAAAGCTGTGGGGGCATATCGATCAGAAGCCAGGCGCCCAGCGCTGCGCCCACCAGCACGCCGGGGGTAAATGCGAGAATCACGCGCCAGTCTATATGGCGCCAGGTCAGCACTGCACGGCCAGAATTTGAACCCAGTTGGATCATGCCATGAACAGGAATGATTGCTGCTGCGGGCATCCACGAGGCCATGAGCACCAACAACAATACCCCACCCCCGGCTCCCAGCATGGCGGTGAGCATGGAGGTTACGACGGATGCCCCGAGCAGGAACAAGGCGACGGCAGAGCTGAGGGCTTCGGGAAGTAGGGGCAGGTCCATGGCACTCACTTTGGTAATGACGTAAGCTCCTGAGTTTCCGGTTTATACGACAAATGTCTATAGGTCTTTGGGTAGATAACAACAACAGGGTTACCGATGAAACAGTCTGAATATCTGTGCTATGACGCCACGGCCTTGGCGGATTTGATTCGCAGGGGTGAAGTGACATCACAGGAAGTGGTGGAAGCGGCCATCGAGCGCGCCAACACCGTCAATGGCAAGCTGAACGCAATCTGTCAGCCACAATTCAGTGAAGCGAAGGAGCAATTGTTTCCCGCTGACGGTCCGTTTGCCGGTGTTCCCTTGTTGTTGAAAGATCTGGCTCAGGAGCAGGCGGGCTACCCTTGTACCTACGGAAGTCGCGCTTATCGCGACCATATACCGGCCCAGGATTCAGAATTTGTTTGCCGCGCCCGCAAGGGTGGTCTGGTGTTTCTTGGCCGCACCGCTACCCCTGAATTTGGTTTGAAAGCGGTGACGGAGTCGGAGCTTTGGGGGCCGACCCGAAACCCTTGGGATCTTAGCCGAACGCCCGGTGGTTCCAGTGGTGGTTCAGGAGCAGCGGTTGCTGCCGGCATTGTGCCTATGGCGGGCGCTAACGACGGTGGCGGCTCGATTCGCATTCCAGCCGGGTATAACGGACTTTTTGGGTTGAAGCCGTCCAGAGGTCGTATTTCACCGGGGCCCAACGTGGGTGAAGCCTGGACAGGCGCTTCTGCCGACCACGTGGTGACCCGCACGGTGCGTGATAGCGCTGCCATGCTGGATGTTCTGGCGGGTCCGGCCAGTGGCGACCCGTTCCGAATTCCCGAGCCGAAAATGCCGTGGCTGAAGGCGATGCAGCAATCGCCGGGTAAACTGAAAATTGGAGTGTTTACGTCATCGCCCTATGACACCGACGTTGCTCCGGAGTGCGTGGCGGCGGTAGAAGAAACCGCCCGCCTGCTGGAAGGCATGGGGTATAAAGTGGAATATGCTCGCCCCGAATTTGATGGTCTGGCCCTGGCCCGTTGTTACCTCTCGTTGTACTTTGGTGAGGTCTCGGTGATGGCCCAGCGCGCTAAGGAACACTATGGCGCGACCGACAAAGATCTGGAGCTGGATACCCGCCTGCTGGCGATGCTGGGTAACACCATGCCTTTGCCCGACTATGTTGCCCGGCGCCAGCAATGGAACGACTTTGCCCGGGCACTGGGGGCTTATTTTGAGCGGTTTGATTTGTATTTGTGCCCCACAGCCGGGCAACTTCCTGCCAAAATTGGTGAGCTTGATACGCCTGCACATCTGAAAGTCGCTGCGAAACTGATGTTGGCTCTGAAAGCCGGTAAATTGGTGCATCGCAGCGGTCAGGTGGACCAGATTGCCATGGAGAGTCTGGCTCGCACGCCGTTCACCCAGTTGGCGAACCTCACCGGAACACCGGCTATGTCCGTGCCGATGCACTGGACTCAAAGCGGCCTGCCCGTTGGCGTGCAGTTTGGTGCGGCGCATGGTGGCGAAGCCCGGTTGTTGCAGCTGGCGGCTCAGCTGGAAGAAACGAATCCGTGGTTTGAGAACTATGAGCGCCTGAACGACGTATTCTGAATGACGCGGCAGGATTTGGGTGCAGGGTTGAGATCTGCGCCCAAGCCCCCACGTTTATCTTTTCTACAGTGAACACGCTATGCTGTATGTCAGGGGCAGGTCCCCTGACCACTCTGATGGCATCGAGGAGGCGAGCATCTTATGAACCAATCGATGGCAATCGACGATCTGGTATCCGTAGCACAGGCGGAAGCCATGGGGGAGTTAGATGCCCCGATGATGGCGATCGTGCTGTCCAGTGACCAAAGCTATGACCTACCCATCCAATCGCTGGAGACCGATGCCGACAAGGCCCGTTGGGGTTTGATTCTGCGGGCGGCGCGAGAACACGTAGAGGCCGATGCGGTCGCCGTGCTCTACCCTGCCTGGACAACCGTTCGGCGTAAACCCACCGAAGAGCAGGCCGCGGAAGCGGCGGTAGACGATGACGAAAATCCGGACGACGATGCCGGTCCTATCGACACCTTGTTTGTGCAGCTGCATACGCGGGATCGTATCTATTGGCGCGGATTTGAGCAGATCAGGGATCCCAGGCACCAGCGCATCATCGGTTTCCGGCGGATCAAAGCGTTGTCTTCCGATTATGATCGGGACAGCGCCCCCAACATTGCGGCATGGCTGAACACCCTGTTTGAGCCTCTGCCCGATGAAGGCGAAGAAACGGCTATCGATCGCGAGCTGGCAGACCTGCTGGAAGAGCCGGAAGTCAGTGCCGCACTTTACCCCAGGCAGTTGCGTTCTTTGCATTGATGCGGTGAGCGCCTCCCGCTCCGGGTAAGGGCAACTACCCACAAACGGCCCTTGGACAGTGGTTCGGGTTTGGCCGCCGAATACGTTATAATCGGCGGCTTTCACTCTGCCCCACGACGCTTTGACGAAAGCGCTTATCCAAGGCACTGACCATGATTGTATTTGACGAGGTAAGAAAGTCGTACCAGGTAGGTGGCCGGGACATTCCCGCGTTGCGCCCTACCAGTATGACCATCGAAACCGGTGAGGTTTTTGGCATTGTTGGCCATTCCGGCGCAGGCAAATCCACACTGATTCGATTGATTAACAAGCTCGAACCGGTTTCCGGTGGCCGCATCTTGATTGAAGGCGAAGACATTACCGGCTATTCCGCCGCGGAACTGCGTGCTTTTCGCCGCAAAGTTGGAATGATCTTCCAGCATTTTAACCTTTTGTCCTCAAAAACGGTTGCCGATAACATCGCGTTTCCGATGAAGCTGGCCGGGATCTATAGCAAAACCGAGATCCGCGAACGGGTTGAAGAGCTGCTGGCACGGGTGAGCTTGAGTGATCACGCCAACAAATATCCCTCGCAGTTGTCAGGCGGGCAGAAACAGCGAGTGGGCATCGCGCGCGCATTGGCATGCCGGCCGACCGTGTTGTTGTGCGACGAGGCCACCAGTGCATTGGACCCTCAAACCACCCAATCGGTATTGAAGCTGCTGGCCGATATCAACAAAGAGCTTGGCCTGACCATCGTCCTGATCACCCACGAAATGGACGTAGTGCGCCGGGTGTGTGACCGGGTCGCCGTGATGGATGCCGGGCGCGTGGTTGAAATGGGGCCGGTCAGCGAAGTGTTCCTGCACCCTCAACACCCGACTACCCGGGATTTCGTGCTGGAAAGCGAAAGCATCGACGGTGATGAGTTGCAGGAAAACCTGCAGAAAGCGGAAGGCCGGATTCTGCGCCTGACTTTCAAAGGCGAGTCTACCTATAAACCCCTGCTGGGCAGCGTCGCTCGGCAGTCCGGCGTTGATTTCAGCATACTGTCTGGGCGTATCGATCATATTAAAGACACGCCCTACGGCCAGCTGACCCTCTCACTGATCGGCGGTGATGTTGAGGTGGCGCTGAAAGCCCTCGAAGCCGCAGAGGTACACGTGGAGGTGGTGCGCTGATGGAAGCTTTAATGGAAAGCCTGATGGGCAACGTCGATTGGGCTGAAATCGGTATCGCCAGCTGGGACACGTTGGTGATGGTGGGTATGTCACTGTTGTTCAGTGTGCTGATCGGGCTGCCGATCGGCGTGCTGCTGTTTTTGTTCGGCAAGCGTCAGTTGCTCGAGCAGCCGGTGGCTTATGCGGTGCTGTCGTTCGTGGTCAACGTGTTACGGTCCGTGCCGTTTATCATTCTGTTGATCGTGATGATTCCGTTTACGGTCATGCTGATAGGCACATCCTTGGGCGTGGCCGGTGCGATCCCGCCGCTGGTTGCGGGTGGTGCGCCGTTCTTCGCCCGCTTGGTTGAAACGTCTCTGAGAGAAGTAGACCGGGGCATTATTGAAGCCACGCAGGCGATGGGCGCGAACATCCGCCAGATCGTATTCGGTGCCTTGCTGCCTGAAGCACTTCCGGGCATCATCGCGGGTATTACTGTTACAGCGATCACATTGGTTTCTTATGCCGCCATGTCGGGTGTTATCGGTGGTGGTGGCTTGGGCGATTTGGCCATTCGATTCGGTTACCAGCGTTTCCAGACCGATGTGATGGTGATTACCGTCGCTCTGCTGGTGCTTTTTGTGCAGTTGCTGCAAATGACGGGTGATCGTCTGGTGCTGTATTTCAGTCGTAAGTAATCAAGAATAATGAGCTATTAAAGCAGGAGTATGTGTAGATGAATCTGAAGAAAACACTGGTGGCTTTGGCCGCCGCAGCGACATTCTCAACCGCGGCATCAGCAGAATCCCTGTCTGTAGCCGCCACTCCGGTACCTCACGCCGAGCTGCTGGAATTTGTGAAGCCGACGCTGGCCGAACAAGGTGTCGAGCTGGACGTGAAAGTGTTCACCGATTACGTTCAGCCCAACATCCAGGTTGACCAGAAGCGGATGGATGCGAACTTCTTCCAGCACCAGCCGTATTTGGATGAATTCAACAATGGCCGTGGCACCAGCCTGGTTACGGTAACCGGCGTTCACGTTGAGCCGTTCGGTGCCTACTCCACCAAGATCGAGTCTCTGGACGATCTGAAAGAAGGTGCGGTTGTGGCGATCCCGAACGACCCCACCAACGGTGGCCGTGCGCTGCTGCTGCTTCAGAAAGCTGGTTTGATCACTCTGAAGGACGAAAGCAAGATCACTGCGACCCCGCGTGATATTGCCAATAACCCGAAAGACTTGGACTTCAAAGAGCTGGAAGCTGCAACTCTGCCACGTATCCTGAATCAGGTAGACGTTGCCCTGATCAATACCAACTATGCGCTGGAAGCGGGCCTGAACCCATCTGAAGACGCCTTGATTATCGAGGGTTCTGAGTCTCCTTACGTCAACATCCTGGTTGCGCGTCCGGACAACAAAGACAGCGAAGCCATGCAGAAGTTGGCCAACGCATTGAAATCCGATGCGGTTAAAGACTTCATCATGGAAAAGTATGAGGGTGCGGTTGTTCCGGCATTCTGATCGCCGGCAATTGCTAACTCACGGAAATAAAAAAGGGCAGGTATGACACCTGCCCTTTTTGCGTTTACAGCCTGCAGTGATTAATCGCCGCCCCAGTTGGTTTTGGGGTCTGGGGTCATCCGCAGGTAAGACTTAACGGCCTTATAACCTTTCGGGAAACGTTGCTTGATTTCCTCTTCGTCCTGAAGCGAGGGCACGATCACGACATCGCCACCCTGTTCCCAGTTGCCCGGTGTCGCCACTTTGTGGTCGTCGGTCAGCTGCAGGGAGTCGATCACACGCAGAACTTCGTTGAAGTTCCGGCCGGTGGATGCCGGGTACGTGATGATCAGGCGAACTTTCTTGTTCGGGTCGATCACGAACAGAGAGCGAACCGTCAGGCTGCTGTCTGCGTTCGGGTGAATCATGTCGTACAGCTCGGAAACCTTGCGGTCCTGGTCTGCAATGATCGGGAAGTTCACCGTGCAGCCTTGGGTTTCGTTGATGTCTTTGATCCAATCATGGTGAGAGTCGACCGGGTCAACACTCAGGGCGATGGCCTTCACGTTGCGCTCGGCGAACTTGTCTTTCAGCTTGGCAGTCAGGCCTAGCTCGGTTGTGCACACAGGGGTGAAATCGGCCGGGTGCGAGAATAAAACACCCCAGCTGTCACCTAACCATTCGTGGAAGCGGATAGTGCCTTCGCTGGATTCCTGTTCGAAATCCGGTGCGGTATCTCCTAGGCGTAAGCTCATGCTCGGTCTCCTTTCACGCATTGTTGTAAAAACAGGGGTTTTGGCGGCGCTGGTGCACAGCCAACTGGAAAGCCCAGTGTATACAACTAACCATGGAGCCGCAGTGGGGTAAATGCAAGGGGGCTTGATCTACCTCATCTGCGGCGCCCACTTCCGTGTGGGTGGATTCGTGGTTCGAATCAGTGCGTGCCCGGGCTCATCTGTTTATCAAAATAGTCTTTGGTTAGGCGGAATACCACCGGGCTGAGCAGCAGCAGGGCAATCAGGTTGGGCAAAGCCATCATGGCGTTCAGAGTATCGGCCAGCAGCCAGATGAAACCCAGATTAACGGTGGCGCCCACGGGGATCGCAATGATCCAGACAATCCGATAAGGCACAATCGCTTTTACACCGAACAAGAACTCGATGCTGCGCTCACCATAGAAAGACCAGCCCAGAATCGTGGTAAAGGCAAAAATCGCCAGTGCTATGGCCACCATGTAATTGCCCAGACCCGGAAGGCCTGTTTCGAAGGCCAGAGAGGTCAAGGCGGCGCCGGTTTCGCCGGATGTCCAAACGCCGGAGGTGATAATCACCAACCCGGTAATGCTGCACACGATGATGGTGTCGATAAAGGTACCGAGCATGGCCACCATGCCCTGACGAACCGGGTCTTTAGTTTGCGCGGCCGCGTGAGCGATGGGTGCAGAACCCAGACCTGCTTCGTTGGAGAAAATGCCACGTGCAACACCAAAGCGGATTGCCGCCCAAACCGCTGCGCCGGCAAAACCACCCTCGGCAGCCGCTGGGCTGAAGGCATAGCTGAAAATCAGTTCAAATGCTTCGGGAATTTCATTGGCGTTAATGGCCAGAACCACCAGCCCGATCATCACATAAGACACCGCCATGAAGGGTACTAGCGCACTGGCAACCTGCCCGATGCGCTTGATGCCGCCGATCAGAACCATGCCCACCAGTGCCATAAGCACCAGGCCTGTAACCCAGTGTGGAATGCTGAAGTTAACTTCCAGCACATCGGCAACCGAGTTCGCCTGCACGGTGTTGCCAATGCCGAATGCCGCGACCGAGGCAAAAATGGCGAACAGCACACCCAGCCACGCCCATTTCTTACCCAAACCGTTGCGAATGTAGTACATCGGTCCACCGACGTGGGCACCGCGCTCATCCACTTCGCGGAACCGAACTGCCAGCACCGCTTCGGAATATTTCGTAGCCATGCCGACCAGTGCCGTTAGCCACATCCAGAACAAGGCTCCCGGCCCCCCTAAAAATACGGCGGTGGCTACACCCGCGATATTGCCCGTGCCAACGGTTGCCGACAGCGCGGTCATTAACGCTTGAAACGGTGGGATATCCCCTTCGTCGTCTCCGCCGCGAGCCCGGCCGTTCCACATCAGGCGGAAACCGGCGCCGAGTTTCATGATGGGCATGAGTTTGAGGCCGAGACTCAGAAATAAGCCGACACCCAAAATCATGACCAACATGGGTGGGCCCCAAACCAACCCGTTGATTTCATTTACGAAGTTAGAAATTGCTTCCATGAGGACTCCCGGTGATTGCAATGGATTGTGCGGCGGCTATGGTGCGTTAAGAGATAACTGCTTGAGTTTAGTTGATAATTTCCACCTATGAAATGCTTGGCTGTGACGGTTTCCCATTTCGCAAAGAATTGCCTATGTTTAAAGAAAGATCTATCTGCCAGATAAGCGATTCATAACCACGATCAAGGGGGTTGCCGATGCATTCATTGAAGGTTTCTGAGGTTATGTGGAACCACATAGAGCCGATTAGGTGCGGGGAGCCCCTGACCAATGTGGTTAAAACGTTGTTGGCCAATCACGTTACCGGTTTGCCAGTGGTGGATGCGCAGCGACGAGTGTTGGGCTTTGTCTCTGAACAGGATTGTATCCACGCGCTGTTGGTCAGTAATTATCACAGCGAAGGTGAGCCCAACGTAGACGACGTGATGTTTCGCAACCCTGTGACGGTGAATCCGGATATGTCCGTGGTGGATCTGGCGCAGAATCTGGGCGCGGGTAAGCCGAAAGTTTATCCGGTGGTGGAAGACGGTAAGCTGGTAGGCGTGGTTACCCGTTCAGCGATACTGGCGCAGTTAGCCAAAGCAGGCCAAACCATGGAGCGGTCACGGTTTGCGGACGCTGAAGATTAGCATCTTGGGAATTACAGGTTTCTGAACCCCCAGATCAGGCTGAAATCCATGGATGGCATCACTTCCGTATCTTCAAACCGGATAATGGCGTATTCGGGTTCATAGGTGTTCCGCTCGAAGGTTCCGGTATAACGCTGCCCTCTTGGACTGATGATGCTACTTACCACGGCTCCCCGGTGGCCTTCGGGGCGCTTTTTCACGACACCGATTTCATCGTTCGCAAGGCGCACCAGCACCCCCGGCGGGTAGTCGCCGAGTATTTCGAGTAAGGCTCTCGGAATAGAAGGCCGAAACTGGCCATTACTGAGGGTATGTAACAGTTTTCGGGCCGCAGCAACGTCCATTCGGTCTCGGTAAGCCCGTTTTGTAATCATGGCAACGTATCGCTCTGCCAGCGCTAAAATTTCTGCTTCCGGCAATATGTCTGACCCTGTCAGGCCGGCAGGGTAGCCCGAACCATCGGCTTTTTCGTGATGCTGCATGATGCACTGCAATATGCGAGTGTTCGAAATGCCAGCGGCCCGAAGCGCTTCTACGGCCCGTTCGGGATGTTTGCGAATGACGGCGCGTTGCTCGGCGGTCAGGACATGGTTTGAAGCATTTAACTGGTCGGCAACCGGGATCAGGGCGAGATTAGCGGTCAGCGCGGAGACGACCAGCGACGTAGTGCGCTTATGCTCTAAATTAAATTGGCGAGCGATGAAGTGGCTAAGGATGCCGTAGAACAGAGTCTGTTCATAGATGTTCGGGTTGACCGAGTATAAGTGGACCAGTGCGAGGGTTGCGTCAGGTGCCTGCTTGCAAATCCGCTCAAGCATGCGCGCGGACCCCAGTAAACGACTCTTCGCGCTCGGTGCCCGGGACGCTACAGCAGACAGGGTCGTTTCAAGCGTTGCCAGCAGTTCAGCGTATTCGGCGAAGGGGTTACAGGGGCGCTCGTCAGTGTGTTGCTCGAGCTTTCGGGGCCTGGGCGCAATAGGTTTGAATTGACCCCGTTCATACAATTGTTCGACTTGAGCGTCTGAATGAATAATGTAGCCCTGCCGTAACAGCACATTGCCGTCCACATCGTAAACGTCCCATGGCAGAGGTTTTCCTATAACCAGCGCTCCAGGCGCAATGCGGACCAAGCTCGTCAAAATTCACATCCCTGTTTATGCCGTCAAGCGATACATACCACTATTATGATCTTATACTCGCTGCCAATACAATTTAGCCAGCTTTAGGGGATACTTTCGAACAAGATTGTGTCTTTCAATGCATATTTGTTAAGAATCGTAGCCACTTGGCGACCATCGCCCGAGCGTGCGCTAGGCTGAGGATTCTCCACCACTTTTGTTGGGCACTACGCTGCATGCTCTACCGCCTGAAAAACGATTTCCGGTTGTCCATCGTTACTCTGCTATCGGGCAGTGCGATTCTTGGTGTCACACCTTTTGCCATTATGCGGTTTCTGGATGGCAACTTACTCGCAGGCTTCATTGATCTCGGCATTTTGGTGGCTCTTGCCGGAAGCCTGGTTTACGCTTGGCGCACTCACGACACCTATCGCTCCGGTATTTTCGTGGCCATAGCCTCCTGCTCCGGTGCGGTCGCGGTGGGTATGTTAGTGGGTGAAGTCGCTTTGTTTTGGCTCTATCCTTGTTTGGTTACAACCTTCTTTCTGGCGCCCAGTCGAATCGCGGCGATTGTGAATCTGGCATCGGTTCTGGCGATGATGACCGTCGAGAGTGCGTTCACCTCTTCCGTGCAGATGTGGACATTCTTTGCCAGCACCACGATTGTGAGCGCCTGTTCATATGTATTTGCCATGCGCAATAAAGAGCAGCGAGATCGCCTTGAGCAGTTGGCGACGATTGATCCATTGACTGGCGTGAAGAATCGCCGATCAATGGATCAGGAGCTGGATCTGGCGGCGGCCAATGCAGAGCGGACCGGATTGTCCTATGCACTGGTGATTCTGGATATTGATTACTTCAAGAAAATTAATGACGAGTACGGTCACGGTGTCGGTGATAACGTCCTCCGTGATTTGGTCGGTTTGATTGAAGAGAACACCCGCCGAACCGACCAGCTGTTCCGGTTTGGCGGGGAAGAGTTTGTGGTGTTGTTTCCCGGTGTAGATGAAACCAACCTGAAAACCGTGGTGACCAACCTCCAACAAGGGGTGCGGAAATCGCTCAAAGGCCCGGGAGGCCCGGTCACGTCGTCCTTCGGGGTGGCCCTGTTGCGTCATGGCGAGAGTGTGGCGAGCTGGTTGTCGAGAGCCGATCACGCGCTCTATCGGGCCAAAGAATCCGGCCGTGACCGGGTGGTCTATGGCGATGATTTCTGAAGAAATCTGGTAAACCTGACACTTTTCCCTCGGTTATTCACCTGGTTCCGCCTCAGGTTGGTAGCGGAACAAACGCCATCCAAGGAATAGGCTGGCGGACGTTAAACCGGCGGTAAGTCCTACCCAGAACCCTGCAGCGCCAAGCGAAGGCGCGATCCAGTCGGTAAACGTCAACACGTATCCCAGCGGCAACCCTACCACCCAAAACGAAAACAGCATGATCAGCATGGGTATCCGAGTGTCTTTATAGCCTCGCAAAGCACTGATGCAGGTCACCTGGATAACGTCAGCGATCTGGAACATGGCGGCAAAAGAAAGTAATCGAATGGTCACCGCTTGTACCTGGGGGTCGTTGGTGTAAAGCGCTGCAATGGAGCCGGAAAACACGAAAAGCAATGTCGCAAACACCAAGGCGACGGCTGAGGCCAGCAGCAGCGAGCTGCGGGAGATCAACCGGGCGCTGTCGGGCGCTTGGGCACCCACCAGAAAACTCACCCTTAACGTAAGTGCCATTCCAATGCTCAGGGGTAGCATGAACAGCAATGACACAACGTTCAGGGCGATTTGGTGGCCGGCGACGATCACCGGCCCCAGCGGTGCCAAAAACAAGGCGATTACGGAAAACATGCTGGCTTCGACAAAGATGGTAAAGCCAATTGGCACGCCAAGTTTTAGAATGTAACGAATGCCCGCCATATTGGGCTTAACCCGTTCCGCCAGCAGATGAAACTGCTTGAAGGTTTTGCTGCGATTCAAGTAGACCAGCAGTGCGATGGCGGCAATGCCGTTTGATAACGACGTGGCCCAGCCACAACCCACTCCGCCCATGGCAGGTAACCCAAGCTTGCCGTAGATGAAAATGTAATTGAGCGGCAAGTTAATCAGGGTGCTGAGCACCGAGAACATCATGATTACCCGGGTATGGCCTAAACCGTCTGTAAGCCCACGCAGTGCGTTCATCAGCAACATGGCAGGAATGCCCCAGGCAAACGCATTCAGATAACCTTGGGTGATGAGTGCCGTGTTGGCGTCCATATTGAGCAGGGCGAGTACAGGGTGCACGTTGGTCAGTAGCAAGGCCATGATGACGGTGCCGCCGAGGGCAATATAAATGCCCTGCCAGGTTGCCGGCATTATTTTGCTGGTAGTGCGGGCACCGTTGTAACCGGAAATAATCGGCTGCAGGGCACCTAACAAGCCCATAAAGAACAGGAAAAGTGGCATCCACAGGCTGCTCCCGATGCCAACGGCCGCAAGATCTTCAGCGCTGGCGTGGCCTGCCATGACGGTATCGATAACGCCGTTAGCCATTTGTGCCACTTGCGCGATCAGGATTGGCCCGCCGAGCAATGCCAAGGTTTTCCATTCGGTGAGCGTGCGGCCCACTAAAGGTTGTCGGGTTTCGGGTAACGGCTGGTGTGTCTCGTCCATGGTGCTTAGGGCTTTGCTGCAGGTGTGTGAGAACGCGATATTCAAAGAGAATGGGCAATCTTACTGCATTCATGTGAGCGGCGCTTATAGGGAGTTGCACCGCTGCTGACGCTGCAGGGAGCGGTTAAAACAAGTAAAGTATGACCCCGGATATTCTAAGGTATCGCGATATGTTTTTTTTGCTTCTGGTGACGGTTCTTTGGGCCTTCTCGTTCAGTTTGATCGGCGAGTTTCTCGCGGGACAAGTGGATAGTGATTTCGCTGTATTAAGCCGGGTATTGCTGGCCTCTCTCGTGTTTTTGCCGTTTACCCGTTGGCGCGGTGTGCCGAACGGTATGAAATTGTGCATCATGGCGACCGGCATGCTGCAGTTCGGCATCACTTACGTTTGTCTGTACCGTTCTTTTGCTTACCTGTCGGTCCCTGAAGTTCTGTTGTTTACCATTTTCACGCCTTTGTACGTCACGTTGATTGACGATGCATTTTTCCGGCGCTTCTCGCCGGTTGCTTTGCTGGCTGCGGTTGTTGCAACGCTGGGAGCAGGTATTATTCGCTACGATGGATTGAGTGAAGACTTCCTTACCGGCTTCTTGTTGCTGCAGGTTGCCAACATCGCCTTTGCCGCCGGCCAGGTAGGCTATAAACATGTCATGCGCAGGTACCCGTTGGATCTTCCCGGCTACCGCACGTTCGGGTACTTCTTTTTCGGCGCGCTGGTGATCGCGTTGCCGTCGTTCCTGATTTTTGGCAACCCCGACAAGTTACCCGCCACTAGCCTGCAATGGGGCATTCTTGCGTGGTTAGGACTGGCGGCATCCGGTCTGGGCCTGTATCTCTGGAATCGCGGGGCTTGTGAGGTTGATGCGGGCACGCTGGCGGTGATGAACAACGTGTTGGTGCCCGCTGGCTTGTTGGTCAATTTATTGATTTGGAATCGGGACGCGGACCTCGCCAGGTTAGCGCTTGGCGGCGCGGTAATCGCGTTGTCACTCTGGGTGAACGCAAAGTTTCACCCACGTGCACGAATGCAGTTGGCCAGCTAAAGTCTGAAAAGGGACGGTTTCCCTAGCCGCAGCTTATCGCCTGCTAAGCTTGCAACCTATCTACGATCTCTCGGGGTATCTCGTACTATGCGAAAAAATCTTCCGGTCACCGATAAAGAAATTGAGGTGGCCGCTGGCATGCGGCTGATCAGTGCCACCAATCTCAAGGGTGTGATCACCTATTGCAACGACGATTTCGAAACCATCAGCGGGTACCCGCGTGACGAGCTGATTGGCCAGCCTCATAACCTGATTCGCCATCCTGATATGCCGGAAGCGACCTTTGCCAACATGTGGGGCTATTTGAAAGCAGGTAAGGCCTGGATGGGCGTGGTAAAGAACCGCACCAAGTGCGGTGGCTATTATTGGGTGAATGCCTACGTTACGCCTATCTGGGAAGCGGGCGAAAAAGTGGGCTATGAATCGGTGCGTGTTGCCACCACCCGAGAGCAAGTTGAGCGTACCCAAAAACTGTATGCACGGCTTTCGGCAGGTCGGATGCCATCGGCGCGTATCAGTCGCGTTATGTCTACTTTGCGCTCAGGCGCTCCGTTCATTCTCTCGCTGGTGCTTACCTTGCTCGCTCTGCAGCTAACGTCGCCAGTATGGGCGGTGGTGGTTGCGGTGCTCGGGCACGGTCTGGCAGCGGCGTGGATGTACGGCTCCTTGACCAAGCGCCTGAAAAACATTCTTGGCCTTCGGGAAGATGCTTTTCAGGATCCCTTGATTGCCCAGACATACTCTAATGAACAAGGGCTGTTTTCGAGGTTGGCGTTGGTGTTGGTGAGCGAGGAAGCGCGTTTGCGAACGGCACTGGCCAGAATTGATGATCAGGCTGAGTATTTGAATGCGCAGGCGCAGGCGTCCCACACCTATATTGCCGATGGAGCAGCGGCCATTGCCCGTCAGCGGGCTGAAACGGACCAGACTGCGTCAGCGATCAATGAAATGACGGCGTCCATTCAGGAAGTGGCCTCGGCCGTTAACGATAATGCCCAGGAAGCCGAGCAAGCGCACCGTCTGGCCCATGATGGTAGTGCGCGCAGCACCGAAGCACTGGCGGCGATCGAGCAATTGGTCGATCGGGTCAGTAGTATTGGCGCCTCTGTTAGTCGTTTGGGCGAGTCCACCCAAACCATTGGTGAAGCGGCTAATCTGATTTCCGACATTGCCGATCAAACCAACTTGTTGGCGCTGAACGCGGCGATCGAAGCCGCGCGAGCAGGGGAGCAAGGGCGTGGCTTTGCGGTAGTTGCGGATGAAGTGCGCTCCTTGGCCCAGCGCACACGAGAGTCTACGGTGAAGATTCAGGAAGTCATTGAAAGTTTTCGGGCTCAGGTCGAAGAAACCAATAAAGCCGTTCGGGCCGGTGAGGCCATCGCAGGTGACGGGCTGAGTAAGGTCCAGGGAGCGGTTGGTGCGCTGAATGCGATTGTCAGTTCTGTTGATTCGATTTCTGACAGTTTCATCACTATGTCGGCGGCGTTCGAAGAGCAGAGCCAGGTTTCTGATGAAATCAATCAACAGATCGTGAACATTGCAGGTTTGGCGGATCAGAGTGACGAGCAGGCCGAAGCCGCCCGGAGCAGCAGTGACAAACTGAGCACTATGGCTCACGGTTTGAAAGACTTGGTTGCGCGTTTTATCGATAAAAACCGTTAAACATCGGTAGCTTGGCAAGAATAAGCCCGAGCCTCCGGTCGCCTCTGAAAAGGCCAGCACTGGCATCATGTCGCCAGTGCTGGCAGAATTCTGCACCAACTGCGCCAGAGCCCTGCGCCGGCGCGCACAAATTAGTAGTTTCCTCAGCCAAAAGCACAGGAAGAAAAACACATGACACAGTCTAACTCCGCAGCTGGTTCCCGCGGACTTTGGTCGTCAAGACTTGCGTTTATTCTGGCGGCGACCGGGTCAGCAGTCGGCCTGGGTAACGTCTGGAAGTTCCCGTATGTAACCGGTGAGAACGGTGGCGGTGCCTTTGTACTGGTATACCTGCTTTGCATTTTTATCATCGGTATCCCCATCATGATGGCGGAAGTGTTTATCGGCCGTAATGGTCGTCACAACCCGATTGCCAGCTTTCGTTTGGTCGCCGAGCGCAACCTGGCGTCTCCAGCCTGGCGCGCCTCTGCGATTATCGGCATGTTGGCCGCTTTTATCATTTTGTCGTTCTATTCCGTGATCGGCGGGTGGGCTGCCTCTTATATTGGCCACTCGGCCATGGGCGATTTCACCGGTGGCACCGCTGAGAGCGTAGGCAAGCTGTTCGGCGACCTTCTAGCCAGCCCGGTTCAGCTATTGGCATGGCACACTGTGTTTATGGCCTTGGTGGTCTTGGTGGTGTCTCGCGGCTTGAAAGGCGGTCTCGAACGTGCGGTTACTATTCTGATGCCGGCGTTGTTCGTGCTGTTGCTGGTGGTGGTTGGTTACGCAACGACAACCGGCCATTTCGGTGAGGCAGCCAGCTTCCTGTTCACGCCGAATTTTGAGGCCCTGACGGTTAAGGGTGTGCTGGTAGCTCTGGGCCATGCCTTCTTCACGCTGAGTTTGGGTATGGCCATCATGATGGCCTATGGCTCGTATTTGAGTCGTGACGTGCCTATTGGCCGCACGGCTGTCAGTGTTGCATTGATGGACACTGTGGTTGCTCTGCTGGCCGGTTTGGCGATCTTCCCCGTGGTGTTTGCCAACGGCCTGGAAGCGGGCGCCGGTCCTGGCCTGATCTTCCAGACGCTGCCTTTGGCGTTCGGTAACATGCCAATGGGCGATCTGTTTGGCACGCTGTTCTTCGTACTGCTGTTGTTTGCGGCCTGGACCTCCGGCATTTCGCTGTTGGAGCCCGTGGTTGAGTGGGTCGAGGAAAAAACCGAGATGGGTCGTACCTTCAGTGCGATTCTGGCCGGTGGCGCGTGTTGGGCGCTGGGCATTGTGTCCATCTTGTCCTTGAACGTGTGGTCAGATATCACGCCGCTGGGTATGTTTGCCGCGTTTGAAGGCAAAACCATGTTCGACCTGTTGGATTACTTCACCGCGAACATTATGCTGCCGCTGTCCGGTTTGCTGACGGCCCTGTTTGTGGGCTGGTTTGTGGCCAAGGAAACGCTGCAGTCTGATCTGGTGATGACCGGCGGTGCCTTTACGCTTTGGCACGTGCTGATTCGCTATATCACGCCGGTAGCGGTTGTGATTGTGTTTGTGTACAACCTGATCGGTTAACAAGCACAAGCCTGTTAGAAGAAAACCCGGTGCTGTTTCCAGCGCCGGGTTTTTTTGTGCCTGCTCAGATGACGCTGGTTTCAGTGCGCAGCGGGCTAAACTTTTCCGCCGAGCAGAATCCGCACGGCCGTACAGGCATCCTCAAGTTCGTCTTCTCTGGGCTCCCTGCCGCCGATAATGTCGCTGTACAGGCAGGACTCCGCGATGCGAACCATAAAGTAAGACAGACTCTGGATGTTCATGGGCGGAGTCAGGTGTCCGGTGCGAATCTCGTCCTTCAGTAAGCGGGTATTCACTTCTACGGTTCGGGCGTGCAACGTGGAGTGCGATGACGTGAGCATCTTCAAGGCGTATTCCGGGTCTTGATGCAGGAACTTGCGCAGGGGTGAAAAATGCAGAATGGTGGTGTTGATATGGCGGAACACACCGACCACGTAATCAACGCCATGCCCGGGTGTGATCTCGCGGGCTTCTTTATACAGTGGCTCGTAAAGCGACCATAAAATCTCACCAATCAGCAGATCACGATTGCCAACCCAGCGGAACAGGGTCGCCCGGCCGATACCTAAATCGTCGGCAAGGGCGGCAAGGCTGATTTTTTCCCCTTTTAACCACATTCTTCGCGCCCGTTTGAAGGCGTCGATGGGGGTTGTTTTGATGATGGATTCGGTCACTTTTGGCTCTTAGCTATGTTTGTCCTCATTCTAGCGGTTGCAGAGGGCTTGGGCTATGGTGGCCTATACCCACAGATCACCGATGGGGGTGTCCGGGCTGAAATGATGGGCAATTTGCGCCTGCAACAATTCGGCCGTCGCAATGGCATCGATCAGGGCGTTGTGACCGGCATAGTGGGGTAAACCATATCGGGTGCGACTGTCGGGCAGGCGGATTGATGTGGGCTTCTTACCCACGAGTTGCTGCCAGCGCGAAGGGCGACGCCGAGGATGCAGGTAGGCTTCGATGGCCATGGTGTCGATGACCGGGAAACGAAGCTGTTCGTTCAAGCGCCACTGCAGGGCAGTATTGAGGAACGGCCGTTCGATGTTGCGGTAATGTACCACCGGTATTCGCCCGGTCAGGTGTTCGAACAGAGGGTCGAGCACTTCTTCCAGATCCGGTGCGTCCTGAACCTCCGCGTGGGTGATGCCGTGAATGGTGACCGACTCCTGATGCAACGGCAGTTTCGGGCGCACAATCTGATGCCATGCTTTGCCAAGCTGGATACCTTGCAGGGTAAACGGAACCAGGCCGATACTCACGATTGAGTTCTGGGTAACATCCAGTCCGGTGGTTTCGAAATCCAGCGCCAGCAGCGTCACGTCTTTGATCGGCGTCTCCGGGTTGGGACAGCCGGCTTCGTAAAAGGCACGGATCCTCGGATCAACGGCCTTTGTTGCCTGTGTACGATAGTTTTCCGGCCAGTTTTGTTTGCTGTTTCGGCTCTTGATGTTACTAGGCATTCCTGACTGTCCCTGCGTTGTAGCGGAATCTCAGGAATCTCTGAGCATTGCTGACAATCTGAAAGGCGTCTTTCAGGTGGCTTCGTTCGAAAGGTGACAAGTCTTCGGGACGCACGTTGTTGTCCGGTTCACGGCCCTCTTCGATGGCTAAGGCCTGATGGCGAACCCGGACAATGGATATAAACTCCAGGGCATCACGCAGGTTGCCGGCATCGTCGTCGACCAGCAGTTTGGTGTTGGCGATGTCTTTCAAGCGCTCAAACGAGTTCTGTGAGCGCGAACCGCAGGCCAGTGCGTGTACACGGATCAGGTCTGACAGAGGCGCGGTGCCGCGCCGTTTCAGGTTGAAGGATTTTTGATGCTTGCCGTCTTCTTCCAGAACGAAGGTGCGGAAGAAGCCCAGTGGCGGTGTCCGGTTCAGCGCGTTGCGTGCCATCAATGTCAGGAAGCGCTGGCTGCTGGAGGCTTTGTTGGCGACCAGAGTTTTCAACTGTTCGGCGAAACCGGTTTCACCGTGAATGCCATCCAGGTCGAAGAAAATGTTGCTGTTGAGCAGGGTCTGGCCGTTGGGGTTTTCGATCCAGTCCGTAAAGTACTTTTTCCAGACGCGCAGGGGTTGGCGCCATTTGGGGTTGGTAGCCATGATGTCGCCGGTGCAGTAGGTGTAGCCACATTCTGCCAAACCGTCTGAGACAAACTTGGCCATCGCCAGAAAATACTCGTCGTGCTCTTCCGGAACAAAGCTGTCATCCAGGATCAGAGCATTATCTTGATCGGTGACCACCAGTTGCTCATCCCGAGCCATAGAGCCGAGTGCCATGAAGCAGTAGGGAACGGGTGGTGGCCCGAGCTTTTCTTCCGCAAGTTCCAGCAGGCGCTGGCTGAAACTGCGGCCAATACCGGCCATGGCGCTGCCCACCATGTGGGAGTTAGCATCTTCGTTGACCATGCGCACGAAACTGTCGCGTACGTCCACACTGATTTTCTTCAGGCCCTTCACATTTTGCTGGCGGAAGATGTTGCTGACCAGATAGATGCTGCTCTGGCTTTCGTATTTGATGATGTCCGACAGTGCGATAACGCCGCGCACTTCGTTACCGTCCATCACGGGCAGGTGATGCACGTTGTTGTGCAGCATGGTCAGCATGGCTTCGAAGATAAAGGCGCGGCTACTGATGGTAATTAACCCTTCGGTCATGATCTCACTGACCGGGGTTTCAGAGGCTAAGGCATGGTTTACGGCCCGGGTGCGCAGATCCCGATCGGTAATGATGCCCACCAATTTCGGCGAGTCGCCGCTTTCATCCATCAGTGGCAAAGACGACACGCCGTTGTCGGTCATGATTCGCGCCGCTTCCTGCAAACGCACGGTCGTGGGAGCGCACACCAGCGAGCGGGAAATCAGCCGGGTCACCTTCGCTGTCATAAGCTGGTTTGATTTTTCCCGCCGGGAAACGGCGGAACGTAAGCGACTGCGGTCTTCGATTTCAACAAAATCGGCGAAGTTGTCGTCATGCTCCCAAAGATAGTGAAAGACATGATCGGGGATTTTGTAGATGAGGCTGTCTTCTATGGCTTTGACCGGGAAGCGCACCTTCTTGTTCATCATCAAACCGAACTGGCCGAAGATCTCGCCTTCACCAACCCGGCTGTATAGCTCGCCTGAGCGCCGATAGATCTCAACGGCGCCGCTGCGAACGTAGTGCAAACTATCCGCTTGATGGCCAAGCTCGACGATCTGTGTGCCGGCCCGAACGTAGACCACCTCGATGTTGGTGACGATTTTGTCCAGCAGTTCATCGGACATTTCATCAAAGGGAGCGTGTTGGGTAATGTGATTTTGAATGTCCAGCAGTTCGGCCTGCATGCTATCTCCAGCTAGTGCGTATACTCGCCAAACTATAGCAGTTGTGCATTTTTTTGGTGTACCTTTGCGCACTTACTTATGGGCCTTCAGGAGGCTTGGCATGGCTAACAAGTTGCTGGTGATCGGTGGTATTCGTTCCGGCAAAACCGCGATGGCAGAGCAGCGAGCGCAAGCGGCTGGAGAGCCGGTGGTGTATGTCGCAACCGCCACCGCGGGTGATGACGAGATGGCGCAGCGCATTACCCGGCATCAGGAGCAACGACCAACCCGCTGGGGGCTGGTGGAAGAGCCGTTGCAGTTGGCCAAGGTGCTTAAGGACGCTCAGACCGAAACGGCTAACCCCCCTCTGTTGCTCATTGATTGCATGAGCTTATGGGTGAGCAATTTGCTGTTTGCTGGCGACGAGGTCTTTGCTCGGGAGCGGGAGGCGTTTCTTAACGCGGTAGAGCACTATTCCGGCTCGGTGGTGGTGGTCACCAATGAGGTGGGGCTGGGCACCATCGGTATGGACCCGCTCACCCGACGCTTTGCGGATGAGCTGGGCTGGTTGAATCAGGCGCTGGCCCAGCGCTGTGATGAGGTGGTTATGTCAGTCGCTGGCCTGCCGCTCGTGCTCAAGGGTGCTTAAAAGCATAGCGTTTAGGGCTGGTGGCTGATCACGCTGCGAAACAGACCAAATTCAGACTGGTCGATCTGAATACGGCTGCGGCAGGCGTAAGGCACGGCAAAGCCGGTGAACGATTTTTCAAGCGGTATGCCCAATACGTCTGCCAGTGCCATTCGGATAACACCGCCATGGCAGACCACCAGCACCTTTTGCCCGGACAGCTTGTCCTGCCAGTGATGGATGCTGTGGATAACGCGGTCATAAAAGTCGGGCACCGGTTCACCGCCGGGTGGGATGAAGTTGATAGGGTCCTGCCAGAAGCGGTTCAGACGATCACCGTAAGCTTCTTCGACTTGTTCAGCCGTCAGCCCTTCCCACTCGCCAAAGCCGATTTCCCGCAGCTCGTGTTCGATGTGCAGCGGAATGCTGCGTTGCTCGGAAAGCGTTTCGGCAAACCGTTGGCAGCGCGCCATGGGGGAGCTGACAATGGCGTCCCAGTGGTCGGTGCTGGCGATGGCAGCTTGCATTTGCTGCCAGCCTTGCTCGCTTAACGGGTCATCCTTGCTGCCCCGGAACATGGGGCCGCCTTCGGGTTCACCATGGCGGATCAGGTCGAGAATGGTGGTCATGGTGTTTTACTCTTCTGATTTTCCGCTGATGTTGGCATCTGCAAAGCTTGCCATATGATTGTGCAAAGCACAGGCCGAACGAAGCAAAGGCACCGCCACAGCCGCGCCGCTGCCCTCACCCAAGCGCATGCCGAGATCCAGCAAGGGCGAAGCTTCCAACGCTTCCAACACCGCGTTGTGGCCGGGTTCCGCTGAGCGGTGGGCGAACAGCAGCCAGTCTCGCACGCCCGGTTGCTGGTGCACGGCAATCAATGCGGCGGCCGAGACGATAAAACCATCTACAAGCACCGGAATGCCCCGGGCGGCACTGCCCATAATGGCACCGACTAGACCAGCAAGTTCGAACCCGCCTAATGAGGCCAGTACGGTCAGTGGGTCTTTGCTGTCACCGTGGCGAGCCAAGGCTTGCTCAACCACTGCGGCTTTTCGAGATACACCTTCCGCGTTTAGACCGGTGCCCGGCCCGACCAACTGCTGGGGGCTGTGGCCCAAGAGCGCACAGGCAATGGCCGAGGCGCTGGTGGTGTTGCCAATGCCCATGTCGCCACCGATAAATAATCGGCAGCCCGCCGTTTTGGCTCGCTCGGCAGCGTTATCTCCGCTGGTCAGCGCCGCTTCGACCTGTTCGCGAGTCATGGCGAAGGTGTGCGCCATATTGGCTGTGGAGGGTGCGATGACCTGGTCAATGACACCGGGTAGCTCGGGTACTTCTCCGACAGTGCCCAAATTCACCACTTCCAGACTGGCGTTTAGTTCCTTCGCCATGACGCTGATGGCAGCGCCGCCATGGGCAAAATTGGCAATCATTTGCGCGGTGACAGCCTGTGGAAAAGCGGATACGCCTTCGGCGCAGACACCGTGATCACCCGCGAAAATAACCATACGAACCGGATCAACGGCCGGCGTTTCGCTACCCGACAGGCCTGCAAGCGTAATAGCAACCTGCTCCAGTTTCCCCAACGAGCCGGGGGGCTTGGTGAGCACTTGCTGACGAGCCAAGGCAAGCTCGGAATGCGCTTGGGAAGGCGTGGGGGGCTGCTGAAGCCAGCTTTGGGGCAGAGGCATGGCGTGTTCCTTGTGAACAGAAAGTGGGGATGGTCTATCTGTGGCGGAATAGTGTCAAGGAGAGGTGCCGGTCGGGTAGACTTGCCGGCATTCGTAGGAGGGTTTGGTTTTGGAAGCGTTTTCGATCTCGGTTGCCGTATGCTGTGTCGCGGTTTTGCTGGATGCTTTGGTGGGAGAGCCGCGTCGCTGGCACCCGTTGGTAGGCTTCGGCCATGTGGTTGCCTGGTTTGAAGCGCGCTTTAACCGTCAGCCGCAACAAGCGTGCCGCAGCCTGATTTCTGGTGGACTCGCCGCGGTGCTGGTGATGGCGCCAATGGTTGCCGTCGCGGTGGTTTTGCAGACGCTGTTGAATGGCTGGGCGGCGTTGTTGGTGCACGCGATTGTAGTGTGGCTGGCCATTGCGCTGCGTGGCTTGGCTGAGCATGGCAAGGCGGTATCGGACGCTTTGCTGCAAGGAAACGGTGAGCAAGCTCGTGAAGCCGTTGGGCGCATTGTCAGCCGGGATGCCGAATCGCTTTCTGACAGTGGTGTGGCCGCAGCCGCTGCCGAGTCCATGCTGGAGAACGGTGCGGATGCAGTCTTTGCCAGTTTGTTCTGGTTCCTGGTAGCGGGTTTGCCGGGGGTGGTTTTGCATCGCATGGTGAATACGCTGGATGCCATGTGGGGCTACCGTAATGAACGCTACCTGTATTTCGGACGCTTTGCCGCTCGCTTGGATGACCTTATGAACTGGTTGCCGGCCCGATTGACGGCGCTGACCTACGCGTTGGTGGGAAACACTCGGGTGGCTATGAAGTGTTGGTTTAGTCAGGCCAAAACATGGGATAGCCCCAATGCCGGCCCTGTGATGGCGGCCGGGGCCGGAGCGCTGGCCGTTTCGCTGGGTGGCCCTGCGCCCTACGCCAGCGGAATTAAACAACGGCCACAGTTGGGCTGCGGCCCAGAAGCAACCGCTCATACGGTGGACGGCGCGATTGCGCTGGTACAGCGCGGCGTCGGCCTGTGGTTGATCGTCTTGGTGGTGTTCGCGCTCGGTTTCTGGGCCGGAGGTGCAGGGTGATTCCGTTTTGTTCTTCTGAGAGTCCAGAACACGGCGGCAGGCTGGAAGCCGCGGTGCGGAAATGGGGGATCCCCCGAGAGCAGTGGCTTGATCTTTCTACGGGTATTAACCCCGTGCCCTACCCGGTTCCTGTGATCCCAATGGAGGTATGGCAACGCCTGCCCGAGCCGGATGACGGGTTGGAAGACATCATCCGTAACTGGGCTGGCGCACCGGCCGATGCGGCCTGTCTGCCCGTTGCTGGCAGCCAGCAAGCCATTATGGCTTTGCCGGCAGTTCGTACGCGCCTGCATGGCCTTGGCCAAGTGGCGGTACCCATGCCGGGTTACCGGGAACACGGTCATGCCTGGCACCGGGCCGGTTTTGACGTGGTGGGTATTTCCGCTGAACAGGCGCTGGCGGATGATCTGGACTGGCTGGATTCGGTGGATGTGGTGGTTTGGATTAATCCGAATAATCCTACCGGCCAAGTGCTGTTGCCTGAACGATTGTTGGCTTGGCGGGAGAGGCTGCAGCGGAATGGTGGGTGGTTGGTTGTGGATGAGGCGTTTATGGACACTACGCCAGAATTCAGTGTTTGTTCCGATGCAGGTTTGCCGGGACTGACGATACTACGCTCGTTAGGTAAATTTTATGGCCTAGCAGGCGTACGCGCAGGTTCTTTGCTCTGCGATCCCTCCATAGCTGAACCGTTGCAGAGGGTGCTCGGCCCTTGGGCTCTTGGCGGCCCCGCTCGCTATATTAAGGCGCGGGCGCTGGTGGATACCGAGTGGCAAGACAAGAATCGCGTTCGCTTGCAGCGGGAGGCTAAGAAATTGTCGGATATTTTGGGCGCTGCAGGGCTAGCATTACTCGGCGGCACAGCACTGTTTCAGACCGTCAGAACTGACGATTCTCTGCTGTTGGCGGACAGGCTTGCTGCACAGGGGGTGCTCGTCAGAGCTTTTGATGCCCCCCGTATGTTGCGGTTTGGGTTGGCGGCAGATGAAGGGCAGTGGCGACGGCTTGAAGCAGCATTGGAGGTCGCGACTAGTGATTAGTCATTGACCAGACATTAACGCATTGTTAGCCTTGCCCCGCGTTTGTAGGTGCTGCTATGGCAAAATCATCATTGTCAGATCAGTGAAACGGGAAGCCGGTTAAAGTCCGGCACTGCCCCCGCAACGGTAAATGAGTGAACGGCAAAGACGGATGCCACTGTGCACATGCATGGGAAGGCTTATGCCGGTCAGAATAGCTCATGAGTCCGGAGACCGGCCTACAAATACACCGAACGCTGCGGAGGGCAGTTGCGGTGGGTAAACACCGGACTATCTCACGGAATTTCCCCACCCTTTTAATGCGTTAATCTCGCCTTTAGCCAGTACCTCCTCCCTTTGCAGCATGTTATTAATCAGCCATACGGGTGCGTATGGTGTGACTTTGAGTGAGCTCAATGAAATTCTCCCGCATGTTTGCCAGAACTCTGGTGATCCCTTTCGCCTTTAGCCCCCTTTCCATTGCTGTTGCGCAGGATGCTCAGGAAGAGCCTTTAAACGTTATTGTTGTTACCGGGACCTATGGCCCTAAAACAGTTGGAGAGAGCCTGTCATCTGTTACCGTTATAACGGAAGAAGAGATTCGCTCCAAAGCACCGGCTGATTTTTCTGAGCTTTTGCGCAGTCAGCCTGGCATTAACGTAGTTGGTAACGGTTCTTTCGGAAAATCAACGAGCGTGAATGTTCGTGGCGTCCGTAATGCAGGAACTGTATTTCTTGTCGATGGTGTAAAAATGCACTCAGCGACTAGTGGTGGTGCTTCTTGGCAATATTTTCCTACCGAGCTCATTCAGCGTACAGAAATTGTTCGTGGTCCGCGCAGTTCACTCTATGGTGCAGATGCTATGGGGGGGGTGGTCCAGGCTTTCACCCTGGATCCAAAATACGGGCAACGCGGCTGGGTTGAGGCCGGTGCCGGAAACTTTGATACCCAAAAGGTAAGTGCCGGTATCTCAGGTTCTGCTGGCAATACCCGCGTTAGCCTCAGTGGTTTGCATAAGGAAACTGACGGTACTGCAATCGTTGAAGATGGAGAGGACAAGGGATTTCGTAATACAGCCGGACTTGGGCGGGTCGTGCATGACTTCGATAATGGCGGTCAGGCGAATGTCGTGATGCTTCAGTCGGAGGGTAATACAGAATACGAGGGCGGTAATATTGACTACATGGTACGCACCTTCGGCTTCGGCCTGATGACGCCCCTGAACGACTATTGGAAAACGGGGGTTCAGTTTTCAGAGTCGAGGGACGAAACGGATACATATGCCAGTTGGGGTGACTCCACTTACAACACACGGTTACGACAAGCCCGCTGGGAAAATACTTTTTCGTATAGTGTCCACGAGTTAGTTGTCGGCACTGAGCTGCAACAAGATGAAGTAAACAGTACTCAAGACTACTCTGAAACCAGTCGCACCAACACTGCTGTGTTCGGCCAGCTGCGCTTGAACTTTGGCCCCGTTGATACCCAGCTGAGTCTGCGCAGTGATGATAACGAAGCATATGGCACCAAAGAAACTGGTGGCTTGGCAGTTGGTTACAGCTTTGATCGTTCCCACCGTGTTCGTGCCAGCTACGGAACTGCTTTCCGGGCACCTACGTTCAATGACTTGTATTGGCCATTGTCTTTTAATTATCAGGGCAACCCAAATCTGAAACCTGAGAAATCAGAAAATTACGAACTAGGTGCCAGCGGAAACTATGACCGCTGGTTCTGGGATCTGGCAGTGTATCAAATGGATATTGATGACCTGATTGCTTCTGGACAGATTGGTGGTGTCGATACACCGGTTAACGTTAATGAAGCGCGTATCCGGGGTACAGAAGTTTCCGGCGGCTATGAGTTCGATGGTTGGCGAACGTCTATCGCACTGACTTATATGGACCCAGAAGATCGTGAAACTGGTAATCAGCTGCGGCGCCTTACGAAGCAGACTGCCCGTATTGATTTGGATAAATCGGTTGGCAACTTTGTGTTTGGTGGATCAGTGATTGCTGAAGGCGATCGCTATGATGATGCGGCCAACAAGAATGAGCTGCCGGGCTTCGCGACCTTAGACCTGCGGGCTGGTTGGCATTTTGCGCCCGGCTGGAGCACGCGTCTTACCTTGGCAAACGTATTGGATAAGGAATACTCGACGGCTCGCAAGTCCGCTACTCAGAACTACATCGCGGCTGGCCGCACTGGCATGCTGACTGTGCGTTATGATCTCCACTGATAAAGTGAGCTGACCCATGACTCTATGGCCGGTTAGGACACTGTTTTGTGCACTTTTGCTCATGCCCGTAATGGTGTGGGCAGAGGTGTGCGCTGAAGATAATATGGGGCAGCAACTGTGCCTGCCAGAACCGGCCAAACGCATCGCCACCTTGTCCCCCGGCGCCACGGAACTGGCGTTTGCGGCAGGCGCAGGCGATAAGGTGGTCGCTGTGGTGAACTACAGCGATTATCCTGAAGCAGCCCGCAAGTTACCCTTGGTGGGCAATCACACCCGAATAGATCTGGAAGCTCTGCTGGCGCTTAAGCCTGATTTGGTGATCACGTGGCGAACCGGTAATCCCCCCGCGCAAATGGAGATGCTGCGGGCATTAGGTTTGCCCATGTTTGCCATTGAACCCCGCACCTTCGAGGGCGTTTCCAAAGTCATTGAACAGCTCTCGATTCTGGCGGGCACCGAACAGGAAGGTTTTGCGGAAGCGGAACGTTTCCGGAAAGGGATCTCCTTGATTGCAGAGCAGTACAGGGATGCAGAGCCTTTACCGGTCTTCTATCAAGTTTGGCAAACTCCGCTGATGACGATCAATGATAACCATCTGATCGGTAAGGTAATTCGGCTTTGCGGTGGGGCGAATGTGTTTGGCGACATGCCGCGACTGGTGCCGAGAATCAGTGCAGAAGTGGTGTTAGAGGCCGATCCTCATGCAATCATCACAGGAAGTGTTGAGGGTGCCGAAGATAACCAGCTTGATCGCTGGCAGAGTTACACCGGAATGACTGCTGTGGCAAAAAATAACTTGTTCTTTGTCCCGGCATCACCCATCTCAAGGCCGACGCCCAGACTTCTCGAGGCGAGCCGGGACATTTGCCAAAGACTGGATGTTGCCCGTGAACGCGAGTAAGGCCTGCAAACACCCGTGTAAACAGGTGCCAGTAAGATGACTCGCTCTTTGCTGGTACTCGGCGCGATTTCTCTGGCCGCGCTGATATTGGCCTTGGCCATCGGCAGCGTGAATATTGCGCCCTCAGAACTCTGGGCTGTCATCCAGGGCGAAGGCAGCGCATTGCATCGTACCTTGCTGCTGGACCTGCGTCTGCCGCGCACCCTTGCGGCTTTCGCGACCGGTGGCCTGTTAGCGGTAGCGGGTGCCCTGATGCAGGTGCTACTGCGCAACCCGCTGGCGGACCCTTATGTGCTGGGATTGTCTGGTGGCGCCGCTGTTGGTGCGCTCTTGGCAATGCTGACCGGAATGGGAGCCTTGGTGATCTCGGGGTCAGCCTTTGCCGGTGCCATGCTGGCAATGGTGTTGGTGTTTGGCCTTGCCCACGGCACGGGCAGTTGGACGGCCTCGCGTCTGCTGCTGACCGGTGTTGTAGTGGCTGCCGGCTGGGGAGCAGTGATTACGCTCATGCTGGCGGTTACCCCGTCTTACAAGCTTCCCGGCATGTTGTATTGGCTAATGGGCGATGTTTCCTACGCGCGCGCGCCTTGGCCCGCATTGGTGGTTCTGATATTCGCGATCGCGGTGATTTTACCGCTTGCTCGTAATCTGAACGTGCTGGCGCGTGGCCCGATGCAGGCCGCGGCACTCGGGGTGTCGGTACGGCCGCTTGAGTGGACTATCTATGTGCTCGCCAGCCTGCTGACCGCGACGGCGGTAACAACCGCAGGCAGTATCGGGTTTGTAGGCCTGATTGTGCCGCATATGCTTCGGCTGGTATTGGGCAACGATCAGCGCATTATTTTGCCTGCCAGCGCCTTGGCTGGCGGGACTCTGCTTGTGTTGGCAGATACCCTCGCTCGCACAGTGATCGCGCCTGAGCAGCTTCCCGTGGGCGTTATTACTGCATTACTGGGCGTCCCGACCTTCCTGTATCTTCTGCACCGGAGCCGTTAATGAGCACGCTGCACACCCGCGACCTGATCATCAATGTGCCCGGTAGAACAGACGGCTTCCCTCTGAATCTGAGTGTTGAGCCCGGTCAGACTTGGGGCGTGTTGGGCCCTAACGGGGCCGGCAAAACCACTCTGCTGCATACCCTCGCAGGCTTGTTACCTGCACGCAGTGGCCGGGTAGTCTTGAGCGACGCTCCGCTGATTGCGCTAAAACGCCGCGACATTGCGCGGCAACTGGGATTGGTATTTCAGGAACGGCAAGACAGTTTTCCCGCAACGGTCATGGAAACCGCACTGATTGGTCGTCACCCGTGGTTGTCGCCTTGGGAAAGTGAACAAGCTGATGACCAGATCCGTGCGCAACAGGCGTTGGCGGCGATGGATGTTGATCATTTGTCTGGGCGCTTGCTGAGCACCTTGTCGGGCGGTGAGCGTCAGCGGGTTGCGATCGCAACACTGATGACTCAGAACCCGGATATCTGGTTGCTTGACGAGCCGACTAACCACCTCGACCTACACCATCAGGTCAAAGTAATGAGCCTGCTGAGAGACCAGTCGGTTGCAGGAAAGGCAGTGTTCATGTGCCTGCATGATCTGAACCTGGCCGCACGGTGGTGTAGCCACGTGTTGCTACTTTACCCCAACGGTGACGCTTGTTGGGGGCCTGCCGACAGCATGTTGAAACCATCCGCACTTGAGCAATTGTATAACCAAAAGCTGGTGACGGTAGAGGCCGATGGCGCCCCGGTGTTTGTCCCCGTGAGCCCCAGTTAATAACGATGACAGTGGTGAACTTATGAGCAAATCCGTACCGGCAGTCATGATTACTGGCCCCGCCTCTGGGCAGGGGAAATCCATGGTGACAGCGGCGTTGGCCCGTCTGCACCGGAATGCCGGGCGTAAGGTGCGAGTGTTCAAGCACGGGCCGGATTATCTCGACCCAATGGTGCTGGAGGTCGCATCCGGCCACCCTGTCTATCAATTACATCCATGGATGACCGGAGAAGATGAGTGCCGCTGGCGGCTGTCTGAGGCGGCACAAGACGCCGACCTTATTCTGATCGAAGGTGCGATGGGGTTGTTCGACGGCGATCCATCCAGCGCTGATTTGGCAAAGCTTATGGGTATTCCTGCGCTGCCCGTGATCGACGCGGGTGGCATGGCCCAGACCTTTGGTGCGCTTGTATTGGGGCTTGCTCGCTTTGACCCGGAGCTGTCCATTTATGACGTGATTGCGAACAAAATTGGTAGCCCCCGCCATGGTGAAATGCTGAAAGAGCGACTACCAGAAGGGATTCGTCTGTTGGGGGCTATCCCCAGAAACGACGCCATGAGCATACCCGAGCGACACCTGGGATTGATGCAACCGGCAGAGCTGGGCAACCTCGACCAGAAACTGGATGACGCTGCCCAAGTGCTGAAAGAAGCGGGGCTCGACGAATTGCCGAAAGCGGTGGAAATTCCCGCCGTTGAACCGGCAACTAAGCCGAAAACGTTGTTGGCCGGTGTTCGTATAGCGATCGCTCGTGACGCCGCCTTCAGCTTTATCTATCGCGCCAACACCGAGCTGTTGCTGGCCATGGGGGCTGAACTGCACTATTTCTCCCCGCTGGAAGACTCGGAGCTGCCGCCCGCGGATGCCCTTTGGCTTCCAGGTGGTTACCCGGAGCTGCATGGCAATACTCTGGCAGAGAATACCGCGATGGCGAATGCTATTCGTGCCTTTCATAACGCGGGTAAGCCGATATTGGCGGAGTGTGGCGGCCTGATGGCCTGCGCGGAAGAATTGTCGGATAAAGAAGGCCGTGTGCATTCCCTGTACGGTTTAATCCCGGGGCGGGCGGCTATGGCGAAGCGTTTACAGGGTATAGGTATGCACAGCCTGACGGCGGAACAAGGCGAGTTGCGGGGCCACACTTTTCACCGATCCACGCTGGACACCACGTGGCAACCTGCTGCCCACACTCGAAAACAGGCGGGCACGGGCAGTGAAGCCGTTTTTTCTAAGAACGCTCTCGTGGCCAGTTATTTCCACGGCTATTTCCCCTCAGCCCCCGAACTTGTGGCGGCGATGTTCCGCGGTGAGGCGCTGACATTCCCCGGCTACTCCGAGAACGATCATTCGTAATCGACCATAACTCGTGAAAGGGCATTCTACGAATGCGATATCTGAAGGTATTTCTGGCGGCCATGACGGTCATGTTTTGGGCGCCTTCAGTGATGGCGGCTACCGTCGTGGGCATTATTTCCGAGCGTTCAGCCGCAGAAATGGCGGCGGGCGCTCATCGGTTTTTAGACCACAACCCAGACCACCGCGTGTTGCTGCGAACTCCCGATCAACTGGCCACTCAGAGCGACCAACAAGTGCTCGAGTTGCTCAAGAACGCTGATGCCATCGTGTTGGCGGCGGTGTTTGGTGACCAGGTGGAGCGCCTTGCCGGGTTGGTGAAAGTCGTCGTAGCGGGTGACGCTGCCGGGCAGATGCCAGTGCTAGGTATCAACAGTGATTGGCGTATTTCACGGCTGTCTCAGCTCAATGGACAAAAGCCATTGGCGGAGCTGGATGCCGCTGGACTCAAGGCCTTGGTCGCCGCGCCGGCAGCCGGAGTTGATGCTGCTGAGGATTTGGTAAACCGGCAGGCCCGGTTTCCCGGCCAGGCTGACTGGTTGGAAGGCCGTGCTTTCTATCAGGGCCGGACGCCGAACCATCTGGATGGCCTGATACGGTGGCTGTTGGCCAAAGCGGGACACGGCATGGATTACGAAAAGCCCAAGCCCCGCGCCAGTATCCGTTATTACCAGAATGGTGAAGCGAGCGTTGATGCTTCAGCACTGACGCTGACCGACGCCCCCGTAGTCGTGGTTCTTGATCTGGACAGCGGAGACCGGCCGGGAGATCGGGATTTACTGGACGATGCCTGTGCGGCTTTGGAAGCTCGGGAGCTTCAGTGTTTTGCGATCCTATCCCGATGGGGTGGTGCCAGCCTTGATGCCTTGCACACGCTCGAAGAAGCGATTCAACCCGCAACATTGGCGGGCATTGTCAGCCTGCAGGATTTCACCATTGGCGGAGGTGAGGGCCGCCGGGAGGTGACGGAAGAGTTGATCCGTCTCAACGTGCCTGTCATCAAAGGCCTTAGGCTGGCTTCCCGGACTCGGAATCAATGGCAGCTTTCCGTTGATGGTATCCCCACCGATCAGGTGCATTACAACCTGGCCATGCCGGAACTTCAGGGTGTAAGCCAGCCCATGGTATTGGCAACGGCGGAGCCTGAAGAGATCGATCCCCAAACTGGCGTTGCGTTGACGCTGACACAACCGGTTCCAAACCGTGTTGCTGCATTGGCTGAACGCCTTCAGCGTTGGCAGGTGCTGCAAACCAAAGATAATGCCGACAAACGGGTGGCTATTGTTTATTACAACCATCCCCCCGGGCGCCAGAACATAGGCGCGGACAACCTGGATGTTCCAGCTTCACTGTTCCAAATGCTGAGCTGGCTAAAAGCCGAGGGGTACAGCACCGGCCCCCTACCTGACAGCCCGGAAGCCTTGCTCGACCTGGTTCAACAGCGCGGGGTTAGTCTGCCGGATGACCCGCGCTCGATGAAGGAAATGGCGACTGGGGTCCCTTCGATGAGCGCGCAAACCTACCAGGGTTATCTGCAATCTCTACCAAACGTTGTGCAGCAAGAAATAACGCACGGTCCGCTGGGGTATTTGCATGAACGCTTGGAACAAGCCCATGAATTGGGGGAGCAGGACTTGGCTCTGGGCCTTCTGGATCGCGGCGTTAAGGATCTGCGCAATTTAATCGAGCATGTACAGCACCCGAACCGGCCTACAGCCCTCGCCCAGCTTGATCAATACGAAGCGCTGTGGAGCCAGCGACTAAAAGAAGGTGGGCACAAAAGCGAATTGAACGAACAGCGAGCTTTATTGGCCGATACGGGCATACCGGGGCTGAAAGGCTGGGGTGAAGCGCCGGGGCTGTCGATGGTGGTGGACGACCGCTTGATCTTCCCCGGCCTGCGATTCGGGAATATTTTCATTGGGCCCCAGCCACCAAGAGGCTGGGAGGTGGATGAAGAGCTGCTGCACGCGAATACCACTTTCCCACCAACGCACCAATATGTGGGCTTCTACCATTGGTTGAGAGACCACTATAAGGCCGATGCGCTGGTATACGTGGGGCGGCATTCCACCCGTGAATTCCTGCCACGGCGTCGCGCTGGCCTGACTGAGGATGATTACCCTGATTTGCTGGGGGGTAACCTGCCATTGATCTACCCCTACATCGTCGACGGAGTTGGTGAAGGCATTCAGGCCAAGCGGCGTGCGCTGGGCGTGATGATCAGTCATCTGACACCGCCCCTAGCGGTTACTGAGCTGTACGACGACCTGCTTGAAATAAGGCAGTTGGTGGAAACCTGGGAGTCGGCGACCGATCCTGATAGCCCAACCCGTGAGCGGGCGTTGCAAATGCTGCGAGAAAAAATCTTGCTGCTGGACATCGACGACGATATCGAGCAGGAAATTGCCAATGAAATGGGGCTTTCCGCCGATGAAGTTTCGATAGAAGAGCTGTCGCCCGAGCTACTGGTTCACGAAGCCGGGCACTATGTAACGGACATTCAGGAGCATTTCATGCCTCTGGGGTTGCATGTGTTTGGGAAGGACTGGACCGACGAGATGCTGGACACGATGCTGACCTCAATGGCGAGCAAGTCGGGTAAGCCAGAACCGAGCTGGCGACAGAGGTTGGCGATGTCACCTGCGGCTGAGCGGAAGAGCTGGCTGAACGCGCTTAATGGTCGTTTTGTAGCGCCCGGGCATGGCAACGACCCGCTGCGAACTCCGGAAGTCTTGCCAACGGGGAGAAATTTTCATGCGTTGTCTGACGACCTGATTCCGACGCGAGTGGCCTGGTCACTGGCCGAGGATTTAGCCGCAAAAGCAGAAAAAACGGGCACCCGACAAAGTAACGAAAGTGATGCATTGGTTCTCTGGGCGTCGGACACGGTGCGTGACGAAGGCGTGATGATTGCCTTCGGCCTGAAACTTATGGGTATCCGCCCGGTGTGGAATAGCCGAGGCATTGTTAATGGTCTGGAGCGACTGCCCGCAGGACCGGGCACAGATAACCCGGTTCGGCGTAATGTGCTCTTTACCACATCGGGGCTCTTCCGGGATCTATACGGAAGCAAGCTGGAGTGGTTGGATCTGGCTTCTCGGTACGCGCTGGCGGGCGCAGCAAAAACCATAGCAACTGAGCACCCGGATTTGGTGCCCGCACTCGATCAGGCTTTGTCGGTTTTACCGGTAGCCCTGCAAGAACGCGGTAGCGAATCGCTGGAAATCAATGGTGTGGCCGCACGCTGGGTGGCTGATACTCGGGTTCTCTTAACTGCCGGACAGTCGGCACAGGATGCAGGTAATCAGGCGGCCTACCGGGTGTTTGGCACAGCGCCGGGAGCGTACGGAGCTGGGGTGAACCGGCTGGCTACCCGCACTGGCGCATGGCAGGGGCGGCAGCAGCTGGGCGATGCCTATCGTCGTCGAATGGGGCATGTTTACGGTAAAGAAAGCCTAGGTGAACCGGCGCACGAAGCCTTTGATCGCCAGCTGCTTTCTGTCGACAAAACCTATCTGGGACGATCCAGCCATTTGTATGGTCTGCTTGATAATGATGACGGCTTTGACTTCCAGGGCGGGTTGTCCAATGCGGTTGAGCATTTTCGGGGTGAGCCGCCGGAGAATATGGTTTTACAGTACAAGGATCCGAAGAACCCGACAGTGGACTCGCTTCAGCGGGCACTGCAGGTTGAGCTTCTTGCCCGAAATTTGAATCCCCAATGGCTCGCACCGTTGATGGAGCATGGGTATGCCGGTGCGCGCACCATGGGCAGTGATTTTCTGGATAACCTCTGGGGCTGGCAGATTACCAGTCCACAGGTGCTTCGCTCGAGTGTCTGGGATGAAATTAATGAGGTGTATTTTCAGGATCGCCACGGGCTGGGCCTGAGTGACTTCTTGGCAGAGGGGCACAATGTTCACGTAAAGATCCATATGCAGGCCATTGCCCTACTGGCAGCCAAGCGTGGTTTCTGGGAAGTGAATGTGTTCACCCTGAAGTCCCTCGTGCGTGATTTCGCCGGCAATATCATTGACCATGGCTTGCCCGGAAGCGGCCACACTCGCCCGGATCATCCCTTGATGGACTGGGTTGCGGGCCAGTTAGACCCGCAACAGCGGGAGGCTTTTGATTCCGCCCGCAAGGGTGGATCTTCGACTTATCAGCTCGCACCCCAGGGCTGACATTCCAAAATGACCAGGAGAATACCCATGCGTGAACGCGCTAAAGATCCCGAACGCCACGCCAAGCGAATGGCGGCCAAGCAAAAAATCATGCAGGAGCGCATAGCCAAAGCCCAAAAAGAGCAAGGCATATTGCTAGTGCTAACTGGCCCGGGTAAAGGTAAGAGTAGCTCCGGCTTCGGCATGGTGGCCCGCGCACTGGGTCATGGCATGAAAGTGGGCATTGTTCAGTTCATCAAAGGGGCGTTCAGCACCGGTGAAGAAGCTTTCTTCCGAGATCTGCCGAATGTCACCTACCACGTGATGGGCCAAGGCTACACCTGGGACACTCAGGATCGGGAACAGGACGTCAAGAGCGCTAACGAAGCCTGGGACATCACGGCAGCCATGCTGAAAGACGACAGCTATGACTTGATCCTGCTGGACGAGCTGAACATTGCACTTAAGTACGACTACATCGACCTTGATCGGGTGCTAGACGATCTGCAAGCCCGCCCCGAGATGCAGCACGTCGTAGTAACCGGCCGCGGTGCGCCACAAGAGCTGGTTGATTTGGCCGATACGGTTACGGAAATGGGCGTAGTGAAGCACGCATTCAAAGACCAAGGCATCAAAGCCCAGAAGGGTGTGGAGCTGTAAATGCCCACCTTGATGGTTCAGGGCACAACGTCGGATGCAGGCAAGACCACGGTTGTAGCTGCTTTATGCCGCTGGCTGGCCCGCCAAGGTGTATCGGTAGCACCGTTCAAACCACAAAACATGGCGTTGAACAGCGCGGTGACGGTGGATGGCGGCGAAATTGGCCGGTCCACCGCGTTGCAGGCCTTGGCGTGTGGCCTGGAACCGCACAGCGATATGAACCCGGTTTTGCTGAAACCGCAAAGTGACTGCGGCGCTCAGGTGATTTTGAGAGGCAAAGTTCACGGCAATATGGATGCTTTGGACTATCACGCCTACAAGGCCGAAGCCATGGCGTCAGTGATGGCCAGTTGGCGCGCGCTGAGCGAGCGCTACGATGTGATCATTGCCGAAGGTGCCGGCAGCCCAGCGGAGATCAACCTACGAGCCAACGACATCGCCAATATGGGCTTTGCCGAGGCAGCGGATTGCCCCGTACTGTTGGTGGGCGATATCGACAAAGGCGGTGTCTTCGCGCAGTTGGTCGGCACCCTGGAGTTGTTGTCTGAAACCGAGCGGGCGCGAACAGCGGGTTACATCATCAACCGCTTTCGGGGCGATATTGCTCTGTTGGAACCGGGGCTCGACTGGCTTGAAGCCCGCACGAGCAAGCCGGTGTTCGGCGTACTGCCGTATCTTCACGGGCTGGTGGTGGATTCCGAAGACAGTGTCAGCACCGAAGGGAGTAGCGAAGCCGGCGCGTTGAATGTGGTGGTGCCGGTACTGCCCCGCATTAGCAACCATAACGACTTTGATCCGCTGCGGCTGCATCCGGGGGTGAACCTCACCTTTGTCGGCCCGGACCAACCCATACCGCCCTCTGATTTGATTATCCTGCCGGGCAGCAAAAGCACCCGTCACGACATGCAGTGGTTGAAACAGCAGGGCTGGCCGGATGCCCTGCGCAAACACCTGCGCTATGGCGGCAAGGTGTTGGGGATTTGTGGTGGTTTCCAGATGCTGGGGCAATGGGTGGAAGATCCTGACGGCCTTGAGGGCGAAACTGGCCGCACCGAAGGCTTGGACCTGCTGGAGATGAGCACGCGAATGGTGTCCGGTAAGCAGCTGAAGCAAGTGTCCGGTACCTTAACGCCCAGCGTCGCCGGGGCGACGACAAGCGTGACGATGCACGGCTATGAAATGCACAATGGAGTGACTGAAGGTCCGGCACTGGCTCGCCCTTTTGCAGTGCTGGAAGGCCAGCCCGACGGCGCGGTCAGTCAAGATGACCAAATAGCCGGCACTTATGTGCATGGCCTGTTCGATGCCCCCGAAGCATGCGATGCCATCCTTGCATGGGCGGGTTTGAATCGGGCGGCTACGCAGGCTGTGGATTACCAGAGCCATCGGTTGCAGCAGCTAGACCGCTTGGCGGATCAAGTAGAAACCTGTTTGGATACCGACCGGCTAAGGAGCCTGTTGCAGCTATGAACAATCACAATGATCCGTTCACCGAAGCCCAGCGAGAAGGGCTGTACCGCGCTATTTTTGAGCGCCGAGACGTGCGCTCGCAATTTCTGCCCGACCCTATTCCGGACGATGTATTAGCCCGCATCCTGAAAGCGGCCCACCACGCGCCGTCTGTGGGCTTTATGCAGCCGTGGGACTTCATCGTGATCGACAGCCTACCGGTACGGGAGCAGGTGCTGGCCAGTTTCGATGAAGAGAACGCCAAGGCCGCTGAAAACTATACCGGTGAGCGCAAGGAAACCTATCGTAGCTTAAAGCTCCAGGGCATCATCGAAAGTCCGATCAACCTGTGCATCACCTGTGACCGTTCCCGGGGTGGCCCGCATGTTTTGGGCCGAAACTCCATCATGGAGATGGACCTGTTCAGCACCTGCCTGGCGGTACAAAACCTCTGGCTATCGGCCCGGGCGGAAGGCATTGGTGTGGGTTGGGTCAGTATCTTGGATCAGGACCGGTTGTCGGATATTCTGCAATTGCCTGAGCAGGTATACCCTTTGGCGTATCTTTGCCTGGGCTATGTCAGCGAATTTCTGGGCCAGCCAGAATTGCAGGCGAAAGGTTGGCGCTCTCGCCTTCCCCTGGAAGAACTGGTGCACGGAAATGGTTGGGGTAAGCCGTTAGATCAGGTTGGCTTGTCTGAGCAATTGAAGAAGCATTGAACATGCCTTGCGTCGTTTTAAAGGTCTCAAATTGGGTACGTTAATCCCCTAAATGGGGCTTTATTCGGGAGGGATATGGAATTTTCCGTTTTCTATCAACAGGCCCTTGCCCGAAAAGGTGGCGAGGAAGCGATGAAGACACTTCTGCCGACGTTGCCGGAGCGCGGGCGACTGATGGATGTGAGCGATGACCGTTACCTATCCGAAATCACCCGCTGTATTTTCAAGGCCGGGTTTGTCTGGCGGGTGATTGAGAACAAATGGTCAGATTTTGAAGCGGCCTTTGAAGGTTTTGTGCCCGCCTACTGGCAGCAGGTTCCGCCAGAAGTTCTGGAAAAACTGGCCGAAGATACGCGAGTTGTCCGAAATATGCAGAAAATACGCACGGTGCCGGAAAACGCTCGGATGATTATGGAAGTGGCACAAGACCACGGCAGTTTTGGGCAGTTTTTGGCGGAGTGGCCCAGCGAGGATCAGGTTGGCCTGCTGATGTATTTGAAGCGTAACGGCGCTCGGCTGGGCGGAAATACGGCCCAGTATTTTCTGCGCCGGGTGGGTTGGGATGGCTTTATCATGTCTCATGATGTGGTCACGGCCCTGTCCCGCGCGGAGATTCTAGACGCGTCACCCACCAGTAAAAAAGGCCTGACTCAGGCGCAAAGTGCATTCAATCAATGGCATGAAGAAACCGGTTTGCCCATCAGCCACTTATCGCGAATTGTCTCGTTTACGGTGGATAACGGCTAAACCGTCGACTTCACAGGAACATCAATAGCGCCAGTTCGCTGAACACCACGCTGGCGCCCAACGCATCCCCGGTGTAGCCGCCTAACTGGCTGCGTAGGTACGCGCCCCAGCACAGCGCCACCAACAGCACCGCTGGCAAGGTGCCGATGATCAGAAGCGGGTGCCAGAATGACAGCACCAGGCTTAAAACCACCACAAAGGCCGCCGCGATGGCCAGCCGCAAGTTAGAAAAACCGTCGGCAACCGGTTTGGATTTGCTTTTGTCCGGGTCGGTGACATACGGCAGAGTCGCCATCAACAACAAGGGCGTTAGGCGGGAAACGGCCGGAGCGACCAGCAGCGCCAGCCAGATATGCTGTGCGTCCACCAGCAGTGTGACCTTCAACAACAGCGCCATCACCAAAGCCACGGTACCGTAGGTGCCAATCCGGCTGTCTTTCATGATTTCCAGTCGTTTCTCAATGGTATAGCCACCGCCGAGCGCATCGATACTGTCGGCCAGACCGTCTTCATGGAAAGCGCCGGTGATAAACAAGTGCCCAATGGTGACCAGAATGATGGCAACTAATGGGCTGGCAACCATCGAAAACAGCGAGAACGCCACGGCGTAAATAACGCCCAGCAGCAGGCCGACGAGAGGAAAGTACAGGCTGCTTTGGTTCATCAATCGCTGGGAATAGTTGATCTTGGCCAGCATCGGAATGCGGGTCAGAAAACCAACAGCCAGCCAGAAGGCCTGCCATTCATTGTTCGGGGAAGGTTTGGTCGCCATGAAAACTCCGCTAAGTCGTAAGCGGAGCATTGTACCTTCAGGCCAAAGGGGATTCCTTCCGGATATCGCTGTTAAGGACGGGTAATTTCCTGCTGCTATGTTGGATATTGGAAATCACTACTTCACCGCATATCTCTAAATGGTATATGCTTATTCAAAATTTATAAGTTAAGCCAGAGGGTAGTGCCATGAGTCAGCCCATCGTCCAACATTTTTTCGATGAACCCACCAACACGTTCAGCTATGTGGTGAGAGATCCGGACAGCCAGGCTTGTGCCATCCTCGATTCGGTTCTGGACTTCGATTACGCCGCAGGCCGAACGGATGTTCGTTCCGCCGACGCCATTATCCAGTACGTCCGCGACAACGATTTGTCGGTTGAATGGGTACTGGAAACCCACGTACATGCGGATCATTTGTCCGCCGCACCGTATCTGCACGAACAGCTGGGCGGCAAAACCGGCATCGGCGCCCGTATTACCGATGTTCAGGAAATCTTTGGTAAGGCCTTTAACGCAGGTGCCGAGTTCGCTCGGGACGGCAGTCAGTTTGACCGGCTGTTTAAAGAAGGCGATACCTTCAGCATAGGTGGTCTGGAAGGTCGTGTGCTCCACACGCCCGGTCATACCCCGGCCTGCCTGACCTACGTTATTGGCGATGCCGCCTTCGTAGGCGACACCCTGTTCATGCCGGATTACGGTACGGCCCGCTGTGATTTCCCAGGCGGTGATGCCCGCACCCTATTTCGGTCGATCCAGAAGGTGTTGGCCCTACCGGAGCAGACGAGAATTTTCCTTTGTCACGATTATAAAGCGCCGGGCCGGGAGGAATTCCATTGTATGACCACGGTGGCGGAGCAGCGCAAAGCTAACGTGCATGTGCACGAGGGCGTTTCCGAAGACGAGTTTGTGAAGATGCGCACCGAGCGTGATGCAACGCTGGGGATGCCTCGCCTGATCTTGCCTTCGGTACAAGTGAATATGCGGGCCGGCGAGATGCCGCCGGCAGACGATAGCGGGCAGGTCTATCTGAAAGTCCCTGTGAATCTGTTCTGAGCCGGGTATGAACCTGAAACGTTACTTGCCAATTCTGCAGTGGGCGCCGGGCTACAGTCGTGGGGACGCCACCAGCGATTTGATCGCGGCGGCGATTGTGACGGTGATGCTCATTCCCCAGTCGCTGGCTTATGCGCTGCTGGCGGGCCTGCCGGCTCAGGTCGGTTTGTACGCCAGTATTTTGCCGTTGGTGGCTTATGCCGTGTTCGGCACCAGTCGCACCCTTTCTGTCGGGCCGGTGGCGGTGGTGTCTTTGATGACGGCAGCCGCTTTGGCACCGTTAGCGGAACTGGGCTCAACCGAATACATTGCGGGTGCGGTGTTGATAGCGGTCATGTCAGGCCTGATGCTGACTGTGATGGGTATCCTGAAACTGGGGTTTCTGGCGAACTTTCTGAGCCATCCGGTGATCTCCGGGTTCATTTCAGCATCCGGTTTGGTGATTGCCGCCAGCCAGTTGAAACACCTCTTGGGCGTTCAGGCATCCGGCCATAATTTGCTGGATATTGGCACCTCGTTACTGGATGCCTTCGGTGACATCAATACGCCGACGCTGTTGGTGGGCGCGGGAACGCTGCTCTTCTTATGCTGGGCGCGGCATGGCCTGAAACCTCTGTTGGTAAAGTTGGGCCTGACGCTACGCCTAGCCGACATCCTGACCAAAACTGCCCCTATCCTTGCTGTTCTGATCACAACGCTACTGGCTTGGTACTTCAGACTGGACCAGCAGGGCGTGCGCCTGGTTGGGGAAATTCCATCGGGTTTGCCCTCGTTTACATTACCGAGTCTGGATACGGCGCTTTGGTCGCAGCTGGCGGTCAGTGCGCTGTTGATCAGTGTTGTCGGCTTTGTTGAATCGGTCTCTGTGGGCCAGACCTTGGCGGCGAAGCGGCGCCAGCGCATCGATCCGGATCAGGAATTGATTGGTTTGGGTACGGCCAACCTCAGTGCCGGCTTTTCCGGGGGCATGCCGGTTACGGGCGGTTTCTCCCGCTCTGTGGTGAATTTCGATGCGGGTGCCGAAACCCCCGCGGCGGGAGCCTACGCAGCAGTGGGTATCGCGCTGGCTACGCTGTTTCTCACTCCGGCAATTGCGTGGCTGCCTCAGGCAACCTTGGCCGCAACCATCATTGTGGCCGTGGTCACCTTGGTTGATCTACCCGCCCTGCTCCGCACCTTCCGTTACTCGCGCACCGATTTTGGCGCCATGCTGGCGACCATTGTGCTGACCTTGGTGCACAGTGTCGAAGCCGGCATCATCGCCGGAGTAGGCTTGTCGATCGGCTTGTTCCTGTACCGCACCAGCCGCCCGCATTGCGCGGTGTTGGGCCGAGTGCCGGGCACTGAGCACTTTCGGAACATACTGAGGCACGATGTTGAAGTTTGCCCGAAAGTTACCTTCCTGCGGGTGGATGAAAGCCTGTACTTCGCCAACGCGCGCTTTCTGGAAGAGACCGTCATCGAACTTGTGGCCCGGGAACTAGAGCTGAAGGATCTGGTGTTGGTGTGCCCGGCGGTCAATCTGATCGATGCGTCGGCGCTGGAAAGTCTGGAGGCGATGAACGAACGTCTTTCTGATGCAGGCGTCCGGTTGCATTTGTCGGAAGTGAAAGGGCCGGTGATGGATCGACTGAAAGGCACGGAATTGCTGGAACGCATGGGCGGTCAGGTTTTCTTGAGCACGTATCAAGCTTGGAGAACGCTGACCGGGCACCATAGTGCGATGGCGCCTTCCGAACGCTGAGTCAGCGTCAGCGCCAGCGGGAATGCTTTTGCAGTTTACGTTGCAAGGTTCGGCGATGCATGTTGAGTGCGCGCGCAGTCGCGGAAATGTTGCCGTCGTGTTCGCTTAATACGCGTTGAATATGCTCCCATTCCATTTCTTCAACGGAAGGGGGCGCGGGGCGTAGCTCGGGCTCGCTTTCAACCGGGTCAAAGCCGCGCATCAGTTGTTGAACGGTGACGGGCTTGCACAGGTAGTTCACCGCGCCCCGCCGAATCGCCTCGACGGCGGTGGCAATGCTGCCATAGCCGGTCAGTACCAGAACTTCGAGTTCCGGCTTTGTTTTGAGCAGTTCTGGCAATAATTGCAGACCACTTTCGCCGGCCAGGTTCAGGTCCAGCACGCAGCGTTTAATGCCAGCTTCAGTGACGGCTGCCAAAGCCGAGGCGTGATCGTGGGCCGTTTTTGCTTCAATCCCCTGTCGGGCGAGCGACCGAACCAGCACTTGGGTAAACGCCTGATCATCATCCACTAATAACCAATGTTCTTGTGGCATATCAGTGGGCTCCGCTCGTTTTACCCGTGACAGCAGGCAGTACAATCATCATGGTGGTACCCGATCCGCTGGTTTTGGCCTTCAGGCTTCCGCCGAGCCTTTGAATGGTGGCATTGGACAGAAAGAGCCCGACCCCCAAACCATTGCGAGAATCGACGATTTCTTCCCCCGGCGCACCTTGTAGCGAAGATTCCAGGCCGTCACCGTGATCTTCAACGATAATCTCAACCTGGTCGTCATCCGATAATCGGCTGCTGACGGCGACCCAATACGGGCTTGCGGTCAGAGCGTTGTCCAGTAAGTTGAGCACCGCTTGGTCCAGTGTTGCGTCCACGTTAACGCTGGCCTTGGGGTAGTTCGTGGGCCAGTGCAGTGGGCCGGAAGGCCACAACAAGGTGGCGGACTCCCGCAGCCGTGCCAGCCAGTGTTTGACCGTTACGGTTTCCAGCTGTGCGGTTTTGGCATCCACCGCTGTTTTGGTGAGTTTTTGCAGGTGGCCACTGCAGAGCTGCACTTGCTGCTCCAGCATGTCCAAATCTTCAGACAGTTCCGGGGAGGCCTTGCTTTGCGTGTAGGCACGGACTTCGTCAATCAGCAGTGTCATTGTGTTTAGGGGCGTACCCAAGCGGTGCGCTACGGCGGCAGAGGACAGTCCCAAGGCAATCACCTGTTCATCCCGAAGCCGGCTTTCACGAAATGTTGCGAGCTGACTTTGTTGATGTCTCAGGCGGCGGGCAAGTGTACCCACCACCAACAACAGAATGCCGGCGGTCAAAGTAAAAGTGGCCCACATTCCGATCAGATGCAGTTGGGCCAGATCGCCGTCTTGGTGATGAAGTACCACCGGGGTATGCCACAGCGCCAGGGCCGTGTAGACCGCAATACCTGCGAGTGTGAGCACAAGGCTTTGTCGTGTTGGCACCAGAATAATGGCCACGGCAATGGGCAACAACAACAGGGAAACCAGTGGGTTGGTATAACCGCCCGTGAAGTACAGCCACCACCCGATCAACGCGAGATCAATGGCCAGGGTCAGGCTTACGGGCGAGGCCGCTTGCGGAGGACGACGGTTGAACCAGAGCCACCCTAATGTGGCAAGTACGCCGTACAGCAGGCAAACCAGCAGCGCTTCAGCCCGGTGGGCCAGTTGAACCATGGTTTCAGCAATGGCAATGGCCACCAACTGGATGGCCATGATGGCTAGCCGCATGCTCAGCAGATAGCGAGCTGCCTGACGAAAACCGGTTTGAGAGTGAGTGAACCATTCCATTGCCGCATTCTAGCAGCAAGCGCCACTAACGCCTCCGGGTAAGCTGCGACTTATTGTCTCGGATCAACCGGTGAAATAGCACACCAGCTGCTGACTGAGGACATCTCCGGTCAGTTGCAGATGGCCTGAAGTCAGGGAGTGTACGTGAACGGCCGCGGCGACCGGGTTGTCGGGTTCAGCTTTGCTGTCGGCATTGTCCGGGTGCAAACGGTCCGGGTGGTATTGGCAGTGTGGCATGTCCGGGAACAACGCCCCGTAAGCGATGCCGCTTTCAACCAAATCCTGAAAGAAGTGCGAGCCGTAGGACAAGTCCGGCACCATGTCACCGGCGTTCTCCGACACTTCAATCAGTGCGGCGACGCCGGCAATATCGGAAAATCGCGCGGGTACGCCGAGTTCCGGGCTGCTGGTGCCCCAGCGGCCGGGGCCAACCAGCATGGTGGGTTCGGCCGACAAGCGCATGATTCGTCCAATCAGCCGGGCCACTTCGTAGCGTTCGGTGGTGTTCAGGTTGGCATAAACCGAAGCATCCACACGAATGACCCGGGTGATGGCAAGGTTGATGTTGCCACCCATAAAATGCCCTCGGGTTTGGAACAGCAACCGGGATCGCGGTAAAGGGTCTGGAATGTGTACGGGCCCGGTTTCACCGATGGTGGCCAGCGGGCGACATTGCACCAGATTGAAGGAAGTCTCGCCCTGGTCATTCAAGTGCAGAGTGAACTCCACGTCTACGGGGTGTCGGTAGCCGGCTTCAAGCGTGGTCAACAGGCTGGATAATTGGGTTATAAATCGGCTGCCTTTCACCAACGGTCGGAACGTCAAACGCCAGACTGGGCCTTCAAGGCCGATTTGCTCCGCTCTGTTCGTGGCGGCTCGGTCTAATTCCGCCAAATATTTCATGGGCAGAGTTTTTGCTGTCTCGAGAAGCTGTCTGAGCGGGCGGGTTTCGAGGTCCCCGGTTTCCAGGTCCAGCAAGTCGACCAGATGCTGGGAATATTGGAAGCTTTCATCCTGATCGCGAAACGGCTGCCGGGTGGGGTAATCCAATGCCATCACACAGGCGTGGTCGCCCTCGATGCGGTCAACGGCCCGGGTGCCTAGCCCCATTACCAGCCGCACCATGCCAGCCTTGGGGTCCATTTTGCTGTCCCAGGCGAAGGTGTTGCGCGATACGCCTACGCCAGCCGCGTCCGGCAGGTAATAGCGGTCATGAAAGCGGCCGTTTACGCGTTGAATCAGTAGGGCCATGGGTTCTTCACGCTGGTCCAGCCCTCGTCGTTTTCGGTACACCAGCGCATCCTCGCTCATGGAGGAGGCATAGACTTCCCGGATGGCATTTTCCAGAGCGGCCAAGCGTTCTTCGGGGGAGCCCTGATTTACCAGAAAAACACTGTCGTATTTTCCCGCAAAGGCGTTGCCAAACCCGTCTTCCTGCAGGCTGGAGGAGCGCACCAGAATCGGGTATTGCCCGTAGTGATCAAGCAGTCGTTCCAGATCTGCCCGAATTTCGTCTGGAAACTGGCCATCCAAAATGCCTTTTTGCAAAGCCGGTGCTTCGCTCAAATAACCGCCGTCGGAGCGTTGCCGCATGATGGCCGGCCACAGGCCGTTATGAACCAAAAACGCGTAGTAGGCATCGGTGCCCAGATAACTGGAGTCGTGAGGTTCCAATAACTCGGCCCATTGCTCAGGGTCGTCTTTTAGCAGGATGTTGCGGGCCACCAGCATGCCCGTGGCTTTGCCGCCGATATAACCGCTGCCGATTAGCCGGCTGCGGATGCTGAGCAAATCTTCCAGTGATAAATAGCGCCGGGCCAACTCCAGTATTTGCGGGTCCCGGCTAATCAGAACCTGCAGGACCTGTTCCTGCAACGCGGCGATGGTGTCAGGGTTCTGGTTGGCTAAGGCTCGGCTGGCATCCTGAAACAGGCGGTCCCAATAATCCAGTAACGGTTGATGGTGAAGGCTTTCCTGCTCAAGGGAGGCTTGGACCCTCGTCGCATCGCTACTGTAGGTAATGGGATGAAACTGCCCGTGAAGTTCTCGGTGAGGCAAGAACATCGTTGGTGATTGCCGCCGCCAGACTTTGATCGGTTGCACCTGCACATCGTCGCCATGGCGGTGTACGTCCAGAAGCACTTGGGTGGTCTGCCGGATGCGGTCCAGTGTCATCCGGGAGTGGCGGTCCGGGTGCAGAGCAAACCAGGCGACCGTGTCCAGCTCAAACAGAAACGGGCAAATAACCCGAAAGAAATTGCCCACCATGGCATCGGTGGCCCAGGCATTGAGCAATTCGCTGAGGCTATCGCTGATGTAAAACGCGCCCCGGCCATGTTGTTCAATCAGGCGCCAAACCCGGCTGGTGAAGCTTTCGAAACCGCCAAGAGCGTCTATTTCGATGGTACGTACGGCGGGGTGGTTTTCAATGATCGGCGAATGATCGCCAAAGCGAAGATAGAGAATTTGTCGGCCTGAATTTGCGGCCGCTTCTACAAAGGGGAGAACGAAACGGCGATAGTCATCAAGGTCGGAAACCCGCCAGACAACGTTATCGCCGATTCTGAGATGATCCAGAACCTCGTCCAGCCCTGCCAGACCGGTGGATACCCGGTCTGGTGAGTGGCGAGGCTGGTCTTTGTTCATGACAGGGTCAGATAACGCCCATGGCGGTCATGGCCTTGGCGACGCGCAGGAAGCCGTTGACGTTCGCGCCCAGCACGTAGTTACCTTCGGAGCCGAACTCGGCAGCCGTTTCGTAACAGTTCTTGTGGATATCGATCATGATTTCCTCAAGGCGCTTTTGGGTGTAGTCGAAGGTCCAGGAATCGCGGCTGGCGTTCTGCTGCATTTCCAGTGCGGAGGTGGCTACACCACCGGCGTTGGCTGCTTTGCCCGGGCCGTAACAGATCTTGGCGTCTTGGAACAACAGGATACCTTCCGGAGTGGTCGGCATGTTTGCGCCTTCGGCCACGGCAATACAGCCGTTTTCAACCAGAGTTTTGGCATCGCTGGCATTCAGTTCGTTCTGAGTGGCGCAAGGCAGAGCCACGTCACACGGAACGCTCCAGATGTTGCCGCCTTCAACGTACTTGGCATCTTTATGGATTTCAGTGTAGGCGCTGATGCGGCGACGCTCAATTTCTTTGATCTGCTTGAGAGCCTTAAGATCGATGCCCTTCTCGTCTACGATAATGCCCTGAGAATCGGAGCAGGCAATGACTTTAGCGCCCAGTTCATGACACTTCTCGATGGCGTAGGTGGCTACGTTGCCGGACCCGGAAACCACAACGGTCTTACCGTCCAGAGAGTCGCCACGGGCTTTCAGCATTTCGTGGGTGAAGAATACGGTACCGTAGCCAGTGGCTTCGGTACGGGCGCGACTACCGCCCCAGTCCAGACCCTTGCCGGTAAATACGCCGGACTCATAGCGGTTGGTGATGCGCTTGTACTGGCCGAACATGTAGCCAATCTCGCGACCGCCTACACCGATGTCGCCGGCAGGTACGTCAGTGTACTCGCCCAGATGACGGTAAAGCTCGGTCATCAGGCTCTGGCAGAAACGCATGATCTCGTCATCGGAACGACCCTTCGGATCGAAGTCGCTGCCGCCTTTACCGCCGCCGATGGGCAGGCCGGTCAGTGCGTTCTTGAAGATCTGCTCAAAGCCCAGGAACTTGATGATGCCCAGGTAAACAGAGGGGTGGAAGCGCATGCCGCCTTTATAGGGGCCCAAAGCGCTGTTGAACTCTACGCGGAACGCGCGGTTGATGTGGATCTCGCCTTGGTCGTCCTGCCAGGGCACACGGAAGATAATCTGGCGCTCAGGCTCGCAAATGCGCTGGATAATTTTCTTGTCTGCGAACTCAGGGTACTTAACCAGAACTGGGCCGAGAGTTTCCAATACCTCGTGCACAGCTTGGTGGAACTCCTTCTCGCCCGGGTTACGGTGAAGGACGTCCTGGTAGATCGGTACCAGCTTTTCGTCGAGTTTTGCTGTCATAGGAATAGCCCTCGGGATACGCGTATTGAAACCCGATAAAAATTCGGGTGCCCAAAAAAAGGGCAGTGATTGCACCACAGTTGTGCACCCTTTGGCAAGTGGGTTGCTCAATTATTGGGATTTTGCTTATTAGTAGGTTTCTAATTTTCCGAGGTAAACCTGCTTCAGCCAGATGAACCGCCTTCCCAATAACGCTGCATCTTCATAAACAGGAACGAAGCGCTCCAGGTAATCAGTACCAATCCTGTGAGCCCTTCGATGCCGGTCAGAAAGCGCAAAGCGCCAACGGGTTCTATGTCGCCATAACCAACAGTGGTGAAGGTGCTGAACGAAAAGTAGATGCAGTCCAGAAAACTGCCGTTAAAGTTACCTTGCAATGAACCCCAGGTGTCGGCGTGGTGCATGAGATAGTAGGCAACCGCAAATACCCACACCTGGGCGGTGTGTGCAATGAGTACGCCTAAAACAGCCGTCACCAAGCGTAGGTTGTGGCGAGTGTGCATGATTTTCAACAGGGCGCTCAGGCGAACGAGCGCCTCGCGGTGCATAAGTACGACAAGCACTACAATGAAAGCATTAATGAGTGTGGCGCTTGCAAGATTGGCATAATCTGCTGAGAACAAACGTATAGTACTCCTGACCGTGCTTTTTATAGCAATCCGGAGATGCCTCCCGGAAGTATATATTGCTATTCGTCGCCTTGTTATGGCGGAACTTAATTTACCTTAGCCGGCTAACTCGCTATGTCCAAAAGAATTATACCCGTCATTATTCTGATCGCCGGGGTGTTGGGGTTTCTTTATCTGAAGATAACTCGCCCGGAGCCTGCTCAGGTCACTGCCGTTGAGCGTGGCTGGAGAGTGCAGGTTCAATGGGTTGAGCCAAAAGCCCATACACCGGTGCTACCTTTATACGGCGAGATAGTCGCACCCGAGCAGGTATCCGTGGTCGCCGCAATGGCTGGGCGCATCGCCGAACGGCCGGTTACAGAGGGGCAGAGAGTAGAGGCGGGTACCTTGTTGGTCGCGCTGGACAGCCGGGATGTGGAGCCGCTACTAGCGCAAGCAAGCGCCCAGGTGGCGGACCTTGAAGCACAAATTCGTTCAGAACAGGTGCGCTACCGAAATGATCAGGCCTCGCTTAAAAGCGAACAGGCTATTCTGGCCAATGCCCGCCGGCAGATGGAGCGTGCTCGGGCGCTGGTGGAGCGCAAGCTGGCCTCGCGGGAAAACCTGGAAGCCGCTACAGACTCCGCCGCGCGCGCCGAGCTGACAGTGAGTGTGCGCCAAAGAGCCGTAGACGAACATCCGGCGCGCCTGCAGAGTCTGAAAGCCAGGCTGGCTCAGGCGCAAGCGACTCTTGTGAGCACCCAGCGAGATGCCGAACGTGCCCGGGTTGTTGCGCCTTTTGATGGCGTGGTCACTGATGTGCAAGTTGCCGTGGGTGATCAGATATCTCGCAATCAGAAGCTGCTTTCGATTTACGACGTTAATGGTTTGGAGCTGCGAGCCAGAGTGCCCGACCGGTATCGGGCAGAGTTACTTGCTGCGTTGGCTGAGGGCGGGGAGCTATTGGCCTATAGCGACCAACCAGAGATTCGTTTCAGGTTGGAGCGTTTTTCCGGCACCAGCGACCCTGCCGGAACCGAAGCTATTCTCTCGCTCACCGAAGGGGCGGGGGGATTGCGGCCCGGGGCTCTGCTGCCCGTTAGCCTCGAACGGCCCGTGCGCAGAAAAACAGTGGCCATACCGTTCGGCGCTTTGTACGGAGCAGACAGCGTGTACCTGATGACGGATGAGGGTCGGATGAAACGCGTTGAAATTGAGCGAATCGGAGAAGCAGTAAGCGAAAATGGAGAGCGCCGATTATTGATATCTGGCGAGCAGCTTACGCCCGGGGCCCAATTGATCACCACTCATCTTCCGAACGCGGTTACAGGCCTCAAGGTTGAGCTGGCGGGCGCTGCGGGAGAAGCCGTCCAGTGAAACGTAAAAAGGGTGTGATCGGGTTCTTTGTTCACCATCGGGTTGCCGGCAATCTGGTGATGTTAGTGATGATTCTGGGTGGGGTGCTGGCGCTGACCCGCATGAATCTCCAGTTTTTCCCGACTTTTGCGTTGGATTACGTCAGTGTTCGCGTGGTTTGGAGCGGTGCCTCTGCGGAGGATGTCGAGAGCGGGATAACCGGCCCGCTGGAGCAGAGGCTGCGAAGCGTCGATGGTTTGAAGAGCATGACATCCACCTCGGCCCAAAGCATATCGTCGATTACCCTGGAGTTTCACGAAGGCACAGATCCCATTCAGGCGGTGGACGACGTACGCCAGCAGGTGGACGAATTTAACAATCTGCCCGCGGATGCAGAGGAACCACGGATTACCCGCATCGAGCGCTATGAGCCGGTCGCCAGAGTGCTGATATACGGCGATGTGAACCGGAGTGAGCTGCGCCAGCTGGCCTATCGGTTCGAAGATGAGCTGCTGACCCGGGGTATTGATCGGATCAGTATTCGTGGCTTACCTGAACAACAGGTCAGTATTGAGGTGCCCGTTGAACGTTTGGAAACCATCGGGCTGACGCTGGAGCAAATAGCGAACCGGGTGGCCTCACTGTCCCGGGACCTTCCCGCCGGCATGATGGCACAGCAAGACGCCACCCGGGAGTTGCGCTCGGTGGAACAGCGCCGAAGCCCCCAGGATTTCGAGACCCTGCCATTGCTGAGTGGGGACAGGGTGCGTTTGCAGCTGGGTGATATCGCCATTATTCGACAGGAAAACCGCGATAGCCAGCGGCTGATGGAAAACAAAGGGCAGCCGGCGATAGAGCTGCAGTTGCAGCGAGTAGAGAACGGTGATTCTTTGGCTGCCGCCGCCGTTCTGGAGAACTGGTTGGCTGACACGCGCCCTGTGCTACCGCCCACGATTCAGCTGGAAGTCTACGACGAAACCTGGCAATTGCTGGAAGACCGGATTTCCCTGTTGGTGACCAACGCCTTGAGTGGTCTGGTTGTGGTGATCACGCTCCTGTATCTGTTCTTGCCCGGCCGGGTGGCTGCGTGGGTAGCCATTGGTATCCCGACGGCATTTCTGGCGGCGATGGCGGTGCTTTGGTTGCTGGGTGGCTCCATTAACATGATCTCGCTGTTTGCCTTGATCATGGCCTTAGGGGTGATTGTCGATGACGCCATCGTGGTGGGCGAAGACGCCGATGCTCATGCCCGCATGGGAGAAGAATCACTATACGCCGCCGAAGGAGCCGCCAAACGGATGGTCTGGCCGGTGCTGGCGTCATCGCTCACCACCGTGGCGGCATTTATGCCGCTATTGGTCGTGGGCGGCATCATTGGCAACATCCTGGGTGATATCCCGCTGGTGATGATCTGCGTTTTGGTGGCATCGCTGCTGGAATGTTTTATTGTCCTGCCGTCCCATTTGCGAAATGCTTTCAGGGTAAAGGCGAAGGGTGATCGAACCGGCGGTATGCAGCCGCCCAATAGCAATCCGATCAGCCGTTTTCGGGATGGCTTCGAACATACGTTCGATCGTTTTCGGGAAGGGCCGTTCCGCCGATTCTCCCTCCGCAGTTTGCAATACCGGGGCGTCACGGTGGCCGCGGCCTTGGCTCTGGCGCTTATAACGGTGGGGTTGTTGGCCGGTGGGCGGCTGGGCTTCAATTTTTTTCCCACGCCCGAACCCTCGGTCTTCTACGCGAATGCCAGTTTTGTTGCCGGCACCGACCAGCGCACGGTGCACGCGTTTATGCGGGAGATGCAGGAAACTCTCTCGGAAACCGAGGCAGCGCTGGGCGGCGGCCTGATTCAGCACGCAGTCACCACCTACGGTGCCACGTTGGGCGCAGAAGGCAGTTCTCGCAGCGGCGACGAATTGGGTTCCATGCTGGTTGAGCTGGTGCCTTCTGACCGCCGCTCGGTGCGTAACCCGGAGTTTATACGGGAGTGGCGCAGCCGACTGAACCTGCCGGCAGGTCTGGATGCGCTGAACATCAACGAGCGCCAGGCAGGCCCGCCCGGGCGAGACGTGAATATTCGATTGACGGGCAACAACGCTAACGACCTGAAAAAGGCGGCCGATGAGCTGGCCCAAGCACTCTCAACTTTGCCCGGCGTACTGGATGTTGAAGACGATATGCCGTGGGGACGGGAGCAGCTGATTTATCAGGTAAGCCCCTTTGGCGAGGCGTTAGGCTTGACGACCGTTGATCTGGGGCGTCAGTTGCGTGCTGCGTTTGATGGGCGGGTGGCTCAGATCTATCAGCAGGGGCGCGATGAAGTGGAAGTGCGGGTGCAGCTGCCGCGAGCCCAGCGCGAGCAATACTCCACCTTGGAACGTATGACTGTGCGTGTGCCGGATGGCCGATTCGTGCCTATGGCACAGGTGATGAACCTTGATCACCGGCAGGGCTTTCAGGCATTGCGGCACGCCGAGGGTAGGCTGGCGGTGGAGGTTGCATCGGCCCTCAATACCCGGGTTGCAACCACGGATCAGGTGCTCGAAAGCCTGGAAGCCGAGGTGTTGCCCGAAATCGTTAGCCGCTATGGCGTGCGCTACAGTTTCGAGGGCCGGTCAGCGGACCAGCGCGAGACCATGGACGATATGAAGGCCGGCCTGGTGATTGGCCTTGGCTTGATGTACGTGGTGTTAGCCTGGGTGTTTGCTTCTTGGGTGTTACCCCTGATCGTGATGGCGATTATTCCGTTTGCCTTGATTGGCGGGTTGCTGGGGCACTGGCTGATGGGATTGCAGCTTACGATTTTATCGTTGTTCGGCCTGTTTGGCCTGTCCGGTATCGTGGTTAATAACGCGATTATTCTGGTGGCTTTCTACAACCAGCAAAGGCAGAAAGGACTGGCTATAACAGATGCCTTGAACGAAGCCGTTGTGCAGCGGGTTCGGGCGGTCCTGCTCACCTCTCTCACCACCATTGGCGGGTTGACGCCCCTGCTGTTCGAAACGTCGCTGCAAGCCCAGTTCCTGATTCCCATGGCCACGTCCATAGCCTTTGGCTTGGCCCTGTCTACGGTTCTGGTGTTGCTGGTTATTCCGGCCCTGTTGTCGTGGGTGGAGCATTTCCGGGCGTGGCGGAGCGAACATCAATAACGGTTTCGTTTTGCTGGGCACTGCGTTCAAGCAATTCTCTCAGCCGCATACGCTCTTCTTCCTGCGGGGTGAGCATATCGACAATGATCTCGACCCGGCGGTTCTTGGCGCGGCTTTCCGAGGAATCGTTTTCAACCCGCGGTTCGGTATCCGCGAGCCCTTTAACCGCCAACCGGGTGGGTTCAACCGCTCCGGTTGCCAGCAGTGCGTTGGCAACGGCTGCGGCGCGGGCCGCTGACAAATCCCAGTTGCTGTAAAAACGCGAGTTGCGAATCGGAATATCGTCGGTATGGCCTTCAACGGTCAGCTCGCCGGGGATATCCGCCAGTACCTCGGCCATTTCCAGCAGCAAGGTTTCAAACTCCCAGGTCAGCTCGGCAGAACCGGATGGGAAGGACCCTTTCTCCTCAACCCGAATAACGATACGGTGCTGATCCAAGTCGGCTTCAACGGTGATTCGCCCGTCCTCAAGAGCTTCTGCCAGTACCTCGCGAATCCGTGACGCGTTGTCCTCGAGGGCCTCCTTGGCCGCCTCTTCCCGAGCTTCCTCTGTCGGGCTCTTGAGCGTCTCCAGCTCGGGCTTTTGGTCGGTGGTGGTCTGACGGATTTCGTTTACCACCGTGGGCTCCGGTGGAGCCGGAGAGAACTTGTCAAAAATAGGGCTGGTACCTTGAGGAATCTCCAGCGCGGGAACCTCACGCTGCACCCCGAAAGCTTTCGAAAGTTCACCGGCAATCTGTTTGAACTTCATGGCGTCGATCTCGGAGAACGACAACAGAAGCACAAAGAAGCACATCAACAACGACATCAGGTCGGCGAAGGTGACCACCCATGCCGGAATGCCCGGTTTTTCTTCTTCTGGCAGTTCTTCCATAGTGCTTATCCGCCGCTAGGCTCGGCCTCAGGCGCTTTGTCTCGCTGATTCGGGGGCAGGTAACTCGACAGCATCTGTTCGATAACACGAGGGTTAGTGCCTTGCTGTATGGCAACCAGGGCGTCGGTGTAGAGCATTTGCATGCGAGCCTCTTCGGTCATCCGAAGGGAGAGCTTGTCGGCTATGGGTGATGCAATCATGGTAGCGATCATCGCGCCGTAGAGAGTCGTGAGCAGCGCTACTGCCATGGCTGGCCCGATGGATTTCGGGTCTTCCATGTTGGACAGCATTTGTACCAGGCCGATCAGGGTACCGATCATGCCCATCGCCGGCGCAACATCGGCCATGGCGGTAAATACTTTGGATCCGGAGCGGTTGTAATCCAGGGTCATCAAGCGCTCTTTGTCCAGCAACTGTTTGATGGTTTCGTCATTCTGACCGTCGACCAGCATTTGAATGCCGCTGGCGAGAAACGGTGAGCTGACATCCCGGCCTTCCAGCCCCAAAGGGCCTTCTTTTCGGGCAATGCTGGCGATTTCGACCAGCTCCTCAATGCTGTCCTGGGTTTCCGGCAATTTAAACTTAAAGGCTCGGAGGGCTGCTTTAAAAGCGCCAAGAAACTGAGGAATGCTGAATTTGGCTAACACCACGAACATGGTGCCGCCCACGACAATCAGCAGGGAGGACGAGTTAATGAAAACATCGGGAGATACGCCGAGAATAACGGCTGAAGCGATGAGTAACAGTGCGCCGACAAGGCCGACCAGAGTAGCGAAATCCACATGCGCTCCGGAAATCTATTGAGTGGGGGTTGGTTGAAGGTTACTGACTGTCCATGGTTCAGGCAATTGCTTTATGTATCTATTTGCTATCTGAAGAGAGTTCTTTCCACGCTGCATATTTGTGCAAATCCGATTCGACCCATTTCAAGCAAAGCGCCACGACACCTGCATCATCAAGAAACCCGAATCCGAAGATGAGATCAGGGATCAAATCCAACGGATTCATCACGTACAGTAAGGCGCCAGCAACCGCGGCAATGGTTTTCCATGGCACGGCGCGGTAACGACCGTTCCAATAATCCCGAATCAGGGAAAACATCAGTTTGATGTCGGTGCCAAAACGTTGGAGGCGGCCGCTGCTTTTAACTTTTGCCTCGATCGCCTCTTGCCGTTGCAGCAGTGTTTCCAGATCGTCCTTACGGACCTTACTGGCTTCTGCGTTCAGTTGCTGTTCTGCGGTTCTTTTGGAAAACACTGCCATGACTGTACGCCTATAAGTTTTAGCCTACGAAGATGCGTTTGGCCAATCCTGCACCTTTCAGACCCTGAATGGAAAGCGTGGTGATCAAGCCGCCAATCATCGCGCCGACAAGGCCGCAGGTCAAAATGTCCTGCCCGGTCAGGTACAAGCCGGGGATGTCGGTTTTCGGCCTTAACCAGCGTTGTTCAAAGCGCTCAGGGGTATGGTCCAGTCCGTAGAGTTCGCCTTCTTCATAGCGGCAGAACCAGGCGGTGGACAGCGGCGTGGACGTTTCCACGTAATCGATCTTACCGCGCAGCTGAGGCAGCTTGTCGTAAACTTCTTCCAGCAGCCTGTCAGTAATCTCGGCTTTGAGTGCCTCGTACTCCTCGCCGCGCTTGCCCCAAGTGCTGCCTTGCCAGGACTCGAACATCTCCCAGGAGGTAGGCGCCACCACTTCCAGCGTGGATGTGCCCAGCCAACGGTTCTGGTAATCCGGATCTTTTGCCGCCGGAAACGACAGGTAGACCACCGGGAAAGGCGCGTTGTGAGGGTCTTTCAGGAAGTTATCCACACTGGCATCGTGATCCGCACCCGGATAAATCCAGAAGTTGGTGCGCGGTAATCCGAGTTCTTCTGGCGTGCCTTTCAGACCAATGTACAGGCCGATATGCGCCATGGAAGGTTTGATGTGCTTGCGGTCTTGTGGATAACCGACCTTTTCGGACACTTCCTTTGGCAGCAGTCGCTCATAGGTGTTGATAACCCCTGCGCCACTGATGATCTTCGGCGCCCGGATTTCTTCACCGTCGGCCATGCGAACGCCCACGGCTTTGCCCTTCTCAATCAGAATGTCGGTGACATCGGCGTAGGTAAATACTTCGCCGCCCGCGGCCTGAATGCCCGGAATGATCGTTTTGGCGATTTCCGATGCACCGCCGACCGGATAGTAGCCGCCGTGCAAATAATGTTTAGCGATGATGGCGTGAATCATGAAGCTGGACTGCTTCGGGGTTACACCGCAGTCGCCCCATTGGCCGGTAATGGCCCCGATGAGTTCTTCGTTATCGGTTAGCTCTCGCAGCACGTCGTAGGTGGTGCGGTTAAAACAATCCGGCAGTACTTTGTTCAACCCTTTCGATACCAACGGGCTAATCAAAGAGGGCGAGAGTTTGGACAGGGTATACCACTGCATGCCGCTGGTGACCTGATCAAGCAGCGCAACGTAACGATCGATGGCCTCGCCTTCGTCGGGGAATGAGGCCAACAGCGAATGGCGCAGGCCTTCTTTACCGGCCCGCAGATTGACGACTTTGTCGCCGAGGAAGAAACGGTCGTAGTTTTCATCCATCGGGGCCCACTTGAGCTTGCTGTCGGTAATGTAGTCGAACAGACGCCGGGCAAGCGTGGTGCTCACACCCATATCACCAATGTAGTGGACGCCTACATCCCATTCGTAGCCGTTGCGGGCGTAGCTGTGAGTATAGCCGCCGGCCGTGTAATGTTGTTCCAGCACCAAGACTCTCTTACCCGCGCGGGCGAGACATGCCGCTGCAGTCAGCCCACCGATGCCTGAACCGATGACAATGGCATCGTAGGGGCCCTTCAAGCGGTTGGCGCGGTACCGGGTGCCGATTCTGATGGTGCTGGGTTTGAGTTTTATTGGAGTTGTTGTCTCTGCCACTGCGGTGTCCTCAAGATCATGGATCGGGGCGGTCTGCTGAAGGGCTTCCAGTCAGCCGTCCCGGTATTATTTTTGGTATGACTTTTAGGATCCTATGGTTCGCTTTGCTTGTCCAGATTTACACGCTGAACCTTTGAAGAGAAACGCCGATGTCTCGCTGGTTACTAACGCCCTTGCAGCATGAAGGTTTCGTATTCGAGCCGGTCGAACTTCCGAGACAGCAACGCCAGCCCGATGACCGATGACAGGAAGGTCGCGCCTGCGTATCCGTAACCGTAGAAATTTGCACCCAGTTCGATGGTGGTGAAGGTGAAGATCACGTTGCTGGCGAAAAAGATCACGCACAGAGACACGTTGATGTGGCGAGAATCCAGATAAAACAGCACGTTCTGGATCGCCAGCAAAATCAGCTGCATGCTCACCGATACCAGATCAATGTAGAACATGGGCAGGTATAAGGTGGAGATACCGATAGCGGCGAGAATCTCGTCGGCCCAGATGAACAGAATGATCAGTGTGAAACTTTGCACCTTGCAGATTTCGTAGATGCCATTGCGGGCCACCCGCACCATGTCATCACGAAAACCGTTAATGTGGGCAAGGGTATCGCCTTCCCGGACGGCGGTGTAGAAACGGTCGTAGGCTTCGGAAAAATCGGTTTCCATACGGACAAGAAACACCGCCATGCCGGGAATGATGGCGAGATAAGCCAGGAAAATGGCAAGGTCGTAAATAGCCGATGCCCGCAGAGTCCCGATCACGTGCTGCGAGGTGTCCGGATGAAACCAGAAGATGAACTTATCGGCCCAGACGGCGGCGTTAAACAGCAAACCGGTTGCGATCAGTGCAGGAAAGATTTGTGAGCGCCGGGTGAAGCTGAAATCAATCAGCTTGTCGCTGGGGTATTGCCGAATGATGGTGAACAGGAAACTGAACAGCAACAGACTGTGCCCCAAAAGCAGTCCGCCTAACAACCCCTCGAGCCCGAGGCCCGAAAGCAGTAATGAAGCGATAATCGCTGTGGTGTAGCCAACGGCGAACAGCACCACGATCAGGTAGTAGGATTTCATCCCCGACAGGAAGATGGTGACAGGCCAGAGATTGCACAGGACCACGAAGTTAGCCAACATCAGCAGTTTATAAAGCGTGCTGGTGTCCGGCAGTAAAAACAGGATGGCAGGCAAGCCGCCGAGCAGGGCTAGCACGGTTGAAAGCCACAGCACGCCCATCAGGTTGGGCAGAATCAGATGGTTGCGTTTTTCATAGAGACGGTCGGCAACCCAACGTGTAAACACATGCTGGAATAGCCCGGAAAGCACCAATGAAATCGCCATGAGGTAGGTGACCGAAACCAGAAACTGCACGATTTCCAGATCACGGACGGCCAGTGTCAGACTCACGATACCGATCAGCATCACCCCGAGTACCGAGAGCACCCATGGGCCTGAGCTGATGATGCTGGCAAGCCCGTAGGCACCGATCAGGCTGCTCAGGCTATCGCGTTTGAGTATGCGTCTGAGTTCGAATCCTATACCCGCCATCAGTTTTCCCGGTTTTCGGCCGATAACGCCGTGTCGTAGATGTTTTGATACGAATCGTACATGGAGTCCAAGGTGTAAAATTGTTTAACGCGAGCCAGCCCGGCGGTGCTGGCGGCTTGCCAGCGTTGCTTGTCCAGCAGAAGCCGGGTGGCTGCTCTGGCAGTGGCTTCCGGATCGGCAATGGGCACCACCGCTCCACTGCTTCCTAAACGCCTGTCTTCAGCGGTGCCGCCTTCGATTAGCTCCCGACAGGCGCCCACGTCGGTGGCAAGGCAAGGCAGGCCCGCAGCATTGGCTTCCAGTATGACCAGGGGCAAGGCCTCGGAAATCGAGGTCAGCACCATCAGCCCAAGCTTCGGGAGGATGTCGTTCACGTTCTGGAATCCCAGGAATTTAACGCAGTTTTCCAAGCCCAGACTGCTGACCAGTTCCCGGCATTCTTTCACATAGACGGGGTCTTCTTCTTCCGGCCCGACGATCCACCCTTCAACGTTGGGAATCACCTCGTATACGGCGCGCATGGCACGGATAAAGGTTTTTATGTCTTTGATCGGAACCACGCGCCCTACAAGGCCCATTACCATTGGCGTTTCCTCGGGACGAGCGGCTAAAGCGCCTTCGAATCGCCCGGGATCAATTCCGTTGGGAATGATATGGGTGCGAGCGGGTTCCGCACCGTCTGCCAGCTGGCGTTGCTGGTTGCCAATGTAGAGCGAGATGATGGGGTCGGCCATTTGATAGGACATGCGCCCCAAGGATTCGAAAAAGCGGATCCAAAGCTTGCGAATGTAACCTAAATCGTCATTCAGGTTAGTGCTGACCTTGTCGGTGACGTCTTTGATCCACGCAGCCTGTGACAGGTCGATTTTTCGTTCTTTGGTATAGATGCCGTGCTCGGTCAGAATGTAAGGGATGCCCCGAGTCTCTTTTAGCATCGCACCCATCAAACCAGCGTAACCGGTAGACACCGCGTGAACCGCCCGGGTAGGCGGAATGTTCCGGGCGATCTCGGCAATTCGAAACAGCGGCCCATGCATGATTTTGATGGTCCAGAAGTAATCGATGAACGAAGGGTCGGTGCAATATTTGTTGTAACTTTCGTCGATTACTTTCCAGCTTTCTTCGCTGTACAGAAAGTCTTCTTTACTGATGCCGCCTTTGCGGCCGAGGCTTTGAAAGATCTCACTGAACACCCCTTTCGGCACAGGGGCTTTGTTGCGCAGCTGGTTGTGTAACTTACGCTGGGTGTCGAACGCAGCCCGATTGCCCTTGCGGGCTTTCGGCTTGGACTCCACCAATGGGTCCATCAGGTAATGACATTCCAGGTGAACCACGTTCTCCGGCAGCTCGTATTGCTGTTCGCCGTAATGGCTGCGGTCCCCGCCCAGAAAAATCAGCGAGAAACGGTACTGGGGCAAGCCGGAAATGATCTGATGTACCCAAGACGAAACGCCGCCGCGGACAAAGGGGTAGGTGCCCTCAAGTAACAGCGTGATGTCTGCCAAGGGTGTTTCCGGCGCTGCGGTTTTTCGCCAGATCATAGCCAACCCTCCATTAATTCTTTTACCGGGGCAGACGGGCCGAAACGTGAACAGTTGGCCAGATGGAAACGCACTTTTTGGAAGTCTCGAGCCAGAAAAGCGACTTCGGCCAGATACGGGTAAATCAATTCGGGGGGTGCTCCGTTAGCCAATGAGGCTTCGAATGCGTTGTTGGCCGCTTCGACATGGCCCAAGGCCAGCTCAATACGGCCGAGCAAACGCCAGTCGTTGTGAAAAGACTTTGCCTCTGTCAGTTGGACCAGCAGATGACGGGCGTTTTCCAAGTAATACTGTTTTAGCCCGCCTTGGGCCAAGCCCAGATACGCGATTTCCCACCAGGTATGGGCTAGCCGACGAGTCAGCCGGTGTCGGTCAGGGTGATCCGGATTGTCGAGCAGCCTTTTCAGTTCCTGGGCTCGGGTGGCGAGCTGCTTTTCCTTTTGTTCGAGCATCGAATACGCCAGCAGCCGGATGTCGTCGGAGGGGTCTTTGAGTGCTTCTTTCAGAACGTCGACGGCTTCCTGATCGCTTAATTGCCGGGATGCGAGCAATGCTTTCAGGCGTTTTTCGGAAGAGCTTGCCTCTCGGAGCACCTCTCGCAAACCACCGTCACTGAACCCCAACTGATCATCCATATCCATCGGACGATAGGGCAGCTCCGGTATGTCGGTTTCTTGCCAGGGGTTGTGTTGCTCGGCTCGGGGCAGTCGCAGCGGCAGCAATATACCCGTGAATACGCCAATGGTGCCGATGACAGGCATGGCGAATTGCAGTGTGAATAAAAAGATACCGGCCAATACCAGTTTGCGTCGATAGCTGGCGGGTAACAGCGGCAGGCACACTACTGTGAACACCAGTGTCGCCAATGCGTGCGCTGTTAAATAGGCCGACAGTGCCAGTAATGAAGGCAGCTCCGTAAACAGCGCAGCAAGGCCTCCGGCCTCCAGCGTTAGCCCAAGCGAAATGAGCCAACCGCTCATGCCGGCTCCTTTTGTTGGCGCTCGAGCCATTCCGTTGGGTTGGTCTTCTTGCCCAATGGCAATTGCTGAATGCGTGCGAACGATTCCAGATAACGTCCGGATTGTTGTTGTACGGCATCGGCCAAGCGCTGCAGGTAGGCAGCAGCGCCAAGCTCGTCGGTCAACGGCAGCAGCACAACAATTTGGGTGTCTTCCGCTTCCGGGGGCTGAGTAATCACGTCTAAGCCTCGACGCATCTGCTGTATCATTTGGTGGACATGATTGGCTGACGCTGCGCTGTTGAAGTCGAAATGAACGAGCGTAGAGGGCAAGTTGTGGTCACGGGCATCGCTATTGACCCGCGCAAGCTGGAACAGGAAGTGGCGCCAATCAGCCTGTGCTTGACCAGAAACCTGGCTGTGTTCCAGCAACATATCGGTCATGTGTCCCGCCATGATTGCCAGCAGACGGAGTGTTTTAGGCTGGAAACTGAAAAAGGGCATGGCCTCGACAGCGACAACACCGATCATGTGCTGCTCTGAATCAATCAGAGGGAGCGCGAGCAATAAATGAGTGTCCAAATCACCGCGGTTGTCGCGGTATTCGGTGTGCACGGAAACCAGAGTTCTCTGTTCCAATGCATGCACCAACAGCGGGTCATCAGGATTGAGCCGACCTGAGTTGCCCACGGTTGCCACGGGCTCTTTGACCAGCTCGCCTGCGTGGATCGGATAGATTGCCGCCACTTGTAATTGCCCGTAGCGGACCAGCAACCGCATGATCAACGCTCCGGTTTCGGCGTTGAGTCCGGTGCCCCGGGCATGCGATATCTCGCTGTAAAGCCGCCGCAGAGCTTCGCGAAGGCTGTTGGAGTTGCCGGCAAGTTGTTGCTCTAGGCGATCGTGGGAAACTTTCAGAAGGTAAAAGTTGCGAGTAAATTCTTCCAGACGCACGTGGCGGTATTGATTGGCCGCAACAAGCTTTTCAATGCGCCGGTCCCAATAATCCCGGAACTCCCCTGCGAGCAAGCTGGTTGCCAGAATCCCGACACCCCAGGTGTAAGGTAGTTGGTCACCCGGCACCACGCCGGCCCGGTACATTAGCGCAGCACCGGTGAACATCAGGGCGGAAGATACCAGAGCCATCATAAAACCGTATCTCAGGCCTGCGCCCAACGCAGCCAGTACCGGCCACGGGAAGGTCTCCCCGATAAACAAGGGATTTTCCGGATTCAGCCAAATCCCTACAGCGAGAAACAGCAGGGTCATGAGAATGGTTTCCAGCCATTTCACCCAAGCAGCCGTTTCTTTGCTAGAGAGGCTAAGATCGCCGTATACGTCGGATTTTATCATGTCGGTTTAACGCGCAGTTTCTATCACAGGCATTTCGTCCAGCAGATCTTCCAGGACTTTGTGGCCGGCAACTGCAACGCCTTCGCGGCCCCAGCCAGTGCGGGCTCCGGTGCCGGACCAGATCACTGAGTTGTCCTCAGCATCGCGGAACACCAGTGTCAGGCCAACGGCCGGCTCTCCATCGAGGCCATTCTTATAGCGCCATTCATCAACGGTGCCTTCCACGATGATATCAGCGCCTTGGTCCATAGCGGAGGCAATAGCATCTTGCTGACGATCATGATTGTCGTAAATCAGCGGGTTGTCATCAGCCGGGAGGTAAAGCTCAACCTCTGCAGCGCCTCGCGCACGCAGCAACGCGCTGAGAATGCTGGCCGCTTGATCGCCGGCTTGCGGGGTCTGTGACAGGTTGCCCAGTGGAATTACCGCGAAGCGGCTATCGAGATCGACGGGCTCGGATTGAGTTTGGCTCTGCATAACTGAGCAACCAGCCATTAAGGCCAGAGAAAGCCCGACGGTAAGGGATCGCATGAGCATCATAAAAACTCCTGTTAGTGACCTAAATAAAGGGTATACGTTAATTTTGCGTTTGCACGGGGCTGGCCGCCCAGACTGTCGGAGCTGTAGCCAGTGGATAGAGCCAGTTCGTCATCGCCCACAACGCGCCATCCCAGCCCGACACGGGCGCCGAAGTCAAAGCTGCCATTGGATAGTACGTAACCAGTGTCCAGCGCTAAAAAGTAACGCGGCGAAGGCCGGGTTCGATACAGGGCATGAGGTTCACCGTGGGACCATTCGGAGGTGAAGCCGATGCGCTCATAATCCTCGCTCAGCAAGTCGCCGGGTGCGAGTGGCGTTTCCAGCAGTGATAAGGCTTTGGGTGATAAATCATCACCAACGTTTAATGACTGGCGTTGATAATTCAGTGACAGGCGCCAAGCGGGATCACTTTCGAACAGACGATAGGTGGCTTGCAGATTGGCGTTGTACCCGGTGCCTATCTGACCAACGAAGGCTTCATCGATAGTGCGGTGATCTAGGATTCCGCTGAGCGTCAGTCTGGACCACGGGGTGTAGCTTGTCGCGAGCGTCAGACGGTTGCCCGAGGTAAGCCACCATGCCTCGGCGCTGTCGCTGACCCGCTCGTTAAAGGAAACGCTGGCGGAGAGTGTCACGCTGTCAGTGGGTTGGCTGTCCAGTTTGATTTGGCCGGTGGCTTGTTCTCCGCCCGCGAAGGTATAGGTGCCAACTTCGGCTGTGAACAAGTGATCGACAAAGTTGTTCTGCCACTGCAGTGTGCCGCTTGTGCCCGGTTTCGGTGTTTGTTTGAGCTCGCCCTGATCGTTGGCGCGGCTTTGTTCCGCCGAAAACAGCCAGCGGTAACGGTCGTGACTGAATTGGCCGGATACGCCAGCAGTGTTCAGAGAGAAGCCGCCGAGGTCGCGTAGCTCGACACCGGCTTGCAAGGCGCGATTGTCGGACTGGTAAAGTGGTTCTCGAGCCGATGGTTCAGGATCCCGAAGTTTTGCGTAGAGTCGGTCAATAACCTCGGGGCGCAGCGCTTCACGTTCTTGTGCGTGCAGAACGGCTTGTTGTCGCAGCGCTTCGGCTTCTGCATGTTTACCGGTTTCGTAAGTTTCTGCGTAATCGGCCAGAGCGAGGAGCTGGTTTGGCTCATCGGTCAGTTGTTGGCGTGCCGCGCTTAGCCATGCATTCGCCTTTCCGGGGTCCCCCAGTGCGAAGTGGCCATAAACCTGAAGGGCGTAGTCATTGGCTGCCGGTGAGTTTTCCAATAGGGCTAAGATTAGGGGCAAGCGCCCGGGTAAAAGGTCTGGCTGGCTTATCAGGAACCAGCCCCAGCTTGCCAGAAGCCCGGTGTTCTCGGGCGCCAAGCGGTAGGCTTGAACATACGCGTTCTGCGCTGCTTCGGTATTGTTTTGGTGTTGGTGCATTCGTGCACTGAGACGCCAGAACAGCGGGTCGCGTTTCGTTTGGCCTAAGCGTTCGCTCCAGGTTTTGAGCGATTTCGACAGCTCCTCGAAACGGCCCAGCGAGGCTTGTAGCTCGGCGATGATCGCTAAATGGCGGGTTTCTCCGGTTTCCTGATATTGCTCCTCACTCAAACGAAGTGTTTCTTCGGGTGTGCCGAATTGCCAGGAATAGCCAATTAGTTGATCTCTTGTATCGACCGTCAACGTACCTGCAGGCCGTGCGGTGAGACGATGGTAGTACTGCTCAAGAATGTCAGTACGGTTCAGAATGCGGGCCAAGTTCAGTCGCATGGTTTCGACTTCCTGTGCCAGTGCTGGTTCTGTTGGTGAGAAATCCAGCGCGGCTAAAGCGGCTTCCGGATTTCGAGTGCGCCAGTGCAGGTTGGCTAGCTGAACTTGTTCTTCATCTGTCAGGTTCGGCGCGGCTTCCAATAGATCAATCGCCTCGAAAAATTGGCGATTGTTCGTTAACAGAGCCAGTTCACGTTGCCGAAGTGTGGAGCTGGCGGGGTATTGTTGGGTGCCTTCCAACAAGTAACGGGTGGCGGCTTGAAAGTTTCCGACGCTGACCAGTGCGTCGGTGAGCTGTATGTAACCCTCTTCGGACAGCTGACGGCGCTTGGCCCGAACTGTGTGTAGCTCAACCAGCGTGGGCCACTGAAACAAGCCTTCCGCCAGATTTGTGGCCCGATCGTAAGCCCGCGTGGAGTCGTCAGTCGGGGATTGTTCTAAAAACAGTGTGCGCCAATACGCCAAAGCTTTTTTCGGTTGATTGCTCCATTCATAGAGCTGTGCCAGTTTTTCCTGGTCGGTTCGGCTGAGATTCTTGCCGCTGGCCTCCATGCGTTGTGCTGTTTTCAGTGCCTCGCGGAGGTTGTTTTGCCCGAGCTGATGCGCCAGCAATTGGCGCTGGATGTCGATGTTCGACGGTTCGGCTTTTGCCAGTTGTGCTAACCAGCGATTGCCGATTTCGGGCTGCCCGGCAAAGTTGGCGAGGCGGATACCTTGGCGCAATTGTTGTGGATTTAGCTCGCTTGTGCCGTGCAGGGTAGTGAACCGTTGTAAAGCGCGCTTTGGTTCATTGGTCGCCAGATCGAGACGTATCAGGTTCGCTACGAAGGCTTCTTTTTCCCCTGATGGTACGAGTTTTTCAACAGAATCCAGTGTGTAAGCGGCATCCCTTGGATTGCCCGTCGCTTCCTGAAGTTTTGCAAGCGCTTGGCCTGCTCTCAGCCGTTTAGTACCGGTTGCCAGTTCAAAGAATTGCTGTCGAACGGTCAGTTGATCGTTGATTGTCAGTAGTGGCAGGTTGTCTGCCATGAGCGTTTCTTTTTCCACAATGGTATAGGGCTGTAACAGAGCTTGTCTTAACGTGGTGGCAAGTTGGCTGCGCACCAGTACCTGCCCCAGCGACGTTTGAGCGCGAAAAAATTTTCCCCGAAGCAGCTCGGTGTAAGCGGACATGGCTTCGATAGATACATCGGCCTGCTTGATCAGGGGCGAGAGTGTGCTGATTGCTTTAGTGTGTTCCCCAACTTTTTGTTGCATTCGGCCCAACGTAAGGCGCAACGCCTGATTATCCGGGTCAGATTTGAGGAGAGTTTCGAGATAGGCCAGTGAGAGACTGTCGGGTGATTCGAGATACCCGGGGTCTTCGTAAATCGCCTGCCGTGGAAACAGCAGGTATAACGTAACCATAATCAGCGCCGCCAGGGCCAATAACGCAGGAACGCTGAAGAAAGCCGGTTTACGTTGACGCATGGATTAACGGCACTCCATATCGAAGCGGCCAGCCTGTTGAGTGCCAGAGCGGAAGTGCAGTAAATCGTTGCTGGTGTTTTGGGACAGCTTGGTTCCCCTGACGCGGCATTCTGAAGTGCCTGACAACGCAAAGTCCAAGGGCTGATAACCTTTCAGCTCGAATTGAAGATGCCAGCGCCCGTTTTTGCGGCTGCGCTGCCAGTCTACGAGCTCAGCGTTGGCGGAATCGAGCATAGGACCCGGTGAAGGTTCGGGCGCGAGTACTAACAAGGGGTCGTTCCCGGCGAGATGCACGAAACGCACGTCGCCCACATCATGATAGCCCGCAACGCCTTGGCTCCGGGCCATATCGGGGAATTGATTCTGACTAATACGCACGGTGGAAGGTGCCCGTGCGCCCCGCCAGCGGTAGCTGTTCGGGGCGGGTTGCAACAGAGCGGAATAGTACTGCCCCTGAACGCGCTTGGCGTAATCACTCAGATACAGGGGCGTTACCGGTTGTGACAGCGCGTAATCGTAGATCTCTTTCAACGCCTGAATCGCCTCGGGCTTGGTACCAGAGTAAAAATGGTAGTAGATACCGATAGGCTTCAGGCGATGGTGGGATTCCAGAATTTTGAAGCTTTCGATGACGTTACGATAGCCGAAGAATGGACCCGTCCAGAGGTTGGTGTACACGTTTTCATTCATCACCGGTGCATAAACCTGTAATTCATCACCGATTGGCCGTGCATCGGGCCAAACCCCGGCCAATTCAGAATCGAACGGTAGTGGGTGGGTGTCGCCACCGTTCACGTTGACCAAACCCAATTCCCGAACAGCTCTCAGGGCTTCCGGCCCAGGGCGTGCATCTCCGGTCCAGAGGAAGACGGATGCCGGTTTGTTCTTCGGTGCCAGGCGCCGATTGATGTACGCAATGGAATCGTTAATTTCCCGGTTGATGAGCGGCGTATAGCGTGGCACCTCCATGGAGTAGCCGTAGAGCGTTTCATCCAGTTTCGGCGCTGCCCGGGTGTCACCTTCAAGCATGGCCCAGAAAAAAGGGTGACTGTAGGAATGCGAAGCCACTTCTACCTGATCCATGCGGAACATGGACCGGGCACTGGCCTCCGCTTCAGCGCTGACATCGGGGTAAAGGCCTTTGGGGGAGGTTTCGGCTTCAATCACTGAGAGGGTGTGGGGAATGTCGTACACCTGAAGGATTTTCTGCTGGATGGCTTCTGAGCCGAGTGGCCGGCCGGGCAGCTCGGCGCGGGAAACCAGGCCGTCGCCGTCAATATGCGCGGTAAGGATGCGCCGACCGCTTTCCGTGGTGCTGTCGATGGCCGGAAAATCTGACAGTTTCAGCGCTTCTTTCAGGAACGCGAACGGATCAAATAACCAATAGGCCTGATCATCCGGCCCTTTCTCGAAGATAAAGCCTGTGGTGGCGACGGCCCCTTGTGCGTGGGTATAAACCGGCATGAAGCGCGCACCGGACGCATCGGTGACCGTTAACCATGAATTCGCTGCGCCGGGTTGAGGCAGTGGGTCGAAAGCCGCCGAGGGAATACGAGTGCTCTCGAAGTTGCCCATGGATGGGTGGTCTTTGGATACTTTCAGCTCCCCCTGAGGGGCTGCTGTGCGCCGACTTTGCATGAGCTTGTTGCATTGGGTTGCAGTCGGGCGCAGGCCGAACAATACCACCGGAAAACCGGTCGATTGTGCTTTGCCGGCCCAGCGGCAAAATCGGGATTTTCTTGCATCAGTTTCCCACCAGGTGACAATGCCGACGTATCGATCGGTTACCGGCTCGGTCGGAAAAGGTTGTTCGAGAGAGCGATAAACCGGCACCAGCCCCAGCCGTTCCAGAACAATGCCAAGCCGCCGATGGGCAGCGCTGCGGTCGGTTTCGGCTTCTGGCAGGTCGTGATAAACCAGCACGTGGCGCTTTTTAACCACAGGATTTGTTGGGCCAAGGCGGTTCAGGTTGTGGTCTGAAACATAGGGAATAAAGCCATCCTGCCTGAGTTGCTTCGACAACTCGAAGGCGTCGTCTTCTGAGCGGGTATAATCAATGGCAATGACGGGAAGTTCCGGGTGTTTTTCACGCCAGTGGCTGAGTTGGCCCGCAAGCCACTCCCGGTCCTGGTCGGATACCTCGTAGTACCGGCGTCCACCCGCCTCGAAACCGTTGCGCCATGACTCGAAAGCAAGAGCATCGACTTTTTTATGGACTGATTCGGGCAAATGGAAGCCGCGATTGATAATAATGAGGCTGTCGGGGAAGCGTTCGCGGATCGTGGCGATTAACAGCCCCTGCGCTTCTGCGAATGCTTCCGGGTTCTCCCGGCCTTCAGCAGTCAGAAGGTGGCTGTCCAGAGTGTCGAGAAAGACTCCTTTGAAACCGCGTGCCATGGCCGGAGCAACTAACTGTTCGACCATAAAATCACGAACACTCTCTTTGCGAATGTCGAGCACATAGCTCTTCCACGCAGTGTTCTCTCCAAGCACCCAATCTGATTGCATACCTTGTACGGCCTGATCGGTAAAAGCCATTTCCCCAGCGCTCAAATAGGCAATCGGGTGAGTGTTACCTTTATACAATAAGTCGAGGCGGGCGTTGGTGGTCTGGCTGGGCTGGAGCACCAGCCAATCGTAGGCATAGAGATTGCCGATAGGTGCTTCTTTACCGTAATAAAAACCAATATTCCGGGGCGAGTCAGGGTTTGGCTGGCTGGCCGCCAGTGTGTGTATCGACAATAACATTGACGTGAGGAACAGAAAAAATCGATACATCGGGCGCAGGGCGAGTTCTCTTTTGTTCAGAGGGGTGGTTGCTCGATACCGGTCCCCAAAGTTTGTCTTAGCTGGCCATTGAGGTTATAGCTTTGCTACGTGGGACACAAGGCTCGCCGAGTTCGAAATGCATGGTGCGGCGGATTGATACTCATGGAACTTAGAGCACTCAATGCGGTCCTGTAACGAATTGATGGCTAGAGGATGAGGTATGACAACCATTCGGTTATGGGATATGCCCACGCGATTGTTTCACTGGCTGCTGTTGTTGGCGGTTACGGGGGCGGTTATTACGATAAAAACCGGCATGCCCGAGTGGCATGGCCGTTTCGGTTTGTTCGTGATCGGTTTGTTGAGTTTTCGGCTTATTTGGGGTTTTGCCGGTTCCACCTACGCGCGTTTCCGTTCATTTGTTCGTGGACCGTCAGCGATTGTTCGATACCTCCGCGGCCAATGGCAGGGTGTGGGCCACAACCCTCTGGGGGCGCTGTCGGTGTTGGCCTTGTTGGGTTTGTTCGGGTTTCAGGCCGTAACGGGATTGTTTGCCAACGACGAGATTTCCTTTCAGGGCCCGTTGTACCCGCTTATTTCCTCAGGTTGGAGCGATACGCTGAGTAGCTGGCACAGGCTGACCGAGTGGTACCTGTATGGCTTGGTGGCTCTGCATGTGCTGGCGGTTCTGTGGTACTCGAAAGTGAAGAAAGACAACATCGTGACACCGATGATTACCGGAAGAAAACGAGTGCCATCGGGCCTTGCATCGGATGCGCAGGGGGGCGGCACCGTGGCTTTTCTGGTGTCTCTGGTATTGGCTGCGGGTGTTGTTCTAGGCGCCAGCGGTAGTTTGGTGTCACCGCCGCCGGCTCCGGAGCCACCACCCCAGAATCTGGGATGGTAAAGCGCGCTACTTACTTAGCACGGAAGTTGTCATGGCAGGCCTTGCAAGTCTTGCCCACGGCCGCAAACTGGCGGGCCAGTGCGGCTTTGTCACCCTCGGCGGCAACTGCTTGAAGTTTGTTGGCTTCGCGGCCAAAGTTCATGCCCACTTCCCGGGCTTTTTCCGGCTGTTCGAAAAACTCGGGCTTAAGCCGGGTGTCGTCAGCCTTGTCTAAAGACGATTCCGGGCTGAACAAGGCGCCCATGCCGGAGTTGGCAACAGCGGCAATGGCGTTTGCGGCGGCTTTCATCTGGTCCGCGTTGTAGGCAATATCGCCATCGACGGCTTGCGCTTTGATTTTGCTCATGTTCCAGGCCATGAACTGGTAAGCGCCCTGACGCGCTTTGATCTGGTCTTCAACGCTCATTTGGGCGGCTGCGGGCAGGGTAATCGACAGTGCCAGAGCAGCGGTGGCGATTAGGCGTGTTTTTTTCATTTTTGATCCCTCTCTTTCTAGTTCTGGTGGTACATGGTAAAAGCGTTTATAAAGGCGTGGTTCTAAGCATGCTACCTGTATAGACTCACCCCATGACAACTACATGCGATTAAAGTTCAACCCGGAGACACTTCACAATGGCAATTTGGACAGTAACCCCCAGTATTGAACAGATGACTGAGGCCAGCAAGAACACAGCGGTCGGTCATATGGGCATTGAATACCTCGAAATCGGTGACGATTATGTGAAAGGTCGTATGCCGGTGGATGAGCGCACCATCCAGCCGTTTGGCATTTTACATGGAGGCTCTTCGGTAGTGCTGGCGGAAACTCTGGGCAGCATGGCAGCCAACTGTGTTCTGAAGGACAAGGGTACCGTTGCGGTAGGGCTCGACATCAACGCGAACCATATTCGTCCGGTGAGTAGCGGCTGGGTGTATGGTACGGCTAAGGCCCAGCACATTGGCAGTGCGACTCAGGTTTGGGAAATTCGCCTAGAGAATGAGCAGGGTAAGCTGACCTGTATTTCACGATTGACCATGGCGGTGACCAAACGCCGGTAATCGCGTTGCGTTGAGGAGCAGGGTCAGTCGGTATAAATGGAGATTCGGTCGCGACCCTGCTCTTTGGATTGATAGAGCGCTTGATCAGCCCTTTGAAGAAGGGCTTCGAGATTGGGGTCGTTTGGCCTGTTACTGGTAATGCCAAAGCTGGCGCTAAGTTCGATGGTATGGCCTTCATGCAGCACACCCAAAGCGCGGATGATTACTCGCAGTTGCTGAGCGATTTCGCAGGCTTTGTTGATGGGCGTTTCGGGTAGTAGCAGTACGAATTCCTCCCCGCCCATTCGGGCTATAAGATCTGAATCGCGCAGCCGTGCTTGCATGACTTCAGACACTCGAATGAGCACTTCGTCACCGGCCTGGTGGCCATAGGTGTCGTTCACTCTTTTGAAGAAATCCAGATCGACCATCACCATCGACAGGGTTGAGCGATTGCGCAGAGCTTGATGCAGCATTTGCTTACCAAACTGGAAGAAGGCGCGGCGATTAGGGAGCCCGGTAAGCTCGTCTTCAAGGGCGGCGGTTTGTGCTCGCTCGTGGGCTGCCTGCAAGGCCAGCTCGATTTGTTTTCGCTCGGAAATGTCGGTGGCAATTTCCAGGCGCACGAGTTTGCCGTTGGGCCAAGGGATGGCTTGATCCCGGCACTGATACCAGCGTTGGTCAATGGGATTCCGGAATTCCCACACGTGGGGCGGTGTGGGAGAACCCTCGGGTGTACGTAACAAATGGTTGGTGCAGAAGCTGCAAGGGCCGTCGGCATTTTGAAGCACCTGCCAGCATTTTCTGCCGTCAATTTCACCCCATCTCTGTCGCCCATAGGCATTCATGTATAGGAGCTCGTGGGTTTCGAAGTCAGAGACGTAAACCAAGGCATCGAGATTATCGAGTACAGCTTGCAGTCCGCCCGCAGAAATCATTGCGGCTGGTGAATTCGTATCCGGCTCGTCCGGGAGCTCGGTAGACGGGATTTGGGATGACATGGCGGGTGGTGCCTGCATTCAGTTCCGTTGATCGCTAAAGTATGGCCCAGATGGCCGTGACTTCCAGTGTGTCGTTTTTATTTGCATATTGGGTGGTGTTTGGCGTGTTTTCAATTAGACCATAGCCGTCTAGGTGACGTTTTATTGTTTCAAGAGCGAGAGTTTTATGGATGTAGCGAACTCACCTGCAGTTTGCCCGTGCGGCAGTGGGGCAGATTACTCACGTTGTTGCCAACCTTGGCATCTCGGCCAGTCAGCACCCACACCGGAAGCATTGATGCGCTCCCGGTATGCGGCTTTTGTTAAACACAATAACGATTACCTGCTTGCGACCTGGCACAGCGATACGCGCCCTTCTGAACTGAACTTGGAAGGCTCGCCGGAGTGGACGTCGCTGCAGGTTATCGAGGCCAGCGAGACGGCGCATCAGGGAAAGGTTCATTTTAGGGCGCTATATCGGTCGGGTTCCGGCTGGGGCTATCTGGAAGAGCAGTCTGATTTCATAAAAGAAGACGGGCGCTGGTACTACCTGAGCGGAGCAACGAGTGAAGGCCAGCTTAAACCCGGCCGAAACGATGTCTGCCCTTGCGGCAGCGGCCGCAAATACAAAGTATGTTGTCTGCGTAAGTGAGTGATTCATGAACAAGGCGGTTTCGGAAACCAGTAAAGGTGTGGCCTATGGTTTGGCGGCCTACACCATGTGGGGCAGTTTTCCGCTGTATTTCGCGCTTTTTGAGGGCATTCCCGCCTGGGAAGTGTTGATTCATCGGGTGGTCTGGTCCTGCGTATTTCTGGCCGTGGTTATTTCGCTGCTGAAACGTTGGTCTCCGGTTAAGGTCGCATTGAGGCGTCCCAAGCGTCTTGGTTTCGTGTTGGGCTGTGCCATTTTTATCGCGCTGAACTGGGGAATCTATATCTACGCGGTGGAAACGCGGCAAGTGATGCAGGCTAGCCTGGGTTACTTCCTGACGCCGTTAGTTAACGTGGCCATGGGGATGCTGATTCTGGGTGAACGCATATCCCGGCTGCAGGTGGTGGCCGTGGTGTTGGCGGCTGTGGCCATCGTCTACCAGATTGTTCTTCTGGGCGTTTTGCCGTGGATTACTCTGGCGTTGGCGTTCAGCTTCGGAACCTATGGGTTGATGCGTAAGAAGGTTGATCTGGATGGTTTGTCGGGTTTGTTTGTGGAAACGCTTTTGCTGTTACCGCTCGGCCTGCTCGCGTTGGCATGGCTCTCGGCGCAGGAAATGTCGCATCTGGCTGAAAGTACCAACAGCGCCTTGCTATTGATGTCCAGCGGTATCGTGACGGCCATTCCACTACTGGCTTTCGCCGGCGCTGCCCGGCGGTTACGCCTGTCCACCGTCGGGTTTCTTATGTACATCAACCCTACCCTGCAGTTTCTGATTGCAATGTATGTTTTCCACGAACCGCTGGGTACTGAGAAACTGATCAGTTTTGTCATGATATGGGTGGCTTTGGCTATCTATTCCTGGTCGGCCTGGAACGGCAGGGCCCGGGCATGAAACAGCCCATTGCCGGTTACCACAAAGACATTGAAAACCATTGGGTCGCCCAGTTAGGCTGCGGGCACAACCAGCACGTGCGCCACGATCCGCCTTGGGTGAATCGGCCGTGGGTCATAACGCCCGAGGGTAGGGAATCCATGCTGGGGTTTGAATTGGACTGCAAAAAATGCGATCTCGGCGCACCGCCGGATGAACAGCCTTAAACCATGGTTTCCAGATAGGTTTCCAGCTCGTTAGCCAGCCAGCCGACCACGGCACCACCTTGGGCCTGCTCGGTCTCCAGTGCACTGAAGACTTTCCACCACCGAGCACTCCGGTGCTTGATGGTCTTCAGTTGTTCTTTTCTTAAGGCCTCTGCGATCAGTGGTAAAGGCAAGTCGGCCCAGCCCGCGCCCTCTATAACGGCATCCCGAATCAATTCGTACTGCGTAAAAGCGAGATAGTTTGCCGTCTCTGGCGACTCCGCCACCAACTGAGCATCTTCCATATAGGCGATGGTGACTTCGGTGTGGGCTATGAGCTGGTCTTGTGTCACGCGCTTCAGCTGACACAGTGGATGATCGGGAGCAGCCACCGTGAGCATGCGCACGTCAGCCAGTTCCCGGAACCATTGATACCCCTCGCTCAGCAGTTCGGGCATCAGGCCGTAGGCAACATCCACGGATTGATTGCGCACCAGATGCGTGAGCTCTCTGGGAGGGGCGAGGTACACCGACAAGCTGGTTTGGGGGAACTTCTGTTTCAGCCGTTTAAGAATATCCCGCCAGATGACTTCCGGAATGGCATCGTCCCGGGCGATACGCAGCACTGACTCCGCGCCACTCAGGTGATGCTGGCAGCGGGATTGGATTTGCCCGGCCACTTGGTCAAAACGCCTGCAGTCCGTCACGATCGATTGGCCGATCGATGTCAGGTGCAATTGATTGCCACTGCGATCAAACAGGGCGACACCCAGCTCATCTTCTAGCGCGGCTAAAACGGTGCTAATGGTTGTACGGCTGCGGTTCAGTTGGCGGGCTGCGGCTGCGATGCTGCCGTTATCGACGATGGCCAGAAATGTTTTGATTTGAGAGGTTTTCACGATGGCTTCTTCCCGACGGTTTTTCCGTCGCTCAGTGACTCACGCCGGCAAATTGATCCCGTTAATATGGCGCTATATTAACAGGAGGTCAAAATGTTTACTTCTCTAGCGCGGGAAAATATGGCGCTAAAACTATCTGCAGTCGGGGCCGGCTTGTTTGCAGTTGCCGGTATCATCTGGGGTCTTTGGGTAGATTCTCTAGTCATTCTTTTCGACGGTGCCTATTCCTTGGTCAGTTTGGCGCTATCACTTTTGTCACTGTATGCCGCTAGGATTATTCGCCGCCCCGCAACGGAAGACTATCCGTTTGGTATGGGTGCCGTAGAGCCGCTGGTTATTGCGTTTAAAGGTCTGGTTATTGGCCTGGTGTGTGTGCTTTCGTTTGCCTCGGCGGTTGTGTCTATTTTACAGGGCGGCCGCCCGGTAGAGGCTGGCATGGCGCTGATTTTTGGCGCTGTCAGTGTTGTGGGTTGTTTGGTGGTTTGGGTTTATTTGCGCTGGACCAGCCACCGCAATGGCTCTGGCTTGGTGTTGGCTGAGCAGGGTCAATGGTTGATGGATACGGTATTAAGTGCTGCGGTAATGCTGGGCTTTGCTATCGCATGGTTGATAGAACGCAGTGAATGGTCCGCGATGGCGGTATACGCCGACCCGGTGATGATGCTGCTGATTTCCGGTTATTTCATGACCGTCCCCGTGAAAATGGTTCTGGGAGCCGTTCGGGAGCTGTTGCTTGCGGCGCCTGCGGATGAGGCCATGGATGAAATTCATGACGCCTTGAAAGATCTGGGGGTGAATCCGGACGCGGTGAAGGTGGCGAAGCTTGGTCCGAACTTGCTGCTAGAGGCAAAGTTGGTTCGTATGGGGTGAGCTTGCGCTCCGAGGTGAAAATTTGGTTAGACTGCGCTTAAGTTGCGGCTGTAATGGTCGATACCCATGTCAGCTAAAGCCGTCTTAAGGCTATCGTCAAAACTAACAATAACCCGGAGTCACCGATATGCCCCTGATAAGCGCCCTGCGAATACGAACTCGACTGTTGATCGGTGTCCTGGTACCGGTACTTCTGACCGCAGGAGCTATTGCTTGGATCACGGCTGTAGAAATTAATGCCAATGGTCAGGCCGAGCTGGAGCGTCTCGAAGAAGAGTTGTTTGCAGCAAAGAAACAGGGGCTTCAGGATCTGATTGAAGCCGTCAATGATGTTGTTGAAGAGGCCAAGAATAACCCAGCCCTCTCACCCGAAGAAGCCAAAAACGAGGCGCGGAAACGCATTCGTGCCATCTCGTTCGGCGAATCCAATTACGTGTTTGCGTATACCCGAGATGTCTTCAATCTGGCGTATGCGCCGAGCCCCGAAAAAGAGGGGCCGACCACCAATCCCAAGGTCCGCAGACTGGTAGGTGATTTGTTTCAGGCGGCAAGTCGAGATGGTTTTTACCAATACGAGTGGCCGAACCCGGCCTCGAGCGGCGCTATTGAACCAAAATTGTCGTACACCACGTTGGTGCCAGGGTGGGACTGGATGATCGGCGCAGGTGTCTATATTACCGATATTAATCGGGTGCTGGCTGCGGCAGAGCAAGACATCGAAGGCACCATATCCGAGGCCATGTTATTTACCTTGGTTGCAACCATCGTTGTTGTGATCGTTGCGCTGATAGTGGGGTTGTTGATCGGTCGCACGGTGACGGTACCGCTGAAGAAAGTCAGTGACATGATGCAGGAAATCGCAAACGGCGACGGCGATTTGCGCCAGCGCCTGCCGGAAGATGGCACGGATGAGTTGGCGGAGTTGGGGCGCCGGTTCAACCAATTTGTGATCAAGATGCAGAACACCATCCGTGAAGTGGGTATCACCACGGACCAAGTGGCTTCCGCCGCCGAGGAGCTCAGCCGGGTGGCGAATGAAACCAGCCAGTCTGTGCAGGAGCAAGGCTCGGAAACGGATCAGATTGCCTCGGCGATTAATCAAATGGCGGCGACAATCCAGCAGATTTCCGGCAACACCAACGAAGTGGAAAGTGCCGCGTCAGATGCGGATCGCATGGCCCGTGAAGGGGGTGAGACCATCGCGAGTGCCCAAGTTGCCGTTACACAACTGTCTGGCGAAATCGAAAGCACCGCTGCCAGCATCAATGCGCTGGCTGAGAAGTCTGGTGACATTCAGCAGGTGTTGGATGTGATTCATGCGGTAACAGAGCAGACTAACCTGCTGGCCCTGAACGCAGCGATCGAAGCCGCACGAGCGGGCGAGCACGGCCGTGGGTTCTCGGTGGTTGCCGATGAAGTACGCCAGTTGGCGCGCCGGTCTGCGGAATCTGCAGATCAGATTGGCGAAATGATTGGCGGCTTTGTGGCGGAAACCAAAGCCTCGGTTGAGCGGATGAACCATTCCCGCCGAAGTTCGGAGGAAACGGTTGAACGCATAAACCACGCGACCTCCGCACTGAACACGATTGTGAGTTCGATTGCTCAGATTCATGACCAAGTGACTCAAATTGCCACCGCTGCAGAACAGCAAAGTCAGGTTGCGGAAGAGGTAAACCAGAACGTCGTGCGCATTGTTGATGCGGCGCAGCGAAGCGACACCGGTGTTACTCAAACCAATGAGGCCAGTAACGAACTGGCACGTTTAGGTGAAAGCCTGCGCGACTTGGTTGCCCAGTTTAAGGTTTAACGTTGATTGCAGTCTTGCCGACAAGAGCACAAAGGGCGAGACTGTGCGTTTAGTGTGGTTTAATAACAGGTTACTGCCTGTGACCTATAGCGATAATAACGGAACCTTTTCTATGTTTATGCGTAACACCATCCTGGCCGCCTTCGCTGCGGTTGCTGTCCTGGCCAGTCCCTTTGCGGCAGCAGATAAAACCTACACCATCCGTCTTGCGGAAACTTGGGGCCCTAACTCCGGATTGCTGGGCGACACGCCCCGAAATATGGCCGCCATGGCTGAGAAAATGTCCAATGGCCGCTTGAAGTTTCGAATTGATTCTTCCAACAAGCACAAAGCCCCGTTCGGCATCTTCGATATGGTGCGCAACGGTCAGTACGATATGGGGCACACCGCCTCGTACTACTACAAAGGCACCATTCCGAACGCCATGTATTTCACCACCACACCGTTCGGTATGATTGCCCCGGAAATGTACGCCTGGTTCTACCATGACGACGGCATGGAACTGATGCAGAAGGTGTACGAGCCTTTTGGTTTACTGTCTTTTCCGGGTGGTAATACCAGCAACCAAATGGGTGGCTGGTTCCGCAAAGAAATTAACTCTCTGGATGACCTGAAAGGTCTGAAAATCCGCACGCCCGGGTTTGCCGGTGAGGTGATGTCCGAGCTGGGTGTCGCGGTCACCAACTTGCCACCGGGCGAGCTGTATACTTCTCTTGAGCGTGGCACCATTGACGCGGTGGAATGGGTTGGCCCAGCGCTGGACCTGAAAATGGGCTTCCACCAGATTGCCGACTATTACTATTCCGGCTGGCAGGAGCCAAATGCCGAAGTTCAGTTTCTGATTAACCAGAAAACCTGGAACAAACTGCCTGAAGATCTGCAGGAAGTGCTGCGAGTGGCAATGCGTACGGCGGCTTATGACATGTACATCCAGAGCACTCATGAGAGTGGGGCCGCTTGGGCGAGCATGAAGGAAGAGTACCCGAATGTGACCCACAAGGTGTTCCCGCCAGAGGTGATTAATGCCCTTCGTGAGACCACCAACCGTTTGTTGAATGAGTTCGCCGCCAAAGATGAACTGGCGAACGAAATCATTACGTCTCAGCGCGACTACCTGAAGCAGGTTCGTCCTTGGACAAACATTTCGGACAAGGCGTATTTGAACAGCGTAGCTGACCAGTAAAACCGTCCTTTAAAGCGAAGGGGCGCGGGGTTGTGGAATACCCTGACGCCCCTTTTTGTTGGCCGGGGTTTCTGGAAAAATACGCCGCTAACTTTTTAGGCGGCGGCCGATGAAACAGACACTGCTTTCTTTGAGTAAGCTCTCCAAGCAATTTGATGACCGCAAGGTATTGGATTCGCTGGATCTTGAGATTCTTGACGGTGAGTTTATTACGTTGCTGGGCCCTTCCGGCTGTGGAAAAACCACGCTTCTGCGCATGATGGCCGGCTTTGAGCACCCTGATGAAGGTTCCATTACTCTCGGTAGCCAAGACCTGACCCACACACCTCCAGAGGCTCGACCTCTGAACACCGTGTTCCAGAACTATGCGCTGTTTCCGCACATGTCGGTTTTCGACAATGTGGCCTATGGCCTGAAAATGGAAAAACGCCCGAAGCCGGAAATCCAGCAACGGGTCGAAGAAGCGCTGGCCATGGTGCAACTGGAAGAGTTTGCCAAGCGCAAACCGCACCAGCTTTCCGGTGGACAGCAGCAGCGGGTCGCGATTGCCCGGGCCGTGGTCAAACGACCGAAAATGTTGCTGCTGGACGAACCCTTGTCCGCGTTGGATTACAAACTGCGCCGCACCATGCAGGTGGAGTTGAAACGTTTGCAGCGAGAGCTGGGCATTACCTTTGTGTTCGTGACCCACGATCAGGAAGAAGCCTTGTCGATGTCTGATCGCATTGTGGTGCTGAAAGACGGCTTGATTCAGCAGCTTGGCACCCCTCGTGAAGTCTATGAGCGCCCTGCTAACCTGTTTACCGCACGATTTGTGGGCGAGACCAACTTCTTCCCGGGGCGGGTGGATACCCTCAACGAAGACGGCACCATTATTGTGGATGTCTTCGGTCTGAAGCGTCGATTCCGCAAACCAGACTTTTCCGTTGTTGAAGGGCAATCCTTGCACGTATTGCTGCGGCCGGAAGACATCCGTGTGCTGGCGCCGGGCGATAACGACGGCGTAGCCGGAAAAGTGGTGGAGCGGAACTATAAAGGCAGCACATTGGATTCGGTCATCCATCTAACCGACGGCACCGAAGTGTTGGCATCTGAATTCTTCGATGAAGATGACCCCACCTTCGACTACCGCTTGGGCGAGCCGGTCCGGGTCAGCTGGGTTGATGGCTGGGAATGGTTGCTGCCGGAAGAACCGGCGGTTGTGACCGAGGAAGACACCGTTGATGGGTAACACATTGCAGCAGCCGTTCAGAACCGCAGTGCTGGTTCTGGTATGGGGTTGGTTGCTGTTTTTGGTGTTCACCCCCAACCTACTGGTGGTTGGTGCCAGCGTGATGACCCGGGACCCGAGCAACTTTATTGCTTTCCCGCTTAATCTGGATGCCTACCGTCAACTGCTGAACCCGCTCTATCTGGATGTGTTTCTGCACTCTCTGTATATGGCGGCTATGACCACGTTGATTTGCTTGCTGATTGGCTACCCGTTTGCGTGGTCGTTGTCCAAAGTCGCCAGAAAGAATCGAGTATTACTGATTTTCCTGTTGATCGTGCCCTTCTGGACCAACTCGTTGGTGCGTACCTACGCCCTGAAGTTGATTCTGGCGACCAACGGATTGCTGAATAACGGCTTGATGGCCATGGGCATCATCGATGCACCTATGCAGATGCTGTATACCGAAGGCGCAGTCATCATTGGTTTGGTGTATCTGTTGTTGCCGTTCATGATTCTGCCGTTATACACGGTGTTCGAGGACTTGCGTGAAGACTTCCTGCGGGCTTCCCACGACCTGGGCGCGGGCCGTTGGTCAACGTTTATCCACGTTATTGTGCCGTTGACCCTGCCCGGCGTTCTGGCTGGCGTCATGCTGGTGTTGTTGCCGGCCATGGGCTTGTTCTTTGTACCGGACGTGTTGGGTGGTTCGCGCAACTTGCTGGTGGGTAACGTCATCAAAAACCAGTTCCTGGATGCCCGAAACTGGCCATTCGGTGCTGCGGCTAGCATCATGCTGACCTTGGCCATGGCGTTTTTGATGTTTGCCCATCGCTTGAGCAAACGGCGAATCGGGGAGGATGGCGTATGAGCCGCTGGCTGCCACGGACCTACCTGACCTTTGTTTACGTGTTGCTGTATGTGCCCATTGCCGTGCTGGTGGTGTTTTCGTTCAACGATTCCCGTACCGGCTATGAATGGGGCGGGCTGAGCCTGCGCTGGTATGAGGCGCTGTTTAACAACCGTGCCATGGTACAAGCCATGTGGAACTCCCTGTGGCTGGCGCTTTCGGCGGCAACTGTCTCGACCCTGATTGGCGCACTCACAGCCTTAGCCTTGCACCGGTACCGATTCCGGGGCAAACAGGTGCTGAACGGTATGTTGTTTATCGTGATGATGTCGCCGGAAATTGTTCTGGCGATCTCGCTGCTGGGATTGTTCCTGATGGTGGGGCTGCAGCTGGGTTATGTGTCCTTGTTGTTGGCTCACGTCACCTTCTGTCTGCCCTTTGTGGTCATTACGGTGATGGCTCGTCTGAGTGGTTTCGACGAGCGCCTGCCGGAAGCAGCTCGGGATTTGGGCGCGAGCGACTTCACCATGACCCGCACCGTGTTGATCCCGGTGATCATGCCGGCATTGCTGGCGGGGTGGCTGCTCGGCTTTACGCTATCGCTGGACGATGTGGTGGTGAGCACTTTTGTCAGTGGCCCCAGTTATGAAATTTTGCCGTTGCGCATCTACTCTATGGTGCGAGTGGGCCTGAAACCGGAAGTGAATGCCCTAGGTACGCTGTTGCTGGTGTTTTCACTGGTGATGCTGATGTTATCTCAATGGATTCTGTTAAGGAGTAAACGATGAAGAAACTGGCACTGGCCACTATGCTGGCGGTTGGACTGACCGGCTGCAGCAGCTCTGAAGAAACCCAAGTGTTGAACCTGTACAACTGGTCGGAATACATGCCGCAGGAAGTACTGGATCGTTTCACCGAGGAAACCGGCATCCAGGTGGTTTACACCACCTATGACAGCAACGAAGCCATGTACGCGCGCCTAAAACTTCTGGACGACAGCGCGGCGTATGACTTGGCCGTGCCATCGACTTACTACGTGAGCAAAATGCGTCAGGAAGACCTTCTGATGCCGATCGACCGCAGCAAAATTGAAGGCTTCGAAAATCTGTCGCCTGAGCTGGTCAATCTGGATATCGATCCTGAAAACGCCTACAGCGTGCCGTTCTTGTGGGGCACCACCGGTTTGGGTGTGGATACCGCCGATGTGGAAGGCGAAGTGACCGCCTGGGCTGACCTGTGGGATGAGCGTTTTGAAGGTCGCATCGTGCTGACCAACGACATGCGGGAAGTGTTCCACGTTGCTTTGCGAGTGTTGGGCCACTCTGGCAACAGTACAGACCCCGAGCATATTGAAGAAGCGTACGAGAAGTTGACCGAGCTGATGCCATCGGTTCGCACCTTTAACTCTGACGCTCCGCGCATGCCCTTCCTGGAAGGCGAAACCGACATTGGCATGATCTGGAACGGCGAAGCCGTAATGGGCCGTGACGCTTTGCCAACTCTGGATTATGTGTACCCGGCTGAAGGCATCATCGCCTGGTTGGACAGCTTCGTGATTCCGAAAAACGCGAAAAACCCGGAAGCCGCACACCAGTTCATCAGCTTTGTACTGAGGCCTGAAATCTCTGCATTGATCAGTGAAGACATCGGTTACGCCACGCCAAACCTCGCAGCGCGTGAGTTGCTGGATGAATCGGTGGCCAGTGATCGCGCCAGTTACCCGACGGCTGAAGACCTGATTAATGCAGAGTTCCAGACCGATATCGGTGACGAAGCGTTGCAGATCTATGCGAAGTACTGGGAAAAACTGAAGTCCGGTCTTTAATACGTTAGTGCGCACGAAATTGAAAAAGGGAGGCTTCGGCCTCCCTTTTTCGTGAGCGGTTTTCACATAACCGTCATATATGGTCTATAACTTCCTGATAACAAGAAGTTAGCTAAGTGCTTCGCCACTGAAACCAGAGGAAGGAACGACCATGAAAGCGAATAAAACACGGAACGCGGCACTGTTGTGTAGCTCTCTGTTGGCTGTATCGGCTTCCAGCTCTTTGTTAGCTGAAGAACTCCGACTGATCACATGGGGTGGTTATGCTCCGGATGAGGTAGTGGCGCAGTTTGAAAAAGAAACCGGCATTGATGTAAAGATTACCCTGTCGAACAACGAAGACATGATTTCCAAATTGCGGGCCACCGGCGGTGCCGGTTTTGATCTGGCTCAGCCGAGCCAGGACCGGATCGTTGGGGTTCAGCGCCAGTTCAATGTGTACAAACCCATCGATTACAGCCGAATCAATACCGACCAACTGCAACCGTCTATGGTCAAAGCCACTCAGGAAGCCACCGCATTGAATGGCAAATTTTACGGTGTGCCGGCTGTTTGGGGCACCAGTGGCTTGATCGTACACAGCTCCGTGGCGGATACCGTCAAGGATTACACCGACCTGTGTGATCCGGCTGTCGCTGGCAAAGTGAGCTACCGCCTTAAGCGCCCGACCCTGATGGGCTTCGCGTTTGCCATGGGAATGGACCCGTTTGCCGCCTACAACGACCGTGATGAATACGCCTCGATCATGGCGAAGGTGGAGGACAAGCTGATCGATTGCAAAGCCAACGTGAAAACCTACTGGACCGGTGGTGATCAATTGCTGTCGCTGCTGCGTACCGAAGAAGTGATCGCCGCCATGGCTTGGGATGCCGGCGGTTGGAAACTGAATGCCGAGAATCCGGAGATCCAATTTGTTGCGCCGGAGTCTGGCGCGTTGGGGTGGATAGATACCTTTGCGATTCCACGCCGTAGCGAAAACGAAGAGGCGGCCTATAAGTGGATCAATTTCGTGATGCAGCCAGAAATTGCCGCGAAGATTACCAACGCGTCCGGCAACTTCACGGCGTCGAAAGCTGCCGATGAATTTGTAAAGGCGGATCTGCGTGATGCCTACCGAGCGAGCTTTGACGAGCAAGCCATCACCAACATCAAGTGGTACCCGCCTGTGCCGCCGGGACTGGAAGCCACTGAAGGGCAAGTGCTGGATCGTGTTCAAGCGGCGAACTGATCTGCTGCATGGCTACACAATCAGACCTTTCCTGTAACGGGCTGGTGCGGCGCTTCGGCGTCCACGCAGCGGTCAATAACATTTCACTGGATGTGCCTGCGGGCACGTTCTTCTCCATTCTCGGCCCGTCCGGTTGTGGTAAAACCACGCTGCTGCGCTTGCTGGCGGGCTTCGATAAACCGAATGAGGGTGATATCTATATCCGCGGTGAGCGGATGAACGATGTGCCGCCCAACCGCCGGCCGGTGAACATGGTGTTTCAGCATCTAGCTTTGTTTCCCACCATGTCGGTGGGCGACAACATCGGCTATGGCTTGAAACGGCGGAAAGTGCCTGCGGCCGAACGCCGGAAGCGGACGGCAGAGGTGCTGGAGCAGGTAGGCCTACCGGGGCTCGAAAACCGTAACCCGATGGAATTGTCCGGTGGCCAGCGCCAGCGGGTGGCCCTTGCCCGTTGTTTGGTGCTGAAGCCTACCCTGTTGTTGCTGGATGAGCCGCTAGGTGCCCTTGATCTTAAGCTGCGGGAACAGATGAAGGTGGAGCTCAAGCACCTTCAGAAACAGTTCGGCACAACCTTCGTTTACATTACCCATGATCAGTCGGAAGCCATGGTGATGTCCGATCAGGTGGCGGTGATGAAAGACGGCCGCTTTGATCAGCTGGCCCCACCAGAGGTGCTCTATCGGGAACCCGCGACTCCGTTCGTTGCGGGCTTTGTTGGCGATAACAATCGGCTGGCGGGAGATGTGGTCTCACTGGCAGACAACCTGGCCCAAATCCGGCTGGATAGCGGTGAGGTGGTACGGGGCCGATTGGCTTCCAATGAGTTGCGGCCGGGTGCGCGTGCGGAGCTGTATATTCGCCCCGAATCTCTGACGTTTGCGGATTCTGCGACGAATAACGATTATTCGGTGATGCAGGCGAGTGTGAAGGCAACACTGTTCGACGGTGCGAATAGCCGGGTTGAGGCGGAAAGCAGTGGCAGCCCCGTGTATGCCCGTTTACCCCAAGACGGTTCCGCGCCAGCTTTGACCAGCGACAGTACGATCAAGCTGGCTTGGGACCCGATGCTGGCTCGTGTGTTCGGGGTGGATGGGGCATGAACTCTTCAGCGAGTCGTCTCTCACTCTGGCTGCTGCTAACCCCCTTTCTGTTGTGGATTGTGTTGTTGGTGCTGGTGCCCCACATACAGATGCTCAGAGTGTCGTTTCAGGTTCGCGAAAGCTGGGATACGCTGGCTTGGGGGTTGGAGCAATATCAGAACTTCTTCACAGAATCGTATTACTGGCGCACCTTCGTACGCACCGGCGTGATGTCATTGTTCACCACATTTCTGACCCTGCTGGTGGCTTTCCCGATTGCTTGGTACATCGCCAAAATGGCCCGCGGCCGCAGCAAGGGCATTTTGTTTCTAGCCTGCCTGATTCCTTTCTGGGCCAGTGAGTTAGTACGTACTTACGGTTGGATGATTCTGTTGCGTGAAAGTGGCTTGTTCAGTTCTTGGTTGCAGGCGCTGGGCTGGGCCGATGGCCCGGTGGAAATGCTTTATAACGATGTCGCGGTCATTATCGGACTTGTCTATAACGGCTTGCTGTTCATGGTGGTGCCTCTGGTGACCACGCTGGATGGTATGGACGAGAATCTGGTGGAGGCGGGTTACGATCTTGGCGGCGGCCACGCCACTGTACTTCGTGAAGTTGTGGTGCCTTGGGCCATGCCTGGCATTGTGTCGGGCTGTATTGTGGTGTTCATGTTAACGCTCGGCAGTTATCTGACCCCGGTTCTGATGGGCGGCAAAGACAGCGCCTGGTTTACCGAACAAATCTTCACCCAGTTTATTACCCGCTTCAATTGGGAACAGGGCGCTGCGTTAGGGGTTTTGTTGCTGGTGTTGTCGTCGGTGATGGTGTGGCTGGGGCTGAAATTGTCGGGCCAGTCTCTGCGCAAGGTAATGGGGTGAACACATGATTCGTTCCGTACCTCGTTCCCGCTTGTTTGATGGCCTCTACTTGGCTTATCTGGTGGCCTTTTTCGTGTACCTGGCAATGCCGCTGCTGGTGACGGCCGCCTTTGCGTTCAACGATTCCCCGTTTCCCTCGCTGCCCTGGCAAGGCTTTTCGCTGGATTGGTATCTGGCGGATGGCAGCGAAGGGCGAACGGGCCTGTTCCATGACGATGGCCTGCTCAGTGCCTTGTGGGTCAGTACCAAAATTGCTTTTTGGGTGACGCTGGGCAGTGTTGCATTGGGTTGCGTGAATGCGGTGTTGTTTGAGCGCCTGCAGTTTCGCGGCAAGGAATTTTTGTATCTGCTGATGCTGTTACCGTTGGTGATTCCCGGGGTGATCCTCGGGGTTTCTATTCTGGTGTTCTACAGCGGGACGGCGAACGAGGTGTCGCGGTTGTGGGGAATCGAGCTGGATATCTTTCGACCGGGCATGACGCTGGTCGTTATGGGGCAAGTGACCTTTATCACAACATTGGCCACGCTGGTCATTGGCGCACGGTTGCGAAAGTTTGATCCACAACTGGAAGAAGCGGCGCTGAATCTCGGCGCTACGCCATTGGTGGCGTGGTTCACCGTGACTTTGCCTTGGTTGATGCCCTCGATTTTCGGATCAGCCGCTATGGCGTTTCTGATGTCGTTCGAGAATTTCAATACCACGGTCATGCTGACCGGTAGCGACACGCCGTTGACGGTAGCGCTCTTTAATCGATTGCGAGAGGGGTCGACCCCGGTGCTTAATGCTGTGGCGCTGTTCTTGATGGCCGTGTCGGGGCTGTTAGCGATGCTGACGTTGCGTCAAAACCGAGGAGATCAATAGTTCGCGGAAAGGAAAGAAGTTGCCCTGCAGCTATCACCGGATAGCTGCAGGGCATTACAGATCAGTGCCAGATATTGCTGTCGATCTTCTCGTGCAGCTCCGGATAATCTTTTGATTTGAATTGCGGGACCAAGCCTTCTTTGCGCTGCGCCAAATAGTCTTTGGTCAGTTTAACCACTGTGCCGGACAAGAGCACAATGGCAATCAGGTTGATCACCGCCATCAGACCCATGGACGCATCCGCGGCATTGAATACCGTGACAACGGCCTCGTAGCCACCCCAAATCACCATGCCTAAAGCGGCCAGGCGCAGAATCGTCAGGCCCAATGTGTTGCCGCCTTTCAAGTACACCAACGCGTTTTCAGCATAGGTGTAGTTGGCCACAATGGAGGTGAAGGCAAAGAACAGAATGGCTACAGCAATGAAGTAGCTGCCGAACTCGCCAAGGTGAACTTCCATAGCCTGCTGAGTCAGTTGGGTGCCTGTCACGCCGGAGCCTGGCTCAAGAACGCCGGCGAGCAGGATCATGACCGCCGTGGCGGTGCACACAACGATGGTGTCTACAAACACGCCGAAAGCCTGTACCAGGCCCTGAGAAGACGGGTGATGTGGCGCAGGTGTGGCGGTGGCGGCGATGTTCGGCGCCGAGCCCATACCCGCCTCGTTGGAGAACAAGCCGCGCTTGATGCCGTTGAGCATGGCGGCGGTGATGGAGCCTGCAGCGCCACCGGCCGCTTCTTCAAGGCCGAAGGCACTTTTAACGATCAGGGCCAGCACGCCCGGTACTTCCGTAATGTTCATCGCCATGACAACCAGCGCCAACAGGACATAAGCGCCGGCCATAAAGGGCACGACGAACTCCGCAAAACGAACGATTTTGCGCAAACCGCCGAAAATGACCAAGCCCGCACACGCGGCAATCACCACACCCACACCCAGTTTCGGGGTGCCAAAGGCGCCCTGCATGGCATCGGCAATGGAGTTGGCCTGAACGGCGTTGAACACAAGCCCGAAGGAAATGATCAGGCACACCGCAAAAATGGCTGCGGCCCATGGGGCTTTCAGGCCCTTGGCGATATACACCGCGGGACCACCCCGGTATTGGCCTTTGCCGTCACGAACTTTGTAAAGCTGTGCCAAGGTGCTTTCAGCATAGCCGGTGGCCATTCCCACCAGCGCAACCATCCACATCCAGAAAATGGCACCTGCGCCGCCCAGATAAAGAGCGACCGCTACACCGGCGAGGTTACCGGTACCTACACGTGAGGCAAGACTGGTGCACAACGCCTGAAAAGGGGAGATACCGTGAACGTCACTCTCACGGGAGCCGCGGATAGCGCGTACCATTTCTCCGAAATGACGAAACTGAAGAAAACCGAGGCGAACGGTGAAGAAAATGCCTACAGCGAGCAAGCCGTAAACGAGAACATAGCCCCAAATAATAGAGTTGAGAAAATCGACAATTGCGGTCATCGACTAGCGCCTTGTGATTTGTGAATGAAAGTTAACCGAGAGGCGCGGCAGTTTATCACGGTGAAATTTCACGCAGCTTGCGGATATCCGTGATACCCCGACAGCAAAAAATCTGCTGTCGGGATTGTTCAGAAGGACGCGAAATGCGTCAGACAACCAGTACGGGGCATTTCGCTTGGGAGGCCACCCGGTGAGAAACGCTGCCCAAAAACATGCCGTCTTTGTCGCTGTTGGTGCCTTTGGTACCGACCACGATGAGGTCGGCGTCCTTTTCCTGGGCGAACTTCACAATCACCTTGGAAGGTCTGCCCGCTTTCACGAAACCGCGCACTTTTGTGGCACCGTGCTCTTTCGCAAACTCCTTCGCGTGGTTAACCACTTCTTTAGCGTATTCCGACAAAACCTTATCCGGGATGTCCATGTCGTCGGGCCGCCCAATGGATAAGGAGGCTTCGAATAAACTGTGATGTTTGTAAACGCAGAGGATGAAAATCTCAACCTCTGGCAACAGCCGTTGCAGTTCAATCGCCTTGTCCAGTGCCCTCAGCGAAGTTTTGGAACCATCAACGGCCGCCAGAATTCGATTAAACATAGCAGTCTCCTGTTATTGGCCGGGTATCCGGCTTACTGTGGGTAAGCCAGATCCCTCAGGAACAGCGCAATTTGCGGGAAGGCGATGATCAGGCCAGCGGCTGCTACCAGCATGAAGATAAACGGCGGCGTGCCACGGATGACTTCCAGATACGGCCGTTTGAAAATCGCAATCGCGGTGAATATGTCGCAACCGAACGGCGGTGTGGCAGAGCCAATGGCCACCTGCAAGGTGATCAGAACGCCCACCAGAACCGGATCAAGGCCGGTGGACTGGATCGCCGGCGCGAAAATCGGTGTGAGCACCAAGATCACCACGATGGGGTCCACAAACATGCAGGCAATGAAGAACGCGATACAAATCGCGATCAGAACGCCCACCGGGCCGGCTTCGTTAACGCCAACAGATTCCAGGATCGCTTGTGGAATCTGAGCGAAGGAAATAATCCAGGAGAAACCGTTACCTACTGCAACGAGAATGAACACCACCGCTGTGATCAGACCGGTAGATTTGGCGATGCGGTAGACGTCATTGAGTTTCAGTGAGCGGAAAATAACGAATTCCAGCAGGAAGGCGTATAGCACACACACCGCCGCCGCTTCCGTCGGGCTGAAGATGCCGCCATAGATGCCGCCGACAATAATAACCGGGAACATCATGGGCCAAGACGCATCCCGTACCGACAGGGCACGCTGTTTCCAGCTGGCTTTTGCTTCGGTGGGTACATCGTTCTTATAGGCGTAGATCAGGCAATATATTGAAAACATAAACAAAATCAGAAGGCCCGGGCCAATGCCGGCAATAAAGAGCTCGGCAATGGAGGTTTCCGAGATAACGCCGTAAATGATCATGCCGATACTGGGCGGAATCAGGAAAGCGATGTCACTGGCGTTGATGATCAGCGCCAAAGTGAATGAGTCTGAGTAGCCAGCTTTCAGCATTTTAGGGCGCAGCGGAGAACCCACGGCGACAACGGTTGCCTGCGTGGAGCCGGATACCGCGCCGAACAAGGTGCAGGAGGTGGCGGTACTGATCGCTAGGCCACCTTTCACGTGGCCGATAAACGACATCACCATGTTGATCAGGCGGTCGGCTGACTGGCCGCGGGTCATAATGTCCGCTGCCAGAATAAACATGGGTACTGCGATTAACGATGCCGGCCGGATGCCACCCATCATTTGCTGGATGAACGTTCCCATCTGGCCGAAACCGTCGAACATCATTACGAAGCCAATCACTGCGGCAGTGATCAGCGGAATCATCATCGGGAAGCCCAAAAGCAACAGCCCGATCATGGTGAGCATCATGATAGTTGCCATAGTATACGTGTCCTCAACCTTCCAGGTTTATGCTGCTTTTAGACTTCTGACTCAGTGTCGGCATAACCGTCAACCACCCCTGTTGAAAGGTAAACGTCCTTGCTGGTGAAGTTCTTGATGGCGGTGAGGAAGTACTGAATACCCGTGACGGCAAATCCAATGGGTGCCCAGACGTAAATCCACCAGATAGGTAAGCCTAGCGCAGGCAGGATTCGACCTCGGCTGTACAGCGTTTCGATGTAACCGTAGGAGTAGTAACACAGGAAAAACATCACAACAGAGGTAAAGAGCGCGATGATGATCATCAGAACTTTCCGACCGCTGGCCGGAAACGCATCGTAAACTGCAGACATGCGTATATGGCGACCGTGCCGGGCTGCATAACCAATGCCGGCAAAGGTGATCAGAATAATGAGGATTCGGTTGATCTCGCCGGAGAAAAACAGACCTTCCCCGAAAACAAAACGGCCAATCACGTTAATACAGGTGTTGATGGCCATCAGGATAACGCCGGCAGCCAGCATGACTGCTTCGGTTTTGGCAATCCATTCGTCGATGGTGCCAAGAATGCCGGGCAAACCGGATTCATAGGTGCCGGTATCGTCTTCAACAGCCTCTTGAGGATGCTCAGACATGGGTGGTGCTCCACAACTGAATGCTCCCGGCGGGCAAAGACTCCGGCGGGGCGGGTTTAAACCTTAGCCGGACAACAAAGGGTGGCCTGAGCCACCCTTTGAATCCTGCCGCTTATTCGCCTTTAACGGCTTCAAGGTCGGCTTTGAACTGTTTCAATAGTTCTTTGCCACGCTTACCGGTCATATCGATGAACTTCTCTTCAACCTGCGGCGCGCGGGCGCGGAAGGCTTCGATCTGTTCTTCGTTCAGGCGGGTAACGGTGACTTCGTCGCTCTTCGAGGTAATCTTTTTCAAAGCCTCGTCGGCCAGACCATCGATATGCTCAATGATCTCTTCGAAGGCGTAGTCGGCTGCATCCTGAACCAGCTTCTTGTCTTCATCGGACAGGCCGTTGTAGAAGTTCTGATTGGCCATCATGGCGGTGGTGAACCAGCCGTGACCGGTGAACACCAGGTTTGGAGAAACCTCGTACAAGCCGCCGGATTCAATCCAGAAAATCGGGTTTTCCTGACCCTGGATCATGTTGGTTTGCAGTGCACCGTAAACTTCACCCCAAGGCAGAGGTGTCGGGGTAGCGCCGAAAGCCGAATAGGTTTCTGACAACAGCGGGTTGGTCATAACCCGGATCTTTTTGTTGTTCAGTTCTTCAGGGGAAGTGACGGGCTCGTCAACGGTGACCACCATTTCACCTTCAGGGTACATTTGCAGAAGTTCCAGACCCTGTTCGGCATACAGCTTGGGGAAATCCTCGTTGATCGCCTTGGATTCACGGAAGAATTCGATCACCGTGTCCATGTCGGTTGGCATCAGATAGGGGATAAAGAAAATCTGGGCTTCAGGAATCAGCGCGCCGGTGAATCCCGGGGACTGGTTCACGAAATTCAGGATGCCAGCCTGGGTCTGCTCCATGATGTCGTCAGACTCACCCAACTCGCCAAAGCGGAAGATCTGCAACGTGTGGTCTGAGTTTTCTTCGATGTATTCTTTGAATTTGTAGGCGTAGACGTCTTGAACATCACCCTCGTATTCTTCGTGGGCGTAACGCCAGTTGGCGGCATTTACTGCATTGGCAGCGGTCAGCCCGGCAAAAGCCAATGCTGAAATACCGACCAGTTTCCGGAATTTGTTTGTGCTGTTCATTGCGTGATCTCCGCTCGCTTTTTTTAGTTAGTTCCTTGTTAACTTTACAAAGACTGGCAAAACAAAGCGGTTTTCGCAAGGAAACTGCCAAAATTAGAATAGGTGTAAAAGCGAACAAGCGGAGAATGCAACGCTCTGATTTTAGTCTGGATTCTGTTGGAGTAAACACACTTTCAGGAAGCGGCGAAACTCTCTCGATACCCTGCCCACACTGCTCTCAAGCCGATGCCCGTCGGGTAATACCAAGGCTTCCAGTTGCTGCTGACGAGCAAGCTCGAGAACGGGCATGACCGGCACCACATCGTCGTTCCAGCCATGAATGATTTTTACGTGTTCAGCCCGGATAGTCGGGCTTGATTGCGGGTACTTCGCTAAAGCGAGCGCCGGGGCCAAGAGAAAACAACCCAGTACCGGTGTATTGGCACTGGTTTGTGCACAAACCCAGCCGCCCATGCTGGAACCAGCCAGAATGGTTCGCTCCGGGGTGGCACCCGCAGCATCCATAGCATCCCGCATTTGTTGCAGGCGGGTTTCCGGGTCTTTGGTGCTGGTGTGGTCGATCGCCTCTGCGATCACACCGGGAAACTCTTCGGCCACGGCTTTCATGGCCTGAACTTTGGTGCCTTTCGGGCCGCTTTCGAGCCCGTGTGATAGAAAAACGAAAAAACGGTTATCCGTCATTGGACAAACTCTCGGCCAGAATGTTGAGTGCGTGCCGGCGCTTCTCCGGCTCGTAAATATCGACAGTAAACATGAGCTCCTCGATCTGTATATCGGAAAGTAACTCGTCAAGCTGCTGCTTGATGTCCGTCGAGTTGCCGAGTACCTGCAAGCCCAGAAAATCTTTCACGCCGGCTTCTTCGGCGGCGTTCCAAAGACCTTCCATGGAATCGACCGGCGGTTTCATCCATAACGGCTGTCCCCGGAACAGCGCCAGAATCCGCTGGTAGCTGGTGGTGGTCAGGCGTTTGGCTTGGTTCATCGAGTCAGCCGGTACAGCCGGGATGGCAAGCATGGCGTAAGGCTGTTGCAACTGCTCCGAGGGTTGGAAGTTTTCGCGGTACACCCGCAGTGCTTCCCGGTACAAACGAGGCGCAAAGTGGCCAGCAAAGGCGTAGGGCAGTCCCCGCATAGCCGCCAGTTGAGCGCTGTAGAGGCTGGAACCCAGCAACCAGATGGGTACATTGGTGCCGGCGCCCGGAATGGCTTTAACCTGCTGCCCCGGCTGCAGGGGTCCGAGCAAACTTTGCAGGTGTGCAACATCTTCCGGGAATTGCTCGGCGCCAATGCCGTCCCGGCGCAAGGCGCGGGCGGTTATCTGGTCTGTGCCCGGTGCCCGGCCAAGCCCCAGGTCAATACGGCCCGGGTACAGGCATTCCAGCGTGCCAAACTGTTCGGCAATGACCAATGGCGGGTGATTTGGCAGCATAACACCGCCAGAGCCGACCCGAATGCTGTTGGTCTGGCCGGCAATGTGACCCACCAGCACCGACGTGGCAGAACTGGTGATGCCTTCCATATTGTGATGTTCGGCCAACCAAAAGCGTTTAAAACCGAGCTTCTCCGCGTGCTGGGCGTAAGCAACGCTGTTCGCCAATGTGGCGGAAACGGAATCACCTTCGCGCACGGAGGCCAGCTCAAGCAGCGAATAGTCGAGTTTTTTAGACATGTAGCTCCCGGATCATGAAAAAGGTGTGGCATGGCTATCTAAACATGGCGTCGATGAGGCAACTCTTCAAGGGCACTGCTGGAAATGGCAAGGCGAGAATTTGCTACTATATATGTATTGCGCAAGCACTTGCCCCAACGGTAGTTTGAAGGTCTTCCGCGCTTATTTGGTAAAGGACGGGATTGATGGTCGAATTCACGGCAGTCGTGGTTGAGCAGTTAAAGAAAAATCTTGGGGATACGCTGAGCGCCTTTGGCGGCCACGATTATGAATGGCGTGAAGTGGGAGCGTACGTTCTCAGTCAGATGCTGATTTCGATTCTGTATCTGGCTTTGTTTTTCGGGGCTTACTTGGTGTTGATTGGGCTTATTCGGCTAGTGATCGGTAAGCGCAATGTTGAGCGTTCCGCCTTCAAGCACGGGAGAAGCGGGCTACGGTATTTGGCCGGGCTGGGTGCGTTGCTGGTTATCCTGGCGCAATTCGGAGCGGGGGTTGAGTTTCTAAAAGCGGTCGCGAGGGCCGGTTTGCTGGCGCTGGGCTTCTACGTGGCCTGGCTGGTTATCCGTCGCCTGACGGCCGAAACGCTGCGCCGTAACCGGTTGGATGCATCTATTCAGCAGTTGGCGGGCAATGTGTTGTCGGTGGTGATGGCAACCTTTGCGGTGGTTACGATCCTCGCGCAGTTCGGGTTTGACCTGTTGTCGATTGTCGCGGGCCTCGGGATTGTCGGTATAGCCGTGGGGTTCGCAGCCCAGTCGACGCTTTCAAACTTCATCGCCGGTATCACGTTGTTGATTGAGCGGCCGTTTCGCATTGGTGACTGGGTCACCATCAATGGCCAGGATGGCAAGGTGGTGAAGATTGCGCTGCGCACCACGTGGCTGCGGACTCGGGACAATATTTTTACCATGATTCCCAATGACAGCGTCGCTTCGTCAGAGATCGTTAATTACAGTGCCGAAGGCGCTACAAGGCTGAACATCTCGGTGGGTATTGCCTACAAAGAATCGGCCAAGGCCGCCCGAGACGCGATTATGCCGGTACTTTTGGCGCACCCGGAGGTGCTGCAGTCACCGGGCATGGAGCCACGGGTAGTGCTTAAAAATCTGGGTGACTCGTCGGTGGATCTGGAAGTCAAAATCTGGATTACACCGGATAACCTGGATGTGCAGCCAACCATCATGGCGGACGTCCTGGAGCAGATTAAAGAGACGCTGGATGAGGCTGGTATCGAAATACCCTTCCCGCATCTTCAGCTCTTTGTTGATGAGGCTAAAGGCCTGAAGCCGATCCTTGAGCCACTTTACCCAAAAAACCGGGTAGATCGTGCCGCAGAGACTGGGGGCGATAGCGCGTGAGTGAACTGTTCTACGATGCCGCACCCAATGCCACGCGGGTCGCTCCAGCACGGCCTGCACCAAGAGCATATCCAGCGAAGCCCACCGAGGTGACGCTGTTTGGAACCTGCGTGCTGGACCTGTTTTTTCCGGAAGCCGGACTGGATGCCATTCGTTTGTTGGAGCGCGAAGGCATTCGGGTGCATTTTCCGCAGCAACAATCCTGTTGTGGTCAGCCGGCTTGGACATCCGGTTATGCAGATGAGGCAAGGGACGTAGCCCGATCTCAACTGACCGTGCTGGATAACGGCCTGCCGGTGGTGGTGCCGTCCGGGTCCTGCGCCGGCATGTTTCGCCAGCATTACCGGGAAGTCTTCGCGGAGGAACCTGCAACGCTGAAACGGGTCGAGGATTTAGCTAGCCGAACGTTTGAGCTGACCGAATTTTTGCTTCATGTGTGCAAGGTTGAGTGGCGGGACTTGGGCCAGCCCACTCAGGTTGCACTGCACACGTCTTGCTCGGCCCGCCGGGAAATGAACACCCACCTGCACGCCCGGGAGCTGCTGGGCAAGCTGGATAAGGTGGAACGGTTGGACCACGATCACGAAAGCGAATGCTGTGGTTTTGGTGGCACCTTCTCTGTGCGCATGCCGGAAGTGTCCGGCGCCATGGTGCTCGATAAAACACGAGCCTTGCGGAACAGCGGAGCGGTCGAAATGGTGACCGCCGATGGAGGATGTTTGCTGAATATCAATGGCGCGCTGGATAAGCAAAAGCAGGCCTTCCGGGGCCGGCATCTGGCCAGCTTTCTGTGGGAGCGAATCAGTGGCGAGGGCGCGTCATGAGCCAGCGTATTCCGGTGACAGAACTCACCAGCAGCTTCCGTGGCCGCGCCACAGACGCTTTGGCGGACAGCCAACTGCGGACAAACTTCCGGGTGGCCATGGATTCGCTGATGCAAAAGCGCTCCGATGCCTTTCCCGATGAGGATGAGCGTGAAGGGCTAAGAGAGTTAGGGAATCAGATCAAAGCCCGGGCCCTGTCCCGGTTGCCGGATTTGCTGGAACAGCTGGAAGCGAAACTGACCGAAAACGGCGTTCACGTCCATTGGGCAGAAACCACGGAAGAGGCCAATCGCATTGTGCACACCATCATCGAGTCGAAACAGGGCTCGCAGGTGGTGAAGGGCAAGTCCATGGTCAGCGAAGAAATGGAGATGAATGATTACCTGGCCGAACGGGATATCGAGTGCCTGGAGTCCGACATGGGCGAGTACATCGTCCAGCTGGATGGCGAAAAACCGTCCCACATCATCATGCCGGCGATTCACAAAAACCGCCGGCAGGTTTCGAAACTTTTCCACAACAAGCTGGGTGTGGACGAAACCGACGATGTGAACGAGTTGATTCAGATTGGCCGGCGCACCCTGCGCAAGAAGTTTCTGGAAGCGGACGTCGGGGTGTCGGGTGTGAACTTTGCGATCGCGGAAACCGGCACCTTGCTGCTGGTGGAAAACGAAGGCAACGGCCGCATGAGTACCACGGTTCCTCCGGTGCATGTGGCGGTTACGGGTATCGAAAAAGTAGTGGCAAACCTTCGGGATGTGGTGCCTTTGTTGTCGCTCTTAACGCGCTCGGCACTGGGTCAGCCGATTACCACGTACGTGAATATGATCTCTGGCCCTCGCAAAGCGGATGAACTTGACGGCCCGGAAGAAGTGCATTTGGTGCTGCTGGATAACGGCCGAAGCGGAGCTTTCGCGGACGCACAACTGCGCCAAACCCTGAACTGCATTCGCTGCGGTGCCTGTATGAATCACTGCCCGGTGTATACCCGAGTGGGTGGCCACACCTACGGCGAAGTGTATCCCGGACCAATTGGCAAGATTGTCACCCCGCACATGGTAGGCCTGGATCACGTGCCCGATCACCCCAGCGCTTCATCATTGTGCGGTGCTTGTGGTGAGGTATGCCCGGTGAAAATTCCCATTCCGGAATTGCTGCAACGGCTGCGGCAGGAGAACGTGAAAAGCCCGGAGGAACCACCGGTTGTCAAAGGAAGCGGTGCGAAATACTCCCGCAAAGAGCGCGCCCTTTGGCGCATATGGGCAACGTTGAATAGCCGGCCATCGTTGTATAAAGGTTTGCTATGGGCCGCAACCCGCTTTGGCAAGCTGACGCCCGGAAAACTTGGCCCATGGACCGATAATCACACTGCGCCGATACCGGCTCGCCGTTCTCTGCACGATTTGGCGAAAGCCCACCTGAACGCCCAGACAAAATCGGGAGGCCAACCATGAGCGCCCGCGACAATATTCTGAACAAACTCCGGGCCGGCTTAGCGGGAACAACGCCAAGGCCCGATCAGTTTGACGAAGCGCTGGTAACCGAGCCTTGGCAGTACGCGCCAGAAGACCGAGTCCAGCGCCTTCGCAGCCTGATGGAAGCCGTTCATACCGAGGTGTATACACTGGCTGCAGCCAACTGGCCTGCGAAAGTGCAGGAGTTATTGGATAGCCGCAAACTCAGCAACCTGCTGTACGCACCGGGTACCGAGCATGGGCAGCAGCTGGCGGAGTTCTGGGCGCAAGTCGCTGCCGAGCCAAACCTGCTGGCCTACGATCGCCCGATAGAGGAATGGAAAGAAGAACTGTTCTGGCAAGTGGATGCGAGTATCACCAGCACTGCCGGTGCCATTGCTGCAACCGGCTCTCTGGTGTTGTGGCCAGACCGGGATGAACCGCGTTTGATGAGCCTGTTGCCACCGCTGCACATCGCTTTGCTGAAGGCCAGCGAGATCGAAGACAACCTGTACGGCATGATGCAAAAGCAGAACTGGTCGGCCGGTTTGCCGACCAACCTTTTGTTGGTGTCCGGGCCTTCGAAAACCGCGGATATCGAGCAGGTACTGGCCTATGGCGCCCACGGCCCGAAAGAGTTGGTTGTCCTCATCCTTGAAGACGCTTGATTCTCTTCGTACGAAGCCTGTGCTTACTTCAGGCCAAAGCCGCGTTTGTTCAAGAACTCTTTCATATGGGCGCGCAGTTTGCTGGTGAACAAGGGTTTTAACTGTTCAGACCAGTTGGTGCTTTTGTTGCCACCTGTGCGTTCCCGATAGTAACGAGCCATGGTGTCGTCAAATTCCGCCACCAATGCCTCATCACTTGAGTCGTCGTAGACGTCCTGTTTCAAAATGCTGGCCAGTGGCAGGCGAGGTTTCACTTCCGGGTTTTGGTCCGGATAGCCCAGGCACAAACCGAAAACCGGATAGACATGCTCGGGTAGTTTCAACAGCTCGCTGACTTCTTGCGGATTGTTGCGAATGCCGCCGATGTAACAAATGCCTAAACCTGCCGATTCAGCTGCAATCACCACGTTCTGAGCCATCAAAGCGACATCTACACTGGCAACGAGGAGTTGCTCGGTCATACCGCGGGTAACGTCGGCACCCGATCGCTCGGCGGCTTCGGTCGAGCGCTTCATGTCGGCACAGAACACCAGAAAATCGGAGGCGCTTTCGACATAGGGCTGGCCGCCCGCCAATTCCGCCAAGCGCGCGCGGCTTTCCGGATTAACCACATGAATCACGGTGTAAGCCTGCACGTGGCTAGAAGTGGCCGCGCTTTGACCTGCCCGAATCAGCTCCTCAAAAAGCTCTCTGGGGATCTGCTGATCTTTGAACTTGCGGATGGAGCGGTGTGACTTCAGAAGTTCGATGGTTGGATTCATAGCCCCTCATTGGTTGTGAATAAAATCCTAAGCAAGGCTCCTATCCTCGGTTAATTGCGTGTACTATGCTACTGTATAAATATACATGCATTTAACGACTGCGAGGACGCCTCATGGCAGTGCAATCATTATACTTTTCTGATCGGGACGGACTGGAAATGGCGCTAAGCAACCCAGATACCATGCTCTTTCAAAGCAAAGCCGAAGCCGATGCACGGGATAAAGTGCTGGAGCTGGCAGAGAATGTAGCGCTCTGGTTGGAGAAAAACGTAGAAGGGCTTTCTGAAGACTTGGCAGAGCAGTGTGCGATGAGCATCGCCGAAAACAAAGACCTGTTCGCGAAAGCCATGAAAAAGCCGGAATTGCTGGCCGAGGCTGCGCCCGCAGAAAGCTGAGCGCCTGCTAAACCCTGATAATTACGGATTATCCCCGATTCAGTTCGTAAGCCGCCATATTCACGGCCGAGGCCAGATTCAGAGACTCAATCGCCGCTGCGCCAGGGATGGTGTATCGATGAGCGTTGAGCTTGGTTAAGGCTGCGGCAGGCACGCCACGGGCTTCGTTGCCGAACAGGTAACAATCGTGGTCTTGAAAACCGGGCTCTGTAAGGCTGTCACCACCAATGTCCAGGCAGGCAATGTTCGGGTAACGCTGGCTCAGGGCATCTAAGCTGATGTCGATTTCCAGTGGAACATGAAAAATAGCACCCATGCTGGAGCGGACGACTTTCGGGTTGTAAGGATCAACACTGCCGGGGCTAAGTAGGCAACGCATCCCGCCAAACCACGCCAGAGTACGCAAAATGGTGCCAAGGTTACCGGGGTCTTGCACTTCGTGCAGGTAAACGGCTTTGCCCTCGTTGGCTGACTCGGTGCTGGCGGGGGTAGGCAAAGGAACCACCGCGAGAATGCCCTGCGGGGTTTTGGTGTCAGCCAGCTGAGCCATTTGCCGATCACTGATCACTTGCTTGTGCCACGGGCTGCGCCAGCTTTCGTAGGCGCTGGTGACAAACAACTGAGCCCGCTTCCAGTGTGGATTGCTGGCGGCCGCCTTTTCCAGCTCGAGCACCAAGTGTTCGCCTTCCACCAAGAAGTGCCCCAAGGATTGGCGATATTTCTTTTGATGCAGTTTCTTGATGTCGTCCAGCTTCACGGCAGGTTTCCAGTGTTAAGCATTGCGTGGCGGTGTTGCGCCATTGTACTGGTGCGCCTGATGCTTGTCAGGCGCTTGGCGGCTTTTGCGGTCGTGTAGGCAGCGGCGTACAATGGCGCTTTCCCGCAGTAAACAGAAGACTATTCCGATGGCCCGTTCAAAAAGCAGTAACCGCTGGCTCGAAGAGCACGTCAACGATCCCTTTGTGAAGCAGGCTCAGTTGGACGGCTATCGCTCCCGCGCCAGTTATAAATTGCTGGAAATCAACGACAAAGATCGGCTGATTCAGCCCAATGGTTTGGTAGTCGATCTTGGCTCAGCGCCGGGCGGATGGTCGCAGGTGGCGGCCAAGCTGGTGGGCCACAAAGGCCGGGTGTTGGCATCGGACATCCTTCCCATGGATAACATCGCCGGGGTTGAGTTTATTCAGGGCGATTTCACCGAAGAGTCGGTGTTTGACGAACTGATGGCTGCATTGGATGGCGCCAAAGCCGATGTGGTCATTTCTGACATGGCGCCTAACATCAGCGGCGTGAATGCTGCAGACCAGGCTGCGTCTATGTATTTGGTGGAGCTGGCTTTGGACATGGCCTGTCAGGTGCTGAAACCGAAAGGCAGCTTTGTCGCCAAAGTGTTTCACGGCGAAGGTTACGATGAGTACGTCAAAGCGGTGCGCGCTGCCTTTGACAAGGTGTCCGTGCGCAAGCCGGATTCCTCAAGAGCCCGGTCCCGGGAAGTTTACTTGGTGGCCAAGGGATTCAAGGGCGCCTGATTCATTAAGGGGCCCTCCGTCCCCTTAAAACCTATTGTTTTATAGGGTTCTCCTTCCTGAAAGTGCTCCTCCTTGGGGCGACTTCTTGTCTTGTGCCGTCCCTGAGTAGCGCCTTTTTCCCTCTTTTTTAAAAAAATCCGTGGATTTGCTTCTGATTTTGCCAATCGAGGTTCGGCTATATCCGTCTAACTGAATGATTTAAAAGATAATCTGATCCGTGGTTTTGTTCCTCTCTTGGGGTTCCAAATAAACTTACTCGAAAAACCAAGTAAAAACCATTGATTGTATGGGTGTTAATGCCTAGTATTCTGTTGGAGAGTAAATCCTAAGCAGTAGCATTTCCAAATTCCGATGGATGGAGAACAAAAACAATGTCCGTGCAGAAGAGACCAACAGGTGGCGAGCAGCCATCAGCGTTAGGGGCGTTAAAATTGCGCGTGCCCTTCGTGCACTACAAACTAGAAATTCCGGATATTTTGCAGGGTGCGATACTTTGTGTTGTTCCATTGAGTATCACGGCTCTTATGACTTCAGTGTTGGGTATTCCGTTTGAAATCGCGGTTGCCTTTGTACTCTTCAACAACATTCTTTATTTGCTGCATACGCATTTTGGTGACCCAACCGTTGCTGGCTGGATCACCGCGGGAATCCCTCTGTACGTGGCATTTTTGATGGGCTATCCAGAGGGGGAGGCGAGGATACTGGCGCTCATTGCACTGCAGTTAACGGTCGCCTTGGTTTTCTTGGGGCTAGGGGTTTTTAAGGGGGCTGACTCGCTAGTACGAAAAATGCCCATGTCTCTAAAGGCAGGCATCCTTATCGGTGCCGGGGTTTCTGCGGTGATGGGTGAATTTGCGGCTGATGGTCGTGTTTGGACGATGCCAATCACCATTTTGACGGGCGCCGTGCTGGGCTTCTTCATGCTCTTTTCCGAAACCGCAGGACCACTCCGCGCTCGTTACGGTTTTTTCCGCTTTGTTGCTCAGTACGGTATCGCGATACCTTTTCTAATCGCTTACGTGTTCGGCTTGATTATCGGAGAGGTCGAAATGCCCGTAATCGAGTGGGGTTTCACGACGATTCCGGTAGGTACAATCCTTCAGGAATACAGCATCATTGGTCTTGGAATTCCGCCGTTTCAGTACTTTATTGATGCTATCCCGCTGGCTTTGGCTGCTTACATCATTGCCTTTGGCGATATCCTGGTGATGGACTCGCTATTCAAAAATGCCGATAGCGCACGCAAGGACGAGAAACTTGTCTTTAGCCCCCGCCGTAACAGCATCATCGTAGGGATTCGGAATACTCTTCATGGCATTTTTGCGCCTTTCATCAGTCTGTCGGGTCCGGCTTGGACCGGTGGGCAGGCGCTGGTTATTAACCGCTATATGAACAATCCACGTTCGGTCATGGACAGTTATTGGGGTGGCGCAACCAGTCTGTACTGGGGGATGACTATCGCTATCGTGTTGGTGCCCGTTGTGACTTTGTTTAAACCCGGCCTCAATATTGGTATGGCACTGACCTTGCTGATTCAGGGTTACTTGTGTGGGTATTTAGCGATCGAAATGCTGGAGCGAGAGAGCAACCTTGAACGAGGCGTTGCAATAATCGTTGGATCAGTCCTGGCAGTCAAAGGTGCTGCATGGGGCTTGGGTATCGGTCTCGTGCTGTGGCTAGCATTGGAGAAAAACTGGTTCGCAAGTGCCTGTGCAGCGACACACCCAAGTAATGATGAGCCTGCTGGCGATGCAGAAATAGCTTCCGAGCGAAGCTAAAGGCGGCAGCGCCTTTTAGATAGAAAAACAAGAGGTTAAGTGGAATGGAAAATATGTATGAGGCAGGGCTCGATAAAACAGAGGCGAATTATACGCCGCTGACACCGATCACCTTTATCCAAAGAACGGCCCTGGCGCATCCGTCACGCACAGCGGTTATTCACGGAAGTATCCGCCGGAATTGGGCAGAAACCTATGAGCGCTGCCTGAAAATGGCCTCCGCTCTGCGCAAACTCGGGGTGCGTAAAGGCGATACGGTCGCTGCTTTGTTACCGAACATTCCTGAAATGCTGGAATTGCATTTCGCGGTGCCGATGATCGGTGCGGTGTTGAATGCCCAAAACACCCGGCTTGATTCAAAGACTATGACCTTCATGCTTAATCATAGCCGTGCCAAAGTATTCTTTACCGATAAAGAATACAGCGGCCGAGCCAGGGAAGCACTTCAGGGTTGTGATGCCAAACCCACAGTCATCGATGTCGACGATCCGAACTTCGACGGCGGCGAGCTAATTGGCACCTTGACCTATGACGCTTTGCTGGCGACCGGTGACGATGATTTCCAATGGGATATGCCTGACGATGAATGGCAGGCCATTGCTCTGAATTATACCTCTGGCACTACCGGTAACCCAAAAGGCGTGGTTTACCATCACCGTGGGGCCAATTTGAACGCCATGAGTAATGTGATTGGGTTTGGATTGCCTGCAGGAGCTGTTTACTTATGGACACTGCCGATGTTCCATTGCAACGGCTGGTGCTACCCGTGGGCAGTGACCGCTGTGGCGGGCACTCATGTTTGCCTGCGCTCACCGCAGCCTAAGGCCATCTATGAGGCGCTTTCAAAACACGGTGTTACTCACTTTTGCGCAGCACCGGTTGTTATGAACATGCTCATTAATGCCCCCGAGGAAGATAAGAAACCGTTTAGCCAGCACGTGACAGCCGCAACTGGAGGCGCGGCCCCCCCAGCTGCAACCATTGAGGCTATGGAAGCCATGGGCGTGCAGGTGGTTCACTTGTATGGATTGACGGAGACCTACGGTCCGAGCCTGATTTGCGAATTCCAGGACGAATGGAATTCCATGGATGCCAAGGACAAAGCCAGTAAGATGGCGCGGCAAGGGATCATCTCTCTGTCTATGACAGACATGATGGTGGCAGATCCTGTCACGCTTGAGCCCGTTGCAAAAGACGGGATGAGCATTGGTGAGCTGTTTGTCCGAGGCAACTCCGTGATGAAGGGTTACCTTAATAACCCAGAAGAAACTGCCAAGGCGTTTAATAACGGTTGGTTCCACACGGGTGACCTAGGTGTATGGCACCGCGATGGCTATGTGGAAATCAAAGACCGTTCCAAAGACATTATTATCTCCGGCGGCGAAAATATTTCGACGTTAGAAGTCGAAAGCACACTATACGAGCACCCGGCGGTATTGGAAGCGGCGGTCGTTGCGGCTCCGGATGATCATTGGGGTGAAATTCCGTGTGCCTTTATTACCCTGAAATCCGGGAGTGACGGTTTGACGGAAGCGGATATGGTGGCTTTTTGTCGCACCAAGCTTGCCGGATTTAAAGTACCTAAGAAGATCGTATTCGCAGATAATTTGCCGAAAACATCAACCGGTAAACTGCAGAAGCATGTGTTGAGGAGTCAGCTGACAGCATAGCGGTGGGCTTGTTGTAAAGCTGTAGCTATTTCCCCCGGCCTCGGCCGGGGGCTTTTTTTGGCCCAAAAAAACCCGGCTAAAAGCCGGGCATAAGCAGTGAGAAAGCAACCTAGAGGGCAAAGCCCCCCAATTTGGTTTCCAGATATTCTTCAATACCTTCCTGCGCGCCTTCTCTTCCGAGCCCGCTGTTTTTCATGCCACCAAACGGCGCTGAAGCGCTGGTCGGGTTGATGTCGTTAATGCCAATGATGCCGAAATCCAGAGCTTCAAATGCCCGCATGGCAGTGGTCATGTTGTTGCTGTAGATATAGGCAGCTAGGCCATACTCGGTGTCGTTGGCCATAGCGATGACATCATCTTCTGAGCGATAGGTGATGACCGGAGCAACCGGGCCAAAGGTTTCCTCCCGATAAATTTTCATCTCAGGGGTTACACCGGATAGCACGGTTGGAGCATAGAAGTAACCGTCTGACAGGTCGTTATCCATCAAACGTAAACCACCGGTCTCTACCTTTGCGCCTTTGGCAACTGCGTCTTTAACCTGACTATCAACCTTCTGGATGGCTTGGTTGTTGATCAACGGGCCAATACCCACTCCTTCGGTCATACCGTTACCGGCCACCAGACGGTTGGCGCGGCTGGTGAGCTCCTTAATGAACGGCTCCAGCTGATCTTCGTGCACGAAAATACGGTTAGGGCTGATGCAAGCCTGGCCAGTGTTCAAGAATTTGACCAGCGACAGGCCTTTGGCCGCATGCACCGGATCGGCATCAGGGAAGACAATGGCCGGTGCATGGCCACCGAGTTCCATAGAGACGCGCTTCATGTTAGCGGCGGCCAAACCGTTTAGTTTTTTGCCGACAGGCGTCGAGCCGGTGAAGGTCAGTTTGCGCACGCGCGGGTCGGTACAGAACGCATCGCCCACCCGGGAAGGATCCTGTACGGTCAACATGTTAACCACGCCAGCTGGGAAGCCTGCTTCGGCGAAAATTTCCATCATGGCCTTTGCACACAAGGGTGTGCTTTCAGCCGGTTTCAGGATGACGGTACAGCCAGCGGCCAGTGCGGGAGCAAGCTTGCGGGTAATCATGGAGATCGGGTAGTTCCAGGGCGTAATCGCGCCGACCACGCCAACCGGTGATTTCTGCACCATAAAACGCTGGTTTTCACGGGCAGAAGGAATACTTTGTCCGTATACGCGTTTGGCCTCTTCGGCAAACCACAGTAGAAAATCGGCACCGTACTGAACTTCGTTGAGCGACGCCTTCAGGGGTTTGCCCTGTTCGCGGGTCATCAGCTCAGCCAGTTCGCGCTTTTGCCGGATCATCAGTTCCCAAGCCCGGTAGAGTAATTGGGAGCGGTGGTAAGCGGTGGTCTTTCGCCATTCTTTAAAAGCACAATCGGCGGCCGTAATGGCCGCCTCAATATCCTGATCTGTGCAATCGGGCACCTGTCCGATGACTTCACCCGTTGCGGGGTTGGTTACCGAGAGCTCAGGGCGCCCGGTTAACCATTCTCCGTTAATGTACATGAGGCGATACCTCTTGGTTGTTATTAAAAGTCTGTTTCCGATAGCGCCATGATGGCGTCGTCACCGGATCGCATCGAGCTCAGGTGCGCAGAGCAGCGTGGCAGAATGTGATCGATGAAAAAGTTCGTGGTGGCCAGTTTGTTTGCTGCGAAAGCACTCTGGTCAGCCTGATCATTTGCGGCTGCAGTAGCGGCTTTTAGCATCAGCCAGCCTGCTGTCACGATTGAACTCAGCATCAGGTAGTCGAAGGCAACGGCACCAGTGAACTGGTCGTCATCGCCGCGTTCCAGAACTATTCTGGTGGCATCTTCGAGGAACGCCACTGCTTGGTCAAATCTAGCCTGGCGCTCAGCGGTGAGCACTGAGCTACTTTGCAGCGGGCCGGTGAGTGGGCGAATATCATCAATCAGCTCGGCCATGGCCTGGCCTTTGTCACGAATCGTTTTACGGCCGATCAGGTCAAGGGCCTGAATGCCGTTGGTGCCTTCGTATATGGGTAGAATGCGGGCATCTCGATAGTGCTGTGCAGCGCCGGTCTCTTCGATAAAACCCATGCCGCCGTAACATTGAATACCCAGAGAAGTGACTTCCTGTGCAATTTCTGTGCACCAACCTTTAACCAGGGGTGTCAGCAGGTTAGCCCGTCGGGTGTAGCGGCTTTTGATCTCGTCTGGCAGGTTCTCAGCGTTGGCGTAATCAACAGCGACGCAGCCTGTGTAGGCGAGCCCGCGAGCAGCCTCCGTTAAGGTTTTCATGATCATCAGCATGCGGCGGACGTCCGGGTGCTTGATGATCGGGGAAACACCTTGTTCGCCGGGAGCTGTGCCTTGAGTTCGCTCGAAGGTATAGTCCCGCGCCTGTTGGTAAGCGCGTTCGGAAATGGAAACGCCCTGCAGGCCAACGGTTAGCCGTGCGTTGTTCATCATGGTGAACATACAGGCTAGGCCACGATTCTCTTCGCCCACCAGATAACCGATGGCGCCTTCATTATCGCCATAACTCATGACGCAGGTGGGGCTGGCGTGGATGCCAAGTTTGTGTTCAAGTGAGACCGCGTGACAGTCGTTTCTTTCCCCAAGTTCCCCAGAAGCATCCGGCAGATACTTGGGGACTGCAAATAGTGATATTCCTTTGACGCCGGGAGGGGCATCGGGCAGGCGAGCAAGTACAAGGTGGATGATGTTCTCCGCCATGTCGTGCTCACCCCAGGTGATGAAAATCTTTTGGCCTTTTATCCGGTAGGCATTGCCATCCGGACGGGCTTGGGTACGAATGTTGGATAAATCTGAGCCGGACTGTGGTTCGGTCAGGTTCATCGTCCCGGTCCATTGCCCGGAAATCATTTTGGGCAGCAACTGCTCTTTCAGTACGTCGCTGGCATTCTCGGAAAGCGCCTCTACGGCGCCTTGAGATAACAAAGGACAGAGCCCCCACGCCATGTTGGCAGCATGCCACATTTCCTGAACAGGAATGGCCAAAGAAAAAGGCAAGCCCTGACCACCGAACTCCGGGTCAAACTGCAGGCTGGCCCAGCCGCTCTCTGCGTATTGCTGGTAAGCCTCTTTAAAGCCTGCCGGGGTGGCCACCTTGTAGCCGCTATCCAGGCGCACACCGGTTTGATCACCGGTGACGTTGGTTGGGGCGATGACTGAACCGGCAAAGCGAGCGGCTTCTTCAAGAATGGCTGCAACGACATCTTCGGAAGCATCTTCGTAGCCGCAGGCTTTTGCCATTTCTGAAAACCCGGCGACTTGCTGCAGGGTAAACGCCATCTCACGGGTGGGTGCTCTGAACTCTGTCATGGTGTACTCCCTTAAGCCATGTACTGGCCGCCGTTAACCGACATGTTAGTGCCGGTCACGAAGTTGGCCTCATCCGCGGTCAGGTAAGCTACGGCTCTGGCGATGTCTTCAGGCTTGCCAAGGTGGCCAACCGGAATGCCGGCAACAATGTTGTTCAGTACTTTTTCAGGCACCTGACGAACCATTGGGGTATCGATGTAGCCAGGGGAAACCGAGTTGGCGGTTACGCCTTTACGGGCGCCTTCCTGAGCAATGGACTTAGTGAAACCATAGATGCCGGCTTTTGTGGCCGCATAGTTACACTGGCCGAACTGACCCTTCTCGCCATTCAACGATGAAATGTTCACGATACGGCCAAACCCACGCTCACACATGCTTTCAAATACCTGTTGGCACATGTTGAACATAGACGTCAGGTTTACGTTGATGACCTGGTTCCACTGTTCGGGTTGCATTCTTTTTAGTGGAGCATCATTGGTGATGCCGGCGTTGTTAACAAGAATGTCGATTGGGCCAAGATCTTGTTCAACGGCGGCAACAAATGCTTTGCAGCCGTCAAAGTCGGTGACGTCTAGTGCGTAAATGGCGGCATCGATGCCTTCCTCGCGGAGGTTTGCCTGCCAGTCATTGGCTTGCGCCTCTTCGCCGGGCAAGTGAGTGCCTACTACTTTGCGACCCTGAGCGGCCAGCGCTTTAGTCATGGCGGTACCCAGGCCACCGTTTGCTCCGGTAATAACTGCGATGCGATTAGTCATGGTGTTCTCCTTTCGTTTTACGGATTGTCTATTTCAAGAGTTTCTTGATGTGTGATGATTGGGAAATGACTCCCTCGGAGGTGTACCGATTGCTGCGGTCAACAATCTTCGGTAGCTCGTACAGGTAATTCACCATCAGGCCGGCAGATTGCTTCAGGCCTTTGTCTGAGGTGTCGGCCATCCAATTAAGTCTCGCAACCTGAGCACCGTTGCTTAAATGGAAGTTGGCCACCGGGTCGTTGGCACGCGGCTTACCGGGTTTCAGGGAACACAGGTAGGACGCCGCCAACTTCATGATGGCTTCTTGCTGGGCTCCGGTAGGATCGGCCTGGCATACTCGAACCGGATCTCGGGGCGGTGGCGAACTTAGCCATTCTTCTCCGCCCGGCAGCTGAGTCAGTTGATCTGCCGGTGTGTTTTCCAGCCAGCGTCGGAAACCCGGAATGGGGGATAGCGTGGCGAACTGTTTTAACTGGGGGAACTCCACCTGAAGCTTGCTGACCACCTGCTTGATGAGGAAGTTACCAAAGCTGATGCCAGCCAATCCCTGCTGGGCGTTGGAGATTGAATAGAAAATCGCAGTATCAGCTTTGTCGATGTCCTGGGTGGGGGCGTGCTCGTCCAGAAGCTTTTGAACGTTATCAGCGAGGCCGTTCACCAAAGCCACTTCAACGAAAATCAGCGGTTCGTCGGGCATATTCGGATGAAAAAAGGCAAAGCAGCGGCGGTCGAAATCAAGGCGATTTTTGAGGTCGCTCCAGCTCTTAATGGCGTGGACGGCCTCATAGGCAATCAGTTTCTCCAGAATGGCACCACTGGAATTCCAGCTGATTTCTTCCAGTTGTAACAGGCCGATGTCGAACCAGGTCGCCAGCAGGTCACGGAGGTCGGTTTCCAGTGGTTTCAGTTCCGGATAGTCTTTGCACAGCTGTAGCAGCTCTTCGCGCATATCCACGAGAAACTTAACCCCGGAGGGTACGCCGTTGAACTGTTTCAGCAGCGCCGTGCGGCTAGGAATCAATGCCTTACGTAACGACTGCGCGGCTTTGGTTTTCTCGTTGGCCTTGGCGTTATGCCATTGATCTATGGCGCTCTCTACGCTGGCTTCATTCACACCATAGTGTTCTGCAAGCAGGCCCAAGAAACGGGTTCTTCCCGTCATAGACAGCTTTAGATAAGCGCGGCCGAGCAAGGCTGCACGCTTGCGAGCTTCTACTTGGCCGCCGTTTTCGGCAAGGCAGTCATCAATCCATTCTTTAACAGTGGCAAGATCCGACTCGGGTAGGTCTTCGGCGATGTTCATGATGTCTGAGCCACGACGGCCCATTGATTCCAATCCGCCCGGAACCAGTTTTTTAAAGGCTCTTTCAAAAATGCTTACGGGTTGCCTCTGCATAACCGCGACTCCCTATGTACACAGCGGTGTTGTCTTTGTGAATGACAGAAGGCTACCAGAGCATTTTAGAAAAACCAAGTAAAAGTACTTGGTTTGATGGATATAAACCAGTAATGTAGTAGGCGTATGGATCAACCAGAGGAAACAACAATGCAAGAATTACATGGCTACTACCTAGAAGACCTTGAAGTTGGAATGGAGGCGTTTTACGCCAAAACGATTACCGAAGCTGATGTGGTGTTGTTTGCCGGTATTAGTGGTGATGACAACCCGGTGCATATTAACGCTGAGTATGCGAAGACCACGCCGTTTAAAGAACGCATTGTGCACGGCATGTTCAGTGCAGCTCTGATCTCTGCCGTACTGGGTACACGCATGCCTGGCCCAGGCGCCATCTATATCGACCAGCAGATTAAGTTCAAAGCGCCGGTTCATATTGGAGACACTGTTGTTGCTTCTGCCAAGATTATTGAGATCAATAAAGAGCGACGTCGAGTAAAGCTGGAAACCGTCTGTAAGGTTGGCGACACCGTGGTCGCTGAGGGCGTTGCTACAAACATGGTTGACCGCCGCCCGGCGTAAGTCTGGAGATTATTATGTTAATGGATCAAGAGAATTGCATCGTTGCCGTGATCGATGTGCAGGCCCGTTTGTTGGGCGGGGTACATGAAAACGAGAAGCTGGTGAACAACTGCAGTTGGTTGGTGCGCCTTGCCGGGTTGATGAACGTACCGGTGATTGGATCTGAGCAGTACCCGGATGGCCTTGGCCATACGGAAGAGGGTTTACGCGAGCTGGTGGGGCCTGCCAACATTTACGGCAAAACTTTCTTTGCGTGTATTGACGACCCGGGTTTCGAAAAGGCGTTTCAGGCGCATGACCGCAAGCAAGTCATCCTGTGTGGAATGGAGTCTCAGGCTTGCGTGATGCAATCGGCCATAAGGCTTCTGGATAAGGGGTTGGAGGTGTTTGTGGTAGCGGATGCTATTTCCGCACGCAACTCCTACGACACTGAAGTGGCGCTGCGCCGGATGGAGCAGGCCGGAGCCAGAATCGTTACCAAAGAAATGGTTGGGTTCGAATGGCTTCGACGCTCGGATGCGGCCCAGTTCAAGGCCTTCAGCAAGGAATTTTTGCGCTAGTCAGTCGCGGGGCCCAGGCACGTTGTGGCCAAGGGCCCCGGAGACCTTCAGAATAGGGTTGATTAACGCACCCTGAGTTCCAGAGAATCCCATAGACATGAAAAACCGCACCCCGGAAGAAGGGCGAACTGCACTGACGGACGATGCCGAACGTAACCGCTTGCTGGCGGAAATGGCGGAACAATCTACCGATATGATCTCTCGGCACACACCGGAAGATTGGCGGTTTATCTATGCTTCTCCGGCGGTAACGCACTTGCTGGGGTATTCTGTTGAGGAGATAGTGGGTATCTCCGCCTACGACTTGTATCACCCCGATGATGTGGAAGATTTCCGTTTGCGGGCGCCTACGGTTAATTACGACCGGGGTTTGTATACCCATACCTATCGGTTTCGATGTAAAGATGGCCATTACACGTGGCTGGAAAGCACGAGTCGAACCATTCGGGATCCTGAAACTAATGAGATTCGGGAAATCTTGGTGGTGTCCCGAGATGCAAGCCACCGAGTTAAGGCTGACAAAGCAAGTCGTCGGTTAGCGCGAGTCCTAGAAAGTACTCAGGATCTGGTTATTTTTGCGAACCTCGATTTCACGGTTTCACACCTGAATGAAACGGCTCGCAATGCGCTAGAGCTGGAGCATACGGACTATAGTGCTTTTCCTCTATCCTGCTTTGTCACCGAAAAGGGCCTCACGACCTTGATGGAAGAGGGCTTTCCTACCGCGAAAAAAACGGGGAACTGGCGTGGGGAGCTGACCATGCAGAGCCTGAAATCCGCCCGTATACCGGTCATGCTGGAGCTGCTTGCCCACCGCTCCTTGCATGGGGATATCGAGTATTTCTCATTGGTGGCCCACGACCTAACCGAGAAAAAAGCCGCAGAAGAACAACTCAAGCAGTACCAGGCTGACATCAATCACGCTAGTCGGCTGGTAACCATGGGTGAGCTGGCGTCGAGTCTGGCCCATGAATTGAATCAGCCACTCTCGGCGATGGTGAACTATCTCCGGGGGATTGAACGACGGTTTGCCGATAAGCCTATATTGTCTTGGAGTGACGTAGAGTTACCGATTACCCGAAGCATCAAGACAGCGTTAAGGGCCGGTGAGATTATCCACCGAATGATGGACTTTACCCGCAAACAGGAGCCGGTTGTTACCCGCCTCAGCTTGCCGGAATTGATCGGTGAAATGATCGACTTTTGCGAGAACATGGCGGAACGGCATAACGTCCGGATCGTGTTTGAGCAGCCTTCAGAATTGCCTCTCGTCAAAGGTGATAAAATTCAGCTGGAACAGGTGTTGTTGAATCTGATCGTGAACGCGATAGAAGCAAGCGCCTCAACCGACGATGAAGAAGCGACCACCACCGTGACAATCAGCGTTAAACCTCATGAGAACGCGCAATTGCGGGTTGAAGTGGATGATCAGGGGCGGGGGGTTTCGGAATCGGATATGGCTCGCCTTTTTGATCGTTTTTTTTCAACCAAGGAAGCCGGTCTTGGAATGGGGCTGGCCATCAGCCGTTCATTGGTAGAGAATCTTGAGGGTGAACTCTGGGTAGAAAACATCCCTGCCGGAGGAGCTCGCTTTTCATTTACTCTTAATATTGCTGATTGATCACTCATGAACCCGAATAAAGATGCACAAACAGTTTTCGTTATTGATGACGATACGGACGTAAGAGACTCTTTAAAGTGGCTGCTTGAGTCTGTCGGCCTCAAAGTGCAGTCCTACGAAAATGCGTTGGCCTTTTTCGAGGGGTTCGATGCGAGTGCGAGCGGTTGTATTGTGATGGATGTGCGAATGCCCGGCCTCAGTGGCATTAACGCCCAGAAGAAGTTGCCCGAATACAATATCGAACTGCCTGTGATCATGATTTCTGCCCACGGTAATGTGGATATGGCCGTGACTGCGTTGACGCAGGGTGCCACTACGTTTATCGAAAAGCCCTTTGATGATCAGGTACTGATCGATCACGTTCACAATGCTCTGGAAAAAGACCGAACCCGATTTGCGCAGCGCCGCTCCCAGTCGCGTATCCGGGAGCGCTACGACAGCTTAACCCGCCGAGAACGCCAGGTTTTGGAGCTGATTGTGAAGGGCCTATCGAACCAAGATGCGGCCGATGAACTCGGTATCAACAGGAAAACCGTTGAAGGGCACCGGGCGAACATGACAGCAAAAATGAAGGTAGATTCGTTTGCCGAGCTGGTGCAAGTAGCCATAGCATTGGGGCTTGTGCAGGGTATAGCACAGTAATATCTAGCTTAACCGGTGCCTGCTTCTCCCTCTGTTGGGCACCGTATTTCCTCTCTTTTGCAGCGTGCCTTCTCGGTGCGTTTTTCAATTATTTTCCATGACCGACGGCGTGCACGAAATCATGAGTGTTTGCGCCTGTCTGCTCTTGTCTCTGTAGCATCTATCCCTCTTTATACTTCGCCTTAATTTATCCAAGTAAAAATAATTGGTTTAAATCAACTATTTCGAGTACATATACTTGGTTTTGGTCTATGCTGTCATGAGAAAATAACAACAGTAAGAGGGCTTGATCGATGAAACCTGAGCATGAAATCGAAGGAACGCTGACCAGCAGCCATTGGGGAACCTACCGTGTTTGTACCAAGGATGGGAGTGTTGTTGCGCTCAAGGGATTCGAGAGGGACGAAGACCCTTCCCCCATCGGTCAAGGCATAGTCGATGTCTTAGATGGCCCGACACGTATTAAAGCGCCGATGGTTCGACGAGGATGGCTGGAAAACGGACCGGGCCACGCCAAAGGTGAGCGCGGAGCTGATGACTTTATTGAAGTTTCATGGCCTAGGGCGATCAAGCTGGTCGTGGAAGAATTAAACCGCGTGCGAAGTCGTTATGGTAACCAAGCTATTTATGGTGGCTCTTATGGGTGGTCCAGTGCAGGGCGTTTCCATCACGCGCAAAGTCAGCTCAAGAGGTTCCTCAATTCGATTGGCGGCTATACCTATTCTCTGAATACCTACAGCTATGCGGCAGCGGAAGTCACTTTGCCTCACGTACTTGGCGACTTTTACTCCATGGTGAATGGTGCAACCAGCTGGGAGGTTATCAAGGAACACACTGACCTGTTTGTGGCGTTTGGTGGGGCGCCGACTAAAAATGGCCAGGTCACCAATGGCGGTGTTGGTCGTCATGTGCAGAAGCGCGGCATGCTGGAGGCAACGGCCAACGGAACGAAGGTGGTGAATGTCAGTCCCTTGCGCTCAGACGTTCTGGAGGAAATGAACGCTGACTGGCTAGCGATCTACCCTGGCAGCGATGTCGCATTGCTGTTGGGTATTGCTTACACCCTCCAAGAGGAAGGGTTAGCCGATACAGAGTTTCTATCCACCTACACGGTAGGCTATGAGAAGTTTCTAGAATACCTAGTGGGAAAGGTCGACGGTATAAAGAAAGACAGCGCGTGGGCAGAGGTTAAAACAGGTCTATCTGCAGCATGCATTCGCGATCTTGCGCGGGATATGGCTCGCCAGCGGACGATGATTTCTGTGAGTTGGTCTCTGACGCGCCAAGACAATGGCGAGCAGCCATACTGGGCTGCTATAGCGGTTGCTTCAATGTTAGGACAACTTGGCCTTCCGGGTGGAGGCATCGGCTTTGGTTACAGCGCCATGAATGCTATAGGTGCTAATTATCAAGGCATTCCCGGGGCGGCTCTGCCGCAAGGGAACAACCCAGTACAGAGCTTTATCCCCGTTGCACGAATTACAGACCTATTGATGAACCCTGGTGAGAAATTCGAGTACAACGGAAGAACCGGGACCTATCCTGAAATCAAGCTGATCTACTGGGCGGGCGGAAACCCATTTCACCACCATCAGGACCTCGTTCGTATGAGGGAGGCCTGGCAGAAACCGGATACGGTGATTGTCCATGAATGGTGTTGGAACGCTCAGGCGAAACACGCCGATATTGTGTTACCTGCAGCGACGTTTTTGGAACGTAATGATATTGCGTCGTCCAGTCGCGATCCTTTCCTTATCTATATGCAGAAAGCAGCGGAGCCAGCGGGACAAAGTCTGTCGGACTACGAGATCTTTAGTAAGCTGGCCGAAGAGCTTGGTGCCCGAGAAGACTTCACGGAAGGACGCGACGAAGAGCAGTGGTTAAACGTGATCTACAACGAAACCCGGGAAAAGGCGGGTGCCAACGGCATAGAGCTGCCAGATTTCGAGGCGTTCAAGAAAAAAGGCTGGTTTGAAAATGCGATGCCACAAGAGCCGCAGGTTCTCCTGAAAGCCTTTCGCGATGATCCGAAGGCAAATGCACTACGAACACCCAGCGGAAAAATAGAGATCTTCTCAGAGACGGTGGCAAGCTTTGGCTATGAAGAATGCCCGGGATACCCGTTCTGGAATGATCCTAAAGAGTGGTTAGGGCAGGCAAACCCTGAATACCCTATGCATCTGATTTCTAACCAACCAAGAACCAAACTGCATTCTCAGCTGGACCATGGTTCCCACAGCCGGAACTCGAAGATCAATGGGCGTGAACCGATTGTCATTCACCCGATTGACGCAAAGATCCGGAACATTAACGACGGCACCTTGGTACGCATCTTTAATGGCCGGGGCGCTTGTTTGTGCTCAGCGGTGGTGAGTGACGAAGTGCGCCAGGGTGTTTTGCAGTTAAGTACCGGGGCTTGGTTTGACCCACCAGAAGCGGGCAACTCGGATGTGTCATGCCGGCATGGTAACCCGAATGTTCTGACACGAGATGAAGGAACTTCACGTCTGTCGCAGGGCCCAAGTGCTATGACCTGCATGGTGGATATTGAGGTCTACTGTGGTGAGGTGCCGCCTATGAAGGCGCACACTCCACCTGTGATTCGGCGCGAAACGTAAAGGCCCCATAGCCCTCGGTGCCTTGTGTGGCCGAGGGTTTTAGGAGGTTTTCTTAAGCTTCACCATCATCTTGGTATAGCCACGCACAAAGTTTGATTGCACATACTCCGGCTCGCCCAGCACTTCGATATCATCAAAGCGCTTCAGAATTTCTTCCCAAAGAATGCGCAACTGCATTTCCGCCAAACGGTTGCCCATGCAGCGATGTACTCCAAAGCCAAAGGATAGGTGTTTTCGCACGTTCTTGCGGTCGATGATGAACAGGTCTGGGTCTTGTTCGAATGCACGTTCATCCCGGTTGCCGGAGGCGTACCACATCACTACTTTGTCGCCCTTCTTGATCGTTTGGCCGTTCAGTTCAACGTCCTGCTTTGCAACGCGGCGCATGTAAGCCAACGGCGTTTGCCAGCGAATGATTTCCGACACCATGCTGGGGATTAGACTCGGATTCTGTTTGAGCTTGGTGAATTCTTCCGGGAACTGATTCAGCGCTAACACGCCGCCGGTCATGGAGTTACGGGTAGTATCGTTTCCTCCCACGATCAGAAGCACCATGTTGCCAAGGAACTCCATGGGGCGGTTAATCATCGTGCGGGTGTTTTCGTTGGCTAGCAGCAAACTGATGAGGTCGAACCCGGGCTCTTCTCCCGCGGCTTTCCTGGCTTCTTTTTCGCGCCACAGCAAAGACATTTGCTTGGCCATATCGGCTGATGCAATGAAAGATTCATCAATGTCTGCGGTCCCGCCGGTAGATTCCGGCGGTGCTGCGGCCATGTCAGACCAGTAGGCCAGTTTGTGGCGTTGTTCATAGGGGAAGTCGAATAGAGTGGCCAGCATCCTGGACGTCAGGTCGATGGACACCTTCTGAACCCAGTCAAAAGGCTCATCGATAGGCAAGTGATCCAACACGTCTTCTGTGCGACTGCGAATCAGACTTTCCATTTGCGCCAGATTTTTAGGCGCCACCACGCCTTGAACCGCCTGACGTTGAACATCGTGCTTGGGAGGGTCCATGGCGATGAAGGTTTCTATTTCCAGGCCGGGTGGGGGCGGGCCGAGGGAAATGATGGGCTCGGCTGAAAACAGGTCGTGGTGGGTATCCACAAACATGATGTCTTCATAACGGGTAACCGACCAGAAGGGCCCGAAGGGGCTGTTCTTCTTATAGTGCACCGGACACTCGTCCCTAAGCCGCTTGAAATAGGAGTGCCACAAGCCTTGCCGGTACAGAAACGGGTTGCTGACATCGATGTCTTCCAGCGCCAGTTCAGACACGGCTGGAAGCGGGACCTCTTTGAAAACGGGCGGCTGTTCACGCTTCCCGATACGCTTCTTCAGATTTTGAAGCGCGTGCATTCCTTTGATCTGCCAATCAATAGGCAAAGTGGCCGCGGCTTTGTTCGCTACGGGTTCAAGGAAGGGACTAAGTCGGCTCATGCAAACCTCCAGGGTCAGCTTTTTTATTGAATAGTTATCATCGACCAAAAACCGGATTCATAGGCGCCAGCCTACATTTGAAACTCTGGCAGTCGCACCACCAGCCCGTCTAGGGATTCCGAGAGGGTGACCTGACAGGACAAGCGCGAGGTTTCAGATTTGTCGGGGGTGAGCTGCAGCATGCCCAGCTCATCGGCATTAATACTGCCGGTGGCATGAATCCAGTTGTTGTCCACAATGACATGGCAGGTGCCGCAGGCGCAGGCTCCGCCGCAGTCCGCGTCGATTCCGGGAATACCGTTATCCACCGCCGCCTGCATCAGGGATTGGCCCTCTTCGATCTCCACCACATGCTCTGTGCCGGTGTGTTCGATAAACGTAATCTGCCCCATAAACACCTCGTTTGTGTTATCTCAAGGAATGGTTGTGCTCAGCTCAGGTTACGTTTTGCGGTGTGCTCCAGGCAGGTCATTACTTGACAGGCGGGGGTCATTAAAAGACTCTTGATTAATGTGTGATCGATAAGCAGCACGCTTCAGCAACACATTAACGAACGGATATAACAATAATGACGAGCGTAGTTGATGTTGATGAACCCAGCATTCCTTCCAGTTATAGCCGCCTAGCTGCCCGAGAGTTGGGCTTGCTGGCCCGTGACGTGTCGGAGGTGCTAATAGGAGCGCAGCTGTCTGTGGAGCAGTTTCTACAGGAAAGCACCCTGCTGACGCCGCGTCAGCAACTTCAGATTCTGAGAAACTGTTTGCGGATCGCGAAGGACGACGCCTTCGGGCTGCGTTTTGGTCAGAGGCTGACCTCGCCAACCCACGGCGCATTGGGTTTTCTGGTGAACAGCAGCCCGAATTTGCTCACCGCTCTGAAGGCATTTCAAGCGTACTTGCCAACGCGCATGAATCTGGCCCGGCTTGATCTGGAGATTGAGGGCGAATGGTTGGAGCTAAGCTGCGAATACGCTGTGGATCTCGAAGATGAACTTCTCCGCTTGCTAAGCGAGATCTTTACCGTGATTTTTTTCGACACGGCTGAATTCATTATCGGGCGCCCGCTGCGTGAAGCCAACATCGATTTCATGCACCAAAAGCCGGCTTACGCGGCGCGCTACGACGAACACATTCCCGCAACTATTGGTTTTGGTGCCCTTGCCTATGTGCTGAAGATCCCGCTCGAGGTCTGCCAGATTCCGAACGCCTCTGCTAACCACGAAAGCTATGTCATGGCGCTCAGGCATTGTGACGCCATGTTGGCTCAGCTGAAGCCGAATAAAAGTACTTGTAAGTACCAGGTTCAGAAGATGATGTTATCGCACCCGCCGGGCGTGTTGAGTGAGGAGGAAGTTGCCGCGGCTCTGTTTATTTGTAAGCGCACGCTGGCCCGGCGATTGAAGCAGGAAGGCACCAGCTTTCGAAAGGTACGGGATGAAATTCTGTCGCAACAGGCGGAGGGGTATTTGCTCGACAGCACGCTATCGGTGGAGGCAGTCGCCGAGCTACTGAACTACCACGACAGCGCGAACTTTCGGCGGGCGTTTAAACGCTGGTTCAACCTGACACCGGACCAGTATCGCCGTCAACATTCGGCCTCTGAGAACAGCGTATTGGGCTGATTGTTTCAGGAACTTTGTTGGTTCTGCCTGCGATACTCACCGGGAGACATGCTCATCCACCGCCGAAATGCGCGGGTAAAGCTGGCGGTATCGGTGTAACCCAGGTGAATGGCCAGCTCATCCAGTTTCATGTCGCTGCCGCTGAGTATTTGAGTGGCCGTTAGGCGACGTTCCTCCTCAACGATGGCCCGGAAGCTGCTGCCTTCCTGCTCCAGCTTTCGGCGCAGGCTACGGGATGACATGGCGAGTTTACTGGCGACTTCGTCGAGGGTGGCGACTAGGCCTAAAGAACCCAACACCTGTTGTCGCACCAGTCCTGTCAGGCCACTGGTTTGCCTTTGCTCAAGCTGAAGTCGGCACTGGTCATCCAGCATGCGCACGAGTCGAGGACTAAAGGTCGGCAGCGGCTGATCCGCCGCTTCGGCAGAAACCAGCATGGCGTTACGGCTGGTATGGAAGCGTGGGGCTACGCCCATGGTTTCGGTGAACAGTTCAGCGTAATCGGGCGGCGGTCCCTGAAATTCGGCTGCACAGATGCTCAGGCCCGATAAGCTCAGTTCTTTCAGTAGATTTATTCCGGTGGCCAGGTCCCGTTCCAGCAGAAATTGGCGCAAATGTGGGGGGATGGGGTCTGGATCCAGTCCGATCCCAAAGCGGCCATCTTCCTCAAACGTGTACATACGGCAGTAGGCCGTGCTCAAGGGTAGGTAGCGCAGCGCCGTGTTGGCCGCATCTCGCAGGGTTCGGCAGGTGCGTAAGGCAAATCCCCACACACCGAAGGTTGCCACGTTGTATTGCAGCCCCAGTTTGAAGCCCAGTGCAGGCTCGTCCGGCAGTGCATGAATCAGGTTCTCAATCAGCCGGATTTCCTGATCCCGGGTAATCAGCGCTTCCCCGTCCTGTAAATCATCGCGAGTGATGGCCGTTCCGTTCAGACAAATCTCTGCCGCAATACCATGGCTAGCAGCAAAGTTAATCATGACCTGACTGATGGCAATCGGGTGAAGCGTGGATTCTTGTTTTAGCATGGTCGAAGTTTAGCTGTTTCGGTGACCGCATGGTACTTGGCCGAAAGAGTCCCGCGATTGGCCATAGATGTCCTTGGGCAATGGGTTTCGGGCGACTAATCTGCATGGGTGATCGAATTCTAAGCATGAGACCGAGGCTATGGGGCACAACAAGAAGAATCCTAACCGCGAAGCGGTGGAGTACGCCAAACTCTATATGGGCGAGATGGCCTGGCCAACGGTGGTGCTGGTGGCGTTGGTGCTAACAGGCTATGTGGCGGGTTTGTGGTTGTTTGCCATCGGGTGGCTGAGCCCGCTAGCGACCGTGCCGGTGTTGGCGATGTTGACGTACATGTCGTATACGCCGGTGCACGAGGCTGTTCATGGCAATGTGCATGGTAAGCACGAGAGCCTACGATGGCTTAATGACGCGTGCGGCTACTTAATGGCGCCGTTTATTGCCATACCGTATGCGTCCCACAGGCTGGAGCATATGACCCACCACCGGTACACCAATCAACCGGATAAAGACCCGGATTTTGTGATTAGCGGTATCGGTAAAGGGCCTCTCGGCGCTGTGATCACCGTATTCAAGTTTCTTTGGCTGCAAAATACGTTTTTTGCCCGTACTCATTGGCATAAAGCCACCACCAAAGAGCGGGTGGTTTATTGTACGGAAATCGCCGTGTCCCTGGGTTGGCGGGTAGCCTTCGTCATGCTGGCGGACGTGGCCTATGCCGGGTGGGTGCTTTTTTCGAGTTATTTCATCGGCGGTTTCTTCACTGCGTATTGGTTCGCTTACCGGCCGCATATTCCCTATAAGGATTCTGCTCGTTACCGCAACACCAATAGCTTGATCATGCCTGTCTGGATGAAACCGTTCGGCTGGTTCTGGTTAGGGCAGAATTTACACTCCATTCACCATCTGTTCCCGCGCGTGCCGTTTTACCGTTACCAAGCTCTGCATGATGACATTGAACCGATTTTACGTGAGCAGGGCACACCGATTGTCGGGATTTTCAGCCGCCAGCCGATCGAGAAATCGGGGGCTGAATCGCCCCCGGTGGAACGGTCATCCGTTATGCGTTGGTTTTTTTGAACCGACGGGACAGACCCAGCCCAAGCATGCCCAGAGCAATCAGACCAAAACTGCTTGGCTCGGGAACCGATGCGCTCGGATCGCTGGGGTTTGACGCAGAATCGGGGCCGTCAAGCCAAACGCTCCAGTTCGGTCCCATGCCGCGACCGTTTGCGGGTTGATCCCAATCGGCCAGTGCAATGGGTGCCTCGCTGTCAAACGCGAAACCATCACTGATATTGTTGCCCAACGCAAAGTTATCGTAGGTGGCTACGGAGAAGATGTAGTCGCCTGCGGCCAAACTGGCCAGAGAGAACCCGGAGTCATAGTGGGTTTGGGTCGCCGGATTGATGCTGTCATCGTCATCATTCTCGAAAAGCAACGTGCCGTCGCCCTTCCATAATGCGGTGATCGGATCAAAGTTATCCCCATTGAGATAGGAGTCTGTCCAGACACGAACGTTCGTGGTGTCTTGATCCAGCGTGAAGTAGGTCAGCACAACATCGTTGTGGTAGTCGATCGTGCCTTGAAAATTGATTAAAGCAGCATTTGCAGTGGTTGTGGCGGCAAGGAGCGCAGCGCCGGCAATTAAAGATTTTAGCTGTGTCATAAACGGATCCATCCTGGAATGTTTTATAAAACATCGCCATACAGCGACGGCCGCTTAGTCAGCAATGTTTGCGCCAAAGCCATTTAACCTGCTGTTTTATATTTATATTGTGTTTTAGTTGAGCGTGGGCGCTGGGCGCCCTGTAAAAGGATCTGACACTACGAAGACAATCCCTGTGCTCGTAGTGTGATGAGAAACCGGGGGGAATGCGGCCTGCTCGGTTCTAATCCGGCAGTAGCGCACCATAGAGTTTGCGAAGCAATGGGCCATCAAACAGGGCGAATAGCGGGCTGTCCAGCGTGGCAACGCCAGCCCACTGCTGGTTCCAGTTGCCCGAACAGCCGTAGGTGATCAATCTGTCGTTGCTTCGATCGTAGTCTAGGCACTTGCCGCTGGCTTCGTTCCGCAGCTGTAGTAGCTCTGCGTTGTAGGCCCAGCGCTGGTCTGCGCGTTCATCGAGACAGGGTGCCAAGCCGATGCGGCTGGCCACAGGTGTCAAGCACTGCCACGGGGCATCAGCTGGATGGATGCGGCCTCTTAGATCTCTGATCCAGTGGCTGGCATTGCTGATGTCGTCAGGCAGTTCGGTCAAAGCAATGTGAGTGGCATCCTCTAGGTTGCTGTCGAAGTAGCGACCATTTCCTCGGATGACATCTCCAATGGGGACCAGCTCGTCCGGCGATTGAGCTAATCCGTTATCGGTCAATGCCTGAAGCAGATGCTCTCGGGTTTTCTGGCTAGACCACTGGTCGCGTTCTGCTTTGCCAAGAAGGATGGCAATCTGGCGGACGGCAGCCTGTTGTTTTTCCAATCGCTGTAGGAGCCCCCACGCTGCTTCGGGCAGATGGTTCTTCAGTTCAGCCGCGCTATAGCTGGCTACTTTAATCGCCAGCGCGTCATCCAGAATATTGAGTCGGTTTGAGTCCATCGCCTTCAGTGCTTGGGCAATATGTACCATATCTTGCTCACGAAGCTGCTGATACGCCGCGCCTTGGCCTACAACGGCAACGGGTGGCAGATCGGGGATCTCACCGTCAAACGCGGTTTGTGTGAGCATTTGATCGATACCATCTCGACGGCAGTGCAGGCTGGCATTTGTTGGCCGGAAATCGGCGGCCAGGTTGAAGTGGAACTGGTTAATGCTGTTTGCGTTGTGTCGAGACGCTGCGATCTGGATGCGTTTTTGTTCATCGGATTGGTTTTTAACCGTTACCCAGCACTGGTTGTTCGTCGCGTTGAGATCGGGCTCGGGAAGATCAAACACATTGCCGTAGTTGCCGTGGAACACCGGGTAAATCACAGCCGCTGTACCATCCGGATCATAGCCCCCTAAAAGGGTTGCGACAGGCACGCCGGTACGGACCGGAACGGGGTGTTCGCTACGGTAATCCTGGTATTGCCCGGTGGTGGTGTCCCATTTTTTGTAGCCGCTCGGGTAATTCTCATCGGGAACGGGGAATTTGGCGATGTCATTCTGGATAAACCTGGCGGAATAGCCGGTGTAGTGGGTGTAAACCGAGAAAGGCCCACCGTCAGAGCCTCCGGACATGGCATCGCGTTTGAAATTATAGCTGCCGTCTTCGTTCAGCCCGAACAGGTTGGCACGCATGCGGTTGCGGTGGGCAATATAGCCCCAGCCACTATCGGCGTGGTGCACAGCCCAGCGGCCATCGTCGGTTAGCCCTTTGCCCGGGTAATGGCCAAGGCCATACGCGTGGCCCCACTCGTGACTCGCCTCGTTGCCCCAGGAATGATAGAGCGTGCCGATGCCATTGCCCCCGCTGAGGCCGTGGTCAACACGGCCGTTGGCATACATGCCCCAGGCGTGATGGTTGGTGATTTGTTTAAAAACGTGGGGATGGCCTTGGTTCATGTGGTGGCTGGTATAGCCGAAGTTGGCCATGTTAATGCCTACACTGACTTGCGATTTGGCGACGTTTTCCCGCATATCACCAGAATAGACACTGCCTTCAACGGCGCTGGCGCCGTCAATGTCTTTATCGTAGATAACCCCGGATCGAATGATCACCCGATCGAGTATCGCATCGGCGTAGCTGCCCATGACCAATCTTGAGACGGGTAGTGTCTGGAAATAATCCGTTGCTGCCATGACAGGGTCGCGAAGCGTATAGTGGCCGTTGACCTGCGAGGGGGCTGTTAGCATGCCCAAGCGAATACTTTGGAGCACAAGTTGCGAGGCTTCGCCGATCTCTATCTCAGAGGAAGGTAAATTCCCGAATGTGCGAGATCCAGCATCCTTATTGGCGACAAATCGCAGGGATAAACCGTTACGGACGGCATCCCACGGTAGTCGCACGGACCAGGCTTGCTTGGAATATTGGATGCCGTTGGTACCGGTTACATCAGACTCGGGAAGTGCATTAGGGTGCGCCATCGGCAAGGTCATCAGTGGCTCGCCGTTCACGCTGACTTCTACGTGTACGGTGGTTGGCTCTGTATCGTTCGACGGAATGAACAGTAGAAGGGCATCCCGAAGGGCCGTGAGCTTGGGCATGTACCGGCTTTGTGTTTCATCTCCGATGTTGCGCTCATAATTACCCGCAGGTGCCACCGAATGTGACTGCACGAACTGAACCTCGCCGGCCAGTGCGCCGCCAGACAGGTCATTTCTCAGTGCTCGGGGTTCCCCCTCGAAGTTGGTCGAGTAGAAGTCCAGCGCCGGTTGCTCAAGAAATGCCTCGGCGTGTTCGACCACGATCGTACCTTTTAGAACCAGGCGGCGGGAGTCGTTGGAGACGATAACGGAAACGGGGCTTTCAGCGGATGCGTCCTCTGGTCCGGGAATGCCCGCAATGAGGCCGGTTTCAGGGTCAATGGTGGCCCAGCCAGGCAAAGTGTCGGCACTGTATTTCAGGTTACCGGCGAGTGCGTCGTGTTCTGGCTGAAACTGGTAGGTGAGTGAGGTAACGGCATTCGGGACTTCGAGAGTGTGCTGGGACACGGTCAGTTGGTTCGCGGAGTTATCTTTGTTCTCGCCAGAGGAGCTTCCGCCGCAGCCTGCAATCACTAGGCTGGTTATTCCGCACATCATTATCCGCCCAAATACCATCTCGAATCCCTGCAAGTTAACGTGGTTTAACAAAGGGTTGGCATTGTGTGCTGTTATCTGTTGAGGCTAAACGCATGATTTGTAGACGAAGTGTAATTGTGTGAGCGAAGTCACCCGCGGGGTGAGAGATAGCGCCGTATGATCGACCGCAACGTCTGACTAACGCATGCTTTGCAGTGAGTGATTGAATGTGTCCAGATCAACGGGGCGACTGAAATAGAAACCCTGGAAGTAATCGCAGCCCATCGCGGCCAGCAGCTCATGTTGCCGGAGGGTTTCGATGCCTTCAGCCACGACATGCATATTTAGTTTGTGAGCCATCGTTATGATGGTTTCAATGATGATCCACTCGTTGCTGTTTTCACGAGTGTCTGCCATCTGAACAAACGATTTATCAATTTTTACCTCGTCAAAGGGTAGTCTGGACAAATAGGCCATGGACGAGTAGCCGGTCCCGAAATCATCCATAGAGATCTGAATGCCATAGACTCTGAGGGCCTGCATTTTCGCCATCGCGTTGTCCAAGTCATCGAGTACCATCGATTCGGTCACTTCGATGCACAGACCAGTTGGAGCTGACTTGGCTTGCTGCAGTGCCCGCACGACGCTTTCGACGAAGTCGGGTTGGTAAAATTGTTTCGAGCTTACGTTGACGGAAACACGCATGTGTTGTGTCTCCGGCATGCTTTGCCAAAGCGCCAGCTGTTGGCAGGCGGTTTCGAGAACCCACAAGCCTAGCGGTACAATCAGGCCGTTGCTTTCAGCAATCGGAATGAACTCGGATGGCGGTATGTTGCCTTGTTCGGGGTGTTGCCAGCGGAGCAGCGCCTCCACACCGGTGGCCCCGCCATCGAGGCCGACCTGCTTTTGATAAGCGAGCGAAAGCTCCTGACGTTCTACGGCTTGCCGCAACTGGCTTTCAAGGCGGAACCGTTGTGCGAGAACGGACTGAACTTCTGAGTCGTGAAATCGAATGACGCTCCGCCCCGCAGATTTGGCTTCGTACATTGCCGTATCTGCGCGTTTTAGAAGTTCTTCTTGAGGCTGACCAACCCCCTTGAACAACGCAATGCCAATACTTGCTTCGCATTTATACTGGTGATTTTTCAAGTAAATCGGCTTACTTAGAGCTTCCAACAGGCTCTCAGCCATTTGGTGTGCATTTTTGGTTGCGGCTTCTTCTGATGTTCCCAGATCATTGAGGATCATTACGAACTCATCGCCACCCAGGCGAGAAACGGTATCGGTTTCACGAAAATTACGGGTGATGATTTCGGCTAGATTCCGTAGCAGCGTGTCCCCGAACGAGTGCCCCAAGGTGTCGTTAAGACTCTTGAAGTCATCCAGATCCATATAGAGCAGGGCGCCATATACCTGATGCCTGGCAGAAGCTACGAGGGCTTGCCTCATGCGGTCTGCAAAGAGCCGTCGATTGGGCAAGCCTGTCAGCTCGTCATAGAACGCCAGTTGATGAATGCGCGCCTCTGCCTGTTTTTTATCACTGATATCGGTGATAAAGCCGCTCCAGATGATGCTTCCATTGTCCTGGCGCTCCGGGATCGAGTTCGCGGCTAGCCAGAGCTCCCGGTCGCTTAACTGCACGCTGTATTCAAAGTTCTAGGGGGGCCATGTTCTCGGCCGACTCGGTGATGGATGGCAGAAGCTCTGCCAGATCATCCGGGTGAATGGCATGGAAAAGGTTGTCAGCGTTGTTCGTTACATCGCTGGGTTCGATACCGTGTAGAAACCGTATCGCCTCGCTTACGTAGGGCATGCTCATGGTGCCATCCGGATCTAGCTGGAACTGGTAGACAGCCCCTGGCAGGCGCGTCACCAATCGTTGAAAGCGATGTTCCAATTTCCGGGCTTCGTGTTCCGATTGTTTAGCCCACTTTTCGGACGCCAGAATCCGGGAGCGCAAGATAACGGTGACCGTTGCTACAGTTAGAATGGCGATGCTCGTAATGACGGCAGAGGTAACGAGCAGGGTGCTATCAAGGGCATGATTCGGTAGCGGGAGCACAGTTTCTTCGGCAGGTAAAAATACAGTCGCCGCCATCGCAATGTAATGCAGACTGGAGATCGCAAGGCCCATGAAAATGGCTGTGACGATGTTCGTTTCGAAACGGCCTTGAAGGCTCGCCAGCGCGCGCGGGACAGCCAAAGCCAAGCTGGCCATGATAAACGCGCTTAAAATAGAAAGTGTAAATAAACCCGGCTGATAGAGCATTGTTGCGCTCACTAGCATGCCGCCCATACCAATGTAATGCATGAACGCTATGCCCAGCCCCGCCAATGTGCCGCCACATAGAATCGTGACGCCGCTTGGCTTCTCGTTTTTCAGTACGTGCAGAACGATATACCCAGAAAAAATCGCCGGCAAAACGGACGCTGCGGTTGTCAGAGGCTCAAAGTACACCGCCAACGGTAACCGGAAAGCGGCCATTCCAACAAAATGCATGGTCCATACACCAATGCCCATCACGATGGATCCGATGATGTGCCAGCGCTGAACGCTCGAGGGGCGATGGGTTAGGCGCATCAGATCGATGTGACTTACGCTGGCAAAGGCGGCGAAAATTGCGGATGAAGCATGGGGCAGCCTATGTCAAAGTGGGTTTCCTTACTATAAAACACCTGCTCCAATATGTAGCAAAAAAAACGTGCAAAAATCACATATTCTGTCCTGATTGAAATAATAAAACGCCCGACGAGCTACGGCTTCATCCATTCTTAACCGATTGATGCTGTACGGAAACAGAACGTCAGCACCAAACGGAGGGTGGTCTATATTGCTAGGGAGGAAAAACGCTGATTTTGATTCGATTTTTCAGGGAAAGGTCCCTGGCCATGATGGAAACAGAAGCGATTCATAGGTAGATTCGATCGAACCGATCGGAATTTTCTAATAAGAGCCACGGAATGACTTGAGAGGATCAATGGCCGACAATCATTTTTGGACCGATGAATTGCACCAGGACGAGCCTCACCGTCTTGCTGCACTGATCAAGCGCAGAGGGCTGGATTTACCCCCGGATCGCCATTTCGATGACCTTGTCGAACTGGCTGCACAAATCACTGGGAAGCCGACTGCGGTGGTGTCTTTGGTGCCCTTTGGGCGGCAGTGGTGTAAGGCGACCAAGGACGTTTCGTTCGAAAAAAATGGTTGGGATGAATCGTTTTGTGCTCAGACTATACAGGATGCCGGCCTTCTTGAAGTGCTTGATACACAGGCGGATGAGCGTTTCGCCGAGAATGCGTTGGTCGTTGGCGAACCGCATATCCGGTACTATGCCGGAGTGCCGTTGGTTGGTCGTTCCGGTTATGGATGCGGCACCTTGTGTGTGCTTGATACTTTGCCGAACCGCCCTCTTACCGAAGAGCAGCAGGCCGGTTTGGAGCGCCTTGCGCGATTAGCCGGTGACCGCCTTGAGGACTGGACCCATCGGCAACAGGCGGATGCTAATTCAAGAATCTTGTCGACCCTGCTCGATTCAATGCCAGACGCTGTCGTGTCCTGTGACAGTGACGGTAATCTCGCCGAGTTTAATTTTGTGGCCAGACAATGGCACGGCGTTGATCCGCGCTCGTTGCCGCCGGAGCAATGGGCTGAGCACTTTGATTTGTACGGGCCAGATGGCCAAACCTTACTTGCCACTGAACAGATACCGCTCCTGCGAGCATGGCGCGGAGAGCAGGTTCGCAATGCCGAACTGGTGATCCGGGCAAAGGGGCAGCCGCCAAGAGTGGTTCTATGTAATGGGCAGCACCTTGTGGATGCTTTCGATAGGCCCTTTGGTGCCGTAGTAACCATGAGCGACATTACCGAGCTAAGGCATGCCTACAGCGATTTACACCAAACCCGAGCCTACCTTCAGTCTGTCATCGATGCATCTGTGTGCGTTTCCATCATTGCAACCGACACCCGTGGATGCATTTCGCTTTTTAACCCTGGGGCAGAAATGCTGCTTGGTTATCGCGCCGACGAAGTGGTGGGCCGTCATACGCCAGCGTTGTTTCATCTGGACTCTGAAGTGGCTGCGCGTGGGGCAGAACTTTCTAAGCAGCTTGGCAGGCGGATAGAAGGTTTCGATGTTTTTGTCGCGTCGGCAGAGGCGGGCATTCCTGAGACATCCGAATGGACATACGTTCGTAAAGACGGCGAGCATCGAACGGTGCAGTTGTCTGTCAGTGCGCTTAAAGATGACGGGAATGAGGGGATCGGCTATTTAGGCATGGCCGTTGATGTGACGGATCAGCGGCGTGCTGAACAAGAAGCACGGCTTGCTAACGAACGGTTCGGCGAAGCGTTCAACTCGGCTGCGCAGGGCATGGCCCTTGTATCGCTTGAGGGCCGTTGGCTGGATGTGAACGATGCGTTGAGCAAACTGTTCGGCTATTCGCGAGAGGCGTTATTGGCGACCGATTTCCAGACGCTGACCCACCCGGAAGATCTGGAGTCAGATCTGACATTGCTGCATGATTTGCTGGCCGGTCGAATCGACCAATATCAGATGAAAAAGCGTTACTACCGGCGTGACGGTTCAGTCATGCACGCTATGCTCTCTGTTGGCCTGGTTCGTGATGACGACCGACGGCCGCTGCATTTCGTATCACAGGTTCAAGACATCTCCGTTGAACACCAAGCGCTGAACGAACTAGAGGCTAACAGTGCCTTCCTGATAAAGCTTTTCGATTCGTTGGCGGATGCCGTATTAGTGCTGGATACCGAAACTCGGATTATTAACCACAATCTGGCAGCTGTAGCTCTTTTCGAATTACCCGCCGATGCGACCGGGTCGCCTTTAAGCGCCCGTTTGCCAGAGCTGATCGAACGCTTAGACGGAGCTCCCGAGCAGGGCTCAGGGGCATTGCTTGCCAGATGGAATACATCACTTGTTATGGCGGGTAAGCCGCCGTTGCCGCTGGAGCTCAGTCTCACGCAGGTGCTGAGTTCCAGTAAGTTGGATCAGCGATGGGTATTGGTCGCTCGAGATTTGTCCGAAAGCCAGAAAAATGAGCTGCTTAAGAATCAGTTTGTTTCTACGGTTAGCCATGAGCTGCGCACACCATTAACCTCAATTTCAGGATCGTTGGGGCTGATTGCCGGAGGAGCCTTGGGCGAAATCCCTGAGCGGATCTGTGGGATGCTGAGTATTGCACAGCAAAATACACAGCGATTGATTCAGTTGGTTAACGATCTGCTGGATCTGAATAAGCTGTCATCCGACGAGATGAACCTCGACATACAGCGCATTGAGGTGTCGAAGATTCTGGAGCAGGCCATGGAACAAATGGAGGGTTACGCCATTCCTTACGGTGTGCAGCTCAGAATCACCGGCGATACAACTGGGCATGTCAACGCTGACCCAAGTCGGCTTTTACAGGTTTTGTTCAATCTTGTGTCTAACGCCTGTAAGTTTTCCCCGCGCGGCGAAACGGTCGAGATCCATTGTGAGCCAAATGCTGAAGATGGTGCTTTGATCAGTGTGGTGGATCGTGGCCCCGGAATTCCGGAAGTCTTCCGCAGTCGCATTTTCGAACGTTTTGCTCAGGCCGATTCTTCTGAAAACCGCATCAAAGGTGGCACCGGTTTGGGCCTTGCCGTCACCAGAGAACTGGTCGAGAGAATGGGAGGCGTGATTGGGTTTGAGTCGAAGGAAGGTGAGGGCGCCCGCTTCTGGTTCCGGTTCCCGCGGGCAGAGGTTCGCCTGCCTGCGGAATCAACCGTTGCGCGGGTTCTGCATGTAGAAGATGACGACGACCTGGCTGCGGTTGTCAGAGGGCAACTGGGTGCCGTAGCGCGAGTTGATCGGGCCGAAACATTGCGAGCAGCCCATGAACGACTCCGGCAGACGTCGTACGACCTGATTCTTCTTGATCTCAAACTGGAAGATGGTGACGGGCTGTCACTCTGGGAAACGGTACACCGATCTCAGCCTGATGTGCCGGTTGTTATCTTGTCGGGGTACGAAGTGCCACGGGCGATCGCAACGAAAGTGGCGGCGGTCGTACAAAAAGCATCGGTAACGCCGGATGAGCTGGAAACCCGAGTGGTTGCTTTGCTCAAGAGTAAACGCGGTCAAGCAAACTGAAGAAGGGGGAAAGCCATTAAAATGGCGCGCCCGAGAGGATTCGAACCTCTGACCTCTGCCTCCGGAGGGCAGCGCTCTATCCAGCTGAGCTACGGGCGCATTCGAAATCGATGGCTGGCATTAATTTCGAGTGCGCAATCTTACGTGCGCGGGAGGTTTCTGTCTAGCCCTTGGGGGCAAGTCACTGCATCATTGTTGCGGCAGGCGTTGTTCGGGCGTGATGCTGACCAGACTGGCGTCGTTACTGAAGGTCACTTCGCCATCCTGGATCGAAACCTGAAGCGTCATCGAGCGTTCCGCCAGAGTTGCCAATTCGGCAATCGGGTCAGCGGGAAGTTCGACCACGGTCAGGTTGCCAAATCTCGTTAGCTTGTTATGGTGTTTTTCCCACCACACCGGCACCGCTCGGCCGCCGTAGGTGTACAGTATGACCTGTTTCGAACGGTTGCAGGCTTTACGGATGCGGTCTTCGTCGGGCAAGCCCAGCTCTATCCAGAGTTCGATTTCGTCAGACAGAGACTTTTGCCAAAGCTCCGGCTCGTCGTCACTGCTGAGCCCTTTGGTAAACTCCAGCGTGTCGTTGGCATTCAGGGCAAAGGCCAGTAGCCGGATCATCATGCGTTCGTCGGTTTCAGACGGATGGCGCGCGACGGTCAGGTGGTGGTCGCCGTAATAGTGCTTGTCCATATCGGCGATATGGAGCGTGGCTTTGAATATGGTGGCTTTCAGTGCCATTGAGAATCCTGTCTGTTAAGTCGGGCAGGGCCGTAGTGTAAAGCAAATTAGAAGAGGCAGTGCATAGCAGTATGGTGATGTTGCGTGGTTTTCTGGTTTTGGTGGTGTTCTTTCTGCTTGGGGAAGCGCTGCGTGTGATGGCTGGGTTACCGGTTAGCGGTGGAGTGCTCGGCATGATCATGGTGACCTTCACGCTAATGCTCAGGGGTAAGGTCAGTGATGAATTGGCTGAAGCCAGCCGGGGCCTGATCTCGGTGTTGGTGCTTTTGATTACGCCGGGCGTGGTAGGTGTATTTTTTATCGTTGATCAATTCACCGGTTACTGGACCACGGTTGTAGTGGCGTTGGTTGTGGGAACGCTACTTAGTGTGTTCACCACGCTGGTGTTAATGAAGAAAGCTGCAGGCACGGCAGAAGACGGTGGTGATCATGACTGAGACTAATGCATTAACGGTTTTGACAGCCGGGCCGATGCTGTCCGTCGCGTTAACGTTGGGCGCTTTCATCGCGGCGCAATGGCTGTTTTCCCGTTTCCGAAAACCCTTGTGGATGCCTCCGGTTCTGATCGCCGCGGTGTTATTGGCTGTGGTGGTGGCGATTTCCGGCCTGGGGTTTGATCGATATTACAACGGGGCCGCCTGGCTGACTGTATTGCTGGGCCCGACAACCGTAGCCCTGGGTGTCCCGCTGTACCAGCAAATGCATCACATTCGCGCGCTTTGGAAACCCATTGTGATGACGTTGCCGCTCGCGGCAACCCTCGCGGCTGTGTATGCGCTCGGTATTGCCTGGTTGATGGGGGCGACTCCGCTGGTTCTGGCGTCGCTGGCACCGAAATCCGTAACCGCTCCTATCGCTATGGGGATTGCGGAGCAAGTTGGAGGCTCAGTATCACTCACGCTGGGCGCTTTGCTGATTACCGGTGTGCTGGCGTCGTTGTTCGTGGATTGGATGGCGAGGTGGCTGAAGATCAAGGACGACCGGATTATTGGTTTCGCGCTTGGCTTGAATGGTCATGCCATTGGCACCGCAAGAGCGTTCGAGATCAGTCCTATGGCGGGGGCGTTCGCGTCTTTGGGGATGGGCCTGACCGGTGTTTTTACCGCGTTGATCCTGCCGTTGATCTGGAGCTTAGGCTAGCTCGATATATTGGTCGGTGCTATTGTTAAGCAAAAACAACTAAACGATGTTGAGCGCGGCTTAACGTCAGTGCCGACTGAGGAGCCATTGTCATGGCTGATCCTGCATCCATCCTGCCGGAATGGCTGGATATGACGTTCATGGGGCATGGGCACTGCTATCTCTGGCGGTCTGACCTGTTAGCTCTTCATGCTATTTCCGATACGCTCATCGCTGCCGCCTATTTTACGATTCCCCTCGCTTTGTACGTGCTGCTTCATAAACGCAAAGACATCGAGTTTGAATGGATGTTTCTGCTGTTCGCGCTGTTCATTTTTTGCTGTGGCGTCACCCACCTGATGGCGGTCTATAACATCTGGAATGGCGCGTACTACCTGTCCGGTTTTCTCAAGGCATTGACGGCCGTGGTCTCTTTGATCACTGCGGCTTTAGTGTGGCCGCTGATTCCGAGGGCGATGGCCTTGCCTCGCCCGGCCGAGCTGCAAGCTGCCAACCAGGGTTTGGAATCGGAAATTGTCCGCCGAACCGAATCTGAGCAGAGTCTTAAAACGGCAAGACGTGAGCTGGAGGAGCAGATAGAGGAGCTGACACGCACCAAGCAGCGCCTAGAGCAAGAAATCGAGCAAAGGACACAGCTTGAACAGCAGCAGCAGCAGCGTCAAACCCGCGCGCTGGAGCGGTCGAACGAAGACCTTGAACAGTTTGCCTTTATTGCCTCTCATGATCTCCGGGAACCGCTACGGAAACTGATGGCGTTTACCCAGATGCTATTGAGATAACAACCCGTCCGAGTGAGTTGCCGGGTCGTTGTGAGGTGACCGTCACCGACAATGGCATTGGGTTCGACGCTGCTTATAAAGACCAGATATTTGACGTGTTCAAACGCTTGCATGGTCGAGGTGAATTCGAGGGTACCGGGATGGGGCTGGCCATTTGTCGCAAGATTGTCGAGCGACACGGAGGCACTATCTCGGCTGAGGGCAGGGAGGGCGAGGGTGCACGGTTTCGGTTTGACTTGCCGCTGGCCACTGAGTCCGGAGGCAGCCTTTGAATCCCGTGCCGACATCGCCAAGCCTGTGGATTTCGAAAAGCTGGTGACCCAGGTGAAAGCGTTCAACGCCTATTGGTGTTCAGTTGTGGAGCTGCCTAGTGGTTAGCAACAAGAAAACGATTCGGGTGCACATCATCGACGATGACCCCGCCGACTTCCTTATTCTTGACGAGCTGCTTCTTGGTTCAACCCGGTTTCGGTACGAGCTGAGCCATTTTGGCTCCTTTGATGAAGTGCGTCAGGAATTGTTGGCCCCTGAATGCGACGTGTTTTTGGTGGATTACTTTCTGGGTAGAGACACCGCGGGTGACATCCTGCGGGAAGCCAGAAGAGCCCATTGCGAAGTGCCCATCGTTGTTTGGACCGGAGCGGATTCGCCAACATTAGATGACGAGGTACTCGAGCTTGGGGCCGCCGATTTTTTGCCCAAGGACGAGATCAGTTTGCCTTTGCTGGAACGGACGGTCCGCCACGCGATCCGGCACAAAGAGGCTGAACTCGAGCTTCAAAGGTTAGCGAAGCGAGATCCGTTAACAGGGTTGGGCAACCGGCTTCTGTTTGAAGAGATTCTTGAAAGCTCGCTGGCTCGATGTAAGCGTTCTGGTGGCAAGCTGGCCGTGCTTTTCCTAGACCTTGATCGCTTCAAGGAAATCAATGATTCGCTCGGACACCCGACGGGTGACTTACTGTTGTTGCTCATATCAGATCGCTTGAAGGCCGTGGTCCGGGAGTCGGATTTCATTGCGCGGATTGGCGGTGATGAATTCACCATCCTTATTGATGAACTGCACAGTGTTGACGATGCCTTGATCGTTGCGCAGAAGATCGTACGAGCTCTCGCGCACCCCTCTCCGGTCGGAGGCCATGAACTAAACATAACGGCCAGTGTCGGTGTCGCCCTGTATCCAGAAAACGGCGATACGCCCATCAAGCTGATGCAAAAAGCGGACATTGCGCTTTATGAGGCGAAACGAAAGGGTGTCAGTAAAATCAAGTGTTTCACCTCGAACTTACAGACCCAGCTGGAGAGGCACCTTTACCTCGAAAAAGGGTTGAGGCATGCACTTGAACACGACCAGTTTGAACTGGTTCTCCAGCCTCAGTGGAGGTTGGAAGACCAGGGGTTAACCGGCTTTGAAGCCCTGTTGCGCTGGCATGCCGGTGCGGACGGGATGATATCCCCCTTTGAATTCATTCCGGTTGCCGAGAAAACAGGCTTGATTGTGCCCGTCGGTGAGTGGGTGGTTTCCAAAGTTTGCGAGTACCTGCGTGAGTGGAAACAACACGGAGTTTCGGATTGCCGGATTGCACTCAACGTGTCGCCACTGCAGCTGAAGTCGGGCAAGTTCGTTGAGGCCCTGGAGTCTATGGCGGTGGCCCACGGGGTGGCGTTGGATCAGATAGAGGTAGAAGTCACAGAGGAAAGTTTGCTGGATGGCGTTGAGGAACATGGTCGTGTTTCAAACGAGCTGGTTCGTTTGCGCGAACTGGGGGTCAAAATAGCCATTGATGACTTTGGAACCGGGTACTCGTCTCTGCGCTACCTGCGGCAATTCCCCGCCGATATCGTGAAGATCGACAAAAGCTTCGTGTCGGAAGGTTCGGTTGCACTGAAAGAATCTGAAATTTGCACGGCTATAGTGACGATGGCGAGGTCCTTAGGCATGGAAGTGATTGCTGAAGGAATTGAAACGACGGAGCAGTTGTCCTCGCTTCGTGAAATAGGGTGTTCGCTGGGTCAGGGGTACCTCGTATCCATGCCCTTGAGTTTTGAAGAAGCCAGTGATTGTGTCTTGCAGGGGCGAACAGACAGCAAGAAACAGTGACTGTAGCGGCAGCAAGTATAGGGAGAGACGATGCTGTATCCACGAAGAGTTGGTTTGAACGTGTGGCTGATTGCCGCGCACAAAGAAGGTCAGGATCTCGAAGAAGCGCTGCGGATGAATGCCTTGGGCCACAACCTGACGGTGTTGGCTAGCGAAGCAGAGTTTGACGCGTGCGCGGCTGGTCTGGAGGCGGATTCCGAGTCCTTTCCCCATCTGGTGATGTATCTGATCAGCGAGAATACGGCCAATGCTGAGGAGTGGGTCCTGACTATGAAGGCCTCCGGAAAGTTCCGGCACGTACCACTCATCGTTTTCTTCGTGGACCCCCCCAAATTTGATCTTACCGGTCTCTACGCACAAGGTGTTGCTTCGGTGATTCGTGTGCCAGTCCGCTTTCAGGGGCTGGTTGAGGTTATGCGGGTCATTGAGGCCTATTGGTTCAAGGTGGCGTTAACGCCTTGAACTGCCAAGGCAGCGAAAGCGTCCTCTCCATTTTCTTCTGAAAGAACCCTGACTAATAATTTCTATTGATGTAACGTATTTTGCCAGCTAGTTTTGAGCTTAGACGTCGAATGCATATACAGCATCGATGCATCCAAAATTCTTATAATGGCGATGGGATACGCGATGAAAAAATTATTGGCAGCTTTGATCGGTTCGATGGCGCTGGCTTCCGCGCCAGTGGCTTTGTCCGCTGAGGCAACGAAAGAACTGAAGGTGGCGTACGATTCTGATCCAGTCACTCTGGATATCCACGAGCAACTGTCTGGCGGTATTCTGCAGTTGTCCCATATGACGTTTGACCCGCTCGTGCGTTGGACAAAAGATCTCGGCTTCGAGCCGCGTCTGGCGGAAAGCTGGGAGCGTGTGGATGAAAACACCATGCGCTTTACCCTGCGTAAAGGCGTGAAGTTCCACTCAGGTAACGAGTTCACCTCGGCCGATGTGAAGTTCACCTTTGACCGTCTGAAAGAAAGTCAGGACTTCAAGGCCATCTTCAAACCGTTCAGCGGCATCAACGTCATCGATGATTACACCTTCGAGCTGAAGACGTCAGAGCCGTACCCGCTGCTGCTGAACACGGCGACCTACATCTTCCCGCTGGACAGCAAGTTCTATAGCGGCAAAACCGAAGACGGCAAAGACAAAGGTGCCATCCTCAAACACGGCAACTCCTTCGCCTCTGAGAATCTCTCCGGTACCGGGCCTTTCACGGTCGCCGACCGCCGCCAGGGTGTGCGTGTTGAGTTTGAACGCTTCGATAACTACTGGGATACCGAGTCGCCGGGTAACGTCGGCAAAATCGTGCTGACTCCGATCAAAGAAAACGCGACTCGCGTGTCGGCACTGCTGTCAGGCGGCGTGGATTTCATCGCGCCGGTGCCACCGAATGATCTGGACCGCATCAAGCGCGATCGCAACAGCGAACTGGTGACCATGAGCGGTACTCGTATCATCCTGTTCCACATGAACCAGGAGCGAGTCGAAGCCTTCAAGAACCCGAAGGTGCGTCAGGCCATTGCGTATGCCATCAACCAGGAAGGCATCGCCGCCAAGATCATGAAGGGCTTTGCCACGCCTGCAGCCCAAATGTCGCCAGCCGGTTATCAGGGCCACAATGAAAACCTGAAACCACGGTTTGATGTGGCGAAAGCTAAGCAGTTGATGAAAGAAGCGGGTTACGAAGACGGTTTCACCATCACCATGATGGCGCCGAACAACCGCTACGTGAACGATGACAAAATCGCGCAGGCGGCTGCGGCGATGTTGGCGCGGATCAACATCAAAGTGGATCTGAAAACCTTGCCGAAAGCTCAGTACTGGCCGGAGTATGATAACCGCGCCGCGGACATGATGCTGATCGGCTGGCATGCCGATACCGAGGATTCTGCGAACTTCTTCGAGTTCCTGACCTTCTGCCCGGATTCTGACTCTGGCTCTGGCCAGTACAATGCAGGCAACTACTGCAACCCGGAAATCGATGCGCTGGTGCAGAAAGCCAACGTTGAGACCGACCTCGACAAGCGTGCAGCCATGTTGCAAGAAGTTGAGCAGCGCTTGTACGATGACGCCGCTTTTGTACCCTTGCACTGGCAGGATCTGGCATGGGCCGCCAAAAAAGGCGTCAACATCGCACCTGTACTCAACGTGATGAACTTCCCGTATCTGGGTGATCTTGTCGTTGAATAACAGGCACTAGTTCCTGCCTTCAAACCCCTCTCCCGCAAAGGGAGAGGGGTAAATTAGTACTCACCAACGGTAAAACCTTCATGCTAGCTTTTTTAGTTCAGCGGATATCCCAGGCGTTGCTGGTTATGTTTGTAATCAGTGTGATCGCCTTTGCCATACAGGATGGCCTTGGGGACCCGCTTCAGGAAATGGTGGGCATGTCCGTTTCAGAAGAGGAACGGGAAGCCATTCGAGAAGAGTTGGGATTGAACGATCCCTTCCTCGTTCAGTATTTTCGATTCGCCGGTAACGCCATTCAGGGCGATCTCGGCAACTCCTATTTTTACAGCAAGCCGGCGCTGGAAGTGATCGGGGAGCATCTGCCCGCCACCCTCGAGCTGGTGATCGGTGCCAGTTTAATCATTATCTTTTTATCGGTTCCGATTGGCGTCTATTCGGCCATCCGTCCACAAGCATGGCTGTCTAAATTTTTTATGGGCGTGAGCACCGTGGGTATCTCCATACCGGTGTTCCTCACGGCCATTGTCTTGATCCAATTGTTTTCCATCGGTGTCACCGTGAACTGGTTTCCGGGCGACACCGGTTGGGGGCAGTGGATGAACGAATTCCTCACCACCGAAGGCGGATTGCCGTCTTACGGCCGTGGTGATGATCTCGTTCACTTGTTTGGCACCTGGCATTCTGGATTGTTTACCCGCGAAGGCTTGGCGCACCTGCTGCTGCCGTGCATCTCGCTGGCCTCGATCATGTTGCCTTTGTTTATCCGCTTGATCCGCGCGGAAATGATGGAGGTGTTGCAGAGCGACTACATCCGTTTTGCCCGCGCCAAAGGCTTGAGTGCCGGCCGCATTAACTTCCTCCATGCCTTGAAAAACACCATGCTGCCGGTCATTACCGTGGGAGGTGTGCAAATTGGCATCATGGTGGCCTACACGATTCTGACCGAGACGGTGTTCCAGTGGCCCGGATTAGGGCTAATGTTCCTGGAAGCCATTACTCGCAGTGACATCCCGCTGATTGTGGCTTACCTGATGGTGGTAGGTCTGATCTTTGTGATTACCAACACACTGGTGGATTTGATCTACGGACTGGTCAACCCCACCGTCAAACTGGCAGGTAAGAAAGCATGACAACGGCAACGGTTTCCCGCTGGGACCGCTTCCGCGAGTCCTTTTTCTGGTACAGCTTCAAGCGCGACAAAGTGGCCATTCTCAGTTTTGTTGTCTTGTTGCTGATGGTGCTGGCGGCGGTGTTTGCGCCGATGCTGGCGCCCGCTGATCCCTACGATCTGGCACAGATCGATATCATGAATTCCGAGTTGCCACCGGCCGGGCTGGATGGGGCTGATCCTGCGTTCCCGCTGGGCACCGATGCTCAGGGGCGTGATTTGCTCTCCACCATTCTGTACGGCACCCGGGTGTCGTTGATGATCGGTTTCGGCGCCGTGTTGCTGCAATCGATTCTCGGCGTTCTGTTCGGTCTGATGGCCGGCTACCTGGGCGGCAAAGTAGACGCAGTCCTGATGCGTATTGCCGATGTGCAGCTGTCTTTCTCCACCCTGATGGTCGCCATCATTGTGGGCGCGGTTTTCAAAGCCAGCTTCGGCAACCTGATGTTCGGGGAAATTGCCATCTACATGCTGATCTTCATCATCGGTGTGGCCGAGTGGCCACAGATTGCCCGTACCGTGCGAGCCTCGGTGCTGGCGGAGAAAAAGAAAGAGTATGTCGATGCGGCCAAGGTGATGGGTTTCGGTACGCCTCGCATTATGTTCCGCCATATCCTGCCTAATACGTTGTCGCCGATTTTTGTCATTGGCACGGTGCAAATCGCTAACGCCATTATTTCCGAAGCGGCGCTGTCGTTTCTGGGTTTGGGTATGCCGGAAACCCAGCCGTCATTGGGTTCCTTGATCAAATCCGGTTTTGATTTCATTCAGAGCGGCTCCTGGTGGATTACTTTGATCCCGGGGTTAGTGCTGGTGGTGCTCGTGCTGGTCATCAATCTGTTGGGTGACTGGTTGCGGGATGTGATGAACCCACGGCTGTATAAGGGGTAACGCCATGGCACTGTTGGAAGTGAAAAATCTGGATGTACGTTTTGCGGTGCGTGGTGGTGATCTCACGGCCTTGCGCGGCATCAGTTTCAGCCTGGATAAGGGCGAGCGCCTTGGCTTAGTCGGGGAGTCCGGGGCCGGCAAATCGGTGGCGGCATTCTCCATCCTGAATCTGATCGCCAAGCCGGGCTACATTGCCGGTGGCCAAATCCTGTTTGAAGGCAAAGACCTCGCTGCCATGAGCGAGCGAGAATTGCGCAAAATTCGGGGCAATCGCATTGCGATGATTTTTCAGGATCCGATGATGACCCTGAATCCGGTGCTGACCATTGGCACCCAGATGGTTGAGGCCATTCTGGCGCACCGGAAAATCAGCAAAAAAGAAGCCCGCGCCATTGCCTTGGATCGACTTCAGAAAGTGCAGATTCCGTCGCCGGAGAAACGGCTGGATCAATACCCCCATGAGTTGTCTGGCGGCATGCGCCAGCGGGTGATCATTGCGATCGCCCTGTTGCTGGACCCGGAAGTGATCATCGCCGATGAGCCAACCACCGCTCTGGATGTCACCATTCAGGCCGAAATCATGGATTTGCTGCTTAACCTGTGTGAGCAGGAAAACGTCGCGCTGATGCTGATTACCCACGATCTTGGCGTGGTGTCTCAGGTGACCCAGCGGATGCTGGTGATGTACTCCGGCCGTATCATTGAACAGGGGCCGACTCGGGACATAATCGACAACGCTCAGCACCCATACACGGTTGGTCTGATCAGCGCCTTGCCGCAAATGGGCGAACCGGGTGCAAGGCTGTTTCAGATTCCCGGCTCTATGCCGTCGCTGAAAAACGTGCCCACGGGTTGCCCGTTCCACCCCCGTTGCGACTATGCGACCGATCAGTGTCGGCAGGCTATGCCGGACTATGTACATGCGGGAAATGTGGATGTGGCGTGTTTCGAAGTCAGCAAACGGATGGAACAGGAGAAACACATGCAGGAGGAGCGCTCATGACCTCCCCCTTGGTTGAAATTCGCGGCCTGGAAAAACAGTTCGATCTGTCCGGCAGTCTGCTCGAGCAAATCACTTTCAAAGACGGTCGCTTCCAGCGCAAACAGGAGGCGGTTCACGCCATCAATGGGGTAGACCTGCAGGTGCAGAAAGGCGAGGCCCTGTGTGTCGTGGGTGAATCCGGTTGCGGCAAATCGACGGTGGCCCGCACCGTGATGGGGCTGTTATCTCCCACCGCTGGCGAGATCCATTACGACGGCAAGCGCATTGATAACCTGAAGGGGCGTGATGCACTGCCGTATCGCCGCAAAATGCAAATGATCTTCCAGAACCCCTATGCGTCGTTGAACCCGCGCATGACTATTCAGCAAACTCTGGAAGAACCGGTTCGCTTTCACCAGCCGGATCTGTCCCAGAGTGACGTGCGCGCCAAAGTTCAGGAAGTCATGCAGTCGGTCGGGATTGATCCGGATTGGGGTAGCCGGTTCGGTCACGAATTCTCCGGCGGTCAGCGCCAGCGTATCGCCATTGCCCGCGCGCTTGCTGTCGACCCGGAGTTCATTGTGGCCGATGAGCCCATTTCGGCGCTGGATGTGTCCATTCAGGCGCAGGTGCTCAACCTGATGATGGAAGCGCAGGAAACCCGCAACCTGACCTACCTGTTCATCACTCACGACTTGGCGGTGGTAGAGCACTTTGGTACCCGGGTGGCGGTGATGTATCTGGGCCGGGTGTGTGAGTTGGCGGATACTAAATCCTTGTTCGCAACCCCTCGGCACCCGTACACACAGGCACTGCTGTCAGCGATTCCCCGATTGGAAGATGAACGGCCTAATTACATTCGCTTGCAGGGAGAAGTGCCTACGCCGGTGAACTTGCCGTCAGGGTGCGTTTTCCACGGTCGTTGCCCGCACGCCAACGAGCGCTGTCGTACCGAAGTACCAAAGCTGATTGCCACCGACGCCAATGTGCAGGTTGCCTGCCACGGTGTGGAAGAAGGGCGGCTGTAACGAGCTAGGGCAATCCAGGAAGACAGCAGGGAGGCTTTCTTCAACCCTATTTACTGAACAGGAACCCGACATGCCGGACACCGATTTGCTGATGCTTCAGCGCGATCACATCAAAACGCTTCAAGCCCGATACCAGGCCTCGCTGGCGGAACACGGGTATGATGGATTGCTGATCAGCTCCGGAGCGTCGCCTTTGCAATACGGTGACGATCAGGGCTGGGCGTTTCAGGGCTATGGCCCGTTTCTGCATTGGACCGGCCTGGCCGGGTTTGAACATGCGTGGCTGTTGATCCGGCCCGGGCACAAACCGTTGTTGTCGTTGTATCAACCGGTGGACTTTTGGCATGCGACTCTGGAGCTCACGCCGGAGCCCTGGCATGAAGACATCGAACTGACCTACCGCGACCATCGCGCCGCTCCTGAGGTTGAGGGTGTAAGCAAGCTGGCGGTTATCGGCGACCCAAACCTGCTTTCCGGCTTGCCCGGCACTCATAACCCGGAGGCTCTGTGCGCAGCGCTGGACGAAACCCGGGTGCACAAAACCCCCTATGAAATAGCCTGCCTTGCCAAGGCCAACGTGTTGGCAGTGGCCGGCCATCGCGCGGCACGCGATGCCTTTTTGGCGGGCGCCAGTGAGTTTGATATTAATCTGGCCTACCAGCAGGCAACCCGACAGCGTGAGGCTGATGCGCCGTACCACAGCATCATCGGCATCAACGAACACGCCGGCACGCTGCATTATCAGTACTACGACACCGCAACGCCGCTAAAGTCACGCAGTCTGCTGATCGATGCCGGTGTACGTTATCGAGGCTATTGCTCGGATATTACCCGCACCACAGCCGGGGTAGAGGAGGGGCGGTTTGCCGCCTTGGTGCACGGGCTTGAGCAATTGCAGTTCCGTTTGTGCGACATGGTGGCCCCAGGGGTGGAGTATGTGGATATTCATCGCCGGACCCATCAGGGGATTGCGGCTCTTCTGAATGCGGCGGGCCTGGTTACCGGGCTGAGCGATGAAGAAATGGTGGAGGAGGGCATTACCCGTGCGTTTTTCCCTCACGGCATTGGTCATTTTCTCGGTGCTCAGGTACACGATGTTGCCGGTAAACTCGTACCGCCACCTGCCGATGCACCTTTCCTGCGTCTGACTCGCACGCTGGAGCCGGGCATGGTGGTGACCATCGAGCCGGGGTTGTATTTCATACCCTCCTTGCTCGAACCGATACTGGGCGGGCCTCTTGGGCAACACCTGAATCGCGAAAGGTTGGAAGTACTGCAAGGCTGCGGGGGCATCCGAATTGAAGACAACGTGGTGGTGACAGAGGCAGGAAATCGCAACCTGACCCGCGAAGCAGAATCCTAATCCCGCAGGTTGCACAAAAATAACGCAACCGGGGTTGCAATCGGGGATGTGAATGACAATAATTATCACTAACATTGTTATCGTTAGTGAGATCCTCGTATGTACGTATGCCTTTGCCACGGCGTAACAGACAGAGACATTCGTGAAGCTGCCGAAAATGGCGCTTCTTCCGTTCGCCAGTTAGGCAAAGAACTGGGTGTCGGTACCCAGTGCGGCCGTTGCGCCAGCATGGCCCGCAGCATATTGAAAGAGGCTCGTTCTTCAGACTATCTGGCGATGGCCAACATGCTGGCGACCCCCGCCTGACGGGTTTTTCCCCTCTCCGATTTAGAAAACTGCAATAACACGCTATCCTTGTCTGGTGAAACGCGAGTTCAGTATGAATTCGCAGGACCCGAACCAGCCGCTGGCCATCGTTTTCAGTTTGAAACGGCCACGGAGATCAAGGAGAGCTGCAATGAAAGGTGATAAGAAAGTCATCCAGTACCTGAACAAGGTACTCGCCAACGAACTGACGGCCATCAACCAGTATTTCCTGCATTCACGCATGTACAAAGACTGGGGCATCACCAAACTCGCCGCCAAAGAATACGAAGAATCCATCGATGAAATGAAGCACGCCGATCAGCTGATTGAGCGTATCCTGTTTCTCGAAGGCCTGCCCAACCTGCAAGACCTGAACAAGCTTCTTATTGGTGAGCATGTGCAGGAAATGATCGAATGCGATCTGAAAATCGAACACATGGCTCATGTGGATCTGAAAGAAGCGATTGCCTACTGCGAGCAGGTGAACGATTACACCACCCGACAGCTGTTCCGCAGCATTCTAGACAGTGAAGAAGAACACATCGACTGGCTGGAAACTCAGCTCGAAATGATCAAACAGATGGGCATCCAGAACTACATTCAGCTTCAGTCATCCGCAGCGGAGTAATTACTTACAATGGATTTGTCTTGTTTTAAAGCCTATGACCTGCGCGGCAGCGTGCCGGACCAACTGAACCCCATCCTGGCCGAGAAAATCGGCCGGGCGTACGTCGAAATCACCGGTGCGAAAAAGGTCATCGTCGGCTACGACATCCGCTTGTCCAGTCCGGAAATCGCCGAAGCCCTGAACTCTGGCTTGATGGCGGCCGGTGCCGACGTACTCGACATCGGCTTGTGCGGCACCGAGTACGTGTACTTCGCGACCAGCCATTACCGTGCAGACGGCGGCATCATGGTCACCGCCAGCCACAACCCCAAGCATCACAACGGCATGAAAATGGTCGGCCCGGAATCCCGGCCCATCAGCTCGGACAACGGCCTGAACGAGATTCGTGATCGGGTAAAAGAGCCGTTTGCCGATGCCCCGGTACAAGGCAAATACGAAACACTGGAAGTCACCAGCGCCTACATTGACCACCTGCTGGGTTACATCGACGCGGCTGCCCTGAAGCCGATGAAAATCGTGGTAAACGCCGGCAACGGCGGTGCCGGATTGGTCATTGATGAACTCGAAAAGCACCTGCCGTTCGAATTCATCAAAGTGCATCACCAGCCCGACGGAAACTTCCCGAATGGCGTGCCCAACCCCATCCTCGAAGAAAACCGCGCGGCCACCGCCGACGCCGTTAAAGAGCACGGCGCCGCCATGGGCATTGCCTGGGACGGCGACTACGACCGCTGCTTCTTCTTCGACGAAAACGGCCGTTTCATCGAAGGCTACTACATCGTCGGCCTGCTGGCAGACCAGTTCCTGAGAAAAACCGGCCCCGGCAGCGTCATCCACGACCCAAGACTGGTCTGGAACACCCAGGATCTGGTAGAAGCTGCGGGCGGCAAAGCCATCGAAAGCAAAACCGGCCACGCCTTCATCAAACAAAGAATGCGCGACGAAGACGCTGTATACGGCGGCGAAATGAGCGCCCACCACTACTTCCGCGACTTCGCCTACTGCGACAGCGGCATGATCCCGTGGCTACTGATCGCCGAACGCCTGTGCCAATCCGGCCAAACCCTGTCGTCCCTCATCGACGCCAGAATCGAAGCCTACCCGGCCAGCGGCGAAATCAATCGCACCATCAACGACCCGGCGAAAGTCATCGCCGCCATCGAAGAGAAATACTCCTTCGGCGCGAAAAACATCAGCTTTGTTGACGGTTTGAGCATCGAGTTCGACAACTGGCGCTTCAACCTGCGTATGTCGAACACCGAACCGGTGGTTCGCCTGAACGTAGAATCCCGAGCGGATATCGCCCTGATGGAAGAGAAAACCAAAGAACTGCTAGAAGAAATGGAAAGGCTGAACGCGTAACGAAAGGCGTTCAGCACAAAGATCGGGAACAAGGTGCGGGGCACCCCTCTGAAACTATCAGGGAAACCACGTTTTCCGTTTCAGAGGGGTGCCCCGCACCTTGGTTTACTCTAGTGTTCAGAGCCAGTCGTTCAACATCACCCCAATGCCAAACCGCTCAATCCGCACGTTATAGTCAATCAAGCTCTCCCCATACCCGTTGTAATACTGGAAGAACCCCTTCAACGAATCCCCCATAGGAAAGCTATAACCAAACTCCACCGACGTCCGGTTATCCGACCGCAAATTATTCAACAGCTTCAAAGAAAACGTACGATCCTCAGTCAGCTTATACACCGCATGATAGCTGGCGTGCCCCAAATACCGCTCAATGTCCGCATTATCATCATCACTGCTTCGCTCAGGCAGCCGCAACCAAGGCTTCACCATAAACAGCCACCGGTTATAACTGTAAGCCGCCGAGCCAATAATGCGATTCCAGCTCCGCGAACGCGGATCCGCCTGCCCGTTCGATTGATGATTTAGCCCCACCGACACCGTATTTAGCGTACCCGGGCCAATGTTCCAGTTCAGTTGATGGCGAAAAAACAACTCCGGCTCGTAATTGGTTTCCCGGAACGGAGCCGACTCATCCTGGTTATACACCTGCCAAAGCGACTTCTGGGTATAACCAAACCAGAACGTGGTTTTCTTATCGAAAATCCCCGTTAAAAGAGGAATCTTGAAGCTGAGCTGATATTTCGCTTCCTCACGGGTGAGATCGTAATCGTAAAAGGTACGGCCTAACCGGGGGCTGTAAGGTGTGTAATTCGGGTCTTTCACCCAAGTCACGGGCAAAATGTAATTGGGTTTGTGGGAAACAAAGCTGCCGGTGAAGTAAAACAGACTCTTCTCTGCCTCCAGATAACTGCTGACCAACGAATCCATAACGCCGGAATCCGGATCGTCCTCCAAGGCATTACCCACAATCTCCTCGCGCTTCTCCTTGTCTACAGCCAAGACATCGGCGCGTTGGTTTGCTTCCTCGACAGATTCTTCCTCTGCATTTTCCCTCGCCGCTTTCGGATTATGCTGAGCATCGTAGCAAGCAAGCCGGCGAACACCGTCCAAAATGAGCGCGCAGTTCACATTATCCGGATCTTTCTTCGTATCGGCCCAAGCCGGTAACGCCATTGTCAGCGTGACAGCGCACAGCGAGAAGACAAAGTAAATTCGTGACGTCATGCGTAATTCCTTTAACGGGCGTTGAGACTGATCCACGTGTTGCCTATGCCGTATACCCAAACACCCAGCAGCGTGACGGCGAGTAAGGCAAAAATCACTTTGTGGCGACTGCGGCGCTCATCCGTGGCCGCAGCCACCCAGCGTAGATACATCAGGCCGATAAAACTCAGAAAAACACCAAGGCTGGCGAACGCCGGAACTAATAGCCAGGCTGGACTGATCGGATGATCGGCGCTGGACTGACTACTGAACCAGCCCATCGAGAACAGGAGAATCGCCAAAGAGCTAAACTCGAGAATCAGCAGGGGTTTGCGCCGCTTATCGGGCTGGTTGTCAGGTATTTGGGGCATATTAAAGCTCACAGATCGTGAAGGGTGGTACAGTAGCGCCTATGGTAACCGGAAATGATTGCTATTGGGTTGCGGCCTACAAAACTGTCATTAAATGGGTTGAGATCAACTTCTGATTCTGCTGTTTGGTTTTTTTGCAGGGGCTCAATCGCTATAATGCTTCGACCGAAATATTATAACGCTCAAATGCGAGGTGCATTGTGAAGATGAAGAGAGTCCTGGCTGTTGGTTTGCTTGGCTTTAGCCTGGCTGCCGGTACTGCACTGGCAAGTGTTGAAGATGAAATCCGCGAGCGCATCAAGCCGGTAGGCGAGCTGTGTTTGCAGGGTGACGAGTGCGGCCAAGCGGTTGCCGCATCGGCCAGCTCCGGGCCGCGTTCAGGCAGCGAAGTTTATGAAGCTTCCTGCACGGCATGTCACGCTACGGGCGCTGCTGGCGCGCCGGTTGTTGGTAATGCCGATGCCTGGGCTCCTCGCATCGATAAAGGCCTGGAAACCTTGTTTGAGCACGCGCTCAACGGTTTCAATGCCATGCCTCCGAAAGGTGGTTGCGCCAGCTGTGCGGATGAAGAAATCACCGCAGCGGTTGAGCACATGGTTGAGTCAAGCCAGTAAAATTGGTTTGCAATGCAACAAAGCCCCGCAATGCGGGGCTTTGTTGGTTTAAAGGCCAAGGTCTCCGATCAGTGCGCTGAGAGTCGCTTTGCCTTTTTTCTGATTGGCTTCTTTGTCCTGATCGCCCAAGCCCTCCCACTTCACGTCTTCTTCCGGTAACTCGTCCAGAAAACGGCTGGGGATGGTTTCCAGTTTTTCGCCGTATTGCTTGCGTGAGGCTGCATAGGTCAGCGACAGGGTTTCCCGCGCGCGGGTGATGCCCACGTACATGAGCCTGCGTTCTTCCTCGATATTGCCTTCTTCAATGCTGCTTCGGTGCGGCAGAATTTCTTCTTCAAGCCCCATGATAAACACGTGCGGAAATTCCAGCCCTTTGGACGCGTGCAGCGTCAGCAGCTGTACCTTGTCGCTGTCGTCTTCCTCTTCCCGCTGTTCCATCATGTCGCGCAGAATCAGTTTGGCGATGGCATCTTCAATGCCCAGCTCATCCGCGGTGCCTTTGCCGTCGTCCAGCATGCGCTGGATCGATTCCACCAGATACCAGATGTTTTCCATCCGGCGTTCTGCCTGTTTTGGGCTGCCGGAGTGCTGATGCAGCCATTCTTCGTACTCAATGTCGGTAAACAGTTGCTTGATCACCGGAATCGGGTCTTCAGAAAACAGCCGCTCGCAGGTTTTGTCGACCCAGTTAGCAAAGCGGCGGAGGCGATCCAGACCTTTCTCGGTGACATGGGTTTCTGCGCCCATATCACTCAAGGCCTTAAAAAGGCTGACGTTGCGTGATCGGGCGTAATGGCTCAGTTGTTCCAACGTGCGAGGGCCGATTTCCCGGCGGGGTACGTTCACCACTCGCAGAAACGCCGCATTGTCATCCGGGTTAATCAGCAACCGCAGGTACGACATGGCGTCTTTGATTTCGCTCTTGGAGAAGAAAGACTGGCCGCCGGATAACCGATAGGGAATCTGATAGGCCTGCAGCTTCATCTCCAGCAACCGGGCCTGATGGTTGCCCCGGTAGAGCACCGCAAAATCCTGGAAATTCAGGCCGTTTTTAAGCTTTTGGTCCAGAATCTCGGTGGCAACGCGTTCCGTTTCGGCATCTTCGCTGCGGCACCGGATGATGCGGATTTCCTCACCGATGGTGTGGTCACTCCACAGTGCTTTTTCAAACACGTGCGGGTTGTTGGCGATCACGGTGTTGGCGCTGCGCAGAATTCGGCCGGTGGAGCGGTAGTTTTGCTCCAGTTTAACGATTTTCAGGCTTGGGAAGTCTTCTTTGAGCTGCACCAGATTCTCCGGGCGCGCGCCTCGCCAGGCGTAGATCGACTGGTCGTCGTCGCCTACCACGGTAAACGCGGCGCGTTCGGCTACCAACTGTTTGACCAGTTCGTACTGACAGACGTTAGTGTCCTGATACTCATCCACCAGCAAGTAGCGAATCTTCTTGCGCCACTTGGCCAAGACGTCCGGGAAATCCCGGAACAACTGCACTGGCAGCAGAATTAAATCGTCAAAATCGACAGCGTTATAGGCTTTTAGGTACTCGTTGTACTGCTTGTAGATGATGGCGATGCGTTGTTCCCGCTCGTCGGCGGCTTTGCTATAAGCCTCGGCAGGGCTGCGCAGTGCGTTTTTCCACGACGAGATGGTCATCTGCACGTCGTTGACCTCGTCGCCCGCCTCGGCGCTGCCACCGCGCATCATCAGGTCTTGCAGCAAAGCTTTGGCGTCTTCCGCATCGAAGATCGAAAACCCGGGGTGGTAACCCATATGCGGGTGTTCATCCCGAATAATGTTCAGTCCCAGGTTGTGAAAGGTCGATACAATCAGACCGCGCGCTTTCCCGCGGTCAACGATTTTGCCGACTCGCTCCTTCATTTCCCGCGCGGCTTTGTTGGTAAACGTCAGCGCGGCGATGTGGCGGCCGGGAATGCCCAGCTCTTCAATCAGATGGGCGATCTTTCGGGTGATCACACTGGTTTTGCCACTGCCCGCTCCGGCCAGCACCAATAGGGGACCGTCTGCGTAACGAACCGCTTCTCGTTGTCTGGGATTGAGCTTGTTCACAGTATTGAGGCCAAATAAAAGAATCGTGCAGGGGGTGTCACTGTTTTTCTATTCTACACCAGCCCGGCAGTATGTACCTTCGGGATCTATACGCTATGCTAGAAACTACGGACGTTACGCTTAACGATACATGGATCTCGTGCGATGACTTTGCCACCCGACAGCAGGCACGACCGCCTGCGTCTTCTTGTTTTGACCCCCGAGTACACAGATTTTTTGTGGTATCAGGACATGCTGTCCGGGGATGCGGAATTGAGTCTGGATGCGACTTGGTGCCCCGACCTGATTGATTGTGACGACCTGATCTATAACGCCAGCTTTGATGTCATCGTTTGGGATTGCGTGTTTCATGCCGGATGTGAATCTTCCTTTCTTCAGTATTTAACCGTCTCCGGTGGTGATAAGCCGGTTCTGGCGATCAGTGCTGAGGTCGGCGAAGAAAAAGGGCGCGAGATGGTCGCTGGCGGAGCGGCGGATTATGTGTGCCGGCAAGGCCTGGAAGCTTGGGGCTTTCGGCGCTCTGTAAAATGCCTGTGGTATCGGGAGCAGCTTGCCGGGTTGTCGAACGGTCAGTTAGGCCGCGAGGTCGCCTCGGGCTTTATCAATCGGGACCTGTTTTTTGACCGCTTGCAGCAAGCTTTGCTGCGCGCGGAACGAAGCAACAGCCGGCTCGCATTGATGCACTTGAACGTGGACAGTTTTCGCAGCATCAATGAGTCCTTCGGTTATCAGAAAAGCGATCAGCTCATTGTCCAGCTGGCTGACCGGCTGAGGCAGAAGTTGCGGCGCGTGGATTCGCTGGTTCGTATTGGTGGCGATGAACTGGCGATTATTATTGAGAAAGTCGAGGATTCTCTAGATCTCAGTCAAGTCATTCGAAAGCTGGTAATGACGGTGCCCGAGCCGGTGATGATTGATGGACAGAGTATCGTGATCAGCGCCAGTCTGGGGGTGGCGACATACCCGGAAGCCGGCGACAGCCCGGAAGAATTAATGCGCAGAGCAAATCGGGCCATGTTTGAGGCCAAACGGGATACCGGCACCAGTTACCGGTTCTATAACCGTGAATTGCATATTTCAACCGGGTACCAATTGCGACTGGAAACGGATTTGCGCCATGCAATCCGGGCTCAGGAGTTGGAGTTGTATTACCAGCCGCGGATTGATCTGGCCACAGGGGAAGTGCGCGGTATGGAGTGCCTGTTGCGCTGGAATCACCCGAAACGAGGCATGATCGGGCCTGACGAATTTATCCCGGTGGCGGAACGCAGCGGGCTTATTGTGCCCATTGGCTACTGGGTGATCGAACAAGCGTGCCAGCGCTTGCAGGAAAGTGCCGAATTGGGCTTCCCGGGGTTGGTGCTGGCGGTAAATTTATCGTTCCGGCAATTCCACGATCCGAAAATGACCGAAACCATATTTCGGATTATTTTCAATGCCAATGTCGATACCAGCTTGCTCGAGCTGGAACTCACTGAAAGCGCCATGATGCACGATCCTGAATACGCCCAGCGGTGCTTGCGTGAGCTCAATCAACTGGGTGTCAGCTTTGCTCTGGATGATTTCGGCACCGGATATTCCTCTTTGAGCAACCTGCAGCACTTGCCGATCTCGCTCGTGAAAATTGATAAGTCTTTCATTCAGGACTTGGGAAAATCCGCGGATGCGGAGCACATTATTCGAGCGATTATTACGCTGGCCCACAGCCTGCATATGAGTGTTGTCGCTGAAGGTGTGGAGACCAAAGAGCAGCTCGAGTTTCTGCAACAGCAGCATTGTGACGAGATCCAGGGCTACTACTTCGCACGACCCATGCCGTGGAACGAACTTGTTCAATTTTTGACCCAACAGAGCCGGTCCGCTTGCCTGTAAGAGTAAGCCGCTGTACCTTTGCGCTTTAATTTCGCAAGCGATATCACAGAGGTTGCATGAACAGTATCTCCCAGCGCATTGCTGAAGAACTTGGAGTACGCGAGCAACAGGTTAACGCCACGGTTGCTATGCTGGACGAAGGAGCCTCGGTTCCGTTTATTGCCCGCTACCGGAAAGAAGTAACCGGCTCGCTGGACGACAGTCAGTTGCGAACCCTGGAAGAGCGCTTGCGTTATTTGCGAGAACTCGAAGACCGTCGCGGGGCGATCCTCAAGAGTATCGACGAGCAAGGCAAGTTGACCGATGAGCTGCGCGCCAGCATCAGTGCCGCCGATACCAAGAACCGCCTTGAAGATTTATACCTGCCCTACAAGCCCAAGCGCCGGACCAAGGCCCAGATAGCTCGTGAAGCGGGTCTGGAGCCCCTTGCGGATGCGCTTTATGACGACCCCACTCAGGATCCGGAAACCACTACTGCAGGCTATCTAAATGCCGAAGCTGGTATTGACGATACCAAAGCCGCGTTGGATGGCGCTCGCTATATTCTGATGGAGCGCTTCGCCGAAGACGCTGAGTTGTTGGGGGCTCTGCGAAACTTTGTTTGGCAGGACGGGCAATTGAAAGTCACCGTAGTGGCCGGCAAAGAAACCGAAGGCGCCAAGTTCCGCGATTATTTCGACCACGTTGAGCCGCTTAAGAAAGTACCCTCGCACCGGGCATTGGCGATTTTGCGTGGCCGGAATGAGGGTGTGTTGACCTTTTCGATTGTGATGGGCGATGCGGAAGACGATCGCCGTCAGCCGCACCCGGCCGAACAGCGCATTGCCGCGCATTGGAATATTCGTGACAACGGCCGTGCCGCCGATAAGTGGCTCAGCGAAGTGGTGCGCTGGACCTGGCGCGTGAAACTATCCACCCAGATCGAAACCGATCTGATGGCGCAGGTGCGCGAAGCCGCCGAAGCGGAAGCGATCAACGTCTTTGCTGCTAACCTAAAAGACTTGTTGTTGCTGGCACCTGCCGGACCTCGGCCAACCCTGGGCTTGGACCCCGGCCTGCGCACCGGTGTCAAAGTGGCGGTTATCGACGGCACCGGTGAGGTGCTGGATCATGGCGCTATCTTCCCCCATGCACCCCAGAATCAGTGGGACCGTTCCATTGCCCAGCTGGCGGCCTGGTGTCAGAAATTCAAAATTGAGCTGGTGGCTATTGGTAACGGTACCGCATCCCGGGAAACCGAAAAGCTGGTGGCGGACCTGACCAAGCGGTATCCGGAATTGAAACTGGCCCGTATTGTGGTGAATGAATCCGGTGCTTCCATTTATTCCGCATCGGAATTTGCCTCGCGGGAACTGCCAGATCTCGATGTGACCATCCGTGGCGCGGTGTCTATCGCTCGCCGCCTGCAAGACCCGCTGGCAGAACTGGTGAAGATCGAGCCGAAATCCATTGGCGTAGGCCAGTACCAGCACGACGTTTCCCAGGTGCAGCTGTCCCGCAGCCTGGACGCGGTGGTCGAAGACTGTGTTAACGGTGTTGGCGTAGATCTGAATACGGCTTCCGTTCCGTTGTTGGCGAGAGTGTCTGGCTTGAGTCAGACCATCGCGCAAAATATTGTGGATTTTCGGAGTCAGAACGGTGTTTTCAAAAGCCGTAAACAGCTGCTGAAGGTTGCTCGCTTAGGCGAGCGGACGTTCGAACAGGCGGCAGGTTTCCTGCGGATCGCCAGCGCTGAAAACCCGTTAGACGGTTCTTCGGTGCACCCGGAAGCCTACGGCGTGGCCGAAGCCATCGCCAAGCGCAACAACCGGAAGGTGGAAAACATCATGGGTGATACCAGCTTCCTTCGCAGTTTGAATCCGCAGGATTACGTCACCGAACAGTTCGGTTTGCCCACCGTGAAAGATATTATCGCGGAACTGGAAAAACCGGGCCGGGATCCTCGTCCTGAATTCCGCTTCGCCAGTTTCGAAGAAGGCGTTGAAACCCTGAGCGATCTGAAACCGGGTATGGTGCTCGAAGGGTCTGTTACCAACGTGACCAATTTCGGGGCTTTCGTCGACATTGGCGTTCATCAGGACGGCTTGGTACACATCTCTGCCTTGTCTAATACTTTCGTCAAAGATCCCCGCGAAGTGGTGAAAGCGGGTGATATTGTGAAGGTCAAGGTCATGGAAGTGGACATCCCCCGTAAACGGATCGCCCTGTCTATGCGTATGGATGATCAGCCGGGCGCTGATACATCCGCCAAGCCTGCCAAAGGCAATGATCGGGCAGGCAAACGTTCCAGTAGCAAGCCGCAGGGCAGCCAGGGCCAAGGTGCCATGGCTGGCGCGCTGGCCCAGGCTTTGGCCTCAGCGCGAAAAGACGGTCGCTGACCCCTATTCATGATTCAGTAGCGGCATACGCAATAATTGGGTGTGCCGCCATACAGGAGCATACGATGGCTGATTCCCGCCACTCCCTGTTTTACCAGTTTTCTGCGTCCGACTGGGACGGCTTTCTCAAGGGTGTCGAAAAAGAAGGTTTGCGGGCAGATGCCAGCGGCTTTATCGCGCAAACACCGCATCCGTCTGCGCTCGGGGCAGCGTTAACGCATCCTCAGATCACCACGGATTACTCCGAGGCTCTGTTAGAGCTGATCACTCCTGTGTTTAGCAGCACCGACGACATGCTCGCGTCGCTGCGGGATACCCACCAGTTCGTGCAGCAGAACCTTAACGATGAGGTGTTCTGGGCTGCCAGCATGCCGTGCGAGATTAATGGCAACGAGAGTATTCCGGTAGCGGAATTTGGTACCTCTAATATCGGCCAGCTTAAGCACGTCTACCGTCAAGGACTGGCGGTGCGTTATGGGCGCATCATGCAGAGTATTGCGGGGGCCCATTACAATCTTTCGCTGCCCGACAGCTTCTGGAAAAAGTGGCAGGAAGTCACCGGGAATACCGGCGCGCTGAAAGACTTTAAATCCGAACAATATTTCTGGATGATCCGGAACTTCCGTCGCCGGAGCTGGTTGCTAATGCTGCTGTTTGGTGCCTCGCCGGCCCTGGACGCCAGTTTTGTTGCCGGTGTAAAGCACGACCTCAAACGCTTTGATGATCGCACTTGGGCCGGGCAGTATGCGACCTCGCTGAGAATGGGCGATTTGGGGTATCACAACAATGCTCAGGCATCGTTGAACATTTGTTTCAACGAGCTGACCACCTACACCCAGACGCTGGATCAGGCTATTCATACCGACTGGCCAGACTACGAGGCTATCGGCACGCGCCGGAATGGCGAGTTCATTCAGTTAAATACCAGCATCCTGCAGATCGAGAACGAGTATTACAGCGCGATTCGCCCCAAGCGGACGACTGAACGCGGCGAAAAGCCGATCCAGGCGCTGGATGCCCGTGGAGTGGAATACATTGAAGTGCGGTGTCTGGACCTCGACCCGTTCTCGCCGATAGGCATCAATCGTGAGCAGGTGGACTTTCTGGACCTGTTTTTGCTGGACTGCCTGCTTTCAGACTCTCCGGTGATTGGAAAAGACGAGTGCGACCGCTTGGACGACGGCTACAAAGACGCTGTTGCCCATGGGCGCTGGAAAGATCTCACTTTATGTCAGGGTGGTAGCCGGGTATCAGTTGGCTCCGCGGCGAACGAGCTGCTGACGCGCTTGCGGCCTTTAGCTGAACTGCTGGACCGCTGGCAGGGCTGTGAGACCTATCAGGCGGCGTTGTCGGCTCAACAGGGTAAAATCGAAGGTGACGACTGGTCTGTGCCCTCGGCGCGGGTGATGGAGGCCATGACAGCTTCCGGTCTGGGGCATCGGGATTGGGTGCTGTCTGTGTCGCAGCAACATAAACAGACACTCACCGAAAAACCGATGCCGGCGGAAACTTTAGCGCGCTTTGAAGCCATGACCCGAGATTCCAAGGCTGAGCAAGCCGCTATGGAAGCCGCTGATACTCAGCCCTTTTCTGAGTTTCTGGAAGACTATCTGAAATCCTGAGCGGCACTGTGCGTCCGGTCGAAAAGGGACTTGACGCACAGATTGCAGATTTGGGTTTGCGGCCTCAGTTACCTGCTGTTACGTTGTGTAATACAAAGTAGGGAGGCAGGTTATGGCAAAGGATAGTGGGCTCGGTTGGGATGTCGAAGCGCTGAATAAAGCGTATCGCCAAGGTGCGATGGCTGGGTCTATGGGCATGGATAAGTCCCGTTGCCCTTATCGTGGCGAGGTGGTGATCGCAGCATGGGAAGCGGGCTGGGATGACGCGCAAGAGACTGTCGAAGCTCAGAAACAGCAGCAGAACGACAACCTGTTCGCACGCATCGCATAAATCGGCGCTTTAACGCTGCACCACAAACTCAGTAAACAACACGCCGGTAATTTGCTCTCCGGTTTGTTGTTCTTCAAGTACGCCGTTAATTCTTCGAGTCGCTTCTTCCCGCAAGGCTTGTTGCCCTTCCATCGAGGATAGCGTGTCCAAATCGGTTTGTTCTCCAAACAGCATCACCAGTTCATGGCGTAGCCGTGGTGTGTGAGCTTCTACCGCAGGCCTTACCGACTCGCTGGAAGCACGCAGAGTAACGGCGGCTTTCAGGTAGTTTATCTTGTTGCCCGGTTTTCCTACGTGGGTAACGAACGCAGGCTTCATTTCAATGTAGTCGGTGACACTTTTCTCCTCGGGGGCGCTTTCTTCGGCCTCATCAGCCGAAGCTACGCTCTGCCACAAGCTTATCGAACAAATTACCAACAGTAGGCGTAAGTAAAATAGACCGTTTATGGTCATGTGCTTAGCGTTGTTCATGGGTTACGATTGGATCCTTCAATTAGTTGTAACTGACATCATGATTCCGAGGTGACGTTTTGACAAGTAGATGGGTGTTCGGCTTTGTGTTTTTAACCTGTGCGGCGCTGTTAGGTGTGGCGTTTTATATGGAACACGTCATGGGCCTGGCGCCATGCCCACTTTGCTGGTTGCAACGTTTCGCGTTTATGGGGGCAGGCTTGGTCAGTCTGATCGCTTTTCTGCATGGCCCCGCAGAGATTGGTTGCCGGATATACGGATTCCTCCTGGTCATCACGTCGGGTGCCGGTGTGGGTATCGCAGGTCGGCAGCTTTGGCTGCAAAACTTACCGGCGGATCAGGTGCCGGCGTGCGGGCCTTCGGTTGATTACCTGTTGCAGGCTTTGCCGTGGCTCGATGTCCTCAAAACCGCGCTTCGCGGCACCGGAGATTGCGCCGAAGTGGTATGGCGATTCCTCGGTTTAAGCATTCCGGGGTGGACCGCCGTATTCTTTGCCGGATTGGTTCTGGTAGGTTTGGCTATGTTGTTTTGCCCCCGTTGGTTCGGCCATAAGTTGCAGAACTGAAATAGTTGCGACTCACGGTAGCCTTGGGGTAACTTGATTAGACGAAAGCGAAACCACTCGAATAATAAAACCAGTGAACTGGTTGCTTGGTCGAAGGGAGACAGGCGTCATGTTGGAGAATTGTCGGAATGCCAAGGAGCGCTGGGGCGGCGTCAGTGAGTTGATTGACCGCTGGTTAAAAGAACGGCAGCAGCTACTGGTTCATTACTGCGAGTTGTCCGGCGAAAACGATCGCAGCCCATCGGAAGCCCTGAGCAAAAAGTTCATCCGGTTGTGCGAAGTCCTGGTGGATTATGTGTCGGCGGGGCACTTTGAAGTCTATGAGCAACTGATACAGGAGGCTCGGGACTTTAACGACGGTGGCTTGGAATTAGCTGCCAAGGTGTATCCGGAGATTCAGAAAACCACCGAAGTGGCATTGGCTTTCAACGATCAAGTGGATAGTCGTATTCTGACGCAAGAAGACGTAGATACCTTGTTTAACGAACTGTCCCGCTTAGGCGAAGTGCTGGAAAGCCGGTTTGAGATGGAAGATTTCCTGATCGAGAATTTGCACGATGCCCACGCGGAGAAGATGGCGTCGGTCTAATGCCGGCATTGCGTTACAACTTTGTTGGGTTCCATAAAAAGCCGGTCTGGGGTTGCCCCTCAGACCGGCTTTTTTAGGTGCCGACCGTGATTATTCGGCTTCTGGATTAATCTTCAGAAGCTCAACGTCAAAAATCAGCGTTTCGTTTGGAGCGATGGCTTGGTTGCCGGCGGCACCGTAGGCCAGCTCGGCCGGGATATAAAACTTGTAACGAGCGCCTTCGCTCATCAGCTGCAGGCCTTCAATCCAGCCAGGGATCACCTGACCCACACCAAAGGTGGTCGGCTTGCCACGCTCGCGTGAGCTGTCGAATACCTCTCCGTTGATCAGCTCGCCGGTGTAGTGCACTTGCACGCGATCTGAAGCGGTTGGTTTCTCGCCTTCGCCTTCTTCAATCACTTCGTATTGAAGGCCGGATTCAGTCGTTTGTACTTCTTCACGCTCGGCGTTTTCGGCTAGAAAAGCGTCGCCAGCTTCTTTGTTCTTCTGGGCCAGCTCTTCGTACTGCTCTTTTTGCTGGCTTTGCAGCTCTTCCTGATAAGCCATAAGCGCTGTTTGGATTTCTTCGCGAGTCAGCCGCTTGGCCTCTTCGTCTCCAGATTGACCGTGCTCAAAACCCTGAATGAACTGTTGCAATTGCAGGTCGGGAAGGTCATTGCTCATGCGCTCGCCCATGACAAGGCCCATGCCGTAGCTGACTTTCTCGGGTGTGGTTTCCAGCGAGGGATCCGGCTCGGTGGTTGAGCAACCGGCAACAACACCGGCCATGGCTACGGCTAAGAGTGTTTTCTTCATGAATCGTTCCTTTGCACATGTTTCAGGGCTCTGCGGCCCTGTTGGAAATTTAGGGTCAACAACTTAACGGGTTCTGTAAGAGGATGCTACTGAACAAGTGTTAAGGCTGCGGCATGATGATTGTCATGATTCTCTTTTATAGGCTGGGCTGTTCAGCGAGAAGGGCGCGCTGTAAGGCGTCTGCCAGTCTCCACCTGCAGTGCCAGAGGGCGCCTTTTTAGAGGAAGGCTCGTTGCGCTCGATAGCCAACGCGTTCCATTGGCCTTGAGCGGGCGGCTGATCGGCGTAGTGCCAGTGTCCGTCGGTGTCTTTCCACTTGAATACGATGTCAGGCCCATTAGTGGGGGCCGGAGAAGGAACGAGCCCTTCGAAGGGGGGCAATGTTTCCTGAGTTTCTGCGTTGCGCACCGGCTCGGCCACTTGTTCCGGGTCACCCAAGCCGAAAAAGATCAGCAGTAACAGTAAACCAAGAGCAGGAAACGATAACCGTATCAGCCATTTCATCAGCATGGCTCGGTGCTCCGGGGAGAGTGCTCAGCCAGCAGGCCAGCAAGTTTGGTGATCTGGGTCATTGGGTGCAATTCCCGTGTCGTGAGTGGAGCCGCGCTAAGTAAATTCTGCACGGTAACGGTCGTGCAGTTTTGCATGCTCGCAACTTCCGGGTTGCGTTCATAAAGCGTTTGCCATGCCAGCGCCAATTCAGTTTGCTCCGCCTGTAACTCAGCTTTTGCAAGAGCGCTCCGGAGTTCTTGTGTCGGGCCATGGTCCCGGGGAATCGATTTCCGTGCGGAGCGAATGCGACCGGTTACATGCTCGCGCCACTCTGTTACCTTAGCATCCTCGATACCGGTGAACGTACGTCCGTTCACGCCTAACCAGCCAGCACAAAGAATACGGGTTACGCTCCAACCTTGCGCCTGAAGATCCAGGCAGGTTTCGGCCAATTCCGGTTTTTGCCAGCAGGCCAGTGCATAACGCCAAAGGGGGTTGTCCGGTTCCATTAAGGCCGGCAGAGTCAGTGGATCTGTCTGCGTAATGGTCACGGTAGTCCTCTTCCTTGGCTGACATCCATGAATTAAAGTTGCTCTATGTTAACGATAACCGATCTCAGTTTACAACGGGGCGGCGTCTGGTTGCTAGAAAACGTCAGCGTGACGGTTCAGCCGGGCCAGCGTGTTGCCATTGTCGGTGCCAATGGTGCCGGTAAATCCAGCTTGTTTCAGCTCTTATTGGGCCATTTAAGCCCGGAGCAGGGCAATGTTTCGTTGCCTGGCGGGTGCCGAATTGCGCACATGGCGCAAGAGGTGGCATCGTCATCCCGGTCAGCGCGAGATTTCGTACTCGACGGCGACCTGGAGTTACGCCGGCTGGAAGCTGAGCTGGAGGCTGCCGAAGCCCGCGGGGATGATTACGCCATTGCTCACATCCACGGGGAGCTGGATATTCACGAGGCTTGGTCGGCAACGCGACGGGCCGAGGCTCTGATCCGGGGGCTGGGTTTTGCCGATAGCGATGCAGACCGCCCGGTTTCGGCTTTTTCGGGGGGCTGGCGTATTCGGCTAAACCTGGCACAAGCGCTAATGCGGCCGTCGGATCTGCTGTTGCTCGATGAACCGACCAACCACTTGGATCTGGATGCGTGTCTCTGGCTCGAAAACTGGTTGCGCAAGTATCAGGGCACTTTGCTGTTTATTTCCCACGACCGTGATTTCATGGACCGGGTTTCTACCCATCTGGTGCACTTCGACCAGAAGAAGCTGGAACTTTATACGGGGAATTATTCAGCGTTTGAAATCCAGCGCAGTGAACGATTGGCCCAGCAGCAGGCTAGCTTCGAGCGACAGCAGGCACGCATTGCTGAAATTCAGCGCTTTATCGATCGCTTCAAAGCGAAAGCCACCAAGGCCAAACAAGCGCAAAGCCGAGTCAAATCGCTGGAGCGCATGGAGCGGATTGCGCCGGCACACGTAGACTCGCCGTTCAGCTTCGAGTTTCCGGTTGCCGACAAGGTGTCGAGCCCGTTGTTGTCGATTCGTCACGGGTCGGCGGGCCATGGCGATACGACGATTCTAAAAAACATCAACATCTCGTTGTTGCCCGGTTCTCGCATCGGTTTGTTAGGCCCCAACGGTGCAGGTAAATCGACCTTTATGGACGCGCTTCGGGGTGAAGGCACGCTGATGTCGGGGGAGCGCTCGGCAGGTGAGAATCTGGCCATAGGCTATTTCGCCCAGCACCAACTCGAGTCTTTGGATTTGGATGCCAGCCCGTTCCTTCATCTTCAGCGGCTTGATCCTCGGGCATCCGAGCAAAAGGTAAGAAACTTCCTCGGTGGTTTTGATTTTCATGGTGATGAAGCTCTGAGTCCGATCCGTTCGTTCTCCGGTGGTGAAAAAGCCCGGGTGGCGTTGGCTGTGATTGCCTGGCAGAAACCCAATCTGTTGCTGCTCGACGAGCCCACCAACCATCTGGACCTGGAAATGCGCCAAGCCCTGACCATGGCGCTGCAGAATTTCGACGGTGCCATTGTGGTGGTTTCGCACGACCGTCACTTGCTGCGCAATACCGTTGACGAATTCTGGTTGGTATCTGATGGCGCGGTGAAAGAATACGACGGTGCTCTGGAAGATTACGAGCGCTGGCTGGCGGAGCGTCGCAAAGACGATGAAGAGCCACCCCAGCGGCAGGTTGTTGAGGAAACCATTGGCAATAAAACCGGCACGGCTACTTTGAGCGCGGACGAACGTAAAGCCAGGAAACGGCAGGAAGCCGAGATTCGTAAGAAAATCAGCCCGTGGCGTAAGAAGCAGAGCACACTTGAAGCGCGCATGGACCAGTTGCAGGAAAAACTGTCATCGGTTGAAGCGTCGCTATCTGACCCGTCGGTATACGACGATAACCAGAAAGTGCGGTTAAAAGAACTGCTGGCGGAACAAGCGCAGTTTAAGCGCGAACTGGAAAACACCGAAGCCGAGTGGCTGGAGGTCAGTGAAACCGTGGAAAGCCTCGAAGAAGAGCTGACGCTCAGCTCGGCCGAGTCCTGATTTCCAATGTAAAATCTTGTCGCGCCAGATAGTCTTGCTCGTTGTGCAGATCGGCCAGCGTCAGCGGCCGATCGTCCAGCCAGCCTTCCGGGAACTCGACAGTCAGCTTGTTTTCCTCGGCGTTGAGGACAAAGTCCGGGGCTGGCTCAAGATTTCGGGAGTGCTGGATGACTACCGCCAGTCGCAGCAGAATGCACAGGTATCGGAGCCGGGGCTTGTCTTCTGGTTCTACGTACTCGAACACTGAGGGGACAAGTTTTCGACGGTGCCCACGTACTAAGGTGGCTAACGCTCTCTGAAATTGCAAAGTAAAGCCCGGTAAGTCCGAGTAATGCAGTAAGTAAGCGCCATGCTTATGGTATTGCGAGTGGGAAATGGTCAGGCCGATTTCATGCAGCCGGCAGGCCCAGCGCAGGGCGTCTTCGTCTGTCGGGGTGTGTAAATTCCAAGAATTTGCAACCTGCTCCCAGGCGGCAAGCGCAGTGTGTTCTACGGCAGTGCCATGAGCCTGATCGACATGATAGCGCTCCTGCAGCGCGGCAATGGTTCGCTCACGAACGTCTTCATGCTGAATGCGTCCAACCAGATCGTACAACAGGCCTTCCCGGAGCGCGCCGTCGGCAAACTCCATCTCGTGAATGTCCAGTGCCCGAAACGCAGCCAGAAGGATGGCAAATCCGGCCGGAAAAATGCTCTGGCGGTCTTCCCGAACGCCCAGCTCAGCAAGCTTATCGATATTGCCCATATCCACCAAACGTGTGCGAAGTTCTTCCATTGCTTCGCGGGTAATTCTGCCGTCGGTGAGCTTGAGGGTGGCTAAAACGTTGGATATTGCCTTGATCGAGCCTGACGAGCCCACGGCACTTTGCCAGCCCACCGCGCGATAACGCCGCCGGATGCTCTGCAGTTCCTGCTCGGCGTGAGTCACGGCCTTGTCCATTTGCTTGCGGCTGATCTTGCCATCCGGGAAGTACAAATTTCGGAAAGACACACAACCCATGTGCATGCTAGAGAGTTCTTGCGGTTCAAAACGCTCACCGATAATAAATTCGGTACTGCCGCCGCCGATATCGATCACCAATCTGCGGCCTTCGTCATCCGAGAGTGTGTGAGACACACCAAGGTAAATCAGACGGGCTTCTTCCCGGCCGGCGATAACTTCCACGGGATAACCCAGCACTTCTTCCGCTTTGTCGATGAACTCCTGAGCGTTGCGGGCGACTCGTAGCGCATTCGTGCCTACGATCTGTACGCCTTCTGGGGGTGTGCCCTGCAGCCTTTGTGCAAATCGGCGGAGACACTCAATGCCCCGTTGCTGCGCTTCTTCACTCAGATTGTTGTCCGCATCCAGCCCAGCACCAAGCTGAACTTTCTCGCCCATTTTCTCAACGGTACGGATTTCACCGTGAACCAGACGAGCGACAACCATGTGGAAACTGTTGGAACCCATATCAATGGAGGCCAGCAGGTCTGGGGTAGGGGCGTCGTACTCGGCAATAGAGGCGGCCGTCACGGTGATAAGTGTCCTGTGTAGAATGAGCTTGGCTGTACTATAAGGGAAACATCATCAAAGTGTCAGTAGCCGAATGCGGACAATACTGACGACAATCCAACCGGCCGTGGATACAACTTACTTCACATACACGCCGCCAATCGCGTAAAGTATTGGCTATCAACTTTCGGGTAGGCGGCTTCAGTGAACAGAAGTTTAACCGTCTGCTATAGCCAACAGCGACTCCAGTGCTGATACGGAATCAGCTTGGAGCGCCTGAATCAGGAATACGTAATGAGCGGAAATATCGTTAATGTCACCGACGCTTCCTTCGAGCAGGACGTACTGAAATCTGACGTTCCGGTACTGGTAGACTACTGGGCCGAGTGGTGTGGTCCTTGCAAAATGATCGCGCCGGTTCTGGAAGAAATCGCCGACGAATACGAAGGCAAGCTCAAAGTCTGCAAACTGAACATCGACGAAAACGAGCAGACTCCACCGAAGTTCAACATCCGTGGCATCCCGACTCTGATGCTGTTCAAGAACGGCAACGTGGACGCGACCAAAGTAGGCGCGCTGTCCAAATCACAGTTGGCCGCCTTCCTCGACAGCAATCTCTGATCTGCTGTTGATGAAAACCGCCCCTGAATACGATTCACGGGCGGTTTTTTTGTGCCATGAATAAGCCCGAACGCATAATCGGTCTGCTTTTGGCCGGCGGAAAAGCCAGCCGGATGGGCGGTATAGATAAAGGTGCCATGCTCTGGGAAGGTGAGCCGATGGCCCAATGGGTGCTGCGAGCGCTCAGCGTAGTTACGCCACGCTGCTTTATCAGTGCCAACCGGTCAGTGCAGGGTTACCAAAGTCTTGCCTCTGGCCGAGTTCTGCCAGACCTCGAGCATCTTCGGGACCAGGGGCCGCTCGCCGGCCTGCTGACCGGGCTGATCGCCGCTCGGCAACAAGGTGCCAGCGCTGTATTGGTGTGCCCCTGCGATACTCCGGGCATCACCCCGGAGATCTTTCAAAGCCTTCTCAGTGCCTGGGAGAAGCAGCCCAGCCGACCTGCCATTGCCGAAAACCACGGCCGAATTCACCCGTTGCACGGGGTTTACCCGGTTAGCCTGATAGAGGTGCTGGAACATTGGTTGGCAACGGGTAACCGAAGAGTGATGGGGTTTGTAAAAAGCGTAGGGGCAGTGACAGTAAATTGTCCGGAAGCCGAAGAGGTGTTCAAAAACCGGAACCGGCCGGAAGACTTAATCCGCTAAAAAACTACTCCCAAGCCTGAGTACGAACAACATCAGAAGCCTTTTGCTCAACCCAATGCTCTGAGTCTCCCGTAATCTCCTTCTTCCAAAAAGGTGCCGAAGTTTTTAGAGCGTCCATGATGAACTCGCAAGCCGAAAATGCATCCGCTCGATGGGCACTGCAAATCCCGACAAACACAATTTGATCTGATAGCGCCAAGCGACCAACCCGGTGAATCACTCGCGCCTGCCGGATATCCCAGCGTTGGCACGCTTCATCAATCAATCCTTGAATTACCTGCTCCGTCATCCCCGGATAATGCTCCAGAAACAACCCCGTCACCCCGGACACATCGCCGGAATCCCGCACCAGCCCGGAAAATGTCGCAATCGCACCCGTACCCGAGCCGCTAGACCGTAATGCCTCGTACTCGGCACCCACATCGAAATCGTCTGTCTGCACAGAAATCATCTCAACCTCCCGTCACGGGTGGAAAGAATGCGACCTCATCACCGGCGTGAACCTGTGTAGAGTGTTTCGCCATTGCCTGATTTACGGCCACCATCACCGGTTGAGTCCCCTTGAGCTGAGCCCAGGCACCGCCGCGGCTCGCCAGTTCAGACAGTACATCGTTGACGGTTTGGCCCGGAACAGCCGGTAATTCAAGGCTCTCGGTGCCAAGCTCCTCCCGCAGGCGGGCAAAAAAACGGATGTTCAGGATCGCTTTCGACATAATCAACTCATCAACTCCGCGAACGAGTAGTAAGTAATAACATCCCCCCGGTTGACGGTCGAGTTCTCCGGTATCACGGCAAGGCCGTCCCCCCAGCACGCTGAGCTGAGCACCCCGGAGCTCTGATTGGGATAGGCGGCGACCGACAGGGCACCGTTAGAAAATTCTTTCCGGGCCCGGACGAATTCACGGCGAATAGAGGCGGAGAGGATGTCAAAGCCTGCCGGTAAACGCTCTCCCAATGGTTGAACCTGCGGGCGCCCTTGGCAACGGCGAATATAAGGCATAGCTGCCACCATAAAGGTGACCAAAACCGCCGCCGGATTGCCGGGCAAACCCAGAACCGGAGTGCCATCGACTTCGCCAAAGGCCAAGGGCTTTCCGGGCTTGATCGCCAGGCGCCAGAGCGACAGTTTGCCTGAGGCTTCCAGCACGGCCCGGACATGGTCTTCCTCGCCCACGGAAACACCGCCGCTGGTGATCACCAGGTCCGCCAAGGCACTTGCACGCTTTAATGTGCTTTCGGTAGCTTCGCGAGAGTCTCTCAGCGTTTCACACAGCACCACGTCACAGCCTGCCTCCGCCAGAAGCCCCAGCAGAGTGAAACGATTGGTGTTGTATATTTGCCCCGGAGCAAGCGGCTCGCCCGGCTCGACCAGTTCATCGCCTGTGGTCAGAATGGCTACCTTCAGACGCCTGAACACGGTGATCTGATTAAGCCCCATTGATGCCAATAAGCCCATTTCCTGCGGCCTCAGGCGTGTGCCTTGGGCCAGCGCAAGATCACCGTCAGCCAAATCCTGCCCCCGGCGGCGAATGTTTTGGCCGGGCTCAACCTTCGCCTGAATGACAATGCGATTTCCGTCGCGATCAACCCGCTCCTGCATGACAACGGCGTCTGCTCCGGCCGGTATCTCCGAACCGGTAAATATGCGGGCCGCGGTGCCGGGCTGAAGTGGTGTCGGGGCAACTCCGGCAGGGATTCGGTCTGATACCAGCAGCGGCTCATTGGCAGCCAGGTCACTGTAGCGGATGGCATAGCCATCCACGGCACTGTTGTCGGCCGGGGGGACATCTGCAGGCACCCGGTAGTCCTGCGCCAGAACCCGCCCCAAGCTATCGCTGAGATTTACCGTTTCTGTTCGGGTAACCGGTGACGCATGATTCAGTAGGTGGCTCAGGGCGTTGTCCAGCGAGGTTAAGTTTGTCTTGGTCATGGTGCCCCCTGATTAACGTTCAGCAACTGTGCCAATGACTTCGTTCAGGCGCCGGAAGGCCCGGTCCGGTTTGCGCAACACCAAGGCGGAAAAGTTGCACGGGCCATGACGGCTGTCCAGCTGACTTTTCAGAATGCCGTCCCAGCCCGTACGACAAGCGCCGGTCGATCCGGGTAAGCAAAAAATGACAGTGTGGTTGGCTAATCCACCGAAGGCGCGTGACTGTATGGTCGATGTACCAATCTCGCCTGCCGAAATGCGGCGGAATTCCTCTCCGAAACCGTCAATGGTTTTATCCAATAAGGGAGCAATGGCTTCTGGCGTACTGTCGCGTTCGTGGAAACCTGTGCCACCTGTGATCATAACCACATGAATCTCCGGGTCCGCGATCCATTGGGCAACCAGAGCCCGCATAAGGTAGGTGTCATCCGGCAGGATGCGGCGGGCAACCAGGCGATGTCCTGCCTCCAACACGCTGTTTTCCAGGAATTGGCCAGAGGTGTCCTGTTCCGCCGAACGGGTATCCGATACGGTAAGAATGGCGATATTCAGGGGGGTGAGTGCGTTGGTGGAATCACTGCTCATGACAAGGCTCCGGACCGGGTGAGTTCGAGTGTTTTCCTAGTATCCGCATCAAGAGGGCGGATGGGAAGGTTGGTTTAATTTTGGGCAAGGACTTGACATATCCGGTCAAGGTGGTCGATTATGCTGACTGCCCGGCGAACAGTTGTTCCCACTCTACTGGCACTAGCAAATATATCCGGCTTCCCTCTGCACCGGATGCTCCATCTGCCAGCACCTTGTTTCAATATATATTTATGATCAACGCGTTCAGGGGCATCCCTGCAATTTCAACCGTCGTTTACTTCCATTCCTGAAAAATCCTACAAATTATGAATCTTACTGAACTCAAGCAGAAATCTGTGCCCGAATTGCTCGAAATCGCGCAAGAAATGGGCCTCGACAACCTCGCCCGTTCGCGCAAACAAGACGTCATCTTCAGCATTCTGAAGAAGCACGCCAAGAGCGGCGAAGACATATACGGTGATGGTGTACTGGAGATTCTGCAGGATGGCTTCGGCTTTCTACGTTCTGCCGATGCGTCCTACCTGGCCGGCCCTGACGATATCTACGTGTCCCCGAGCCAGATCCGCCGCTTCAACTTGCGGACCGGCGATACGGTTGCCGGCAAGATCCGCCCACCGAAAGACGGTGAGCGTTACTTTGCTCTGTTGAAAGTGAGCGAGATCAACTTCGACAAGCCCGACAACGCCCGTAACAAGATTCTGTTTGAAAACCTGACGCCGCTGTTCCCGGATGAGCGTTTGGTGCTGGAAGTGGGTAACGGCAGTACCGAAGACCTTTCTTCACGAGTACTCGATCTGGTATCACCGATCGGTAAAGGCCAGCGTGGCTTGATCGTATCGCCACCCAAGGCCGGTAAAACTCTGCTGATGCAGGGTATCGCCCAGTCTATCGTTCGGAACAACCCAGAATGTCATTTGATGGTGCTTCTGATTGACGAGCGTCCGGAAGAAGTGACCGAAATGCAGCGCACGGTGCGCGGCGAAGTGATTGCCTCTACCTTTGACGAGCCGCCGGCCCGTCACGTTCAGGTGGCCGAAATGGTGATCGAAAAGGCCAAGCGTCTGGTTGAGCACAAGAAAGACGTGATCATTCTGCTGGACTCCATGACCCGTCTGGCTCGCGCCTACAACACGGTGATTCCGTCTTCCGGTAAGGTACTGACCGGCGGTGTGGATGCCCACGCTCTGGAAAAACCGAAGCGCTTCTTCGGTGCGGCTCGTAATGTTGAAGAGGGTGGCAGCCTGACCATTCTGGCGACTGCACTGGTAGACACCGGCTCCAAAATGGATGAAGTCATCTACGAGGAGTTTAAAGGTACCGGTAATATGGAAGTCCACCTGGACCGCAAGATTGCCGAGAAACGCGTTTACCCGGCCATCAACGTGCGTCGCTCCGGTACTCGCCGTGAAGACCTGTTGATGTCAGAGTCGGAAATCCAGCGGGTCTGGATTCTGCGTAAGTTGCTGCACTCCATGGACGACGACACAGCGTCACTGGAGTTTCTGCTGGACAAGCTGCGGGATACCAAAACCAACGACGAATTCTTCCAGTCTATGAAGCGTCGTTGAGTTTGAACTTCGGAGTCGGGCGAGCACCGCGTATGCGCGGAACCCAAGCCTAACGTTCGAAGAACCAAGCCGGGCGAGGGGGCCAAAACATTCAGGAAAACCACGTTTTCCGGTTTGGCCCCCTCGCCCGGCTTGGTTCCAACTCCCCAGTCCAAACACTGACTTTAGCCCTCCGAACCCTCCATGGACGGCTAAAAGCGGAGCATAAGATGAAATACAACGACCTGAGAGACTTCATTGCCCAGCTGGAAAAACTGGGCGAGCTAAAGCGCATCAGCGTAGAAGTTGACCCCCACCTGGAAATGACCGAAATCTGCGACCGCACCTTGCGGGCAGGTGGCCCAGCGTTGTTGTTTGAAAATCCCAAAGGCTATGACATGCCGGTGCTGGCTAACCTGTTCGGCACGCCCAGACGGGTTGCTTTGGGCATGGGGCAGGACGATGTCACGGCTCTGCGTGAAGTTGGCAAGTTGCTGGCATTCTTAAAAGAGCCGGATCCCCCAAAGGGCTTCAAAGACGCTCTGGAAAAGTTACCCATCTTCAAGCAAGTCATGCGCATGAGCCCGAAAGTGCTGCGCTCCGCGCCTTGCCAAGAGGTGGTGATCGAGAAAGATAAAGTCGATCTCTACCAGATTCCGGTTCAGCACTGCTGGCCCGGGGATGCCGGCCCTCTGGTGACCTGGCCGCTTGTGATTACCCGTGGCCCCAATAAAGAACGCCAGAATCTGGGCATCTACCGGCAGCAGGTCATCGGCCGCAATCGTCTGATCATGCGCTGGCTCAGCCACCGCGGGGGTGCGTTGGATTATCAGGAATTCCGCAAAGCGAACCCTGATAAACCCTACCCGGTCGCGGTTGCCTTGGGGGCCGACCCGGCCACCATTCTCGGCGCAGTAACGCCGGTGCCGGATAGCCTGTCAGAATACGCTTTTGCGGGTCTGTTACGCGGTTCACGTACCGAACTGGTGAATGCCGGGCTCAGTGATCTGCAAGTGCCGGCCAGTGCCGAGATCGTGCTGGAAGGTTTTATTTATCCCGATGACACGGCGCCAGAAGGGCCGTTTGGGGACCACACCGGCTATTACAACGAAGTAGATGAGTTCCCGGTGTTTACCGTTGAGCGCATCACCCACCGTAAAGACCCGATCTACCACAGTACCTACACAGGCCGTCCGCCTGATGAGCCAGCGGTCTTGGGCGTGGCTTTGAACGAAGTGTTTATTCCGATTCTGCAGAAGCAATTCCCGGAAATCGTCGATTTCTATCTGCCGCCGGAAGGCTGCTCCTATCGGCTAGCCATTGTTACCATGAAAAAACAGTACCCCGGCCATGCCAAGCGGGTAATGATGGGCGTATGGTCGTTTTTGCGGCAGTTCATGTACACCAAGTTTGTGATCGTCACTGATGACGATGTGAACGCTCGGAGTTGGGAAGACGTGATCTGGGCGATGACGACCCGCATGGATCCGACCCGGGACACCACGCTGGTCGACAGTACGCCGATCGATTATCTGGATTTTGCCTCGCCGGTCTCTGGGCTTGGCTCCAAAATGGGGCTGGATGCGACCAACAAATGGCCGGGTGAAACCGATCGCGAATGGGGCGTCGCCATCACCATGACCGACGAGGTGAAGCAGCGGGTGGACGACATGTGGGACAGCCTGGGGATTGAAATTCCGGATAAGTCCCCAAAATGAGGGGGTAGCATCCGTGCATTGCGTTCGCTTGCACCCGGCAGGTCTGAGTTATCCGGTAAACCGCACCGATGACTTGCTTTCGGCAGCCGCAGCAGCGGGTATTCAGGCACCGGCGGCATGCCGCAACGGCGTTTGTGAAATCTGCGAAGCCCGGCTGGTTAGCGGGCAAGCTTTGAATACCCGGAACCAGCAACACATACTAACCGGAGGGCGCCTGATGATGTGTCGGACTCAGGCCCTCTCCGATATCGAATTGGAGATACCCGCCGTTATGGCAACAGGAAATCATCAGCCCCGTATATATCAAGCCAAGGTGGTGGACGTAAGCTCCATCAACCACGACGTATACCGGGTAGAGTTGAAGTTGCCCCGGCGCCGGGATGTGAGCTTCCATGCCGGTCAGTACTTATCGGTTAACCTGCCAGACGCAGATCCCTGTTACTTTTCGATTGCCAGCAGCCCTTCGGCGGAAAACATCGTTCTGCATATTCAGGCCACGCCTGAGTGGGTTTCCGCACAGAAGGTGATCGATGCGCTGACATCAGGAGAAGATGTCTCGGTGCAGTTGCCTCACGGTAAGGCGTGCCTGGCGGCCGCGCCGGATAAACCGTTGGTGCTTGTAGCCGCGGGCACCGGCTTTGCGCAGATGAAGAGCTTGGTGGAGTACCTGAAAGAAACCAACTTCAGTCATAGCATCAAGTTGTTCTGGGGCGTTCGTAAACACGAAGATATGTACCTCCGCTCTCTGGCTCAGCGCTGGCACGACGAGTGGGATGCCTTCACCTTTATGCCGGTGGTCGGCGATGATGAAGATAACGACTGGGGTGGCCACCACGACCAGTTGGTTCGTGCGGTGCTTGCAACGGGTATCGACTGGCGCTCGGTAGAAGTGCACGCCAGCGGCTCACCGACGATGGTGTACTCCCTGATGGATGCGTTGGTAGAGGCAGGGCTTTCCGAGCAGGATTTCTTATCGGATGTTCTGGAGTATGCCCCAAGGGCCTGATAAATCAGGCCTTGGGCATGGGTAACTCGGGCAGGGCGTTGTCTGATTCAAGTTCTTGCATGATCAGTTTTACGCTGCTTTCTTCTTCGCCCATATGGGCATTCAGTCGGCTCAACTCGGCCATGGTCTCACGATCCCGCTTCAGCTTCAGGCTGGCGGTAAAGTACTCTTTAGCTTTCCCCCACAGCTGATTTCGCAGGCTCAAACGCCCCAATGCCAGCAACAATTGCGGGTTGTTGGGACGGTCTTTGTACCATTGTTCTGCGGTGAGTAGCTGTACTTCGGGGTCGCTGCCTTCCAGTCGCCCGTAGAGATTGATCAACTCGTCGCTCCAGTGGTTTCTAAGCACCTTGCGCAGCAGGGTTTCGGCTTGCTCTTCATCGCCCAATCGCGCGAGCAATCGTGCGTAGTCATGAATGGTGTGTTCGTCCCGGCGCACGAAGCGAGGCAGCTCGTCCCACAAGCGGGTGAGGGGCTCTAAAGACGCTTCCGGATCGTTCTCACGTTTGCGTTCGCAATCTTCAGCCGCACGTTCCAGCAAGTTCTTCCAAACCTCACGCTCCAGGTCGTCCAGCTCTCGCTCGGTCAGCACGCTGCGCTTGCGCAGTTCCGGCACCAACTTGGAAAGTTCTTTCCAGTCTTCCAGTCGCAGGTAGGTGGTTTTCAGCAGCTTTAATACGAAAGGATGGTGGGGTGCTTCTTTGCGCAGGCGAAGCAGTGTCGCCAGTGCCTGCTCCAAACGGTTGGCGGATAGCTGCAGCTGGGCTTGTGTGATGCCAACGGCAAGGCTGGAGCCCGGCGTGCTTTCAAAGGCAAGTCGCAACAATTCATCAGCGCCTTCATGATCGCCGGTTTCCGAGGCTGCCTGGGCAGCCGCCAGATAGTTGATCAGGGGAGTGTCGGCATGACTTGCTGCACTGGACAGCAGTTTACGGGCTCTTGGCCAGTTGCCCTCTGCCAAAGACAGTAGCCCTTTGGTGGTGCGACGTCTGGCGCGGCGTTCATGGCCCCGGCTAATCCAGGTTGCCATCAGGCTGGTGCCTCTGCGGAAGCGCTTGATGGTATTGATCACAAGCAGGCTGACAATAACCAGCAAAACAATCAGCGCCAATCCGACCCAGAAATTGGTTTCGATCAGATAGTTGCCCAAGCTAATTCGGATGTAGCCTAAATCGTAGGCCAGACCAAGCGACAGACCTGTTCCAATCAGCAGCGCACCTAGAATGATCAGCAGCAGGACAATCATGAATCTTTACCCTCGCTGTCGGTCGCCAGTCGGCCCGCGAGGCGCTCTTTAAGCAAGCTGAGCGATTGGCTGACATCCGGCAACTTCGGGTCAACGTGCTTGTCGGCCAGTTCAGTAAGGATGTCGGACAAACCTTTAACGGCCGGGTTGCTTGAATCGTACCATTCACTGACGGTGCGTCTGGCTTTGTCGAGGGCGCGTTCGTACAGTGTTTGGTTGCCCCGAAGGACCGCCATTTCAGCTTCTTCCAGCATGAGCTGCAGGTTCAGCCGGGCCCAGGCGCTTTGGTCCGGAGACATCAAAGGCTTGATCGTTTCATCCATTCGGCGCACCACAACGACGTCTTTTAACGTGCTCAAGAAGCGGTTCCAGCCGCGGGTAAACATGTTGCTGCCATCTTCAGGGGCGTTGGTGTCTTCGGTCATGTTGAAACCCGGTGCCTGATCGTGAATCAGTGCTTGGGTTGTCAGCTCGTTCACGCTGGCAATGGCCGCTTCAAGCTTCAGGTACAAGCCGGTACGATCAACGCCCTGAATGCTCTTGAGCGCCAGGATTTCCTTGGCCAGTTGCTCGCGAACCGGATACACACCGATGTCATCGGATTCCGCCAGCACCTCATCGGCGGATTCCAGAGCAGAGAGCGCGCCGCGAATGTCTTTTTCGATCATCAAACGCTGGTTGCCTACGCGCAGCAGGTATTCGGCTTCCGCCAATAACCAGTCCGTGCGGGTGCGATTGCCGGCTTCCAGTAGTTCCCGGGCGTTGTGATCAATCTGCCGTTGCTGAGTGGCGATCAATTCACGCTGTTCGGCCAGTTTGTTTTCGAGTGTTTGAATGCGCTGGCTTTGCTCGCTGCCACGACTGCCGTAGAGGTTTTCAAGTTGCTCGGTGTCTTGTTTCAGATCCTGAAGGGCTTGCAGGCTGGTGTTTTGCCGGTTCCATTGCTGCCAGTTCCACAAAGCAAGCAAGATCACCAAGACCAAGGCGACGATGGCGATGATCCAGACAGGCCAAAGGCGCGGTTTTTGGGCGTCGGTTTCTTCAACCGGGGCGGGCAATTGGTTCGTTGTCTCAGTCACGGGCATCCTTACTCGGTTATCCGTTGTTGTTAGCGTTTCGCTGCAAGCGTCGACGCGACGCTGATTACCAGATTTTGATCGTCCAGACCGTCGGGAACCATCAGGTTTTGGAATCCGGATTCCTCGGCCTGCCGAGCTACTCGTTCGGCCGGCACCACCACCAGAATGCGGTGCAAGCTGGCGTGGTAATCAGGCGCAAGTGCATTGAGATTGTTCAGGGTTTCTCCGGAAAGCGCAATGACCACTTCAGGCCGGAAATCGCCAAAAATCTCGTCTACCTGTTCTGGAGGATAGTACGGCTGAGCCCGTCGGTACAGTGGCATAACGGAGACTTTCGCGCCCCGTTGCTCCAGAGTCTGGCGAATTAGCTCACGGCCTTGCTCGCCTCGGGCCAATAAAACCTTGTCTCCGGCCAGACTTTGCAGCGACGGAAGCTCAAGCAACGCTTCGCTGGTCCAGCCTTGTTTGGGCTGGCGTGCTTTCAATCCGTGACGGGCAAAGACAGAAGATGTCCCCGACCCTACGCCGTACCATTGAAGGCCTAGCGGAATTTGAGGCCACCAGTTGTCAATGTGATCGAGTAACAGGTTCGCCGCAAAAGGGCTTACGGCAATGACATGGCTGAAGTTATCCAGTTCCTGCAGCAGCGTTCGCTGTTCAGGTGTCTCGGGCAGGGGTTCCCGAACCAGCAACGGCATGGTTCGGCATTCCGCGCCGGCGGCCCGGAAAGCTTCAGCAAGGCGTGACGCTTCCGGTTCCGGTCGGCAAATGAGGACTCGTCGGCCAATCAGGTTTGGCCGATCCTGTTGTCCGTCAGGTTGGGGTGTGGCCATACACTTCAGCCAAAACTTTATCGGCTCCCATGCCTAGCAGCTGTTCAGCCAGCTCCCGGCCCAGACGTTCGCCTTCGGCTCTTGGTGCCCGGCCTTCAACACGAAGGATTTGGGTGCCATCAACCGACCCTACCAGGCCTCGAAGCCACAAGGTGTCATCGTCTTCCAGCAGGGCGTACGCCGCGATTGGTACCTGACAGCCGCCTTCAAGGCGGCGGTTCATGGCGCGTTCCGCTTTAACCCGGTCTGCTGAATCTGCGTGATTCAGCGGCGCCAGCATGTCTCGCAATTCGTCATCGTTCAGCCTGCATTCGATACCGAGGGCGCCCTGACCGACTGCGGGTAGGCAGAAGGTGTCCGGCAAGCAGTAACGGATGCGGTCACTGAAGCCCAAACGCTTCAAGCCGGAACTCGCCAGAATGATGGCGTCGTAGTCGCCAGCATCAAGTTTGGCCAAGCGGGTGTTGACGTTGCCCCGAAGCACTTTGATTTCGAGATCCGGGCGGTTGGCGCGGATTTGAGCTTCCCGGCGCAAGCTGGCGGTACCCACTACAGCTCCGGCAGGCAGCTCGTCAATGTTGGCGTAGTGGTTGCTGATGAAGGCATCTGTTGGGTCTTCACGCTCACAAATGGCAACCAGCCCAAGCCCTTCCGGAAATGCCATGGGTACGTCTTTCATCGAGTGCACGGCCAGATCAGCACGGCCATCCAGCATGGCTTCTTCCAGCTCTTTGACGAACAGGCCCTTACCACCAATCTTTGCCAAAGGCACATCCAGAATTTTGTCGCCTTGGGTTTTGATTTTGATCAGTTCGACGGTGATATGGCTGTGAAGCCTTTCCAGTTCGGACTTGATGAATTCTGCCTGCCACAATGCCAGGGCACTGCTGCGGGTTGCGATGCGAAGAATACGTTTGGACATTGCACTCACTGTCGTTGAGAAAAATGTATCTACAAGGTTACCTTGAGAGATTAGAAAAGTCCCGTAAGGTGCCTGGATGTACCTCTTTTGGATAGTTCGAGCACCCCGTCAGGGGGAGGGTTGATGCTCCTGCAGCCACTGGCGCACCGAACTGGCGTGCCTGCGGCTGACCGCGAGTCGGCTGGCCACACCGCGTAGTTCCAACTCGTTCTGGCCGTCGCCGGTTCGCCGCAGTGCCTGAATATAGCGCGCGCCCACCAGTGTGTGCCGGTGGATGCGCAATAGCTGCTCGGGGTAAGCCTGCTCGAGTTCTTTCAGGGTGTAGTCACAGACGGTTTCACCGCGGCTATGGTGAAGGGTGACGTACTTCTGATCCGCTTCGCAGTAATGAATGTCCGCTAACTCGATCAATTCAGTGCCGCGATGGGTGCGAACAGCAAGTTGCTCACCTGTTGTTTCCGCTTCGCGGTTTAACGCCTGCAGCTGCACCCGGTTGATTTTCCCCGCTCTGGCCAGCGCATCCGCCAGAGCCTCGCGCCGCACAGGTTTTAGCAAGTAGGCGACGGCGTGTACCTCAAAGGCCTGAATGGCGTAATGATCATACGCGGTGCAGAAAATGACGGCCGGCGGGTTGTTCAATTGGCTGAGTTTTTCGGCCGTTTGCATGCCGTCCAGCCCTGGCATGCGAATGTCCAGTAATACGATGTCAGGATCAAGTTCGGCTACTTTGAGCAGCGTATCGTTACCGTCGGATGCTTCGCCACAGACCTGATAGCCATCGTGTGCCTCCAGCAATCGCTGGATGCGCTGACGGGCAAGGGGTTCGTCGTCAGCGATGAGAATGCGTTGTGGTGCTGTACTCATGATGACCTTATATCTTTATCGTTGGCTCTGTTGGTTAGCTGTCCGGCGCGGCAAACGCAGCGTTACGGTATAGGTATCGCCCTGCTGGCTCTGTTTGAGTATGGCAGGTTCGCCAAACAGTGCTTGCAGTCTGGCCCGCGTATTGGCAAGGGCGACCCGATTACCTTGGTGTTGTTGCTGCTCGGTATCTGGTTTGGGATTCTGCACCATCAAATACACGAAATTACCCTTTGCGTAGGCTTCAATGCGAACGGTGCCTCCGGCCGCCCGGGGTTGGATACCATGGTAAATGGCATTTTCAACCAGTGGCTGCAAGGTAAGCGGGGGGATGGCCTGCTGCTCCAGGCCGGTTTGTATCTGCCACTCAAGATTGAGCCGATCCCCCAATCTTAATGCTTCGATGGCCAGATAGCGTTTGCTGAGCTCCAGCTCTCGTTTAAGAGGCACCAACTGGTCGTCGGTGCGTAAGCTGGCGCGAAAAAGCTCTGACAAATCGAGTACGGCCTCTTCCGCCCGCTCCGGACTGCTGGCGATCAGGCTCGCAATGGTGTTCATGCTATTGAATAGAAAGTGGGGTTGGATTCTGGCCTGCAGCGAGGTGAGCCTGGCCTGCATCTCGGCTTCGGTTTGCTGTTGCCACTGGTATTGCAGATAGAAATACCGGAGTACCATGAGCGAGATCAGCAGCGCCAGTAGCAGTTTTTTGGCAATGCTTTGCCAGGGCGTGAGCGCTTGCTTCGGGTTCAGAACAGTGTCGGCGAACAGGCTGAAAGCCAGCACGTCGAGCAGCACTATACTGACGATGACGAACGTAGCATGGGCCACGCTACGGCGGGCTAGCCAGGGCCGAAGTGAACAGATCAGTGCAGTGCTGGTGAGCGTGGTCCATTGCACGAATAGCGACAGCAGTCCGAAATAGTTCCAGTCGATCCAGGTGCTTTCGGCTTGCACAATCGCGAGCACCAACACCAGCAACTCGCTGGTAACAAGCAACATGAACACGGCTCTTACCCGGCATAAGTCGGGTACGAAAAAATTAGCAGTGCTGGAAACGGGTGAGGTGTTGCTCGGTTTCAGGGAAGTCTCCTTAACCCGGGTCGGAATGTTATACTGCCCAAAATTTCATTTACCCACGGCCGGCCTGATGATGCCGGGCTATCAGCAGGAAAGATAGACCATGACGGATCAGAAAAAACCTGACCAGACCACATCCTCCGAAAAACCTTGGGGCGGCCGCTTCAGTGAGCCGACGGACGCTTTCGTCGAGCGCTTCACGGCGTCGGTGGGTTTTGATCAGCGTCTTTATCACCATGATATTACCGGCTCGATTGCTCACGCCACCATGCTGGCCAAGGTGGGTGTGCTGACCGATGCCGAGCGTGACCAGATCATCGAAGGCTTGAAGGGCGTAAAAGAAGACATCGAGGCCGGTCGTTTCGAGTGGTCGGTGAGCCTTGAAGATGTGCACATGAACATCGAAGCCAAACTGACCGAGCGCATCGGTATTACCGGTAAAAAGTTGCACACAGGCCGCAGCCGGAATGATCAGGTGGCCACCGATATCCGTCTGTACCTGCGCGATGAAATTGACGTGATTGCAGAAGAGCTGACACGCCTGAGGTCTGGTCTGCTGGATCTGGCCGAGCGTGAGGCCGCCACCATCATGCCGGGCTTTACCCACCTGCAAACGGCCCAGCCTGTGACTTTTGGTCATCATCTTCTGGCTTGGTACGAAATGCTGGTGCGGGATGCCGAGCGCCTACAGGACTGCCGTAAGCGTGTGAACGTGATGCCATTGGGCGCGGCGGCGCTTGCTGGCACCACCTATCCAATCGACCGCAACATGACGGCAGAGCTGCTGGGCTTTGACCGTGCCTCCGAAAACTCGCTGGATTCCGTCAGTGACCGGGATTTCGCCATCGAATTCTGCAGCTTTGCGTCTTTGTTGATGACGCACCTGTCCCGCTTCAGCGAAGAGCTGGTGTTGTGGACATCGGCTCAGTTCGATTTCATCGATCTTCCAGACCGTTTCTGCACCGGTTCTTCGATCATGCCCCAGAAGAAGAACCCGGACGTACCAGAACTGGTGCGTGGCAAAACTGGCCGGGTGAACGGTCATTTGATCAGCCTGTTGACCCTGATGAAGAGCCAGCCTTTGGCCTACAACAAGGACAATCAGGAAGACAAAGAGCCGCTGTTTGATACCGTGGATACCATCAAGGGCTGTTTGAAAGCTTATGCCGATATGGTCCCGGCCATTAAAGCGAAAGCGGACAACATGCGGGTAGCCGCTAAACGCGGTTTCTCTACAGCGACCGATCTGGCAGATTACCTGGTGAAAAAAGGTGTGCCGTTCCGCGATGCCCACGAAATTGTCGGTAAGTCTGTCGCGTTTGGTGTTGCTGAAAACCGTGACCTGTCTGAAATGACTCTGGAAGAACTGCAGCAGTTCTCTGACGTTATCGGCGAAGACGTGTTTGATGTGCTGACGCTGGAAGGCTCGGTACAGGCTCGTGACCACCTGGGTGGTACCGCACCGAACCAGGTTCTGGCAGCGGTTGCCCGCGCCCGAGCAGCGCTGTAACGAGTAAGTGCTCAACAGAGTGCCGGCCCGCATAGCGGCCGGCACTCTGTTATCCCCCGATTCGCCCGGTGCTTAAGTCCACCACCGCGGGCGTTAGGTCTTCCAGTGGTTGCGGCCGTGCCAGCCGGAAGCCCTGTCCGAAATGAATGCCCAGCGAGCGCACTTTGCGAAGTGTTTCGTCGTTCTCAATAAACGTCGCAACGGTTTCTTTGCCGGTTGTTTCGGCAATTCGGTGCAGGGCATCCACCATAATCTGTTGCACCGGATCACTTTCAAGCTGATGCATAACCCGCTTGTCGAGTTTGATGATATCGACCGGTAAATTGGCCGCCAGGCTGTAGCTTTCCACCGAGGCCCCTGCACCTTCCAGTGCCACGCGGCATCCGATTTGGTGCAGCGAATCACAGAGAACCGCAACTTCGTCGGGATAGCGCGTCGCGTGGGATTCGCGAATCTCCAGACAAAAACAACCGGCGGTAAAAGGCGTTGTAGCCACGGCTTGTTCCATAAAATCGGTAAAAGTGTCATCCAGAACCGATGCCAGAGACAGGTTGAACCCGCAGTATTTCAGGCGTGGCACCAGTAACCGGTGCTGACTCAGCCAAGCCAGGGTTTGCCGGATCACTTGCCGGTCCAGCATTTTGGCCAGGTCGTAGCGTTCGGCCACCGGCAGAAAATGTTCGGGTTTGAGCAAGTCGTTGTCCGGGCCAGCCGGAATGCGACACAGTATTTCGATGTGATCGCCCCAAGTGACGCTGGCCACCGGTTTCAGTGCCTGAAATTCCAACACCAAAGCCTCGTCATCCAGTGCCTGGCGCAGCTGTTGCAGTCGCCGTTCGCTCCCGCTGTCACTGTCTTTTTCCGTTGGTAGGGCATGCGCGGTGTGAATCCGGTCCCGGCCGGAGGTTTTCGCTGTGTGGCACAAATCCGCGGCTTGGCTCAGGAGAATATCGGGTTGTTCCGGGGCATCCTTGTCAATGACGAGCAAGCCGCCGCTGACGGTTGTCTGAAGGACAGTTCCCTGCCACTCGAATTGAAACTGGGCGATTTGTTCTCTGACTTCATCGGCGATGCGTCGCGCCCGTGATTCCGGGCAGTTTTCGATAAACAGGGCAAAAGTGTCTCCGCCCAAGCGTGCGAGTGCGTCACGCTTTCGTACTCGTAGATTCAATGTGCTGGCCAATTCGCGCAGGTAACGGTCGCAGGTGCCCGTGTCGGCGAGCTTGCTAAAGCCGTCAAAATCGTCAATGTCGAGAAACAGCAGGCTGTCGATCAGCTGGCGTTTGTGACGATGGCTGATGGCACGCTCAAGATGAACGCTGAAAGCACGGCGGTTCATAAGCCCCGTGATCGGATCATGCCGCATGCGATGATCGCCGCCGCTGTTTTGCAGAACCCGACTGCTGATGTCTTTGCCGATACGTACGGCACCGAAAACTTCGCCGTTGTCGTTGCGGATTCGTTGAAAATGGAGTTCGAATAAAGATGACGATGCCCCGTCACTGAACAGGGGCATCTCGGCGACGAAGTGATCGCGTTCGAACGCTTTCTGCCACAAGCTTTCCATCAAGCGACGTTCATTGGGAAAATCCTTGAGCAAAGATTTCAAGTTGTCCCCTAACTGCGGCTCCAGGTCGAAGGCGGTTCTGAATTGTTGTTCCCAAGCGGAATTGAAGTGCAGCAAGTTAAAGTTCGTGTCGATCGCCACCACCAAATCAGGAGTAGCGGTTGCTATGGCTTCGAGCAGGCGCTGAGCCTGTTGTTTTTGCTCGTCGTGATGCATGGCAGAGCTATGGTTGACGAGTACCCCGCCTATTCGGTGCACACGCCCGCCACTTTTTAGTGCGCGGCCGGTTAATGTGGCTCGCACCAGCCGTTGCTTATCGGTCATGATGGGCAGCTCAATGCTGAAGGCTTGGCCGGAGCGCATGCACCGGCGAATTAACGCACGTACCCGGTTCTGATGGGACTGGCAGTAAAATAGCGCTTGTTCTGGAGAAAGGTTGGCGCTTACGCGCAGTTCAAGTAACCGGTACATGGCCTCAGACCAAAACACGTCATTGGAAGCCACGTCGAGTTCCCAAAAGCCGAAGTTTGCGCTGCGCTCAGCCAGCGAGAGCAAGCGGCTGTCCACTTTTTTGCTGTCTATCTGCGAAATGGCGGCGCGGGTTTCAGGATTGCTTGGCAGCGTTTCGAGCCTCAAGCCAAGTGATGCCGTGAAGAAGAAGCCCTCTTTGTGCTTGAAGGTGACCAATACCGTCTGACCATCGGCCAAGCGATGGCGGTGGGCCGGAGCGAAAGGGTCATCCTGGCGGGAGGCCAGAATGTGTTGCACGGACAGGCGCGAGAGTTCACTGGCATCGTATCCGAACATGGCTTCTGCATGTCTGTCTGCATGAGTAATGCGACCGTCAACGGCCACTCGGAGCAGCGTCGGGTGGATAGCGGGCCCGGAAGGGTCGGGGCGATAGCGTTGGATCAGGAACTCTTTCAAAGCGCAGATGCCTCGTGATGATCTGGCGGTGCCGGAATCCGCCCGGAACCGAGTGTTCTTATGATAGTTCGGCTGAGTTACGACAAACGTCTCATCATACTGGCTATCCCGATGAAAAAAACCTCTTGCTCAAAGCATTGTTTTGATAAGGCTGTGACCTCGCGGTACGGGACGGGACTCGGGTATACTTCGTCTATTATTCACGCAAGGGTAGATGTATGCAGACGATGAAAGCGCTTCGGTTGGGCTATGCGGCATTGTGGCTGCTAGCCATATTCGCCGTGAGTGGCTGCGGACAGAAAGGCCCGCTGTACCGGGAAACACCGGTGGCGGTGGACGTTTCTGACACCGCCTCGAAAGAGCCGGCAATAGACTCGGATGCCCGCGACACTCAGCAAAAGTCGCGCTGACATTTACCTCACCTAACGAGTTCAGGAAAAGAATGGATTATTTTAATTACCGCGATGGCGAACTCCACGCCGAAGATCTTCCGGTTGCTCGGATTGCCGAGCAGTTCGGTACTCCGGCTTACGTGTATTCACGTGCAACTCTGGAACGGCACTACCGCGCCTACGACGACGCGTTGAGCAATCGCCCGCATCTGGTGTGCTATGCCGTAAAAGCCAATAGCAATCTGGCCGTGCTGAACGTATTGGCTCGGCTTGGTGCCGGTTTTGACATTGTCTCGGCCGGTGAGTTGGAACGAGTGCTCCGGGCCGGTGGCGATGCCAGCAAAGTGGTGTTCTCGGGTGTGGGTAAACAAGAGTGGGAAATGAAGCGGGCGCTGGAAGCCGGTGTTCGTTGCTTTAACGTAGAGTCTGATACCGAACTGGATCGCTTGAATGCGGTGGCCGGTGAACTGGGCGTGAAAGCGCCGGTTTCCTTGCGGGTGAACCCGGATGTGGATGCTGGAACCCACCCCTACATTTCCACCGGATTGAAAGAAAACAAGTTCGGCATTGATATCGCCGAAGCTCCGAAGGTCTACGCTCGTGCGGCGACTTTGCCGAACCTGGATATCAAAGGGGTGGATTGTCACATTGGATCACAGCTGACCACCGTCGCTCCGTTTCTGGATGCACTGGACCGGGTGTTGGCGTTGGTGGATGCCCTGGCGGAGCAAGGCATCAACATTCGTCACCTCGACATGGGTGGTGGGCTGGGCGTGACCTACGATCAGGAAACACCGCCTGAGCCCTCCGAATACGTGAAAGCCTTGTCTGAGCGTATGGGTGACCGTGAACTGGAACTGATTCTGGAGCCCGGTCGTTCGATTGCGGCGAATGCCGGTATTCTGGTGACCAAAGTGGAATTCCTTAAGTGCACCGAACATCGCAACTTTGCGATTATCGATGCGGCTATGAACGATCTGATTCGTCCGGCACTCTACAGCGCCTGGCAGGCCATCGTTCCGGTGAAGCCCCACAACGACGGCGAAGAAAAGATTTGGGATCTGGTGGGACCGGTTTGCGAAACCGGCGATTTCCTTGGAAAAGATCGCCCGTTGACCCTAAAGGCGAACGATTTGCTGGCGGTTCGGTCAGCCGGTGCCTACGGATTTGTGATGGCTTCTAACTACAACACGCGCAACCGTCCGCCAGAGTTGATGGTTGATGGTGATCAGGTGCACGTGGTGCGTCGCCGGGAAACGCTGGATGACCAGTTGGCCCCGGAAAGTTGCTTGCCAGAATGAGTGGGGAGGCCGAGATGACGCAGCAAAGGCGGGGCCAAGGCCCGTTGCTTCGGTTCACCAAAATGCACGGGTTGGGTAATGACTTCATGGTGGTGGATGCCATCAGTCAGCAGTTTCGCCTGAATCCGGAGATGATTCGCGAACTGGCTAACCGGAATTTCGGCATTGGTTTCGATCAGTTGTTGGTGGTTGAGCCACCGGGGCTGCCGGACGTTGATTTCCGTTATCGTATTTTTAACGCGGACGGCTCGGAAGTCGAACAGTGTGGCAATGGAGCGCGGTGTTTTGCCCGCTTCGTCCGGGATCAACGGCTGACCAACAAACGCGTGATTCGGGTACAGACCGCGAAGGGCATCATTGAGCTACGAATCAGCAAAGACGGCCAGGTGCTGGTGAATATGGGCGTGCCGGAGTTGAATCCGCCGGCTATTCCTTTTGCGGCCAATTCTGAGAAGACAGTGTATACCGTTGATGTTGAGGCGCAGACGGTGGAGCTTTCAGCAGTGTCCATGGGCAACCCCCATGGGGTTCTGGTGGTCGAAGATGTCGATACCGCGCCAGTATCAACCTTGGGACCCTTGCTGGAAAAACACCCGCGCTTCCCGGCCAGGGCCAACATTGGTTTCCTGCAGATTATTGATCGCGGTCATGCCCGTTTGAGGGTGTTTGAACGTGGTTCAGGTGAAACTCTGGCCTGTGGCAGCGGCGCCTGCGCCGCCGTGGTAGCCGGCCGATTGCGCGGTTTGCTTGATGAGCGGGTGACAGTGGAGCTGAGAGGTGGCCCTCTGGTGATTGAATGGCAGGGTGAAGGGAGCCCTGTTATGATGGAAGGCCCTGCCACAACAGTCTTTGACGGCCAGTTGCGGCTGCCGGGCGACACCCCGCCCCGCCGACGGAAAAGCTCAAGAACGTATAAAAACAGGGCCTGACGGTTCAGGAGAACGTGATGACAGAACAAACGGCCCGCCAGAAGGCCGGCGAACTTACCTCGGAGCAGGTTGCGGAGTACCTTCGCGCCAACCCTGATTTCTTTCTCGATCAGGATGAACTGCTGCGCAGTTTAACCTTGCCCCACGACAGTGGTCGCGCGATTTCGTTGGTTGAGCGTCAGGTTCACCTGTTCCGGGAACAGCGAGATACCTTGCGCAGCGAAATGATGGAGTTGGTATCCATCGCTCGCCACAACGACCGATTGTTCGAAAAGAGCAAGAGGTTGCTGATGCAGGTAATAGAGGCCAAGAACCTGCAAGACATGGCTTCGGCCATCGATGACAGCATTCGAGGTGATTTCGGCTTAGATGCGGCATCAATTCTCTTGTTCGGTGATGTAAATAAACTGGGCCAGTCCCATGGCGCGCTGCACATTGTGGGTAAAAGTCAGGCGGAACAAAGGTTGGGCGCATTGTTGGATGGTGACCGGGCGGTGTGCGGCCAGTTCCGGGAGACTGAGCGGGCTTTCCTGTTTCCGGATCGTGATGAGCCCATCGCTTCAGTGGCTTTGGTGCCGCTCCGTTACGAAGGGTTGGTGGGTGTTTTTGCGGTCGGTAGCTGTGAATCCGGGTATTTTGACCAGAACATGGGCTCGCTGTTTTTGAGCTACATCAGCGACACGCTCAGCCGTTTGCTGCCGCCGGTATTGAAACGCCACGGTTCCGATGCGGCAAAAGTGGCCGAGCTGACAGTGGAAAGTGGCCAAGGGTGACCAGCACCGGGTCCGAAGATCGAATGCCAGAGGCGCTTTCTGTGCCGCTGGCAGATTTTGCAACTCATTTATCCTCCGAAAAACGCCATTCCCCGCGCACCTGCGAACATTATCTCCGGGACTTACACCGGTTTTGTGCCTGGTTGACCTCGGTCGATATTGACCAATGGGCGGCGGTGACAAGTCACGATGTGCGCCGGTACGTCGCCAACCTGAGCAAAGAAGGACTGGGTGGGCGAAGCATTGCCCGACACCTCTCTTCTATTCGCCGTTTTTACCAGTTTTTGCTTCGGGAAGGGCTGGCAAAAGACAATCCCGCGCTGGACATCCGTGCTCCCAAAAGCGGTCGCCGTTTGCCCAAGGTGGCCGATGTGGATCAACTGAACCGGTTGCTTGAGGTTAATCCGGATGACCCACTCGAAGTGCGAGATTTGGCCATGTTTGAGTTGATGTATTCCTCCGGTTTGCGGCTATCCGAATTGGCCGGCCTCAATTTGGGGGCTTTGGACTTGGCCGGTGGAGAGGTCAAGGTCTTGGGTAAGGGCAGTAAAGAAAGGGTATTGCCGGTGGGCGCGAAAGCCGCCGCTGCCGTCCGCCGGTGGCTTAAATGCCGTGCAGAGTTCGTTGCAGGTAGCGAGCCCGCCATGTTTGTCAGCCAGCGGGGCGGGCGTTTAAGTCAGCGCAGTATTCAGGCGCGGTTGGCACGTTGGGGACGGCTACAAGGGGCTGATCAGCGTATGCATCCCCATATGCTACGCCATTCTTTTGCCAGTCATATGCTCGAGTCCAGTGGCGATTTGCGAGCGGTGCAAGAATTGTTGGGGCATGCGGACATAGCCACGACTCAGGTCTATACTCACTTGGACTTTCAACATCTTGCCCGGGTTTATGACCAAAGCCACCCCCGGGCACGTCGGCGTTCGGGTGCCAGTACGCCCGACTCTGCCGGCAGCGATTCAGCTAGCCAATAATGGAGCACGGCATGGCATCGGAGCAATCCTGGAAGAACAAATACCAACAGGTTTTGAAAGAAGCAGAACAGCAAGAGCAGCGATGCAAGGAACAGCGTGACCTGCTAGAACGTATGCTGGTACGAACCAGTGTCGCCTCCGAGGGCCAGCGGCCTGAATTAGATCGACTGTTAAATCAACTGAGAGCCGATCTTCGCCGAAAAACGCTGAATACCGAGAAGTGGCTCCACTTGCAGGACCAGATCGATCGCCAGATCGCTTTGTTGGATGAACAGGCACCGGCACCTTTTGAAAAGGCGCCGGTTGAGCCGTGTCCAGCTGCTGAAACTGATGATGGTATTGATATTGCGGATCAGGATCACCGCCTATTGATTGCCCGCCGGGTGGGGCAACTGCTCAGCCAAGTGTTGGCGCAGGTCACTCTCGAGCCAGAGGCGGAAACTAAAGCTAAAGAGCTGCAGCAAACGTTGCTTTCCAGTATTGATTGGAGCACGTTACGTGAAAGCCTTGAATCCGTTTCAGAGTTGCTGATTCTGGCAATTACCCGAAACCAACGGGAACTCGAGGCTTTTTTAACGCGCCTCAATGATCGTCTTGAAACCCTGCGAGAGCATTTTTCGTATCAGACGGAGTCTAATTCGTCACGTAAAGATGATACCGAGGTTCTCGACCAGGAAATCCGCCACGAGATTGATTTGGTTAGTGACGACATCAGAAGCAGCGACGATCTGGATAGTTTGAAACGTTCTGTAGGGCAGCGATTGGATCAGATTGGCAGTGCTTTGGGGCGTTTCAAAGCAAAAGAAAGTCAACGGGAACGAATGATGGCGGAGCAACTTGAGTCCATGCAGCAGAAAATGGCGGCGATGGAGGCAAGTTCCGCACGCATGCAGGAGCAAATCCGGCGAGAACGAGCCCGAGCTATGACCGACCTGCTAACTCAACTGCCAAACCGTGAGGCGTGGCAAGAACGGCTGCATTTCGAATACAGCCGTTGGCAGCGTTATGGCCATCCCTTAACCGTATCGGTTGTCGATATCGATTTGTTTAAACGGATTAACGATACCTACGGTCACAAAGCGGGTGATCGTGTGCTGCAATTGGTTGCCCGTGAGCTTCAGGGGCGCTTGCGCGCCACAGATTTCATTGCCCGTATTGGTGGTGAAGAGTTCGCGCTTCTGTTACCGGAAACCAGCATGAACGAAGCAGTTTCGGTGTTGAATAAACTGAGAGGCTATGTCGAGAAACTGCCATTTCATTTTGGCGGCAATCCGGTCAGCATTACGTTTTCTTCCGGACTGGCGCAGTTTGGCCAGGGTGATAGCGAGGAACAAGCCTTTGACCGTGCTGACCGGGCGTTATACCGAGCCAAAGCGACGGGGCGGAATCGGGTCGTAGCAAATTAATGAGCCGCAAGGGTGGCTCCATGAGGGTGTGCAGTGACGTTTTTTCTCCAGTTTGTGTTGTTCCTGTTGGTAAGCTTCTCGACCGCAGCGGCGCAAGCTGACCCACCACAAGAGTCCCCCGCGCCCGTATTGGGCCTTGAAGACTTGATGTGGCTCGGGGAGCTCGACACCCTTCGAGTCGGCGTCCGGCAAACGCAGATGCCGCTGATTTTCGAAAGCGGGGACGGTCAGCTAGTCGGTTTGTTGGCGGATTATCTGGATCTTCTTTCCCGAAAACTGGACCTTCCGGTTGAACCCTTTCTGCTGGATGGGCAGGAACAGCCTGCCGATCTGATGCTTACCACGCGTGTGCCGGGCGCACCCGTAATACCAGGGTTGCGGCACACCACACCGATCATGAGCCTCACTTACGGCGTGTTTGTGAATGCGGGCGATGCGGGTTTCCGGACATTGACGGATCTGGAATCGGCTAATGTTGCGATCATCGGGGATGATCCCAATCAGTTTCCTTTGCTTGATCCCGTTGATAATTTTACCCCTGTTCCGGTGGATAATCTGGGCGAAGCCATCAGTCAGGTGCTGGCGGGTAACGCGGATGCTTTTTTGGCACCGGTGCCGGTTGTATCCGACTACCTTGAATCAACAATGGTCAATGGAATCGGGCTGGCTGTTCTGCTGGACAATCGGCCGGTGGAAGTGGTGCTTCAAGTGCCGACCGATGAGCATCAGTTATTTCGAGTCGCCGATAGAGCGGTCTTATCGATTAGCCATACAGAGCATCGCGAAATCCGGCAGGCCTGGTTGCAAAGCGATTTGCCGATGCTGGAAGGCCGGGGTGTGGCCTTGACCGCGGCGGAAAAAAGTTGGCTGGAGAAAAATCAGGGTCTGGAAGTGGGGTTGCGCCGGGATTGGCCGCCGTTTGAGTTTCAACAAGATGGCCGGCCGGCGGGCCTGGTTGCCGACTTGATCGGGCGGCTGGAAGAAAATTTAGGCGTTCGGTTCAACAAGAAAATCATGGATACCCGGGCGTCTGCAGAAGACGAATTGAAGGCGGGTACCGTGGATATTCTGCCCGGGTTGTCCCGAACACCCCGCACGGAGCAGGAATATCTGTTTACCCGTGCCTACGTAACCGTACCCATTGCCCTGGCCATTCGTGACAGCGGGCGTTTTATCGGCGATCTGCGTGAACTGCGTGACGAAAAAGTGGGTGTTGTTAACCGGCAGGCCAGCCATGATTATTTACTGATTAACCACCCGGACCTTGATCTGTACCCACAGGCCACCGTGGCCGATGGGTTGTTGGCGTTATCCAATGGTGATCTTGATGTGATGGTGACACACATCCCCGCGGTCAGTTATACGGTTGCACGGTTAGGGTTGTCGAACCTCAGGATCACCAGTATCACGCCGTATCAGTACGATTTGCGTTTAGCGGTACGCAAGGACAGCCCGGAGCTGCATCGAATTTTGAATAAGGCGTTAGGCAGTTTGCCGGAGTCTGAGGGTGAGGCCGTCTACAACCGCTGGATTCATTTGGATATCGAGCAGGAAACCGATTACACGGTTGTCCGGCGGATCATTCTGATAGCGATCGTGGTTGTGCTGATCTTCTTGTACTGGAACCGCAAGCTGTCGCTGGAAGTGGATGAACGTATCCGCTCGGAAAACGCGCTGCGGCGGAGTGAAGACGAACTGCGGGCCGCCAAGCTGGAAGCCGAACGATTGGCCAGAGAAGCCGAGATGGCGAACCGGGCGAAAAGCGAGTTTCTTGCCAACATGTCCCACGAGATCCGAACACCGATGAATGCGGTGATCGGCTACAGTGACCTCCTGTATAACTCTGTGACCGACCCGCAGCAGCGAAATTATCTTAATGCCATTCGTGCCGGCAGTCGCAGCCTGCTTATGCTAATCAATGACATACTGGATTTGTCCAGGATAGAGGCCGGCAAAATGCGATTGGATTTTGCGCCCGTTTCTGTACGCCGCTTGTTGAGCGATGTTCGTCATATTTTCGACCTTAGGGCAACCGAGCAGGGCATAGCTCTGGAGGTTAGTGTCGGCGCGGGCTTGCCATCGGCGATGATGCTCGATGAAACGCGGCTGCGACAGGTGCTGTTCAATTTGGTGGGCAATGCCATCAAATTTACCCACGAAGGCGAAGTCACCGTGCGTGTGGTGGCCGAACTGCTGGAAGACCATGACGAGAGCGATGGCGATGCCCGGTATTACCGAATGGTTGTGACCGTAAAGGATACCGGCATCGGCATTGCCCCTGATCAGCAGAGTCGCATCTTTGATGCCTTCGAACAGCACGAAGGTCAAAGTTCCAGACGATACGGCGGAACGGGCTTAGGGCTTGCGATCAGTCGCAAATTGGTGGAAATGATGGGTGGCGAGTTAACGCTCGAGAGCGAGGCCGGTGTTGGTTCAACGTTTACCATTGTGTTGCCGCGGGTTGAAGCCACCGGGGAAGAAGCGGAAGACGAAGGTACACCGGAAGAATCGGAGCGTTTGCTGGCTCAGACCATGAGTATGCAAGAACGAGGTTGGTTACGGGAAAGCCTCGCAAGAGATTTTGGCAACGAATGGCAAGACGTTCGGGAGAGCGGCGACCCGGAGCAAATGAAGGACTTTGCCCTGAGAATTATTGATTGGGGACAACGCCATCGCTCACTCTCCGTTACCCGTTACGGAGAAAAACTGTTGGCAGATGTGGAAGCCTTCAATCTGGATGCAGTGAACACTGCGTTGGAGGCATTTCCCCGTATACTGGGGCAAAACTAGAGTTGTTACAGACAATCGAACTGAGATTGCCGATCAAAAGCCACAGACACCATGTCGTATCCGGAATCTGACAGCGATCGCATCAGTTGCTGGTCCTTGAACATGGTCATGCATACTTGGTGTACTTTAGCTTGTAGCTTCTCTGTCGACGGAAGGCTGCCTTTAAAGCGAAAGTCCACGACCAGGTATTTTCGGTCGACATCTGCGCTCGCGGGAATGTCCTCGCGCTCTATGCTTTCATAGCCGATGTAGGTGACTTCCGTGCTCGGGAAGACCTGTTGCATGAGAACGTCCAGATTTCCGGCTTGTGCATAGGAGCTTGTCGCACCGGATAGGAGTGCCCAAGACAAGGTGAGGGTTCGAATTCGCATAGGCGTATCTCAAAGGACGTTTAAAACGACACCGTAACCAAGTGTAAACTTTAGTTACAATTAATTATTGCAGAGAGCGCCGGTTTTTTCTGCTTAAAGCGGTGGTATTTTTCAATTGTTTGCAATGCTGACACAATTTGAGCTTGCAGGCCGTGTGCAATGCATTGAGCGTGTCTCCTGCAGCAGTGTTTTCAGCTATGATGAAACCGAGCACCCTGAAAAGAAAAATGAGGTAACGTCATGTTCCAGCTCGTATTCAAGGGCGAATGCACGTCAGGTACAGATGTGCAGACCGCCCGTGCCAACGCCAAAGCGTTGTTCAAGGCCAGTGTTGAGCAGCTGGACCGCATGTTCAGTGGTCAGGCGGTGGTGATCCGGAACAAGCTGGATCAGGAGCAAGCCGAGAAATACCAAGCGGTACTCAAGAAGCATGGCATGGTAGTGCACGTTCAGCCGATGGCAGTGGCCGGCCGACCGGCATCGGCCCCGTCCGGCCAAGTTGCGGCAGCAAACAAGGCTGAAAGCGCAGGTTCAGCGCCACAAGGTAAAGCTCCGGCGCCAAAAACCAAGTCAGGGAAGGCTCCAGACGTCGAGCCGGGTGACCGTCTGCCCGTCGCTGGCGAAAAAGTGGATGACATTCTGGCTGGCTCGGACCTGAGCCTCGATCCGGTCGGGGTGACGCTGGTTGAGCATCAGGAAGTTGAAGCACCGATGTTTGAGCATTTGGATGAGTGGAGTATAGCGCCGCCGGGCTCTGATCTTGGCGTGAAACGCGAAACACCGCCCCCCATCGTTCCGGATACCTCCCACATATCGTTGGCCGACGATGACAAATCCAGCTAATGCGAACTGACCTATTTTGAACCTATCATCAAGAACGCTCGTTCTGTTTGCTTCCGTGCTGGTGTTTTCTGCGCTGCCAGTGCTGGGTGCTGTCCAGGAGGAACCCCGCCCGAAAGTGGGATTGGTGTTGAGTGGTGGCGGAGCCAAAGGCATGGCCCATGTGGGTGTGCTCAGGGTTCTGGAAGAAATGAAGGTGCCGGTGGATATGGTTGTTGGTACCAGCGCAGGCTCCGCGGTTGCAGCTTTGTATGCGTCTGGCATGTCGGTGGATGAAATCGAACAGCGCTTCATTGACCTGGACTGGTTGTCCAGTTTCAGGGATGACCCGGGTCGTGCTTACAAGCCGGTTCGTCGCAAACAATCGGATTGGCGCTTACCCATTTCGCCAGGAATCGGAGTCGACACAGAGGGTGTCCACGTCGGTGGGGGGTTGGTCACCGGTCAAAATCTCGGTCTGATTCTGAACGAACTCACCAGGGATGCTGCGTTGGTGGACGATTTTGATCAACTCCCCATTCCGTTCCGAGCGATAGCGACGGATCTGGAAACCGGCGTCGAAGTGATCATTGGTAGCGGCAATCTGGCGGAAGCCATTCGTGCCAGCATGAGCATTCCAGGCGTATACGCGCCGGTTGAGCGTGGCGGCCGTTTATTGGTGGATGGTGGTGTGGCCAATAATTTGCCCGTTAGTGTAGCCCGAGATATGGGGGCCGACATTATTATCGCGGTGGACATCACCGACCCGTTGCTGAAGACCGATGAATTAAAAGAAGCATTTTCCGTCGTTGGCCAGCTAACAACACTGCTGACCCGCCGGAATACGGAAGATCAGCTCGCCTTGATAACAGATAACGACGTACTGATTCGGCCCGCGCTGGAAGGGTATGGCTCGGCGGATTTTTATGATGGCCCGGTGCTTTTTGAGCTGGGGGCTACCGCAGCCCGGGAACATGCCGTGGAGCTTAATCGCTTAACTGTCTCGGCGGAGGAGTGGCAGGCTTTTCGAGATGGTTTGGAGCAACCTGCGGAGTCTGTCGGGCAGAAGGTGGCGCGAATCCAGTTCAAAGCGGGTCGCAGATTGTCGACCGAGTTTCTCAAGGAACGGATACGTCAGAAAGAGGGCGAGGTACTGGACATCGAGCAACTCGAGTCTGACCTGAAACGAATCTATGGGTTGGGGTATTACGAAACCGTGTCCTGGTCTTTGCGGCCCTCGGAAGATGGGGCAATTCTGGACATTCAGGCCCGCGAGAAACGCTGGGGCCCGAACTACCTCTCTTTTGGCTTGAACTACGAAGACAATTTCAACGGCGGCACGCAGTTTAACCTCGCGTCAGGGCTCCGCATGACGGAACTTAATCGTCTGGGGGCGGAGTGGCATACCGGTGTGCAGCTAGGCACAGAGCCGTGGGTGCGCACCCAGTGGTATCAGCCTCTGGACTTTGGTTACGAGCGCTTTGCGGTGATCGGTTTAGAACACAACAGGGACGAGTACAGTGTCTACGAGAACGGTACCCGTATTTCTGAAATTGATGTCACCCGGACACAGGTAGATGCCGCAATAGGCATGGAGCTGGGCGGCGATGGCGAAATCCGTGTCGGTTATGTTCGAGGCTCTGCGAGAGTGGAGGATTCGGTGGGTGAAAAAGTGGCACCATCGGGCCGGATTAACCAGGGCTACGCTAAAGTGCAGTTGGTGCACGACTCGCTCAGTGATTCCTTTTACCCGAAATCGGGTGCTTTTGCGGGAATCCGCGCCCGTTTCGAGCGGCCTGGATTAGGTTCAGATCGGGATTTTGACTCCGTGACCAGCATGTTGCTGGGAACCACCAGCTGGCAGCGTTTCAATATCACCGGGTTGTTGTTCACGGAGCAAGTCGTGAGTGGTGAGTCGGGTATTGAGAACGCAGCTCGTTTAGGCGGTTTCAGGAGATTGTCGGCCTATGCGGCAGGCGAGCTGAGTGGCAATGATGCGGCATTGGCCGCGGCCTATGCTCGACGGGAGTTTGGTGGCCCGTTTATGCCCTGGTTTGCAGGCGTTGGGTTTGAAACGGGTAATGCATGGGACAGCATCGACGATGCGCGTTGGAATAATTTAGTGCGTTCGTGGAGCCTGTTTGCAGGCGTCGATACCTTTGTTGGACCGGTCCAGTTCTCTGTTGCCTACAACAACGAAGATGACTGGACCGCCTACATGAACATTGGCTTCTCGTTCACCCAGTTGTTCTACTGAGTCAACGCCGTCAGCACCTGCTGGCACTGTTGCAGAGCATAGCGGTGAAGAATCTCCACCAGAGCTTCTTCGTCCCGGGCTTTGATCGCTTGTATGGATTGATCCATATGGGCCAAGTTATCTTCAATTACTTGCCTGCCACCGTGGCGGAAGGCCACAAACGCACATCGCTTTGCGGAAGGCCATAAATCGTCGATGGCAGAAACGATGAAGTAGTTGTCTGCGTAAACCAGCGATGCCTGGGTGTATTCGATACCTAGTTCCAGAAACGCCAACAAGTCGTTTTGCTCGTAGCACCGTTGCATCTTTTCGCGCAGTGATTCCAGCCGTTCCATGTCCTCGGGCTGCCACTGCCGAACTAGTTTCCGGCCGGTATGGGTGAGGTAAAGCTCCAGCGTTTCATACAAACTGTGCACGAAATGCTCATCCAGGGTGGTTACGAAGGCACCTTTGCGCGGAACGTTTTTCACCAGATGCCGCTTTTCCAGCAACAACAGACCTTCCCTTACGGAGCCCAGACTGACGTTAAGCTCCTTGGCCATAGCGCTTTCGTAAATGCGTTCGCCGGAGCGCAGCTGCCCGAAGGCAATCAGGTTCTCAACGTGGCGCGCGACTTGTTCGGTCAGGGTTTCTTTCGGCTTGAATGCGTTCATGGGCGTTATGTGGCTACTTCGACAGTTGTCAGGAACGCCATATTCGCACAAGCCCAAACTGAGAACCAGTTCAAAGCAAGGGTGCGAGCAGGCGAACGGTGCGACACCATAATCGGAACAGCAGTGAACGATCTTCGTAATCACTTTCGGTCATCAATCGGCAGTGTTTCAGATCGTCTTCCAGCATCTCTGTCACTTCCTGAATGAAATGAGGGCTGGTATTGATGGCCATAATTTCAAAGTTCAGGCGCATGGAACGGTTATCGAGATTCGCGGTGCCAATCGACGCATAGCGGTCGTCTACCAAAACGACTTTCTGATGCATGAAGCCGGGTTGGTAGCGGTAGATTCCGATACCGGCCTGACGTGCCTGAATGAGATAAGAGTACGCCGCGACTCGGATCAGCAGACTGTCAGACTTTTCGGGAATCAGTATGCGGACATCAACCCCGCGCAGAGCTGCCAGCTGAAGGGCGTTGATGATCTGCACGTCCGGCACAAAATAAGGGGAGGCAATCCAGACACGGGTTCGGGCGTTATTGATGCTGTTGAGGAAAAACAGCGCACAGGTTTCCCAGGTATCCGCCGGGCCGGTCGGCAACACCAGAACTTTGTCCTCCCCGGGCGAGGTAAAGCTCGGCGACCAATCCAGCTCAGGTTTGGTGTCACTGGCCCAGTTCCAGTCCTCCAGCCAGGCCAGTTGCAAACCGGTGACAGCCGGCCCCTCGATTCGGCAATGAGTGTCGCGCCAAGGTTCTTGATCCATGGCGGTGCCCAGGTACTCATCGCCGAGATTAATGCCCCCCACGAAGCCAGTCTTGCCATCACAGACCAGCAGTTTTCGATGATTTCGGAAGTTGATCTGAAAGCGGCGGCGGCGAATGTTGCCTTTGCCAAAGGAAGCGACTTTGGCGCCGGCCTCTTCCAACTCCTTGAGCCAACGGCGTGACAGCGAAAGACTACCGATATCATCGTAAAGCAGCCACACCGCGACGCCTTCGGCCAGTTTGCGTTCCAGAATCGCTTTGATGCGTTGGCCAACGCGGTCGGAGCGGACAATGTAGAACTCAAGCAGGATGTAGTGTTCAGCGTCTTCCATAGCCTGAAAGAGCGCATCGAAGGTGGCTTCGCCATCTTTTAGCAGGGCCACGTTATTGCCGTTGGTAAAGGGCTGGCGGCTTAATTTACACAAAACCTGCAGCTCATCGCCGAATTCTTCCTGATTCGGCTCCGGTATTGAGGTGGTCTGGCATTCAAACTCTTCGAGAAGACCGCTGAGAGCTTTGTTACCCGAGCGCCGGGCCTTCATGTAGCCGCCAAAACGATAGCGGCCGAAGAGGATAAATAATGGCACGGTTACATAGGGCAAGGCGATCAGCGTAGTGATCCAGGCAATTGCGCCTTGCGTGGTACGGTAGGTCAGCAGAATGCGATAAATGCAGGCCAGCGCGGCCAGGTAGAGCAGCCCAAATGGTATTGCCAGTAGGGTGAATGTGTCCTCGGTCATGATGGGCTGTCCTTGTGTTCGGCGCGAAATTGGGCCGGTGCAACGCCAGTCCAGCGCTTGAATGCGCGGCTGAAAGCACTAAGTTCCGAAAAACCAAGCAGAAAAGCAATCTCGCCCAGTGCGTACTGATCGTTGGCGACGTACCGGAGTGCTTTGTCCCGGCGAACCTTCTCAACCAAATCCTGAAAGCTTAACCCCTCTTTCTTCAAACGGCGATAAAGGGTTTGCCGGCTCATGTGACATTGACGGGCCAAGGTATCGGCGTCGATTTTGTCAGTCGCCATCTGTCGGGATATGAGCCTACGGACCTTGCGGCTGAACGAGCGCCGGGTCTGGAGTTTGGCCAGCACGGCATTCACTTGCTTCAATACTGCGGAATACACATAAGGATTTCGGTTTGGAATGGGATGATCCAAATGCTCACTGGAAAAGGCGAGGCGGGTAATGCCACAGCCGAAGACAACGGGGCTGCCAGATAGTTTTTGATATTCCTTCGCATAGGACGGTTCCGGGTGCGCGATTTCGAGCCAATCTGCCGTGATGCCTTTGTGAATGAAGTGTCGGGTTCGGCAAATAGCCGCTGCCAGCGTGCGATCCATATCCAGGCGAGAGTAATAATCCGGGTTGTCAGGCTGCCAGGTCAGGATTGCTTGAGTGGGTGTTTGCTCGAAACTGAGAGTGACCGACTCATTAATCAAGCGGTACAAGCGAACATACTGGATGACAGCCTCGCCTAAGGTGTCGCAATTAAAAAACACATGCCCGACCAGCCCCATCCGCTCGGGATCGATAATCCGGCCAGTATCAAGACCGATAGCCGGGTTTCCGGTTAACTTTTCGGCCCGCTCCCAAAGCCGGTAGTGGATGGTGGCGGGAATGCGAAGGTCGGGGTCTTTCAGCTTATCGAGTTCCAGACCGGTTTCACGCTCGAATTCGGCACGGTCGAGTAGCCCTCGAGTATCCAGATAGTGCACCAGCGCGAGCGTGCTGGAAGCGGCAACTTGCGGAATATCGGCATTGTCTGGGCGGACATCAGTCATGCGAGTGCCTGAAATGTGTGGGTTCAGTAAAGAATGTTACAAAATGTCAAGTGAATGGCACGGCGCGTCAACGGCCAATCACTGTTAAGACGATAGCATGTGTGGCATCAGGTTGAAGTAACCGAAAGGTCATATTGGAGGTATCGCATGGAACAGGAAATCTTTGTACCGCACAGTCAGAGTGAACGCGAAAACGTTATGGCTCTTGCAGAGTACCTTGGTGGTATTTACTACTGCTAAGCAATCAGGCGTACGGACGACATGGTTAGAGCCGGGCTACATGCCCGGCTTTTTTGTGGCCGCTAACCTGCTGAAATTTGTTCTTGCTCCGATATCTGGCGATGGTAGTGTAGTTGGCTACATTCTATGAGCCGGAGACTGCCCCACTATGAGTGTTGAACTGAATCACCGGATATCCGGGCAAGGCGAACCGTTAATCCTGCTGCACGGGTTGTTTGGTTCTCTGGAAAATCTGGGTGGTGTTGCCCGACGACTGGAAGACGGATGGCATATCCATGGCCTGGACCAGCGCAATCATGGCAGCTCTCCCCACACGGATGAAATGACTTATCCTGCTATGGCTTCCGACGTGGTGGCTTACATGGATGCCCAAGGCATCGATAAAGCGCATCTGCTTGGCCACTCCATGGGAGGTAAAGTTGCGATGCAGGTGGCGTTAAGTTACCCGGAGAGGGTGCTAGGGATCATCGTTGCGGATATTTCCCCCGTTAGCTACCAGCCACGTCACGACGCCATTCTTGAAGGTATGAAGAATTTGGACCTTCGGGGCGTAAAATCGCGAACGGAAGCGGATTCCCGCCTGGCCGAGTATGTTGAGACGCCCGGTGTACGTCAGTTTCTGCTGAAAAATCTTGAGCGCATTCCCAAAGACGAAATCGAGCAGGACGACCTTCTGTTTCGGTGGCGCTTGAACCTGCCTGTGATCGATGCCAGTTATTCGAACCTTTCAGCTGCACCCGAAGGTGACGGCCCATACGATGGAGCGGTTCTGTTTATCAAAGGGGCAGACTCCGCTTATATCCAGACAAAGCACCAAGACACGATTCAAACCTTGTTCCCTAACGCCGAACTCAAAATAATCGAGGGCACCGGGCATTGGTTGCATGCGGAAAAAGCGGATACTTTTGCGACCTTGTGTCGGCAATTTCTGGAGCAGTAACCGCTCACCGTCCCGAGACCTTCTTGAGGTTTGCTAAGGTTAGGGAGTCCTGATCCGTATTAGCGACGCTTAAGGAAGAACAATGACAAGAATAAAGAGTTGTGCACCATGAAGTGGTTGTTGATTGCCTTGCTGGCATTGTTTCTGTTGTTTGGCGGCTTTTTATTGACCCCGTCTCCTGTGGATAGCAAAGCCTGGCAGGCGCCCAAACCACCGCCAATGACCGGTGCTTACGTCCCGAACGGGTACTTGCGCCAAGCCGAGTTGTTGGCGAAAGGGCAAGTGTATGGCCCCGAAGATACCACAGTGGGAACTGACGGAGTGCTGTACGCCGGAACCCAGGATGGCAAGATCATTCGCGTGTTCCCGGACGGCAGGGTGGATGACTGGCTTGAAACCGGTGGCCGACCATTGGGTATGGTGATGGATCAACAGGGCAACCTGCTGGTGGCAGACTCCGGCAAGGGATTGTTGTCGATTACACCGGAAGGCGAAATCAATGTACTGAGTCGGGAAGCAGCAGGCACGCCGTTCCGGTTTACCGATGACGTGATCATTGCACCCGATGGGCGGGTCTACTTCACCGATGCCAGCTCCCGTTTTGGCCAGCACGACTACCTGTTGGATTTGTTAGAAATGCGCCCGCATGGCCGCTTGCTTCGGTACAACCCGAGAACCCGAAAAACCGAAGTGCTGCTGGCTAATTTGTATTTCCCAAACGGTGTCGCCGTTTCCCCTGAAGGCGATTACGTTCTGGTTAACGAAACCTGGAAATACCGAATTCTGAAATATTGGATTGCAGGCCCGAAAGCAGGTCGAACCGAAGTGTTTGCCGATAACCTGCCGGGGTTCCCGGACAATCTGGCCATCGACCATGAGGGCCGATACTGGGTCGCTTTTCCTACGCTGCGCAACGCCCAAATTGATGCCATGCACACCAAGCCTTGGTTGAAGGATCTGGTGGCAAAACTGCCGGACAGTTTAAAGCCCAAGCCTCAAGAATACGGTCTTGTGGTTGCCTTTGATGCAACCGGCAAGGCACTGCTCAGCCTACATGACACCAAGGGCACGCACTTACAGGAAATTACCTCGGTGAATCCTCACAATGGCTATTTATATTTTGGCTCGTTGCACAACGACCGAATCGGCAAACTGTCGTTACAGGCCATTCCCGGTATTGGTGGCAACCATGACTGATCTGAAAACGCGCCGGGTAGAAATTCTGCTAGGCTGAACTTGAACCCGAGCGCCTTTGTAGGCATCTGATGCGAACCCGTCTGGAGAAACCGATGGCCCCCACTGAATTAACGGAAGTCGAAACGATGCGCCAAGTGGTTTACGACCGATTTGGCGACAGCGGTGTGCTGCAGGTGGTTAATGCCCCGATTCCGGAGCCCGGAGAGGGCGAAGTGTTGATTCGTGTTCACGGTGCCGGGCTCAACCCGATTGATTGGAAAACCCGTCTAGGCATGGGCTTTGTCGCTACCCAAATTGAAAACGATCTGCCGTGGGTGCCGGGTTACGATGCCGCTGGAGAAGTGGTAGCGGTGGCCGACGATGTCACCACCCTTGCCAAAGGCGACCGGGTGATGGGCATGATTGGCTTCCCTGTGGCGGGCGGTGCCTATGCGCAGTTTGCCGTTGCACGCGCCGATGAGTTGGCCATCGTGCCAGAAGAACTGGATTTGGTAACGGCGGCAGGCGTGCCTTTGGCGGCGCTTACAGCCTGGCAGGGTTTGTTTGAGTTTGCCCGTTTAGAGCCGAATCAAAAGGTGCTGATACATGCGGGTGCTGGTGGGGTTGGTCACTTTGCAGTGCAGTTTGCATTGGCTCGGGATGCCCACGTCATTGCCACCGCGTCTGCTGGTAATCGGGACTTCTTGGCGGAATTTGGCGTTCACGAAGTGATTGATTACCAAACTATGGATGTTGCCGATCAGTGTTTCGGGCTGGATGTGGTTTTGGATCTGGTCGGGGGCGAGGCAGGTAAGCGCTCACTGCACACGCTAGGCACGTCCGGTGTTTTGGTCACCATCCCGACGGTGACCGCTGATGAGGTTGTCAGTGCGGCAGAAGCGATGGGCGTTCGGGCCCACGGAATGCGTGTGCGCCCTGATGTGTTTCATCTTGAAGAAATTGCCGAGCTTATTGAAGATGGAGACGTGCGGGTGCACATTGATAAAGTGTTCGCCATGGAGCAGGTGCGTGAAGCCCATGACCTTCTGGCAGAAGGTCATGTTCGCGGTAAGCTCGTGCTCGATTGTCGCTAATCTCCGCCTGCCTGCGGTATTAATCGTCAGGCTGCTCGTCCGGGTTCTGGTTGCCGTTGTTGTCCCGCTCCTTTTGGGGCTGCGGGGGAACAAGGCTGATCAAAACCCAATCATCCTCGGGTTCCAGTGATTCCATGTCTTTCACCGGATGAATGTGCTCTTTGCTGTCGATGATAAACAGTACCAGAGCCTGCTGCTGATATTGCTCCAGGAACTGCTGGTAGCTGAATTCTTCGCTGAGCTGGGTGGTTTTAACGTTGTATCCCTGGCTGACCAGGCTGGCGAGCTTGGCGTAGCTCACTCCGTCAAAAATCCCTCGGGTACGTTGTACCTTACCAGCCGTTTGCAGCCGGGCTTTCTGATCTTGGTCGCCCTCGGTTAAACCGAACACCGAGGTGTCGCCGAACCAATCCATGAAGTGGTAAGTGGCCAGGCTGTTCATCTGTTTGTAGGGTGAAAGAATCAGCAGATTACCGATACCGGTCAGGTCCATATGGGTTGCGGCGTGCTCCGAAGCCGGGTTGCCAAAGTAAACCGGCAAATTTTCCATTCTGGACTGGCGCACGTTCTCCCAGTTGGTGTCTGACAGCATCACCGGAATCTCGTGTTTCTTCAGCGATTGTGCAATCAGCCGGGCAATGGGGTTGGCACCAAGAATCAGGAAACCGTGCGCCGGCGGTTCTTTTACACCGAGAAGCTTGGCGATCGGGCGGGCTGTCAGGCTTTGCAGGGTGACGGTGGTGATGATCAGCATGAACACCAGTGGCACCAGAGTTTCCGCACCGTCATAGCCGAGCCGTTCGAGTTGGAAGGCGAACAGGGCAGAGACAGCAGCCGCAACAATACCTCGGGGAGCAATCCAGCTCAGGTACAGCTTTTCACGTAAGTTCAGTGACGTGCCGATAGACGAAAGGAAAATACTGATCGGGCGTGCGATGAACATCAGGCAGGCGAGAACCGCTACCAGTCCCCAGCCCAGATTCAAAATGGCAGAAAACTCGACCCGAGCAGCCAGAATGATAAACAGCGCCGAGATCAGCAGGACGCTCAGGGATTCTTTGAACTCCAGAATGCTGTCGATTGGCACCCGCTTCATGTTCGCCATCCAGATGCCCATCACGGTCACCGTCAGCAGGCCGGATTCATGAGCCATTTCATTGGAAATGGCGTAAACACCCAGCATAAACGTGAGTGTGCCGGCATTGTGCAGGTACTGCGGCAACCAGTGCTTTCTCAAGGCCTGACCGTTCAGATAGCCGGCGATGGCACCAATGATGAAGCCGACAACCAGGGTTTTGCCGAAGATATAGAGAGAATGGCCGAATACATTGCCCTGGCCCCAGGACACAATACCCTCAAACACCAGAACCGCCAGTAGTGCGCCTACCGGATCAATAATGATGCCTTCCCAGCGCAGAATGTTGGAGAGCTTGGCGGTGGGGCGCACGGCCCGCAGTAACGGTGCAATCACGGTGGGGCCCGTGACCACGGAAATAGCGCCGAACAAAAGCGAAACTTCCCACGACACGTCCAGAATCCAGCGTGCCGCCAGTGTACCGATGGCGCAGGTCACAATGGAGCCCACGGGCACAAGGTTGCGTACCATCTTGCCGTGACCTTTGATCTCGTCGTAGCGGAGCGTCAGGCTGCCTTCAAACAGAATGATGGCGACCGCAAGCGAAATCACAGGGAACAGAAGATCGCCGAAGACTTCTTCGGGTTGGAGGAACCCCAGTACCGGCCCGGCAATAATACCGCCAGCTAAGAGAAAAAGAATGGCGGGCATGCGAACCCGCCAGGCAAACCATTGGCAAAGCAGAGAGCTGATACCGATACCGGCAAGAATCAGAGCAGTACTAGCGGCCATAAGGGGTTCCGGTTGAAAAGTTTATTGGTTGGCTCGGCGAGCAATCCGGTTCAGGAGTCTGGAGGCTGCAAAAAAACCGAAGCTCGCGGTGACCGGGCTGGCGGCACCAAAACCTGAGGCACAATCCAGTCGGACCGGGCCTTCCGTTGCGGGCTTCTGGTGACAGACTTCGCCATCGGGAGCCGGATACGTCAGCTGTTCCAGTGAGTATACGGCCTCTACGCCAAAACGGCGCTTTGGGTTGCGAGAAAAATTATATTCACGGCGCAGCAGATTGCGAACTTTTGCCAATAAGGGGTCTTGGGTGGTTTTGCTGAGGTCCGCGACCTGAATTTGAGTCGGGTCCATTTGCCCCCCGGCCCCACCGGCAACGACCACGGGTATCTTCCTCCGATGGCAATGAGCAATCAGGCTGGCCTTGGATTTTACGCTGTCGATGGCATCCACCACGCCGGTGATGTCGTCGGTGATCAGCTCTTGCACGTTTTTTGTGGTCAAAAAGCCAAAATGCACCCGAATATCCGCCATAGGGTTAATCGCCCGCAGGCGTTCTGCCATAGCCTCGGTTTTAGTTTGGCCGTACTGGCCTTGCAGGGCATGTAACTGGCGATTGGTGTTGGACACGCAAATGTCGTCCATATCAATCAGCGTAAGCGTGCCAATACCGCTGCGAGCCAATGATTCGGCAGCCCAGGAGCCCACGCCGCCCAGACCAACAACAACGATGTGGGCTTGCCTGAACGCACTCAGGGCTTGTCGACCATAGAGTCGTTCAATGCCGCCAAAGCGAAAGTTGTAGTCGTCAGGCAGGGAAGATGAAGAGTTCATTAGGGGCCTGTGGTTTTTGGTTGAGCGTGTGGTGCGTTTATGAGGGGCAGATTGTAACGCAGGGGTTGTGGCAGGGGCTATTCGGTGTGAGTAACGAAAACGGCGAACCTAAACAAGATTCGCCGTTTTGTTTTCTCGCAGTGAGGAGGTGGCTATTTAGGAGTTACATCCACCAACACTGCCAACCCAAGTTCGTTGTAGTCTACGGCATCCTTTTCGAGGTAGCCGGTTGTGAAGACTCCGAAACTGGCGTCAGCGTTGAAGAAACCTTCGAATTTGGTTGCGCCTTCGTCAGTGTCGGGAATGGTTATGGTTGTACCTCCACTGCTGCCAATTTCGATGTTGAAAGCAAGATCGGACTCTTGATGAACTGTTGCTTCAATGTTGTCGCCAAGGCCCTGTTCTTTGCGGATCTCAGAGAAGTTACCGCTTACTTTACCGGCGCTATTGCTGTCCATAGTCAGGAATGTGTTGAATTGGCTGGCGAACATGGCAATGGATGAAGATGCGCCGCCCTCAAGATGTGAACTGACCATCATGAGTCGGTATTTCTTTCCACTGACGCTTGGAGCAGAGTCACCTAACTTAACGAGCATGGTCTTGTCGAACTCTGCGAAACCAGCCGTATTGTCTCCGGCACTTTCGGAGAAATCGACATACCCGGCATCTTCGCTGACAAAGCCAATCGCACCCCCATCAGGGCCTTCCGTGATTGTGCCATCAGCCATGACGGTCAATGTGAATGATTCTGAGGGCGTGGACTGGTCGCCGTAGGAGGCGGCGCCACTGCTATCTACGATGATTTCACGCTCAATGCCTGCGCTAACGGTGCCATTGAAGCCAGATGAAAAGGTTACCGTGTTGTTGGCGCTGAGTAGCTCGATACGCCCGGAACTGAGTCTAGAGCCGAAGTACACCCGTCCGTATTCGCCCGTCATCGCGGTGTCCGATAGATTAGCAGGTTTTCGAGCGAATACTTCAAGTGTTCGGAACACCTCATCGCCGTGTTTGTCGTTAGGATCGATAGCATCGTAAGTGCCATCGTTATCAGAATCGATAGTGCCGTAACGAACACCGGCTTCGTGGGTGAGGCCGAAGAAGAGGCCTGTATCCGCGACTTGCTGGAAAGCATAGGTCATGGCAGGAAAACGCCAGCCGTAAGGCTCATTCCCGTCAATATCTTCTTCAAATTCACCTTGTACAGCCAGAATCCCCCGGGTATTGAGTGAGCCATCAAATGTTTCCTGGCTGCCGCCGTCATCTAGCTCGGCGCTATAGTAAACCGAGCTGTTTTCGATAGCTGCTCCTGACAGGTTGGCCCAAGCGCTGTCTTCAGATAGAAAGGTGATGTTGACGGTGCCTGTGCCGCCGTCAGCGAACGTAAAATCGCTTAGCCACATGTCATGGGCAAAGGTACCGTTGCTCCTGTCGTCGTTATCGTGCAGAGAGAAAGCAAAGGCCGCATTGTTGTAGTCACCAACGATGTTGCTGACATCGGCACCGTTCGCGGAAACCGAAGCGACTTCTGTTTCAACAAACGCACCGACTTCTTGTTCAAGCACATCAAACATTTGTTCGAGATTTGCGCCCGCCGTGAGGTCGAACTCTTCAACTTTGCCGTTCAATTTGACCACGTCAGTCACAACAAGTTGGTCCAAATCTGCCCCGGATTCGATGAATTTGCGCAGAACGAATTCGGAAACCGGCGAAATATCGACATTTTTCTCGACGACCTGGGCCCTAAGCTGATGATTCGCGCCGGTTATGCGGACAATCAGGTTGCCGGCCAAACTGACACCGGTAGGCAGCGTCAGTGTGTAGTCTCCGGTTATAGAAGTGCTGGTTGTGGCCAGCACGTCGCCTACTTGGTTGCCGTCGTCATCGACGCGAATGAGCTCCACGTCAGCGCCCTTGATCGGTTCCAGTCCAGTTATTGCTGCTGCAACTTCAGGGACAACAAAAGAAAGTGCGATTTCAATTACGCTGGGCTGATTAAGTTTGGCTACTGTTCCGCTCGGGGCGGATGCGTTTCCTGAAACTGTCTCTCCAGAAGCGCTGTCACCACCGCTACTGCCGCTGTTACTGCAGCCTGTGACAGCGAATATGCTGGCGATTGCAGAGGCTAGTGCCAGTTTTTTCACGTTGTGCATAAAGATCTCTCCAAGAAAATAGTCGTCCGTAGTTCTGGAATAGGCCAGAGCGCCGTAAACATGCGGCATACAAGGTATAGGCGATGATTTGGATGCAAACCCCACCCATTCGGGGGGGGATAGAGAGTGATTTGTATGGGAAGTGTAATTGTGAGGTTTTGAATAAGTTCAGAGTGTGAGCTAATTTGTGTAGCCAAGGGTGACGTAAATTCGAGGGAGTCGGGTGGGTAGGAGTCGTTGCAGTTCAGGTAATGATTTGTCTGAGTTGATTGGTTTGATTTACGAGTCAATCTCCAGCGATGCTGGTTTTCAGCCATTTCTAGACGCTTTGGTACAAGTACTGGACTGCCGTGGGGCTTTTATCGCGATGAAGCCGATGGAAGAACCGGTGCTGGCCGCATCTTGGGTTTCCAACATCTCCATGTCGGTCGTTGGTTACTACAGCGATACGTTGAACGTTTCGGGCAGTGAGGGGACGCAATTGCAAACCAGTCCAGGGGTTAGCGAGATCGTTGTTGCTGCTTCAGAGGTAGAGCCACGCCATGCCTGTTTCTTCGGCGTTCAATGTAGAAGAGGCCAAGAGAGTTTTCAGAGCCGTGAACTCGCAGTTATAGAGGTGCTGCTTTCGCACGTTGAACGCGCGGTTGCGATACACGTTAAACTGAGTGAGCATGTTTCCCGAGGTGAAAACGGCCTTAAGCGGTTAACGGAAAAGTTTGGGTTTACTTCTGCGGAAGCTCAGATTGCCTCGCAGCTAATGGCAGGGAAAAGCCTCTCGGATATTGCCAGCATGTCTCGCCGGTCGAGAGAGACCGTCAAATATCATCTCAGAAACATGTTTAGAAAAACGGATACATGCCGCCAAGTAGAGTTGGTCTCTTTGCTCGCTCGGCACTGATTTCCTTCTAGCTTTTCCTCCGTGTGAACGGCAAAAAAAAACCACGCAAAAGCGTGGTTAAAAGAAGATACCTAACTCGTGTGAAGTCAGGCTGGACTAGTTTAGAGACACTAATCAACCTGGCTAGTATTGACTGTCTGACGATCCCATTGAAGGTCAGAAATTGCCAATGATCGGTCATTTTCGGACATAAGCTTTGGCTAGATCGGTAATCTGCCGTTTTATCCCATCCAGTGTTCGTCGTTAAAGGCCATCAGGCTGTCTTTACCTGACACGATATCCGCCAGAAGCCAGTCGATCTCAGGCATCAGTTTTTCGAAGTAGTAGCGGGCGGAGACTTGCTTGCTTTCCAGTAACGACCGATTGCCTTCTCCGGCCTGCAAGTGACTGTTCGCGACGCCCGCCATACGTGACCAGAGATAGCCAATTACCGTGAGAGCCATCACGCGCAGATACGGAGTTGCCGCTGCGCCCGCTTGTTCTGGATCTTTGGGCGCGTTTTGGGCCAGCCACAGGGTCGCTTCTTCCAGCTTTTTGATTCCGTGAGCGAGCTCTTTCCGGTATGGCGCTTCTGGATTGTCTTTCAGGTAGCCCGAAAGCTCTGCGAACAAGCTACGAATCAGTTGGCCGCCCTTGAGTGACAATTTTCGCCCCACCAGATCCATTGCCTGTATGCCGTTGGTGCCTTCGTAAATCCGGGCGATTCGGCCATCGCGTACCAGCTGCTCGAGTGGCCAGTCTTGGGTGAAGCCCGAGCCGCCCAACACTTGTTGGCCCCAGTTGGCGTTGTTGTAGCCTTCATCGGTCAGGAAGGCTTTCACCACCGGCGTTAGCAATTGTACGAGGTCATCGGCATTCTCCCGGATTTGGGCATCGCTGTGAGCAACCGACAAGTCCAGTTGATGTCCGGTAAACAGTGCCAAAGCGCGCATGCCTTCATTCAAGACTTTTTGGCGCATCAACATGCGGCGTACATCGGGATGCACAATGATCGGGTCTGCCGCGCCTTCGGGATTTTTTGCGCCGCTTAGCGATCGGCTTTGCAGACGTTCTTTGGCAAAGGCCAGGCTTTCCTGATAAGCCATTTCAGCCAGACCTAACCCTTGCATACCGACCATCAGCCGCGCTTCGTTCATCATGGTGAACATGGCGCTCATGCCCTTGTTTGGCTCGCCCACCAACCAGCCCTTCGCACCCTCAAAGTTCATCACGCAGGTGGCAGAACCCTTGATGCCCATTTTGTGTTCCAGGCCGCCGCAGAAGGCCGGGTTGCGCTCGCCGGAATCCGGCAGCACTTTTGGCACCACGAACAGAGAAATGCCCTTGGTGGTGTCGGGCGCGCCGGGTAATTTCGCTAATACCAGATGCACTATGTTATCGACCAGATCGTGCTCACCGCCGGTGATCCAGATTTTCGTGCCTTCGATGACGTAGCTGCCGTCGTCATTGGGGGTGGCTTTGGTGCGGATCAGGCCTAGGTCTGTGCCGCACTGGGGTTCGGTCAGGCACATGGTGCCGGTCCATTCGCCGGAGATCAGCTTTTCCAGATAGGTTTGCTTCAGTGCCTCGGAGCCGTGGGCGTAGAGTGCGCTGATGGCACCGTGAGTCAGGCCCGGATACATACCGAGCGATAAATTCGTGGAACATACCATTTCATCCACCACGAATTTCAGGGTGTGCGGCAGGCCCTGACCGCCATATTCAATGGGTGCATCGAGCGCGGTCCAGCCACCCTGCACGAAGGCGGTGTAGGCCTGCTTGAAGCCCTCCGGAGTTTTGACGGTTTTTGTGTTCGGGTCGTAGCTGCAGCCTTGTCGGTCGCCGATCTGATTGGTGGGCTGGATGACCTCGCTCGCCAGTTTGCCGGCCTCTTCGATGACCGCTGAAATCAGGTCGGGGGTGGCATCGGCGTACTTCTCGAGTTCGTGTAGTTTGTCTGCTCCTAAAACATCAAACAGTAAGAAGCGAAGATCATTCGCAGGCGCCTGATATTGCATGGACACTCTCCTGTTGTTACGAAATCGGCACAGTTTGCCGTGGGTATTGCGCTTTACTGACAGCAAGCGCGAAACATAGGTGTCTGGGTTCATACGTGCGTTTGAATAAACTGGCTCACCAGAAATCAACCTGATGTGAGTCTGCGTGCGTATTAGCCATAGACACGACCATGATTTATTCAGGAGGCAGCACCATGACCGTTGTTATTGCCGGAATTTCGGGTGCCATTGGCAGCGCGCTCGCAGAGCGGTTTCTTGCCGAGCGGCCAAGCGAGCCACTGATCGGCCTGGCCAGGCATATTAATGCAGTGAATACGGGCCTTCGGGAGCATCCAGCCGTGCATCTGATCGAATGGCAGGCAGGGCGCCCTCTGGACTTGCCTCGACACTCCGAAGCCCGGGAGGTGCTGGAATCCGCGAAGGGTGGGGTGTCGCTGATCTATGCCGCAGGGTTGTTGCACGATGACGGGGTCGCGCCCGAAAAACGGGTAGACGATATTAACGAAGCCAGCATGATCCGGACGTTTCAAGTGAATTGTGTAGGTTTTGGTGTGTTGGTCCAGGAGCTTGCCCCTTGGTTTCGGGGTAAACAGCTGGCCCGTATTGCAGCCGTTTCGGCGAAGGTGGGCTCAATCGAGGATAACCGGCTCGGTGGGTGGTATGCCTACCGGTGTTCGAAAGCGGCGTTGAACATGATGGTAAAGAACCTTTCGGTGGAATTGCCTCGGAGGTATTCACCTATCGCTTGCGTGGCTCTTCACCCCGGCACCACTCGCTCCAATCTGAGCGCTCCGTTCAGCCAGTCGCTGGCAAAGTTGACGGTCCATGAGCCTGGTGCGACCGCAGAGAATGTATTTCGAATTTTAGCGGGATTGTCAGAGCAGGATAATGGCCGTTTTATCAGCTGGGACGGTCAGGATTTGCCCTGGTGAATGCCCCGCAGGCTTCCAGCCGCCTGCGGGAGTAGGGGAGTCGTATTAGCGGATAAACGGATTCAGAAGCCGGCCAAATGGGCCTGTCAACTTCAGCGGTGCACTGAGAATTGACAGCGTGATGCAGTCTTCATGGCCGATGGCGACGGGTTTGTGCACATCCTTATCGGTCAGTACAACAAAGTCCCATTGGTTAAAGACTCCCTTGGCATCCGAGAAAGCACCTTGAAGCACGATGGTTGTTTCCGTGCCGCGGTGGGTGTGTGCCGGGGCTTTACCACCTGCTGCCAGCTTCTGGAGAATGACGCGTTCGGTCTGCCCCGGAAATTTATCACTGATATCGACCACACTGACATCTGGCAATTGCCGTTTCCAGGGCAGGTTGTTCATGTCATCACCGAGCAGCTTCTGAAGAGGGCTCAGTCGCGGTAAATCCGGTTCTGGGGAGGCGTCTGGTAGTTCTTCAATGCGCATCAGTAATTGTTCAAAACTGGTATCAGATACGGACACGTCAGGTTGCTGTTCCATCATGACCGCCCCGAGGCTGTTCAATGTATCAACCCGGCTGCGGCAATGACTGCATTGGTCCAGATGCAAACGGATGCAAAGTGCATGGGGTTCACTCAGGTTGCCTGCGCTGTATTCCATCAGGCTCAGACTGTCTGGATGATGTCGTGTCATACGTTCTGGTCCTGCAAAATCACTTTCAGTTTGTTCAGTGCCAAGCGAACCCGGCTTTTAACCGTGCCCAGTGGCAAGTCCAGCTCATCGGCCACCGTCTGATGTGATTTATGCTCCATATACACTTTAGAAATGACCGTCACTTGCTCTAAAGGCAGCTGGCTCAGTGAGTCGCGAATTCTGCGTTCTGAGGTCAGTCTGTGCAATGAAGTCACGGGGTCATCGTCGTTTTCGCCCGGAATTTGCCAGAGATCTTCTGTCTCTATGGCCATCTCTGCGCTTCGACGCTGCATCTTGCGCAGCATGTCAATGCGCTGGTTTCGGGCAATGGTAAATATCCAGGTAGACGCGGCGGCCTTGCGCCAATCATAAAGGCTGGAGCGTCGCCATATTGCGACAAAAACCTCTTGGACGAGCTCCTCGGCATGACTGGCGATGCCATTCGAGATGGCGTAATACTTGATTTGTGGTGCGAAGTGTTCGAACAGCGCGTGATAGGCGGCTTTGTCTTGATGCCGACCCACTTTCTCCAAAAGAGCGCCCCAAGGGTCTTTTCGGCCCTCGCTTTTCGCTGGTTGCTGCCCCAGTGTCGTCACTGGACGCTCCTTGACTGTCGCTTGATTTATTTTGGCTACGGTCATGATTCTATGCACTCACCACGTGTTTGTCAGTGACTCATTTACGCTCAAAGCGGCTAACTGGATCGTTGGAGTGCAAAGATTTTCAAGACTGGCTGGCCGGAGTCGCAGGCCCGGTGTCAGGAAAGTAATTGTTGGTTGCCCGCGATGGGGCTAGGCTTTCAGCAAATAACCCGTTACGGACGTCACAAAAACAAACGAAAATCATGCCATGAACCTCACATTTAACCCGAGTGCAGTGCCGGTTATACGAGCGCATTACGTTGATATTTAGTGTGATTTGGCTGAAGAGAAGGGTGTTCGGCGCACTGATTTGCTTGCCGCATCGGGCATTCGCAACGCTCAGTTGAGTCACCCGGAGAATCTCGTTACGGGGGATCAGTTTGCCGAGTTGTGCCGGCAGGCACTGTCTCGTACCGGGGATCCGGGCTTGGGGCTTGAGTTCGGGTTGCGGCTGAAATTTACCACGCACGGTGCCATGTCCCAGGCCGCCGTCAGTTGTGACACCTTGGGCCAGGCGATCCAGGTGTTGATGAAGTACCTGCACATTCGTTTCGCTTTTTTGTCCATGGAATTGTCCATAGAGGATGACGAAGCCGTCGTTGACTTGGATATCTTGCACGATATGCCGGAGCTGTATCGCTTTAACCTGGAAGTGTTTCTGGCGGCGTTACTGGATGTCAGTAATCTGTTAGTCGGGCCCCGTCTTTTCGAGGGTTCAAGCTGTCGAGTGAAGTATTCCAGACCGGAGGGCGTGGCGTTATACACCACGCTCTTTGGCGAAGATATTTTCTTTAATTCGGGAGTGAACCAGCTGCGATTCCACAAAAGTTGTCTGGAGTTGCCCATGCTGCTGGCGAATCCGGTTGCCCGGAGGGTAGCCGAGGCCGAATGTGAGGAACAATCACGCAAGTTGCGCGCCTCGTCGTCGGTGGCTCAGCAGGTGCTGCAGTTGCTGGAATCGATCCGCGATGGCCGTTTGATGGGGCTGGAAGAGGTGGCAGCGAAACTGCGTGTATCTTCACGAACCCTGCGTCGCCAGCTGGCGACAGAGGGCGCACGATTTCAGGATTTGCAAGACAAGGTACGCCATCACCGCGCTTTGGACCTGATGCGCGATAATGGCCAAATGAGTATCGACGAAATCGCGGAGCGATTGGGCTACAGCGACCCATCGAATTTCAGCCGCGCGTTTAAAAAATGGGAGGGTGTTTCACCGTCGGCTTGGCGCAACCTACATGTAGACCCTCCCGTTTAAACCTACTCTTCCAGATAGGTGTAACCGTCGAGCCCTGCCTCCAGCTCGGCCAATAGCATTTTCTGCAATTTCGGCTCAAGATGGCTTTCCTTAAACTTGCGTTGATAGGTTTGCAGTATGCTGCCTGGCTCGAAGTTAACGTACCTCAGCACCTTAGCCACGCTGTCCCCGGTGATGGGCTCGCTGATGACATAATCACCTTGTTCGTTCAGGCGCACATCCACGGAATGTGTGTCGCCAAACAGGTTGTGCATGTCGCCCAAAATTTCCTGGTAGGCGCCGGTCATAAAAAAGCCGATCAACAAAGGTTCTTCCGGGTTGTGCTCGGGTAACGGCAACGTCGTCTCGATGCCTTGGCCATCAACGTATTGGTCGATTCGGCCGTCTGAGTCACAGGTAATATCCTGGACCACTGCGCGGCGGTTCAATGGTCGGTTTAAACCGTTGATGGGCATAACCGGGAAAATCTGATCAATGCCCCAAACATCCGGCAGCGACTGGAACAGGGAGAAGTTCACGAACAGTTTTTCAGCCAGCTTTTCGTTCAGCTCGTCGATGATTTCCCGGTGTGCCCGGTTGGCGCTATCAAGCTGACCCCGGATCAAGCGGCAGCAGCGGGTGTACAACGTTTCGGCCTGTGCGCGTTCGGTCAAAGACAGCAGGCCGTGAGCGAACTGGGCGTGAACATCGGTCATGGCATGCAGCACGTCGTGGTAAATTTCAGCCAAGGAGCGAGGGCATTGATCGTCTTGCAGGCTGCGCAGATCACGCCACAGGTCCTGTAACGGAGCCGGCGCGGTGATCGCGGGCTCCGATACTTCACGATGAATGGGGGTTTCCCGGTCAATCACGTTGGTGATCAGCACCGAATGGTGCGCCGTCAGGGCCCGGCCGGATTCGCTGATCAGATCCGGGTGAGGTAGGCCCAAACGATCGCACTCAGCTTGTAGCACGTGCACCACATTGTAAGCGTACTCGAAGACGGAGTAATTCATTGAGCAACTGCTACGGGAACGGGTGCCTTCGTAATCCACACCCAAACCGCCCCCGATATCGACCGTGCCGATAGGTGCGCCGAGGTGACGCAACTCGCTGTAAAATCGAGCGCATTCTTTAAGACCGGTTTGAATGTCCCGGATGTTGGCAATCTGAGAGCCCAAGTGGAAATGCAGCAGCTGCAAGGTGTCCAGCGCGCCTGCTTGTTTCAGGGTTTCGATCACTTCCAGTATCTGGCTGGCGGACAGTCCGAACTTCGATTTCTCACCGCCGGTGTTTTGCCAGTTACCTTTGCCAATGGTGGCCAGGCGGGCTCGCACGCCAATCAAGGGCGAAACCTCGAGCTTTTTGGCTTCGTCCAGAATCAGCGGCAATTCTGACTGCTTTTCTACAACAATAAACACCCGGTGGCCCAGTTTTTGGCCAATCAGCGCAAGCCGGATGTATTCGCGGTCTTTGTAGCCATTGCAGACAATTACCGAACCGGTCTTACGGGCGAGGGACAGCACGGCGAGGAGTTCCGGCTTGCTGCCGGCTTCCAGGCCAATTTGGTTGTTTGAAGCTGCAGGTTCAGCCGCCACCAGCTCTTCGACAACCCGCCGCTGCTGGTTTACCTTGATCGGGTAAACCGCCGTGTACCGGCCTTGGTAGCTTTGTTCTTGGGTGACCTTGTTGAACGCGCCGCAGAGTTTGTTAACCCGGTCGTGCAGGATATCGGTGAATCGGACCAGCACTGGCAACGCCAGGCCGGCTTCGGTCAGCGACTGCGTCAGCTTGGGCAAGTTAATGTGAGCTGCGCTACGACCGCGATCCGGGCAGATCTCCACTTCGCCTTCGGTATTGACGGAAATATAGCCGTCACTCCAGTGGGCTATGTTGTAAACCTTGTGTGCCGGTGATGAGCTAGATTCTGCCATTGTTGCTATCCTGTCAGGAAACCCGAGTCGGCGGAAAACCGTTGAAGGCTGCATTGTAGGAGCTGACTGCTGCGCCTACAATACGCCACTTTCGAGATGCCCGGGCGCGGTGCGGCGGCATACAGTTGGAGAATGATATGACAGCATTGAATGAAGGCTGGTTTACCGAGATATTTCAGGATCAGGGCACGGCTTTTTCCTTACAGGTGAAGAACAAACTGCACGAGGAGCAGACACCGTTCCAGAAGCTGGAGATCTATGAAACCGAGACCTTCGGCAATCTGATGGTGCTGGACGGCTGCGTGATGCTGACCACTCGCGACAACTTTCTGTACCACGAGATGATGACGCACCCCGCCCTGTTTACCCACAAAGACCCGAAGAAGGTGGTGATTGTCGGGGGCGGCGACTGCGGCACGCTGAAAGAAGTATTGAAGCACCCGGGCGTGGAAGAGGCCTGGCAGGTGGAAATTGACGAGCGGGTAACCCGCATGTCAGAAAAATATTTCCCGGAATTGTGCGAAGCTAATGGCGACCCACGGGCCAATTTCTTTTTTGGTGACGGCGTGAAGTGGATGCGCGAGGTAGAGCCGAACAGCATCGACCTGCTGATTATCGACAGCACCGATCCCGTTGGCCCGGCTGAGGGTTTGTTTGCACTGGATTTCTATCGCGATGCGATGGTGGCGCTGAAGGATGGTGGCATTGTGGTTCAGCAAAGCGAATCGCCGTTGCTGCATACCGAATCGATCATTAAAGATATTCACACCGACATGCGTAAGGCTGGCTTCAGCCATGTGCAAACCTTGCCATTCCCGCAGCCGGTATACCCCACAGGCTGGTGGAGCTGCACCATGGGTAGCAAAGACAACCCGTTGAAGTATTTCCGTGAAGCCGACGTGAACGATCGTCCGTTCGTCACCCGTTATTACAACGCGGGTATCCACCACGGAGCGTTGGCCATGCCGCAATTCATGATTGATGCTTTGGAAGATCAGGTGCGGCCGGAAGAGGGCTGACGACCGGGTCGAGATTAGTCGGCCATACAGACAAAAAGGGCGCCTGAGGGCGCCCTTTTTGGTTTGATTGACAGCGTTACTGCTTGTTGCTGCCGAACTCGGGGTAGGCTTCCAGGCCACATTCGGCAATGTCGACACCTTCATATTCTTCTTCGGCGCTGACACGAATGCCCATGACCGCTTTCAGAATGCTCCAGACAATCAGGCTGGCGATGAACACCCAAACGAAGATGGTCAGGGCGCCGATCAACTGGCCGCTGAAGGTCACGTCACCGTTCGTGAAAGGCACCAGCATCAGGCCAAGGAAACCACACACACCGTGAGCAGAGATGGCACCAACCGGGTCATCAATGCGCAGCTTATCGAGCGCAACGATGCTCAGCACTACCAGGCCACCGCCCAACGCGCCCCAAAAGGTAGCGGTCAGAGCGCTAGGTGTTGACGGTTCGGCGGTAATTACCACAAGACCGGCAATGGCACCGTTCAACAGCATGGTCAGATCGGCTTTACCGAACATCAACCGCGCAACGGCCAAGGCGGTGATCGCACCACCGGCTGCGGCGGCATTGGTGTTCAGGAAGACCATGGCAACCGAGTTTGCGCTAGCGATGTCGCCGAGTTTCAATACGGAACCGCCGTTAAAGCCGAACCAGCCCATCCACAAAATCAAGGTGCCCAAAGCTGCCAGAGGCATGTTGGCACCGGGAATGGCGCGGATTTCTCCGTTCGGGCCGTACTTGCCTTTACGGGCGCCCAACAAGAGTACGCCGGCTAGCGCAGCGGCAGCACCCGCCATGTGTACGATGCCGGAGCCGGCAAAGTCGCTGAAGCCCAAGTCGCCCAGGTTATACAGGCCGAACACGTCTTTGCCGCCCCAGGTCCAGGCACCTTCCAGCGGATAGATGACGCCGGTCATGACCGCTGCAAAGGCCAGGAAGGCCCAAAGCTTCATGCGCTCAGCAACGGCGCCAGAGACGATCGACATGGCGGTGGCTACGAACACCACCTGGAAGAAGAAGTCAGAGGCGCCAGAGTAGATCGAGCCGCCCTCAAAACCATCTTCACGGCTGGCAAATTCGCCAAGTACCGCGTCCACATCGACATCGGCGATGCCGGAGAGGAACAGATTGCCGCCATACATGATGGCGTAGCCGCACACCATATACATGGTGCTGGCAATCGCGAACAAAGCCACGTTTTTAGTGAGAATTTCAGTGGTGTTCTTGGAGCGCACCAAGCCGGCTTCTAGCATGGCAAAGCCAGCGGCCATCCACATAACTAATGCGCCGCAAATTACAAAATAAAAGGTATCTATAGCATACTGCAGGTGAAAGATATTGCTTTCCATAGGAAGCCCTCCGCACAAGGCCCGTCAGGTATTTAGTTTTTTTGCGTTGGCTGAATCCGGGGTCAGGCCGGTATCAGACCGCCTCTTCGCCCGTCTCGCCGGTCCGGATTCGGATCGCTTGCTGCAGTTCGGTCACGAAAATCTTACCGTCACCGATCTTGCCGGTATTGGCCGCCTTGGTAATGGACTCGATCACCTGATCCAGCAGGTTGTCGCCAATAGCGATCTCAACTTTTACTTTTGGCAGGAAATCCACGACGTATTCTGCGCCGCGGTAGAGTTCGGTATGGCCCTTCTGGCGACCGAAACCTTTCACTTCCGTTACGGTTACGCCTTGCACGCCTATTTCGGATAGTGCCTCTCGGACATCATCCAATTTGAAAGGCTTAATGATCGCTGTCACAAGTTTCATTGCTTTCTCCTTGGTAAAGCCATCTCAACTGTCTTTGTGGTTGAGTTCGTTATGCTGCCACCTCGCACATCAATTGTGCGGATCGTGTACAAGGTTTAGCATCAGGTATGCCAACGCAAAAATTTATAATAAAAACAATGCTTTGTATATTTTGTGGTCCGAGATGAGGCAGATGTGTGCACCAAATCGGGGCGTCGCGCCCCACTCTGATTCAGGGTTGAACCACCAGTGGGCAAGACTTGGCTCCATTATACTTCGCAGCGTGTACAGTATGGCAGGGGTAGCGGTGTGATACACTCTCGACTAGATGAGTATTCGACGGGTAATTGGCCTGATCGAGCATAAAGATTGAATTCACGAGGTATCACATGAAAGGCCCCCAAGATTTCTTTGCCCAGCTTCAAGGCCAGTTTGGCCAGTTTGTTCCGGATATGGCGCGGGCCGCCCGGGAAGATTTTGAAACTCAGGCCAGAGCCACGGTGATGTCTGTGCTGTCCAAGCTGGAACTGGTTACTCGCGAAGAATTTGAAGGCCAGCAAGCCGTATTGATGAAAACCCGTGAGAAAGTGGAAGCCTTGGAAAAGCGGGTTGCCGAACTGGAGCAGAAAGCTCAGTCGTGATTTGCTTTTGATGCGGGCGCAGGACGCGCCCGGTAAATACCCGTCCACCATGGAAGGTGATCATGTTAGCCATTGTCCACTCGCGCGCCAGCATTGGTGTGTCTGCCCCTGAAGTAACGGTCGAAGTACACTTGTCGGGCGGTTTACCGGCTCTCTCTATCGTCGGTTTGCCTGAAACCGGTGTACGCGAAAGTAAGGACCGTGTTCGTAGCGCCTTGCTTAATGCAGGCTTCGAATTCCCCGCTCGCCGGATAACGATCAATCTTGCCCCTGCGGATTTACCGAAAGAAGGCGGTCGCTTCGACCTGCCCATCGCGCTTGGAATTTTGGCGGCTTCGGGGCAGATTCCGCCCGACAGCCTCAAAACCTTAGAGTTCATGGGCGAGCTATCTCTCGACGGTGCCTTGCGGCCACTAAAAGGTATATTGCCTGCGGTGCTGGCGGCCAGAGAGGCAGGGCGTTCTCTGCTGATTCCTCAAGCCAATGCCGAAGAAGCCGCGCTTGCAAGCCAGGGCGATGTGTTGGCGGCAAGCCACATACTGACGGTGTGTGAGCATTTGACGCACAGAGCGAAATTGGTGCCCGTGCCAAAGCCGGACGTCGATGCTGCCCAAGCCGCTGGCGCGGAGGGGGCAGCCGATCTTGCTGATGTTCGGGGCCAGCAAGTGCCTCGCCGGGCTTTGGAGGTGGCGGCAGCGGGTGGTCACAATTTACTGTTTTTTGGTCCTCCGGGGACGGGGAAAAGTATGTTGGCCAGTCGTCTGCCGGGCATTCTGCCCGCGTTAGACGATGCCTCTGCTATGGAAGTGGCCAGTGTCCACTCCGTAGCGGGCCACCCGCTTCAACCCGGTGGGTGGCGCCAACCGCCCTTTCGGTCGCCTCATCACACGGCTTCCGCGGTGGCCTTGGTTGGTGGTGGTAGCAGCCCGAGGCCGGGCGAAATCTCATTGGCGCACCGCGGCGTGCTGTTCTTGGATGAGCTGCCCGAGTTCGAACGGCGGGTGTTAGAAGTGCTTCGTGAGCCTATGGAAACCGGAGAGATTTCGATCAGCCGTGCCGCTCGGCAAGTCACCTTTCCCGCAAAGTTCCAGGTTGTTGCTGCAATGAATCCGTGCCCATGCGGTTACAGCGGTCATCCGAACATTGAATGCCAGTGTACGCCGAGTCAGGTAATGCGTTATCGATCCAAAATATCCGGCCCCTTATTGGACCGGTTCGATCTGCACGTTGAAGTGCCGGTGCAGGCTGGGGATGTGTTGCTGCGACACGGCGAAGCCGGCGAGAGCAGCGCCAGTGTGAAACAGAGAGTGCTGCAAGCCAGAAACCTTCAACGTGAGCGCGGCAGTTTGAACGCGTCACTTGCAGGCAGGGCTCTGGATCAGGCGTGCCGGATAGATGCCAGCAGCGAAAAGCTTTTGGCCCAGGCCATGGAACGATTGGGATTGTCAGCCCGGGCGCTGCATCGGATTCTGCGAGTGGCGAGAACTTTGGCCGATCTGGATGGGCAGGAAAATTTGTCAAAACAGCATTTGATCGAGGCGCTGGGGTACCGGCAATTAGACCGCCAACAAGGGCAAAGTGCTTTGGTTTCCGCTTGAAGCCTCTGACTCTGTTAAACTGTCGGGTAAATTTCAGCAATCAGATCCGCAGTGGCGGTTGAGGACAGCAAATGGCCGACCAGAACGACTCGCAAGATTCCAAAGGTGAAAACCCGATTACCACTCGCCGTGGTGTTCGCAGCTTTGTATTACGCCAAGGCCGGATGACCGAAGGTCAGAAAAAAGCCTTCGAGCGGAACTGGCCGAAGTACGGACTGGCGCGGGAAGACGGCGTGATCGATCCCCGGGAAGTGTTTGGCCGTGACAGCATGCTGAATCTGGAAATCGGTTTCGGCATGGGCCGGTCACTGGCGGATATGGCAGAAGCCGCGCCAGAGCAGGATTTCATCGGAGTGGAAGTACATCTGCCAGGTGTAGGCGCGTTGCTCAAAGAGGTTGATGACCGCGGTCTCGAGAACGTGCGGGTGTATAACATCGATGCCAACGATGTGATCGACCTGTGCCTGCCGGATGCCTCTTTGGATCGTGTGATGGTGTTCTTCCCAGACCCCTGGCACAAAAAGAAGCATCATAAGCGCCGGCTGGTCCAGCAGGAATTCGTGCAGCGAATTCGTCACAAACTGCGCGTGGGCGGGGTTTTGCATCTGGCCACCGATTGGGAGAATTACGCCGAGCACATGTTGGAAGTGATGGACGCGTCGCAGGGATTTGCCAACGTGCAGGAGCAGGGCGGCTTTTCTCCGCGCCCGGACGACCGTCCGATTACCAAGTTTGAGCAACGTGGCGAGAAGCTTGGGCACGGGGTTTGGGACTTGCTCTACCACCGCACCAACTGAAGTGCTGCATGAACCCCGGCTTTAGGAAGCCGGGGTTAACGGTTGCCTGCGGGCAGCTCGAATAATGATAAGCCCCGCCAAGCCGAGTAGTAACCCCGTGAATTTAAGCAGTGAGAAGATGCTGGCCGCTATGCTCAGGCTGTTATCAGGGGGATTGAAGTTGTTGAGCAGGGCAATGTTCTCGATAACATCACTGGTGCCGGCCACGATAAACAGCGTGCGCACCCACTTGGCGATGATTCGTTCCCTCACACCCGGACGGTCCTGCGAGAATCTGCGGGTCAGCTGCAGCAACATGGCCAGATACGCCGCAATGAAGGCAAAATCGACCCATAGTGACGCTCGGGCCGTCGACACGCCTTCTGGTTTCCAGCTGGCGATAATCGCTTGAGCCTGCTGTGCGGTACCTGCCAGCTGAAAACTGATCATGCCTTGCGGTGCGCTGGCGGTTTTTAGAGGCTGGTTCATCACCAGAAGTGCAATAAATATTGCTGCACTGAGTACCAACGAAGCCACCAAGGTTAATCCAAGTGGCCGCTTTGGGAGGTGCCGGGCGTGGTCCATCAGAGAAATTGCTCCAACAAGCTGTTGAGATACCGCTGGCCCTGTTCGGTGGTTTGTATTCTATGACCGACCAGCAGATTTTTCTTCCGCAACTGCTCAAGTTGTACCTCAACCGGGCTCAGGGGTAAACCTGTACGTTCGGTGAACAGTTTTTCTTCGACACCTTGTTTAAGCCGCAACACGTTCATCATGAACTCCAGCGATCGTTCCTTCGGCTCAATCTCTTCGCTGCCAGCCGTACGAGAACCTATGCGGTTCAAATAAGCCTCCGGTTGGCGGGTTTTCCAGTATCGGATGATCCGGCCATCGGCCAGGCTGACTTTGCCATGCCCGCCGGCCCCAATCGCCAGATAATCCCCAAACTCCCAATAGTTAAGGTTATGGCGGCTTTCGCGATTGGGAAGGCTCCAGGCTGATACCTCGTAATCATCGAAGTTGTGAGCGCGCAGATACTCTGAACCCTGTCGATAGATCTCCCAAAGGCGGTCGTCGTCTGGTAAATCCGGTGGGCGGGAGAAAAACTCGGTGTTGGGCTCAATGGTCAGCTGATACCAGGACAAGTGTGAGGGTTGATGGTCCAGCGCTTGCCGCAGGTCGTCCAATGCTTGTTCCGGTGTTTGCTCCGGCAAACCGTGCATCAAATCCACATTGAAATTGCTGAAACCCGCCGCTTTCGCAGTCTCAATCGCGCGATGAGCGGCGTTGGCGTCGTGAATGCGCCCCAGTGTTTTAAGGTGCTCTTGATGAAAGCTCTGCACCCCGATCGAAAGCCGGTTAATGCCCGCTTGGCGGAAACCTTCGTAACGGCCTTCTTCCAAAGTACCGGGATTGGCTTCGAGTGTGACTTCGGCGTCGGGCGCGAAGCTCAGACGCTGGCGAAGCCCTTCGAACAAGCGCTGATAGAAGTCGCTGGTCATGAGCGATGGCGTGCCGCCGCCGATGAACACGCTCTCAATCGGGCGGTCGCGAACAAAGCCTAGGTCGTGCTCAAGATCTTCCAGCAAGGCAGTAAGGTAGGCCGCCTCCGGTATGTCACCCCGAATCGCATGGGAGTTGAAGTCGCAATACGGGCACTTGCGCACGCACCAAGGCACGTGGATATACAGCGATAGCGGCGGACAGACCGCAACAGCAGAGGAAGAGGGCACGTTTAATGAGTGCTCTTGAGTTGGTCTAGCAGGCTCGCCAGGGCGCGCCCGCGATGGCTGATGCGGCCTTTTTGTTCGCGGGTCAGTTCAGCGGCGCTGCAATCGTGTTCGGGCGCGTAGAAGACCGGGTCGTAGCCAAAACCACCTTCACCCTTTGGCGCGAAAAGAATGCGGCCCGGCCAGCGGCCGTGGCAAATAATCGGTGTAGGGTCGTCCGCGTGGCGCAGATAAACCAGAACGCAATGAAACTGAGCGCCACGCTCTTGTTCGGGCACATTTTTCAAGGCTTCTAATAGCGCTTCAACATTGTCTGCGTCTGTTGCTGCCGCACCGGCATAGCGGGCAGAGCGCACGCCGGGTTGGCCGCCGAGGGCGTCTACTGCCAGACCACTGTCGTCCGCTAAGGCCGGCAATCCAGTCTCCCGGGCTGCGTGGCGGGCTTTCAAAATAGCGTTTTCAACAAAGGTAACGGCCGGCTCTTCGGCTTCGCTAACGCCCAGTTCGCCCTGAGCAATCGGGCTTAACCCCAAAGGACTTAGCAGGTCGGTGAGTTCGGCAATTTTGCCTTTGTTGTTACTGGCAATAACGAGTTTCTGAGACATGGTTTTAGTCGTTAAACAAGGAGTGGGCGAAGCGCACCTTCAGGCCTTGTGGGTAGCCTGTGGGTCGTGCCGTAATATTGAAGGTCATCAATTCCGCCGGGCGATATTGATACTGGGCGATGAAGTAAACCGCATCGCCTTCCTGAATGCGGCGGAAGGCCAGAAATTTGACCTGTTGGATGTCGTTGGCAACCTGGCCTTCCACCTGCCCGCCTACCGGTTGAGGCTGACCGTGTTCGTTGTCGGTCATGATGGAAATGTTCACCACGCCGATGCTTTTGCTGCGCTGAAGGTTGTTGGCTTTGGCAACTTCCGGAGTCAGCATGGTGCTGGGGAAAACGCTCCAGTGCAGCTGGTAGTCGCCAAAATCTTTTTCGCCGGCCTGACTCTGGCTGGCCAATAAAAGCAGGCCAAAGGCTAGGGCCATAAAGCGGGTAACAGAACGAATGATCATCAGGTGTTCTCCCGTGTGATTCGGTAAATCGCAATCTCGCCCAGCAGGTTTGGCCACGCTCGGGCCAGCCAGCTGTTTTGATGTTGGCCGTCGACGACCCGGCGGCTTTTGATTTTTATCCCTTTTTGCCGGCACAACGCCTCAAAGTCTTTGAAGGTGCACAGGCGGATGTTCGGGGTGTTGTACCATTTGTACGGTAAAGCGTCTGATTCCGGCATGCGGCCACTCAGAGCCAAGCCCCAGCGCAGGCGCCAATGTGCAAAATTAGGGAAGGTGACAATGCCTTCACGGCCAAGGCGCAACATTTCGTCGATGACTTTGTCGGGCCTGCGCACGGCTTGCAAGGCTTGGGTCATCAGCACAATATCGAACATGCCGTCACCGAAGTTGTCCAGGCCTTGAGTGTCCAGATTTTGCTCGATCACTGACACGCCTTTGCCCATGCACGTGGTGATGTGGTCAGGGTTGATTTCCAGGCCGAAACCCGTGGCGTTGCGCTCTTGCTGCAGATAATGGAGCAGAGTGCCGTCGCCGCAACCGAGGTCGAGTACGTGGTGACCGGGTTCAACCCACTGTTGAATGATTTCCAAGTCGGCTCTCATGCGCCTACCTCCCGTGCTACCCGGTCCATGTAAGCGGTGAACGCGTTGGTGTATCGGGGGGTTGGAATCAGGAACGCATCGTGGCCCCAAGGTGCATCGATTTCGGCGTAACAGACTTTCTTGCGAGCGGAGATCATCGCATTCACCATTTCTTCAGAGCGGGCCGGCGAGAAGCGCCAGTCTGTGCTGAAAGAAAGCACCAGATATTCACATTGGGCCGGTGCCAGTGCTTTGGACAGATCACCGCCAAATTCGTAGGCGGGGTCAAAATAGTCCAGAGCGCGGGTCATCAGCAGGTACGTGTTTGCGTCGAAGGTTTCGGAGAAGCGCTCACCCTGATAGCGCAGGTAACTTTCAACCTGAAATTCGGCGTCGTAACCGAATTTGAAGGCTTCTTCACGCAATTCACGACCAAATTTTTCGCCCATCGCAGCGTCTGACAGGTAGGTGATGTGCCCCACCATCCGCGCCAGCATCAAGCCTCGCCGTGGCAGGGTACTGGCATCGTCATACCGGCCTTCATGAAACTCGGTGTCGGACGTGATGGCCTGGCGAGCGACTTCGTTGAAGGCGATGTTCTGCGCGGTTAGTCGAGGCGTTGAGGCAATAATCACCGAGTGCCGAAGGCGATCGGGATAATCGAGACTCCACTGAAGCGCCTGCATGCCACCGAGTGAGCCGCCAACAACGGCTGCCCACTGTTGAATGCCGAGACGGTCTGCTAACCGAGCTTGGCTCTTCACCCAGTCGGCCACGGTGATGACCGGGAAATCCGGGCCGTAAAGCTTGCCGGTGGTTGGATTGATCGAGTTGGGGCCGCTGCTGCCGTGGCAACCACCCAGGTTATTCAGGCAGACCACGAAAAAACGGTTGGTATCTATCGGTTTTCCCGGGCCAATACAGCTGTCCCACCATCCGGGCTTTTTATCATCATACGAATGATAGCCTGCGGCATGGTGATGGCCGCTGAGGGCGTGGCAAATGAGAACCGCGTTGCTGGCGTCGGCATTCAAGGTGCCGTAGGTTTCCACGACCAGATCATAACTGTCCAGAGATTGGCCACAGGCCAATTCGATCGGGGTGTCGAAATGAATGGTTTGCGGGCTAACGAGGCCCACGGAATCCGTAGGCAGGGAGTCGGGCATGAGCGTGTTGATATCCTGATCCAGTCCACATGAGTCAGGCAATATGCCTGCGGTGGCGCAGAAGCTGGCGCCGATAGAGCAGTTTAAAGGCGGGGGGTGGTTGCTGCAACCGGCGCGTGCCGCCTGCAGCAACTTGGGTTCAGGCTGAGCCGTAAATGTTAACGACTTTCTGCTGGATCATGGTTGGTGCCGGCTTGCGAATGTGGCGCACCATGTTGTCGGCCAGTTCGAGCTGTTTGCGCAAGTCGGCGATGGCGTGCTGCAGGCGCGCCCTCTCGGCACGACTGTCGCGGTCGTTTCGTACCAGATCTCTTAACCGGCTGATTTGATGCTCCAACAGCTGCTTTTGCTCCATCGAGTACTGGATAATCGGCAGCAAGGCTTCCTGCGGCCAGCGCCCAACGTCGGACCTTGCCCTGCTGTGTAGCGTGCGGGCTTCGCTAACCATCACATTAAAGAACCGGCGAATTAACAACGATTGTTCCGACATCAGGTTCTTGGGGCTGATGCGGAAACGTCGCGCTTTTTTTCGCAGTTCGCGGATGGCGATGACATGGCGCCCAGCCCTGAGCGGGATAGGCTCCAAGTGTCTGGCGCGGGAATCTTCGTTATAACGTCGGTAAATCGAACCGACCATTTTCTCGGCCAATTGGCCCTCGGCGAGCAGGTTGCTCAGGTCAATTTCCAGTAACTCGAAGAAGTGATCCATCGCGCGAACCATGCCGGCGGTAGACCAACTTTTCATCATGATCTCTCGCACTTTCTCGGCGTGGGCTTCGAAGCGTTTTTCGCTGACCAGGTTGTTCAGAATTTCACCTTGCGAGTCCATCAGGCGGCGAGACGAGCGCAAGGTGATCAGCTTTTTGTAATAGAAGTCGTAGTCTTTCTGCGCCCGTTCTGCGAGCCGTGCGAGTGCCGGCTTATCCAGTGCGGAGCCGGAGCAGGCCGCGTGCTCTTCTTCCAACGATTTAAGTCGGTACTGCATTGCAGCCTGGCTGTTTTGCAGCATGCCCAAAAGGTCGCTGATGAGGTGCTGCGTAATGAGTTGCTCTTTGTGGGTCAGGATGCGCTGAACAATCAGCTTTTCCAGCAACCCGAGATTCGAACGTTTGAACAGTTCTGAATCGTTTCGCACCCTCGCCAGCAAACCTTGTTTGGCTGACAGTGGAAGTACGTCGTGCTGATTCATGCCGAGGTGTTCGGCGGTGTAAGTGCGCACGCGTTCGATGGAGTCGTCGGTGTGGGTTTCGCCTTGAATGTCGTCCCACAGCACATCAACTTTATTCAGCACGGCAAAGCGGCCGGCGCGATGGTCAGCGTGGTCTGTGTTGATGTGCTCTTTCCAGATGGTCATGTCACTGGCAGTAACGCCGGTGTCGGCACCCAAAACGAAAATCACCGCGTGAGCACGGGGAAGCATGCTCATGGTCAGTTCAGGTTCTGAGCCCAAAGCGTTCAGGCCCGGTGTGTCGAGGATGCGCAGGCCACGTTCGAACAGGGGGTGGCGAATACTGATTTGGGCGTTTCGCCAGGCCGGTACCAGTACGTTGCCGGGAAGCCGCGGATCGGTTTCCAGCATGTCTTCATCAAATCCGAGTTTTCGCGCTTCACCGATAGAGACACTTTTAACCCGGGCGACTTCGGAGAGTACTTCACGCATGACCGTCGGGTTGTCTTCGGCCAATTCGTGCCGAACCCAATTTTCAGGCCGTTTGCGCTGTTGCTGCAGAGACAGATCGCCGGTACGGGTTTCGATCGGAAGCAACATGAGATAACTCTTGTTGTTGGTGCGATCGAAGAACAGTTCGGTGGGGCACATGGTGGTACGGCCAGCCTCGGAGGGCAGCATCCGTTGCCCGTAACTGGCAAAGAACAGCGCGTTAATCAGCTCGGTTTTGCCGCGAGAATACTCACCGACGAACGCGATGGTCAGTTCATCCTCAATCAGAAGCTCCAGCCCGTGACGTATGCGGGTGCTGATATCTTCTGAAAAAAGATTGTTGTCCTGAAGCCACAACCGGTATCGGCCGATCTGGCGTATCAGATCTTTTTTCCAGTCGTGGTAGGCTTCCACCTGCTGCGACAGTGTTCCCTGCTGGCTCATGAGGTAATCCTTTGGCGCGACGTTCGGGAGGTAGATCGTCCCAAATTAAATGTCGGCAATAATAGCCCGATTATCCAGCTGAGGTATGGGCGCGTTTAACAGTTCTGACGGGCAGGCGTTAAATGACGGGCAAAAAAGGCCGACGTATCAATGGTTTGATAGGTCGGCCTTGAGATGTTTAAAGTCTTGGTATTATGTAACGATATGTATATTTGTGATGCAGGTTACATGCCGGCGCCGAGAAAACCCATTCCGGCGGCAATCTTCATATGATTCAACACGACATCCAGCACGTTGAGAATCAGGAACACGATAATTGGTGATAAATCGAGCCCGCCCATCGACGGCATGATATTCCGGACAGGGCGCATCACCGGTTCGGTGATTTGGGCTACCAGTTGTATCGCCGGATGCCCGCTTTGAGGTGCGATCCAGCTCACCACCACGACCGCGATGACCGACCAGAAGTAAATCTTTACGATCAGGCTGAGAACATTCAGTGCGCCCCATACCAGAAGGGTCAGCGGGTTGAACGAAGGCATGCCGGAGTTGTAAATCAACAGCATAAAAAAGAAGGTGATGGCTTGAATCAAGATAGCCAGTACCAATGCCGCACCATCGATACCGCCCCAGCCCGGGATGATTTTGCGCAGTGGCCGTAACGGCGGATTAGTGGCTTTTACTACGAACTGGGAAATCGGGTTGTAGAAATCGGCCCGTGCCAGTTGCAGAAGGAATCTCAGCAGCACCACCGACATGTAAAAGGTGGATGCAATCATCAGGATCGTGATCAGAATATCTGCCAGCATGTAGCTGTGTCTCCGTAACGGTTACTGTTTGTCTGCCAGTTCTTTTGCCATCTCTTCAGAGCGTGTGAAAGCGGCATCATAAGCCTTTTTCACCAGTTCTCGCATGCCACCGTCTTCAAACGTGTTGATCGCCTGCTCGGTGGTGCCGCCCGGAGACATAACGTTGCGCTTCAGTTGAGCGGGATCGTGCTCGCTGTTGGCCGCCATTTCGGCCGCGCCCGCCATGGTTTGAATGGCCAGCTTTCTGGCCGTGGCAGGCTCTACGCCGGCCTCCGTCGCGGCACTTTCCAACGCTTCCAGCATCAGGAAGAAATAGGCCGGGCCACTGCCGGAAAGGGCGGTTACCCCGTGGAGCAGGTTTTCGTCCTCGACCCAAAGCGCAGTACCGATGCTTTCGAATACCGTTTGTACCATGGATTTTTGTTCTTCCGACACCTTAGCGTTGGCAAACAAGCCTGCCGCGCCTTTTCCGACCAGTGACGGCGTGTTCGGCATAACCCGAACCAGCGGCAATCCGCCACCGAGCCATTGGTCGATCGTTTCGGCGGTCAGGCCTGCCGCAATGGAAACAATCAGGGGGCGGGTATTTTGCACAACCGGTGCAATGTCCCGGCACACGTCGGCCATTACCTGGGGCTTTACCGCCAGAACAACGATGTCGGCTTGTTCCACGCAGTAGCGGTTGTTGGTGCTGACGCTTACGCCAAACTGGCTTCGAACAGTTTGCAAGTGGCCGTCATCGGGCGCACTAACCCACACATTTTCGGCTTCGAAGCGGTTGTTCAGCATGCCTCCAATAATAGCGCTGGCCATATTGCCGGCGCCGATGAACGAGATGACGGGTGATTTGCTCAAGGTTCGCTCCAAGTGCTTGCTCAGTAAATGGTATGTGCCTGATGATAACAGGAACGCATAGATTCAGCTTAGGCGCTATTTGGCCGGACGAGCTCCGAACAGGGCGGAGCCAACCCGTACCCAGGTTGCACCTTCTTCGATAGCCGGTTCCAGGTCGCTCGACATGCCCATCGATAGCGTGTCGAGTTGTATCGCGCCCGGTAATGACTGTTTTAGCTGGGCTAAAGCGTGGGCCAGCTTTTGAAAACTTTGTTTCAGGTCTGCCTCGCTCTGGTTTGGATCAGGAATTGCCATCAGCCCTCTCAAGGTCAGGTTGGGCAGCTCGCTGACGGCCGTCGCCAGTTCGGGTAGTTCGGTTAACGAACAGCCGGATTTTCTCTCTTCATCGTTCACGTTCACTTGCAGGCAGATATTTAGCGGGCCGAGTTCATCCGGGCGCTGTTCGCTGAGCCTGCGAGCAATTTTCAGGCGATCGACGCTGTGTACCCATAAAAAAGATTCGGCGATTTGTCGGGTTTTGTTGGACTGAATTGGGCCAATGAAATGCCACTCAAGATCCGGGAGGTCTTTCAGTGCCTCGATTTTGTCCAACGCTTCCTGCAGGTAATTCTCACCGAAAGCGGTTTGGCCAATTTGCGCCGCCGCCCGGATATCTTCCGGCGGGCGAGTCTTGCTAACTGCCAACAACCGCACACTGTCGGGCTTGCGGCCGGCTTGCTGTGTTGCTTTTTGTATGCGTCGGGTTACGCTTCTGATGTTGTCTGCTATGCTGCTCATAGTGTGAGTTTGCCGCGTCTGTATTAAAAGAAAAAGCCTTCCGAGGATCCCTATGGATATTACTGAACTGCTTGCCTTTTCGGCCAAACAAGGTGCGTCGGATTTGCACCTGTCAGCAGGCCTTCCCCCCATGATTCGTGTAGACGGCGATGTACGCCGAATCAACCTCCCCCCGATGGAGCACAAAGAGGTGCACGGGCTGATTTACGACATCATGAACGACAAGCAGCGCAAGGACTACGAAGAATTTCTGGAAACTGACTTCTCGTTCGAAGTCCCGGGGGTTGCTCGGTTCCGTGTGAATGCTTTTAACCAGAACCGTGGTGCCGGTGCTGTATTCCGGACCATCCCTTCGAAAGTACTGACCATGGAAGATTTGGGCATGGGTCAGGTTTTCAAGGACATCGCCTCTGTGCCGCGGGGTTTGGTGTTGGTGACCGGGCCAACCGGTTCGGGTAAGTCGACCACGCTGGCCGCGATGATGGACTACATCAACGATACCCGCTACGAGCACGTTCTGACTATTGAAGACCCCATCGAATTCGTGCACGAATCCAAGAAATGTCTCGTGAACCAGCGGGAAGTCCACCGGGATACCCTCGGGTTTAACGAAGCTCTGCGCTCCGCTTTGCGGGAAGACCCCGACATCATTCTGGTGGGTGAGCTTCGGGACCTTGAAACCATTCGTCTTGCGCTGACCGCTGCAGAAACCGGACACTTGGTTTTTGGTACTTTGCATACCACTTCCGCCGCCAAGACCATCGACCGGGTTGTTGACGTGTTCCCGGCCGAAGAGAAGTCCATGGTGCGGTCGATGCTCTCGGAATCTCTGCAAGCGGTTGTCTCCCAGACCTTGATGAAAAAGATGGGCGGAGGCCGAATTGCGGCTCATGAAATCATGATTGGCACCCCGGCCATCCGGAACCTGATCCGTGAAGACAAAATTGCGCAAATGTATTCGTCTATCCAGACCGGTGGCTCCCTTGGCATGCAAACACTGGATCAGTGTCTGGAAGGCCTGCTCAGAAAAGGCCTGATTTCCCGTGAAGATGCGCGCATGAAAGCGAAGATTCCGGATAATTTTTAAGCATTAGCCATGATTTTGAAACACATAGGTACAAAAAATGGAATTTGAAAAGCTGTTGCGGCTAATGGTGGAAAAAGGCGGTTCGGACCTTTTTATCACCGCAGGTGTTCCGCCAAGCATGAAGGTGAATGGCAAGGTGTTGCCCGTCACTAAAAATGCGTTAACGCCGGAACAGACTCGAGAGTTTGTCTACGGCGCGATGAATGACAAACAGCGCGCCGAGTTCGACGAAAGCCACGAGTGTAACTTTGCCATCAGCGCCCGAGGCATCGGGCGATTCCGTGTGAGCGCGTTTTTTCAGCGCAACCTGTGCGGCATGGTCTTGCGGCGCATTGAAGTGAAAATCCCGCAAATTGACGAACTTTCCTTGCCGGAAGTGATTAAAGACCTGGCCATGACCAAGCGGGGCTTGATCATGTTTGTGGGCGCTACCGGTACCGGTAAGTCTACTTCGTTGGCCGCTATGCTCGGGCACCGTAACCGGAATAGCCGGGGGCATATCATCTCTATCGAAGACCCCATCGAATTCATACACCAGCATCAAGGCTGTATCGTCACTCAGCGTGAAGTGGGTATAGATACTGAAAGTTTCGACGTGGCGCTGAAGAATACCCTGCGGCAGGCTCCGGATGTGATCCTGATTGGTGAGGTGCGTACCCGCCAGACAATGGAGTATTCGGTTCAGTTCGCGGAAACCGGGCACCTTTGTTTGGCGACGTTGCACGCGAACAACGCGAACCAGGCGCTGGACCGGATTATCCAGTTCTTCCCGCCGGAACAGCACAACCAGATTTGGATGGACTTGTCGCTGAACCTGAAAGCCATCGTCGCCCAGCAGTTGGTGCCGACACCGGACGGTAAAGGCCGAAAAGCGGTTATTGAGGTGTTGATCAATACGCCTCTGGTGGCCGACATGATTCGCAAAGGCGAAGTGCACAAACTGAAAGAACTGATGTCGAAATCGAACGAAAGCGGCATGCAGACGTTCGATCAGGCGTTGTACAAGCTTTATTCCGAAGGTTCGATCACCTATGAAGATGCCTTGGCCCACGCGGACTCGGCCAACGATCTGCGTTTGATGATTAAGCTGGGAAGCGACGCAAAGGGCGCAGACAGCTTGTCGTCGTCGGTCGATAAACTGTCCATTCAAGACGATTGATTCTCTCTGGCAAAAAGCCCCCAGTTGGGGGCTTTTTGCGTTTTAAATGCGGCAGAAACGATTAGCTTTGCAAATAAGTAGTTTTGGCATTTGAGGCCATAACCCACTGCTGCGTATACTCCGCGCAAACTAATAAGGAGACACCATGCATAAGAATACCAACGTACTCGTGAAAGCCATTCGTTTTGCCACTTTGGCCGCTGTTGCTGCCCCTGCAACCGTTATGGCCGGTGGCTTTTCATTGAACGAGCAAAGCGCTAGCCAGATGGGCGTAGCCAACGCCGGCGCCGCTGCCAACCCTGAAAACGCAACCACTGTGTTCTTTAACCCGGCCGGTATGAGTCAGCTGTCTGGTACCAACATTTCTTTTGGTGCGGCGGTTTTGGATATTGATGCTGAGGCGAAGCATGCCGAAGCGCGCCGGAATGTTCCAGGTGTTAACGTACCGGTAAATGGTAATCATGGCGGTGATATTGCTGACCTGGCGGTGCTGCCTAACTTCTATTTAACCCATGAAGTTAACGAGTCTATCGACGTTGGTTTTGGTATTCATGCTCCTTATGGGCTTGCGGCCGATTATGACGATAATTTTGAAGGTCGTTACTTTGCCGATAAGACTGAACTGAAAGCTATTGCATTCACTCCGTCCCTGTCTGTGAACAATGGTAAAGGTCTGTCCATGGGCGTTGGGCTGAACATCATGTATGCCGAGGGGCGCCTGACTAAGTTTCAAGATGTGTCTGCCGTTGCTTTCCGGCAAGGAGCCCAAGCGGGCGCGCAGCAAGCTGTCACGCAGCTTCTAACTGCAAATCCAAATGCTACGCCACAGCAAATTGCTGCAGCCCAACAGGCTGGTGCACAAGCAGGATCACAGCAGGCTCTGAACAATCTGCCGGCAGACCCATACGCCGACATAGAAGGTGATGATATCGGTGTTACCTTCCGGGTTGGTTTTCTTTATGAGTTGGACGAACGTACGCAATTTGGCTTGAGTGCCCAGACGGGTACGGAATTGAAGTTAAAGGGTGATGCTGAAATCAGTAACTTCCCTGTTCCAGGCAACCCTGGTGCAACCACAACCTTGACTGAAAAAGTTGAAGTTCCTCTGGCGATTCCAGAGGCGATCACATTCGGCGTTCGTCACCACCTGACTGATGAAGTAACCCTGCTAGCGGGCGCTACTTATGCGCGTTGGGGACGGTTTGAAGAACTTGACATCAATAGTCGTGAAGGCGATTCCGGTCAGATCAGCCAAGTAACTGGTAGAACTGGCGATGAGCCCGTTACCCATATTACGGAAAAGTGGAAAAATACTTGGCAGGTGAATGTGGGTGGTATCTGGCAAGCAACGCCAGAATGGGCCTTCAAAGCCGGTTATGCTTGGGATGAATCTCCTGTGGACCAGTACTTAACTGCCCGTATCCCGTCTAGCGATCGTCATTGGCTGACACTAGGTACGCAGTGGAAAGATGCGCAAAGTGGCTGGGCTGTTGACGTAGCGGTAGGAACTCTGCTGTTCAAAGACGATCCAAAGTTCACTGAGCGTAACTACCAGCACAGTAACCCTGATCAGGTCGCCGAGCTTGCGCCAGGGATTGAAGATCCGAGCTACTACACAGCTGAATACGAACTCAGCGCCTGGAGCGCCGCGATCGAGGTCAGCAAAGCGTTCTAATAAGCCGCTTAGCTAACCGCAAAAAAAACGCCCGGTTGAGGAAGCTCACCGGGCGTTTTGCGTTAGTGGGCTTGGTCCCAGTTGTCACCGACACCCGCTTCCACGAGCAGTGGCACGTCGAGTTTGGCGGCGGCGGACATGCGCTTTACCAGCCCCTCTCGAACTTTTTCCACAGCTTCTTCGCGAACTTCGATGATCAATTCATCGTGCACCTGCATGGTCATCACGGCATCGTCAGCGTGGTTTTCATACAGCCATTGGTCCACGTCGATCATCGCGCGCTTGATGATGTCTGCCGCGGTGCCTTGCATCGGTGCGTTGATGGCGGTGCGTTCGGCGGCCTGTTGCAGCTGCTTGTTACGGGCGTTGATCTCCGGCAGGTAAAGGCGGCGGCCGTACAGGGTTTCCACATAGCCGTCTTCGTGGGCCTGCTTGCGGATGTTGTCCATGTAGCGCAGTACGCCCGGGTAACGATCGAAGTATCTATCAATGTATTCCTGAGCCACTTTCCGTTCTACACCCAGCTGGCGGGCCAATCCAAAGGCCGACATGCCGTAAATCAGGCCGAAGTTAATGGCCTTGGCGCTGCGGCGCTGGTCGGAAGACACTTCAATCAGGCTTACACCGAACACTTCCGCCGCCGTCGCCTTGTGGATATCTTCGCCGTGCTCGAAGGCTTTCAGTAAGCCTTTGTCGCCCGACAAATGGGCCATAATGCGCAGTTCGATCTGGGAGTAGTCCGCCGCCAGCAGTTTGTAGCCTTCCGGCGCAATAAACGCCTGACGGATGCGGCGGCCTTCCTGTGTTCGAATCGGGATGTTCTGCAGGTTGGGCTCAGAGGATGAGAGTCGCCCCGTGGCGGTCACCGCTTGGTGGTAAGACGTATGCACCCGGCCCGTTCGATGGTGGATCAACTCTGGCAAAGTGTCGGTGTAAGTTGATTTGAGCTTGCTCAGGCTGCGATGTTCCACGATCAGCCGGGGCAGTTCGTGTTCGTGGGCAAGTTCCTGTAACACGGGTTCCGCGGTAGACGGTGCGCCTTTTGGCGTCTTCTTGATGACCCTCAGGCCGAACTTGTCGTAAAGAATGGCTTGTAGCTGTTTGGGAGAGCCCAGATTAAAGGCTTCACCGGCCACTTCGTGCGCTTCTTTCTCAAGCTCGGCCATGCGCTCGGCCAGTTCCTGGCTGTGCTGTCGTAACGTGCTGGCGCTGATCAATGTTCCGCGCTGTTCCATACGGGACAGTACCGGCACCAGCGGCAAGTCGATGTCCCTGTACACCGATTCCAGCTTGCCGATTTCTTTTAGTTTGGGGCTCAAGGCGTGGTGCAGGCGCAGCGTGATGTCTGCGTCTTCGGCCGCGTAGGGGCCAGCTTTTTCCAGATCGATCTGGTTGAAGGTCAGCTGCTTGGCACCTTTGCCAGCGATGGACTCGAAACTAACGGTTTCCTCATCCAGATAGGTTTTGGCGAGGCTGTCCATGTCGTGGCGAGTGGCCACAGAGTTGAGCACGTAAGACTCCACCATGGTGTCGTCGCTGATACCTTCCAAATGAATGCCGTGGTTGGCGAGTACGTTCTTGTCGTACTTCAGGTTCTGGCCGATTTTTGCTTGCTTCGGGTTTTCCAGCAGCGGCTTGAGCTGGGCCAGTACCTTGTCACGATCCAGTTGTTCTGGCGCGCCCATGTAGTCGTGGCCAACGGGCACGTAAGCCGCTTCGCCGGGTTCGATAGCGAAGGAGACGCCGACTATTTCGGCATCCATATAGCGCAAGCTGGTGGTTTCGGTGTCGAAGGCAAACTGATCTGCGGCTTCCAAGCGTTTTAGCCAAGCATCGAACTCGCTTTGCTCGGTGATGACGGTGTAAGTCCTTTCGATGGCTTGCTTGGGTTCTTCAGCGGCAGCGACAGTTTCTGGCGTTTCGGTATCGCGGTTCTCCAGTTGGGAAATCCAACCCCGAAACTCATACTCTTTGAACAGTTCCAGCAGCGCCTCGTCGTTCTGCTCCCGCTCGGTCAGATCTTCCAGACCGAATTCCAGGTCTACATCCAAGCGAATGGTGGCCAAATCTCGGCTCAGGGGCAGGGTGTCGATGGCTTCGCGTAGGTATTCGCCAATCTTGCCTTTGATTTCTCCGGCGTGCTCGATCAGGTTGTCGAGATCGTTATACGCCTGAAGCCATTTAACCGCGGTTTTCGGGCCGCATTTGTTCACGCCGGGAATGTTGTCCACTTTGTCGCCGACCAGCGCAAGATAATCGATGATCTGCTCCGGCGTTACGCCGAATTTCTCGATCACGCCGTCTCGGTCCATGGCGGTTTCGGTCATGGTGTTGATCAGTGTGACATGGTCGCTCACCAGTTGCGCCATGTCTTTGTCGCCGGTAGACACCACCACATCGATGCCTTTATGGGTGGCTTCATTGGCCAGCGTGCCAATCACATCGTCGGCCTCGACACCGGGCACAATCAAAAGCGGCAGCCCCATTGCCTTCACAATCTCGTGGATGGGTTCAATCTGGATGGCCAGGTCTTCCGGCATGGGTGGGCGATTGGCTTTGTACTCTTCGTACATCTCGTGACGGAAGGTTTTGCCCTTGGCATCAAACACCACCACGACCTTGGATTCCGGAAAGTCCTGATCCAGTCGGCGTAACATGCTGACTACGCCTTTGATGGCGCCGGTCGGATGGTTCTTGCTGGTGGTCAGTGGCGGCAGCGCGTGGTAGGCACGGAACAAATAGGACGAACCGTCTACCAGAACCACGGGGGGAGTCTTTTTCTCAGTCATGTCGATGCAAATCCGGATTCTGATTGAAGCGTGGGTTGGCTTGTGCAACTCTTAACTTAGAGTGTTATTCAAAGCCTGAATGATGAGTCAGAGGGTACCATGAAAATGAAACGAATCGCCTGTTCCGCCCTGTTGTTGGGCTGTTTCTCTGTGCCGCTGATGGCTCAGGACAACGGGGCTTTGGATGCGACTCCGGTGGAGACACCGAAAGAGCCGCTGGTGATTACCGACTACCAGCCGCCAGCGGGTGGTACCGAGATTGTGATTCGCCCGGGTGACGGCGAAGTGTTCTATGAATACCGGGTAAACGGGCAGCTTATGGAAATCAAAGTGGTGCCCGAAGTGGGGCCAGAGTACTACCTGGTGCCTGCCGACGGGGGTGGTTGGGTGCAGGACACGGATTCGGACCTCCTTGTCCCCAGCTGGGTGTTGTTTCGCTGGTAAAGATTCCTTTCTCTATACGCCGCTTATATCAGGTTGATTTCAACCGACTCTGAGCGGCGGCTTTCCAAGCCCTCAGCGTCTACAGTGGTTATGGAGAACTCGTAGGCGCCGGGGGGCAGGCCTGTCAGCGGATATTTGGTGTTGCTGGTGTCGGTAATCGGGATCACGCTGAAACGGTCTTTGTACTTCAGACGGTAGTAAATTCTGTATTCGGCTATTTGCCCTATCGCCAGAGATGATCCGTCCTCTCGTGTAAGTGGAGCGCTCCACACGAGTGTTTTGGGTGTTTCGAGAGTCTGGTTTGCAGGTGAGCGTTTGGAAAACGAGTCAGCAGTATTCGTTAATGGGCCGCTGGTATTGCCTTGGAACCTTTTCGTTTGGTTGTGTTCTGTGGTTTCTGTGTGCTGAATGTTTGCCGTGTTCGATGTGCCTGCGCCGTCTTGGCAGCCAGTCAGGAACAGCGTTGAAATTGCAAATAGGGCAGTAAGCGGCACGCGCGGCCGACCGCCTGGCCGGTGAGATCGAAGATTGTTCATGGTTTACTCGCATACGGGGTCTACTTGGAAATGCCCCTTTAAGTTCGTATGGAGCCTGAATACAACAGGGAGACGGGCCAGAAAAAACAGGTGGCAATTATGCCTTCGGTGCAAAAGTGATCAAGTGACAATTTGGTAAAGGCTAGGCAATCATTTTTAGTGTGAACATTCTAATTTTTACCCGTAACTTAGGTGTTGAAATCTACTAAAGGCCACCGGGAGTTCCGGTTTCAGGGCTGAAAGAGACTAAACCAAGGAGAAATACTATGGGTAAACTTAAATCTTACCAAGAGCAGCTGCAGGACATCGTTGAAAAGGGCATCACTACTGCTGAAGAGCAGCAGAAGAAGCTGGCAGCCAAGCCTTTCGATTTCGCTGAGAAGCTGGAAGCTGAAGTTCGTGAATACACCGTTCAGACTCTGCGTGAGCGCTACAACGGTTACTCCGACACTTTGTTCAATCAGCTGCGTAGCCTGAACACCCGTTTCGGTGATTTCGCTGCCGAGTTGGTTGCCAAGCTTGAGAAAGAAGCTGCTGAAGGCGCAGAAGCCGTAGCTGAAGCTGCTGAAGACGTAGCTGAAGCCGCTGAAGATGCGAAGAAGGCTGTTGAAGGCAAGAAGCCTGCAAAGAAGACTGCCGCTAAGAAGAAAGCCGCTGCTTCTGCCTAATGTTTTAGGTTGTTGCAGTAGCGAAAAAGGCGCTCCATGTTGAGCGCCTTTTTTGTGTTTCCTGCCCCGACGAACTTCAGGTGAGCACTACTCGGAACTGGCTGATTCGGAATCCGTCAGAGGCAAGGTGCGTTCTGAATCGGTGATTTCTTCCAGCCGTTCGATGTCGGAAATAAAGCGTTTGGCAACTGCATCAATTTCCAGACGCTGAGCCGCGATTTCACGTTCGATATCGCGAACCTGACCTTCCAGCCGATAGATCTTTTTGAGCGTGGCGTCGGGGACGTTTCTTCCGGCCCTTTCCATCTCGGCGGCTCGGCGTTGTTCGTTGTCGAGTTGGCTGGTTAATACGGAAATGTTGCCCCGCTTCAAGGCAATAAGGCCTTCCAGTTCCTGCACTTTTCGATGCATGGCCCGAACAGCCTGATCCGGATGGCTAAAGCGTTTCAGGAGTAGCCGGTCTTGTTCTAGTTGAGCTTCCTGCTGCTGCTTGCGCTCTTTTTCAGCTTCTCGGGCGGCGAGTTCTTCGGCGGTGGGGGCGGGGGCTATCGTTTCAATGACCCGCCCGCTGTCGCTGATGATCTGGTAGCCGCGTTTGGTGGCTTCCTGAGGGATGGTGTTGCTGATGACCAGCTGGCCGTTAGCGTCTGTGTAGCGATACATGCCCGCCTGCACGACTGCAGAGGTTAGCAGCCCCAAGGAGATGAGGCCGGCAAGAACCGGAGCTTTGGTGAGGCGGTGCTGCATGTATCAGACTCCGTAACGATCCCGGTAGCTGGCTACGTTTTCTGCGTGTCCGGCAAACTCGGGGTTAGACTTTAAGTAGTCTAGTACTTGTTCCAAGCGAATGATGCTAACCACCGGGATGCCGAATTCTTGTTCGACTTCCTGTATGGCGGAGAGTTCGCCGTTGCCCTTTTCCTGGCGGTCCAGAGCAATTAATACTCCGGCAGGTTCTGCACCAGCGGCCCGGATGATGTCGATGGATTCCCGTATGGCGGTGCCGGCGGTAATTACATCATCAACGATCAATACTTTACCTTGTAGTGGCGCGCCTACAATATTGCCACCTTCTCCGTGATCTTTCTTTTCTTTGCGGTTAAACGCAAAAGGTTTGCTGTTACCGTCTGTAGCCAGGGCCATAGCCGTAACGGTGGCCAACGGAATGCCCTTATAGGCGGGTCCGAAAATGATGTCATAATCCAAGCCGCTGCGCTCAATGGCGGCGGCGTAGGCCTTGCTCAATTGCAGCAGGTCGTCTCCGGTGTTGAACAGTCCGGCATTGAAAAAGTAAGGGCTGGTGCGTCCGGATTTGAGAGTGAATTCTCCAAAACGAAGAACATTTCGCTGAATGGCAAACTCGATAAAATTTTTCTGATAGTCGTGCATGGCAAGGCTTCTGGCGGGGTTTGACTTTAAATAAGGCGTAAAACCGGTATCATACACAGAAACCGAATCAGGGAACACGTATGCGCGTAGTATCCATTAGCGTCAACGGTCTGGAGCAGGCTGTTGAGAAAGGCTTTTTTGACTGGCTGGCAGAGCAGGACGCCGATGTGGTGTGTGTTCAGGACCACCGCATGCGTGCCTATGAAGTCGAAGATAAAAATCTGATTCCTGAGGGCTATGAGGCTTACTTTATTGATGGTGAGCTGAATGAGCACGGCGGAGTTGGCATTTATACCCGTCATTTCCCGAAGGCGATAATGTACGGATTTGCCAATGAGCAGGCAGACCGTGAAGGTCGTTTTATTCAGGCGGATTTCGATAAAGTTTCTGTAGCTTGTGTGCTGGCGCCGTGTGCGCTGGGGCGTGAGGAAGAGCTGATTGGCGATGATGATCTGACGGTTCTGGATCACAAAGATGAGTTTCTGGATGCGTTCGGTGTGCATATGCAGAAGACGCTGCGCAAGCGCCGTCAGTTTATTTTCTGTGCGAACTTGCAGTCTGCTCATCATGTGACGGATGCCAGCCCGCTTTATCACAAGACGGATTTTTCCGGGTTTTTGCCCCATGAGCGGGCCTGGTTGGATCGTTTGTTTGATGAGATGGGCTGTATTGATGCGTTCCGTGAGATCAATAAGCAGAGTAATCAGTTTACCTGGTGGCCGGAGCAGACCGAGGGTTCGCGCAAGAAGGCGGGCATTCGGGTGGATTATCAGTTGCTGACACCGGGTATTCGCAAGACCATCAGTGATGGTTGGATTGATGGCAGTACGCGTTTTTCGGACCACGCTCCGGTGGTGATGGATTACGATATTGAGATTGGTTTTTGAGCTAATCGGTCTCGCTTCGGGGGAGGGTGCCGTTTCGGTATACCTTCCCCAGAACCGCTACTAGCACATCCATGTGCGCTTCTCTTCGGCCATCCTTGGCCTACGAAATTCTGGGGAAGGTATACCGAAACGCCACCCCCAGACTTCTGATTTAGCCTTCCAGTGCTTCTTTCTGAATTTCAAACAGCTGATTGATAGCCGTGCGTGCCAAGCCAAGCATGCTGTCCAGTTCTGTCTGTTCGAAAGGTGCGCCTTCGGCTGTGCCCTGAATCTCGATGAAGCCGCCTTTGTCGGTCATGATGACGTTCATGTCGGTTTCGGCTTCGGAATCTTCTGGGTAGTCCAGGTCGGCAACCGGTGTGCCTTTGTAAACACCCACGGAGATAGCTGCAATCATTTGCTTCAGTGGTGATTTCTTCAAGCGCTTGGTTTCTACCAGGTGGTTCAGGGCATCTACCAGTGCTACGCAGCCGCCGGTGATGGCTGCGGTGCGGGTTCCGCCGTCGGCCTGGATCACGTCGCAGTCGATGGTGATGGTGTGCTCACCCAGAGCTTCCATGTCTACCGCGGCGCGCAGGCTGCGGCCGATCAGGCGTTGGATTTCTACGGTGCGGCCACCTTGTTTGCCTCGGGCGGCTTCACGGCCCATGCGGCTGCCGGTGGAGCGGGGCAGCATGCCGTATTCGGCGGTAATCCAGCCTTTGCCTTCGCCGCGCAGGAAGGGCGGCACTTTGTTTTCTACAGAGGCGGTGCAGATCACTTTGGTGTCTCCGAACTCAACCAGCACAGAGCCTTCGGCGTGGCGGGTGTAGTTGCGGGTGATCCGGACGTCTCTGGGTTGCTCGGGCGTTCTGCCACTTGGTCGCATAGTGTGTCCTGTTTTCTGAAGATGAATGTCCGGCGTGCGGCCGGTCGGTGTTTTGAAGGGGCGGCGAGTATAGCACGGCGGGGCGCAGGATCGGGTGAGTGGTGTCCGCTATTGGTATGGGTCGCCGCTTGCGGCAGTTGCCTGTTAAACTCGAATGATCATCGATTGGTATTGGAGCCTTTATGATTCGCAGCATGACTGCTTTTGCCCGTAAGGATGCCCGTGGTGACTGGGGCACGCTCACGTGTGAGATTCGCACGGTGAATCACCGTTATCTGGAGCCTTCGTTTCGGTTGCCAGAAGCGTTTCGTGAGCTGGAGAGCCGGTTTCGTGAGGAATTGCGCAAGGGGTTGAAGCGGGGCAAGGTGGATGTCTCCATGCGCCTGCAATCGGCTGAAAACGAGGTGCAGAGCTTCGAGATCAATGACGAAATCGCCAGTGCGGTGAATGAGGCGGCAAATCACATTAATCGAATGCTGGATAACCCCGCACACATCAGCGCTCTGGATATCTTGCGTTGGCCCGGGGTGATGTCGGTGCCCGAACAGGATTACAGTGCCGCTCAAACCGCGGCGGCTGAGCTGTTCGCAGAGACGGTGGCTGAGCTGGTGAGTGTTCGCGAGCGCGAAGGTGAGCGGTTGCGGCCGTTATTTGAGGATCGCTTGGCCACTATCAGCGAACTTGTAGCCGAGGTGCGTGAGCGTATGCCGGAATTGCTGGCGGCTCAGGAGCAAACGCTGCGGGATCGCTTTGAAAAAGCCAAGGTTGAGCTGGAGCCGGAGCGGGTTGCTCAGGAGATGGTGATGCTGGCCCAGAAGAGCGATGTTGCAGAAGAGCTGGATCGGCTGGATGCCCATGTCAGTGAGGTTCGGGAAACCTTGCAGGGCGACCAGGCGATTGGTCGCCGTTTGGATTTCCTTATGCAAGAGTTGAATCGTGAGGCCAACACGCTCAGCAGCAAGAGTTTTGATGCCGCCGTTACACGTGCTGCTGTTGATCTGAAGGTGTTGATCGAACAGATGCGCGAGCAGGTGCAAAACCTGGAGTGATTTTGGCGGCGGGGAGGCTGGCCCCGCACGTCTTTGAGGCCGGCTATTCTGCCGGCTTAACCGCTACCAGATCCGTTCGTAGATGTGTGAGTACTTTTTCGGCTGTGTTGCCGATGACTCGTGCGGCGAGCCCGGTTTTTCCTGTTGTGCCCATCACCACCATGTCTGCTTTGATTTTGTTGGCGACGCTGGGGATGACTTTCTGCGCCGGCCCGGACACGATGTGAACCTGCTCTGGCGTCAGGTGCCAGGTGTGACACAAATGCTCGATTTTTGGTGTGAGCGCTTCCTGGCGTTTCCGCTCGTGGGCGGCGGTGTCGATGATTTCCAGATCAGCTAACAATACCGATGTGTGCAGAGCGTGTACCAAGTGCAGTTCGCTGCCCATTGCTTTGGCTAAGTGCCAAGCCTGATCGATGATTCGGTTGTTTAACGCCTTTTTAACGGGTTTCTCTGTGCCGAGATCCACCGCAGCAAGAATCGGGTGGGCCTTGTTCCATTTGAGTTCGGCCAGCAGCATGACGGGTACCGGGCATGCCCGAATCAAATGCCAATCGGTTGGGGTGTATAAAAGCGTTTCTGATCGGTTTTCGGTTTTGATCACAGCGCTTACGCGTTCTTGCTGGCAATAATCAATAATCCACTGATGGATTTGCTTCTCCCACACGACACGCACATTAACCTTCAGGTCGGTGCAATCGGTAAGAGCCAGCATTTGCTCCAGCCATTTTTCCCGCATCTCAATTAAGGCCTTCTTGGCTCTTTCCTGAACCACCGGGTCGTTGGGCAGGGCATCAAGGTATTCATGCACAAACGCCACGATGTCTACGCTGGCACCCGTTGCCCGCGCGAGTTCCACGCCTCGAGAGAGTGCAATCTGGTGTTTGTGCTGAGGGTCCATGACGATCAGGAGTTTATCCATGCGCTTTATCCATCCTTTGTAAGAGAATTGAATCCATAGTATCAGCTGCCAATGGGGTGGGGTGCGGAGGTAAGTCAAACCTCGTATAATTGCGCGCTTTCTGGCCGTTTCAAAGGCCGCCAATTGATGTGCAGGAGAGGTTGAACCATGAGTCAGGCCGGTGGGCAGGGAACCCTGTTTGTGATTTCGGCGCCCTCGGGGGCAGGTAAAACCAGTCTGGTGGCGGAAATGCTCCGTGCAGATTCACTGCTGGGTGTGTCTGTGTCGCACACCACTCGCCCGATGCGTGAAGGCGAGCAGGATGGCGTGAACTATCACTTTGTCAGTCGTGAACAGTTCGAAGAAATGATCGGTCGGGGTGACTTCCTTGAGCATGCCGATGTGTTTGGAAACTATTACGGCACGTCTCAGGTGTGGGTGCGCGAAACGCTGGCTAAAGGCCAGGATGTAATTCTCGAAATCGATCAGCAGGGCGCAGCGCAGGTTCGGCGTTTGGTACCGGAGTGCGTCAGTATTTTTATTGTCCCGCCATCAGCGGAAGTCCTGCGTCAGCGCTTGGTTGGCCGAGGCACCGATGCGCCGGAAGTGATCGAGCGCCGTTTGGACGAAGCGGAAGCCGAGTGCAGTCATGCGGTCGAATTTGATTATTTGGTGGTGAACGACGATTTCGATGTGGCGCTGGACGATTTGTTGGCGATCACCCGCAGTTGCCGATTGAAAATGTCTGTTCAGCAAGCGCGCTTTGCTGATTTGCTGACAGGGCTCACCGGGGCAAACCAGTAGCCGCTGAAAGATGCACAGATAACGGTTTGCCGCTGTATACAAATTGAACCGGCAGCAGTAAACTACGCGGTCTAGTTAAAGTACTTGTTATTTTCGGGGAACATAATGGCACGAGTTACCGTTGAAGATTGTCTGGAACATGTAGATAACCGCTTCCAGCTGGTTATGCTGGCTAGCAAGCGCGCCCGCCAGATCGCCACCAAGGGTTCTGAGCCAATGGTGCCGGAAGAAAACGACAAGCCAACGGTTATCGCCTTGCGCGAAATCGCCGAAGGAAAAGTTTCTCGCAGTCTGCTTACCGAAACAGAAGAAGACTAAGCTCTAACTTCGCAGGTATACGAAGAATTACCTGTTGGAGCGCGAGAAGCATTGAAATCTGTCTCTGCGGTTTTATAGTGTAACTATAGAAGCCAGCGGGAAAGACAAGGAAGAGCCCGGATGTTCGCATTCGGGCTTTTTTGTCCCTGGCATAAAGAACTCAGTGGAGGCGCGGTGTCGGTAGAGGCAACGGTTGAAGAACTGGCTACAGAGCTCAGTTCCTATTTAGATACCAGTCGCATCAATCAGGTGCGAAGGGCCTACTATTACGCTGAGCAAGCCCACGAAGGGCAGATGCGCAAAAGTGGTGACCGCTACATTACTCACCCGCTGGCGGTCGCTCATATCCTTGCTGAACTGCGGCTGGACCATCAAAGCCTGATGGCTGCGATGCTGCACGATGTTATCGAAGATACCGGAATCCCCAAAGACGCGCTGGCGGACCAGTTTGGCGAAGATGTCGCCGAACTGGTAGACGGCGTCTCCAAACTCACCCAAATTGAGTTTCGTTCCCGGGCCGAGGCGCAAGCCGAGAATTTCCAGAAAATGACGTTGGCGATGGCTAAAGACATTCGCGTCATTCTGGTGAAGCTCGCCGACCGCTTGCACAACATGCGCACGCTCGGCCCCATGCCTTTTGAAAAACGCCAGCGTATTGCTACCGAAACACTTGATATCTACGCGCCGATTGCCAACCGCCTGGGTATGCACTCGATCTCCACCGAGTTGGAGGATTTGGGCTTTTCCTCGCTGTACCCCATGCGCTCCAAATACATCTCCAAGGCCATACAAAAGCTGCGCGGTAATCACCGGGAAATCATTGAAGATATCCGGGGTAAATTGCAGGAAAAGTTGGAAGAGCGCGGGCTGCCGGGCCGCATCATGGGCCGCGAGAAGCATTTGAACTCCATCTACAGCAAGATGAAGCTCAAACAGAAGTCGTTCCATGAAATTATGGACGTGTATGCGTTCCGTATCATCACCGACAACGAAGACGACTGCTATCGTATTCTGGGTGCCGTACACAGCCTCTACAAACCACTTCCCGGTCGATTCAAAGATTACATTGCGATGCCGAAAGCCAACGGCTATCAGTCGTTGCACACCACGCTGTTCGGCATGCACGTGAACATCGAGATTCAGATCCGCACCGAAGAGATGGAGCATATTGCTAATAACGGCATTGCGGCTCATTGGATGTACAAAACTGAAGAGCCGGGCGTGGGGAAGGTCAACCAGATGCGTGTTGATCGTTGGGTGAAAGGTTTGATGGAGATGCGGGAGCGGGCTGATGACTCCATGGAGTTTATCGAGAACGTGAAAGTGGATCTGTTCCCGGATGAGATCTACGTATTCACGCCCAAAGGGCGCATCATGGAATTGCCGCAAGGCGCCACGCCAGTGGATTTCGCTTACGCCATCCATACGGATATTGGTAATGCCACCGTTGCTTGCCGCGTGAATCGCAACCTGGCATCACTCAGTCAGCCCCTGCAAAGCGGGCAGACCTTGGAAATTATCACCGCACCCGGCGCCCGCCCGAACCCGGCGTGGCTTAGCTTTGTGACCACCGGTAAAGCGCGCAGTAGCATTCGCCACGCCTTGAAAACACGCAAGCGGGCAGAGTCTATGGCGCTGGGTAAAACGCTTCTTAAAAAGTCTTTGAATGGTTTTGATACCAAGTTGTCGGACATCACTGACGCACAGAAACAAGCGGTGGTGAATCACAATCAGGTGAACAGCTTTGACGACCTGATCAGCGATATCGGCTTGGGCAACCGCATGGCCTATCTGGTGGCTCGACAATTGGTTGCAGGCTATGAAGAGCCAGAGAAAGAGAAAATCTCCGAAGCGAAGCAAATCGAGGCCTCCGGGCCCGTGATGATTCGCGGTGCAGAAGGCATTCTGCTGAAGTTTGCGGCTTGCTGTAAGCCGATTCCAGGTGATCCCGTGGTGGGCATTATGGATTCGGGCAATGGCATGGTGATCCACACCGACACTTGTTCACGATTGCCGGAAGACGACGAGGGTCGGGCGCGGTTAACCCACCTGAAATGGGCGAAAGACATTACCGACGAGTTCTCGGTTGAACTGCGGGTTGAGCTGGAGCGCCAGCGCGGTGTGATTGCCGAAATCGCCAATGCCGTAGCCATGGCTGACGGGAACATCGAACGCATCAACGTGGAAGACCAGAATGCCCGGTTCGGCATTGTCAGTTTGGTTGTCCATGTGAACGGCCGCCGTCACCTTGCGCGGGTGATGCGACGGGTGCGCAACATCCGAGCGGTTACCCATATCAGCCGGGTGCGCTACTGATCAAGACCTTTGGCGTAGTTGACAGGCGCTACGCAGAAGGGTGACGATGGTCGTTTTTCTTCAGAGGAAACAGAAGGTCATGACGAACAAATCTGTCATTCAGACCGAGAACGCTCCAAAGGCGATCGGTACCTATTCTCAGGCAGTGAAAGCGGGCGATACCGTGTACCTGTCGGGCCAGATTCCGCTCGATCCAAATACGATGGAAGTAGTAGCCGGTGATTTCGCGGCCCAGACCCGTCAAGTGTTCGAAAACCTCAAGGCCGTGTGCGAAGCGGCCGGTGGCGAGTTGAAAGACATCGTCAAACTGAACATTTACATGACGGATCTGGCCAACTTCGCCACCGTCAACGAAGTGATGGCAACCTACTTCCAGCAGCCTTATCCGGCTCGCGCCGCTGTCGGTGTTGCAGCGCTGCCGAAGGGTGTGCCTGTAGAAATGGAAGCAGTGATGGTGCTCAGCTAAGGCTGTTGATCATCTCCCGGTACCCTGCCCGAAAATCGGGGTACCGGAATTCAAACCCGCTATCCAGCAACCGCTGGTTACTGCATCGCTTACTTCCTGCCCTGCCGCCTTTGCGTGCGTCTTCTACCGGTTCTTTACACGGTATCTGCTGCTGAACCCACGCTACGACTTCGTCCAGCCTGACCGGTTCGCAGTCTGTGACGATGTAAACATCTTCCAGGTCTTTGCCCGATAGTGCCAACTCGCTCATGTGGGTCACTGCCCGCACGGCATCTTGTTCGTGAATGCGGTTGCTGTAGGGTGCTGGCGGTTGCGGGTTCATCCGGCCCTCAAGAACTTCTTCTAAAAAGCGCTGGCGAGTGGGCCCGTAAATACCGCTGAAGCGGACAACGGTAGCGGGGTGAATGCTCTTCAAAGCGGTTTGTTCACCGTGAAGAATGTGTTTGCCGGTGAAGCGGATGGGGGCTGTGGTGCTGGATTCATCTACCCAGCCATCGTCGTTCTGGGCATAAACACTGGTGCTACTGATAAAAAACAGCCGGGTGAGAGGCTGGTCGCCAATGGCATTCAGCAAGTTTGTCAATCCGGTAACGTAGGCATCGTGGTAACCCTGTTCGTCGTACGATGACGGTGTCAGGCAATAAATAACGATGTCCAGATCTTCGGGAATCTTGCCTTCCAGAGTTTCGGGTTTGGTCAGGTCGGCGCCGATACCGGTGATGCCAGCCGGAACTTTCTCGGGGCTCCGGCGAAGACCGAAGACCTGCGCGTTGTTATCAGCCAGTGCCAGAGCCATGTCGCCGCCGAGCTTGCCGCAGCCGGCCACCAGAATTCGTGATAATTGCTTATGATTCGTCATTGCCATAGACAATTTCAATCCTTATCCTTTGGTTGATAAAGTAAGTGCAACTTCGACCTGAACAATCCGACCGGAGCCGACGATGACCCTCACCGAGTTACGATACGTTGTTACGCTTGCCCGGGAAAGGCATTTTGGCCGCGCGGCTGAGCGTTGTCACGTGAGCCAGCCCACCTTGAGCGTGGCCGTGAAGAAGCTGGAAGAAGAACTCGGTATCTCGTTATTCGAGCGCAGCAAAAGCAGCATTCGGGTGACCGAGGTCGGGCAACGGATTATTGATCAGGCCCAAAAGGTTCTGGACCAGGTGGGTGTGATCAAAGATTTGGCCCAAGATGGCAAAAATCAGCTTAATTCGCCTCTGAAAGTGGGCGCGATCTACACCATTGGCCCCTACCTGTTCCCGCATTTATTACCGGAACTGCGAAGGGCTGCGCCAGAAATGCCGCTGTTCATCGAGGAAAACTACACCGCAAATCTGCGCCAGAAACTCCGGCATTCCGAACTCGATGCCATCATCATCGCGCTGCCGTTCGATGAGCCGGAGGTGGTCACACTGCCGTTGTACGACGAGCCCTTTGTGGTGCTGCTGCCCGCCGATCATCCTCTGACAGAGAAAAGCGAGATCACCGCCGAAGAAATGGCCGAAGAACAGCTTCTGTTGCTTGGTCCCGGCCACTGTTTCCGCGATCAGGTGCTGGAATCTTGCCCGCCGTTGGTGGATGCCATAACCCGCCGGGCCGGTGAGAGTCAGCCGGGTCTGGTGACAGAAGGCAGTTCACTGGAAACGATTCGACACATGGTGGCCTCGGGCTTGGGTATTACAGTGTTGCCGTTGTCGGCAGCCACTGCAATCAAGTATCAGGAAGATATTTTGGCGGTGCGCCCGTTTGCTGCGCCGGTACCCTTCCGCACCGTGGCGTTGGCATGGCGGGTAACCTTCCCTCGGCCGAAGGCCATCGACATGCTGTCGCTGGCGGCCAGCCAGTGCCGGGTGATTGAACGGGCCAAAGCGGAAACACCCGCAGCAGTACCTAAAAACTGAGGTAAGCCATGGCGTCACTGGATGACATCTCCGTTACCGAGATCAAGGGCGTAGGAAACGCCCTGGCCGAGAAATTGGCCAAGCTGGGCATCCAGTCCATGCAAGACCTGCTGTTCCATTTGCCGCATCGCTATGAAGACCGCACAAGGGTAGTGCCGATGGGTAGCCTGCGGGTAGGCGATGTAGCCGTGGTGGAAGGGGAGGTGATGAAAACCGACCTGGTGATGGGCCGGCGCCGCAGCCTGCAGGTTACCTTGAAGGATGGCAGCGGCTTTCTGGTGCTGCGTTTCTTTCACTTCAATGCCGCCCAGAAGAACCAGCTCGGCGAAGGAACCCGGGTGCGCTGTTTTGGTGAAGTTCGCCCCGGCCGCGCGGGTTACGAGTTTTACCATCCCGAATACCAGACCAACCCGCCACCCATGCCTGACGCCAGCCAGGCCACGCTCACGCCGGTTTATCCGTTAACCGAAGGCATCCAGCAGCCCCGGGTTCGCAGCCTGTGTCAGCAAGCCCTCAAATACCTTGAACGGCACCCGATCAAAGACTGGCTGCCGGCCGAGTTGCTGGCGGATTATCAGTTACCCTGCATCACCGAAGCGGTGAAGCTGGTGCATTCGCCCCCCGCCGGCGCGCCGGTGCATCTTTTGGTGGAGGGCCGCCACCCTGCTCAGCAGCGATTGGTGATGGAAGAGTTGTTGGCGCATCAGCTCAGCTTGCTGCAAGTGCGGGAACAGATTCAGGCGAGAGAAGCTTTGCCTTTGTTGCCGACGGGCGACCTGACTGAACGCTTTCTGGAAGAACTGCCGTTCAAGCTCACCGGCGCTCAGCGCCAGGTCATGAGCGAAATCCGCCAAGACCTGAGCCAGCCGGTACCCATGCTTCGGTTGGTGCAGGGTGATGTTGGCTCGGGTAAGACTGTGGTGGCGGCACTGGCGGCCTTGCAGACACTTGGCGCGGGGGCTCAGGTTGCCTTGATGGCACCCACCGAAATACTCGCCGAACAGCACTACACGAATTTCAAAGGTTGGCTGGAACCCTTGGGTATTCCTATTGCGTGGTTGTCCGGCAAGGTCAAAGGCAAAGCGCGCCAACAGGCATTGGAAGCTGTTGCCAGTGGAGAGGCCCGGGTTGCCATAGGCACACACGCGTTGTTTCAGGACGAGGTTGCTTTTAATCGCCTGGCGCTCGTGATTGTGGATGAGCAACATCGTTTCGGCGTTCATCAGCGCCTGGCCTTGAGAGAGAAAGGGGTGGGTGGTTCACTCGCCCCGCACCAGCTGATCATGACCGCAACCCCAATACCGCGAACGCTGGCTATGAGCGCCTATGCCGACCTAGATACCTCCATCATCGATGAACTGCCGCCGGGCCGAAAGCCGATCGAAACCGTGGTGGTGCCAGACAGCCGGCGTGAAGATATCATCGAGCGGGTGCGCAGTGCCTGTCGCGAGGGCCGGCAGGCCTATTGGGTGTGCACCTTGATTGAAGAATCGGAAGCCCTGCAGTGCCAGGCCGCAGAAGTCACAGCTCAGGAACTTACAGAGCGCTTGTCGGATCTGAAAGTCGGCTTGGTACACGGCCGCCTGAAAGCTCAGGAAAAAGCGGACGTTATGGCGCAATTCAAAGACGGCGAGCTGGACCTGCTCGTTGCCACAACGGTGATTGAGGTCGGGGTGGATGTGCCTAATGCCTCGTTGATTATCATCGAAAACCCGGAACGGTTGGGGTTGGCCCAACTACACCAGCTTCGTGGCCGGGTGGGGCGCGGTGAACAGGCCAGTTTTTGTGTGTTGATGTACCACCCTCCGTTGTCGATGAATGGTAAGGCCCGACTGCAAGCGCTGAGAGACAGCCAGGATGGTTTCGTGATCGCCGAGAAAGATCTTGAGATTCGCGGTCCTGGTGAAGTACTGGGCACCCGCCAAACAGGCTTGATGCAGTTCCGTTTGGCAAACTTCGAGCGGGATAAAGGCTGGATAGAACCGATCAAAGAAATGGCGCCGAGCCTGATGAAGCAACCCAGAGTGGTAGACGCGCTGATTCGGCGGTGGTTAGGTGAAAAGATTCGTTATGGTGACGTTTGATAAGTCAGGGCTTAATAACAAGCGGCTCATGCTGTTAACAATAAAGGCCTGTTAATAAAAACGCATTAGTTGCAGAATGAATGTATAAGGATTTCTAAGTTCATGAGGAGATATTGATGGAGCTCCCGGGAGTAGTTCAGCAGGCGCTAGGAGAGAGCGCCGTGGATGTGTCGTTGCACAGTGTGGGGCCGGTAAAACCCAAGCACATGCTGCGGATGGTTCTTTTGACGGACAGTGAAGGGAACCTGCAAGCAATTCTTCGGCGCGACGACATGCTTGATCTGGAGACGCTGAACAAGATTCTGGGCCGTGACTTGAAGTTAATGCAGCGCACAGAGCAAGTGCGGGTGCGCCAGAGAGCAGGCTTGCAGGAGTTGCCCGCACTACCATCACTGACCGGCTGGCCTACGATATTGGATCGCAGGGTAGATGACCTGGAATCCATTGCTCTTGAACTGGTAGAGCAGAACCTGGCGGTCACTATGCCCTTGGAGGACTTTCAGAAACTCACGGCCAAGGCCGACCGAAACAGTTTCGCTCTCGATGCTCAATCGATATCCGTTAACCTCAACAACGGCCAAAACGACCGGGACGAGCTGCACAACGCCCTGAAAAAATTCACGGGCCGCAGAATTCAGCAGCGCCTTGAAGACACACTGGAACTCCCTCCGCTACCTGAAACCGCCCAGCGCATTATTCACTTGCGGGTGAACCCCAATGCCGTGATGGGGGATTTGGTGGATATCGTTGAAAGCGATCCCAGCCTAGCCGCACAAGTAGTGAGTTGGGCGTCATCGTCGTTCTATGCGGCCGCGGGGCAGGTGCGCTCGGTTCACGATGCTGTGTCGCGCGTGCTGGGTTTCGATTTGGTGATGAACCTTGCCATGGGCTTATCGCTCGGGCGCGCACTCAACGAACCGCAAGACCACCCGGATGGCTACGTAGACTACTGGCAGCAGGCTATATGGCAGGCCCAGTCGGCGGGCATTTTGGCAAGCATGATGCCTAGGGGCCAGCGGCCTCTGTTCGGGTTGGCTTACCTCTCTGGTTTACTGCACAACTTTGGCCACTTGGTGTTAGCACAAGTGTTCCCGCCGCATTTCAAACTGGTGTGCCGTTCGCTGGAGGTGAACCCGAATATCGATTCCAGTGTCATCGAACACCATTTGCTGGGTATTACCCGCGAACAGATTGCCGCGACCTTAATGGAAAACTGGGGTATGCCGGAAGAAGTGGTCATGGGCATTCGGTACCAGAAAAATCCGGGCTACGACGGCGAACATCATGTATACGCTCGCTTGCTTTGGTTGGGGCGCCAGCTTTTAACCGCGCGGGGCGTTGCTCTCGGGGCGGGTGAGCCGTTAAGTGATGAAGTGTTTGACGAGCTGGGATTGGACCGTGAAAAAGTTGAAAGCCGGTTTGATGAGCTGATCGAGAACAAAGACAGCGTGATGGCAATGGCGGGAATGATGTCGCCTAACTGAATAAAAAAGCCGGCCCGCAGGGGCCGGCAATGTTGTCCGCAAATTGCAGAGTCCGTCTCACTAATCAGGAGAAAACAAGGACAGGGCCTCGAGCGAAGTGACAAATTCCGTGGCCCTGCTTTAAAGTTAGCCAAAGCTGGGTAAAAGGAAAGGCGTGGCCGCGGAAAATAGAATGTGACGCAATTCTCATTTTTGTTGTTTGCTTGAAGGTGTTGAATTGCATACCTAAACCCCCAGCAACCTCCCGCGACTGGTTACAAATCATTACAAAGCCAGCGGGTCATTCGAAACGAACGTGACGAATAGCGCTCGCCGCTTGGCGAATTTGCTCCGCATACTCCTTCTCTATGGCAAACCGTTCAACATCCATCTGTTGCACCATTTCGGTGTCTGCAGCCTTTCGTGCTCGGTGCGTGGGCATGTGTTCCAGTTTTTCATGCACCACTTGAAACACGTTGTAGGGCTCCTGTGACAGCAGTTCCGGCGCAACGTATTCGAGTAACCCCTTCAAGCGCAAACAAGCCTCGGAGTACTCAACCTGCTCTTCCTCCACGGCAACGGCAATAATCCGGATGCTCTCCACCATTTCTTCCTTACGCTTGGCCTGAAATTCTTCGGCTTTTTTCTGACGCAAGCGCTCTTCATTGAGCAAACGCGACTGTCGCCAGATATAAAACAACAGCAGCCCGATAACCACCAAGCCGATAACAATGAACGTTAACTGAAGCCCTCTGGGCATTTGCGATCTCCCTGGTACATAGGATGTTGTCTGAGTTGTTCAGACTTATTTTAAGTAGAGGGTAGTTTGCCAGAGATTGGGGCAGGGTGCTTGCGAGGTTGTGGAAGGGAAAATAAAAAGGCCAGCCCGGGTGGGCTGGCCTGATAAGAATAGGACCTAAATTACTGCTGAGCGGGTAGGTCCTTTACTGGGTTAGTTATGAAGTTTAGATAGGTTCCGCCAACCGGAATCTGTAACGGAAGATTGATGGTAACCAAGCCTGCGCCCTCAACCCCAAGAGCATTGGCTTTGACGTTAATATCCACGAGGTTGCTGTTGTATTGTTCGATCTGCATCCGGCCATCGTCAAAGAACGTTACATCACCTTCTAGTTCAAAGAAGAACGGCTTGGCATAAAGATCATGAGTGCCACCCAAGGGAATCTCCATGTCTGGCCCATCCAGCATTAGCTCGGCTTTCGTTTTAAATACTGGTTGTCCGTTTTCTCCCTCAACAATTACACCGCGTATCAGCTGGTTGCGACTGCAATTAGCTGATCCCGCGCAGCTTGGATCTTCCGAGTAACGCATTCTGATAACTTGCGTATTCGTAATAGACTCTTCCATAAGAGGGATGAACCCTAAAGCTTTGAGTTCGACGAACACACTTACTGAAGTCGTGGCAAGCATGGTGGGGTAGAGGTCTACCAAAATGCCTTCCTCGCCAGTTGGCTCATAGACTCCAGGACCTATTACTTCCGTATTTAGCGCGTATGTCTGGTAGATGAACTTGTTTTTAGGGCAACGTTGATCTGTTTCACAGCCTACGCGGGCGTCAGCTTTGCTCGCAACCAGTCCCGGGGTGGCGGACGCCTGATTGTTTCTAACTTGTAGCTTTGTTGTGTTGGCCGCCGGAGCCCAGCCTTCTGTATCACTTCCCTCATGATTGAAAGGTTCAAGGCAGTTAGCATCATCGTTAGAGCTACAATCAATGCGGAAGTTTGCATTTGTGTCTCGAATCGGTAGGTTGCGAAGCGCAGTAAATACCGAAGTCTGTGACTTAACGCCTTCGAAGTAAATTTTTAGTGACTGATCGTGTTGCTCTCCATTACCCCAGCCAGAGTTCAGACCTTCTAACAGATCGGCTTTTAGTGGGTATCCGTTCTCTCCGCATATGGATTCAGGTTTCTCAGCGTCACAATATAGAGAGTATGCAGAATCTTCGGTTGAATCTGCGCCTCTCTTGGACACCATTGTGTACTGATAAAATGCGTTCGCTTTCCAGGGCTGGTCGGGATAGAAACGGATTCGTTGGTTATTTTTCTCTAAACGCCCCGTTACAGCACTAATTTTTTCCCCATCAGTATCGACCTCTTCAACAATAAATGTTTCGTTCAGGCGAATTGAGTTCAAATCCATGGGTTGTGAAAACACAACCGTAATTGGACGATCTTCGGGCAATTTGCTGACGGGAAGGACATCCCCAGCGTTGTCTTTTGCGGTCCAACATTTCCCTAACACCCCATTTTCAAGGTCCATCTGAGAGAAATCTGTCTCACAAGGGAAGCCTGGATAAGTTGTCAGCGCCAAAGGCGGTGCACTCGTCAGAGCTCCACGCTCGCCATCAAGGCTGAATGACAGGTCATCTTCGACACTTGCGTAAGTATTGCCCGCTAGGTCCGTCAAGGCCGTTGCGGATACTTTATATTGAACGCCGGCCTTTAAACCTCCATCTGGGTTTAATGTTAATGCCGTTCCATCGAGCGCTGTGTTGAGTTTCCCATTGGCAGGGCTTAGTTCTTGGCCATCTGCGTAGAGCTTCACACCGTTTGCGATTGAATCTGGATCCAGAGGCTCATCAAAAAACAGAATCACTGGGTCGCCGGGGCGCTGCATCGACTGGCGCGTAGATGGGTTGGCATTCTCTGCGCCAGGCATCCAGCTCAGCAATTGAGGCGGAGTGTTGTCTATCTCACGTAACACTTCAGCATCCAGCACCGAATCTACATCTGTGGCAGCTTGCAGATGGAACGCGATAGTGGAATCGGTGACTTCTTGACCGAGTAGGTTGGGCTCAACCATGCCGATCGCATCGATTGTCAGAACACCGTCCTGAACAAGTGCAATGCCGCGCAGTTCCACGCCCATTAGGTCCTGAGACAGGCCAGCGTTCGGCATGGCTTCTGCGGTGTTCATGGATACGTCCATAAACAGAGTGATGTGCCGCGGTGCGTTGATGTCGTCGGTATAAGCATTTGGGCTCATGTAACCGGAAGCATCAGATAGCATGGTCACTTTGATCGTGCCTGTTTCCTGATTGCTGGCATCATCAATGTTCAGTACTTGTACTTTGCCGCCAACCTTAATGTTGAGGCTGGTGCTTTCCAGTACGCTGCCCTTGGGGATACGCAGGGGCAGAGCTTCGTCGGCTTTAAACGAAGGAGCATACGCCAGTTCAGCAAACAATGATCCAGTCTGCTGAGAAGTGTCGGTAACGCCCTGCAACACAGAGTTCAGTACAACGCCATTAATGGCTTGACCGTTCAACACTGAGGTAAGGTTGCCGCCATTAGAATCTACCGCTTGCTGTTCCAGCAGCACCGTCGGGCCAGTGGCGCGAGGAGTGAAGTTGAACGACTTGCTCAAGCGAGCACCGTCCGGGCCGTTGGTCAGGCTGGCTAGGTTGTTCAGCTTGAGCGTGTATTCTTGGCCGGCATTCAGGATGTCGTCTTTGCTGCCGCAGGCCTTCGGGTCTTCGGTGACGCAGGGGTCAACGGTGACGCGGTTGCCCTTCACCAACACGGTGGCGGGGACAGCAGTGCCGTTTTTGTCCAGAAGCTCAATGGAGCCACCGTGCTTTTGCCACTCCGGGTGAACCGGGTGTGTCAAAGCAAGACGGAAAGTAGAGAAGTTCGCTGCTTCGAAGGCAGTGCCGTTGGCCGGTACTTGCCAGGCTACAGCGAAGTCGTCAGAGGTTTGCGCCAACTTAGCAACGCCGCTGAATTCGCCGCGAGTATCGAATTGGATACCCGGTTCGCCTACCGCGTTTGGCGTGTCGATTTCACGACCGCCTTCAGTCAACAGAGGCTCGTTGAAGGTGATTGAGTATGTCTCGCGGCTGGCAAGCGTTTGCCCTTCGGCAATCTCGAGCTTGAGGCTTTTTCCGCCATCAATCTTGGTGACGGTAAACGCCGGGCTGCCAGCGCTCGATTCGACCTGAATCTTTTGAGCAAGCGTTGCATCATCATCCGCAATGGCATGGGAAAAGCGGAGTACGATATCCGCTTTCGGGCTTACATCCGCCTGGCCGTCCATCGGGTAGGAATACACCAGCGACACGGACTGATTGCTATCCTTGACGCTCTGCTTGATGTCTTGCTCATCACTGCCGCCACATGCTGCAAGCAGCATGGCGGGAATCAGTGCTAACGTTTTAAATTGTTTCATGACCTGCTTCTCCTCAGAACTTCAGGGTGATGGAGCCGCTGATTACATGGATATCACCGTCGGCAGTAACGTTGGTTTCGTTACCGTCATAGTCGACCAAGGTGAAGTCCCGCTCTTGTAGTTGTTGGTACTGGTAGCCGAGATCCAGGCGTACCGGGAAGGCTAGCAGTCGTGTGCGGTTGTAAGTGGCGCTCACACCCAAGCCAACGATGATCTTGTCGGTGTCCAGGTAGTTGAGTTCCGGGTTTCGGGTGGTCTTAAGGGGAGACTCTTCGTATGCAATACCACCGCGAACCGCAAAGTTCTCGTTCAGCTGGTACTCAGCACCCACGCGAGGTACGAGGATGTCGTCGAAACCGATGCGGTTGCCAGCCGAGACTGACTCTTGGTCTTTGATGCTATCTCTTGAAAACTCGTCTTCTAGCTCAGACCAATTCTGCTGTTCGATGCTGCCGCCTACACGCCATCCGTCGCCCGCATATTGAGTGCCGAGCACAATGGTTTCAGGCTGGAATGAGTCGATGGTGGCTACGGTCAGGCTGAGGCCGGGGTCCGGAATGGTCTGGGTAACAATGATGTTGGAACCGACAGACGTTTTCGCTGAAGACTTGGTGCGGTAAGTCAGCGCTGCTTCCCAGCCGTCCAGGAAGCAATCATCTTTACTGCAGAAAGTGCTGCCAAAGTCGATGTTGGTGCCGAGAATAGTTTTCAGAGTTGGCTCAGCATTAACAGCCAATCTCTCGCGACTGGTTTCGCCGCCCAAGGTGGACACTGCATCCAGCTGTGCTGCCGCTTCCAGTGTGATTCGTACCGAGGCACCGGCAGAAATACCACGCCAAATCGGAGTCGCACCGCCAACGTTCAGGAACAGCGGCTCTTTACCGTTTTGAAGGTACTGTCCTGTTTCTGAGGTTTCTGATTTAAAGGCCAGCATTTCCTTGCCGTACTTTTCCACACCCGCGATGAAGCCCAGATAAATAGGGTGCTTGAAACGGGTCAGTGAACCCAAGTTGGTCTTCATGCCGATCAGCACGTGCTGGCTTGGCGAGCTGGAAACCACATCTCCATTGGCATTGGGGTTGTCTGAGCGAAGTTCCTGCTCGGCGTGCAGGATACCGGAGGTCAGTTCGCCACGGGAGTCTCGAGTAAGAGATGCCGGGTTGTAGTAAGTCGCCGAAACTTGGTCGTTAAACATGGACAGTGATTGAGCGGTGGCAACGTCAATCGGCATCACGCCGTAGGTGGTGCCAAGGTTGCCCATGCTCGCAGTCGCTGACATGGAAAGGGTGGCGGATACAGCTGCAACAGCAAGGGTCGTTGCCCGTACGGAAAATCGGGAAGGAAGAACCATTAATACACTCCGTTCGCTCTTTGTTGTTGTGTACAGCCCCGGCGAGTGCGCAAGGATACTGGTACGATTGGTCAAGGCGCAGTGTAGGACACTTGTCACTTTAGGACGTTGGCATTTTTGACAGTGTGTTATGTCTGTAATACCACGTATGAACAGTATGCGGCGTAACCAGTACGACTAATAGGTAGGAAAGGAGACAGAGTGTGTTGTTTTTGTTGCAGAATGTTGCAAGCGGGGGAAGCCCAGAAACAACAAAACCCGCAGCGAGGCGGGTTAAGTCATTAAATCTTATGGTGGGCCCACCTGGACTCGAACCAGGGACCAAAGGATTATGAGTCCTCTGCTCTAACCAACTGAGCTATAGGCCCGATAACAAAAGCGGGCGCCATTATACCCGTGAGGGTTGGCGCCCGCTACTGTGTTTTCGGTTTTATGCGTTGCCTTGGTCGTCAATAAAGCCGCGCAGGTGATCGGAGCGGGAAGGGTGGCGCAGTTTGCGCAGAGCCTTGGCTTCGATCTGTCGGATACGTTCACGGGTTACGTCGAACTGTTTACCAACTTCCTCTAGGGTATGGTCGGTGTTCATTTCGATACCGAAACGCATGCGCAGTACTTTTGATTCACGAGCCGTCAGGCCGGATAGCACTGAGCGAGTGGCTTCACGCAGGCCTTCAGCGGTGGCGGAATCCACCGGTGACAGGGCCTGAATGTCTTCGATGAAATCGCCCAAATGGCTGTCTTCATCATCCCCGATCGGTGTTTCCATGGAGATCGGCTCTTTGGCGATCTTCAGGACCTTACGGATCTTCTCTTCCGGCATTTCCATGCGCTCGCCCAGCTCTTCAGGCGTAGGCTCGCGGCCCATTTCCTGCAGCATCTGGCGGGAAATACGGTTCAGCTTGTTGATGGTTTCGATCATGTGCACCGGAATACGGATGGTGCGTGCCTGGTCCGCGATGGAGCGGGTGATGGCCTGGCGAATCCACCAGGTGGCGTAGGTCGAGAACTTGTAGCCACGACGGTATTCAAACTTATCAACCGCTTTCATCAAACCGATGTTGCCTTCCTGGATCAGGTCGAGGAACTGCAAGCCACGGTTGGTGTACTTCTTGGCGATGGAGATAACCAGTCGCAAGTTGGCTTCCACCATTTCTTTCTTGGCGCGGCGGGCTTTCGCTTCACCGATAGAAACGCGACGGTTGATCTCTTTGATATCGACAACGTCCAGGTCCACTTCCGTTTGTACGTTGTGGATGCGCTTCTGCAGACGAACGATTTCGTCCAGACGCTCAGCGATGGCTGCTGCGTAAGGCTTCTTGCTCTTGGCAATCTTCGGAGCCCAGTCGAGGTTTACTTCGTTGCCCGGGAACTCTTTGATGAAGTCTTTGCGCGGCATTTTGCATTCGCGAATGCAGATTTGCATGATGGTACGTTCGTTCTCGCGCACCATGTCGTTGGTGGAGCGAACAACGTTAACCAGCTCATCGAATGCTTTGTTGCCCAGCTTGAACGGAGCAAACACGGCGCCCAGCTCGTTCAGCGCTTCCTGGGTTTTCTTGTGGCTGCGGCCATGCTTGGCTAGTGCTTCATTAGCCGCTTCCAGTTTCTCTTTCAGAAGCTCAAAGCGCAGGCGAGTCTCTTCTGGATCCGGGCCGCTTTCCTTTTCCTCTTCTTCGCCGTCGTCCTCGTCTTCAGCTTCGTTGCTTTCAGCTGTGGTTTCTTCGACGACTTCTTCGCCCATGAACGGTTCTGCGTCGTCAGGGTCCAGGAAACCGGTGACGATGTCGCTGATGCGGCCTTCGTTTTCGATGATGCGATCGTAAGCCTGGATAACGGTGCCGGCGGTACCCGGGAAGTGGGCAACCGCGGCCATTACGTCGCGAATACCTTCTTCGATGCGCTTGGCGATGACGATTTCGCCTTCGCGGGTCAGCAGCTCAACGGTACCCATTTCACGCATGTACATGCGAACGGGGTCGGTGGTGCGGCCAGCGTCAGTTTCTACAGCAGCCAGAGCGGCAGCGGCTTCAGCGGCCGCAGCTTCGTCGGCGGTGGAGTCACCTTCGGTCATCAACAAGGTATCGGCATCGGGTGTTTCTTCGCACACCTGGATACCCATGTCGTTGATCATCCGGATAATATCTTCAACCTGATCCGGGTCTGCAATGTCTTCCGGCAGGTGGTCGTTTACCTCGGCGTAAGTCAGGTAACCTTGTTCCTTGCCTCGAGCGATGAGGTCTTTTAAACGTGATTTCTGCGAATTGCCTGACATAGACACCCTGTGAACTCGCTTTTAAAGAGGAAAAAAGTTAAACAGCCATTATAGCTGTCGCTTATCTGGTCTGCCAATGAACGGTTAGATGGTGATCAATGGCATTAGTTTCAAGTGCTCAATGCTCCGCTTTCGGGTTTAACGTACCCGCGCTGAGCGTTCGTAGCTCTTCCCGTTGTTCCGGGGTGAGCTTGGCCAGGTTCCGGAGCAGTGTTGCCAGTCTTTGCTGGCGCGCGGCTTCTTCGTTCGGGCTTAATAGCTCTCTGGCTGCTGCCAGTGTGCTTTCCCGTGCCGGGATGTGCTCCAGTCCGTCGAACAGGTTGTAGAACCTGTCGCGGGCCTGCTTATCTGTTGCTAACTCCGCAATCAGTGCTTTGCGGGTTTGAATGTTTTTGTCCAGGAGCCAGCGGGCAAATCGCCCCGCTTGGTCCAGTTGCCGGGTGCTGTCGGCTTGTGCCTTGATTTCCGTGGCCAGCTCCGGCGCTTCCAGCAAGGCAAGGCACAGTGTGCTGTCTTTGCTGAGTTTTACGTCCACCCGCTCTTCGGTCGGGCGGTGCTGGCGTTCTCCCCGCCAGCCTTTCGCTTTGTAATTTTTGCTGTTTTGCTGACGACTCTGCCACTGGTTGCGGCCGCCGCATAAGCGCAGCATTTCCTGCCACATCGCGTCCCGCAGCGTGCAGCGGGGCATTTTGTTCAGTAATTGTTCGGCTCTGGCTCTGAGTTCGCCCCGGTGCTCCGGGAGTTCGAGATCCAGACCTTCGCTCTGGCGATCAAACAAAAAGCGCGAGAGCGGTGTTGCACCTTCAATGCGTTTTTGGAACGCTTCTGCGCCTTCCTTTCGGACAAGTGTGTCCGGATCTTCGCCTTCGGGTAGCATCAGAAACTGAAGATGCAGGCCGTCGGCAATCAGTTCCAATGCGTTTTCCATGGCTCGATCAGCGGCTCGAAAACCCGCCTGATCGCCGTCAAAGCAAAATACAATGTGCCGCACTTGCCGAAGCAGGGCGGTCAAACTGTCTTGATTGGTCGCTGTGCCCAGTGTTGCAACGGCGTAATCGATGCCGTGCTGGGCCAGTGCGATGACATCCATGTAGCCTTCTACTACCAGCAGCTTATCCAGCTGGCGTGTGGCTTGCCGGGCTTCGTGCAGGCCGTAAATCTCGCGGCTTTTATGGAATACGTCAGATTCCGGCGAGTTAATGTACTTGGCTTTGTCGTCGCCCAGTGTGCGGCCGCCAAACGCGATCGTTTTGCCGCGCGTGTTCCGGATCGGGAACATCACCCGGTTGCGGAACAAATCCCTTGGTTTGCCGTATTTGTCGGAGACCGTTTTGGTTTCCAGCAAGGGCTTTTTCAGATCTCTCGGTGCTGCATCGTACAAGGCGGTGCCGGATCCCGGTGCAAAGCCGATCTGATAACGTGCGATGATGTCATCGTCCAGACCGCGTTGTTTCAGGTAATCCTGTGCGTAAGCGCCTTGTTGGCTGGTGAGCGCCGAGTGATAAAATTTGCTCGCGAAATCCAGCGCGTCCGTCAACGTCCGGGCTTGCTGCATTTCTTGTTTGGCGACTTTGTCGTACGGCACTTCCATGCCGGCACGTTTCGCCAGTTCCTCTACCGCTTCTGTAAAGCCCAGGCCTTCGAATTCGCGGATAAAGCTGATGGCATCGCCATGAGCGCCGCAGCCAAAGCAGTGGTAGAAGCCTTTGTCCGGCCGAACGTTGAACGAGGGCGTTTTCTCGTCATGAAATGGGCAGCAGGCTTTGTAATTACCGCCAGCCTTTTTGAGAGTGATGCGTGATCCAATCAGTTCTCCCAGATCAATTCGATCCAGAAGGTCTTCAACAAAGCGTTGAGGGATCAGTCCGCTCATGGTGGCTCCACTTCATCCGGGGCGCCGGATACAAACGTTATTCACCATAGCCAAAAATGCCGCCGAAGCCAGGCCTCGGCGGCATTTTCAGTTTGCCAGAGAGGGCGAAACGCCGTTCCGGCAATCAGTCTTGCTGTCGAAGCGGTCTGAACTCAGTACAGACGCTCGAACTTACGCTGTTCACGCTGAAGCTTCTTGAGATGACGCTTAACGGCAGCAGCAGCTTTGCGCTTACGAACAGCCGTCGGCTTTTCGTAGTGCTCACGACGACGTACTTCAGAAAGTACACCGGCTTTTTCGCATGAACGCTTGAAGCGACGCAGTGCTACGTCAAACGGTTCGTTCTCTTTCAGTTTAACAGCTGGCATTCGACAATCACCTACCTGATAGATTCGGTTTCAAATTGTTCCGCTGAAATAGATTCTCGCGGCTCGATCCCTGGTCAGATTGGTTATAACTCGACCAGTGCATAATTAAGGGCGGCAATGATAACGGCTGGGACACGTCAGGTCAATCATTGTTCAACGAAAGTGACGGGGGCGGTCGGGTTTCTGATAAAATTATCGTCAATCATTCCAACCCCGCGGACACGGCCCCGATTTATGCTGATTCTTGGTATTGAAACTTCTTGCGATGAGACGGGCGTTGCCCTGTTGGACGACGAGCAGGGCCTGCTGGCCCACGCCCTGTTTAGCCAGGTAGAGGTGCATGCCGACTATGGCGGTGTGGTGCCAGAGCTGGCCTCCCGGGATCATGTTCGAAAGCTGTTGCCCCTGTGCGATCAGGTGTTGGCGGATGCCGGTAAGGCTCGAACCGACATAGAGGGAATTGCTTACACCGCGGGTCCCGGTCTTGTGGGTGCATTGATGGTGGGCGGCTCGGTGGCCCACGCTTTGGGGTACGCGCTGGATATCCCAGTGCTGGGTGTGCACCACATGGAAGGGCATTTGCTGGCCCCTATGCTGGAAGACAACCCGCCGGCGTTTCCTTTTGTCGCCCTGTTGGTGTCGGGTGGCCATACGCAGTTAGTCCGAGTCGATGGCATTGGTGAGTACGAGATGCTGGGCGAGTCGGTGGATGATGCGGCCGGTGAAGCCTTCGACAAGGCTGCAAAAATGTTGGGACTGGATTACCCCGGTGGCCCCAGAGTGGCCGCCTTGGCGGAAAAAGGGCGGGAAGGGCGTTACCGCTTCCCCCGCCCGATGACGGATCGCCCGGGCCTGGATTTCAGCTTTAGTGGCTTGAAAACCTTTACCCTCAATACCGTTAACGCGGCAAAGGATGCCGGAGAGTTTGATGAGCAGGTAAAGGCGGACATTGCCTTGGCCTTTGAGGCGGCGGTGGTGGATACGTTAACCATCAAATGTCGCCGGGCCTTGGAGCAGACAGGCTGCAAACGCTTGGTGATTGCCGGTGGTGTGAGTGCAAACAAACGCTTGCGCGCCGGCCTTGAGAAAATGACCGCAAAACTTGGCGGTTCGGTGTTCTACGCACGCCCTGAATTCTGCACCGACAACGGCGCGATGATTGCGTATGCCGGTGCACAGCGTTTGAGAAAAGGGCAGAAAGATGGCGAGCGGATTGTTTCCGTGCCGCGCTGGCCGATGGATACCCTGCCGTCGGTGAACGAGCCGCGCGCCAATGGGTTGGTGGACTAAATCCGTTAAAGCCCCGTTTCTCTGCCTTGGGCCAGCCGAATCAGGTTGTTGCGGTGGCGAACCACGATAAGCAGGGTGAGCAGGCCAAAGAGTGGCAGTGTGTCCGGCTCCAGAATCGCGCTGATGATGGGGCCGGAGCCAATGGCGATGATCGACGCCAGTGCACTGATTCGTGAACGCCAAATCACGACAAGCCAGACAGCTGCCATCAGCAGTGTGGTGAGCGGCGCGAGCGCTAAACCTGCACCAAGCGCTGTGGCGACACCTTTCCCGCCTTTGAATCGGAAAAAAATCGGAATCATGTGGCCGGTCACGGCGCTCAAGGCGACGATGGCCTGCACCATAATCGACATGTCGGCCTGATTGGCCAGCCAGACCGGTAGCCAGCCTTTTAGCGCATCAAGAGCAAGAGTCGTGAGTGCCGGTTGCCAGCCTCCTGCACGAAACACATTGGTCGCCCCTGGGTTACCGGAGCCTTGAGCTCGAGGGTCTGGAAGCCGCCAGGCCCGGCAAACCGGGATGGCAAACAGCACCGACCCGGCGAGATAAGCTCCAAAACAGAGCAGAACAATTAAGATCGGTTGGCTAGCGGTTTCCATAGGTGTTTCACAAGGCGCGCAGACGGCATCCGGTATTCTGTGAGAAAATAGCTGCCCCAAATTCAGGCGAGCAGGCGAACGGCCACAGTATCGCTTGTCTGTATAATATTCAATCAGCCAAGAGTGTAAGCCTAGGGAGTCTGGTTTGGCAGATGTGGTGTTAGTGGAAGGTTTGGCAGTAGAAACCGTTATTGGTGTTTATGACTGGGAGCGGGAGATCACCCAGCGGCTGCTGGTGGACCTTGAAATGGCTTGGGACAACCGGGTGCCGGCAGCGAGTGACGATGTCGCCGATGCCCTCGACTATGCGGCCGTGAGTGAGCGGGTCAGCCAATGCATTCAAGCGTTGCAGCCGCAGTTAATCGAGACCGCGGCGGAAGCGGTTGCCACTATGTTGCAGCAGGATTTTGGCGTGAGCTGGCTGCGCATTACCGTTAACAAGCCCGGTGCGGTTCCGGCGGCTACCTCTGTGGGCGTGCGGATTGAGCGAGGTCAGCGCTGATGGCGAGGGTGCTTCTTGGCATAGGCAGTAATGTTGAGCGCTACCGGCATGTCGGGCTCGCTCTGGATGCCTTGCAGAACGCGTTTGGTGAGCTGTCGGTGTCGCCGGTGTACGAGAGTGAGCCCGTCGGCTTTTCCGGTTCAAACTTTTTGAATCTGGCGGTGGGTTTTCATACCGAGTTACAGGTGGCCGAATTATCGCGACTGTTGAAGCAGATGGAGCTGGATTTTGGTCGGCGTCCGGATGCCCCCCGATTCAGCCCGCGGACTTTGGATTTGGATATTCTCACATACGGCGATGAAGTAGGCCTTGTGGCCGGGGTGGAGCTGCCGCGAGGTGAAATCCTGAAGAATGCGTTTGTACTAAAGCCCCTGGCCGATATTGCGCCAGAGACGAAACACCCCGTTAACGGGAAGAGTTATTCTGAGTTGTGGCAGTATTACGCCGCCGACCAGAAGCTCTGGCCGGTCGATTTCATCTGGCAGGAGCGCCAGATTTCAGCGGCGATTGGCTGAGCGGAACAGGGCGACCAGATTATCGGTTGCGCTATCCCCGGCGCTGCCGACTTCTTCATTGTCGATCAGGCGCGGCAGGATTTCATTGCCCATCTGCTTGCCGAGCTCGACGCCCCATTGGTCAAAACAGTCCACATCCCAAATCACGCTTTGCACGAAGGTCCGGTGCTCATAAAGCGCCACCAGTGCGCCTAGCGTTTCCGGCGTTATCTTCGCCATCAACAGAATATTGCTAGGTTTATTGCCGGGAATGGCTTTGTGTGGAGCGAGTTCGGCAGCGGCATTTTGATCCAGGCCACTTGCGATCAATTCTTGCAGAGCCTCTGCCTCTGTTTTTCCAGCCATCATGGCGCGGGCCTGGCTCAGGCAGTTGGCGAACAGGGTGGCATGGTGGTGGCCCACCGGATTGTGGGATGTCAGCGGAATCACAAAGTCGGCGGGCACCAAACGTGTGCCTTGGTGAATCAGCTGATGATAGGCATGCTGGCCGTTCGCGCCAACGCCGCCCCAGAGAATCGGGCCGGTTTCGTAATCCACTGGAGCACCGTCTTGGGTCACCTTCTTACCGTTACTTTCCATGTCCAGTTGTTGCAGGTGCTCGGGCAAGTGCTTCAGGTATTCGTCGTAGGGCAGCACAGCGTGGCTTTGGGCGCTCCAGAAGTTGTTGTACCAAACACTTAGTAACGCCATAACGACCGGCAGGTTCTGCTCGGTTGGTGCTTCTTTGAAATGGCAGTCCATGGCGTGCGCGCCGGCCAGCAGTGCGCGGAAGTTGTCCATGCCGACCATCAGCGCGATGGGCAAGCCAATAGCCGACCAGAGCGAGTACCGGCCGCCCACCCAGTCCCACATCGGGAAGATGTTGTCCGGGTGAATGCCAAACCGCACCGCCTCATCAGTGTTGGCGGTCACGGCCATAAAGTGATGGGCGACGGCGTCTTGGTTGCCGCCGTTAGTGAGGAACCACTCTCGGGCGATCAGGCTGTTATCGAGGGTTTCCTGTGTGCGGAACGATTTTGATTGCACCAGAAACAAGGTAGTTTCGGGGTTAAGCGACTTCAGCGTTTCAGCGATATCCGTACCATCGATGTTGGCAACAAAATGGCACCTCAGATTACCTTGCCAGAAGGGGGTGAGCGCTTCTACGGCGAGTTTAGGGCCAAGGAAGGAGCCGCCGATGCCGATGCTGACAATATCGGTGAAAGCACGACCGGTGTGGCCGGTTTTGGTGCCGCTCTGAATGGCTTGATCAAGTTGTTCCATGCGGGCTTGCGTGGCATGGATTTCGGGAATGATGTCTTTGCCGTCAACCCAGACTGAGTCACCGGCCGGCTGGCGCAGGGCGGTATGCAGCGCGGGCCGGTTTTCTGTGCGGTTAACCTTGGCGCCGGTGACTAGGTCGGTAATGCGTTGTGGCAGATTGCACGCCCTTGCCAGATCAGAAAGAGCCGTAAGCGTTTCGTCGGTCAGACGGTTGCGTGAGAAATCAAGCGTCAGCCCCGCACCTTTAATTAGATATCGGTCTGCACGTTTGGGGTCTGTTTGAAACAGGTCGCGCATAAGCACGCTCTCCAGTTGCTGCTTTTGCTGGAGAAGCGCGTGCCATTCGGGTTTTTCAGTCAGAGGTGCCGAAGCGGGTGGCATCAGAGTGTCCTTTCTGTTCGCTGCCGCGCGCACACGCGACAGCGAGTCCGGTGTTTAGCGAGTAACAGAGAGATTGTCGATCAGCCGTGTGGTGCCTAGAAAGGCCGCCACCAGCAGGGTCAGCTCTTTGTCGGCTTCGGAAGCCGGCTTGAGCGTCAGGCTGTTCACAATATTAAAGTAATCGGGGCGTAAGCCGGCGTTTGTCAGAGTATCACGAGCCTCTTGTTCCAGAGCGGCGAAATCACCGTTGCCTGCTTCGAGCTGCTGTGCGGCATGTGTCAGTGTTTTGTAGACGACCGGTGCAATGGCTCTTTCTTCTTCAGACAAGTAGCCGTTGCGTGAGCTTTTTGCCAAACCGTCTTCTTCGCGCACGGTAGGTGCGCCGATGATTTCGATGGGCATCATCAGGTCGCGAGTCATCTTGCGAATCACCGCGAGTTGCTGGAAGTCTTTCTCGCCGAAAAACGCCATGTCCGGCTGGATCATGTTAAACAACATGGTGACCACGGTGGCCACACCTTCGAAGTGACCCGGGCGGCTCGCACCGCAGTGGCCCTCGCTGACTTCCGGCACCACTACCTTGGTTTGGTTGGCAAGGCCTTCCGGGTAAATTTCGGAAACCGGCGGCGCGAAAATCAGGGTGTTGCCAGCCGGAGCCAGTTTGTCCTGATCTTCGGCCAGCGTACGCGGGTACGAATCCAGATCTTCGTTAGCGCCAAACTGCATGGGGTTCACGAAAATGCTGGTGACAACAATGTCTGCGGCTTCGGAGGCTTTACGCACCAAGGAAATGTGGCCTTCGTGAAGGTTGCCCATGGTGGGCACCAGCGCGATGGTTTTGCCCTGTTGGCGGTAGGCTTTCAGGATGCTGCGAAGTTCTTTGAGTGAATGTACGGTTCTCATGCCTTGAACGTATGCTCCTCGGCGGGGAAAGTGCGTTCTTTAACAGCCTTGGCATAGGCTGCGATGGCTTCCGGAATGGAAGCGGTGTCTGCCAGGAAGTTCTTTACGAACCGGGGCTTTCGGCCCGGGGTTACGCCCAGCATGTCGTGCAGTACCAGTACTTGGCCGTCGGTGTCTGAGCCGGCGCCAATGCCGATAACCGGCGCTTTAACAGCCTGGGTTATACGGGCAGCAAGGGGCGCGGGGACGCATTCAAGCAAGATGATGTCTGCCCCGGCCGCTTCCAGCTGGCAAGCGTGCTCGATCATGGCTTCCGCGGCTTTGTCGTCGCGACCCTGGACTTTGTAGCCGCCGAATTTGTTGACGAACTGGGGTGTTAGCCCCAGGTGGGCACACACAGGTACGCCCCGTTCGCTCAAGGCTTCGATGGTGTCTCTCATCCAGTCGGTGCCTTCGAGTTTGACCATGTGGGCACCGGCACGCATGAGTTCCGCGGCGTTGTCCAGCGCGTCGGCGACGGTGCCGTAAGACATAAAGGGCATGTCGGCCATGATCAGCGAGCCTTTGTTGCCTTTAGCCACGCAGCTGGTGTGGTAGATCATGTGTTCCATGGTTACGGGCAAAGTGCTGTCGTTGCCTTGCAGTACCATGCCGAGTGAGTCACCAATCAGGATTACATCCACGCCCGCTTCGCTGACCACCTGTGCAAAGGTGGAGTCGTAGGAGGTAAGCGCTGAGAAGGCTTCGCCTTTCTGCTTGAGTTCCCGCAGGGTATTAATGGTAACTGCCATAAGATCCTTGCCTTTTGGGTGGATGGGCCAGTAATGATCCGGGGTCTTCCGGTGCTCAGAGAAGTATAAGATTAATGCCGAGGTGTGTCAGCCACAAGGGTAGCATGGAGTTCCTGCCCTTGGGTTAGTCTGATTCGGCCATTGGTGGCAGCTTGCGTAGCTGATTGTCCGGGCACTGCGCCCGTAACTCATCAACACGGCGGCCATCGGGTAATGTCAGTTCCGGATTCAGGTCCAGCAGGGGCTGAAGCGCGAAATCCCGGTTTGCCAGCTCGGCGTGGGGAACGGTCAGGCGTTCATCGCTGACGGTTTCGGTGCCAAAAAGAAGTACGTCCAGATCCAGTGTGCGCGGCCCCCAGTGTTGCAGTCTTTCCCGCCCGTGGGCCTGCTCGATGGCCTGTAAATGGTCCAGCAGTTGATGGGGTGTCAGGCTTGTTGCCAGCTCCACCGCTCCATTGACGAAGTCGGGCTGATCTTGCGGCCCGACCGGCCGGCTGGCATAAAACGGCGACTGAGCCTGCAAGCGGGTCTGCGGCAAGCGCGACAACTCCATCACCGCACGGGCCAGTTGGGCAGCGGGGTTTTCCAGATTGCTACCCAGGCCTACGTAAACGACAGTGGTCATGACTGAGGTGGTTTTTTATTGGGGCTACGTTTGCGGCCACGTTTTCGGGGGCCTGCTGCCGAGCCTACCTGGGACAGCATCTTTTCCTGCCCGCGTTCGTCGGCTCTTTGGAAGTCCGTCCACCAAGCGCCAAGGCCGGGTTCCAGCTCGCCGGCCGATTCACGCACCAGCAAGAAATCGTACGCGGCGCGGAAGCGGGGGTGGCTAAGCGTGGCAAGTGCCCGCTTGCCCTGGCGACGGGGAAGTCGAGTCTGAAGTTCCCAGATTTCCTTCATTGGGCCAGAGAAACGCTTGGGAATTGAGGTGGCTTGAACCTGACGGCCAATTACCTTGCCGATAGCTCCATGGAGAGCAGGCTGAACCGGGTCGCCGTTATCCTGTCGCACGCGCCATTCGGCTTGCAGTGCCGGCCATAACATGGCGGCAAACAGGAAGTACGGTGTGACTGATTTGCCTTGAGCTATACGGGCGTCGGTGTTGCGTAAGGCCTGGCGGATGAGTTCGTCGGATTCTCCGTTATTAAGGGCGCGAACGGTTTCCGGGAACAGCATTTCAAGCAAGCCGTAATCTTTGAGTAGTTCATAAGTGGCTTCACCGTAACCGGCAGAAAGCAGCTTAAGTACTTCGTCAAACAAGCGTGCTGGTGGAATGTGGCCCAGAAGAGGGGCCAATTCACGAATAGGGGCTTCGGTTTCTGGTTCGATCTCGAAACCAAGCTTCGCCGCGAAACGGATAGCGCGCAACATGCGAACCGGGTCTTCACGGTATCGGGTTGCCGGGTCTCCAATCAGTCGTATCTGCTGGTTTTCGAGGTCCTGCATGCCGTTGGCGAAATCGATGATGCTGAAGTCACGAATGCAGTAGTAAAGAGCGTTGATGGTGAAGTCGCGTCGCAGAGCATCGTCTTCCAGGCTGCCGTAAACGTTGTCTCGCAGCAGAAGGCCGTGTTCGCTGGTTTTGTGTTCGTGGTCAGAGTGATCTTCATTAGAGGCCTCAGCGTTGCCGCGGAAGGTGGTGACCTCGATGATTTCACGCCCGAAGACCACATGCACGATACGGAAGCGCCGGCCAATTAGCCGGGAGTTGCGGAACAGGTCGTGTACTTCTTCAGGTGTTGCGTTGGTGGCGATGTCGAAGTCTTTGGGCCGGCCGCCCAGAACGATGTCTCGCACACCGCCGCCCACCAGATAGGCCTCATAGCCGGACTTGTTCAGTCGGTTGAGTACCTTCTTCGCCGGTTCGCTGATCATCGAGCGAGAGACATTGTGCTGGTCCCGCGGGATCTCTTGGCGCTGGTAATGTTTGGCTTTCTTTTTCCCGTTGCCGGGCATGAAAGAACGCAGTTTATCTACAAGTCTTTTAGGCATGGAATTCCGTGTTTGCGCAGAGCAAAAACGTGGATTTTAACGGTTTGCGCAGGAATTGCACATGTTTGGGTGATATTAGGCTGGAAATGATGAGTGTTTGTCTGATTTGGAGGCGGAGAGTTTTCGTTGAGGCTAATAATCAAAAGGCGGATCCGTTTTCACGAATCCGCCCTGAAAGCTTCGACGATCTGCAATTATTTTTGTTTTGTGTCGGGATTCTTTTTAATGTTTTGCCCCACTGCGTGCCCAACGTTCGGGCTCAATAATATGCAAGCGGAAAGCTTTGAATACATGGTGTAGTCAATTGCATGGAGCGGGCTTTAACGCAGGCGTGGTGTCGTCTGGAAGACGATTCTTCTCCACATCTACAACTCGCGCATGCTGAGGGACCACAAAAAAACCTAGCACCCAAAACACTCAGTTCGCTTACGCCCTATTTTTGTTTTTGTTACCGGGCGTTTTCTTTGCAGCTTTTTGTTTTTGTTGTTGCCGCTGCGATGTCACATTTTGTTTTTGTTGTTGTGCGCTCTTAATAGTGCAGAGGCCGTGCCACAATTTGAAAATTGTTTGTTAACAGTGGGTTACGGATAGTCGAGAAATAAGTGTTACCCCGTATTCCGGGAAAGTGTTACCTGGGTCACAAAAAATGGTGGGGGAAGTGTTACCGAGGGGAACGCCCGGTAACAAATGAGTCTGGGTTCATTTGTTACCGGGCAGGTGTTCAGGTGCTGCTGGATTTTTTGCGGGGAATGCCCAAGCGTTGTCTGCGCTCCCAAAGAGATTTCCGGCTGATGCCCAGTTTTTGAGCCAACTCGGTTTCGCTCATACGATCCTGGTTCTCGATAACGAAGTGCTGAAAGTAGTCTTCCAGAGACAAGTCGTTGGCTGAATCCGTTTCTCGGGTGGGGGTACTCTCGTTATTCCCCTCCACCAGGGTTTCAGGAATGTATTCGTCACCCGAATCGCTGTCGAGGTCCAGCACGGAGGGTGTGATGGTGTCGCCGTCCACAAGAATAGAGGCTCGTTCTATGGCGTTTTCCAATTCCCGAACGTTGCCCGGCCAGCGGTAACGCTGCAGAGCCTGCATGGCTTCAGGGCTCAGGTGCAGGTCCGGCCGCTCAAGCCTTTGCGCTTGCTGCTTCAGGAAACGCCCGGCTAGGCCAAGGATATCTGCGCGACGCTCTCGCAGCGGCGGTAGCCGGATTTGCATGACGTTCAATCGGTAATAGAGGTCTTCCCGAAACTCGCCGGTACGAGTCATGGCTTTGAGGTTTCGGTGTGTGGCCGCAATCATGCGGACATCCACTTTCCGGCTCTGAGTGGCACCTACCTTGCGAATTTCGCTTTCCTGAAGCACCCGAAGTAATCGAGCCTGGGCTTCTGCGGGCAATTCACCGATTTCGTCGAGAAACAGGCTACCCCCGTCGGCGGCTTCGATCAGACCGGTGCGAGCCGATACCGCTCCGGTAAACGAGCCTTTCTCGTGACCGAACAGTTCGGATTCAATCAGGCTCTCTGGAATAGCCGCGCAGTTGACCGAAATCAGAGGTTTGGAGGCGCGAGGGCTCAGAAGGTGCAGCGCTCGGGCGGCCAACTCTTTACCGGTACCGGATTCACCGTTGATCAAAACCGTGGTCTGGGTGGGGGCCACTTTTCGAATGAGTGTGAACACCTTTTCCATCGGTTCACACTGACCAAACATAATGTTGGATGGGTCGGGTACTTCCGCTCCGGAAGCGTCGGTGTCTTCGTTGCTGGCAGGCAGTGCGTCTTTGCGCGCCAAAATGCCTTCGACGGCTGCCAGCATTTCATCGTGGTCAAACGGTTTGGCGATGTAATCCACCGCCCCCATTTTCATGGAGTCTACGGCCGAGCGTAGGCTGGCGTAGCTGGTCATGATCAGCACCGGGGTATTGGGTGCCCGGTTGATCATTTCCGTGCCGGCGGCACCGGGCAAGCGAAGATCGGTAATGACCAGGTCGAAGGTATCGGGTTCCAGTTCCTCCGCCGCTTCGACCGAAATGGCATCGGCCACCTCGTAGCCAGCATGCTGGAGCAGTTTGCGGACTGCAGATCGTATAATGTCTTCGTCTTCAACAATCAGAATGCGGGGCATAGTACGTTCACGACCTTTCGTTCAGGCGACTGTCGGCATCGGTGTCGGGTTCGTAAGCTGGCAGGCGAAGCCTCATGCAAGTGCCTTTGCCGCTCATGGTCTGCACGGGGCTCTCTACCTGGATATTGCCATAGTGCTCTTCAACAATACTGTACACGAGGGATAGGCCAAGCCCTGTGCCTTTATTAGATGCCTTGGTAGTAAAAAAGGGTTCAAATACATGGTCCTGTTGGTCCGAAGGTATCCCTGTACCTTCGTCAACCACTTCGATGATAGCGGAGTAGCTATCGCGCTTGCCAGTCACCTGTATGGTGCCACCCTCTGGAGAGGCATCCCGGGCATTGGCCAGCAGGTTGACGAACACCTGCACTAAACGCTGCTCGTCGCCGAGGATTTGCAGATCCGTCGGGCAGGCGTTTTCGTAATGAATGCCTTTGCGGTTTTCGCCCAGTGATAGCAGATTGATCGATTCCTCCACACACCGATGAAGGCTGACAGGTTCATAGCGTGTGGCATGGGCATGGTTGCCCGTGCGAGAGAAGTTCATCAGCGATTGCAAAATCGTGGAAATGCGCCGGGTTTGCTGCTGGATCTGGTTGGCTGTGTCCAGAATCTCCGGGTTATCGGTTTCCAGTTTGAGGTTCTGGGCCAATGACGAAATGCCCGTCACGGGGTTGCCAATTTCATGGGCGACACCGGCCGCTAGCCGGCCCACGGAAGCTAAACGCTCACTGTGCATGAGTTCGTCTTCAAGCAGTCTGGTTTCGGTTTGGTCTTCGACCAGAATGATCGAACCGCCTTCCGGATGATCGGGGCCATTCAGTGCCGCTTTGTGCAGGTTCAGCCAGTGAGGTTTGCCGCGCAAATCCAGCCGGTGTTTGTATCGGTGAAGGTCGCTGCCGCTATTAAAATCATCCAGTAGCGCGTGCCAATGCTCCGGTAGCGCCATGAGTTTGGCGCCGACCACTTCATCGGCCGAGATGCCGGTGAGCGTCTCCATGGCATGGTTCCACATCAATATTTCACCATCGTCGCCAATGGAGCTGGCAGGAATCGGCAGGTTTTGCAGGGTTTGCCGATAATGGCGCCGCAAGTTGTCCAGCTCGCCCGCCAGCCCCGTGAGCTGGTTTTGGTAATCGCCGAGCGCTCTTTCGACATAACGAATGTCTTGTCCGGTGCCGCTGTGCGCCATGGGCTTAAAACCCAGATGGCGTTTCACCATGTCTCTGGCGATGGAGGGGCCAAGCAGTCCGGATAAATTGGCCTCAATCTGGTCCCGTAGTCGCCGCAACTGATACGGGCGGAATTCCGACGACGGCAGTTTTAGTTGTGCCAGTGCCTGGTGTACTTCACGGCGCGCAACGTTAATGCCCAAAGGCTCGGCCAGATGGTGAATAAAATCGGCCGATGAAGAGGCAAACAGTTCACGACGCTGGGGGCGTGAGAGGGCTCCCATGGAGCAGGCCTGGGCGGCACTGGCTTCTTCGGGGGTCGCAGGGCTCAGGATCGAAACTACGGCGAACATGGCCACATTGGCTGTCAGGCTGATGAACGTTACCACGTGCCAGTTTACGTAGCCTGAAGTAACGGGCATGCCTATCAACGACAGTAGGTCAAACGTATAGGAAAAAGGAAGGACGAGAGTGAGGCTCCAGATCGCCAGCCCTGTCACTAACCCTGCGATCAATCCGCGACGATTGCCTTCGGGCCAGTAAATAACCCCCAGCACACCAGGAAGCAGTTGCAGTGTGCCTGCGAGTGAAATAGCGCCCAGAATAGAGAGGTCGAGGCGTTGGCCGACAACTTCGTGAAAAAGCAAAGCCATGAATAAGATGGCCGCGATCAGCAATCGCTTAACCCACTGTAGCCAGCGGTAAATGTCACCCTGATCTTTTGGTGTTTTTAAGGGGAGCACGACATGGTTGAGCACCATGCCAGCCAGTGCCAGCGTGCTGACAATCATAAGCCCACTGGCCGCGGAAAGGCCGGCGATATACATCAGAAGTGTCAGTATTGGGCTTTCCAGTGCCTGAGCAACACCAATACTGAAGAAGGCCGGTGGCCCCGTTACCCCGAGCGCTTGGCCACCCCAGACAATCAGTGGCACAGGCACGCTCAGCAGCAACAGATACAGAGGCAGGCCCCAACTGGCTTTCCCGAGTGCTCGTGGCGACGGATTTTCGCTGAAGGTCATGTGGTACATGTGGGGTAACACCAAAGTGGCTGCAAATGACATCAGCAACAACGCGCGCCAGGTACCGTCGTTCACGTTCATGGCCATCGGAGATTCCAGCCTCGACGTATCGGCCAGCCAGTGTTCCAGGCCTGCGCTTCCGTTAAATACGCCGAATAGAATCACGCCACCGAGCACCAGTAAGGCCCCCAGTTTAACCAGCGAGTCGAACGCGATCGCCAGCACCAAGCCCTGATGGTGGCTGGATGACTGGTGCCGGCGTGCGCCGAATAGGACAGCGAACAGCACAACAATCAAGCAGAACAGCGTGCTGATAAATTTTGGGGATGTATCGGGTGCGAGCAAACTGGCAGAGACCGAAACTGCCTGAATCTGCATGCTGAGCAAGGCCATGATCGCTGCCGCCGAGCAGAGTGTGACGAGGGTACCCGCCCATTGGCTCCGGTAGCGGTATGCGAACAGATCGGCCAGCGATGTAAGCTGGTAAGCCCTGCTGATTCGCAAAATCGGGCTGAGCAGAACGGGTGCCAGCAAGAATGCCCCGCTGATCCCTAAATAGTACGCCAGATACCCGAACCCTGATTCTGCTGCGAATCCGATGGCACCGTAAACCGCCCATATGCCGGCGTATACGCCGAGGCTGAGCGTATAGGTCAGCGGGTGGCGTACCCACTGGCGAAGCAGCGTGCCGCGTTCGGTTGCCCAGGCAATGCCGAACAGGAGGCTTAGATAAAGCAAGCTGGCCAGTAGCAGCCCCGGTGCGCTAAAACTCATTGGGATCTCGCCGCCATTCCAGCCAGAAACCGATCACAATCAGGCCGCCCCAAAAAATGAACGGGGTGTACCAGGCATTACCAGGGCCGGTCCACCAACTCAGGATGTTTGGTGAAAAAATATAGATAGCCAGCACCAGTAGAAAAACCAGGCGGTAGATATACATCAGGTTAGTGGTCCAAGTGCGATTGTGTACTTGGGGTTATACCACGGGCTTGCTGGGATGTCAGGGGAATGGCGGTACGTTGCCAGTGTGCCCGGGCCCAGGCCAGAACCTCATCTACGGTGGCACTGAAGAGTAATTCAGGCGGGTGTTGGCCGAGAGCCGCGAGCGCGTGTACCAGATTCGCTGCCGGTTTCGAGTCATCAAGGGCCGGCGCGTGATTCTGTTTGCTCAGTTTCTGGTTCTGATCGTTGAGAATAACCGGGATGTGCAGCCATTGAGGAGCCGCAGCGCCCAAGGCCTGGAATATTTGCTGTTGCTGGGCCGTCATATCCAGCAAATCAGACCCCCGTACCACGTGGGTGATGCCTTGATCGATATCGTCCACAGCGACCGCTAATTGGTAAGCATAAAAGCCTTCTTTCCGCTGCAGAACAGGGTCGTCCAGTTCGGCTTGAACGGTTTGCTGTTGCGGCCCGAGTAACAGATCCATCCATTGGCAACGCTCGTCGATGAGGGCAAAACGAATGGCATGAGGAGAACCTCCGGAGACGGCTTTGAGAGTTCTGCATTGATGCGGATGGCGCCCGCCATGAGCTTGTAACTGTTTGCGGGAACAGCTACACCGGTATGCTTTTCCGTTTCCCAGTAGATGATCGATAGCGTCTTGGTAAGCCGGGTGCCGCCGGGACTGGAAGCGTATAGGCTCGTCAGAATGTAATCCGTGAACGTCGAGAGAATGCAGGATTTGATCGGTGGCTTCCGGGGGTTCCCTGAGGGGGTCAAGGTCTTCGATGCGAACTAACCAGTCACCATTAGCCGCTCGGGCTTCCAGCCATGTGGCAACAGCGGTGACCAAGGAGCCAAAATGCAGTGGGCCTGTGGGGGACGGCGCAAAGCGCCCGCGATATCGGGTGTGCTCCATAAGATCTCTGGAAGCTGGCGGTCAGACCGCCAGCTTACCGGTAAGGGGCAGGTCAGATGCCGGTCTGGCGTTCGCGGATTTCTGCCAACGTTTTGCAGTCGATGCAAAGCGTTGCAGTTGGGCGAGCTTCCAGTCGGCGAATGCCGATCTCTACGCCGCACTGATCACAGAAACCGTAATCGTCTTTGTCGATACGATCGATGGTCTTGTCGATTTTCTTGATCAGTTTGCGTTCACGATCCCGGGTACGCAATTCCAGGCTGAACTCTTCTTCCTGGGTTGCGCGGTCGCTGGGATCCGCGTAGTTTGCAGCGTCTTCCTGCATGTGGTGCATGGTGCGGTCGACTTCTTCCATCAGTTCCTGCTTCCAATCCAATAGCAGGTCCTTGAAGTGCTGCAGCATCTCTGCACTCATGTAGTCTTCACCCTTCTTGATCTCGTAAGGGGTGAAGCCGGTAAAGGTTTCGCTTGGTGCTTGCGCAGTCTTCTTTGCCATTGAGCCCTGGCCTCTTGTTTGTACTTCTACTCGGGCGCTTTGTTATCCGTACCAGCACCGGTGCCGCACGGTTTTACCCAGACGCCCTGTAATGGGAATTTGCGGAAAATAGCAGATAAGTCTCAGGGGTGCCAGCTCTGTGACTTCGGCTTATAGTGGAGAGCATATGAAGTTTTTAGAACCATTGATAGAGGGGCGCTTGATTCGGCGCTATAAACGCTTCTTGGCGGACGTGCGCTTGCCGGATGGGAAAGAGGTGGTTGCTCACTGTCCAAACACCGGCTCCATGCGCAATTGTCAGCCGGAAAATGCGCGAGTGTGGTTGAGCGAAAGCAATAACTCCAAGCGTAAGCTGAAATACACTTGGGAACTGGTGGAGGCCAGGCCGGGTGCGCTTGCGTGTGTGAACACTGCGCGCCCGAATGCACAGGCCAAACATGCGATTGAAGCGGGCGTGATCCCTGAGCTTGGGGGTTACAGCCAATGCCGAAGTGAGGTGCGGTACGGCGAAGAAAAAAGCCGTATTGATCTGCTGCTTTCGGGTCATGACAGTGAGCCAGATGCGTGGGTAGAGGTGAAAAACGTGACACTCGCGGAGGGCGCGCAGGGTTATTTTCCGGATGCCGTGACCGAGCGCGGGCAAAAGCATCTGCGCGAGCTGATCGCACAAGTCGCCAATGGCGATCGGGCAGTGTTGTTGTTTGTGGTGAATCACACAGGTATTGAAGAAGTGCAGCCTGCGGACCACATTGACCCGAAATACGGCCAATTACTGCGACAAGCCGTTGAAGCCGGAGTGGAGGTGATTGCTTATAAAGCTGCTTTGATGGGGGTTGACGGAAACCCGAGCGCGCGGCTTGATTTGATTGATGCCGTGCCGGTCAATCTTGAAGCCTGACTTCGATAAGGCCCTCGCGCTCGCGCACATCCAGCTCTGTTAAGGCATCGCCCTGGCAAGGCCCGGCTATACACTCACCGGTGCCAGGTTTAAACAGCGCGCCGTGGGTGGAGCATTGAATGAACAAATTGTCGGCATCCATAAAGCGGCCGGGCATCCAGTTCAGCTCAATGCCCAGATGTGGGCACACGTTGAGGTAAGCCCGGGGTGTGCCGTTGTCCAGAAACACAAAACCGGTTAGTGGCATCCCTTCGGGCTCAACCGCTTTTTCTTTCAGGCGAAATTCCACGAACTTGCCCGGCACCAGATCGTGTGCCGGGCAAGCTGTTTGCCATTGGGATTGAATCGATTGCATCAGTGGCCGGATCGAGGGCTGAGGCCAAGGTGCTGGCGGATTCTGTCCGCTACCGCTTCAGCCACATGCTCCTGATCGGTGTGCAAATGAATGGTGTGGGTTTTTTCTTCGGCCGTCAGGGGCTCGAACCACGTCTGTTGAGCGTCCAACATCTCTTCGGTGGCCTCAGACGCATCGCCTTTGCGCTTGCGTACCCAGTCGCGGCGCAGTTCTTCTGGCGCTTCGGTGTGCAGCAGTGCAAAGGGCACGCCTTGATTCTCGGCGACTTGAGCAAACAGTGCCCGCTCGCTTTCTTTCAGGCTGGCGGCATCCACAATGACGGATAACCCGGAAGACAGCAGTTGATCCGCCAATGTCGCCAAGTGCTTGTAGGTTTTCTCAGTGGCTTCCGGGCTGTAAAGATCTGTACCCAAACCGGATTTGCTGTCATCCAGCGGGGCCAGCCCGTGCAAGCGTTTGCGTTCCACATCGGAACGCAAACGAACCAGGCCTAATTCGGCCGACATGGCGGCGCTGACGCAGGTTTTCCCAGAGGCCGACAAGCCGGTGGTTGCCAGCAAATAATGATTCGGAATGGCGCCGTAATCTTCGGCGAGTTGCGTGTAATCGCGGTACACCTGCCACAAACTTTCAATGTCGCTGTCGGTCAGGCTCGGGTTGCCCATGCTGAACAGGGCGATTTTAGCCCGCACCATCGCCCGGTAGGCCTTATAGAGCGGCAATAGCTCCAAGCCTTCGAAATCACCCCGGTATTCGAGGTAGGTGTTGAGGACCAAGTTTGCCAGTTCATGCTCTTGACGTGATTCAAGGTCCATCAGCAGGAACGCCAAATCGTTGATCACATCAATCCAGCGGAACGGTTCATTGAACTCAATGCAGTCGAACACCGTTACCTGACCGTCGAATACGGCGATGTTGGCGAGGTGAAGATCGCCGTGACATTCGCGGACCATACCTTTGGCGCGACGGGCGACCACCAGCTCCCGGTTCCGTTCGAAAGTGGTCTTTGTCCACTCTTCCAGAGCGTCCAATTGCGTGAGAAGTGCTGTATCGCTCAGTAGCGGGCGGATCTGGTCGAAGTTTTCCTGCATGGCGGCATACACCGCTTCGGCAGTGCCCAGAGGCTTATCGTCGGCTATCGGTGTAAGGCTGTCGTGGAACAGAGCAACCTGGCGTGCCGTGCTGCCAAGCAAGTCCGGTGTCAGATCGCCACTTGCCTGAAGGCGGTCGAACTGCTGACTCTGATCAAACTGGCGCATACGGATGGCGTATTCGAACGGCTCTCCTTCGCCACCGAGGATAGGCTGTTCGGGGCTGCCGGTAATGGGTAGAACGTCAAGGTAGAGTTCAGGTGCCAAACGACGATTCAGGCGAAGCTCTTCTTCACAGAAATGCTTGCGGCGTTCCAGAGTCGAGAAGTTGAGAAAGCCGAAATCCATGGGCTTCTTGATCTTGTAGGCGTAGTCGCCGGTCAGAAGAACCTGAGATATATGGGTCTCGATCACCTGAAAACCGTTGACGGGGTGGTCGTACAACTCTGGGTTCTGCAGTGCTTTAACCAGTGTGTCGGGGGCGCGTTCGCTCACATTTTGCTCCTGGGTTCCCTGAACTCGTTGATTTTGTTTGTTCTATGATAGACGGCAGATTACAGAAATAACACATAACAGGCCTGCCAGTCGCCTCCTTGGCTTCGTTATAATCACGGTATGAGTAAATCAACGAAATCCCGTAAAAAATCGCCTAAAAGTCAGCCAAAGAAGCGCCAGTCCGGGCTTTGGCGGTTACTGTTCCGATTCACACTGGTGGGGCTGGTGGTGCTGGCCGGCTGGATGGTGTACCTGGATGCGGTGGTGACATCCCGCTTTGAGGGCCGCCGTTTTGAGGTGCCTTCCCGTGTGTATGCCCGCCCCTTGGAATTGTATGACGGTGCCAGTGTCAGTGCATCAGGGCTGGCGCGCGAGCTCGAACTGGCCGGTTATCGAGCCGGTGATGGTTCGAAACTGGGCACCTATCGGCGTACCGGTGGCCGTTTTGTCATCAGCGCTCGTGGCTTCGTATTTCCGGATGGCGAGGAGCCCCGCCGCCGCCTCTCTCTGGTTGTGAGTGGCGACAAAGTTCAATCGTTTTCTGTGATCTCTGGGCCTAAGTCGCCGATCGTTCGGCTTGAGCCCGCCCAAATTGGCGGTATCTATCCTGCCCACCGCGAAGACCGGGTTTTGGTGCAGCTCGAAGAGGTGCCCGAACTGCTCCCAAGCACTTTGATGGCAGTGGAAGATCGCGAGTTTTACAGTCACTTTGGCTTGGCGCCTTTGTCGATTGCCCGGGCTATGTTGGCAAACATCAAAGCCGGCAGGGTGGTGCAGGGCGGCAGTACACTGACCCAACAGTTGGTGAAAAACTTCTTCCTGACGCGCGATCAGACGCTGGTACGCAAAGGCAACGAAGCCTTGATGTCGATCCTGCTAGAGCTGCATTACGAAAAAGACGACATTCTGGAAACTTACCTGAATGAGGTGTATCTCGGCCAAGCCGGTGTGCGCAGCATTCACGGCTTTGGTTTGGCCAGTCAGTTTTACTTTGGTGAGCGCCTGAAAGATTTGGCTCCGCACCAAATGGCCCTGCTGGTGGGGATGGTGAAAGGCCCGAGTTACTACAACCCGAGGCGCCACCCTAAACGCGCGACCGCGCGCCGCAATCTGGTGTTGGATGAAATGGCCGAAGCCGGGCTGCTGACCGAACAAGAGGCGAAGGCTGCGAAGGCCAAGCCTTTGGGCGTCAGTGCCAAGCCTTCGTTCACCGACAATCGTTACCCGGCCTACATTGATCTGGTTCGCCGGCACCTGGCCCGGGACTATCAAGAGGAAGACCTGCAAAGCGAAGGCTTGCGCATCTTCACAACGCTGGACCCTGCGATTCAGCACGCCTCTGAGGCTGCGGTCAGTAAAACCTTGCCCAAGCTGCCGGGCGCGGATGCCCTGGAAGCGGCCTTAGTGGTCACGGCGAAAGACACCGGTGAAGTGCTTGCTCTGGTGGGCGGTAAGAATCCCAGTTTTGCCGGCTTCAACCGGGCCGTGGACGCCAAGCGCCCGATGGGTTCTCTGATCAAGCCGTTTGTGTATCTGGCCGCCCTCGAGCAAGCCGACCGGTACACGTTGATTACACCGGTTAAAGATCAGGCGTTCACGCTGGAGTTCGATGACGGTAAATTGTGGCAGCCAAAGAACTTCGACAAGCAGGAACGGGGCGAAGTGCCTTTGCACCGCGCACTGTCGAAATCTTACAACCTGCCGGCGGTTCGAGTGGGGCTGGATGTTGGTATTTCGGAAGTTCAGGAAAAACTGAGAGCGTTTGGTATCACCGGCCCCATATCGGACTATCCATCTATGTTGCTGGGCTCCGTGAATTTGGCGCCAGTGGACGTGGCCCAGTTGTATCAAGGCTTGGCCACATCAGGCTTCAACACGCCCTTGCGGACCATTCGTGAGGTAACGGATGCCGACAACGAGCCGCTTTCACGCTACAACCTGAAAGTGGATCAAGTGGCCGACCCAGCGGCCGTGCATTTGGTGCAATACGCCATGCAGGAAACCATGCAAGAAGGTACGGGACGCTCGGCTTATTACACGCTGCCGGATCAGTTAACGCTGGCGGGCAAAACCGGCACCACCGACGACGGCCGGGACGCCTGGTTTGCCGGCTTCAGCGGTGATTTGCTGGCGGTTGCTTGGGTCGGCCGTGACGATAACGGCCCGACCTCGCTCACTGGGGCATCGGGTGCCTTGCCGATTTGGTCCACAATGATGGCGCAGATTCCCCAGCACGGGTTTTCACCGGTTATGCCGGACGGTGTGCAGTACCATTGGGTGGATACTGAAGCCAACGCCTTGACGGGTGAGGGGTGCCAGAATGCACGCCTGATTCCTTTCGTGACCGGCAGTGAACCCGATAGGCACACCGGTTGTAACGGCGATTTTGGTGGGCAAATACGCAGTTGGTTTGAAGGATTGTTTCGATGAAAAAAGTAACGATGACGCACGCGGCCAGCTTAGCGCTGATACTTGGCTTGGCCGGATGTTCAGCGCCGGGCGGGGGTTCGATTTATGTGCCGATGGGCGGTGGCGATCAGTCTAGAGCGCCTGAACCGCCCAGAACGTCTGAGCCGGAAAGATCTGAGCCCCAAGTGTGGCGCAAGAGTGAACAGCCCGAAGTCAGCGAGCCTGCTCCTGAGCCTGAGCAACCTACCCGTTCGCCCAGTTATCGCGAGTCCGGTGATGAACTGCCTGCGGCAGCCGTCGCTCTGATTCGCGATGCTGACCAGCGGCTACAGCAAGGTGACTCGGCAGGCGCGATTGCACGCTTGGAAAGAGCCCAGCGGGTAGCGCCACGTTCGGCGGAGGTGTACTTCAAGTTGGCGGAAGCCTATGTGGCCGGGAACAACCTGGGAGCGGCTGAACAGTTCACCTTGAAGGGCTTGTCGCTGGCGGGTAATGATTACCGCATGCAACGGTCAGGCTGGTTGCTGCTGGCGGATATTCGCCGAGCGAGGGGTAATGTTGCGGGGGCTTCTCAGGCGGAGGATAGGGCCCGGGCGCTGTAAGGCTGGGAAGGGCTGCCTATTGCGGCAGCCCCTTGCTAGTTCAGAAATTTACAGTCGATGTCTCGTTCGCAGTTACTGTAGTGTTTTTACCTTCGGTGAAGGTCAGATTATCGTCCGATGGGTGTCCATCCGCATCTTCAACCAGGTCACTGTCGCAGGTGTAGCTGACGGTGTAGTCGCCCGCCGGAATGAAGCTTGCCTGATAGCTGTAATTATCGTCGAATTCAACGGGGACAACGACCAGTGGTTCGTTGCCACTTCCGATATCGTCTGGTTGCTGATTCGCTCCTGAATGCACATAAACATTGCCGACGAAGTCTACGGTGTCCACGCCCCCACAAGCTTTAGTAATCAACTCTGCAGGTATAGTCCCGGTGATGCTGCCAACCTGTGAGTTGTCGACCAGTCTCAGGACTGGTTTCAGCTTATAAGCGTTCGGATCGTTCTGGGGATTAACAATGGACTTCCGCACGTCAAAGTCGATCGTGATTGCCACTTCGCCACCTGCAGGCACCGTGAACCCGCTGGTTTGCAGACCCCGTTTAGAGGGGGTAGTTAGAGTGTATTCCGCCCCATCGATAACGATGTTGTTATTGTCACCGATTTCCAGCCTCACCCACTGGTACTCTCCGGCTTCTAGTTCCTTGCTATCCAGCAGGGCTTTTACCTGACCATTCTGGTAGTCGAGGAGGTTTACAGGCTCTGGAATATCAAGCTCATACCGAACCGGCGAACCGCTTTGGTGCTTGAGGACGAGTGCTGTAATTTCAATGTTAACGGCTTCAGCCTGGTCAACTGGCGCATCGGTCAGCCCCACCGATACCGTCCCAGTCTGTGCCGAATCGCTACTGCTACCGCCACCACCACAGGCTGCCAGGGCGCCGGTGAGGGCGGAAATTGCAAATAGTTTGGTCGAGGACTTCATAAAACCTCCTGATAGAAATCTTGTAGGTTCGACTACGAGGTAAAACGACTTCACGGCCAAGCGCGATGAAGGGTTCCTGCCTAAACCTTAGCAAAAGCATCTAAAAAGGCGGAATACGAAATGGTAAGAGAATCGGGCTGGCAGGCGTGCATTAAAGGATAAAGGGGGGAGGAGGTAGCATGCGGTGACTCAGTCGAACCTGAGTCACCGAGCGGTCCGGCTTAAAGCGTCGCCATTACCTTGCGGGCAGCAGCCAACGTGAACTCAATGTCATCGTCTGAGAGCGCATCGCACACAAAGCTTGCTTCGAATGCCGATGGCGCCAGGTATACGCCTTCGGCCAGCATGCCTTGGAAAAACTTCTTGAAGCGCTCTACATCGCACTCCATCACCTGATCAAAACGGGCCACGGACGGTGCGTCGGTAAAGAAGAAACCGAACATGGCGCCGGCAGATTGCACCGCCAGAGGAATGCCGGCTTCGTCAGCCGCGGCCTTGAAACCGTCCCGTACCTTGTTTGTTTTTTCTGTCAGACGATCGTGGAAACCGGGCTCTGAAATGGCATTCAAGCTGGTCAGGCCGGCGGCCATCGCCAGCGGGTTGCCGCTCAAGGTGCCTGCCTGGTAAACCGGGCCAAGCGGTGAAATGTGTTCCATGATTTCACGCTTGCCGCCAAATGCACCCACTGGCAAACCGCCACCGATGACTTTGCCCAGCGCGGTCAGGTCAGGCGTTATGCCGTAGAAGCCCTGAGCGCCACCCAGTGAAACCCGGAAACCAGTCATCACTTCGTCAAAAATCAGCACAGTACCGTGTTCGTCGCACACTTCGCGCAGGCCTTCCAGGAACCCCGGAACCGGCGGAATGCAGTTCATGTTGCCGGCCACTGGCTCCACGATGATGGCGGCAATCTGGTCGCCAATCTTCTTGAAGGTTTCGCGCACACCGTCGATGTCGTTGAAATCCAGGGTGATGGTATGCTCTGCCAAGCTGGCGGGAATGCCCGGAGAGTTAGGCTCGCCCAAGGTCAGTGCGCCGGAACCCGCTTTCACCAGCAGGGAGTCCACGTGGCCGTGGTAACAGCCTTCGAACTTCACGATTTTGTCCCGGCCGGTGTAACCGCGTGCCAGACGAATCGCGCTCATAGTGGCTTCGGTACCGGAGTTAACCATGCGCACCATTTCGATGGATGGCACCAGCTCGCAAACTTTCTTCGCCATGTCCGTTTCGATGGCGGTGGGGGCCCCGTAACCAACGCCCAGATCTACCTGAGCGTGCAGGGCTGCTTTGATGCGTGGGTCGGAATGGCCAAGAATCATCGGGCCCCAAGAGCCGATGAAATCGATGTAGCGCTTGTTGTCTTCGTCATACAGATAGGCGCCTTCGGCGTGTTTGAAAAACACCGGGGTGCCGCCCACGCCGCGAAATGCTCGAACCGGGGAGTTTACACCGCCGGGGATGTATTTTTGTGCCTGTTCGAACAGTTCTTCAGAGTGACTCATGGTTAACTCCTGTCAGTTGGAATGTGTCGATAGCGGGTGGTGCAAAGCGATCAGTTGGCTGAACTGTTTGGCTTTGGCTTCTATGTCTTCGGGACTGCCCCCGAACAATCCGCCCACTACGGCAATAAGATCGGCGCCGGCGCGAACCAGCGGTTCTGCGTTATCGGTGGTAATGCCGCCAATGGCGGCCACCGGGCGCGCCAGTCGGGAGGCTTCTGTTAACACCTGTGCATCCGCTCGGGGGGCTCCGGGTTTGGTGCCAGACTGATAAAAACGGCCAAAGGCCAAATAGTCCGCCCCTCCGGCCTTGGCTGTTTCGGCCAGGTCTATGCGGTGGTGACAGGTAATGCCAATGATGGCGTCTTGCCCCAGCAGCTTTCTGGCATCGGCCAAATCCCAGTCGTCCTGGCCCAAATGTACGCCATCGGCACCCACTCGGTGCGCCAGTTCTGGGTCGTCGTTAATGAGCAAGGGCACGCCCGCGCTACGGCATAAACGGGTGAGGTCTGTTGCTTGGCGCAGCCGTTCCGCAGTCGATGAAAGCTTATCTCGATATTGGACTAACACCGCGCCGCCTGCTAGCGCGGCTTCTACGGACTCCAGCAGCCGGTCAGGCGGAGTAAGTCGGTTGTCGGTGATGGCATACAGGCCGCGTTGGATAGGCAGCTTTAACGTTCCCACGGAATACCCCGGTTTGGTACTCGTTGCCCTTGGCCAATAGTTAAGGCGCTCAGTAGCGTGCGGCTCACGTAATTCTGGGCTTGGGATATGGCGGCTCGGGCGGACAGACCGCTGGCAATGCCGGCTGAAATGGCCGCGGCCAGCGTGCATCCGGTACCGTGGTATTCGTTGGCGCCAATCCGTTCAAGCTCCCAGTGCATAGGTTCGTGCTCAGTGCTGTACAAGGTGTTGATGATGTGTGGCCCGGTTCCGTGCCCGCCGGTGGCCAGTACCGATTTGCAGCCAGCCGAGAGCAGTTTGTCGGCGGCTTGGCTTTCGCTGTCACTGTCACAGTCACCGAGCTGAAGGAGTTCAACGCCGTTCGGAGTGATCATTTCTGCCCGAGCGAACAGGGAGCTTCTCATGGCGTCAACCAGTTCGTTATCGGCCAGGTCACCGCCGCCGGCGGCTTTGATGACTGGGTCAACAATCAGCGGCAGGTCTGGGCGGCTTTCGAGAAACTCCATCAGCACGTTGACCACCGCCGCGTTGCCCATGGCGCCGGTTTTCACGGCGTGCAAAGGAATGTCTTTCGCGAGGCATTCCAGTTGTTGGCGGATGGTCTCAGGATTAATGGCTTCAGCGCCATACACATTGTTGGTGTCTTGCACGGTCAGGCACGTGAGCACGGGCAACGGGTGCCCGCCGAGCGAGGTGATAGCCTGAATGTCGGCCTGAATGCCGGCTCCGCCGGAAGGGTCCAGCCCGGACAGCACCAGAACATGGGGACGGGTGTAGCTATTGATGATGAACCTCCTTAAAAAGGCTTAACAACGGCAAGAATGACAACCGCGAGCAGTATGAATACGGGCAGTTCGTTGAACCAGCGGTAAAACACGTGGCTTCGGGTGTTGTTGTCGTCCCGGAACACTTTTACCAGGTGTCCGCAATAGAAGTGATACACAATAAGCAGGACAACCAGAGTCAATTTTGCGTGCAGCCAGCCTTGGCTAAAGTAGCCGGGAACATTGTAGCTGAGTAACCACACGCCAAAAATCACGGTTGCGATCATCGAGGGTGTGGTAATGCCTCGGTACAGTTTGCGCTCCATGATCTTGAAGCGCTCCTGTCCCGGTTTGTCTTCACAGGCCGCATGGTAAACGAACAGTCGCGGCAAGTAGAAAATGCCGGCAAACCAGCACACCATTGAAATAATGTGAAACGCTTTAACCCATAGCATGTGTTAGCTCCGGCGGTATTGATAGTAACTTTCGATATCGGATTGCAGCACGACACCATAGATCCTCTGGATCATCGGGGCGACATGGCGCTGCACGTAGAGTGCCTCTGCTTTGGTTTGGTCAAATTCGTTGAGAGCCTGCTCCAAAGTGGCTTGGTATTGTACGGGCGCAACGTCTCGACGATTGGCCGGAATTTGCATTAAATCCAGGCTGTCGGGCTGTTCAGACGCATCGTCGGAGTTTACCTCGTTAAGCTCTTCAAGATACCGGGCCAGATCAACCGCAGGTAGCAATGAGGTGGGGCCGTTGTTGCCGTCCACCAAGAGCCATTTGGGTTCGGACGAAAGTGCTTTGCGGGCTTCCTCGAGGGTGAGCTGGCGCTCGATGCGCAGGATGTTTCTGTCCATAATCGCGCCAACGGAAACTCGCCTCAGAGCTTGGGTAACCGGGGAATTCTGATAGCTCAGCCCTTGGCTTTTCAGTACGGTGATGAACAACGATTTCTTGCCGAACGCTTCACTCGTCACCAGGCTCGCGGTGGTAATGATCAGCATGCCGGGCAAAATGATGTTGGGGTTATGGGTGAGTTCCAAAAGTGCCATTAGCGCTGCCAAAGGAGCGTGCAAGACCGCGCCCATCATCGCACCCATGCCGAGCATGGCGTAAAAACCGACAGACGATGCTACGTCCGGTGCAAAGGCTGCGCCGATCAGGCCCATGGCTCCGCCGAGGGTTGCGCCAATAAACAAAGTGGGGCCAATCACCCCGCTTGGCATACCTAGGCCGATGGAGGTTCCGGTAATCAGCAGTTTTGCGCAGCCGGCCCCCAACAAAAGCCAGAAGCCAAGCTCGCCGTTGATGGTATTACCAACGGTATCGTAGCCGATGCCCATGGTTTCAGGCACAAAGATCGCGAAGGGCACCATGAGCAGGCCGGCCACAAAAATGCGCAGTAATACGGGGCGGTGATGATAGCGCCCGAGACTGTCGACCAAGTGAATGAAACCGGCCGCAGCGATACCGATAAGCACGGCAATGGCCAGTATCCAGGGGATTTCCAGCATGGAGTTCATGGTGAGCGCCGGCACACTAAATGCCGGTTCGGTACCGTATACCACTTGGGTGACGATGGCGGCGCTCACGGCAGACAATATGATTGGGGTAAAGCCGGCGATGGTGTATTCCATCATCACCACTTCCATGGCGAAAATGACACCGGAAATCGGGGTGTTGAACGAGGCCGAGATGGCCGCCGCGCAGCCGCAGGCAACGAGTGTCCGAATGCTGTTGTTGGGCAGATGCATCCGTTGCCCCAGAATGCTAGAGAAAGCCGCGCCGAGATGAACTGCGGGCCCCTCTCGGCCGGCGGATTGGCCGCTGACCACGGTGGTAACGCCGGCGATGAATTGAACGATAGCGCTCTTGAGTGAGATGTAGCCCTGATGGTAATTCAGGCGTTCCATAACGTGGGCAATCCCTACCTTGCGGTCATGGATGCTCAGTTTGTGGAAAAAAAGCCCCAACGCAACCGCGCCGGCAAGCGGTAAAATGCCGCGGGTGAGAATGTCGAGATCTTCGAAATTTTCTGAACCGCTGCCCGGGAAGAAATAGTCCAGCGGCCATTCAATAGCAAAACGGAACAGCAGGATTACGGCACCGGTGACAATGCCGGAAAGCAAACCAAGGACGGCCAGCTGGGGAAGGGCATCTACGCCGGCAAGTCTTCCTCGGAAAACGTGTATCAGGTTTTCCGTAACCTGTTGCCTGATGTTACGCATGCGGGCTGAATTCCGATTGATTGAACAAGTCGTTCAGAAGGATTGAGGCACCATTGTAGCTTTGGGTGTGCTGGCTGCAATAAGTCCTTGGTTTATCATGTTAGACTAACGCTAAATTCTGACCAGATTACGTTGGAGAAGAGAGTGATTAAAATAGGCATCGTTGGTGGTACCGGGTACACGGGTGTGGAGCTGTTAAGGATCCTTGCCGTCCATCCTGAAGTTGAAGTGAAGTGCATCACTTCACGCTCCGAGGCAGGTATGCCGGTGGCGGATATGTACCCCAATTTGCGAGGCCACTTTGATCTAGCGTTCTCCGAGCCGGACCCTGAACAACTGGCGGAGTGTGATCTGGTGTTTTTTGCAACGCCTCACGGTGTGGCGGCGCGCATGGTGCCGGAGCTTATGAAGGCGGGCACTCGGGTAGTGGACCTCTCCGCAGACTTCCGTCTCAAAGACCTCGATGTATGGGCGAAGTGGTACGGAATGCCTCACGAAAGTCCCGAGTGGGCTGCAAAAGCCGTCTATGGGTTGCCGGAGGTGGCTCGTGATGAAATTCGCAAGGCGCAACTGGTTGCGAACCCCGGTTGCTACCCAACCGCCGTGCAACTGGGTTTCTTGCCACTGCTTGAAAATGGGTTAGTGGACCCTTCGCGGCTGATTGCAGACGCCAAGTCCGGTGCCAGCGGTGCCGGACGCCAAGCCAGTACCGGCATGCTGCACGGTGAAATTGGCGAGAGCTTTAAAACCTACGGTGCCTCTGGCCACCGCCACTTGCCCGAGATTCGTCAGGGGTTGGGCCAAGCCGCAGGCACTGGGGTGGGTGTTACCTTTGTTCCCCATTTGTTGCCGATGATCCGGGGTATCGAAGCAACGCTCTACGCAGAGCTGAACGACACCGCAGATTTCGAACGCTTGCAGGCTCTGTTTGAAGAGCGTTATCGGGATGAACCCTTCGTGGACGTTATGCCGTTTGGCAGCCACCCGGAAACCCGGAGTGTTCGTGGAGCGAACCACTGCCGTATGGCGCTGCACCGTCAGGAGCAGAGCAACGTGGTGATCGTCACCTCGGTGATTGATAACTTGGTGAAGGGCGCAGCGGGGCAGGCGGTTCAAAATATGAATATCATGTTTGGGCTGGACGAGCGGCTGGGGCTGAATGCGCCAGCGATGTTGCCCTGAGGTTGATGAGTGAGCGAAACACCTAAACCCTCCGAAGAATACGTTGTTATCCGGCACCGGCGGGGGTATCGCCTGCGCCGGACGTTGATCCTGCTCGGATTTACGATTGTAGCGGCCATTTCCGGCTACATGGCCGGGATGGCGCAGGGTGGATTTCGTTTTACATCGGCGGAAGAAACCAAGGATATGCTGGTCAACGAGGTTGATGGCCTGCGCGAGCAGTACCGTTCCGCGCGCCAGAACATGATCAATCTGGAGCGAGGGCGTGCCATTGACGAGCAGGCTTTGCGGGATGCAAGGAATGCGATTGTCGAGTTGGAAACGCGGATTTCCGAACTTGAGGCGGATCTGACCTTTTACCGCAACATTATGGCACCGACGGAAGTCAGCAAAGGTTTGCAGGTGGATAGCTTCACGCTTGTGCCCGGCCGGGATGACGGTAGCTACAGTTTTAAAATTGTGCTGACTCAGGTTGGCAACAATAATCGCTATCTGTCGGGGCTTGTGGCGGTGAACGTCATTGGTCATATAGACGGCGAGAAGCAGGTTATTGCTCTGCGGGATTTGTCAGAGGAGATTGACGATCTCGGGGTTAAGTTCAAGTTCCGCTATTTTCAGGATATTGAAGGTAGCTTGAGCTTGCCGGAAAAGTTTGAACCATTGGAAATACAGGTTGTTGCCCAGGCAGGAGGCCGTAAAGCGGCACAGGCAGAAAGTACATTCGACTGGGAACAATTAACAGGAAACTGAAATGTTTAATAAGAAAAAGCCGGTGCGGCATCGTTCGACTAACCGTTTTGATACCTTGATTTCGGCACGCACGACCATTGAAGGTGATGTTCGCTTTTCAGGCGGGTTGCACGTGGATGGTAAAATCAAGGGGCGCGTGATCGCTGAGGAAGGTAGCGACGCAGTTATCCGTTTGTCCGAGGTGGGGCAGATTACCGGAGACGTGATTGCGCCGCATATCATCATCAATGGCACGGTTCACGGGGATGTTCATTCGTCCAGCCATTTGGAACTGGCTGAAAAATCCAGTGTCAATGGAAGTGTCTATTACCAGTTGATCGAAATGGCGATGGGCGCCGCGGTGAACGGCAACCTGATTCGCCAGACCGAGACGAGCGGACTCCTTTCTCACGAACGGGCAGAAACGGCCGAGCCTGAGCTTGAGAGTGAGGGAAAGTTCGAATAGTTGACTGTTTTAGTCAGGAATACCATAATCGTGCAAATATCCACTAGTGCCGGAGGCAACCCTTGAGTGTAGTTCAGCAACAAATGGCCACACCGCTGTTTTTCAGTGACAGTGCCGTTGCCAAGGTGCGCGAGTTGATCGAAGAAGAGGAAAACCCGGAGCTGAAACTGCGGGTTTTCGTCACCGGTGGCGGCTGTTCCGGCTTCCAGTACGGTTTTTCTTTTGACGAAAATCAGGAAGAAGACGACACCGTCATCGAGCGTGATGGCATCAAGCTGCTGGTAGATTCGATGAGTTATCAGTACTTGGTCGGCGCAACCGTGGTCTATCAAGAGGGGCTTCAGGGCTCCCAGTTTGTGGTTCAGAACCCCAACGCCAGCTCAACCTGTGGCTGTGGTAGCTCCTTCTCTATCTGACGATCAAGCGGGGTAGATTGCCCCGAGTACTCGTTCCCCTGAAGCGCCGGTTACGTCCGGTACATTGCCAGGCAGGCCTTTCAAGGTCTGCCTAGCGAGCCAGGCAAACGCTACTGGTTCTACCCATTGTGAATCCAGCCCGAGTTCTGCGGTTGTCGCTAGAGCAACCGAGCCGAGCCCCATCCGCAATTCGTTCATAAGCAGCGTGTTGAACGTTCCACCGCCACAGGCGTAAACCGCCATGTTTGCCGTTTCCTGCGGAAGCTGTTGCAGAATGGTGGTGACGGTCAGCTGCAGGAGAGTACGTTGAACGTCTTCCGGAGCTAAATCGGGGAAGCGTTGGAGGTGGGTGCGAATCCACTCGAGGTTAAAACGTTCTTTGCCGGTACTTTTTGGCGGTGGCTTGCTGAAATACGCATCCGACAGCATGCTGGCCAGAAGTTCTTGGTGCGTGGCACCTTCGCTGGCCAAGTGGCCACCCTCATCGTAATGGCGTCCGGTTTGATGCAGGCACCAGGCATCGAGCAGCGCGTTTGCAGGGCCGGTATCAAACCCCACGATAGGCTTTCGGTTGCCTGCAGGCAGCCAAGTGATGTTGGCGATACCGCCCAGATTCAGGATGCAGCGATCCTGTTCTTCGGATTCGAATAGCCATTTATGAAATGCCGGTACTAAAGGAGCGCCTTGCCCGCCGGCTGCGATGTCTCTGCTGCGGAAATCGGATACCGTGGTCACTCCGGTTGCCTCAGCAATTAATGCCGGACAGCCTATTTGCATAGAAAAAGGAGCAGAACCGGAGGGTTGATGCCGGATAGTTTGGCCGTGGCTGCCAATCCCTGAAATTTCGCTGGCGGCTATGCCTGCTTGTTCGATCAGCTCCGACGCAGTGCGTGCGAAATACTGCCCAACCAGGGTGTCTAGCTCGCCCAGTTCGTCGGGTGTGCCGTGATCTCGCGTTGCTGCGATCAGGCGCTGTCGAAGGCTATCCGGATAACTAAGGGAGTGCGTGGCGTGAATGGACAGGCCTTGGGATCCGAAAGACACCAGCACGGCATCGACTGCATCCATGCTGGTGCCTGACATAAGGCCAAGCCAGTAGCTCATTGTCAGTTATCCGTGGCAAGAGCCAGCTGGTTTTGGCTCTCGAGGAAAACGTTAAGTTGCGCCAGGCTTTGACTGGTTACCTGCTTGAATCGGGCCAGTTCAGATTTCGGAATAGGTTGAGCATCCGGCAGTTTGATGGTGCGTGAATTCTTCGCAACACCGTTAACACGGAACTCATAATGCAAGTGGGGCCCGGTTACCATGCCCGATGAGCCTACGTGACCAATGGTCTGTCCTTGCTTGACGCGAGTGCCGGTTTTGATGCCTTTGCCGAGGCGGCTCATGTGTGCGTACAGCGTTGTTATGTTGTCGCCATGCTGTAGAACCACCGTGCGGCCGTAGCCACCTTTCCAGCCGGCAAACTTAACCCGGCCATTGCCGGCGGCTTTGATTGGTGTGCCCGGAGGCGCTGCATAGTCGGTGCCTTCGTGCGGTCGCACGATATCCAGTACCGGGTGTCGGCGCTGCAGATTAAACGGTGACGAAAGCCGAGCGTTAATGGGAACGCGCAAGAACGCCTTGCGCATGCTCTGCCCTTCGGGTGTGTAGTAGTCGCTCTCGCCGTTGGAGTCGGTGTATAGCAGCGCAATGTTCTCTTCGCCACGGTTGGTGAACTTGGCGGACAGAATGCGGCCGGTGCTGAATTCTTCGCCGTCAATGTACAGTTGTTCGTAAACCACCTCGAAGCGGTCGCCTTTGCGAACGTCGTAAACGAAGTCGATGTCCCAGCCGAAGATGCCTGCGAGTTCCATGGTAAGCCGGTCGTCCATGCCCGCTTCACGTGCGGCGAGGTACAGAGATCCATCAATCACGCCGGCCGCGAAGGCCGGACGGATTTCGGGTTCCCGAACTTCGGTTTCTCCCGCATAACCGTCTTCGGTCTTCTCGATTTTTAGGGACTCGAGCCGGCTACGCTGTAGTTCTATGGCGGCCAAGTTACCTTCACCGTCGAGTCCGAAGCGGATGTCTTCGCCAGCATAAAGACGCTGGAGTTTGTCGGCCTCGCCCTCGCCGTGAATAACCGACAGCATAACGCCATCATTGAAGCCGGCTTTTTGGAAGAGTGAAGACAGTGTATCGCCGGACTTAATGCGGAACTCTTTCCACTGAAGTTTTGGCGCCTCAGGGGCAGCGATGGCGACAGGTACAGGTGGTGTTTTGGTAGCCGCAAGCGCTTGTTCGACTGAGCTGGTTGGCTCTGCTGCTACAGCGACATTTTCCGCAGTATTTTGGGTTGTTGGAGCAGAAACAACCGGTGCGCCGGACCCGGATACGGTGCCTTGGTTAAGGTCAACCGGGTAGGACATACGCTTAGCTTCAACGTCTGCGCTGGGACTCATAAGCACGGCCGCCGTAACGACAACAGTTGCTGCTGCGGCGAGCGTTAAATGTGATTTGGGGAAAGTTTTAAGCACGGTGCTCACCCATTATGATCGAAATTCCGGGTAGTTGTGTCGGCTAATTAAAGCGCCTGATCAAGTATAGACCACCAGATTACCGCATATAAAAGAATCAGGACAGTGTCGAACATTACCGTTACCACGGTGGGCGTTCGTACAAAACGCGTCGCCGCTGATATAATGTCGGCCCTGATATGCAGGGGTTGGTCAAAAACTAATCACGCACACTTTACCAAGTGGCGCCCGTAATTCGCACCTTTCTTTTGTAGAACTGTGTAACTGGCAGCTACTACTGTTTTGCAGCCAAAACTGGGGATATAGGGTTCATGGCATCACTAGATGAAGCATTAGCCATCATAAAGCGCGGAATTGATGAGCTGATTCCAGAAGAAGATCTGATCGCAAAGTTAAAAGAAGGACGTCCTTTAAGGGTAAAGGCGGGCTTTGATCCTACAGCTCCGGATCTCCACCTGGGGCATACGGTTCTTATTAATAAGTTGCGGCAGTTTCAGGATCTGGGGCATGAGGTCATTTTCCTGATAGGCGACTTTACCGGAATGATTGGCGACCCAAGCGGAAAGAGTGCGACTCGCCCCCCTCTCAGTGAGGAGCAGGTCATGCAGAATGCCATTACCTATAAAGAGCAGGTGTTCAAGATTCTGGACCCGGCTAAAACGCGCGTGGTGTTCAACTCTGAGTGGATGGGCAAGCTGAGTGCCTCTGAAATGATCAAGCTTGCAGGGCAGTACACTGTTGCCCGCATGCTAGAGCGCGATGATTTCACGAAGCGTTTCCGTGCAGAGCAGTCTATAGCGATCCACGAATTCCTCTATCCCTTAATACAGGGGTACGATTCGGTAGCGTTGGAAGCCGACGTTGAGTTGGGTGGAACAGATCAGAAGTTTAATTTGCTTATGGGGCGTGTGCTTCAGAAGCATTATGGTCAGAAGCCGCAGGCAGTTTTGACGGTTCCGATCCTTGAAGGGTTGGACGGTGTGCAGAAGATGTCCAAGTCTTTGGGTAACTATGTTGGTGTTAATGACGCACCGGGCGAAATGTACACGAAGCTATTGTCGGTGCCTGATGAGTTGCTGTGGCGATATTTTGAATTGCTGAGCTTCCGCCCGCTGTCTGAAGTTGAGGAATATCGCGCTGCTGTACAAGCTGGGGCGAATCCGCAGGACTATAAGAAGATATTGGCTGAAGAGCTGATTACACGTTTCCACGATGAAGAGGCGGCCAGGTCTGCTCATAAATCGGCGGGCAATCGTGTTGCGCTTGGCGAGATACCTGAAAACGTGCCGACTGTAGAGGTGTCATTGGAGGGGCAGGCGGAAATGCCCATGGCGTCGGTGCTTCGATTGGCGGGCCTGGTAAAGAATGGTGCAGCGGCTCGAGATGTATTGGGGCGTGGTGCTGTATATCTGGATGGGCAGCAATTTGAAGGTGACCGCATGTTTGTGAAAGGTGACGACTGCATCATCCAGGCTGGCAAGAAGAAGATAGCGCGGGTAGTAGTTGTCGCGTGATTTGCGCCTTAAAACGACCAATTTGAACTTTTTTCAAATTGGTCGTTGACACCTCCAGCGAGGTCTGTAGAATGCGCATCTCGCTTGAGGGGCTAGCCGCTGAACACGGCCTNACGTTTTAAAGATTCTTCAAAAAGCAGTTGACAAGGTGGCGGTTCAGTGTAGAATGCGCACCACGATTTAGCAGTAACGCCGGTGAGTTTTTCGGCCGTTTTCGGAGACGAAAGCAGCAGTTAAAATTAACGGTTGACAAGGTGGCGGGACGATGTATAATTCGCGGCCTTGATTGAGCAGCAGCTCAAACGCTCTTTAAAAAGTTGAC
>NZ_QMDL01000002.1 GCF_003336705.1 Marinobacter litoralis | reverse complement strand
CGGATAGCGGCTGTTGGTGCTTAGTGAACGGTGTAAGGTCCTGAAACTATAGCACTTTCAGCCGCTTTCTTTTATCCCCTCATGAGAAATCCGGGCTAAAGAGGCGCAGCAACTCGCCGTCGGCGGCCAACTGACGCCCTGTACGTGGCTCCTTCGTTGTCATCGTTCTTTCGTGTTATGAGTCTCTACGAGACTAGGCTTTGCGTTCTAAAAGGAAAGGAATGTATGGAGACTGCAGTAAAGTTAAATCGGGAGATCTTTATAGAATGCGGCTGGAGTTATGACGTATCCCCGGATAACCACTATGGATACTCTTCAGTTATGGGTTGTCTGCAAAAATCTGCAAAGGCAATGGATGAAACGGGGAGGCCTGAGCACGCCAAGGTCCTAGAGCTGCTCTCGAAAGCAGCTTCAATGATGATGAGACCCAGTAGTCTCAATGATCCTTTCACCGCATATAACCAAGACTTTCAGGCAGGAAAACGGTCTTCTCGGCCAGAAGACTTTACCGAGGAAGAACTAATTTTCTTCGAATCTATTCTAAGTGATATTGATGAGCCATGGTTAAGAGCAAGGTTGGCAGATCTACTTTGGCTGCTAAGAAAACCGAAGAATCCCGAGCATGCAAAAATTGCAATAGATTCGTATATTGATAATCCGATTGATTCGGAAACTTGGCACCGCGATGTTAGAAATGGATGGGAGCGAGCTGCTCGTTTATCCATGCAAATCCGAGATTATGATCGGCTAGATAATATAAAAAATAGTTTGTTTTCTGCGTTCTGCTCTGAACATCCAAGAAGTAAGTTCATGACGTTGTGGGTCGCGGATTTAATGGACCAGCTAAAAATTGATAGAGATTTTAAAGAAGATATAGCTTCATCGCTAAATAAAAGAGCGATCGATTTGAAGCGTGAAGGCGACTTTCACTCTTCGAGATCGTATTTTGAGTTGGCAGGAAAAAAATATCAGCAGTGCTCTGCGGAGCAAAGCTGGCTGAAAGCAATGATAGCGATAGCCGACTGTTTCGAACTGGAAGCTGATTCGAGATCGCAGGGTAGCAACATGGTTGCCAATTCTTTTTATGAGAACGCAATACAGGCATACCGTCGAATCCCCAATAAGCACAGAGAGGGTTACGATGTCGATAGCAGAATTTCAGTAATACGAAATAAAGTTAAAGAATCAGGGCGTGCGACATTAGACGAAATGGAATTTATCGAAACGCCTGGGGTTGATATATCTGAGATTGCAAAGTCATCAATGGCGCATGTTGCCGGGAAAGGCAGTCGGGAAGATGCTTTGATGTACTTTAGTGGTTTGTTCAGTGGTCCGAAATATCAAGAATTGGCTTCTAACGCAAAAAAAAGTATGCAGGAATGCATATTTAGCAGTCTGTCAGGGGCCAGCCATATGAGTAGTGACGGTCGCGTTGTTGCTAAAACCCCTCCTATGAACTTGACAGCTGGTGAGGATGATCCAGCCAATCAAGCAGTTTTGAAAAGGCATGTTCATCAGCAATTTTCTATTGAAGTGCAGCTCGTGGTGCAGGGTCAAATACTACCTGCATTGAGACAGTTGCTTATGGAGCACAGGTTTACAAAGGACTTGTTCATAGCTGCGTGCTATCAATCCCCTATTGTCCCAAAAGATCGAGAGCAACTCTTAGGAGGAGCGTTATGGCTAGGTTTCGAGTACGAATTTGGTGATGCGATCCACTTACTTTGCCCTCAATTTGAGCACATTGTTAGGGCGCAGCTTAAGGAATCCGGTTTCCATACAAGTACGATTTCTAACGATGGAATAGAAACTGAGAATGGACTTAGTACGTTGATGGATTCTCCGGAAGCTGTTCAGCTATTTGGTGAAGATCTGTCCTTTGAAATAAGAAGTGTTTTCACTGAAGTTCTCGGCTTTAACCTACGTAATGAAACAGCGCACGGGCTACTAGACGACAATGCATCTTCCTCTCTGTCTGCCATTTACGCGTGGTGGATGGTTCTCAGATTGGTCCTTCGCTCAATTGTGTTTGGAGGCATCAAAGCCGATAAGCGACGTGCGGATGGACAGTGAATTATAGAGGCACATAACCAAACCATGCGACGGACGTCAAAACCTTCGCTTCGATATGCCCTTGCCACTAGTGATGGCGAGCGTTATATAATTAAGTAGTTGATCATGGCAAATAATCGCAACCAAGGCGGGCCGATTGAATCAAGGCTGATCAGCCTCTTCGCATCGCTGTTCTTCTCTATCCCAACGGCAGCATTCGTTTGGTTCTGGGTAAACCTGGAGCTGGCCGTGTATTGGGATGGTTTTCTCAGTAGTCGTTACCTCGTCACCTGTATTATCGTTTTTGCCGTGTTGGCCTTGCTGCTCCCGAAACTGTTTCCAGCCATTCTCGGGGGCATCTGGCGCGGTATCGGCAAGATATGGAATTGGTGGGGGTTTTAGTCTTTTGAAAGGATAGGTAGGCTCCATGAAAAACAAACGATCAATAGGCGTTGTTCTCTTCCCCGGATTTGAGCTGCTCGATGTCTTTGGCCCGCTAGAGATGTATGGCTTGGCACCGGACCATTTCGAGATCCAACTGGTGTCGGAAAAAGGCGGTGAAGTGGCCAGCGCCCAGGGGCCGAGGTCGGTGGCTGATGTGGCATTTTGCGATGCACCGAGCTTCGATATTCTTTTGGTGCCGGGTGGTATAGGAACACGGGCGGAGGTTTTGAACGACGTATTCCTGCAATGGGTTGTCGGTCAATCCAAAACCTGTGAATACGTTACCTCAGTATGTACCGGTAGTGCCTTGCTGGCAAAGGCCGGAATACTGGATGGCGTGAGTGCCACAACCAACAAAAAGGCGTTTGATTGGGCCGCCTCTCAAAGCGAGCGGGTTCACTGGGTAAAAGAAGCGCGCTGGGTTGAAGATGGGCGGTTTTTTACGTCTTCCGGCGTATCGGCTGGAATCGATATGACCTTGGCTCTGATTCAGAAAATGCTGGGGCCTGACATGGCGAACAGTATTGCTACGCTGGCCGAATACGAATGGCAAAACGATGCCAGCCGGGATCCCTTTGCACGCATCTATGGGCTCGTTTAATGCGTAATAGGAGAACGAATTGCTCTTAGCCGAATCCATTGAGCTGAAATTGCTCAACCTAAACCATAAAAACGAGCTATTCGCCCTCGTAGACAGCAATCGCGAACACCTGCGCGAATGGTTGCCCTGGGTCGATGCAACTCAGTCCCCGGCAGATTCCGAATCCTTCCTCGAATCGGCAATTAACCAATACCAATCCGGCCAAGGCCCGCAGTACGCCATTTTCTCGGGCTCGGTTTTATGCGGGGTGTGCGGCTTTCATCCTTTCGACTTGGCAAATCGCACCGGTAGCCTAGGGTATTGGCTGGGCCAATCTTATTCAGGCAAGGGCATCATGGCGCTGGCGGTGAGAGCACTGGTCGAGCAGGGTTTTCGGGAATACGGCTTAAACCGAATCGAGATTGCCTGTGCCACCGGCAATACCAAAAGCCGAGTCATTCCAGAGCGTTTGGGGTTCAAGCTTGAAGGCGTGTTTCGGGAGCGGGAGTATGTGAACGGGCGTTATCTCGATCAGGCAATTTACTCGATGCTGGCCTCAGAGTTTTAAGCGCTGACTTTGATGCTACCTGCCGAGCTCTGAAATCCTACAAAAAGTAATCTTCCTCAAGCGCATTGATGATTCTGCTGCTCATCGCCGGCGTGGACTGCTCCACGTATTCTTTATGCTTGTCCGCGAGTTTCCCGAAGTAAAACGGATGCGTCAGCACTTTGCTGCTGCCATCGAAAAAATAGTCCTTTGCCGGCGCGCCGTGTTCGAAGGTCTCGACACGAACCTCGTATTCCGTTGTTGTGGTAATGGGTAGAATGAAGAAAGAGGCAAGGGGGAAGATCATCGTGGCCATATCTGCGCCAGTTTGGTCCACGCCGCACTCTGAATCGAGAAAAAGTGCGAGATCCGCTTTATATTCGGATTCGGCTTCAACGTAGTTCAATGCCTCAAAGCGATCTTTCAGTTCTTCGATGAGCCTGCTGTCATGACAAGCGGGGTTGCTGTTGGCTGCGCTGGCGATGTAAACGCTTTCTTTGCCGGTTACGGCTTGTTGGTTGAAGCCTTTGTCACTGGGCGGGAACGCGATGGCGCAGCCTAGCAAAGACTGCGTTAGAGCCAGCAGTAGCAGGTACTTCATAACGATTGCCCCTCTATTGTTTGTATTCGCAGGTATGAACGATCTGAACCACGCAGCGATATTCCTGATTGCGGTTTTCTACGCATTCTTTCTTTTCCATGTTCGGGTCGCCCAGCGTGCTGATCATGCCCCGGTAGTTTTCTCGGCATGATTGCCGGGCCTGGGTGTCGGCATTGGTGGCCGCGAGGTTCAGCGCTTGGTCATAAGGGAAGTGCATATCCGTTGTTCCGCGGGCCTGGATTTCTGCCGTGGCTGTTTTGCGGGGCGCTCTGGTTGACGGTGTCTTGGCTGCGGCCGGAGTTTTCGGGCGGCTTTGAGTGGAGCTGCCAGAAGGCTGGTTTTGGGGTGGCGTGGTTTGTGTTGTTTGCGGCCGATGAGTTACAGAGCTGTGAACAGTATAAGCCGGTGTTGTATTAGGTGCTGTGAGCGGGTCATAACTGGCTGTGGGCATGTTATCCGCGGCTTTGGCTGCTGATGAAATCGCACTGCTCCAATCCGCTTCTGCGGCGCTGTTGATAACGATAGCAACGGGCGCTAAGACACCATAAAGCGTTTTGCCGACGGCTTTCATAACAATGGTGCTGCCGTTTATATCTTCGTCGTTTTTCACCGTTTCCAGTTCACGTGTGACATCCAGGCCGTTGGCCTCTTTGATCAAGAGATCAAATATACGGATGCTTCGGGAGATCGCATCGGTCGCGATGGCGGTTACCGTTCCACAGTTTATCAAGTGTTTGGCATCCGAGAACGTCGAAACTTCGTGGCGGCCGTTTGTCTCGATCTCCACATCGAACAACGTTTGGGGAGTCCGTTCCAGCGTCGCCAACGTGAAATGGGTGTCGAGTGTGCCTTCTGTGGTGTGGCTGAATTTTGTATTGATACACTCCACACCGCTTTCGGAAGGGGAGGCCTTAATTTTTAAAATGTACAGCTTGTCACGGGAGCCGCTGAAAAGGCTGCGGTTTCCCTGTAGCCTCTCTTTGGCGACAGCCTGTAGCTCCGCCAGAACGTCGCCGTCTGCAGAGTCGTAACCATCATTAATGCCGTAAATCGAAACGCGGGCCAGGGTGCCGTCGTAAGCGGAGGTTTCGAGCTCTTCACCTTCGAACTGAATGCTCTTGTTGCTGCTGCAGCCGCCAAATGTCAGTAGTAGAGTCAGTATGCAAATGGTTCGCTTTAAAGAGGTCATCCTACTGCCGTTATTGGTATGAAGGCTGAGTATTGCATGAAATTTGGTCGCGATCAGCTTTTTTGTAGGTGGTAGTGCTTACTAAACACTAACCGCGAGTGGTTGTCATCAGCACATCGGGCGTACCCACGGCCGGCAGTTCGATCAGGGAATGGTTTTTAGGCCCACTGCCCATCAGCGCTTTGACCAGTAACTTGTAAGAGTCCAAGTCAAAGGTGACCGACTGGCCAGACAGCGACAGGTCATAGAGCTCTTGTTCGTCGTGCACCGTGGTCACGTGAATCCAGTTGTAGATCACCAGAATATCAGGCTGCGCCCCATCACTTCGATGCTCCACAATCGCGACCGGGCCTTTCCACGGCCAGGTTTGCAAGCGTAATTGGTGAAAGGCGATCTGCACCCTCAGATTGTACCGAGTCACGTCTTCAATCCCTTCGCAGGCGCCTTTGCAGCGCCCCAGCGCGCGCTGAAAGCAAGGGCCATCCCGTTCCGGTTCAAGTCCTAACAGTTGGTTGCACAGTTCATTTTTGGCGGCAATGCCGGTCAAAGCACGCTCGGCATCGCGCTTGCTGCGAAACAGTCCGAAATAACTGGCAAGCCGGTGTGGTTCTATCTCCCGAACCAACCGTGCCTGCAGATAACCGGACTCGTTCGGTGTCAGCTCGATACTCACCAGGTTTTTCGCTGCGCGGGATCGGCGATTGAAAAGCGGGTTCAGCGTTTTGATCTGACGAAGCTCCAGCAACAGGGCACCGAGTTCGCCGGCGGTTTCGGTGTAGTCGATTCTCCGCAGGCTTTCAGAAATGCGTACGCCTTTGCTGGTGTTGTGATCGCCGGAGAAATGCGAGGCCACGCGCTGGGAAATGTTGGTGCTCTTGCCCACATACAAAAGCACGTCGTTTTCGCCGTAAAACCGATAGACGCCCGGTCCCCGTGGCAAATCACTCAGGGTGTCTGGCGGCAGGTGTGAGGGAATGCTCGGCCGTTGCAGTAGGGTGCCAATGGCCGCTTCCATTTGATCATCGCCTTTTTCCGCCCGTGCGTGAGTAAAAAACTCCATCATGGCAGACACATCACCCATGGCCCGGTGCCGTTGTACCTGAGCCAAGCCGTGGCGTTCGATCAGCGTGTCCATGTTGTGCCTGCGAAATTCCGGATACAGGCGGCGGGAAAGCTTCACGGTGCAAAGTACCCGTGCCGAAAACAGCCGCCCGAGCCGGCGGTATTCCGATTTGATGAATCCGTAATCGAAGCGCGCGTTGTGGGCAACAAACACGGTGTCTCTTAACTTCTCTTCGAGCGTATCGGCTATGGCTTCAAACGGCGGTGCCTCGGCGACCATGGCGTTGGAGATGCCGGTCAGTTGTTCGATAAAAGGCGAGATACGCATGCCCGGGTTCAGCAGCGTTTGCCATTCGTCCACCACCTCTCCGGCGCGCCAGAAGCGGATCCCGATTTCAGTGATACGGTCGTGGGAGGAATTCCCGCCGGTCGTTTCAATATCCAGAAACGCAAACGTGGTTTGTTCGAGATAGCTGGTTGTCATGGTCTCACACAAGTGGCGGTAGTTTCTGTCGGCGAAAGCTCGCCGTCCGAGTATGGTAGCTCACCAAATTCTGGGGTGCCCTAGGCGCTAACCCAAAAGTGGTGCCCCACGGGGTAACGAACTACCCTAAACCTAATGATGTTCGTTTTCTAAGCTGTTTTCGTGACTGGTCTGTATAGAGCCAGCGGCTGTATCGGCATAGGGAATGGTGCACTTCCTGCCGCTCTGTACGGAGTGTGAGCAACAACAAGGCACGTATTCGGAAGGCATTGCTTGGCATTGTTATTGACTAACAAATGCTGGAGAACGGCCATGCAAGATGCTCAAAGAACCAAGTACCTCAGTGTCGCCCTGTATGTCTTTGGGGCGATTTTCATAGTGGGTGTGCCAGCCATGATGATGGTTATCTGGCCTTCCGGTTGGAGCTGGGAGCCGGCGCAGCCTGAATACGAACAAATGATCATGGGGATGTACATCACGCTCGGTGTGTTTTTGATTCGTGCGGCTAAAGCACCCATGGAACATGCCAGTCTTATCTGGTTTACTATCTGGTCCAGTGTTGTTCACGCTGGCATTATGCTCGTGCAGGCGCTTATGGATGAGGCCGAGTACGCGAACCTATTGGGCGATATTCCAGCCTTGTTTTTAGTCGCTTTTGTTCTTTTCTATTTGATGCCAAAACGTTCCGGGGCTCAGTGAAGTAACTGATACTCGAAAGGTTGGGGTGTCACGCAAGACTTGAGGTGAGTTGTTTGAATTCTGAAGCACTGCAATACGGTCAGGGTGACACTTCATACCGCGCCGCCGGGGAGCTGGATGGCATTACCCGGTTGGTGAACGCGTTTTACGATTACATGGAAACGCTGCCGGAAGCCCGGAAAATTCTGGCGATGCACCGGCCGGATTTAACCGAATCCCGCACCAAGTTGGCTTACTTTTTATCGGGCTGGTTAGGCGGGCCAAGGCTTTATGCAGAGCATTTCGGTAGCATCAACATTCCTATGGTTCACAGGCATTTGCCCGTGGGCGAAGAAGACCGTGATGCCTGGATGCTTTGCATGAAGAAAGCCGTGGCGGACCAGCCATTTGATGAGTCGTTCAAGGTGTATTTGATTGAGCAGCTTTGGGTGCCGGCGGAGCGAATCCGAAGCGTTTGTAGTGCACCTGTTTCACGCTAATAATAATCGGAGTTTTTAGTCATGCAGCCGAAAGACATTGTGGCGCAATTTATCGCTGACGTTCACGGTCAGCGTTTGGATCAGGCAAAGACGCTGCTGGCTGAAGAGGGCTTTGAATACGTCGGCCCGAACATGCGTTTCCTGAATCGTGACGACATGGTGTCGTACCAGTTCGGCATGGTGGCCATTCAGAAAGACTTGGTGCTGCGCCAGCTCAGTGCCGATGGCGAGCATGTGTTCGCGATTCTGGATTACAAGACCTACTTCGAGCAGATTGGCGATGTGCGTCTGGCGGTGTGGTTCAAGGTTCGGGACGATAAGATTCAAACCGTGGAAGCGTTCTACAACGCCGCCGTGGTTGAGAATATGTTGGGGGGAAACCTGCCGTCAGCGAACTGATCGGCAGGTAATTCGTTCCGGGCTTTAGTGGTCGTAGTCGTTGTAAGTCATGGCGACGGCCTTGAAGATGGCCCGGCCCTTGTTCATGGTTTCTTTCCATTCCAGGCGGGGTACTGAGTCGGCGACCACGCCGGCGCCTGCCTGAATGTGCAGGGTGTTGTCTTTGATTACGGCGGTGCGGATTGCGATGGCCGTGTCCATATTGCCGTTGAACGACAGGTAGCCCACAGCCCCGCCGTACACGCCGCGCTTCACCGGTTCCAGTTCATCAATGATTTCCATGGCCCGAATCTTCGGGGCACCGCTCAGGGTGCCTGCGGGCAGGGTGGCGCGCAGAACGTCCAGGCAGCTGGTGTCTTTGTCCAATCGGCCGGTGACGTTAGAGACGATGTGCATCACGTGGGAATAGCGTTCCACAATCATCTTGTCGGTCAGGCGCACGGTGCCGGTTTCGGATACCCGGCCAGCGTCGTTGCGGCCCAGGTCGATCAGCATCAGGTGCTCGGCGATTTCTTTCGGGTCGGCCAACAGTTCTTTTTCCAGTGCGTTGTCTTCAGCATCGGTAGCGCCACGTTTGCGGGTGCCGGCGATGGGGCGCACGGTCACTTCTTCGTCTTCTACCCGGGCCAGGATTTCCGGCGACGATCCCACAATGTGGAAGTCGTCCAGATCGAGGAAATACATGTACGGCGACGGGTTGAGTACCCGCAGCGAGCGGTACAGGTTCAGCGGGGGCGCTTCAAACGGGATCGACATGCGCTGGGAGATGACGGTTTGCATCACGTCACCATCCAGCACGTAGCCTTTGATTTTATCCACAGCGGCTTCGAATTTGTCTTGCGAGAAGCCAGAGACAAAGTCGCTTTCGTCCACTTCTTTGCCGCGCAGGTGCTCCGGTGTGCGGGGTGCATCAGCGGTGGTGCGGTGCAGCTGGTTTTCCAGTTCGTCGATGCGGGCCTGGGCTTGTTCGTAGGCACCCTCAATGGCCGGGTCAACGTGTACGATCAAGTGCAGCTTGCCGCGCAGGTTGTCGAATACCACGATTTCGTTCGACACCATCAGCAGGATGTCCGGGGTGCCGATTTTATCCGGCGGGCAGCTCTTGCGCAGGCGCTTTTCGATGTAGCGCACGGTGTCGTAACCGAAGTAGCCCACCAGTCCGCCGTTAAAGCGGGGCAGCTCGGGCAGGTCTGGTGCGTTGAAGCGCTTCTGGTATTCGTCCACAAAGACGAGAGGATCTTCCACTTCGGCCTGTTCCACCACCTTGCCGTTCTGGCTCACTTCAATGCGGTGATCGTAGACTTTCAGCACTTCTCGCGAGGGTAGGCCGATGATGGAGTAACGGCCCCACTTTTCACCACCCTGAACGGATTCGAACAGATAGGAATACGGGCCACTGGCCAGTTTCAGGTAGGTGCTCAGAGGTGTGTCCAGATCAGCCAGGACTTCGCGGTACACCGGAATCCGGTTGTAGCCGTCTTGGGCCAGTCTGGAGAAGTGCTCAGGTGTCATCTTGTCGTTTCCTGAATTCGGGTCTGCGTGTTTATAAAAGCTCGGTCAGCGAATCCACCACCGCATCGGCGCCGAGGCTGTCGATGGAGGCGCCGAAGTTGTAACCATAGCGCACGGCCACGCAGGGCATGCCTGCTTTCTGGGCCGCGTTCACGTCTGCGGCGGAGTCTCCCACCATCACGGTGGTGCCGATGGTGCTGCCCAGTTTTTCCATAGCGTGCAGCAGCGGAGCGGGGTCCGGTTTTTTCACGTCTAAGGTATCACCGCCCACAAACAGTTCGAAATAGGGCGCCAGTCCGGTTTGTTCCAGCAAGGGCGCAACAAACTGGTCGGGTTTGTTGGTGACCACGGCCATGCGGCAGCCGTTGGCTTTCAGGTGGTCCAAACATTCGAACACACCTTCGAACACCACCGCGTGGCGGCCGTTCAGTTCGGCGTAGCTCTGGTAGAAAATGCTCAACGCATCCGGGTGCAGGGCATCGTCTTTCGGCAAAGCAGGCTCCCAGTCGGTTTTACCAGCCAGTGCCCGGCGCACCAGAATGCTGGCGCCATTGCCCACCCAGTTGCGTACGTTGGCAAGCCCGGCCGGGCTTCGGCCCAGTTTGGTGAGCATGTCATCAACGGCGGCTGCCAAGTCTGGAGCGCTGTCTACCAGTGTGCCATCCAGATCAAACAGGGCAGCCGCAGGCCAGCGCGGGTTAAACAAGCCTTTCAGGCTCATTAGACGATCACCTTGCGGGCCTGTTCCAATTCTTCGCGCATGGCGTCGATGGTGGCCTTGTAATCCGGGGTGTTGAAGATGGCAGAACCGGCCACGAAGGTGTCGGCACCGGCTTCTGCAATTTCACGAATGTTGTCGATTTTCACGCCGCCGTCGATTTCCAGACGGATGTTGTAGTTGCTGTCGTCGATGCGCTTGCGGGCTTCCCGCAGCTTGTCGAGCGTGCCGGGGATAAACTTCTGGCCACCGAAGCCCGGGTTGACCGACATCATCAGTACCATGTCGAGCTTGTCCATCACGTAATCCATGTAGCTCAGTGGTGTGGCCGGGTTAAACACCAGCCCGGCTTTACAGCCGCCGTCGCGGATCAGTTGCAGTGAGCGGTCAATGTGGCTGGACGCTTCCGGGTGAAAGGTGATGTAGCTGGCGCCAGCGTCGATAAACATGCGGATCAGGTCATCAACAGGAGACACCATCAGGTGAACGTCGATGGGGGCGGTAACGCCATGCTTGCGCAGTGCTTCACACACCATGGGACCGATGGTGAGGTTGGGCACGTAGTGATTGTCCATAACGTCGAAGTGCACCACGTCGGCACCCGCGGCCAGTACGTTATCGACTTCCTCACCCAGGCGAGCGAAATCGGCGGAGAGGATAGACGGAGCAATCAGGAAAGGGTTCATCGGCGCACTCTCGATCAGGTGAATTACGGCAGCTGTTAAAGCTTGTAAGTCTATCAGCTTGTCGCCGGTTTTCGCAGCGCGAGGGATGTGGTTTTGTTAACGGTTATGGCGTTTGATCAACTCCCACGCTTGTTGGTAGCGCAGAAGTTGATCTTTGGCGGCACCCAGCTCGGCAGGCGACAGCTTTTGTTGAGAGAGTTTGTCCGGATGGCAGGTGGACAGGCGCTTGCGGTAGGTGCGTTTGATGGTTTCAAAACTGTCTCGGCGGGTAACGCCCAGTATCTCGCAGGCTTGTTCGTAGTTTTTGGGCTTCTCGACGGTGCTGGCGGAGCGAATCCACACTTTGCTGGCGTAGCTGGAAAAGATGTCGTCGCTGACGGCCATGGGTAAACCGAGGTTGTCGATGGCGTCTTCACAGCGGTAACGCCTTTCTTTACTGGGTTTGCCGAGAACTTGTGCGCCGTGGCACAGGCACATGGCCATTTTGATGGCGGCTCCGGGTGACAGCTTGGCCACGATGCGGTTCCAAAGCCCGCGGTGGAACGCGATACCGCTGGCCTCTTTGCCAAGCTGGTATTGTTCGATGGCTTTTTTACGTTGGCGAGACGATAGCCGCAGCGCTTTCATCAATAATTCCGCATAGCGGATATCGCCTTCCATCACCCGGCCATCGGCTTTGGCGATGTAGCCCAGAAAGAAGAACAGGGGCTTGCGGCAGCGGCGTGGCAGCCTTGCACGTTCGATCAGTGTGTTGGCTTGATGCCCGCAACTGGACAGCTCGCGCAACAGATCCGAGAAAACCGATTCGATGCTTGCCGGCAAAGACGGCCCTGTGGCTTTGGTCATGGTTGCGGTGTGTTTTCCGTCAGCAAGGTGTCGAGTTGTTCCAGCCGGGCAGGGGTGCCCACATCAATCCATTGGCCCGAATGCTTCAGGCCTCTTACTCGTTGCTGTGCCATGGCATCGCGAAGTACCGGGCCGAGTTTGCCGGCGGTGTCGTCGAATCCGCTGAACAGTCGGCGGCGCAGCAGACTGATGCCAGTGAAGGTGAGCTTGGTGTCACCGTCTGAGAATAGCAGGCCTTCCGGTGATAGCTGGAAGTCGCCCGTTGGGTGGTGTTCGGGGTTGTCGGTGAGCACCAGCATGGCATCGCAGTTCGGGTCGGCCGGAGGCTGCAATTGGCCGAGAGGGAAGTCGGTCCAGATGTCGCCGTTGATCACCAGAAACCAGTCGTCGTCATTGTCAGCAAGCAGGGGCATGGCCCGCACGATGCCACCGGCGGTTTCCAAAGGTTCGCCCTCGGGAGAGTAGTGCAGGTTTAAGCCAAATTGTTCGCCGCTGCCCAGTTGTTGCTCGATTTGCTCGCCCAGCCAGGCGTGGTTGATCACCACGTCTTGAAAGCCGGCCCGCTTCAGGTTTTCCAGATGATGAACAATCAGCGGCTTGCCGCCGGCGCGAAGCAGAGGCTTCGGGGTTGTCAGCGTGAGTGGGCGCATACGTTCGCCTTTGCCGGCGGCCAGAATCATGGCTTTCACGATGAGCATTTCTCCGGGAAGGGCACCGGGCCAATTTTGTTTTCAATCACCGGGATGACGGTGCAGCAGAGCCATTCATGGAAGTGCCGCAAGGCTGGCTGGCGGGCGCTGGCATCGCGGATGTAGCTGACTGTGCGGGGGATGTCTCCCAGATAACCGGTTTTACCATCGCGAATTGCCAGGCGGGCAAATATACCGGCGGCTTTCAGGTGCCGCTGCATGCCCATCAGTTCGAACCATTGGCGGAAGGTTTCCGGATCGGCCTTATGTAGGCCAGCGTTCAGACTGGCCACGCGGTAGTGTTCCAGCCATTCCACAATCTGCTCTTCCGGCCAGCGGACGTAGCAGTCTTTCAGCAGTGAGACAGCGTCGTAAGTGACCGGGCCGGTGACAGCATCCTGAAAATCGATCACGCCGGGGGCGCTTTGGCCATCGCGGATCAGCAGGTTGCGGGAGTGATAGTCACGGTGCACGGTCACTTCCGGTTCGGTCAGTGCGCTTTCTTTTAACAGGCTGAAAGTGGTGTCGAGCAGCGCCCGCTCCTGATTGCTGAGGTTCAGACCGAGATGTTGTTCCAGCAGCCAGTCGGGGAAGAGTGCCATTTCCCGGTCCAGCATGGCGTCGTCGTATTTTGGCAGCGGGTAATCAGCGGGAGCCGACTGCTGCGCAATGCGAACCAGTTCGTCCAGCGCTTGGCGATAGTAGGTGTCGGCATTGTCAGCGGTGGTCGCGCCGAGCATCAGGTTGTCGCCGAAATCTTCGAGCAACAGGAAGCCCTGGTTGAGGTCTTCGCCGGCGATGTCGGGCACGTGAATGCCGTGCTGGTGCCAGTGCTTGGCAATGGCAACGAAGGGCTCGCAGTTTTCGTGTTCAGGCGGTGCGTCCATCACGATGAACGGCGTGCGCGCTTGCCCGGAGTTTTCCCGCCATACCCGGAAGTAACGGCGGAAGCTGGCATCGCCGGAAACGGGCTCCGGGCTGGCGCTGTCAAAACCGGGAAATTGTCTGACCCAATCGGTCAGCTGCTGAAGACGGGTATCCATGATTTTATGGTAATTCCTGAGTTGTTCTGTTGTGTAGCAACGTTAGCAGAGGAGTATAAAGAGCGTAAAACGGATTTGCAGCGGTGTTTCCGTTAACAAGCTCGGGGGGCGCGTGTAAACTAGGCAGCTGTTCTCGAAAACAGCCACCATTCATCTGAAACAGGAAGCCTGCCGTCGTGCCCAGCCGTTACCGTCAGCAGTTGTGGTTTAAGCCCCGTTTAACCGGGCTTTTGCTGGCAATGGTTGTTGCGCCAGTGGCCTCTATTGCGGAAGAGCATAGCCGCCAATCCCCGAGCGCGGCGGAGATCGACTGGCGGCCCAGAAGTGAGCTGCCCCCTGAGGTGCAGGCGCAGGTTCCGGTGTTTTGTGGCGGTGGGTACTTGCCGTCTACTTCTGCGAGTGGCGACATCCCCGTGTTGTCTGCCGGTGCAGTGGGGGATCAGCCTTTGGAGGCCAGCGCGCTGGATGCCCGCTACAAGGTGGATGCCGAGCTGTACCTGAAAGGTGATGTGCGCCTGCGGCAGGGCAGTTTTCAGGCCTCCGGTTCTGAGGCCCGCTATAACACCCAGTCCGGCCAGTTGAGCCTGCAAGGCCCGATGGTCAGTCGCGGCGAGGGCTTTTTGCTGACCGGTGAAAACGCCCATTATTCGGCCGATTCCGGCCAGTTGGATATCAATACGGCCACCTTTCTGTTGCACCAGTCCGAGCTGCGTGGCGAGGCCTCGTCGCTGTCGAGGGTGGGCGAGAATCAGGTGTTGATCACCGATGGTCTGCTCACCACCTGTGGCCCGGGCGAGAATGATTGGGCGATTGTGGCTTCCGACATCAAACTGGATCAGGCCGAGGGTTTTGGGACTGCCAAGCATGTGCGGCTGGAAGTGCTGGATGCGCCGGTGTTTTATTGGCCCTACATTACGTTCCCCATCGATGACCGCCGCAAGACCGGTTTTCTGTACCCTCAATTTGGATCTTCAAGCGCGGGCAGCGGTGCCTTCTTCGCGCTCCCTTATTATCTGAATCTGGCGCCCCATTACGATGCCACGCTTACGCCCCAGTACATTCATGGCCGGGGGCTGTTCACCGAAGCGGAAGGGCGTTATCTAAGCCGGTATGGCGAATCGGTGCTGCAGTTGGGGTATATCGATGATGACCCCGCCTATAAAGACGAAGTCGCCGGTGCCGACGGTGAACGCTGGGCGCTGGATTTCTCCACCCGCGCCAGTTTCGGTGGTGGTTGGCGGGGTTACGGTGATTTCTCCGTGGTGTCGGATGAAGATTACCTGAGCGATTTGAACCGCTCGCTGGAAATTGACCAAACCACGCATTTGCAACGCCGTGGCGGTGTGAGCTATTCCGACCGGTACCAGTATTTCGATGCCTATTTGAACGATTACCAAACCGTGGCCGAACGCATTGCCGACGTTAACAAGCCCTATGCGCAGTTGCCGGAAGTCCTGTACGCCGGAGCGGTAGATGTGGGCGCGTTCCAGACCGGAATCGAAAGCCAGTACACCTGGTTCTACCGGGATAACGATAATCTGACCGGATTGGATAAGGCCAACGGCCACCGGCTGCGGGCGATTCCGGAAGTGGCGTTGCCAATGCGAGCGCTGTGGGGCTTTAGCCGGCCTTCAGTGAGTCTGGATTACACCCGTTATGAGCTGGAGGATTACACGCTGGCCAACAGCAGTATTGACCGTACTGTGCCGGTGTTCGAATGGGACAACGGTTTGTATTTTGACCGCCGCTCCAGCCTGTTTGATATTCCTTACAACCAAACATTAGAACCCCGTTTGTACTACGCTTGGGCCGACGCGGACGCGGACCAGAACGACATTCCGGATTTTGATACCGATGTGAAAAGCTTCCGCTTTGATCAGTTATTCGAGCGTAACCGTTTTAACGGCGGCGACCGGGTAGGGGATGCGAACCAACTGACGGTAGCATTGACCAGCCGGTTCAACGATCTGATCACCGGTGCCGAGCGTGCCCGGATCAGTATTGGCCAGATTCGCTACTTTGATGACCGGGACGTGAACTTGTTCGGTGCAGGCGCGTCTGATCGCGCAAATTCACCGTTGGCGGGCGAGTTGGTGTTGAACCCATTGGATAATCTGGAAATTCGTACCTCGGGGCTTTGGGATCACGACACCCAGAAAACCGAAGAAGGGCGCAGTCAGTTGATCTTCCATTCCGAGGATTATCGTTATTTGGCCACGCTGGGCCACACCTATAGCCGCCCGGATGAACTTGAACAAACCGATATTGGCACGGTATTCCCGGTAACCAATAAACTCAGTGCCATTGGCCGCTGGGTGTGGGACTCGGAACTCGACCGCACGGTTGGGTCGCTGGCGGGTCTTGAATATAACAACTGCTGCTGGAGTTTCCAGGTGGTGCACCAGAACTACCTGACCGATGACGAACAACTGGATACCCGTTTGCTGTTCCGTATTGAGCTGAAAGGCCTTGGCGGCAGCGGCGGTGCATCTAATAGCATCGGTGATGCGATCTACGGTTATGACGAGCGCGAACGCCGCCGTTTTGGAACTAGGTACCGTTAAAACGAACTAAGGCTGTTAACCCTGACGCACGCCGGGGCGGCTGAGAATTTAAAAACCAAGAGGTGATTATGAAGGCGACTGTACGCCACGGACTGACTCTGCTGTTGGCACTGACCATGATGGCCTTGTCAGTGGCAGCCCAAGCGGAACGAAAAGTATTGGATCGTGTGGTAGCCATTGTCGATGACGGTGTGATTCTTCAAACCGAGTTGGAAGCCCGGTTGAACACCATCATCGGCCGTTTGAGCACCCAAGGCACCGGATTGCCTCCTCGCAAGATGCTGGAAGAGCGCGTGCTTGAGCAGTTGATTGTGGAGTCGGTTCAGCTGCAAATGGCCGACAAAATGGGCATGCGGATCAGCGATAACGAACTGAACGAAACCCTGAGCAACATTGCCGCAAGCAACGGCCTGACGTTGGCCCAGTTTGAGGAGCAGCTGGCGGAGGAAGGTGTGACTTATCGCCAGGCTCGGGAACAGATTCGTAATGAGATGCTGACCAGCCGGGTGCAGCAGAGCCGAGTGGGTAATCGCATTCGTATTACCGACCGCGAAGTCGAAAACTACCTGCAAGCCCAGAAGGCTTCCGGTAGCCAGGGCGCGGAATACCGCTTGGCGTACATCTTCATCCAAGTGGACGACCCCGGTAACGAAGGGTCGGTCAATGAAGCTCGTGAAACGGCCGAGCGTTTGCGTGAGCAAATCCTGAACGGCCGGGATTTCCGGGAAGTGGCCGTTGCAGAATCCGATGCCAGCAACGCCCTTGAAGGCGGTGATATGGGCTGGCGCGCAGAAAGCCAGTTGCCTTCATTGGTTGCGCCGGTGGTGCCGAATCTGGAAGTAGGTACGCCTTCGGAAGTGCTGGAAAACAACAGCGGTTTCCACTTGGTGATGGTGATGGACAAGCGTGGCGGTGAGCCGCAAACCTTCATTGAACAGCATAAAGCCCGTCATATTCTGATCCGCCCGTCTGAGGCCGTGACCGAAGCGGAAGCCGAGCGCAAGATTCGCGACACCTACCGGCAGCTGCAGAACGGCGCTGATTTTGAAACGCTGGCCCGTAAAGAGTCGGATGACCCCGTATCGGGATCTGACGGCGGTAATCTGGGTTGGGTCAGCCCCGGCCAGATGGTGCCGGAATTCGAGAAGGGCATGATGGACGCTGAGATCGGCGAAGTGTACGGCCCGGTTCGTTCACAGTTCGGTTGGCATCTGATCTTGGTGGAAGAGCGCCGCAATCAGGATGTGACTGCCGAGAGCCGAGCATCAAAAGCGCGTCAGGCCATTTACATGCGTAAGTTCGAAACCGAACTGCAGAACTGGTTGCGGGAGATCCGTGACGAAGCCTTTGTTGAGTTCAAAGGCGAGTACGCCGATATGAACGAAAACAGCGAGGAAGAAGGCGCATCATGACGAAACCGGTCATTCTGGCACTGACCGCCGGCGAGCCGGCCGGTATCGGGCCGGAGCTGTGTTTGCAGCTGGCGGGTGAAAACCGGGCTGCAGGCATTGTGGTGGTTGCCGGCAAAAACCTGATGGAACAGCGAGCCCGGCAACTGGGTCTTGCGGTGCAACTGCACGACTGGCAACCCGGTGTGCAGCCGGAAACCCGAGCTGGGCATCTATCGGTTTGCCACGTAGACGGTTGTCATTTTACTGAAGCTGGCAAGCTGAATACCGGCAACAGTCAGTACGTGCTGGATACGCTGACGCTGGCGGCCCAAGGCTGCGTGAACGGTAATTTTGATGGCATGGTCACTGCGCCCGTCCACAAAGGCGTGATCAACGAAGCCGGTATTGCGTTCAGCGGCCATACCGAATTCCTTCAGGAATTGTGCGGCGTTGAGCGAGTGGTGATGATGCTGGCTACCGAGGAGCTTCGAGTAGCCTTGGTAACCACTCACTTACCTCTGAAGGACGTATCCGCAGCGATCACTCCGGAACGCCTGAAGCAGGTGACGCGAATTCTGAACGCAGACCTGAAAACCTTCTTCGGCATTGAGCAGCCCCGCATTCTGGTAACCGGGCTGAACCCTCATGCTGGTGAAGGCGGCCATTTGGGCCGGGAAGAAATCGAAGTGATCGAGCCCACGCTGGATCAGCTTCGGCAGGAAAACATACAGCTGACCGGCCCGCTGCCGGCAGACACTTTATTCACACCCCATTGGCTGGACGATGCCGATGCGGTACTTGCCATGTACCACGATCAGGGCCTGCCGGTGCTGAAGTATCAGGGCTTTGGCCGTGCGGTCAACATTACACTGGGGCTGCCGATTGTGCGCACCTCGGTGGACCACGGCACCGCTTTAGACCTGGCCTGTACAGGCAAAGCCGATGCAGGCAGCCTGCACACCGCCATTCGCGTGGGTGAACACATGGCCCGCTGCCGACAGGCGGCTACAGCCGGAGAGCTTTCATGAGTAACCAACATGGCCATAAGGCCCGTAAACGCTTCGGCCAGAACTTTTTGCACGATCCGGGCGTGATCGAAAAGATTGTCCGCTCGATCAACCCGAAACCCGAAGATGTGATCGTTGAGATTGGTCCGGGTTTGGGCGCGATTACCGAAGAAATTCTGGCCATCAACCCGCGCTTGCAGGTGGTTGAGCTGGATCGGGATTTGATTCCGGTGCTGCGCACCAAATTTTTCAACTACCCGGACTTCAAAATTCACGAAGCCGATGCGCTCAGCTTTGATTTCAGTCAGCTGGCAACGGATCGCCCGCTGAGGATTGTCGGCAACCTGCCGTACAATATCTCGACCCCGCTGATATTCCACCTGTTGGCCCAGGCCGGTGTGGTGCAAGACATGCACTTCATGCTGCAGAAAGAAGTGGTGCAGCGTTTGGCCGCAGTGCCGGGGGATAACAATTACGGCCGTTTGGGCATCATGGCCCAGTACTTCTGCAAAGTGCAGCCGTTGTTCGAAGTTGGGCCGGGTGCGTTCCGGCCAGCTCCGAAGGTGGATTCTGCCATTGTTCGGCTGGTGCCTCACAAGGAACTGCCGCACCCCGCCAAAGATCTGAAAACTCTGCAAGCGGTGGTGCGGACGGCCTTCAATGCTCGCCGAAAAACCCTGCGCAAGGCGCTGGGGGCGATGGTAACGGTAGAACAGTTGCAGTCTTTGGACATCAACGACGGCCTGCGCCCGGAAAATTTGAGTCTTGCCGACTATGTTCGAATCGCTGATCTATTGGCCGATGTGAAATCTGCGAACGGCGGCACTGAAGAGGTAAGTAATGACTGACTACGCCATTGGCGATATTCAGGGTTGCTACGATCGCTTGCGGGATGTGTTGGCCTCGGTCGATTTCTCGCCCTCGCGGGACCGGCTGTGGGTAGCCGGAGATTTGATCAATCGGGGGCCTTCGTCGCTGGCTACCTTGCGATATCTCGAAGGTTTGGGCGATGCCACCAAGGTGGTTCTGGGCAACCACGACCTGCACTTATTGGCGGTGGCCTTGGGTGGCCATAGCCCGAAAAAGAAAGACACGCTGCACGACATCCTTGAAGCACCGGATTGCGATCGTTTGCTGCACTGGCTTCGCCAGCAGAAGCTGTGTGTTCACGATGCCGGCCGAAACCTGATGATGACCCATGCCGGGCTGCCTCATATCTGGAATGTGGATCAGGCGGTGGCCTACGCCCGCGAAGTGGAAGCAGTCATTCAGGGCAGCGATGCCGACGAATACTTCAGCCAAATGTATGGCAATAAGCCAGAGCGCTGGTGTGATACCCTCTCTGGCATGGACCGTTGGCGAGTGATTACTAACTACTTTACCCGTATGCGTTTTATTGCTGACGACGGCAGTCTGGAACTGACGGCCAAAGAATCGGCCGACAGCGCACCGGAAGGTTACGCACCCTGGTTCAGCTACCCCCGGCAGGATGACGTGCAAGTGATTTTCGGCCACTGGGCAGCCATCGAAGGGGATACTGGCAGCGATCGCTTTATAGGCCTGGATACCGGTTGCGTATGGGGCGGTGCGCTGACGCTGATGAATCTCGACACCGGAGAGAAAGTTCACTGTGATTGCAGTTAGCCCCAAAACCATTGTGTTGCGCTGGGCCCTGGTAGCCGGTGCCTTTGCCGGCTTGTTGGCGGTAATGGCCGGTGCGTTTGGTGCTCATGGCCTGCGCCATATTGTCAGCGAACGTGGTTTGGAGGTATTCCAGACCGCCGTCAGTTATCAGATGTACCACGCCTTGGCGTTGGTGGTGGCGAGTATGATGCCCGCACTACGCCTGAATCATCGCTTGCTGACCATGGCCTGTGGCTTCTGGTTGGCGGGCATTTTTCTGTTTAGCGGCAGCCTGTATCTGTTGGTGCTGACCGGTGCCCACTGGCTTGGGCCGGTAACGCCGATGGGTGGGGTGTGCCTGATGATTGGTTGGGCGCTGCTGGCTGCAGCAGCATTGAAACGATGATGGAGAATAGCAGAGCTATGCAGGTTCAGGTTAATGGAGAAGTGATGGAACTCCCCAAAGGAGTGACCATTTCGGCTTTGATTGAGCACCTTGCGTTGACCGGCAAGCGGGTCGCGGTTGAGGTGAACGAGGACATCGTACCTCGTAGCAAGCATGCGGAATTTGCCCTTAATGAAAACGACCGGGTAGAGCTTGTGCATGCCATTGGTGGTGGTTGATACCACCACCATTGTGGTCAGCCCCCGCTTGGTTCACAAACCGTGAACGCCCCCTCTTTTTTCATACAACTCAGGTAGGTTATGACAGATACACCGGAAATCCAGCTCCCCGAAGATAAGCCTCTGGAACTTGCAGGCAAGGTATACCAGTCCCGTCTGTTGGTGGGAACCGGAAAATACAACGATCTGATGGAAACTGGGCACGCCATTGAAGCCAGTGGGGCAGAGATTGTGACAGTGGCCGTGCGTCGTACCAATCTCGGGCAAAACCCGGATGAGCCGAATCTGCTGGATGTGATTTCACCAGACAGCTACACCATTCTGCCGAACACTGCCGGCTGCTACACCGCGAAAGACGCGGTGCGTACCTGCAAGCTGGCCCGGGAACTGCTCGACGGCCGTGATCTGGTGAAACTGGAAGTGCTGGGTGAACATAAAACCCTGTATCCCAATATGCCGGAAACCCTAGCCGCCGCTGAAGAGCTGATCAAAGACGGCTTCAAAGTGATGGTGTACTGCTCGGATGACCCGTTGCTGGCGATGCGTCTGGAAGAGATGGGCTGTATTGCCATCATGCCGCTGGGCGCGCCGATTGGTTCAGGGCTGGGTATCCAGAACCGCTACAACATTCGCTTGATTGTCGAAAACGCCAAAGTACCGGTATTGGTTGATGCCGGTGTCGGCACGGCTTCAGATGCCACCATCGCGATGGAATTGGGTTGTGACGGCGTGTTGATGAACACGGCCATTGCTCAGGCGAAAGATCCGATCAGAATGGCCAACGCCATGCGATTGGCCATCGAATCCGGCCGTGAGGCTTATCTGGCAGGCCGTATGCCGAAGAAGCTATACGCCAGTGCGTCGTCACCGATTGACGGCACTTTCTTTTAAGCGATGTCTTTAACGACCCTCTCCCGTTCGAGGAGAGGGCGTATAAAATTAAAAACAGAATTCCAGAGCGCTGTTACCCTTATATGACCAAACCAAAACCCAGCCGGCGGGAGACCATCCTGCAGGCTCTTGTTGAATTGCTGCAGAAAGATCCGGGTGCCCGTATTACCACGGCAGGCCTCGCCAAATCTGTGGGTGTGACCGAAGCCGCTTTGTATCGGCATTTTCCCAGCAAGCGGAAGATGTTCGAGGCCTTGATCGAATTCGCGGAAGACGCGGTGTTTTCCCGCTGTCAGGTGGTCCTGCAGGAGCAGGAGGATGTGTGTGTGCGCCTGCAGCAGATTGTGCACCTGGTGCTGGTGTTTTCCGAGCGTAACCCGGGCTTGTGCTGTGTATTAACAGGCGATGCTTTGATGGGCGAAGACGAATCCCTTCGCAAGCGGGCATCCCAGTTTTATGAGCGCCTGGAAACCCAGCTGCGCCAGTCGTTGAAGGAAGGCGAAATCCGGCAGGGATTGCGCCCTCGCACCAGTGCGGCCCGTGGGGCCGACTTTGTGATGGTGTTTCTAGAAGGCCGCATTCAGCGCTTTGTTCGCTCGTCATTCTCCCGGTTGCCGAGCACGGATTTTGACGAGGCCTGGGCCTTGGTTGCGGAGTCGGTCTGGGGCTAAAGCGCCCCGGATTACTCGTAGCCGGATGCGGTTCGAAGAATAGAACGCACCGGCTCCCACACCTCGGGTGCCGAGATCAGAATGTCGCGGCCCCATAGGTCCGCCGGGTAGCCGGCGGGCACGTCACCGAAATGGCCTACCGTTGCGCCCGCTTCCCAAGCGATCAGGCGCGCCGCTGCGAAATCCCACGGGCTGACGTTTTCGTAGTAAATATCCAACCGGCCACAGGCCACCCAGCAAATATCCAGCGCGGCAGAGCCGATCCGGCGTAAGTCGCGGCACTGGTGAATCATGGCGTCCAGCCGCTTGATCAAAGGTTCCAGGTTGTCTTTGGTATACGGAAAACCGGTGGCGAACAGCGACTGCCTTGGCGAGGTAGCACCGCTGTGTTCGATGGGCTGGCCGTTCAGGGTTGCCCCTTCGCCCTTGGTGGCCCGGAAGGTTTCACCGGGGAAGGGGGCATGCACCACGCCCACCTGAACCTGTCCGCGTTCGGCATAGGCAATGGAGACTGCCACCTGCGGGTGCCCGTAAGCATAGTTCACGGTGCCGTCGATGGGGTCGATGATCCACAGCGGGGTGTCCAAATGCTCGGCCTGCGTCAGGTCCGGCATGGTTTCTTCCGACAGAATGCGGTGGTTGGGGAAGCGTTCCCGAATGGCGTTGGTGATGAACTCGTCGGCCAGTACGTCGGCGTGAGTCACCAGTTCGGTCTGGTCTTTGTAATCGGTGCGGAGGGTACTTTCTTCCCGTTCGCGGCGGATCAGCTCGCCGGCCTCTTTGGCCAGAGCTTCGGCGAAGTCGGTAATGTCGCGAAGAGAGAGAGAATCAGACATGGCACCCCCAGAGAAATTAAGCGTGAGGGTGCCAGTCTAGCATGCTCGAGCGTTACAGGCTGTTCAGCCACTTCTCCATTTTGTCCATGGCGAGCACGATGCGAGGGCAGGCTTTTTGGACGAATTCATCACCCAGTTCCTGATCGGCGTAATCGCCGCCCGCCAGAGCCAGCGACTGTGCGCCGTCAAAATCGACAAACGCCAAACGCGCACCCATGTGGTCCGGCACAAAACCGAAATCACTGGAGGGGAGGATGGCCACGCCGGTATCTTCCAGCAACGCTGAACAGAATGCCTGCGAGGTTTTGATGTCTCGATTAGCCAATCGTTCGCTGAAGCCGGAAAAATCCGGGAACACGTAAAACGCACCTTCGGGCTTTTGCACGATGGCACCCATGCCGCTCAGGCGGGAATGAACGTATTCGCCCACCACTTTGAGCACCCGGCGAGACTGGTTCAGGTATTCGTTGATGTCTTCGCCGCCATTAAAGGCCGTGATCGCCGCGTACTGGATGGGGGCCGCCGTTGAAGTGAAGGTCTCGCTGGCAATGATTGCCATGGCCTCTTGCAGCGGGCGCAATTCGGGCGGGAAGATGAAGGTGCCCAAACGCCAGCCGCCGGCACCCAGCCACTTACTCATGCCGGTGCTGATGATGGTGCCTTCCGGGTAGTAGCGGGCAATGGATTTGTGCCGGCCTTCGAAGTGTACTTCGCCGTAAATTTCATCCGACAGCAAGATCAGGTTGTACTTGCGGGCCACGTTGGCGATCGCCAGCAGCTGGTCATCGGTGTAGGTGCAACCGGTCGGGTTGGACGGGTAGTTCAAAATCAGGATGCGCGGGCGCGACGGGTCGTCCCGGCAGATGATGTCCAGTTCTTCGGCGGTCAGCTGCCAGTTGTTCTCGGCGTGGGTAGGCAGCCAGTGCACCGAGCGGCCGATGATGCGGGCCTGCGGCGCATAGGAAACCCAACTCGGGCGAGGAATCAGCAGGTCACCGTAGTAGGCCAGCTGCAGGATGAACAGCAGTTCTTTGGAGCCCGGGCCGATCAGTACGTCTTCCCAGGTGGAACGCATGCGCTCATTGCGGTTGATGTAGCCGGAGATGGCTTCACGCAGGCCTTTGAGCCCTTTTACGGGAAGGTAGTCCTTCTCGTGTGCATGCTCTTTGAGCGCCTCTACCACCCGCTCCGGAACCGGGAACGGCGATTGTCCCAAGCCCAGCTTGATGATGTCTTTGCCTTCAGCGCGCAGTTGGTTGCTCTGCTCGTTGATGCGAAGCGTAGCCGAGGGCTGAATGCCCCGGACGTTCAGGTTGATCGCAAAGAGATGGTCTTTTTTGATGTCCATTGTTCCTGTCTGCTGTTGGGAGGTGACAATGGCAGTATAGGCCCGCGTAACGGGCCTGTGTTTGCTATTAGCGTAGGCATTTGCCGCTACGCCAAACAGCGGACTTTCATCACCGGGATTTTATCCACACTTCCACCCGGCCGTTGCGCTGATTGCCTGAGCCGCCAACGGGCATGTAGTGGCCGTAACCGGTGTAGGACACATAGGGAACGCCTGCATGATTCAGTGCTCGCCGTACCGACAGGGCTCTCAGTTCGGAGATCATTTGGGCACGTAGCTCGTCGCTTTGGGCATCGGCAAAACCGATGAGTAGCAGGTCGTCAGCAGAGCGTTTGTGCTGCTGCAAATAGTGTTTCACGCGCAGCAAGTCCCGGTGTGCTTTGTTATCGAGTTTGGTGCGGCCTTCCGAGAATCGGAAGTTGACCGTCAGGCGCTGGTAGCTTTGGGTCAGGCGTTTGAAGGTCTCCGGCACGGAGTCGTCAAGCTCGGGTTTTACGGCGATCGGGTTTTGGGAAATAAAGCCGGAGGCCGCCACCCGACCTTGGCCCTCGGCGCTGAGTGCATATTCAATCAATCCTTTGGCCAAGTCGGGGGCTTGTTCGCCCAAGGTGTACATGAACAACCGGCGGGACAGCGGGTAATCCTCGCTGGCGACCGTGAGCTGGTTAGGTTTAAGAGCCGGGGCATCACCGTCAGAAATCGCGAGCAGCTTGCTGTTACGAACAGAGGCTAATCCGGCAAAACCAATGCTGTAAGGGTCCCGGGATACGTCATCGGATAGCTGATCGTTGGATTCGTATCGAAGTGCTGAATCATGCAGGGGGGCAGTTTTATCGAGCACCAACGTCTTGAAGGTATCCCAGGTGCCAGAGCGGTCGTCTCGCGCATACAGGCGAATCGGGTTGTTGCTACCACCGATCTCTGACCAGTTTCGGATCTGGCCGCTAAACACTTTGCGCAGCGTTTCAATGCTCATCTGACTGATCGGATTAGATTGATGGACCAGAATGGCGAGGCCGTCGATGGCAATAACGTGCTCGCTGGAAAGTCCGGTCAGGTCTGCAATATGGCTGACTTGCTGAACTTCGCTTGCTCGTGCCGGACGGGAAGATGCCCAGATATCGGCCTGGTCGACGGCCAGGGTGCGAAAACCCGTGCTGGAGCCATGGGCGGCGACCCGTACGGACAGTTTTTTGCCTTGTTGGCGGGCGACCAGGATTTGTTCGTTTTCGCGGGATGTGGACTGGCGGGCAACCTTTCCGTTGGTCAATTGCTCCAGATAACCTTGTACCAATGATGGCGCCAAAGTGGCACCGACGGTATTGGAGCCATGAATCTCCAGGTCATGGGCCGACGCCAGTGAAGGTAACGTCAGTACCGAGCAGAGGAGAAAGCGAAATAAAGAAAATCGATAAGGAACAGCCATTTAAAAGCACCCATGCTGGAAATTGCGATAGCGGTAGGATGCTACAGAAATGTGACATTTGTGTTTCAAGTGTCAGAATTTATGGGGTTCCAGTTCCATCTGAATGATTTTGCGCCCGAGCATGATTATGCGGCCGGTATAGCGCTCTTCGCCGGTAGTGGTGAAGTCAAACAGAAACCGGCGCCAGACCCGAACGCTGCCGGTGTCGTCTCGTTTGAACCAAAGGCCTCTGAGAAACACAGCGTCATCCAGCAGCATTACGTCCATGGTTTTGCAGTAACGGCGAGCGGCATCGAGGACGAAGTCTTTGATGGCTTTGGCTTGCCACCAATACCATGCGGCAAAGCCTGCAGTGAAAAGCCAGAAGAGAGTTCCGAGAGTCAAAGTGCTGGCGGCCCTGTTGGTGATTTGGGATGAACGGTCAATTGGACCGCTAAAGCGCCAGACTACCTTATTGCGTCTGTTCGGGGAATTGTTGCGGGGTAAAGCGTTTAGCCACCACCCAAAGCAATCAGCTTAGGTGGTGGCTAAACATTCGGTCAGCTACTGCTTTTAGCGACCTCTTTTTCATCGTTGTATTCGTCACCGGCTTCGCTGTGATGATCACGAGCCAGCAGGATGTAGAACGCTGGCAGCACGAACACGGTGAACAGGGTGCCAATGCCCAGGCCGGCGCTGATGGTCAGGCCAATGGCGAATCGGCTTTCTGCGCCGGGGCCTACTGCGATCAGCAGCGGCACCATCGCAAAGATCAGAGCCAGTGAGGTCATGATGATCGGGCGCAAGCGAATGGCTGCCGCTTCGACCACGGCCTCGACCTTGTTCAGGCCTCGCTCTTTTTGCAGCTGGTTGGCAAATTCCACGATCAAGATGCCATTTTTAGACACCACCCCGATCAGCGTGATCAGCCCCACCTGGGTGTAGATGTTCATGGTGGCAAAGCCAAGCACGATAAACACCATGGCACCGGCCACCGACATGGGCACAGACACCAGAATGATGATCGGATCGCGCCAGCTTTCGAACTGAGCCGCCAGCACCAGATAGATCACCAGCAGCGACAGGAAGAACGTCACTACCAGCGCACTGCCTTGATTTGCCAGCTGCCGTGAGGCACCGGTGTAGTCAAAGCTGAAGCCTTGCGGGAACACTTCATCGGCTGTTTGCTCAATGAACTCCATGGCGGTGCCTGCAGCAACGCCCGGCATCACCACGCCTTCCAGCGTCAGCGAGTTTTGCTGGTTGAACTGGGTGCGGTTCGACGGCTCTACTTCTTCGGTGAAGCTGGCTACGCTGGATAGCGGGACCAGTTCGCCGCTGCCGGTGCGAATGTAGTAATCGTCCAGCGATTCCTTGCTCGGGCGGAACTGGTCATCCACCTGCGGGATCACCTGATACGAACGGCCTTCCATGTTGAAGCGGTTGATGTAACCGCCACTGAGCATGCTGGACAGCGATTGCCCGACTTCCTGCATTGACAGGCCCAGATCGGCAACGCGGTCACGGTCGATGTGAATTTTGGTGACCGGCTTGTCGAAGTTAATGGACTTCTTCAGGAACATGAAGTTGCCGCTCTGCATGGCTTTGCCCAGGATTTCATCGGCCACCTGGTCCAGTTGCTCGTAGGAGCCACCGGTACTGATCACGAACTGGAACGGCAAACCGCCACCGGAACCCGGCAACGAAGGCAGCGGGAATACCGCGGTCTGCAGGCCGGTGACTTTCTTCAGTTCGGCATCGAGCTTTGGCTGAACCTCGAATTGGCTGACTTCACGTTCACTCCAAGGCGCCATTTTGAAGCCGCCAAAGACGGCGTTCGGGCTGGTAATGCCTATGATCATGAAGTCCTCTTTGTACCCGGGCAGCTCCGACATGCGGTTTTGTACTTCCTGACCGTGCTCAAGCAGATAGTCCAGGGTAGAGGTTTCGGGACCAAGGCCCTGGTGGAACAGGATGCCCTGATCTTCGGTTGGAGCCAGTTCGTTTTGACTCATCATCTGCATGAAGTAGATGGAACCCAGCACCACCAAAGCGAAGAAGACGACCACAGATTTGGTTTCCATCAACGACGACAGTGCCGCTTTGTAGCCATTGGCTATGCCGTTGAAGAATTTCTCGACGAACTGTTCAAACTTTCCGGGTTCGCCGTGAGGCTTCAACACCTTGGCGGACAGCATCGGTGAGAGTGTCAGGGCGACGATGCCGGAAATCACCACGGTGCCGGCCAGCGTGAACGCGAATTCGGTGAACAGCGAGCCAACCAGCCCGCCCATGAAACCGATAGGCACGTACACCGCCACCAGTGTGGTGGTCATGGCGATAATGGGGGTGGCCATTTCACGAGCGCCGTTAATGGCGGCCTCGAAGCGGGACTCACCTTGTTCGATGTGCCGGTGAACGTTCTCCACCATGATAATGGCGTCATCCACCACCAGACCGATCGCCAGAACCATCGACAGCAGAGTGAGCAGGTTCAGAGAAAAACCGAATATCAGCATGATGAACGCGCCGCCGATCAGTGAGAGCGGCACGGCAACGGACGGCACAACGGAAGCGCGGATGGACCCCAGACACAGGAACACCACCACCAGTACGATGATCATGGCTTCGATCAGGGTGCGTACTACCTCGTTGATGGAGTCTTCGATGAAGTCCGAGGCGTCATAGGCAAGGCGCACACCCATGCCACTGGGCAGCTGGCTTTCAATGTCGGGCAGTTCGGTTTTTACCAGATCTGCCACGGTCAGCGGGTTGGCACCCGGAGCGATTTCGATAGCGACGTAAGTGGCGGGCTGGCCTTTATACAGCGCAATCTGGTCGTAGGTCTGTGAGCCGAGCTCAACACGGGCGATGTCCTGCAGGCGAATCAGAGAGCCATTGGACTGCTTGACCACCAGATTGCGGAACGCATCCGGGTCGGCAATGTCGGTGTCACTGGTCAGGCTGACTTCGGTGTATTTGCCCCGGGTTTTACCCACAGCGGCCTGATAGTTGTTGGCTCTGAGCTTGGCAGCAACTTCGGTGGGCGTCATGTCTACTGCGGCCAGACGCTCGGGGTCCAGCCATACCCGCAAGGCAAAGGTTCGGCCCAGCAGCTGGGCTTTACCGACGCCGGGCAGCGCCTGCAGTTTCGGCTGCACAACACGGGTCAGGTAATCGGTAATTTGCGGGACATCCAGCTCGGTACTGTAAAACGCGATGTACATCAGCGCGGTGCTGTCGCCGGTGGTGGAGGTAATGACCGGGTCCTCGGCTTCTGCCGGCAGCACGTTACGCTGACTGGCCACCTTGGCTTGGATTTCCGCCAGAGCGTCGTTGGCATCGTAGTTCAGTTCCATCTTGGCCTGAATGGTCGATACGCTTTGCGAACTGGTGGAAGTCAGGTAGTCGATACCACTGGCTTCGGCAATGGCCTGCTGCAGTGGTGTGGTAATGAAACCTTTGATCAGGTCCGAGCTGGCACCGGGGTAGGCCGTAGTGACGGTTACCGTGGTGCTTTCCAGTTTCGGATACTGGCGGATTTCCATTTCCATGGCGGCCCGGGCACCCACCAACAGGATCAGCAAGCTGACCACTGTGGCCAGAACCGGCCGATGGACGAAAATGTCGGTGAAACGCATTATTCAGACGCCTCCTTGCCGGATTCGTCCTGAATCTTCACGCGCTGGCCGGCACGCAGTCTCAGCAAGCCCTTGGAAACCACGGTTTCACCCGCTTCCAGGCCCGATGTGATGGCGGTGCGACCGTTTCGAACTTCACCCGTTGTTACCGTGCGGCGCTCGACGATCTGATCGCCGTTGTCGTTTTCGGTTACAACAAACACAAAGTTACCGTAGGTGTTGTAGGAAATGGCGGTACGCGGAAGCGTGACGACCTTGTTGTCTCTGGGCTGGCCCGTCTGAATGGTTGCGAACATACCGGGGCGCAGCAGGTGATCTTCGTTGTTCAGCGTGGCCCGAATCCGCACGGTGCGGGTTTCCGGGCTAACCGAGGTGTTGATGGCGCTGACTTTCCCTTCAAACTTGTGCTCCGGCACGGCGGCAACTGTCACCGATACAGGGAAGCCGCTTTCCACGTTGGCCAGATGCTTCTCGGACAGGGTGTAGTCCACGTAGATGGGGTCGAGCATATTCACTTCGACAATCGGGCTGCCGGTGGGCAGGTATTCGCCTTGATTGACCATACGAATGCCGAGCCTGCCATCAAAAGGCGCCCGAATAATTTTCTTGTCGCGCTGCGCTTGCGCTTCGTTGACGCGAGCACGAGCGGCGTCGTAATTCGCTTTTGCCGTATCGTATTGAGACTGGGACACTGCGCGCTTGGGCAGCAGGTCGGAGATACGTTTGAAATCCTGGTCTGCCAACTGCGCTTCGGCCCGTCGGGTGCGCAAGGCCGCTTCATCAATGGCGGCATCCAGTTCGATTAGAATGTCGCCTTTCTTGACGTTGTCGCCGGATTCGAAGTTGATGGTTTTGATGACGCCGGGCACTTCGTTGGAAACAGCAATGCCGTTTACAGCTTCAATGCTGCCGACGGCCTTGATAGAGGGCTGCCAGTTCTCGGTGGTCGATTGGGTTACGGAGATGATTGCCGGTGGTTGTGGCTGTGACAGCATCTCTTTCAGTTGGCCAAATTGCATAAATTTGTAGCCGAAGATACCGCCGAGGACGAGACCTAGAAAAACGATGGCGATGACAAAACGGGATGCGGTGCGCATAGATGAGTTCCTGGGGCTGGTTTCCTGATGCGTATTCCGTCGCCAATACTAAGAAAAGCGAAAGCTTGTTATGGCGAGTTAAGAACTGATGACGATTGCTTATAGATAGACACAAATGGCCAGCAAACGTAGCGGGTAGCATGCTACAAAAGCTACAGTGTTTTGTCATTAACTTGGTTGCATTAAAAGACCTTTTTTAAGGGTAATTACGGTCGTATTCAATAATATTAGGCCTATTTGATTATTTTGGTGTCAGATGCACAAAATTGATTCGTGCGTGAGGGGGCTGAACGCAGTACATTGGCCCTCAAACCGTGATGCGATGATCCGTGAGCCGGGACAGGAGAGGATGAAACCATGCAGCTGATATTGGGCCTGGCCCTGGCCGCTGCGGTCTTTGTGGTGCTGAAAAAGTGGGGTGCTTTGTCTCCGCAAGGGCAGAAAGCCGCCATTTGGAAAATTGTGCTGGTGGCGGGCGGCGCGATGCTGCTGTTTATGGTGCTGACCGGGCGAGTGCATGTTTTGACCGCGGCGGTGGCTGCGCTCATTCCTTTATTACGTAAGCTGCCTGTACTGCTCCGTTATGCGCCCTTGTTTCGAAAAATGATGGGTGATTCGTCGGGGGCCCAAAACGATGGGGCCTATGGCCCGAATGGCGCGTCGGCCGGCCACAATGCTTCAGCCCCCGGAACGATGTCAGAACAAGAGGCCTGCGACATTCTGGGTGTGCAACCGGGGTGTTCACGGGATGACATAGTTACAGCTCATCGGAAACTCATGCAGAAACTGCATCCGGATCGCGGCGGCAATGATTATCTGGCGGCCAAGCTGAATGAGGCTCGTGATCTGCTATTAGGCAAGCGCAGCGCCTGAATCAGGGGAGAACGTCCACTTTGACTTCCACGGATTGGTTGTCGGCTTGCTTGCCGTTGGCGCGATAGAGAATGCCTTCTCGCTGGTGTGTTGCCTCAGTGCGGGTGCCGCCAAGTTCAACCCACTGCCCGGGTTGAACCCGGCGTATGGTTACCAGCGCTTCGGTTTCATAGCCCTCTAGCGCGGCCGGATCTTCCTCGAAGGAAACAATGTTCAATTCTATGGCTTGATCCGATATGGCTTGTGGGCACACCACGAAGCCACTTCGGGTTTCGACCTTTTCCAGAATCACCGCAGGGTTACGGCCACCTTGAACGGCGAATGGCAAGCTGCGTACATTACCCGAGGTGATGTGCGCCGACTGGCCGTCCTGAACAATCAGCTGGCGTGTCGTGTTGGTGTTTGTGCTGTAGGTGCGGCTTTGCACACTGGCGTTTGCTTTGTTGTTGGAAATGCTGACGCCTGCTCCTGATCGCTTGCCGCCGATGTCCTGCCGGTAGCGAACGCTGATGCGCATTTGAACCGGTGGTACGTCCATGGTGTTCACCAGCGTACCGATTTCATCCAGCAGGGCCGGTTCTCCCCGTACCACCAATTGCAGGCCTCTGGCTGTTACGGTAACGGGTGCCTGTTGGTAAAGTGCGCGGATCTGTTGGGAAACATCGTCAGCGGTCCGGTTCTTCAGCTGATAAATGCGGGCCTCGGGTTCAGCCTGAACCGTGGCAGCAAATACGGACAGCACCATCAGGCAGGCTATCCCGAGTGCTGGAAAACGGGCGAACCGGCGCAGTTTTACGATATTCATTCAGGCCTCCAGTATCCGTTCAGCCGGCAGTAGGCGAAAAATTAATCAGAATTGCCGGTTGCCAACCCTAAAACCGTGGGTATATAGTAAAAAGCATGAAGACTCTACACGCAGCCTGTCAATTGAATGTTCTGAAAGCTTTCGGTGAAAACCTGAAGGCCGCAGGTTCTGCTGTGTATTTTTGGTGGTGTGGTTATGGCTTTTATTTTAGCCAGAGCTCGGGCCGCCCATAAGATCTTCATCGACCGAATTTAGCGAGGAAGGCAGCCCGGCAAACAACCCAGGCTGCCACCGGACTCAAAAAGCCCCGACTGGTAGCCCAGCCGGGGCTTTTTTGATTCTGACTTAGGGAAAACGGGAACACGGATATGAACATGCCTCTGAAAACTGAAACGTTGGACACAGTATCGTCGACCACTTGCCAGCCTCGCCAGGAAGCGAAGCTGCCGACCGCCAATGAGCTGCGCCAACAGTTTCCTGCCGGTGAGCCGCTGACCCGGGCCATTGCCGGCTACCGAGAGCAGATTCGCAATGTGCTGAAGGGTGAAGACCCGCGCACGCTGATCGTTATCGGGCCTTGCTCGATTCACGATGAACAGGCGGCGTTGGATTACGGCACCAAGCTGAAAGCGCTCGCGGATGAGGTCAGTGACCGGTTCCTGATTGTGATGCGCGCGTACCTCGAAAAACCTCGCACCACGGTGGGTTGGAAAGGGCTGTTGTACGACCCGGCTCGCACCGGTGCGGGTGATCTGAATCAGGGGTTGGTTCGTTCCCGTAAATTGCTGTTGGCTCTGTCTGAGTTGGGTTTGCCGCTGGCGACCGAGGCGTTGAGCCCGTTCATGATGGATTATCTGGGTGACTTGGTGAGCTGGACGGCCATCGGTGCTCGCACCACAGAATCCCAGATTCACCGTGAACTGGTCAGCGGCTTGCCAATGCCGACCGGCTTCAAGAACGGTACCGACGGTGGCGTGGCCGTGGCGATCAATGCCATGAAATCTGCGGCGCACAGCCATCATCATATGGGTATTTCCCACTCGGGAGCACCGGCGATGATTACCACCGCTGGAAACCCGGATACCCATCTGGTTCTGCGCGGCGGCCGAGGCGTGACCAATTACGATGAGACAAGCATTGCCCGGGCGGTGAAGGAATTGCAAAGCGCCGGTGTGTCAGCGTCCGTGATGGTGGATTGCAGCCACGATAACGCCTGCAAACAGGCGGAACGGCAAGTAGAGATTGCCCATGAGGTGATGGCTCAGAAGCGCAACGGCAACGCCCACATCAAAGGGTTGATGCTGGAAAGCTTCCTGGCCTTCGGCCGCCAGGATGACGGCGAAGACCTGATTTACGGGTGCTCGATTACTGACCCGTGCCTGGGCTGGGAGCAGACAGAGGCTCTGATCCGCTCACTGTAGAGAACAGGAGCTGCCCGGCCAGCAGCACCAGAATGCCGCCCATGACCCTGTCCAGCCAGTGTCCGAACCGGTTGAAACCCCGGCGGACACGGGGGTGGGTAAAGAACAGCGCCACCAAGGTAAACCACAAGCCGGTGGCCACCGCCATATAGAGGCCATAGCCGGCCTGAAGCAACACGGGTGTGTCCGGGTTGATGACCACGGAAAACAAGGACACGAAAAACAGAGTCGCTTTCGGGTTAAGCACATTGGTTAGAAAGCCGAGACGGAACGCAGCCCAGCCGGTTTGAACCTTGCCATTTTTCGTTTCCACATGAACACCGCCGGGCTTGGCGCGCAGGCAATGCCAGGCGATCCACAACAAATACAGCGCACCCACAATCTTCAGCACGGTAAACAGCATCACCGATTGCTGAATGATCAGCCCGATGCCCAGCAACGAATAGCCAACGTGCAGCAAAATGCCTAGCCCGATCCCGACGGCACTGAGCAGCGCATTCCGGCGTGATTGGGTGATGGCCTGGCGCAGCATCACCGCGAAGTCTGGCCCGGGGCTGGCCACGGCCAACAGGTGAATCAACGCCACGGTAAGAAATTCCAGCCAGTAGTTCTGCACCTGTTGTCCCCATCTTAGTGAAAGCCGAAAGCATAGGCGGATTTTTTATCGTTTTCACCTGTCATGAGTCAATATGCTTCTATACTCGAAGCGTAAGTTATAGAAAAGTCAGCGAAATGTTGTATGAGGAGGCCTGATGGAAAAGCGTCAAGTAGATGTCGCCATAATTGGTGCCGGCACCGCGGGCATGGTGGCTTACCAGCGGGCACGTAAGAAAACCGACAAGGTGTTGTTGATCGAAGGCAAGCAATACGGCACCACCTGTGCTCGTGTGGGCTGCATGCCCAGCAAGTTGCTGATTGCTGCTGCCGAGAGTGCGCATAACGCCAGCCAGGCTGGTTTGTTTGGTGTGCAGGTTGGTGATATCAAAATTGATGGCCGGCAAGTGATGGCGCGAGTGCGCAACGAGCGTGACCGGTTTGTGCAATCGGTGGTCCGGTCCATGGAGAACCAACCGGAGGAACAGCGGCTGATGGGGCACGCGCGTTTTGCGGGCCCGCACCGTTTGATTGTGGGTGAACACACCGAGGTGGTCGCTGATCGAATTGTAATTGCCACGGGGTCACGGCCGAATGTCCCCGGCATGTTTACCGATGCGAAAGATCGCTTGGTGGTGAACGACGACATTTTCAGCTGGGACGATTTGCCGGAATCGGTTGCAGTGTTTGGCCCCGGTATTATCGGACTGGAGTTGGGGCAGGCGTTAAGCCGGCTAGGCGTTCGCGTTCGTTTGTTTGGCGTGCGAGGCGGCATTGGCGGCATCCGCGATGAAAAAATCCGAGACTACGCTCTGAAAACCTTCGGTGACGAGTTCCCTGTGAGCGCGAAAGCTGATACCAAGCGAATCGAGCGCACAGAAGAGGGCGTGAAGATTACATGGGTAGAGGGCGGTAAAGAGCATAAGGAGTCGTTTGAGTATCTGCTGGCTGCGACTGGGCGACGGCCGAATATCGATAACCTCGATATTCAGAATGCGGGTATCGACCTGGATGACCGCGGTATGCCAGACGTTGACCCCAACACCTTACGTTGCGGTGATAGCCATATCTTTTTGGTTGGAGACGTCAACAACGAACGACCTCTTTTGCACGAGGCGGCTGATGAAGGCCGCATTGCGGGCGATAACGCAGGCGGCTGGCCAGACGTTCGAGCAGTAACGCGAAAAGCCTCGATGGGGGTGGTGTTTACGGATCCTCAGATTGCCTCCGTTGGCTTGAGCTACCAGGATGCAGACAAAAAGTGCCCGGGCGGATTTGCGGTTGGTGAAGTCAGTTTCGAGAACCAGGGCCGCAGCAAGGTGATCGGTAAAAATCGCGGTTTGTTGCGGCTGTATGGCGAACACGGCAGCGGCTTGTTTCTCGGTGCCGAGATGTTCGGCCCGGCAGCAGAGCACATTGCGCACTTACTGGCGTGGTGTGTGCAAAAACGCATGACGGTTAGCGAGATGCTGGCCATGCCTTTCTACCACCCGGTGATTGAAGAAGGCTTGAGAACAGCGTTGAAAGATCTTCATTACAGCCTCGAGGAAGGTCCGCAAGCGGTGGATGAGTGCATGGACTGTGGCCCGGGCAGTTAGCCCGGGGTTGGCGGCGGGGTCAACCGTGTTGTGGGGTGGGCTGAAAGCGACTTTTAGATGACGTGGTTGAATTCCCGGTGTGGCGTGCCCACATCTTTTCATGGAAGAAGTAAGCAACCGTGTTGATGGCTGGCTCCACCATGGCAATCAATCCGCCGATCAACAGGTCGCCGGTTAACAGGTAAGCGACGGAGAAGGCGACGGTAAAGTGAGTGATCGCAAAGGTGATGGTTTTCAGCAGCGATGGATCGACACTTTGGCCGTGATTGTGAACATAGTGCTTTAAAGCGCTCATGACATTCTCCGCGAGGATGAAATTGATAAAGCCATTACAGAGTAAATGAGAATTTATCGCAAATAGAATGTGTTGGCGAAGCTGATAGCGTTGCTCTATAGCTAGCCTGTAGAGGGCATAATTAAATGCTATCGATGCGATTAGAGAACTAAACTTCAATGCGTAAACGGATGGGCTTATTGTCTTAACTATCCCAAGCCCAAAATAAAACCAGGAGGTTCATCATGGGTAAGAATTTTATCGGTCTTGATACTGCACAAACTCAGAAGCTGGCGGATTCTCTGAACGGGCTTCTCGCGAACTACCAGATTTTTTACATGAACGTTCGCGGTTACCACTGGAACATCAAGGGCGAGAACTTCTTCGAATTGCACGCGAAGTTCGAAGAACTGTACGACGACCTGCTGCTCAAAATTGACGAGATTGCTGAACGCGTTCTGACTCTGGGGCACGTTCCGGCTCACGCTTACAGCACATACATTGAGCAATCAGAAGTGGTTGAACGTAAGAACGTTTCGGATGGCAAAGAAGCCGCTACGAACATCGTGGATAGCTTCAGCAAGCTGATTTCAAAGCAGCGTGAAATCCTCAGCCTTGCCGGTGAATCTGACGACGAAGGTACATCTGCACTGATGAGCGATTACATCTCAGAGCAGGAAAAAACAGTCTGGATGTACCGGAGCTACCTGGGTCACTAAACCCGTATAGGCAACGGCATCTCAAATGGCGGCTCTTGGAGCCGCCATTTTTTTATCTGAGCACTTATCATTTTAACGTCCAATAAACCGCGCCTTAGAGTGCGGTTTTATTCTTTCTAGGTACCGGGTAATAAAAACGGCCTGTCCATAACGCGTTGTAATAGCGCTGTCATACCCCCCCTCCATAGTGTCATTCCAGTTGATTCAACACCGTTACCGGTGACCACTCATTGGATTCAGAGCGTGACGAGATATACCCGTATTACCCATTTGATGATTGCTCTGCTGCCATTGCCAGCTCTGGCTGAGGTACAGCTGACGCTTGGGCCTTGTGTAAACGTGCAGGCAGTGCAGAGCAGTGAACAGACCGCGTCCTCCGGCCAGACCCTCACGTTGGCTGACGGCACTCAACAGTTGGTGGTGGAGTGCGCCACCGAAGTCGGCCGGGAGGAAATTCTGGAAACCAGTGATGCCTTTGTTATCCGCTTCCGCGCTGAGGATGCCGGACTGAGGCTGAGTGCTCCGGAAATCGATACCCGCAATGGCATGGAGAGTTTCAATCTGCAGGGCAATTGGCAGCTGACGGATGATCAGGGCCGAGCGGTAGCGTTCACGACCGATGTGCTCGAGAAAGAGGGCTTTCAGCTGGTGCGGGACTATCCACGAGAGCTGGCCGCGTACAACCGGTCGGGCGCTGTTGCGGCAGTAGCTGTGGGAGCACGAACCGCCGGTGCGGAACTGCAAATAAGCCAGGAAGGATTGTTGCGGGATCCGCACGCCGATGCGGATCAGGAAATGGTCAGCAGGATGCTGCGCTACTGGTATCTGAAAGCCGACGAACAGACTCGAAAAGAGTGGGATAGCTGGGTCGAATCCGGCAACCGATAAACACCAAACCAAAAATGAAAATGGAGTTATAAAAAATGAAGAAGCTTCTTCTGGCTGTTGCTGTGTCTACTGTTGCTGCAGGTTCTGTTAATGCGGCGACTGTTTATGAGAAAGATGGTTTTACTTACAAGCTGAACGGTGATTTCCAGGTTCAGTTGCGCAAGAAGATCGGTGATGACACCAATGAATATGTAGATTTCGATGACCTGGAGCTAAAAAACTACGTTAGCTATGACCTGGGTAACGATATGAAAGCCTTTGGTCGTCTGGATTTTGACTTTAAAGACCATGCCAACGGCAAAGACGTCGATGAGCCAATTGAAGAAGCTTACGTTGGTATTCAGTATGGCGTAACTTCGTTCTCCATGGGTAAGCAAAACTTTGCCTCTGACGAGTTCGGCATCGAAGAAGCTTATGAATCACCACTGGACGAAGATCAGTTTGACGCAGTTATAACGGATGGTGACGATACGTTCCGCGTTGATGTAGAGCTGGACAATGTTTACCTGGTTGCTTCCTACGAACTGGAGGCTGAGGACAAAGGCGGTATTACCGGTGAGTTCTTCGATTTGTTTGCCTCTACCGAAATTGCTGGCTTGGAATTAGCTGCTGCCTACCAGCGTAACACTCCCATTGGCATGGATGATAAAGACACTTGGGGCCTGAGTGCCGGTTACGACTTCGGTCTGTTTGGTCTGGCCGCTGACTACAGCGTCACTGATGACAGCGAGACGGATCTTGAGACGACGTTGTACAACATTGCGGCCACCATCGACGTGACTAGCACCACTGCGGTTGCGCTTGGCATGCAGAACCAGGAAGAAGACAACAGTGACGACGTGACGGCTTGGTACGCGAACGTGACCTACAAGTTCCCGGCTGCCAAGAACGTCAGCGTGTTTGCTGAAATCGCTGACACCGATGAAGACGACACTGACATGGGCTTCCTCGCCGGTATGCGTGTGAAGTTCTAAGCCGTATCTCCAAACCGCAACCATGGTCACGCCAATGGTTGGCGCGAGGAAAACCAAAGGCCGGGCAACATTGCCCGGCCTTTGTGCGTTCTAGACAGCAAGGTCCAGGGGCGGAATTTCTTGATGCAGGAACCATTTTTCTGTGACGACTTTCTGGGTGAACCAATGTGACCGCATCAAGGAACTGGCGATAGGTTGCTTGAGCCAATCGGGCACTTCAAATCCGCGCTCCTGTTCCGCGGCACGGTGGCCAAACCGCTCAGAAATTTGCTCACTATAGCGTTGCAGTGACGAAGCGGAATAATCCGGCGCGTTCAGAATGACTTTGGCGGCAATTAACGCGGACTCAATAGCGGGCCGGATGCCTTCACCGCTTTGGGTATAGGCCAGTCCGGCGGCATCACCAATTAATAGAACCCCATCATCCAGCAGGGGACGTTGGGCATGGCCATACAGTAAGTATGCGTGCCCCTTGAAACGGCCGGGCAGATCGCTGGGAATTCGCCCGGACTGTTTCATGTCTTGCACAAAGGCTTCCAGGTGCTCTGTCAGCTGATGGTTGTCTTCCCGCCCGAGGCCGATATTCAGGAAGTTGCCCTTTCGGAAGACCCAAGCGTAGCCTTTGAGATCGCGGCAAAACCACAGCTCCGGCGTGTCACCCCGAGCCTCGCAGGCTTTGGCCTGAGCTGGCGTCATTTCGAATTCCACTTCTTTGGCGGCTACAACGGTTTCATGTTTCCCCGGGCCAGCGCCGATCTGCTTCGCAACAGGGCAAAAATGCCCGCCCGCTCCGACCAAGAGCGGGGCTTGCCACTGTCCGTTTATCTGCCAGAGGCCGTTATCCCGGGTGATGGACTTTACCGGGGTGTTCAGTTGTTTGCGGGATTGGACCCGGTCCAGCAGGTAGGCATCGAACTCGCAGCGTCTAATGCCGTAACTGACCACGCTGCCATGACAATTCTCCACCGGGCTTTGGCCCATCATGCCGATCCGGAATCGGCTGATGGACTGCAGCGTTCGATGTTGGCGGTAATCGTTAATATCAACATGAAGGCTTTCAAGCACCGCCGGCGTTACCCAGCCGGCACAGGTTTTGTCTCTGGGAAACGACGTTTTATCAATGATCAAAACGTTCTTGCCGGCATTCTCCAGAGCATGGGTGAGGGTGGAGCCGGCCGGGCCGGCACCCACGACGATGGCATCGAAGGTTTCCATTATGAGTGCTCCGGTGTGGTCGGGGTAGCGTACAAATCCTGACGGGTTCGCGGCACCCGATTGTTATCGCCATGGCTGAAAACAACCTGGAACAGTTGCAGCGAGCCCGCCCGAAACGCGGCGATTGAACCTGCTAAATAGAATCGCCAGGCACGGGTGAAGCTTTCATCGTACATCGCGGTCACGGTGTCCTCGTGCCGGGTAAAGTTCTCCAGCCAGTGGCTCAGGGTCTGGGCGTAATGTAAACGCAGGTTTTCCACATCCAGCACTGAAAAGTCATTGAGTTCGCATATCTGCATGAACTCGGCAATGCTGGGTGGGTAAGCACCGGGGAAAATGCGCTTTTCGATCCAGGCGTTCATGAGCATGGGGCGGTTGCGTCCAATACTGTGGAGCAAGGCCATACCGTCGGGTTTCAAGCTGCGCTTGATCAGGTTTGATAGGGCCGGGTAGTTCTCCTTGCCCACGTGTTCGAGCATGCCTATGGACACAAACGCATCGTACTGGCCTTCAATGTTGCGGTAGTCGTCTTCTACATAGGTGATTTGCCGGGTTAGGCCCTGCCGTTCGGCCTCGGCTTTGGCGTAGTCGAGTTGTTCCCGGGAGATGTTGTAGGAACGAACCGTAACGCCATAATGACGAGCCATATAGCGGGCCAAACCACCCCAGCCACAGCCCGCTTCCACGACCGTCATGCCGGGCTTTAGCCGCAGTTTTCGGCAGACGTGCTCAAGCTTGGCCAGCTGAGCTTGCTCCAGCGTATTGTCCGGGTGTTCATAGTAGGCGCAGGTGTACTGCATTTCAGCCTGATCCAGCCACAGTTTGTAGAAGTCGTTGCCAAGGTCGTAATGGTGGTGGATGTTTTCTTTGGCTTGCGACAGATCGGAAGAGCGTGGATTCGGGTTCTTCCAAAGGTTATCTAACCACTTCGGCCACTGTTTTCGGGCAGCGTGAACCGAGCGGTACACGGTTTCCAGAAAGTCGGTCAGGTCACCGTCGATGTCGAGTCGCCCGGCGCTGTAAAGATCGCCCATAGCGAGGTTCGGGTCGGTTACCAAGGCATAAAGCGCTTTGGAGTCGTTAAGGGTTAGGGTGAAACGGGTGGCTTGGTGCTCGGGTTCAATGCAGTCGCCATTCCACAATTGGAAGCGAATGGGGGGAGAGCCCGCGAAGCGGATGAATTTTTCGAGCAACCAGCGCTCGTAGCTGTGAGGTTCCCGATCAGGCTGGCGCGCCTCATGAGGAATGCTCAGAAGGTGCGAAGCGTCCTTGCCTGAATGCGTAGCCTTTTGGGCGTTGCTGCTAGACATAATCCAGGCTCCCGTTGGTTGTAATACCAGGCGGTCCCGAAAGCCAGACTGAGAGTCGCACTCCTTGGATTGTATATAAAATGATCAGGCTTGGGCAAGGTGAGAGAGGTGAAGAGGGCAGGCCGGGAACAGTCCGGCCTGCCTTTTATCGGTAGCTTAGTAGGTGGCGCTCATTCCGAACCATTCCGGGAAGATGACAATCATCGCCAACACCAGAATTTGAATGAGAATAAACGGAATAATGCCCTTATAGATGTCGGTTGTTTTCACTTCGGCGGGCGCAACGCCCTTAAGATAAAACAACGAGAACCCGAAGGGCGGTGTCAGGAAACTGGTTTGCAGGTTCATGGCAATCAGAATGGCAAACCAGAGCATGTTGATGCCCATGGCTTCTGCCACGGGTGCCAGAATTGGCACGATGATGAAGGAAATCTCCACGAAGTCGATGAAGAATCCCAGCACCAGAATCACCACCATCGCCAGGATAATGAAGCCCCACTGTTCGCCCGGCAGCATCATCAGCCACTCTTCCAGCAAGTAGTCACCGCCGGTATAGCTGAACACCATGGAGAAGGCGGTCGCACCAATCAGAATGGCAAAGACCATGGCCGTTACTTTCACGGTGTCTTTGGATGCATCCCACACCATTTTAAAACTGAACTGGCGGTAAATGATGGCCAGAATCACGGCACCAACACCGCCCAGTGCAGAGGATTCGGTGGGGGTGGCGATACCGGTGAAGATAGAGCCCAGAACCACCACGATCAGTGCCAAAGGCGGAATAATCGCCAGTAGCGCATTACGGATTTCTTTGCCGCGGCTGATGCTGTCGTCCGGTGGCATGGCCGGGGCCGTCTGCGGTTTTAAGCGGGTCAGGAACAGGATATAAACAATATACAGGCCAATCAGCACCATGCCTGGCCCGACTGCGGCTTTGAACAAGTCGCCAACCGGTAGGCCCAGTACATCACCCAGAATAATCAGAATAATCGAGGGTGGCACGATCTGCCCGAGGGTGCCCGAGGCGCAAATAGTGCCTGTGGCCAGTCGTTTGTCGTAATTGTGGGCCAGCATGACCGGAAGGGAGATCAAGCCCATGGCGACCACGCTGGCGCCCACAACGCCGGTAGAGGCCGCCAGCAATGCACCCACCAGAATGGTGGAAATGGCCAAACCACCCGGCAAGCCGCCAAACAAGCGGCCCATTGAGGTCAGCAGTTGCTCGGCCAGCTTCGTGCGCTGAAGAATCACGCCCATGAAAATGAACAAGGGCACGGCCATCAGCACCGTGTTCTGCATGACACTCATAATGCGATAAGGCATGAAGGCAAACAGGTCCATGCCTTCGGCGAAGATGCCAAAAAACAGCGCAACGCCGCCAAAGGTAAAGGCAACGGGGAACCCGAACATCAGCATGAACAGGGCAACGAGGAACATAATCATACCGATCATGCCAAACCTCCTGCGCTGTGTTCGCTTTCGTAGGATTTTTCACCGGCCAGTACGCGGATTGCGTAGGTGATCATGTTCAAACCGGCGGTACCGATAAAGAACGCACTGACAGGAATAACCGATTTAATGATCCAGCGATGGGGTAAACCGCCGGGATCGCCACTGCCTTCACCCATCTCGTAGGCGTCAACGGCGAAGCTATAGCCATACACGCCGATCAGGTACGCAAAGGGGATAACGAAGATCAGAGCGCCAATCAGGTTGATCCAGGCTTTGTTTTTCTGTTGCCAGTTGGTGTAGAACACGTCCACTCGTACGTGGCCGTCTGTGCGCAGCGCGTAGGGAATCCCCATCAGGAAGACCACCGAGTACAGGTGCCATTCCATCTCTTGCATGCCAATCGACACGTCACTGAATACGTAGCGAGTGACAACGTCATAAAACACGTTGGCGGCCATCAGGATCATGGCCACGCAGGCGATCCAGCCGCAGAGTTTCGAGAGCCAGGCCAGGCCCTCATCCAGTCTGATAATCCAGCGCATTAAACCTCTTCCTCCGCTGAGCGGATGTTTTATGTGGCTTTTAAATGAAAAAGCCGGAACCACTTTTCAAGAGCGATCCCGGCTCTGATTCAGCATGGCCCAGAGTTTACTGAACTTCTCCCATGGTGTTGAGGTATGCGCGTTCAGAAATTTCGGTATAGGCGCGACTTTGTTTCTGGTAACTCAGCTGTGAATCGATGATCTTTTTAGCCATTGGGCTCTTTTCAGCGGTTTCTTTCAGCAGCTTTTTGTTGGCATCGTACATGGCCTGGAAGATGTCAGCCGGGAACCGTTTGATCTGGACGTTGGGGTAGTCCTTTTTGATGTTCGCCCAAGCTTCCGCGTTGGCGTGCTGAGAGTGCACCAGCATGTCGTAGGAGGCGGTGCGCATGGCTACGCGCATGATTTCCTTCAGGTCCGCCGGCAGTTTTTCCCACACGCGCTTGTTGATCAAGAATTGCAGTTCGGTCGCAGGCTCGTGCCAGCCAGTGTAGTAGTAGTCAGCAATTTGCTGGAAGCCAAGGCGCAAATCCAGCGCCGGGCCAACCCATTCAACGGCGTCAATGGTGTTGCGTTCAAGGGCGGTGTACAGCTCACCCGGTGCAATGTTGGTGGGGTTTACGCCCACTTCGGCGAAGACTTCGCCGGCAAATCCCGGGATCCGCATTTTCAGACCTTGCAGGTCGTCCAATGACTTGATTTCTTCACGGAACCAGCCGCCCATTTGAATGCCGGTGTTGCCGCCGGGAAACGACAGCATGTTGTGGGGCTCATACACTTCCTGCATCAGCTCCATGCCACCACCGTGGTAGAACCAGGCGTACTGTTCCATGGCGTTCATGCCGAACGGCATGCTGGTGAAGAACAACGTTTCGGGTACTTTGCCCTTCCAATAATAGGAGGCGGAGTGGCCCATGTCGTACTGGCCTGCCTTCACCATGTCGAAAACACCCAGCGGAGCTTTGTGTTTGTTGGCCGAGTCGATGCGGATTTTCAGGCGACCGTCGGACATTTTTTCAACGGTTTCGGCAAAACGTTTGGTGGTGTCACCGAAGATGGGGAAGTTCGGCCCCCAGGTTTCGGCGAGTTTTAATGTGAATTTTTCTTGAGCAAGCGCCTGCGAAGCAGAAAACGTGGTGGCTACGGCGAGCACGGTCGCCGATATAAAGGAGCGGATTTTCATGTTCTTTCCAGCCTGTTGTATTGTTTTAATTGTGTGTTGGAGGAGCTGGGCGATCGTGCCAGCGGGTACTGCTGAACAGTTTAGTTCAGGTTTGCATACTTGGCGGAGGATGTGCAGTAAAAACTGCGCGAATTACGACATATGTCTAGGTGCGGGGCGAGGCACAAATAAATCGTTCAGGCGCCTTCGCCGGGGCTGGCCGCGGTGGTTCGGGTGCGGTAGTTCCGCCACTGGCGGAAAGCGCTTAAGGCCGGCTTTTCAACGCCATAATGAAGGGCTGAAGCCAGCGCAATGACCGTGCAGAGAGCCAACCCAACGCCCATAGGGCCGGGGAGCCCCCACTGGTAAAACAGCGTGATCAGTCCATAGCCAATATTTTGATGGACCAGATAGAGGGTATAGGAAATGCTTCCCAGCCATATCAGGCCCGGACGGGATAGCACGCTTAATCGACCGCTGGCAGCCAGAATGAAAACGCCGTAGCAGGCGAGAACGAACAGGTTGTAGGGGGCTTTGTAGGCGATCAGGCAATGGCCGACGGTCAGAACCAGCAAGATGACATCGGCGACGGGTGGTTTGCCGTATTTGTGCCAGCGAAAGAGCAGCATGCCGCTGATAAACAGCGGTGCATAACGCACGAACAACAGATCCTTCACCAGAAAGTCCATTGATTCCGGAATCGCCTTCCACCAAATCACGCCTATATAGCTGGCTGCAGCCCACAGCCAGAGTGCAGGGCGAAGCCGTTGCCAGCTCTTCAGTCCGTAAAAAAGCAGCGCAATCCAGACATAGAAGTTGGCTTCAATCACCAGGCTCCAATAGGCCCCATCAACATGCGGATGCTCCAGATATTCGTGCAGAAGGGTCATATTCAAAAGCGCTGACACCGGTTCGACGGCGCGGTCTTCGGGGCCAAGCCAATGTACGGAAAGAAAGGTCAACGCGATGCCGGCCCACAAGGCGGGTAACAGCCGGAATGCTCGGGCAAGGCCAAACCAGCCGGCGGTCTGGGTGCGCTCCAGCGTCATGAAAATGACGAAACCGCTGAGCATGAAAAACAGATGCACGCCGTAGCGCCCGAACTCCAGAAAGGCGGGGCTGTCAAAGCTGTGACCGTAAAGTTCATTGTAGTAAGGCAGGAAATGGAACAGAACAACGCCGAGCGCGGCAATGCCGCGAAGTGCGTCCAAGGCTGTCAGGCGACTTTGGTTGTTCTGCATGGCGTTGGTAAGTTCCGGTGACGATGTGCGTTTATCATAGCCGGCCTGAGCCTGGGCAAGTATACAATTCGGTTGCCCGAAACTGACTATCCGTTCATGGTTGTTGGATCGAAGACGGTTTCGGGACAGGTGTATGATGGCTGAAAGCCAGTGCCAAGGAGCAAACAAGGTATGACAGTTGAACTCGGTATGATCGAAGGGTTTTACGGCCCCATGTGGACGTGGCCCGAACGGCGCAAGCTGTTGAAGACCTTGGCCGGGCACGGCTATGGCTTTTACCTCTACGCACCCAAAGCTGACCCTTATTTGCGCAGGCGCTGGCAGGAGTCGCATCCGGCTGAAGAATTTTCAGCGTTGGCTGACTTCGCTGAATTGTGCAAACACGAAGGCGTTCGCTTCGGCGTGGGTTTGAGTCCGTTCGAGATCTTTAACCAGTTCGACGAGAACGCGCGCCACGCTTTGGCGGCCAAATTAAAAGCGCTGGACCGGATCGGGGTGCAGGAGCTGGCCATTCTGTTTGATGATATGCGCTCGGAAACGCCGTCGCTGGCGAGTACTCAGGCCGAGATTATGCGTTGGGTGAAAGCGCACAGTGACGCAACCATGTTCAGCATCTGCCCGACCTATTATTCCGATGATCCGGTGCTGGATCGTGTGTTCGGTGAACGACCTTCGGATTATCTTGAAACGCTGGGGGCCGAGCTTGATAAAGATGTACGGGTGTTCTGGACCGGTGAGGAAGTCTGTTCCCGGGAAATCTCCCCGGGGCATTTAAAGCGGGTGGGCGACCGTCTGGGGCGCAAACCGGTGTTGTGGGATAACTATCCGGTGAACGATGGCGACCGAATGTCTCGGCACCTGCACCTCAGAGCCTTTACCGGCCGGCCAGCGGCTAATGCGGCGCACTTGGCGGGCCATGCTATTAATCCGGCGCTGCAGCCGGTGTTGACCTCGATCCCGGCTTTGACGCTGGCGGAATCCTACCGGCTGGGGCCGGACTACCAGTACGGCCGGGCTTTTCATCATGCTGCCCGTGAGCTGCTTGGCGAAGAATTGGCAAACCAGATTCAGCAGGATTTGTTGAGCTTGCAGGATGCGGGGTTGGGGCGGCTCAGCGAGGAGCGAAAGCGTGCCTTAGCACACACCTACGATGCTTTTGATCATCCGGCGGCCAGCGAAATTATGCGCTGGCTCGCCGGCGACTATCTGGTGACCGACGAGATGGTGCAAACCCAGTGACGATTAGTCTTGCTCGCAAGTGGCATTTGAGCGGCGTTTGAAACGTTCTTTCATAGCGCTATTCCGCCGTTCACGATCCCGAAATTCCGGTGGCAAAGGTTGAATCAGATACAAGAAATCGCCTTTGCGCCGATGTTCCTCCAAAGACGGGGCTGGTTGATCTGAGGGCCAGAACACCGGGCTTAGAACAGCAACCGACAGCTCCGGAGCGCGTTTCTGCAGCAGAGCGACCGTGCCGAGTTTCTCCTCGCTGTGAAAGGTGCCCGTCAGATGCAGCACTTGATGCCCCGGGTAGCTGTTTCTAGCCTGCAAAATACGGCTGGCCATGGTGTTATCGCGCAAGAGTTGGGCCTTGTAAACGTTGGCCATGCGATCTGCTATTGCGGGGTCGCTTGCACCGTGGCTGCCGGAAATGGCTTCGATAAACTTTTCCCGATAGGCCGGTGTATCCCGGAAGGGGTGTGCGGGCAGTTTTTGCCGTTGTTTATCGGGTAGTGCATTGAGGTAGTCGGGCCCAATTCGGCCGACACAGCGAACCGTTAGCGCCGGGGCATTGGCAGCGATCACCGGAAGATTGTGGGCGCGCGCGTATTCGATGATGGGCCGGTAAGAGCCGCGATAATTGTCCCAGGCATCGGCGTCTTCGATCATTTCCGTCTCACCCGTGCGCCCGGCGAGATAGTCGTCCAGATCGTCCTGATGGTCCAGATTGAATTGTTCCAGTGTCAGGGCTATGTGTGGATTGATGGCGTGCAGGTGCTTCAGCACTCGCGCCTGAAGAAGGTGAGAGGCTTGGTGGCCATGATATTCGCCAATCACGACGACATCGGCTTTAGACAGTGTGTTAACGGCTTTTTCAAGCGGAATGGATTGGCGCGAGCGTGGGTCAATCACTACGCTTTCGTACAGTGTTGCCGGCGTGAAGCGGCTCGAATTGGAGTGTGGCTGAGTCAGTGCACAGCCCGACGAGACGAGCAGCGCTAAAGTGATCAGCGTAGCGAATGAAGGCTTGATCATAAACGCAGGGTGCCTTGCTTAGTCGAGGTTTTTGTTGCGTTGCTCGCGCCAGTCTTCCCCCAGTTTTTGCTCCACGTACTCGCGGATAAACTGACGAACTTTCTGGGAAGGGGTGACGTCATCCTGTTTGCAGAGTTCTTCGAATACGGCTTTTTTATCCGGGTCGATCAGCAGGGTCAGGCGCGCAGTGCGGTTTTCTTTTGTCATGTCTTGAGAATGCCTTGTATGTTAATCAGGTTAACATTGAATGTTATTGGGATGAGCATATAATTTGAGGCCTGTCTTCGCAACCGGGAGTTCGCTAATGCCGCATCGCGCTCATCTTTTTTCTTTGAGGTTTGCCCACGCACTTCGCGAAGCCTGTGTTGATGAGCGGTACACCAGCGCCCGGTTTTTGAAGGATGTGATGGCGGGCGTGACGGTTGGCATTATCGCCATTCCTTTAGCTATGGCGCTGGCCATCGCCAGTGGCGTGGCACCTCAGTACGGTTTGTATACCGCTTTTATCGCAGGCTTTATCATCGCGTTGCTGGGTGGTAGCCGGTTCAGCATTTCTGGCCCCACCGCTGCCTTTGTCGTCATTTTATACCCGATTGCACAGAATTATGGGTTGGGCGGCTTGTTGCTGGCTACGCTGATGTCCGGGGTGTTGCTGGTGATGATGGCGGTTATGCGTTTGGGGCGCTTTATTGAGTACATCCCGGAGTCGGTCACGCTCGGGTTTACCGGCGGCATTGCGGTGGTGATTGCCACTCTGCAGGTCAAAGACTTCTTTGGGTTGTCGGTTGACAGTATGCCCGGGCACTATTGGGACAAACTGGCGGTGCTGGCTCAGCAGATGCCGGCGATGGATGGCATGAGCACGCTGGTGGCCGGAGCAACCTTGGCTGTCATGCTGCTGTGGCCAAGGCTGAAAACGCCAGTGCCTCCGCACCTTCCTGCGGTGGTGATTGGCAGCTTGTTGGCGCTTTGGTTCAACTCGAACGGTGCGGCGATTGAAACCATCGGTTCCCGGTTCAGCTACCTGTTGCCAGACGGCAGCATGGGTGCAGGCATCCCCCCCTTCTTGCCCGAATTTGCATGGCCCTGGCAGCAACTGAACGCCGAGGGAGAGCCGGTTGGTTTGTCTTGGGGGATGGTTCAGGAGCTGTTACCGGCCGCATTTGCCATTGCCATGTTGGGCGCCATTGAGTCCCTTTTGTGTGCGGTAGTGCTGGATGGCATGACCGGAAAACGCCACAGTGCCAACAGTGAGTTGATGGGGCAGGGTATTGGCAACATTGTGGTGCCGTTTTTTGGTGGTATTACCGCCACCGCGGCCATTGCCCGCTCTGCTGCCAACTATCGGGCGGGGGCTGAGTCGCCGGTGTCGGCGATGGTTCATGCGCTTGTGGTGTTGCTCGCGCTGGTTTCGCTGGCGGGTGTGCTCGCTTACCTGCCCATGCCAGCGATGGCGGCTTTGCTGATCATGGTGGCCTGGAACATGAGTGAAGCACCTAAGGCCGTACATCTTCTGAAAACCGCACCGCGCATGGATGTGCTGGTTTTTCTCACTTGTTTCAGCCTGACTGTTGTCCTGGATATGGTGATCGCGATAACCGCCGGGGTGTTGTTGGCCGCGGTGCTGTTCATGCAGGAAATGGCGCAGATGACCAAGGTCACCGATATTTCTGATGACAAACGCGTGAAGCCGGCTGGGTTACCGGAAGGCTGGCGGGTGTTCAAAATCAACGGCCCTTTATTCTTTGCCGCTGCTGACCGGGTGTTCGGGGAATTGGCTGCCTTGTCACAGCAAGCGCGAGGTATTGTTCTGTATATGGACGGCGTGACCGTGCTGGACGCAGGAGGTTTGTCCGCTCTGAACAAACTGGTGGCCAGTTGCCGTGATGCCGATACTGAAATTCTGATTGCTGACCTGCAATTCCAGCCTCTGCGAACCTTGGCTCGTGCGGGTGTGAAACCGGAACCGGGTGTCAGTAGTTTCTATCCGACCCTTGAGGCAGCGCTTGAGGCGGCATCTTCTGGTTCTCGCGGGAATCTGGGTTAAACTGCCTTCAAAAGAGGGTTGTTATGCTTCCATTTCGAATAATCGATCGCGTTAAGTTCATCCTTGAGCGCCAACTGCTTAAAGGTGCCGGCTTCCAATTGTTGGTGGTCGGGCTTTTTATCGGTTTGATTTCTTTGGTGGGTGGTTTGTTGGTGGTTCCGCAGGGGGGCGAGTTTGATGACCCCGGCGCGGCTGTCTGGTGGGCTTTTCTGCGCCTGACGGACCCGGGCTACCTCGGCGACGATGTGGGTACCTGGCAACGGATTGTTTCTACGTTGCTGACCATCCTCGGGTATGTGGTGTTTATGGGCACGCTGGTGGCGATCCTGACCCGCTGGCTGATTGCTAAAATGACCGATCTTGAGCGAGGTCTAACGCCCGTTACCTTGAAAAGTCATGTGGTGGTGCTCGGCTGGACCGCACAGACACCGCCATTAGTGGCCGAGTTGTTCGGCTCAACAGGCCGAATGCAGCGTTTTCTCGAGAAGCACGATGCCCAGCGGCTGCGCCTTGTGGTGCTGGCAGAAGAAGCCAGCGTTGAGCAGCTCTACGAGTTGCGCAACGAGCCCGGTGTGGGTAGCCGTGCCCGAGAGGTGATCTTGCGAAGCGGCTCGGCAATTCAGCCGGAGGCCTTGCATCGAGTGGCTTGCCTGGATGCGGCGGCGGTGATCGTGCCCAGTCAGGGCTATAACGCCGGCAGCATAGTGACCTCTGATGTGGAAACGGTGAAAGCGCTGTTATCCATTGCCGCCCAAGCCCGGCATTTAAATGCATCCTTACCCTATGTCGTCGCCGAAATTCAGGATATGCGCAAATTACCCGTTATCGAGAGGGCATACCCGGGTTCGGTTGAGGTGGTTGCGGGTGGCTCCACCATCAGTCGTTTGATGGTTCAGAACGTGCTGCACCCGAATTTATCCGAAGTCTATAACGAGTTATTGACGGCCGATGGCGGCAACGAGATTTTTGTCCGAGGCGGCGAAACTGCCGAGGGCCTGACGTTGGGCGAACTGGCCTCGCAACGGCCATACGCGATTGTTTTGGGGCTCCTGCACCCGGCTAACAACGGTACCTGGAAGGTAAATCTGCTGGCGACATCTGACACCGTGATCCGAACCGAGGACCGCGTGGTACTGCTTGCCAGAGATTACGCCCACACCGGGCCAGACCCCAAGGCGGAACCTTTGGCACCTGTCGAGCGAGTGGCGATGCCTGTGGCAGCCCGGGTAAAGCCCGAAAAACATCGTGTTCTGGTGCTGGGGTGGAATCGTCGGGTACCGAGTTTGGTGGCGGAGTTTGGCAGCTATTCCGGGCTGCAGTTCGAACTGGACATGGTGTCTGCCACGCCGCTGGATGAACGGCAGCGCGAGTTGTCCCGCTACGGTGTCGATATTGAGAAGATCAACGGTCGGCTGCTTGAAGCTGATTACATGGTGGAGGATGAGCTCAGGAAGCTGGACCCGGCCTCATACGATACCGTGATGTTGTTGAGCAGTGATCGCATTGGTTCCGGTGAGGAAGCGGATGCCCGTGCAATGGTCGGATACCTGCAATTGGAAGATATTCTGTCCGAAGCCGCGGTTCGGCCGCAGGTTACGCTCGAATTGAGCGACCCGGACAACCGCCACCTGATGTACGGTCATCAGAGTGAAATGCTGATCAGCCCGATGATTCTTAGCCATGTGCTGGCTCAAGTTGCGCTGCGTCGGGAGTTGAGAGTGGTACTCGACGAGTTGTTTACCGTGGGGGGCGCAGAAATTCAGTTCCGTGATCCCGAAGACTACCCCTTGCCGGCCAGTGCGGATTTCCAGTTCCTCGAGAAAACACTGGCGGCCAGAGGAGAGATTGCGCTCGGCGTTCGTCGCGAAACAGCGGATGAGCGTGGCCGCCACCTGCAAATGAACCCGCCGCGGAAACAATATATGGACCTTCGCAAAGGTGACCAGCTCTTGGTGATGTGTCGAACCTGAGCGGTTCCTACGCATTAGCGAGTGTGTGAGTACTGCAAGTGTTTGAGGTAAAAGTGGTTCGCAGCACTATTCACAGGGAAAATGCTGGAAATACATAATATAAATTTCAATTATAAGATCGGAGGCAGTAAAGTGTCGCCCAACGTCAGCCAATGCTCGTTATTTGCCAAGCAGGCTGACAGCGACTACTGCCTGGTAGCAGTAATTCGCACCTTTTGAACACAAACGTAGAAAGGATAGAGATCATGCCCTACTCACAAGACGTTGATCAGATCGCTTCCCTCGTCAAGCAAAACCCGACTTGGAACGCCATCAACCCTAAGCACGCCGCTCGCATGCGCGCCCAGAACAAATTCAAGACTGGTCTGGACATCGCTAAGTACACTGCGAAGATCATGCGTGAAGACATGGCCGCTTACGATGCCGATTCTTCCAAGTACACTCAGTCTCTGGGTTGCTGGCACGGTTTCATTGGTCAGCAGAAGCTGATCTCTATCAAGAAGCACTTCGGTAGCACCAAGCGTCGTTACCTGTACCTGTCTGGCTGGATGGTTGCTGCTCTGCGTTCTGAGTTCGGTCCTCTGCCTGACCAGTCCATGCACGAGAAGACTTCTGTACCTGCTCTGATCGAAGAGCTGTACACCTTCCTGCGTCAGGCTGATGCCTGGGAACTGAACCACCTGTTCCGTGACCTGGAAGCCGCTGAAAAAGCTGGCGACACTGCGAAAGCCGAAGAGCTGATCAAGCAGATCGACAACCACGAAACTCACGTTGTACCGATCATTGCTGACATCGACGCTGGTTTCGGTAACGACGAAGCGACTTACCTGCTGGCTAAGAAGATGATCGAAGCGGGTGCGTGCTGCATCCAGATCGAAAACCAGGTTTCTGACGAGAAGCAGTGTGGCCACCAGGACGGTAAAGTAACCGTTCCTCACGCTGACTTCCTGTCCAAGATCAACGCTGTTCGTCTGGCGTTCCTTGAGCTGGGTGTAGACGACGGTGTTATCGTTGCTCGTACCGACTCACTGGGTGCTGGCCTGACCAAGCAGATCGCTGTAACCAACGAGCCGGGTGACCTGGGCGACCAGTACAACAGCTTCATCGATGGCGAGTACATCGAAGACGCTTCCCAGATCGAGAACGGCGACGTTGTTATCAAGTCTGACGGCAAGCTGCTGAAGCCGAAGCGCCTGGCTTCTGGCCTGTTCCAGTTCAAGCCTGGCTCTGGTGAAGACCGTGTTGTTCTGGACTGCATCACTTCCCTGCAGAACGGCGCAGACATGCTGTGGATCGAAACCGAGAAGCCGCACGTTGGTCAGATCGCTGGCATGGTAAACCGCATCAAGGAAGTTGTGCCCGATGCTAAGCTGGTTTACAACAACAGCCCGTCCTTCAACTGGACTCTGAACTTCCGTCAGCAGGTATTCGACGCCTGGAAGGAAGAAGGTAAAGACGTATCTGCGTACGATCGCGACCGTCTGATGAGTGCTGACTACGACGGCACCGAGCTGGCTGAGCTGGCTGATGAGTGGACTCGTAACTTCCAGCGTGACGCGTCACGTGAAGCGGGTGTATTCCACCACTTGATCACTCTGCCGACTTACCACACTGCCGCTCTGTCTACTGACAACCTGGCGAAAGGCTACTTCGGTGACGAAGGTATGCTGGCTTACGTTGCTGGTGTTCAGCGTCAGGAAATTCGTCAGGGCATCGCTACTGTTAAGCACCAGGACATGGCTGGTTCTAACATCGGTGACGACCACAAAGAATTCTTCGCGGGTGAAGCTGCGCTGAAGGCTGGCGGTAAAGACAACACTATGGGTCAGTTCGAGAACATCTAATCTCGACGACCTAAGCAGTGTTTAAAAGCGGCCCCGGAAACGGGGCCGCTTTTTTTGTGTCTGGATTAACGTCAGTAAGACTGACAAGTGTTTAATGGGTAACCGCATGATAGTTAAAGAGTAAGACGTTATTCGCTGGTATTGAGCTGTGCGGTTGTTCCAAATTTGGGACAGTTTTCAGGGGCTCTGACTTTCTGTTTTTCCTGCCTTTAAATAATTTTCATATCAAAAACAGTGTCTTACTGTAGGTTTTCGGCCGTGTGGCACGTTAATCGCATTAGTGCGTTTGAGGGTCTGACCTATTCGGATAGCAGCGAACAGTAGTCGATCGGGGCGGGCCAAAGAGAAGTGCAATGATGTTAGAAGGAATCGATATCATGAAAACTCAAAAAAGCTTGCTAGCGATTGCTGTTGCATTAGGTCTGGGCCTATCCGGTGTGGCCTATGCAGATGTAGGTGGGGACGGTGATCCCAACACCAATGCTGTCGATAATGCGACGGCTAATAACGACAATTCCGGAAATACCAATTCGGGTAACGATAACTCGAATTATCCGGACAGTTCAGACAACTCAGACAATTCGAATAATTCCGATAATTCGAATAACTCTGACAATTCCGACAACAGTGCGACTGCAACGGATTCGTTCAAAATTGCGGACAGTGGCAATGACATGTCGGACAACTCGGATAACTCCGATAATTCCGATAACTCGGATAATTCGGACAATTCCGACAACAGCGCTACTGCGACGGATTCGTTCAAAATCGCCGACAGCGGTAACGATATGTCAGACAACTCCGACAATTCAGATAATTCAGACAACTCCGATAACTCGGACAACTCTGATAATTCCGACAGTTCGGACAACAGCACTAACGTGACCGATTCGTTCAAGATTGCTGACAGTGGTAATGATATGTCAGACAACTCGGACAATTCTGATAACTCGGATAATTCCGACAACTCCGACAACTCGGACAACTCCGATAATTCGGATAATTCCGACAACTCGGACAACAGCACTAATGTGACCGACTCGTTCAAGATCGCAGATAGTGGTAATTCCGATAGCTCGGATAATTCAGACAGTTCCGATAACTCCGACAACTCGGATAACAGCACCAATGACTCGAACAACGTAGCAGATAGTAATAACGACAACTCAGATAACTCGGATAACTCGGATAATTCCGATAACTCTGACAACTCTGACAACTCTGACAACAGCACCAATGATTCGTATAACACTGCGGATAGCAACAACGACAATTCGGATAACTCCGATAACTCCGACAACAGCACTGCCAACCTGAACTTGCATGTGTTCCTGAACAATGCGGACCTTGACGGTACAGTGAGCGGCACCAGTGTTACCTATGGCGATGCCAATGGTGAAAGTTCGTACACCGACGTTATGAACCACAACGAAATCTCGGGTGGTTCCGCTAACTTCACCGGTGTAGGGGCTATTTCCCAGAACACCGGCCATGGCAGTGTCACGCAGGCTAACGTCAGTGTGATGTCGAACCTGACCACCGGCGGTAACTGAGGAGGACCGGCCGCATCGAAGTAACGATGCGGCCGTGCGTTCCGGGAGGAACCGTCATGGGATACATCAAGGGGATGATCTGTGTACTGACATTGGTGTGGTGCAGCTTGGCTCAGGGGGAAGGTTTGTTAAACGTAGAGCCTCTGTCCTCAGGTCAGCTGGCTGAATCCAGTGGCCGTCAGGGCGTACCGTTACAGTTGCAGTTTAATGAGACAGACCAGATGGCAACCGTGACTGGTAACAGGTTGTCGGGGAATGTGGTGACTGGAGCCAATAGCATTTCCGAGCACGCCTTCGACAACATGACAGGTATCGCAACAGTGATCCAGAACAGTGGAAACCAAGTGGTGATCCAGGACAGTACTCAGGTAAACATTCTGATCAATCGGTAACAGGAGGTGGACCATGGTTAAGCAGCTGCTTGTCGTCAGTTTAGCCAGCGCTGTGGTTCTTTGGTCCACCGCGTTTGCCGGTACTGTGAATTTGCCAGGGATGGGGGGCGGATTGCAGGTTGAAGTAAGCAGTTTCAAGGAACAGCGTTTCAGTTCGGTGATTCAACAGCAGTATGACTTTAGTTGTGGTTCTGCCGCGATAGCCTCATTGCTTTCCTACCATTACAGCCACGACGTTTCGGAGCAGAGTGTCTTCTCTGCAATGTTCGCTTTGGCAGATCCGGAGAAGGTACGTAAAGACGGCTTCTCCATGTTGGATATGAAACGGTTTCTGGAATCGGAAGGGTATCAGGCTGACGGCTTTCGTATGCCGCTATCCGGAATACGGGAAAAGGTGAGTTTGCCGGTGATTGTGCTTATGAACCTCGAAGGCTTTCGTCACTTTGTGGTTATCAAAGGAATCAGTGACGACGAAGTGTTAGTGGGTGATCCCGCTCGCGGATTAAAAGCCTATTCCAGGGCTGAGTTTGAAGGGTATTGGGACGGTACTGCGTTTGTTATTCGTAGCCACGTTAAGCAAGGGCGCAGCACATTTCTTGCGGCGGGTGACTGGCCAAAGGTTGTTCGGGCTCCTTTGGATAAAGGACAGGACGGTCCGTCGCTAGGCCATACCTTGCCATACTGGCCATCGACTAGGGAGTGGTAAAGCCATGAGAAGTCGATACGGATTTTTAATTGTCGGGCTGGTCACAGGGTTGGCTGCAGGCACATTGCCGGCCAGCGCGGAAAGCATGTTCATTGCCCAGCCGTTGACTGACCCGGAACTTGCAGCGCAACGCGGCGGTTTTATGCTCGACAATCTCGAGATTTCGATCGGGCTTGAGCAGATTATGTCGGTGAACGGAGACACGCTGGCAGTGAACCGCCTGACCATTCCGAATTTAAACCAAGTGCTGGACGGAGGCGGGGTGCAGCACCAAGTGGAGAGTATGCTTAGTTTGATCAATTCGGGGCAGGCCGGTCAGGCGCTTGTCTCTACCTCGTCGGCCTCAGGTGGCTGGATGACGTTGATTCAGAATGATCTGAACGGCGCTGTCATCCAAAATGTGCGCCAGCTGAATATCGAACTGAATAACCTGGGCACTGGTTACCGTATTCCCGACCACCTGCGGAACCCGAGCCTACAGTTTCTGGGTCGTTAGTCGCATATAGGCAAGTTGCATCTTACCGCTCTAGAGACTGATCGGTAGCTTCAAGGTGATTTCAGTATCCGGAGCATTCTCGGTAACGCCAACATTGACGGTAAGGCTGAGTGTCGTATTGGACTTCAGCCTGTGCGACAGGCCGAACGATAATGAACCAATCTGAATGCGGTCAAAGTTCGCAGCAAACAGATCGATGTCGCGCTCATAAGTGGTGTCGCCGATAATCGACTGGTCATAGCCAATGCTGAATGATGTGCGCTCGTTGAACGCGAACCCCATGCCAAAACCGAATCGCACGACGTTGCCGGGATCAATGGTGTTGCCGTTCTCGAACCCCTTGTCGTCTTTGAGAGTGTATACATAGCTCAGATTGCCATACAGAACCGCCGGGTCCGAGGGGTAAATAAATGACAGGCCCGGCTCGAAGGACCAGAAGCCCGAGCCTGTAGGGCGCTCGGCGAGCTCAACCCCAATGGGGTTGCCTTGGCTGTCTCTGATCACCTCTTGATCAACATCGTAGGGGCTGTCGCCTGTCGGCGCTTTGACCCGGAAAGAGCCAATCACGTAGGGCCAGCCCTCGAGGCCATCGTTGAGCTGATAACGTACGGCCAGTTCGATGTCCCCCAAGCCATCACCTGACGATTCTCGCAAGGTATCAACCGGGGTGCCGTCAAAGGCTTCTCGTTCCCGGAGGTCTTCCTGAATACTTAAATAAGGCACTCGCAGGGAGGCTTCGAAGCGGCTGCTGAAACCATATTTGAGTGATACCGCACCGACAAAAATATCCCGTTGAACTTCGGAAATATTGATCAGGCCAATCAGTAGGGCTGGAATAACGGTGTAACCTTCTACCGCAACCAGCGTGGAGGTGCTGTGAGCATGGGATATCGCCGGCTCGATAATGAATCGCCCGGGCTGTGTGACAATGCCTCGGTCAGCGGTGATGGAGGCGATATCTGAGGCGTTCTCGCTTTCTTTTTCGGCAGATCGCCAGGCACCAGGGCGCATTTCATGCTCCGGCTTTGCCATGGATACAGCGCTTGGCAGACACAGGGATACGGCGAGCAGTAAGGTTGTTTGGGTTTTCATGTGGCATCTCCCTTGGGCGTAGGATTTTGCCGGAAGCCCCGGCTAGGTGGTTGTGGGTTGTGTTTTTCAAGTAATCGGTAGAAAGAGGCGCGAGATATTTTCAGAACCCGTGCGGCTTCAGACAGGTTGTTGTTTGATAAGCGGAGACTGCAGATGAGCGCCTGGTGATCGGCCTGATCCCGAAACGCCTGAAGGCTTAAATTGGAGGGCTGAGAGCGGCCCGCGCTGGGTGCACGAAGCCCCAGATCGGCGGGTTCAATAGTGGTTTGCTCGCTGAGCAGAACGCCTCGACGCAAACGGTTTTGCAGCTCCTGCAGGTTGCCGGGCCAAGAGTGGTTAATTAAGCAATGCATGGCAGCATCACTGAGGCGCTTTCGTTCGAGTCCCGGCAAGGATGCCTCGAGCAACGTCTGAGCGAGGGCTGGAATGTCTTCGCAACGATCTCGCAACGGCGGAAGTACAACCTCCAGATTGCCCAAGCGAAAATACACGTCACTCCTAAATAATCCCACTGCAACCAGTTCCTGCAAGGGTTGGGTGGTTGTTGCAATGACACGACCGTTCGCCGAAATACGTGTATTGCTGCCCACTCGTTGTACCTCGCCTTCCTGCAGAAAACGGAGTAACGCGGATTGCTGCTCCAGGTGGAGCTCGTTGATGCCAGAAAAAACCAGTGTGCCGCCGTTTGCCTGCTCGAGCCGGCCCGGATGGGATTGTTGGGCGCTGGTGAACGCGCCTTTTTCGTAGCCGAACAGTTCACTGTGAGTGAGGGTGCTGGGCAGTGCGGCGCAGTTAACGAAGATCAGCGGACCGGTGGCGCGTATGGAGTGGTTGTGGATGAAACGTGCGCCCGCGTCTTTTCCGGTGCTGCTTTCTCCGGTGATCAGAACCGGCTCCAATGTGGCGGAGAAACGGCGTAAAAGGCTATGCACGTTCTGAATGGCGGCGGAGCTTCCAAGCAGAGCTAAATCACCATAATCATGGAGATTGGCATGACTGGTACTTTCCTTCATGGATGCCATGCCCCAGAGGTGGCCGAGCACAGTGTTTAAACGCTCCGCGTCTACGGGTTGGGTGTGGAAATCCGAGCAATAACGAACAATCAGATTGGCGGTAGACGTTCTGCTGTGTGGTTTTTCGGGAGCGATAGCAACCCAATAAATGATGCCGATGGCTTCGAGCCATTTTTCCAGTTGAGGCAGGTCGGTTTCGACATTCTCGGGCAGTTCCAGCACACCTACCTTGGCAGCATCGGGAGTGTTTGGAAATAACGATACCGGTTTCGAGAAATCGAAATCGATCAGGCTCCAGCGAGGTTGTAACAAGCCCCGAATGAGGGTGTTGCCTTGTGCCGCTGACAACCAAACAAGCGGTCGCTTTTCCATAAGGACGGTGCTCCGTAGGAGTGTGCCTTGGAAATAGGACTGCCAGTCGTTCAGGGAGAGACTGCTTTACCGGTACGGCTCAATATCCGGTCACTATTCCTGCGTGACCCGCTGCGACAGCGTTCTGTCGCTCTAAACATCCTGCTTGAGTATACGAACCGCAGGTTGCGTGCCAGAAGAAGGTTAATTAACTGGATACAGAGAGTTGCTGCGCGCGCCGGTAACGAGTGCTCTTGCCAGATGTATAAATGGCTGACGCTTTTTAATCTCCGTCTCTCTTGTTTTTGGTGCTTTGTTGTATGCTGCAAGAACACCGGTAAAAGGAGTGAGCCATTGAATATCGAGCAAGGCACCGTTTTTTTAGTGCTTGGAATCACTCTGGCCATGTTTGTCTGGAACCGCCTGCGTTTTGATGTGGTGGCCATGCTGGCGTTACTGGCGATCGCGGTTGCCGGCCTGGTACCCTCGGCTGATCTTTTTGCCGGCTTTGGCCATCCAGCGGTGATTACCGTGGCGGCGGTTCTGGTGATCAGTCAGGGCTTGGTGAATAGTGGGTTCGTGGATGCCATCGCAAAGCTTCTGGGCAGGGTAGGGCAGAATGCCGTGCTGCAGGTGATCACGCTGACGGGCGTGGTTGCTCTGTGTTCTGCTTTTATCAATAACGTGGGTGCACTGGCGCTTCTGATGCCGGTGGCTATCTGGATGTCTCGGAAGTCTGGCCGTTCCCCTTCTCTGTTGCTCATGCCGCTCGCGTTCGGTTCGCTGCTGGGTGGCACCATCACTTTGATCGGCACTCCGCCGAACATCATCATTGCCAGTTACCGCGAGGTCGGGACATTCGGTTTGGTGGATTTCGCGCCGGCCGGGCTTGCCATCACGGTAGCGGGTATTGCGTTTATTGGGTTGGTGGGGTGGCGGTTTACGCCGAAACGGGATGACCCGGCTAGCGACGACAAATTGTTTAATGTCGGCGACTACGTGACGGAACTCCGGGTTCCGGAAGGGTCCGGCTATGCGGGGAGCACGCTGCATAACCTGCTGACCTCCGGAGAGGAAGATAAGAGCGTTGTGGTGCTTGCGCTCATTAGAGACGAAAAAAGCTCTCCTGCACCCTCGTCGTATCTGGTGTTACGGGAAGGTGATGTTTTGCTGGTACAGGCTGACACCGAAAGCTTGCAAGAATTTGTGGACAGTACCGGTCTGGCGCTGGCGAATGCCGTCGAGGGCGAGGACGGTGCTAACGAAGGAGAGGAGCCGGCAGGAAAAGGACGTTCCCGAGAGGATAAAGAGGAAAAAATAGCGACCGGCGATGTCCGCCTGACCGAAGCCGTGATCACACCTTCCTCTCTACTCATAGGCCGAACCACTAACCGCTTCAATCTGCGCGAACACTACGGGCTGAACGTGGTGGCGATCGCTCGTCAGGGCCATCGATTGACCCAGCGCTTATCGGACACTCGCTTCCGGTCCGGTGACATTCTGCTGGTGCAGGCGCACGAAAGTAAGGTCATGGCCACGTTGCAAACACTGGGTTGTCTGCCTTTGGCAGAGCGTGAGTTGACGCTTGGCCGGCAGAAAAGTCTGTGGCTGGCCGGCGGCCTGTTCATCGCGGCGATTGGCCTGATCCTTTCCGGCTTGCTGGCGCCGCCGGTGGCGTTGGTAGCCTGTGCCGTGGCTATGGTGTTGGTGGGACTGCTGGATACCACCGAAGCGTATAAGGCGATTGATTGGTCGGTGATTGTCTTGCTGGCCGCGATGATCCCGGTGGGGCAAGCGCTGGATGCTACCGGAGGGGCAGACCTTATTGCGGGTCAAATACTGGCGGTTGCCGAAGGTCAGGCGGGCTGGGTAGCACTGACCATTATTCTGGTGGGCTCGATGTTGTTATCCAATGTGGTGAACAATGCGGCGGCAGCGGTCTTGGTGGCGCCTATAGCGCTTGGTCTGTCACTTCAGCTTGACCTGTCGTCCGATGCAGCCTTAATGGGGGTTGCCGTGGGCACATCGTGCGCGTTCCTTACGCCCATTGGGCACCAGTCCAATGTGTTGGTGATGGAACCGGGCGGCTATCGCTTTGCGGATTATTGGCGGCTGGGGCTGCCCTTGTCTGTCGTGGTCACGGTGGTGGCGGTTCCCGTGATCCTGTGGGTGTGGGCGTGAGCGAGTCGGTTACCGGTTCAGTTATCTGAGAGCAGGCCGAAGAAGATGGTTTCAACCAGTGTCGGGGCGATGTCGGCCAGTGGTCGTTGTTCCGGTGCGATCAGCCAGTGAAAAAACAGGCCCAGCATTTGTGTGTGTAGCAAATAGGCTGCGTGGTCGGGGGTCAGGTGTGGGCGCAGGCGTGCCTGGTTCTCGGGCAGGGCCATAATCTCGACCAGCTGAGCAATGGCGCTGGCTGATAGTTCCCGGTGTCTATTCAGAGCCTGATCAGACTCGTTTCGATGAAGCAGAATGTAGTGTACCCGGAAGTACCTCGGGTCCTCCGCAAGTTTTCTCAGCGCAAGCGTGCACACCGCTTTCAAATTGGCGAGGCTACCGCTGCCGCGACTGGCGCTCGCCAGCATTTCCCCTAGAGGCGCCCGTACCCGTTCAAGCATGGCGTCGAGAACGTCCTGCTTATTGCGGAAGTGCCAGTAAATTGCTCCCCGAGTCACACCGGCCTTGTTGGCAATTTGTTCGAGTGAAGCACGCGCAACGCCTTTGTCGATAAACACCTGTTCGGCGGCATCGAGAATGGACTCGCGTGTGGCTGCCGCTTCTGCTTTCGTTTTCCGTGCCATGATTCCGTAACTATAGTGTCGGTATAAACCGTCAGTATAGCGGAATAAATGTTTACATACATACACGAATGAATGTATGTTAGCGTGCTAATTTTGCAGGCCGTTCTAACCTGCTTATTTGCCCGGATTGATTTGCCTCGTGTTCAGGAGAACGCACATGACCATGGAATTATCTCATCGCCCAGCTGCCCGTGCCGGGCTGATTATTGCAAGCTTATCGACCCTGTTGATGTTCGCTGGCTGTAGCAGTGAAGACAATGCCGGTCAGCAGGGCGGTGGCGGTTTCCCGCCGGCAGCGGTAACGGTAGAAACGGCTGAGCTGAGCGATGCCACCGTTCGCCAGGACTATGCCGGGCGGGCACGGGGTGCTCGAGAGGTGCAAGTTCGTGCACGAGTCAACGGGGTGCTCGAAGAGCGGCTTTATGCGGAAGGGCAAATGGTGCGGGAAGGCGACTCCCTGTTCCGTATCGACCCTAAGCCGGCGGAAGCCGCGTTCCAGCAGGCCAAAGCACAGCGTCAGGTAGCGGAAGCCAATTTGCGTCAGGCCGAACGGGAATGGGCCCGGATCTCATCCTTGTACCAGCGTAAAGCGGTCAGCGAGCGGGATCGTGATTCTGCTGAATCGGCTCTGGAGCTGGCAAGAGCCAATTTGGCCGTTGCCGAAGCGGGTATGACCAAGTCGGAACTGAACCTTGGTTACACGCAAGTGACCGCGCCGCTCAGTGGCGTGACCAGTCTTGAGGATCTGCCGGAAGGCAGTTTGGTGGACGCGGGCACCTTGCTGACGACGATTGTACAGCTCGATCCGGTTCATGTGCGCTTTGCATTGCCTGAAAACGACGCCAGTATTCGCCGTGCCGCAGCGGAAGGCATGGCCCGTTCTGATGAGGTGCAGGACGTATCCGCCCGATTGGTGTTGGCGAATGGTGACGAATACCCATTGGAAGGCCGGATTGATTTCACTGCCTCCACACTAGACCCACGCACCGGGTCGGTATCGGCGAGGGCGGTCTTCCCGAATCCGGAGCATGTGATTGTGCCGGGGCAGTTTGTTCGGGTGCGGGTTGAGCTGCAGAACTTCGAGAACGTGATCACCGTGCCCGAAGCAGCCATTGCCGAGGGGCCAAAAGGACCGATGGTTTACGTGGTGGACGACGAAGGCAAAGCCCAGGCGCGTGGTGTTGAGCTTGGCCCTGTCACCAACGGCCGTCAGATTCTTCTGAAGGGCTTGGAAGCCGGCGACCGGTTCATTGTGACCGGACTGACCAATCTTCGCCCGGGCGCACCGGTCAAGATTACCAATAACAACGCCGGGGAGGGTGCGAACTGATGTTGCGCACATTCATCGACCGGCCGATTTTCGCGACGGTCATTTCAATCATCATTACCTTGGGCGGTGCGTTGGCACTGCTCGGATTGCCGGTGGAGCAATACCCGAACGTGGTGCCGCCGCAAGTTGTGGTGGACGGGCGATTCCCGGGTGCCAGTGCCGACGTGATTTCCGATTCCGTAGTCGCACCGCTGGAGCAGGAGATCAACGGCGTTGACGACATGATCTATCTGGAATCCAGTGCAACCGACTCCGGCAGTTTCCGGATCTCGGTGTCATTCGAGATCGGTACCGATCCGGACCAGGCCACCATCAACGTGAATAACCGGGTACAGCAGGCACTGGCACGGCTGCCTCAATCCGTTCGTAACCAAGGTCTGAAAGTAGAGGCTCGTTCCACGTCGATTCTGCAGGTGATTGCCCTGTCTTCGCCGGATAACTCCATGGACGTGGTAGAAATCTCCAACTACGCCTTGTTGAACGTGCTCGATGAGCTGGTGCGCTTGCCAGGTATTGGTAACGCCTCTTTGTTCGGCGCGCAGGACTACTCGATGCGTATCTGGCTCCGGCCCGATAAGCTCGCCCAATATGAATTGACCCCGGGCGATGTGGCCAACGCATTGCGTGCGCAAAACGCCCAGTTTGCCGCGGGTCGAATCGGCGCGGAACCGGCTCCGAAAGGGCAGGCGTTCACCTTCAGTGTCTCGGCCCCCGGCCGACTGACCAGCCCCGAAGAGTTCGGCGAAGTGATTTTGCGCAGTGACGAGCAAGGTGCGTCTTTGCGTTTGAAAGATGTAGCGCGGATTGAACTGGGTGCCCTGAACTACGATTTTGCGGCGATTTATAACGGCGGCGCGACTGTGCCTATGGGTATCTATCTGCAGCCGGGCGCCAATGCCCTGGATGCTGCGGAAGCCGTGAACAAGGCGATGGAAGAGATTTCGGACCGTTTCCCGGAAGGGCTGGAGTTCAGTGTTCCTTATGACACCACCCGTTTTATCGATATCTCCATACAGGAGGTGTTCAGCACCTTCATTATGGCGGTAGTGCTGGTGGTTCTGGTGACCTTCCTGTTCTTGCAAAACCTCAGTGCCACCCTGATACCGCTGATGGCCATTCCGGTATCGCTGATTGGCACCTTTGCCGGCATGCAGGCGCTGGGCTTCTCGGTGAACTTGCTGACCTTGTTCGGGTTGATATTGGCCATCGGGGTGGTGGTGGATAACGCCATCATAATCATGGAAAACGCCGAGCGGTTGATCAAAGAAAAAGGCATGACTGCCTATGATGCTGCGGTCACGACCATTGGCCAGGTTTCCGGCGCCGTTATTTCATCCACGCTGGTGCTGGTGGCGGTGTTTGCGCCGGTGGCGTTTCTGGGTGGGCTCAGTGGCGAATTGTACCGGCAGTTTGCGATCACCATTGCGGTATCGGTGGTCATCTCTGGCGTTGTGGCGCTCACGTTGACCCCGGCTATGTGTGCCATGCTGCTGGGCAAAGAGAGCAAGCAGCTGACGGTGTTCCGCTGGTTTGATGCCGGCTTTGATAAGTTGACCACAGGCTTCTCCGGCGTGGTGGACTGGCTATTGAAACACGCGGTTGTGGGCGTGCTGTTGTTTGCGGCCATGCTGGGCAGCGTGGTGTTCCTGATGAACAAGATGCCTTCAGGGCTGGTACCGCAGGAAGATCAGGGCTTTGTGTTGGCCGCTTATGCATTGCCCCCGGTGTCGGCCATGAGCCGCACGGAAGATGCCCGGGATGAGTTGGCGGCAAAAATGAAGAGCCTGCCGGAAGTGAAAGATGTGGTGGCCTTTGCCGGCTTCGATATCATTTCCAGTGCTTTGCGCACTAACAGCGGTGTCGCGTTCGTGACACTGGAAGATTGGGCGGAGCGCGAAGGCGAGGGCCAGGGTGCCGCCGATATAGCCAAGAAGATCATGGGCATTGGCTTTGGTATGCCCGAAGCCTTCGTGATTGCCTTTACGCCGCCACCGATCCAAGGGTTATCGACCACCGGCGGTGTGGAAGGCTACATTCAGGCTCGCGGTGGCCGTACCCCGGCCGAGATCAAGGCGATGGCGGATAAGTTCACTCAGGCCGCGAACGCTCGTCCGGAGCTGACGAACGTGCGGGTGACTCTGGATACCGGGATTCCTCGCTATAAAGCGAACGTGGACCGGGAGAAGGCTCAGGCTGCCGGTGTGCCTATTGATCAGATTTTTACCACTATGCAGAGCACCTTTGGTGGCTTGTATGTGAATGACTTTACGCTGGAAGGCCGTAACTGGCAGGTAAACCTCCAGTCGGAAGGGGAGTTCCGTAGCCATCCCGGGGATTTGCGTAAGGTGTTTGTGCGGTCCAATTACGGTGAGATGATTCCGCTCAGTTCCTTGGTTGAGCTGGAGCGCACCAGCGGCCCCGATATTCTGAACCGGTTTAACGTGTATCCGGCGGCCAAGCTGTTGGCAGACCCGGGCCCGGGGTATACCACGGGTGCGGCGCTGGCTGCGTTGGAGGCGGTTGCAGCGGAGCAGTTTGATCGGGATACGTTGGTTGGTTGGACCGGTGAAGCCTATCAGTTGCAGGATTCCGCCGATTCCGGAGCCATGGCGTTTGGCATGGGATTGTTGCTGGTGTTTCTGATTCTGGCGGCCCAGTATGAGCGTTGGGGTTTGCCGGTGGCAGTGGCAACCGCGGTTCCGTTTGGGGTGTTTGGGGCGGCCTTGGCGTCGTTGTGGCGTGGCTTCCCGAACGATATTTACTTCCAGGTGGGGCTGTTGGTGCTGATCGGGCTGGCGGCCAAGAACGCGATTCTGATTGTGGAATTTGCAGCTCAGAACCGGAAATCGGGTATGACTTCGTTTGAGGCGGCCAGTGCGGCAGCGCGTCAGCGTTTCCGGGCGATTATGATGACGGCGTTGACCTTTATTGTGGGGTCGTTGCCGTTGGCGTTCAGTTCCGGCGCGGGTGCGGTGAGTCGTCAGGAGATTGGTACGGTGGTGGTTGGCGGTATGCTGGCGGCCAGTACCTTGGCGCTGTTTTTTGTGCCGTTGTTCTACAAGTTGATTGAGGACTTTGGGGATTGGCGCAAGCAGCGTAAGAAGGCCTGACCATTAGGGCTGACTTCGGTCAGCTCTTTGTTAAGATCATTGAACCGCCGTGGGTTTTTGCCCATCGGCGGTTTTTTTGTCTGTTATGCTGTGAGTTGGACGCAGTGTTGAGGGTGCCCTTCCAAAAACCGCTCCTTCGGCACATCCATGTGGCGCTTCTGCTCCGCCATCCATGGCTGCGCACATTTTTGGAAGGGCACCCCCAACACTGCTTCTCGAACTTTGGGAGTGATGTCTGTGAGTAGGCACCTTATGAGGCTAGAAGAAACGAAGCAGTGGATATTGGGAGAACTGGAACGTGCACGTTCCAGAACCGAACAGCTCATTAATTCGTTATCCGACACGCAACTCGATGTTCCTTATCACCCTGGGGTGAATCCGCCGCTTTGGGAGATGGGGCATTCGGCGTTTTTCTATGAGGTGTTTGTTTTTAAGCTGCTGGACGGCACGGCGAGTTATAACCCGGCGATGGATGATCTCTGGGATTCGTTTCATGTTCAGCATCGGGATCGTTGGCGCAGGGATTTGTTTCCCGGGCGTGAGGAGACGCTGGAATACTTCCATACGGTTTATGACCGGGTGGCGGAGCGTATTCGTGGCTGTGAGCTGACGGATCAGGCGTTGTATCTGTATCGCTATGCGATTTTTCACCAGAACATGCACATTGAGTCTCTGATTTGGTGTCGTCAGACGGTGGGGTATCCGGCTCCGGCGGATTTTATCGGTGATCGGCCGGCGCCCGGTGAGGCGGTTGCCGGGGATGTGGAGGTGCCGGCGGGGCGTTGGGTGATGGGGATGCCCGGGGCGTCTGAGGATTTTGCAGCGGACGATTTTGCGTTTGATGCGGAGAAACCGCGGTTTGAGGTTGAGTTGCCGGGGTTTGCGATCAGTCGGACGTTGGTGACGAATCGTGAGTTTTTGGCGTTTGTGGAGGATGGCGGCTATCAGCGGCCTGAGTTGTGGTCGTTTGGTGGGCAGCAGTGGCTGGAATCGGCCTCGGGGCACCCGGTGTATTGGCGGTGTCAGGAAGGGCAGTGGCAGGTGCGGCTGTTTGATCAGTGGCTGCCGTTGAATCCGGATGCGCCGGTCACGCATGTTTCATACTGGGAAGCGGAGGCCTGGTGTCGTTGGGCCGGGCGGCGTTTGCCGACGGAGTATGAGTGGGAGGTGGCGGCGCTGGCGAATCGGCCGGGTGAGGTTTTTCGGCGTTACCCTTGGGGAAATGAAGAGGCAGATGCGTCGCGTGCGGATATGAATGGCCGGTCGATGGCGCAGAATCCCGTGTTTGATTATCCGGCGGGTGAGAGTCGGTTTGGGTGTCTGCAGATGCTGGGTTCGGTGTGGGAGTGGACCGGCGATCAGTTTTTGCCGTATGACGGCTTCAAAGTGGATATGTACCCGTTTATGTCAACGCTGCAGTTTGGCGACCACAAGGTGACGCGCGGCGGAAGTTTTGCCACGACATCGAGTTTGATTCGTGGCACCTATCGGCAGGCTTATTTGCCACAGAGAAATGATGTGTTTACCGGCTTCCGAACCTGCGCTTTAAGTTGATGGCTGTTTGGGGCCGGAAAGCGTTGCCTCGGGCTCTGGGAATTCCGGGGCCATTTGCTCCAAGTGACTGGCCAGTGCAACGCCGGTTTCGCTCATGGTCAGGTAAGCTTCGTTGGCACCGGCTTCGCGGATGCGTTCGGCTTCGTCCTCGAACATGGTGTGGGCGACGACGTAGCCGGTGAAGCCGAGTTTCCTCAGCATGCGGGCCGCGATCAGTTTGGCTTCGATATCACCCATGGCGAGAATCACGGCTTCCACCGAGGGCATGTGCAGGGCTTCCCAGAAGGTGTTGTCTTCCGCATCGGCGTAGACCACGTTGCGACCCTGTTTCTGGTGCCGCGCTACTTTGGCTAAGTCGGAGTCCAGAGCCATGAGTCGGGCCTCGGTATCTCTCAGGGCATCATAGGCGGCGGTTCCGGTTCGCCCCATACCCATCACCACAACGCGGGTGTCCCCCAGCGATATGGGCAGCTCATCCGGATGCCGCCGGTCGCTTTCGAAGGGCACTAGGCGATGGCTCCAGCGCTCGTACAAGGGGTGTGCCAGGCGGTTGAGCGGTGCGGAAATCAGGAATGACAATGCGACAGACAACGCGAGCGGCACCAGCCATTCGGGCAGCGCTACGCTGGCGACAATCAGGCCGAACTCGCTGTAATTGGTCAGGGCCAGCGACGTCAGGAAACTGCTGCGCGCGCGAAGCCGGAACAGCAGCATCAGGAAGAAGAACAGAATGCCTTTTAGTGGAAGGATCAAAGCAACCACAATGGCAAAGATGATGGCATCTTGCCCCGGTAAGCCGTCGATACCTATTTGCAGAAAAAAGCCCACCAGGAAGATCTCTTTGACGCTCCACAGTGATTTGGCCAGTTCCTGGCTTCTCGGGTGGTTGGCCAGAATGGCTCCGAACACCAGTGCGCCGAGTTCCGAGCTAAGCCCAACGGCCTGAAAGCCCGAACCACCCAGCACCAATGCGAGCAACAAGCCAAGCAAGACCAGCAGTTCTTCGTGGCCGCTTGCGTCCAAGAGTTTGTACAGAACGGGTCGAAGCAGAGGCAGGCCAAACACGATCAGCGCCCATTGCGACGGCGTTTGTCCTGCCGCCAGGCTCATCACCACCAGCGCAATCAAGTCCTGCATGATCAGGATGCCAATCGCCACTCGCCCGTGGAAGGCGCGGAGTTCCCGCTTGTTTTCCAGTACCTTGGCGGCCAGCACGGTGGAGGAAAAGGACAGGGCGATCGCCAGCATCAGGGCGGTGTACCAGCTGACCTCGAGAATCAGATAAATGCCGGGCGCGAAGACAAGGGCGGTGATCGAGAAGTGCAGCAGGCTGCCGCCGATCACTTCGGGGCTGATCACCGATTTCAGTTTCAGCTTGAGCCCGACCGTAAAGAGCATGAGCAGTACGCCTAGGTGGGCGATGTGGTCAAGTACGGCGGTGGGCTCTGGAGAAATGGGAATGGACGGATTGGCGGCCATGGCACTGAGTATAAACCCCGCTGCCAGGTAGCCGATTAACGGGGGTAGGTGCACAGCCTTTATCAACAGGCCTAGGCCAAAGGCAAAAGAAATCCAGATTGCTTCAGGCATGAAAGGCGTTTCCCGAGGGACAAAACAAGAAGGCTACCTTGTTTTGTCACCTTGTTGAAGTCGATTAAAAGCTAACGAGGCGCCATTTGATCTTAGTCGATTTGTGACCGGTAAGGCTTGGAAAACTCGAGAAACAGTTGGGCCGATTCTTCGGGCGTTTCAATCATGGGGGCGTGCCCGATGTCGTCCAGAAGGATCAGTTGAGAACCCGGAATGGCTTGCTTGAAAAATTCGCCGTTGCGGTAATCAAGAATCCGGTCCTTCTTTCCCCAGACAATCAAAACAGGATCCTGGGTGAGCTTGATGGTGTCCCGGAAGTCAGTGTTCAAGCCTGCGTCTCGTATATCGGCAAAAATCACTTCATTGATGGCCTGATTGGCAATCGCTTTCTCTTCCATTACCCCCAGAATTGGCCACGGGATAAACGGCTTTTCTTCCATGGCAAAGTCAACCAGACGCTTGAAGTCGCCCGGTTTGGAGGGGATGAGAGGGTTCTCTCCTTCGAGCACCAAATCCGTGAGTTCGCTCGGGTATTCCAGGATGCCGGCGGGGTTGAACAGAACCGCGGTTTTTATCTGCTCGGGGTAGGTCGCCGCATAGAGCGCGGTAATTGCGCCGCCCATGGAGTTGCCCATCATGTGCATGGTTTCGATGTTCAGGGCTTTAATAATGCGGGCAAGGTGGCTGACTTGCTGCTCCAACCGGTAGCCGAGATCCATCGGTTTGCTGCTGTCACCGTGGCCGGGCAAATCGATGGCGTAGACGTTGAACTCGTCTGTGAGTTCCCCGGCCATGCGGGTCCAGTTATCTTTATTGGCGGCAAAGCCGTGAACCAGAACGACGGTGTCGCCGTTGTTGGTTTCGCGGTTGTGGAGGTAGGCGATGTCGAGTTCGCCAACGTTGATCGTGCTGGCTTCCAGCCCCGCACCGGAGCGTTCCCAATCGATGGCCGTTTCATAAATACTGTGGCGAGAGCAGGCGCTGGTTAGCAGTACAGAGGTTAGCAGTAGCACTAAGGTCAGTGGTGATGATTTCAGCATAGGTGTGGTTCCCCGGGCTTTTAGGCCGTTTATTCCTTGGAAAGGGCTTTACATTACGGCATAAAAAAGCCCGGTCAATGACCGGGCTGACAATGCGTGTGAACGGCGTTACAAATCAGCCTTGTTCGCGGGCGATGGCCCGGTACGCTATGTCCTTGCGGCAGAATACGCCGTTCCACTTAACTTTTCCGGCCAGTTCGTAGGCGCGCTTTTGGGCTTCGGTAACGGTGTTGCCCAAAGCTGTGGCGCACAGTACGCGACCGCCGTTGGTGACGACCGCACCGTCTTTCAGGCTGGTACCGGCGTGGAAGACTTTCTCGCCCTCGACTTCGGTTTCCGGCAGGCCGGAGATCACATCACCTTTGTTATAGCTGCCCGGGTAACCGCCGGCGGCCAGAACGATGCCCACAGAGGCGCGTTCGTCCCATACGGAATAACATTGGTCGAGCGTGCCTTCAACGGCGGCCAGAGACAGTTCAACGATGTCTGATTTCATGCGTAGCATGATCGGCTGGGTTTCCGGATCACCGAAGCGACAGTTGAACTCGATCACTTTGGGCGCGCCCTGGGTGTCGATCATCAAGCCTGCGTAGAGAAAGCCCTTGTAGGGGTGGCCTTCTGCTGCCATGCCGTTAACGGTTGGCATGATCACTTCGTCCATGATGCGTTGATGCACATCGGGTGTGACCACTGGCGCAGGGGAGTACGCACCCATACCACCGGTGTTCGGGCCGGTGTCGCCGTCGCCCACGCGTTTGTGGTCTTGGGAGGTGGCCATGGCCAGAACGTTCTTGCCATCCACCATCACGATGAAGGAGGCTTCTTCGCCGTCGAGGAATTCTTCGACAACCACACGGCTGCCGGCGTCACCAAAGGCGTTGCCGGCGAGCATGTCGCGAATAGCGTCTTCGGCTTCTTCCAGAGTCATAGCAACGATGACGCCTTTACCGGCCGCCAGGCCATCGGCTTTGACGACAATCGGAGCGCCTTTTTCACGAACGTAAGCGAGGGCTTCGTCAACGTCGGTAAAGTTGGCGTAATCAGCCGTCGGGATTTTCTGGCGCGCCAGGAAGTCCTTGGTGAAGGCTTTGGAACCTTCGAGTTGAGCCGCACCGGCGCTGGGGCCGAAGATGCGCAGTCCGCGCTCTTCAAACTTATCGACCACGCCGGCAACCAATGGTGCTTCCGGGCCAACGATGGTTAGGCCGACGTTGTTCTGTTCGGCAAAGTTGGCCAGTCCGTCCAGATCCATGACGTCGAGATCGACGTTTTCCAAGCCGGGCTCGCGGGCTGTGCCAGCGTTACCCGGTGCAACGAAAACTTTGTCGGCCAAGGGTGACTTGGCTGCTTTCCAGGCCAAGGCGTGCTCGCGCCCGCCACTGCCGATAATCAGAATGTTCATGTTGTGCTCCTGAATCCTATGATCAGTGACGGAAATGGCGCATGCCGGTGAAGACCATGGCGATGCCGTGTTCGTTGGCAGCGTCGATCACTTCCTGGTCGCGCATGGAACCGCCGGGCTGGATAACCGCAGTGATGCCTGCTTCGGCCGCCGCATCGATGCCATCTCGGAACGGGAAGAATGCGTCGGAAGACATAACCGAACCTTTCACTTCCAAACCTTCGTCAGCGGCTTTGATGCCGGCGATCTTGGCGCTGTATACGCGGCTCATCTGGCCTGCGCCCACACCGATGGTACGGCCCGCTTTGGCATAAACGATGGCGTTGGATTTAACGTACTTGGCCACTTCCCAGGCAAACAGCAGGTCGTTCAGTTCCTGTTCCGTAGGCTGACGCTCTGTCACCACTTTCACGTCTTCCATGGCTACCATGCCCAGGTCACGGTCCTGGACCAGCAGGCCGCCTGTGACGCGCTTGTAGTCCATAGTCTTGGCTCGGTGGCTGTCGAATTCACCGCAGGCCAGCAGACGAACGTTTTTCTTGGCCGACACAATTTCTACGGCTTCGGGCGCAATGCTCGGAGCAATGATCACTTCCACAAACTGGCGATCAACGATGGCCTGAGCGGTTTTTGCATCCAGCTCGCGGTTAAACGCGATGATGCCACCAAAAGCCGAGGTAGGGTCTGTGGCGAAGGCCAGGTCGTAGGCTTGAAGAATGTCGGCACCAATGGCTACGCCGCAGGGGTTGGCGTGCTTTACGATGACACAAGCTGGGTCTGCGAATGGTTTTACGCATTCCAGCGCCGCGTCGGTATCGGCAACGTTGTTGTAGCTCAGTTCTTTGCCCTGCAACTGTTTGGCAGTGGCAACCGAGGCTTCACGCGGGTTGCTTTCGGCATAGAAGGCGGCGCGCTGGTGCGGGTTTTCGCCGTAACGCATGTCCTGAACCTTCACAAACTGGGTGTTGAAGGTGCGGGGAAAATCGGTGTTGTCGTTGTCAGGTGTGCGCCCGCCCAAATAATTGGCGATGGCGCCGTCGTAACCCGCGGTATGTTCGAACGCTTTGACGGCCAGATCGAAACGGGTGTTGTAGGTCAGGTCGCCGTCGTTCTCTTCGAGTTCTTTCAGCACACGGCTGTAGTCCGTCGAGTTAACAACAATGGCGACGTCGTTGTGGTTTTTGGCCGCAGCGCGAACCATGGTCGGGCCACCGATGTCGATGTTTTCGATGGCGGTCGCCAGATCGCAATCCGGTTTCGCCACGGTATCTTCGAACGGGTAGAGGTTGACCACCACCATGTCGATCGGATTGATGCCGTGCTCGGCCATGATCGCGTCGTCAGTACCGCGACGGCCCAGAACGCCACCGTGAATCTTCGGATGCAGGGTTTTCACCCGGCCGTCCATCATTTCCGGGAAACCGGTGTAATCGGACACTTCGGTGACCGGTACCTTGTTTTCCTGCAGCAGCCGGAAGGTGCCGCCAGTAGACAGCAGCTCAATGCCGCGTTCGGTCAGGGCACGTGCGAAATCGACGATGCCGGTTTTATCACTCACGCTGATCAGGGCGCGACGGACGGGGGTGTTAGCCTGGTTTGCCATGGTTCAGTTTCTTCGCTGTTCAGATAAGCCGGGGGTTAGCCTGAATATAAAGAACAAAGGCCTCGCGAACGAATCCGGGAGGCCCTTGTGGGTCGTGTCTGATTATAGCAGACCGTATTGCTTCAGTTTCTTGCGCAGGGTTCCGCGGTTCAGCCCAAGCATTGTAGACGCTTTGGTCTGGTTGTTGCGGGTGTACTTCATTACCTGCTCGAGCAGGGGCGCTTCAACTTCAGAAAGCACCAGTTGGTATACGTCGGAGACGGGCGCTCCGTCCAGTTGCGCGAAGTAGTTCTTCAAAGCAACTTCTACGCTGTCGCGCAGGGTGACGCTATTGCCGCTGCCGTTTACCGTGTGCAACTGATGCAATTCATCGTTGGCCGGGCTGCTCAGATTATCGTGTGCCAAAGTCTCAGCGGTCATGCTGCGAATACCTCTCCATTTCGTAAGCGTGCAAAGTACTGTGCGATGCTGTCTTTTTGCTCCAGTGGGTCTTCGATCCCATTGAAGCGACTGCGGAACTGTTTGCTTTCGTCGTGGGTCTGCAGATACCAGCCCACATGTTTTCTGGCGATACGCACGCCCATCTTTTCCCCGTAGAAGCTGTGCAGTTCGGCGAGATGCTCCTGCAGAATCTGCTCCACTTCATTCAGGGGCGGTGCCGCAAGGTGTTCACCGGTTTCCAGAAAATGCATGATTTCCCGAAAAATCCATGGTCGGCCCTGCGCGCCTCTGCCGATCAGTAACCCGTCTGCGCCGGTGTAGGTCAGCACGTGCCGGGCTTTCTCTGGTGTGGTGATGTCGCCATTGGCAAACACTGGAATACCAACACTGGCTTTTACTTCGGCTATGGTGTCGTATTCAGCATCGCCCAGGTATTTGTCGGCTCTTGTGCGACCGTGTACAGCGAGGGCCTGAATGCCTGCGTCTTCTGCCATTTTTGCAATTGTTTTGGCGTTGCGGTTGTCGCGATCCCAACCTGTGCGCATTTTCAGTGTCACCGGAATGTCAACGGCGCTGACCACCGCTTCCAGAATTTCCTGAACCAGCTTTTCGTCTTTCATCAAGGCCGAACCGGCGGCCTTGTTGCAAACTTTTTTAGCTGGACATCCCATGTTGATGTCGATGATCTGGGCACCAAACTCGGCGTTTTGCTTTGCGGCATCGGCCAGCATGTCTGGGTCGCCGCCGGCAATTTGCACTGACCGGGGTTCGGGTTCGCCCTGATGGTTCATCCGGGTGCGAGATTTGCGCGTATGCCAGAGCTTGCTATCCGCTATGACCATTTCCGATACAGCCAATCCGGCGCCCATTCTTCGACACAAGAGCCGAAACGGGCGATCTGTTACACCTGCCATGGGTGCAACTATCAATGGGTTGGGCAGGGTGTACGGCCCGATTTTTGCCGTTGGCAGCATGATCTGAGTCCGTGTCACAGCGGGTTTAGCAAGGTTCGGTTTTCAGTCGTTGCTCAAAATCTGATCGACTGATTCCCGAAGGGCGGTAATGATACCGCCGAGGGCAGTTTGATTGAAGGGATAAATGAGCGAAAAAGTTGATTATTTTTCGCTCTGTCTGGTTGACTTTTGCTCGACCGACTGTAGGCCGTTGATTGGCTATCGGTATCTACGGACGGAAGAGCAGGTTGTAGTTGACTGCGTCGCGCCCCGGGTCGCGAATCCGGATGGCAATCTTGATCGGGGTATCCGTGGGCATGTTTTCCAATGCCTCGCCGTCACCGGCGATATACTCGTCCGGGCTGAAAACGCTTTGGGCCACCACGTCTCCATTCAAGTTGGAAAAGGTCAGGGCAATCGAAGGGAAAGGTTGCTCGAAGTTGGCGCGATTGATGATGACTGCATCGACGATCAACTGGTTACGGTTGTCCGGCGCTGTGCGAACCACCAGTTTTCGACTTTGAATGGCATCGACATTCACCAGTGGCTTGAGTTCGCAGCCGGCCAGTTCGCAGCCTTTCTCGTAAAAGGGGCGTAGCTGAGGAATGGCGGATAAGCGGTCAAACTGGAACCAGGCAGCCTGTGCTACCAAGAGCCCGAGCAGCGCGAGTATCACCAGGCTCCACAGCACCGTCCGAAGGCGACCGCCTCCGCCGCCAACCGATACCGGGTCTCGCCGTAAATCCTGGTACAAGGTCGCGGAAGCTTGCTCCGGGCGGGTCTGGTTAATAATGGGGTCGCCCAGTTGGTCAGCGTTTTCGCTTGCGGGGGCTTCTCGGTCTGTTTCTTGGTCGTGCTGGACGCCTGAAGCGGCGGTGGCAGATGCTGTTTCAGGCTCAGGCTCAGGCTCAGGCTCAGGCTCAGGCTCAGGCTCAGGCTCAGGCTCAGGCGTTTTGGTGTGCTTCTCCGGGGTTTCAGGCTGATCGTCTGAAAGCATGGCTTCGGCCCAGCTTTCATCGACATTTGCGCTGATCGGGCCTTGCTGCTCTTCAGAGAAACTTTCGTTGTGACGGTCGTCTACCGAGAGAAAGCTTTCGCTCAACTCATCCTCGGAAAAAGTCAGTTCTTTGCCCGCGTATAGTTCTTCTTCCGCATCTTCCTCAGGGTTATCGGCGAAGACGAACTCGTCTTCAATTATGCCGCTGCGGGTGTCTTCGCGGGTGGAATCTTCAGCTGCGGAAGGTTTGGAGTCGGTATTGGTGGCAGATGACGTAGTGCTGCCGGAGGCCGCGATGGGGTGCTCTTTCGCGTTAAAGATGGCCATGCAGTTGCCGCAGCGGACTTTGCCTCCGGCGACACTGAGCTGTTCGTCAGTTACCCGAAAACGGGTTGCGCACTCTGGACACTGTGTTTGCAGGCTGCTTTGGGTCATGCTGTTATCCTGAACGCTTCGTCACTGCGTGGTTACTAGGAACCACGCAGTTTAGACGTAAACGTTTGATTCGTCACTCGCCCTTGCGCCGTCCTGTGAGGCGAATCCACTCTTCTTTCTGTTCGGGTTCGTCCATGACGAACCAAGGTTCGTAGGCTTCCATCACTTCTCTGGCTTGATTAGACAGAATGCCAGAGAGGACGAGGCTGCCGCCAGGGCGAGTCAGTGCAGCCAACCGGGGCGCCAGACCAATTAATGGCTGGGCCAGAATGTTGGCGAGCATGATATCCGCTTGAGTGTCGGGATCACTGCCGGGCAGGTACAGATCAAGGCGATCGTCTTCAACTTCATTACGCCGGGCGTTTTCACGACTGGCTTCCAGAGCCTGAGGGTCTGTGTCTACACCGATCACGTGTTTGGCACCCAGTAACAACGCTGCAAGGCCCAGAATGCCGGAGCCGCAGCCATAGTCGGTTACTTGTTTACCTTCGACATCCTGGCCATCTAGCCATTGTAAGCAAAGGGCGGTCGTGGGGTGGGTGCCTGTGCCGAATGCTAGGCCGGGGTCCAGCAGCAGGTTGGCGGCGTCGGGGTCAGGGGCTTCATGCCAGCTGGGAACAATCCAGAGCCGTTCACCAAACCGCAATGGATGGAAGTCGTCCATCCAGGCCCGCTCCCAATCCTTGTCTTCGACCAGCGTGACATCGATCTCTGCCAGAGTTTGCTGGGTCTGCTGGTGCCAGGCATCCCGAATATCGGAGCACAGCTGCTCGATATCCCGATCGGATTGAAACAGACCGGTGACGGTGGTTTGGCTCCATAAGGGCGTTGTGCCCGGGTCAGGTTCGTAGAGGGGTTGGTCGGCGGCATCTTCCATGGAAACGGCATCCGAACCCATTTCCATTAGCAGGTCTTCCAGCTGATCCGCAGTGTCGGGATCAGCTGGAATCTGGAGTTGTATCCAGGGCATGGTTAATCCTGTATCAGTTTTTCGAGGTAGTGAATGGTGAAGTCTACCTGTTTAAAACCTGCATCGCGTACCAGTTTTCTGTGCAACGGCTGATTCGTCTTGATGCCTTCGACCAGCATTTCATCCAACGCGTTTTTCATGCGCCTGCGCGCGATGTCCCTGTCTGCGCCCCAAGTGATCAGTTTGGCCACGAGGGAATCGTAGTAAGGAGGCACGGTGTAGCCGCTGTATAGGTGCGAATCAACTCGCACACCGTTTCCGCCGGGGGCATGAAAGTGTTTGATCTTGCCGGGGCTGGGCGCAAAGGTTTTCGGGTCTTCAGCGTTGACCCGGCATTCCATCGCGTGCCCTGAAATTTTGATCTGGTCTTGGCTGTATTCCAGTGGCAGACCGCTGGCAATGCGCAGCTGTTCACGGACAATATCGACGCCCGTAACCATCTCGGATACCGGGTGCTCTACCTGGACTCGAGTGTTCATCTCGATGAAGTAGAATTCGCCGTCCTGATACAGGAACTCAAAGGTGCCGGCACCGACGTAACCGATTTCTTTACAGGCATCAACGCAGGCTTTGAGCGTGCGTTCCCGTGATTCCGGATTCAGGTTCGGGGCTGGCGCTTCCTCGATGACTTTCTGGTTGCGGCGCTGCAGAGAGCAATCCCGGTCGCCAAGGTGAATCACGTTACCGTGCATGTCTGCCAGAATCTGAACTTCCACATGGCGAGGTTTTTCCAGAAACTTTTCCAGATACACGGTGGGGTCGCCAAAGGCGTTTTTGGCTTCCGTCTGGGTGATCTGGACTGCCTTTAGAAGAGCCGCTTCTGAGTGAACCACCTGCATGCCACGACCACCACCGCCGGAAGCGGCTTTGATCATAACTGGGTAGCCGATTTTCCGGGCGACTTTCAGGGTACGCTCATCGTCATCGGTAAGTGGGCCATCCGAACCGGGAACGGTAGGTACACCGGCTTTCTTCATAGCCTCGATGGCGGAAACTTTGTTGCCCATCAGGCGGATTGTTTCCGCCTTGGGGCCGATAAAGCGAAAACCGCTTTTCTCGACTTGTTCCGCAAAGTCGGCGTTTTCTGCGAGAAAGCCGTAGCCGGGATGGATGCCGACAGCGTCTGTCACTTCCGCAGCACTGATGATCGCCGGGATGTTCAGGTAGCTGTCTGTCGGGCTGTTTGGGCCGATGCAGACCGTTTCATTTGCCAGGCGAACGTGCATCAGGTCGCGGTCTACCTGAGAGTGAACCGCCACCGTTTTAATGCCCAGCTCTTTGCAGGCGCGGAGTATACGCAGGGCGATTTCACCGCGGTTTGCGATCAGAACTTTTTCTAACATAGCCATGGGTAGCAATCACCAGATTCAGGAAATGACGACCAAAGGTTGGTCAAACTCCACCGGCTGGCCATTTTCGACCAGAATTTCGGTGATGGTGCCAGACTTGTCTGCTTCAATCTGGTTCATCATCTTCATTGCCTCAACAATGCAGATGACATCGCCAGCCTTGACCGATTGGCCCACTTCTACAAATGCCGGTGCAGACGGCGAAGGCGAACGGTAGAAGGTACCTACCATGGGCGATTTCAGCGCGTGGCCATTGATAGCTGCAGGCGCGGCAGGCGCTTCTTCCGCTGCTGGTGCGCTCGCAGGAGCTGGAGCTGCTTGCGGTGCGGGCGCTGCATAGTGGCTCACGTATTGGCCTGCGGCGGCTTGCTCGCGACGGCGAGAAATGCGAACGGAGTCATCTCCTTCGTGGATTTCCAGCTCCTCGACGTCAGATTCCTCGAGCAGTTCGATCAGTTTTTTGATTTTGCGAATATCCATAACTATTCCAGTCCCATTGTCTCTGGTCTATCAGTGAATTTTTTGCAAGGCAGCCTGTAAAGCAAGATCGTAACCCTGGCTGCCTAAACCGCAGATAACACCTTGGGCGATATCTGAAAAATACGAGTGGTGCCTGAACGGCTCCCGCGCATGCACGTTCGACAGGTGCACTTCAATGAACGGGATCCCCGATGCCAACAGAGCGTCCCGCAAGGCGACACTGGTGTGGGTGAAAGCAGCGGGATTGATAATGATAAAGTCCACCCCTTCAGTCCGGGCCTCGTGAATGCGGTCGATCAATTCATACTCTGCATTCGATTGCAGATGCAGCAGATGATGGCCTTGTTCCGAAGCTTGTTGACGTAAGCGGTCGTCAATGTCTGCCAGCGTCTCATGGCCATAGACCTCAGGCTCGCGTGTGCCGAGCATATTAAGGTTGGGGCCATGTAGCACAAGTATGGTCGACATGATGAAATTTGCCTTGTTTGTTTTTTAACAGGATCGCCGAAGATAACGACAGTTTGATTGAATGGTGCGTACTTATTCCCTTCAGATCAACACTTTTTGACAATCTTCGGATACGACTTTTGATCCTGAAAAAGATTACACAGCAATTGCCTCATCCACGATGACATTTCGTTGATGGCTAGCATTGTCGGTGATGGCGAATAGAGCGGGTATTCGACATTGGTTTCATGGACCGGGCAGAAAGCCCGGCCCGAGGGGGATCATTCTTCGGCCAATGTGACGCAGTTTCGACCATGGGCTTTCGAGACATACAAGGCCCGGTCGGCCCGTTCACACAACGATTGTGAGCTGTCGCCCTGCCACGCAGCCAGTCCGCAACTGAAGGTGACTTTGAACTGGCGGTCGCCGGCCTCTTGCACGAGTTCGGAAAACCGTTCCCGAATTTCATTGACCACGTTGCGGGCATCGCCCGGGCGAGTGTTTGGCAGAATTAACGCGAACTCCTCACCGCCGTACCGCCCGATATGGTCGGTTTTGCGCAGCCGTTGCTTCAGGAACATGGACAGGCTTCGGAGGATCCGGTCACCAATGGGGTGACCGAAGGTATCGTTCACCTTCTTGAAGTAGTCCAGATCGATCATGGCGAAGCACAGCGGCTGGTCTTTCTGGCGAGCCCGAACGATTTCCTGTTCCAGCAGATACAGAGTGTGGGTGTGATTGAACAGCCCGGTCAGGCTGTCGCGAATCATCAGTGCCAATAGAGAGCGGGCTCGACGGCCACGGTTGTGCAGTGTGGCGATCAGGTGCTTGGGGTCAACCGGCTTGGTCAGAAAATCATCACCGCCCAGGCTCATGGCGTGCAGCTGTTTGCCCACGTCGTCTTCGGCCGACAGGTAGATGATCGGTACGCTGTGAAACTTGTCCTGTTGGCGAATGACGCGGGCAATCTCCATACCCGTGCAACCGGGCATGTACATGTCGAGCAGGATGATCTCGGGCGAGAATTCCTCCAGTGCTGTAATGATCTGCATCGGATCGGTGATGATGTGGGCGTTCATCCCGGCCTTCTTTAGCACGGTTTCCATGAATTTGGCCTGAGCCCGGGAATCGTCGAGCACCAGCACCCGGTAAGGTTCCACGGTATTGCCGTGGGTATAGGTTTCTATTTTTTCAATCAACTGGCCCGGATCAACCGCCGGATAGAAAAACTCTTCGCCACCGCACCGGGAGGCTCTTAATCGCGTTTCGATCGAGCCGTCTTCGTCGCTCATGAAAATTATCGGAATGGGGGTGTCGTGCTGTTCCTGTAGGTGCTCAATCGTGGATATTCCCGAAGATGCTCCACCGCCAAAGTTGATGTCGATAAGGATGGTTTCGGGTTTGCTCAGTGCACACGCAGCCATCAGTTCATTAGGCGTTTGGTAGGCGGAAGCGCGGAAACCGAAAAATTCGAGTTGCTTGATCATTCTGGCGGCCGACTCTTCGTCGGCCAGCGCCAAGTAGACGGGGGTTCGGCGGAACGGATGGGGCGCATCATTGTTTTCGTCGCTGCGGCGTTGTGTACAGTGACGAAGGGCTTCCATCGACTCTTCAAGAGCTTGCTGGTGGTCGGTGCTGAGCGCAGCGTCAGTGTGCCACTGGGTCAGCTGCTCCAGAATGCGGTCGCCGGCGCGAGCGTGAGATTCCATCTCGAAACGGCGGGCGTACCGCACCAATTTGTCGGCGGCGGCTTCCAGAGCGTTACGGTATGGTTGGGCTTGCGCTGGGTCGTCGTGAATTTTCTGCCAGGTATCCAGAACAACGCGCGCCTGGGTAGTGACACGGCGGGCAAAGTGCTGTCTGAGTTTTTCCTTCTGGCTTTCGTCGCTCATTGTGCTCGGGCCTTACTGTTATAGGTTGTTCTATCCGGCAGGACGAACTTATTTCTTGGTCAGGTTAGACAGAGACTTCATAGTCCTTGGGTAGAGTCTATAGTGTTTAATGTTGTTGACGTAGGCAGCACTTTGTAAATGTTTGTCAACTCTTGAAGATGGTCACAGAGTTAGGGGCATCTTGAGGTTCGGTCCGGGGTCTTGGAGCTTTATGACAATGGTGCAGATAGCGAACAGGCAGCGGCAATATGGTGTGCTCAGCCTTCGGGCATTGTTGTTGCTCTTCACCGGCAGTTTATTGGTGCTCATTTTGTTGGCCATTTTTTCGGTCACGTTTAATACCTTCCGGGATTATGTTTCGTCGCAGCATTTAGAACACGCGCAAGATGCGGCGACCGCCACCGGCGTGGCGTTGTCCAAAGCCGTTGATGCTTCCGATATCGTTGCCGCCTCTTCATTGATCGATGCAGTGTTCGATAGTGGAAGTTATCTGTCGGTAAAATTTGTCGGCCATGAAGGCATTATGTTGGCGGGTCGATCCATGCCTTTGCGAACCCAAGTGGCACCCGGTTGGTTCGTGCAGGCAGCGAAATTGCCCAAGCCGGAGGGGACGGCGCAAGTGGTTCGCGGCTGGGCACAGCTGGGGACGGTTCAGGTCGTCAGTAACCTGGGCCGGGCCTACGACGATCTTTGGCGAATTACGGTGGGGTTGTTGGCCGCGGTGGTCGTGATTGGTGGTGTGGGTATGCTGGCCTTATGGTTTTTGTTGCGGCGCTTGCTGCAGCCGCTCAAGGCACTGGAAAAGCAGGCCCGTGCATTAAGCCGGCGGGATTTCAGGGAGCGGGTGCAGGTGCGTTCTACCCGAGAGCTGAACCAGGTTACCGAAGCCATGAATCAGATGGCGGACGATTTGGGGCAGTTGTTCGCCGGGCAAGGGAAGTTGATCCAGCACTTGCGCAAAGTGAACAACGAAGATGCGGTGACCGGGCTGGCAAGCCGCAGCGCGTTTGATCAGCGTTTAAAGGTGGAAGTTGAATCCGAAGAGAAGTCTGCGCCAGGAGTGTTGATGCTGCTTCAACTGAGCAGTTTTGGTGATTACAACCAAAGCCACGGTCGCGAAGAAGGCGACCGGGTGCTGAAGCAGGTTGGCAAGATCATTAATAGCTTTGTGGGGAAGCATGGTGGAGCGTTCGCAGGTCGAAGGACGGGCGCAGAATTTGCGGTGTATCTGCCCGGCGCCTCGGCTGTGGACGTAAAAGTGTGGTGTGAAGCGTTAGTTGAGACCCTGGATGGACTGTATTCGGATATCGCTGCGCCGATTGAAACCTTTGTTCATGCCGGGTTGGCTATTGCATCTAAGGAGGCGGATGCTCGGGATCTGTTGGCGGCGGCAGACTCGGCGTTACGGACGGCCCAGCAACGTGAGGAGTCGTGTTGCTGGATCAAGGATGCCGGCGGCAATGGTTACCACACGATGGAAACCTGGCGCGACATTATCAACGATGCCATTCGCGACAAGCACCTGTCACTTTGGCTGCAGCCCATGGTGCAGGGCCCGGAGCAGGAGTTGCGGTATTACCAGGTGTTCTCGCGGATTTGCACGCCAGAGGGTGTGCTGAAGGCGGGGGCATTTGTGCCTATGGCGGAGCGTCTCGGTCTTATTGCTGATATTGATCGGGTTCTGGTGGCCAGCGTGCTGGAGCGCCTTGAGTGTCATCCGAACGAGAATCTGGCGATTTCGTTAGGTTCGGCCTCGGTGGCTGATGAGATGTTCCGGGAAGATCTTCTGGCGCAACTGAGTTCTGCCGGGGCACTAAATCGTCGGTTATGGGTGGGTATTTCGGAAACGACTTTGCATCACCATCGCGCGCAGGCGAGTCAATTGATTCGAGCGTTGGTTAAACTGAACGTTCCGGTTTTGGTGGACCGCTTCGGTGTTGGGGGGGTACCGTTCAATTACTTACGAAACCTGCCGTTGAGCGCTTTGCGGATCGATAACAGTTTTGTACACGACCTGGATAGCCACGAGGACAACCGGTTCTGGTTGGAGTCGGTTATCGGTATTGCCCGGAGTCGGGGTGTGAAAGTTTTCGCTACGGGTGTAGAAAGAAGTGAGGAATACTCGGTACTCTGTAAATTGGGTATCGATGGCGCCATGGGCTACCATCTAGGCCGACCTTTCGCGGCCGAAGAGAAATCAACAGGAGAGTAAACGTTTTATGCCGGGTAAAATCAGACAGTACTTCAAGGACAAGAAAGAGGATGTTCAGGATTACACCGGTGGCAGCGGCGTAATCGTAAAGTTTATCCTGGCGCTGCTGGTGGTGTACCTGCTGATTAGCATTGTGTTGGGGATCATCTGGAGCAGTGAACCGGACGGTTTCTCGGTCCGGGAGCATGCTCGCACCCTGGCCAGCGAGATGAATCGTGAGCCGGTAGCCGGGTTTACCACCACCGCCACCATGATTCGTTTGGCAGAAACGCTTTTGGATAAGCCGGGCGGTTACATTTCGAATGATATTTTCCCTCCCGGACTCTGGATGGACAACATGCCGAATTGGGAATACGGCGTGCTGGTGCAGCTTCGGGATTTGTCCCGCTCTCTTCGTAAAGATATCAGCCGCTCCCAGAGTCAGTCTGCGGAAGACCCTGATCTGATCATTGCCGAGCCGCAGTTGCACTTCGACAGCGAAAGCTGGGCGATTCCTTCCACTGAGAATGAATACCGCCGCGGTATCAACGCGCTGAAGCGTTATCTGAATCGCTTGTCGGACCCGCAGCAAAGCAACGCCCAGTTCTTTGCCCGTGCGGATAACCTGAATAACTGGTTGGCGGACCTGGAAACTCGGCTGGGTAGCCTGTCCAGAACCTTGAGCGAAAGTGTGGGTAAAGCCTCGGTCTCTGAGTCTATGTCGAACACGGATGAGAATGACCCGCTGTCTGAAGCGGTCAGTGGCGAAGATGTGAAGACAGATTGGACCAAGATCGATGATGTGTTCTACGAAGCGCGAGGCACGGCCTGGGCCTTGTTGCATATCTTCCGGGCGATGGAAGTGGACTTCCGGAAGGTGCTGCAGGATAAGAATGCCATGGCGAGTGTGCAGCAGATCATTATCGAGCTGGAGGGCACGCAGGCGTCTATGTGGAGCCCGGTGATTCTGAACGGCAGTGGCTTTGGTTTGTTGGCCAACCATTCGTTGACGATGGCGGCGTATTTGTCGCGGGCGAACGCAGCGATCAGCGATATGCGGGATTTGTTGTCGCGGGGCTGATGCCTGATCCGATGTTTGTCGAATAAAAAAAAACCGGGCCGCTCTTGGAGAGGCCCGGTTTTTTAATGCCCGAAACGCGATCAGCCTTTGTAGGCGTTAACCGAGTCTACGATAGCTTGCTTGGCTTCGGCAGCGTTGCCCCAGCCTTGTACTTTTACCCACTTGCCGGGCTCGAGCGTTTTGTAGTTCTCGAAGAAGTGACGGATCTGGTCGCGCAGAAGTACTGGCAGGTCGTCAATTTCTTTCACGTCGTGGTAGATGGTGGTCAGCTTGTCGTGAGGCACGGCAACCAGCTTGGCGTCGCCACCGGCTTCGTCTTCCATGTTCAGTACGCCAACCGGACGGCAGCGAATTACAGAGCCGGCCTGGATCGGGTATGGGGTCACAACCAGTACGTCCAGCGGGTCGCCGTCGTCAGCCAGGGTGTGCGGGATGAAGCCGTAGTTGGCCGGGTAGAACATGGGGGTGGCCATGAAGCGGTCTACCAGCAGGGCGCCCATGTCTTTGTCGAGTTCGTACTTGACCGGGGAGCTGTTAGCCGGGATTTCGATGGCTACGTAGATGTCTTCTGGCGGGTTTTTGCCCGCTGGGATGTTGTCGAATTGCATGTGAGTTCCTTCCTGATACGTTAGGTTCGTTTAACGGTGTTCGAAAAGTGGGCGCAATTATACGGGACTCTACAGGCATTCGAAACTAAACGTTGGTAGGCGGACCTGGCTTTGGGTGCAAGCGGGCCTCTGGCAGCCCTGTCCGAAAAACGCCCGTGAATACGTCCCTGTAGGGCTCGGTCGCGCCATCCTTGGCGCTCCACGTTTTCGGACAGGGCCACCAGAGGCCCTTTCTAGCTTCAGGTGAAGCCCGATTCAGTAACTTCCGAAATCTACAGTCTGATCTGTTTGGCAATCAGTTCTTTCATGATTTCAGTGGTGCCGCCGCCGATGGAGAGGATCTTGGCGTCTCGGTACAGGCGATCAACCACAGATTCGCGCATGTAACCCATGCCGCCGAACAGTTGCACCGCTTCGCGTGTGACTTTTTCGCAGACGTCCACCGAGAAGTTCTTCGCCATGGCGACTTGTTTGATCGGGTTTTTGCCGGCTTGCATGAGGGCTGCGCAGCGGTAGGTGTATTCCCGGGCGATGTCGATTTGGGTGGCCATGTCCACGAGTTTGTGGCGGGTGACCTGAAAGCCGGAGACAGGGCGGCCGAAGGCTTGGCGTTGTTTGGTGTAATCCAGTGCCGCTTCGTAGGCCAGTTGGGCGGTCATGTAGGCCATGATGGACAGGCTCAGGCGTTCGGCCAGGAAGTTGCTCATGATGGCGATGAAGCCGGCGTTTTCGGCTCCGATCAGGCGGTCGGCGGGGACTCTGCAGTCTTCGAAGTAGAGTTCGGCGGTGTCGCTGGCCCACCAGCCCATTTTGCGGAGTTTGTTGCCGTTTGAGAAACCGGGCATGTCGCGGTCAATGAGCAGCAGGCTGATGCCCGCGTGGCCTTCGCCTCCGGTGCGAACGGCAACGGTGTAGTGGTCGGCGCGGGTGCCGCTGGTGATGAAGGTTTTACTGCCGTTGACGATGTAGTGGTCGCCGTCGCGCACCGCGCGGGTTTTGATGTTGGCGACGTCGGAACCACCGCCGGGTTCGGTGATGGCGAGGGCGGAGATTTTTTCGCCGCGCAGTACCGGGGGCACGATTTGTTCCCGAATCTCTTTGTTTGCCCATTTGGCGACAGGTGGCAGGCCGATATCGAGGGAGCCGATGCTGGCCACGAAACCGCCGGAGGTGGAACGCATCAATTCTTCGGATGCGGCTACTTTCATGAAGATGTCGCCTTCGCCAATGCCTCCAAGCGCTTCCGGAAACCCGATGCCGAGAAGGCCCGCTTCGCCCGCTTTTTGATAGATTTCTCGGGGAAATTCGCCGGCTTCTTCCCATTCGTCGATGTAAGGGCGAACGTGAGTTTCGATAAATTTGCGAGCGGTCAGGCGAACCTGCTCGTGGGTTTCGTTGAAATAATCAGACACGTTGATGTTCCTTTTTGTTCTTGGAATGGTCTGAGTGTCTCGCAATTAAGTTTACCTAGCAAGCGCTTGGTTCTGGCTTTGTCGGGGCATAAAAAAAGCCGGCAGGTAAGCCGGCTTTCGAGGTCTGTTCAGGGGTATCAGCTGTTTTGGCGAGGAATGCTTTTTACGCCTTCGCTGGTGCCTAGTAGCAACAAGTCGGCCGGACGGCGCGCGAACAGACCGTTGGTAACCACGCCAACAATGTTGTTGATGCGTTCTTCCACTTGGATCGGGCGTGAGATGTCCATGTTGTGGATATCGATGATGATGTTGCCGTTATCGGTGGTAACGCCATCGCGATACACCGGGTCTCCGCCGAGTTTTACGATCTCGCGGCCAACGTGGCTGCGGGCCATGGGGATGACTTCAACGGGCAGGGGGAATGCGCCCAGGATATCCACTTTTTTCGATTCGTCGGCGATGCAGATAAAGGTTTTGGCTACGGCCGCCACGATTTTCTCACGGGTGAGGGCAGCGCCACCGCCTTTGATGAGTTCTAACCGTTCGTTGGTTTCATCGGCGCCGTCTACGTAGTATTCCAGTTCGTCGATCGCGTTAAGGTCATACACTGGAATGCCGTGCCCCTTCAGGCGCTCGGCGGTCGCTTCGGAGCTGGCAACTGCGCCGTCAAACTCGTTTTTGTAGTCGGCCAGAAAATCGATAAAGAAGTTGGCGGTGCTGCCGGTGCCGACCCCGATAACGCTCTTGCGGTTCAGGTGTGGGGCAATATGGTCCATGGCGGCTTTTGCCACGGCTTTTTTGAGTTCGTCCTGAGTCATGTGGCGCTCCGGGAGAGATCGGATGAATTTATCCGCATTATACGCCTGCAGGCGTTCTGCTTATAGACGGCAACCGTGCAAAGTTCCTAAACTGTACGTTTTTCCAAGCCGATCATCAGCAACCGGAACCATCATGCCGCAACGTTACATCAAGAAGATCCTCGATGCGCGGGTCTATGACATCGCTATCGAAACACCGCTCACTGAAGCCCGTAGTCTGTCCGCTCGCTTTGGCAACAATATTATGCTCAAGCGTGAAGACCTGCAGCCGGTGTTCTCCTTCAAGATTCGTGGCGCTTACAACCGGCTTGCTCAGCTCTCGGACGAGCAAAAAGCCAAGGGCGTGATATGCGCGTCCGCCGGCAACCACGCCCAGGGGGTGGCCATGTCGGCGAAGCAGTTGGGCATTAAAGCGGTCATCGTCATGCCGCAAACCACACCGGACATTAAAGTGAAGTCCGTGCGCGAGCGAGGGGCCAAAGTGGTGCTTAAAGGCGATGCCTTTGACGAAGCGGCCGCTCATGCGCAGGAACTGATTGCCAAGCACGGGTATACCTATATCCCGCCCTATGATGACCCGGACGTGATTGCCGGGCAGGGCACCGTGGCTATGGAATTGATGTGGCAGTTTTCACAGCCGTTACACGCCGTGTTTATCCCGGTTGGTGGGGGAGGTTTGATCGCGGGTATGGCCGCGTACATCAAATACCTGCGCCCGGATATCAAAATCATCGGCGTAGAGCCGGAAGACTCCAATTGCTTGCAGGCCGCCATGGCCGCAGGTGAACGAGTGGTGTTGGACGAAGTGGGCATCTTCGCCGACGGCGTTGCGGTCAAGCAGATTGGTGAAGAGCCTTGGAATATCTGTAAAGACACGGTCGATGAAGTAATCACCGTCAGCACCGACGAAATCTGCGCGGCCATCAAGGATGTATTTGAGGACACCCGTTCCATCGCAGAACCGGCAGGCGCTTTGTCTGTGGCCGGTATCAAGAAGTACATCGAGCGTGAGCAGCTGGAAGGCGAAAATCTGGCCGGTGTACTCAGCGGCGCCAACATGAATTTCGACCGCTTGCGTTATATCTCCGAACGCACGGAAATCGGTGAAAAACGCGAAGCGGTGCTGGCCGTGACCATCCCGGAACAACCCGGCGCGTTTAAAACCTTCATCAAGGCTTTACACAAACGCAGCATCACCGAGTTTAACTACCGCTACGCGGATGACCAGCAGGCGGTCATCTTTGTGGGTATCCAGATTCAGGCTGGCGGGCTTGGCCGGGAAGAATTGCTGCAAGACCTGAGAGCAATTGGCTACTCCGTAACCGACCTCACCGACAGCGACATAGCGAAACAGCACATCCGCCACCTCGTCGGCGGCCACGCGCCATCGATCACTAACGAAGTCGTCTATCAGTTCGAATTCCCCGAACGCCCGGGCGCGCTGCTGAAATTCCTCATGTCACTCGGTACCCGCTGGAACATCTCCCTGTTCCACTACCGCAACCACGGCGCAGCCTACAGCCGGGTACTGCTTGGCGCTCAGGTGAACGCTGACGAAACCTCGGCGTTTGAAGAGATGCTGGAGAAAGTAGGTTTCCGCTACGAGAACATGACAGACAACGAAGCCTACAAACTGTTCTTGGGAGCCGGTAACGGCAGATCCGAGTAAAACGCTAGTTTGCAGGCAGGAACCCTAAGTAGAAGCAGTGGCTGAACCCCCTGTCGAAACTGTGCGGAGCCATGGATGGCGGAGCCCAAGCGCCCCAAGGATGGGCCGAAGGAGCGTGTTTCGACAGGGGGTTCAGCCACTGCTTCGGCCGGCCAATCGCCGTTACCATAGCTTTTGGGTTTGTCACGCAAACGTAATCAAACCCTTACGTAATCGTAATCCGTCAAAAATTGTAAAACTGAAATTAGATGTTAGTCTTTCGTCTAATTCTTGGTATCAAGAATAGCCAACTGATTTTCCAGCCATTTAGTTAGAAGAATAACGGGAATACGCCCCATGGGTAACAAGCCAGACATCATCCGCACCATCGTGTTCATCTTTGCTGTCGGTCTGGTGATTACCGGTGTGACCACAACGATCCAAGCCTCTGAAGACAAGCGCTCTGCCAGAGACGTTCCCGTCACCAGCTTCGTCCAGGCAGCCGACTATCGCCGGAACTGATAACACCGCTTATCAGTAACGACCCCGTGCAGAGGTACATCCCACGGTTCGATAGGTAACGACTCCACCTTCTGAAATTCATGGGCAAGCCCGATCAACTTCGGTGCCATGGCCGGCCGTATCCTGCTGAATGCAAACGTGCGGTCATAGAACCCGCCGCCCATACCTAACCTGCCGCCTTGCTCATCAAAACCCACCAGTGGAAACAGCACCGCATCCAAAGACCAGGCCGGCCTGCGCCGGGCTTCCGGAAACGGCGGCTCGGGAATGCCGAAACGATTTGGCGTGAGTTCTGTGCCATCGCTATAGGGGCTGAAGACCAACTTTCCGGGATAAACCGGGTGCAACACCGGCAAATAAAAGTGAATGTTCTTGCGCCGGCCCAAATCAATAAACAAATGCGGATCGATTTCGCCATCATTGGCCAGATAAATGCCGATGTGCTTGGCGCGATATAAATCGGGATGGCGAAGCAGATTCAGGGCGAGGTGCTCTGAGGCTTGTTGCTGTTGTTCGAAAGAGAGATCGTTGCGCAGGCTGCGCAATGTTTTGCGGAGATCGCTTCTGGAAAGGGTGTTCAAAATAAAGCTTCCCGGGCTGCCGTTATCGGATGTAGCCCTTGAACCCAAAGTTCAAGGTCGGCGACCGCTGTGACATATTAGGCTTTCCCCCGCGGGGGACGTGCTCACAATGCCCTGAAGTGGTCACCTGGGTAAAGCGCATCGGCTCGAGGACGTACCCGACCAGCGAACAGCCCAGGAAGTTGAACCATTATAGGGCCAAGGCCGGCCCCGATTGCAACCCCCTTTGCCGAGTCATTGCGAGATTAGCGGTCTGAGGGTTCGCCCAAAGCCTCGTCCAGGCGGTTATCCATGGCTTTTAAAAGATTGCTGGTGGCTTCCGACATGGTGTCTCGCTCCAACAGGGAGTGCGTAATATTCAACGCGGCCATCACGGCAATACGTTCGGTGCCGAATACCTTGCCGGTAGAGCGGATTTCCCGCATTTTGTTGTCCAGATGCCGAGCGGCACGCAGAAGTGCTTCTTGCTCTTCCTGCGGACAGGCCACCAGGTACTCTTTGTCGAGAATCCGGACTTCGACGGTGGTTGACTGCTGTGACATCAGTGGTGCTCCAGTGCCCGGAGGCGGCCAATCATGGCTTCAATCTTGTTTTTGGCAAGATCGTTTTTTTGCATAAGCTGGGCTCGCTCACGATTCCAATCGTCCTGCGCTTCGCGCAGTAAAGCGTTGTCTCTCTCGAGTTTTTCGCAGCGCTCGATCAACTTGTCCAGCTTGTCCGCTAACAACTGTACTTCGGACTGTTCCATGACGTGCTCAGTGTGAGTAATTTGGATTGCAGTAACTATAAGTGCCCGCACCACAACGGTCAATTTACCGCATTGTCATGGCGCGGGCTCCGTGAAGTGTGTCACCTTTGGTGTCAGGTTAGTTCGAGTCGCTGTTGCCGAACGATAATGCTCGGCTTTTCCTCCAGTGATGCCACGCTGGTGCCAATGACACGATAAACGCGACCACCGGCACCATGCCGAGCAGCAGCCATTCATCCGGATTCAGCGCACGCAGGCCGATGTGAATGCCGTAATGCGACAGCAGCCAAGGGCTAAGCGTGAATATGGCAGCTGCGCCGATGAGCACACTGAACCCACAGGACACCAGTGCAAGCACGACGCATTCCAGGCTGTAGAGCCCGGCGATCAGCCCCGGGGACGTGCCCACAGCGCGCAAAATCGCCACTTCTCGATGACGTTGAGATTGAATGGTTAACAGCACTGCCATCAGGCCGATCAGGCTCGTGGCGACGACAAACACGCTGATACCCAAAAGAACCTGCTCAAATTGGCCCATCATGCGCCATAATTCGCTCAGCGCGACCCCGGGTAAAATGGCTGATAGAGGTTCGTCGGGAAACTGGCTGAGTTCTCGCTGTAACTGAAAGGTCATAATCGGATGTTTCAAACCGAGCAGCATGGCGGTGATGGCATCGGGTGTGAACGAGCGGGCCTCGGCTGAGCTTGGCGACAAGGTTCTGCCCGGGATCGCTACGCCGGATTTCCAGCCTACGTGCATGGCTTCCATAGCCTCTAGGCTGATGTACACCGCTTGGTCAATCGGCGTTCCGGTGGTTTCCAGAATGCCAGAGACGCGAAATGGCAGGTCGGTGTGGTTGGAGAAACTGGTGCGCCCACCTCCGTGAGATAACACAATTTGATCGCCCACCTGGTGTTGAAGCTGACGGGCGACACCTGCCCCGAGCGTGACATCAAACAGGTTCGAGAACCATTGGCCATGAGCAAGTTCCAGCGGTTGATCGTTGCCGTACTGAAACCTTTTCAGAAACTGGCCGTTGGTGCTCACTACCCGGTAGCCCTGATAGCTGTCTCCCAGAGAAATAGGAACGGCCCAGTCAACTCGCGGGTCGTTTTCGATCTGGCCGAAGCTGCTCCATCGAATGTTGTTGGTAGCATCGCCAATGTGAAACACGGTGTAGAGCAACAAGTTCAGCTGCCCGCTGCGTGCCCCGACAATCAAATCGGTGCCGGAAATGGTACTGGTGAAAGATTGCCGAACTTCGGTGCGCAGGTACTGGATGCCCAGCAACAGTGTGACGCTGAGAGTAAGCGTCAGGCATACCATGGCCAACACCCGGCGGCGGTACCAGAGGCTGGCGGTTGCCAATGACAGGGTTAGGCGAAGTTTGCTCATGATTCACCTCCCAGTGACAGTTGGTGGTGGAAGTGATTCGCGAGGCTTCGGTCGTGGCTGACGAACACGACAGAGCAGCGGTGTTCGTGGGCCAGAGTCAGGAGGAGTTCGATAAACCGGTCCCGGTTATCGGTATCCAGTGCCGAGGTGGGTTCATCCGCGAGGATGATCTCCGGTGATCCGATCAGGGCTCGTGCTGCGGCTACCCGTTGTTGTTGGCCTATCGACATCTCGGTGACTTGCCGGTGCCAGAGCGATTCGGGAATTGACAGATCGCGCAGCAGAGCCGAGGCGGCTGCATCCGGACTGCCTTGAGCCTGTTGCCGGCGCCGAGAGGATAAACGACACGGCAGGGTCACGTTGGCCAGTGCGCTCAGATAGGGCACCAGATTGAATTGCTGAAAAATAACGCCCATATGGTCGGCCCGGAACTGGTCCCGGGCACCGCCCTTCAATTCACTCAGGTTGGTGCCAAGCAAGTGCATTGAGCCAGCTTCCGGCAACATCATGCCTGCGAGCATGCTGAGTAGTGTGCTTTTTCCGGTTCCGCTGGGGCCGCGCAAGAAAAGGTGCTCGCCGCGATGGAGCTGGATGTCGGGAAACATCAGGGGTGCTTGCTGTTTGGGCCATCGAAACCGGAGTTGGTGGGTTTGGATGGCGAGTGAACCGGAAGGCTGTTGTGCTGTCTCGATGTTCATGTCGGCTGTATGAGTTCCGTTGTATGATGGCCGTAATCGTCTGGTATACCCCAAGTGGAGTTGCGTTTCATGTCACTGGCTTTGAATGCTCGGGCTCTAATTGCGAGCTTTGGACTATTTTTCTTTATTTTGGTTTCCGGTGTAGTAGAGGCAAAGCCCAGAGAAATCGACTGGCTCGAATTGATGCCGGCCGAGGACCTTGCTTTGCTCGAAAGCCTGCCGGAGGTGGAGCACGATGGAGACGGTCCGGCCTTGCTCCCGGATGAAATTATGACCGGTCGAGTAGTGCCGGAAATGGCCAACGTGGAAGGCCGGATTCCGGGTTTCGTCGTGCCACTGAAAACCACCAAGGACATGCGCATACTCGAATTCTTTCTGGTGCCTTACTACGGCGCTTGCATTCACGTGCCACCACCACCGCCCAACCAGATCATCCATGTGAAATATCCGGAAGGGTTCACTTTGCAGGCGTTATACGACCCGGTCTGGATTGAGGGTCGGCTGACCATCGAGAAAACCGAGAACGCCATTGGTGCGTCTTCCTATTCGATCAAGGCCAGCGCCGTTGAGCCTTATACCGAATGATGCTATCGGCCAAGCTGGAATCGGTGCTTGCCGGGGCTCAGACGTGCGCCGTTCTGGCCTTGCGGGCTGACCCATTGCGCTTTGAGCTTTTCTACGCCGGGGAAGCGGTCGAATAGCTCGGTTTGCAGTTCATTGATATCGGATAGCCCGGGGCAGTGCAGGCGTTGGATAATCTCAATATCACTGTGTCCTGAACTGTCGTGGTCATGGTCGTGCCCATGGCCATGGTGATCGGCGTGCTGGTCATTCCAGCTGGTCAGCACATGAGATTGCTCGGGCGTGCATTGTTGGTGAGGTGTATCGACCAGGGCCGTGTGCTTCAGCCATGCAACGGCGGATTCAAGCGTTTGATGTTGTTCGGCAGAACGGGGAGGGTGCTCGTATCCCACCAGATTGTACGCTGGCGATAGTAGCAATACGTCGATTTGTTCGCCTGAAATCGCTACTTGCAGTTCGGCCATTCCGTGCTGATGCGCCTGAAGATTCTGTTGGGCGACAGTCGAAACGGAATAAAGTCCGAGTGTCAGAATGCTTATGAGTGTAATGGGGTATTGGAATTTCATCGAGCTGCCTTTGCGAACTTTGGATATGTTATAACATTTTCATCTTGAGCGGGTAGAAAAGCAAGTCTCCAGGAGCGCTGACAGTGCCACAGGTACTGTGGAATGCTAGGATATAGCCTTTAAATCTTACCGGAGTTCCCTGCCTGGCAGGTGAGTTCCCCCGATACAGGAAGCTGCTGTTTCATGTCTGAAACCGATACCACCGCTGCCGCCCGAGCCGCAGAGTTCGAGCAATGGGCCAACGTGTTCACCGCCCATAAGGCCTTCAGTCATCCGTCCGAGCTGCACGGCGTGCTGTGTGGTCAATTATCGGCAGGCACTCGTATTACCGAGCAGGAATGGCTTGCCATGGTCTGTGATCATATGGGCTTGGCAGAACAGGCGCTGGAAGAATCTGAAGAACTGGCGCCTTTCATGAACGGCGCTTACACGAAAACGCTGGCGCAGCTGCAGTCTTCGGATATGAGCTTTCAGCCTTTGTTACCCGATGATGAATACGCCATCGAGCAGCGACTTGAAGCTTTGGTATCTTGGGTTCGCGGTTTTCTTGAAGGTATGGCTCTGGCTGCCGGAGCATCACTAGGGCAGGCGCCGGATGAAATCCGCGAGCTGATCGAAGATCTGGTTGCCATCAGCCAGTTATCTGACGATGAAGAGTCGGACGAGGAAAGCGAACAGCAGTTACTAGAGATTACCGAGTACGTTCGGCTGGGTGCGCTGACCGTATTTACTGAATTCAACGAGCCTGAGAAACCCGCAGGCAACGCGCCGACTTTGCACTGATCAGGAGGCATCATGGCTGTATCGATTTCGACCAAAGAGTTCGCTGAGCGCCGTCGTAAGTTAATGGGGTTGATGGCACCGGACAGCATTGCGATCTTGCCAGCAGCGCCGGAGCGGGTCCGAAATCGGGATGTGCTTCATCCGTTCCGCCAGGACAGCGATTTTCAGTACCTGACCGGTTTTGGCGAACCGGAAGCCGTGCTGGCTTTGATTCCGGGGCGCGAACACGGCGAAGCCGTGCTGTTCTGTAAAGAGCGAAACCCTGAAAAGGAGCTTTGGGACGGTTTTCTCGTCGGTCCCGAAGGCGCTATCGAGCGTTACGGCCTGGATGATGCCTTCCCGATTGCCGATATCGATGACATCTTGCCGGGCATGATTGAAGGCCGAAGCCGGGTTTATTACCCGCTGGGCAAAGACGATGCTTTCGATACCCGGGTAATGGACTGGGTCAAAGTGATCCGCAGCAAAGTGCGGGCGGGCGCGCATCCTCCCGGTGAGTTTGTGGCCCTTGAACACCTGCTGCACGACTTGCGCCTGTACAAAAGCGCCGGCGAAGTGAAGGTGATGGCGAAAGCTGCCGAAATCAGTGCCGAGGCGCATTGCAACGCGATGAAACGTGCTCGTAAGGGCGGTTATGAATACAACCTTGAAGCCGAGCTGATTCGTACTTTTATGGATCACGGAGCCCGTTCAACAGCGTACCCGTCCATCGTGGGTAGTGGCTCAAACGGCTGCATTTTGCATTACATCGAGAACAGCGCGCCTCTGAAAGACGGGGATCTGGTCTTGATTGATGCCGGTTGCGAACTTGATTGCTACGCCTCGGACATTACCCGCACCTTCCCGGTTAGCGGTAAGTTCAGCCCGGAACAGAAAGCTCTCTATGAGGTGGTTCTGGCCGCTCAGTACGCCGCCATTGATGCAGTTCGCCCGGGCAATCACTGGAATCATTCCCACGAAGCGGCGCTGAAGGTGTTGACTCAAGGGTTGATTGATCTTGGCCTGCTGTCGGGCAGTGTGGACGAAGCGATTTCTGAAGAGGCCTATAAACCGTTTTTCATGCACCGGACTGGCCATTGGCTGGGGCTGGATGTTCATGATGTGGGTGATTACAAAGTAGGTGATGCCTGGCGCGAGCTGGAGCCGGGCATGGCGCTGACGGTTGAGCCGGGCCTTTACATCTCGCCGGACAACACCGATGTTGACGAAAAATGGCGCGGTATTGGTATTCGAATTGAAGACGATGTGGTGGTGACCAAAGACGGTTGCCGCGTATTGACTGACGGCGTACCGAAAACCGTGGCCGACATTGAAGCCCTGATGGCGGACTGACCCTGTGACCGAAGCCCGAATGGATACCGATCTGATTATTGCCGGCGGGGGCCTGGCTGGCGCGACCCTGGCGCTGGCCGTGGCGCGCGTGGTGCCGGAACTTCGGGTGACGGTGGTCGAAAGTTTTCCGCTGTCGCCAGATGCGCTGCCAGAAGATTACCAGCCCAGTTATGACGCTCGTTCGACCGCTCTGGCGTGGGGTTCCCGGGTTATTTTTGAAGAGCTGGGGCTTTGGTCGGAGCTTTCTGAACACGCCACGCCGATTCAACACATTCATGTCTCGGACCGTGGTCGGTTCGGCGCAACCCGGCTGCATGCCAAAGACCATCATCAGGAAGCTTTGGGTTATGTGGCGGACAATCGTTGGATGGGGCTTTGCCTGATGCGCGCGTTGCTGGCGGCCAACGTTCGCTGGGAAGCACCGGCTGAAGTGGTGGATATGATGCCGCTCAACCAAGGTGTGCGGGTCAGCATTCGTAAAGACGGCGAAGAGCAGCAACTAACCGGCCAGTGCTTGGTGGTGGCCGATGGTGGCCGTTCCGGATTGCGGGAAAAGTTGGGTTTTCAGCCGCGTACAGTGGATTACGGCCAGAATGCCTTGATTGCAAACGTAACCACCAGCGAGGCTCACCAGTTCACAGCCTTTGAACGCTTCACCAAGTCCGGCCCTATGGCCATGTTGCCCCAAGGCTCACCGGCTCGCGCCGGACACGATTCTGCGTTGGTCTGGACCTTGGACGACCATGCTCTGGACGCGTTGCTTGAGCAGACGGACGAGGACAAGTGCCGTTCCCTGCAAGACCGCTTCGGCTGGCGTTTGGGGCGCATCACCCGCATTGGCCAATGCAATCACTACCCCTTGAAACTGACCACCGTGGACGAAGCGGTTCGCCCGGGCGTGGTTCTGGTGGGGAACGCAGCCCATGCGTTGCACCCGGTCGCGGGGCAGGGCTTTAACCTTGCATTGCGGGGATTGATGGCTTTGGTGGAGCAGTTTCGCATGGCGACCGATGAAGGTGTCTCGATCGGCTCGCTGTCGGTGCTGAGCGAGTATCAGCGCCGCCATCGTCAGGATTGGCAGCAAACCGTGCAGTTTTCGGATTCACTGATCCGGGTGTTCGGACAATCCTTGCCACCTTTGGCGCTGGCCCGTGATGCGGGTTTGGTGGGGTTGGATCTGGTGCCTGCCGCCAAGCGCTGGTTTGCCCGTAAAGCAATGGGTACCGGAGGTCGCAAGCCCGTGATGCCATCCGTCAAAGCCACCGAGGAGAGTGCCCGTTATGAGCCATGAGTCTGGAGCACCGCGTTTCGACATTCTGGTGGTCGGTGGCGGCATGATTGGCTCAGCCTTGGCGCTGGGATTAGCCCGACAGGGTTGGAAGGTCGGGCTGGTTGAAGGGGCCCCGGTTGAAAGCTTGCTGGAGAGCTCGAAAGCCGCGGCTGACGTTGAAAGTTTTGAACCAAGAGTGAGCGCGATTTCGCTGGCCAGCGAGCGCTTACTGAAAAGCTTGGGTGCCTGGTCTCGGGTGCAGGCTGGTCGCCATTGCGGCTACCGTGAAATGATCGTCTGGGACGGCGACGGCACCGGTCGAATTCACTTCGATGCCGCCGAACTCCATGCACGTTCGCTAGGAACGATTGTGGAAAACCGGAACATTGTTCGAGCCTTGTTCGAATGCGTGGCCGAGAGCAGCGTGACCGTGATTGACGGCGTGCGGGTGCAAGGTTGGGTTCGCGCTGAAGGTGTTCAGCTGGAAGACGGGCGCCTGCTGGCTGCCGATTTGGTGGTGGGAGCCGATGGCGCTATGTCCCGCCTGCGCCAGTGGAGTGGGCTGGCCACCCGGGAGTGGGATTACGATCAGCAAGCCATTGTAGGCACGGTTCGCACCGGCCAGTCGCATCGCTTCACGGCTTGGCAAAGTTTTACCCCAACCGGGCCACTGGCCTTCTTACCTTTGACTAACGAAACCGGCGATGAGCATTTCTGCTCGTTCGTTTGGTCGCAGGATACCGACGAAGCCCGCCGACTGATGGCGCTCGATGCAGACAGCTTTAGAAAAGAGCTCGAAGCGGCGATTGAGGGGGAGCTGGGTGAGGTATTGGAAGTGTCCAAACGATTTGCCTTTCCACTGCGCCAACGCCACGCCAAAGATTATGTAACCGATGGCCTGGCTTTGGTTGGCGATGCCGCTCACACCATTCACCCGCTGGCGGGACAGGGTGCGAACCTCGGCTACGGCGATATTCGGGTTCTGCTGGAAGAACTGGAGCGCGCCAGGGAGCTTGGCCTGACCCCGAACGACGAACTGGTGCTGGCACGGTACCAGCGTCGCCGCAAAGGGGAGAACCTTACGATGATGGCGGCGATGGAAGGCTTCAAACAGCTTTTTGCCCGGGATGAGTTGCCCATCCGCTGGCTGCGTAATGCCGGCATGCGCTGGTTCGATAAGCTGGCGCCGCTAAAAAACCGTATCGCTGCTGAAGCTATGGGGATCGACGGGTAGCGCTGCCACAGACTATTCCGTAAACTTTTCTGATCGAATTCGACCCCAACAGACAAAGGAATTGTTTATGGCAGGCGCCAGCCTTCTTACCCTTCTCGATGACATCGCGACGATGTTGGACGATGTGGCCTTGATGACCAAGGTTGCTGGCAAGAAAACCGCAGGCGTGCTGGGGGATGATCTGGCGCTCAACGCTCAGCAAGTCGCTGGTGTGAAACCCGCTCGGGAATTGCCAGTGATTTGGGCGGTTGCCAAAGGCTCGATGCTGAACAAATGCATTCTTGTACCGGCTGCCGTGGCGATCAGTTTTTTCCTTCCGTGGTTGGTTATTCCGCTTTTGATGCTGGGTGGTGCTTTTTTGTGTTTTGAGGGCTTTGAAAAAGTCGCCCACAAATTCCTGCACGGCAAGGAGGAGCAGGCGCACAAAGAAAATCTTCGGGAAGCCCTGAAGAATCCCGAGGCTAATCTGAAAGAAGTCGAACGGGAAAAAATCAAAGGCGCTATTCGTACCGATTTCATCCTTTCCGCCGAAATTATTGCGATCACCTTAGGCATCGTGGCCGAGAAAAGTCTTGGGATGCAGTTTGCCGTGCTTTCGGTTGTCGCGGTGATGGTTACCGTACTGGTATACGGCTTGGTGGCGGGTATCGTTAAAATTGACGACGGAGGGCTGTATCTGAGTCAGCGAGACTCGGCGGTCCTTCAGCGTATTGGTGACGGCATACTGTGGTTGGCGCCTTATATGATGAGGACCCTGACCATTGTTGGCACCATTGCCATGTTTTTGGTGGGCGGCGGTATTCTCACACACGGCATAACGCCGGTTTACGAGGCCATTCGAGGATTCGCGGCCGAGGTAGGCGGCCTTGGTGCTGTTTTGATACCGACCTTGGGTGATGGACTGTTCGGGTTAATCGCGGGAGGCTTATTAGTGGCCGCGCTTACGCCGGTTATTAAGCTTTGGCAAAAACGAAACGCTTAAAGGCAGGCATCGAACAGGCGGCTGACCAGCACCGGAACCGCCGTTTCCACCCGAAGAATCCGGGGGCCAAGGTGCACGCTTTGGCAGCCCGCTTCCTCCAGTTTTCTGACTTCGTAATCGGTAAAACCACCTTCTGGACCGATGCACAACGCTGCCGGTTCATTCAGGTGGGTCGGGCAGGGGATCGCTGTGCCCGGATGGGCAACCAACGCCCGTTTTCCGCTCAGGAGTGCCGGTAACTCATCTTCGACGAAGGGTTTGAACAGTTTGCGAATGTGCACCTTTGGCATCAGGGTGTCTTTGGATTGCTCCAGCCCCAGTGTCAGGTTTTCCCGCAGATTCTCCTCCGACAGCCAAGGCGTTTGCCAGAAGCTTTTTTCCACCTTATAGCTATTGATCAGCCAGATGTCTTTAACCCCAAGCGAGGCGCAGGTTTGCAGGGTGCGCCGGAGCATCTTGGGGCGGGGCATAGCGAGAATCAGGGTCAGGGGCAGCGGAGTGGGCGCGGGCTGCCCCAGGGTGACCTGTAGCTCGGCTTCGGTATCGGTGAGGCGAAGAACTTCGCCATAGCCCATAGCGCCGTTCACGCGGCCCACAGCGATGCGGTGGCCGGTCGCAGATTTAAGTACGGTTTTCAGGTGCTCTAAGCGGCGACCGCGCAGCAAGGCGCGGTCGGAATCAACAAAGTCTTCGTCAAACAGTAAGGCCAGGTTCATTGGCTGCCCAGTTCTTCCTCGTCGGTGTCCTGTCGTTCTTTGTATGCCAGGCGACCGAACAAGATGCCGAACTCGAACAAAATCCACATAGGGACCGCTAACAGGGTCTGTGAAATGATGTCAGGCGGTGTTAGCAGCATGCCGATGATGAAGCAGGCCACCACGACGTAAGGGCGCTTGGCTGCCAGATCGTTGGGTGTGGTCGCGCCCGTGAGAATCAGTAGCACCGTGGCAATGGGTATCTCGAAGGCCACACCGAAGGCGAAGAACATCTTAAGGATGAAGTTCAGATAGCTGGCAATATCCGGTAATTCGATGATGCCTTCCGGCCCGATGGCGGTAAAAAAGCCGAAAACCAGCGGGAAGACTACAAAATAGGCGAAGGTGGCGCCGCCATAAAACAGGATGACCGAGGTAAACAGCAACGGGAACGCCAGCCGTTTTTCGTGCGCATAAAGCCCCGGCGCGACAAAACTCCAGAGCTGATAAAGAATGATGGGGATGGCGGCAAAAACCGCCAATACCAAGGCCAGCTTCAGAGGTGCGAAAAAGGGCGAGGTGATGTCTGTGGCGATCATCATCTGGCCTTCGGGCAGCAGGTCCCGCAAAGGTTGCGACAGAAGCAGATAAAGGTCGTTGGCAAAGGGGTAAATCACGGCAAAGCAGATAATGACTGCCAGTACCATTTTCAGCAATCGGTTGCGCAGCTCAAGCAAATGCTCGATCAGAGGCATTTCTGGCGCTTGTTGGCCTTCGGGTGATGAACTCATGAACGGCTTTCCGGCGAATTCCCTGAGGTTTGGTCTGTGTTGCTGCTTGACTGGTCGTTCGAGATGGAGCTTTCAGATTGCGCGGGTTTGGTTTTGCCCGGACTATTTTCCGGCAAAATCATGTGTTCGTATTTTTTCGCCTCGTCCAGCGCACCTTTTACGGTCTTCTCGACATCCTCCAAACCCACATCACCGGCTTTACGCAGTTGTTCCCGCAGTTCTTCCGCTTTCAGTTCGCGGTCCAGCTCTGAGGTGAATTGCCTGACCATACGGCGGGCACCGCCGACCCATCGGCCAGCCGTTCGGGCAGCCGAAGGTAGCCGCTCGGGACCGAGGACGAGCAGTGCGATGATGCCGCAGATGAGAAGCTCAACAAAGCCAATATCGAACATTCAGGTGGTGCTCAGCTCTTTTGCTTTTCCTGAGTTTTCGCGTCAGCCTGAGCTTGTTCGGCCTTTTGGCTTTCCAAGGTGTCTGCTTCGCTCGGTTTTTCGTCTTCGTCACTCATGGATTTCTTGAAACCACGAATAGCGCCACCGAGATCGGTGCCGATGTTCCGGAGTTTCTTGGTTCCAAACAGCAAAATAACGATGCCGAGTACGATAAGAAGTTGCCAGATACTGATACCCATGAGGGGGTCCTCGTTCAATGGTTTCTGTTGTTCATATTGTACGCCAATGACAACCAGGGGCGGAAATACTCCTTAGGGGTACTCCTTTATGATTGTCGTGACGCTTTTTCTTCCAAACCGGATAGATCGAAGCGGCGAGCCAGTTCGTCGGTCACGTCTTTCGGGCTTAAGCCAAGGCGAGACAGCATCACCATGGTGTGAAACCACAGGTCGGCGGTTTCGTAGATCACGTCTTGGGTGTCCCCGGAGTGTTCCGCGTCTTTCGCGGCCAACAGGGTTTCGGTGCACTCTTCGCCCACCTTCTCCAAAATCTTGTTCAGGCCCTTGGCGTGCAGGCTGGCTACATAGGAAGTGTCAGGGGCGGCGTCTTTGCGGGCCTCGAGTACCTCTGCCAAACGTTCCAGTACATCACTCACAGTGTTTTGCTCCTTAATGGCTGCCATAAATCGCGTCTGGGTCCTTCAATACCGGCTCGGCACTGACCCACTCGCCATCTTTTAGAGTTCGGTAAAAACAGCTTCTACGGCCAGTATGACAGGCAATGCCGCCTTTTTGCTCCACTTTCAGCAAAACGACATCGGCATCGCAGTCCAGGCGGATGTCTTTGAGTACCTGCTGGTGCCCTGAACTTTCGCCCTTGCGCCAGAGCTTGCCACGGGAACGTGACCAGTAAACCGCCTGACCTTCCTCAACGGTGAGCTGAAGGGATTCCCGGTTCATCCAGGCCATCATCAGAATGTCGCCGGTTTCGGCGTCTTGGGCAATGGCGGGTACCAGGCCGTCTTCGGTCCAGAGGATGTCGTCCAACCAGCTGGAGGGACCGAGATTATCTGCTAAATCTTTCATTTCGATGAATCCTGAACAGGGTAGGTGCTAGAGCAAAGGACACGAGAGTCAGTCCGCATCATCGATGTTGCACGGGTAGTTTTACAGGCATAAGACTGGCCTTCAAGTACAAGGGATGAGCGGGTTCGCCCGACTTGTTCATCTGGATGTAGTGAAGGTCCGGAAGCAGTCGTTTTACCTGATCTGAGCGTTTCAGGTGAGAGCCATAATTACCCCAGGCAGCAACCGTCAGTCCTGATTTCTGTGCGCACCGAGTCAGCCACTCATCGTTTTCTTTGCCAATCGGTTCGGATGCCGTTATCAGTTCATCGGGCGTAGCGGCGCGAAAGGCAAACAGGTTGGTGACGTGAACGCCGCCAAAGCCCCAGCTTTGAGCGAAATTGGTGCAGCGGGTAATGGTGGGGTTGTCGTCGGTTTTCGATGGGTTCAGCCCGACAATCATCACGCTCGGCTTGTCTGCGTCCCAGACCTTGCTGAGGGCATAACGGTAGCGTCCACAGGGAGAAAAATGGGTCTGGGTATCCATGATTGACTCAGTGGTTGCTGGCGATGGTCATGATTAACGGCTGCCCCGAAGTACAAGCGCGCCGGCGGTTGCGAACAATGCCCACGACCACAGCGGTACGTTCTGGGCCCATTCCGTGGCTCCCGGCTGAGTTCCGGCTATGGCAACGCCGACCAGTGCCAGTGCGATGATGCCGCGGCGCCAACGGCGGTCGGTTTTTCGCTGCTGTTCACGTAGCAGGGCCAAAGTGTCCTGATTCTGTTGTTCAGTCGGGCCGGCGCTACGCAGTTGCAGCAGGGCATCGTGAACCAGTTGCGGCATTTCCGGAGACTGCTCCAGCCAGGACGGTAAGTGAGTCTGCAGGGTCTTGATCAGGCCGGACGGGCCAATCCGCTTACGCATCCAGTTTTCAAGGAACGGCTGGGCGGTGCTCCATAAGTCGAGATCTGGGTACAGTTGGCGGCCTAGCCCTTCTACGTTGAGTAGGGTCTTTTGCAGCAGAACCAGCTGTGGCTGAACCTCCATATCGAAACGCCGGGCGGTCTGGAACAGGCGCAAGAGGAAATGCCCGAACGAGATGTCTTTGAGTGGTTTCTCGAAAATAGGCTCGCACACGGTGCGGATTGCCGCCTCAAATTCGTTAATGCGGGTTTCGGGCGGCACCCAACCGGACTGGATGTGCAGCTGGGCAACCTGACGGTAATCGCGGCGGAAGAACGCAAGCAGGTTGCGGGCGAGATAGCTTTGATCGTCCGGAGCCAGAGTGCCAACGATGCCGAAGTCGATGGCGATGTATTTGGGGTCGGCAGGGTTGGTTACGTCAACGAAGATGTTGCCCGGGTGCATGTCGGCATGAAAGAAACTGTCACGGAACACCTGGGTGAAGAAGATCTCCACGCCTTTTTCGGCCAGAACTTTCATATTCACGCCAGCGGCTTTTAGTGATTCGACATCGGCAATCGGGATGCCGTGGATGCGCTCCATCACCAGTACGGATTTGCTGGTGAAATCCCAATCAATAAACGGGATATAGATCAGCGGCGAATTCTCGAAGTTGCGGCGCAATTGGCTGGCGTTGGCGGCTTCCCGCTGCAGGTCCAGCTCGTCGTGGATGGTGGCGTCGTAATCGGCAACCACCTCGACCGGGTGCAGGCGTTTACCTTCGGACCAGTACTTTTCCAGCAAACCGGCCATCAGGTACATCAGCGCCAAGTCTTGGCGAATGACCTTTTCGATGCCCGGGCGAAGTACTTTGACCACCACTTGCTGGCCAGTGCGTAAGGTTGCCGGGTGTACCTGCGCCACCGAAGCGGAGGCCATGGGGTCTGCGCCGAATTCGGCGAACAGTTCCGATACAGGTGCGCCGAGCGAGTGTTCGATGATGCCCCGGGCCTGATCGCTGGGGAAGGGGGGAACTCGATCCTGTAGCTGTTTGAGGGATGCGGCCATGTCGTCTGGCAACAAATCTCGCCGGGTAGACAAAATCTGGCCGAATTTGACAAATACCGGCCCTAATTCTTCCAGCGCCAGGCGTAAACGGTCACCTCGGCTCAGTTTGGGCTGAGGGAACAGGTGCCAGGGGGCCAATAAAAAGAAGATCTTCAGAGGCGCGGGCAGTTCCGCCAGGGGCAGGAAGGTGTCGAGCCGATAGCGGCAAAATACCCAGGCAATTCGGAACAGGCGTTGCAGGCGTGTCACAGGTTCTCCGTATCGGTATCGCTACCAGACAGTTCCAGTTGGTTCAGGCGGGCTTCCAGACGTTCGGCGCGCAGGTTGAGCTCGTCGATGTCCGCAAAAGTGGCTTCCAGTTCGCGGCGCCCGGGCAGGGCACGGCTTTCTTCGTGCAGGTATTCTTCGATGTTGGCGTTCATGGTGTTGAACGCGTTGCGGCTCCACTGCACGGCGTTGCGGATGCTTCTGCCCAGCAAGTGGGCCGGCACGTCGCCAATGTGCCGGGCCATCGCCGCTTCCCAATCGGGTTCGAGTTGGTCCATTGCTCGTTGCAGTTGATGCGCCAAGGCTGTGTCACCGGCCACCCGAAGCCGCTCGTCTGCGAATACCCGATCGTCGCCCAACGCCAGTGCGGCAAAAGCAACCGGTTTGCCGGAAATGCTGAGCACGGCCTGGTCGTCCGGCTGGCTGCGCACCTGCACCTGGTCACCGACCCGGGCCAAGGTCCAGCTGGTGGCGAACGGGGCGGTGATGTTGAATTGCACGGGCCCTACCAAAGCCTTGAGCAACGCATCACGACCGCTTGGGTCCAAAGCCAGCGCCCGGTTCAAGGCCGTCTCGACAATGGCGCTGGCCGCCGACAAGAGCGTGGGGCCGGGGAACATCAGGGTTTAATTCCCACGTGAAGTGCGACAATGCCGCCGGTCATGTTGTAGTACTTGCAGTTCACCAGACCTGCGTCTTCCATCATGCCCTTCAGGGTGTCCTGGTCCGGGTGCATACGGATGGACTCGGCCAGGTACTTGTAGCTTTCGCTGTCACCGGCAAAGAGTTGCCCCATCAGTGGTAGAGCACTGAATGAGTAGGTGTCGTAGGCCTTGCTTAGCAGCGGATTGGTGGGTTTGGAGAACTCCAGCACCATCAGTTTGCCGCCCGGCTTCAGGGTACGGGTCATGTCGCGCAAGGCCTGATCTTTATCGGTGACGTTGCGCAGACCGAAGGCGATGGACACGGCGTTGAAACTGTTGTCCGGGAACGGCAGGTGTTCGGCATCTGCCTGAACGTACTCGATGTTGCCGGCGTAGCCACGATCGGTCAGGCGGCTGCGGCCAACCTGCAACATGGACGCATTGATGTCGGCCAGAACCACTTTGCCCGATGGTCCCACCAGATCGGAAAACTTCATGGTGAGGTCGCCGGTGCCGCCGGCAATATCCAGTACCTGGTGGCCGGGGCGAACACCACTCAATTCAATGGTGAAGCGCTTCCACAAGCGATGGATGCCCATAGACATCAAGTCGTTCATGAGGTCGTACTTGCCTGCGACGCTGTGGAAAACCTCGGCCACCTGGCTTGCTTTCTGGCTCTTCGGCACGTTACGGAAGCCGAAATGGGTCACTTCGTCCTGGCTGTTGCCGGGGGTGCCTGGCGTTTGCTGCTCGCTCATGGGAGATTGTCCTGTCAGAATCTGAATGCTGTATTCTAACCGTTGAGGTGTTGGCTACAAGTTTATTACCGGCTTACACTGTAAAACCGTTTCCAAATAGCTGAGAAAACTGATTCATGTCTGTTATCGATATCCACCGTGCCCATGACCTGGACAAAGAACACGCTCGCGATGCGGCCGAAACCCTGGCCAAAGACCTGTCGCAGAAATTTGATGTGAATTATTTGTGGGAAGGCGATCAACTCAAGTTCAAGCGCAGCGGCGTGAAAGGCCAGCTCAACATTGCGGAGTCTGATCTGCATATTCACTTGGAATTGGGTTTGATGCTTCGGCCCTTCAAGTCCCGCATCGAGCAGGAAATCCACGCTCAGCTGGACCAGATCACAAACGCGTAGGTCTGATTACAGGTCACCCGACAGCGAGAAAGGCTCCGGGTGGCCTGCCAGTACGTTTTCCATTACCCGCTTTTCCCTGCTGATCAATCGTTCTATCAGCACGTCCACTTTGTCCATTTTCCGGAAGGCCGTATAGCCACGGTGTATAAATCCGTGCAGGTCGGCCAATTCTGCTCTTTCTGCGGCACCTCGGGTCATCGACAGTAACCACCCTAAGCTGCGATTACGTACGTAGCGATCCATCTGCTGGCCGGTGATCGAGACCAGTTCCAATTGGCGTTTTCGAATCTCTAACTGGCCGCTGGCGCGGTAGCCTTCACACCAGTCTTCTGCGGTAATGTGTTCGGCATCACGGCCGTTTTCATGAAACCACTCGGCCAGATCGAGGTCGAGGCTTTGGGTGACCAAGTTCAGCTCTACCAGCCCGGAAAAAGTGCCAAGCAGGTGGTCGGGCAGCCACTTCACCATCTTCGGGAAAATCCGGTCAACGTTGTCGTCTCGCCGGGTCATACCGGCCGGTGCGTAGAGGTCAGACAGCAGGAATTCCAGCCCCGTGTGATAGCCCGGGTGTCGATAGAGGTCCTGGTGAGTGGTTTTCAGTCGTTCGGCTTGCCAGTCCGCTAGTTTGAGAGTGTCCTCTTGCTGCGGATGGTTGGATTTGAGCTGGCGAAAATCGTGGTATTCGAGCAGTAGACGTTTAAGCCTGTGTGCATTTTTCGTATGCACTTCCGTTGCGATCAGGCGGTCACGATACATGCCAGAGCTCCACTAAACTGAATTTGAAAGTGCTCAGTTTAGCGAAGCGGTGGCAAGGGTGCACCCGCGGCTTTCGGGCGTGGATCAGGCTTGGGCTGCTTTGGGAATCGACTCGAAGTCCGGAAGCCACTCGACGCTGTCGAGGGTGACGAAGTGGCTGGGAGCCCCGGTTTCGACAATTCGCATGGTGGTCGGGCTGGTTTTGGCGCTGGCCAGCATGGCAGTGCGGTCGAGAACACGGTCGGTGGCCGGAATCAGGAAGGTGCCGTAACGAATGTGCTGATACACGGAGCAGTCGGTGCGTTCCATCCACTCCATGATGTTTTCAATATTGCGCACAATGGTCAGGTGGTCTTTAGTGGCGCAAAATAGTTTGCTTAACAGCTCGCGCTTACGGGGGTTCATCTTGCCAAAAAAGGTTTGGCCGTAGGCCGATTGCGGTGCGCTGTTGATCAGGCGGATAATCCAGGGCCACATGCCATGGCTGACGGGTTCCAGTAGCATAGTCACCAATGGGTGGATCTTTCCTTGCGGCAGAACCGGGGCTTCCAGGACCACTTCAACATCGTCGTACAGCTCGGGCCACTGGCGAATCGCTTCCAGAATCACAGCGCCGCCACGAGAATGGCCGTGCACGCGAATATTTCGGGTAGAGGGCAAATTCTGTAGAGCTTGGTTCAGAATGCAGGCATCGTACTCGATTGTCCCTTCCAGATATTTGATGGGGACTTCCCACTCGGCCTTTTCAGGTGTCACGCCGTTGACCGGAATGTGGTAGTTACTGCAAGTGAGCAGAATGAGTTCGGTCGTGGGGGCATCGTAGGTTTGCGTGAAGTAACAATGGTTTTCCAGAAAGCCGTGCACGCCGATAACCGTGTGCTCTGCAGCACCACTGTGGTTGCGAGTGGATACCGCACCTTTTCCGACCCGGTATACGCGACCCGAGAACATCTCGGAGTAGGCGATATCGATCGGTTTAATCAGTTTTCGGATGTGACTGGCTTTCATGTTTGTTTCTCCCGGCACAGCTACTTGTTGTTGGGTTGATCGTAGCTTGTGTTCCCGTTGTATCGCGATTGTTCGATTTGTGGAGTGGCACGATTGCCCGCACAAATGACGATTTTAGGCCAAGCCTGTGCTCAGCTGTCGTTTGTATAACAATCGCACTAAGCGATATGTCCAGTATAGAGTGAAACTACAGAGTAACGTAACTTTTTGTAATTATGAGAGGTGGTTAGTATATGGAGACAGTACCCTGACTCTGGCACAATGCAGAACTCTCAATAATAAGACAGCCATCGGGGAACTTCGGGTTTGAGCCAAGAGCAATCGCATTTAATGCTGCCTTCGGATTCGGCCTGGCTGGCTTTGGAACAGCCGGATAACCCTATGACTATTACTGTCATGCTCCGGGTTGAAGGCCTTACAGCCGCCCGGTTCCGGGAGTTTCTGAATGTTTATTGGGTCGCTTGGGAGCGTTTTCGCTACCGCCCCGTGTGGCGCACACCCGCTTGGTATTGGCAAGAAGACCGCACATTCAATCCCGCTCGCCATCTGGATGTTATTCAGGACCCGTTCGATCAAGCCCAGTTAAAGCGCTGGGTTTCCACGCGTTTAAACGACCCGTTACCTTTTTATCGCCCTTTATGGAAGTTTTGGTTGGCACCCCATGCAGAGGGTGGGGCGGTACTGTTATTAAGAATCCACCATTGTTACGCGGACGGATTGTCACTGTTGGGCGTTTTCGACCAATTGTGCCCTTCTTCACCCAGACAGTACCCGGCTTTATACGGTGCGCCGGAAGTGCCAAAGCTTGGTCAGTGGACGGAAACTGCACAACAGTGGCTGAGCTCCATGTTGACCCAGTTGGCTAATACAGAGATGCCTCGCGCTTCAGTGAGCACGGGCTCGGCCCACAAACAGGTTGGCAAGGCGGTACAGAGTGGCGCGCGTCTGGTGCACAAAATCAGCGAATTTCTGATTGAGGAAGAAGATACTCCGTCTGATCTTAAACAGCCGCTGCTCGGACATCGAAGCTGCAGTTGGTCCGCCCCCGTTGAATTGGAACGTTTCCGAAAGATCGCGAAAAGCACCCATACAACCATTAACGATGTGTTGCTCGCTTGTGTGGCTGCCGCTGTTCGCCCGAAACTCGGCCTGACACAAGAACAGTTGAACGATGCCGTGATGCACGCGGCCGTGCCAGTGGATATTCGTGTTCAGCTGCCCAAGGGCATCAAGCCGGACGATGGTGAGCTTGGAAATTGTTTCGGTACGGTTTTCGTGCCTTTGCCCGTTGATGGAGAAAGCGCACTGGAGCGCTTGTTCCGCGTGAAGCATGAAACCCGAAAGCTTAAGAAAAGCATTCAGCCGGGCTTGGCTTGGGGGCTAACAGCTTGTGCGCCGTTGTTGCCGGAAGTGGGAAGAAAGCCGTTGGCCGATTTGTTCTTCCGTAAAGCGTCTGCCGTGGTATCCAACGTTCGAGGCACACCTGAAACTCGGTACCTTGCCGGTTGTGCAATTAAAGAACAGATGTTTTGGGTGCCTCAGGCTGGCGATATCGGCTTGGGCGTGAGCATTGTCAGTTATGCGGATCAGGTGCAGTTTGGTGTGGTGGCCGATAAAGCGGTTTTGGCTGCGCCCGATGAGTTTTTAGACGATTGCCTGTCTGAATTGGAGCAGCTCGCGGGCGAGTCGTAAGTCGAAAGTTCCATAAATCATGCCTCCCAAATGAGCAGGCAACCTGCTCTCACGGACAATATTCTCCCCTTTTCTATTCCCTGACTATGGTCCGCAGGCGCGCAATTGTGCCTGGGGCTGTTGTTTAGCGCAGCGCCCCTGATCCCAGATTTCAAACAATAACCGGGGGATGTATGAGTAATAAAATCAGAAAATCAGGCTCGTTACTTGCGCTAGCCGCAGTGATGGGGGGAAGTGCGGGGGCGCAGGCTGCCGTGGAGATCTACAACCAGAATGGAACCGCTTTTTCCGCAGACGGTTATTTTAATGCTTTTTATGTGAATCGTGACGATAAGGTCGATGACGTTCGCAACTCCGACGTCAAGATGGGATTTTTGCCTAACACCATCGGCTTTAACTTCAGTAAGAAGGTGGGTGACTTGACTCTGGGTGGCCGTTCTTCATTTTGGAGCACCATTAACGACAGCCTGCAATCGCCGACTGATACCAGCATTGATGTACGCCAACTATACGCAACGGTAGATGGGGCCTTTGGACAGGTTCTGATCGGTAAGGATTTCGGGCTGTATGCTCGTTCCAACATTTTCCTTGATGAATTATTGATGGGGTTTGGCTCTCCCGGCGCGGCGACGGGGGTCTCTTTCGGCAATATTCGCACCGGTTATCCCTACCCGAACCCTTCGGCGCAGATTACCTATCGGTCACCGGACTTGGGTGGCCTGAACATCGCCGCGGGTATTTTTGAACCGGCCAATACAACCGGCGTGGGCTCTGAACAATCGCTTCCTCGTTTTGAAGCAGAGGTTACCTACAGTGTTGATGTTGAAGGGCTGGCTCTGACCGGCTGGTTAAATGGTCGCCACCAGAGCTCAGAGAATGCTACAACGGAAATTGACAGTAAGGGCGTCGGTTATGGTCTAAAAGCAGCGGTAGCGGGTTTCTCGTTGACTGCGTCCGGTTTTAAATCGGAAGGGGATGTGCCGGTGTTGATCAGCGACTCTGTTCTGGCGTCAGAAGACGATGCGGATGGTTACTTGCTACAGGGTTCTTACTCTCTGGGTGCGAACCGGTTTGTGGTGTCTTATGGCGAAACAGATTCGGAACAGGGCGATTTTGACACCGAGAACACCTCGTTTGCGGTGTTCCACGACGTCAACAGCAACTTCAAGCTGGTGGCCGAGTACAACCTGTTTGAGCAGAAAACCAAGTCATCGGATGTCACTGTCGTCGATACTGACACCCTGGCTGTGGGCGCGATTGTAACCTTCTAATCTGCCCGGCCGGTGCCCGTTCTGGCACCGGCACCCGCCTGTTATTCCGACTAAAGTGCCGGTTTTCTTGTGCCGAAATTAGGCTGTGTCACCGGCCATTGATTTATGAGGTTAATAATCAATGGGTTATCACCGTTTTGGCGAGCCAATAAAAAGCACTGAAGTCGAATTCCTCTGTTCTGACAACGGCGTAGAATCGGAGCAATCTCCCCGTTGCCCAAGGGCCCTTTCAATGCACGCAGACAATCAGGAACCGGCGGTCCGAACCGCCAGCGTTAGCGTACGGGAACCAGAACTTGCCGCTGCGCACCTTGCCGAGCAGCTTCAGCATGAAAACCTCGGATGCGTGCTGTTCTTTTGCTCTGTTGAATTTGACCTGGAACGCCTTGGGCCTGCGATTCAAGCGGCGTTTCCGAATGCGCGAGTCTACGGCTGTACGTCTGCGGGAGAGATCACCGAGCAGGGGTATGACCGAGGTTGCATCAGCGCGCTGGGGTTTGATGCCCGCTACTTTGCCATTGATTGCGCGCTGATCGATGAATTTGACGGCTTCACGCTGCAGAACGCACAGAGTGTGATTGGCCGGTTGCTTAATACTTGTCGTGACGCCCGCTTGGCGCCCGTTAAAGGCAATACCTTCGCGATAACCATGCTTGATGGCCTTTCGAGTCGGGAAGAGCTTGTTCTGGCAACCCTGAATGCGGCTTTGGGTTCGATACCCCAGTTCGGTGGTTCTGCCGGAGACGATGAGCGCCTGGCCGGTACCCATGTCTTTTTCGACGGGCGCTTTCACAGCAGTGCGGCGACGGTGATGCTGGTGAATACACCGCTGGATTTTCGAGTGTTTTCGACGCACCACATGCAGGAACAGGCGGATAAGCTTGTGGTAACCCGAGCTTGTCCAGAGACGCGTACCGTCTTTGAGTTGAACGCGGAGCCTGCTGCAGAGGTATACGCCCGCACTGTCAGTGTTCCCGTTGCCCAACTGGACCGGGAGGTTTTTGCCTTGCAGCCCTTGGGGGTAAAAGTCGGGGGTAATTATTTTGTCCGTTCGATACAGCGGGTGAACCCTGATGGCAGTCTCACGTTTTATTGTGCGGTTGAGACCGGCATTGTGATGACTGCTATGAATCCGGGGTCTTTGCTTGAGAGTGTGCGGGCGCAGCTTGATGCCTCCGAGCGGGTGGTCGGTAAGCCTTTGGTGACTCTTGCCTGTGATTGTTTTTTACGGCGTTTGGAAGCCGAGCTGACCGAGCAATCGGATGCCGTCTCGGCGTTTCTGAGGGAACATAAGGTGGTCGGTTTTAACTCCTACGGGGAGCAGTTCAACGGAATGCACATAAACCAGACTTTTACGGGGGTGGTCATTGGTCAGCCTGACTTCCCCGGCTAGTATGAACGGGCAGCCCCTGCCGGATGATAAAGACCGCCGGATTGCGGAGTTGGAAGCGGAGAATCAGCGGCTCCGAAGTATCCGAGATGCCCTGATTGTTCGCGTGGAATCCGGTGCCGGACATAAGCCTGCGCCCTATGCGGCGTTTGAACATTCGGTCATTCTTGCCGAGCAGGTACGGGAACGCACCGAAGCCCTGAACCTGGCCATGGATGAGCTTAAAGCGAGTCATAAAGCGCTGAGCCGGGCTCGGGAAGAGGATGAAACCTCGAGGCAGCGGCTGAGCGATGCCATTGAGAACATCGCTGATGGCTTCGTACTGTTTGACTGTGATCATCGTCTGATTCAAACCAACAGCCGTTTCCGGAGCTACTGGCGCCATGCCCGCGTGTCGGTGCCGAAAGCGGGTACCCATATCGATGCGGTAAAAGCTCTTGCCGAGAGTTCCGGTTTGATTGTGGAAGAGCATCGTCAGGAGGATGTTGAGGGGGTACTTTTCCTACTCTCCAATGGTCGCTGGGTGCAGATGACCGAACGAGCTACCCGTGAGGGGGGCTTGGTGGTGTTGTACTCTGACATTACCGACGTCAAGAACAGTGAAATGGCCCGTCGCATCAAGGCGCTGGAAGAAAGCGAGCGCTGGATCCGGGTCGTCACCGACCATGTGCCGGCGTTGATTGCCTATGTAGGGGCAGACCTCACCGTCCAGTTCTGCAACAAGGTTTATCAGGCCTGGTATGGCCGTAATGGTGTGTCACCACTGGGCAAGCGTCTGGAGCAAGTGCATTCCGATGAGTTCTACCAGCGTCTGCTGCCCCAGATACTGGAAGTACTGGACGGGCACAGTGTGAACTTTGAGTTCGAGGAAACCGGCGAGCATGGTGAACAGCGGTACATGTTGCGTTCCTATGTGCCCAACAGGGATGAAACCGGCGAGGTGACCGGCTTTTTTGTTCTGATCCGAGACATCACCGAAAGGCGCAAGACCGCGATTGCGCTGGAGCAGGCCTACGACGACCTGGAGCACCGGGTGCGAGAGCGCACCGCCGCCTTGACAGGCCTGAACCAGCAACTCCGGCAGGAAATTTCGGAACGTTCTGCAGTGGAAGCCCGTCTCCGGGAAGCGAAGCAGGAGGCTGAACAGGCCAACCTTTCTAAAACCAAGTTCCTGGCTGCTGTCAGTCACGATCTGCTGCAGCCGCTTAATGCCGCACGCTTGTTCACCAGTGCATTACTTGAGCAGAGCTTCGGGCCCAAGGCCGAGAGCCTTGTGCGTTCGGTCAGTACTTCGTTGGATGATGTAGAGAATCTGCTGGGCACACTGGTGGATATTTCCAAGCTGGATGCCGGAGTGATCACTCCGGACGTGACCGCCTTTGATCTCCGGGATCTGCTCAATAACATCGCCCGGGAGTTCCGGCAGATGGCTCTGGCTGAAGGGCAGCGGCTGGATTTCGTACCCTGCTCTGCAGTGGTTCAGTCGGATTCACAGTTGCTGGCGCGGATACTGCGAAACTTCCTGACCAATGCCATTCGTTATACCGGCCAGGGCCGGATTCTGCTTGGTTGCCGTCGCGAGCATGACCACGTGTTGCTGCAGGTCTGGGACACCGGGCCAGGTATTCCGGCAGACAAGCTCACCGAAATCTTTCAGGAGTTTAAACGGATTCGCCCCAAGGGTGCCCAGGCAGACAAAGGGCTGGGCCTGGGCCTGGCTATCGTTGACAAGATTGCCCGGATGTTGGGTCATGAGGTCTCGGTATCATCTGTTGAGGGAAAAGGCTCCGTGTTCAGCGTCCGGGTGCCCCTCGGAGAACTTCAGTCAGCCCAACCGGCACCCCGAGGGCCTCACCTGCCGATGCTCGATAGTGGTTTGAAAGGCGCCCGGGTGTGGGTGATCGATAATGACCTGGCTATCTGCCAGGGGATGAAGACCTTGCTGGAAGGCTGGGGTTGCCGGGTCACCACAGCTGTTTCTGCCGAGGGCCTGGCAGGGCAGGTAGATGTGGCAAGGGCTCCGGTAGATCTGATACTGGCGGATTATCACCTGGATAATGATGAAAATGGCGTCGACGCGGTGGCAGTGATCAATGCTCAGCGCTCACAGCCAGCGCCGGTCCTGATGATCACCGCCAACTACACCAATGAACTGAAACAGCATATCCGGGAGCTTGGTTACCTGTTGATGAACAAACCGGTCAAACCGCTTAAGCTCAGGAGTGTACTCAATCACGTGATGCGTTGCTGAGTGCTGATGCCGGCTGCGTTCAGCGTTTGAGATACTGACTGAAGTCCACATCCCCAGCCGATAGGATAGCCTGTACCCGGTTGTGAACACCGAGCTTTCTCAGGATCGCGGAGACGTGGGCCTTGACCGTGGTTTCTGCGATGTTGAGGTTGTAGGCAATTTGCTTGTTGGATTCACCCTTGGCCATACGTTCCAGCACCAACAACTGGCGCCTGGTGAGAGAGTTCAGTAGTTCCGGCGAAATCAGGTTCTCATCGCTTCGAGTACGCCGGTGGGAGCTTTCTTTACTGGTGCGGATAATGTCTGATGGCAGGTAAACATTGCCGTTCAGTATCTGCTGGATGGCCTCAGTCATCTGGGCCCGGGGTGAGGACTTGGTGATAAACCCTACCGCGCCATAGGTGATCGCCTGCAGCACTATCTGTTTGTCTTCCTCGGCAGAGACAATCACTACGGGAATGGTGGGTGCTTCGTTACGCAGGGTAATCAGGCCGTTGAGCCCGTGCATGCCGGGCATATTCAGGTCCAGCAGGATCAGGTCCAGGTCGTCATTCTCGCGGGTGATTTCCAGAGCGCTGTCCAGGTCATCGGTTTCGATGATTTCACTGCCTTCGAAGCCGGAGGCGATAACGCTGCTGATGGCTTCCCGGAACAGCGGGTGGTCGTCGGCAATCAGAATCTTATACGCCGGTTCCATGGTTGCTTCTACCTGCTTGTTTTCATTGTCGGGGATGGCTTCCGAGTCATGATAGCGGTTTTCGGAAGACAGTGCGGCATCGAGCTCGTTCAGCATGGCGGCCTCCTGTGTAGAGAATCGCCGGAGTCGGTTCCGATCCTCTGTTTATTATTGTGATGGTTTCATTACACGCCATCTTGGTCTCGGGTTGAATGCGACCATCGCACCAAAAAACAGGTACCAAAGTACTATTCTTGCCGGGCTGCGGGCTTCGTATCGTGTAGTAATGAGCCTACAACCAACAATAACGACCGTCTCCGCATTCTCTCTTGCTGATCCATGGATCAAACAGGCAATGGCCGCACTACTATGTTTTCTTTTGAGTCTTGCTGGCGGTGTCCATGCCCGGGAAGAAGCATCTGACCTGCCCATGCTGTCCGTCAGCGTGTTGCAGTTTGGAACCGCCCACTGGGAGCTCGATCATCTCCTGCATCGGGAGCTGGACCGGGAATATGGCTATCGGCTGGAGTTGAAACCGGTTGCCAACCTGCCGGCCTCCAGGCTGGCGGTCACCAGCGGTTCGGTGCACGGCGCTGTGGCCGATCTGCTGTGGGCACAGTCACGATTCGAGGCCGGCACGCCCTACCTGTTCGTGCCGTTCTCCTCCCAGATTGGCGATATCGTCGTCGCTGACAACTCTCCGATTCGCTCGGTGGCGGATCTGGCCGGCAAGCGCATCGGCGTTGCGGGCGGGCCGGACAGCAAGGGCTGGATACTGCTCAAGAAAGTCGCACAGCGCCAGGGAATCAATCTGGAGGAATCCGCCGAACTTCAGTTCGCAGCCCCGCCTCTGTTGAGCCAGGCGCTAAAGCGCGGGCAGGTGGATGTTATCGTTACCTACTGGCATTTTGCGGCCCGCATGAGGGGCGAGGGCGGCTGGCGATCGGCGTTTGGTATGGCTGACCTGCTCACTGAGCTGGACCTGGATCGCAACCTGCCGGTGCTTGGTTATGTCTTTCCAGAGCTCTGGGCGCGAGACAATGGCCTGCTGATGGATCGGTTTGCAGCTTCCCTGCAACAGGCCAAAGCCGAGCTGGCGGAGAGTACATCCTACTGGCAGCGCTTGCGTCCTCTCATGGGAGATCCGGACGACAGTGTTTTCGCAGCACTGCGAGAGGGCTTTGTCGCCGGGACGCCTGCGCCGCAAACGGACCAGAGAATCGCTGACCTACAACGTTTGATGACCCTCACCGGCGCCGACCCGGACAACCTTATGCCGGCCCATCTGTTTTACCAGAGGCAGCCGTGAAAGGCCGTGCCGGCCGGCCGCCGCTGTGGAGCTACTGGGTAGTCCTGCCGTCGTTTGTCCTGCTCTGGGGGCTCATTGCCTGGCTGCTTCAGTCGCCCCTCTTGCCGACGCCTCTGAACGTGCTCGACACCCTGATTCGTGAATCGGCGACCGGCGAGCTCTGGCATCATCTGGGCGCGACCCTCGGGCGTGTGGTGGTCGCCTTTATTCTGGCCATGATCATCGGTACAGCCATCGGCATCGTCATGGGCCGTTCGCCAACCACCAATGCCCTTTTCGATCCCTTGCTGGTGCTTTTGCTGAACCTGCCGGCCCTGGTCACCATCATCCTCATGTATGTCTGGTTCGGCCTGGTGGAAGTGGCTGCGGTGATGGCAGTTGTGATCAACAAAGTGCCCAACGTGGCGGTTACTGTCCGGGAAGGTGCCCGTAGCCTGGACTATAGGCTCGAGGAAATGGCCACCGTTTACGACTTCACCCGATGGCAACGATTGCGGGAAGTCTGGGTACCCCAGCTGTTTCCCTATCTCATGGCGGCTACAAGAGGCGGCCTGGCCCTGATCTGGAAAATTGTCCTTGTGGTAGAGCTGCTCGGCCGTTCCAGCGGCGTTGGCTTCCAATTACATATGGCGTTTCAGGTTTTCGACGTGGCCGCCATTCTTGCCTACAGCCTGGCGTTTATTGCCGTAGTCCAGCTGATTGAACTGGCCATCCTCCAGCCCCTTGAGCGCCGCTCCAGTCGCTGGCGACAGCCGGAGGCGGCCCATGCTTGAGCTCAGAATCGCAGGCCGCGATTTCGGCCAGCCTGTGCTCGGAGAGGTCTTCGCAACCGTTGCGCGGGGCGACCGCATCTGCCTTCTGGGCCCCTCGGGTATCGGCAAGACCACGCTACTGAACGCGATTGCCGGCCTCGATAAATCGGTTCCGGACGAGGCGGTTATTGGTCGCGACAAGCTCCGGGTGGGCTACCTGTTCCAGGAACATCGCCTGCTGCCTTGGCGCAGTCTGGATGCAAATCTGAAACTGGTGGGGGCCAGTGATCAGGAGGCTGAAAGCTTGTTGGAACAGGTGGGATTGTCCGGTTATGGCCATTACCTGCCGGACCAGCTCTCCCTGGGTATGGCCAGAAGGGCGGCCCTGGCCCGTTGCCTGGCCGTGAAACCGGACTTGCTGTTGCTGGACGAGCCGTTTGCGTCATTAGATCCCGTGATGGCGGGTGAGCTCAAGGCGCTGATTGCCGGGATTCTGGATTCGTGTCCGGAGATGGCGATGATCTGTGTTACCCATGATGGTGGAGATGCCGAGATATTGGCGAACCGTCTGTGGTATCTCGACGGCAAGCCTGCGCGTCTTCAGTGGGATGACGCGATCGGTGAGCCCGGATTGATCGATGGGCTGCTTGGGGCGCTTCGTGATCCGGATTTGGCTGGTCTCTGAATCCGTGCAAGTCAGCTCCCCTACAACTGCCCCGAACACTATGCGGGCCTTCCGCCCAGTATTTTCGTGCGCTGCGGCCGGAAGCCAGCAGTCGCGAGCAAAGCGAGGGTAACTGTCACGCCGGCGGTAATCCCGTAGGCCATCGGGTTCCACTCCAGATACAGCGAAAACCGGATCGCCTCCACCGCATGGGTGAACGGATTGAACTGACAGATCCAGTACAGCCAGGGACTGGCCTCATTCATGCGCCAGAGCGGATAGAGCGCTGAGGACATGAAGAACATCGGGAAGATTACGAAGTTCATCACCCCTGCAAAGTTCTCCAACTGTTTGATCCATGTGGCGATCAATAGCCCCAACGCGCCCAGCATCAGGCTGGTAAGAATCAACGCTGGCAATACGGCCAGGTAACCCCAGAGCGGTGGCTCTACATCCATCAGCAGTGCCAGCAGCAGGAACACATACACCTGGCCGATGGACACCACACCCATGGCCAGCAGTTTGGTCACCAGCAGGAAGGGCCGGGGCAGGGGGCTCATCAGCAACACACGCATACTGCCCAACTCCCGGTCGTAGACCATGGACAAGGCGCCCTGCATGCTGTTGAACAGGATGATCATGCCGCACAGCCCGGGGGCAATGTAGGTCTCGTAGGTGATGTAGGTCTGATAGGGCGGGATGATGGAAATGCCCAGTACCGCCCGGAACCCGGCAGCGAATACCACCAGCCAGAGCAGTGGCCGGACCAGGGCGCTGGCGAAGCGGGTGCGCTGCTGCCAGAACCGCAACCATTCTCGTGTCTGGATGCCTACGAAACAATGCCAGTAGTGAGCTGCTTTCATATCAGCCGGCTCCGGTCAGGGAATGGAAGGTTTCGGCCAGGTCCCGGGTGCCGGCGGCTTCGCAGATGGCCTGGCCTTTACCGTCAGCCAGCAACTGGCCCTGGTGCAGGATCAGGACCCGGTCTTCCGCACGGACTTCCTCGATCAGGTGGGTAGCCCAGAGCACGGTCAGGTCGTCTTCCTTGCATAGGGTTCTTACGTGTTCGTTGAGCGCTTTTCGGCTGGCCACGTCCAGGCCCACCGTGGGTTCGTCGAGCAACAACAGCGAGGGTTCATGCAGCAAGGCGCGGGCAATTTCCACCCGCCGTCGGTGGCCGCCGTTGAGCTGGCGGACGGCATCGTTGGCCCGGTCCAGCAGGCTGAAGCGTTCCAGCTCCCGGTCACCCCGAGCCCTGGCTTCCTTGCGGGAAAGGCCATGCAGCGCGGCGTGGTACTGCAGGTTCTGGCGGACGGTCAGATCCAGGTCCAGGGCGTTCTGCTGGAACACCACGCCGATCTGGCGCATGGCATCGGCAGGCTGCTTTTTCAGAGACTGCCCGGCCATGAAGATATCGCCCTGCTGCAGGGCTAGTAGCCGTGTGAGCAGCCCGAACAGGGTTGATTTGCCGGCACCGTTGGGTCCGAGCAAGGCGTGGAAGCGGCCAGAGGTCAGCGCAAAGCTGACCTCCCGGAGCACCGGCTTGTCGCCGTAACGAAAGCTGAGGTTGCTCGCTTCGATGGTCATGAAGTCGGGTCGATGACCACACCCCAGGGGTAGCGGCCTACCTTGATGGACTTGATCACCTTCAGGTCTTCCACATCAATCACGGACACGTCACCGGAGACCCCGTTGGTGGTGTAAAGGTGCTTTTCGTCTTTATCCAGGTCCAACTGCCAAACGCGGCTACCTACCAGAAGATAGTCCAGGACTTCGTAGGACTGGGCGTCTACGACCGCCACATGGTTTGAGGGGCCCAGGGCCACGAAGGCATATTTGCCATCAGAGGTCAGCTCGATACCCACCGGCTGGACCCGATCCGGGCTAACGCCGGGTACCTTGAATGACATCTCGTGGACCTGCTCCAGGTTGTCTACATCAATGATGTGGACGGTACCGCCGATTTCAGCAGAGGCCCAGGCGATTTTACTGTCCTTGCTGAACTCGACATGGCGCGGGCGCTGGCCAACAACGATGTTTTTCTCGATCTCGAAGGTTTCGGTGTTGATCCAGTGCAGCATGCTGGTGGTTTCGGAGGTGTTTACTGCCCACTTACCATCCGGGCTCACCGCCATGCCTTCGGGTTCGATACCCACATCAATCTGGGCCAGGACCTCCTTGGTCTCAACATCCACCACGGTCACGATCGCATCATCTTCGTTGGCGATGTACAGATGTTTGTTGTTAGGGTGCAGGGAAAACTGCTCCGGATCCTCCCCTGAGGGCAAAGTGTCAACAATCTTGCGGGTGGCCAGGTCAAAAACCTGTACGGTATCGTCATCGCTGGCGCAGATGTAGAGCTTGGTGTAGTCCTTGGACAGCAGAATGCCCCGGGGGCGCTGGCCAACATCGATGGTTTCGACCACTTCCTGGGTTTCGGTATCGATGATGGAAAGCGTGTTGTCCTTCTCATTGGAGACATAGGCCAGGCTGGCCAGTGCGGGCGTGGACAGGCCAATCATGGTGGCCAGCGCGGTTTGCTTGAACAGGTTTTTCATGGGTAACTCCTTCTTGTTTTGAGTGCTGCTGCCTTGGCGGTCAGTTGTTGATCCGGCATTTACTTTCAGGCTTGTCGTAACCGAGAGTGTCCATCTCGCTTTCGGGATGCAGGAAGCCTTCAAACGGTGCCTGGGCAACCAGGCCTCTGGGATGCACCAGCGGAATCGGCTGACGGAGTTGGCCATTCCAGTCCCGGAAGGTGAGCTTCCGGCCCTTGAAGCCAGCAAGGTCAAATTTGTCGCTGAACAGGAAGTCCCTGATGGCAGGCGCATCGGCTTTACTGATGGCCGTCACAGCGGTGCCGATGGCTCGCACTGCAGCCCAGGCCGCGTAGTCTTCGCTGTTCATATTTCGGCCTGACAGTTCCCGGAACCGGTTCTGAAGCTGGGCAGCGCCCCAGCTTTCCACCACCCGGTGCCAGGCAACCGGTGTCATGCCCTGGGTTCCCACCACCGGGCGCGGCAGCCAGGTGTTGAACGGCACATATTCACCAAAGTCACCCCGGACATCGGCAACGACTACCGCGTCGTAGTCGTCGCCCTGGGTAAACAGGGGCAGTTCCTTTGAAGCGGTCCGGCGCAGATCCGCATCGAAGGTCCATGGCTTATCTTCAACGATGTCTAATCCAAAACGCTTGCTGGTGCGGCGGAAGGCCTCGGCCCAGGCTTTGTCTTCTGGTGTCGGGCCGGTTATCAGAAACAACTCCTGCCAGCGGCGTTGCTTCAGCCACTGTCCCAGGGCATCCGTCAGCATGGCGTGGCTGGGTATGGTGTGTAACAGGTTAGCGTGGCAGCTGGCGGTCCTCAGGGCATTGTCCCGGGCACCGGCATTAAACAGCAGTGTTTTGTCGTCGGCACTTTCGACAACCTTGCGGAGGGTTTGGCCGGGAATCCGGGTAATGATCAGGTCGATACCGGCGTCCTGCAGTTCGGTAAAGGCGGCCAGGGCAGTCTCTTCAGAATCCGTCACACGGGTTTCCAGAAGATAGTTCTGCCCCAGAAACTTGCCGGAGGTGTTGTTGTCTGCCAGGGCAAGCTCAGTACCTCTCAAACCGGCATCTTCCGGTTCCGGGATGACATTGGAAAGTACCGGCCCCTGATCGGGTACGAACTGCAGGTAACCGATACGAATATCCAGGGCAAACGCGGGTGTGGCTGTTGCTAAGGCGCCGATCAGCGTGCATCGGGTAACGGCTGTCATCAGGGTCTGTCTGATGGAGAGGGTCATGGCATTCTCCGAGTTTTTATTGTCCTTCCAGCTTATGGAAGGGAAATCCTCCCGGAAATATTCATAAAGTAGGAATGTGCCGGTACTAAAGAACTATTCCTGCAAAAAATGGCCGCCGTAGCATGTAGGTAAGGCCTCTAAATACCGCCAGATGGATAACGACATGACCGCCTACCGGAAACTTTCCCTGCTGATGCTGGCCGTTTTCCTGCTTGTATATGCAGTGGGCGGGGTGTTCTACACCCTTCAGGCGAGGGGAGATATTGAGCGGGAACTTGGGTCAGTGATGGAGCTGGCCGCAAGTCTTCCAGCACCAACGCAGCTGGCGCCGGAGCTGGTACCGGAAATGCGGCATCTCAGACCGGTTTCCGTTGGTGAGGCGGTTTCGGGTACCACACGGGAAATGCCGGATTGGTTTTATCGCCTGATGGCAGATGGCATTCCCGCTCAGGCGGTGAACGGCTGGCAGCTGGATCCTGCAGACGAAATCGAAGAAATCTGGGAGAGCTTTGTGCTGATCTCCGCGGCCTTTTTGCTTGGCATGACTCTTTGCTTTGTGGCCCTTGGTTGGGCTATCCGGCAGGGATTGCGGCCCCTGGCGGAGCTTGGCGAGGCTATGGCGAGTGTTGAGCGGGGCCAGCTGGCATCGAGGCTGGGTGCACAGAATCTGCAGGAGGTGAACGACCTGGTGGCGCGCTTCAATACCATGGCGGCTGCCCTGGAGCAAGAGCAGAAAACGGTGCGCGAGCTGATGACGGAACTTTTACGGGTCCAGGATCGGGAGCGTGAACACATAGCCCGGGTTCTGCATGACGACCTGGGTCAGTATCTGACCGGTATTCGCGCCCAGGCGAGGGCATGGCTGTACGACCCGGCGCTGAACAGTGAACAGAAAAAACAGGCCAGTGAACTTGCGCATCATTGCGAAACTGTGCAAAAGCACTTCCGGCACCTGTTGCAGGACTTGCATCCGTTGGTGATGGAGCAGCTGGGGCTGAACTCGGCCATAAGCCACCTGGCCGAGCAGTGGCAACAACTCAGTGGCCTTAGCTGCCAGTTAGAGCTGGATGATTGCTTGCCGGAACTGACCGGTGAGCAGCAAACACACCTTTACCGTTTCTTGCAGGAAGCATTAAACAACATTTCCCGACATGCCCAGGCTACACGGGCATCACTGACAGTTGCCCAGTCAAGCGGTGCGCTGGAGGTGGTGGTTTGCGATAACGGTCGTGGTACCGGGGATCTGTCGGACTGTCGCGGTTTGGGGTTGCGTTCGATGCGCGAACGGGCCCGATGTCTGGGTGGCCGGATGGAACTGTTCAGCCATCTGGGAGAGGGCACCCGGGTATTGCTGGCGATGCCGGCGGCGGGAGCGGGTTCGCCTTCGGCCGGTTCAGGAGGTTAACGAATGAAACTGATGATTGTGGATGATCACCTGGTTGTCCGGCAGGGTATCGCCAACCTGCTGCGCAATCTGTTGCCGGCAGTCGCGATTACTGAGCTGGACAATGGGCAGGATGCCGTTGCCCGATATGGCAGTATTCAACCCGATGTGCTGATGCTCGACATGGGCCTGCCGGATATCTCCGGTCTTGAAGTAGCTCGCCGTATCCGCCAGCGCTGGCGGACTGCGGCCATTCTGTTTTTTACCATGCACGATGAACTACCCATGGTCCGGCAGGCGCTTGATGTGGGCGCGATGGGGTTTGTGTCGAAGAACTGTGCTCCGGAAGAACTGGCTGATGCCGTTCGAAGGGTAGGCGCCGGCCAGCCCTACATTGAACATCCGATTGCGACCCGGCTTGCCTTGAACCGGGAACGCCCTGTGGACCGTCGTCTGCGGGATATGACCCAGCGCGAAATGGAAGTGTTGCTGATGTTTGCCCGTGGTGATGCCGTGGCCAGAATCGCGGAACGTCTGTGCGTTAGCAGCAAAACCGTTTCCAACCATCTGGCGTTACTGAAAAGCAAGTTGCAGGTGGAATCGTCCATCGAACTGGTGCACCTGGCCGTTGATGCCGGGCTGGTGCGTTTCGGGCAGGGGCTTGATGCTGGCAATGCCTGAGCCGGACCCCGCCCTCTCCGGGTGCGCTTACCAGTCAAAGGGGCAGTCTGTGCAGCCTTCCATAAATGTGCCTTCAAAGGTGGCAAAGTGAATCCTTGCCCCGGATAACCGGGCCTTGGCAAGGTTGGCGTGCCCGAACTTGGCTTCCTGGAGGTCTGCTCCGGTGAGGTCTGCTCCTTGCAGGTTTGCTTTGGGCAACCAGGCAATTTCAAAGCTGCTGAACGGTGCCCGGGTATCGGCCAGTGTTGCTCCTGAAAAGCGGGAAAAGGCGAAGTTGGCGCCGGAAATATCCGTTCCGGTGAAGTCCGCTCCCTGGGCAAACAGGTATTCGCCTTGAAGGCCTGGCAGGGTGGCATTACGAACCTTGGCGCCGCGCAGGGATGCCCGGTAGAGCTGTAGCCGGTAGCCTGTGGCATTGTCCAGTTTTGCACCATTGAGGTTGGCACCCCGAAGGTTTGTGTGGTTGAGGGTGGCACCGGTAAGGTTTGATCCCCGCAAATCTGCGCCGCGAAGGTTCAGGTTTGACAGGTCTGCGGCTCGCAAGTCAGCGCCCGGGCAAGCGGTTTCTGCCTCCAGTTTGCAACCGTTGATCACCTGAACAGTGTCCAGGTGGGCCATGTCATCGTTGGCCATGGCCGGAAAAACAGCCGAGGTCAGTAGAGTTGCTGTGATCCATAATTTCATGTCTGGCTCTCTTTTTGTTTGGACATTCTTTGGCATGAAAAGGCCCGGCAATGCCGGGCCTGGCAGGTCAGCGCTCAGCGTGAAGCCTGTGCCCATGACGGCAGCTTGAACACCCAGAATGATCCGCCCTGGGAAATCGGTTTGGTCAGCTCAGCCATGTCGCCGCCCCAAAGGGGTACAGCGCCGCCATAGCCGGAGGTGACACCGATGTACTGCTCGCCATCCATTTCCCAGGTGATGGGTGGGGAAATGATTCCGGAGCCGGTCTGGAACTTCCAGAGCTCCTCCCCGGTTTCGGCGTCAAAGGCTTTGAGAAAACCGTCGCCAGTCCCGGTGAATACAAGCCCACCCTTGGTCGTGAGCACACCGGCCCATAACGGCATCTTCTCTTTATGCTCCCACTCGATCTCGCCAGTGAGCGGGTTCATCGCTCTCAACACGCCTACGTGGTCATCGTACATGCGTTTGATGCGGAAGCCCTGGCCCAGATAAGCAGCCCCTTTCTTGTAGGTGACTTCTTCAGTCCAGTAGTCTTCTTTCCAGTGGTTGGCGGGAATGTAGAACAGGCCAGTGTCCTGGCTGTAAGCCATCGGGTTCCAGTTCTTGCCGCCCAGGAAGGGCGGTGATACTTCAATGGCTTCGCCCCGGGTTTCACCTTCCGGAACAGGGGGTGGCCGCTGGCCTTTGACTGCAATAGGGCGACCGTTCTTGTCGATACCCTTTGCCCAGGTGATGTTGTCCACAAACGGGAAGCCTTTCTTGAATTCGCCGTTGGTGCGGTCCACCACATAGAAAAAGCCGTTGCGGTCGGCGTGGGCAGTGGCTTTTACCTGTTCTCCGCCTTCGGTGTACTCAAACAGTACCAGCTCGTTGTTGCCGGAGAAGTCCCAGGCATCGTTGGGGGTATGCTGGTAGAACCATTTCACCTCGCCGGTGGTTGGGTCTACGCCAACCTGTCCTGATGTGTATAGGTTGTCGTAATCGGCCGGATCTCCACCGGGCGCTGTTCTGGCCCAGGTATTCCAGGGGGCCGGGTTGCCGGCACCGATGATGATGGTATTGGTTTCCGGGTCAAAACTGGCGCTTTGCCAGGGCGCTCCGCCGCCGTGGCTCCAGGCTTCTACCTTGCCGGTCGGGCTGTTGGGGTCATCCGGCCAGCTGGGAGCCCTGGGGTCGCCGGTGGGGGTGCTTTTCTCGCCGTTGAGGCGCCCGTAATGGCCTTCAACGAAGGGACGCATCCAGACTTCCTCACCGGTGTCCGGATCCCGGGCGAAGAGTTTGCCCACCACACCGAACTCGTCTCCGGAAGAGCCGTGGATCAGCAGAACCTTTCCGGTTTTCTGGTCTTTCACCAGCGTCGGGGCGCCGGTCATGGTGTAGCCTTCTTCGTGGTCAGCGAACTTCTTGCGCCAGGCGATTTTCCCGGTGTCTTTATTCAGGGCCACAATGCCCGCATCCAGAGTGCCGAAGAAAACCTTGTCGCCAAAAATGGCAGCGCCGCGGTTCACCACATCACAGCAGGGCCGAATGCCTTCCGGCAGACGATGGTTGTATTCCCATAGCCGTTCCCCGGTTTTTGCATCGAGTGCATACAGCCGGGAGTAGGAGCCGGTAACGTAGATCACACCGTCGTGTACCAGCGCCTGAGACTCCTGGCCCCGTTGTTTTTCATCCCCGAACGAGAATGACCAGGCGGGAACCAGCCTCTCGATATTGTCCTTGTTGATGGTTGTCATCGGGCTGTAGCGCTGGGCCTTGGGGCCGATACCATAGCCCAGAACATCCTGGGTGGTTTCGGCGTCGTTTACGATGTCTTCCCAGCTCACTTCTTTTGCCTGAGTGGTCATGCTCAAGGCGCCCGCAGTCCCCATCGCCAGGGCCAGGCTGATGCCCCTGATCAGTGGATGTTGTCGACGATTCATATTCCTTCCCCTTGATTGTTGTTGTGAACAGCGCGTTAAGAACGCTGACGTTCCGAGTATTGGCAAATGCCCGGTAGTCCGGCGACGGAAAATGACAGGTGATGTTCGGGAAAATGTCAGAAATTATCGGGAAAATTTCCCGGATGATCGGTTTCTTGCTGAAAAATGGCTGGATTTTCGGTTTCAGGATGCTGCCTTGTGCTTTCGCCTTCGCCCGGATCGTGTACTACCAAGGAACTAAGCCGGAAACCCCAAAGTGGCATTCGGAACAGCGGTACAGGTTCTTAAACTGTTTGGCAGTGAGTTGGCAACCGACAAATCCAATAGCCAACACTGGGGCAACCAAATAGAGGTAGCAACAATGACAATGCCTATTTCAATCAGACCGCTTATTGCCATCGTGCTGGCAGGTGCTGCCGGTTTGGCCATGGCTCATGGCAACGTGACACCACAGCCGGTAAACACCGGTAACCTGCCTTCTCTTGGCGACGAAGTGCGTATGGAGAATCCATTCCGTGAAGGAAATGAGTTGAGTGAGTACTACAGTGAAGCCGTGAAAGTGGGCGAAAGCGCCTATGCCGGCAACTGTGCCAGTTGCCATGGTATTCGTGCCATGTCGGGCGGGCTGACGCCGGACCTGCGGGAGCTGACGGAGTGGGATGACGAGTACTTTATTACCCGGGTGCGTAACGGTACCGACCGGGGTATGCCGTCCTGGAAGAAAAGCCTGGATCAGAACGCAATGTGGGCCATCCGGACCTATGTTGAGTCTCTGCCCAAGCCTGAATAACGCCATGATTGTCCAGATGCTCTGAACATAGCCGGCCCTGTGCCGGCTCGCTGTCGTTGGGGGAACCAATAATGAAAATAATTCTATCCTTTCTGATCTCTGTGTTCTTGTCGCTGCCCGTGGTGGCCCAGGAGGTTAACGATGGTGACGAGCTGCTGAACCGGCCGGCGGATCGCACTTACGACATCGTTCTGGATTCCGGTTACCTGAAAGTGGGGGTATATCGGGACTTTCCTCCCTACTCCTATGAGGTGGATGGGCAGCCCCGGGGTATTGATGTGGAACTAGGGAAGCTGATTGCACAGGAAATGGGTGTGGAGTTCCGAGTGCACTGGATCATCCCGGACGAAGAGCTGGGAGATGACCTGCGCAACAACGTGTGGAAAGGCCACTACCTGGACAAGCAGCGGCTGGCGGACGTGATGATGCGGGTGCCTTACGACAAGCAGTACGCCTACATGCAGGATTCCACCGGTGAATACATCAATGAGCAGGTGGTGCTGTTCGGCCCCTACCAGCAGGAAACCTGGCAAATTGCCTATAACCCGGAAAAGCTCGATACCGTCGATACCGTGGCGGTGTTCCAGTACCACCCCATCGGTGTTGAGATTGATACCTTGCCGGATTTCTATCTGAGTTCCGCGTTGCAGGGGCGAATGCGCAACCAGGTGCGCCACTACCCCAACGTCAGGGCAGCGTTTGAAGCCATGCGCAATGGCGAGGTCAGTGCCGTTATGGGGATGCGAGCAGAAATCCACCATGAGCTGGCAAAGCCTGAGAATGAGGCCTTTATGCAGGCCCAGAATGGTTTCCCGGGGTTGATGAAGCAGGTCTGGGATGTGGGAATGGCGGTCAAGCATACCCACCGTCAGCTGGGTTATGCCATTGAGGGAATTGTTAATCGACTGGTTACCGAGGGAACCCTTAGTGAGGCTTTCACCGGAATGGAGCTTGCTTACAGCGTGCCGGGCTATTACCGGGATTTCCTGAGTGAGGAAGCCATTGCGCAGGCAGAAGGCCAGAAATAGGGCGGGTCTTACTACCAAGTGATGAGAAAACCTGTCCGTGGGGGCAATTGTTGAGTTTGCGAGGTTTGCGAAAAATCAACGCAGGGTCGGGAAAACTTCCCGGTTCGGCTCGAAACTGACAACAAGAGACTTGGAGAGCGCAACCATGAGATCGAACAAATTCGGGATTCGCATTGCCGCCAGTGCACTGGCACTGGCCGTATCCTGCGGGGCCCATGCGGTAACCGATGAAGATATTCTGAAAGACGCCGAAACCACCGACGACATCGTTAGCTATGGCATGGGCCTCCAGGGCCAGCGCTTCAGCCCACTGACGGACCTGAATACCGACAATGTAAAACACCTGCAGCCGGTGTGGGGCTTTGCCTTTGGTGGTGAGAAAATGAGGGGGCAGGAATCCCAGCCCATGATCAAGGACGGCGTGATGTATGTAACGGCTTCCTATTCCCGTGTCTATGCCATTGATGTGAAGACCGGTGAGGAAATCTGGCAGTACGATGCCCGGCTGCCGGATGGCATCATGCCTTGCTGCGACGTGGTTAACCGGGGTGTGGCGCTGTATAACGACAAGGTGATCTTCGGCACTCTGGACGCAAAGCTGGTGGCGCTGAATAAAGACACCGGCAAGCCCATGTGGATCAAGAAAGTAGCTGATTACCAGGCAGGTTATGCCATCACAGCTGCACCACTGATTGTTAAGGGCAAAGTGATCACCGGCGTATCCGGCGGTGAATTCGGTATTGTGGGTAAGGTAGAGGCCTACGACGCTAACACTGGTGACCTGATGTGGACCCGTCCGACCGTTGAAGGCCACATGGGGTACGTCTACAAAGACGGCAAGAAAATCGAGAGCGGTATTTCTGGTGGTAAAGCCGGACAGACCTGGCCGGGCGATATGTGGAAAAATGGTGGTGCTGCAACCTGGCTGGGCGGCACCTACGATGAAGAGACCGACTCTCTGTTCTTTGGCACAGGCAACCCGGCTCCCTGGAACTCTCATCTGCGCCCGGGCGACAATCTGTTCTCGTCTTCACGCCTGGCCATTGATCCTGATGATGGCAGCATCAAGTGGCACTTCCAGACCACGCCCCATGACGGCTGGGATTACGATGGCGTAAACGAGTTGATCTCGTTTGATCTTAAGGAAAACGGCAAGACCATCAAAGCGGCGGCTACTGCTGACCGTAACGGCTTCTTCTACGTGCTTAACCGCGAGAACGGTGATTTCATTCGCGGCTTCCCGTTTGTCGACAAGATCACCTGGGCTGAAGGCCTGGATCCGGAAACCGGCCGGCCGATCTTTGCCGAGAACGGTCGCCCTGGCGATCCCTCGAACTCTGAAGCTGGCAAGGGTGAAACGGTAGTGGCCCAACCGGCCTTCCTGGGCGGCAAGAACTGGATGCCGATGGCCTACAACCCGCAAACCGAGCTCTTCTACGTGCCGTCGAACGAGTGGTCGATGGACATCTGGAACGAGCCAGTTTCCTATAAGAAGGGCGCGGCTTTCCTGGGTGCCGGCTTCACCATCAAGCCCGCGAATGAAGACTATATCGGCGTGCTCCGGGCCATGGATCCGAAAACCGGTGAGGAAGTCTGGCGCTACGAGAACCCGGCCCCTCTTTGGGGTGGCGTAATGACCACTGCGGGAGACCTGGTGTTCACAGGAACCCCGGAAGGCTACCTGAAAGCCTTTGATGCGAAGACCGGCGAAGAACTCTACAAGTTCAATACCGGTTCAGGCGTGGTTGGTACACCGGTCACCTGGACCATGGATGGCGAACAGTACGTGTCAGTCCTCTCTGGCTGGGGTGGTGCTGTACCCCTTTGGGGCGGGGAAGTGGCCAAGGTGGTCAAGGATTTCAACCAGGGTGGTATGGTCTGGACGTTCAAGCTGCCCAAGGATCGTGTTGCCGCTAAATAAGCTGAGTTGAGTGTCTCTTCGGGCTGCCTGCGGGTGGCCCTTTTTTTATCTTTGCGATTGCTGGCACCCCGGCATCTACTACCAAGGTACCAGTGGTTCCCCTCCAACGAATCATTCACGAATCAGCGTGTGGCGACTACATTGAATACGTAAACGCGAAAGGCCGCGTTGCCAAGCGACAAACACAACAAAGAGGTCAACGTCATGATCTACGCACAACCAGGTAAGGAAGGCTCCGTTGTTTCATTCAAATCCCGCTACGAGAACTACATTGGCGGTGAATGGGTAGCGCCGGTAAAAGGCCAGTATTTCGAAAATATCACGCCGGTCACCGGCGAGGTTTTCTGTGAAATTCCGCGTTCCAGCGCTGAAGACATCGAGCTGGCGCTCGACGCCGCCCACAAGGCCGCGCCGGCCTGGGGCAAAACATCCCCTACAGAGCGTTCCAACATCCTGCTTAAAATTGCTGATCGTATCGAGGCCAATCTCGAAAAGCTGGCGGTGGCGGAGACCTGGGACAACGGCAAGGCCGTTCGTGAAACCCTGAATGCCGACATCCCGCTGGCGGCCGACCACTTCCGTTACTTCGCAGGCTGCCTGCGTGCCCAGGAAGGTCACATGGGTGAGATCGACCACAACACCGTAGCTTATCATTTCCATGAACCGCTGGGCGTGGTTGGTCAGATTATCCCCTGGAACTTCCCGCTGCTGATGGCGGCCTGGAAGCTGGGCCCATGCCTGGCCGCCGGTAACTGCACCGTGCTGAAACCCGCCGAGCAGACCCCGGCCAGCATCCTGGTGCTGATGGAAATCATTGGCGACTTGCTGCCGCCGGGCGTGCTCAACATTGTCAACGGCTACGGCATCGAAGCCGGCCAGGCCCTGGCCACCAGCAAGCGTATTGCCAAGATCGCCTTCACTGGCTCCACCCCGGTTGGCTCGCACATCCTCAAGTGTGCAGCCGAAAACATTATTCCGTCCACGGTTGAGCTGGGTGGCAAGTCCCCTAACATCTATTTCTCTGATGTGATGAAGGCAGAGCCGGAGTTCATCGACAAGTGCGTGGAAGGCCTGGTGCTGGCGTTCTTCAACCAGGGCGAAGTCTGCACCTGCCCGTCACGGGCGCTGGTTCAGGAAGATATGTTCGAAGAGTTCATGCAGAAAGTGGTTGAGCGCACCAAGGCCATCAAGCGTGGCAACCCGTTGGATACCGACGTTCAGGTTGGTGCTCAGGCGTCCAAGGAACAGTTCGACAAAATCATGTCGTACATGGAAATTGGTCGTCAGGAAGGCGCGGTTGTGCTGACCGGTGGTGACCGCGAGCATCTGGAAGGCGAGTTCAACAACGGTTTCTACATCCAGCCGACCCTGTTCAAGGGCGACAACAAGATGCGGGTGTTCCAGGAAGAAATCTTCGGCCCGGTGGTGGGCGTCACCACCTTTAAGACCGAGGAAGAAGCCCTGGCCATCGCCAACGACACCGAGTTTGGTCTGGGTGCCGGCGTGTGGACCCGCGACACCAATCTTGCGTACCGCATGGGCCGCAATATCCAGGCCGGTCGGGTCTGGATGAACTGCTACCACGCATACCCTGCCCACGCGGCCTTCGGTGGTTACAAGAAGTCCGGTGTTGGCCGCGAGACCCACAAGATGGCGCTGGAACACTATCAGCAGACCAAGTGTATGTTGACCAGCTACGACACTAATCCTCTTGGATTTTTCTGATCTGTAAACGGCAGTAAGGGGTCGGTTCGTACCGGTCCCGTTTTTGTGTGACCGCACAGGGATTGTGCTTTTGTTAAACCCGGCACCTGCCGGGGCGCTCTTCCGAGCGCGGGAATAGATTTGCCTCTCTTTTTGGCCCGATCCCAGGGCCTTTTTTATTTGATTTAATAGACGATCGGTCGTATTCTTTTGTTAATTAATTAGACGGTCGGTCTAAAATATAGGAGTGGATGTGGATACGTTTCCAGTCAAGCGCAAAAGAGGGCGGCCCCCTAAAAGTCAGAGCGCCGGTTATCAGGACACCCGGCAGGCTTTGATTGGGGTTGGGCTGGCAGCGTTAACAGAGAAGGGTTATTCCTACACAGGGCTTGATGAAATTTTGCGCCAGGCCAAGGTGCCTAAAGGCTCTTTCTACCATTACTTCGACAACAAAGAAGCTTTCGGTAAAGCGCTGATTGAGGCCTACGGCCTGTTTTTCGCCAACAAGCTGGAACGTTCGTTAGCGGACAGTTCCCTGACACCGCTTGCCAGAATTCAGGGTTTTGTGGAAGACGCCAAGCTTGGCATGGAAAAGTTCGATTACAGGCGCGGTTGCCTGATCGGAAATATGGGGCAGGAAATGGCTGCGCTGCCGGAGAGTTTTCGCGGCCTGCTAAGTGATGTATTCCGAGATTGGGAAGCCCGGATAGCCCGGGTACTTGAAGAAGCCCGACAGGCGGGGGAGGCTCCCCAGCACTTGGTGCCGGAGCAGATGGCACAGTTTTTCTGGATTGGTTGGGAGGGCGCGGTATTGCGCGCCAAGCTCGAGCAGTCCTCGCAACCTCTGGAGCAATTTGCCAGCGGCTTTATGGCGTTGGTGCGTGGTTGCTGATCAAGCAGCCTGATTCAAATCACAAAACAGAATCGTTGGAGGCAATATGTTCAAAGGTATTTTGATGGAAGGCAGCCGGGGCGACCAGCAAGTGTCCCTAAAATCCATTGACGAGGCTTGGTTGCCGGAAGGTGATGTCTCCGTCGATGTCGCCTACAGCACGCTGAACTACAAGGATGCATTGGCGATTACTGGCACTGCTCCGATTGCGAAATCCTACCCGATGGTTCCGGGCATTGATTTGGCCGGTGTGGTCACTGAATCATCCAACCCGGAGTTTAAAGCCGGTGATGAAGTCGTGCTCAACGGCTGGGGTGTCGGTGAAAAACATTGGGGTGGCCTTGCTCAGAAAGCGCGCTTGTCAGGTGATTGGCTGATTCCGCTACCAGCATCGTTTACAGCGCGCCAGGCCATGGCCATCGGCACCGCAGGGTATACCGCGATGTTGTGCGTGTTGGCGTTGGAAAAACACGGCGTCACACCGGATTCCGGCGACATCTTAGTCACTGGCGCAACCGGCGGCGTCGGCAGTGTTGCCGTCGCGATTCTGGCCAAGTTAGGCTATTCGGTGACGGCGGTAACAGGTAAGCCAGAAGAGGAAAGTTATCTCAGATCTCTTGGCGCCAAACAGATTCTGGATCGAGCGGAATTGAGCGAGCCGGGTAAGCCTTTGGCCCGGGAAACCTGGGCGGGTGCAATTGATGTTGCTGGGGGTCATGTTCTGGCCAACGTGTGCGCTGGTATGAAGTATCGAGGCGTTGTCGCGGCTTGTGGGCTGGCTGCGGGCATGGACTTCCCTGCGACGGTCGCGCCTTTTATTCTCCGGAGCGTTACCTTGTGCGGTGTCGACAGTGTCATGGCACCCAAAAAGGACCGCCTAGAGGCTTGGGAACGGCTGGCGCAAGACCTTTCCCCGGAACTGCTGGACAGCATGATCACCGAAGTGCCATTTGATGAGGCCATCCAGGCCGCGAGCCAGTTTATGGACGGAACCATTCGTGGGCGCATCGTGATCCCCGTAGCCGAATAGCCCCCGGCAGCGCGTTTCAATGCGCTGCTGAGGTCTGGCGTGGTGTAGCATCCGTGGCCAGGATCCTTGCCTGTTTTTGCTGTTGTTTGTTGCGAACAATGGCATCCACGCACTGGTTCTGGTCACGTAATATCACCACGCATTCCAAGCACTGAATACACTCGTCGTAATCCACACGACCATCTTTTCGGATGGCATTGATGCCACACTCGTTCTTGCAGTGCTGGCAGGGTTGCCCGCATCGTTTGACCCGATCCAGCCAGCTGAACAGACGGAAGCGCCCCAGTACAGCAAGCCCGGCGCCTAGCGGGCACAGGTATCGGCAGTAGAATTTGTGCACAAACATGCCGATGACCAGCAGAATGGCGGCGTACGCTACGAAGGGCCAATACCGTACAAAGTGCAGGGTAATGCTGGTTTTGAACGGCTCGACCTCGGCCAACTGTTCTGCAAGTGTTAATGAATAGAACGCGGTACCGACCAGCGTCAGCAGAATTGGGTATTTCAGCAGGATAAGCTGGCGGTGCAGGCGTTCGGGTATTTTAATCTGACGCAATCCGAGTTTTCGCCCAAGCCAGGAAGCCATTTCCTGTAGCGCCCCGAACGGGCACAGCCAGCCACAAAACAAGCCGCGCCCCCAGATAAACAAGGTGGCGAAGGTGTACATCCAGAGAATGAAAATAACCGGGTCCAGCAGGAAGACGTTCAGGGAGAACCCGTCCCACAGGGCGAGGAACAGCGTGTAAATATTCACCACAGAAAGCTGGCCTTGGGCGTAAAAGCCAATAAAGAACACCGTGAAGAACAGGAATCCCCAGCGGAACCGGTGCACCAGTTTCGGGTGGCGGGTCAGGGTTTTCTGGCGGGCAAAAAATACCGTGAGTATCGACAAAGCGGCCACCAACAAAGCGATTTGCCACCCGCGTTCTTTCCAAAGACCCACCCAAACCGGCTCGCGATTTTGGCGCGGATCCGCTTGCACCTCCACCGTTTCAAACAGCTCATCGGCAAACGCAACGGGCATGGTGAAACGGGCGTTATCAGTGATCAGGTGATTGCGTGGTAGAGCAACGTCCAAGTGAAAGCTGGCCTCGGAGCCGGGGTTGAAGCCGGCGTTTCCGCCCACTCGAAACAGATTCATCGCGTCCATGACGGGGGCTCCGGGTGCGGCAAGAGTTTGCCCGGTTTCCAGCCAGTTCAGATCCCGTAGCTCGATGGCCAGCTGGCCCTGATTCAGCCCCGTCCGGCTGGGGGTACTGCCGGGGACAAAGTCCGGGCTCACATGCTGGAAAACCCCTCGGGACATAAGCAACATCACCTTGCCCTGGTCGTTCAGGCGCTCAAGGAATGATGCGTAGGCCTGATCGCCCAGTAGGTTGCGACCCACCATCGGTGAGTTCATGTAGGCATAGTACAGTTCGGTAAAAGGTTCGCCGGGCTCCGGTTCGAGATCCATGGGGTAGTCCGACAATGGGCGCCCGAGATTCGCTTCGACCTCGTCCGAAGAAATGATGACTTTGTTGATGTAACCCCGCTCCAGCATCTGCTGCCAGTTCAGTGGCTCATAGAAATCTTGCCGGGCTTGTGTGGGGGCTGCTTGGGTAAAGCCTTCGAGCTTGTTTCGAGCCACCTGAAGCGCAGAGGAAAGAATGGTGTCGTTGATAATCAGCACCGAAACAGTCGCTTTGCTGACCCCGTCGAAGTACACCTGATCGCCGGTGTTGCTGCGCGCCGAACGGCTGGAAGCCTGCACGATGATCTGTTCGGTCAGGGCGCTGCCTTCGTATTGGTTCACAAACTCGGTCAGTGGCGCTTCGCCCAGGCCGTGGAGGAAGACCGGCTCGTGATGGTGCAGAACTTTCACCCCGGTGAAGCGGCCTTTGGTGTCCAGTCCGATCATCATGGTGATCGGCTTTCCGGCAAAGCCCTGAAGTTTGGTGAAGTCCGTGGAGACGTAGGCGTAGCCCAATAGCTCCTGCAATTGGTACACCGGGTAAACGGGAAAGTCGGGCAGCTTGTCTTCAATGACGGTTGCCGAAGGAAACAGCGCCTGTATAACCTCTTTGGTTTCCTGAGGTACCTCCGCGGTATGCCCTGATAAAGGGAATGCCATCAAGATGATGAGCAACAAGCGCCCGGCCATAAGACTTCTCCTGACATTATTATTGTATCTGTCTCATGTTAGGTGCCTGCGGGGGAGTCTCAATTGAACCAGCGGGCCAAAGCGCTGCTACTTTAAGGCGGTCTAAAACAGTTCCAAAGTACCATATGGATAGTGGTCCTCTGTCATTAGCATGAAATCGTACCCTTCGGCTTTCCAAGGGTGTGGATACATACATGCAACGCACTAATAATCATGACAAGAGGTGATCATCATGTGGACCAAACCAGCTTATGAAGACCTGCGTATCGGTTTCGAAGTCACCATGTACTTTGCTAACCGCTGAGTAACAGATGGCCAGCCTTTGGCTGGCTGTTTGATCCCGGCTCAGGAGGTTTTGTATGCACATTCGTATTCTGGGCTCTGGAGCGGGCGGCGGGTTTCCTCAGTGGAACTGTAATTGTTCTAACTGTTCCGGGTTCCGTGACGGCAGCCTCAATGCCAGTGCCCGCACCCAATCATCCATAGCCATCAGTGACGATGGTGAACACTGGATTCTGTTTAACGCCTCACCTGATATTCGAGCGCAGTTAGCCGATTTTCCAGCCATGCAGCCGGCCCGAGCTCTACGCGATACCGGTATTTCTGCCATCGTGTTGATGGACAGCCAGGTCGACCACACCACCGGCTTGTTATCTCTGCGTGAGGGACTGCCCCTCGATGTATGGTGCACGCCGCAGGTTCGTGATGATCTGAGCAGCGGTTTTCCGTTGTTCGAGATGCTTAAGCATTGGAACGGCGGGCTCAACTGGTGTGAAGTCCATGCTTCGGAACAAGATCCTTTCACTATTCCTTGCGCACCCTCACTGGAGCTGACGGCAATTCCGTTGCTCAGTAATGCGCCGCCATACTCGCCTCGCCGTGATAACCCGCACCCGGGCGACAACATTGGCCTTTTCATTCGGGATCGTGTTGCGAATAAATCTCTGCTCTACGCACCGGGCCTTGGTCAGCCGGACGAACGCATCCGGGCATGGATGCAGCAAGCCGATGTTTTATTGGTAGACGGTACAGTCTGGCACGATGATGAAATGATTCGTCAGGAAGTGGGTACCCGAACCGGTCAGCAAATGGGGCATTTAGCCCAGTCGGGTGAAGGCGGCATGATCGAATTGCTCGACAGCCTGCCCGCCAGCCGCAAGATCCTTATCCATATCAACAATACCAATCCGATCCTGAACGAAGACTCGCCGGAGCGTGCCAAATTGGCGGCGCACGGAATCGAAGTATCGTGGGACGGTATGCAGATTGATTTGTGAGGCCTGCTATGAACGCTAAAGTCAGCACCGTCCTGAGTCGAGACAGTTTTGAAAAAGCGTTGCGGGTGAAAGGCGCTTTTTACCATATTCATCACCCTTTCCATCGCGCCATGTACAGCGGTGCCTGCACACCGGACCAAATTCGAGGCTGGGTGGCTAACCGTTATTACTATCAGATTAACATTCCCCAAAAAGATGCGGCCATTATGGCCAACTGCCCGGATGCAGCGGTCCGACGGTTATGGTTGCAGCGAATTCTGGACCATGACGGTGACGAGGATTCGGCCGGCGGCATTGAGGCCTGGTTACAGCTGGCTGAAGCCGTAGGGCTGACGCGGGAAGAGGTGATTGACCAGCGGCACGTGTTGCCGGGTGTGCGGTTTGCCGTGGATGCATACCTTAACTTTGCCCGCCGAGCGACCTGGCAGGAAGCGGCCTGTTCGTCATTAACCGAATTGTTTGCGCCGGAAATTCACCAGTCCCGGTTGGACAGTTGGCCGGCTCACTATCCGTGGATTGAAGAAGGCGGCTATCGCTATTTTCGTAAGCGTTTGTCTGAGGCGCGACGAGATGTGGAGCATGGCTTGGGTATTACCCTGGATCACTTCGTGACGGAGGCTCAGCAGCAGCGGGCGTTCGAGATATTACAGTTCAAGCTCGATATTCTCTGGACCATGCTAGATGCCATGTCCATGGCCTATGTTCACAAGACGCCGCCCTATCACACCGTGACTGATAAGCAGGTCTGGCATCGTGGCGTGTAAGGAGATTTTTGTGGCTGATATCCCGAATGTGAGAAGAGGCTTTCGCTTTCAGTGGGAGCCGGCTCAACAAAGTCATGTGCTGTTGTATCCCGAAGGCATGGTTAAATTGAATGCCAGTGCCGGCGCCATTTTGGCAGAGGTGGATGGTGTTCAGTCTAAGCAGGAAATTATCGCATCGCTTGAAAGCAAGTTTCCAGAGGCCGGCTCTCTGTCGGGCGATGTGGAGCAGTTTCTGGTCGATGCCACAAACCAACATTGGATTGAATGGTTATGAGCTGCTCCGATGCTACTGCCGGGCCGCCTTTATGGTTGCTGGCCGAACTGACCTATCGCTGCCCACTTCAGTGCCCGTACTGCTCAAACCCGCTGGATTATGCTGACCGTGAGCAAGAACTCTCCACCGAACAGTGGCTGGATGTGCTGCGGCAGGGCCGAGCCATGGGCGCGGCCCAGTTGGGTTTTTCCGGCGGCGAGCCGTTGGTGCGCCAAGACTTACCGGAGCTCATCGCTGGTGCCCGGGAACTGGGCTATTACACCAACTTGATCACCTCTGGATTAGGGCTCACCGAAGCCAAGGTTCAGGCCTTCGCGGAGGCTGGGCTGGATCATATTCAGGTAAGTTTTCAGGCCTCAGACCCGGAGTTGAACAATGCGGTGGCAGGCTCCAAAAAGGCATTTGAACAAAAACTGGCCATGGCTCGGGCGGTGAAAGAAGCGGGTTATCCGATGGTGCTCAACTTCGTCATCCATCGCCACAACATTCATCAGATGTCGGATATTCTCACGCTCTGTGAAAGTCTCGGGGCGGATTATGTCGAGCTGGCGACCTGCCAATACTATGGCTGGGCGTTCGCCAATCGTGAGGGGTTGATGCCCTCGCGAGGTCAGTTAGAGACCGCCGAGGCGACGGTGAATCAATACCGGGATGACCTCCGGGAGAGAGCGCATCCCATGAAAGTGATTTTTGTCACTCCGGACTATTACGAGGAGCGCCCTAAGGCCTGCATGAACGGTTGGGGAAGTCTGTTTCTGACCGTAGCGCCCGATGGGACGGCCTTGCCGTGCCACAGTGCACGGTTACTTCCCATCGAATTTCCGAACGTACAGTCGATGTCGCTCGAAGAAATCTGGTACCAAAGCCCCGGCTTTAACCATTACCGGGGCGATAGCTGGATGCCGGAACCGTGCCGTTCCTGTGATGAAAAAGACAAGGATTTTGGCGGTTGTCGCTGTCAGGCCTACCTGTTGACTGGGGATGCCGATAATGCGGACCCGGTGTGCGGAAAGTCGCCTCATCATGACCGGATTCTGGCTGCGCGAACGGCGGCCGAGCATGCCACGGCTGGGCTGGATGATCTCGTTTATCGAAACACCAAGAACTCCCGTGTCTTTTTCCGAAAGTGAGCTGATTTCAGCTCGGGAAGCCTGTGCTGGGGCGCGACAGTATGCCGAGTTGCGGGTCAGTGGGGGGGGGCTTTTTTGGTTGGCGACAGAGCCCGAGGACGGCTTTGTCAGTCTATGGCGGTTTGATGGTCAACGATCAGAGCGACTGAATACGGGGGACAGTATCCGCAGCCGGCTGAACGGCTACGGTGGCGGCGCTTATGCAGTCACTTCGGAATTTGTGTGCTGGGTGTCGGAGGAACAATGCCTTTGGAGCATGAATCTGAAGAGCGGCCAACGGCAGCTTTTGGTCAGGGACCCAGATTCTACATGGGGCGGGCTTACGCCCGATCCGCTCCGGATGCGTTGGATAGCTGTTCGAGAGAAGCGGGGAGAGCAAGACCTGGTCGCCGTTGATTTTTTTGGCCGTCTGACGGTCCTGGATGATCAATTTGACTTTTACGGGGCTCCAGCCGTCTGTCAGGACGGGCAGCAGATTGCATGGACCGGGTGGTTTTCTCCCCATATGCCGTGGGATCAATCGTGGGTTTGTCTCGCTGAGTTGGAGAGCTCCGGTCAGCCGGTAAATGTCGCCAAAGCCGAACCGCCCGGGGGTGGCAGCGTTCAGCAACCGCAATTCGTGGCACAAAGTTTGTGGGTTGTCTCAGACCACGGTAATTGGTGGCAGCCTTATCGGGTGCTCCGGCAAGACGGAAAGCTGCATTGGTTACCCGCACTTTCTTCCAGCACGGACCACGCGAATGCGCCATGGCAGTTGGCAGAAAAACATGCTTGTCCTCTACCGGGAGGTGGTTGGGCACGGGTCCGCTATCGCCAAGGCATTGGTGAGCTATGGCTGGAACAGAAAGGCGAGATCAGGCAAATTGCTAGTGCATACACCGATTTTCGTGATCTCGTCGTCAGCGGCGACGATCTATATTGTGTCGCGCGCAGGCCAGATCTGAGCGACACGATTCTACGATTGAATCTTTTGGCCGGACAGCAAGCTCAGCCACTGTTTAGTGCGCCTGTTCCTTTAGGTGGCAAGAGCTGTGTATGGCCAGAGAGTATTGTGCTCCCATCTGGCGGCGAGCATCCTCATGCGTTGCAAGGGTTTTTGTACCTGCCGGAGCACCCTGTTGAAAAGCCGCCGCTTATTTTGATCGCGCACGGCGGGCCAACGTCGGCGGCCTACGCAACATTCAATCCCCAGGCGCAGTTCTGGTGTCAGCGGGGGTTTGCGGTTGCGGAAGTAAATTATACCGGCAGCACCGGGTTTGGTCGCGAGTTCCGGCAGGCGCTGGCGGGCCAATGGGGCGAGACCGATGTCGGCGATATGTTCAGGATGAAAGCTGCGCTCAGCGACGCTGGTTTGGTTGATCCCAACAGGGTGTTTGTTCAGGGCAGAAGCTCGGGGGGCTATACCGCGCTTATGTCGGCTATCCAGCCTGAGCAGCGCCTGAGTGGGCTGGCAAGTTTATACGGTGTTACCGACCCGCTAACGTTGAAAGCCGCCACTCATCGCTTTGAGTCCGGTTATCTGGATTGGCTTTTAGGTGAACCTGGGCCAAAGGGCCACCGATGGCAAACTCGTACACCGGCGCGACTAGCCAGGCAGATTGCTTGCCCGTCGTTGTTCTTTCAAGGTGGGCGTGACCGCGTTGTTGTTCCAGAGCAGACGCTCTCGATGGTTAAGGCCCTTAAAGAGACTGGCCAGCAAGCAGAGCTTGTTTGGTTCGATGAAGAGGAGCACGGATTCCGCACCTTGGAGAGCCAAGTCAAAGTACTTGATACGCTTTGGCTATTCTATTCAGCCTTGGCGAGACGGAGGTGTTAGCCAAAAGCCCGGTGTCGCGCCCTGAAACATGGGGTAGTATGTCAGCAGTACCTATAACAACAACCGAGTTGATAAGGCCGCCATGAGTCATGACATTTCATCCCTTCGCAAGTTTGTCTCGCCAGAAATCGTATTTGGGGCCGGCTCCCGACGGTCGGTTGCGAACTTCGCGGCCAATTTTGGTGCGAGGCATGTCTTTTTGGTATCTGATCCGGGTGTGAAGGCCGCGGGTTGGGTGCACGAGATAGAGCAGTTGTTAGCCGAGTCGGGGCTTGAAAGTACGACGTTTACAGCAATCTCACCCAACCCGAAGGTAGATGAGGTGATGGCCGGGGCTGAACAGTACCTGGCCAACCAGTGCGATGTGATTGTTGCCATCGGTGGTGGTAGTCCCATGGATTGCGCCAAGGGTATTGGCATTGTTGCAACTCACGGTCGCAGCATTCTCGAGTTTGAAGGTGTGGATACCATTACCAACCCGCCGCCCCCGCTCATATTGATACCGACCACCGCCGGCACCTCGGCGGATGTCTCGCAGTTCGCGATCATTTCGGATCCGGATCGCCGCTTCAAATTCTCCATCATCAGTAAAGCGGTGGTTCCGGATGTGTCTCTGATCGACCCCGAGGTGACAGAAACCATGGGGTCGTATCTTACCGCTTGCACGGGCGTAGATGCTTTGGTTCACGCGATTGAGGCTTTCGTTTCTACGGGCAGTGGGCCGCTCACCGATACGCATGCCTTGGAAGCCATCCGCCTGATTAACCGCAACTTAGAGCCTTTGGTGGCAAACCCGTCTGATCCGGTGCTTAGAGAGCAAATCATGCTCGCGTCCATGCAGGCGGGCCTTGCGTTCTCGAATGCTATTCTTGGTGCCGTACACGCCATGTCCCATAGCCTGGGTGGGTTTCTCGATCTGCCCCACGGATTGTGCAACGCGCTTCTGCTGGAACACGTTGTTGGGTATAACTTTGCCTCGGCAGAGGATCGCTTTCGGCGAGTGGCCGAGGCTATGGATATTGATACCCGCGGTATGGCCAATGCGCTGGTCAAAAAGCGCTTGATGTCGAGAATCATCTCACTCAAGAAAACACTCGGGTTGGAAGCGCGTTTGAATGAATTGGGCGTGAGCGTGTCGGATATTCCTTACCTCTCCGGCTACGCCCTGAAAGACCCCTGCATACTGACGAACCCTCGAAAGTCGTCTTTGAGGGACGTTCAGGTGGTTTATGAAGAAGCCCTCTGAAACGGATCCAGGCGAATACGGCATAGGCGACCTGTTGGGTTTGGGTCGCCAATCGGTTCGAAAAAATTACTATCCCGCCCTTCAGCAGCGAATTGACGAACTCGAGCAGGAGCGCAATCGGTATAAATGGCTGTTCGAGAATGCGCTTCACGGCATATTCCAAGCCAACCTCCGAGGCGGGTTTGTGGCCTGTAACCCGGCGATGGCACGCATTTGCGGTTATGACAGTGCGGAGCAATTACAGAGCAGCATTGTGCGGTTGCGAGAGCAGCTTTTTTTTAGCGCAGCGGAGTTCGACGCGCTTCGCCAGGAGTTGCTGGATCGTGGAAGCCTGAATGCACGGGAAACTCGGTTTCGGCGCGCCGACCAAACCGCGGTGGATGTGGCCATTACCATGCTCAGGCGGCCTGATCTCGGGCCCGAGGTTGTCGAAACCTTTGTAGCGGACATTTCGGAGCGCGTTCATGCACGTCAACGGCTGGAGCAACTGAACGCGGAGCTGGAGCATCGGGTTTTGGAGCGCACGGAGGCTCTGCAGAACGCCAATGTTGATTTGCGCTATCAGATTGAAGAACGCGAAAAGGTCGAGCGAGAACTGGTCGTTGCCAAGGACGCGGCGGAAGAAGCGAATCGTAGCAAAGACAAATATTTGGCCGCTGCCAGCCATGATTTGTTGCAACCCCTGAATGCGGCGCGCTTGATGGTGTCGGCGCTTCAGGAAGGGGCTTTGCCAGAGCGCGAAAGCAAGATGGTTCGACAGGCTCATCGCGCACTGGAGGGTGCGGAAGAACTCTTGGCTGATCTGCTGGACATCTCCAAGCTGGATCAGCAGGCCATGAAGCCAGACTTTGTCCATCTCGACATCAACGAGTTGGTGCGGGATATGGGGGAAGAGTTCAGTGCTGTTGCTGCCAATGAGGAACTTGATTTCCGGATTCGCAGTGCCTCTGCCTTTGTCCATACCGACCAGCGCATGCTTGCCCGTATTGTCCGGAATCTCTTAAGCAACGCCTTCCGATATACCCAGCAAGGGGGTGTTTTGCTGGCGGTACGTGTGCGGCCTGAAAGTGTGCAACTGCAAGTATGGGACACCGGTGTAGGAATCGCGCCCGAAAAACTTCGGGATATCTTTGCCGAGTTCCATCAGGTGTTGCCCCATGGCACAGGTGGCCGACAAGGGGCGGGATTGGGCTTGGCGATTGTGGATCGAATGGTCGGCGTGCTGGGGTGCCGAATTGATGTTACCTCCAAGTTGAGCCAGGGCTCCCGGTTTACGCTGACGTTGCCGAGAGCTGCAGCACCTCGCTACGAAAACCGTCATCCGCCAGTTGTTCCGCCGGTGCTGAGAGAGAGCTTTGATGGCACTGTGATATTGGTGATCGATAACGAACCCGCCGTGCTCGAAAGCATGCAGATGCTGCTCGAACGTTGGGGCTGTGAGGTCATGCCTGTTCTCGGCCGCGATGAAGCACTGGCGGAACTTGCGCGGACCGGCAAACGGCCGACTGTCATACTTGCAGATTACCATCTGGACAACGATCAGACCGGCTTCGACGCGATTCACAGGGTGCGAAAGTATCTGGGAGAAGATGTGCCCGGCGCGATTATCACGGCGGATCGCAGTGATGAGGTTCGCACGCTTTTGCGGGCGCAGTATCTGCCTGTATTGAATAAACCCGTTAAACCGAATCGCTTAAGAGCACTGCTCACCAGTTGCGTCACGTCGTCGGCCACCTGACGGGCTGTTCGTTTTGCGAGCAGCAATCGTATTCGAGGCTGGAGAGCGACTACACTGATAGAAAACATCATTTGTAGGAGCGGTTTATGACAACGGAGAACGGCAGTCTCACCAATCACGAAGTCACCGTCTGCCTGGCAGGCGGCGCCGTGCTGGGCCCGTACAACGCCACCTGGAGCCAGAATGAAGGTGGTGACGTGCGGGAGCTGGTGCGTGAGTACGATGCGTTTCTGCAAGGGGAGAAACAGCGGCGTTTCAAATTCCACCTGCACGATACCTACACCTTGACGGTGCACACCTTGATCCTCAACTTTGAGCAAGTCACCGGTATTTGCGACCATGTCCGATTAAAGTCACCGGCGCGCGCAGGCTAGGTGTAAGCTCGTGTGCTGATAAGCATGGCAAAGTAAGAATAGGGAGGGTGTGATGAGCGATTACCGAGTGGAAAAGGACAGTCTGGGCGAGGTGATGGTTCCCGCCAATGCGCTATGGGGGGCACAGACCCAGCGGGCCATTGATAACTTTCCCGTGAGCGGCCAGGCCATGCCCGAAAATTTCATTAAGGCCTTGGCGCAGATCAAGCGGGCAGCGGCGCAGGCCAATGCTTCATTGGGGTTGTTGGACGGCCAGCGCCGGGATGCCATTGCCGATGCTTGCGAGAAGCTGATTCTCGGTGAATACGCCGACCAGTTTCCGATTGACCGCTATCAGACAGGGTCTGGCACCAGTACCAACATGAATCTGAATGAGGTCATTGCCTCGATTGCCTCCCAACAAGGGCATGAGGTTCACCCGAATGATCACGTCAACATGAGCCAAAGTTCCAATGATGTGATTCCAACAGCCATTCATGTGAGTTCACTGCTGGCGGTCAAAGGGCAGCTGATGCCGGCGCTGTCACATCTTCAGGGCGTGATTTACGAGCGAGAAGCGGAATTCAGCAAACAAGTAAAAACTGGCAGAACGCACCTGATGGATGCCATGCCGGTCACGCTCGGGCAGGAACTGAGAACCTGGCGTGAACAGCTCGCAGCGGCAGAAAAGCGTTTGGAAACGGTGCTGGATGAATTGGCGTATTTGCCCCAAGGCGGTACGGCAGTGGGTACCGGCGTGAATGCGGCTTCCGAGTTTGCCAAACAGTTCGTCAAGTTCCTGAAAATGAACACCGGCTTTTCGTTTAAGTCCCTCGACCATAAGTTTGTCGGCATAAGTGCGGTGGATGCACCGTTGTCGTTGTCGGCCCAGTTGCGGAGCGTGGCTGTGGTGCTCACGAAAATCGCCAACGATTTGCGCTGGATGAACAGTGGTCCGATCCATGGTTTGGCGGAAATCAGCCTGCCGGCGCTGCAACCGGGTAGCAGCATCATGCCGGGTAAGGTGAACCCGGTGATTCCTGAATCGGTTGCTATGGCTTCCGCGCAGGTCATGGGATTGGACGCGGCAGTCGCGATTGCGGGCCAGTCGGGTAATTTTCAGCTTAACGTGATGCTGCCATTGGTAGCGGGTAATTTGTTGGACATGATTCAACTGATGACAGGCGCTGCTGGCATCCTCGCGGATAAGTCGATCCAGGGCTTTACCGTCAATGCAGACCACTTGAGTGATGGTGTCAGCCGCAATCCGGTGCTGGTGACCGCACTGAACCCGGAAATTGGTTATGCGTTGGCATCGGAAATTGCCAAAGAGGCATACAGCACCGGGCGCCCGGTGATCGATGTGGCCGAAGAGCGGAGTGGGTTGAGTCGTGCGCGGCTTGAAGAGTTGATGGACCCACTGAAATTGACTCGTGGAGGTCTCGCCTAAGCAGGCCCAGCCGGAGGTGAGTTCTTGTTGTTATCGCTGGAGCTCTTCGTATTGTTGGTCTTGGCCAACGGTGTTCCGGTGGTTGTAGCTCGGTTGTTGCCGAACAGCACGGACTGGCCAGTGGATGCCGGCCTGACGTGGGCCGATGGCCGGCCACTGTTCGGGCCGAGCAAAACGTGGCGCGGCTTTATCTTGGGTACGGTGGCGTGTTCGTTATTTGCGCTCTGGTTAGAGCTGGGCTGGCTGTTTGGCGTTCTCTTCGGTGCGCTATCTTTGCTGGGAGACTTGCTCAGCAGCTTTATAAAACGCCGGATTGGGCTGGCGCCCAGTGCTCGAGCGGTTTGGCTTGATCAGATGCCTGAAGCTGCCTTACCAATGCTCATGGCCTGGCTCTGGTTTCCTTTACCGTTGTGGGAAGTTGCGGCGATCGCGGTACTTTTCGCTCTCTCCAACATGCTGTTCTCCCCCCTGTTATTCCGCTTGGGAATCCGAAAACAGCCTCATTGACTCTTAGGCCGGACCTCGTGTCAGTGTATGCAGTGTGACCTCCGGGGGGCAATTCAGGCGAACATTCAAGACAGATGTGCCGGAACCCGGCGAGGTGTAACCCTGCATGCCATTCACTCGCCAGAAACCCCGGCCCAGGTGCCGGGGGCAATCGGAATCCAGCGTCACAGGAATACCACCGGGCAAACAGAGCTGGCCCCCGTGGGTATGGCCGCACAGGAACAGATCGTAGCCGGCATGCGCGGCTTCGCGCCAGACTTCAGGGGTGTGGCTGAGCAATAAGCTCACACCGCCGATAGGAATGTCATCACCGGCTTTGTGCAAGTTGTGTGCTTTGTAATAGTGGGCATCATCTATTCCCGACAGATAGACGGTTTCGCCCGCGCGTTCCAGCGGGGTCATCTCGTTCATCAGCAGGCGGTAGCCCATATCCTCCAGTGCGGGCACCATGCGCACGCTGTCGTGGTTTCCCAGAACGGCGTAGGCGTCGCCCCGAATTGCGTCCCGAAGGCGTGCCATGCCGTCCAGAGAGGCATCTATCGGCCCCCAGGTAAGCTGACGGTAATCACCGGTCAGAACGCACAGGTCATATTCCAGAGGCTGGATTTGCCGGATAACCGCCTGCAGATTGTGCTCATCCATGTCCACATGCAGGTCGGTCAGGTGAAGAATCCGAAAGCCATCGAATGCAGGCGGAAGATTTGGCACAGTGAAGGTGTTGGCGGCGGTTTTCAGGATACGGCTGTTAGCCTGTGCCCGGTTGAACAGCCCGAGGGCTTTCAGGCAAAAGCGGATTAACCGAGGGGCGTTTGTGAGGTTTTCCAGATGGAAAGAACGCTTGTCCCGACCCATCAATAGGGCTTCTGACTCCTGTTCGATGCCTAGCCGCTGGCGAGCGTGCACCGGTCCTAACCGAAGGCTCAGTCTATAGAGCAGGAGTTCTTCCTCACTTTGGGGTTCGCGGACCTTCGCTGTCATGTTGATTCCCTGATGCCGAGCGGGATCTTATGCTGATCCCTGTTGTCAGTATGGTTGGTCATTGGGCATCTGCAACTGTATCGATACAATGTTCATGTTTGCTGCAGACTTATTAGGGAGCTATCGGGGAATGGGCAATGACTGAAAAGGACTCGACGGGTTCGGTGTCTGGCTGGCAGATTTTCAAAATATTTCTGCGCTTGGGGCTGACCTCGTTTGGTGGCCCGGCGGCGCATCTTGGCTTCTTCCATGACGAGTTTGTGAACCGTCGAAAATGGCTGTCCGCAGAGGCCTTTGGTGAGGTAGTAGTTTTGTGTCAGTTATTGCCTGGCCCGGCTTCCAGTCAAGTTGGGCTGACGATTGGCCTGCTGCGCGGCCGATACCAAGGGGCTTTTGCGGCCTGGCTGGGGTTTACTCTGCCGTCGGCGCTGTTGATGACCTTGTTTGCGTTCGGGCTCACGCTCTGGCCAGAAGCCAGCTCAGGCGGCTGGGTACACGGCTTGAAGCTTTTTGTTGTTGCGGTCGTAGCACAAGCTGTCTGGCAAATGGGGCGAGTGCTCTGCCCAGACCAGCCACGACGGGTGATTGCGCTGTTGGTGGCGAGTGGATTGCTGTGGGTCGGCACGGCTTGGGTGCAACTTCTGATGTTGGCCTTGGCGGCAGCGGCCGGGGTGCGTTTGAATTTGAACGCGGGCAAAGCGGCCGAGCCAATGACGGTGGGAATACAGGTTCGCAAGCCGTGGCGGTTTGCTGTGCTGTTCGCTTGCCTGTTGGTGTTTTCGTTAATGCCTCTGGCTCCGGGGTCTCTGGCATGGGTTGGGGCCGAGTTATACAAGGCCGGGGCGCTGGTGTTTGGCGGCGGCCATGTGGTCTTGCCTTGGTTGCAGGAAGGTTTTGTTGAGTCCGGACAAATGACAGCGGATACGTTCTTGGCCGGTTACGGGGCGGCTCAGGCGCTGCCTGGCCCTCTGTTTACCTTCTCGGCGTTTCTGGGCGGCATCGAAGCGGGTATTTCCGGAGCGATGATCGCCGTGCTGGCGGTGTTTTTACCAGGAACCCTTTTGGTATTTGCCGGTCTGCCGTTATGGCGCTGGATACGTAAGCACGAAAAGGCGCGTGCCGCGCTGGCGGGTGTCAATGCCGGCGTGGTTGGCCTGCTTCTGGCTGCACTGTACGATCCGGTATGGACGTCGGCCGTACAGGGTTCAATGGATTTCGCCATCGCTTTGTTACTGTGGCTGGCGTTAGCGGTTCTGCGTTGGCCCGTTTGGGGCCTCGCCCCGGTAAGTGCCATACTGGGTGTAGTCTTTTTTTAATGGGTGGATAAGATTATGAGCGAAGCGTGCAATATCCCGGGGCTAAATGTGCCCCGTAGCCGGTTTCCAGTACCTGAATATGAACTGAAGGAAAGCGAAGGTAGCGCTCATGTAGTTCTGGCTGGCGGCTGTTTTTGGTGTGTCGAGGCCGTTTTTCTAGCCATCGACGGCGTAACCCGAGTGGAATCCGGCTACGCGGGCGGCGCAGCCGATACCGCCAATTACGAGGCTGTTTGCACAGGATCAACCGGGCATGCGGAAGTGATTGATGTGCACTACGACCCGGCGAAGGTTGGTTTTGGCGAATTGTTGAGGGTGTTCTTTTCGGTAGCGCACGACCCAACGCAGCTGAACCGCCAGGGTAACGACGTGGGTACCCAGTATCGGTCAGCCGTGTTTTATGAAACCGAAGAGCAAAAGGCGCTGACAGAAGCGTACATCCAAAAGTTGAACGAGTCGGGCGTATATTCCGCGCCGGTTGTGACCTCGGTTGAGCCTTTGGAGGCTTTCTATCCGGCAGAAGCTCATCATCAGAACTTCGCTGCGCGCAATCCTTGGCAGCCCTACATAATGGCCGTTGCTGTACCCAAAATGGAAAAACTGGCGGCAGCCTGGCCTGACCGACTGAAACCCGAATTCAGTCAGGATGACCCTGACCTGGCGTGAGGAGATCCCTATGAGTATGTCTGCTGCGGGCTATGACGTAACGCCCTTGAGCAAAGCCCAGATTGAAGAAAAAGCCGCTGGGCTGACCGATGAAGAGAAACGGGTGTTGCTGGATCACGGTACCGAACACCCGTTTTGCGGCACCTTGTTGGATAACAAGAAAACCGGCGTGTATCACTGCCGCTTGTGTGACCTCCCGCTATTCGGTTCTGATGCCAAATTTGATTCCGGAACCGGTTGGCCGAGTTTCTTCCAGCCGTTCGATCCGGACCATCTTCGTTATATCGAAGACACCAGCTTGGGCATGACCCGTACAGAAATTCGGTGCGCCCGCTGTGACAGTCACCAAGGCCATGTGTTTCCGGATGGGCCGCCGCCTACCGGGCAGCGATATTGTCTGAATTCCATTTCTATGGTGTTTCGGGACGGTGCTTAATCGAGGGCTTTCGTTCCGCTAGTCGGTGACACCTGTAACTGAAGCAATATAGTCAGCCACGGCTTCAATCTGTTCCTTCGTGAGCGAGTCACCGAAGGCCGGCATTACACCAACCCCGCTCGTGACGGCGTTGATGATTTGTTCGCGTGATGGTTTTAAATCGTCCAGATTCGGGCCGATGGCACCGGAGGCTCCAGCGTCTGCAAGCGTGTGGCAGATCGTACAAGAGGGTTGCGCATCCTGCATGAACACGCGCTTTCCTTCTGGGGTGTCGCCGGCATGTGCGGGTGAAGTAATACCCCAAAGGGTTACCGAGGCAATCATTGCCGCTAGTTTCATATCGTCTGTCCAAGAATTCTCGGGGGGGGGGTGAGGTTTTCCTTACCTGTCCCCCCCGTCCAATCAACTAATGGTGACCGTTACTCCGTGGTCGCTCCAGCCATTGTGGCCGTAGCCACGTTCATTCTCTGTTCGGTTTTCGGGCTGAGTGTTGCCTTTAACATCGGTGGCCCGACTGACGATCCGGTACTCGCCATCAACAAGATCCACAGCCATAACAAATGGTCGCCAAGCGTAGGGGCCAAGATCCGGGCCCAGGAATCGAGCTGGTGACCAACTCTTTCCACCATCGGTTGAAACTTCGATTTTTTCAAGACTAACGGTGCCGCCGAAAGCTACACCATAGATCATATTGCGGCCGCTTTGGCCGGACTTCAGAGGAGCGGTTACCCAGGATTTAACGTTCATCTCCCACATGGAGGGCTGGTCGGGAGCGCCTTTTACGCCTACATCCCGAATCCGGTAGCCCGATGCCTGAATCTTCGCTTCGGTCTGGTTTTCTGTTAAGGCTACGGTTTTGACATATTTGACGTTATTGACGCCGTAATAGCCGGGCACCACCATTCTCAGCGGGCCGCCGTGAGTAAGGGTAAGAGGAGTGTCATTCATTGCCCATGCCAACAAGGCCGAGTCCATGGCTTTAACTGGAATGGATCGCTCGACGACCAGCGTTTTTGGATCCAGCCCATCAGGTAGCGCTTCGCCGCCCGTGCTGGTGATGTAACGCGCGCCATCTACCGGGCCACCGAGGGCTTCAACAACATCCTTAAGAGGTACGCCAGTCCACATGACGCAGCCTGCAGCGCCAACCGACCACTGGGTACCACCTGCGCCGTGGGCAAAGAAGGCGCGGCCGTTCCCGGAACATTGCAAAACCGAGGCTACTGTCGTGACACGCAGGGTTTTGAGTTCAGCGAGCGTCAGCGTTGCGGGCTTATTGACGCCTTCGATGCGAACCTCCCAAGCGTCCGGGTCCTCGGTGACCGAGGCCGGGGGTGCCGGAAGGTTGTTACGGACGAACAGTTTTTCACTGGGGGTGATGACGCCAGTGCCGATCGCGCCACGGTGCGTTTCCATGGTATTGGCACTGTGAACAATCAGAGCATTGCGGTCTTTCCAGGCCGCATAATCGGGCAGCGATTTGGGTTCGTCAGCTTTGGATAGCGGAGTGAACCCTAGCAAGCTCACCGCGGCCATGGCTCCGGCGCTGCCTAGCAACAAAGTCCGCCGAGATGGGTTAATGAGTTCAGGCTGGCGGGAGCGTCTGCTTAAAGCGTTTTCCTGTTTCATGACCGCCTCCTCTTGGGGGGGGGGAGTGAACGATGAGCTGAGCCGGCTAGCATAAAGTTAGCAGTGTCCACATTACATATAGGTGTTGTTTGATAATTGATCAATACTTTGGTGTGTTATTCAGCGGGTTTTGGACGCGGTATAATTTGCGGTCATCGCCAGAGCATTGATCTACGGTAGAGGGTATTTCGCATGAATCGACTGAACTTGAGCCCGTTAACGGAATCGGCAACGTTGTTGCGCCGAATTGCGGTGGTGTTGGGTTCTGTTGGCTTGACGGCCATCTACTCGTTGTTGATCTTGTTGCGAGCTTTGTTCGGCCAGCTGAATCGGCCAATTGTGGATAAGTACTGTCGGGAATGGTCGACAACGTTGCTTAAACTGGTGCGAGCCAGCCTGACCGTTCGGGGTGAAGTGCCGGATTTCAACGATGGTCGCCGGTATATCATCATGTGCACCCACGCCAGTCATTACGACATACCCATCAGTTTCGTGTCGTTGCCGGGTTCTATTCGAATGCTGTCCAAGCAGGAGCTGTCTCGTATTCCTTTGCTCGGGCAGGCCATGGCGGCGGCAGAATTTCCATGGATTAATCGTTCCAATCGCGCCGAGGCGGTTCGGGACCTGCAAAAAGCCAAATCGATGATGGAGAGCGGAATTGTGCTCTGGGCTGCGCCCGAGGGAACTCGCTCACCGGATGGCCGGCTGTTGCCTTTCAAGAAGGGGTGTTTTCATTTGGCGTTCGACACCGAGGCCGTCATCGTGCCGGTCGCCATACGCGGTGTGCACAAGGTGCTACCGGCGCGCAGTCTTCAGATTAATCTCGGGCAGCCGGTGGATGTTCGGGTGGGAGCGACATTGGACACGGCTGGTAAGAGTAAAGAGGAGTTACCGGCGGTGATGGAGGAAGTGCGGGCGCGCATGCTGGAGTTGCTCGGCGATGGTGAGCCGGAATAATTCTCCGGGCTCACCCTGCGTGAATCAATTAGGCGGCTGCCACCACGGTAGAGAACAGGTAGCCGGTGTAAGCGATATAGGCGGTTAGCAGAAGCACCCCATCGACCCGGGAGATGAGTTTGCGCCAGCCGGTGATGCCAGACCCCATCACCAACAGGGCGACGGTCAAACCGAGCATGAGTGTCCAGTCCCGATACAGCACTTCAGGATCTACCGACAAAGGTTGGATCGCTGCCGCCAGACCGACTACCGCCAATGTGTTGAAAATGCCCGAGCCCAAAATGTTGCCCAGAATCAGGTCGTGCTCGTTCTTCTTGACGGCGGCTAAGGCTGAAGCCAGTTCTGGCAGCGATGTGCCGATGGCGACGATAGTCAAACCGATGATCAGATCACTGATGCCCAGTGCCTGGGCGATCGTGACAGCGCCCCAGACCAGTATCCGTGAGCTGACGATCAGAAGGGTCAGCCCGACTACCAGCCAAATGACGGCGTTTTTCATCGGCATCGGGTGCGTAATCAATTCGGAGTCTACGCCCTCCGCCAAAGGGTCGTCTTTGCCTTTGATGCCCTGATAGATAGACCAACCCATCACCGCTGCGAACACGGCCAGCAAAACCCAGCCATCCAGCCGTGACAGCTCGCCGTCCCATAATTGGACACCGGCAATCAACGTGAGCCCAACCAATAGGGGGAGCTCTTTTCGAATAACCTGGGAGTGTACGGCGATAGGTGCGATGAGGGCGGTGAGGCCAACAATCAGCGCTATATTGGTGATGTTCGAGCCGTAACCATTACCGAGCGCCAGCCCCGGATTGCCGTCAGAAGCGGCCATCGCCGAAACCGCAAGCTCGGGCGCCGAGGTGCCAAAGCCGATGATCACCATGCCTATCAGCAAGGTCGGCATGCCCAAATGTTTGGCGGTGGCTGCGGCGCCTTCAACAAATTTATCAGCACTCCAAACCAGCAGAACCAGCCCCAGAATAATGGCACCAATAGCCATCAACATAGATAAACCTCGATTCAAAAAGTCAGGACACTTTGCGCGGACAGCGGGCAAAGTATGGATGGCGGACAAGATACAGCAAGTCAGTATTTCAGGTCAGCCCCGGGGCGCAGGATTTTCCCATATAAGCAATGATCCGCATTAACATCAGCCCAGTATCAGACTAAAGTTGCGCTGATATTGTTAACAAAAGGCGAGAGAATCGCGCCTCGTGGCAATCTTCAGCTCAGCTGGCATGTTCCAAACCAATTTGCATGCAGTTGGCAATCGCAATTTATTATTCCGGCAAAAAACGGGATAATGCGCGCAATTTCGAAAGGAAGCACAAGGCTGCGCCCTTTACCTCGCGCAGTGCCAGCTTTCGACAGGCCGCTTTGCTGATCGTGGAGCGGTACCAAGCTCAACACTAGCTAAGGTGGGAATCAATGGCCGTTAGACAGGCAGATGTAGTGCTGGTCGGTGGAGGCGTCATGAGCGCAACCCTCGGCGTGATGCTCAAGCAGCTTGATCCGTCTCTGGATATTGTCATGCTGGAGCGTCTGGACCACGTTGCTCACGAGAGTACCGATGGGTGGAACAACGCGGGTACTGGTCACGCGGGTTACTGTGAACTGAACTACACTCCTGAAACGGCCGATGGCGACGTAGAAATAGCGCGAGCGTTGCAAATTAACGCGCAGTTCGAAGTGTCGCTGCAGCTTTGGTCTTACCTTGTTGAACAAGGCATTCTGCCGGAACCAACCTCCTTCATTAATCGCACGCCGCACCAGAGCTTTGTCTGGGGTGAAGACAACGTGGCTTTTCTGAAACGCCGCTATGAGCGCCTGAAAGACCATCACCTGTTCCGGGAAATGGAGTACACCGAGAGTCCGAAGGAACTGGAAGAGTGGATGCCATTGGTGGTGGGCAACCGCAATCCGATGGAGAAGGTGGCGGCCACCCGCATCAAGCATGGCTCGGATGTGGATTTCGGCTCTCTGACCCGGAGCATGGTCAAGTGGCTGGAAGCCCAGCCTAACTTTGAGTTGATGACCAATTCACCCGTTTATTACATAGACCAGCGCGACAATGGCCGCTGGAAACTGCGGGTGAAGAACCAAAAAACCGGCGAAACCACCAAACTGGAAGCGGGTTTTGTCTTCCTGGGTGCGGGTGGTGGCGCTTTGCCGCTGTTGCAGAAATCCGGCATTGATGAAGCTCGCGGATACGGCGGCTTCCCGGTGAGTGGCCAGTGGTTGGTGTGTCAGAAGCCCGAGATTGTTAACCAGCATCATTCCAAGGTGTATGGCAAGGCACCAATTGGTGCGCCCCCGATGTCGGTGCCGCATTTGGACACCCGCATTATCAACGGCGAGCCGGCTTTGCTTTTCGGGCCTTTTGCCGGCTTTACCACCCGATTCCTCAAGCAGGGCTCCATGTTTGATCTGTTCGGCTCGGTTCGGGCCACCAACCTGCGCCCGATGCTGTCGGTGGGTAAAAGCAACATGGACCTGACCCGCTATCTGATCGGGGAAGTGTTCCAGTCTCACGCTGACCGTGTGGAAGCGTTGCGCAACTTCTTCCCGGATGCGAAGGAAGAGGATTGGACCTTGCAGATGGCCGGCCAGCGCGTGCAGATCATCAAGCAAACCAAAGAAGGCGGTGGCAAGCTTGAGTTCGGTACGGAGATTGTAGCCGCAAAAGACGGTTCTCTGGCGGCCTTGCTGGGTGCATCGCCGGGTGCGTCCACGGCGGCTAACGCGATGTTGAACGTGCTGGAGCGCTGTTTCCCTGAAAAAATGCAGACCCAAGAGTGGCAGGAGCGTATGAGAACGCTGGTGCCGTCTTACGGTCAGTCATTGGTGGAAAACGAAGAGCTCCTGAACTCTGTTCGTGAGCGCACCCTGAAGACGCTTCAGTTAAGCTGAGGTGCTCTGCCAGGCCCGATGCAGGGAAGCATCGGGCTTGTTGCGCAGATATCGTGTTGATTGATCAGAGTTGGCCGAAAGCCGCGTCGAAATCTTTGGCGGCCGCATCGGTAAACTCGAAGTTATTCCGAATATACCCCAGCGTCGCTTTTTCAGTGTCGGTCACGCCCTGCCCATCCTGGGCCGACTTGAACAGATCCGCCACCTCGTCTTTTGACAGTTTGCCTTCCCCCTTTCCCGTTGTGTGCTTGCGCGCGAGTTCCAGCAGTTCTTTTTCGTATTTTTGACCATCAATCGTTTCGTAAGCCATAGCTGAGCCAACCCCATTGAACAGTGATTGCAAGATGCCCAAGGCCTTGTGGCCTCGCTGCGGGCAGGCAAAAGAACGCGGGCGTCCTACGACAAGCCTGATCTCTTTATACAAGCACAAGCTTTCGGGTTGCGCAAATAATGACCAGGTGGTTGCTAGGGAACCACCGCATAAGCAAGAATTTCGACCAGCATTTCTTCCCGGGCAAAGCCGGAGACGATGATCGCGGCCCGGTTCGGATAAGGCTCAGACACGAAGTCGGCGTACACGCGGTTCACTGTCGCCAAGTCTTCACGGTCGGTCACGTAGATCACCACCTGCGTGAGGTCGGACACCTGACTGCCTGCACTTTCCAGCGTTTGTTTCAGGTTGGCGAGCGTTTGAGTGATCTGGGCCTCAATGCCGCCTTCGACCACTTTGCCGTCGGCATCAATGGGGATTTGGGCCGTAAACAACAGGCCATTGCCGACCGTGGCCCACGCAAGCGGGGATTTCGAGGCGGGCAGGTTGGTGTTTACCGGATACGGGGTCATAGGAGCTCCTTAATCGTTGTCGTTGGTGCCTGCGCCAGCGCCTTGGCGTGAGTCTTCCGAGGATTCCACCAGCATTTTTGTTGCCAGAAGTTTCAGGCGATCCCAAAGTTCCGGGTCCACTTCGATGCCATCAACCAGCGACCGTTCATGCCAGTCCAGCATGGCGGCGCGGTTTTGCAGAATCAGATCATTGGCCGGTGCATCGGGTTTGAGGTTAGGCAGCAGGTCCACATGGTTCACCATCACGAGCGTGATGCCGTTGTTGGGTTCTGTGTCGTCGGGTGTCGATGCCAACCCGTACATGCAGATTTCAGGCTCTGCTTCGCCGGATTTAAAACTCACCAGAATTTCGGTCAGTGGTTCGTGAGAGTTGCGCCAGAATGCCGTTACGCTCATGCCTCGGCGCGCAATGCGAGACAGATAGCCCACAATCAACATGCGGTTGTGGCAATGGCGTATTTTGGTGACGGAAAGGCCGCGGGCGCGGCATTTTGCATACCCCAACTCGATCGCCAGGCTGGCGTGACCGAGCACGGTTTTGTTCTCGGCATCGACCACGCACAAATCCGCGTCTTGGTAGATCAGTTTCGGCGACTGGGATTTATCCTCGTTTTGCAAGAAATCCAGACCCTTCCTGAGCGCGGCTATGCCGTCCAGCCCATGGGCTTCCATCCAGGCCACCATATCAGCGGCATCGTTGGCATCACCTTCGGTAAAGCCGATGGCGATGAAGGCTTTTCGGGACAGCCCCTGTAATTCGTTAAACGAGACTTTCATGGCTGTTCACCCTGCACAACGTGGTGGTTATCGAGGATAGGCTCAACCGGGAAGCCCCAGTCATCCAGCTGTTCCAGTGAGCGTCCCGGGCGGCACAGTTCCCGCGCAAGCGGTGCACCCTGGAATAAGGTGATGCGTACCCAGCGGTCAGACTTCGGATCAAAACGACTGGCACCAAAAAACGACAACTTGGTGCGCAACAGGTGCATCGGTTTCATATTCCGGTGCCATAAGTTGGCGCGAATTTCGCCATACGGCGTTTCGCCCATGGTTTGAATGCGGCGCACGCAATCTTTCTGTTCCGGATGGGCGAGCAGGAACTCCACCACCATGGCGTTCGGGTTGTCGGCCACAAACGGTTCGAGTTTGGCGTAGCAACGGCTGATACGCGGGCCAATGGCCAGCGCCAGCTCTTTCTCAGCGCCGGATTCGGCCCCGCGTACACCAAGCCGGGGCTCTTCTTTCTCAATCGAGCGGTACCAGAACCAATAGTTGTCCTCGGGGCAGTTCTCGCGGTATTGGAGGGCCCAGTCAAATTTTTGCTCGATCAGTGCTTTTAACTGCCGGACTTTCATGTCCGGTTGCAGGTCCATAGACTCTTCACAGCCGAGTTCATCATCCAGCTTGTCCACCAGGTCCGGGTACAGTTCAATCAACAAGGTGTTGATCAGTTCTTGCGCCTCCAGCGAGCATTGCTCTTCGGCCCACGCAATCAGCTCTTCATACAGCCCGGGGTGTGCCAAAGTTCGGTCGAGCCAATCGACGGTTTCCGCGATGGATTTGGCGGTGCTCTGATTGCGCAGCGTCTGTTCCGGGTCTTCGGTTTTGGTTTGCTGCAGGTGCGTAAGTGCGCGCGCCATTAGCTCTCGCAGTTTGGCGTGTATTTGCTCAGTGGCGGGGTTTTCCCGAACGTATGCGAGCGCCCGCTCCCGGGTATAGACCCACTGCTGGATTAGCTGTGGGTGGTTGATCAGGAACGGGGCCATACCCAGGCCTGTGGAATTACCGATGCCCAGATAACGCTCCAGTTCCGGGTGCAAAGGCACCGCCTGACCGGGGGCTTTGGCTTGAGCCAGGTGATTGAGCTGATCAATCGAGAACTGGCGCAGCACGTAAACGGCGAGCATTTGTGCTGCGAACGGCCGGCTGAAATCCGAGTTCCGCTGAAGCCGCGCGAAATCGGCGATGCCGAACTTGCCGTTACCGTAAACTGCGGTGGTGCGGTACAGATACCCGACCGCCGTCAGCCAGGCCGGGTCCGGCTGTTGGCCAGAGGATAAGGCTTCGACAAACTGGCTGAAGTTGCGCAGGCTTTTGTTGGCGCGGGAAAGCACCAGCACCCGAGGGTGCTGCCGCCCCGCTTCTTGCAATGGCACATTGGCTTCCATTTGCTCCAGCAAAGAGGTTTCGACCTCGCCTTCCACCATGGCAAAGGTGACATCCCAGGCTTCGGCGATCACCCGGTCAGAGCGTAATTCTGCAGGCAACTCCCGACAGAAAATCACGCAGTGGTAGCAGTTTTCCGGGGTGGTGATGCGGTACACCGCCAATCCGTGGCCGTTGCTATCCAGATCAAACTGCGTGTTCACCACCTGCCACCGCTCCGCAATCATTTTGCGCATCAGTGAGCGGACAAAACTCAGCCGGCTGGCAAACATGCTGCCCAGTCGTTCCAGCTTCATCACGTCATTGGCTGGACGCATGTTGTTGGGGATCGATGAAGAGGTTGCTGAAATCATGATGTCACCCTTGCCTGTTTGGCCTACCGTTTATTCTAGCTAGTGTGGGATGAGGTTCTGCTCGCGAGCCATGGCATAAGCCGCTTTCGGGCCAAGCCATAGTGACGGCAGCAGAATGAGTGAAACCGGAATGGCAGTTAATACAATGAACTGCTGCAACACACTGATCTGACCGGCCCCCATGAAGAGCAGGATGGCGGCCATGCCGGCCATGGCGATGCCCCAGAACGCTCGAACAAAGGTGTTGGGCTGGTCGTGGCCCGAGCTGACGACGGCAATGGAGTAGCTCATAGAGTCGCCCGTGGTGGCCACAAAGACGGTTGTCAGAATCAGAATGGCAAGTGCCATAAAACCGCCACCGGGAAGCGCCTGAGCAACGGTCAGGGTTGCGACATCAAACCGGAAGTTGTTCAGCGCATCCGTCAGGTCGATCACGCCGGTGGACTGGTAATAGATGCCCGAGCCGCCCAACAGTGTGAACCAGATGGTGGTGGCTACAGGGGCCATCACCGCAACCGCCAGAATCATGCTGCGGATGCTTCGGCCGCGGGAAATCCGCGCCACGAAAATCGCCATCAGCGGGGCGTAGCCCAGGAACCAGGCAAAGAAGAATACGGTCCACCACTGCATCCACCAGCCGGGCGCGGTTTCCGCGGTCATGGTGGCCATGGTCATGAAGGAGGATAGGTACTCGCCCATGCCCTGAACGTAGGTGTTGGTGAGGAACAGCGTTGGCCCGAATACGAAAATGATGGCTGCGACCGCCAGCGCCAGAAACACGTTCATGCGGCTCAGGAACTGGATGCCACGGTGAATGCCGGTTACTGCCGAGGTCACGTAGATAATGGCGAGCGCAATGAGGATTGCCATCTGTGTCACTAAACCGTCGGTCAGGCCGAACAATTCGCTAAGGCCAAAGCTCATCTGAGTGGCCAGAAAACCGATGGGGCCCACCGTGCCAGCCACCACCGCGATCACGCAGCAAGCGTCTACAACACTACCAAGCCAGCCGCTCATGATGTGTTCGCCAAACACTGGATAGAGCAGAGTACGTGGTTGCAACGGTTTGTCGTTTACATAGTGGGCATGGGCCAGAACAATCGCAGCCAGAGTGCCGAGGACTGCCCACGCCAGGAAGCCCCAATGCATAAACGACTGCGCCATCGCATGAGGAATGGCCGCGGCCGTGCCGGACTCAGAGGTGAACGCGGGTGGGGTGACAACATAATGGTAAATGGGCTCGCCGGCGGCAAAGAACACACCGCCTCCGGCCAGCAAGGTGCACATGATGATGGAGAGCCAGCGGAAGGTGCTCATCTCGGGCTGGTCCAGATTACCAATCTTGGCTCGGGCTGCCGGTGTGCAGGCCACGCCAATGGCAATGAAGAAGGTGGCCAGCAGCAACAGCTGGAAGTAGGTGCCGAAGACTCTCGCCGTCCAGCCAAAGCCTTCGCCAATCACCTCGGCAACGGCTTTGAGGTCGAACAGCGAGAAGCCGACAAACAGCACGATAAAGCCAACGCTGAGGGTCAGTACCACCGGATCGCCAAGTTGGGCTATGGAGTAGTCCCCGCCTGACCTGATGTTGTTGTTTTTCATCACGCGTACCTTTGTTGTTTTAGCGCTTGTTCGTTAACAGGGTGCCCGGCATGTAGCACCCCGAAGGGCTCAGGTGCGAGCCCGGGTGCCAATTTCCAGTTGCCGCAGCCAGTTAAGGCCCATGATTTTTTCGACTTCTCCTTCGCTGAATCCCTTGCGCCGAAGCCCTTCGATAATGGCCGGGAAGTCCCGGTTGTCTTTGAACCACGACAGCGGTCTTGGCCAACCCGCGTTGTTTTTATTGCCTTCGCCAAAATCCATTTCTTTTGACCAGCGGCCATTGCGCATCCAGTCCAGAACCGATTGGGGCTGGCCCTGGCACAAATCGGTGCCAATACCGATGTGATCAATGCCCATCAACTCGGCGGTGTCCGCCACCATGTTGCAGAAGCTTTCCAGCGTGCAGTCGGGCCCGTCCTTCAGGTGAAACGGGTACACCGAGAAACCGAGTATTCCGCCGCTTTCTGCAATGGCCTTCAGCACCGTATCGGACTTGTTGCGCTTCGCCGGGTGAAAAGACGCCGGATTGGCGTGGGAAATAATCACCGGCCGGCTAGAGAGTTCGATGGCATCCAGTGTGGAACGTTCCGAGCTGTGGGACATGTCGATGATCATGCCCACCCGGTTCATCTCCGCGATGGCCTGTCGGCCAAATCGGCTTACGCCACTGTCTTCCGCTTCGTAACAACCAGCGGCCAAAAGACTTTGGTTGTTGTAGGTCAGCTGCATGATCATCAGGCCCAGCCTGCGCATGACCTCGATCATGTCGATGTCGTCTTCGATGGGTGAGCAGTTCTGTGCACCGAAGAACACGCCCACGCGATTGCTTTCCTGCGCGCGGCGGATGTCCTCAACTTCGTACACCGGCATGATCAGATCGTTGTGTTGTTCGAACCGGCGGTTCCAGTCACCAAAGCGCGACAGCGTCTCGCGGGTGTTTTCGTGGTACACCAAGGTGGCGTGCACCGCCGAGACTCCCCCGGCGTGCATCTGTTCAAATATCTCCCGGGACCAGTTGGAGTATTGCAGTCCATCGATCGTCAGCATGGTGCTTCTCCTCGGATCAGGCCCGCACGTAGCAGGTTTTTACAACGGTGTAGAACTCGCGGGCGTACTGGCCTTGCTCGCGGGGGCCGAAGCTGGAGTTTTTGCGGCCACCAAAGGGTACGTGGTAGTCGGTACCCGCCGTCGGCAGGTTGACCATCACGCAGCCGGTTTGCGCCCGGGCTTTGAAATCCGAGGCGATCTTCAGGGAATTGGTGATGATGCCGGCGGTCAGGCCGTACTGGGTATCGTTCAGCGTGGCCAATGCGGTTTCGTAGTCGGGCACCCGGATCACACAAGCAATCGGGCCGAAGATTTCATCCCGGTTGATTGCCATGGTGTTCGTAGTGCCGGTGAACAGCGTTGGCGCCATGTAGTAGCCATCGTTTTCCGCTTCAACCCTTGAGCCACCGTAGGCTAGTGTGGCGCCATCAGCCTTGGCCCGCTCGATCCAGGCCAGATTGGATTCCAGTTGGCGTTTGTCGGCAATGGGGCCGATCTGTACGCCGTCTTCCAGCGCGTGCCCGACTTTGGCAATCTCCAACCGTGCTTTCAGCTTGGACACGAACTCGTCATGAACCGCATCGGTCACAATCAGGCGGGACGATGCGGTGCACTTTTGCCCGCTGCCGGAATAGGCACCGTTAAAGGCGGCTTCAACAGCCAGATCGAGGTCGGCATCGTCCAGCACAATGAGGGCGTTTTTCGAACCCATTTCAAGCTGGCATTTGACCAAGTTACCCACGGTGGCGGCGGCTACTCGGCGGCCCACTTCCAAAGACCCGGTAAAGGTAATGGCCTGCACACCCGGGCTGCTGATCAGGGTTTCGCCGGTTTCACCGCCGGACCCCATGACCAGGTTAAAGGTGCCGGCAGGCAGATCCTGCTTGCTGATGATTTCGGTCAGAGCCCAAGCGCTGGCTGGCACCAGATTGGCGGGCTTGAACACCACCGCGTTGCCAAAGGCCAGGGCGGGGGCGATTTTCCAAACGGCGGTCGCCATCGGGAAGTTCCAGGGGCTGATGACGCCAACCACGCCCAGTGGTTCGCGGCGGATGTCGATTTCAACGCCAGGCCGGACTGACTCGGCGCGCTCGTCGATCTGACGGAGCACTTCTGCCGCGTAATAGTGGAAGAACTGGCCGGAGCGGTAGACTTCGCCTTTGCCTTCCGCCAAAGGTTTGCCTTCTTCGCGGGACAAGAGTTCGCCCAGTTCGTCCTGCCGGGCAATGAGTTCATCACCAATCGCCATCAAAATTTTGTAGCGTTGCTCAAGCCCGCTTTTGCTCCACTGCGCGAAGCCGCTCTGAGCAGCGCTAATGGCCTGCTGGGTTTGTTCTGCGCTGGCCTGATCAAACTCGCCGATAATGTCGCTAAGGTCCGACGGGTTAATGTTGGTTACGGTTTTGGTGCCGGTAACCCACTGGCCATTGATGTAAAGCGGATGAGAATTGGTCATGAGAGCCTCCTTATTTTCGATGCACTCATGCTAGTCAAGATGCAATAATAAGGATAATCAATAAAAAAGATTGAAAGATAAGTAATCCTTATGGGGTGGTGGTCATGTTGCCAGAGCTGAAAATCCAGCAGTTACGTTATGTGATTACCGTGGTCGACGAAGGCGGGTTCAATGCCGCCGCCAAACGGGTGCATCGCACTCAGCCTGCGCTGTCGATGGCGGTTCGGGAACTTGAGCAGCGGCTGGGGCAGGATATTTTTGAACGAGGGGGTAAAAGCCAGCTGACTCCGTTTGGCCAGTTTTGTCTGCCTAGGTTTCGCGAGTTATTGGGGCAGCATGACCGAGTGGTGAAAGACGTGGTTGGCCAGGCGGATGGCCGGCAGGGTCACGTGCACATAGCAACGGTACCGTCGGTGGCCAGCCGCATCATGCCGCCCTTACTGGCGGATTTTATCGAGCGCTTCCCGGATTTAACCATCAGTCTGCACGATGAGAATGCCCATTACGTGTGTCAGATGGTGGCCCAAGGCGAGGTGGATCTGGGCATTACCAGTTTATGGCAAAGTGATGACGACCTTGATTACACCCATTTATTCGAAGATAAGGTTGGTGTGGTGTGTCATCGAAGTCACCCGCTGGCCAGTCGGTCATCGATTGATTGGCAAAGTTTGCAGGGCGAAAAGCTGATCCGGAACGGCACCTCGAGGTTATTGATGGGGACTGAGGCATCCGAACTTGTCGAAAACAGCGCCTTCTACATTTCCAATATGATTTCTCTGATCGCCATGTTGGAAGCAGGGGCAGGCGTTACGACCTTGCCGCAGCTCGCGTTTCCGGAACATAACGCGAACCTCTGCTTTATTCCGCTTCAGGAGCCCGATGTGGTGCGCCGGATTGGCTTGGTCAAGGCGAGTAATCGAACCTTGGCGCCGGCCGCGCAAATCATGGAAGGGTTTTTGCTGGAAAGGCTGAAAGACGAGCCGGAATAAGGAAGGGATGCCGTGGCCAAGCTCAAAGAGCTTGGCCACGGATCTATACAGCTTAAGCTTAGCTGTGCTGCAGCACGACTTTTTCTTCAATGATCTTCTGCTCGCGGGCCATCGCGTAGGCGGCTTTAGGGCCGAGCCACAGTGACGGCAGCAGAATGAGAGAAACCGGGATGGCAGTGATTACAATGAATTGCTGCAATACACTGATCTGACCGGCACCCATGTACAGCAGAATTCCGGCCATGGCCGCCATCGCCATACCCCAGAAGGCACGAACGAAGGTTTTCGGCTGGTCGTGGCCAGAGCTGACGACCGCAATGGAGTAGCTCATGGAGTCGCCAGTGGTCGCCACAAAAATCGTGGTCAGTATCAGAATGGCCAGCGCCATAAATCCACCGCCGGGCAGGGCCTGAGCGACCGTCAGTGTCGCCACGTCAAAGCGGAAGTTGTTCAATGCTTCAGCCAGATCGATCACACCGGTCATCTGGTAGTAAATGCCGGAGCCACCCAGCAGGGTGAACCATACGGTGGTCGCAATCGGGGCCATAACCGCGACGGCAAGAATCATTTCCCGAATGCTTCGGCCGCGAGAAATACGAGCAACGAAGATGGCCATGAGCGGCGCATAGCCGATGAACCAGGCGAAGAAGAACACCGTCCACCACTTCATCCACCAGTTAGGTGCGGTATCTGCCGTCATGGTCGCCATGTCGAGGAAGGACGACACGTACTGACCCATGCTTTGCATGTAGGTGTTCGTGAGGAACAGCGTCGGGCCAAAGACAAAAATGATGGCTGCAATCGCCAGCGCCAGGAAGACGTTCATCCGGCTCAAAAACTGAATGCCGCGGTGCACGCCGGTAACGGCTGATGTTACGTAAATGGCGGCCAGAGCTGCCAGAATGGCCATTTGTGTTCCAAGCCCATCGGTCAGACCGAACAGTTCGCTGAGGCCAAAGCTCATCTGAGTCGCCAAAAAGCCGATCGGGCCAACGGTGCCCGCGACAATGGCAATCACGCAGAATGCGTCTACAACGCTGCCTACCCAGCCGCTCATGATGCGTTCACCGAAGATCGGGTAAAGCAGAGTGCGGGGTTGGAGAGGGTTGCCTTTCACGTAATGGGTGTGAGCCAGCACAATGGCCGCCAACGTGCCGAGTACAGCCCAAGCCAAAAAACCCCAGTGCATAAACGATTGCGCCATGGCACTGGCCACGGCCTCAACGGTGCCGGGCTCAGTGTCAAATGCCGGTGGCGTGACCACAAAGTGGTAAACCGGCTCGCCGGCCGCAAAGAATACGCCGCCCCCGGCCAGTAGTGTGCACATAATGATGGAGAGCCAGCGGAAGGTGCTCATTTCCGGGCGGTCCAGATTACCGATTTTTGCTTTTGCAGCGGGAGTGCAAGCCAAGCCAATTGCAATAAAGAAGGTTGCCAGTAGCAACATCTGGAAGTACGTGCCAAAGAACTTGGCAGTCCAGGTGAAGCCGCTGCCGATCGCATCAGCGACGCCTTTGAGGTCGAACAAAGAAAAGCCTACAAACAGCGCAATAAAGCCAACACTGAGCGTAAGTACTACCGGGTCACCAAGTTGAGCTATCGAATAGTCTCCACCTGATTTTTGGTTACCCTGAGCCATAACATGAGCCTTTTTTAATGCATCTTTTAATCTTGGCGCGCGACAGTGCCACAAATAAACCAGCAATTCCAATGCATGGCAGGATTTTCTGCAAACGCACAAAATGAAGGTTAATCGGCATTAGGATGCCGATTAACTCATACAAGTGTAGTTATTAGTGGGATATTTGCTTGCCCGGCTTGGTAATTACGGCAGATCGGGCAGGGGGCATGGCTTTATACATGCCCACGCATTAAGTCGGCGTGTGCAGCCTTCCGTGACGGGCTTCACCAACGTAAAACGCAGGCTTGGCGCCTGGAAATGCCCAAAACGGCGTCATTTCGGAAGAAGGGAATACGTTAGGGAAACGTGGGTCGCGCTGAGAAGGCCCGGCGATGGTCTTTTCCTGCACCATCGAGATGTACTGGTCGATGGAGTTCTCGAGCGTGTTGCCATTGATGATGACCTCGGTTCCGATTGTTTTGGCGTATTTCGCTACGCCGCTGGCGGCCGAAAGGTGCGGAGCGTAAGAGTCCACGCTGACACCGTTCTCGCTGGTGACCCACAGGCCTTCATCGGTGTGAACAACAATGGAGTGATTGCCCTCGGTGTGCCCCGGCGTGTGCACCAGCGCGACGCCATCGCCCAGCATGATCGAGCCGTCAAATTTGATGACCTTGTCTTCGGGCACTCCGGCAATGCCTGACGGGCAATACCAGTCTGCTTGGTACGGATTTAAATCCTGGGCAGATTCCCACTCACGCCAGTGCACCAGCAACTTGGCATTCGGGAATACCGCCTGCTCCTGATCGGTGCCCAGCCAGCGGCGCACATCCTGAGTATGCAGGTGGTCGTAGGTGATGTAGTCGATGTCTTCCGGCTTCAGGCCTAGGCTGGCAACAACCGCCGGCGCGGTGGTTTGCCGGTCCACAATCATGTTGGTGAAAAGACTTGGCGTGTTGTCCTGCAGGCGCCGGAAAAATGGCGTTTCGCCGTTGCGCTTGTAGTCGGATGGCGACACCAGCATGGTCTTTACGCCTTCCTCAGTATCAAACTGCACCACAAAAACGCGGTTCTGTATATGCACGTACTCCACCAGTCGTTCCCGAGAGAAGGCGTTGCGCAATCCGTACCGTGCGGGGTAGGGCACTTTCACGAGATCGAACGATCGGAAATATCGCGCTTTCGGCCCTGCCAGCATGGTCTTCCGGAAACCCTCTGCGGCGGCGCGGGTGTCTTCAACGCGGGCTTGCTGGCCGTACGCACTGCGTGAATTGTCAAAGTCGGTGATCTGTTTGAAAAGTGTCATCGGTTATCTCTTGTTGTTCTCAGCGGAAGTTGTCGGATTCAAAGTTTTTGCGGCCACGTTCCACGGCACGGCGCGTCATGCGCAAGAAAAAGGTTGGCACCGCATTGGAAAGCCGGCCCAGCAGCTTGTCTTGCCACGGCAGGAAGTATTCCAAAGGTTGTTTTTTCAGAACCGGCCCGAGTACGGCTTGGGCGACGTCTTCAGGCGTTAACGCTCGGCTGCTGGCAAAGGTTAGTGCGGAGTTATCGTCGCCGCGCTGCTGTTCCAGCATGGCAGTTTTGACCGGGCCTGGGCCGACCAGTGACACCGCAATACCGTGACGACGAAGGTCACCAGCCGCGGCAATGCTAAAACCGCGCACGGCAAATTTACTGGTGGCGTAAACCGCATTACCCGGAACCGCGCACAAGGAAGCCAGTGAGCCGATGTTAATAATATGGCCGCGATGGCCGCTGGATAGCATGTGCGCGGCAGCTGCGTTGGTGCCAAAAATCACGCCTTTCACGTTCACGTCCAGCGTCAGATTGATGTCTTTGCTGTCCAGGTCGCCGGTACGGCCGCTGCGAAGCACCCCGGCTCCATTGATCAGCACGTCTACTTTCACCTGATCAGAAGCAAGGCGCTGGAATAATGCCTGCCATTGATCGTTGTCCCTAACGTCGAGGGTTTCGCAGCGCACCGCGCTCTGGTTTGCCCAGCGCTTGGCGAGCCCCTCGGCGTTCATGTCGGCGGCGATGACGCTGTGGCCGCTCTGAATCGCTTGTTCAATGATGCATGCGCCTATGCCGCATGCGGCACCCGTTACCATTATTAACATCGATGTTCCTCTCGACCGGGTTGGACATTACTGTTCGACGGATTTCTAACGACAACGGTGACAAAGTGCCTCGTCACTCGCTTGACACGGGCTGCCACGTTTTTAACACTTTACGCCAGCCCATCGATGTCGAGAGTTATATGACCGTTCGCCGCCGATCTATTCCGGCCAGCTTTGCCCTTGCGCTTTATGAGTATCTTGACCAGCGTGGTATCGATGCCGACGCGCTTTTGCCGGTGCCGAGGCCGCCGCAGGACTCCCTATTAAATGCAGATATACCGATAGAACTCTGGCGGCAGCTACTTGAGTGCGCCGCGCAGCATTTGGATGATCCACAGCTGGGGCTTCACCTCGGGCAAACCATCATACCGCGCCATGCGGGGGTGCTTGGCTATGTGATTATGGCTTCTGAAAACCTCGGGGAAGCCATTGCCCACTTCCATCGCTACCAGCGACTGATCTACGACGTGACTCCGCTGATCGTCCGTCAGGATGAGCAGGCGATGGAGCTGGTTTGGGATGCGGAACATGGCCGTCCGGGGCCGTTGGTGGACGAAACGGCCGTTACGGCGCTGGTTAATTTCATCCGACGCCTGACGTTTTCGGGCCTTGTGCCAAAGAGGGTGGATTTTATAAATGCCACGCCCGCGAATATTGACGCCTACACCGAGTACTTCGGTTGCCCGGTCAGGTTCGAGCAGCCAGAAACCGTAATCCGTATAGCGGCCGACAGCTTGGGCCACCCGCTACGAACCTCGGACCCCGCGATGCTGACGATGCTGGAAGCTCAGGCCGATGCGCTCTTGGCCCGCTTGCCATTGAAATCTCCGTTGGTCGATGAGGTGCGCCGGCGGATTGGGCGGTTGTTGTCGGAACAGCAGCCGGATATCGGCACCGTTGCCGCCAATATGGGGGTGTCCACACGCACGTTGCAACGCCAGTTAGCAGCGGAAGGCTCCAGCTTTCTGAAAGAAGTTGCGGCAGTACGGCGCGAAATTGCGGAGCGCTACTTGCGGGAAACCAACTTGGGACTGGTCGATATTGCGCTGATACTGGGTTATTCGGAGCACAGTGCGTTTACGCGGAGTTTCATCCGATGGACCGGGATGACGCCGATTGCGTATCGGCGCGGAAGGTCGAGGAGCTAGCTCCCCGCAGCATGGCTTGCAGTAATTCCTCGGCATCAAACTTGGTTAGGGCTTCGTTGGCTCCGACTTGATTGGCATAGCTAAGACTCATCTCGCTGTTTAGTGAGGTGTGCAAAATGATGTAAGGCTGTTTGAGGGACGAGTTATCTCGTACATTGAACGCCAGCTCATAGCCATCCAGCCCCGGCATTTCGATGTCGCTGACTAATATCTCGATGGGATGACCCGAGCCGTGCTCTTTGAGCAATATGTCGAGTGCGTCGCTACCGTTAGTGGTGACGTGGTAGTGAATGCCTTTGCTATCGAGGACATCGGATAGTTGCTTACGGGCGACCTGGGAGTCGTCGACCAGCAGAATATTCAGGGAACCGAGTGTTTCGCTCTGCACCTCTGAAAGCATCACTTCTTGAGTGTCGAGAGACTCTGGGTACACCTTGGCCAACAAAAGTTCCACGTCCAGCAGCTGAATGATATTGCTACCAGTATCGAGCAGTCCTGTAATAAAGACGTTAGCGCCAAGCGCCTTGGGAGGCGGCATCACGCTTTTCCAGTCAGTCTCGATAATTTGCTGAACGCCGCGAACCAAAAAGCCGATTTCCCGTCGCTGGACGTCAGTCACTATGATGGATGCGTTCTCCCGCTCTTCTTTGGTGAGAGCCGGATAGCCAACGGCCGCTGACATGTCAATCACCGGCACCGCAGAACCTCGAAAAGTCGCGGTGCCAATCACCGCATGATGGCTGTGCGGCAGCTTGGTCACGCGACGGAAGGGCAGTATTTCGCGGATTTTCAGCGTACCGATACCAAATAGCCTCGAACCGAACAGGCGGAACAGCAGAAGTTTCTGGGACTGCTTCCCTTGATTGGACATAAAACGATCCTAAAACGAAAGGGGACTCTGCGTTGGAGAGCGCCGTGGGCAGAGTGTCGGTGTATAAACGAAAAAAGCCCCTGAAGTCAGGGGCTTTGCACCTATTTTATGGCCCACAGAAAATCACAAAAACTCATAAAACAGCCACTTACAAAAACGGCATTTCACACATAACCACTCAAAACCGCAGTTACGTTGACGCATTGTGGACACATTCAGTCGCTATAACATAGCGGCGCTATTGCGCGAGAAATTCAGTTTCAGGGTGCCAATGGCTCACCAATACAGTTTTCAAAAATATCTGCAAGGGGAGCGTAGTTACAAACCACGGTGGCTTCGTTTGCTTTAATCCACCTCTCCGGATTTATTCCTTCCCATGTGATGTCGAACCCAGCGTTCACGATGAGATGTTCGAAGAAGATCCTTTGAGCCCGTCCGTTGCCCTCTCTGAACGGATGAATCATATTGATGTCACCGTAGTATTCTGCGGCCTTTGCGACCAACTGATCCCTGGAGAGCGAAGTAAGGTAGTCCTCTTTTCTGAGCATGCCGAATATCTTGCCGGATTCCTTCTCGATCCATTGCACATTGCAGAACCGAGTGTCCGCTTTCGAGATATCAACCGTTCTCAATTTCACCGGCCCAAGAGTAGATCTCCTGGAGCAGCACACGATGAATCGCTTTAAGGTAGTTCAAGTCATAAGGTGGAGGGCTGAACTCGATGGTATCGGCATTGACGTTCGAGATCTCTCGTTCTGCTTCGTGTAGCAGCTCGCCATCCCTAATGTCGAGAAGGTTGATTAGAACATCTGAGTTTTCATAGCAGTAGCTGTCGTTGCCGACGCCATACTTATTAAGCACACTTCATAGCCAGCTTTTTGTATTTCTGGATCAGTGTGGTTTTGCTCGGCATTTTGGCGCTTTCTTTCATGTGAAAGCCTTCCAGACGCATGCTGGCACGGTAGTTCGCCATCCTGGTCTTTCTCACGTGTGCCGCTTTCTGCTCGTCTGAGGGCATTCTAGTGTCTGCGTTTCGAGCCATCGTAATATAACCCTCTATTCGTTCGATAAACTTGCTCGGTTTTAGCATGATGATACGTTCAAAGAAGCTTCAACCAGCCAATCGTCAGTATATCAGTTCTTCAAAGTCTTACCATTAAGGCTAGAGCTGTTTTGGCTCTATGAGTTTGTTGTATCGTTAGTCCGCGCTATCGCCGAGTCCAAGCCACTTGGGCATGTTTCGATACCTATCGGCAAAAGACGACCTCACACTAGACCCGCCTGAAAACGGGTGTTTTGCTTGTTTCAAGCTCTGCATCCAGCCCATCTCATAGGCGACTCGGATCGGTAGGGGGTCTCGTAGACTCTCCTCGCTTATCGTGCTCATAAGATTCAGAAGGGAGTGTAATCCCTCCAGAAAATAATCGAGGTTTTGAGTAGAGGTAGTACCTGCAGACAAAAAAAGCCCCTAAATTAGGGGCTTAATTCGGTTGGTTTGGTGGAGACGGCGGGAATTGAACCCGCGTCCGCCAGCACTATGCCTTGAGATCTACATGTTTATGTCCTTCTATTGATTTAACCTCAAGCGACCCGAAGGCCAGGGTGCAAGAGGCGAGTTCTTTAAATCTTAGCCGCTAGCCAGTGAACTCTGGATAACGGAGCATCCCGTAAGCGATGACGTCCTGAGATGTTGCTTCCGGGCTACGGGCGACCCGGTCAGGACGACTAGCAGCTTACGCTGCTAGTGCGTAGTTTTCGTCGTTTGCGACTATTGCATTGCAGCTTTGGATTAACGAGATTCGCTGCCATCTCGACATGCACCCAAGGGTTCGCCACCAGCGTCGAAGCCATGTCGTCCCCTTATCCACAGTATATGTGGGCGCCTTGCTTAACTTCAAGGCTTGTTTGTTGCGGTTTGTACGATCAGCCGGCGTTTTCGCGCATGATTCGTTGTTTCTGACGGTTCCAGTCGCGCTCTTTCTCGGTGGCGCGCTTGTCGAACAGCTTCTTTCCTTTCACCAAGGCGATTTCACATTTCACCTTGTTGCCTTTCCAATACAGTGCAAGAGGTACGCAGGTCTGGCCGGCCTGGCTGGTTTCGCCAATCAGCTTGGCCAGTTCTTTGGCGTGCAGAAGCAACTTGCGCGTGCGGGTCGGGTCGGCTATCACGTGAGTGGAGGCAGCGGTCAGTGGCTGAAAATGAGCGCCCAGCAAAAAGGCTTCGCCGTCTTTCAGCAATACGTAGGCATCGGTGATCTGGCCCTTGCCGGCCCGCAACGATTTAACTTCCCAGCCGAGCAGGGCGATACCCGCTTCGAAGCGTTCCTCTATATGGTATTCATGTTTCGCCTTTTTGTTGAGGGCGATGGTGCTGCTGGGCATACCAGGCTTTTTCTTGCTCATGAAACCTTCTCGGAATCTGAAAAATGAATCTGCTGGCCAAGTGTATGGCTATCAGCAAAACGAGCATTGTAGCCCAGTAGGGCCAGACGGGTCACGATTTGACCCGGAAAGGCCTGTCGGCATTCGTACCTAGGCCACACTGTCGGCTACAATAACGAGCCTTTTGACATTAGGGATCACAATGTCGAGTAAGTATCAGACATCTATCGGGTCGTTTACCCGAAAATCAACCTTCTTTTGGGCCTCGGTGGGCGCAACTGTGGGGCTCGCCAATCTGTGGCAATTCCCGTATCTCGCCAGCGTTCATGGCGGTGGGTTGTTCGTACTGGCTTATCTGGTTTGCCTGCTCGGGGTCACGTTACCGCTGATGGTGACCGAAGCTGCGATTGGCCGGCATTCCCGCCATGGAATGGTTCTGGCAATGGATGGCTTGGTTAAGAACGCAGGAAGTTCGCCGGTATGGCGCTTGGCAGGGCCATTAAGCATTCTTGCGTCGTTTCTGGTGCTTTCGTTTACAGCCGTGTTTGGCGGCATTGTTGTTGCCTACATTTTCTTTGGCGCAACGGATAGCTTCGGGGGGGGAAGCACCGTAGAGGCCACGGGGATTCTGGCCGAACTGGTGTCGAGCTCTGGACGTTATCGGGAGTTTATGGGCTGGCATGCCTTCTTTTTATTGTTGGTGGTATGGGTCTCTGCACGAGGCGTGGTGAGCGGCGTAGAGCGTTCATTACGGATGATTGTGCCCGGCGGTTTGGTGTTAATGCTCGGCCTGTTTGCAGTGGCTGCAACACATGGCCAGTTGGCATCGGGCGTTGAAAGTATTCTGGTTATGCGCCCTGAGCAGTTTGGCCTGGAAAGTGTTCAGGCCGCCTTCTTCCACGCTTTCTTCACGCTGGGCTTGGGGGTGGGCGTATGGGCCATTTTCGGGGCCTATAGTACCTCGCATACCCGGTTAAAGCGCTCACTGCTGGCGGTTGTTCTGATGGATACATTAATCGCCATTGTTGTCGGTGTAATGATGTTTTCCGTGGCATCCGGCAGTGGCAGTCTTGATGGGCAGCATGGGTTCGGGCTGTTATTTGTTTCTTTGCCGGTCACGCTGGCGTCGGTACCGCTCAGCCAAGTTGTGATTGCTGCGGTTTTTTTGGCGGTCATGCTGGTTGTTTGGGCAACCTCGATAGCGCTGCTGGAGTCGGTCGTTGCTTGGTTTCGGGAGTGGACGGGGGCGCCAAGAGCCTGGTCGGTGATCATTGTGGGGGCCGCCGTTTGGCTTGCGGGGTTGGCCTCTTTGTTTTCATTCAACGTATGGTCTGAATACCGGTTGGCGGGTGCCACAACCTACCGCTGGATAGAGTTGATTGCGGGCGGTGTGTTGATACCGGCGGTGGCCATTTTGGTCGCAACGTTTGCCGGGTGGGGGCTGACTAAACGCTACTCTGCCAGCATGCTGGGCGACGCACCTGTACTATTCCGCAAAGCGTGGCTCTGGTCTATGCGCCTGATACTGCCGTTGGTCGTTGCATGGATTGGCACTCAATACATCGCAGTCTCGTTGGCGAACTTGTGCGAAAATGGCAGTGCGGCTGTCTGGTGCTCGACAAGCCAAGGCACGGTTGCGGAAGAACCGACTGCCTCCGAGCTTGAGTCGGGCTCCGAATCTCAGGGCGAGACGGGGGAAGGCGCGAGCGTAACAACCTCGACGAAAGCGAGCACGAGTGAAGAAGTAAATCGAGAGCAGGCGGACCCCGGCGAAGACGATATCCTTTATCATAGTGTTTAGCGAATCGGTCGCGCTCAGCTTGGCGCGTATACATTGTAAGGTAGGAATTCCGGTTTTATGGCTCATCAGATAGACAAAACAGCGCTGGTCATGCACTCATCGGAGCGTATGTTTCATTTGGTCAATGATATAGCGCGCTACCCTGAGTTTTTACCTTGGTGCGCCGGGGCTGAGGTGCATAAGCAAACCGATGAAGAAATTATGGCATCGCTGGAAATTGCCAAGGGGGGCGTTAGGCATACGCTCACTACCCGTAACCAGTTGTTGATGCCGGAATCCATCGAGATGAAATTGGTGGAAGGACCACTCAAGAATCTGACCGGCCGCTGGCACTTTCGGTCGCTGGATTCGAATGCCTGTAAGGTGATCCTGAGTCTGGAGTTTGAATTCTCGGGTTCGCTGGCTCGAATGACCTTCGGGCCGGTGTTTAATCAGGCGGCGAACACCATGGTGGATGCGTTTTGTCGCCGTGCCGATGAGGTCTATAAAACAGGGGAGATTTGCTGATGCGAGTTGAGGTGGCCTATGCGCGGCCAGATAAACAGCAAATTCTGGAAGTTGCTGTGCCAGAGGGTACAACGGCGCTGGAGGCTGTCAAAGCGTCAGGTATTGTCGATGTGTTCCCCGAAATTAATCCTGACGAAATCGATATGGGGGTTTTCGGTAAGGTCGTGAAAAAGCCGGCAAGCCACGTTCTGCAAGAAGGCGATCGGGTGGAACTTTACCGGCCTTTGATTATAGATCCCAAGCAGGCTCGGCTAAACCGAGCCAAGAAAAAAGCCTGATTTTTTAATAAGCCGGGGTTTCTTCCAGCAATTTGGCTTCGTGGGAGCGGTAGGTGTCGCCATCGTAGTGGACAACAATACGTTGCTCTTCGATGTCGCCGCCGCGGCGCTGGAAGGTATAGATGTAATATTCCTGTGAAGGGTCAACAGGATTTAGCAGCAAGGGAGTTCCCAGCAGCGCGTGTACCTGGCTCCGTTGCATGCCTTCCGACAAACTGGACAGCTCTTCGTCAGTGACAATGTTGCCCTGTTGGACGTTGATTTTGTAAACGCCCGGGAAAACACATCCCGCCAGAGATATAATGCTAATAAGAACGATAGCGGTGAGCTTTTGCATCGCTTAGGGAAATCCTCTATCTTGAGTTCGCCTGCCTGGAGCAGGAGTGAAACGGGCTAACCGTTGAACGGCGGCTTCATCATACCGGAAGCCGTAAGGCACACCAAAGAGTGAATACTAGCATGTCATCTGAAAACACCGAATTACGAAAAGTCGGTCTTAAGGTAACTCTCCCGAGAGTTAAGATCTTCAATATCCTTGAGAATGCTAAAGAGCATCATTTGAGTGCCGAGGATGTCTATAAAAAACTGTTAGACCAAGGCGACGACGTGGGATTGGCAACGGTGTACCGGGTGCTGACTCAATTCGAAACTGCGGGGCTGATTCTCCGGCACAATTTTGAAGGCGGCCATGCCGTGTTCGAGATGGCTGGTGAAGACCACCATGACCACATGGTGTGCACCCAGACCGGCGAAGTTGTCGAGTTTGTCGATGAAGTGATTGAAGAGCGTCAGAAGAAAATTGCCGCAGAGCACGGCTATGAAATCGTTGAGCACAGCCTCATTTTGTACGTTAAGCCAATAAAATCTGACGACAACAAGTAAGTAAAAACAATAAAAAAAGGGGCCGGCATAGGCGGGCCCCGAAAACTCTCGAAATCGAGAGGGGATTCTTTACTTAGTGATGGGTTGCCTGGCCTTTCACGACCATTTCTTTCGCGTGGGCAATGGTTTGCTCTGTCATATCCACGCCGCCCAGCATGCGGGCCACCTCATCAATTCTGCCTTGGTCATTCAGTGCTTCGATGCGCGAGAAAGTGGCTTCTTTATCAGTAAATTTGCTCACGAACAGGTGCTGGTGACTTTGCGCCGCCACTTGGGGCAGGTGAGTCACACAAAGCACTTGGCCGTTGCTTCCCAGAGACCTCAGCAAGCGACCAACCACTTCGGCGGTACCGCCGCCAATACCAACGTCTACTTCGTCGAATACCAGTGTCGGTGTGGTTGAGGTTTGCGCGACTACAACCTGAATGGCGAGGCTGATTCGCGACAATTCACCGCCAGAAGCCACTTTCGCCAGTGGTCGGGCCGGTTGACCGGGGTTGGCGCTGACCAGGAATTCTGTGTCTTCCAAGCCGTGGGGCGCGGGTACGCCGTCTTTGTCCCGGTTTAAATGAGTGACAAATTGCACGGATGGCATGCTCAGTTGAGCCAGTTCGTGTGCGATTCGCTGGTCCAGCTCTGCAGCGGCCTGTTCGCGCTTGGCCGACAGTTGCGCGGCAACTGCGTCAAACTCGGCTTTATATTTCTCGAGTTCTGCTTCAAGTTGCTCCAAGCTACCTGCGCCGCCATCCAGCTCCTCCAGTTCGTCCCTTAGGCGCTGGTGAAGCTCAGGCAGTTCTTCGGGCCCGATGCGATGTTTGCGTGCCATTTGGTAAACAGCACTCAAGCGTTCTTCAACTTCGGCAAGCCGTGCCGGGTCTGCCTCATAATCATCAACAAAGCGACGCAAGTTATCGCCTGCTTCGGAGATCTGGATTTGAGCTTCGTTGAGCATTTGTAAGGTGTCGGCGAGTTCCGGAACCTCAACCGGTAATTGTTCAAGCAACTGCAGTGCGTGGCGCAGGCTGTTCCCGGCGCTTGATTCTTCCTCTGTGCAAAGCTGCGCCGCCTGATGGCTGCAATGCAGGATAGCGTCGGCCTGACTGAGTGTTGCCTGCTCCTGCTCGAGTGCTTCCTGTTCGCCGTCTTCCAGTGCCAATCGATCGAGTTCTTCTACCTGATATCGCAGCAGTTGAAGCTTGGCTTCGGTTTCGTCGGCATTTTGCTGGCGTTGATGCAGTTTTTGTTGGGTTTGGTGCCAGTTCTTCCAGGCAGCTTTCGTGTGCTCGGCCAGCTGTTCCGCGCCGGCAAATTCATCCAGTAATTTGCGATGGGTGTCTTTACGAAGCAGAGATTGGTGCTGGTGCTGGCTGTGAATGTCCATCAGCAACGCGCCTAGTTCCTTCAGTTGGGACAGAGGCGAAGGCTGACCGTTGATGAAGGCCTTGGAACGGCCGTCTTTGCTGATGGTCCGCCGCAAGATGCACTCGTTTTTCTCGTCCAGATCGTGGCTTTCCAGCCATTTGCCGGCATCGGGGATGTCCGAAATGTCGAAGCTGGCGGTGATATCGGCACGTTTGGCACCGTGGCGCACTGCACCCGCGTCTGCGCGACCGCCCATGGCCAGCCCCAACGCATCCAGAACAATGGATTTTCCAGCGCCGGTTTCACCGGTTAATGCTGTCATGCCCTTGTTGAATTGCAGCTCAACGCGTTCGGCGATGGCGTAGTTGGAAACGGTAAGTTGTGTAAGCATGCCGATACCTCTGCTTGGCCCCGTGAGGGCTTCTGAGAACAAGAAATCGATACTGTTCGTCTATACAGTTGCTGTGAATATATACAGTGATTTTTGGGTTTGCAAATTTTGGTGTGCAAAAAAACGAAAGAATCGGCCGTTGAAAAGGTTGAATCTGAATCTCGGAACCCCATATCGGTTCGCAAAGCATATTTTCCTGCCGTTTTGATCGGCGGGCTCTATTCGCCGCGTGCCTTTGGGCGCTGGAAAACGTATTAGGAGTGATCATGAGTGCTGACGATAAGCGCAACGAGCAAGTAGAAGAGCAGGTAGAGGTAGAAGAGGCGGCAGCAAACGCAGAACAGCAGGCAGCTGAAGAGCAGGTTGACGCTGGCGAAGGTACTGAGCTGGATGCGCTGAAGGCGCAGCTTCAGGAGTATCAGGATCAAGCTTTACGTGCTCAGGCTGAGATGCAGAACGTTCGTCGTCGAGCGGAGCTGGATGTTGAAAAGGCCCACAAGTTTGCCTTGGAGAAGTTCGTGAAAGAGCTTCTGCCGGTTGCGGACAGCCTGGAAAAGGCGGTTGAGAGCACCGAAGGGAGTGAGGAATCCGGTGAGCTTGTGGCTTCCATTCGACAGGGTGTTGAAATGACGCTGAGCTTGTTCCTGGGTAGCCTCAAAAAGTTCAATGTTGAGCAATTAAACCCGGTTGGCGAGCCGTTTGATCCGCAGCAGCATGAAGCTATGTCAATGGTGCCTGCGCCCGACGCTGAACCCAACAGTGTCGTGGCGGTTGTGCAGAAAGGTTATCTGCTTAATGGGCGTGTAGTTCGCCCGGCCATGGTTGTAGTAGCTAAGGCAGAAAGTGCACCAAAAATCGACGAGCAGGCTTGAAAAGCCGAATAAAGCGCCAATATAGCCATTAAACAGAAGCAACCGGGGTGTCAGCACTTCGGCCAGATTTCAGCAAGATTTGGAGTGAATATATGAGCAAGATTATCGGTATTGACCTCGGAACCACCAACTCCTGCGTGGCCGTAATGGACGGCGACAAGGTAAAGGTAATTGAAAACGCCGAGGGTGATCGCACCACCCCTTCCATCATCGCGTACACCGATGATGGCGAAACGCTGGTTGGCCAGTCAGCCAAGCGTCAGGCGGTAACCAACCCGGACAACACTCTTTACGCCATCAAGCGTCTGATCGGTCGTCGTTTTGAAGACGACGTTGTTCAGAAAGACATCAAGATGGTGCCTTACAAGATCACCAAGGCAGACAACGGAGATGCGTGGGTTGATGTTAAGGGTCAGAAAATGGCTCCGCCTCAGGTGTCTGCTGAAGTCTTGAAGAAAATGAAAAAGACCGCTGAAGACTATCTCGGCGAGAAAGTTACCGAAGCAGTTATCACCGTGCCGGCATACTTCAACGATAGCCAGCGTCAAGCCACCAAAGACGCCGGTAAGATCGCGGGTCTGGAAGTTAAGCGCATCATCAACGAGCCGACCGCAGCTGCTCTGGCCTACGGCATGGACAAGCAAAGCGGCGACCGCACCGTAGCTGTCTACGACTTGGGTGGTGGTACCTTCGACCTGTCCATCATCGAAATTGCCGATGTAGACGGCGAGCACCAGTTCGAAGTTCTGGCCACTAACGGCGACACCTTCCTGGGTGGTGAAGACTTCGACCTGAAAGTGATCGAATACCTGGCGGACCAGTTCAAGAAAGACAGCGGTATCGACCTGCGTGGCGACTCACTGGCGATGCAGCGTCTGAAAGAAGCTGCCGAGAAAGCGAAAATCGAACTGTCCAGCAGTCAGCAGACTGACGTGAACCTGCCGTACGTAACTGCAGACGCGTCTGGTCCTAAGCACATGAACGTCAAGTTGACCCGTGCCAAGCTGGAATCTCTGGTAGAAGATCTGGTTCAGCGCAGCCTTGAGCCGTGTAAAGTGGCCCTGAAAGACTCTGGCCTGAGCGCTTCTGAAATCGATGAAGTGATTCTGGTTGGTGGTCAGACTCGTATGCCGCTGGTTCAGGAAAAGGTTAAAGAGTTCTTTGGCAAAGAGCCGCGTAAAGACGTTAACCCGGACGAAGCCGTAGCCATGGGTGCCGCAATTCAGGGTGCGGTATTGTCGGGTGACGTTAAAGACGTACTGCTGCTGGACGTAACTCCGCTGACCCTCGGTATCGAAACCATGGGTGGCGTAGCGACTCCGCTGATCGACAAGAACACCACGATTCCGACCAAGAAGTCGCAGACTTTCTCTACGGCGGAAGACAACCAGACTGCGGTGACCATTCACGTAGTTCAGGGTGAGCGTAAGCAAGCGGCACAGAACAAGTCGCTGGGTCGTTTCGACTTGGCCGACATTCCGCCGGCACAGCGCGGTGTTCCGCAGATCGAAGTGACGTTCGATATCGATGCGAACGGTATTCTGAACGTGTCTGCAAAAGACAAGGCGACTGGTAAAGAGCAGTCCATCGTAATCAAGGCCTCTTCTGGTTTGAACGATGACGAAATCGAAAAGATGGTGCGGGATGCCGAAGCGAACGCTGAGGAAGATCGCAAATTCGAAGAGCTGATTCAGGCTCGTAACCAGGGTGACGGCATGGTTCACGCCGTACGCAAGACCCTGAGCGAAGCTGGCGACAAGGTGAGCGACAGCGAGAAAGAGTCTATCGAAGCTGCGATCAAGGATCTTGAGGAAGCTCTGACTGGCAGCGATAAAGACGATATCGAAGCCAAGACTCAGAAGCTGACCGAAGTGTCCTCCGAGCTGGCGCAGAAGATGTACGCGGATCAGGCTGAACAGGCCGCAGGCCAGGAAGGCGAGGAAGCTCAGGCAGCTGACGACGCCGTCGATGCCGAGTTCGAAGAAGTCAAAGACGACAAGAAGTAAATCCTAAGTACATCAGGTAGTTGGAAAGCGCGGGCCGATGTCCGCGTTTTCCGCGTTATAGCAACAGGATTTTAAGCATGGCCAAACGCGATTATTACGAAGTACTTGGGGTCTCCCGGGGCGCGGAAGATAAAGAGATCAAGCGGGCGTACCGAAAGCTCGCGATGAAATACCATCCCGACCGCAACCCGGATGATGCAGACGCCGACGACAAGTTCAAAGAGGCCAGCGAAGCCTACGAAGTGTTGATGGATGCCAACAAACGCGCAGCCTATGACCAGTTTGGGCATGCTGGCGTAGACGGCCAGGCCGGCGGTGGCGGCGGCTTCGGTGGTGGCAACTTCTCAGACATCTTCGGGGATGTATTTGGTGACATCTTCGGCGGTGGCGGCGGTGGTCGCGCCCGCAACACCCGGGGTTCCGATCTGCGTTACACGCTGGAGCTGGACCTTGAAGAAGCGGTCAAAGGTAAAGACGTCAAAATCACGATTCCAGGCCATAAGGAATGTGACAGCTGTGACGGTAGCGGTGCTGAGAAAGGCTCCCGTCCCGAAACCTGTGGCACCTGTCAGGGTATGGGGCAGGTGCGTATGCAGCAGGGTTTCTTCACCGTGCAGCAGGCGTGCCCGACATGCCGTGGTTCGGGTCAGATTATCAAGAACCCGTGTAAATCTTGCCATGGCCAAGGCCGCGTAAGGCAAGAAAAAACCCTGTCTGTGAAAGTGCCCCCGGGCGTAGACACGGGTGATCGCATTCGCTTGTCAGGCGAAGGCGAAATGGGTGTTGATGGCGGGCCTCCTGGTGATCTCTATGTTCAGGTGGCGGTGCGTGAGCACGCAATCTTTACCCGCGACGGTCGTAACCTGTATTGCGAAGTACCCATCAGCATCGTCGATGCCGCCCTCGGTGGCGAGCTGGAGGTGCCGACCTTGGATGGCCGGGTGAAACTGAAAATTCCGGCCGAAACCCAAACCGGCAAACTGTTCCGCTTGCGTAACAAAGGCGTTAGCCCAGTGCGCGGTGGTCCGGCAGGCGATTTGTTGTGTCGTGTGATGGTTGAAACGCCGGTGAATCTGACCAAACGCCAGAAAGAATTGTTGGGTGAATTCCAAAAGACACTGGACGACTCCAACGGCTCCGATCATGCTCCGAAGAAAACCTCTTGGTTTGAGGGTGTGAAAAGTTTCTTTGATGAAATGAAATTCTGAGGACAGAGCTGATGCGGGTAGCAATCATTGGCGCCGCCGGGCGCATGGGAAAAGTGTTGATTGAAGCGGTAGATGGCACCGAAGGGCTTGAGCTGGGCGCGGCGATCGTCGAGCCGGATAGCAGCCTGATTGGCGCAGATGCCGGTGACATGACGGGCATAGGCAAAACCGGCGTTAAGCTGGCTGCCAGTCTGGCGGACGTGAAAGACGACTTCGACGTATTGGTTGACTTCACTTTCCCGGACCTGACCCTCGAAAACGCCGAATTCTGCAAAGCCAACGGCAAAATGCTCGTCATCGGCACCACCGGCATGACCGACGCTGAAAAAGAGCAGCTTGCTCAAGCGGCAGAGTCAGTTCCCGTTGTGTTCGCGCCTAACATGAGCGTTGGCGTAAATGTGGTGCTGAACCTGCTCAAAACGGCAGCGGCAACATTAGGGGACGACTACGACGTAGAAATCATCGAAGCCCATCACCGCCACAAAAAAGACGCACCTTCCGGTACCGCACTGCGCATGGGCGAAGTGGTCGCCGATGCGCTGGGGCGAGACCTTAAAGAATGTGCCGTCTATGGGCGTGAAGGCTTCACCGGTGAGCGCACCCGCAAAGAAATCGGCTTCGAAACCATTCGTGCTGGCGACGTGGTCGGTGATCACACCGTTCTGTTCGCCACCGAAGGCGAGCGAATCGAAGTGACCCACAAGGCCAGTAGCCGAATGACCTTCGCCAAAGGCGCCATGCGTGCAGCATTGTGGCTGAAGGATAAACCGGCAGGTTTGTACGACATGCAGGATGTGTTAAATCTCAAAGGCTGATTTACTTGAGGTTTGACCGGCCGATTCTGAGGTAGGGGATCGTGGGTTCGCGTTCAGAAAATTTCGAAGGCCAAGGATGGCCTGAGAGAAGCGCACATGGATGTGCTCGTAGCGGTTTTCTGAACGCGAACCCGCGAGCCACTGCCGGAGCTTGGGGTTGCAGGGCGAAAGGTCACCTATATCAAGCCAGATCGTAATTCGCGATGGACAAAAAGCGACAAAATTCGTAGAATAAGTCGATTTTTTTGCACCAAGCGTACCTTTGAAAAGTTTCTAGGAAAGCGGGACCGAGTTAATACTTAGTCTCGCTTTTTTGCAACCTGACTTTGCGCTTGCGTTCCTGTTCGTGACGAACTTACGCCACTCGATGAGGATACAAGCCTTGAGCACACCAGCAATCCTTGCACTCGCAGACGGAAGCCTGTTTTACGGCACCGCCATCGGCGCAGACGGAGAAACCAGCGGCGAAGTGGTATTCAATACCGCAATGACCGGCTACCAGGAAATCCTGACCGACCCGTCCTACTCGCGCCAAATCGTCACCTTGACGTATCCCCACATCGGCAACACCGGCGTTAACGAAGAAGACGTGGAATCTGACCGCGTACACGCCGCAGGCCTAATTATTCGTGACCTACCGCTCGTTGCCAGCAGCTGGCGCAGCCAGGGTAGCCTCGAAGACTACCTGCGAAGCAACAACATTGTTGGCATTGCTGACATAGACACCCGCCGCCTGACTCGCATTCTCCGGGACAAAGGCTCCCAGAACGGCGCCATTCTGGCCGGTGAAAACGCAACAGCCGAGCGCGCACTTGAGCTGGCAAAAGCCTTCCCAGGCCTGAAGGGTATGGATTTGGCCAAAGAAGTCACTTGCGAAAAGCCGTATCAGTGGAAACAGTCCGAATGGGATCTGGCTACTGGCTACGGTGAGCAAACTGACGCCAAATTCAAAGTGGTCGCTTGGGATTACGGCGTGAAGTACAACATCCTGCGCATGCTGGCTTCTCGTGGTTGTGACATTACCGTCGTGCCGGCTCAAACTCCGGCATCCGAAGTGCTGGCTATGAACCCGGACGGCATCTTCCTGTCGAATGGCCCTGGCGACCCAGAGCCATGTGACTACGCGATCAATGCGATCAAAGACGTGTTGGAAACCGACATCCCGGTTTTCGGCATCTGCTTGGGTCACCAGTTGCTGGCGCTGGCCAGTGGTGCCAAATCCATGAAAATGGGCCACGGCCATCACGGTGCCAACCACCCGGTACAAGACCTGGAAAAAGGCACGGTCATGATCACCAGCCAGAACCACGGTTTTGCAGTGGACGAATCAACCTTGCCTTCAACGGTTCAGGCGACCCACAAATCATTGTTTGACGGCACCCTGCAGGGTATTCGCCGGACCGATAAGTCGGCCTACAGCTTCCAGGGGCATCCTGAAGCTAGCCCGGGTCCTCATGACGTGGCACCTCTGTTCGACGAGTTTATCCAGTTGATGGAAGCACGATCCGCCTAAGGGTGGATCACCACGGATAACGACAGGCGCCGCGTTCTGCGCTGCAAGAATTCAAAAGTTGCTGACAGGTTTACCGAGACATGCCAAAACGTACCGACATCAAAAGCATCCTGATCCTGGGCGCTGGCCCCATCGTGATCGGGCAGGCGTGCGAGTTCGACTACTCTGGAGCCCAGGCTTGTAAAGCCCTGCGTGAAGAGGGTTACCGGGTTATTCTGGTGAACTCCAACCCGGCTACCATCATGACCGACCCGGTTATGGCCGATGCCACCTACATCGAGCCTATCAACTGGAAAACGGTCGAAAAGATCATCGAGAAAGAAAAGCCTGATGCCTTGCTGCCGACCATGGGTGGCCAGACCGCACTGAACTGTGCGTTAGATCTGGAAAAATATGGCGTTCTCGAGAAGCATGGCGTAGAGATGATCGGCGCTAACGCCGACACCATCGACAAAGCCGAAGATCGTCACCGTTTCGATCAGGCCATGAAGAAAATTGGCCTCGAGTGCCCGCGTGCTTCCATTGCCCATTCCATGGAAGAAGCCTGGGAAATTTCCAAAGAGATCGGCTTCCCGTGCATTATTCGTCCGTCGTTCACCATGGGTGGTTCCGGTGGTGGTATCGCGTACAACAAAGACGAATTTGAAGAAATCTGTACTCGTGGTCTGGATCTATCTCCGACCAACGAACTGCTGATCGACGAATCCCTGATCGGCTGGAAAGAGTACGAGATGGAAGTGGTTCGTGACAAAAACGACAACTGCATCATCGTCTGCGCCATCGAGAACTTCGATGCCATGGGCGTGCATACCGGTGACTCCATCACCGTAGCCCCGGCTCAGACCCTGACCGACAAAGAATACCAGATCATGCGTAACGCCTCGTTGGCGGTACTGCGTGAAATCGGCGTTGAAACCGGTGGTTCTAACGTCCAGTTCGGTATCAACCCCGACACCGGCCGTATGGTCGTGATCGAGATGAACCCGCGGGTATCCCGTTCTTCGGCGTTGGCCTCTAAAGCAACCGGCTTCCCGATTGCCAAGGTCGCGGCCAAGCTGGCGATTGGTTACACCCTCGATGAGCTGCAGAACGAAATTACCGGTGGTGTCACCCCGGCGTCGTTTGAGCCGAGCATCGATTACGTGGTTACCAAGATTCCTCGCTTTACCTTCGAGAAATTCCCGCAGGCAGATGCTCGCCTGACCACGCAGATGAAGTCGGTGGGTGAAGTCATGGCCATTGGCCGGACCTTCCAGGAATCGGTTCAAAAAGCGTTGCGTGGTCTGGAAGTGGGCTCCGAAGGTTTCGACGAGAAGCTGGAAGATCTGGATTCAGAAAACTCCCGCGAAACTTTGACCACCGAGCTGAACGTACCGGGCGCAGAGCGTATCTGGTACATCGGCGATGCCTTCCGTGCAGGCATGACGGTTGATGAAGTCTTCAGGCACACCAAGGTAGATCCTTGGTATCTGGTGCAGATTGAAGACCTGATCAAAGAAGAGACTGCCCTGAAGACAGCAGGCAAGGCGGATATCGATTACGCCACCTTGTTCCGTCTGAAGCGTAAAGGCTTCTCAGACGCACGTTTGGCCAAGCTGCTCGGCATTTCCGAAGCCAGCATGCGCAAGCTGCGTCACGACCTGGGCGTGCGCCCGGTCTATAAGCGTGTGGACACCTGCGCCGCTGAATTCGCCTCAGACACCGCCTACATGTACTCCACTTATGAAGAAGAGTGCGAGGCGGATCCGTCCGATCGTGAAAAGATCGTGGTCATCGGTGGTGGTCCCAACCGCATTGGTCAGGGTATCGAGTTTGATTATTGCTGTGTTCACGCCGCGTTCGCGATGCGCGAAGACGGCTACGAAACCATCATGATCAACTGCAACCCGGAAACCGTGTCCACCGACTACGACACCTCCGATCGCTTGTACTTCGAGCCGATCACTCTGGAAGATGTTCTGGAAATTATCGCTGTTGAAAAGCCGAAGGGTGTCATTGTTCAGTACGGCGGCCAAACGCCGTTGAAACTGGCGCGCGGCCTGGAAGCGGCCGGTGTTCCGATTATCGGTACCAGCCCGGACGCCATCGACCGTGCCGAAGACCGTGAGCGTTTCCAGCAGATGATCCAGCGCCTGGGTCTGAAACAGCCGGAAAACGCCACCGTGCGCAGCCACGAAGAAGGCATTGTCGCCGCACGCGAGATTGGCTACCCGCTGGTGGTTCGCCCGTCCTACGTGCTGGGCGGTCGCGCCATGGAAATCGTCTACGACGAAACCGAACTGGTTCGCTACATGCAAAGTGCCGTACTGGTGTCTAACGACAGCCCGGTGCTTCTGGATCACTTCCTGAACGCTGCGATTGAGGTGGATATCGATGCCATCTCTGACGGCACCGACGTCGTGATCGGCGGCATCATGCAGCACATCGAGCAGGCGGGTATTCACTCCGGTGACTCCGCGTGTTCATTGCCGCCTTACAGCTTGCCGGCAGATGTACAGGACGCGATGCGTGACGCGGTCAAGAAGATGGCCATCGAGCTGGAAGTTATCGGCCTGATGAACGTTCAGCTGGCTTGGCAGGATGGCGAAATCTACGTGATCGAGGTGAACCCTCGTGCCTCTCGTACTGTGCCATTCGTGTCCAAGGCCATTGGCTTGTCTCTGGCGGCCGTTGCAGCCCGGGTTATGTCAGGCAAAACTCTGAAAGAGCTGGAATTCACGCAGGAAATCGTACCGACTTACTACGCGGTAAAAGAGTCTGTGTTCCCGTTCAACAAGTTTCCGTCGGTTGACCCGATTCTTGGGCCGGAAATGAAATCGACCGGTGAGGTGATGGGGCTGGGTGACAGCTTCGACGAAGCCTTCGCCAAGGCCTCGCTGGCCATTGGTGACAAGTTGCCGACTCAGGGCACTGCGTTCATGTCGGTCAGAAATGTCGATAAGCCGGGTGCCATCGAGGTTGCGCGAGAACTGATTGATGCTGGCTTCAAGGTCATTGCCACAACCGGTACGGCAAAAGCTCTGGAGCAGGCCGGCATTCAGGTGGCGCACGTCAACAAGGTTCGCGAGGGTCGTCCGCACATTGTTGATGCCATCAAGAATGGTGAGGTGCAGCTGATCATCAACACGACCGAAGGCCGTAAGGCAATCTCTGACTCGTCGCAGATCCGTCAGTCGGCGTTGCAGAGCAAGGTAACCTATACAACGACTCTGGCAGGTGGCGAAGCCTACTGTCGAGCCATTAAGTTTGGTCCGGAGCGCACAGTACGTCGCCTTCAGGACTTGCACGCAGGGAAGTAACGATATGTCTAATGATAGAGTTCCTATGACCAAGTTGGGCGAAGCCCGCTTGCGTGAGGAGCTGAAAAAGCTGAAATCCGAAGATCGCCCACGGGTGATTCAGGCTATTTCTGATGCCCGCGAGCATGGCGATTTGAAAGAAAACGCCGAATACCACGCTGCTCGTGAGCAGCAGAGCTTCATCGAAGGCCGTATTCAGGAAATTGAAGGCAAGCTTTCGGTAGCTCAGGTGATCGACGTGACCGCGATGGAAAACACCGGCAAGGTGATTTTCGGTACCACGGTTGAGTTGGTGAATATGGACACCGATGAAGAAGTGACCTACCAGATTGTTGGCGAAGATGAAGCTGACATCAAGGCAGGAAAACTTTCCGTGTCGTCACCGATTGCGCGGGCGCTGATCGGTAAAAGTGAGGGTGATGTGGTAGCCATCCGCATTCCGTCCGGTACCGTTGAGTACGAAATTGCCGAGGTGCAATACATCTAACGTATTGCAGGCAAAGAAAAGCCGGCCGGAGGGAACCTCGGGCCGGCTTTTTTATTGCACGGGCGTTATTTGTTTCTGAGCAGGTTTGAAAGCTTCGGATTCGGCTTTTTGGACCGGCGCAGAATCACGGCAATTTTGCCGATGGTTTGCACGAGCTCGGCTTTTGCGCTTTTGCACAGGGCTTCAATGGCTTCTTGGCGTGCTTCGCGATCCTGGCTGGCGACCTTGATTTTGATCAGCTCGTGATCGTTCAGGGCGCGGTCCAGCTCCTCTTGGAGTCCTTCGGACAGGCCTTTGTCGCCGACAATGATGACGGGCTTCAGGTTGTGGGCGATGGCGCGGTATTCCCGGCGCTGTTCCGATGACAAACTCATGATGGAATCTCTTTATCAATGCTATTAACAAAAGGTCAGCGGCTTAAAAGCTGACAACGGCGTATAATAGGAGGATTGTAACAGATAGCTGCCCGCCACAAATGGCTGTAATCACTTACAAGTGTCGTTTGTGGATTTCGTGGGCGGGAACGTTTTCCCGAAATCTGTGTCTTTTACGGATAGGCCGCTTCTGGTTTACGAGCGTACATTTGGTGTAAGGTGTTCGAAAAGGGTCGGCGGTTAGGCTGCGACTCTGCAATTCACAGGTGATGATCCTTGAACGATATGGCAAAAAATTTAGTTCTCTGGCTAGTAATAGCCGCTGTGCTGCTGATGGTGTTTCAGAATTTCACTCCCACCACCAGCGGGCAACAAGTTAATTATTCCCAGTTTGTCGAAATGGTCCAGCAGGGTCAGGTTCGTCAAGTGACGGTAGACGGGCTGGAAATTCAAGGTATACGAGGAGACGGCTCCCAGTTCCAGACGGTTCGCCCTCAAGTGCCAGACAACAAGCTGATGGACGATCTGCTTGCCAATCAGGTTGAGGTGATCGGTAAAGAGCCAGAGCGCCAGAGTCTGTGGACTCAATTGTTGGTGGCCGCGTTCCCGATTCTGATCATCATCGCGTTGTTCATGTTCTTCATGCGCCAGATGCAAGGCGGTGGCGGCGGCAAAGGGCCAATGTCTTTCGGAAAGAGCAAAGCTCGCCTGCTCAGTGAAGACCAGATCAAAACGACCTTTGGCGATGTGGCGGGTGTTGAAGAGGCCAAAGAAGACGTTAAAGAGTTGGTCGACTTCCTGCGTGATCCGAGCAAATTCCAGCGTCTGGGTGGCCGAATTCCGAAAGGTGTTCTGATGGTCGGCCCCCCGGGTACCGGTAAAACCCTGCTGGCGAAAGCCATCGCGGGTGAGGCGAAAGTGCCGTTCTTCTCCATCTCGGGTTCTGACTTTGTTGAGATGTTCGTCGGTGTGGGTGCTTCGCGTGTTCGGGATATGTTCGAGCAGGCCAAGAAGCAAAGCCCCTGCATCATCTTTATCGACGAGATCGATGCCGTAGGTCGCCATCGTGGTGCCGGCATGGGTGGTGGTCACGACGAACGTGAGCAGACCCTGAACCAGTTGCTGGTTGAGATGGATGGCTTTGAAGGTAACGAAGGCGTTATCGTGATTGCCGCGACTAACCGTCCGGACGTGCTGGACCCGGCGTTGCTGCGCCCGGGCCGTTTCGACCGTCAGGTAGTTGTCAGCCTGCCCGACATCAAGGGGCGTGAGCAGATCCTGAAAGTGCACATGAAAAAAGTGCCGCTGGCCGATGGTATCGATCCGGCTGTGATCGCGCGTGGTACGCCTGGCTTCTCCGGTGCCGACTTGGCCAACCTGGTGAACGAAGCCGCGTTGTTTGCGGCCCGCCGCAACTTACGTCTGGTCTCGATGGAAGAGCTGGAGCTGGCAAAAGATAAAATCATGATGGGCGCTGAACGCAAGTCCATGGTGATGAATGAGAAAGAGAAGCTGAATACGGCCTACCATGAGGCAGGGCACGCGATTGTGGGGCGTCTGGTGCCCGAGCATGATCCCGTTTACAAGGTGAGCATTATTCCTCGCGGCCGCGCTTTGGGTGTGACCATGTTCCTTCCTGAGGAGGACAAGTACAGTCATTCCAAGCGTTACCTGATCAGCTCCATTTGCAGCTTGTTTGGTGGTCGTATCGCGGAAGAACTCACGTTAGGTACGGATGGTGTAACAACCGGTGCATCGAACGACATTGAGCGTGCCACCAGTCTCGCGCGCAACATGGTTACCCGTTGGGGCTTGTCCGATAAGCTCGGGCCGCTACAGTATGATACTGACAGCGAAGAGCCGTTCCTGGGGCGCTCGGCGGGACAGTCGCACACGGTTTACTCGCCGGAGACTGCTCAGCGCATTGATGAGGAAATTCGCAATATCATCGATTCTTGCTACGAAACCGCCAAGCAGATCTTGGTCGAGAATCGGGAGAAGCTCGATATGATGGCTCATGCTTTGATGAAGTATGAAACCATCGATCGCTTCCAGATTGACGACATCATGGAAGGCCGTGATCCTCGCCCCCCGAAAAACTGGGGTGACGGTGGTCCCTCCGCCGGTGGAACGCCGGAAAGTGCGGAGCCCGCACCCGAGCCAAAAGGTTCGGATGATGGCGAGCAGCCCGGAGTAGGGCGCCCAGCTGGCGAGCACTGATCAGCTCGAAAGCACTGAGTAATAGCCAGCGCCGCCCATTTACTGGGCGGCGTTTGTTTTTGTCTACCTGAAAGTGTGTCTCCGGAGTCTGTGTTATGAAGGTTAACTTTGCTGGCCGTCAACTTGATCTGTCCGATTGTCATGTGATGGGCATTCTTAATGTGACGCCCGACTCTTTCTCGGATGGTGGCCAGTTCAATAGCGTGGATGCTGCGTTGCTTAGGGCGAAGCAAATGGTTGCGGACGGAGCAGCCTTTATCGATGTGGGCGGCGAGTCTACCCGTCCGGGCGCGGCCCCCGTATCTACGCAGCAAGAGTTGGACCGGGTGTGCCCGGTTGTGGAAGCGATCGCCCGTGAGCTGGATGTAGTGGTGTCGGTGGATACCAGTAACCCGATGGTTATGGCCGAGACGGTTAAAATCGGCGCAGGCTTGATCAATGACGTTCGAGCCCTTCAGCGAGACGGTGCGCCGGAAGTAGCGGCACAAGCCGGTGTGCCCGTGTGCCTTATGCATATCCAGGGCGAGCCCGACACCATGCAGGATTCGCCGAATTACCGAAATGTGCGCCGGGAAGTGAGCTCGTTTCTGACCGAGCGTGTCCGGGTGGCGGAGGCGGCTGGTGTGTTGCCGGAGAATATTATTCTGGATCCAGGCTTCGGGTTCGGAAAAACCGTTGAGCACAACGTTCAGCTTCTGGCCGGTATGGAGCAAATGCATATGCTAGGTCATCCACTCCTGATCGGCATCTCAAGAAAGTCGATGCTCGGTGTCATCACAGGCCGCGAGGTGAATGAAAGGTTGTCTGCAAGCCTTGCAGCCGCGACAATATCGGCCATGAAAGGCGCGAGCATTCTGCGGGTGCATGACGTCAGGGAAACTGTGGACGCCGTTAAAGTGGTAACGGCAGTTAAGGAGGCAATGTAATGTCCCAGCGTAAATATTTTGGTACCGACGGCATTCGCGGTCGAGTGGGTGAGCAGCCGATTACGCCGGAGTTTATGCTCCATCTTGGCTGGGCCGCCGGTCAGGCCTTCAAAAAAGCGGGTCAGCGCAACAGTGTGTTGATTGGTAAAGATACTCGCCTGTCAGGTTATATGTTTGAGTCCGCGCTGGAAGCAGGGCTCTCCGCTGCCGGGGTCGATGTGAAGTTGTTAGGCCCTATGCCGACGCCGGCCATTGCCTATCTCACGCGAACGTTTCGGGCCTCGGCGGGCATCGTAATCAGTGCCTCCCACAACCCGCATCATGACAACGGAATCAAGTTTTTCTCGGCTGCGGGTACCAAGCTGGATGACGCGCTCGAGGCTGAAATCGAACGCTGGTTAGATAAGCCGATTGAAGTGTGTGAGCCGAACGAGCTGGGTAAGGTCAGTCGTGTAGATGATGCGCCAGGCCGATATGTTGAATTCTGCAAGAGTACCGTTCCGAACGAGTTTACGCTCGACGGTCTGCATGTGGTGCTTGATTGCGCCCACGGCGCAACCTATCACGTGGCACCCAAGGTGTTTCGAGAGTTGGGTGCCAAGCTCACCGTTATTGGCGCAGAGCCTGATGGCCTGAATATCAACTTGAATGTGGGTTCCACCCATTTGGAGTCGTTGAAGCAAGCCGTCACAGAGAAAGGGGCCGATCTTGGTATTGCTTTCGATGGCGATGGCGACCGGGTGTTGATGGTCGATCGGGACGGTTCGGAAGTGGATGGTGACGAGTTGCTGTACATCCTGGCTTCTCAGCGTCGAGCTGAGGGTCGCCTTGAGGGTGGTGTGGTTGGCACGCTAATGACCAATTTGGGTGTCGAGCTGGCGCTGCAAGAGCTGGATATACCCTTCGAACGGGCAAAGGTAGGCGATCGTTATGTTATGGAGCGGTTGCTGGCTAATGACTGGTTGGTGGGTGGCGAAGGCTCCGGCCACATGGTGATTCGGGATTGTATCGGCACGGGCGATGGTGTGATATCTGCCTTGCAGGTGCTTCTGGCCATTGGTAACTCGGGCAAAACATTGTCAGAGCTGCGTAGTGGTATGAATAAGTTGCCGCAAACCATGATTAACGTAAGAGTCGAGCAGCGCTTCGATCCGCTTAGCCGGGACGACATTGTGAGCGCGATGCGTCAGGCTGAAGCAGATCTGGGCGATTCGGGGCGGATTCTCTTGCGGGCATCGGGCACCGAGCCGTTGATTCGGGTGATGGCGGAAGGCAAAGATGCAGCCGAAATTGCCCGGGTCGCGGAGACCCTGGCAGAGGTGGTTGAGCGGTCAACTGCCTGATTCAAAACGGGGCGGTTGTGCAGACGAAATCTCTGCTGTATAGTTCGCCCTCGCTTACGCTCAGGACGTTTGAGAGTTCATATGCGCCGTAAAATTGTAGCCGGAAACTGGAAGATGAACGGGTCGAAAGATCTCGTGCAGCAACTGGTTGGCGTGATTTGTGATCGTGCTGTCGGGCTGGATGACGCTGCTGAAGTGGTTGTTATTCCCCCTGCACCATACGTGCCTCTGGTTCAGCAGCAATCCGATGGCAAGCTTGCCTTGGGTGTGCAGAACGTTAGTGAGTGGCAGTCTGGAGCTTACACCGGCGAAGTGTCTGCCGATATGGCGAAAGATCTGGGTTGCAGCTTTGTGCTTGTAGGTCATTCCGAGCGTCGTCAGCTTTTTGGTGAAAGTGATGATGTGGTGGCCCGCAAGGTTGAGCGTGTGCTCGAGAGCGGTTTGACGGCGGTTCTCTGTGTGGGCGAAACGCTGGAGCAGCGTGATGCCGGCGAGGCTGAGCAAGTGGTTGCCGAGCAGGTCAGACGTGGTTTGGCCGGTGTTGCAGGCGATCAGTGGGAAGGGATTGTAGTGGCTTATGAGCCTGTTTGGGCCATAGGTACGGGCAAAACAGCTACGGCTGAAGATGCCCAAGCGATGCATGCGGAGATTCGTAGTGTCCTGAAAACGATGGATGCACCCGCAGAAGAGATTTCGGTACTTTACGGCGGCAGTGTAAAAGCGGATAATGCTGCCGCTCTGTTTTCAGAGCCCGATATCGATGGTGGTCTTATAGGTGGAGCTTCCCTTAAGGCTGACGAGTTTATTAGTATCTGTCGGTCATTCCCGGCGGGTAGCTAAGCCGAAACGAATACGAGAGTCTGTATGGATTGGATCGAAACACTAGTAGTTGTTGTTCACGTCGTTATCGCCGTGGCGCTGGTTGGTGTCGTCCTGATTCAGCAGGGCAAGGGCGCGGATGCCGGTGCGGCGTTCGGTGGTGGTGCTTCCCAGACCGTTTTTGGTAGTCAGGGCAGTGGCAGCTTTTTGACCCGTGTAACCACCTTGATGGCGGTTGTATTTTTTGTGACAAGTTTTTCGCTGGCGATTTTTGCCAAGCAGCGTGCTGAAGTGGCCGGTGAAGCTGGCATCCCTATGCTTCAGGAATCGTCTGCAGAGCAGGTTCCTGCTCTGGATGAGGGCGCAAGCAGCGATTCGAAAGAAAACGAGCTTCCTGAGCTCGAGTAAAGAGTTTTTGCCCAGGTGGTGAAATTGGTAGACACGCCATCTTGAGGGGGTGGTAGCGAGAGCTGTGCCGGTTCGAGTCCGGCCCTGGGCACCAATTTTCAACAAAGACGGCTTGGTTTAACCAGGCCGTCTTTGTTTGGTCGGTCCTTGACCGATCCGCTTCGTATCTCTATACTTCCGCGGATATTGGAGTCAGCGATTCGTCCTGGCTTCCAGGCAGGCCAGGTGTCTGTCGGCAGTTAGCCGTTTTGGGTTTGGCTTTCTGCGAATTCTTGCAACAAAAAGCCCCATTTTCAGGGGCTTTTTGATTAAGGGGCCTGGCGCAAGGGCCCTAGTGCATAAAAGGGCTGATCAACAGCCCTTTTTTTGTTTTTGTACATTGAAAATTCTCAAGACGGAGGCGGCGACACTTGTCAGCCAAGCTTAATCAACTCGAAGAGATACTGCGCCCGGTGGTAGAAGGGCTCGGATATGAGTTTTGGGGTATCGAATTTCGTTCTCGTGGCTATCAGTCGATGCTTCGGGTTTTTATCGATGACGCCGAAAACGGTATTGGCATTGAAGACTGCGAGAAAGTCAGTCGTCAAGTCAGTGGCGTGATGGATGTGGAAGACCCCATTCAGAGTGAATATACGTTGGAAGTTTCATCCCCGGGGATGGATCGGCCGCTGTTTCGTCTTGAGCATTATCAGGCGTTTGTTGGGCACAAGGTTCAACTAAAGCTCCGTATGGCTTTTGAGGGGCGCAGAAAATTCCAAGGCCTGATCAAGGGTGTTGAAGGTGATGAGGTTGTTATCGTGGTTGATGATCACGAGTACCTGTTGCCGTTCGACAGTATTGATAAAGCCAATATCGTTCCGGTTTTTGAATAAACGAATTCAAGAACTTTTAGGTGTACTGATTATTTTGAAGGCAGGGCAATCGCATGAGTAAAGAGATCTTGCTGGTAGTGGAAACCGTCTCGAACGAGAAGGGCGTCGACAAGGACGTGATTTTTGAGGCCATCGAGCTTGCGCTCGCCACTGCTGCCAAAAAACGTTATGAAGATGAAGAGGCGGATATCCGCGTATCCATCGACCGTCGTACCGGCGAATACGAAACCTTCCGCCGCTGGTTGGTGGTAGACAACGACGCGGTTCCCGCATTGGGCACCGAGCTGACCATGCAGGAAGCGGAAGAAATTGATTCCTCGCTGCAGCCGGGTGACATGTACGAAGAGAAAACAGAATCCGTTGCTTTCGGTCGTATCGGCGCACAGGCTGCCAAGCAGATTATCTTCCAGAAAGTTCGTGAAGCTGAACGCTCCAAAATCGTAGACAGCTACCGCGATCGTGTGGGCGAGCTGGTTTCCGGTACGGTTAAGAAGGTAACCCGCGACAACGTAATCGTGGATCTGGGCAGCAACGCTGAAGCACTGTTGCCTCGTGAACACCTGATTGCTCGCGAGACATTCCGGATGGGCGATCGTGTGCGCGCCCTGTTGCTGGAAATCCGCGTTGATCATCGTGGTCCGCAGTTGATTCTGAGCCGTACTGATGCCCAGATGCTGATCGAGTTGTTCCGCATTGAAGTGCCCGAGATCGCCGAAGAGCTGATCGAAATCCGTGGCGCTGCCCGTGATCCCGGTTCACGTGCCAAGATTGCCGTGAAAACCAATGACCGTCGTATCGATCCGGTTGGGGCGTGTGTGGGTATGCGCGGTTCACGTGTTCAGGCCGTTTCTAACGAGCTGGGCGGTGAGCGTGTGGATATCGTTCTTTGGGACGACAACCCGGCACAGCTGGTTATCAATGCCATGGCTCCGGCCGAAGTTGCCTCCATCGTGATGGACGAAGATCGTCACACCATGGACGTTGCTGTTGCTGAAGACAATCTGGCCCAGGCTATTGGTCGAAACGGGCAGAACGTTCGTTTGGCCACAGAGCTGACTGGCTGGACATTGAACGTGATGACCGAAGAAGAAGCGGGCGAGCGTCAAGAGCAAGAGCTTGGCCGTTTGCTTGAGCACTTCACTAAGCATCTTGATGTTGATGAAGAATTTGCAAGTGTCCTGATCGAAGAAGGCTTCTCCTCCATTGAAGAAGTGGCCTATGTGCCGATGGAAGAAATGTTGGCCATCGACGGACTGGACGAAGACACCGTGACTGAACTTCGTAAACGCGCCAAAGATGCCTTGTTAAACCAGGCCTTGGCCGGTGAAGAAGCCCTTGAAGGATCAGAGCCTGCTGACGACCTCCTGGAAATGGACGGTATGGAGCGAGCACTGGCGTTTAAGTTGGCCGGCATGGGCGTTCGCACGATGGAAGATCTCGCAGAGCAGTCGGTTGATGATCTGCTTGAGATCGAAGGTGTTGATGAAGAGCGTGCAGGTCAACTGATTATGACAGCACGTGCACCCTGGTTTGAAGACCAGGCCTGATTCGGGAGAGGAGGACCAGTATGACTGATGTAACGGTAAAACAACTGGCCGCAGATGTAGGCGCTCCCGTGGATCGTTTGCTGAAGCAGATCGTTGAAGCCGGGCTGCAAGCTCGTAGCGAAAATGATGCTGTGTCTAGCGATGAGAAACAGCAGTTGCTGGATTATCTGAGAAAGAGCCACGGCGATGACGAAGCAGAGCCGCGGAAGATCACGCTCAAGCGCAAGACAACGACCACGTTGAAAGCGGGTAAAGCCAAAACAGTTAATGTGGAAGTGCGCAAGCGTCGTACTTATATCAAGCGTGCCGAACTGCAGCCTGAGCCGGAAGCCGAAGCTCCGAAGCAGGAAGAGCCCGTAGAGCAGCCGGTTGTGCAAGAGGCTGCGCCACAAGAAGCGCCGCAAGTGGCTGCCGAGCAGGCACCAGTCCAGCCGGAAACTGAAGCGCCGAAAGAGCAGGCTGAAGTGGCAGAAGCGCCTAAAGCGCCTGAAGCCAAAGAGCCAGAGCCGGTCGTTGAAACTGCGCCTGAGGATATTCCGATGCCTCCGCCAGAAGAAGACGGGCGGGATCGCAAGCCGAAGAAAAAGAAAGAGAAAGGGCGTGAGCGCGGCGATGATGATGACGGCAAGCCTAAGAAGAAGCAGGCTGGCCATCGCGGTCCACGTAGCCGACCAGAGGAGCCTCTGGTGATTTCCGAGGATGATGAAACCGTTCCTCGCAAGCAGCTACGGGCCAAAAAGAAAACGAAAGAAAAGCGTCATGCTTTCGAGAGGCCAACCAAGCCCATGGTAAGAGAAGTACAGATTCCAGAAACGATCACCGTTGGTGATCTCGCCCAGCGTATGGCTGTTAAAGCCGCTGATGTCATCAAAACTCTGATGGGCATGGGCGTGATGGCCACCATCAACCAGCCTCTGGATCAGGAAACTGCCATCCTGGTAACTGAAGAGTTGGGTCACAAGCCGGTAAGCATCAGTGATGACGCACTTGAAGAAGAAGTGCTGAGCAACATCACCGATCAGGACGAAGGCAAAGAGAAGATCAAGCGCGCTCCGGTTGTGAGTGTAATGGGCCACGTTGACCACGGTAAAACTTCCCTGCTTGATTACATTCGTCGCACCAAAGTGGCGGCTGGCGAATCCGGTGGTATTACCCAGCATATTGGTGCATACCACGTTGAAACCGATCACGGCATGGTGTCCTTCCTGGATACCCCGGGCCACGCAGCCTTTACAGCGATGCGTGCTCGTGGTGCCCAGTGCACCGATATCGTCATTCTGGTTGTAGCGGCCGATGACGGTGTAATGCCACAGACCAAGGAAGCAGTAGAGCACGCCAAGTCTGCCGGTGTACCGCTGGTTGTTGCCATCAACAAGATGGACAAAGAAGAAGCGGATCCTGATCGCATCAAAACCGAACTGTCGGCGTTGGATGTCATTCCGGAAGACTGGGGCGGTGACGTCCAGTTTGTGCCGGTTTCAGCGCATACTGGTTTAGGTATCGACAGCTTGCTCGAAGCGGTGCTGCTGCAGGCCGAAGTACTTGAACTTGAAGCTTCTCCAGATGCGTCTGCGAAAGGTGTTGTCGTTGAATCCAGTCTGGAACGCGGCCGTGGTTCGGTTGCGACGGTTCTGGTTCAGAACGGTACTCTGCGTCAGGGTGAAATGGTTGTTGCTGGATCCTTCTTCGGTAAGGTTCGCGCCATGACCAACGAAGCTGGCAAGCAGGTTAAGTCTGCGGGTCCGTCCATCCCGGTTGAGATTTTAGGCCTGAACGGCACACCGGATGCAGGTGACGAATTCTACGCCGTGTCTGACGAGAAGAAGGCAAAAGAGCTGGCCGAATTGCGCCAGACTCGCGAGCGTGAAAGCCGTCTGCAGCGTCAGCAAGCAGCCAAGCTTGAGAACATGTTCGAAAACATGGGCAAGGATGAGGTTAAGACCCTTAACGTTGTTCTGAAGACCGACGTGCGCGGTACCCTCGAGGCGATTACCAAAGCCTTGCGCGATATGGGTAACGACGAAGTGCAGGTCAAGGTGGTGTCTTCCGGTGTCGGCGGTATCGCCGAAACTGACGTGAGCCTGGCCATGGCCACCAACGCGGTTATCTTCGGCTTCAACGTTCGTGCCGATACCGCGGCTAAGCGATTGGTCGAGAAAGAAGGTCTGGATCTTCGTTACTACAGCATCATCTATAACATGCTGGATGACGTTAAAGCGGCCCTGACCGGCATGCTGAAGCCAGAATTCCGCGAAGACATCGTCGGTATCGCCGATGTGCGCGACGTATTCCGTTCACCGAAGTTCGGTCAGGTTGCCGGCTGTATGGTTACCGAGGGTAATGTATACCGCAACAAGCCGATCCGTGTACTGCGTGACAACGTGGTGATCTTCGAGGGCGAGCTGGAATCTCTGCGCCGCTTCAAAGACGACGTACAAGAAGTACGTAACGGTATGGAGTGTGGTATCGGTGTTAAGGGTTACGATGTGAAAGTGGGCGACCAGATCGAAGTCTTCGATCGCGTTCGCGTTGAACGTCAGCTCGAGTCTACGGGGGCCTAATGGCACGGGATTACAGTCGCATCGATCGCATTGGCGATCAGATGCAACGTGAGCTGGCCCAGATCATACAGCGTGAGGTAAAAGATCCTCGCGTTGGCATGATCACGGTAAACGATGTAAAAGTCAGCCGTGATCTGGGCTATGCCGATATCTACGTTTCGCTGTTATCGACCGAAGAGCTAACCGAGCAATCTCCGGAAGTTCAGGAATCCCTGAAAGTGCTTAATAAAGCCTCCGGATTTTTGCGCGGCCAGGTAGCACGTGCGATGAAATTGCGCGTTGTGCCGATGCTGCGGTTCCACTTCGACAGTCTGCTTGGCCACAGCCGCAAACTGGATCGTTTGATCCGGGAAGCTGTGGGTGATCAGCCTGCCGTTGCTCGGGATGACAGCGACGAATCTGACACGGACAGTTCGGAGCGTGACGCTTGAGTCGAAGACGTAAAGGTCGTGACGTAAATGGTATCCTGGTGATCGATAAACCCCAGGGTGTCACCTCAAACGGTATTCTTCAGCAGGTGAAGCGCCTCTATGGAGCCGCTAAGGCGGGCCATACTGGCGCTCTTGACCCCTTGGCCACTGGCGTGTTGCCTTTGTGCTTCGGTGAGGCCACCAAGTTTTCCCAGACAATGTTGGACAGCGATAAGGCCTATATCACGACGGCCCGCTTAGGTGTTCGTACAGAGACCGGGGATTCCGAAGGCGCGGTTGTTGAAGAAAAACCGGTTCCCTCCTTAACGGAAACCGAAGTAGAAGCCGTTCTGGAAAACTTCCGGGGCGACATCCAGCAGGTTCCGTCGATGTATTCCGCACTCAAACATCAGGGTAAGCCCTTGTATGAGTATGCGCGTGAAGGCATTGAAATCGAGCGTCCGGCGCGGCCCGTTACCATCTACGAATTAAAGCTGCTTGCGGTTCGCGACAATGAACTTGATTTGGCGGTAACCTGCACCAAGGGTACGTACATCCGCTCATTAGTCGAGGACATCGGCCAAGAGTTAGGTTGTGGTGCTCATGTGGTGGCTTTGCGCCGTACATTGGCGGCAGGTTATACCCTTGATAACGTTCAGAATATCGAAACGTTGGAGGCGATGCGGGAGCGCGATGAAAGCCTTGACGGTTTGTTGTTGCCACCAGAAAGCGCGCTGACCATGTTTCCGGAACACCGGCTTTCAGGCCCGGCGTTGGTATCGATATTGAACGGTCAACCAGTTAGAATACCCGGTCAGCCCTTTGAAGGATTTGTGCGTGTTTACGGCAATCATTCTTTTGTCGGGTTGGCGGAAGCTCAACCGGAAGGCGAAGACACCGTGCTGGTGCCTCGTCGGCTGGTCAAGAACACCGGCAGATAAGCTGCCGCTGTGTAGCCGGGCTGTAGAGATGCGCGGTTCGGCCGGATTTATCAGCATCGCAAACAATGAGGTGTTATATGGCACTTACTGCCAGTGAGAAAGCTCAAATCGTTACAGATTTTCAGCAAGGTGAAGGCGATACCGGTTCCCCTGAAGTTCAGGTGGCTCTGCTGACCGCTAACATCAACAAGCTGCAGGATCACTTTAAGGCCAACAAGCAGGATCACCATTCCCGCCGTGGTCTTATCCGCATGGTAAACCAGCGTCGTAAGCTGCTGGACTACCTGAAGCGTAAAAATGCTGACCGTTACCTTGAGTTGATCAAGCGTTTGGGTCTGCGTCGCTAATCGGATTTAGTGACCTGAAGGCTGGCCCGGGGGTTCCCGCGGCCAGCCGAGTTTTCTCCTCCGCTGTCTGCGCTTGCTGGTAAGGCAACCAGATGGTCATCTGCTGCAGTTGATTTGTCCGTGACACCAAAGGATTTTCCCTGTCGTAATGGAAAGCCGATATTGAAAGCAGGTTGTCGAAAAGCCGGGGCGTTGCCGGGTTTTTGCGACAGCCTGTTAGCTTTCAGACGGGTTGCCTTTTGGTTCACAGTTCAGACTGCTGCGGCATAAATGAAAAACACGGGCTATGATGAATCATTCATCAGCTACGTATTAAACAGTTGAAAAGCAGGAGTAAATTGTGGATCTGCAACCACGAACGAAAACATTTGAAATGGGTGGACACACCTTCACACTGGAAACCGGCCGCGTTGCTCGTCAGGCAACGGGTTCTGTTTTGGTTACCTGTGGTGATACCTCCGTTCTGGGTACCGTTGTTGGTGTCCGTGAAGCGAAGCCGGGCCAGCCTTTTTTCCCGCTGACCGTTAATTACTCCGAGAAGACTTACGCTGCGGGCAAAATCCCTGGCGGTTTCTTCAAGCGTGAGGGTCGTCCTTCCGAGAAAGAAACTCTGACGTCGCGTCTGATCGACCGTCCGATTCGTCCTCTGTTCCCGACTGGCTTCATGAATGAAGTTCAGTTGATTCTGACGGTTATGTCGACCGACAAGAAGCAGGACCCGGATATCGCTGCCATGTTGGCCGCTTCTGCTGCCTTGGCTATTTCCGGTATTCCTTTTGACGGCCCGATCGGCGCTGCGCGCGTTGGTTTTACTAACGACAAAGGTTACTTCCTGAACCCGTCTTTCGAAGAGCTGGAAACGTCTCTTCTGGACATGGTTGTTGCCGGTACTGACGAAGCCGTGCTGATGGTTGAGTCCGAAGCTAAAGGTCTTTCTGAAGACCAGATGCTGGGCGGCGTTCTTTACGCCCATCAGGAAATGCAGGCCGCTATCAACGCCATCAAAGAATTTGCTGCAGAGAATGGCAAGCCGCGTTGGGACTGGCAGCCAGAGCCGGAAGACACCGGATTGCTGGAAGCGATCAAAGCCGACTTCGTTGGTCAGATCGAAGAAGCCTATGCGATTCGCGACAAGATGGCTCGTTACGAGCGCTTGGGTGAAATCAAAGCCGCTGCCGTTGAAAAGCTGGCCGGTGAAGAAGAAGACCAGCCTTCAGCCGACTTGGTGAAGAAGTACTTTGGCAAAGTCGAGAAGACGGTTGTTCGTCAGCAGGTTATCGATGGCAAGCCGCGCATCGACGGTCGTGATAACAAGACTGTTCGTCCGATCCAGGTGGAAGTGGGCATTCTGCCTTCTGTTCACGGTTCTGCGCTGTTCACCCGTGGTGAAACTCAGGCGATCGTGACTACAACTCTGGGTACCACCCGTGACGTTCAAACCATCGACGCACTGGAAGGTGAGCGTAAAGATCCGTTCATGTTCCACTACAACTTCCCTCCGTACTCTGTCGGCGAAGCCGGCCGCGTAGGTACTCCGGGTCGTCGTGAAGTGGGTCACGGTCGTTTGGCTAAGCGTGGCGTTCTGGCAGTTATGCCGACTATCGAAGAATTCCCGTACGCTATCCGTTCGGTTTCCGAGATCACTGAATCTAACGGTTCCAGCTCTATGGCTTCCGTTTGTGGTTCAAGCCTCGCGTTGATGGACGCTGGTGTGCCGATCAAGGCGCCGGTTGCCGGTATCGCGATGGGTCTGGTTAAAGAGGGCGACAAGTTCGCTGTTCTGACCGACATCCTGGGTGACGAAGATCACTTGGGCGATATGGACTTCAAGGTTGCCGGTACCAAAGAAGGTATCACTGCTCTGCAGATGGATATCAAGATCAACGGTATCACTGACGAGATCATGGAGATCGCTCTGGAGCAAGCACAGGCTGCGCGTTTGCACATCCTGGACGAGATGAACAAGGTTATCTCTGAGCCGCGTTCTAAGCTGTCTGATCGTGCGCCTAGCATCACGACTATCAAGATCCACCCGGACAAGATCCGTGACGTGATCGGTAAGGGTGGCGCGACTATTCGTTCTATCTGTGATGAGACCGGTGCGTCTATCGATCTGGATGACGATGGTAACGTGAAGATCTACGCAGAAAACGGTGAAGCGGCTCAGGCGGCGATGAATCGTGTTAAGGAAATCACTGCTGAGATCGAAGTGGGCGCTATCTACAAAGGCCGTGTTGAGCGGATTGTGGACTTCGGTGCGTTTGTGAACATTCTGCCTGGCAAGGATGGTCTGGTGCACATTTCCCAGATCTCTGAGCGCCGTATCGAGAACGTGACTGATGAGCTGAGCGAAGGTCAGGAAGTTCTGGTTAAGGTTCTGGATGTGGACAACCGTGGCCGCGTTAAGCTGTCCATGAAGGAAGTTAAGGAAGGCGAGCAGGCAACTGAATTCGCTGACTAAGATTTCTGGTTTGTCTTGAGAAAACCCGCCTTTTGGCGGGTTTTTTCGTTTCTGGCTGTTCTCAAGTATGGGGTAGCGTGGTTTGGGAAAGGCACTTTCAAAAGACGCTACGAGCACATCCATGTGCGCTTCTTTCGGGCCGTCCTTGGCCCTCAAGACTTTTGAAAGTGCCTTTCCCAAATCACGCACCGGTCTTGGTCAGTGGTTTCGAAACACACTTTAGCTTCGAAACTAGAGGCTACCTTTCATAAACTCCAGAACCGCCTCACGGTACGCAGGGATCACGAACGTGGCCGCGTGAGGGGTGTCCGTCTGGAGAAATTCTTTTGGTTGCTCAGCGGCATCATAGAGCCTTGTGCCGTGGTGGAACGGGATAATGCCGTCCCGGATGCTGTGGATGATCATCACCGGTACGGGCGCTATGTCTGCAATTCGGTCGGTACCTTCGTAGTTGTCGGGGATGGTCCAGCTCAGGGGGTATTGGAAGGGCCAGGTTAGCCAGAGGTTGTTGAGTTTTTCCCGGGCGATGTAGCGGAAGCCGGAGAAGGTGCCGTCGAGGATGACGCCGTTGAGTTCGGGGTGTTCGTTGCGTTGTACCCATTCGTTGGCAAGGGCAATCCCTAGTGCACCGCCGAGGCTTTGGCCGAGGAGGTATAGGGGTTGGTCGGTGTGGTGTTCGGCTAGCCAGCGTAGGCCGGTTTCTACGTCATGTAGGGCGCCTTCGATGTCGGGGGCGCCGGTGGATTGGCCGTAGCCTCGGTAGTCTATCGTGAAGACGTTGTAGCCTTGTGGTGGCAGCCAGGCGACGTTGAGTATGTGAGCGCTTACGTTTTGGGCATTACCGTGGAGATAGTAGATGGTGCCCTTGGCGGGTTCGTCCGTGCGAGCGGGGAGCCACCAGCCGTGTAGGGTTTCTCCGTCGGCGGTGTTCAGGAATACGTTTTCATAGTCCAGTTCGAGCCGGTCTGGTGTGATGTAGGTGGTGTTGTTCGGATAGAAGAAAACACTGCTGCAACCGGTTTGCAGCAGTGCTAGAAACACCAAGAAAACGCTGGTGAGCGCTTTGGGATTCAGAAGTACGCGTGGATGCCTGCCTGCCATGTGCTTTGGTACCTATCGAAGTGGTCTTCTCGGGTGAATTCGGTGAATAGGCTGAATTCTCGGCCGATGTGGTAGTTGGCTTTCAGGTAGAGCTGGTCTTGCCGGTGTTGGCTGCTGACGATCCAGGCTTTGGTTTTTACTCCACCGAGTAAGCTGAAGCGGGGGCTTTGGTGCAGCGCGCCAAGGTCTGCGCCCGGGGCGAAGTCGTAGCCGCGGCGGATGTCGTCGTCGATTTCGAGGTCAGCCGTTGCCATGGCGAAGAGTTGGCTGTTGTCGCCAAGGCTCCAGCTTCCTCCGGCTCCACCTTCCAGATAAGGCGCGAGCACTCGCTTGGTTCCCGTGTCGGTGCGGCGGCCGCCGAAGCCGACTTGCCAGGAGGTGGGCGAGAAAAACTGGTTGCGGGGGCTCAAGGAGCGAATTTCGACGCCAGTGATTTGTTCGACCTGAAGTTCGTCGTTGTCATGATAAAGGCGTGCATCCAATCGCAAGAACTGCAGCTGCGCACCGGTTCGGTAGCCTTCGGGTGGATCGACGATATCGTGATAGGCCGGCCGGATGGTCAGTTCGGTGAATTCGTTGTGAGCCAGTTGGCCGGAGCTCAGGCTGAGCCTGAAGGTGTCGTGGCCTTGGTCGTCTCGCACAGTGGGTTCCGGCACTGGAGGAATCGGTTCGGCGTTGTCGATGCGGCTACGGGTAACCAGCAGCTGGTGTGATAACGGGGCTGCAAACTCGCGGGGCCAGTTGTCGGCTTCGCTCTGGTAGCGAACGTAGTCGTAGGTGGCGTCGAGCAAGCGTGCCTTTTCACCGGGAGGCAAGTTCAGGACTTCCGGGTCGTCCAGTTTCACGTAACCGTTGGCAATCGCTGCGGCGATGGTTTGGTGCTCGTCGGGCAGGGATTCAAGGTTGTGGCTAACGGCTGTTGCGGCGGACGGCCGGTAATGGATGCTTTCAACCAGATCTTTGTCGCGTACCCAGCGCACTGTGTCGGAAGGGATAGCGTGAGTGCTTACTTCCTCTAGCAACTCTGTTCCCGGGCGGGCTACGTCAATAAGCGCGAGCAGTCGGTAGGCGCAGTTTTCGTCGAAAAAGTAATAATCGAAGTTCTTGTCTTGGATTTCCCAGGTGTGGGCTAGCATGGTATCGACTTCGGCCTGGCTCAGGTTCAGGGTGTATTCCCATAAGTCCCGGTGTTCGATGTCGTTGTAAAGGCGAATCATCTCGTAATAGGGCTTGATGGAGGTGATTCCCGGGTAACCACCGAAGATGCCGCGATAGGCAAACAGCAGCTCGCTGTCGTGTTCAGCAGCATCGGCGGCATAGGAAATGGTGTTCGCCAGCAGCAAGTCGGTTTCGTTGTCGTCCTGAGGTGGGTCTAGCCTCAGGAAGGTGTGGCCAAACATGGACGACGGGCTATTCAGGTAAGACGCTGCAAACACCAGTGTGACCTTTTCTGTGTTTAGCGTGTCAGCCCAGTCTTCATAAGCCGGGCAAGTTACCGGATCATCGGGCAGGTCAAGCTGTTCTCTTAGCCAGGCATCCCGGGCCGGGAAGCGGCAGCGGGCGTGATCATCACCTTCACCGGGCTGTTGAATCGCTTCAAGGGTGGCGGCGAGTTCTGCCTCGGGGCTGGTCTTGCCGCTTGAGCTCAGAAAAAACTCAGGATCATCGGCCTGGCTGGTGTAGCCGCTACCAAAACGGTTTTCGTGATAATGGCCGAGCGTGAGCCAAACGGGATGTTCGTGTAGGTTTTCGAGATTTGAAGCGAAGGCAGTGTGGGTTGCCAAGGTGCTCGCAAGCCATAAAGCAGCCTGCCCAGTGCGCAAGAGGTAGCCCATGGGTGTTTGGTACATCCGGTTTGAGTGGAGACAAGGATAGTGCGCCATCCATAGCGCAGGTTCAATCCTTCGGGGCTAGGCGATTAGGCCGCTACGTACTTGCTCAGAGATTTGTTCTGCTCAAGCAGGGCTACGATAGCGTCTACCGCTTCGCCAGACGTGGTTTCAGAGTTCGGGAAAATGGTTGCGAAGTTGTCCTGCAGTACCTGACGGAAATCAGCGCGATCCGCTTCTTCTACGCCAAGAAGAACGGCCAGTGTGTCCAGGTTTTCACCGGAGCCGCGGGACATGTCACGGGCAACCTTGTCGATGTTGCTGTCCATGTACATGGCCATGGATTGAACCGACTGGTTAGTGGAGCAACCCAGTGTACCGGTCGTCATACCAAAGGTCTGGTTACCGAAGGTTCCGTTGGTGGTGGCCGCCAGCACGTGTGGAGCAATGCCGGACTGTCCCTTCCAGATCATTGCACCAACACCACAGCCGGGCTGCGCGAATGCCATAGAAGAAGCACCTAGAAGAATTGCACCTGCGATCAGTTTTTTCATTATCCACTCCTTGTGTGGTTTTTCTCTCGTCACAAAACGCCTAAACGTTAGGCTAATCATTTATTAGATGAGAACGGCTCGGAGGATAGTGCCCTGATTTCAAACCGCTCAGGTAAGTATAGACAAGTTTGGAAAAACGCAAACTATACGAAGTACTTAGCTTGATTTTATGAACAGGTTCTTATTACTAATTCGTTTATAAAGGCGGGAGTTATATTGGGTTGTCATAGAAGAGCGCGTTGCGTATAGTTCCGCCCGCCAAGATGGCGACCTAAAAAGACACATGGAGACATGATTGTGAAAAAATTGCTTATTGCCTCAAGCCTTGTAATGGCCGGCGCGTTGACTGGTTGTAGCTCCCTGAACACCAGTGCTCCTTCTCTGCCTCTGACCGGTGCTGTTGCCACTGACGTTAAAGCTGACATCGAAGTTGGCGAAAAAATCACTGGCGAATCTTCTGTTACTCAGCTGTTTGGTCTGCTGACTCTGGGTGCTGAGAACGAATACGCTGACGGCGTTGCTTACGGTGCTAACGGTGGCGGTTCTCTGCTTTCACTGGGTGGTGCTTCTCTGACTGAAAAAGTTAAAGCAGCTGCAGCTTACAACGCCATTACCGAGTCCGGCGCTGATGTGATCGTAGCTCCTCGCTACACCATCAAGCAGGAAGGCTACGGCTTCTTTGGCACCATCGACGTAAAAGTTGAAGGTTACAAAGGCACAATCCGAAGCATTAAATAAGCTTTGTGAGTGCAAAAAAGCCGGAGCAGGGCAAATCCCCTCTCCGGCTTTTTTGATGGGCACAGGTCAGCCCCCCAGATACGCTTCCCGAACCTCCGGATTGTTCAGTAAGTTCTTTCCTGTATCGTGCAACCGGATCTTCCCGGTTTCGAGCACATAGCCCCTATCCGCCAAATTCAGCGCTTGATGCGCGTTTTGCTCAACGAGAAATACCGTAATACCCTCATCTCGCAAGTGACCGATGATCTCGAAGATCTGCTGAATGATGATCGGGGCCAAGCCCAGTGATGGCTCATCCAGAATGATCATGTTGGGCTTGCTCATCAGTGCCCGGCCAATGGCAAGCATTTGCTGCTCACCGCCTGACATGGTGCCGGCGCGCTGGTTTTCACGTTCTTTGAGACGAGGGAACAGCTCGTAAACGTGATCTTGGCTTTTACGAATTTCCGACTTGGTGTTGAAGAAACCGCCCATGTGCAGATTTTCTTCCACGGTCAGGCCGGAAAATACCCGCCGGCCTTCCGGCACGATCGAAATGCCGGAGCGCATGATGCTGGAGGTGGCATCGTGAGTGATGTCCTTGCCTTCCAGAATAATACGCCCGGAACTGGCCTGCGGGTTGCCGCATACCGTCATTAGCAGGGTGGTTTTACCAGCGCCGTTCGCACCAATCAGCGAAACGATTTCTCCCTTGTTCACTTCAACAGAGACGCCGTGTAACGCCTCGATTTTGCCGTAATGTGTATGAACGTTTTCCAGTACTAGCATGCGTCTTCCTCAGGCCTCGCCCAGATAAGCTTTGATCACGTCGTCGTTCTGGCGAACTTCGTCGGGGGTACCGCTGGCCAGAGGGCGGCCTTGGTTAATGACGGTAATCCGGTCGGAGATGTCCATAACGAGGCTCATGTCGTGCTCGATGAGCAGCACTGAAACGTTGTAATCCTCTTTCAGGCTCACGATCAGCTGATTGAGATCTTTGGTTTCGGCCGGGTTGAGGCCGGCAGCGGGCTCGTCGAGCATCAATAGCTTGGGCTCGGTGACCATGCAGCGGGCGATCTCCAAACGGCGTTGCTGGCCGTAGGCCAGGTTGCCGGCTTCCCGGTTGGCGAGTTCCAGAAGGCCAACCCGTTCCAGCCAATAGGCGGCCTTGTCCAAAGATCGTTTTTCCCGGGAGCGATAATCTGGCGTTTTCAACAGCCCGGAGAGCAGATTGGTGTTGAGATGGCGGTGCTGAGCAACCAGTAAGTTCTCGACCACTGACATTTGGCCAAATAAACGAACGTGCTGGAAGGTGCGCACCATGCCAAGCCGTGAGATTTTATAGTCTGGCTTGCCTTGTACCTCTTTGCCTTCAAAGAGAATCTTGCCGCCAGTGGGTTTGTAAAACCCGCTGAGGCAGTTGAACACGGTGGTTTTGCCGGCACCGTTAGGGCCGATCACCGAGACGATTTCATGCTTCTGAACGTCCAGATTTACGCCGTCCACGGCCAGCAGACCGCCGAAGCGCATGGACAGATCTTGTACTTCTAACATACCTGTCACTCCTGCCGGTTCAGTGCAATGGGAATTCGACGCATCGGCATCAGACCTTGAGGCCGCCATACCATCATCAGAACCATTGCGGCTCCAAATACGAGCATGCGGAAGTCTGAGAACTCACGCGCGAGCTCCGGCAGAATGGTAACGGCTATGGCCGCGAGAATAACGCCTATCTGGGACCCCATACCGCCCAGCACCACAATCGCCAGAATGATGGCCGATTCCAGGAAGACGAAGGATTCCGGGCTGATGAAACCCTGTTTGGAAGCGAACACGGTGCCGGCAAAACCGGCAAAGAAGGCGCCAATGGTGAATGCAGAAAGCTTCACGGCGGTGCGGCTCAAACCCAGAGAGCGGGCTGCGATTTCATCTTCGCGAAGCGCTTCCCAGGCCCGTCCAACTGGCATGCGCATTAAGCGGCGAATCACCAGTGCGGTAATGACCGCCAACACCAGAGCAATCAGGTACAGGAAGATGACCTTGTGTTCACCGCTGTAGGCGATGCCAAAGGTTTCGTGGAAGGAGGTGTTGCCTTCTTCTTTGACCCGGCGACCGAATTCCATACCGAACAAGGTCGGGTCGGGAATGCCGCCGATACCGTTCGGGCCGCCGGTAACCGCCGTCCAGTTGTTCAAAAGAATGCGAATAATTTCTCCAAAGCCCAGCGTTACAATGGCCAGATAATCGCCCCGCAGCCGTAACACCGGGAACCCGAGCACCATGCCAAAGGTGGCGGCCAGCAAGGCACCAACCGGTAAGGCCATCCAGAAGGTGAAACCGAAGTAGTGGTAAAGCAGGGCGAAGGTGTAGGCGCCGACGGCATAGAAGGCGACGTAGCCAAGGTCGAGCAGACCGGCCAGACCGACTACCACGTTCAGGCCTAGAGCCAGCATGATGTAGATAAGCACCAGTGTGGCCAGATCGACCGCGCCACGCGACACCACGAAGGGCCAGAACAAGGCCAGTACGATAATGCCGGTAAGCACCCAGGCCTCGACTTTCGCCCGTTTCTCCGCGGGCATGGGTTCGCGACCGCTGAGCGGATTCAGCTTGGGCAGTTTGCCCAGGTTGCCCATGATGCTGTCACGGAACAGCTGGAAGAAGAATACGATACCGGCCGCCAGAAATATCGAAATAATGGTGCTGGGTGTTGCGCCTTCCAGCCCGATTTCGGTGCCTTGTGCCACCAGATTGAGGCCAAGAATCGGGTAGGCGATCACGACCGTAACGATTGCGCAGAACAACGCGTGTTTTAAGTTGTGTGTTGCCATCAGATCTTCTCAACCTCCGGTTTGCCAAGCAGGCCGGTGGGTTTGAACAGCAGAATCAGTATCAGCAAACTGAACGAAACAACGTCTTTGTATTCGCCGCTCAGATAGCCGGAGGTCATGCTTTCCGAGACACCGAGAATCAAACCGCCGAGCATGGCGCCGGGAATGCTGCCAATGCCGCCCAGTACCGCTGCGGTGAAGGCTTTCAGGCCGGCTATAAAACCAAACAGAGGGTCAACCGATCCGTAGTACATGCCCAACAATAAACCGGCAACCGCCGCCAGCGATGCGCCGATGACAAAGGTCGCCGAGATGATTCGGTTGGTATCGATACCCAACAGGTTGGCCATGCCCAAATCCTGGGAAACGGCTCGACACGCCCGCCCTATGCGAGAGCGTGAAATGAACAGGGAAAGCAAGGTCATGCAGATCAGCGTGGTGATAAAAATGGTGATTTGCATGTAGGAGAGCGAAAGCTGGAAGCTTTCAGGCGCGCCAAAGCGAAAACCGCCGTCGATCAGTGCCGGAAAGCCGATGTTGCGCGAACCTTGGGCCAAATGGACGTAGTTCTGCAGGAAGATCGACATACCGATAGCGGAGATGAGCGGTATTAGCCGGTGACGACCGCGCACCGGTCGGTAGGCGACCCGTTCAACGGCCCAGCCCATGGAGCTGGAAACGATCACTGCGCAAATCAGCGCAACCAATAAAATCACAGGTAACCAGGCAACGCCGAGAGTGGCTAAGCCGGTAATGGCAATAAGCGCGGTGTAGGCGCCGATCATGTAGATTTCGCCATGGGCGAAGTTGATCATGCCGATAATGCCGTAAACCATCGTATAGCCGATGGCGATCAGGGCGTAAGTGCTCCCGATCGTGAGCCCGTTAACGAGCTGTTGGGAAAAATACAGGAGGTCTTGCATGCTGGGGGAGCTCCGAATGCATACGGCCAGAAAAGCACCTTCCCCCGGATCGCGGTTGGAAGGTGCTCTTATTTATACCTCGGAAGAGGGTTTGGCTTACTGTGCCGGAGTCTTGCTACCGTCAGAGTGCCATTCGTAAACCACGAATTCGAAGGACTTCAGGTCCCCGGCTTTGTCGTATTGAACGGTTCCGATCGGAGTTTCAAAGCTGTTGGCGCGCAGAGCGGCGGCAACGTCAAACGGATCTTTGGAATCGGCTTGTTTGATGCCTTCAGCTACCAGCTGAACGGCGGTGTATGAAGGCAAAACAAACGGGCCGGATGGATCTTCGCCTTTGTCTTTGAACGCTTTAACCAGCTCCTGGTTCTCGGCTTTTTCATCAAAGCTTGGCGGTAGGGTGACCAGCAAGCCTTCAGCGGCTTCACCGGCGATGGTGTTGATGTCTTTGTTGCCAACCCCTTCAGGGCCCATGAACTTAGCTTTAACATCGGTCTGGCGAGCCTGACGCAGGATTAGCCCAAGCTCCGGGTGATAGCCGCCGTAGTAAACGAAGTCCACGTTGGCTTGTTTGATTTTGGTGACCAGCGAGGAGAAGTCTTTGTCGCCGGCGGTGATGCCTTCGAACATGGCCACTTCGATGCCGGCATCTTTCAGGGTGTCACGAACCGCAGTGGCAATGCCTTCACCGTACTGTTGTTTATCGTGAACAACGGCAACTCGCTCCGGCTTCTGGCTGGCGATGTAGTTACCTGCGACGGGGCCTTGCATGCTGTCCAGGCCGATGGTGCGGAACACCAGCTCATAACCGCGCTCGGTGATTTCCGGGCTGGTGGAGGCCGGGGTGATCATCAGAATGCCTTCGTCTTCATAGATGTCGGAGGCAGGCTGGGTAGAACTCGAACACAGGTGGCCAATAACGTACTGAACGCCTTCGTTCACCAGGCGGTTAGCCACGGTCACGGCTTGCTTTGGGTCGCAAACGTCATCGACTTCAACGGCAACCAGATCTTCGCCCATCACACCGCCGGCGGCGTTGATGCGTTCGATGGCCATGCGGGCGCCTGAGAACTGCATGTCACCATACTGAGCGACCGGGCCTGTCATCGGGCCTGCAATGCCTATTTTAATATCAGCAGAAGCATGGCCTGCGGCCATCAGGGCTACGGACGCGCTTACAGCGGTAGCGAGTTTCTTTGCGGAAATGTTCATCGTGTTTTGTTCCTGTGTGTCAGGGTTATTCTTATGTTCACAATGAGTTAAGAAACACCACAGCTCAGGCCTTGTCAAGCAAATGCGTCTAGGGCCGCGATACATCCGCCAGTTTAGGTGTCTTCCGGGTCATCGCGGTCGATATAAACCAAATTTTTGAAGTTTTCGTGATCGTGCAATTGCTCGAAGCTTGGATCAACCGATGCGTCGTCTCGATAGGCTTCGGAGATCTCGATGGCTTTGGCAAGGTTGGCAACGGCATCTTCCCAGCGGCCAATCTCGGCAAAGGCACAGGCAAGCTGGTAAAGCGCGTGACCGTTGTCCGGTGCCAGTTTGAGGGCACGGTTACACAGGCTGATGGCCCAGAGCGGTTCTTGTATTTCGAGAACGGCATCGGCTTTGTAGCTTAGCGCTTCCACATCGTCTGGTCGTAGCTCCAGGATCTGGTCGTAGGTGTTGATCTTGTTCTGTTGAGACGTTTCTTGGCTGGCTTTCAGCCAGAGCGCATGCACCTCGTTGGTCAGCTCGATTTCCGCCTGGTTCTGGTGAATGATCTCAGACTTTTGCTGCAACTGGACTTCGATGGCTTTCAAGCGTTTTTCGTATTCCACCACCAATTCATTCACCCGTTCCTCTGCCAAGCCGGTGAGCTGGTGGCGCATGTCCCGAATCGAGTTCCAGCCGATAACGACCAGGATAGAGGTGGCGCCGGCAATCAAATAGAAGAAGTAGGTGACCGTATCGGCGGCATAAGACATGGATTTGTCCGCTACGGACAGTTCTTTTTCGACAACTTTCTCGATAAGTTCCGCTCGGGTGTTTTGCATGTCTTGGCGAAGCGCTTTGGTTTCGTCGAGCAGGTATAGCTCCACGAAAGGGGTATACATCGGTTTTTCCAGCGTTTTGATGCTTCCTTCCAGGTCTTCGTCGGTCAGCTCTTTATCCGGGCCAAGTTCCTGCCCTTGTGCATGGAGGTGTCCGGCAAAAATAAGGGCGAGGATGAAAACGAGGTAGTGCCTGATCATTAAAGGTGTCCGTTTTTCGTTGAGTAGAACAGTATCCGTGATTGACCTTAGCACAGTGGCCATTAGAAATAATGTCGAGGGGCCGCCCGGATTGTCGGCACCAGGCTGCGCAGCTGAGCTAGGTAATATTCGCACTTGCATCGAGAGGTTCGAAGACCTCTAATAGTTAGAGGTATAAATAAATCGCTTGGGAGTCGAGTTTTGGATAGTTACGAGCAGGTGTTGGTAGCGCTTCGGCGAGTTATCCGGGCAACGGATTTGCATTCGAAACGGTTGAGTAAGCATGCCGGGCTGACCGGGCCTCAGTTGCTGATTATGCGTACCATTCGTGACTTGGGGGAGGTGACAATCGGTACGATTGCCGAAAATGTCAGCCTCAGTCAGGCGACGGTAACGACCATTCTGGACCGTCTTGAACACCGCAAGTTGGTTTATCGTGTGCGTAGCACTAAAGATAAGCGCAAAGTGCATGCCCATTTGACCGAAGATGGGGCCGATCTGTTGGCTCGTGCACCGAATCCTTTGCAGGAAGATTTTATTGAGAAGTTTCAGAATCTGGCAGAGTGGGAGCAGACGATGATTTTGTCGTCGTTGCAGCGCGTGGCCCATATGATGGATGCCGATGATATTGATGCTTCGCCGGTTCTGACAGTGGGGTCGGTATTGAAGGATGATGGCTGGAAGGAAAAGGCCTGAGGCTGGTTGTTTGAAATTTGGGGGCTGGCACTGGGTGGGGCGTGTGTTTTCTTTGGAAAAATAACTCGCTTCGCTCAGACATCTTTTTCCGGCAGAAAACACACGCCCCGCCCAGCGCCGACGAAATTAGTCAGTATGCTGTCAGCAAGAAGCTTGCGACGGGGGCTGTCCCTACGAGGACAGACCCCCATTCTCCGAACTTACGGGAATTAGTGCACGCTAGACCCACTCTTCGGCTTATTGCCAAAGCACACCTGGAACACATCGTTGTAGTTCTTGGCAAAGTTCACGGTTAACCCTTCTTTGAGATAATCCGGCAACTCTTCGTAGTCCCCCCGGTTCGCCTCCGGCAGAATCAGATTACTGATCTTCTGTCGTCTTGCGGCAATCACTTTTTCACGAATCCCGCCAACGGGCAGCACCTGCCCAGTAAGTGTCAGTTCGCCAGTCATGGCAATGTTCTGCTGCGGAGCTTCTCTGCGAGCGATAGAAACCAACGCCGTGGCCATGGTGATACCGGCACTGGGGCCGTCCTTCGGTGTTGCACCTTCGGGCACGTGCAGGTGGACGAACGACTTTTCGAAAAAGGTCGGGTCGCCTTTGAACCGCTTCAGGTTGGAGGCCACGTAGCTGTAGGCAATTTCTGCGGACTCGCGCATCACGTCGCCCAGTTGCCCGGTCAGTTTGAAGCCCCGGTGGTTGGTATGCACGCGGGAGGCTTCGATGCTCAAGGTCGCTCCGCCCATGGCGGTCCACGCGAGGCCAGTCACCACGCCGGTGCCTTTCAGGGACTTCTCTTTACGGAACGCCGGTTGGCCAAGGTAGGTGGTTAAGTCGCCCACACCCACTCTGACCGGTTCGTCCGGATTTTCCAGCAGTTTCACAATGCCTTTGCGGATGATTTTGTGCAGCAGTTTTTCCAGGCTGCGCACGCCAGCTTCCCGGGCGTACCCTTCAATCACTTGCCGCACGGCAGCGTCTGAAATGTTTAGCTGTTTTTTCAGTAAGCCGGCACGCTTGAGCAGTCGAGGGATCAGGTAATGCTTGGCAATGGCGAGCTTTTCTTCACCGATGTAGCCAGACAGCCGGATGACATCCATCCGGTCCAGCAGTGGCCGGGGAATGGTGTCTAACTGGTTCGCGGTGCAAATGAACAGGACTTTGGACAGGTCCATGCGCACATCGAGGTAGTGATCCAAAAACTCTTTGTTTTGCTCCGGGTCCAGGGTTTCCAGCAGCGCTGATGCAGGATCGCCCTGGAAGGATGAGCCGATTTTGTCGATCTCATCCAGCATGATCACCGGGTTGGCCACTTTGGTGTCTTTCAGTGCCTGCACAAACTTGCCGGGCATTGCGCCTATGTAGGTGCGGCGATGGCCTTTGATTTCGGCTTCGTCGCGCATACCGCCAACACTGAAGCGGTAGAATTCCCGGCCCAAAGCATCTGCTACGGAATGACCGATGGAGGTTTTACCCACGCCGGGTGGGCCCACCAGCAACAGGATGGAGCCGCTCATTTCGCCCTTGAACGAGCCTTCGGCGAGGAATTCAATGATACGGTCTTTGACATCGTTGAGGCCGTCGTGGTCCCGGTCCAGTATTTTGCGCGCAGCCGCGAGGTCGAAGTGGTCTTCGGAGTATTTGCCCCAAGGCACTTGCGTGATCCAGTCGAGATAATTGCGGGTTACACCGTATTCCGGTGAGCCTTGCTCGAGTATCTGCAGTTTCTGGATTTCTTCAGCGAAACGTTCTTGCACGGCTTCCGGCGGATTCAGTTTGGCCATCCGCGCTTCGAAGCGCTCGGCATCGGCGGTTTTGTCGTCTTTGGCGATGCCCAGTTCCCGCTGAATGACTTTCAGCTGTTCGCGCAGGAAGAATTCGCGCTGGTGCTTTTGCACCTTTTCGTTCACTTCTTCGTTGATCTCGGACTGCAGGCGCGCGACTTCCAACTCTTTGCGCATGAGCAGGAGTACTCGCTCCATGCGGCGAAGCAGTGGCACGGTATCCAGAACGTCTTGCAGCTCCTGACCGGGCGCGCTGGTCATGGATGCCCCGAAATCGGCCAGCGGTGAGCTGTCGTCCGGGCCGAAGCGAGACAAGTACTGCTTTACGTCTTCCCCATAGAGCGGGTTGGTACGCAGCAGCTCTTTGATGGCACCGATGATGGCCAGCGTGTAGGCCTTGAGCTCGTCGGCCGGCTCTTCTGGTTCTTCGGGGTACTCGACCTCCACCAGATAGGGCGGGCGGCGGCGCAGCCATTGCACGATTTTGAACCGGTGCAGGCCTTGGGCGATGAACTGCACTTTGCCGTTCTCGCGCTGGGCCTGGTGAACGCGAACCGCGCAGCCCATAACCTCCAGCTCGTCGCTGGTGGGCACACCGGATTCGCTTGCCGTGTCTTCAACAAAACAAATGCCCAGCATTTTGTGGTCGGTGTCCGCCACCCGTTTCAGGGTTTCGTGCCACGGATCTTCGTTGACCATCACCGGCTGCACCTGTGCCGGAAAGAAAGGTCTATTGGTTACTGGCAACACGTACATCCGTTGCGGCCGTGCCTGTTGGGGTAACGCAAGCGCTTTGTTGTTGTCCTCTTTGCCGATGTATTCGGTCACGTCGTCTTCAAATTCTTCCAGGGAGTCTTTGCGGTTCTCGTCATTCATACCGTTTCGCTCTAAAGGCGTGAGTGTTTACTATCTTATGTAACGGCGATGGCGGGATTTTCAAGTTGGCTTGATTTTTTATTGTCTGGCCCCCATTACCAAAGCCATTAAACATCCTTATGACCGGGTAACTTTATGACTGCTTCACCCTATATCTTTGACGCCACCATGGACAACTTTCCGCAGGAGGTAATGGAAGCCTCCGCCAAAACGCCCATTTTGGTGGATGTCTGGGCGGACTGGTGTGCGCCGTGCAAGCAGCTGATGCCGATACTGGAAAAGCTGGCGGACGAATACCAAGGCAACTTTTTGTTGGCCAAAGTGAATGCCGATGAGCAGCAAGAGCTGACCTCGTCCTTGGGGGTGCGCAGCCTGCCGACCGTGATTCTGGTAAAAGACGGCCAGGCTGTAGACGGCTTCAACGGTGCCCAGCCGGAAAGTGAAATTCGCAAAGTGCTGGAAAAGCATGTGGAAGCGCCGGCAGAAGACCCGTACGAAAAAGCTCACGCGCTCTGGGAAGCGGGTGATCTGGACGGTGCTCTGGCGATCCTGACGGAAATGAACCAGAAGGATCCTGAGAACCTCAACGTACTGATCGATCTGGCCCAGCTAAAAGCCGAGCAGGGCGACCTGGAAACCGCCGAGCAAGTGCTGGACAGTCTGCCGCCGGAAGAAAAATTGCAGACCAAAGCCAAGCAGCTGGCGGCCCGCGTTAAGTTTTTGAAGCAGTCCAGCGAACTGCCGGCCATCGAAGGCTTGGAGCAAACGCTGGAAGCCAATCCGAAAGATCCAGAGGCTTTGCATCAGTTAGCGCTACACAAAGTACTACAAGAGCAGAATGCCGAGGCGATGGATTTGTTGATCCGGTTAATGCAGGCGGATAGCACTTATAAAGATGGTGTGGCCAAGACGACCTTGGTGGAGCTGTTTGAGAAACTGGGGAACAACAATGCGGATGTGCGGACGTATCGGAGGAAGTTGTATACGTTGATGCATTGAGGTTGCAGTAAAAGGCCAGATGAATTCCTTCATCTGGCCTTTTTGCATCTACTTCAGGCTATGGCCTTAACCATTCCCTTTCTTCATCTGTTCAAACTCATCTTCAAAGAAGAACTTCTCCTCTCCGAAAGCCGGTTCCAGCTCGTGCAACCAAGTGGCTGTTTCGCTGTACTTGGCGAAGAACGGGCGCTGTACCCAATCCGGGTTGCGGCCCTGCAGGAAGCGCAGCACGAAAACCTTCTCGCCTTGGATTTCGGCGATGCCCTGGATTTCTACCTTGCCGGGGCCGGCGCTCATGCTGGGGCCTCGAGCGGTACGGGCCAGGCCAGAGACTTTCTTCATGGCTTCGCGGTAGATGTTGTAGGCTTCCGCTAGTGGCACTTCGAAGTAGTTCTTGGCGCCGGTGTCCCGCTCTACAAACATGTAGTAGGGGATGATGCCCAGCTTCACTTCACGCTTCCACAGCTTCGCCCAGTCATCGGCGTTGTCGTTAACGTGTTTGATCAGCGGGCCCTGTGCTCGGATTTCAGCACCGGTGGCACGGATGCGGCGAATGGCTTCTTCCGCGATGTCGGTGGTGATTTCCTGCCAGTGGTTGTAGTGCGCCATGATCGCCACGTGCTTGCCGGCATCAACCAGTTTGGCGAACAGTTCGATCAGTTCGTCTGCATCCTTGTCAGTCACGAAGCGGTAGGGCCAGAAAGTCAGGGCCTTGGTGCCGATACGGATGGTCTGAACGTGGTCGAATTCCGGCTGCAGCAGTGGCTCCAAATACTGAACCAGGTTCTTGGTTTTCATCACCATCGGATCGCCACCGGTCACCAGCAAGTCGGTTACCTCGGTGTGCTCCTGCAAGTAGCCGTGCAGCTTCTCGGCTTCGGTGCTGGCCATCTTCAAGTCTTTGTCGCCGACAAATTGCGCCCAGCGGAAGCAGAAGGTGCAATAAGAGTGGCAGGTCTGGCCTTGGGCCGGGAAGAACAGCACGGTTTCGCGGTACTTGTGCTGAACGCCGTCCAGTACTTCACCGTCCAGCTCCGGCATGTTCATTTCCATTTGGCCGGCTGGGTGCGGGTTCAGGTCGTCGCGGATTTGCTTGGCAAGAGCCTGAATGTCTTTCTTGTCTGCGCCGTCCCGGTGCAGCTGTGCCATCTGTTCGTAATGCTCGTCCTTTAGCATGCCCTTTTGCGGGAACACCAACTGGTAGATGGGATCGTTCGGTACCTTGTCCCAGTTGATCAGCTCGTTGATGACGTATTCGTTGACGCGGAAAGGCAGCACGCTGGCCACAACCTTCATCTCAAACAGGGTTTCTTCTGGCAGATCCTGAATGGCTTCAATTTTGTCGAGCTGGCGGTCAGTAAACACCTTGAATCGGCGTTCTTCGAATTCCTGCACCGGGATACGGTTAGGAAAGGTGACGATGGAGTTCATAGATCGCCCTCTGTTGGGAAATAAAAATAAAAGAAGGCTATAGCACCTTCACAGTTGTCTAAAAAACGGGCCGAAAATTATACAGAATTCTGAAAATATTTTCAGTTCTAATTAATTTGCAGGTCGGGTCGAATTGCCGCTGAGGTTGCTGTTTTGGGCTGAAGGCCTGTGGTTGAGGGGTGCGCTCATTCGTTGGAGGCCGGAAAAGTATTTAGCAACGCGAAGGTTTGTAAGGGGCGTAGGTGTATCAGACCTTGGTCTGAGGCGTGTTGTTTTAGTGTGGTGAGTTGGTCATTATTACGTAAATAAACAGAAATCAGGCGGATTCTTCAGTCGTTATTTCAAGTTTCTGACGAAAATGCGTGTTTGTTTTGCTAAAAGTACGTAATTTTAGCCGTTTTCTTTCCTGGTTTAGTGGTGGGCTAAGGCCGCTGTGTTGTCTTTTCTAAGGGCGCGGTTGTATCGGCCTGCCCAGGAAAAAAATGAAAGCTGTTCTATGCTTGAGGGAAGTCATGCAGGCCACTCAGCATTTCTCGCAAGCTGTTACTTCAACAATAAAGCTGCCTGTTATCGCAGTTTCCAATTTCGCATCGTGTTCGGCTGCTGATCGTGGCGCACGTTGCATTCGTTAGGTTCAGGGGAGGGTTAGATGTACCAGGATGATGATCCCATTGAGACCAGAGAATGGTTAGATGCACTGGAATCTCTGATCGAGAATGAAGGTATAGACCGAGTTAAATACATATTGGAGCGCCTTTCCGAGCGAGCCAGTCGAGATGGCACCGAGTTGCCGTACTCCATCACCACGCCATTCCGCAATACGATTCCGGTGACGCAGGAAGCGCGGATGCCGGGCGATCTGTTCATGGAACGCCGAATTCGCTCACTGATTCGCTGGAACGCCATGGCCATGGTGGTACGGGCTAACAAGCGCCCGGGCGATTTGGGTGGCCACATTTCTACGTTCTCTTCTGCCGCCACATTGTATGACGTGGGCTTCAACTACTTCTTCCACGGTGGCGATGACAAGCGGGATTCCGATTTGGTGTATTTCCAGGGGCATGCGGCGCCGGGTATCTATGCGCGTTCGTTCCTTGAAGGCCGGTTCAGCGAAGAGCAGTTGGACAAATATCGTGAAGAAACCGGCGGCGAAGGCCTGTCCTCCTACCCGCACCCATGGTTGATGCCTGACTACTGGCAGTTCCCGACTGTCTCCATGGGGCTCGGACCAATCCAATCCATCTATCAAGCGCATGTGATGAAGTATTTGCATAGCCGCGAACTGATCGACATGGGCGATCGAAAAGTGTGGAGCTTCCTGGGCGACGGCGAGTGTGACGAGCCCGAAACCCTCGGCTGTATCTCCAAGGCTGGCCGAGAGAAGTTGGACAACCTGATCTTTGTAGTGAACTGCAACCTGCAGCGTCTGGATGGTCCGGTTCGTGGTAACGGCAAGATCATGCAAGAGCTGGAAGGCGTCTTCCGGGGTGCCGGCTGGAACGTCATTAAAGTCGTTTGGGGCCGTATGTGGGATCCGCTGTTTGAACAAGACGAAGACGGCATCATGCAGCGCGCCATGGATGAGGTGTGCGACGGCGATCTGCAGAACTACGCGTTCAAAGGCCCGGCTGCTACCCGTAAAGAGTTCTTCGGAAAATATCCGGAATTGGCCAAGCTGGTTGAACGCCTGTCGGATGACGACATCGCCAAGCTGAACCGTGGCGGCCACGATCCATACAAGGTCTACGCGGCCTACCACCGCGCCGTGCACCAGAATAACGGCAAGCCGACGGTGATTTTGGCCCACACCATCAAAGGTTACGGCTTTGGTGCCGCGGGTGAAGCGCAGAACACGGCGCACTCGCTGAAGAAACTCGATCTGGATACGCTTAAGGCGTTCCGGGACCGTTTCGGTGTGCCACTGAAAGACGAAGAGCTGGAAGATGTGCCGTATTACCGTCCGGCACCAGACAGCCCTGAGCTGGTTTACATGAAGAAGAAGCGCCAGGAACTGGGCGGCTTCTATCCCAAACGCAACAAAGAGTGCCAGCCTTTGCAGATACCCGATCTGGATATCTTCAAAGCGGTGCTGGAAGGCTCCGGTGACCGTGAGATTTCCACCACCATGGCGTTTGTGCGTCTGCTGGGTGCTTTGGTTAAAGACAAGCGCGTGGGCAAGCGTGTGGTGCCGATTGTGCCAGACGAAGCCCGCACCTTTGGTATGGAAGGTATGTTCCGTCAGCTGGGCATCTATACGTCCGAAGGGCAAAAGTACGTGCCTCAAGACCGTGACCAGATCATGTATTACCGTGAAGCCAAGCAGGGCCAGATCTTGCAGGAAGGCATCAACGAAGCAGGTGCCATGGCGACTTGGATGGCCGCGGCTACGTCCTACAGCAATAACAGCTTCCCGCTGATTCCGTTCTACACCTTCTATTCTATGTTTGGTTTCCAGCGAATTGGTGACCTGGCCTGGGCCTCGGGCGATATGCAGGCTCGCGGGTTCCTGATTGGCGGTACCGCAGGGCGAACCACGCTGAACGGCGAAGGTCTGCAGCACCAAGATGGCCACAGCCATGTGCTGGCCAACACCATTCCGAACTGTAAAGCCTACGACCCGGCCTACGGGTACGAGATGGCGGTGGTGATCCACCATGGCATGAAGGAGATGTTTGAAGAAGACAAGAACGTTTTCTACTACTTGACCATGGAAAACGAGAACTACGTGCAGCCTGCGATGCCCAAGGGCTGTGAGGAAGGCATCATCAAAGGCATGTACCTGTTTGAATCCGTTGAAGCCAAAGGCAAGAAAAAATCGCCGCGGGTTCAGTTGATGGGCGCCGGTGCCATTTTCAACGAAGTGCGCGAAGCCGCTCAGTTGCTGAAAGAAGACTGGGGAGTGGCATCGGATGTCTGGAGTGTAACCAGCTACAACGAACTGGCCCGCGATGGTCAGCACGTTGAACGTTGGAACGCACTGCACCCGGATGACAAGCCGCGTAAGGCATACGTCACCCAGTGTCTGGAAAAGCAGAAAGGGCCGGTGATTTCATCAACCGACTACATCAAGCTGCATTCCGAACAGCTGCGGGCATACATCCCGGCTACCTACATGACGTTGGGCACCGACGGCTTCGGCCGTAGCGATACCCGCGAGAAGCTTCGTAACTTCTTCGAGGTAGACCGTTATTACGTCACGGTTGATGCGTTGGCGGCTTTAGCTAAAGACGGCGAAATCGACCAGAAGCAGGTTCTCGAAGCGATGCGCAAGTACGGTATCGATCGCAACAAACCGAACCCGGCGCACAGCTAAGGAGTCCGCTATGAGTGAACAGGAAATTAAAGTTCCCGATCTCGGCGGTGCTGATGAAGTCGAGGTGATCGAAATCATCGCCAGTGAAGGGGATACAGTCCAGGAAGAAGATCCGATTCTGACGGTTGAAACCGACAAGGCGACGGTCGAATTACCGTCACCTGCAGCCGGAAAGATCAGCAAGATCACCGCCAAAGTCGGTGACAAAATCAAAGAGGGCGACGTGGTGGCGATGCTCGTTGCCAGCGATGACTCCGGCGATTCAGGCGATGAGGAAGAGGGTTCCGGGAGTGCGGAGGCTGAAAGCAAATCCGACTCGGAAGAGAAGCCTGAAGCCAAGTCCGAAGACAGCAAGCCGGCTCCGAAGAAGCAGTCGGGTGGCTCGCGCACGGAACGAGTGAAAGTACCCTCGCTCGACGGTATGGAAGACATTCCGGTCATCGAGATTAACGTCTCGGAGGGTGACACGGTTGCAGTAGACGACCCACTGGTGACCGTGGAATCCGACAAAGCGACCATGGAAATTCCATCTCCTTTCGCCGGCAAAGTGAGTAAATTGCTGGTGAAAGAAGGTGACAAACTTTCTGAAGGCGCCGACTTGCTGGATCTGGTCGTCGAAGACGAAAGTGGGGAAACGGACGAATCTGAAGCCGAAGAAGAGAAAGCGCCAGCCAAAGAAAGCGCAGACGAGGCAGAAGCCAAATCCGATGCCAAGCCGGAAAAAACAGAAGACAGCCCGGCTCAAAGTGCCACCTACGCACCACCTTCACCGGGTGCCAAGGTGCATGCAGGCCCGGCGGTTCGGAAACTGGCGCGGGAGCTGGGTGCAGACCTGACTCGCATCAAGGGTTCCGGCCCGAAGAACCGAATCCTGAAAGACGATGTTCAGGATTACGTAAAGGGCCAGCTACAGCAGGTGCAGCAGGGTTCTTCTGTGGGTGGCGGAAGCGGCATCCCCGCAGTCAAACTGCCGGACTTCAGCAAGTTCGGTGAGGTTGAGCGGGAAAGCATGTCTCGCATGATGTTCACTACGGCGAACAACATGCAGCGCAGCTGGCTGAACGTGCCTCACGTGACCCAGTTTGACGATGCCGACATCACCGAAATGGAAGCCTTCCGCAAAGCACAGAAGGCCGCCGGCGAAAAGCGGGGCGTGAAAATGACTCCGCTGCCGTTCCTGCTGAAAGCCTGTGCTGCTGCGCTGGCCGAATTGCCTCAGTTCAACGTATCGTTGGACATGGAGCGCAAGGAAGTGGTGCGCAAGAAGTACATTCATATAGGCATTGCGGTGGATACCCCCCACGGTTTGATGGTGCCGGTGATCCGGGACGTTGACCAGAAAGGCTTGTGGGAGCTGGCGGCTGAAAGCGCCGAGCTTGCACAGAAGGCGAGAGACAAACAGCTCAAACCGGCTGAAATGCAGGGCGCTTGCTTCACCATCACCAGTTTGGGTGGTATCGGGGGCACTGCTTTCACACCGATCGTGAATACGCCGGAAGTGGCGATTCTGGGTGTGTCCAAGGCCTCCATGAAACCGGTGTGGGACGGCAAGGAGTTCCAGCCGCGGCTGATGCTGCCGCTGTCGCTGTCTTACGACCACCGGGCGGTGAATGGGGCAGATGCCGCCCGGTTTACCAACCTGTTGACGCAGCTGTTGGGGGATATTCGTACTCTGCTGTTGTGATCTCTCAACACCGCTCCGGTCATCCCTGGCCAGAGCGGTGTTGCTTCTCAGGTTCTATCAGATTCCCAATCGCTGAGGCTTCTGCCCTCACTTACCAGTTGCTCCAATAACGGAGCGGGTGCCCAGTGCGCCTCGCCGGTCTGTTTCTGAAGCCTCAGAATACTGTCGTAGACGTTTTTCAGGCCGCGCTGGCTGGCGTGGAACATCGGGCCACCCCGGTAAGACGGAAATCCATAGCCACACACGTATACCACATCAATATCGCTGGCCCGTTGGGCGATCCCTTCCTCCAGAATCCAGAATCCGGAAACCCTCATTGATCAGTGCCAACAGGTGTCGGTCCAGAATTTCCCCATCCGAAAGCTCCCTTTGCTGAACGCCGTGTTGTGCCGCCTGCGCCTGGATAATCTCCAGCACTTCCGGGTCTGGTGTGCGTGCGCGGGTTTGTGGGTCGTAGCGGTAATAGCCGGCACCCGTTTTCTGCCCCAGCCGATCCTGTTCAACCAGGGCATCGGCAATGCAATAGGTTCTGGGGTCGCCCTTCTGTTCAGCTGTCAGTGCCTGACGGGCCTTATAGCCAATATCCAGACCTGCCAAGTCGCCAACGGCCAGGGGGCCCATGGCCATGCCAAAGCTGGTCAGTACCCGGTCAATCTGCTCTGGTGCGGCACCTTCAATCATGCACAACTGGGCTTCCCTGCCATATTGTCTGAGCATACGGTTACCAATGAAGCCATAACAGACCCCTGCCAGTACCGGCACCTTGCCAATACGTTTGCCCAGCGACATGGCAGTGGCCAGAACGTCGTCTGCGGTTTTGTCTGCACGCACCACTTCCAGCAGTCGCATGACGTTGGCGGGGCTGAAAAAGTGCATGCCGACGACATCCTCTGGCCGGGTCGTAGTGGCGGCAATCTCGTTGACGTCCAGGTAGGAGGTGTTGGTGGCCAGGATGGCTCCTGGTTTGCAGACTTCATCCAGTTTGCTGAATACCTGGCGTTTCACATCCATGCTCTCGAAAACCGCTTCGATAACCAGGTCGGCATCGGCCAGGGAATGATAGTCTGTGCTGCCGGAAATCCGGGCCTGGCGAGCAGCCGCTTCCTGCTCAGACAACTTGCCTTTGCCGATGGTGATGCCGTAGTTCTTGTCGATCAGCGCCAGGCCGCGTTGCAGCCCTTCGTCGTTCAGTTCCAGCAGGGTCACCGGTATGCCGGCGTTGGCGAAGACCATGGCGATACCGCCGCCCATGGTGCCGGCACCGATAATGCCGACCCGATTGATGGGCCTGGGCTGCACGGCTGTGTCCAGGCCACGGATTTTTGGTGCCGTGCGTTCGGCGAAGAAAATATGGCGGAGGGCAGCGGACTGTTCCGAGGCCACGCATTCGGTAAAGCGTTCACGTTCGAATGCCAGTCCTTCGTCGAAAGTCAGCCGGGTAGCCGCCTCGATGCAGTCGACGATTTTCTGCGGTGCCTGCTGGCCTCGCTTACGTTTGCCCAATTGCTTGCGGTATTCGTCGAACGCATTCTGGTTGAATCCGGGGGCAGGCACGGAAAGGTCGCGAATCCGTCGCAGGGGCGCCCCACCGGCAATTAGCTCACGGGCATACGCGATGGCTGCAGGTTTCAGCTCGCCTTCCAGAACCCGGTCGATCAACCCCAGGCCGGCCGCGTCTGTTGCTGTAATTTTCTGGCCGCCCGTGATCATATCCAGGGCCGCTTGGGGGCCGATAAGCCGGGGCACCCGTTGCGTGCCTCCGGCACCCGGTAGCAGCCCCAGGTTGACTTCCGGCAGCCCCACCGCCGCCGAGGGACTGGCGCAGCGGTAGTGGCAACACAGTGCCAGTTCGAACCCGCCGCCGAGCGCAGTGCCGTGGATAGCGGCAACCACCGGTTTGCCGAGGGACTCCAGCCTCTCATTGACCTGCTGCAGTGAGGGGGATTGAACGGGCTTGCCGAACTCGGTGATGTCCGCTCCAGCCACAAAGGTCCGGCCCGCACAGAATAGCAAGACCGCCTCGGAGTCATCATTCCGGGCTTGGGCAAGGGCATCGTTCAGCCCCTGGCGAACGGCATGGGACAGGGCGTTCACCGGCGGATTGTCGACTGTGATGATGCCGAGCTCTTGTTCGCGATGATAGGTAACCGTCATGTGTGGCTGCTCCTTGGTTAAAACTACGGGCGATGCCACACCCTAACAGCTGCCTCGCAATGCCACTATTATATACTTTGTATATTTGCTATACCGATACGGTATCAATTGCCTGTTACTGGATGCGGTTATGAATCCCAGCCTGAAACTTGATCTGCGCCAACTGAAAACCTTCATCACCATTGCCGATAAAGGCAGCTTCAGCCGTGCCTCGGAAACGCTGTTTATCGCCCAACCAGCGCTTAGCCGGCAGATCCGGATGCTGGAAGAGGCCCTGGATGTGGAAGTGTTTGTGCGCCTGGGGCGGGGTGTGCAACTGACCACAGCGGGCGAGCTCCTGTATCAGCGGGCCCGGGCGTTATTGCAGGAAGCCGAGCAGTTACAGGCGGATGTCAGCGCGGTGGCGGGGAGCGTCACGGGGCACGTTACGCTCGGCCTGTTGCCGACGGTGTCCCATGGCCTGGCAACTGCGATTATCAAAGAGTTTCGTCGTCTCTATCCGCGGGTAACGCTGGCGCTTCGCTCTGCCATGAGCGGTACTCTGCAACAGATGGTTTCGCAACAGAAACTGGACATCGCCATCACCGACGACCAGAAAAAGAACCGGCACTTGCGTTACCAGCCACTGGTAGAGGAGCGCTTTGCCCTGATTGCACCTCCGGACTCGGACCTTGCGAAACGGGAGGCGGTCGACCTGGATGAGGTGCTGAGTCTGCCGCTCATACTGCCGGAAGAAAAGCACGGCGTGCGGGCCCGGATGGAAAAAGAAGCCATGGCCCGGGGGCAGAAGATTAACATGGCCTTTGAGGTCAGTGCCTGGCCGCTTATGGCGCACATGGTGAACCAGAATCTCGGCTATACCATTCTATCGTCGGTTTCGGTGGAGGAAGTGGCCGCTCGGGGCGAGGTGGCAGTGGTGCCGATTGTCAGCCCGGAAATCAAGCGTACCCTGGCGATTGCAACGCCCGGCAATATTCCCCCGTCCATCGCAACCATGAAACTGACGGAGGTGATTCTGCAGGAGGTCGCAGCGCAAGTGCATGACCAGCGCTGGGTGGGTGAGCTGCTGTTTTGACAGGGAATATCGGTCTGCCAGGGTATTCATTTCGGTTATGGGTTTTATGCCAAATATATAATTGTGGCATTTCTTTCAGGCTGTTAGCTTTGGTCAGGGCGTTTGGATGGCTGACCCCTTCCGACCGGTTCGATCACATCCACAGAGGTTTTCCCCATGCGTGAGGTTTTTATCTGTCACCCGCGTCGTACCGCTATCGGCCGTTTCGGCGGTTCTCTGTCGACGGTGCGTCCGGATGATCTTGCGGCCCACGTTATCCGCGCTGTCGTTGGCGAGGCACCGGGGCTAGCTCCGGAAGCGATTGATGAAGTCATGCTCGGCTGCGCCAATCAGGCGGGGGAAGACAACCGCAACGTGGCCCGGATGTCGGCGCTCCTGGCGGGCCTTCCGGTCTCAGTGCCCGGCGTTACCCTGAACCGGCTCTGCGGCTCAGGCATGGATGCCGTGGGCTCCGCATTCAGAGCTATTGCCACCGGTGAGATGGAGTTGGTCGTCGCTGGCGGTGTGGAGTCTATGTCCCGGGCGCCTTATGTCATGGGCAAGGCCGATACCGCCTTCTCCCGGGCCCAGATGCTGGAAGATACCACCATTGGCTGGCGCCTGGTAAACCCGTTGATGAAGCAACAGTACGGTATTGAATCCATGCCGGAGACGGCCGAGAACGTGGCGAAACGCTACGGGATTTCCCGCGTGGACCAGGACCGGTTTGCCCTGCGCTCCCAGCAAAAGGCCGAGGCTGCGCAGAATTCAGGTATCTTCAAGGATGAGATCGTGCCGGTGGAAATTCCTCGCCGCAAGCAAGAACCACTGTTGGTGGCGGTTGATGAACATCCCCGGAGCACGACGCTTGAGAAGCTGGCCGCGTTACCCACGCCTTTTCGGGAGGACGGCAGTGTCACCGCTGGCAATGCCTCCGGTGTGAATGACGGTGCCGCCGCCATGTTGGTCGCCAGCCGTGAGGCGGTGGAGGCCCATGGGCTTGAGCCAGTCGCACGTATTGTGGGTATGGCCACGGCGGGTGTGGAGCCGTCGGTGATGGGTATTGGCCCGGTACCTGCAACTGAGAAACTCTTGAAACGCCTGGGGATCGGCCTTGAAGAAATCGATGTTATTGAGCTGAACGAGGCATTTGCCGCCCAGGGGCTGGCGGTGCTCAGGGAGCTTGGTGTGGCTGATGACGACCCGAGGGTAAACCCTAACGGCGGAGCCATCGCGCTGGGGCACCCACTGGGCATGTCCGGCGCCCGCCTGGTGATGACGGCGGCGCTCCAGTTGCAACGTCAACAGGGCCGGTACGGCCTCTGTACCATGTGTGTTGGCGTCGGCCAGGGTATTGCCCTGCTGATCGAGCGCTGTTAAGCCGCTGGCGTGTCGTCTTCGCCGGCGAGGGAGACATTGATCAGATCCTGCTGTAGCTTCTTGAGCAAGTGCAGCAGGCTGACACCATCATCAAAGCTCATGCCCTGTAAGGCCTGCTCGTAGAAGTTGGTGATGGTGTCCTGCAGTTGGTTCCAGTACTCGCGGCCCGCACTGGTCAGAACCACCAGTCTTGCCCGGCGATCCTCCGGGTCTGGCATTCGTATCACATGGCCGTCTCTTTCCATGCGTTTGAGCACGCCATCCAGGTTCTGACGGCTGACAAACAGATAGCCTTTGAGCTGGTTGAAAGAGGTGCCGGATTCAAAGCCCTCCCGGGAAAGTGCCCCCAGCACCGCCCACTGGACGGCACTGATGCCCATTTCGTTCTGTACCTGGCGTTGTAGAATGTTTCCGGTTTGGAATAATCGGAAAAAAAGCCGGTTGGGAATGCCGCCGGATTCGTTTACGAGCATGTGCGGTCCTGCTGGGGGTGGTGCATTGGCAGACTGCCTGAATTTATGAATCATGGGTATCTTCACACAGATTCAGGGCAACTTTCCCCATTTTCTTTCCAGACTCGAGATGATTCAAGGCATGATGGATCTGCTCCAGGGGGAAGCTGCGATCAATCACCGGTTGAATTCGGTGGCGTTGGACGAACTTCAGAAGGTCGCTGAATTCGGCGAGCGTTCCACCGGTAGAACCGAAGATCTGGAGCTGGCGCACGAACAGGCGCTGCAAATCCGCGCCCGGCTGAGCTCCGGATGTGGCCCCGCAGGTTACCAGTCGCCCACCCCGTACCAGTGATTTCATGGCCTGGGACCAGACCGCTTCGCCGATGTTTTCAATCACCACATCCACGCCGCGCCCGTTCGTGTATTCAAGGGCCGCTTTCGCCACCTCCTGATCCTGACTGTTGATGGCGGCATCGGCCCCCATGGCCAGGGCGCGGTCGAGTTTGTCCGTGTCGCGAGAGGTTACAATTACCCTGGCGCCTGCCGCTTTAGCCAGTTGCATCGCCGCCAGCGATACCCCGCCACCCACGCCAAACACCAGAACGGTTTCCCAGGGTTTCAGTTGGGCCTTGGTGAACAGCATCCGCCAGGCGGTCAGGAAGTTTACCCCCAGAGCGGCACCTTCGGCGAAAGTGAGGTGTCCTGGCATTGGAAAAACATTGGCTGCCGGCACGCTGATCCACTCGGCGAAGGTGCCGTCGGTCTGCTCTCCCAGAAACTGAATTCGCAGGCACAGGCTCTGATCGCCCCGTTGGCAGAATTCGCACTGGCCACAGCTGAGGGCCGGAAACAGCACCACCGATTGCCCTTCGTGAAAGTGCCCGCTGGCCTTGCCGGTTTCCGCGACAACGCCGGCCCCGTCCACGCCCATGATCTGAGGCAAATGGTGCGTGATGCCGGCGCCACTGTTGCGCATATACAGGTCGACCTGGTTGAGAGTAGCGGCCTTGACGTGAACCAGAATGTCACCGGGCTGACGCCGAGGTTTTTCACAGTGCCGGACTTCGACCACTTCGTTGCCACCGTGGCCGGTAATAAATGCGGCTTTCATCATAGCTTCTCCTGCGTTGTGCCAGTATTGCTGGTTTATCGGAAGTTGCGTTTCACCAGGGTCTCAATTGCCCCCACAATCCCGCTGCGGAAGGCCAGTACGGTCAGTACAAAGATGCCGCCGAGGATCGGATCTACCCAGTCGCGCAGCGGCCCCTGGGACAGCTGGTATTCGATGTTCACCACAAAGGTGGCGCCCACCACCGGCCCCAGCAGCGTACCCATGCCGCCCACCAGAGTCATCAGGATGACCTCGCCCGACATGTGCCAGTGGGCATCGTTCAGGGACGCCAGCTGGAACACCACGGATTTCATGGAGCCGGCCAGGCCCGCCAGCGCGGCGGAGATGACAAAGGCCAGGATCTTGTAGCGATCCACGTTGTACCCCAGCGACACCGCCCGCGGCTCGTTCTGCTTGATGGCTTTCAGGATCTGCCCGTACGGGCTGCTGACAATGCGCTGCACCAGCAGGTAGCAGGCGATGAACACCACCAGCACGAAGTAGTACATGTTGAGGTTGTCTTCGAGGTTGATCAGGCCAAACAGCTCGCCCCGGGGGATACCGTGCATGCCGTCTTCGCCGCCGGTGAATTCCGACTGCACAAAGAAGAAGAACACCAGCTGTGCCAGCGCCAGGGTGACCATGGCGAAGTAGATGCCTTGCCGGCGGATCGACAGCAACGCAAAGGCCAGCCCCAACAGGGTAGCCGTGGCGGTACCGGCAATGATACCCAGCTCGGTGGTCAGGCCCGAGACATTACTGAGCAGGTAGCCCGTGGTGTAGCCCCCAGTGGCCAGGAAGGCGGCATGACCGAAGGACAGCAAACCGGTAAAGCCGAACAGCAGGTTGAAGGCCACCGCAAACAGCGCAAAACACAGGATCTTCATCAGGAAGACCGGGTACATCACGAAGGGGGCAGCCAGCAGCAACAGCAGCAGCACGCCGTTCACCATCAGTTTCTTGCGGTCCTGGATCTTCTGCTGCTCGACAATGGCTTTGTGGATGTCGGCAGGGTTCACAGACTGGTTCATGATTATGCCTCCTTACCGAACAGGCCACTGGGCCGGAACATCAGCACCAGAACCATGACGAGGAAAATGACCGCCGAGGAAGCCGGCGGGTAGAAGGTTTTGGTCAGCCCCTCAATAACGCCCATCAGAATGCCGGTGATGATAGCGCCACCAATGGAGCCCATGCCGCCGATCACCACCACGGCAAACACGGTAATCAGGGTCGCCGCCCCCATAACCGGCGTAACCGAGTAAATCGGTGCGGCCAGAACACCGGCGAACGCCGCCAATGCCACACCAAAACCATAGGTCAGGCTGATAAGCAGAGGTACGTTAATACCAAAGCCCTGCATCAGCTGTGAATCCTCGGTACCGGCCCGTAAGTAGGAGCCGAGCTTGGTTTTTTCGATGATGAACCAGGTTGCAAAACACACAAGCAATGCCGCAACGATGACCCAGGCCCGATAATACGGCAGGAACATGAAGCCAAGATTGACCCCGCCTTTGAACATATCGGGCATGCTGTAGCGGAGCCCGGAAACACCGAACCAGTTCACCAGCACACCGGAAATGATCAGCGCAACACCGAAGGTCAGAAGCAGGCTGTAAATGTGATCCTGCCCGGCGATGCGGCGCAGCAGGAAATATTCAATGGCAACACCCAATGTGCCTACCAGCAAGGGTGCCAGGAAAAGGGCGACCCAATAGTTCACGCCCAGATAATCGAACATCAGCACGGTGCCCATGGCGCCAAGCATGTACATGGCGCCATGGGCGAAGTTGATGATCTTCAGCAGGCCGAAGATAACCGCAAGGCCAAGGCTTAACAGGGCATAAAAGGCGCCGTTGATAATCCCGATCAGCAGCTGGCCAGACAGCACAGCAAGGGGGACGCCGAAAATCATGGTCATGTTGCTAACTCCACAAGCAGCGCAGACGTTGTTTTTGTTGGGGTATTCGTCCGGGCGGGTGCCCGGCGCCGGTCGCGCCTGAAGACCGGGCACCGGGCAATTCCCCGTTGCTTAGTTCACCAGTTTGCACTTGCTCTCGGAAAGCGGACGGAAGGCCTCGTCTCCGGGAATGGTGCGAACAATTTCGTAAAGATCCCACTCATTGGCGGATTCCTCGGGCGTCTTTACCCGGGTCAGGTACATGTCGTGCACCATGCGGCCGTCTTCCCGGATGTAGCCGTTGCTGGCAAACATGTCGTTGATCGGTGTTTTGATCATTTGCTGGCGTACGGTCTGGGCATCGTCAGAGCCGGTAGCTTCAACTGCTTTGAGGTATTGCATGGTGCTGGAGTAGACCCCGGCATGAATCATCGTGGGGCGCACGCCGGTTTCCGCCATGAAGCGATCGGACCATTCGCGGGTTTCGTCGTTCATGTCCCAGTACCAGCCGGTGGTGAGCTCCAGCCCCTGGGCGACTTCCGGGCCCAGGGCGTGAATGTCGCTCAGAAACACCACCAGACCGGCAATGGCCTGGCCTGCCTGGGTCACACCAAATTCCGCCGCGGTGGTGATGGCGTTGGTGGTATCGGAGCCGGCATTCGCCAGGGCGATCACGTCGGCACCGGAAGACTGCGCCTGCAAGATGAAGGAGGAAAAGTCAGAGGTCGGGAAGGGGTGTCGAATGCTGCCCACCACTTCGCCTCCATTGGCCTCTACCACGCGGGTCACGTCGGCCTCCAGAGCATGGCCGAAGGCATAGTCGGCGGCTAGAATGAACCAGCGCTTGTTGCCTTCCTTAACCATGGCGGTCGGGGTGCCGACGGAGAAGGCATAGGTGTCGTACACGTAGTGAATGTGATTGGGTGTGCAGCTTTCGTTTGAAATACTCGCTGCAGCGGCACCGGATACCAACCCGAGTTTATCGTTCTGCTCCAGCAGGCGTACCGCCGCCAGAGTCACCGAAGACGCCACCAGGCCGCCCACCATGTCCACGCCATCGTTCTCCAGCCAGCGGCGTACCGTACTTGAGGCTACGTCGGCGCTGTTACGATCATCCGCACTGACGATTTCAATCTTTGCCCCGTTGACTCGTCCCCCGAAATCCGCGACCGCCATCTCCATGGCTTTCAGCCCGTTTGGGCCAGCCAGATCCCGGTAAGTGCCAGACATGTCGGCCAGGTAGCCAATTTTTACAGTGTTGTCCGAGATAGCCGCCTGGGCACCTCCAGCCATCAGGGCTGAGGCAACGGCTGAGGTCAGAAGCTTTTTCATCATTGTCATTGTTGTTTCTCCGCTACTGTCTTGCGTTGGTTCGGGTTGTTGTTGGTGTCGGGTCAGACCCCGAGATAGCTGTCCAGCACCGACTGCTTGGCGCTCAGTTCGTTGGCGCTGATTTCTTCCACAATCCGGCCATGCTCCACCACGTAGTGTCGGTCGGCCAACGGCGCGGCAAAGTGGAAATTCTGCTCCACCAGAACAATGGTCAGGCCCTTGTTCTTCAGAGCTATCAGAACTTCCCCCAGTTTCTCCACGATCACCGGAGCCAGGCCTTCGGTGATTTCATCCAGCAACAGCATGTTGGCGCCGGTGCGCAGAATGCGGGCCATGGCCAGCATCTGCTGTTCGCCGCCAGAGAGCTTGGTGCCCTGGCTGAAGCGGCGCTCGTAGAGGTTGGGGAACATGGTGTAGATTTCTTCCAGGCTCATGCCGCCGCTGCGTACCACCGGCGGCAGGGTCAGGTTTTCCTGCACGCTGAGGGAGGAAAAAATGCCCCGATGTTCGGGGCAATACCCGACCCCCAACCTGGCAATATGATGAGGCGCGCGCTGCATGGTTTCTTCGCCGTTGATCATGATGGAGCCGGTGCGCCGGCCCACCATGTTCATGATGGCCTTCAGCGTGGTGCTGCGCCCGGCGCCGTTGCGGCCCAGCAGGGTGACCAGTTCGCCACGGTGCACCATCAGATCAATGCCGTGCAGAATGTGAGATTGGCCATAGTATGCGTGCAAGCCGGAAATGCGCAGCTGCTCGTATTCGCGATCCGGGCTCTTGCTCATTGGGCCGCCTCCACGTTATCACTGGCGGCGCCCTGTGAACCCCGTTCGCCGCTGCCGGCACTGCCCATGTACACCTCACGCACCCGTGGGTCGGCAGAAACCGTGTGGTAATCGCCCTCAGCCAATACTGCCCCCTGGGCCAAGACGGTGATGCGGTCGCACAGCTTGCTGACCACGCTCAGGTTGTGCTCCACCATCAGCACTGTGCGGCCCTGGGCGGCCTTGCGCACCAGTGCCACCACGCGGTCGACGTCTTCCGAGCCCATGCCCTGGGTGGGTTCATCCAGCAGCAACAGCTGGGGTTCCATGGCCAGGGTGGTGGCCAGCTCCAGCGCCCGTTTTCGGCCGTAGGCCAGCTCCACCGTGGTGGTGTTGGCGAACTCGGCCAGGCCGACAGACTCCAGCAGCTCCATGCAGCGCTCGTTGAGCTTGTGCAGGGAGTTGCCGGATTTCCAGAAACTGTAGGACGAGCCCTCTGCGGTTTGCAGGGCCACACGGATATTCTCCAGCGCGGTCATGTGGGGGAACACGGCGGAGATCTGGAACGAGCGAACAATGCCTTTGCGGGCAATGGCGGCGGATTTCAGGGGAGTGATGTCTTCCCCGTGAAAGAGGATCTGGCCACGGGTAGGCTGAAGAAATTTCGTCAACAGGTTGAACACGGTGGTCTTGCCGGCACCGTTGGGGCCGATCAGGGCGTGGATGCTGCCTTCGCTGATCAGCAGGTCGACGTCATCTACGGCGGTAAAGCCGCTGAACTCTTTGGTCAGGTTGCGTGCTTCAAGTACGGGTCTGGTCATCATGCCGCCTTTTGTCATTGTTTAAATCTGGCAGGATGGAAAAAAACCCATCTTCCCATTACCGGAGAAAATGGGTGAAAAGCCCAAGGACGGAGTGATTCGTTATTTGGGCAGGTATTCCCTTGCGATGATGTTCTTCATAATCTGGGCGGTGCCGTCGCCAATCTGCAGCCCGAGCACGTCGCGCAGCCGCTGGGCAAAGGGCAGATCCTCGCCCCAGCCGGTATGGCCGTGGGCCAGCAGGCACTGTTTCACCACATCAAACGCCAGCTTGGGTCCCCACCATTTATTCATGGCGGCCTCCGCGTTGTGGGGCAGGTTGTTATCCTTCAGCCACAAAGCGTGGTAGCACTGCATGCGTGCGGCATGGACATAGGTCTGATACTCGGCCAGCGGGTGCGTCAGGCCCTGGAAAGCGGCAAGGTTCTGGCCGAAGGCGGTACGCTCGGTCAGCCACTGCCAGGTTTCATCCAGGGATTGCTGGGCTACGGCCAGGCACTGGAGGCCAATCAGGGCACGGCTGTAATCAAAGCCTTGCATCACCTGTTTGAAGCCTTTGCCCTCGTCTCCCATCATGTAATTGGCGGGCACTTCCACGTTGTCAAAGAAGATGGAGCCACGGCCGATAGCGCGCTGGCCGTTATCTTCAAAGCGGGTGGTGGTGATACCCGGGGTGTTCATGGGTACCAGAAACGCACTGATGCCTGAGGCTCGTTGCTCAACGGTACCGGTGCGGGCAAATACCACCGCCACATCCGCCTGGTCGGCCATCGAGATGGACGTTTTCTCGCCGTTGAGCACGTAGACATCACCTTTCTTCTCGGCTTTCAGGCGCAGGTTGGCCGCATCGGAGCCACCGTGGGGCTCGGTCAGGGCAATGCAGGCAACCTTCTGGCCGGTCGTCATGCCGTGCAACCATTCTTTGGCAAGCTCCGGGCTGGCATGGCTGGCAATGATCTGGCCATTCAGCGACGTCAGCAGCGGGATGTAGCCTACGTTGAAATCGCCTTTGGCAATCTCCTCAATGATCAGGCCGCTGGTGACGCAGTCCATGCCGCTGCCGCCGAATTCTTCCGGCAGTTCACCACCGAGCAGGCCCATCTCACCAAGCTGGCGGATCACGTCGCGCTCGATCACCCCTTCCTGATCGCGCTTGCGATAGCCCGGAGCCAGCACCTCGGCGCTGAAACGGGCCACAACCTCGCGGATCGCGTTCTGTTCTTCATTGAATGCGAAATTCATGGTGTTCTCCGGGTCTGGTTGCCGCCCGGCCGAGAGTTGCGGCCGGGCTCAGGGCTTATTTGTAGTATTTGCGGAATTCCGGCTTGCGCTTTTCCTTGAAGGCATTCACGCCTTCCTTGGACTCCTCGGTGTCGTAGTACAGGCTCAGTGCCTGCATACCGAGGGCGCCAATGCCACCGATGTTGTCGCTGTCCGCGTTGAAGGAGCGCTTGGCGATGGTCAGTGCCGTCGGGCTCTTCTCGAGGATTTCCTCGCACCACTTCTGAACTTCCTCATCCAGCTGCTCGGGCGGCACCACGGCATTCACGAGGCCCCACTCCAGTGCTTGTTTGGCGCTGTATTTTCGGCACAGGTACCAGATTTCCCGGGCCCGTTTTTCGCCAACAACACGGGCCAGGTAGGCGGTGCCAAAGCCTGGGTCCACCGAGCCGACCTTGGGGCCGACCTGGCCGAAGATAGCGGTCTCAGAGGCAATGCTCAGGTCACAGATCACGTGCAGTACGTGGCCACCACCAATGGCGAAGCCGTTAACGCGGGCGATGACCGGTTTGGGAACTTCACGGATGGTGCGTTGCAGTTCTTCCACCGGCAGGCCGATCAGGCCGCGGCCGTCGTACTGGCCCTCGTGAGCACCCTGGTCGCCGCCGGTACAGAAGGCTTTGTCGCCGGCGCCGGTGAACACAATCACCCCGATCTCTTTGTTCCAGCCGGCGCGGTTGAAGGCGTCCAGAAGCTCCATGCAGGTCTGGCCGCGGAAGGCGTTGTAGCGGTCCGGACGGTTGATGGTGATGGTGGCTACGCCGTTGTTCTCTTCGTACAGAATGTCTTCGTAATTCATGATGCGTTCTCCTGAATCTTGTTGTGGTGCGCTTAGCCGGCCATGGTCAGGCCGCCGGACACACTGATCACCTGGCCGGTGATGAAATTCGCGTCGTCACTGGCAAGCAGGGCGATGATGCCGGGATAGTCTTCCGGCTGGGCCAGGCGCTTCATGGGAACGGCATTGCGGAAGGCTTCCAGCAGTTTTTCCGGGTTCGGGGCGGTTTCCGCCACGCCCTTGAGCAGGGCGGTATCGGTAGGGCCGGGGCAGACCACGTTCAGGCACACGTTCTTGGTCGCCAGTTCTCGGGCAACGGTCTTGCTGAAGCCCACCAGGCCGGCTTTGCAGGCGGCGTAGACGGATTCACCGGAAGAGCCAACGCGCGCTGCGTCCGAGGCTACGTTGATGACCTTGCCGCCGCCGGCTGCGATCATCTTCGGCAGCACCACGTGGTGCATGTTCAGAGCACCGGTCAGGTTAACGGCAATCAGCTGATCCCAAAGCTTGGGTTCGGTCTTCAGGAATGGCATGAAACGGTCGAAACCGGCGTTGTTTACCAGCACGGTCGGTACGCCCAGCTCGCTCTCAATAGTGGAAACCGTGTCATTGATGGCGGCGTAGTTGGTGATGTCTGCCGCATAGGCTTTCGCCTTGCCGCCGTTTTCGGTGATCAGGTCGACGGTGGCTTGGGCGGCGCCGGCATCACGATCGAGGACCGCCACCAGGCTGCCTTCTTCAGCAAAGCGCAGGCAGACGGCGCGGCCGATACCACCGCCACCGCCGGTCACAATGACTGTTTTTCCGTTAAGGCCTCTCATGTTGATCTCCTGTTTTGTGTTTTAAATGGGTTAGCTGCGCTTGGCGGGCTCAACACGAATGTCTTTGGCTTGCTCGCGCAGTTTGAATTTCTGGATCTTGCCGGATGCGGTCCGGGGCATGGCTTCGATGACCTGCAGGTATTCCGGCAGATAGCTCTTGGAGAGCTTCTGTTCCATGAGGTAGTTCTTGACGTCGTCCAGGCTGAGGTCGGTGCGGTGCTCTTCCAGTGTGACGTAGGCGCAGACCCGTTCCCCCAGGCGATCATCCGGGCAGCCGACCAGGGCCACATCGGCAATGCCGGGGAACTTGTAGAGCAGGTTCTCCACCTCAACGACGGGAATGTTCTCGCCGCCACGGATCACCACATCCTTGGTGCGCCCGGTAATGCGGATGTAGCCCTGTTCGTCCATGCGGGCGAGGTCACCGGTGCTGAACCAGCCGTCTTCATCCACGCCGTATAATTCGGGGCGTTTGAGATAGCCAACAAACAGGCTGGCGCCGCGCATCATCAGGTTGCCCTCCTCGCCGGCAGCCACGGGGTTGCCTTTGAAGTCGGTAACTTTCACTTCAGTGAAGGGCAGTGCTACGCCATCGGACTGGCTGGCGCGTTCGGCCGGATCTTCCGGGCGGGTCATGGTGACGGCGCCGTTCTCGGTCATGCCCCAGGCGGATACGATCTTGGCTTTCAGGGTCTTGCTGGCCTGTTCAACGATGGCGCTCGGAATCGGCGCACCGGCGGATACGAAAATACGGAGCGAATCCAGTTCGCCCTCGTGTTTAGGTGCGGTCTTTACCAGGTCGGCCAGGAACGGTGTCGAGGCCATGGTGAATGCGGGTTTCTCGGTAGCAATGACCTTGCACACGAAATCTGCATCCCAGATGTCCTGAAGGATGGCGGTTGTGCCCAGATAGACGGGCATCATGATGCCGTACAGGAAACCGGTCTGATGTGCCACGGGCGAGGCCATCAGAATGCTGTCGTCAGAGCTCAGGTGCAGGCGGTCGGCGTAGGGGCGTACGTTGGAGAACAACGTGTTGGAGGTGTGCATCACCCCTTTGGGTTCACCCGTGGTGCCGGAGGTGTAGAGAATCTGGATAACGTCATCCGCGCCGGGCTTGGCCGCAGCAAACAGTGCGTCGGTGTCCTGTTGGTTTTCCCAGTCCGTGGCCAGCAGGCGTTGTTCAAAACTGCGCTCCCCTTCACCGCCGATCACCAGCAGGGTCTCCAGTTTTGGCAGTTCCGCCAGAAGGCCCTCGACCATGGCTTCGTAATCAAAGTTACGAAATACCTTCGGGATAACCAGCAGTTTGGCCTCGCCATGGTTGAGCATGAAGCGCAGTTCCCGTTCCCGGAAAATCGGCATCAACGGGTTGAGGATGGCGCCAATGCGCATACAGGCGAGGTGCAGGGCGGTAGTTTGCCACCAGTTGGGCAGCTGGCACGCCACCACGTCACCCTTCTGGATACCCAGGGCGGCAAGCCCTGCCGCCATGCGTGTCACGGTGTCGTTCAGTTGTCGGTAGGTCAGTGTGGTGCGTGAATCTTCAGTGACCTGGTAGCCCACGATGGCGCTGCGATCAGGGGTTCTGGCCACCGCCTCGTCGAGATAATCAGTAATGATCTTGTCGTTCCAGGCGCCGCTTTCCAGCATGGCAGCACGACGTTCCGGATTAAGAGAGATACCTGTCTCCATCTGATTCACCTATTGCGTCCGGTTTGTTGTTGTAAGGGGCGCAGTGTGAAAAGCCTGCCCCGGTTGTATGCAAGATACGCCTGCTCAAAATAATATGTCAACATGTTGCCTTAAAAAATATTCGGGTGTAGTCTCGGAAAAAGACGTTGAAGATTACTTGCGTTGGCTTTGTGGTTAGGCGGGCGATTCCTGAAGTGGGGAGAATTATGAATTACAACAATATATTGCTTGAAAGGCGCCGGTCAGTGGCCATGATCCGGTTACATCGGCCGGAGGTGTATAACGCACTGAACGGCGACTTGATGGATGAGCTGTCTCATGCGCTGGTCATGCTGGAGGCCGATAACGAAATCCGCGCTATCGTACTGACGGGAAGTGACAAGGCGTTTGCAGCCGGTGCCGACATCTCGGAGGTTCGCCAACTGGATTTTTCCCGGGCTTATAGAGAAGGCTTTGTATCGGCGAACTGGGAAGCGGTGACCCGTTGTCGGAAACCGGTGATTGCGGCGGTAGCTGGCCTGGCGCTGGGTGGTGGCTGTGAGTTGGCGATGATGTGCGACATGATCATTGCAGCTGACAATGCCCGTTTCGGTCAACCTGAAGTCAAGGTGGGAACCTTGCCCGGAGCCGGAGGCACCCAGCGCCTGGCAAGGGCTATCGGCAAGGCAAAGACCATGGATCTGTGCCTGACAGGGCGCACCATGGATGCTGAAGAAGCAGAACGAAGTGGTCTGGTAAGCCGGGTGGTTCCCTCAGAGACGCTGGTGGATCAGGCCCTGGCCGTGGCGGCCGAGATCGCTGGCCATTCGTTGATGGCGACCATGCTAAACAAAGACGCGGTTAACCAGGCCTTTGAAACTGGTCTGAAAGCGGGCGTGGACTATGAGCGCAGGTTGCTCTGGGCCAGTTTTGCCTCCGCTGACCGAGATGAAGGCATGGGCGCATTCCTGGAAAAGCGCCAGCCAGACTGGACCCACCGTTAACGGAAGCAAGCCGAGGAGCCGTTATGAACATTCATTTTACTCCGGAAGAACAGGCGTTCCGGCAAGAGGTACAGGCCTTTCTCAGGAGCAACCTGCCCGACGATCTGGCCCGGAAAGTCCGCCTTGGTCGCCGGCTGGCGAAGTCCGATCATCAGCGCTGGCAGAAAATACTGAGCCAGCAGGGATGGTACGCCGTCAACTGGCCGGTTGAGCATGGTGGCACTGGCTGGTCGGTGGTGCAAAAGCATATTTTTGATGAAGAGTGTGCCGCCGCCGGTGCTCCGAGAATTGTCTCCTTTGGCGTCAACATGGTGGCTCCGGTGATCATCAGGTTCGGTACGCCCGCCCAGAAGGACTATTACCTGCCGCGTATCCTTTCCGGCGAAGACTGGTGGTGCCAGGGCTATTCTGAACCGGGTGCCGGCTCAGACCTGGCGAGCCTGAAAACCCGGGCTCATCGGGATGGTGACCATTACGTGGTCAACGGCCAGAAAACCTGGACCACCTTGGGCCAGCATGCCAACCGCATCTTCTGCCTGGTACGCACCGATCCTGGCGCCAAAAAGCAGGAAGGTATCTCCTTTTTACTGATCGATATGGACACCCCGGGCATTACCGTGCGGCCGATCATTACTCTGGATGGCGAGCACGAAGTGAACGAAGTTTTCTTCGACAATGTCCGGGTGCCGGTTGAAAACCTGGTGGGAGAGGAAAACCGCGGCTGGACTTGCGCGAAATACCTGCTAACCCACGAGCGCACCGGCCAGGCGGGCATTGGTCTGTCCAAGGCCGCCCTGGAGCAGCTCAAGCGGATCGCGATGGCCGAGACGGTTCGTGGTCGGCCCCTGATTGAAGATCCCATGTTCCGGGCCCGCATTGCGGAAGTGGAAATGCGCCTGATGGCAGTGGAAATGAGCACCTTGCGCATCCTCGCGGCTACCCGCGATGGTGGCGTGCCGGGTGCGGAAAGCTCGCTGCTGAAAATTCAGGGTTCCGAAATTCGCCAGGCCATTACCAATCTGATGCGCAAGGCGCTCGGGTCCAACGCTCTGCCATTCCTGGAGCATGAGCTGGAGCCGGACTTTGACGGTGACCCGCTGTACCAGGATTACAGTGCGGCACCGGCCAGTCAGTACTTCAACATGCGCAAGCTGTCGATTTACGGCGGCTCCAATGAAATTCAGAAAAACATCATCGCCAAGATGGTTCTGGAACTCTAGGAGGGGACCATGGATTTCAATCTCAACGAAGAGCAGCAAATGCTGGCCGATACCGTCCAGCGCATGGTTCGGGACCAGTACAGCTTTGAAAAGCGCGAGGCGTATTATAAGAGTTCTGATGGCTTCAGCCCGGCGTTCTGGCAACAACTGTCGGAACTGGGGATAACTTCGGTACCGGTCGGCGCCGACTACGAGGGCTTCGGAGGCACCGGGGTGGAGAATATGCTGGTGATGACGGAATTGGGGCGCGGACTCTGTCTTGAGTCCTTTCTGCATTCCCAGATCTACGCGGCCGGCCTGGTGGAGCAGTTGGGTTCTGGCGAGCAGCGCCGGAGCCTCCTGCCCAAGGTTGCGGCGGGGGAATGGCGGCTGGCAGTGGCGGATGAAGAGCCTGGCAGCCATTACGACCCTGAGTCGATTGCCTGTACGGCCATTCCCTGTGACCGGGGCTGGAGGTTGGAAGGCTCCAAGCGGGTTGTCATCGGTGGTGATTCGGCAAAGTTCATCCTGGTCAGTGCAAAAATACAGGATACCGACGGCGTCAGCGTTTTCCTGATTGATCCGGAAGCGGATGGGGTTACCTTACAGAGCTACCCCTGCATCGATGGCCCCAGGGCCTGCGACCTGGCCCTGAACGGGGTGTACGTAGAGTGTGATGACCTGCTAGGTGCGCCCGGCAAAGCCGCTCCGGCGCTGATTTACCAGCGGGGGCGTGCGGGTGCTGCCCAGTGTGCAGAGGCTCTGGGCAGCATGGAAGAGGCTTTCCGGCTGACGCTCGACTACCTGAAAACCCGGCAGCAGTTCGGGGCGCCGATTGGTCGGTTCCAGTCGCTCCAGCACCGTATGGCGGATATCCGTGGTGAACTGGAACTGGCGCGTTCCATGGTTATCCTCGCGGCTTGCGTGGCAGATGATCAGGCATCGGATGAGCGTAGCCGGCAACTTGCGGCGGCCAAATTTGTGGTTGCCCGGGCCTCTCAGTTCATTGCGGAACAGGCCATTCAACTACACGGTGGCATTGGCATGACCTGGGAATACTCCCTGGCACACCATGCCAAACGGCTGGTGATGCTGACCCATCAGTTCGGTGATGATGACTTCCACCTCGCACAGTATTCGGCACTGCTGGATCTTCCCCGGCAGGTGGCCTGACGGCCCGCCCTGACAACAAGACTGACAACGGAGATACCGATATGGCTAACAAAGCAAGTTTCAACTGGGAAGATCCCCTGTTGCTGGATCAGCAACTGACCGAAGAAGAGCGTATGGTGCGTGACAGCGCCCGCCAGTTTGCCGAGAGCAAGTTACGGCCTCGGGTTCTGGACGCGTTTCGCAATGAACAGACGGATCCGGAGATCTTCCGGGAAATGGGGGAGACCGGCCTGCTGGGATGCACCATTCCCGAACAGTACGGCGGCAGTGGCCTGAACTACGTTTGCTATGGCCTGATTGCCCGGGAAGTGGAGCGGGTGGATTCCGGCTATCGCTCCATGATGAGTGTGCAGTCCTCCCTGGTGATGGTGCCCATCTACGAATTCGGCAACGAAGAAACCCGCCAGAAATACCTGCCCAAGCTGGCCTCTGGCGAGTGGATTGGCTGCTTCGGCTTAACAGAGCCCAATCATGGCTCTGATCCAGGCTCGATGATTACTCGCGCCCGCAAGGTGGAAGGCGGCTATCGCCTGACTGGCAGCAAGATGTGGATCACCAACAGCCCCATTGCCGACGTGTTTGTGGTGTGGGCCAAGGACGACGACGGTGCCATCCGCGGTTTTGTGCTGGAAAAAGGCTGGGAGGGCCTGAGTGCTCCTGCGATTCATGGCAAGGTAGGCCTGCGGGCCTCTATCACCGGCGAAATCGTGATGGATGGGGTGTTTGTTCCCGAGGTAAATGCCTTTCCGGATGTGCGTGGGCTGAAGGGGCCGTTCACCTGTCTGAATTCCGCCCGCTACGGTATTTCCTGGGGCGCCCTGGGTGCGGCCGAGGATTGCTGGCACACCGCCCGACAATACGTGCTGGACCGCCAACAGTTTGGCCGGCCCCTGGCAGCCAATCAGCTGATCCAGAAAAAGCTGGCGGACATGCAGACCGATATCACCCTGGCCCTGCAGGGCTGCCTGCGCCTGGGGCGGATGAAAGACGAAGGCACTGCAGCGGTGGAGATTACCTCCATCATGAAGCGTAACTCCTGTGGTAAGGCTCTTGAGATTGCTCGGCTGGCCAGAGACATGCTGGGTGGCAACGGCATCAGCGACGAGTTTGGCATTGCCCGCCATCTGGTGAATCTGGAAGTGGTGAACACTTACGAAGGCACTCACGACGTTCACGCGTTGATACTGGGCCGCGCGCAGACAGGCATTCAGGCGTTCTTCTGATTGGTGTTAAGGCAAAGTGCAAAAGCCGGGCTACCCGAAAGGTAACCCGGCTTTTTTGTGTGTGAGCAATCAGTTTGCGAAAAACATCCAATCAAAGTAGTTGTGAAGATCCTGCATGGCGTAGGCCTCGGCAGGCTGGGTCAGTTCGAACAGCAGACTTTGGTCTTTGGCTGGTTTCATAATGACACCTCGTGAAATTTTGGCTGATTGATCGGGGCAGGCGCATTTCCGGCTGCCTCACAACAGATATTGCATGAGCTGTGCCAAATTTTAAGTTGAGCTTAGCTATCTGAAATTTATGATTTTTCTGGATTGATTGGTGTTGAGGACGCAAAGTCCTGGGCAAGTTTGGGGCGCCGCGCACCAAACCAGAACGAAAAAACCCCGGCGGAAGCCGGGGTTAAAGGAGAGTTAACGTCCACAAGGAGTCTTTAGAAGTTATATTGCGCTGCAAACAGGAGTCGGTTCGCATCGCCATCAGAGCCGTCTACGTTTTCACGCTTCAGGAACTGATATTCAACACCCATCATCACGTTTTTGACCGGAGTCCATTTGTAGTTGGCCATCACCGCAGAGTTGGTTTCGCTTTGGCCGTCAACTGCGCCTGCGAAGCCAGCTGCAGCTGCGTCATCCTCAGCGTCGTCCCAGTCGACTTCAACCATGCCGTAGCCTATGTTGATGCTGCGACCACCGCCAAGGTCGAATCCGGCACCAATAGATCCACCGTAACCGGAAATTGTTTCTACGTCGCCATTACTGTCAACGTAGGCGCTGGCTGCACCGAAGTTTTCTCCGGAGCGGTATAGATAGCTGTTGGCGCCATCGCTGTATGAGAGCGTGCCCTGTAGCGTGATCATGTCGGTCAGCATCATTTTAGCGGCAACGAAGGTGGCAAAGCCAAAAGCGCTCTCATCATTGCTGCCGGTCTCGTAACCGACTTGGTGAGCAAGCAGAGCGGCGGAGTAGCTCATACCATCATTGGAATCTTCGATGCGCGCGGTGAAGGCGGGCATACTATCTTTCGTGTCAACAGAAGCCGTTGTGCCATTGCCGCCGACAGTTGTCGCTGTGAGGATTGAATTTTGTGGATCTTCGAGCGAAATCGATAGCGGACCGGACGTATAGCGAGCTTGTACCGTGCGAGCTTGATAGCCGGCCAAACCAGGTAGCGAGTCAAAATCCAGAGTGGCGGTGTTACCCACGAAGCTGCTGAAGTTCGACCAGGTTTGCCCCATCAGCACGCCGTTGTATTCACCGAATGCGTGACGCAGGCGCAGGCTACCTCCGCCGCTGCCTCGGAAGTCACCTTCAACGGTGACAGCGACGCCTTGCGGTGAAACCGTTTTGACACCCAAGCGGCTCTGAAAAGCATCAGCGCCAAAGTGACCATCACTGCCGCTGTCGGAGGCAAGCCCGGAATATGAACCTGATCGCGTACTTAACGCTTGGTTGTTGTCGATATCGTAGCTGGCATTCAGGCGTGCATAACCGTACACGCTTGCATCGTAGTCGCCGGCGGTAAAGCTGATTGCCTGCGCCTGAGAAGCCATTCCCAGCACTGTCACAGCCGCCGTCGCACGAATCGCCATTCGCAATTTATTGTTCTGCATTGTTGTTGTCTCCACATATTTTGTTTTTGTTGGACCAACTCCAACTTAGTAACGGATGGTTCACATTTCAAACAAAAAATGCATTAAATAGACCAACGTCTAAGCAGCTAAAGCCGCGCAGGCAGGGCGATCTTGCAATGGGCTGTTCTTATACGTTCAGAGGCGTATTATGGTTGGATTAAACCTGTCACTTAGTAATGAGTCACTGAGAGAAATCCATGAACAAAGAACCCGTATCCCGCGAATTGTTTGACGAAGTAATGGTGCCCAACTACGCCCCCGGAAATATCATTCCGGTGCGAGGTGAAGGCTCACGCGTTTGGGATCAGGAAGGGCGAGAGTTTTTGGATCTTCAGGGTGGCATTGCGGTGACCAGTCTGGGCCATGCGCACCCGGGGCTGCTGAGTGCGCTTCAGGAACAGTCCGAAAAAGTCTGGCACCTCTCCAATGTAATGACCAACGAGCCGGCACTGCGGTTGGCGAAAACCCTGTGTGACCATACCTTTGCAGAGCGAGTGTTCTTTGCGAACTCCGGTGCCGAAGCCAACGAAGCGGCTTTCAAGCTGGCCCGTCGTTATGCTTGGGACAACTTCGGCCCGGAAAAGCACGAAATCATTTCATTCAAAAACGCCTTCCACGGCCGCACCTTGTTTACCGTGAGCGTGGGTGGTCAGCAAAAGTATCTGGAAGGCTTCGAGCCCGCTCCGGGCGGCATTCACCATGCAGATTTCAACGATCTGGATTCGGTAAAAGCCCTCATCTCCAAAAAGAAAACCTGTGCGGTGGTGATCGAGCCCATTCAGGGCGAGAGTGGTGTGATGCCGGCCGATCCAGAGTTTCTGAAGGGCTTGCGTAAGCTGTGCGATGAAAACAACGCGCTGCTGATCTTCGATGAAGTACAAACAGGTGTTGGCCGTACCGGGCATTTGTACGCTTATGAAATGTACGGCGTGATTCCGGATATTCTGACCAGTGCCAAAGGCTTGGGTGGCGGATTCCCGGTTGCGGCTATGCTGACAACCGCGAAGGTAGGTGCCAGCTTGGCGGTGGGAACCCATGGCAGCACCTATGGCGGTAACGCATTGGCCTGTGCCGTGGCGCAGAAAGTAATTGATACGGTTAGCCAGCCAGAGATTCTGAAAGGCGTGAACGAGCGTTCTGAAAAATTGCGTCAGGGCATGATGGCGATTGGTGAGCGGTACGGCGTTTTCTCGGAAGTGCGTGGAGCTGGCTTATTGCTGGGTTGCGTGCTGACCGAACAGTGGCAAGGCCGTGCCAAAGAGTTTTTGACCGCCGGGCTGGAAGAGGGCGTGATGGTGCTGATGGCAGGGGCAAACGTTGTGCGTCTGGCTCCGTCGTTGATTATCCCCGAGACCGACATTGAAGAAGCGCTTCAGCGTTTCGAAGCTGCCGTGAAAAAGCTGGCGCAATAATAAGAAACCGGTGGCTTGACGCCAGGGCCGCCCACACTCTGAGATAACAGAGGGAGGGAGCAGTATGTTGATTATTCGGCCGTTGCAATCCACGGACCTCGAGGATCTATACGCGATGGCCCAGAGTGCCGGCAAGGGGCTAACCACCCTGCCGGCCGACCGGGAATTGCTTCAACGAAAAATCGACTGGGCAACAGACTCTTTCAGCAAACGATGTAAGCCGGAAGAGGCCCTGTATCTGTTTGCGCTCGAAGATACCGAAACCGGCCGGATGGTTGGCATCAGCGGTATCGAGGCTCGGGTAGGCCAGGATGAGGTGTTCTACAACTACCGGCTAAGCCTGACCGTTAATGCCTCCCGTGAGCTGGGTGTGCACGTGCGTACGCCCACGCTCCATCTTTCCAGCGACATGACCGATGCCACTGAAATCTGTTCGCTGTTGCTGGCAGATGGTTATAAGGGGGGCGGCAATGGCTTGTTGCTGTCCCGCAGCCGCTTTATGTTTCTGGATGATTTTCGCGAGTTCTTTTCGGACAAAGTGTTTGCTGAAATGCGCGGGGTGTCGGATAAGGATGGGCAAAGCCCTCTTTGGAACGCCTTGGGCAGCAAGTTTTTTGATATGGAATTTGTAGAAGCTGACCGGCTGTCGGGCTTGGGTAACAAGTCCTTCATTGCCGAACTTATGCCCCAGTACCCGATTTACCTGTCGTTGTTGCCGGATTCCGCCAGAGCGGTCATCAGCCAGGTGCACGATAACACCCGCCCGGCACTCAAAATGCTCGAGGCCGAAGGTTTCAACTTTAATGGACTGGTCGATATTTTTGACGGCGGCCCGGTGGTTGAAGCCTTTTTACACACCATTCGAACGGTGCGCGATTCCCTGAACCGGGATGTGGTGGTGGGGGATTCACCCATAGACCTCGATGTGCCGGCGGAACACCGGGTGATGGTGTCCAACCGTTCGTTCAGTAACTTCCGGCTGACCACTCTGCCAATGAGCTGTGTTGGGCAAGATACCGTAACCATTCCGCAGGCGATGGCTGAAGCTTTGGATCTACAAGACGGTGATACCGTTCGTTTGGCGCCCCTGAAAGACGGCGGCCTTTCGCCCATTCATCTGGAAGACTCGATAGGGGTTAACGATGGCAAAACACGCAGTTGAGGCTAACTTTGATGGGCTGGTGGGGCCAACCCACAACTACGCCGGGCTGTCTTGGGGCAATGTCGCGTCCAAATCGAATGTGAATGCGGTCTCCAACCCAAAGGAGGCGGCCCTGCAGGGTTTGGCGAAGATGAAAGCGCTGGCCGATCGGGGGTATATGCAAGGAGTATTGCCTCCCCACGAACGGCCCCATGTGCCGACTTTGCGCTCCCTGGGTTTCGAGGGCAGTGACGAGCAGATTCTTCAGGCTGCGGCAAAACAAAGCCCGGCTATTTTGGCTGCGGTGTCGTCGGCATCCACCATGTGGACGGCCAACGCGGCCACGGTTTCACCCAGTGCCGATACGGCAGATCGCCGGGTTCATTTCACGCCCGCAAACCTCAGCGCCAAATTCCATCGCTCGATTGAACACAAGGTTACTGGTCGGGCATTGAAGGCCATCTTCCGGGACGAGCAGTACTTCGCTCATCATTCCGCGTTGCCTTCCGTCAGTCACTTTGGCGACGAAGGCGCAGCCAACCATACCCGACTGTGCAGCCACTATGGAGAGCCGGGCGTGGAGTTGTTCGTTTACGGTCAGCAAGCGTTTAATCAACAAGCACCGGCCCCCGTAAAGTATCCGGCGCGTCAAACGCTGGAAGCTTCTCAGGCCGTGGCGCGGTTGCACGGTTTGGCTGAACGGAATCTTGTGTTCGCCCAGCAAAACCCCGCAGCGATTGATGCCGGGGTGTTTCATAACGACGTGATTGCGGTGGGTAATGGCAATTGTCTGTTCTATCACGAGCAGGCGTTTCTGGATGAGGCCCGGGTGCTGGCGGATATTCGTGAACGTCTGACGGGTACCGAGCTCGAAGCCATCAAAGTATCCGGCCAGCAGGTGCCGCTCGAAGATGCGGTGGCATCGTATTTGTTCAACAGTCAGTTGCTGAACAGTCCCGACGGCATGCTGTTGGTCGTGCCGGGAGAGTGTCGCGAGATTGCCTCGGTCAGCCAATATCTGGATCAACTGGTGTCGTCAGACGGTCCGATTACCTCCGTCGAAGTGATGGATGTGAAGCAGTCCATGCGCAACGGCGGAGGGCCTGCATGCCTGCGTTTGCGGGTGGTGCTCAATGACGAGGAGCGCCACGCAATCAACCAAGGTGTTGTTCTAACCGACGAGCTTTATCAGCGGCTGACGAGTTGGGTGGAAGCCCATTATCGTGACAGGCTTGTTCAAGATGATCTGGCGGATCCGAAATTGCTGAACGAAGTCCGGCAGGCGCTGGACGAGCTTACCGGCATTCTCCACCTCGGCCCCATCTACGATTTTCAGCGTTAGAGGCCGCTTACGGGGTTTCGATCGAGTGGGAGAGCATGTCCATGGTGTGCTGGATCAAGGCATCAGAGGGCATGCTTTCGCCTTCGCAGAGCATAATCACGCCGTGTAAGGCACCTCGTAAATACAGTGCGGTCTGAGTGGGGTCAATAATCCGGGCCTTGCTCATGGTGCCGTCTTCCAACCCTTTTTCCAGGGCGGCGACCATAAGTCCGATCAGTTCATCCCTTGAGCTGAACATTTCGCAGGCCTGTTTTTCGTCCACATCAGCAATCACCGTGGATGCTTTAGTCAGCGCCGCAAAGTACTCCGGTTCTTCCCGATAGAATTGGTAATAGGCCTCTCCCATAGCCCGAATCTGCGCAATCCCGGTGTCGTTGGGGCAATGGGAGGCTTTAAAGCGCTCGACCAGATTCTGCCCCGCCCGCTGCATGATCCCCATCTGAATAGCCGCTTTATCTTTGAAATACACGTACAGAAGTGCCCGGCTCAGGTTGGCAGTTCGGGCAATGTCGTCCATAGAAGTGCGGTCGTAGCCTTTGTCCGAGAAAACGGTTTCAGCCGCGTCCAGTATGGCGTCGTATCGTGCCTGTTTTTCCTTTTCCCGGCGTGATTTCAACGGCTCATTCATGGTTTGCGGTTTCCTCAGGGCTGGCTGTGCGGTGGATAAGTATCGATGAAAACCTATTATTGACAAATTGTCAAAGAATGACATTATGTCGTCAGAATAGGGCTGCTTGTAACTTATGGATTGGCATGCCCACCATCAACCATTCAGGGAAAGGGGCTGTCTGTTCATGTCTCCCATAAAACAATCACTCCCATTTACCGTTGTTACCTTCTTGCTCGTGATGCTGTCCTTGTCGGGGTGTCGTGGCGGGAGCAGTGAAGCGGCAGAAAAATCAGCCGTGGTATCGGTTCGTGTTGCTGATGTGACCGGGGGGCAAGTAGAGGAAATTCCGCTGCGTTTTTCCGGTATTGTTCGTGCGGCCCAGCGTGCAACATTGACGTTTCAGGTCAGCGGAACACTGAAAGAGCGTCCGGTCGAATTAGGGCAGATGGTAAAGCCGGGTGACACACTGGCCAAACTATACAACCCCGCGTTACAACCCGCACAGGACTCGGCGGCGGCCAAGCTTCAAGAATTGAGAACCCAGTTCGATCAGGCCCAGCGTGAATGGGAGCGGTCAGCGCGACTGCATAAGCGCGGAGTCGTATCCGAGCAGAATTTGGAACAAATCGCTGCACGTCGGGATTCGCTGCGAGCCAGTATGGCGACAGCCGAAGCGGCTTTGTCGGAAGCAACCCATTTGCTTGAAGAAAGTGTGTTGAAAGCTCCGTTTGCCGGACAGGTGGAAGCGTTGCTGGTGGAGCGTGATGAATTCGTGTCGGCCGGGCAACCGGTTATGCGCTTGTCGTCACCGCTGGGGCGCGAAGTTGAAATACGAGTCCCGGCACACCTGCTAAGCCATGTACGAGTGGGTATGGAATTGCCAGTGTGGCAGGTTCAGGATCGTAACCGCGCGCCCGAAACCGGTACCGTTATTGAAATTGCTCAAGGCAGTTCTATTCGGGGCGAGCTGCACCCGGTGCTGGTGAGCTTGCCGGCGAATTCGTTGTCATCCGGTGAGCCTGTTGAAGTGGGTGTTACGCCGGTTCGCGAATCAGCAGTTACTGTGCCGATGCTGGCGATTGTGCGCGATGCCACTGGCACCAGTGTGTATCGGGTTAGCGAGAATGTGGCGCACCGGGTGCCCGTTAAAGTCGATCGGGTGATTGGCGAGCGCGTGATGGTGCATCCCGGCGAGCTTCAGCCCGGTGATCAGGTGGTGTATGCCGGCATGACGCGTTTGGTGGATGGCGACACCGTGGAGGTTCGCTGATGACGCGCAGCCTACTCAACTACCAACGTTTGCTGGGCATGGTGGTTACCATGCTTTGCCTGTTGGGCATTGCGGCATACAGCACCATGCCCCGCCAGGAAGACCCTTCCTTCCCGTATCGTGCCGGTATGATTTCGGTGAGTTACCCGGGTGCCAGTGCCGAAGCGGTTGAGCGGCTCGTGCTGCGGCCGTTGACCGATGAGTTGCGCCAGGTCGAAGAAGTCGATTTCAGCCAGGGCACCGCGCGTACCGGTGTTGCCTTGGCGCGCATAAAACTGCTAGACCGCATCTACGATACCGATGCTGCGTGGGATCGTGTGCGCCAGGCAATGGAGCGTGCTAAGCAGGATTTCCCCGACGGCGTAGGGCAGATGAGCCTGGACGACCGGCTCATCGATATTCCTGCCGTAGTGCTGGCCGTGGGCGGTTCTCCCTCCATAACGGAGCTGTCGAAAGCTGCAGAGCGCCTCAAACAAAACCTTTCGGATATCCCGGGTGTCTCACGCATCGAACTTGAAGGTGATGTGGATGAGCAAATCACCTTGGCTTTGGACGATGCCGCCTTGTTCCGGTTGGGTGTTTCGCCCCAGCGGGTGCTGCAAACTCTGTCTCAACGAAACCAGACCACGCCCGGTGGTTTTGTTGTCGTTGATGGCAAACGACTGTCTGTTTTACCAAACTCCGAATTCAGCGACATCGAAGCCATACGCGCCACACCCATCGAACTGCCCGATGGCTCACAGGTCCCTTTGGCCGCGGCTGCAGAGGTATGGCGCGGGCCAGTTGAACCGCGCCAGCCGGAAACCTGGTTTGATGGCGAGCGTGTCGTGTTGGTATCCCTCATCATGGAGGAAGGCAACACCGATGCCATTCGCTTTGGTGAGCGAATCCGCAACAGGCTAAATGAGGTTCGTTCGGACTTCGAGCCCTACGAGCTAAGGGAAATGTTCTTCCAGCCCGACAAGGTTTCAGACCGACTGGATAATCTGGCGTGGAGTTTGGTGTTCTCGGTGCTGATTATCGTCGCCGTGGTGTTTACCGGCATGGGCATACGAATGGGGCTGTTGGTTGCCTCCATTCTGCCGATGGTGGCGATGATCAGTGTTGGGTTGTATGACCTCGGCGGCGGGGTGCTGCACCAGATTGCTGTCATCGGTATGGTGATTTCGCTCGGCATTCTCATCGACAACGCCATCGTGATTGTGGAAAGCATTCAGGGTTATCTGGATGCCGGCATGCGCCGGTTAGATGCCTTGAAGAAGGCCGTTGGCGAACTGGCCGGGCCGCTTGGCGCATCCACCGGCACCACGTTGGCAGCCTTCGCCCCATTGTTGATGGCGAAAGGTGGCGCTGCCGACTTCACGCGCGGTGTTCCGGTTATGATCATGCTGACCTTGTCCGTCAGTTATCTGCTGGCGATTTCAGCGGTTCCTCTATTGGCGACTCGTTTTCTAAAAGCCCGCAAGAACGTGAGCGAAGATCGACTGGTTGGTTTTGCGCGCCTTCTTGGCGGTTTGGTTTACCGGCATCCGAGCAAGCTCATCCTTTTGGGCGCTGTGCTCGTTACCATCAGCGTGGGTTTGACGCCGTTTATGGCCCAGCAATTCTTTCCGAACGCTGACCGGCCTCGGGTAATTGTTGAAATGTACATGCCTGAAGGCACCGATCAGGCTCGCACGGCGGAAGTGGCGGAAAACCTCGAACGTGCCATTCGCACGCAGCCAGAAGCGCTGGAAGTTCACCGTTTTGTCGGCTTCACCGGCCCAAGCTTCTACTATAACTTGCAGCGAGCGCCGCAGTCGCCGAACCGGGCGCGTTTGGTGGTACGAACGCCCACCTTGGCAGACACCACCGATCTGGTTCGAAAGATTCGGAAAGAGGTAGCCCAAAACCTGCCGGAACTGGATATCTCGGTGGGCATTCTGGGGCAGGGGCCACCACGCACTGCGCCGGTTGAAGTCCGTGTCTATCATGCGGATGACGACGCTCGAGTCTTGGCCATTGAACAGATCTATTCGATTCTTCGCGATGTGCAAGGCACTGTAGACGTTCGCCATGATCTGGATATCGGCGTGCCCAGCATCGCCATCAACGTTGACGATGCCACAGCGGCCCGTTATGGCCTGACCCGCGCTGACGTTGCACAAAGCCTCTACGGCCAGAGCTTTGGGGCCATGGCAGAACGCTATCGCCAGGAAGAAGACCCGATACCCATCGTGCTTCGCTCGCGCGAAGGCACCTTGTTGTCGCTGTCCCGCTTGTTGTCGGTGAACATCTACAACAACCGCGGCGACGCCATACCGCTTTCTGCGGTGGCGACGGTTGAAACCACGTGGGAGCCGGCCGCTCGATACCTGCGCAACGGGGTACGCGTGAATGCGGTAACCGCCAATCTGGAGAAGGGTTACAGCTTTAGCCAGGCACTCGACGGACTGAACGCAGCGCTGGAAGACAATCCGCTACCACCCGGAACGCGGCTGGAAATGGGCGGCGATGCCGAAGGCTCAAACGACGCCAACAGCGCGCTGTTGACGGCGGCCCCGATCGGCATGCTGTTGTTGCTGTTCTTCCTGCTGCTGCAGTTCAACTCGTTCCGCCGTGTAGGCATCATCCTGCTGACCGTGCCCTTGGCGACAGTGGGCATCTTCCCCGGGCTGGTGTTGTCGGGATCGCCTTTCGGCTTCCAGTCACTGTTAGGGGTAATTGCGCTGGTAGGTATTGTGGTTAACAACGCCATCGTGCTGCTGGACGTAATGGATCGGGAACTGGAAAAGGGCAGGGCGATTAGAGATGCGGTGCGAACCGCCGTAGAGCGCCGAACCCGGCCAATCCTGCTGACCACCGCCACCACCGTAGCGGGTCTGCTGCCGCTGGCTCTGTCCAGCTCCACCCTGTGGCCGCCCATGGCTTGGGCGATCATCTCAGGTTTGTTGGCCTCGACCGTGCTTACCTTGCTGGTGATCCCGGCGGTATGCACCAAGCTGATCAAGTTACCGGTGGCTGAACCCGAAAACGCCCCGGCATAAAAATATCCGGCCGGGTAACGAATCAGCAGCCCGGCCGGAAATTTACTTCACGCTTTAACCATCAAACCAACACGCTGCCCCACCGGCACCTCCCGATTAGGGAACACAATCGCCTCCGGCTCAGCGCCCACCTTGTAACAGCTAACGCCATCTTCCCAAATCACCGTGCCGGGAGGGTACAGCGTAAAATTGGCGACATCGTCCGGCACATGAAACTGAAAATCCGGCCCGGTATTTAACACCTCGTGCACCACTTCAAAGATCGTTAGTGGCTCCAGCGTAGCCCCGGCTGCAGGGGCAGGCTCACCACAAAACCGCCGCCGCAATGCCTGTTCAATACCGCTATAACGCTGCAAATCATTCTGACCAAACGGCCGAACCTTCCCCAGTTCAACCGTAAAGCTCTCAGCATTCAGCTGACTGGAAGAAAACGAAGAGAACACCGTGGATTCTTTATGCTGCAGCAACAGCGCACCCACCTCCGCCTCCAACAAAAACGCGCACTGCTCCGGCGGAGCCGCACGCCCCGCCACAAACGGATACAGCGCAAAGCGCTCCTGCTTCGACGGCCGAATCGCCGTATGCAAATCGTAGTGGCTCAACGCCAAACCGGAGTGCTCCGCCGCAAATTCCCGGCAGACCTCCTCAATAAACCGGGCCCGTTCAGCTTCTGGCAGACCCACATACTCCGCCTTCCCATGGGCTCCGTTAAACAGCCGATTCATGTTCACATCCAAAAACCGCGTCCCGGCGGCCATGGCTGGCGGATTACCGAAAATCAGTAGCAATGGGCAAGCCAGCGGCCACTTGCCCGCGAGCAACTCCAACACCAGCCCGTTCAGCACCTCAATCGGCGCCGTCTCATTGCCATGAACCCCGGCAGAAACGATCAGTGCCTCGCGGTTCGGATTCTCTCGGTCGGCAGGCGGCGTTAGCCAAAGTACGCCAGTGGCGATTCGAACAACGTGGGTGCCGTCGGCAAGTTGTGTCGTGGTTTCAGGAAGAACAGAAGAAGCGTGAGAAAGGGTGTGCGAAAGCCAGTCGGGAGATGTGCCGAAAAGGTGTGTGAATGTGTTCATGAAGCCCTCTCCCGTACAGTTTTTGTGATTACCGGAGCGGGCCAAGCTTAAGGCCCGGAAACAGGTTCGGGGCTGGGTGTCGGGGTGGTCTTGCCGAGAATGTCGAAGGCCAAGGATGGCCTGAGAGAAGCGCACATGGATGTGCTCGTAGCGGTTCTCGGCAAGACCACCCTGACACCTAGCCTTGCACCAATACTCAAAGAATCAGGAATTGGCCGGCCGCTGATGCCGCAACAAATGATTTTCCAGTTTACGAAACACGAAAACCAGAATGAACGTCAAGGCCAAATAAATCAGCGCCACAAAAATAAACGCATCAAACGGCGCATAGAACCGCGAGTAAATATTCCGCGCCGCCCCGGTAAGATCCACAATCGTCACGATACTCGCAATGGCACTCGCATGAAGCATAAAAATAACCTCATTCGAATACGCCTGCACCGCGCGCCGCGCCGCACTCGGAAGAATAATCCGACGCATCCGCAAAAACCAATTCATACCGTAAGCCTTCGCCGCCTCAATCTCACCATTCGGCGTAGACATAATGGCACCGCGAATAATCTCAGTCGTATAGGCTGCCGTATTCAACGTAAACGCCAGCAGAGCAGGGTAGAGCGGCTCCTTGAAAATCTCCCACCAGAAGGTTTCCTGAATCCCCGGAATCTGCGCCACACCGTAGTAAATGATATACAGCTGAATCAGCAACGGCGTACCGCGAAACAAATAGGTGTACAGCCAGATGGGACCAGAGACAAACGGATTTCTCACCGTCCGAAGAATCGCCAAAGGCACCGCCACAACCAGCCCAATAACCAACGACAAAAACACCAGGTGCACGGTAGTAACCAGCCCGTCCCAGTATTCCATCAAAGTCATGGCCGTAAAAATTTCGTTGGAATTCAGCCAATCGGCAATAAAATCAGGCATCACTTAATTCCCCTGAACCACGCCGACGTTAGCTCGCTTATCGAGCCACCGGATGAATAACTCAGTCGCTGCCGTCAGCGCCAGATAAACCGCTGCAACAGGAATAAAGAAATGGAACGGCATGCGCTCGGCTTTTGCCGCTTCCTCGGCCACACGCACCATATCCGTAAGGCCGATGATGGAAACCAACGCCGTAGTTTTAAGTAGTACCTGCCAATTGTTCCCGATGCCCGGCAAGGCATGACGCATCATCTGCGGGATCATCACTCTTCGAAACGTATGCCAGCGGGTAAAACCATAAGCTTTAGCTGCTTCAATCTGCCCCACATTCACCGCCAAAAACGCGCCGCGAAAGGTTTCCGTCATGTAAGCGCCGAAAATCAGACCGATGGTCACAACGCCCGAAATGAAAGGATCAAACTGAAAAAAGAAATCGATTTCGCGGGTTTCCCACAAATAATCTGAAAGCGCATTAACCGCTACCTGACCGCCATAATAAAACAGCAGCATCATCACCAAATCGGGCACGCCGCGAATCAGCGTAGTGTAAGCGGTGGCAATGCCAGTCAGCACACGGTTGCCAGAAAGTTTGGCCGAAGCGCCAAGCAGGCCAAGAGTGACCGCCAGTGCCAACGACAAAAATGCCAGCTCAATGGTAACCACAGCACCTTCTGCGAGGGCGGGGCCATAGCCTTTCAGGTCAAGCATGAGAAAGTCCGGAATGCTGGGAGCAGCCAGTTGGCTGCTCCCGGAGTGGTTTAAATCTTGATGTCGTAGTTGAAGTACTTGGCCATGATGGTGTCGTACGTGCCGTTCTCTTTCAGAGTCTTGAGAGCGGCATTGATCTCTTTGGCCAGTTTGGCGTCACGCTTACGCATGGCAACACCAACACCTTCGCCCAGCTTCACTGGTTCGCCCACTTCTTTGAAACCTTCGCGGTTCAGAATGGTTTGCTCGCCAACCGGGTAGTCTACAAAAGCAACATCAATACGCTGGCCTTCAAGGTCCAGAACCATATCTTCAGCGGTGGTGTAACGCTTGATGGTTACGGCGCTGTGCATGTTCTCGGTTACGTAGGTGTCCATGGTGGTGCCGCGCTGAACGCCAACGGTCTTGCCCTTCATGGCTTCCAGATCGGTAACATCGGTATTGAACGACTCAGGACCAAACCAGCCGCCTGGAGTGATGTAGTAAGGGTCGGAGAACAGAACGCGCTTGGCCCGCTCTTCAGTGATCGACATGGAAGACATGATCAGATCAAACTTACGGGCGAGCAGGCCAGGAATCATGCCGTCCCACGCCTGAATAACGAACTCGCAATTGGCTTCCAGTTCTTCGCACATGGCGCTGGCGAGTTCTACTTCAAAACCGGTCAGTTCGCCGTTATCGTCTTTGTATTCAAACGGCTCGTAAGGTACGTCAAACGCAATCCGCAGATCCTGAGCCTGTGCGCCGCTTGCGAACATGGCCATGGCGCAACTTGCTGCAATCAATAATTTCTTCATGTGTCACTTCTCCAATCATTTGCCATTCAGGCTTTATTTTTTATAGAAGTTTTCTATTTTAGTCCCGGTTTCAAGATAGCACCGGTGCTCAGAACTTGGGAGCAAGAAATTGTTGCATCCGCTCGGATTCCGGGTGATCAAACACCTTTTCCGGCGTACCTTGCTCCTCAATCACGCCCTGATGCAAAAACAGGACCTGACTCGACACATCCCTTGCAAACGCCATTTCGTGAGTGACCACGATCATGGTGCGGCCTTCCTCGGCCAGGCTCTGCATGACTTTCAATACCTCACCGACCAACTCGGGGTCCAGGGCCGAAGTGGGCTCGTCAAACAGCATGACCTCTGGCTCCATCGCCAAAGCACGGGCGATGGCAGCTCGCTGCTGCTGCCCGCCAGACATCTGAGCCGGGTAGTAATCTTTGCGCTCGTAAATGCCGACTTTGTTCAAATAGGCCTCGGCCCGTTCGATCGCTTCTTTTCTGGGTACTTTCAACACATGCACGGGCGCTTCGATGATGTTTTCCAACACCGTCATGTGTGACCACAAGTTGAAGCCTTGGAAAACCATCGACAGACGCGCACGAATCAGTTCCACCTGACGATTGTTGGCGGGTATCCGCTCGCCTTTCCGGTTGTGTTTGAACTGGACGGGATCGCCGTGAACGATGATGTCGCCCGACGTAGGGGTTTCCAGCAGGTTGATGCAGCGCAGGAAGGTGCTCTTGCCAGAACCGGAGCTGCCAATCAGAGACACGACATCGCCTTTACGGGTCTCTAGGGAAATGCCCTTGAGAACTTCGAGGTCGTTAAAGGTTTTGTGAATGTCCCTACAAATCAGAGGCGCTGCATCCGCCATGGGGTGACTCCTGGGGGCTGTCGTTCAAAGGCGCATGTTTTACGGACTGTCGCCGCGGAAATCAACACCATTTTGTTGGATTTTGGTGAAAGTGCGGGTAATAACGTGTCGTACATTTTGGCGGATTCGTTCATCAATGCAAGTGTTTTGACTTGGGGTAGCGAGTGTATCCCGGTCTTGGGCTTTGGTCGGCTTGTGCAGGAACAGGTTTCGGCTACTGTTTAGGCTGGCGCGAATAACAAATAAAGAGCAGATGATGGCCAAATCAAAAGCAAACAAAGCGCAGTTAGCGGAATTGTTCCGTTCTTTTATCGACCCGGAATTCGTCATTACCGACGACGAAACCCTAAAGCCGTACGAATGCGATGGCTTGGCGATGTACCGGGAGCTTCCTTTAATAGTGGTGTTACCTGAAACCGTCGAACAGGTTCAGCGGGTGATGCGCATTTGCCATGAGCATGAGGTGCCGGTTGTTGCTCGTGGTGCGGGAACCGGGTTGAGTGCAGGAGCGATGCCACATAAAGAAGGGGTGGTTTTGTCGCTGGCGAAGTTTAACCGGGTACTGGAGATTGATCCGCTCAGCCGCACGGCGCGCCTGCAGCCCGGTGTTCGTAACTTGGCAATCAGTGAGCAGGCTGCGCCTTATGGCCTTTATTACGGGCCAGACCCGTCCTCGCAGATTGCGTGCACCATTGGCGGCAACGTGGCAGAGAACGCCGGTGGTGTGCATTGTCTTAAATACGGACTGACGGTGAACAACCTGCTCAGTGCCGAAGTGATTACCGCGGAAGGCGAGCGAGTGACGCTGGGTAGTGATGGGCTGGATGGTTGCGGCATGGATTTGCTGGCTTTGCTTACTGGCTCCGAAGGTTTGTTGGGAGTGGTCACGGAGGTAAAGGTAAAGCTGTTGCCCATTCCCGAAGTGGCCCGAGTCATCATGGCCGGCTTCGACAGTATAGAAAAAGCCGGTGATGCCGTAGGCGGTGTGATCAACCACGGCATTATCCCGGGCGGCCTGGAAATGATGGATAGCCCGGCTATTATCGCCGCTGACGATTTCTGCGGCGCCGGCTATCCACGAGACGCCAAAGCGCTGTTGCTGTGCGAAGTCGATGGCACTGAAGAAGAGGTCAGCGAGCATATTGCCGAGGCCGAGGCGCTTTTCCGCGAGTTAGGCGCCACATCTATACGCACTTCCAAAAACGAACAAGAACGGGCCTTGTTATGGAAAGGCCGCAAATCCGCGTTTCCGGCCGTGGGCCGGATATCTCCGGACTATTACTGCATGGACGGCACCATCCCGCGGCGATATCTGGCCAAGGTACTGTTGGAAATGGAAAAGATGTCGGAAGAGTACGGCCTGCGGGTGGCCAACGTATTCCATGCCGGTGACGGCAACCTGCACCCGTTGATTCTGTTTGATGCCAATGTGCCGGGTGAGTTCGAGAAAACCGAAGCCTTCGGCCGCAAGATTCTGGAACTGTGTGTGGCTGTGGGAGGCTGCATTACCGGCGAGCACGGTGTGGGTGTGGAAAAAATCCGGCAGATGGCGGTGCAGTTCGATGATCAGGAGTTGCAGCAATTCCACGATGTAAAAGCGGCCTTTGATCCTTTAGGGATACTTAACCCCGGCAAGGGTGTGCCCACCCTGAAGTTTTGTCAGGAATACCGGTCCCTTGAACACAACCAGCACAGGCATGAACAGCCGGGAGCGCATCATGGCTGATCAGATCAACCTTCTGCAGGAGCAGTTGCAACACGCTCGCAGCAATAGTCGAAAACTGAATGTTGTCGGTGGCGGTACTAAAGCGTTCATGGGGCGCGCCGTCAACGCCGAGACTGACACGCTAAGCATGGCGGGGCACACCGGCATCGTGGAATATCACCCCGTGGAGCTGGTGTTGACGGTGCGGGCAGGCACCACTCTCAAAGAGATTGAAGCGGTGTTGGCAGAACAAGGGCAGTGCCTGCACTTTGAGCCGCCGCATTTCGGTGAGGCGTCTTCCATCGGCGGCACCTTGGCGTGTAATTTGTCCGGGCCTGCCAGGCCTTGGGCAGGTTCCGTGCGGGACCAAATACTTGGTGTTCGCTTGCTGAATGGCAAAGGGGAGCATCTGCGTTTCGGCGGTCAGGTGATGAAAAATGTGGCGGGCTACGATGTCTCGCGCCTGCAAGCAGGGGCTATGGGTACGTTAGGCGTTATCACCGAAATCAGTTTGAAAGTGATGCCCAAACCCGCAGCGACCGTCACATTGGTGCGGGACATGCCGATGGATGAGGCGGTGAACTACATGAATCGCCGGGCCGGCGAACCTAAACCGATGACCGGCGCCTGTTGGGTGGACGGAAAGGTATACCTGCGGTTGGCCGGGGCTCGGTCCGCGGTAGAGGCAACTGCTCATAAGTGGCAAGGGGAAGTGATGGAGCAGAGTGATCACTTTTGGCAGCAGATACAGGACCTGAAACACAACTTTTTCACCGATACAGAAGCACCACTGTGGCGATTCTCTGTGGGTTCGTCGGCCACCGTGCCGGTTCTGAACGGTCAATGGATGGTGGATTGGGCGGGTTCGCAACGCTGGTATCGTGGGGAAGCAGGGCTGAGTGACCTAGAGCCTATCGCCCAAACGGCAGGCGGTCAGGTGAGCTTGTTTCGCGGTGGGGACCGCACCGGTGAGGTGATGCACAGTCCGCCGGAGGCTCTGAAAACTATTCAGCGTCGCGTGAAACAGTCTTTTGATCCCGACGGGTTGTTTAACCCCGGTCGCCTCTACAGCTGGTTGTAATTATGCAAACAAATCTGGTTCAACATTTCGCCAACACGTCCGAAGGGCAGGAAGCTGAAGACATTCTTCGGGCCTGTGTGCATTGTGGTTTTTGCACAGCGACCTGCCCAACGTATCAGGAACTGAATGACGAGCGAGACGGCCCGCGAGGCCGGATTTATCTAATGAAGATGTTTCTGGAAGGGGCCGAAGTTACCGAAAAAACCCGCGAGCATCTGGACCGCTGCCTCACCTGCCGAAGCTGCGAGACCACCTGCCCCTCAGGTGTACAGTACGGCCGGTTAGTGGATATCAGTCGCGGGTTCCTCGAAAAGGAGTTGCCCCGCCCGCGTCAGCAGAGGTGGCTGCGCTGGGCGTTGACGCGGGTGTTGCCCGACCGACGTTTGTTTGGGGCATTGTTACGGGTGGGGCAGGTCGTAAGGCCGGCGGTGCCAGGTAAATTTCGGGCCAAGATCCCTCCGCGCCGCAAGCCCAACCCTTGGCCGGTTTCCAACCATTCGCGCTGGGTACTGGCTTTGGCTGGCTGTGCACAACCCGCAGCGGCACCCAACACCAATGCCGCTGCCGCTCGGGTGTTGGATAAGTTGGGCGTGTCGCTGGTGGAAGCGTCCGAAGCGGGCTGTTGTGGTGCGGTGAATTATCATCTGTCTGAGCACGAGCGTGGATTAGAGCAAATGCGCCGTAATATCGATGCTTGGTGGCCGGCGATTGAGGCCGGGGCCGAGGCAATCGTCATGACAGCCTCTGGCTGCGGCGCCATGGTTCAGGATTATGGCCATTTGCTCAGAGAGGACCCGGTTTATGCCAGTAAAGCCCGGCGAGTGAGTGAACTGTGCGTGGACCTTGGAGCGTTTCTGTTAAACGAGAATCTGGAGCCTTTGAAGGTTCCTGCAGGGCAGGGAAAAGTGGCTTTCCATTGCCCCTGTACTTTGCAGCACGCGATGAAACAGAGCGGAGTGGTTGAACAAGTCCTGAGTAAGGCAGGTATTGAGTTGGCGGCCACCCAAGATCCACACTTGTGCTGTGGTTCAGCGGGCACTTACTCGATTACCCAGCCACAAATGAGCCAGAAGCTGCTAGATAACAAGCTTAAGGCGCTAACGGTGGATAACCCTGAGCGCATCGTAACGGCTAATATTGGCTGCCAGTTACACCTCGAAACCAAAGCTCAAATACCGGTGAACCATTGGATTGAGTTGCTGGATCGATAACTTGGTGCCGGAGTTCCGCAGCGTTTTGCGGTATGGTTTCAGGGTTGGCTCGGCAGGGGAAAACCGGTCGGGTATTCGATAACGACATTTCACAGGATGTGAAGCCATGCGAAGGATTGCACTAATGGTGCTGTGCATGCTGGTGACGGTGCCCGCACACGCTGAAATATACCGCTGGACCGATGCCCGTGGATCGATCCATTTCTCTGATACACCACCGAACCTTGAAGGCCATGCCGCGATCACTGTGCGGGAGCCCGTCACCGTTCCGTTAAGCGTGAATATTCGCCAATCCGAAAAGGTTCGTCAGAGCCGGCAATCGGTTGAGCGTCTGTTGCACTCAAAGTCGAAAAAACGATATGCCAAGGCAGCGAAAGACGAGCAGATGAAAGCTTCCCAATGCGCCAAATACCGTGCCCAACTGGACCGGATACAGATGCAGTTGAGGGCTGGATACAGTAATGACCGGGGCAACAATCTAAGGCAAAAGCGCAGAAAGGTCAGCCAGTTATACGGCAACCATTGCGTGCTGGACTAAGCTGCCCCTCGGTTAGCGCGCATTGAGATTTATCGCCGGTTGCCGTTAGCTATCTACCTAACAAAAGGAGATAGATCTTGTCCCATTTTCAGCTCGCCTTACTGCTTGGCATGACCGTCGCCCTGGGGCCTTTGGCTCTGGATGCGTATTTGCCGGCGTTTCCAAGCATTGCCCGAGATTTTGCGGTTCCCCATGCCAGCGTGGGGCTGACATTAAGCGCCTACGTCGCCACCATGGGGTTGGCACAGCTGGTGGGCGGCCCGTTGTCAGACCGCTACGGTCGTCGGCATATATTGCTGTTCGGCTTGGCGGTGTTCGCAGTGGCTTCGGTGATGGTGGCGCAAACGGATGGCCTGAGCGAGATGGTATTCTGGCGCGTGGTGCAGGGCTTTGGCGGTGCTTTCTGTGCCGTGTCTGTGCCGGCGATTGTGCGGGATCAGGTCGGCGGGCAAGATGCCGCCCGATTGTTCGGTTTGATCGGTTTGATCATGTTTATTGCGCCTGCCGCGGCACCGGGGCTTGGCGCAGCCATGTTGGCGCTTGGACATTGGAACTGGATCTTCCTCGTGCTGGCGGCGTACAGCATCTTTCTGGCGGTGGTGTTGAAGCTGGCTTTGTTCCCGCGCCTTAAGCCACGGCCGAGAACGTTCACGCCAGTGAAAACGTTGGTAACCAATTACATGCTGGTGCTGCGCCACAAAACCACTATGCGTTTCGTCGGCATCCAGGTGCTTTGCTTCAGCTCCATGATGCTCTTCATAACTCACTCGTCTTTTATTTATCAGGAATGGTTTGGTGTATCGAATAGCTCTTTTGCCATGTTGTTCGCGGCCAACATTGTGCTGATGGCGGTGATGAATTTAGCGAACCGGCCGCTGCTTCGCCGATTCACCTCCGTGGTGCTGCTCAGAGCTCAGGTGCTATTGCAGTGCGCAGCGTTGTTGTTGCTGGTGACGGTGGTGTTATTCGACGGCCCGTTCTGGGCAGTGGCCGCCTGCTTTATCGCTGCCATCGGCTGCCAGGGCGGTATCGTGCCCAATAACATGGCCAACGCTTTGGAATTCTTCCCGCACCTGGGAGGCACAGCTTCCGCTATGCTGGGAGCATCACAGTTCACCATTGCGGGTATCGTCAGCGCGGTCTCTTCTTCGGTCAGTGGTGAGGCTCTGTTGCCCATCGTCGCGAGTATGTTGGCGTGCTCGATTGGTGCTGTAGTGTTAGCTTGGGGAGGCCCCAAGGCAGTGGCAAGGGAGCTGGCCGTTTCATCCAGCTGAGTAAGTGCGCTCGACAGGAGGGTTCTATGGCTCAGGATAAAGGTAAATTGTTGGTGTTTTACGATGGCGCTTGCCCGACCTGCATTCGGGATCGCCGCTGGTATGAAAAGCTGGCCGGCCATGGCGGCGACTCCGTAGGGTGGCTGGACATCACCGGCCGTGACGAAGAATTGAAGGCTCAAGGTGTAGACCCGGATAAAGCCTTGAGAGAGTTGCACGTGAAAGACAGTGCGGGAAAGATCCATCAAGAGATGGACGCCTACATCCTGCTGATGTCCCGGGTGCCGGTGTTGAAACCGCTCGCTTGGATGATTGGGCTGCCTGTGATCCGGCCCTGCTTGGCCGCGCTTTATCATCGCTGGGTTGCTCGCCGGCTTGCTGAGCGCTCCGGAAACTAGTGTTTCGGGGTGGTCCGGAGATTCATATTCTTTCCCGTTTGCTGGTGTAGAAAATTATCCAAGCTGTATGATGCGGGGTTTATTTACCTAATTGACGGGAGTCCCCATGGCAAAGTTGAACGCATTGCAGATCGATACCGGTCCCGAGCCCCAGCACACTATTATCTGGCTGCATGGCCTTGGCGCCAGTGGTCACGATTTCGAGCCGGTAGTGCCGGAATTCGCTTTCTCCCGTGAAACCCCTGTGCGTTTTATCTTTCCTCATGCCCCCGAACTGCCGGTGACCATTAACGGTGGCATGGTGATGCCCGCCTGGTACGACATTCTTGCCATGGACGTTGACCGCAAAGTAGATGCGGAGCAGCTTCGTGCGTCTGCGGGTATGGTGGCAGAGTTGATCAAGGCCGAGCGTGAACGGGGTGTGGCCAGTGAGAACATCATTCTTGGGGGGTTCTCTCAGGGTGGTGCGGTGGCCTACGAATTGGCCTTGAGCTACCCGGAGCGTTTGGGTGGTTTGTTTGCTTTATCCACCTACTTTGCCACGGCCGATTCCATAGAATTGAGCGATGCCAACCGCAACTTACCGATTTTTATCGGCCATGGCCGGTTTGATCAGATCGTAATGGAGCGTTTGGGGCAAGCGGCTCATAAAACGTTGCAAGATCTGGAATTTGAGCCCGAGTACCAAAGCTATGGCATGGAGCACAGTTTGTGCCTGGAAGAAGTCAGAGATCTGGACCGATTCCTGAAAACACTTTTGGCGTAAGCAGGCGTCTATACTTCAGAAAAAATTCTAAAAAAGGGTTTTGTATGAGTACTGATGCGAATCCGGCTGAATCGCCAACGGAAGAAACCGTACCTGCAACTGCCACCTCGCAAGATGAAACCGCCCGGAAAAATCCCGCCAAAGCTGTTGCCACTGTTGTTGTGCTGGTGTTGATCGCCCTGGTGTTTATTTATGCCCTCAGTGACCGACTGGCTCCGTCTTCGTCACGTGGGGTGGTGTCCGCTCATGTGGTTCAGATAGCACCTCGGGTAGCCGGTGAAGTTGTCTCGGTAGACGTGACTGACAACGCTGTCGTGGAAGCTGGAGATCCATTGTTCTCGATTGATCGTAGGCCGTTCGAACTTGCGCTCAAGCAAGCGGAAGCGAATCTTGCCTCCGCTGCACAAGGGATAGATGCCTCAGTGGCATCGTTGGTCGCCGCACAGGCTGCAGTCACCCAAGCCCGCACCCAATTGGATATGGCGCGTACCGACGCAGAGCGCACCTTGAAGCTAGAAGCCCGCGGGATTGTTCCAACAGCTCAGGGCGATGCCGCCAGAACCAAAGTGGCTGATGCTGAAGCTCAGTTGAGTGCGGCTCGGGCCAATCTTGAAAGTGCCCGGGTGCAGCTCGGGCCAAAAGGGGCCGAGAATCCGACCATCCTCGCGGCGCAAGCCCAACTGGAACGAGCTCAGTATGATCTGGCATCAACAACTGTGCGCGCGCCCCACAGAGGTGTAGTGACCAACGTGACTCTGTCTGAGGGCCACTTCGTGAATGCTGGCAACCCAGCGATGACCTTCATCGATGCCCGAGGCGCCTGGATCACCGTAGACCTGCGGGAAAACCAGTTGCAACTGCTGGAGCCCGGCGACCCGGTGCGATTGGTCTTCGACGCGGTGCCCGGAGAAATCTTCGATGGTCGGGTACAGAGCATTGCCTGGGGTATCGATATCGGTCGTCAGGAGAAGGGCGGTTTGGTTGCTGACCAGTCGTCCAATCGCTGGTTTGAGCCCGCCCGGCATATCCCGGTGCGGGTTGAGCTGGAAGGCGGTGTGGAAAACTGGCCGAACAAGGTTCGTGTAGGCGGTAAGGTCCATGCGGTTATCCTGACCGGCGGAGAGAACAATCCGATTGCCTTGTTGGTTCGCGGTCTGCAAAAAATCCGATCTTGGGTCAGCTACCTGCACTAGGAGCGCGCCATGTACGTAACTCCGGCACCGCGGGTTAGCGAAGACCCGCTCTATGCCGTCCGTCTGGGCGCAACCGGTTTGTTGTCCTGCGCGGCTATTCCCATTCTGGACCCGGCCTTGCCAGCGATTATCGCTGCTTTGCCGGTTGGCTTGGTTGCATCCCAACGTAAAGCGATGAATCTCGGTAAAGCCATCGGTGGACCCATAGCCATGATCGTCATGGTGTGGTTGATGACATCTCTGATTGAGCTGTTGCGGCCTATGCCTTTGGTGTTTGTGCTGGTGATGTGGTGGGTTTATTTCATCGGCTTTCGGATGATCCTGCAGACCGGCGCGCAGGCGGGTATGTTGATCGTCGTGGTGGCGGTGTTGGTGTCGGTCATGGGGATGAATGGCAATGCCACGGTGGAAGTTCTGAGAGACGGTTTTACCCAGGCCTCGTTAGTCGCCTTGGTGGTCGGCCCCCTGGTGTACGCGTTGTTTCCACCAAACACCAAAGAGCAACATGTTGATGAGCCGACACCTGCTGAGGGCGGGGTAGTGACCGGTGCTATCGTTCGGGCGACGGTGTTGCTGGTGCTGAGTTTCTGGCTATACACCGTGATGCAGCCGTCCGACATGATGATGGCGGTGATTGCCGCCATGGTTCTGGTGTTTCCGACCCGGCACGCCGTGTTCTACGAAGCCAGTCAGCGTATTCGGGCGACGGCCTATGGCGGAGCTTTGGCCTTGGTGATTCTTGTGCTGTTCTCCTACCTGCAGTATCTGACGGTCGTGCTAGGCCTGATCTTTCTTGGCGGGCTGTTTTTAGGTACCCGCATGTTGGATGGCAAACATCCAAGCATGGTGTACCAGTATGCATTCTCGGTATCGCTGGCATTGATTGCCGGGGCTCTGTCTACCCAAGACGCCGGCTACGCGACCTTTACCCGATTGGTACTCACGGTTGGCGGAGCCTTGTCCGCTGCATTTCTGGTGGCTTTGCTGGACGCATTGACCAACTGGCAGAAGGAGCCTGATAACCCGGCTCCGATTGATAACAGCAAACCTGTGGCGGAGGCTAAGTGACCGAGCAAGTGAAATCCAAACCGGTACCGTCGCTGATTGGCGGCGCAAGTATCATCGCCAGTGTGTGCGTTGGGGCGGGTATGCTGGGGCTGCCCAGCTCTGGTGCCGGTGCCTGGACGGTCTGGTCCAGTTTGGCCTTGGTGCTCACCATGGTGGTTATGACCTTATCCGGCTGGATGCTGCTGGAAGCGTTCAAGCATTTTGATTTGCGGGCATCGTTCAACACGGTCACCAAATCCTTGTTGGGCGCGCGGGTGAACGTTTTCAGTAACCTGACGGTGTATTTCGTGGGCGGGATTTTGCTGTACGCCTATATCACCTCGTCGGGATTGATCATTCAAAGCATGACAGGGGTGGATAGCAAGCTGGCATCGGTGGCCTTCGTGCTGCTTTTTTCTTTGGTGGTGTGGCATTCGACTCGTGCGGTGGACCGGCTGTCGGTTGTGCTGGTGACGTTTATGTTGCTCAGTTTTGTGCTGGGTGTGTTCGGCTTGGCAGCACGAATTGATCTCGGCATTCTATTCGACGCGGCGAATGTGAATGGCCAATACGCGCCTTACGCCATGGCCATGCTGCCTGTGGCGCTCACTTCGTTTGGTTACCACCATTCGGTTGCCTCTTTGCGAGCCTATTACGGCGAAGAGCGCAAAGCCCAGAAGGCGATTGTTGGCGGCACGGCAGTGGCTTTGACGTTTTATCTGGTGTGGTTGTTAAGCATCTTCGGTAACTTGCCGCGAGCGAGCTTTGGGCCTGTGGTGGCGCAGGGCGGCGATGTAGATGTGTTGTTGGCGGCGCTCGGGTTCGCCATCGATTCTGAGCGGGTTGCCAATACCATCAGTGCTTTCTCGACGGCCGCGATTTTGTCATCGTTCGTGGGCGTTGGCCTGGGTACGTTCGACTTTATGGCAGATCTGCTAGGCTTTAAAAATGATCGTAAAGGGCGCACCAAAACCTGGGCGATCACCTTTGTGCCGCCGCTGCTGCTCTCTTTGCTCGCGCCATTCGGCTTTGTATTAGCCATAGGCTATGCCGGTGCTGCAGCTGCGGTATGGGCATGCATTGTTCCGGCATTGTTGGCTCGAAAATCCAGGATGATGGAGGGTGGTTATACCGGCTTTATGGCGCCGGGAGGCAAGGCGGCGGTTATTCTGGTGCTGGTCTTCGGGGTGTTGACCATTGTGTTTCACTTCATGGGGCTGGCGGGATGGTTGCCGGAGGCGGAGTTGGGGATGGCGTAATTTAGAAGAGATAAAAAGCTTCGCTCCTCGTAACTAATCTGTCAGCAAACTTTACATTTTGCATAAGTGAGCCAGTGAGCTGTTTTTTTAAGCACCTGTATTAAATTGATATTGCCTGCTGTGGAGCGATTTTTGCCTCAGATCGTATCGAAGGAATCTTTGTAAGATTCATAAGGGGTAACGGTAATGAAAGCTACAATTCGACTAATGGCTGCAAGTTCTCTTGCATGGCTTTTGATAGCAGGCAGTCCAGCACAGGCCGCGTTGATGACGTGCAGCGTTCCTGGTCCCGGTGGAACTAGCTATTCGCTGTCCGATGCATCGAATAAAGCGTGTTTCAGTGGTAATGACACCAACCAGATTGACGCAAGTTTTTCACTTTTTGGAATGACCGGTTGGGTACTCTCGGATAAAAACGATGGTCCAGATGGTGATGGAGTGATTGAGTTTTTAACTGCACCGACGAACGGAGACAAGTCCGGAAATTGGGCGATCGATACGCTCGCTGGTCTAAGCAATATCGTGATTACGCTCAAGGCGGGGAATGGGTTCGGGGCGTTTCTACTCGATCTGACTGTTGCTGATCCTCTTTCCGGAAGATGGGCGTCAGGTAAAGATTTGTCGCACGCCTCTATCTATTACAATGGACAGCCTACCACTAAAGTGCCCGAGCCAAGCACGCTGGCTTTGATTGGCTTGGGTTTGTTGGGACTAGGTATGGCTAGGCGAAGAGCCCACAAGTAATACTTGGGAGTAGGTTCTTCGGACGGCTCGGCATCTATTGGATCCCGGGCCGTTTTTTTTGATGGGGTGGATGTTGGGCTGCGTAACTTATGAAAAAAATTATTGGCCAGAAACGAAAAAGCCCGCTTAGAAGCGGGCTTGATCGAGAAATTAGTGGTGCCCGGAGGCGGAATCGAACCACCGACACGAGGATTTTCAATCCTCTGCTCTACCGACTGAGCTATCCGGGCGTGTTGAGCTATGTGCTCCAACGGGGCGCTATTAAACCGGTTTAGGGTTTGGGAGTCAAGGCCGGCGAGCAAAAATTTCTTAATATTTCCGCAGTTGATCAGGCCTTGAACAAATTCCTTACTTTTCGGGTGGAACATACCCTTCGGCCTTGTCGAAAGGCTCGTTATTGAAGAAATGGTCCATCTGCGCTTGCAGGTACTTACGGTTGTTCACGTCCATCAGATTCAGGTGCTTTTCGTTGATCAGCATGGTCTGCTGATTCTGCCATTCTTCCCAGGCGGCCTTGGAAATGTTTTCAAAAATATCCTGGCCCTTGGGGCCGGGCATCGGAGGCATGGACAGGCCTTCCATCTCCTTCTGGTACTTTCGGCAGAATACAGTGCGGCTCATGATGACTCCTATGTTGGGGTTGTTGCAGCAAGCATGATAACAGATTGGATCAGAGCAGGGCGCTTTGCTCCGGCTCGGTCAGCAGGCTGCGAATGGGCGCTGGCAGGCCTAGCGTGAGTGCTTCGTCGCGGTGTAGCCAGCGCTGGCTTTCTGAATCCGCGATTCTGGTGTTGCCAGATACAGGCAGGCGGGCCGGCTGTATGTGGAGGTGATAGTGGCTGAACGTATGGCGAAAGCCGCTGATCAACTCTGGATCGCTGCACACAAGCCCTAGCTCCTTCTCGCAGGCTTCTTGCAGCTCTTCAGCGCCGTAGGCTGGGTCCAGCTCTGGAAGGCTCCAGAGGCCGCCCCAAATGCCGCTGGGCGGTCGTCTTTCTAGCAGAATGCGGCCTTCGGTATCTTCAAAGATCAGCATCCAGGTGGTTTTTTCCGGCTTCTGTTTTTTCGGCTTGGAGCCGGGGTAAAGGTGGGTTTGGCTTTCTGCATAGGCAACGCACCCACTATTGAGCGGGCAACTGTCGCATTTAGGTTTGCTGCGAGTGCACACCATAGCACCCAGATCCATAATGCCCTGGGTGTAATCACGCACGCGGTGGTTCGGTGTGTGAGTTTCAGCATGTTGCCACAGCTGCTTTAGTACAGCGCTTTGCCCCGGCCAGCCGGGTACAGCGTGGTAGCGGGCCAAAACCCGTTTTACGTTGCCGTCCAGAATCGCGGCGCGCTTGCCAAAGGCTTGGGCCAGAATGGCGGCTGCCGTTGAACGTCCGATGCCCGTGAGTGACTCTAGCGCCTCCTGATCTTGCGGAAACTCACCGTCATAAGCCTCGACGATTTGCTTGGCCGCTTTGTGCAGGTTGCGGGCCCGAGCGTAGTAGCCAAGGCCGGACCAGTGGCTGAGCACGGCATCTTCAGGTGCCGAGGCCAGTGCCTGAACGTCCGGGAAGCTGGCCATAAAGGCTTCAAAATAAGGGATTACGGTGGCGACCTGGGTTTGCTGAAGCATGATTTCAGAAACCCAGACGCGGTAAGCGTTACGGTCATGGTGCCACGGCAGGTTGTGCCTGCCGTGGTTGTCGTACCAATCAAGCAGCTTTTCGGCGAACAGGTCCGGCATTAGTTGAACAAACCTTTGAGCGCATCCTTCACTTTGCCGCCTTCTTCGCCCAGCTTTTCCTTAAGTTTTTCGTCAACTTTGTCTTTTGCCTTCTGCTTGGCTTCGTCCACCTTTTCTCCTGCTTTAGCCTTGGCGCGGTCGATTTCCTCTTTCGCTTTCGCGCGAGCAGCATTGGCCGCAATGTCTTTCAGTGTGTCGCGAAAACGGGAACCGTCAAAGGAGCACAGGCCGGCCGGGTCTTCGGCGAAATTGCCGCGGCATTCAACCGGAATCACTACATTCTGCACGTACTCGGTAGTCCGGCAGGCTTGGTCGCGGTGGATGTCACCCACAATGCGCAGCCCGACTTCGTAATCAAGTTCGCTTTGCTCTAGGTCAACAGTGCCATCGCCTTCCAGGCGCATGCCGGCCAGTTCAGCCACCAGGTCTGTGTTGTTCAGGGTGTTGCCGTCGATCTTGAGCGTGCCACGCATGTCGTTGAACGGTGTGGTTGAACCCCAGTCAGAAGTGGACAGCTGTTCCTGATTGACCAGTGCGATGCCCTGGCAAGCCATACGCGTGAGGTTCATTTTTCGGAACTCACCTTCGGCGAGATTAAAGCTGACTTCACCTTTAGCGTTGTTTCGCAATGCCGAGATGCGGTTGCCGGTCGTGTCTACGGCAAGATTCAGGTTGGCGCCGCCAGACAGCATGTCGACCTCTGCCAGCTGAGTCAGCAGCGGAAGCGTTTGCACGTTGTTAACATCTGAGCGGATTTTCCATTTCGGGTTGTCGGTGCGGGCATCAATGGTGACGTTGGCGCCGAAGGTGCCGTAGTAAAGCTTGCCGCTGAATTCGTCGACCTTCAGCAGGCCATCTTTAGCCGTGGTGCTGGCTTTGATTTCGTTGATGGTCAGGTTGCTGACAACGAGTTCGCCCAAATCGAAATTGATGTCCAATAGCAACGAACGCAGAGTGTCCAGTGGGAGCAGGTCGGTTTCCGGCTGGTTGGCCGAGGCGGTCTCTGTTGCCGGGCTATCGGTGTTGCTGGCTGTTTCTCCAGCAGCGCCTTCTTCAGCGGCCGGTGGCAAATAACGGTCTGCGTTTAGCTTGTCGCCTTGCAGATTGAAGACCAGACCACCGTTGCTCAGGGTATAGCTGCCGTTACCGTTGAATTGGGTGTCGTCCAAGATGATCTTAAGATCACTCAATGCCACTGTACCCGGCTTGCCGCCAAGGTTGGTTGAAAACGCGATGGCTTTCAGTACATCTGGGTCAGCCGTCTCAATGGCTGGTTGGCCAAGATTGCTAAGCAGCTTCTTCAGAGAAAACTCTGAAATGGCCAGGTTGCCATCCAGGGCTGGCTTGTCGCCAAAGCCTTTTACGTTAAGGTTGGTGCTTAGCTTCAGGTTGGCCAGGCTGGCGGTGAAATCGCTCAGTGACGCGGTTTCATCTTCGAGGTTGGCCGCCAGAGAACCGCCCAGTTCTGCGGTGACAGATTTGCCGCCAAACGGTTCGCCGTTCATGTCGAAGACGGCTTTCAGGCCAGACATGGTGAATTCGTTCAGCGCCTGATTGGCTTTCAGGTTGGCGCTGATGCTGCCATCTACAGCCAGCTTGGGTTGTGCGGTTTCTACCTTGAATTGAATATCCAGCGGGAACTCGGAACCTAACGTGATGTTGCTGGCCATCACCGAGAAGTCTTCCAGTACAACCGACTGCCCGGTGCTCAGGTCGTTGTAGTGAACACGGGCGTTGCTGATTTCAACGTTCTCTACGTTGAAGTTAAGGGCGTCGCCGCCTTCACTGGACTCTGCGGTTTGTTCAGCGCCTGCCGGTGTTTCTGTAGTGTCCGCCTTTTCGGGTTCTTCGGCACCGGCTGGCTTCTCTGCCATGATCCGGGCCCAGTTGCCTTCGCCTTGCTCATTCACTTCGAAATGCGCGTCCAGGCCGTTAAGGACGAAGGTGTTCACCTGCGGTGACATGGCAATCAGTGACCAAAAATCGATCTGGGCAATCAATTGCTCCAGAGCCACAAAACGCTCGCCTTCCAGCGTTGCTTCTACTTTATTCAGTTCCAGGCCTAGCGGGATGAAGGACCAGCCAATATCGCCTTCAAGAATCAGATCCAGATTGGTTTGCTTCTCGACTGCCGCTTCAATTTGCGGTTTGTAGTCATTTGGATTAATTACGGCCACAGCGATAGCAACGGCTGCGACAGCCAGGACGACAAGGCCTATGAGGGCATAGAGCGCGTAGCGTAGGACTTTCATTACATGATTTCCTTTTCTTCCCTGATGAAGGGAATTGCCTGATGTATGACGAATGAATTACTTAAAGGATAACGCAGGGTTAGCAAATTAACAGTGCAGGAATATGACAATGCGGTAGTCTTGGTTCAAAATACACCGCAAACGTGCCGGGGAAAACGCTCTGTCACGCAAATAAGCATAACAAGGAGTCGGATGTGGCTATCACTGTTTCAATCGAGCTTAACCGTGAACTGGAAATTCAGGCGAGCTATGACGAAGTATTCGACCTGCTGGCAGATGTGCCCGAATCCGTCAGTCATTTTCCTAAAGTAGAAAAGTTGGTTGATCTTGGCGACAACACCTATCGCTGGGAAATGGAAAAGGTGGGTATTGATAAGCACGCCATTCAGTCGGTTTACGCCTGTAAGTACTATGCAGATAAAGACGCCGGCAAAATTACCTGGGAACCGGTTAAAGGCGAAGGTAATGGGGTCGTGAGCGGATCCTGGGTTGTCACCGCCAAAGATGCGAACACCACAAGCCTGCGCTTCCAAACCAGTGCCGCTCTGACTTTGCCCCTGCCAAGCCTGCTTAAGCTGGCTATCAGTCCTGTTATCAAGCACGAGTTTAACAGCTTGGTTGACACTTACATGAACAACCTGAAAAACGCGTTCTAAACCTGATCCTGACGATACAGTCCATTGCGGGACTCCTGCTGTGTAAATCGGTATAATCCGTAAACATCTAAGTTTTCGGTAGCAAGCCAGTTTTTACAACGGAGTCTCCATGGCTGAACGTAAGGCTCGGGTAGAGCGAAATACCCTTGAAACCCAGATCACTGTTGAGATCAATCTCGACGGTACCGGCAAAGCTCGTTTCGACACGGGCGTGCCTTTTCTCGACCACATGATGGACCAGATCGCCCGCCATGGTTTGATCGACCTGGATATCACCTGCAAAGGCGATACCTACATTGATGATCACCACACCGTGGAAGACATCGGCATCACCTTGGGCCAAGCGTTCAAGCAGGCCGTGGGCGATAAAAAAGGGATTCGCCGCTACGGTCATGCCTACGTGCCGCTGGATGAAGCGCTTTCCCGCGTTGTGATCGACCTTTCTGGCCGTCCAGGCCTGTGCATGAACATTCCCTACACTCGTGCGGTGGTTGGTGGTTTCGACGTAGACCTGTTCGAAGAGTTCTTCCGTGGGTTTGTGAACCACTCCATGACAACCGTCCACATCGACAATCTGAAGGGTAAGAACACCCACCACCAGATTGAAACCGTGTACAAAGCCTTCGGCCGTGCCCTGCGCATGACCATTGAGATGGACGAGCGTATGGCCGGCATCATGCCGTCTACCAAAGGCGCTCTGTAATCCGGTTGCCAACAGGAATCTGAACCACCATGAAGACCGTCGCCATCATCGACTACGGTATGGGCAATTTGCACTCCGCGCGGAAAGCCGTGGAGCATGTGGCCCCGGATTGTACCGTATTGGTAACCGATAACGCCGATCAGATACGCGAAGCCGACCGGGTGATCCTGCCTGGCGTTGGCGCCATTCGTGATTGCATGGCTGAAATTCGCCGCTTGGAAGTGGACAAGCTGGTGAAAGAAGTCTCTCAGGACCGCCCCTTTCTGGGCATTTGCGTGGGTATGCAGGCGCTGATGGCTCGAAGTGAAGAAAACGGCGGAGTGGAGGGCATCGGCCTGTTTCCTTCAGAAGTGCGTTACTTCGGGGACAATCTGTCCGAAAACGGTGAGCGCCTGAAAGTGCCTCATATGGGGTGGAACCAGGTTCACCAAGCGATGGATCATCCTCTATGGTACAACATCCCGGACGGTGACCGTTTCTACTTCGTACACAGCTACTACGCCGAAGCCAACGGCAACACCCATATGGCGGGCCGCACCCATTACGGTGTGGATTTGGCGGCTGCGGTGGCGAAAGACAATACCTTTGCAGTGCAGTTCCACCCTGAGAAAAGTGCTCGGGCGGGGCTGCAGTTGCTGGAAAACTTCACAAATTGGACTGGAAACCGCTGAACGCGGGCAGGGAACAAGACATGCTGATTATCCCCGCAATCGATCTGAAAGACGGCAAGTGCGTAAGACTGCGCCAAGGCCGCATGGACGACTCCACCGTGTTCGGAGACGATCCGGTAGATATGGCCACCAAGTGGGTTGAAGCCGGTGCTCGTCGCTTGCATTTGGTCGACCTTAACGGCGCCTTTGCCGGTGAGCCCGTAAACGGCGAAATCGTTAAAGCCATCGCCAAAAAATACCCGGATCTGCCCATCCAGATTGGTGGCGGCATCCGTTCTGCCGAAACCATCGAAGCCTACCTGAAGGCGGGCGTACAGTGGGTCATCATCGGCACTAAAGCGGTTAAAGAACCCGAATTCGTTACCGACATGTGCAAACGCTTCCCCGGCCACATTATCGTGGGGCTGGATGCCAAAGACGGCCGCGTAGCCACAGATGGCTGGGCCGAAGTGTCCGAAGTGATGGCGGTTGATCTGGCCAAGCGTTTCGCTAACGACGGCGTAGACTCCATCGTTTATACCGACATTGCCCGCGATGGCATGATGCAGGGTGTGAACGTTGAAGCTACCGCAGCTTTGGCAGAGCAGGGCGGCATTCCGGTGATTGCATCCGGCGGTGTCACCAACATGGACGACCTCAAGCGTCTGGCAACTGTGGCAGACAAGGGCATCCTGGGCGCAATCACTGGCCGTGCTATCTACGAAGGCACGCTCGATGTCGCGGAAGCCCAAGCCTACTGCGACAGCTTGAACAACTGAGGAAGCACCATGGCACTGGCAAAACGCATCATTCCTTGTCTGGATGTGGACAAGGGTCGAGTGGTTAAAGGCGTAAATTTCGTGGATATCCGTGACGCCGGCGATCCTGTTGAAGTGGCCCGGCGCTACAACGAACAGGGTGCAGACGAAATTACGTTTCTGGATATCACCGCCAGTCACGAAAGCCGTGACACCACCTACGAAACCGTAGAGCGTATGGCTGCTGAAGTGTTCATCCCGCTGACGGTTGGTGGTGGCGTTCGTACGGTAGACGACATCCGTAACTTGCTGAACGCCGGCGCCGACAAAGTGTCGATCAATACCGCCGCGGTATTTAACCCGGAGTTCGTGCGCGAAGCTGCAGAGCGATTTGGGCGCCAGTGCATTGTGGTGGCCATTGATGCCAAGCAAGTCAGCGCCGAAGGCGAAGAGCCCCGGTGGGAAATCTTCACTCACGGTGGCCGTAAACCGACCGGGCTGGATGCCGTTGAATGGGCTGTAAAGATGGTCGAAATGGGTGCGGGTGAGCTGTTGCTGACCAGTATGGACCGTGACGGCACCAAGATCGGTTTCGACCTTGGCTTAACTCGTGCAATCAGTGATGCGGTATCCGTGCCGGTGATTGCCTCCGGCGGGGTCGGTGAACTTCAGCACTTGGCTGATGGCGTTACCCAAGGTGGGGCCGATGCCGTATTGGCGGCGTCTATCTTCCACTTCGGGCAGCACACCATTCCTGAAGCCAAAGCCTTTATGAAGGCTCAGGGCATCGAAGTCCGCGATTAATTGCTCTTGGCGTAAGCAGGTCGAATGGCCTGCTTTTCGCCTTCTGCAAACATCTCCCGATTGTCATTGCGTATCGCCCAGATTCCTCTAACGGTTGCAATGGCAATACCTTGCTCATCCAGTTCCGGCAAATGCTTTTCCAGGTAGTCCACTGTCACCGTGTGCGGGTGGCCAATGCCGATGGCGGTACCCTTCTCTTTGGCGGTTTTAATCAAAAGCTGGAATTGTTGATCAACAAATTCTTCGGTTTGTTCGTGGTCCAGAAACACATCACGGGTCAGGCTAGGGATTTGATAGGAGCTGGCCATGCTCCCGGCGACGGAGCTGGCGATGGTGCGGCTATCCACAAAGTACACCGGATAGCGGCTCAGCTCTTTCATCACCCATTCCATCGGCTGCATTTGTTGGGTTAACAGGCTGCCCATGTGGTTGTTTACCCCTGTTACGTGGGGGATGGACTGCAGGGCGCGACGGAGCGTGGTGGTCACAGCGGCTTCGTCCATGTCCGGCGTTAACCCGCCGGGGCCCAGGCCGAAGTTCCGGGTGTTGGCCATAGGGGCGTGCAGCATAACCTCTTTATCGTTCGAGTAAGCCTCTTTGGCAAGGCGTACCGTGTGGCGACGATAAGGCAGGAATGCCAAGGTCAGCGGCTGGTCCAGTTGCACCAAACGCTGACCTTCATGCAGGTTGTGGCCTACGTCATCAATGATGATGGCGATGGTTGGCGGCAGAGCTTCTCCCGGTGCTGCGCTGTGCGCAACACCCGAACCCAGTGCAAAAACCGCTGCAAGCCAAAAGCCACCTAGACGTTTCATCACTGCTTGCTGTCCTTGGAGCCAGACAGAATGCTCATGCCTTTCAGCAGGTTCAGGGCGGAACGAAGCTGGTAGTCCCGGCTTTCTGCAGACTCCCGTGCTTGCTCTTTCTTTTCACGTTCCTGGCGGGCTTTCTCTTCATCCTCGCCTTCCAGGTGACCACTTAGATCCGCCTCGGTAAAGAATGGGCGGCTGTCCAGTTCAGTCAGCTCAGCCGGGCGAACCTCGATATCCGGTGTGATGCCTTTGGCCTGAATCGAACGGCCATCTGGCGTGAAGTAGCGCGCAGTGGTCATCTTGATCGCATGGGTCTCGTCCAGTGGGATGATGGTTTGCACGCTGCCTTTACCGAAGGATTGGGTGCCCATAACCACGGCCCGTTTATGATCTTGCAGGGCGCCAGCCAGAATTTCCGAGGCCGAGGCAGAGCCGCCGTTTACCAGAACGACAATGGGCGTGCCTTCCATCAAGTCACCTTTCTTGGCGCTGAATCTCAGGCGAGAACTTTGAATGCGGCCTTCGGTGTAGACGATCAGGCCACTATCAAGCAGTGCGTCAGCGGCTTCAACCGCAGCTTGCAGGACGCCGCCCGGGTTGTTGCGCAGGTCAATCACCAGACCTTTGAGATCGTTGCCATAATCGTTTTCCAGCTTGCTCAGGGCTTGTCGGAACTGGCGGCCGGTTTCAGCCTGGAACTGGGTGATGCGAACGTAGCCGTAGCCGCTTTCGAGCATACGAGATTTAACGCTGGTGACTTTGATGATGTTACGGGTAACATCAATCTCGATGGGCGCGTTCTGGCCTTCACGCATAATCGTCAAGGTGAGGACCGTGCCGGGCTTGCCGCGCATCAGGTTGACCGCTTCTTCCAGCGACATACCTTTGACCGGCTTTTCATCGAGCTTGATGATCAAGTCGCCCGCTTGTACCCCGGCTTTTTGTGCCGGCGTGTCGTCGATGGGGGAGATGACTTTGACGAAGCCGTTCTCCATGCCCACTTCAATGCCCAAACCGCCAAATTCGCCGGAGGTGCTTTCTTCAAGCTCTTCGTAGTCTTTCGGGGCAAGGTAGGTTGAGTGCGGGTCCAGGTCGGAGAGCATGCCTTTGATCGCGCTTTCAAGCAGCTTGCTGTCTGACACTTCTTCGACGTAAGCGCCTTTGATGCGGGCAAATACTTCGGTGAACTTGCGCAGGTCTTCCAGTGGAAGCTGTTTTTCCGGGTCCGGTAATTTCAGTTCAACTCGCTGCCCGTCCTGAAGCCCCTGGATCACCTCATGAGGTTGGGTGTCATTGTCTTGAGCAAACGCCAGTCCGGGAAGGGTGAAAAAACAGGTGGCCACGAGTGCGAGAGAACGTAATGGTGAAATCTGGAGAGAGCTTGGGACCCGTTTCATTCACATATCCTGTTTTGTTTCCAATAGTTGGACGGGAAAGTTGTTTGCCACAGTATGGCGTTCACACGAACGTTTGTCAGCCTTTCAGTTCTCAGCTTAAAGTTTGTTTAGCCAAGAGGTTGGATTAACCGGCTTTCCGTTCTTGCGCACTTCAAAATAGAGCGCAGGATCTTGGGTGCCTCCGGTGCGGCCAGCCAAGGCGATGGTTTGGCCGGGTGTAACCCAGTCGCCCGGAGCCGTGAACAGGCTGCTGCTGTGGCCGTACAGTGTCATGTAGCCGTCGCCGTGGTCGATGATGGTCATCAGGCCAAAACCACGAAGCCAGTTGGCAAAGACAACCCGGCCATGATGTACCGCCGTTACCTCGGCCTCTTCCTGAGTGTTAATGATCATACCGTTTCGGCGCAGCTTGCCGTCTGCGTACAGAGCACCGTATGGGCTGACCACTTTGCCTCGTACCGGCCAGCCAAGTTTACTGCGTTGTGATTTGAAGGGCCGCGACTCGTTGGGGGAAGGGATGTTGGCGATCGCCTGCTGCACTTCGTCCAATAGTTTTTCCAATCGTTCCTGATCGGCTTCAAGATTCTTCTTTTCGCTGCGACGGTCTTTTATGTCGCTCTTTAGGGCAGCTAAGGTTTTGCTTCGCTCTTTCCGGCTCTCGGCGAGGCGGTTTTGGCGCTGTTCCAGGCTGGCTTCGGTGTTAGCCAGCTCGACCCTTGTGGCTTGTACTTCCGCGCGAGCAGCTTTTAGTTCGCGAAGGCTGCGCTGGAAGGCTTCCAGCCGCTCGACGGTATCTTTGCTCAGATATTCGTAATAGGTCATGGTGCGGGCAAGATTGCCCGGCTCGGTTTCGTTCAGTAAGACTTTCAGGGCAGGGGCTTCGCCTTCCATCCAGGCGGCCCGAATTTGCTTCATCAGGCTTTGACGCTGAACGTTCAGGGTTTCGGTGAGTTCGTTCTCTTGCTTTTTCAGCGTTTGCAGGCGGCTCTTCTGCTCGGCAGCTTGTCGGCGCAGCTCCCGGCGTTCGCGGGTCAGTTTGCTGATGTTTCGCTCGGTGGCGGCGAGTTGTTGTTCCAGCTTGGAGCGGTCTTCTTCTGCATCGGCCAGCCACTCATCTATGTTGGCGATGCGCTTCTTCAACGCTTCAACCTGTTCGGGCGTGACGTCTTGCTCGGCGTATAGCGGCGCAGCCCCCAAAGTGAGGGCCAGCGCCAAGGCAATGAGACGTTTCAAAATGCTCGCCGTTATACCGATCAGCCTATCTCAGCCAAATTTTGGCCGGTCATCTCTTCCGGCGCTTTGTCACCCATCAGGGTCAGCAGCGTAGGGGCAATGTCGCTCAGGCTGCCGTTGTCTTTCAGGGTGATGGTGCGCGGGCCGGTGTAAACCAGCGGTACCGGGCCGATGGTGTGAGAGGTGTGAACCTGGCCGGAGTTGGGGTCGGTCATTTGCTCGCAGTTGCCATGGTCTGCTGTGATCAGTGCTTCACCGCCCACTTCGTCCAGTGCTTCAACCACGCGCTGAACGCACTGGTCGAGACATTCGGCCGCTTTGATGGCTGCGTCCAGCTTGCCGGTATGGCCAACCATGTCGCCATTGGCGTAGTTGCACACGATCAGGTCGTACTTACCGCTCTTGATAGCGTCCACCAGCTTGTCGGTGACCTCAGGTGCGCTCATTTCCGGCTGCAAGTCGTAGGTGGCCACTTTCGGAGAGGGCACCAGAATACGATCTTCGCCTTCAAACGGTGTTTCCATACCGCCGTTGAAGAAGAAGGTCACGTGGGCGTATTTTTCAGTTTCGGAAATGCGTAGCTGGGTTTTGCCCAGTTTCGCCATGTATTCGCCCAAACCGTTCGTGAGTTGCTCGGGCGGGTAGGCACAAGAGGTTTTAATGTCGGCGGCGTATTCAGTCAGCATGACGAAATCGGCCAGTTCCGGATGCTTGCGGCGATCGAAACCGTCAAAATCCGGCTCTACGAAAGTGCGGGTCATTTCCCGGGCGCGGTCCGCACGGAAGTTCATGAACAGAACGGCGTCGCCATCGTTAATGGTGCCTTCCGGTTGGCCATCTTTATGAATGCGGGTCGCTTTCACGAACTCGTCGTTTTCGCCGCGCTCATAGGCTTGCTCCAGTGCGGAGATCGGGTCACCGAAGGTGAATTCTGCATCGCCCAGAGTCATGACGTTGTAGGCGCTTTCGACACGGTCCCAGCGATTATCGCGGTCCATGGCGAAGTAGCGCCCAACGATGCTGGCAACGCGGCCAACGCCGAGGCTTTCCATTTTGGCCGCGGCTTTTTCCAGTGACGGGCGAGCGCTGCGTGGCGGCATGTCGCGGCCATCCAGAAACGCGTGGATATACACTTCTTTTGCGCCGCGTGCGGCCGCCAGTTCAGCAGCAGCCAGGATATGATCTTCGTGGCTGTGAACACCGCCGGGAGACAGCAGGCCCATAATGTGCACCGCTTTGCCGTTGTTGGCGGCTTTATCAATCGCGTTGCACAAGGCCGGGTTGTTTTGGAACTCGCCGTCTTCCAGGTCTTTGTCGATGCGCGTCAGGCTCTGATACACCACCCGGCCAGCGCCGAGGTTCATGTGGCCGACTTCCGAGTTGCCCATCTGGCCTTGTGGCAGGCCAACAAACATACCTGAGGTGTTAATCAGGGTTTTCGGCTGGTTCTGCCAGAGTTTGTCCCAAAACGGGGTGTTGGCGTTCGAGATGGCGTTGTCATCAGCCGGGTCACGGTGGCCCCAGCCGTCGAGGATAATCAGTGCAGTGGGCTTGCGCGTCGCGGTCATCGTATTGTCCGGTTGGTTGTAGATTGAACGAATAAAAAGTGGGGTAGATTGTAACCGTTTTCATTTGCGCAGGCCACGCAGTAACGCTCGAGGCTGCCCGCCTTCTTTGAGCGGGTGTGGGTGTGTATAATCCGGCCAAACTAATTTTCAGGGTAGCGCTCCATGGATCGTTTGTTTGAATTCGTTGTTAATCACTACATTCTGGTATCAATTTTTGTCGCGCTGATTCTGGCGATTCTGGCCCTAGAATCTCGTCGCGGTGGCGCAAAAATTTCAGCCCAAGGTGCGGTCACTTTGATTAACCGGGAAGAAGCCGTGGTGCTGGATATCCGTGATCGCAAAGAATTCGGAGAAGGGCGCATTACGGGTTCGATCAACATTCCACTGAGCGGTTTGAAAGATCGTCTGAACGAACTGAACAAGCACAAAGAAAAGCAGATTGTGGTCGTGGATAAAATGGGCCAGCACTCTGCCATGGCCGTCAAGCAGCTTAAAGAAGCCGGGTTTTCGGACGTTGTTCGCCTGAACGGCGGCATTGCTGACTGGAAAGCCAGTAACTTGCCGGTGGTTAAGAAGTAATAGGGCTTGATCTGATCGGCGATCTATCGCACTGTTTCACATTACTTGTCCGGGGCAGGCGGTAGACTGTTCTGGCAAAGCGTGACTAGGACAATGGGCTTTGCCCATGCTACGAAATAAAAACGAAAGGACGGATCATGGCTGAGAATCAGCAAGCCGCAGGCAACGAAAACCAGAATCAACCCCAGTTTGCCCTTCAGCGTATTTACGTGAAGGACCTCTCTTTTGAATCGCCGAATGCGCCGATGGTGTTTCAGGAGCAGTGGAAGCCGCAGGTAAATCTGGACCTGAATACCTCTCACACCAAAGTTAGCGACAATCAGTACGAAGTGGTGCTGTCGATGACCGTGACCGCTAAACTGGGCGAGAAAGTTGCCTACATTGTTGAGATCCAGCAGGCAGGCGTCTTTATGGTAGCGGGTATTGAGGGGCCTCAGCTTGGCCAGATGCTAGGAGCCTACTGCCCGACCATTCTGTTCCCCTACGCCCGTGAAGCCATTGATGGTGCGGTCGGCAAAGGCAGCTTCCCGGCTTTGATGCTGGCACCGGTGAATTTCGATGCGATCTACGCTCAGGCGCTGAAAAAGAAGCAGGAAGAAGCGGCTGGTGAGGCCGGGGCAGAGCAAACGCACTAAGCGTTTCTCGCGTCCAGACATAAAAAAACCGGCAGATTAGCCGGTTTTTTTTGTCTGCTTGAAAGGCTCAGGTTGCGCCGGGAAAGCCCAGCTGGCGCCATGCTTCATACACCACCAACGCCGCCGTATTGGACAGGTTCAGGCTACGACTGTCGGGTTGCATAGGTACCCGCAGCCGATGACTTTCTTCCAATCCTTCACGAACATCTACGGGTAAGCCACGAGTCTCGGGGCCGAACATCAGGTAATCACCGTCCTGATAGGCGACCTCATGGTAATGGCGAGAACCTTTAGTTGTAAGACCGAACAGCCGCGCAGGCCGTTCAGTTTCGAGAAAACTCGCGTAATCCTTGTGGATCTTTACCGTGGCGTATTCGCTGTAGTCCAACCCGGCCCGGCGCATCTGTTTGTCTTCGAGAGAGAATCCCAAAGGCTCAATAAGGTGCAGCTGGCAGCCGGTGTTGGCGCAAAGCCGGATGATATTGCCGGTGTTCGGCGGTATCTCCGGCTCGTATAAGACAACGTGTAACACCCGCCTTAGCGCTCTACTGCCAAGGCAACGCCCATGCCACCACCGATGCACAAGGTAGCCAGACCTTTCTTGACATCACGGCGCTGCATTTCGTGCAGCAGGGTAACCAGAATCCGGCAGCCGGACGCACCAATGGGGTGGCCAAGGGCGATGGCGCCGCCGTTAACGTTCACCTTGCTGGTGTCCCAGCCCATATCCCGGTTAACGGAAATGGCTTGCGCCGCAAAGGCTTCGTTGGCTTCGACCAGATCCAGGTCTGCCGCGGTCCAGCCGGCACGCTCCAGGCAACGCTGGCTGGCAGGAATTGGGCCGGTGCCCATGATGGTAGGATCAACGCCGGCATTGGCGTGGGCTTTGATCGTGGCTAACGGGGTTAAGCCCAGCTCTTTGGCTTTCTCGGCGCTGCAAACCATAACGGCGGCCGCACCGTCGTTCAACGAGGATGCGTTGCCGGCGGTGACAGAGCCGTCTTTCTTGAACGCTGGGCGCAGTTTGGCCAGACCTTCAGCAGATACGCCATCCCGTGGGCATTCATCTTTATCAACCACGATCGGGTCGCCCTTCCGCTGCGGAATGCTGACCGGAACGATCTGGCCGTCAAAGCGTCCGTCGTTCTGAGCAGCCACAGCTTTTTGTTGGGATGCCGCGGCGAATTCATCTTGTTCTTCACGGCTGATACCGTACTTCTCAACAATGTTCTCGGCGGTGATGCCCATGTGGTAGTCGTTAAAGGCATCCCAAAGGCCGTCGGTGATCATGGTATCCACCATGTTCCAGTTGCCCATGCGCTGGCCGTTGCGGCTATTGGGCAGTACGTGGGGAGCCTGGCTCATGTTTTCCTGACCACCGGCAATGATCATCTCGGCATCGCCACAGCGAATAGACTGAACGGCCATATGAACGGCCTTCAGGCCGGAGCCGCAAACCTTGTTGATGGTCATGGCCGGAACCGACGCAGGGAGCCCTGCGTGAATGCTGGCTTGGCGAGCCGGGTTCTGGCCGCTGCCGGCGGTCAGTACCTGTCCGAGGATGACTTCGTTGATCTGCTCGCCGGAAACGCCTGTGTCTTCAATCAGGGCTTTGATAACAGCCGCGCCGAGCTGGTCAGCACGAACGCTCGACAAGCCACCACCAAAACTGCCGATGGCGGTACGTTTTGCAGCAACAATGACAACATCACGCATGGAATCTCTCCGTTATATATATGCAGGTTCAGCCGGTCGGCTGCCCGGGAATGAAAAGTATTGGCAGCTATTGTAGCCGGAAAGCATGAGTGCGCCAAAACCACCAAAGTCGAGTTATGGTGCCATGGCTCGCGTAATACGCGTGAGCCGCTCATTGCGGATGGCATCGCCCAGCTCTTTGCCCTTGAAGCCTTGTTTTAGCAAATCTTGCGGGCTTACACCCTGCGCCGATTCAGCCGCAATGCTCAATGGCTTCACATGCTGTTGATGGGGCGTGCAGGCGAGAGAAGCTAATAGCTGCTCAAAGCGCTCAGGCCGGCGCCACAAGTCCGCTTGGTCAAACATGTCCAACACGGCTTCAGGGGGCAGGGCCCCGCTGTTGTGTTTTGAAAGCCAGCCGCTGAACCGACACACCAGCCGGGTGAGATCCCGGCAGTCGTTCGGGCTTTTCATGGCCTTTGCTCGGGCGCTGGCTTCTGGTTCAGGTAGAGCGCTTAGCAATGCCGCGAATCGCTGGGCGGTTGTGCTGTTTTGGGCGCTTATGCATTGCAAAGCTTGAAGGCCAGCTTCGAAACGTTCGGTGTCGGCCAGTTCGGGCGTCAAAATGTTCAGGGCTCCCAGCTCGTGCAGTACCTGAAAAAAGATTGCGGGGGATTTTTCGTGCAGCGCACGCTGAACTTCCTGCCACACGCGCTCCGGCACCAAATGCTCCAACTCACCGCTGCGAATCATGTTGCGCATCAATGCCATGGTGTCCGGGCAGATGGTGAAACCTAGCGGGTGGAAGCGGGCGGCGAAACGGGCCGTTCTCAGAATACGCAATGGGTCTTCGGCAAAAGCCTCGGACACGTGCCTCAGGGTTTTTTGTTCCAAATCGGCCAGGCCGTTGAACGGATCGACCAAGGTGCCATCTTCGCGCTCGGCCATGGCGTTGATGGTCAGGTCCCGGCGTAACAGGTCTTCTTCAAGCGTGACGTCTGGAGCGCTATACACGGTAAACCCGTGGTAGCCGTGGCCCTGTTTTCTCTCTGTGCGCGCAAGGGCATATTCTTCTCCGGTTTTCGGGTGCAGAAAAACCGGGAAATCGGCCCCCACTTGGCGGTAGCCCTTTTTTGTCATGGCCTCCGGCGTAGCGCCGACCACCACCCAGTCGCGATCTTTGACCGGAATGCCCAGCCGCCCGTCGCGCACTGCGCCGCCCACAAGGTAGATTTCCATGGAGTTCGCCCTGATTGGTATTAGGTGCCGTATTTGGCTGAAATCGTAGGCGGGATTATCGGTGCGTTAGGGAAGTGACGCAAATCGGAGGGCAGGGAAAGTGTTCGGGGGCCGCTTGCGTGCCCCCGAAGTAACTGACGTTGTTCAGAAGGCTGCGCCAAACTCGATAGCGGCACCAACATCGGCGCTGCTGTACAGAGCGCCGATGTCCAGGCGAGCGCCCATTAGGTTCAGGCCGAAACCGGCGGTGAACTGGGTGGTCTCTTCAACGCCGTCGTTATCGTTGTTGCTGGCAAGGTTGTGGCGAACACCAGCACGCAACTGGGCGTAGCGCCAGGCATCAAATTCGGCACCTACCGCCAGCCATTGGGTATCGTCTTCGTAGCCGAAGGCTTCTTTCTTGGTGAGGTCCAGCTCAGCGGTTACCATGTGATAGGCGCCTTTGTGGGCAATGCCGGCGGTGACCATTGGGTTGAGTTCGAGGGTGTGCTTTTCTTCCATCTTACTAGGGTCGGAACTGACAGCAGAATCCAGCTCCATCGGGATCAGGTTTTTCACCACTACGCCGGCGTTCCATTCCTGCTGCTCACCGAACGCGTATGCGGCACCGATGTCCAGGTTGAAGCCGCTTTTTTCCGTTTGGTATTCGTCGCTGTCAAATTCGTCGTCTTCAAAACCGGAAACGGTTTCGGTGTATTGAAACGTGCGCAGTTCAACGTATTTCGGTGTGACGCCCAGCTGGAAACTTTCGCCGTTATTCAGCTCAATCGTTTTGGCGACGCTGATGCCGGCTTCAACCACTGCCGAGGCGAGGATTCGGCCACGAGACTTAAGATCCCGGTCCAGGTCTGCAAGCAAGAGTTCCGCGGTTGTGGCGTTCTCTAACTCTTCCAGATAGGCATTGTCGTCCTCGTCAAACTCACCTCGAACAGTTGCGCGGAGACTCGCGTTCGTCATAAAGCCAACGGAAATAGAGTCCGTAGGGATCGCGAAGGCTAAGCCAAGGCCGGCGTCAACACGGACGGTGTCTTTGTCGAATTTGTTCATCCGCTCACGAAGGTCTCTCGCCAAGTCACGAGCTTCCTGCGAATTGGAAGCACGGTTTAGCTCCTGAAACTCATCAATCACATCCTGAATGCCGTCAATCTGGTCAACGGTTTCTTCTTCATCGGCCGCTCGAACGTTCACGGATGGCAACATCAACCCAAAATCATCGGCCCAGTCGTGTTGCTGTGAGGCCATCATGGCCGGGTTGGCGCTTGGTGCGGCAGAAGGTGCGGCTACCGCGACACCGGTTCCTGCCATGGCAAAGGAGCGCGACGACATGAAGGCTTGAGGGCTGGCTAAAGCGGAAGTGGTGGCGATGGATAGGCCGATGGCCAGGGACAGTTTGTTAAAGCGATTGACGTTCATGCAGAGCCTGCTGTGTATGTTGTTGTGTGCTACAGAAAACAGATTATTAGAAGGTTAGGCTAGAGGAGTAGGATAAACAGCACTCAAGGCGTAACGGTTTGTTTTAGATTCGTAAACAGGGGCAAGAATCTGCCGGTTTGTTGGCCAACGAGCGTAGGCTATTTTGAAAATCCTTTTTAATCATTTGGTTATCCATAATGGCGTGATTTTTTCATGATTATGGGAAATCTGTTTTTCGGAGACGAGATAATGACACTGAGATGGCGCTTTCTGCCCGTCTTGCTAGCCATGATGTTGGTTGGCTGTGCAACCGGAGGCCGGCCGGATACCTCGGATGAGTTTGAGCCTATCGTGGTTCAAGTCAGCGGTTTTGGTGTCTACGGGCAAGCCCAACAAGGCCGCTCTAACCCCAAACAGCGGCTGATGGCGCTCAGGGCCTCGAAGCTGGACGCCTATCGCAATCTGGCTGAGCGGGTATACGGAACCGTGATCTATGGCCATTCTACGGTGGATGAATTTGTACTGAGGGACGACAGCTTCCGAGCCTACGTGGATAGCTACATTCGTGGGGCCCGCACCTTGTCTGTGAATGAGCATCCCGGGGGCGTCGTTGAAACCGTTATGGAGTTGAAGCTTGAACCCCGATTCCTCAAATGCGCATCTGAAGTGGCAGATGACCAGGTGAGAGATGTCTGCGCAATTCCGATGCCCAGCCACTACGAACCTAAAAAAGACGTGGCAATTAATAAGGCCAATGAGGCGGAAGGCCAAAAAGTTGATTCACTCTATTATCTGGATTAAGCCAGCTGTGCGTCGGCTGGTATTGGGAGCATTATGATTCGCATCGTTATGTTGTGTGTGATGGTGGTTTGCTCAGGTTGGGCTGGCGCCACGGTTCTTGAGGGTGTGGGGCATGCCAACATCCGCGAGGATAACCTGGATCAGGCCCGTGCCGAAGCCCGGCAAGCTGCGATGCGAGACTTGGCGTTGCAGTACCAAACTCAAGTTACCACTCGGGATACGGTTGAAAACGGGCAGTTGACGGAATCTAAAACCGAGCTGTCTTCTAAGGTGGAGCTCCGTAACGCGACCATAGTTGACGAATATCGGCGTGGAAATTTGTTGCGGGTGGTTGTTCGGGCTGAACTTTCCGGTGAATCTGCAGGCGGTAGCGCGAGCTGTAAGGCCGGAGAGGCTTCCGGGCTGCGTAAGCGGGTAGCCGTAACGGGCTTCCCGATTGTCGTACCATCTCAAGGCGGCGATCCCGGGCTCGATGATGCCGGTGAGCAATTGCCGCAAGCGTTGGTTGCGCGAATGCAAAAACAGGGCACGCTGCAGGTACTGGGTGCTACATCGCTTCGCCTGTTCAGTCATTTGCCGGATGCGCCTACAACTCAGAGCAACATGGCCAGCAATCGACTGACTAACGTCGTGCAGTTGGCTCGCGAGCTGGGTGCACAGTTTGTCGTGACCGGCGTTATTCGAGATATGGGGCTGGTAGATCCGGATGCTTGGGGCACATCGGTCTTTGAAAAAATGCAGAGAAGGTTAGGTTTTGGCGATAAAACCCGACGCTTCGAAGCAGAGGTTATGGTGTTTGACGGCTTCAGTGGCTCACCGGTATTCAGGAAGCGATTTGAAACCGCTGCCAATTGGACACCAACCGGCAGTGGTACGGCTGGCTTTGCTTCAGCGGGGTTTGAGAATAGTGAGTGGGGAGCCGCTGTTTCGGGAGTGATCGACGAGATGACGGCCGCTGTTGGGGATGCGCTGAACTGCCAGCCATTTATGGCCAGTATCACGCGCGTGACTGACGATAAGATTACCCTGGCATCTGGCGCTACCGCTGGCTTACGCCCCGGTGATCAATTGAATGTCTATCGCAGCCAGCGCTACTTTGATTCACTGGGTGGCACGCCGGAGCTGGCCGATGCCGGGGTGATGATTACGCTGGACAGCGTTCACCCCGATTTTAGTACCGGTCGCATTGGCACCATCGGACCGCAGGTCAACATCCAGCGGGACGATCTGGCGATTATCTGGTGATCTCAGGCAGCGGCTTCGGCCGCTGCAATGTCCCGAATCTTGCCGACCATGGCGCGTAGGCCGTTGCCGCGAGTGGGGGAGATATGGCGCATCAGGTCGAGCTGCTCGAACAGTTCGTCAATGTCGGTCGCCAGCAAGTCGCGGGGCGACTTGGCGTTGAGCGCCACAAGAATGATGGCAGCCAAGCCGCGAACGATCATGGCATCAGAATCAATCAACAGGAACAGCTTGCCGCTGTCTTCATCGTACTGATGAATAACCCATACCTGGCTTTGGCAGCCATGCACGTAGTTCTCTTCAGTGCGAGCCTCATCCGGAAATTCAGGTAACTGCTTGCCCAGATCGATGATGAAGGCGTAGCGATCTTCCCAGTCGTCCAGAAACTCGAAAGCGTCCAGAACGTCTTCCAATGTGGTTTTTTGGCCGAGAGGGTTGTCCAGAAATTGCTGTTTGCTAGCGGTCATAGCATACCCAGTTCAAGTTTGGCTTCGTCGGTCAGCATGTCGTTGTTCCAGGGCGGATCAAAGGTGAGCTCTACCGTCACCTTGTCCACATTGGGCACGTGCTCTACTTTACGCTTCACGTCGTCGGTAATCACCGGACCCATGCCGCAGCCGGCGGCGGTCAGAGTCATTTTGATGTAAACGTGGTTGCCGTCTTCGGTGCCGTTTTCGATCTTGCACTCGTAAATCAGCCCCAGATCGACCACGTTGACCGGGATTTCCGGGTCGTAGGCGCTGCGCATGGCTTCCCAGACCTGATTTTCATTCACCGTGCCATCGGCAGGTGTTTCGAAGCTACTTTCCAGCGGTTTTTTGCCCAGCGCGTCTGCGTCGTGGCCTTCGATGCGAGCCAGATTACCGTTGACCGCAACGGTGAATGTGCCGCCCAAAGATTGGGTGATGGTCACGAAGGTATCTGCAGGAATCATGATTTCCGTTCCCACAGGCACCAATCGTGCTTCCACTTCGCGCTTCGTCAGGACAACTTCCCGTTCTTGCATGCTCAATAAAGCCTCTTTTTACGACACCGTAAAGCTTTCGCCGCAGCCACATTCCGCAGTCGCGTTGGGGTTGCGGAAGCGAAACAGGGAGTTGACTCCCTCGGTGACAAAGTCGATTTCAATACCGTTAACCAGGGGCAGATGTTCCTGCTTTACATAAACATCCACACCGTCGATGGGGAAAATTTGGTCGTCGGCTGCGGACTCTTCTACCCACTCGGTTTCATATTTGAAGCCGGAGCAGCCGCTCTTTCTGATGGTGAGGCGAATGCCTTTGGCTTCCGGTTTCTTATCCAATTGTTTGCGAACGTGTTTGACGGCCGTCGGCGTCATGGTCACTGTGACATCGTTCGGGGTGAAGACTTCGGCTGACATGTTTCCACCTCCTCAGGTAAACAGGCGCTGAATTTTCTGAAGGCCGGCGAACAATTGCTCGACCTCTTCCAACGTATTGTAGAATGCGAATGAAGCCCGAGCTGTACCGGGAACTCCGTAGAAGTCCATTAATGGCATGGCGCAGTGATGGCCGGTGCGAATGGCGATGCCTTGCTGATCCAACAGGGTGCCGATGTCGCTGGGGTGTAGCCCGGCGATCTTGAACGACATGACCGGCACTTTTTTTGCGGCGGTGCCGATAATTTCCATGCCTGGTACTGTACTTACTAACTCGTTGGCACGGGCCAGAAGGGCGTTCTCAGCCGCTTCCATGGCCTTCCGGTCAAGGTTGTCCAGATAGCGGATGGCCGCAGCCAGGCCTACTGCTTCAGCAATAGCCGGTGTGCCTGCCTCGAATTTGTAGGGCAGAACGTTCCAGGTGGTACGCTCGAACGACACCCGTTCGATCATCTCGCCGCCGCCCTGATAGGGGGGCATTTGTTCCAGCAATTCCGCGCGACCGTACAGTACACCGATGCCGGTGGGGCCGAACAGTTTGTGGGACGAGAACACGTAGAAATCACAATCCAAAGCCTGAACGTCAGGCTTAAAGTGGGGTACCGCCTGGGCGCCGTCGATCAACGTCAGTGCGCCCTGATCTTTAGCTTTCTTAATCAGAGAGGCAATCGGGTTCACGGTACCCAATACGTTGGATACGTGAGTGATCGCCAGAATGCGGGTGCGCTCATTCAACAGACTGTTGAAGGCGTCCAGATCCAATTCGCCAGCGGAGTTAACCGGCACCGGAACCACCTTGGCACCTGTGCGTTCGGCCACCATCTGCCAGGGCACGATGTTGGCGTGGTGTTCCATGTGGCTAACCAGAATCTCGTCACCTTCTTTCAGGCGAGGAGCCAAACCGTTAGCGACCAGGTTGATGGCTTCGGTGGTACCGCGGGTCCAGATGATTTCGCGCGAGCTGGGCGCGTTTACAAAGCTGCGAACGGTTTCCCGAGCACCTTCAAAAGCCGCTGTAGCGCGATCGCCCAGAGTGTGAGCGCCCCGGTGTACATTGGAGTGCATTTCCCGGTAGTAACGGTCCATGGCGTCTAACACGGCAATCGGCTTTTGGGCCGAGGCGCCGTTGTCCAGATACACCAACGGCTTCCCGTTAACCTCTTGGGCCAGAATGGGGAAGTCGCGCCGGATGCGTTCTACATCAAACGCTTTGGTGCTGGTGTTGTTTGCCATGGACAGATCGCTCATGCCTTCAGATCTCCTGGAAGGTTTGCTCGAAGAATTCGTTCAGACGTGCCTGGGCCGTATCCCGCACCACTTCGAGCGGTATCTGGCTAACCAGTTCGTTGATGAATGCCATGGTGAGCAGTACGTTTGCATCACGGCGACCAATACCCCGTGACAGCAGGTAGAAAATGGATTCTTCGTCCAGCTGGCCGATGGTGGCACCGTGGGCACACTTCACATCGTCGGCGTAGATTTCCAGTTCCGGCTTGGTGTCGATCTCGGCACCGTTGTTCAGCAACAGGTTTTTGTTATTCATATCCGCAAAGGATTTTTGTGCGTCCTGATGGATATGAATACGACCATTGAAGATCGCGTGGGACTGGTCGGCTGCGATGTTGCGATAGGTTTCTTCGCTGTTACAGTTGGCCGCTACGTGATCAATGGAGGTGTGGTTGTCGTAGTGCTGTTTGCCTTGAGTAACCACAACGCCGTTAAGCTTGGTTTCGGCTTCTTCGCCAACCAGACGCACCTGCAGATCGTGCCGGCGCAGCGGGCCGCCAAAGCCAACGCAGTGGCTTTCGAAACGCGAACCGTGGTTCTGGACCACGCCAGTGGCACCGATATGCTGAACCGATTCACCTTCCATGTTCAGGCGAATGCTGGTCACGTTTGCGCTGTCTGCCAAAGTGAATTCGGTCACTGTGTTAACGAACGCAGGCGCATTGCCACTGGAGGTGTACTCTTCTACCAGCGTGATCTGGCTGTTTGCTCCGGCTTCTACAAAGATGCGCGGGAAGGCCGAGCCAGTGGCATCTGCCGCGGTTTCATGAATGATGAACAGCGGCTGGTCCAAAACCGCTCCGGCTTCAAGCCGCACCAGCAAACCGTCGTCAAAACGGGCACCGTTCAAGCGAGCGAATTGCGCCTGATCGTGGTCCAGAGTACTGCCGAGTTGGAGGGCGAGTACATCCGCTTCTTCGTTACTGAGATCACTGAAGCTCTGAATGGTGATGCCATCCAGATCAGGATAATCACTGGCTTCAGGGATCAAAATCCCGTTGCGGAAGACGACTTTGTAGCCGGACACCGCCAGGCTGTTGCCAGTTTTGCCCTCTGCAGGCAGGGAAATGGCCATCTCGTCTGACAGCTTCAAATACTTGCTGGAGTACTTCCAGTTTTCGGTTTTACGGGTGGGCAATGGCATATCGACCAAAAGACTCGCCCGTTGTTTGCGCAGCGCCAGCAGCGGTTCAGGCAGTGTTTGCCCGGCCGGATGCAGGAAGGCGCTGGAAAGCATAGGTGCTTGTTTCATTCCGCGGCCTCCTGATCAGTTGCTGGTTTCTTCGTCGTTGATTCCCAACCAGCCGTAACCGCGTTCTTCCAATTCGAGTGCCAGTTCACGGCCACCGGATTTAACGATCCGGCCGCCTGCCAATACGTGCACGTAGTCTGGCACGATGTGGTTAAGCAGGCGCTGGTAGTGGGTCACCATCAGGATGGCGCGATCTTCAGCACGCAGGGCGTTAACGCCGTTGGAGACTACTTGCAGTGCGTCGATGTCGAGGCCTGAGTCGGTTTCGTCCAGAATCGCCAGCTTCGGCTGAAGCAGCAAGGCTTGCATGATTTCGTTACGCTTTTTCTCACCACCGGAGAAATCTTCGTTAACACCACGCTTCAGGAACGAAGGGTCCAAATCCACTTGCTTGGAAACTTCTTTCGCCTGCTTCATGAATTCGGCCGCGTTCATTTCTTCTTCGCCGCGGTGTTTGCGCATGGCGTTAACGGCGGTGCGAAGGAACTGAAGGTTGCTCACGCCGGGAATTTCGACCGGGTATTGGAACGCCAGGAAAACGCCTTCGCGAGCGCGTTCTTCGATGGCGAGGTCCAGCAGGTTTTCACCGTTCAGGGTGACTTCACCGCTGGTGACTTCAAATGCCTCGTTGCCTGCCAGAACCTGTGACAGGGTGCTCTTACCGGAACCGTTGGGGCCCATGATGGCGTGAACTTCCCCGGGCTTGACGTCCAGGTTGATGCCTTTGAGGATTTCTTTGTCCTCAACGGATGCGTGCAGGTTTTTGATGCTCAGCATTTGTTGCTTCTCTCTTTTAACCGTCTGAATTCTTTGTGTTTGCCGTGGTGCTAACTTAACCAACCGAGCCTTCGAGGCTCACTTCCAGTAGTTTGCCGGCTTCTACCGCAAACTCCATCGGCAGCTCTTTGAACACCTCTTTACAGAAGCCGTTCACGATCATGGAAACGGCCTGCTCCGGGTCGATACCGCGCTGGCGGCAGAGGAACATCTGCTCGTCGCTGACCTTGGAGGTGGTGGCTTCGTGTTCCACGATGGCCGACTTGTTCTTGCTTTCGATGTACGGGAAGGTGTGGGCGCCACAGCGGTCGCCGATCAGCAGCGAATCACACTGGGTAAAGTTACGTGCGCCATCGGCAGCAGGACCGAATTTCACCAGTCCGCGGTATGCGTTTGAGCTGCGACCTGCCGAAATACCTTTGGAAATGATGGTGCTCCGGGTGTTTTTGCCCAGATGGATCATCTTGGTACCGGTGTCTGCCTGCTGATAGTTGTGGGTCAATGCGACGGAGTAAAACTCGCCGACACTGTTTTCACCACGCAGTACACAGCTCGGATATTTCCAGGTGATGGCGGAGCCGGTTTCGACCTGCGTCCAGGACACTTTGGAGTTCTTGCCGATACAGGCGGCGCGTTTGGTTACAAAATTGTAGATGCCGCCTTTGCCGTGCTCATCGCCCGGGTACCAGTTCTGTACCGTAGAGTACTTAACCTGGGCATCGTCGAGGACAACGATTTCAACAACCGCCGCGTGCAGCTGGTTTTCGTCCCGCATGGGGGCGGTGCAACCTTCCAGGTAACTCACGTAGCTGCCTTCTTCGGCAACGATCAGCGTGCGTTCGAACTGACCGGTGTTGGCAGCGTTGATCCGGAAATAGGTGGACAGCTCCATGGGGCAGCGAACGCCTTTGGGGATGTACACGAAAGAGCCGTCAGAGAAGACCGCCGAGTTCAACGCGGCGAAGTAGTTGTCGCCAGCAGGAACCACGCTGCCCAGGTATTTCTTGATCAATTCTGGATGCTTATGCACAGCTTCGGAAATCGGGCAGAAAATAACGCCGGCTTTTTCCAGAGGTTCTTTGAACGTGGTGGCTACAGACACGGAGTCAAAAACCGCATCAACCGCAACGCCGGCCAGTTTGGCGCGTTCGTGCAGAGGAATGCCCAGCTTTTCATAGGTGCGCAGCAGCTCTGGATCGACTTCGTCCAGGCTCTGGGGCATGTCTTCTTTTTTCTTGGGCGCTGAATAATAGGAAATGTCGTTGTAGTCCACTTTCGGGAAATCAACGTGGGCCCATTCGGGTTCTTCCATATCCAGCCAACGACGATATGCTTTTAGGCGCCATTCAAGCATGAACTCCGGTTCTTGCTTGATTTCTGACAGGCGGCGGATTACATCTTCATTGAGGCCGGGTTCGAAGGTGTCTGATTCAATTTCGGTCACGAAACCGTGTTCGTATTCCCGTTTGATCAGCTCTTTCACCTCATTGTCGGTGGTCGCCATGATCGTCGCTCCGTAATTCTCTCATCTGGGGCATGGTGCCCTGTGTTTCGCCGGGGGAGCCAAATGAATAAAGGGGCTCCTCCCAATGCTTCTGGCGAATGATTATACAATACCAGAGTAATTTAGTCAGGTATTAAATCGGCCGTGTAGGGATTATACCTTAATCAAACGTGCAGCCCTACTTATGAGCTGCACGCCGGGAACGTTCGGACGGGGTTAAGTGGTGGGCAGAATGCGTGTCAAATAACTAAAGCGAAGAGCGTTTGGCAGCCCTTGGGGTTTGGGGATGCGTACGATGTGCCCACTACCCGGTGCGCAGGTCATGGTGTCTCCGTTGCGGTTCTGCATGGTGCTGGCGGTAAACCGCAGGTTTCCGGCAGGGTTGATCAGTTCAAGTTGGTCACCCGGTGAAAATTTGTTTTTCACATCAATGCTTAGCCACTGGTCGTCGGCATCTGTAATGGTGCCAACCACTTGCTGAGTGCCAAGAAAGGATGATCCTTGCTCGTAACTCTGGTACTCCTGGGGCACATGGCGACGCAGGAAACCTTCCGTGTAGCCACGGTTCGAGAGTGCCTCCAGCTCATCCATCATTTGCATGTCGAACGGCTTGCCGGCAACCGCGTCGTCGATGGCGCGGCGGTAGGTTTGAGTGGTGCGAGCAACATAGTAGGTGCTCTTGGTGCGGCCTTCGATTTTCAGCGAATGCACGCCCATGTTGACCAGTTCAGCTACGTGTTGAACGGCCCGTAAATCTTTCGAGTTCATGATGTAAGTGCCGTGCTCGTCCTCGTAAGCCGGAATATAGCTGCCCGGACGGTTCGGCTCTTCCAGCAGTATTTCTTTAGGCTCGAAGGACTGCACGTTTTGTTCAGGCGAGCTGGCAGTGGTGGCAATCAGGTCACCGGTTTGATCGGTGGCGTGGGCCACGGGCTGGTAATTCCAGCGGCAAGCGTTAGTGCAGGCGCCTTGGTTGGCGTCGCGGTGATTCATGTAGCCGGAGAGCAGGCAGCGGCCCGAGTAAGCCATGCATAAAGCGCCGTGAACGAACACCTCCAGTTCCATCTCCGGTACTTTTTTCCGAATTTCGCGGATTTCATGAAGTGCGAGTTCCCGGGACAAGATTACGCGGCTGATGCCTTGTCGTCGCCAAAATTCCACGGTCGCCCAGTTGACCGCGTTCGCTTGCACAGAAAGATGGATAGCTTGGTCGGGCCAGGCCTCTTTGACCAGCATGATTAAGCCAGGATCCGACATGATGAGGGCATCCGGCTTTTGCTCAAGAATGGGGGCAAGGTCCCTAAGGTAGCTGCGCACCTTGTCATTATGAGGCGCAATGTTTGATACCAGATAGAACTGTTTCCCCAGCTCATGGGCTCTGGCGATGCCGGCACCCAATGCTTCAACGTTTTTGAAACTGTTGTTTCTTACTCGCAGGGAGTACCGGGGTTGGCCAGCGTATACCGCATCCGCTCCGTAGGCGAAGGCGGTTTCCAGGTGTTCGGGAGTGCCGGCAGGGGCGAGCAGTTCCGGGGTTTTCATGGTTTCTCCGAGAGTGTGGGGGCGGGTGGGGCTGTGGTGATTTTAACCGGGTCGCATTTTGCCGGAATGTGGTGCCTTTTCTATTGATCTTGCTCAAAGGTCTTATTGATCCTTTTCAGCTAACATGTGTACGCTGACGAGCATGTACTATGCTCAAAGCTTAACGGGTAGTGGGAGGGAAGAATTATGGGATCAGGTAATGTGTCGCCGGATGCGGCAAAGAGGTCTTTGGGTGCCCGGGTCAGTTTGTTGATCAAGATCCATTTGGCGCGAGGAAAAGTCGGGGTTGAAACCGTTTCGGGCCAATTGAATATGAGCCGTTACACGTTGCACAAGAAATTGCGTCAGGAAGGGGTGACGTTTGCGGCGTTGTTGGAGCAGGTTCGCCGAGAGCAGGCGATTACTTATATGAAAGACAAATCCAAGCCGTTGGTAGAAATTGCCGAACAGCTTGGTTTTTCGGAATTGAGTGCATTCAGCCGGGCGTTCAAACGCTGGATGGGAACGCCGCCGGCTGAATATCGTTCGCTTCGTATGTCCTGATCAGACTTTCTTGAAAATCAGGGTGGCGTTCGTGCCGCCAAAGCCAAAGCTGTTACTCATTACCAAATCCAGATTCTGGTTGTCCATGCGCTCCCGGACGATCGGGAAGCCTTCAGCACCTTCGTCCAGATTCTGGATGTTGGCCGATGGTGCGATAAAGCCTTCTCTTTGCATAATCAGCGAGTAAATGGCTTCGTGTACACCCGCAGCGCCCAGAGCGTGACCGCACAGGGGTTTGGTGGAGCTCAGGGGCGGAATCTTGTCGCCAAAGGTTTTTCTGAGTGCCTGCAGTTCTGTGATATCACCGGCAGGAGTGCTGGTGCCGTGGGTGTTGATGTATTTAATCTCGCCATCAACGTTGGCCATTGCCTGCTGCATGCAGCGAATGGCACCTTCGCCACTTGGCGCAACCATGTCGGCGCCGTCTGATGTTGCACCAAAACCGACTAGCTCGCCCAGGATGGTCGCGCCTCGCGCTTCCGCATGCTCCAACGCTTCCAGTACCAAGGTGCCGCCACCGCCAGAAATGACAAAACCATCGCGGTCGGCATCGTAGGTACGAGAGGCCAGTTCCGGCGTGTCGTTGTACTTGGTGGACAGCGCGCCCATGGCATCGAACATCAGGCTGAGGGTCCAGTGGATATCTTCACCACCACCCGCGAGCATGACATCCTGACGGCCCAGTGCAATCTGATCAGCGGCGTGGCCAATGCAGTGTGCGCTGGTGGCGCAGGCAGAGGTAATGCCGTAATTGATGCCGGTAATGCCGAACGCGGTGGTGATAGAGGCGTTGATGGCGCTGCCCATCGTGCGTGGGACGCGGTAGGGACCAACCCGGCGAATACCTTTGTTGCGATGGGTGTCGATGGAATCGAGCAACTCAACAGTTGATGCACCGCCAGTGCCGAACACGGCCCCTGTGGTGTTGGCGCGAATTTGTTCGTCGGTCAGGCCAGCCTGCTCAATGGCTTCTTTGGTGGCTAGATAACTGTAACCGGCTGCCGGGCACATGAAGCGCCAGATCTTGCGATCAATCAGCTCTGACAGGTTGAGATCAATTTTGCCGGAAACGTGGCTGCGCAAACCGTTGTCGCGGGCCTCTTCGCTGATCGCAATACCTGAGCGTGACTCGCGCAGAGATTCGGCGACTTCTTTTTGATTGGTTCCAAGGCTGGAGACAATTCCCATGCCAGTGATTACAACACGACGCATCTTGCTAGCTCCTAAAAGTCGTCAGTGGAGGTGAACAGGCCAACCCGCAGATCTTTGGCGGTGTATATTTCACGACCATCCACTTCCATTCGGGCATCCGCAATCGCCATGGTTAATTTACGGCGAATCAGGCGTTTAATATCCAGATAATAGGTGACCTTTTTATTGCTAGGCAGCACCTGACCAAAGAATTTCACTTCACCGGCACCCAGTGCCCGACCTTTGCCTTCGCCTCCGCCCCAAGCCAGGAAGAAGCCAACCAGTTGCCACATGGCATCTAGGCCCAGACAGCCCGGCATGACCGGGTCGCCCTGGAAGTGAACTTTGAAAAACCAGAGATCCGGATTGATATCCAGCTCGGCTATCAGGCTGCCTTTACCGTACAGACCGTCATCAGCCCCAACGTGGGTAATGCGATCGACCATCAGCATTTCGTCGATGGGCAAACGCATATCGCCGGGGAACAATTCGCCATGACCGCAACGGATCAGGTCTTCTTTGTCAAAGTGATCAGGGTACATATTGCAGGTGTCTCTGTTTCAATATTTGATACACCTACTTTAGCGCCTGATACGAAAACAGCTATTGACCTTTAGTGGATGATTGCAAAATTGACACGCCTGTTTGATTTCCGTCACGGTTGTCTAGAGCTGATTCAGCCCTCTTTGCCGTCTGCTCTCGGGCTCGCCAGAACACCGGTGTAGCGAATGAGGAATACGCCGTATGCAAACACCCAAAGCACGGTGCTCGAGCCAATGCCCGGGTGCCATGGGATAACTTCGAGAGCGGTCAGCACCCGGATAAGTGCCGCCAACTGAATGGCAACAAACGCCGCCACCATGCCTCTCGGTAACTGGAGCGGGCGGCCGGTGTGGCCGAGGGATACTCGGGCAATCACACCCAGTATCAAACAGCCGACTGCGCCAGTGCCTGCCGCGTGACTCCACGCGCTTGAGGGCCATCCGGCCAACAGCGAGCCGGCCAGAAGAATCAAAGCTACAGGCACCCAGAGTAAGGACAGATGCAAAATCCAGAGCAAGGGTTCCGAGCGCGCGAGCCAGCCTTTCCAGTTAAACAGGCGAGTGAGCATTAGTCCGGCTGCGATCAGAGCGAGAATGGCTGTCAGGATTTGCCAGCCGGTAACCAGTGAGGCCATCAATACAACCATGGCGAGCAAATTGACCAGATCCAGCGGTGCAATCATTTTCACGCGAGACGCATCGTAACCACGCTGACGCAGCCAGCCAGCGGTAAATGCCGGCGTGATTCGGCCGCCCACGATGCTGATCAAAGCCATTGCCATAATCAGTGCGCCGTAACTGAAAGACATGTCGAGTCGGGTAACGAAGCCGACCTGCATCAGCCAGAGCAGGCCGAGTACGGCCAGAATCATGAGCTGCCGTTTTTGCCGTGCATGCCAGATGCGCCAGCCAGCATCGATCATCACCAGAGGTAAAAAGGCCAGATTGACGGCGTGTACTAACAGCTCTGGCAGGCTGCCGCCCAGCGCCAGCAGCAAACGCCCGGCCAGCCAGACGGCCCACAGCAACATCAGCGGAATCCCGTGTATGCGCTCTGTTTGGGTCCAGACACAAACAGCGGTCAGCAAAAATCCGGCAATGGCGGCGGATAAAAAGCCGAACAGCATTTCGTGTTGATGCCAGAACAGTGCGGGCATGGCCAAGGGCAGTTGAATGACCCCGGACACTTCCAGCACCCAGAGCGGAATGCCGACAAGCGTTAGCACTGTCATTGACAGGAAGAAGATCCGGAACGGATAGGCGAACAGTTGCTTAAGGCTCGCGCCGCTTTGTTCTGCAGAGGTTGGGTGCGCCTGCATAGATGTCTCCCATATACATATATTTTACGTATATGTTAATCCCCCGGTTATTTATTCACCATACCTGCTTGGGGGTATTTTGCGTACAATGGCGGCAACATTCTGAAGGAAAAGGGAAGTTTGAATGACCGCCTATATGATTTTAAAGCACTTGCACATGACTGCCGCGTATCTGACCATAACCTTGTTCGCGCTGAGATTGCTGCTGGACGTTGTTGGCCGCCCGGGTTGGCGGGAAACACCCCTGCGTTGGATTCCCCATGCTAACGATACCGTTCTGTTGGTAGCGGCCATCGCTCTGTTGTTTGTGGCGGGTTACGCATCAAGCATGCCGGGCTGGCTGATTGCCAAGATCGTGTTGTTGGTGGGTTATATTGTTGCAGGTGTGTTTGCCATCAAACCCAAGTTTTCCACGCCGGTTCGGGTGATTGCTGCCATTCTTGCCCTGGTGCAGGTGAGCGCCATTTTCCATTTGGCCATGGCTAAGCCGTTGCTGGGTTAACGCTCAAGGCTAAAAACCCCGGTAGAAAGAAAACGCCCATGCTTCTGTTCGAGGCATGGGCGTTTTTTATGGCTGTGTTTTCCGTTTATTTGGGTACTTTCAAACCCATTGCTTTCGCAACGCCTTCGCCGTAGGCGGGATCTGCTTTCGCGCAATGTCCGATATGCCTCAGCTTGATCTCTTCGGGCACGCCGTCCATGTTGCGGGCGGTGTTTTCAAACAGTACTTGCTGCTGTTCGGGGCTCATCAGACGGAACAGGTTGCCCGGTTGCGTGAAGTAGTCCGGTTCTGTTTCCCAGAAGTCGAAGCGATCTGCATCACCTTCCAGAGCGAGTGGCGGTTCGGAGAAGTCTGGCTGCTCCTGCCATTCACCGTAGCTGTTTGGCTCGTAGTGCAAGCGGCTACCCTGGTTGCCATCTACCCGCATCAGACCGTCCCGGTGATAACTGTGGAACGGGCAGCGTGGTGTGTTGACCGGGATTTGTGAGTGATTAACCCCCAAACGATAGCGTTGCGCATCGCCGTAGGAAAACAGGCGACCCTGTAGCATTCGGTCGGGCGAGAAGCCAATGCCCGGAACGACATGCGCCGGGTTGAATGCAGCCTGCTCAACATCAGCAAAGTAGTTCTCAGGGTTTTTGTTCAATTCGAAGTAGCCGACCTCGATAAGCGGGTAATCGCCTTTAGGCCAAACTTTGGTCAGGTCGAAGGGGTGGTAGGGCACTTTCGCCGCGTCCGCTTCCGGCATGATTTGCACATACATGGTCCAGCGCGGGAAATCGCCGCCCTCGATGGCTTCGTACAGATCACGTTGGGAGCTTTCGCGGTCCTGACCAACCAGTTCAGCGGCTTCCTGGTCTGTCAGATTTTTGATGCCTTGCTGGGTCTTAAAGTGGAACTTCACCCAGTAGCGTTCATTGTCCGGACTGATGAAGCTGAACGTATGTGAGCCGAAACCATGCATATGACGGTAGGACGCCGGGATTCCGCGGTCACTCATCACGATGGTGACTTGGTGCAAGGCTTCCGGCAAACCTGTCCAGAAATCCCAGTTATTGGTTGGGCTGCGCATGTTGGTGCGCGGATCTCGTTTTACCGCATGGTTCAGATCAGGGAATTTTAGCGGGTCGCGGAAGAAGAAAACCGGGGTGTTGTTGCCCACCAAATCCCAGTTGCCCTGTTCGGTATAAAAGCGCATCGCAAACCCGCGAATATCACGCTCGGCATCGGCTGCGCCACGCTCGCCGGCGACCGTTGAAAAGCGCACAAACATGTCGGTTTTCTTGCCGATCTCGCTAAACAGAGCGGCTTTGGTGTATTGAGTAATGTCTTGGGTTACGGTGAATTGGCCGAACGCGCCCGAACCTTTAGCGTGCATGCGCCGTTCCGGGATTACCTCACGGTCGAAGTGCGCCATCTTTTCCAGAAACCAGGCGTCTTGCAGTAATATCGGGCCCCGCGGACCAGCGGTTAGGCTGTCTTGGTTGTTCGCGATCGGGCAGCCTGAAACAGACGTTAACTTGGGCTTATCGGCCATGTTTTTCTCCTCTGATAAGTGGGAAAACTAATCTAGAGAGTAGAAGATAAAGCCAGTTGAAGCCAACGCCTGCCCGCAAATCACCGCTCCAGTTTCTCGCTCAGTTCATCAAGTTTGCGCTGAACCGATTGGAGTTGCTGCACGATTTGGTCACGTTCATCGTGGGCCTTCTGTGCCGCCTCAGCATTTTGCTCCTCGCCCATTACTTCCAGAATCGCCCCGATCATCATGTTCAGAAATACGAACGCGGTGAGGAATATAAAAGTGAGATAGAAAATCCAACTGAGTGGATAATCTGCCATGGTGGCGTACATGACATCGGTCCAGTCTTCGAACGTGGCCACCCGGAATAGGGTGAGCATCGATATGGCCACATCGCCCCAGAGTTCCTCATCCACGCTGGCGAAGAACATCGAGCCAATCGCCGCGTAGATGTAAAAGATGATGAACATCAGCAGCGCGATGTAGCCCATTCGGGGAATGGCTTTGAGCAGCGAGTTAATCAGGAATCGAAGTTCGGGCACCACGGAAACCAGTCGCAAAACCCTGAATACCCGAAGCAGTCGGCCCAGCAGTACCGCCTCGGAATTGTCGAGCGGGATCAAACTGCCGATGACCACTAAGGTATCGAAGAGGTTCCAGCCATCCATCAAAAACCGGCGTTTGGTCGGGCAGGCGGCGAAACGGAAGAGTATTTCGACCAAAAAAAACAGCGTGATGGCGTTGTCCAGCACCGTCAGGGATTGCTCGACGATCGGCGGTAAATCATAGGTTTTCGCGCCAATGGTCAGGGCGGAAAGAATGATGATGGCAATGACCGCGCCTTGAAAAATCTTGCTGGATTCAATGCGCTTGAGTTGTTCAAAACTGTTGGAAGAGGACAGCTCAACAGACATCACTAGGGCTCCGGGTAAAAGAATCGAGGCAATTCTAATGCTCTGGTGCGGCTGGTGGTAGCTTTGTGTTCAGGTCAGACTGAGCCAGCGGTTCTGAAAAATGCCAGAAACTGACGTTCTTCCTGCTGGGCTTCCGGTAAGGGTATTTCCCGGAAACGAAGCTGGGTTCCCGGTGGTCGCTGGGCCAGGGCATCCAAGCTTCGCGGCGTAACCGCGCCCAGCTTTGGGTAACCACCGATGGTTTGCCGGTCGTTGAGCAGAATGATGGGCTGGCCATCTGCCGGCACCTGAATGGCGCCCAAACTGGTGCCTTCTGAAATCAGTGTGCGGTCTGCAACTTCCAAAGCGGGGCCGGTAAGTCGCGCGCCCATGCGGTCAGCTTGGGGGCTCAAGGTATAGATGTTATCAAAGAAGGTCTCAAACACGGCTTCGGAAAACCGATCGACCTGTGCGCAGGAAATCACGTTCAGAGTCAGCGGCTCGTGGTAATCGGGAATCCATTGGCTGGGGATCTTTCGATTTGCGGCCGGCGGGGTGGCATCACTACACGGTATAAGGTCGCCTTGCCCAAGCGGTTGGCCATTGCTGTGAAGACCGCCAGTCCCTTCGCGGACTACCGTGGCGCAACTGTTGCCCAGATCCGTGTTGACTATAAAGCCGCCGCGTACGGCAAAATAGGAGCGGACACCGGCACGAGGCGCACTTAAGGACACGCTATCTCCGGCGTTCACTCGGATGGTGGTCCAGAGTGGTTTTGGCTTGCCGTTCACCGTGAGCTGAACCTCGGCACCGGTCACGACAATTTGGGTGTTCAATCCACTGGTGAATGCCGCTCCACCAAAGGTGATTTCCAACGCGGGTGTTCCGTACCTGTTGCCTAATAAACGATTCGCCCAGGCCCATGCATGCCGATCCATGGCCCCGCCCGAGGTGAGCCCCATGTGCATCACACCGCGGCGGCCCGCATCTTGCAGCAAGGTGAAAAAACCTGGTTTGGTTACATGGAAACCCGCATGTGAGCTCATTCGATCTGCCCGCCCAGAGCGAGGAATTCGTCTCGCGAGATTGCTCGAAACCGCACTTGCTGCCCCGCGCTTAACAGCGATGGTTGCTCCCGACGGGCGTCAAACAGGGAGATCGGCGTGCGGCCAATCAGATTCCAGCCCCCGGGTGATGCCATTGGATAAATTGCGGTTTGCCGATCAGCGATCCCAAGGCTGCCAGCGGGGACGTTTGCACGAGGCGTGGCAAGCCGAGGTGTTTCCAGTTCTTGCGGAACTTCGCCTAAATAGGCAAACCCGGGTGCGAAACCGATCGCAAACACGTGGTAAAGCTGATTGCTGTGGCGTTGAATCACTTGCTTGACGGATAAAGCCGATCGTGCAGCAATCGCTTCAAGGTCGGGGCCTACACTGGGGTGATAAAACACAGGGATGTCGATGATGCCTGTGTCCTTTTGCTCTGCAGCGTGTTCCGGTAAGTCATCCAGTGTGGATTTTACATCTGCGAGCAGGCTTGAATAATCGTCGTTCAGCAAGTCATAGCGCAGTAAGAGCGATGTATAAGAAGGCACCAGATCAACAAGGCGCGGTCCAAGTTTGCTTGATAACGCTTCGGAGGCGACGCGAATCTTTTCAGTGAGCGCGATATCGATACGGTCGCCAAAATACAGGGTGAGGGTATCGATACCGGTCACCTGACACTGCCAGCGCATTAATGAAGGTCCTTCAGCGCCTTGCGGATCGCTTCAACAGCGGCGATTGAATCGGGGTTATCGCCGTGCACGCACAAAGAATCCGCTTCAAGTTGCAGTGGTTTGCCACTGATCGTTTGTATTGGTGTGCCGGCTGCAAGATTGCGTGCCTGTTCAACGATGGTGGCGGAGTCTTTGTGAACGGCACCAGCTTGAGTTCGCGGAACAATAAATCCGCGTTCGTCATAGCCTCGGTCGGCAAAGGCTTCGAGGATAAGCGGCACGCCATGTTTTTCGCACAGGGCTTTCAGAGTGCTGTTGTCGGCGGTAGACATGGCCATCAGAGCGAGGTCGTGGGGCGAGCATCTCAGAGCTTGCAGAATGCTTTCGAGTATTTTTTCGTCGCGCATCATGTCGTTATACAGCGCACCGTGGGGTTTTACGTAACTTACGAGGCCCCCTTGGGAGGCCGCAATATGGTTAAGTGCGCCGATCTGGTAACTGATCATGGCGGTGATTTCGTCGGGCTGAAGCGTCATCGAGCGTCGGCCAAAGCCTTGCAGGTCTGGATAAGACGGGTGCGCGCCAAGGGCCACGCCGTGGCTGAGCGCTAACTGAACTGTGCGCTGCATGGTAACCGGGTCACCGGCATGGAAACCGCAGGCAATGTTGGCCTGGTCGATGAACGGCATGACCTGCTCGTCTATACCCATGGTCCAGGCTCCAAAGCTTTCACCTAAATCGCAATTCAGTAACATGGCAGTCTCCGAAAGGGGGCATAACCAGACGTTGTGCTCTTTATATACTACCTGATCCTAACCGAAGAGCGGTGTTTGGCACGTTAAGCAGGCTATCCGAGAATACGCTGCCATTCGTCCTCGCTGACAGGCATAACGGAAAGTCGGTTGCCTTTGCGCACCAAGGGCAAATCTTCTAAACCGTCCATGTTTTTCAGGCGATCCAAAGAAATCAGTTTCGGGAGTTTTTTTACGAACTGCATATCAACGGCTTGCCAGCGGGGCTGTTCGTGTGTGCTTTTGGGGTCGTGGTAGGGCGACTCGGCATCAAATTGTGCCGGGTCAGGGTAGGCGCTTTTTGTGACCCGAACGATACCTGCAATGCCAATGTGCTTGCAGCTGGCGTGGTAGATAAAGACTTGGTCGCCTTCGGCCATCTGCCGCAGAAAATTGCGAGCCTGATAATTGCGAACGCCATCCCAAGGAATACTGGCGTCGGGTTTCTGCGCAAAATCATCGATGCTGCATTCAGACGGTTCCGTTTTTACCAACCATTTGGCCATGCGTATCGAACCCTTTAGACGGTGTATGGAAGCACGCCAACATAGATGGCGCCGAAATGGCAGGCACTGCCGCCGATAACAAACAGGTGCCAAACCGCGTGCATGTAGGGGATTCGGTCTGCAAGATAAAACACCACGCCCGTGGTATAAACGATACCTCCCGCAACGGTTAGGTATAGGGCCGTTTCACTTAGGCTGGCGGCCAAATCTGAAGAAGCAAAAGTAATTAACCAGCCCATCGCTACGTAGATGCCAACGCGAGCCAGTTTAAAGCGGTTTTTAAAGATCACCTTTAATACCACGCCGGTAAACGCCAGTGACCAGATCACCGCGAACAACGTCCAGCCGGTTGTGCCGCGCATGTTGACCAGCAAAAACGGGGTGTAGGTGCCGGCGATTAACAGGAATATGGCGCAGTGGTCCAGCGTCTTATAGAGGGACTTTAATTGCGGACTACGGGCGCCGTGATACAGAGCGGAAGCCATATAAAGTAGTATCAGCGATGAGCCAAATACGCTGAAACTGACGATCTTCCAGATGTCGCCCATCTGACTGGCACCGGCAATCAGCGCAGTGGTGCCGATAACACTCAAAACGGCACCCAGTCCGTGCGTGGCGCTGTTGATCCATTCTTCGATGCGGTCGTGGGCGATGTTTGTGGTTGTTCCGCCGGGGTTTAATTCTTGTGTCATCTGCGTCACCTGACTCATCCGCTGAATAAATAATGCGATTGAGCGTACAGGTGTACGCAGAGATTTTCCATTACTAATCGCGGTTTCCCACAGCGTTTTTGTTAGCCGTTTTAAGGCGGGAGAAGGTTGCAGGAACAACTCCCAGCCACGCTGCCAGTTGGTTGTCGGGCACTCGCTTTACGAGCTCCGGATATTCTTCAAGCAAAAGCGCGTACCGTTCCTGGGCTGGCATGGTCTGTTTACGAAATTCCCGCATGCTGGTCAGTTCTGCTATCTCTTCCGTAAGCATTAACGCAAATTTGGCCCATAGGCCGTCGCCATGGCGCTGTATCGCTGAGCGAAAGGCTGAGAAATCTGCTACCCAGAGCGTTGCCGGAACAACGCTGGTGAGGCACAGGGTGTTACGAACGGTTCTGGCGCGACCAAATACTGGCCAGACCAGGTCGCCCTCTGTGAAAAAGTGATGAACCGCTACTTTGCCGGATGAGGATTCCCGGAATAAACGCAATATTCCGTACTGGATAAGATAAACGTTCGACCAAGAGCGGTCGTGCTTTTCCAGCGGAGTTTCGGCATCAACACGACGCTGATGAAACAGGCGGGCTATGTCGCTCAGAAACAGAGCTTCGTTGGTGTTTTGTTTTTCGTTCAGACAAATGCCAAAGGCACGACTAAGTCCGTTCAGCAGGGCGACTTCCGCAGGCGCCGCGCTGTCATGAATAATCTCCGGATCGTCATCGCCCAGCAAGCAGGGGGCAGAGGCCAGAGGTGGCTTGGTTCTGCTGTTCATTTTCTAACCCCTTTGAGGTGACTTAGATCAATTATCCTACCATAAAACAAATATTCCAAATGACTTTAATGGTTAATGGTATTTCATTTGGCCGATGAGGACTCAAACCTTCAAAGATCAGTGACTGGTGCCCTCTTCGTAATTGATCTTATTCCACACGTTGTACTTGCCAGAGGGTTTTTTCATCGGGATCCGTTTTTCTTCTTCCAGTGTGTCCGCGTCGTACACGATGATGGCACCGTCGTTATCCCAGACACTCAATAGAAGCTTCTCGCCGTATCGATCAAACTCCACGTGGGCCGCTACTTTGCCGGGTGCGGGCTGTAGGGTTTTCACGATTTCCAGTGTCTGCTTGTCGATAATGTGCACCTTGTCGGCATTGGGCCCAAAGAATACATCGGCCCAGGCATAGCGAGAGTTTTCATGGCTGCGCATGAAGAACCCTGGGCCTTCGGTTTTCAGGGTTTTGATAACCTCCCAAGTGTCCATGTCGATGATGGAAATGGCACCGGCCCGGAAATGCGGTGTGGCCATTACGCGCCGGCCTTGATACTCCCAGGTAATGCCTGAGCCCAGATGTGGCATGCCCGGCAATGGCAATTCGGCGGTTGTCTTCCCGGTGTCCAGATCGATTACCACGCCGTGCTTGCCATCTCGCGCTGCGCCGATCAGGTGCTGGTAGCCGGGGTCGAAGAAAAAATCGTCCAGCAGGGTGTCGGTGGTCATTCGGCGGAGTTGGGCTTTATTGTCTTGCACCGTAACTTCCCAGGCTTCGGGAATGTCTTTTAGGGCTGCGATAAAGCTACCTCTGGGCGGAGCGGTATAAACCGCGCTGACTCGCGAGCTTTCGCCCTGAGCGTTCTCTACCGGAATGAAATCGAGAAGATCGAGATTGTCGGCATCAAACAGCACTAGTGTGTGGGGAAGGTAATTGGCGGCCATGACATATTGGCCATCCGCAGAGACGGCGATATTACGCATGTTGATACCGGCACGAACCTCGGCAACCACTTTCAGGTTATAAATGTCGTATTTGGTGATCCAGCCGTCCCGAGAGCCAAAATAGACAAAGCGACCATCCGGGCTGTATTTAGGCCCGCCGTGCAGCGCGAACCGGCTGGGGAAGCGGTGAATAGGCTCCATGTTGTCACCGTCCAGCAAGGTGACATGGTGATCGCCAATTTCAACCACCAGAAACAGGTTCATCATGTCGGCTTCGAACACCGGGTCATCTGGCAGTGTGCCGGCGGCATGATTCACCACCTGACTGTTCCGGATTTCAGGGCGGCCCCACTTGAGTTCGTGGCTCGGCGGCTGGTAGATGTACTTCGTCAGGTCAGCGATTTGCTGGTCGTTGAGAATGTCCTTGTAGCCGCCCATCTGGGTGGCTGGCCGGCCTTCGCGAATGACTCGCTCAGCTTCGGTTTGTTTCAAGCGCCCAAGATTCTCTGGCAACAAGGCCGGACCCATTCCGCCCAAGCGGTCAGGACCATGACATGCGGCACATTGTTGAAGGTAGAGCGTCTCGATGCCGGAATCATTTGCATTAGCGGCTTGCCACGGCAAGGCAAGAAATGCGCCTGCCAGCAGCAGGCTTTTCATCAGGTTTGCTCGGGTTTGATAACACATCACCAGCAGAGGCTCCCGGTCAGGCTATGTAGGTCGGTTTCAGGCAGGTAAGCGGCTGCCAGTTATTGCTGTGCGGTTGGTCAGTGCGCTGTGCCAGCCAGCTTGCGCCGGGCGGGCGAGTTTTTCTGCCAGCTGCACCACTTCACCCACAATAATCAGCGTTGGCGGTTGGAAATCTTCACGATCAATGGTGTCCACGAGGTCGTTCAGCGTGGTCACTGTCATGTGTTGAAGAGGGGTGGTGCCGCGCTCAACCAGAGCAACCGGACAGTTGCCGTCAAGCCCATGAGCGGTCAGTTCACGCACGATGGTGGGCGCGTTGTGTAGCCCCATGTAAAACACGCGGGTTTGCCCCGGTGCGGCCAGAACCTGCCAGTTCAGCTCCAGGGCATGATCGGCTTTGCGGTGGCCGGTAACAAAGGTCACGCTTTGGGCGTAATCCCGGTGAGTCAGCGGGATGCCGCAGTAAGATGAGCATCCGGCCGCCGAGGTAATGCCCGGTACCACGAGGAAGTCGATGTCGTTTTCCACCAAAAACTCGGCTTCTTCGCCGCCTCTCCCGAAGATGTACGGGTCGCCTCCTTTCAGACGAACCACGCGGCGCTGCTGGATGGCCAGCTTTACGAGTAAATCGTTGGTTTCGTCTTGTGGCACAAAGTGACAGCCGCTGGCTTTACCAACGTGGATTCGTTCTGCTCCGGGCTTCACCAGCTCCATAATCTGGGGTGACACGAGCCGGTCGTAAACAATGGCATCGGCTTGCTGAATCAGCATCAGGGCTCTAAGTGTGAGCAGACCGGGATCGCCGGGGCCGGCACCAACAATGGCGACTTCTCCCGGGCGCAAGGGTTGTTCGGCCAGTTGGAATTCCACCAGGCACTTTTGTCGTGGAGCTGTGTTCATGGTGTCGTTCCTTACAAGTTATTGACCGGGATTTCGATCGCTGCGGCAGCCACCCGCCTTGGCATGCTTTCTACAACACCAATTTCTTCGTTGGTGAGGTAGCAGCCGGGGTCTTCTTCCCAGAAATCGCGAGAGATGTTGTAAGCCCGAACCCGGGTGTTGCCGTTACAGATGTTCAGGAACTTGCACTCGGCGCAGCGGCCTTTGACCGGGCGAGGGTGTTGGCGGAAACCCTGCATTAACGGGTCTTTGGTTTCGGACCAGATTTCCGAGAACGGCGTTTCCCGAACGTTTCCGAGGTTGTAGTCCCACCAGAAGGTGTCGGGATGCACGGTGCCCAGATTGTCGATGTTGGAAATGTTCACGCCGGAAGAGTTGCCGCCCCAATTGGTCAGGCGTTCGGTCAGTGCATCGACCTGATCCGGGTAATGCTCTTTCGCCCACTCGATCAGGAACGGGCCGTCGGCATCGTTGTTGCCGGTGACGTACTCCCGCTCAATGCCGCGCTGAAGTTCGTTGTGGCAGTGGTTGAACAGCAGCGTCATGGCGTCGCGCGTCATGTCGTACCAGGCATCGCGCTTGCGGTTTCGGCCCCCGCGGCCGGAGTAGTTCAGGTGCGACAGGTAGAATTTGTCGATGTCGTGTTCATCGAGCATTTCCAGCATCGCTGGCAGCTCCGGGTAGTTGTCTTGTGTCAGCGTGAAGCGCAAGCCAACTTTAATGCCCGCTTGTTTGCACAGTGCAACCGCGTGCATGGATTCCCGGAAAGCGCCTTTCTTCTGACGGAATTCGTCGTGGGTCTTTTCCAGGCCGTCGATGCTGATGCCTACGTAGTCGTAACCGACGGCTTTGATCTTGTCGATGTTGTCTTCGGTGATCAGCGTGCCGTTGGTGGACAGCCCCACGTAAAAGCCCATTTCTTTTGCCCGGTGGGAAATGTCGAAAATGTCCGGTCGCATGAGAGGTTCGCCGCCCGACAGAATCAGAACCGGCACACCGTAGGCTTTGAGATCGTCCATCACGGTGTAGACTTCCTGAGTGCTTAACTCGCCTTTGAAATCGATGTCGGCGGAGATCGAATAGCAGTGTTTGCAGGTCAGGTTGCAGCGCCGGATCAGGTTCCAGATTACCACCGGACCGCTGGGTTTAGGGATCGCGCGGACCGGAGTCGGGTTCATCAGGGTTTTGATGTAACGGGTCATGCGGAACATAAAATTCTCTCTTTCATCAGGCGGGGCGTTGCGGGCCCTCCGGGCTGGCCGTTAGCGGCTCTCTATACTGTTCACTATCCCCTCTGGTGCCGGTGGTATCTATACCTTTGATGGAGTACTTCAAGGGGTAGGTTGCTGTTTTCTTAACCGTAATCCGGTTTTTTTCAGGATCGCGGAGCTGTAAAGAATGGTGTTGCCTGAACAGGTGTCGCCCAGCAGCGCTTTTATCCGTTGCGCTTTTTCTTCAACCTCTTCGCGGCTGGTGCCGTGCACCATGGCAAACAGGTTAAAGCTCCAATAGGGCAGGTGGCGGGGGCGTCGGTAGCAGTGGCTGACGAAGGGCAGGTCACCGACTTGCTGGCCCATTTCTGCGATGGCTTCATCGTTCACGTCCCAAACCGTCATGCCGTTGTAGCGGTAGCCCAGTTTGTAATGGTCGGGCACCGCAGCTACGCGCCGGATTACACCGCTGTTTTGCATTTCCTGAAAGCGGGCCAGCACGTCTTCGGGGGCCATATTGAGCTGGCGGCCGAGTTCGCCCCAAGGGTCTGGAACCAGCGGCAATCCTTCTTGTGTGGCCATGATCAGTTCGCGGTCTTGCTGCGTGAGGGGGCGCTGCTCAGACTTCAAAGTGGAGGTTGACATGAAACTCTTGCTCCTTGGGCATGTTGTAAACGGGGTGGCCCGTGAGCGCTTCGATACGCTGAATGGTGTCGGCAATACCATCGGGTGTTTCCGTTGCCAGCACGAACCACATATTCAGTTCGTGTTCCCGGCGATAGTTATGGGCCACTTCCGGAAAGCTGTTCACTTGTTCCGTGACTCGCTCAAAGTCTTCTGAGGGAATGCGCATGGCGGCCAGAGTCAGGCCACCGCCCATTTCGCCGGCGTGAAACATCGGGCCGAATCGAGTCAGAGTGCCATTGGCTAATAGTGCTTTTAGGGTGTCTAACAGCATTTGCTCGCTGATGCCGAGTTCTTCCGCAACATCCCGGTAGGGTGCCGGAGTCAGTGGCAGGCCGTATTGCAGACGATTGATAACAGCGCGTTCTGTGTCGGTGAATTCGGGGATTTCGGTTGAGCTGTTCCCGCGGTTGGATGGCTTAGCTATTGCTGACATAGCGCCCTCCCCGTTGAAGATAAGCTTTGTTGCTGAACAGCACTGAATGGCGAATGTCGGCCAGATCGTGTGTTTCGATCATTTGCTCAAGCTGCCCCAACACACGCTCCCGGTTTACACCGTGAATCATGCAGAACAGGTTGTAGGGCCAGTCGGGCAATCGTCTGGGGCGCTGGTAGCACAAGGTCACGAAGGGAACCGCGGCCAGTGTTTTTCCGAGTTGGCTCACGTTTTCGTCGGGAACATCCCACACCACCATGGCGTTGGCGGTATAGCCGAGGGTGCGGTGTTTCACGATCAGGCCGTTACGCTTGATCAGGCCTTGCTGTTGCCAGTGTTCGACCGCACCCAGCACCTGTTGTTCGGTCAGGCCGGTTCGCCTGGCCAGTTCCAGATAGGGGCGTGGTGTCAGCGGGAGGCCTTCTTCAAGATGCTGACGGAGCCGTAATAACCCCCAGGCGCTGAAGGCTTCGGTGTTAAACAGAAAATTGCCGGTTTGGCGGTTCGGCTGTGGGGCTGGGGTGGTCATGATAGTGCGTCCCAGTCGATGTCGAAGCCCAGGTCGATGTGATAGCCCTCAACCATGGGAAGCCTGAGTATGGGCAACTTCAAACGCTGCTCCAGCTCGTCCAGCCGTTCGTCCAGAGTGTGTTCATCCGGGGCGGTCATCACGAACCAGAGATTGAATGGGTGCTCCCGCGCGTAATTGTGATTTACGCCGGGAGCTTCGTTGATCCGGGCTGCAACCGTATCCATTTCGGTGGGGTCGGCAGCCACGGCAGCCAGCAGGCTGGCGCCTGCCCGGCTGTGTTCAAACACCGGGCCAACCCGGCTGAGAACCTGGTGCTCCTGGAGCGAGGCCAAGCGGCAGATCACTTCGTCCTCGGAAATGCCCAGGCTACGGGCCATTTCCAGGTAAGGGCGCTCACACACCGGCAAATTGCGCTGGTAGTGATCGATCAACTGTTTGTCTACGGAGTCCAGTCTCATCAGGTTGTCTCCTCCGGGCCGGAGCCGGATCAGTACACGTCGTGCTGAGTGTTGTAAGTGTTGAACTTACCGGTCGGGGTGACCATGTAGTCGCCCTTGATGACCTTCTTCAGCTTGCGTGTTTTGTCGTCAACCACAACGATGGCGGAGTTCTTGTCGGAAGTGTTCCAAACAGAGAACCAGACTTCGTCGCCCGCTTTGTTGTATTCCGGCTGAACCACACGCTTAGGGCCTTCACCCAGTTTTGCCCATTCGGCAATGGGCAGTACTTCATAGCCCGCATCGAAGTTGTTGATATCGAATACCGCTACGCTCTGACTGACGGCTTCAGCGGGGTTCAGAGCAGTGTCTACCCACAGGTTGGTGGACTTGGGGTGGGTCTTCACGAACAGTGAACCACCACCTTGACCGTCAACCGTGCGTACCACTTTCCAGGCCTTATCCGGGTGGCCGTCGGGGTCGGTGCCGATCATCTGGATGGTTTGATCACCCAGGTGAGAGGTGGCCCACACAGGTCCATGCTCGGGGTCTACAAAGTTAGCACCACGGCCCGGGTGAGGGATTTTGCCCACTTCAACCATGGCTTCCAGGTTACGGTCTTTGGCATCAACCACTGCAATCTTGTTGGAGTTGTTGGCCGCAGACATGAAGTAACGCATGCTGCCGTCCCAGCCGCCATCGTGCAGGAACTCGGCTGCATCAATAGAAGCGATGTTCATGTTGCTCAGATCTTCGTAGTTCGCCAGCAGGATTTTGCCGGTTTCTTTTACGTTGATGATGAACTCGGGATGCTCGTGTGAAGACACAATCGCAGCAACACGCGGCTCAGGATGGTATTCCTGATTACTTACGGTCATGCCACGGGTACTGACAATTTTCTTGGGCTCAAGGGTGTCGCCATCCATGATCACGAACTGGGGTGGCCAGTAGGTGCCGGCAATGGCGTACTTGTCTTCCCAGCCTTTGTACTTGGAGGTTTCAACCGAGCGCGCTTCCATGCCAACTTTGATCTTGGCAACGGTTTGCGGCTCTTCCATCCACAGGTCGATCATGTTGATCAGAGCGTCACGGCCAATCACCATCACGTAACGACCGGAGGCAGACATCCGGGAGATGTGTACCGCGTAGCCGGTGTCGATGATTTTCACGACTTCCTTGGAATCGCCGTCGATCAGGGCAATCTTACCGGCGTCACGCAGGGTGACACTGAATATGTTTTCCAGATCCAGATCGTTCATCTGCTTGGTTGGGCGATCTTCCGGTGCCACGATGACTTCCCAGGTGTTCTTCATGTCAGCCAGGCTGAACTCGGGAGGCTGTGGTGGCTCGTGCATGATGTACTTGGCCATCAGCTCTACGGTTGCTTCATCGAAGTCACCGGAGGTCAGCCAGTTCGGCATACCGGCCGGGGAGCCATAGCTGATAAAGGCTTTCAGGTAATCAATTCCGCGCTCCTGAGTAATGTCCGGAGTCAGTGGCTTACCGGTAGCGCCTTTACGCAAAACACCGTGACAACCGGCGCAGCGCTGGAAGTAAATTTCCTTGGCTTTTTCAAACTCGGCATCGGTCAGATCCGGTGCGCCGGGGCTGCGGACAACCTTCGCAGACTCGGCGTCAACGGCACTAGCAGTTCCCTCATAAGCGAGGGAGGTGCCGTCCACGTGCTTCTCGGCAGCGTGGGCAGACATTACGCCGAGCGACGTAACGGCCACGGCCAGCGCCAGTGGTTTCATAATCATTTTGGTCACTCTCATCGGGTTCTCTCCTTGGGCTTTGCGAGTACTGCTAGGGTTCTCTTATTACGACTTATGGACATTGATTTATGTCAGAAAAATTTGGTTAAGCAAGAGAGTACCTCCCCATGGGTATGCCCAAAGATCACTAGCTACCTCTGCCGAATTTAAGCAATATCAAGGCTGAGATTTGGTAGGCGTTTCAGCATGCCGTTGCAGGTTCCCGGAGGTTTTCGAATGGCTCGTAGGATGGGTGACAGGTTCAGGTATTTGCTGCTTATGGTCGTGCTGACCCTATGGCCGGCTTTTGCCCATTCTGCAGAAAAGAAAACGGAGGCCGAGCTTCGTAACTTTGTTGTTCAGGATTGTGGTTCTTGCCATGGGTTAACGTTCAAAGGTGGTCTGGGGCCGCCGTTGCGACCTTCCGATATCGAGCAGCTGCCAGTGGCTGCGATCGAAGCGATTATTCGCGAAGGTGTGCCCGGAACGGCCATGCCTCCCTGGAAAGCGTTGCTGACCGATGACGACATGGCGTGGATTAGCCGCCAGCTGAAATCCGGCGCGCTGCTTGAAAAGACCCGCTAATTAAATGAGCAAGGATTGACCATGACAAAGTTAATGTGCCGGATTGTAATGATGATTGCCGTGGCCGCGTTAGTCGGCTGTCAGGCACTGCAGTCTCAGCAACCTCTGCCGCTTCGAGGCACCGGAGATCTGGGGCTGATCATCGAGCGGGCTACCGGTTCCGTGCTGGTGGTCGATCACACCGAGCGCGATGTACTGGGGCGTGTGGAAGGTTTGGGAGACTTGTCTCACGCCTCGGTGGTGTATTCCCGGGATGCTCGTTATGGCTATGTCTTTGGTCGTGATGGCGGGCTGACCAAAGTCGATTTGCTGACCATGACAATCGCGAACCGCGTGATCCAGTCGGGCAACAGCATTGGTGGCGCCATCTCTCAGGATGGGCGCTATGTTGCTGTGTCCAATTACGAGCCCGGCGGCGTGAATATCTTCGATAGCGAAACCCTCGAAACCGTGTTGGAAATACCCGCGTCTTACGTTAATGCGCAGGGTGAGCAAGACCAATCCAAAACCGTTGGCCTGGTGGATGCACCTGGCAACCACTTTGTTTTCAGCCTGTTTGAAGCTGGTGAAATCTGGACCGTGGACATGATGGCAACGCCGCCTGAAATCACGCGCTTCGATGCCGGTAAAGAACCCTACGATTCCCTGATTACCCCCGATGGCCGCTACTACATTGCCGGCTTGTTTGGTGAAGACGGTCTGTCGATGATGGACTTGTGGCACCCGGAGCAGGGCGCCAAAACCATCCTTCCGGGTTATGGCAAAGGTGAACAGCGCCTCCCGGTATACAAAATGCCGCACTTGGAAGGCTGGGCGATTGCGGATGGCCAGGCCTTTGTGCCCGCTGTAGGTCGCCATGAAGTGCTGGTGGCAGATATGAAGGACTGGAACATGGTGCAGCGCATTCCCGTTCAGGGCCAGCCGGTATTCGTGATGTCCAGCCCGGATAACCGCCAGATCTGGGTCAGCTTTGCACACCCGAAAAACAACGTAGTACAGGTTATTGATTCCCAGAGCCGCGAAATCATCCGAACCCTGGAGCCGGGTCAATCCGTGTTGCACATGGAATTCACCCCCCGCGGCGAAGAGGTGTGGGTGTCATCACGGGATAGCAATCGCATTACCGTTTACAACACTCGGACTTTAGAGGAAGTGACGACTTTGCCGGCACAGAAGCCCAGCGGAATCTTTTTTACCAACCGGGCTCATGCGCTGGGGTTGTAGTCTGAAACCGGTGGCCGGGTGCGTCATGGCTCTGCTGGCGGCAGTGCCAGCCGCAGAGGCCGGTGGCCTAGTGCAGTTGAAGGTGCAAACCGAAGCTCGATCAACGGTGGTTTCGAAGAACCGGCTCGAAAGATTTCTAGCTGAAAACGGTTGTCAGGCTGAGCTGGTGTTTGACCAAGGCGCGCCCAGCCATCTGAGCTTTAGCCGCGGCCAAGGTGTGGGGCAGCCTCTGCTTTTAGCGGTTAACCGAGAAAGTACAGCTCCGACCCCTGTCTGGGTCACCCGCGCGACCGCCGGAGTACGAGCTTTGGCGGAGTTACGGGGGCGAGACGTGTCGGTGGTTGCAGGCTCCGATCCGATAGGAAACCGTTTGGCGTTGGCCGCCTTGGCGGAAAAAGGCGTGGAGCCAGGCCCCGGCCAACGGTACGAAACCGCCGATTACAGTTCGGCCTTGGGATTACTGCTGCATAACAACACCCATGCCTCGGTTTCCGAACTGGGTTTCGTGCGGCCGTTTGTGGCATCGCAAGGACTGGTTATCACCTGGCAGGGGCAGCCGGTAGAAGGTGCGGGCTGGTATGCAGGTCGCCTTCATACAAAGGCGAATACAGATACTGACCGTTGTTTGACCGCATTGGCGAACCTTGAGCGAGAAGACGACCGCCAGACATTTCAAATTTTTCCGGAGTGGGTGTACCGATTTGTTGCGCCTCAATCCAAGTGAAACAAGGAACCATACCCATGACGTTTTACCAACCAGCAGGAAACGAAGTAGAGCTGTTCCGTGCTGCCGCTGAAAACAGCTTGCCCGTGCTTATCAAAGGCCCGACAGGATGCGGTAAAACCCGTTTCGTGCGCTACATGGCCGAGCAGCTGGGGCGCCCGGTTTATACCGTCGCCTGCCACGACGACCTCACCGCATCTGACCTCGTTGGCCGCCACCTGATCGGCCCCGAAGGCACCTATTGGCAAGATGGCCCACTGACCCGAGCGGTCAGAGAAGGCGCCATCTGCTACCTTGATGAAGTGGTGGAGGCGAGAAAAGACACCACCGTGGTATTGCACCCGCTGGCGGATGACCGAAGAGAACTCCCAATCGAACGCACCGGCGAACTCCTGCAAGCCGCACCCGGCTTTATGTTGGTAGTGTCATACAACCCGGGTTACCAGAGCCTTCTGAAAGGCATGAAACCAAGCACCCGGCAGCGTTTTGTGTCTATGAGCTTCGACTACCCGGAGCCGGAAGTAGAACAAGTGATTGTGCAGAAAGAATCCGGATGTGACAGTGCCTTGGCCAAGCAACTGGTGGATTTGGCGACTTCTCTACGGAAACTCAAAGATCACGATTTGGAAGAAGCGGCTTCAACACGGCTACTGATCCACACGGCATACCTGATGCACTCAGGAATGTCCCCTGTGGAAGCCTGTCGAGCTGCGATGATCGAACCGTTGTCGGATGACGCGGTTACTGTAAATGCACTCATGGAGGTGGTGTATGCCTTATTCGGGCAGTCGGAAGAGTGAATCCCCCGGAGCCATTGCTCCGGTCGCGTGGTACTTACTGAACTTACTGGCCCTGCCGATCATCGGCTTTGTGGTTCTGCTGACCATCATGCTGAAATCAGCAGACGCCAGCCCGTTACGGCAAGCCCACAGCAAAGCAGCCGTTTATATGTCCATCCTCGGCGCGATATTGATCGGTTCAGGTGTGGGCATATCCTGGATGATGTTCGGCAACACCGGTAACTTCTGGACCTTCGCCATCGTGTGGGCCATCGTTTTGCACACATCGTTCGTGCTGTGGGGCATGATTGCCTTGGCGCAGGCTATTGGGAATAAGCCGCCGTATTTTCCTCGGCGGCTTTTGTGATTTTGCAGAACCGAACTTGAAGGTCAGAGGGCGGGAGTGGAGTAGTCGATCCAAAAATGTGCGCAGCCATGGATGGCGGAGCAGAAGCGTCACATGGACGTGCCGAAGGAGCGGTTTTTGGATCGACTACTCCACTCCCGCCTAACTCCAAAAAATCAACTCGCCAAATGAATCCCAGCCAAAACCGCCACCACAACAACAGCCCACCCCTGGGAAGCCAGCCTCCACCCCCAAGGAGAATGCTTCATCTCCATAAAGTGATCCACCAGCAGCACCGCCTTCACCAACACCAAACCAAACACCATCCAAACCAAAATCCCCGGATCCACGCCCGCCTGCATAGCAACAACCGGCCCCATGGTGCACAACATCAGAATGATATAAACCGCCAGCATCAGCCAGACTCCTTAAGCCAGAACGTAAAGCACCGGAAACAACACCAGCCACACCAAATCAACCATATGCCAATACGAAGCACCGGATTCCATACCATTCATGTCATCGCCGGTGTACTCACCTTTTTTCACCTTAACCGCCAACACCACCAAAATAATCTGGCCCAACACCACATGCATAAAGTGAAAAAACGTCAGGAAAAAATAGAACATAAAGAACGCATCGGTTCCCAGGTTGTAGCCGTTGGAATACAGCTGCGCGTATTCCCAAACCTTACCGAACGTGTAAATAGACGAAGCCGCCACCGCCCACCACAACAGCCCCGCCGTACCTGCCCGGTGATCACGGAAACGATGCACCGCCAAAGCAACGAAATAACTGGCCGTGATCAGACCAATGGTATTCACCAAGCCCGTCCATGGGTGAAGCGCCTCCCGACCTGCCGAAAAAGTGGCCGGGTCCATGCTTCGGGCAACGCCGAAGCCGATGAACATAATGCCGAACACCGCCAGTTCCGCAAAAATAAAGAACCAGACGGCAATATCGCCTGGTAAATGCCGATTACGAACGGCCACACCGTCAGACATCGCTAAACACTCCGTTATCGAGTCAGATTCAGATAAAGCTTGGGTAACTGAGCGGGCAGTTGTGTGGGGTCTTTGATCACCACGAAGTTAGAGCTGCCGAACACATACGGCAGGTACTCATTGGCCTCTTCGTCGATGGTCACGCAGAAGGGCGTAATTCCCGCTTTCTGGGCCTCTTGAACCGCCATACGTGTGTCCTCAACACCGTATCGGCCTTCGTATAAATCCAAATCGTTCGGCTTGCCATCGGTTAGCAGCAGAAGAATTCTCTGGTGCTCGGGTCGGCCCTGAAGTAGCTTGATGGACTGGCGAATTGCGGCGCCCATGCGGGTGTAGTAGCCCGGTTCCAACGCCTGAATTCTTCCCCGTGTTGTGTCGTTGTACGGCTCGTCAAACGACTTGATGTGATGAAAGCGCACGTGATCCCGGCGGCGTGAAGAGAACGCAAAGATAGCAAACGGGTCGCGGCTGGCGGTCAACGCCTCGCTTAGCAATTGCAAACCATCGCGAGCCACATCGATAACCCGCAGGTTGTTGTTGATGTAAGTGTCGGTGGACAAAGAAACATCGGTTAACACCAAGCACGCCAAATCCCGCTGGTTGTGCTTGCATTGTCGGAACAGCTTTTGGTCCACCTCGCCAATCCCGCGCCGGAATTGCACCGTGCGATCCAGGCAGGCGTCTAAATCCAGTTCTTCACCGTCTAGCTGCCGGCGCTCCCATTGACGTAACGGCTTGAGAGAACTGAATTGCCGGCGCAATGTTTGAGCGGAGCGCTTTAAGTGTTCAGGCAGCGGTGAAGGCACAGCTTCTTTACTCAGCATGGGCTGCAGGCAGCAGAACTTTTCACGAAATGCCTGGCGGCGCCAATCCCACTCCGGCAGGTGAATGCCCGGGCCTAGATACAGGTCATCGTTTTCTTCGGACGGTAAATCTAGGTCGAATTTAATAGCGGAAGAAGCTTCGCGGCGATCTTTCGACACAGAGATCATGTCCATATCTTCCGCCACCGCATCAGCATCATCTTCATCGCTGTCATCGCCGGCTCGGTCAACGGGAATAAACTCGGACCAGGTAAACAGGTTTTCCAGCCGGAACAGCATGATGCCTTGGTCTTTGTCGAAGGCATCAACCCGTTCGGCCCGGCGGCGCTTGCGCTTTTTGGCCAAACCGCCGGATTTGGATTGTGTGTTATCGTCGCCCAGAATTTGCCCGGTCACTTTGCCTCGCCCTAACACGGGGTAAAGCCAAAGCACCACGGGCCACGGGTCGGTGAGGGCCTCGGGCAGGTCATCCACGCTGCCCGGATGAATCAGGGCTTGGCGAATAGCGGCTTCACGCTTGGCTTCTTTGCCAGAAAGACTCTCCGGAGTGGGGCGCCATTGCAAGGCGTGCTTTACCAGCCGTTGGTACATTGGCTCAAGGCCGGGCCAACGGGCAAGTAACTCCAGAACCATCGCCTGATTGCCTTTCAGCCAACTGTAGTTGCTGACCTCGCCTAACGAAGCCAAAGCGGCCAGCCAAAGATAAAGTTCTCTGTTCAGTTTTTTCGAGGGGAACAGCGCCAGCTGGTCCGGTAAGCGCAAGCTTTCGTCATCCCGCCAGGCCAACTCGAATTTACGGTGCGTGCCCGCAAGCTTTTGCAGGAACTTACGGCGAATCTGAAAATGACGGGGCTCTGCCGTTACCAGACTCAGCGCCGGGTCACCGCCCATGGCGCGGAACAGCACGCCCAAGGTGCGAGCCTCGTCTTTCAGGTGCACGGCGTATTCCGGGAATTCGCCCATGGCCTGGCGGGTCACATAATCGTGCCACTTTAATCCGACCCACTCTTCCATATCGACTCCTTAACTCAGGCTCGCGGTTGACGCGGCTTGGTATCAATTTCACGCACCGGGATTAAGACCGTTTGCTTGCCCGGTATTCCGGGCTCCCAGGTCAGTAGAGAGCCTTCCGGATTGTCTTTTTGTACTTCGCGACAAGCACTTACACATTGCAGGCATTGCGTGCAGGAAAACTTGGCGCGCTTATGGCTGCGGGTAGGCAGCCGCATAGGGCAGGCTTCGTCGCAGGCCTTGGTGCAGTCACGGCAAGCCGCCGCGCGTTTGGTGTCGAAGGTGACGACCTTGCCCTTGCCATTGGCCATCCAGGCAATGCTCTGTACCAGCCCGACGGCGCAGCCGTATTTGCAGAACAAATGGCGTGCAAACAGGAAATCAAACGTGAACGCTGCGCTGGCAACGCCGAGAAAAATAGCCGGATACAAACCGATTTGGCCGGTTACCAGATCGGTATACAGCGGAAGCGGAGGCAACAGGTAAGACAGCAACGCCAAGGCCCATGAAAAACCGATAAGCGCACATACCAGCGTCAGGCCGGCCCAGTGAATGGCTTTGCCCGTGCTGCCTTTGTTTAGGGCTTCCCAAAGAGTAGGGCGGCCGGTGATGCGAGTCATTAGGCCGTTGATGGTCTCAACCACCGAAAAGTGTGGGCACAGCCAGCCGCAGTATAAACGGCCCCATTTGAACGCGATCCAGAGCGCGAGGGGCACTAACACAAGAATGGGCAGGATGAACCAGAACAAAATCTGCCCGGCGACTTCGGCTGGCGAGCTTTGCGCCACCCAGTCGAGGTGCAGATTAAACGAAAGCGGGAAACCAAAAAGAACAAAGTGGGTTTCGGTCAGGTCGTAGCGGAAGATGTTGAGTACAGGCGCGAGCAAAAACAGCAGGAAAAAGGCACCGCGGGTGATCAGGCGCTTCTGCTGGAGCGTGTCTTTAGGATTGACGGTTTGCGCATGCACGGAGTTGGTCCAAAGTTGATGTGAGTGCCGGGGCCCGAAGGCCCCGGCGGTTTGCTTTATCAGGACTCAGCGTTGGCGGGGCCACGGACTTCTTCAGCGGGGCCAGCCTGACCCTTGATGAAGAAGCTGCCGAAGTACACCACCAAACCAGCCATGAAGAAGCAGCCAGCCACCAGACGCATCCAGTAGAAAATGGCAATCTGATCCTGGCCTGCCATGAACGACATAGCACTGCCGCTTTCCGGTATGCGTTGCAGCCAAACCTGCAGTACGCCAGCGCCGGTCAGGAACAAAGTGATGAATACCATGGAGATGGTCATCAACCAGAAGCCCCACATTTCAACAATTTGTGCAGTGTTGCTGTTGCCGTAAGGACGGCCACGCATAATGGGCACCGCGTAGGAAATGATGGTCAGCACGATCATGACATAGGCGCCGTAGAACGCCATGTGGCCGTGAGCTGCCGTGATCTGGCTACCGTGAGTGTAGTAGTTCACCGGAGCGAGAGTGTGCAGGAAGCCCCAGACACCAGCACCGAGGAACGCCATAACCGTTGTACCCATGGCCCACAGAGTGGCGGCTTTGTTCGGGTGGTTCCGGCGCCGACGGTTGATCATGTTGAAAGCGAACACCACCATCATGAAGAACGGTAAAGGCTCGATTGCCGAGAACACAGAACCCAGCCACAGCCAGTACTCGGGCGGCCCAATGTAGAAGAAATGGTGACCGGTACCGATGATGCCGGAGATCAGTGCCATGGCGATGATCAGGTACAACCACTTTTCGATGACCTCACGGTCTACACCGGTGAGCTTGATCAGAACGTAGGCCAGAATGGCACCCATGATCAGCTCCCACACGCCTTCAACCCACAGGTGAACAACAAACCACCAGAAGTACTTGTCTGTGGTGAGGTTGCTCGGGTTGTAGAAAGAGAATAACCACAGTACTGCCAAACCGACCAAACCGGTGATCAGCACGATGTTGACGACGGTTTTACGGCCCTTCAGCGCTGTCATGGCAATGTTGTAGAGGAACGCCACGACCACAACCGCTATACCGATCTTGGTTATAGTGGGCTGTTCAAGGAATTCCCGACCCATGGTGGGCAACAGTTTGTTGAGTGTTACGTCCGCCAGAGTGGCGTAGTCCACAAACAGATAGCCCAGAATGGTCAGCGTACCGGCCGCGGCAAATACCCAGAACAGAATCCAGGCCAGCAGCGGGCTGTGCAGTTCAGTTTGAGCTTCTTCCGGGACCATGTAGTAGGTTGCGCCCATAAAACCGAATAGCAGCCAGACAATCAGCAGGTTGGTGTGCACCATGCGCGCGACGTTGAACGGGATTTCCGGAAACAGGAAGTCGCCAACAACGTATTGGAGCCCGAGAATCAGGCCGAACAGGATCTGACCGGCAAACAGAACCAGGGCAAAAATGAAGTAGGGCATTGCTACCCGTTGAGATTCGTATTTCATGTCTGCTTCCTTAGCCTTCGATGTTTGGCGGCCAGTTGTTGTCGTCGATCTTGGACGTCCATTCCAGGAACGCAGCCAGAGCATCGATGTCTTCATCGCTTAGATTGAAGTTCGGCATTTGGCGGCGGCCAGGGATGTTCGTCGGCATCGCGTTCATCCACGCGCGCATGTAAGACTTGAAAACTTCGGTATCGCTAGCGCCGCGACGGTCAAACACGTTCGCAAGTTCGGGGGCAAAATATGCACCTTCACCCATCAACGAATGACAGCCCACGCAGTTATTGGTCTCCCAAATGTGTTTGCCGTGTACGACTTGCTCGGTGATCTGGTCGCGGTTATCCCGCTCGGGCATAGCCCGAAGCTGTGTGTCAAAAGTCAGGGCCAAGAACAACAGGACGAAGAACGCACTTCCTCCCAGATATATGTTCCTGGCCATGCTTTTGGTAAAGCGCTCGGCCATGGGTTTCTCTCCTTGGTTGTTAGAAATAACTGACTGCGGCACTAGGATATAAAGATGTATTTGTGATGCTGTTGATCATTATCAAAGATGGTCAGCCGTTTCTCTATTGCGCCGGGGAGTTACCTCCACATAGGTAGGTGGTAGACTGCCCCGCTTGTAGTATTCGTTGGTAATTGCCTTGGAGGCACCATGGCAGCTGCGCTGGCCCTGTTCATAAAACTTCTACCTCTCTACGTAACGGTTGCCCTTGGCTGGGTGGCAGGGCGCTATCTGGAGGTCAGCGGAAAGCACATTGCAGGCATGATGTTGTACATCGTGACACCCTCTGTGGTGTTCTCTGGCGTGATGGCAGCCCCCCTGTCTGCCGAGGTGATTCTGCTGCCATTTCTGGTGATGGGTTTTTGCACCCTGATCGCCTTGCTGCACATGGTGTTCGCTCGCAAACTTTTGAGCGATGGCAGTGAAGTGGTCATACCTTTGACGGTGGGAACAGGCAACACCGGTTATTTCGGTATCCCGGTTGCGTTGTTGCTGTTCGGGGAGCAGGGGCTGGCGATTTATATCGTTTGCATGCTGGGTACGACCTTGTTTGAAAACTCCGTCGGGTTTTATCTGGCTGCTCGGGGGAAATACAGCGTTCGGGATGCGCTGGTTCGGGTGGCAAAGCTACCTTCGGTCTATGCCTTTGTGCTGGCTGTTTTACTGAACCTTTCGCAAGTCGGCATTCCTGATCCGTTCGTTCCGCTCTTTGATAACTTGCGCGGTGCCTACAGCATATTGGGCATGATGATCATCGGGATGAGCATTCTGAGCTTCAGGGGGCTGGCCGGAAACCCGGTGTTTACCGGGTTGGCGTTTTTCGGAAAGTTTGTTTCCTGGCCGGTGCTGGCTTTAGGTTTCTGGTGGCTCGACGCGAATGTTCTGGGGATCTACGACCAAGCAGTACACCAAGCCATTTTCCTGATTTCCATCACACCGATTGCAGCTAATACCGTGGTGATTGCCACGCTGCTGGACGCATCACCCCAGCAGGCGGCCGGTACCACACTTCTCAGTACATTGTTTGCGCTTGGCTTTATTCCGGTGATGGTTTCACTGGTGCTTTAATGGCTGTGTGATGGCGATGTCGTCACCTCGTGGGCCACGTTCTCAGCGCGGGCAGCGGCAATATCTTTTCGGGCATGGCGCACCACACTGATCCCGGCAGTAATGGCCAGCGAACCCATGATTGCAGCCACGGCGAGGTCCGGCCATGCGGTACCTGTGCCGAACACACCCAGTGCCGCGCCCATAACGGCGATGTTGCTGATGGCATCGTTGCGACTGCATAGCCACACCGAGCGCATATCGGAATCGCCTTCCCGAAACTTGAACAACACAACCGCCACGCAAACGTTGGCCACCAGTGCGAGGAAACCGACGCTACCCATGGTGAAAGGTTCCGGTGTGGTGCCTGCCTCCAGCACCCACAGTGCCCGGGCCCAGACGACTGCGCCAAACAGGGCCATGGTAATGCCTTTGACCATGGCCGCACGGCCACGCCACAGCATGCCCATTGAAAGAACCGTAAGCGAAAGAATGTAGTTGGCGCTATCGCCGAAGAAGTCGATGGCGTCGGCCATCAGCGATACCGAACCGGACGAAAGGCTGGCAACGCCTTCCACCAGAAACATGGCAAGGTTCACCCATAGCGCAAACCACAAAGCGCGACGGAAGCCGGGTGCGGGTGTTTTGGGTGTAGGGGTAGAGCAGGAACAAGCCATAGTGACCTCCAATGAATCAATGTCACCATTAAAAACCCTGTAGTTGCTACAGGGTCAAGCCCTTTGAACGATGATCTGCCTAGCCACCGTTACTGGCTCCATGAGTGCCGGGTACATGATTGTGGGGCTCCGTATCAGAGAGTTTTTCCAACTCGGTATTCAGGCCGTCAAGAATGCCGCAATCGCTGATGGCCCCGGGAGATGCGCAGGCACGCTGAAGGCTTACCAAAGTTTGTTCAAGGCTGGCTAGCTCCTGAAGGCGAGCCCGAACATGGGAAAGATGGCGGGCGAGCAGCGCATCCACTTCCGAACAGTCGGCGGTGGGCTTTTCGGCCAGCCGAAGCAATTCGCGAATTTCGTCTTGCGCCATATCCAGATTGCGACACCGCCGGATAAACAACAGGCGTTCCAGGTGTGCTTTGGCGTAACTTCGGTATCCGTTTTCCCTGCGCTCCGGGGCTGGCATCAGGCCGATCTTTTCGTAATAACGAATGGTTTCGACGGGCACGTTGGCTTGTTGGGAAAGTGCGCCGATTTTCATGCTCTACCTCATTTAGCTTAAGGGGCTCACTGTTACCCACTTTATGGGTTAGGTAAACCCTCGCTACAGCTCCTCAATGTGTTCGAGCAACCAGTTTGCCCGCTTTATCAGCGCCTCGCGCCGTTCCGGTTTCTGCTTGTCCCAGTTCCGATACATCATGCCCATGCGATGATTGTTGGCGAAATCGTCCCGGTGGCGATCGATGAAGTGCCAATAAAGCGCGTTGAAGGGGCAGGCATCATCTTCCGTTGCCTTGTTAACTTTGTAGTGGCAGTTGGCGCAATGGTCCGACATACGATGTATGTATTTGCCGCTTGCAGCGTAGGGTTTGGAACCCAAATAGCCACCATCAGCGTGCATGACCATGCCGAGCACATTGGGCAGCTCCACCCAATCGTAGGCGTCTGCATACACCGCAAGATACCAGTCACAGATTTCCTCGGGTTTGACCCCGGCCAGAAGCGCGAAGTTGCCGGTGACCATTAAGCGCTGAATGTGATGGGCATAGGCGTTCCGGTAAGTGGCGTCGATTGCCTTGTGCATGCACCGCATTTTGGTGTCGCCGGTCCAGTAGAACCAAGGCAGTTTTCGGGTATTGCCCAAGCGGTTCTCCTGAGCATAGCCGGGCATTAACAACCAGTAGATGCCACGCACAAACTCTCTCCAGCCAAGGATTTGTCGGACAAAACCTTCGACTGCGTTTAACGGGGCCTGGCCTGAATGCCAAGAACGGACAGCGGCTTTGCAGGCGTCCATCGGGTCGAGTAAGCCTGCGTTCAAGTAGGGCGATAGAATGGCGTGAAACAGCCAGTCTTCCGTGTCAGACATCGCGTCTTGATAGTCTCCGAAGCACGGCAGGGCGAAATCGATGAAATGTTCCAGTGCTTGCTGGGCTTGTTCGGCGGTGACCGCGAAATGGAAATCGTCGGTTGTGCCAAAATGTTCTGAAAAATGCTCATCCACTTGTTTGATGACGGCTTGGGTGATGTCGTCGGGTTCGACCCGAAACGGGCCGGGGGCGGGAGGCTTGCCGGTCCACTTCTTGCGGTTGTCTGCATCGTAATTCCAGTGGCCGCCCTCCGGTTGCCCGTCTGGAGTCATTAAAAGGCCCGTTTTCTTGCGCATCTCCCGATAAAAGAATTCCATGCGCAATTGTTTTTTGCCGTCCGCCCATTCGGCAAACTCTTTGTGGCTGCAGATAAACCGGGTGTCCGGACGAATTTCGACGGGAATGCCCAGCGTTTTGTGCCACTGGCTGATTTGGCGATGTAAACGCCATTCACCGCATTCGGTGGTAATCAGGCGCTTCGGTTGGTGCTGTTGCACCGCAGTGGCGATGACTTGTTGCAGAGACTGCGCCGGGTTATTCGGGTGGTAGGGTTGATACTGAACCCGCCAACCGTGCTTTTCTAACTCCTGGGCGAAGTGCCTCATGGCACTGAACACGAGCACCAGCTTTTTCTTGTGATGATTGGTGTAGCTGGCTTCTTCATGAACCTCGGCCATCACAATCAGGTCGTTTTCCTGGTCAGCGCCTTCAAGGGCAGACAGGGTTGTGCTGAGCTGATCACCAAGAATCAAAATGAGGTTGGCCATAGGGTTCTCCGGCAAAGTTTATCCTTAAGGGGTAGATGAACTACGCCATGAGCACAAGTTTGGTTTAAAGCGCCCAGTGATAAGCTTTACTGATCCGTATCAAACGATACAACGGGCCGCCAAGGCATAATCTCCGCCTTCCGGTTGACCGCTTTACCTGACGTTAGAGTTACCACTATGGCTTCATCGATTTCTGCAGAGAGTAATCTGCCCGCCTTTATATGGGACGAGGCACTGATTCGTCGTTACGACCTCAGTGGCCCACGATACACCTCCTATCCGACGGCGGTGGAGTTTACTCAGGAATATTCTATCGAAGACATGGTGAAGGCCGCCGGTCGCAGCAAAGCAGCGGGTGGGCCGATTTCGCTTTATACCCACCTACCGTTCTGCGCACACCTCTGTTACTACTGCGCCTGTAACAAGGTAATTACGAAAAAGCGCGACAAAGCCATGCCTTACGTCGAGCGGGTTCTGAAAGAAGCGGCGATCCAGTCAAAGCTCTTTGGTGCCGATCGGCCGGTGCAGCAGTTGCATTGGGGCGGTGGTACGCCTACGTTCCTGCCGAAAGATGTGATGCAGCATCTGATGGAAGGCTATGGGCAACTGTTCAATCTGCAATCCGGGGACGATCGGGATTACAGCGTTGAAATTGATCCTCGTGAAGTGGATCAAGATACCCTGCCTACCTTATGGGAGCTTGGGTTCAACCGCATTAGCCTGGGCGTGCAGGACGTAAACCCGAAGGTGCAGAAGGCGGTCAATCGCATTCAGCCCCGGGAAATGACAGAAGGTGTGTTGAACGAAGCGCGCCGTCTTGGTTTCCGTTCCATCAATCTGGATCTGATTTACGGGTTGCCACACCAGACTCCCGAAAGCTTCGCAGAGACGTTGGAATCGGTGATTGAAATGTCGCCAGACAGGCTGTCGGTATTCAGCTACGCACACCTGCCGGATCGCTTCTATCCGCAAACCCGGATACTGGCCGACACCCTGCCGACCCCTCAGCAAAAGCTGACCATTCTTCACAATACCATCAACCGGTTGCTCGAAGCGGGTTACGAATACATCGGCATGGACCACTTTGCCAAACCCGATGACAGCTTGGCGGTTGCCCAGCGCGAGGGGCGTTTGCATCGGAATTTTCAGGGCTATACTACTCACGCCGATTGCGACCTGGTGTCGCTAGGCGTGTCGGCCATTGGTCAAACCGACGATGCGTATTTCCAGAACAATCATGATCTGCCGTCCTGGGAAGCCTCGATTGATGCCGGGCAGTTGGCCATCGTACGCGGCGTGGGGCTGAGCCGGGATGACCGTATTCGTCGCTGGGTTATCGGCCAGTTGATTTGCCAGTTCCGCCTGGATCGCAAGCAGTTTGCCGACCAATGGAATGAAGACCTTGACCGCTACTTTGCGGATGAAATGGCGCGCTTGAAGCCGATGATTCAAGACGAACTGATTGCCGATGCCGGTTCTGTGTTGCAGGTACAGCCCGCTGGAAGATTGTTAATTCGAGCAATTTGTCAGATTTTCGATCTGTACCGAAAAGAGGGCGCCAGCCAGCGATTTTCCCGGATCATCTGAACACAACAAACCTGATGTTAATCAATAAACAGGGCTGCCTTCGGGTGGCCCTGTTTGCATTGGGCCATTGAGCAGTCTGGAAAAGAATATGAGTTAGTACTTGTGTTGCACACTAATGTTCTGCCCTCTACAGACTAGACAATGTGCCGTAAAATGCGTATGGTTTTTCGGCCTCACGTCTGGGCTTCTATGTGATTAACCTGAAACTCAATACATAGAAGGCGTTCGTTTCGAGAAACAGAGCAACCTCTGGATTCCGGAACGATCGTCAGTTTGTTTTGCTTCTGGTTAAAAGGATTGAAAATACCATGACATCTAAAGAATTTTCAGAGCTTTTGCCTCGCCTTAGTATTCCTTAGCTACGTTTAGCTGCCGGGCACCTTGGCCCGCTTCCTGTTGCCCTACGCGACACCCCCGCTTGAGCGGAAACGACAGCTCCCTGCTCGATTCTTGGCGACCGAAATGAATCGTTCGGGCAGACAGCGGTTTTTTGTTTCTTCGAAAAGAGGTTGAGTCTTGAACGAGAACGGATTTACCCAGTTTTCTACAGTAACCGTGCTGTTACTGCTTGCTGCCTTCTATGGCGGTACCTACTTGCTGACTTTGCTGATCCGCAAAGACAAGGAAGATACGTCCGGCTTTATGGTGGCAGGGCACCAGGTCGGTTTCGGAATGGGGGCGGCCAGTATGACCGCGACCTGGATCTGGGCTGCGTCGTTCTACGCGGCGGCTACATCTGGCTACACCTACGGCGTGTCGGGGCCGATTCACTACGGTTTCTGGGGCGCGCTGATGATTCTGTTCATCTATCCGTTCGGTCGCCGTTTCCGCGAACTAGCCCCCAACGGACATACCTTGGGCGAGCTTATTCATGCCCGTCACGGTTCCTCCAGTCAGCTGATTCTGGCCGGCTCCAACGTGCTGGGCAGCATTATCAGTTTGATGGTGAACTTCACGGCCGCGGGTGCTCTGGTGTCTGTGCTGTCGCCTTTGTCTTTTGAAACGGGCGTTATCGTTGCAGGCGTGGGCGTGTTGTCTTATACCTTGACCTCTGGTTTCCGTGCCTCGGTGTTTACCGACTTTGCCCAGCTGGTGGCATTGATGGCCATCGCTGTCGTGATTATTCCGGCCGTGCTGTTTTCCGCGGGTGGCCCAAGTGTGATGGTAGAAGGCCTAAGCCGCATGACCGACGAGCAGGCCAGCTTGTTCTCGGTAGACGCGATCATGAATCAGGGCGCGCCTTTCTTCGTGGCCGTATTGGCTTATGCCATTGGTAACCAGACCATTTCCCAGCGCCTGTTTGCGGTGCGTGAGAAGAACATCAAATCGACGTTTGTAACCGCAACGATTGGCTACGGTGCCATTGTAATCGGGCTGGGCATGATCGGTTTGATGGCGCTGTCGGTGGGTGTTGAGCCATTAAATGGCGAAATGAACAATCTGATTCCGCAGATGGTTTCCACCTATCTGTCGCCGTTCTTCGTGGCCCTGTTCTTTGTGCTGGTGATCGGTTCTTTGTCTTCGACGGCGGACTCCGACCTGTCGGCACTGTCCACCATTATGATGGCCGATGTGTACGGCAAGAATATCGCCAAGAATAACCCCAATCCGAAAATCATGATGATGGTTGGTCGGATCACCATGATCGTGGCCACGGTTGCGGGCCTGATTTTCGCCAGCTTCTCGTTGGATATTCTGGTGATGCTGGTGTTTGTCGGTGCCTTGTGGGGTGCGATTGTATTCCCGGTCATCGTCAGCTGCTTCTGGGACCGAGTCACCAACGCAGCCTTCACCTGGTCGGTTGTGGTGGCAATGGCCTTCTTCTGCATTGCCCGCTTCGAGTTGGTAGAGATGACAGGGCTGACCGTGCTGCTGTTTGAAGTTCTGGCTTCTGCAGGCGGCGCTGTGGTGATCGGCATGATGGTGTTCGGTTTCTTCGGCCGTTCAGCCGGGCTGATTGCCGGTGCAATCACCTTGGTACTGATGCTGATTTTTGCCACCGGCTTCCTGCGTGACTACATGGTATTGGTGGCGTCGCTCACCGCATACGGTGCCAGCGCTGTGGTTTGCACAGCAATGACACTGCTCAGCAAAGAAGAGCGTTTTGACTTTGATTTGATCGAAAAACGGGTCGGTTGCTACGACGAAGCAGGCACCGACGAAACTGTTGATATGATCCCGGAGGGTGCAAAATGACAAACGAATTGGTTTATGGTGCGTATATCCTGGTTTGGCCGGCTCTGACGTTAGGCGTGCTGGCGGTTATCTGTGGCGCAGTAGCACGGGATGCCCGTCACTGCCGCAAATCGGATGAAGATTTGATCTGATTAACAATCAGGCAGTCTTTGCGAAAAGCAGCCCTTCGGGGCTGTTTTTTTTACGCCCACTATTTATCAAGCCAGCTTTGAGCGCTGTGCCAGCCTGCCAGCCATTCGCGAACCTGCGCAGCAGGCATGGGCCGGCCAATACCGAAGCCTTGTCCGGCAAGGCAACCGAGTGCGACCAGCTCTTTACCCTGTTCCTCGGTTTCTACCCCTTCTGCAATGACCTGAAAACCAAACGCATCCGCCAGCCCGATAATGCCTCGTACGATCGCTTTGCTACCTGCCTCACGCTGCATGTCGCGGACAAAGCACTGGTCGATTTTCAGGGTTTCAGCCGGAAGCTGCTTCAAATAATTCAACGACGCATAGCCCGTCCCGAAATCATCCAATGAGGCGCGAATGCCCAGTGCCCGGCACTGTTCAAGCACATTGCTGGCAAGCTGAATGTCGTTGATGGCGGCGCTTTCCAGAATCTCGAGTTCGAGATCTGCGGGGTCAAACCCCGAATGGCTGTGAATCTGCTCTTCCAGGAGCGGCACGAAGTTCGGAGCCAGCAACTGCAAAGAATTGATGTTTACGCTAACGGAGGTGCGTATACCCTCAGACTTCCAGCGTTCGATCTGGGCAATAGCCGTTTGAATGACCCAATTGCCCACGGTGATGGAAATCGGATGGTTTTCAATGTGAGGAAGAAACTCCCCGGGCGGCACCAACCCCCGGTTGGGGTCTTGCCACCGGAGCAGGGCCTCGAAACCAAGGACGTCACCGGTTTGCATATTGACCTTGGGCTGGAAATGCAAAACCAGTTCATCGTTATCCAGTGCATTCTCTATCTGTTTTAGCAGCTGTGATAACGCGTTCTCGCTACGGTCTTTTTCGGAATCAAACCAGATCAAGCGCCCGCGCCCGTTGCGCTTAGCGTCATGCAGAGCTTGTACGGCATGGCGGATGAGGGTGTCGCCGTCAGAGCTGTCTTCCGGAAAGTAGGTGGCGCCAATGCTGCTTCCCACCGAAATCGACTGACCGTCGAGGTTGATGGGTTTGGCAAGATCATTCTGGACACGCTCAAGAATCTGACTGACCAGTGTGATGTTGCTAACGGATTCCAACACCAGCAGGAATTCATCGCCGCCGGTACGGGCCAGGGAATCGACCTCACGTAAATTGGCAAGCAAGCGTTGACCAACGATCTCGAGTAACTGATCGCCCACATGGTGGCCATGGCGTTCGTTGATATGTCTGAAATGGTCAATATCCAGCGCCGCCACAACCACTCCTTTTCCTCTGTGTGAGGACAGATTCAGTGCGTGCCTAAGTCGATCTCGGATCAGTGCCTCGTTGGGCAACTTGGTAAGGGGATCGTGGTATGCGCTGAACTCCAGTTGCGCCTCGTGTTGCCGGGCTCGTTCAGTGATATCTGAAGACACCGATACGTAATAATCGGTGATGCCTTTTCGGTTTTTAACGGCACTGATGGTGGTCCATTCTGCGTAAAACTCACCATTTTTTCGACGGTTCCATATTTCGCCTTGCCAGCTGCCGGTGCCGATTAGTTGTGTCCACAGTCGCTTATAAAAGGCCTTGTCTTGCCGCCCGGACTGCAGAATCCGGGAGTTTTTGCCCAGAACCTCCCGCCGGGTGTAGCCGGTAATGTCGGTAAAAGCTTTGTTTACTTCAACGATGTTGGCATTTCGATCCGCGATGGTCACTCGGTCATGGCTGTGATCAAAGATTGCTTCAGCGAGTTGCAGCTGCGTTTTAATGTGCCGGAACACCAGATACGCAAAGCCCAGGCTGCCCATCAGGATTAGCGGCGACAAGATAATGTAGCGCCACAAGTGCCGCTGGGCGTTGGCGCGCATGCGCGATGTTTCCTGAAGAATATCCTGTGCGAGTACGGATTCGGTTTTGCTGAGTTTGGCGATACGCTCGCTTTGATGACTGACCCAATCCTGCAATGACGTGCTTTTTAAAATAGCGGTTTTGTCTGGTGCGTTGATCAGTTGGTCGCGGAATTGCACGCTTTCAGGAACAATGGGAAGAGCCTGCAGGCCTTTGCGTGAATCGGTTTGTGTATCCAGCATAATGCGGGCACTGAACTGGCGCCCCGCGTTAAAGATCAGCTCTTGACGCTGGCTTTCGGTGAGCGATTGACTGATCAGAGCGCTAGAAATAAGCACACGCTCCTGCGCGACAAGCTCTTTTAATCGGTTGATAAGGAAGTAAGCACGCAGTTTTCGACCAACGTGGTTCAAGTTGGTTTGTTCTGAAAGGTGGCTGATCAGTTCGTTCAGCGCGTCAACGTGGTGCGTTAAGTAGGTACGGACCTCGCTGCTGGAAATGCTCAGTGAATCGATGCGCTGCCGGAAACTTGGCAAGCGTGCCAGCGCTTTCGCCCGGCGTTGTAGGCTTTCTTTAAAATTCGATTCCGCTGAGGAATGGCCGGGCTCAGCCAGAGCTGCTTTTAGCGTCATCAGTTTCTGGTCTGTAATTGCGCGCGCTTCTATAACCTTCTCGGTGTGGAGTTTTCCCCCGCTTGCAACATAGACGCTGCTGGCGGCACGTTCGTTTTGCAGTGCACTTACCAAAAAGCCCGCATCAACAGCGTGTTGGGTATCGTCCTCAAGTGCGGCAAGCTTTTGGGCACTTTGATAAAGCGTCAGACCATTGGTCAGAGATAACCAGGCCACGGCGATAAACAACGGTGTAAAGGTCAGGAAAGCACGGGTCGCCAAGGGAAGTTTGTCGAATCGCCGAATCGCCCTTTCAATACAGTTTCTGAGGAGCATCTATCCGTATACCCTGAGCCGAGCGTGAGTTTCGTGATACTTGATTAAATAACCATGATTAAAATGTGGTTAATGGTACGGATTCAGTCTATTCGGGTCACCGATTCACTGGATATCTTTGGTATTAATTGACCTCCGACAGGTATCTTTAAGCTCGCTTTGAGGCTCGCTGATATCGGTCAAGGTGGTTTTTCGAGGGCACCGGTACTGTGCGGAAACGTTTTTCAGTGGAGAAAGCCATGGAACTTGTCTGCCCCGCCGGAAGTCTGCCCGCTCTGAAAACCGCAGTGGATCATGGCGCAGATGCTGTGTATCTCGGTTTCCGGGACAGTACCAATGCTCGCCAATTCGCCGGCCTTAACTTTAACGACAAGCGTGCCGGTGAAGGAATCGAATACGCTCATTCGAAAGGTAGCAGAGTTTTTTGTGCAATCAACACGTACCCCCAACCCGATGGGTGGGAGCAGTGGAAATCGGCTGTGGATCGCGCGGCCAGTCTGGGGGTGGATGCCATAATTCTGGCGGATATGGGGTTGCTGGATTACGCCGCGAATAAATACCCGCATATACCCCGGCACCTTTCGGTTCAGGGCTCCGCCACCAGTTACGAAGCGCTTTCTTTTTACAAAGACAATTTTGACATCCGCCGGGCGGTTTTGCCTCGGGTTCTCTCGCTGGATCAGGTTCGGGCAGTGGCTAAGCATAGCCCCGTTGAGCTGGAAGTTTTTGCCTTTGGCAGTTTGTGCATCATGGCAGAAGGGCGCTGTTATCTGTCGTCCTATCTGACCGATGAATCTCCCAACACACGTGGTGCTTGTTCGCCTGCCAAAGCGGTGCGTTGGCAAGAAACCCCGGAAGGGCTGGAGTCTCGACTGAACGATGTGTTGATTGACCGTTACGGCCCGGGCGAGTCAGCCGGCTACCCAACGTTGTGTAAGGGACGGTTTGACGTTGAAGGCAGTGTCTATCATGCCATCGAAGAGCCCGTCAGCCTCAATACCATGGATTTGTTGCCCGACCTGAAGGCATTGGGCATCAGCGCGGTCAAGATCGAAGGGCGGCAACGCAGCCCGGCTTACATTGCGGATGTGGCTCGTACCTGGCGCCAGGCTTTGGATGAGCTGGATGCGCACCCCGATATGTTTACGGTGGACCCCGCATGGCGCAATACCTTGTCTGGCCTTTCCGAAGGAGGCTTGACCACCATTGGTGCTTACCATCGAAAATGGAAATGAGGGGCTGTGATTATGATGAAACTATCTCTGGGCCCGATCCTTTGGTTTTGGTCCAAGCAAAGTGTCTTTGATTTTTACGCCAAGGCGGCGGAATGGCCGGTTGATACTGTTTATTTGGGAGAAGTCGTTTGCTCCCGACGGCGAGAACTGAAGCCGGATGACTGGATTGACCTTGCCAGAGATTTAAAAGCCTGCGGCAAAGAGGTGGTGCTCTCAACCTTGACGTTGATTGAATCTGAAGCCGACTTGAGACGGCTACGCCGATTTTGCGAGCAGGGCGAGTTCATGGTGGAAGCCAATGACCAAAGCGCCTTGCAGGTGGCGGTTCGGAATCGCATACCGTTTGTCACCGGGCCTTCCATGAATATCTACAACACGGCCACGTTGAAGATTCTGGTCAATCAGGGCCTGCAAGGTTGGAATCTACCGGTTGAATTAGGCCGGGACACACTGAACTCACTGATTCGTGAGCTGGAACAGGAAGGGCTGGATTTACCAGCGGAAGTCTTTTCGTGGGGATTCTTGCCACTCGCCTGGTCGTCCCGCTGCTTTACGGCACGGCATTACAACTTGCCGAAAGACAACTGTGAATTCCGGTGCCTTGAGCATCCGGATGGCATGGAACTGCGTTCCCGTGAGAGTCAGGAGCTGTTTCGTTTGAACGGCATTTCCACCCTGTCGGGATCACGCTACGACTTGATGCGGGAACTGCCCGAGATGGAGCGGATGGGCGTATCAACGGTTCGCTTGAGCCCTGAGTATCAAGGTATGGAAGATGTGGTGAAACGATTTGATCAGGTTCGGCGAGGCGAGATGCCAGACACGGATCCGTTGCAGCTGGTGGAAGCGCCACCTTGCGATGGCTATTGGTATGGCCGCCCGGGTATGGATCAGGTCAGACGCTGACGCAGCCTTTGCTACAGGGGCTGGCTTTATTGCCAGACCCCGAGCAGAGCACCGGAGCCCAGCACGAACGACCCACCCACTTCGGCAACAACCAATGCAATCATGAAGCCGTGAACTAGCCACCCCGGCAGGGTTGATTGGCCCAGTTTGTGGGGCTTGCGCAGCTGGTTGCTGGTGTCTCTTAAAATGCCGTGAATGATGTAGGTGCCAATGGCTAAACCGAAAAAGCCCAAGGCACTTACGGCCGCTAGGGTATTCACCCAATCTGTATACACGCTATAACTGGCGAACCATCCCAAGAGCAGGGCGGCAAAGCTGTACATCAGCGAGCTGCGATGCGCGATGTCTACGTATCTTGGCGCGGCAGCTTTCGGGCTGGTGGCCATGCACCAGTATTTCCAGATACCGGTTAATAACCCTGTCATAAAAAAGATAAAAGCGGCGGTGAGACAAAGCTTTTCGGCCAGACTCATTGAATTCAGTCCTTGCATGGGGGCCAAGAGGGCATCGTGGCGAGGTAGTTTGTTATGCGTTCGTCAGGCTTGAAATCTATCAGAACGGGTAGGCTGATAATAGTCAGCTTGGGCCAGTGTTGGGCTTGTGCGGTTCGGGGGCGAATTTTGAAACAACGCCGGGCACGGAGTAGTCTCTGGGATGTGTCTTCAGTTTGGAGCCTGTTATGGATATTCGACTAAAAAGAGCCTACGACGCGGCTGCTCGCTCAGACGGCCCACGAATTCTGGTTGACCGTATCTGGCCGCGAGGTGTCTCGAAAGAGGCTGCGGACATTGCCCATTGGTTAAAAGGACTGTCGCCGTCCACCGAGCTGCGGAAATGGTTCGATCACGACCCCGACAAATGGGACGAGTTTCAAAAGCGTTACCTCAAAGAGTTGAAGGCAGACGAAGCCTCTGATGATCTTGAAACCTTTAAAAACCTGCTGGCGGAACAGAAACGCATCACTTTAGTCTTTGCTGCAAAAGACACCGAGCACAATAATGCGGTTGCCCTGAAAGCCTTTGTGCAAGAAGATAAGCTTTAAGCTTCATCTCTACTAAAAACAACGGGCTGTAATCCCAATAATAAGAGTGCCAGCCATGCTCGCTCCCGCATCTGTTTCTGACTATCGTTTGTTGGCCAGGCGAAAGCTACCGCGCATGCTGTTTGATTATCTCGACGGTGGTGCCTTCTCTGAGCAGACTTTGGCGGACAACCGTCGGGCCTATAACCAATGGTGTTTTCGCCAGCGGGTAATGACCGATGTTGCTCAGGTTGATACCGCTACGGAGTTAGTCGGCGCGCCAGTCAGCTTGCCTTTGGTCATGGCGCCGATGGGGTTATCCGGTATGTTGGCCAAGCGCGGAGAGGCTCAGGCGGCCAAGGCAGGTGCGAGTGCAGGTATCCCTTTTTGTTTAAGTACCGTGGGCATTTGTTCAGTGGAAGAGGTGGCTCGGGAGGCCCCGAATGCCAACCTCTGGTTTCAGCTCTATGTGTTGAAAGACCGGGGCTTCTCTGCAGATTTGCTGGCCCGTGCCTGGCAATCCGGCTATAAATCACTGGTGTTTACGGTAGACCTGGCGCGCCTTGGGCTGCGTTATCGTGATGTCCGGAACGGCATGAATGGCAATCTGTCGGTGCCCGCAAAGCTCCGTAAAGCTCTGGATTTAGTGAGCCATCCCCGTTGGTTGGCCGATGTTGCCATCGGCGGAAAACCGCTGACCTTTGGCAATCTCGCCAGTGTGGTGCCATCCGGCCGCAAACCGGAGGATTTCAAGGCGTGGGTAGAAAGCCAGTTTGATCCTTCGGTGACTTGGCATGATCTGGATTGGATTCGCGAAAACTGGCCCGGTAAGTTGGTTATAAAAGGCATTATGGAAAGCGACGATGCGCGCGCGGCCATTGGGGTTGGTGCCGATGCCATTGTGGTTTCCAATCACGGAGGTCGACAACTGGAAGGCGCGCCGGCCAGTTTGAATGTGTTGCCGGCGATAGCCGAAGCGGTTGAGGGCAAATGCCAGGTGTTGGTCGATGGTGGTGTTCAAACCGGGCAGGATCTGGTGCGTGCGTTGTGTCTGGGTGCGGATGGTTGTTTGATGGGGCGGCCGTGGGGGTATGCGCTGGCAGCCGGCGGGCAGAACGCAGTCGAAAACCTGTTGCACAATATCCGGCTGGAAACGGAACTTACCCTGTCACTCATGGGCAAAACGTCGATCAGCCAACTCAGCCGTTCAGACATACTGTCGCCGACCGAAGTGCAGTCGATGAGCGGTGTTTAGCGTGTTCGGAACAAAAACTCCCGCAGCTGCAGGTTCCACTCCAGGCTGTCGAGCAGGTTTTTCAGCGCCAGGCCCAGCTCGGTGTCTCCCTCAATCACCAACCGGCGCTGGAAGAACAGTTGGTCTGGATCCTGTTTGCGCTCCGCCAAGGTTTTAAACGCTGCAAGCGACCCTCGAATGGTCGCTTCACCTTTACCTTCGATGACACGGAGCCGGCCTGCCCAGAAACCAAGCGTGATGCCAGGTTGGCCTCCGTTTATTTCAAGGCGAATTCGTCGGCCTTCAAACTCATCAAATTCTCCCTCTTTTATTGCGTCAGCAAACAGCCGGTTCAGAGGCGCTTCAGCAACCAGTTGTTTGATTGGCACTGGAATAGCATTGTCGACGGCCCCGAGCAGGGGGCTGGGAGACGGCAGATATTCCTGAAGTAACGCGACCAAGTCACGCGCCGGGAGTGGCGGTAAACTTGAAGGGGTAGGGAATCGGGGCAGGCTCAGGCGCATGTCGAACTCCAACGGTAGATTTGACCGGCGCAGGATATCCGAACGCGTGCCCGAGCGATTTGATATAGCTCAGCCCCGGTGCAAACCTTCTTCGACAGCCCACACGGCAACTTCCACGCGAGACCGCAGGTTCAGTTTCTTCAGTAGGTGTTTCACGTGCACTTTTACGGTGCCGTCGCTGATGTCCAATTTGCGGCCAATCATTTTGTTCGACAGGCCTTCAGCGATTAGCTTAAGGATGTCTTTTTCGCGGGGTGTCAGGCTGTCGTAGTCAGGCCGCGATGACTTTTGGGGCTTGTTGGAGCGCAACGCTTCTGCAAGCAGGGTGGTCAGACGATCACTGATCACCAGTTTGCCTACCGCTGCCTGGTGCAGTTGGGCGATCATATCTTCGGGTTCCATGTCTTTCAGCAAGTAGCCGTCGGCACCGGCACGTAAAGCGGCCACCACGTCGTCTTCCTGATCCGATACGGTAAACATGATGATGCGGGAACTGATGTTGTGTTCACGCAGTTTTCTCAGAGCCTCAATGCCATCCATTTCCGGCATGTTCAGATCCATAAGGATCAGATCCGGCTCCAGTTTCAAGGCCAGCTCAATGCCTTCAGCGCCGCTGTTGGCTTCACCGGCTACGTTCATGTCGGGTTCCAGCTCGATTAACTGTTTGATGCCCCGGCGTAACAGCGGGTGATCATCAATCAAAAGAATGCTTGCAGGTGTTTCAGCCATAGAGGGTCTCATTGAAAGTCTGTCTGGTTTCAGGCGTAGCTTGTTTGGCTCGGGATGAGGCTACGACTTTTCGGAATAAATGTTAAGGAAACTTCAACGCCACCGGTGGCGCGATTCTGTACCTTGAGTTCGCCGCCGAGGGTGCGGGCTCGGTCAGCCATGATGATAAGGCCATAGTGATTAATAGGCTGAGTATCGTCAGGCAATCCGTTTCCGTTATCTCTGATGCAAGCCCGAACCTCCGGAGATTCGAAGGTTACGTGTACTGAAATGTCGGTTGCGTCGGCATGTTTAACGGCATTAGCGAGTCCCTCCCGAATAATCTGCAACGTATGAATTTCTTCGTTCGGAGAGAGTGTCTGTGGCGGAAGGTTAAATTCAAATTGCACTGGCTTGTCCAAGCGCTCGGAAAATTCATCAATGGTCTTGTTCAGTGCGCTGGCAAGATCAGGCGTGTCCAGTTTGAGCCGGAAAGTGGCCAGCAGTTCACGCAATTGGCGGTAGGCACTGTTCAGGCCTGTGCTGAATTCATTCAGGATGTCTTCGTGGGCGGCTTGGTGTTCGCCGGGTATTTCAAGCCGGCGCAGTCGGGTCACCTGCATTTTGAGGTAAGACAGCGATTGAGCCAGAGAATCGTGCAACTCCCTGGCGATCACGGTGCGCTCTTCCGCCAGAGTTTGCTGTTGCTCTTCGGTGATTTGCTTCTCCAGAAAAATGGCCGTTGCCAGTTGATCGGTCAGAGTTTCCAGCAGTCGTCTGGATGTGGCGGGTAAACCCTTGTCGGCCGGATACCATACCTCCAAAGTGCCAAGAATCTGGCCGGGTATGCGGATGGGTAAAAGCAATCTTCGCCCATCGTTATCCTGGGCGGGCAGTTCGTCATAAGCTTCGGGGGTAACCAAGCAAGCATTGCAGTGGTGGTCGCGGCAATAGAAAGGGCGTTTCTGGCTGGCGGTTGTTACCGCTTCCACGGGTTCGTCGGTTTCTTTGTCGTGCAGGTACAGTTTGATCGGGCCGATGCGCAGGATTTTTTCAAGTTCCTGCAGCATAGGAATCGCGCCGCTGCACAGATCGTGGTTGGCAAACAGACTGCGGCTTGTGGCGTGCATCACCTGCAGCGCCGTGTGGCTGATTTCCAGCTCTTCGGTTTTTTCCCGAGCCCGGTCTTCCAGTTCTTGGTAGGTCAGCGCGAGCTCGCCGGTCATTTGGTCAAAGGCGTGGCCAAGTTGTGCCAGTTCATCGGAGCCCTTCAGGTTGGCTCGCTGGGTAAAATCTTGTTCGCCAACAGCGCTGGCAATACTGACCAGTTTTCTGAGCGGGCGTAATACCCGGTTTTTGAGATCGAGAAACAAAGCGACCACGATAAGCACTGAAAATATCAGGCTTATGATCTGTATTAGATGTAAAAGGTCTATTCGGGCCTCGGTTCGCTCTTCAAGCATTAGCACCAGTTTATTGACTTCTTCGGTAAAGCGGTCCACCTCGGCAATCATCGGCGCGGTTATCTGCGTGCCTTGTGGACGAGATTCCATCATTGGCCGCAGGTTGTTTTTCCAAAGATTGATAATAAGGCGGTGTTGCTGTGCCAAAGGGTGCTCACTGCCGCCGGGTATTAATGAAGTGATGGCTGCAGTCGAGAGTTGGTTTTCATAGGCGCTATAGAGATCGATACCTTGTGACGTTTCAGGCCGTGCCGGCAAAACGCCCTTCCGGGTCAGCAGCTGATTGGCTCCCATGCGCAGCGCCCCGGCGGCGTTGATGGCGGTTGCGCTGCCCTCAATACTTTTCGATATGGCGAGCGTCGCGGACATGCTGACGATGGAGGTCAAGACAATAGCGCTGACTGCCAGACTAATCCGGTTTACTAAGGGGCTTTTTACCATGATTAAAAACGGGGGCCGTGTTGTATCTTGAAGATGCTTAAGCGTCTTAAGAGTATGACTCTAAAATCGGATTCCCGATACCTCTTTGAGGATAGTCAATTACCTCAGGAGGCTGTATCCCATCATAGCCTTTGACCCAAAAACTGCAAAAAGCTGAAACTAGCGAATGGCATAGAAAAGGGTCGCCACATGCTTGAACAACAAGAAAGGGACGAAGAAAAGCGCGCCTCGCTCGCCATCATTCTGCCATTGGCGGTGACCGGTTTTATTGTCGCCGCGGGGTGTTGGACCCTGTTTGCGGTGGTGGGTGTCCACTTAAGGGCAGAGCTGGCTTTAAACAGCGTGCAATTTGGAATTTTGTTGGCGGCACCTATGGCATCAGGTGCTTTGTTGGCAATACCGGCCGGTTTAGCTGCCCAGCGGTATGGTGCCCGGGCTGTAATGCTCTGGTGTCTCACTGGTCTTGCGTTGTGCATGGTGCTGTTTCTGGTCGCCAGTAATTTTATCAGTTACTTGGTTGTCGCCAGCGGGCTCGGCCTGGCTGGGGGCTTCTACAGTGCGGGCCTGCAGTTTGTGACCAGTCATTGCCAGACGAAGCATATGGGATTCGTGTTGGGTCTGTTCGGGGCCGGAGTGACGGGCGCAGGGCTCAGCTATTATCTCGTTCCTTTGTTTCATTATGCCTACACCTGGCAAGGTGTTCCGTTGGTTTACCTTGTTGTTTTGCTGTTAGTGACCACCCTGTTAGTGCTGGTTACCGATAACGAACCGGATAGCCAGGAATCGGTTCAAATCCCCCCGATGCAGCACTTGTTGCTGATCATTCGCCAAGGGCAGGCGTTGTGGTTCTGCCTTTATTTTGGCGTGGTGGCCGGTAGTTTTTTCTCTCTAGCGCTGTGGTTGCCGGACTTTCTATCCGCGCAGTTTCGTTTGGATCTGGGGGCCGGTGCCGGTTTGGCTCAGTGGTTCGTGGTTCCGGGAGCGTTGGCTCAAATCGCCGGGGGCGGTTTGTCGGATATTTTCGGTAGTGTGAAAGTCGTCACACGATCATTGACCCTCTGCTTATTAGCGCTTGCCGGCCTTTCTTTGCCATCCACCACATTGTTCGTTGCAGGTGCCGACGGTGTTGTAGCTATGCACTTCGCGCTACCGCTTGTGATGGAGAGCCTGATGGTGGTCACGTTGGGTGTTGCCATGGGCTGTGCCATGGGAGGTCTTCAGCGAAAGGTCATCCTTGCGAATCGGGATCAAGCGGCCTTGTTCGCCGGGTTTTTGCTGGTAGCCGCCTGCTCGGTGGCCTTCATCTTACTCGTTGTGTTTTCTGCTATTTATCAATGGTTAGGTATGCCGGGGGCTGTGTTCATGATCCTGCTGCTGCTGTTAAGTGCCAGCTTGATCCTGCTCGTCAAGAATCTACGTCGCTTTGCAAACTATTGAGTTAAGTCAAATACCCGCAAGGATGCTCAGAACTACCCCCATAGAGGGAGCGCATTTCGGTTGGCATGCTCCTAACATCTAAAACAAGATTTTGAATGCATGAATGCATGAATGCATGAATGCATGAATGCATGAATGCGCCCAGAGGACGAGTCCATGGTGATAACGCAAGCCGCGGTTAATCGAACAAAAAAGCCGGTATTGGTTGCTGTAAACAATTCTATAAGTGCGGAACAGAGCATGCAGACTCTGCGTGCCCATACGTTGTTCCGGTTAATGCAGCCGGAAGATGTGGATTCCCTCATTCAGCAGTCACGCCGTATTCGCTTGGGACATCATCAGCTTTTGTACCGCCAGGGTATGCCGGCCCACCACTTCTTTTTCGTGATCTCGGGCCGCCTTCGTTTATATCGCCTTGACTCATCAGGCGTGGATCGCACGTTGGATAGCATTGCGCCGGGAGACTGCTTTGCGGAAACCATGATTTACGCAGATCCGGCGGAATACGCCTGTTATGCCGAAGCCCTTAAGTCCAGTGATGTCCTGATGATTCCGGTCTCGGCTTACAAAGCACTTTTGGATGCAAAACCTGCCTATGCGCAAGCCGCATTGCGTCATTTCGCCATGCGAGCGGTTACTCGTTTTCATGACCTTGAAATCATGACTGTACAGAGCGCGCGGGAGCGGTTGATTCGTTACCTCATTGATCTGCTTCCTGAGGGTATTTCAAAGGGCGGAGAGGTTGAGCTGCCGTTGCCAAAGTGTCTGGTGGCGTCGCGCCTTGCCATGCAGCCTGAAACCTTCTCTCGTATTTTGTCGGATTTGAAGTCCAGTGGACTGGTGCGGGTAAACCGCAGTCGGCTGTACATCGCTGACCCGCAGCGTTTGATCGAAATCAGCCATTAATGCCTTGAAATTCTGGCGATTTCAGGTGGCTCACTCCTCTAGAGCTATTCAAATAGAGGTATTTGATTTATCTCATTATTGATCCACCCTGTGTTGTATTCGTTGAGAGTTTGGGGGTTTAAGTGGTTACCGCATTACGTATTTGTTTTGCTCTGCTGATGATGGTGTCATCAGCGGTGATGGCGATGCCTCTGAAAGACTATGAGCCCGTTTCCGGTCGTCAGGTTATCCAGAAAGCGATGCCTGAAGTCACGGATGTTCAGCCGCGTGAATCGAATCGTGCTATCCAGGAACTCTACGCTGGCGAAGAGTTGGTCGGTTATGCCTATCAGACCCTGGATTTTGTACAAACCCCCGCTTATTCCGGAAAACCCCTGAATGCCATGGTGGTGCTTGATGCGGAGGGCGAGATCACCGGTGCCCGTGTTATCCACCACGACGAACCGATTCTTCTGATCGGTATTCCCGAAGCCAAAATGCACGCCTTTACCGATCAGTACACCGGTCTTAAAGCAGACCAGCGTGTCACCGTGGGCGGTAAATCGTCGGAGCGCCGGGTGGCAGTGGATGGTTTGTCCGGTGCAACGGTAACGGTGATGGTCATCAACGAAGTCATCATGAAAACCGCCCACCGGGTGGGCGGTGAACTGGGACTGGTTGAAGTCACTGCCGGGAGCAAACGGCCGCCACTGGCCGAGGTTGATCAGAGCACGTTTGAAGAAAAAAACTGGGAACAACTCACCGGAGATGGCTCGATCCGCCGGATGCACCTGACCCGGGGTATGGTGGACGATGCATTCAAGGGTGGCCCGGCCGAGGGCATAGAGACAGCAGCCCCAGAACAGCGCGATGAAACCTTTATTGATCTGTATGCCGCTTATCTGGATGCACCCACCATTGGCCGAAATCTGCTGGGTGACAGCCAGTACAAGTGGCTGATGTCCGAATTGAACGACGGCGAACATGCGATTGCCGTTATGGCCAAAGGCATCTATTCCTTCCGGGGCTCAGGCTATGTGCGCGGCGGTATTTTTGACCGGGTTCAGATCCGCCAGTTTGGCGACACCTTTAACTTCCGTGACCTCGACTATCACCGTTTGAGCGATGTCTATCTTGAAGGCATGCCGCGCTTGCCGGAAATGGCCATCTACATCATTCGCCAGCAGTACAACTTCGACCCCGGTACGCCTTGGTCATTGGAACTGACCATCAAACGCCAAACCGGCCCCCTCGACAGCGAGTTCGCGGTGGTGCCGCTGGAATACCAGTTGCCTGAGCAATATTACACCCGCGCCGAGGTGGAGTTGTCCGAGGAAGAGTGGTTGGAAGAACAGCCGTTGTGGGTTCAGGTGTGGTACCAGAAAGAGTTTCAGATCATCTTTTTGGCCCTAGGCATTGGCGTGCTGCTGTTCATCCTTTTCTTCCAGGATTGGCTAGTGAAAAAGCCGAAGGTTATGCGCTGGATTCGTCACGCGTTCCTGACCTACACCTTGTTCTTTATTGGCTGGTACGCGCTGGGTCAGCTGTCCATCGTGAACGTGCTGACCTTCGTGAACAGTCTGATCTCCGGGTTCACCTGGGAAACCTTCCTGATCGACCCGATGCTGTTTGTGCTCTGGTCGGTGGTGGCGGGCATCGTGTTGCTTTGGGGGCGAGCCGTGTACTGCGGCTGGCTGTGCCCATTCGGAGCTCTGCAGGAGTTGATTAATGAAATCGCCCGCAAGCTGAAAGTGCCTCAGTACACCGTGCCTTTTGCCTGGCATGAGCGCATGTGGGCCATCAAATACATCATCCTGTTGGTGTTGTTCGGGGTGTCGCTCGAATCTTTAGGCACGGCGGAGCAAATGGCTGAGGTAGAGCCGTTCAAAACCGCGATTACCTTGCGTTTTGACCGCAGCTGGCCGTTCGTGACCTACGCAGTGCTGTTGCTGATCGTGAACATCTTCACTCGCAAAGTTTATTGCCGCTACCTGTGCCCACTGGGTGCCGCACTGGCGCTACCCACCAAGTTACGGGTGTTCGATTGGCTCAAACGCCGCAAGGAATGTGGTAATCCCTGCCGCTTGTGCGACCACGAGTGTGAAGTTCAGGCGATTCACCCGGATGGCCACATCAATTACATGGAATGCCATTACTGCCTGGATTGCCAGATGACTTATTTCGACGACCACAAGTGCCCACCGCTGATTGTGAAGCGCCGTGGTAAACGTCGAGGCCGAAACGCACCGGGGCGCCCGGAAGAAATTCCAGTTGTTCAGGTGCACGAGTAAGTACCGGAGCCGTCAAGCTGTTCCGGACAGAATGAGAAGCAAACCGCCATACCAATAATGGAGTTGGACGCTATGAAGAAAAGAGATGAACTGAGCAAGGATACTGCCGAGGTTCCTGAAAGCGGTCTGAGCCGTCGTCGTTTTATGGGCGCTGCCGCTTTGGCGGGCGTTGCAGGTGCAACCGGCCTTGGCACATCGATCATGAGCCGGGAAGCGTTTGCGGCCGCAGCTCAGGAAGCGAAGAACAAGATTCACATCGAGCCCGGTGAACTGGATGAGTACTACGGCTTCTGGAGTGGTGGTCACCAGGGCGAGGTGCGTGTTTTGGGCGTGCCGTCCATGCGTGAGCTGATGCGTATCCCGGTGTTTAACGTAGATTCTGCGACCGGCTGGGGTATTACCAACGAAAGTAAGGCGATTCTTGGCGGCGACCAGCAGTACCTGAATGGCGACTGTCACCACCCGCACATTTCCATGGAAGATGGTCGTTACGACGGTAAATATCTGTTCATCAACGACAAAGCCAACACTCGTGTCGCACGTATTCGTCTGGACATCATGAAGACAGACAAGATCACTCACGTGCCGAACGTTCAGGCGATTCACGGTCTGCGTCTGCAGAAAGTGCCCCGCACGAACTATGTTTTCTGTAACGCCGAATTTGTGATTCCACAGCCTAACGATGGCAGTGAATACAGCCTGGAAAACAGCTACACCATGTTCAGCGCGATTGATGCCGAAACCATGGAAGTAGCCTGGCAGGTGCTGGTAGACGGCAACCTGGATAACACCGATGCCGACTACACCGGTAAGTACGCCGCATCTACTTGCTACAACTCAGAGCGCGCACTAGACCTGGCCGGCACTATGCGTAACGACCGCGACTGGGTGGTTGTGTTCAACATCGAGCGCATCGCGGCCGCCGTAAAGGCTGGCAAGTTCAAGACAATTGGTGACTCTAAGGTTCCGGTTGTTGATGGTCGTGGCAAATCCGAGTTCACCCGTTACATTCCTGTGCCCAAGAACCCGCACGGTTTGAACACCTCACCGGACGGCAAGTACTTCATTGCTAACGGAAAGCTGTCGCCGACTGTCTCTATCATTGCGATCGACAAGCTGGACGATCTGTTTGACGACAAGATTGAGCTGCGCGACACCATCGTGGCGGAGCCAGAGTTAGGTCTTGGGCCTCTGCACACCACTTTCGACGGTCGTGGCAACGCGTACACCACGCTGTTTATCGACAGTCAGGTGTGTAAGTGGAACATTGCGGATGCGATCAAGCACTACAACGGCGAGAAGGTGAATTACATTCGCCAGAAGCTGGATGTGCATTACCAGCCTGGTCACAACCATGCGTCGTTGACGGAATCTCGCGATGCAGATGGTAAGTGGTTGGTGGTTTTGTCGAAGTTCTCGAAAGACCGTTTCTTGCCCGTTGGCCCTCTGCATCCGGAGAACGATCAGTTGATCGATATTTCCGGTGACGAGATGAAGCTGGTTCACGATGGCCCGACGTTCGCTGAGCCGCACGACTGTATTTTGGTTCGTCGTGATCAGATCAAGACTAAGAAGATTTACGATCGTCAGGACCCGTTCTTTGCCAGCTGTCGTGAGCAGGCGAAGAAGGATGGTGTGACTCTGGAAGCCGATAACAAGGTGATCCGTGATGGCAATAAGGTGCGTGTTTACATGACCTCTGTTGCACCGACTTACGGGTTGACTGAGTTTAAGGTTAAGGCCGGGGATGAGGTGACGGTTTATGTGACCAACCTTGATACCATCGAGGATGTGACTCACGGTTTTTGTATGGTGAATCATGGTGTGAGTATGGAGGTGAGTCCTCAGCAGACTGCGTCTGTGACCTTTACCGCTGGTAAGCCCGGTGTGTACTGGTATTACTGCAACTGGTTCTGCCATGCGCTGCACATGGAGATGGGTGGTCGCATGTTGGTAGAGAAGGCTTAATTAGCGTCTCTTTGAATTGGGGCCTCGTTTTCGGGGCCCCTGTATTTGTGCTTGGGAGTAGCAACCCAAGTGGAGAAGCCTTTCCAAAACACGCTCCTTCGGCCCCCCTTCGGGGTCCGGCCCGCAATCATAGATTGCGGTCGTTCAGCTTTCGCATGAAGCTTATGCTTCATAAGCACTCGGCTGAACCCATGTGGCGCTTCTGCTCCGCCATCCATGGCTCCGCACAGTTTTGGAAAGGCTTCCCCACTTGGCTTGCCGTACATTGGGTGCGGAGTCTTAGAGTTCCACTTTTTAGAGAAGCATTGATGCACCAAATATTGCGTTATGGGGTGGCCCTGATAGTCGCTCTTTTATCGCTCGCCGCCAGCGCGGACCTGCAAGAACGGCTTGATAACCTGCCGCCGGGTTCGTCTATTGAACTTCCACCAGAAATACTGCCGCCTCTGACTATCCGAGTGCCCGGAGTCACTGTGTCTTGTGCGCCGGAAACGGTGATTGATGGTGGCGGGCAGGGTAATGCGGTGGATATTCTGGTTGAGAAGGTGACCTTTTCAGGCTGCACCGTGAAGAACTGGGGGAGGGATTTGAACCAGTTGGATGCGGGGATTTTTGTGGCTCGGGAGGCTCGTGGTTCGGTGGTTGCGGATAACCGTCTGCAGGGGCCGGCGTTTGGGGTTTGGTTGGATGCGACGCCGGATGTGACGGTGCGGAATAACCACATTCGGGGTGAGGTGAGTATTCGGTCGCAGGATCGCGGTAATGGTATTCATTTGTTTAATACCACCGGGGCGTTGATTGAGGGGAATGATATTTCCCAGACCCGGGATGCGATTTATATCGAGACGGCGAATAAGAACGAGATTCGCAACAATGTGATGACGGACCTGCGTTACGGCATTCATTACATGTATTCGATGCATAACCTGCTTGAGGGGAATGTTACCCGCGGTACCCGTACCGGATATGCGCTGATGCAGAGTAAGTACTTGCGGGTGATTAATAACCGTTCCGAGAACGATGAAAACTACGGCATTTTGATGAATTTCATTACCAATTCGACGCTGCGGGGCAATGTGGTGATCGGGGTGTCGGAAGGGCAAGTCGGTCAGGTGATGATTTCAGGCGGCGAAGGCAAGGCGGTGTTTATCTATAACTCCTTGTACAACGTGTTTGAAGGTAATTTGTTTGCGGACAGCAATATTGGCATTCACCTGACCGCCGGTTCAGAGGAAAACGAGGTGTTTAACAATGCCTTTGTGAATAACGAGCGTCAGGTGAAGTACGTGGCGACGCGCACGCAGTCCTGGGCCAAGGATGGACGAGGGAATTTCTGGAGTGATTACCTGGGCTGGGATCGGGATCAGGACGGGCTAGGTGATGTGCCCTACGAGCCCAACGACAACGTAGACCGCCTGCTTTGGAAGTACCCGGAAGCGAAGGTGCTGATGTTCAGCCCGTCGGTTGATGTATTGCGTTGGGTGCAAGATGCTTTTCCGGTGGTGAAATCCGCCGGGGTAAGTGACCCCCATCCCTTGATGCGAATTCCCGAGTATCTGCAATCGGAGATCCGATGAACTGTTTTCAGCTTGAGAATGTCAGCCACCGTTACGACAAGACAACGGTGCTTCGTGGTATTGATCTGCGCCTGAAGCCGGGAGAAATCCTCGGGCTGTTCGGACACAACGGGGCGGGTAAAACCACATCGATCAAATTAATTCTGGGGCTTATGAAACCAAGCGAAGGCAAGGTGACGGTGCTTGACGGCGAAGCCGGCGATCCACACATCAGCCAGCACATTGGTTATTTGCCCGAGAACGTGATGTTTTATCCACAGCTGACCGGGCGTGAGATTTTGAGCCATTTTGCCCGCCTCAAAGGTGCTCCTTTGAACCAAGTGCCGGAGTTGCTGGAGCAGGTGGGCTTGGGCGATGCCATGAACGCCCGAACCAAAACCTACTCAAAAGGCATGCGCCAGCGTTTGGGGCTTGCTCAGGCCTTATTAGGCAAACCCAAGTTGTTGATGCTGGACGAACCCACCGTAGGGTTGGACCCGGTTGCCACGGCAGACTTGTATCGTTTGTTGCGGGACCTGCGGAATGAAGGTACAGGGATTGTGTTGTGCTCGCACGTGCTGCCTGGTGTAGAGCCGTACATCGACCGCGCGGCTATTCTTACCGGTGGCACTTTGAAGGCTGCGGGTGATTTACCGGCATTACGCCGGCAGGCCAATATGCCCGTAACACTTACGGTGAAGCCTGCCGGAAGTTTGTCGGAGTTGGAAAGGGTGATTCATCAAGCAAAACAAAGTACCGGTTTGATGATGAAAAATGACCACGGAACTCTGCAAGTGGACGTGCGCCCCAGCGATAAAATGGCTCTGATCCAAACATTGATGCAATCGGGCGAAGTCGCCGATCTGGGTATTCACCAGCCGAGCCTGGAAGACATCTACGTCCACTTTATCGGCTCGGGTGGTTTGGCTCATCGGGGAGGCAGCCAATGAACTCAATATGGACCATCGCTCGAAAAGAGCTCAGTGACAGCTTCCGCAACCGCTGGTTGGTGGCGATTTCGCTGGTGTTTGCCACACTGGCGCTCGGCATCGCCTGGTTTGGTGCCGCCGCATCCGGGCAAGTGGGCTACGGGTCCACACCGGCCACCATCGCCAGCCTCGCCAGTTTGGGCATCTTTCTGATCCCCCTGATTGCACTGCTGCTGGCGTATGACGCCATCGTAGGGGAAGAAGAGGGCGGCACATTGCTGCTGCTCATGACCTACCCTTTGAGCAAAAGCCAACTGTTGTTGGGTAAATTCCTTGGCCACGGCCTCACCTTGGCCTTGGCGACGCTGATAGGCTTCGGCGTTGCAGGTGTTGCCATTGCCGTACTGGTAGACGGCGTGGCCGTCGGTGCGCTGGCTGTAGCCATGGGTCGATTCATTGGATCAACCATCTTATTGGGGTGGGGCTTTATTGCATTGGCCTACCTCGTCAGCGTGCGAGTCAGCGAAAAACCCATCGCAGCCGGCATGGCCCTAGCCATCTGGTTCTTCTTCGTATTGATCTTTGATTTGGTGCTGCTGGGTGCGCTGGTGGCCAGCGAAGGAAAACTCAATCCTGAACTACTGCCATGGCTGCTGATGTTAAACCCCACCGACATCTACCGCTTGCTCAACATCGTCGCCTTCGGCGACAGCACACAACTCAGCGGCGTACTCAGCCTCGGCTCCGACCTACCCATCGGCACCGGCGGATTATGGTTAGGCCTCGGTTTGTGGTGCGCCATCCCGCTGACCGGCGCGCTATTACTGTTTAGAAACCGAAAAATATAACCAAGACCGGAGAAACACCAAACATGGTAAACAAAACCAAAGCCTGGCTACTTGCTGCGCTGACCGCCATCGCAATCACCGGCTGCTCTGATGCCGAACAGCAAGTACTTGCCAAACCCGACCCGGTCCACTTTGAATCCGGCGACGAATGCCACGTCTGCGGCATGGCCATCGCCAACTTCCCGGGCCCCAAAGCACAAGCCTTCACAGAACGTGAACAGAACATCCGAAAGTTCTGCTCAACCAAAGACATGCTCGCGTGGTTCCTGCAACCTGAAAATGAAAACCGCGACCACACCCTCTACGTACACGACATGGCCCAAACCGAATGGGAACACCCTGAAGACGCGCACCTGATCGACGCCCGAGAAGCCTTCTACGTAGCCGGCTCCAACCGCAATGGCGCCATGGGCCCAACCCTGGCCTCCTTCGCCACCGAAACCAGCGCCACCGACTTCGCGTCGCAATACGGCGGCCAAGTACTGGCGTTCGCGGACATCACCCTAGAACACCTGAATACCGGTATGCCGATGCACGGTGCGCACGACGTGGGTGGAATGGACGCGATGGAAGGAATGCATGAAGATCACGAAATGGGAGATATGACGGAGAGCGAAATCATGGATCAAAGCCATGATAGTCACGGTATGGAGCATTGATCTGGTGGCTGCTCGTTGTTTCTAATGAGATGAGAAGGCATAAAAGAAGACTGCGCCCAAGTTAGGGCTAGTCGGTGAGGGCTCTCCTTCCAAAAATGTGCGCAGCCATGGATGGCGAAGCAGAAGCGCCACATGGATGTGCCGAAGGAGCGGTTTTTGGAAGGAGAGCCCTCGCTGACGCTAACTCCCAACTTGAAGGCTAAAAAGCGGGAAGTCCCACCTTCACCCCCCAGTCATATTCATAAACCGAAGAATCTCCACCTCCCCGTCACTGGAAAAATGATGCCGCTCCGGCTTCAAATCCATCGCCGCAATAATCGCCTCCCGAAGCCGCTCATCATCCCCCGGATGCTCCCGCAATAAAGGCAACAAATCCATAGAATGCTCATTACCAAGGCACAACAAAAGCCGCCCCTCCACCGTCACCCGAACCCGATTACACGTCGAACAAAAATTATGCGAATGCGGAGAAATAAACCCAATGCGCGAAGAACTATCCCGCATCCGGTAATAACGCGAAGGCCCGCCAGAATCATCATCCGTCAGCTCAAGCTCATGGTGCCGGGCAATAATCGCCCGAACCTCCTCACTCGTACACAGCGCCAAGCCACGATCATGCTCGGAAATCTCGCCAAGAGGCATCTCCTCAATGAACGTAATATCCAAACCCTTCGCGCGAGCAAACTCAACCAGCTCCGGAATTTCCTCCTCATTACGGCCCTTCATCACCACCGTATTGAGCTTAATTCGCTTAAACCCGGCGTCTTTAGCCGCATCAATACCGTCTAAAACCTGGCTAAGCTTACCGGTGCGAGTGATCGCCTTGAACTTCTCCGCATCCAGCGAATCCAGACTGATATTGAGCCGATCCAGACCGCCTTTACGCAATCCCTCCGCCAAAGCCGGTAACTGGCTGCCATTGGTGGTCATTGCAAAATCACGCAAACCGTAACTGCCGATCTCCTCAACAAGATCCACAACGCCCTTACGAACCAATGGCTCACCGCCCGTCAGGCGAATTTTCCGAGTGCCCAAGGCCACAAAATTACGAGCGACCTGAGCGATCTCCTCAAGTGACATGATCTTTTCTCGCGGAAGAAAGGTCATCGTTTCCGCCATACAGTACACACACCGAAAATCGCAGCGATCCGTCACCGACAGGCGGACATAGTTCACTGTGCGACCAAAACGGTCTGTCAGCACGGATTGCGACATGGCATGGACCTCTAACCGCGTGGATGAGTTGTAAGTCTTAATACCATTATGGCAAAGCAGGCAGGCTGTCCGATACACACATCAACCATCAATTAACGCGAACGCCAGTTGATCTATGTTATTTGGCCTCCTTGTAACCAGACCCGCGCCACCCTATAACATAGATGTGAAATAAATGTTATAAAGTGAGGTCGCGATGATGGAACAATATGAGAAATGGTTGGCCGTGGCGAATAACAGCATACTGGCCTCTATTGGAGGATTGCTTTTAACGGTTCTTGTTGCCTACCCATTGGCAAATGCCTTCTCACTAGGGGTCCAAATTCTGGCCCACATTGGAACGTTGTTTTTTGCAGTCGGCGTGAAAGTCTCGTACGTGGCAAGGCTAACTTTCCTTAGCAAGCTGGGCAGACCTGTCCACTGAACCACGGTATAATAGGTGTAAGTGGAAACTATTGTGGAGCATTAGCGGTGCATCTAGGCAGAACCGGGTTTCGCGTTCTTGCGTATCTTTCAGCTGCGGTGGCGGTTGTTGGAGTCGTGTTGCCGCTACTGCCAACAACGCCATTTGTTTTGCTGGCTGCCTATTTTGCCAGTAAGGGGTCACCGGCCTTTGCCCTTTGGCTTGAGGGGCATCCTCGTTTTGGGCCCGCAATCGAACAATGGCGGCTGAGGCGCGCGATACCCACCCGGGCGAAAGTACTGGCTTGCAGCATGATGGCGGTAAGCTGGAGCATTTTGTTTCTTATGGGGTTTCCGGTGGCGGTTCTGGTGACGTCAGGATTATGCCTTCTGGGTGTTGCGACCTACATGGTTACCCGTCCTTCTTATTAATGCTCTGGAGCCTTTCATGCACATTACCCGCTATACAGATTACTCGTTAAGAGTACTGATTTATCTGGCGGCTCAGGAAGAAGATCGGTTGTCGACGATTCAGGAAATTGCGGACAGCTACGGGATTTCAAAAAACCACCTGATGAAAGTTGTGCACCAGCTCAACAAAAAACAGTACATAGAAACAGTGCGCGGGAAAAACGGCGGAATGCGTTTATACCGGGCGCCTCACGATATAAACATCGGCGCCCTGGTGCGTGAAACCGAGCAACACCTAGATCTTGTTGAGTGCTTCTCAGGGAACGGCGCTTGTAAGATCACGCCGGTGTGTGGTTTGAAAAACATTTTTGATGAAGCACTGCAGGCATTTCTTGATGTGCTTGATAAATATACGCTTGCAGACACCATTCAAAGCAAGGATCGACCGGAATTGCTTCGCTTGCTACAGGTTGTGTAGTGGCGCGATACATATCGTAACGAACAAACGCTATTCCTTACGCTTAATACACGTCAAGTCAGCTATTATTTAGGTTCGCACATAGAACCAGATAATTCATGATTCGGGGTCCCCTTGATTCGTCTGCTGTTAGTTGTAATGCTGGCTTTCAGCTCGTTGCAGGTATTTGCTGCAGGGGCTTCCGATAGCTTGTCTGTCAGGCTGGATCGGGCAAGTGACGAGATTGATCTTTCCCGAAAGCTCGCTTACTACGAAGACCCTACCTCCAATCTGACTATTTATCAGATCAAACGGCGTTGGCCTGAACTTGGCTCCAAAGAGGCTCCGCAAAGCGCCTATAATTTTGGCTTCAGCAGCTCGACCTATTGGTTTCACACCCGCGTGGAAAACGTTTCCAGCCCGAACGATCGGTGGGTGATTGAAGCTCTGTATCCGATTATCGATCAAATGGAATTGTTTATTGTTCGAGCGACGGGCCCGGTGGAACGCCAGATTGCGGGTGATTCCGTACCGTTTCACCGACGTGCGAAGGATCATCACAACATCAATTTCGGTCTCGATTTGAGTCGAGGCGAAGCTGTCGATTTGTACTTCCGCGTGAAAACCAGTGGCGCGGTGCAAATGCGCACCAAGCTATGGAGTTTGGACGGCTTTAGTTACGCAGACCATCAGGAACGATTTGTTCTGGGACTGTTTTACGGCTTGCTGGCGGCCATGCTGATCTTCAGTCTTCTGGTCTACCTTTCGATTCGAGACACCAACTACCTTTGGTATTCGGGGTATATTCTTAACTATGGTGCTCTTCAATTCAGTCTGAATGGCCTTTCTTTCGAGCATCTGTGGCCGAATTCTCCTTGGTGGAACAACCGCTCCGTCGCCGTTTTTATCGCATCGGGCATGGTTTTTGTGCTGAGCTTCGCACGGTCGTTTTTGGCGCTGAAAACCAACGCGCCGATCTTGAATCGAGTTTTTCTTTTCATGATCGGGACTTTTGTGCTGGCGACTGTGGCGCCAATTGTTGCGCCGGATTACGCACCGGTTATACGTTTTAATAGTTTTGTCGCGGTTATGGCAGCAATACTGGTGATGTTTGCCGGAGGTTTGTGCCTGTATCGGAATTTCAGACCAGCGCGCTTTTTTATGTTGGCATGGACGGCATTGCTGGCGGGCATGTTGATCTATTTGTTTAAAACGTTTGGCGTGCTGCCCGCTAATTTTGTAACCGAATATGCCATTCAGATTGGTTCAGCGTTCGAGGTTATTTTGTTGTCGATAGCGCTGGCGGACCGTTTGCGTCATATGTCTCAGGAAGCACAAAAAATCCAGCGTGAAATGAATACGGTGCTTGAATCCCGTGTTGCGGAGCGCACGGCCGCTTTGGAATCCGCGAACCGGCAGCTGGAAATGTTGAGCTCGACCGACGGACTAACAGGCCTGTTCAACCGGCGTTACTTTGACACACATTTACGGAAGGAAGTATTTCGGTGCCGGCGCAGAGGGGCTTTGGCGCTCATCATGCTGGACGTTGACCACTTCAAAGCGGTTAACGACAACCTGGGGCATCAGGCCGGAGACAAATGCCTGCGCAAATTGGCGGATAAACTAATCAACCTTGTTCAGCGCGAAACCGACATTATTTGCCGTTATGGCGGCGAAGAGTTCGCATTGGTATTGCCATACACCGATGCGGTGGGGGCCAAGCAGCTAGCCGAAAAAATTCGGGCCAGCATTGAATCCGATCTTTGGTTCGAATGGGAAGGTGAGGCCCAATCGGTGACCGTGAGCATTGGTGTGGCCGTGGTCGGATCGGGCTCTGCGGTTGAGCCCGATGACGTGGTGGCGGCAGCCGACGAGGCGCTTTATACCTCTAAAACGGAAGGCCGAAACAGAGTGACCGCCATGGACGTAAGCGGCCACTCGGTCGGCTCAGCCGAAGTTAAGCCACAGCTGGCCGGCGAGTAATTCGCTCCGGCAAGGAGTAACGGAGGATGCGTTTTAGCACCGTGCTGTACTGTTTTCCGAAACTGCCAGTGTTGTAGTGGATACCGTGCTTTCGGCACACGGTTTGAACCTTTTCTGATATTTCCGGGTAGCGATGGGCGGGCAAGTCCGGGAAGACGTGGTGCTCAATCTGAAAACTTAGGTGCCCACTCATGATGTGCAGCCATTTCCCGCCGGTAAAATTGGACGACCCCGTCAGCTGCCGAAGATACCAATGGCCTTTGCTTTCCCCTTCAGCTTCCTCCTCGGTAAACGTTTCCGCATCCTGCGTGAAATGCCCGCAAAAGATCACCGTAGACGACCACAAATTGCGAATCAGATTGGCTCCGGCGTTGCCGGCGAGCACGATTGGGGCAACGGGTAAGGTCAAAGCAGGGAAGAACACATAATCTTTAAACGCCTGGCGACCCGCTTTCTTGGCGGCGAGTCTCAGAAACGGGCGCTTCTCTTTCAGATGACTTTTCCCATGGCTCAACTTTTCCGCTTCCAGTTCGTGCAGCGCAACCCCCCACTGGAACAGGATGCTCAACGCCGCATAGTTCAGGATCTGAAAGGTGTGACGGGGTTTCCAGGGTTCGTCGTTGCTCAATCTGAGCACTGCGTAACCGTAGTCCCGGTCTTTGCCAATCACGTTGGTATACGTGTGGTGCTCGAAGTTGTGCGTGCGGCGCCAGGATTCGCTGGAACAGGCGGTATCCCACTCGTAGGTCTGGGAGTTCAGGCTGGGGTCGTTCATCCAGTCGTACTGGCCGTGCATAACATTGTGGCCGATTTCCATGTTCTCGAGGATTTTAGCGAGACCCAATGACGCAGTCGCCGCAAGAAATACCGGTGGAATGAAACCGAACGGCATCAATAGTCTGCCGCCCACTTCGAGTTTTCGGTGCAGGCGAACCATGCTGCGGATGTGATTGGCATCTCGTTCTCCGAGATCGGCCAGCACCTCGTCACGGATGGCGTCGAGGTCTTTTTGAAGCTCGTCCAGCTGTTGGTCACTTAGCGTATTCATTCTGTACTCCTGGTAGCCAGTCCGGCCACAGTGCAAATAGTAAAAAGAGTTATGCTTCCAGAGCCACCGGGCCCTGGGGGACGGAAATGCATAATTGAACGCTCTCGGCACCGGAGCCGGAGGTCTTGCCCGTCAGCCGATTCACCACCGTGCCGCTGGTTTTCGTGCAGGTGCATTGGTGGCATATACCCATGCGGCAGCCATGCCGGGGCGTCAGGCCTGCGGCTTCGGCTATCTCCAGTAAATTGGCGTCGCCTTTAGAGTCCACGGACAGATTGCTTTTGCTGAACGTCACTTCACCGCCGATGTCGGTAGAAGCAAGCTGAGCCGGAGCCGGTGGCGCGAAGAAGGTGCTGTGTTGTCGGTCATTGGAAACGCCGCGCTGGCTAAGCTGATCCGTGGCTAACTCCATCAGACCTTTGGGCCCGCACAGAAAGATCTCACGGTCTGCCAGGCCTGGGATCAAATCCAGATCCTGCCCCGTCAGATAGCGAGGCTCTGAACCCTCGTGGGTGGTGATGATGTTCAGGGCGAAAGACGGGTAGCGATTACGCAACGCGATCAGCCTTTCCTCACCGATCACATCGCTTTGAGTGCGCACGTAATAGAGCAGCGTGACGGCCCCTGGATAATCTTCCAGAGCCATGGTTTCAAGATGGCTAAGGATCGGAGTAATGCCGCTGCCGCCTGCAATGAACAGAACGGATCTCTTCTCCTCCGGAATCAGAAAATCGCCAAAAGCTTCCGACAGCCCGATTACGTCACCCGTTTTCAGCTCGTCGTGAAGCCAATTCGTGACTAGCCCGCCGGGTAAACGCTTGATGGTCAGGGTTATCAGCCCCTGATTTCTCCAGAGGGCCGGTGAGCTGGACAGGCTGAAGGTTCGGGTCCGTCGAACACCGTTGATGTCGATGCCTACGTTCAGGTGTTGGCCAGCTTTGAAACCACCCCAACGATGAGCCGGTTTCAACACAAAGGTCTTGGTGTCTGCGGTTTCTTCGGTGATTCGCTCTACCCGGGCCGGTGTGTATTGTTGCGCCCACATGGGGTTGATGGCGGTGGTCAAAGGATCAAAAAATGCGCCGGGGTCTTCGCGGTTCAGTAATTGCCGGCCTAGCCAGTGTATCGCTTTGGACGGGGTGATTTTTGCCAGCATGGTATGTCTCCAGGTGCATAGGCTAAAGCTGAGAAGTCTTGTGTACAGTTGTTCACTTAATGTGTACGACTGTACACAAGCGCCTGACCCTGAGCAATGGTTTGTGTTGAAAGCTGGCTCAAAATGACAAGTCGGGAAGGTTTTTAATCGAGCGAATGTGTACACTTGTGAACCTGATATTGTTGTACGGACAGAACCATGGCAGATGTACAAAGGCGGCGACCGGGAGAAACTCGCGAAAAGCTGATGACGGCGGCACTGACGCTGGTGGGTAAAGGGCGACACTTCGCCAGCATCGGTATTCGGGAAGTGACGCGGCAGGCAGGTGTGGTGCCCACATCCTTTTATAGACACTTTCGAAGTGTTGATGATTTGGGGTTGCAGCTGGTCGATGAGCTGGGGTTGGTGTTGCGCAGGATGATGCGTGAAGCTCGGGAAAACGTGCTGCAAGCCGACAAACTGATTGAAGAATCGGTGGGTATATTTGTGGCCCACGCCTTGGCCAATCGCAACTTTTTCATGTTTATGGCGCAAGGACTGGCGGGGGAAAGCCGTGCCGTTCAGGAAGGGATTCGCAGCGAAATGCGGTTTTTTGCCAGTGAGTTGGCCAACGATTTGCGCCGGCTCAAATTACTGCCACATCTGAGTGATTCGGACTTGGATATGACGTGTGAGCTGGTGGTTCGGACAGTCGCCTTCAGCTTGACTGATATTCTCAGTATTTCACCGGAAGACGACTACCAGATCGAGCTGGTGCGCAAGCGCACCACCCGATTTTTGCAGCTTATCCTTATCGGGGCTGGCCACTGGGAGAGTAGCTAGACCTTACTGCTTCTTTTTGCGAGCCTGAGCTTTCTTTGGCTTTGGCGGCAGAATCAGAGCTTCCAGTTCATCCAAAGCTTCGCCAGTGAACACCGCGATTTTCTGCATGCTGGGAAGGGTGTCCCGGCAACCGGTGTAGCCAAAGTTGAGCGTGCCCGCATAGCTTAGGCAGGTAATGTTCAGCGCACCACCGTGAGCAATCAGCGAAACGGGATAGGTCGCCTCCAGTTTTGCTCCTTCAAAGTACAAGGTTTCTTGTGGCCCCGGTACGTTGGAAATGGTCACGTTGAATACCGGACGCATGCGCCCGCCCAATCCCGACATCAGCTGCAGAATGTAAGGCGACATGAGCAGCATGGTGTATTGCGTAAGTGCCTTTTTGGGCAGCTGCTGCAAGTGTTCCTTGGCGCGGCGGCAGGATTCTTTGATTTGCTGAAGGCGATTCAACGGATCGGCTTCGTTGGTTGCCAGCGTAGCAATCATGAAACTGATTTGAGTGCCCGTTCCCTGATCGTCAGCCGGGCGGATGTTGACCGGTATACCGGCCGTCAACGACGTATCAGGAAGGCTGTTCTGTTCGAGCAGGAAACGGCGTAAAGCGGTTCCACACAAATACAAAACAATGTCGTTCAGCGAACCGCCGGAGGCGTGAGCCAATGCTTTAATACGGTCCACTGGATAATGCTGGGTAGCGAGCCGGCGCTGGCCTTTTACCCGGTGGTTCAGAATCGATACCGGCCCGGTAAACGGAGCCGTCAGGCCATCTTCAGGGTGCAAAGCAGACTGGGCCAGGCGGTTACCGGCCTGCCATAACCGAGGTGCCATATCGACTTGGAGCTTCAAGGCTTCCATGGCTTGAGAGAAAGCACCGGGTACGCTGGCCTCCCGGTCACCTTTGTGGGCTCTGCGTTTTTTGGGCTGAACCGCCCAAGGTGGCGGCATGTTCCGAAGGTCCGGATCGGTTGTCAGAACGCGCTGCATCAATCGTACACCGCTGATGCCATCAATCATCGAGTGATGCATTTTGGTATACAGCGCAAACCGATTGTTTTCCAGCCCTTCAATAACATGGCATTCCCAGAGTGGCCGGGCAAAATCCAGAGGGTTTGAGTGAAGGCGCGATACCAGAATACCGAGTTCCCGTTCACCGCCAGGGCGGGGCAGTGCGGAATGCCTGACGTGGTAATCGAGGTCGATGTCTTTATCTTTTTTCCATGAGGGGGCAATCACTCGGCCGAGAAAACCTGACCAAGCCAGTTTGTCTCCCCAGGGTGCAGCCACATCATGAGATTCCTTCATGCGGGTGACCATGTCCCGCAGATAGGTTTCAGATGCCCCTTCGGGTAATGAAAAAATCTGCAGATTGCCCACATGCATGGGGGTGTCTTCAGACTCTACGGCTAACCAAGACGCATCCAGGGTGTTGAGGCGTGCCATTCCTTTGTTCTCTCCGTCAATGTGTTAGTTCTAATTATGAGCGTTAGTATACCGATTAGTAGACGACACCTCGATGAAAAGCGTTCCGGTGATATCGCTCTTTTTTAGTTCTTTAAGCTATAAGCTAAAGGGACGAGGGGCATTCAATCGTCATCGACGGACTCAGGTGGGCAGCGGTGAGTGTTTTGTACCTTGCCGTTGTCCACCGTTTCGAGAAAAACATCGAACCCCCAAAGCCGGTGAACGTGACGAAGAACCTCATCGGTGTGTTTGTCCAAGGGGATATGATCCACAGGTATGTGCCGCAGTGTTAGTGAGCGATCGCCCCGTACATCCACATTCCAAACCTGAATGTTCGGTTCCCGATAGCTCAGATTGTATTGTGCGGCCAGTTTTTCACGCAGTGCCCGGTAGCCGGTTTCATCGTGAATCGCGGTGACCGTGTAGTGGTTTTCGGTGTCGTCGTCTTCAATGGCAAACAATTTGAGATCCCGCATTACCTTAGGTGAAAGGTATTGCAGAATGAAGCTCTCGTCTTTGAAATTCCGCATGGCGAAATGAAGCGTTTCCAGCCAGTCTGTACCTGCGATGTCAGGGAACCACTCGCGGTCCTCGTCGGTGGGGGTTTCGCACATCCGCCGTAAATCTGTGTAGATCGAGAACCCAAGCGTGTAAGGGTTGATGCCTGAATACCATGGGCTGTTGAACGGAGGTTGGTAGACAACCGACGTATGGCTTTGCAGGAACTCCAGCATGAAGCCATCATTCACCAGGCTTTTTTCGTACAAACGGTGCAGCAGCGTGTAGTGCCAAAAGCTGGCCCAGCCTTCGTTCATCACCTGAGTTTGCCGCTGGGGATAAAAGTACTGCGCTAGCTTCCGCACAATACGCACCAGTTCTCGTTGCCAGGTTTCCAGTAAAGGCGCGTTCTTTTCAATGAAGTACAGCAGGTTTTCTTGTGGCTCAGAGGGGAACCGGGGTTTGCGTTTAACCGGGTCGTCTTCTTCCGGTTTCGGAATGGTGCGCCATAGGTCGTTGATCCGCCGTTGTTGGTATTCCTCTCGTTCGGTTTGCCTGAGAATTTCTTCCTCGGCCGAGATAGGAGACGGGCGTTTGTAGCGGTCTACGCCATAATTCATCAGAGCATGACAGGAGTCGAGAATCTCTTCGACGGCATCAATGCCATAGCGCTCTTCGCACTCAGACACATAGTTTCGGGCGAACACCAGGTAGTCGATGATGGCGTTGGCGTCTGTCCAGGTCCTGAACAGATAATTGCCTTTGAAAAAGGAGTTGTGGCCATAGCTGGCGTGAGCAACAACCAGTGCCTGCATGGGCAGGGTGTTCTCTTCCATCAGGTAAGCGATGCAAGGGTTGGAGTTGATCACAATCTCGTAGGCCAGTCCCATTTGGCCTCTTTGGTACCCTTTGGACGTTTGCAGAAACTGCTTGCCGAACGACCAATGGTTGTAGCCTACCGGCATGCCCACCGAGCTGTAGGCATCCATCATTTGTTCTGCGGTGATCACCTCTATTTGGTTGGGGTAGGTGTCCAGCCCAAACTCGGCGGCACATTCTGCGATGGCTTCATCGTATTTTTGGATCAGTTCAAAAGTCCATTCCGAACTGGTCGAAATGGGTTTGCCGGCCCGTGGCTCAGGGCCGTCCAGATCGTTGGGGCGATCCATTGATTCATTCATGCAGCTTTCCTCTCGAACAGCTTCCGGAAAACCGGGTATATGTCCGCTGGGTCAGCAATCTGTTGCATGGCAAAGCTTTGCGGGTGCTCCGCCATCAGTTTTTCGTATTCATACCAGAGGGTCTGATGATCCAGCGGTGTGATCTCGATGTACGAGTAGTATTGCACTTGCGGCAAAATGCCTTCTGCTAACAGTTTGCCGCAGGTGGGTGAGTCATCGTTCCAGTTGTCGCCGTCAGAGGCCTGCGCGGCGTAGATGTTCCATTCCGCAGGCGAGTATCTGTCTTCGATAATTTTCCGCATCAGCTTCAGCGCGCTTGAAACAATGGTGCCGCCGGTTTCGCGAGAGTAGAAAAATTCTTCCTCGGTGACTTCTTTCGCACTGGTGTGATGGCGAATAAACACGACATCGATTTTCTTGTAGTTCTTTTTCAAAAACATGTAGAGAAGAATGAAAAAGCGCTTGGCGATGTCTTTGTGCATCTGGGTCATCGAGCCGGAGACATCCATCAGGCAGAACATCACCGCACTGGTCGCAGGCTTCGGCTGTTTTTGGTGCTGCCGGTAGCGCAGGTCGATTTCATCGATGAACGGGATACGTTTTACGTTGGCTTTGAGTTCCGCAATTTCTTCCATCAGTGCTTTGATTTGGTCCTCGTGACTGAAGGCTGGGTCCAAATCATCCGGCGCTGTTTTCAGGGCCTCTAACTGCGCTTCCAGATCGCGGATCTTTTTCTTTCGAGCGCCACTCAAGCCCAGTCGTCGGGCGTGAGCTCCGCGCAGTGAACGAACGACATCAAGTTTTGCCGGCACGCCCTGGCTGGTGAAGCCCGCCCGCACGAAACTGAAGGATTCAGTATCTTTAAGTTTCTTGCGGGCAAGGTTTGGCAATTCCAGGTCGTCGAACAGGAATTCCAGAAACTCTTCCTGAGTGATCTGGAACACGAATTCGTCCATGCCTTCGCCATCGGGGCTGGCTTGTCCTTGGCCCTGGCCTCGACCAGCGCCGCCTTCGGGTTTGGCGATGGTGTCACCGGCGACCCATTCTTGGTTGCCGGGGTGCACCGCGTCACGGCGTCCACCTGCGCCATGTCGGAAGGTTGGCTCCTGTATATCTTTTGAAGGGATGCTGACCTTTTCGCCCCGCTCTACATCGGTGATGGAACGGCGCTGAACAGCTTCCGAAACCGCCTTCTTTATGTGGTGTCGGTAGCGGCGCAGGAACCGTTCCCGGTTCACCGCGCTCTTGTTTTTACCGTTGAGGCGCCGGTCGACTATGTGGGTCATGCCCATATTACTGCTCCCGCTGGTCGTTAATGGGACTTACGTACACGCAGATACCACTCGGCAAGCAAGCGGACCTGTTTCTCGGTGTAACCCCGATCGACCATGCGTTCGACAAATTGTTTGTGCTTGTTCTGATCCTCCTGACTGGCTTTCGGATTGAACGAGATAACCGGTAGCAAGTCTTCGGTGTTCGAGAACATTTTCTTCTCGATCACGCTGCGCAGCTTTTCATAGCTGAGCCAGGACGGGTTCTCCCCATGATTGTTGGCACGGGCCCGCAGCACGAAATTGACCACTTCGTTGCGGAAATCTTTCGGATTGCTGATGCCTGCCGGTTTTTCGATTTTCTCCAGTTCGTCGTTGATGGAAGAGCGATCCAGAATGTCGCCGGTTTCCGGGTCGCGGAATTCCTGATCCTGAATCCACAGGTCGGCGTAGGTGACGTAGCGGTCGAACAGGTTCTGGCCGTACTCGCTGTAGCTCTCCAGATACGCCGTCTGGATTTCCTTGCCGATGAACTGGACATAATGCGGTGCCAGATACTCTTTGATGAAGCGCAGGTATTTTTCCTGGGTATCCGCCGCGTACTGTTCCTGCTCGATCTGTTTTTCCAGCACATACAGCAGGTGAACCGGGTTGGCCGCGATTTCCGTGGTGTCGAAGTTGAAGACTTTCGACAAAATCTTGAAGGCGAAACGGGTGGACAAGCCATCCATGCCTTCCATAACCCCAGCCGCATCCCGATATTCCTGAATGGATTTGGCTTTCGGGTCGGTGTCTTTGATGTTCTGGCCGTCGTACACCTTCATTTTGGAGAAAATACTCGAATTTTCCGGGTCTTTGATCCGGGACAGCACCGAGAACTGAGCCAGCATATCCAAGGTGTCCGGAGCGCAGGGCGCACCAGCCAGAGAACTGTTCTTGAGCAATTTACGGTAGATCTCGATCTCTTCGGTCACCCGCACGCAGTACGGCACTTTGACGATATACACCCGATCGAGAAAGGCTTCGTTGTGTTTGTTATTGCGGAAGGTTTGCCACTCGGATTCGTTAGAGTGGGCCAGTATCACCCCGTCAAAGGGCACCGATCCCATGCCTTCGGTGGTGTTGTAGTTGCCTTCCTGAGTGGCCGTTAGTAGTGGGTGCAGCACTTTGATCGGAGCTTTAAACATCTCCACGAACTCCAGCAAACCCTGGTTGGCTTTGCAGAGGCCACCGCTGAAGCTGTAGGCATCCGGATCATCTTGCGAGAAATCCTCGAGCATGCGGATGTTGACCTTGCCAACCAGCGCGGAAATGTCCTGGTTGTTGTCGTCGCCCGGTTCGGTTTTCGAGACGGCAATCTGGTCGAGAATCGAAGGGTAGCGTTTCACAACCCGGAACTGGCTGATGTCGCCGCCATACTCGTGCAAACGTTTAACCGCCCATGGCGACATGATGCTTTTCAGGTAGCGGCCCGGGATGCCGTATTCTTCTTCCAGAATCGGACCATCTTCGTCGGGGTTAAAAAGACCCAGCGGGCTTTCGTTTACCGGTGAATCTTTGATGGCGTAGAAAGGCACTTTTTGCATCAGTGCTTTCAGTTTTTCGGCGAGGGACGATTTGCCGCCACCGACCGGGCCCAGCAGGTAGAGAATCTGTTTCTTCTCTTCCAGCCCTTGGGCGGCATGGCGGAAAAACGACACGATGTTTTCCACGGCTTCTTCCATGCCATAGAACTCGTCGAATTCCGGATAACGCTTGATGACTTTATTGGAAAAAATACGTGAGAGGCGAGGGTCTCGGGAGGTGTCAATCAGTTCCGGCTCGCCGATGGCAATTAACATACGCTCCGCGGCGGAGGCGTAGGCGGTTGGATCGTTTTTGCAGATCTCCAGGTATTCCTCAAGAGAGAATTCTTCTTCCTGAGTTTGTGCATACCGGTCTTTGAAATGCTGCAGAATGCTCATAGATACCCTCGCTTACATTCGCTTGTTATAGACAGTTCTAACTCACGCAGTGTCTCCGTAGCGCCCCGGCTGTTGACGTTCCGGGGCCGTGTGAATGGTTGAATGGTTTGTTTAATTTGAGCTTAGTTCAGACTCGTGAGGTTGGACAGGTCGAGTGCTGAATGGGTTCATTAAATTATGTTTTGGTGAGCTTGAACACGCTTTCCGTGGCGCCTTTGCTTAGTCCTTTTCGCTTGGCGAACGGGCTGTCGTGAGCCATGTCTTGCTTGTGTATGCGGGTGATCGAGTAGTCTTCGGAAAAGAGCTGATGCACTTCATCATCGCTGACGCTGAAGGGAGGCCCCTTCATTTCGTTGTTGTCGTAATCGAGGGTGATCAACAAAATAGTGGTGTTATCGGGAGTGACGGCTGTCAGGTGGTTCACATAATCTTTGCGCATTTCCGGTGGTAGCGCTATCAGGGCGGCTCTGTCGTAAACTAGGCGGATGTGCTTGAGGTCTTGCGGTACCAGCTGAAAAAAATCGCCGCACCAAAGTTGCAGGTTACCGTGGGTGAATGTGGTGAACGGCTCGCCGGGGCTAACCATCGCTTTTTCGCCGGCTTCTTCGAAGAAGTCCTTGCAAGCTACGTCGCTGAGCTCTACACCAATGATAGGATGGCCGCGGTCGTGTAGCCACCACATATCGTGGGCTTTGCCGCACAGCGGTACAAACACCGCATCGGTCCCTGAGCCGGCCAGTTCTGGCCAGTGATCGTGCAGGTACTGGTTGACGGTGCCTTCGTGAAAGCCAATTTGTTCTTTGGCCCAGCGTTCGTGCCAGAATTCGTGCTCCATGGTGCGCCTCCGGGATTGATCAGTTTGTTTCAGTCTAGCTTAATCTGTTCATCGCTTGAGACAGGAGAAAAGTATGAAAGCCGTTTTTCTGGACGCCAAAACCCTTGGCGATGATGTGGACTTGTCCTCCATTGACAGGGTAACGGGCGGATTAACTTGTCACGAGCGTACCGCGCCGGACCAGGTCTTGGAGCGCATTCGTGGGTTCGACACCGTGCTGGTGAACAAGGTCGTGTTGGGGCGGGAGCACTTTGAAGCCTGCCCGGAACTGAACACCATCGCGGTGGTGGCAACCGGTTTGAACAATATTGATCTTGAGGCTGCAAAAGCGCACGACATTGCCGTTCTCAACGTGACCAACTACGGCCGTTCCACCGTCGCGCAACATACGATGGCGTTGATTTTGGCATTGGCTACGCGTTTGCTGGATTACAACCGGGATGCCCGAAACGGCACCTGGGCGCGCAGCGACATGTTCTGTCTGATGGACCATCCAATCATGGAACTGGAGGGCAAAACCCTCGGTATTCTGGGCTATGGCGATTTGGGGCAGGGTGTCGCTGAGCGAGCGAAAGCGTTTGGAATGAACGTGCTGCTGGGGTGCCGTCCGGGCCAGGAAACCGGCAGTGTGGATGGTTATCCGCGCATTCCGCTGGATGAGCTGTTGGCGCAGGCGGATGTGTTATCGCTGCACTGTTTGCTGACGGACGAAACTCGCAACTTGATTGGCGAGAGAGAGCTGGGGCTGATGAAGCCGACAGCGTTGCTGATAAACACCAGCCGGGGAGGTTTGGTTGATGAACGTGCGTTGGCAAATGCGTTGAGGCAGGGGCAAATTGCCGGGGCAGGGTTCGATGTATTAACCGAAGAGCCTCCGCGCAACGGTAACCCGCTGCTGGCTGAGGATATTCCGAATCTGATCGTGACACCTCACTCCGCCTGGGCCAGTCGAGAGGCCCGGCAGCGGATTGTGGGCATTACCGCGAAAAATCTGAAAGCGGTTTAAAATGAGGAACAGCGGGTTGTTTACGGCCATCTGCCTGATAAGCTGTAGAAAAGACAAACAAAGTAGGACTCTACGTGGCGTCTACCCAATTTAAAGAGCGGCTTCAGGCCGCTGAAGACTGGATTCTTTCTAACCCTAATCCGCCTCAATCCTGGCCGTGGACATGGCTGTATAAGTCTGGCCGGTCTTTGTATGCATTGGTTCGGGATGTCATCAGCGGTCAGCTCACTCTCCATTCCATGAGTCTGGTTTACACAACGCTTCTGAGTATCGTGCCGTTGCTGGCACTCAGTTTCTCGGTGCTCAAAGCGTTGGGCGTGCATCAGCGCATGGAGCCGTTTCTGTACCAGTTCTTCCAGCCGATGGGGCCGCAGGGTATCGAAATTGCTGAGCAGATCCTCGGGTTCGTCGACAACATTAAGGTTGGGGTGTTGGGGTCGGTGGGGCTGGCGATGCTGGTTTATACCGTGATCTCGCTGGTCCAGAAAATCGAACGCTCCTTCAACATGATCTGGCGCGTTCCCGATATGCGCTCCATGGCACAGCGATTCAGCAACTATCTCAGTGTGATCATGATTGGTCCGCTGTTGATGGTTTCTGCGGTTGGTGCAACCGCCACTTTGCTGTCTTCGAGCTTGGCCCAGCAGTTGATGGCTATAGAGCCCTTTGGTTCGCTGATTGTTCTCGCCAGTCGTTTAACACCGTTCTTCTTGGTGGTAGCCGCGTTCACGTTTGTCTACATCTTCATTCCCAACACACGGGTTAAGTTCCGCTATGCCTTCATGGCGGGTCTGCTCGCGGGTATTTTATGGCAGGCAGGGGGAATGCTGTTTGCCTCGTTCGTAGCGGGATCGGCGAAGTACGCTGCCATCTATTCGGGCTTTGCGGTCGGGATCATTCTGCTGATTTGGATCTATCTGAACTGGATGATTTTGCTGCTGGGAGCCAGTTTGGCCTACTACATGCAGAACCCGGGATCGGTGGCGAAGAAGCGCAATGTGCAAATGGCGCCAGAGTTGCAGGAGCGCGTGGGCTTGGCGTTGATGTGGATGGTGGCGAAGCCATTCAGCCGCGGAGAACCGGCACCGCAGCAAGAGTCGTTGGAGCACGAATTACGAGTGCCGGGTGAGGTCACGCGTCGCATCAGCGACAAATTGATCCGGGCGGGTATTCTGAGTCTAGCCGGGCGCAACGGCGATCAACTGGTGCCGGGACGCGCGCTCGACCTGATTACGGTTGACTCAGTGTTGCAGGTGATCCGTCGTGATGAAGACCGGGTGGTTGATCGGCTACCCGGGAATGCCTTGCCGGCCCAGCTAATTGAATTGTCCCGTGGCCGTGATGATGTCAGCTTTGCTGAATTGCTCGGTGAGAAAAAACAATAGCGAGCCGCTTTGACGGCTCCGCTAAGTTTACTGGTCGGTTTTGCCATCTTTGAGCATGGTCAGAACGGCCGCTCGGACTTGATCAAGCTGTTGAGGTGAGATGTGCACAAGCTTCAGCAGATCCTCTTCGGCCAGGTTGCGCTGCCGGGCATGGCGCAAAACTTCCCGGGTACCCACCAACAGTCCATCCAGCAGCGGCCAGTTTTCCTGTTTTGGAGCCGGCCGTTCGGCCGATAGTAGCCACGCGTGGTATTTCGGCGGCAACGCCCAAATATTGGCCAGTAACTGGCACGTGGCCCATTGGTGTTGTGCTAAAGCTAGCCTGAACAATGCGGGCTCCGGCTCATTTTCAATATTTTGAGCTCTGCAGATGGCGGCGACTTCCCGGCGTATGGTGATGTAGGCCAGAGAGGGCAGCAATCCCACCATAAAGTGAGCGCTTGTATCGTCGTTGTGAATTCTTGCAATCATCTCGGCGGACCGGGCGCAGGTCAGTCCCCAGCGCCATGCTCTTTGCGCGAAGAGCGCTTCCGAACTGTTTCTGGCGGCCATCATCGGGCGCATGACCGCCGCTGTAATCACGTTTCGGATACCGTTGAGCCCGAGAACAAAAACCGCTTGGTCAACCGATTCGATCAGATAATCTCCCGGCTTGAACTGCGGGCTGTTGGCTACCTGAAGCAGCTGGTCGGTCAGGGACGGGTCACTCAGGATGATGTCGGTGACGTGCTTTCGATCTGTGGTTTCCGCAGACAGTGCTCGCATGAGCATTGGTAAGGTGCCGGGTTTGCGCGGCAGCTCTTCCAGGGCGTTGGTTTGCAACCGGCGTTCTAACTCGGCCAGCACCTTGTCAGCGCTGGATGCGGTCTTTTTAAGTTGGGCCGGTTGAACGTCCAGTAGCCAGCAAAACAGATGCGCTTCCAGGCGAGGGGGAGCTTTGGCTGAAGAGTCTTCGCTGGCGGATGGCTCACTGGCCGGATGGTTGAACAAGCGGGTTTCTTGCATAGTTTGCACGGGCGGTTTTTTCGCAAACAAGCCTGAAACCCAAGAGATAAATCCCGGCATCCATTGCCTCCGAACGGGTATGTCTTGAGTGATTTGTCCTGTGAGTATAGATATGTGCAGCTTCTCTGCACAGTATTCCTTAGTTTTACAGGAGGGCGTCGCCGAAAATAAAGATCAGCTGGCCGATACCGGCTGCCATTCCGAGGAACGCGCCAACCAGGATCAATTTGATTTCGTCTTCCTGAAAACAGGGGCGTAGCAGGTCCTGGAACTCTTCTGATGAGAGCGCAACCATCCTTTCCACCATTATGGATTCAACCGCGCGAGCCCGGTCTTTTTCAAACGCCGGGTTGTCGAAGGAGCTGTGCGAGATACTAATGGCTTTTTCACCTACCTGATTCTTCAGTGCTGCAAAACCGGTGGGACCGAAGGCCATTTGAGTGAAAGCTTTGCCCAGGCCGGCGGTCTCGTCGACCAGCGGTTTGATGTGTTTTTTTACCATGTTGCGAGCGCGATCGCCTTTCGGACCTTCCAGTATGCCCTGAATGATGTTGCCTACGGTAAGGATCTCGTGAGTCACAATGTGGCAGAAAGACTGAGCCACCTCCGGCTGACGCTTTAGAAAGAGGCCTTGAACCTTTAGTGGGCCGATTGTGTGTTGTTTTAAGGGGCGGAATATCACGTTCAGGGCGATCCAGTTGGTCGCCCATCCGACCAGCAGGCCAAATACCGGGAGTACCCAGACGGCTGGATAGAGATACCAAACCGCCATTTGGATAAGCCCGAAGAGAAAACCGAAGTACAGACCGGAATTAATAATGAACCGAAATTCAACATCGCCGCATTCCAGAAAAATTCGATTAAGCAGGCGTTTATCTTTGGCCAGACGATCGATCACCATGCCTTTGATATCGAGCAAATCTTCGATGTTATAGGCGATATCCTGAACCAGGTTGTCAACCAGTTGCGGAGTGGCTTTTCTGACCCGTTCGTACACCAGCTTGCGTGCCGACGAGGGCAGATTCTCCCAAAAGGTGGGGTGTTCTCTGAGCATGAGTTCGTCGACGTATTCTTCAACGCGCGGTTCAACGGTGTAGATGATGTGGGCAGCGAGAACGTTCGGATCTATCTGCTCGAAAATTTCCTCAACGGTGCCGATTTTGGAGATGGTGGCATCGACGCTGATGGCCGCCATTTTTCTGGCCTTCGAGGGAATGATGCCCTGCCAGCCGAGCAAGGGCGGCTTGCCGATGAATTCCAAAGGATAGAATGTCATCTTGATGGCCAGCCAATTGGTACCCCATCCGATCATAGCGGCGATTACAGGAATGCTGAGGTACTGCCAGAATTCCGGGGTAGAAAATAAATCTGTCATCCTGAGCTCGCATCGTCAGTTGTTATTGCCAGAAGGGTTTCGGCTGGCTGTTGATAAGCTATGAATGATGTGGAGCACAGCAGGTTCTGTCAATGACTGAGCTGCCGCTAAAATTGCGTGTCACGGTCATGAATCGGTTAACCGCCGATGTCTCCCCACAACCACTGGCAAAGCGCCATGGCGGCAACCGGAGCGGTTTCCGTGCGTAGAACCCGGGGGCCAAGGGCGACCGGCAGAAAGCCGCTATGCTCGGCTTGGGCGATCTCGTCGGCGGTTAGTCCGCCTTCAGGTCCGATCATCAGGGCAACGTTGGCAGGTGTGTCGAGCGTGTTCAAAGATTGCTCTGTGCGGTGGTGAAGCACCAGTCGCAGATCGCAGGATTGGCTGTATTCCAGCCATTCCTCGACCGACATCACCGGTAATATCTCGGGCACCTTTGCTCGGCCACATTGTTCGGCCGCGCTGATTGCAACCTGTTGCCAGTGGCGCAGACGTTTTTCTTCACGGTCGCCTTTCAGTTTCACGTCGCTGCGCTGGGTGCTCAGCGGCACAATGGTGGTGACGCCCATTTCCACCGCTTTCTGAACCGCGTAATCCATGCGGTCACCTTTCGACAAGGTTTGCCCGAGGGTGATATTTAGTGGCGATTCTGTTGCATTGTCCTCACGGCTCAGGACTTCAACCGTGACATTCTTCTTGCTGGCCTGAGTGATGGTTGTGCGGTAATCGCAGCCATCGTTATTGAAGAGCCGCAACTCCTGCCCCGGCTGCATGCGCAGTACCCTGCCAACGTGATTTGCGGCGTTTTCATCGAGTTCACACTGGCTGCCCACGTTCAGAGGGCTGTCGGTGAAAATTCTGGGTATACGCATGGGGGCCGGTGCTCCTTAGCCTTTTACGGCGATGTCAATGCCTTCAGTTGCCACCTGAGCAAGATGACGAATCTGCTCTTCAGTGATGACATAAGGGGGCATGAAATATACCACGTTCCCCAGTGGACGTAGCAGGGCTTCGCGCGTCAGTGAGTGTTGGTACACTTTCAGGCCACGGCGCTCCTGCCAGGGGAACGGGGTCTTGGACGCCTTGTCTTTGACCATCTCGATGGCCAGGGTCATGCCGTGTTGGCGGATGTCGCCGACGTGGGGATGGTCGGCCAAATGCGCGACGGACTCGGCCATGCAACGAGACAGCTGACGATTCTTCTCGATGACGTTGTCGTCCCGGAAAATGTCCAGCGTGGCCAGGGCGACGGCACAGCCGATGGGATTACCGGTGTAACTGTGGCTGTGCAGGAAGGCTTTCAGAGTTTCGTAGTCATCATAGAACGCATCGTAGACGGTATCGGTGGTCAGCACGACCGAGAGCGGCAGGTAGCCTGCCGTCAGGCCTTTGGACAAACACATGAAGTCAGGCGTGATGCCGGATTGTTCACAGGCAAACATAGTGCCGGTGCGGCCAAAGCCGACGGCGATTTCATCGGCTATCAGGTGCACGCCATAGCGGTCACAGGCCTCACGCAGCTTGGTGTGGTAAATCGGGTGGTGCATGCGCATGCCGCCGGCACACTGGATTAAAGGCTCCACCACAACCGCGCAGATTTCATCGTGTTTTTCGGCCAGCAGTTTTTCCATCGCCTCGAACTGACGCAAGGCGTAGGCTTCATCGGTTTCTCCGGGCTCTGCATTGTAGGCATCCGGGGAAGGTGCCGTGATCACTTCCATCAGCAACGGCTGGTAGGTGTCTTTGTACAAACCAACATCGCCGAGCGCCAAAGCGCCCAGGGTTTCACCGTGGTAGCTGTTGCTCAGGTTCACAAAGTTCTTTTTGCCCGGCTTGCCCAGATTCTTCCAGTAATGAAAGCTCATCTTGAGCGCAGCCTCGATGGCCGATGATCCGTTGTCGGCATAAAAGCACTTATTGAGGCCTTCCGGTGTTACCTCAATCAGTCGCTCTGAAAGATTCACCACGGGTTCATGGGTGAAACCGGCAAGAATGACGTGTTCCAGTTCACTAACCTGCTGCTGAATCGCCGCGTTGATTCTGGGGTTCGAATGGCCGAAAAGGTTGACCCACCAAGAGCTGACCGCGTCGATAAACCGGTTGTTTTCGAAATCTTCCAGCCAAACACCTTCGCCACGTTTGATGGGGACAAGCGGCAGGGTTTCGTGGTCTTTCATTTGGGTGCAGGGGTGCCACACAGATTTGAGGCCGCGGGCGACCAGGTCAGCATTACGCATAGGGCGGGGCTCCAGTAGGGCAGTTGTTTGAAGATCAAAGTTGTTCGCTGTTAACCAGTCCGGATAATACAGTTAACAGCGGCTGCTGACTACCGGGGCACATTGAACGACACGCGCCGAAAAGCCAGCTCGGAAGAATTAAAGTGTGATCCATTCGCTCTGGCCTCCTTGCCAGAGCGCGCCGACCTCAGGGCCAATGCTGAAGATCCTGTGTGTCGCAACAATAGCGTCATCATACGATGGAGGATTTATGGAACTGACACTTGAGCATTCATACGATGCGGGGCTTGATCACGTGATCAGCCACTTTTTTTCAGAAGAACTGATTCTTGCCAAGAACGAGAAAGTGGGAGCTCGCAACGTAAAAGTTGTCGATGTGCAAAAGGACTCCGTCGCCGGAAAGCTGGTTGTCGAACGTGAAATGCAGGCTTCGGCCGAGGTGCCGGGAATACTTGCCAGTTTTCATCGTGAGTGGAACGAAGTCCGTCAGGAAGAGCATTGGGTCAAAAAAGATGACGGCGAGTGGCACTGCGAGTTTCGGGTGAAAGTTGAAGGTGTCCCTGCCAAGATCAAAGGCGTTATGCGTGTTCAGGGCAATGGGGATCGCTGCATTAACTACATCAACATCAACGTGAAGTCTGATGTACCCTTTTTAGGTAAAAAGATTGCGCGCTTCCTGGCGGATGACACCCGTACCAAGATCAATGAGGAGCACGAGGCCATTGTGTCTTTGCTTTGAAGGCGATATTGAGCCTGCCCCCGTTATAGTGGCAGGCTCATCATGTATTGGCGAGCCGGAAGGCCTGGCCCGCAAATATTGCTTACCGCGGCCGTCGTTCCCAAAGGGTCACTTCCGATAAGGTATGTTGGTATTTGTGCTGGGTCTCTCGGATCACAAAGGGCACCTTTTCTGGCGCCTGTATGAGTCGGAAATTCGGGGTCAATAACTCTTTCAGACCGTCTAAGGTGGTGTAATCTTCACCGTCCTTTTTGAATCCCCCGATCCACTCTTCTTTCGGAGTGTGCTCTTCCAGCCAGGTATAAGGCGAGGCAATCAACAGAATGCCGCCGTTGTTTATGCGCTGGTGGATGCTGTTCAAGAAGCGTTTGGGTTTGTACAGCCGGTCAATCAGGTTGGCGGCCAGCACCAGGTCGTATCTCGTAAAACGCTCTTCCAGATTACAGGCATCGCCCTGATGAAAAGATACCTTCGGCGCGGAGGCATCCAGCCCCAAGTCTTTCAACGACCGTGTACGCTCGCTTACCAGCTCACCTTCTTCGGTTAGCGGATAGCGAACTGAACCTTGTTTCGCCATTTCAGAGGCCAGATTAACGAAGTTGGCCGAGAAGTCGATGCCTTCCACTTTGCTAAACTGCCTTGCCAACTCGAAGCTTGCGCGGCCGCAGGCACAGCCTAAATCCAGTGCTTTGCCGGTGGGTTTGTTTTCCATGGCATCGAGTGCACGCTCCGCAAGAGCTTTCGGGAAATTTTCCACGCCATACCAAGTGTCGCCAAAGTGGAATTCTGCGTATTCAGCCAGCAACCGGTTACTTTCGTAGTAGGCGTGGGGCTGAGGGGCTGATAGGGTCATGATTGGAAACAATCCTCTTGAAACAGAAACCCCGACTTCGTGCGTTCTCGCGAATAGCCGAAATCGGGGCATCGGGGTAGGAAAGGGCGGCTCGTTAGTGTGCCAAGACCCGGGACAAGAACGCTTGCGTCCTTTCGTTTTGCGGGTTGTCGAAGACATCGGAAGGTTTGCCTTCTTCGACAATCTGCCCTTCGTGAATGTATATGACCCGGTCTGCCACTTCGCGGGCGAAGCCCATTTCGTGGGTCACCACCATCATGGTCATGCCTTCTTTGGCCAACTCTCGCATGACATCCAGCACTTCGCCGATCATTTCCGGATCCAGCGCCGAGGTGGGCTCGTCGAACAGCATCAGCCTGGGCTCCATGGCCAGCGCCCGGGCAATCGCTACCCGTTGCTGCTGCCCACCCGATAGCTGGCTGGGGTACTTGTCGGCTTGATTGCCAATGCCCACGCGCTCCAGAAGACGCTCGGCTGTGGCGTTGGCCACAACCTGAGAGGTGTTTTTCACCTTCATCGGGGCCAGCATGATGTTCTTTCTCACCGTAAGGTGAGGGAACAGGTTGAACTGCTGGAACACCATGCCTACTTCCTTGCGGATCTCGGCCAGAGTTTTCTGGTTGCCGCCCTTGGGGGCCAAGGCATGGCTATCGACATTCAGGGTGCCGGATTCGTACTCTTCCAGACCGTTTACACAGCGAATCAGGGTGGATTTTCCGGAGCCGCTGGCTCCGATGATGACCACCACCTCGCCTTGTTCAACGGACAGGTCGATATCTTTAAGGACATGCAGTTTGCCAAAATATTTATTCATGCCCTTCATCGTGACTATCTGAGTCATGGTTCGGATTCCTTCAGACGGATGCAAGGCCGCGACGTTCCATCAGTCGCAGAACCAGAGACAAGGACAAGGTAATTGCCAGATACATTAAGGCCACCACAAAATACACCTCAAAGGCGGTAAAGGTGTTGGCAATGTAAACCTGACCCTGGCGAACCAGTTCGCCAACGCCAATCACCGAGAACAGGGATGTGTCCTTGATGCTGACGATGGCTTGGTTGCCAAGTGGCGGGATCATGCGTCGGAAGGCCTGAGGCCAGATGATCGACCAGAACGTCTGTGTGCGTGACAAGCCCAAAGACAGGCCCGCTTCGCTTTGGCCCTTGGCGATGGACTGTACGCCACCACGAACCACTTCCGAAATATAGGCACCCGAGTTCAGCGCGATGGCGGCTATACCCGCGGTGAGCGGATCAATCGGGCCGCCGACCAAGTCGGGCAAGCCGTAGAAGATGAACAGTACCTGCACCAGAATGGGTGTGCCGCGAAAGATTTCGATGTAAGCCGTGGCCGGCCAGCGCAAAAACCATTTTTTGTTGATGCTGAGCAAGCCGAAAATGATGCCCAGAATAAACCCGATGGCGAGGCCACCGAAGGAAATCATCAGGGTGTAAGGGATACCCTTGGCGAGATAGGGAATGGAATGTATCGCTGCCTGCCAGTCAAACTGAAACTGGAATTCCACAGTGTGTGTCTCCGTTGGGTTGGGAGTAACCGGTCAGGGTGTTGTGCACCCTGGCCGGTACGAGTGGAGGTTTATTTGTCTTCAGGCATCGGTCCGAACCATTTTTCGTAAATGGTTTTGTAGGTGCCGTCGTCTTTGATTTCAGCCAAGGCTTCGTTGACCGGGCCAACCCACTTGCTGCCTTTCTTCAGGGCAATGCCGTACTGCTGGCCTTCGTAAAGTGGACCCACCACTTTGACCTTACCTTTACCTTTGGTGCTGGCAAAGTAGCCGACGTTTGGTGCGTCGTAGAATACCGCGTCAACCGCGCGGGACATCAATGCCATGTACATGTCGGAGCTGCCCGGGTAAGGGGTTACGCCGTCATCGTCGTCGAGGGTTTTCATCAGGTAGTCGTAGCTGGTACTACCGATTTTCGAGCCGATCTTTTTGCCTTCAAGATCGGACATCTCGTCCATGTCGGAGTCGGTACGAACCAGAATTCGGAGGCCGGAATCGTAATACGGGTCGGAGAAATCAACGATCTCGCCGCGCTCTTCGGTAATGGTGATACCCGCGATGGCGATGTCTACGTTGCCCGTTTGCAGGGCGGGGATAATGCCGTTGAAGTCCATGGTGTTCAGGTCGTAGTCAAAACCTGCCCGCTCAGCCACCTCGGCGATGATTTCCATGTCGAAACCGATCATTTCGCCGGTTTCCTGGTCCATCATTTCAAATGGAACGAAACTGGGGTCTGTAACTACGCGAAGGGTTTCTGCACTGACCGACGTTGCGGCCACGGATAGTGCTAAACCTGCGCCCAGTGTTTTTAGCCATTTGCTGCTCATGCTTTCTCCTAGCTTTTGTTATGGCTCCTTCTGCCCGATAAGACAGGCCGCTATTACGCAGAATTGTGTTTGCGCGTCACGGGGAGCGTTAATGGGATTGCATCAGATACACTCTAGACTAAAAAACGAGGAGTTTCAGGTGATCAGGGGGGATTCATTGGCAGAATAAAAAAGAAAAACTCTCTCCCGGGACGGGAGAGAGTCGGTGGAGAAAAGATCAGAAGGAAATCTTTTCCCGGTCGGTAATACCCAGATTCTTCCAGATCGAAAGGCTTGGTTCGGTCTGGTTCAGGGTGTAGAAGTGCAGTCCGGGTGCGCCGGCCTTAAGCAGGTCTTCGCACATACGGGTTACCACTTCTTCGCCGAATTTCCGGATGCTGACGGTGTCATCTCCGTAGGCTTCCAGCTGCTTACGAATCCAGCGCGGAATTTCGGCACCGCACATGTCAGAGAAGCGCACCAGGCTTGAGAAGTTGACGATGGGCATGATGCCCGGCACCACCGGAATGGTGATGTTCATCTTCTCCAGACGGTCGATGAAGTAGAAGTAGCTGTCCGCGTTAAAGAAGTACTGGGTGATTGCGCTGTTGGCGCCAGCCTGTACCTTGCGGGCAAAATTCTTCAGATCATCTTCCGCGCTGCGAGCCTGCGGGTGGAATTCCGGGTAGGCGGCCACTTCGAGGTTGAAGTGATCACCGCTGTGTTCCCGAATAAACTCGACCAGCTCGTTGGCGTAGCGCAGCTCCCCAGAAGCCCCCATGCCAGAAGGCAGGTCGCCCCGCAGGGCAACAATCCGGTTAATGCCGTTCGCTTTATACTCATCCAGCAGTTGACTGATCTCTTCGCGGCTGCCGCCCACGCAGGACAAGTGTGGTGCTGTGGAAATGCCCTGTTGATGCAAATTCAGCACAGTTTCTATTGTGCGGTCACGGGTTGAGCCGCCGGCGCCGAAGGTTACCGAGAAAAAGTCCGGGTTCACCTCGGCGAGTTGGTCGCGAACAACCTGGAGTTTTTCTTTGCCCGCATCTGTCTTGGGCGGGAAAAACTCGAAGCTGAAGCGCCGTTTGAATTGTTTTTGGGATTGCATGATTCTGTCCGCTTAGTACCTGTATGTTTCTGGCTTGTACGGGCCTTCTACCGGCACGCCGATGTATTTGGCCTGGTCCGGAGTCATCTTGGTGATCACACCACCGAAACCTTCAACCATGGCGCGAGCCACTTCTTCGTCCAGCTGCTTAGGCAGAACCTGAACGTAAACGCCCTTGGCTTTGGCGTCTTCCGGCAGGTCGGCAAACTTGCGCTCGAACAGGTACATCTGTGCCAGTACCTGGTTGGCGAACGAGCCGTCCATGATCCGTGAGGGGTGGCCGGTTGCGTTGCCCAGGTTCACCAGGCGGCCTTCAGACAGCAGAATCAGGTGGTCGTTAGTGGCTTTGTCGCGGTAGATCAGATGTACCTGCGGTTTAACCTCGTCCCACTCCCAGTTCTTGCGCATGTAAGCGGTGTCGATTTCATTGTCAAAGTGGCCGATGTTGCACACTACTGCGCCGCTCTTCAGGGCTTTCAGCATGTTGGCGTCGCACACATTGACGTTACCGGTGGTGGTAACCAGCAGATCGGTGGTGCCCAGCAGGTCCGCGTTGATGCCTTGCTCGGTGCCGGTGTTGATGCCGTCGATGTACGGAGAAACAACTTCAAAACCGTCCATGCAGGCTTGCATGGCACAGATTGGATCCGCTTCGGTGACTTTTACGATCATGCCTTCCTGACGCAGGGACAGAGCCGAGCCTTTACCTACGTCGCCGTAGCCGATAACCAGTGCTTTCTTGCCTGACAGCAGGTGGTCGGTGGCACGTTTGATGGCGTCGTTCAGGCTGTGGCGGCAGCCGTACTTGTTGTCGTTCTTGGACTTGGTAACAGAGTCGTTCACGTTGATCGCCGGGATTTTCAGGGTGCCGTCGCGCAGCATTTCCTGAAGACGGTGAACACCGGTGGTGGTTTCTTCGGTCACGCCGTGGCAGTTAGCAATGATCTGCGGGTACTCTTTGTGCAGCAGTTCGGTCAGATCGCCGCCGTCGTCCAGGATCATGTTGGGTTCCCAGCCGTCTACGTCTGCGCCAACGGTCTTGTGCAGGCACCATTCGTATTCTTCGTCGGTTTCACCTTTCCAGGCGAATACAGGAATGCCTTGGGCGGCGATGGCGGCTGCGGCCTGATCCTGAGTCGAGAAGATGTTGCACGAAGACCAACGAACGTTCGCACCCAGTTCAACCAGTGTTTCGATCAACACGGCGGTCTGGATGGTCATGTGGATGCAGCCCATGATGTTGGCGCCTTTCAGCGGCTGCTCGGCTTTGTACTTTTCGCGCAGCTTCATGAGGGCAGGCATTTCGCCTTCGGCGATGTGTACTTCTTTACGCCCCCAATCTGCCAGGGCGATATCGCGTACTTTGTAGTCGTCGAAGTTGCTCATAGGTGTTCTCCGGTTGGTTCTGTTTGGGCGCATGAACTCCGTCATGCGCCTGAAGCTTGTTTAGATGCCCGCAGCGTCTTTAAGAGCCGCTGCGCGGTCAGTCTTTTCCCATGGGAAGGCGGTGAAAGTTTTGCCGCCAACCGTCATTTCGTATGGGTCACGGCCGAAGTGGCCGTAGGCTGCTGTGGCCCGGTACATGGGGTGCAGCAGGTCGAGCATGTTGGTGATGGCATAGGGGCGCAGGTCGAAGTGTGCGCGTACCAGATCAACGATCTTTTCATCGCTGAGCTTGCCGGTGCCGAAGGTGTTCAACGAGATAGATGTCGGCTGTGCGACACCGATGGCGTAGGACACCTGAATCTCACATTTCTCGGCCAGACCGGCAGCAACGATGTTCTTGGCAACGTATCGGCCTGCGTAAGCCGCAGAGCGGTCAACTTTCGAGGGGTCTTTGCCGGAGAAGGCACCGCCACCGTGGCGAGCCATGCCGCCGTATGTATCTACGATGATCTTACGGCCGGTCAGACCACAGTCACCTACCGGGCCGCCGATCACAAACTTGCCTGTCGGGTTGATGTGGAACTGGGTGTCTTTGTGCAGCAGTTCAGGCGGCAGAGTGTGCTTGACGATCAGCTCCATCACCGCTTCTTTCAGGTCTTCCTGGCTGACGTCCGGATCGTGCTGGGTAGACAGTACAACGGCATCAATGCCGACCACTTTGCCGTTTTCATAACGACAGGTTACCTGGCTCTTGGCATCCGGGCGCAGCCACGGCAGCAGTCCGCTCTTGCGGGCTTCGGCCTGGCGCTGAACCAAACGGTGGGAGAAGGTGATCGGTGCAGGCATCAGTACGTCAGTTTCGTTGCTGGCGTAGCCGAACATCAGGCCTTGGTCACCGGCACCTTGGTCTTCAGGCTTCTGGCGGTCAACGCCCTGAGCGATTTCGACGGACTGCTTGCCGATGATGTTGATCACGCCACAGGTGTCGCCATCAAAGCCAACATCCGAAGAGGTGTAGCCGATGTCTTTGATCACGCCGCGAACCAAGTCTTCCAGATCAACCCAGGCGCTGGTGGTGATTTCACCGCCGACAATGGCAACGCCGGTCTTTACCATGGTTTCACAGGCAACTCGGGCGTGCGGATCGTCGGTCAGGATGGTGTCCAGGACCGCATCAGAGATTTGATCCGCCAGTTTGTCCGGGTGGCCTTCGGAGACCGATTCAGAAGTAAAGATGTTGTAATCAGACATGTGTGTGTCCCTCTGTGAGCGTTTTCAAATTCGTTCCGGCGTCGTCAGGGGTGATCTGCCAGGTGTTTTTGCGTTTTTTAAGGTGTAGGTATTACTACTTACTTCTATATCAATTTTTTTAGATATTCCGTGATGTGCGTGCGTTTCGAGCCATTTTCGTGGTTTTCCAGAACTCTCTAACCTGTATCTGGAAGCCGTTGCGCAGCCCGATAAACAGCTGCTCGCCGGCGTTCAATCCAGCATCGGCGGCCCAAGCGGTCAGTTCCTCGGGCTCAAAGCCTAACCAAAGATCGCCGCAGTTTTCTTTTGCCCAATCCTGATCGTGGCTGCATAGGTCACTGATAATGAAGCAGCCGCCGTTGTTCATCAGGGCTGCTGCGTCCAGAAATATGTCCGCCGGGCTGGGGACGTGGTGCAGCACCATATTGGCCACAATCAGATCAAAAGCATCGCCGCTGGCCAGCACGGTATCCGTTACGCCTTCGATTAAATCGACGTTGTTCAGCCGCTCTTCAATGCACGTACGGGTGGCCTTGGCGAGCATGTCTTTGCTGTTGTCCAGGCCCACAACATGCTCGAAAAGTTCCGACAAAACAGGCAAAAAGCCGCCTTCGCCCGGTCCAATCTCCAATACGCTTTGCCAGTTCTGTTGGCTCACTCGTTTGCGAATCAGCTCAGCCGTTGGGTCGGCGTACAAATCAAACGCAGCAATCAACTCTTGCTGTTCCCGGAACTGCGCAGAGTGGCGCGAGAAAAATGCCTGCGACTGTTCCGCTCGTTGCGCGCGTATTGCTTCGATTTTTTCGATCAGCGCAGACGGCAGCGGGACACGGTCAACCGTCTCAAAAATCTGCCGAATGGCTTGGTCCGCCAGTTTCACGCTGTCCAGGTGCAGAGGACGACGGTAAAAAATGGCGTTGCCTTCCCGCTGGGGCTCCAGTAATCCGGCCTTGTGCATCACCTTCAGGTGATGGCTCATGCCCGACTGGCGCATATCAAACAGTTGGCTCAACTCAAGCACACCGAATGTGTCACGGCGCAGCACCCGCAGGATCTCAAGGCGTAAAGGGTCACCGCTTGCTTTGAAGATCGGTGCCAGTGCCTCAACGGATGAGGTTTCGGGTGCGTGTGTATTGAGTGATGTCATGGCGGAAGAGTGTAGGGGGGTTCGGTTGATCGATCAATAGCCATATCAATTTTTTTTGATATAGATTTATTCTTGTCTGAAATTTGCCCCCGGATACCCTAATCGGCGAAAATACGCGCCTTCTTTTTAAGCAGTTTTTGCAGCTTGAAGTCTTGTCCTGAAAAACACTGGAGAATTGTCAATGCCGTCTCGTAAAGATCTCGCCAACGCCATACGCGCGCTGAGCATGGATGCGGTTCAGAAAGCCAAATCCGGCCACCCGGGTGCGCCCATGGGAATGGCAGATATCGCCGAGGTACTGTGGAACGATTACCTGAGCCATAACCCGGCTAACCCGCAATGGGCTAACCGTGACCGCTTTATTTTGTCTAACGGCCACGGCTCCATGCTGCAGTACTCCCTGCTGCACCTGAGCGGGTACGACGTGTCGATTGACGACATTAAGAACTTCCGTCAGCTGCACTCGAAAACACCGGGGCATCCTGAGTACGGCTACACTCCAGGTGTAGAAACCACCACTGGCCCGCTGGGTCAGGGTATTGCGAACGCCGTTGGCTTCGCCTTGGCTGAAAAGGCCATGGCGGCGCAGTTCAACCGTCCGGGTCACGACATTGTTGACCACTACACCTATGCATTCCTGGGCGACGGCTGCCTGATGGAAGGTATTTCTCACGAAGTGGCGTCTCTGGCCGGTACCTTGGGCTTGGGCAAACTGGTGTTTTTCTACGACGACAACGGCATTTCCATCGACGGCGAAGTGGAAGGCTGGTTTACCGACAATACTCCGCAGCGTTTTGAATCCTACGGTTGGCACGTTATCCCGAACGTTGACGGCCACGATGCAGACGCTATTCGTGCCGCTGTCGAAGCTGCGCGTGCGAACACTGAGCAGCCGACACTGATTTGCTGCAAGACCATCATCGGCTTCGGTTCCCCGAACAAACAGGGCAAAGAGGATTGTCACGGTGCCCCGCTGGGTGACGATGAAATCGCTCTGACCCGTGAAGCGCTGGGCTGGAAGCACGGTGCGTTTGAAGTGCCTGAAGACATCTACGCAGCCTGGAACGGCAAAGAGAAAGGTGCAGCGGCTGAGGGCGCCTGGAATGAGAAGTTCGCGGCCTATGAAAAGGCGGAGCCAGAACTGGCGGCTGAGTTCAAGCGCCGTATGGCGGGTGAGCTGCCTGCAGATTTCGCTGAGAAAGCGCAAGCCTACATTCAGGAATGCCAGGACAAGGGCGACACCATCGCTTCCCGAAAGGCCTCCCAGAATGCTTTGAACGCCTACGGCCCGCTTCTGCCGGAACTGATGGGCGGCTCTGCCGACCTGGCCGGTTCCAACCTGACCATCTGGTCTGGCTGTAAAGGTGTGACCAAAGACGACGCCTCTGGCAACTACATCTATTACGGTGTGCGTGAGTTCGGCATGGCCGCGATCATGAACGGTATGGCTCTGCACGGGGGCTTTGTGCCTTACGGCGCCACCTTCCTGATCTTCATGGAATACTGCCGTAACGCCGTGCGCATGGCGGCACTGATGAAGCAGCGCTCCATCTTCGTATTTACCCACGACTCTATCGGTCTGGGTGAAGACGGCCCGACTCACCAGCCGATTGAGCAGCTGGCCAGCCTGCGCACCACACCGAACATGAGCACCTGGCGCCCGGCCGATGCGGTTGAATCTGCGGTTGCATGGAAATCTGCGCTGGAGCGTAACGATGGCCCTACGGCCATGGTGTTCTCCCGCCAAGGTCTGCCGCATCAGGATCGTGACGCCGAGCAGCTGGCGAACGTTGCTAAAGGTGGCTACGTGCTGTCCGACAGCGAAGGCACACCTGAGCTGATTCTGATTGCCACCGGCTCCGAAGTAGGTCTGGCGCAAGACGTGGCCGGCAAACTGCGTGAGCAGGGTAAAGCCGTCCGTGTGGTTTCCATGCCGTCTACTGACGTGTTCGATGCCCAGAGCGCTGAATACAAGCAGCAAGTACTGCCGCTGGAAGTGACCAACCGCATTGCTATCGAAGCCAGCATCGCTGACTACTGGTACAAGTACGTTGGCCTGGACGGTCGGGTTGTAGGCATGACCACCTTCGGTGAGTCTGCGCCTGCCGGTGAGCTGTTCAAGGAATTCGGCTTCACTGTCGAAAACATCCTCGAAGTGGCTGCTGAACTGCTGGACGCTTAATGAGCAACTCAAAGCCTTTTCGAATTGCTATCAACGGGTACGGCCGTATCGGCCAGTGCGTGTTGCGAGCGTTGTATGAGAACGGCTTCCGCGACCACCTGCAGGTGGTCGCGATTAACGAGTTGTCGGACATCGACACCATTGCCCACCTGACCAAATACGATTCCACCCACGGGCGGCTCAACGGAAAGGTGGCTGTGGACGGCAATGACTTGGTGGTGAACGGTGACCGTATCCGAGTGCTGCGCCACCCGGACCCGGAAGATCTGCCCTGGCGATTGCTGGATGTGGATCTGGTTCTGGAATGTTCCGGAGCCTATTCCGACCGGGCAACCGCAGAAAAGCACATTGCCTCCGGTGCCAAACGCTTGTTGTTCTCGCAGCCGGGTGAAGCGGATGTAGACCGCACTGTGGTGTATGGCATTAACGACAACGCTCTGACCCAAGAAGATGTCATTGTTGCTGCCGGTTCCTGCACCACCAATTGCCTGGTGCCGGTAATCAAAGTGCTGGACGACGCCTTCGGTGTAGAGCAGGGCAGTACCACCACCATCCACGCCGCGATGAACGACCAGCCAGTGATCGACGCCTACCACCATCAGGACCTGCGCCGAACTCGCAGTGCGCTGCACAATATGGTGCCTGTCGATACCGGCTTGGCTCGTGGCATTGAACGGTTGTTACCGCACATGGAAGGCCGTTTCAGTTCCGTGGCCATTCGAGTGCCCACACTGAACGTGTCGGCTATCGATATGGTCGTGAATGTGAGCGAAAGCACCGACGTAGCGGCCGTAAACCAGCTCCTGAAAAACGTCGCCGAAGGGCCGCTTGCAGGCATTCTTGACTACACTGATGAACTGCTGGCGAGTTCCGACTTTAACCACGACTCCCATTCCGGAGTGGTTGATGGCGGGCAGACACGAGTGACCGGCGGCACCATGGTGAAGGTGCTGTGCTGGTTTGATAACGAATGGGGCTTCGCCAACCGAATGCTGAATGTCAGCCAGGCTTGGCTAAGTAAACCTTGATGCATACAACGGGGCCAGTCCCCACCCAAGATACGACTGAATCCATAACTACGGACCTTGATTATGGCCATCAAAAAAATGACTGACCTGAACCTCGCCGGCAAGCGGGTTCTGATTCGTGAAGACCTGAACGTACCGGTGAAAGACGGCAAAGTATCCAGCGATGCCCGCATCCGTGCCTCACTGCCCACCATCAAAGCAGCGAAAGACGCCGGCGCGAAAGTCATGCTGATGTCCCATCTCGGCCGTCCGGAAGAAGGCGTATACGACGAAGCGTCTTCCATGAAACCGGTAGCCGACCACCTGTCCACCATGCTGGGTCAGGAAGTTCGCCTGATTAAAGATTACCTCGGCGGTGTTGAAGTGGCCGATGGCGAAGTCGTTCTGTTCGAGAACGTGCGCTTCAACAAAGGCGAAAAGAAAGACAACGAAGACCTGGCCAAGCAATATGCGGCCCTGTGCGACATCTACGTGATGGACGCCTTCGGCACCGCTCACCGCGCCCAGGCTTCCACCCACGGTGTGGCCAAATTTGCCCCTGAAGCTTGCGCTGGCCCGCTGCTGGCGGCAGAACTAGACGCTCTTGGTAAAGCTCTGGATAACCCGGCCAAACCCGTGGTTGCCATCGTTGGTGGCTCCAAAGTCTCCACCAAACTGGACGTACTCAACGCATTGGAAAAAGTCTGCGACCAGATCATCGTAGGCGGCGGCATCGCCAACACCTTCCTGGCGGCCGCAGGCCACCCGGTTGGTAAATCCCTGTGCGAACACGACCTGATCGACACCGCCAAAGACATCGCCAGTCGCGTAGAAATCCCGCTGCCGGTTGACGTAGTCGTTGCCAGCGAATTCGCCGAAACCGCCACTGCAACCGTCAGAAACATCTCCGACGTAACCGCCGACGACATGATCCTCGACGTAGGCCCGGAAACTGCTGGCCAATTTGCTGAACTGCTTAAGAACGCCAAAACTATCCTCTGGAACGGCCCGGTTGGCGTATTCGAATTCGACCAGTTCGGCAACGGCACCAAAGCCCTCGCTGAAGCCATCGCCCAAAGCGATGCCTTCTCACTGGCCGGCGGCGGAGACACCGTGGCAGCCGTTGACAAATACGATATAGCTGACAAGATCTCCTACATCTCAACTGGCGGCGGTGCCTTCCTGGAATTCGTAGAAGGCAAAACCCTGCCGGCAGTAGCTGTGCTGGAAGAAAGAGGCGCCTGATTTCAGTCATAACTGAAAAAAGGATGGCATAGAAACAAGTAAGAATCGCAAGGAGGGAGGGGGAACGGTTTCGCGGAATTTCGAAGGCCAAGGATGGCCTGAGAGAAGCGCACATGGATGTGCTCGTAGCGGTTCCGCGAAACCGTTCCCCCTTCATCCGCAGCAGACTCCCAGATAGCAGTCTGCTCCAAACATTAATAGTCTAATGAAGGAGACAACCCATGGCCCTGATATCGCTGCGGCAACTTCTGGACCACGCCGCCGAGCATGGTTACGGTGTGCCAGCCTTTAACGTAAACAACCTCGAACAAATGCGCGCCATCATGGAAGCCGCCGACAAAACCGACTCCCCAGTTATTGTTCAGGCCTCTGCCGGTGCCCGCAAATACGCCGGCGCGCCCTTCCTGCGTCACCTGATCCTGGCCGCCATCGAAGAATGGCCGCACATCCCAGTGGTAATGCACCAGGACCACGGCACCAGCCCGGCCGTATGCCAGCGCTCCATCCAGCTTGGCTTCAGCTCCGTCATGATGGACGGATCGCTGGGTGAAGACGGCAAAACCCCGACCAGCTACGAATACAACGTAGACGTCACTCGCCGCACAGTCGAAATGGCGCACGCGTGCGGTGTTTCCGTAGAAGGCGAACTGGGCTGCCTGGGCTCTCTGGAAACCGGCCAAGCCGGTGAAGAAGACGGCATTGGCGCCGAAGGCACCCTGGACATGGACCAGATGCTGACCGACCCGGAAGAAGCGGCAGACTTCGTGGAAAAAACCCACGTAGACGCATTGGCCATCGCCATCGGCACCAGCCACGGCGCCTACAAGTTCACCCGTCCACCAACGGGCGACATCCTGGCGATCGAGCAGATCAAAGCGATCCACAAGCGCATCCCCGATACCCACCTGGTCATGCACGGCTCCAGCTCCGTACCCCAGGAATGGCTGAAAGTAATCAACGAATTCGGCGGTGAAATCCCGGAAACCTACGGTGTACCGGTCGAAGAAATCGTTGAAGGCATCAAGCACGGCGTGCGTAAAGTAAACATCGACACCGACTTGCGCTTGGCAAGCACCGGCGCGGTTCGTCGCTTCATGGCGCAGAACCCAGCCGAGTTTGACCCGCGTAAATTCCTGAAGGCCACCATGGTAGCGATGACCGACATTTGTGTTGCTCGCTACGAAGCCTTCGGCTGTGCCGGTCAGGCCAGCAAGATTAAGCCGCTGAACCTCGAGCAAATGTTTGAGCGTTACGAGGCTGGTGAGCTGGACCCGAAAGTAAAGTAAGCCTGCAGTAAAAGTGCCCCGGAACCACCCGGGGCACTTAATTTCTCCCCTCCCTCGAAATTTCCTGAAAATAGTAGCTTTGTGAGCAAGGTTAGCGTTTTTGGCTATATTTAATGGCTAATACTCAACATGCTAACTAAAGCAGCTACCTATGATTTTCGAGAAAATTACCGTCGCGCGCTCTAAAGCGCAGTTGTCCGCACTCAAACTGGTCGTGAAGCTGATCCCCGCCCCCGTGCCCTACATGTTTTTGGGTGGGCAGGCTCGTTTTCAGCTACTAGAGCATATTGCGCGCCATGGCTTAAACAAGGTGTTGATCGTCACCGATGCCGCATTGTTTGAGTTGGGTGTTGTGAACCCTCTGCAGCAAAAGCTTAGTGAGTTAGGTGTTGAAGCGGCTGTGTATAGCGGGGTGCTGCCAGACCCAGACTTCAGCGTGGTCCAAAATGGCCTCGCCATGCTCAGAGAGAATAATTGCGATGCGGTCTTGGCGGTGGGCGGGGGCTCGTCGATTGATGCGGCAAAGGTGATCGCACTCGCTGCTAACAACAAAAAAACGCCTCAAGAGCTCGTGGGAGTTATTAAAGCTCGCAAGCCGGCGTTGCCTCTGTTTGTTATTCCAACCACCGCAGGCACCGGCTCTGAGGTAACGATCGGTGCTGTCATCTCAGACGAAAAAACCCACATCAAAAATCTGGTGATCGACCCCAAAGTCGTGCCCCTGGCTGCCGCGCTTGATTCTGAAATTATGGCCGGAATGCCCAAGACGGTTACCGCAGACACAGGAATCGATGCACTGACCCACTGCCTGGAGTCCTGGATCAGTGATTTTTCCAACGAAGAAACCGAGATGTACTCTGGTTCTGGCGTGAAACTCGTCCTGCAAAATCTAGAGCGGGCCTGTGACAACGGGCAAGACCTCGCCGCTCGTGAAGCGATGGCGCTGGCGGCAAACTACGGTGGCTTGGCACTCAATAAAACCGGGTTGGGCTATGTCCATGCAATAGCGCATCAATTGGGAACTCAATATGGCGTACCTCACGGCCGTGCCAACGCGATCGTGTTGCCGCACGTATTGGAAGTGAACCGCCCCTTTGCCGCCGGCCGTTTGGCAGCGCTGGCGCGACTTTGTGGGTTTGAGGCGAATACCGACGAGGAGGCTGCAGATAAACTGATCCAGCGGGTGAAAGACTTATTGCGGGCGCTGCCTATGCACCTTGAAGTAGACGGTATGGACGAACAGCACTTCTCGGTGATTGCTGATGCGGCCATGAAGGAAGCTCACGGAACTTATGCCGTACCGGGGTATCTCAACAAAGAGGAAATCATCCGTATTCTGCATGCGATTAAAGGCTGACGAAGGAAAACGAGTGTTCATGCGGTATAGGTCAGAATCTGGCAACGCAGTCACTGAATGGTGAGAGCAATGATGACGTGTGATCAGCAGGACTACATAGAAATAGCCTGTATGTATCGGTATCCGATCAAGCTAGTGATGACATCAGGCGAAGTGGTTGAAGGTGTCGGAGTGGATACAGCGTACGATGAGCGCAGAGACGAATGCATCAAAGTGGATTCCAACGGTGTCGTTCGTTTGATTCCGTTAGACCTCATCTCATCGCTCGAAGTGTGTGTGGATAACCCGAACTTTCAACATGTTTCTTTTAAAAACAGCAACTAGCAGGTGATTGACATGGCCGGCGGTTGGGCTCGAGACGGAGCCGTACAAGATCAGATAGATGCCACCGTTGAAGACGCAGTCGAACAGGCTCGGAGTAATCTCCACTCCGGAGAAAGCGCTGAGTTCTGTATTGAGTGTGACGAACCCATTCCAGAAGGAAGGCGCACAGCCATTCCCGGCGTTCAGCTGTGCATCGCCTGTCAGTCGAAATTAGAAACCAAGGGCAGCGGCACGGGCGGCATCAACCGGCGAGGCAGTAAAGACAGCCAATTACGATGATTTCATGATTTTTATACATTTGCCGGAAATTGCCGGTATAACAAACGCGATGTATTGATGGGAAAGGGTAGGTTAGAAGCGTTTAGTGATGGTGTGTTGGCCATCATCATCACCATCATGGTGCTGGAATTGCAGGTGCCAGATGGTTCGGATATGGATTCGTTGGTTGCATTGTTACCGAATTTTCTGAGTTACGTTCTCAGCTTCGTTTACGTTGGCATTTACTGGAATAACCATCATCACTTGCTGCATGCAGCGGGGCGCCCGTCGGGTGCAGTACTTTGGGCGAACCTGAACCTGCTCTTCTAGCTCTCGCTGTTTCCTTTCTCTACCGCCTGGATGGGCGGCAATCATTTTGAGGCGCTGCCAACGGCCATCTATGGCGTGGTGTTGTTTATGGCGGCCATTTCTTATCACATCCTGCAACGCTGCATCATGGCGACGGATGGTTGCAGCTCTGTTCTTCGTAAAGCCATTGGCGAAGACTGGAAAGGCAAGTTGTCCATGGTCCTATACCTGACCGGCGCCGGGTTGTCGTTCGTGTTTCACTGGGCGGCGCAGGCTATATATGTAGGGCTGGCTTTGTTGTGGTTGGTGCCGGATAAGCGAATTGAGCGAGCGATGAACGAGAGCTGAGCGACGTTTTCAAAAAAGTTTTATTTTTTTGGGAATAAAGTTTCAGCCCAGTCGTCTTCCTGATGAAAACTGCCCATAAGGGTTCATCCAAAGGAGGACGAAATTATGAAAAAGCACATTTTGACTTTTGCGATCTGTTCTATCCTTTCTACCAGCGCACTTGCTGCTGAGGGAGCCGCTTCCGCTAACGTTCAGGCCGATGCAAACATGAGCGCCAGCGCCAATGGTAACGAGGGCGTTTCAGCTCAGGGCAGCGGATCAGCGTCTGCGCAGGGCAATGTGAACGGTGAGGCCGCGCGTCGCGAAGCTTCTGAGCAAGGCCAGGCTGCCAGCAACGAAGCACGCCAGAAAACAAATGCCGCGGTGAGTGCTGGTGTTGAAGCGGGCCAGAAAGCCAAAGGTAAAGCCAACGCCACAGCCGATGCCGCTGTGAGCAAGGCTGCCGAAAAGCGAGCGGCTGCAAAAGATCGCGTGAACGAAGCGCGCAGCTCTGAAATTCGCGTTGAAACCAATCAGCAAATTGGTACCTCCGTTTCGGATTCCGTGAAAGGCGAAGTCCGTAATTCCGTTAAAGGAGCTGTGAAAGGCTCCACCAGTGGCGGAGTACTCTAATCACGCCGTTTAATGATAGCCGGGCCGGTACAGGCCCGGCTTTTTTCTGGCCAGGAGAACCCTGTCATGCGAGTAAAACAACCCCTTTATAAGCTGCCACTTGCGGTCGCTATGGCTGTGTCAGCCTCTGCGCTCTGGGCATCGGAGCATGCCGAACTGAACGGTCATGTGGCGGCTGGCATGGAGCACGACAACAACCTGACGGTTGACGAACTGAACAGTTCTTCAGATAACAGCGATGAAGCCTGGGTCTTCGATGCCGGGCTGGAAGCCATTTTAAAACCCACCAAGGCACTGAACCTGGCACTGGACTATTCGGTGTCCGGTAGCCGCTACCAAACCTACGACGAATTCGATCAGGATATCCATCTGGCCTCTGCGGATCTGAGTTACGATTTTGATCCGGTTACTGTGGGTGCGAGTTACCACTATTCCCACGCCACTTTAGATTCGGATCCGTTTTTGGATTTCACGCGCACCAGCGTTTACCTCGGCAGCCTTCTGGGGGATAGCACATACCTGATGGTGAGTCTGCAGGACAAAACCAAAGAATTTGAGGACAGCGACGCGCGGGATGCCGACATTAAAGGCGCCAGTTTTGATGCCTTTTTCTTCTTCAACGATGCCCGCAGCCACCTGCTGTTCGGTATAGACGGGGATCAGGAAGACGCAGAGGCCGATGCCTATGACAACCGGCTCATTCGTGTGCGTGTAAGTTGGGTGCACAAGTTCCAGATGGCGGATCAGGAAAATCGCCTGCGGTTGAAATGGCGTTACGAAGACCGTGAGTACGATGAGGTGGTGATCGCGGCTGATGAACCCTTGTTGAGCAATCCGTTTACCGAAGATTTACAGGAACGCACTTCGGAGCAGCGCGCAGACCAAGCCTGGATTGTGGAAGCCGGCTGGCGGATTGGGCTGAACGAAGTGCTTAGCCTCGAGCCAAAGGTATCCTACGGCCATTACACCTCAAACGTAGAGTCTGCGGATTACGATAAAACCGTGGCGGGCGTTACCCTTCGGGCTGATTTCTGAACCGCTCGGATTGATCATCGAGGAAGCCGTGGCCAAAACTCGGGTCACGGCCCTCGTCACCCAGATCTTCAGCCTTGTTGATCAGCACTTGTATCGCTTGGGCTTTGCTCAACCGTGGTAATGAACAGGCGAGTAGGGCAGTGACCACCGGGGCCGCCAACGAGGTGCCGCTATCTTGAACCAAACCGCCGTTCGGGTGGGCAACCGGAACGTCAACACCCAAAGCGGCGAAGGACACGTGCTCTCCCCGGTTTGCCCACCGGTATAACGCTCTCGCGTTATCCACCGCCGTCACACCGATCACGCCCTCATACGCTGCAGGGTACAGCGGTGGCGCCGCGGGTCCTTCGTTGCCCACAGCCGCTACCAATAAAGGGCCCCTCTGCTGCAAACGCTTGATGGCGGCAGCCAGAATCTGGTTGTCCGGGCCAGTCAGGCTGATATTAATGACCGATGTGTTTTGTTTCGCCAGCCAGTTTAACCCGTCCAGTAAATGAGCGAGAGTCGCTCCCGAAGTTGCCTCAGAGCCCTCGTAAAACACCGATGCGTTAAAAAGAGTCGCGCCAGGTAACCGAGGTTGGGTTTGCGGCGTTGATGCCCCCACCAGCACGCTGGCAACGGCGGTGCCGTGGGCCCGAGGTGCTGTCAGTTCACCGGTCTGATTCTGCACCGTTAAAAACGGTTTCTGAACGATGTCAGCCTGGCTAAACGCAGGGTGTTCGTTGCTGATGACCGTATCCACCATGCCGATTCGAACGGAATCCGTACAAAGCATAGACACGGCTGGCACCTCGTTCGCCGGAGCTGTGCGGGAAGAACGACTTTGCGGGCTGTAAATATGGTTACGGTCGAGCCGTTCGGATAACTCCGGAAGAAGTTCTTGCAGGGCTGCTCTGGAGTCCATATCCGGACGGACCCGAAATCGCACCACCCTCAGCCCCAAGCCTTCGAGCTTCTGTTGCTCAAGGATCGTGATGCCGGGGCGCCGAAGCAGGTCCAGTTCACTTTCTGTGGCCGTGGTCAGCCATTGCCTCGCTACCGCTCGCGAACCATCGCTCTGGCGAGCTTCGTAGAAAGCGGTGTCGCCATTACGGGTGCGGACCGGCAACAGGTCTGACAGTTGTCTTTGCAACTGTTCCGGTAGCTCGTCGGCGTTAACGATGCGCTCGTGAGTACGCTCCGTGATCTTGCGCTCCACCAGTGCTTCCGCCCGCCGCTCGATTTGTTCGGTAATGCTGTCAATTCGCCCGTCAATTAGGTCGCCGGGGCCGGCGCCTTGAGCCAATCCCGGGGTCAGCGGCAAGGCCAGCAACATCAGCCAGTGGAACGTTGGTCGCTTAATCATCGTGTAGATCCACGTAAAGAAGAGTTTCTAACAGAACAACGGTTGGATAGAAAAATTATTCCCGATCACAGGGAATAAATCCGGCTTTGACTCGTTGTACAGGTAACACATATCGATAAAGGGCGCCATGCGACAGGAAATTACGGAACTACTGCCGAGTTTGAGACGCTTCGCCTATTCGTTGAGCGGTTCTGCCGCGGATGCAGATGATCTGCTTCAAAACACGGTAGAGCGACTGTTGAGCCGGCCGCGTCCGGATGATGCCGATATTACCCGTTGGGCATTCCGGGTGTGCCGTAACGTCTGGATAGACGAGTGTCGGGCTCGGAAAGTTCGTCGCGAAGCGACTGAGCACCCGGAGCTCAGCGAAGGTCAGGTCTTCGATGGCGACAAGCAGGTAGCCAATGAAATGGAGGTCAACCGGGTGGATCAGGCGATGAGCCAGCTACCGGAAGACCAACGCCAGATCATATCGCTGGTGGCGGTTCAGGGGCTGTCTTATCAGGCTGTCGCTGACATTCTGTCGGTGCCCAAAGGTACAGTAATGAGCCGGCTGGCTCGTGCGCGCGGCGCATTAAGCGAGGCGCTGGCGCCTGGAACAACGAGGATCGAGCAATGACCAACTTGGATGAAAAACTCTCTGCCTTTCTGGATGGCGAATTACTCGCCGAGGAAATGCAGCAGATGCGTGAACGTTTAGCGGTGGAGCCCGCGTTGGCAGCTCGTCTGAGTGAGTTGTCGATGGTTGATCAGGCATTGCAGGCGCACTACGGAGAAATCGACGACCGGCCGCTGCCTGCGGCCATCACACAGTTGTTGGGCGTGACCGACAATCAGCCGGAACAACCCCCGAACAACGTGATTCGCTTGCTGCTACGGGAACGGCTTCGCGCTCATACCGGGAAGGCCATTGCGGCCGCTTTGGTCGGTGGCTTTGCCTTGGCTCAGTGGCTGTCGCTGCCTACGATGGATGCGGATGCCTCCTGGCGGGAGGTGGCGCAGGTACTGGAATCAACGCCCAGCGGCACGAACTATACCTTGGCGAGCGGAGAGCAGCTGACACCGCGGCTGACGTTCGTGAATCACGACGGAGAATATTGCCGCCAGTTTCGGGTGCAGGGTGATGCCGGGCGTTCTGAAAACATTGCGTGCCGAAGCGGTGCCGGTACCGAGGAATGGGATTTAGCCGTGCGTCTGGAGTTGGCCGATACGGTTTCGGGGGACCGCTATCAAACGGCCAGTGGCGGCTCGGCGTTGGATGACACTCTGGATAAAATGATCGCCGGCCCGCTGTTGGCACCGGAAGAAGAGCGGCGCTTGATTGAGCTTCAGTGGTCGCCTAACCACTGAAGCGTAGCTGCAGCAGAAGTGCTTGTTGGCAATCAAGCACTTCTGCGCTTTTCCATATCATTGCGGTACTGACTGCCTAGATCTTCTTTCTGTTGATCCGTCAGTACTTTGCCGCCCATCTGAAACACTTCCTGCTCTTCTTCTTCCAGATGATGGCTGACGAGGTGCTGAAGCTCTTTGAACAGCTGCAGCCATTGCGGGCTGGAATAGTCGGTCTTTTCAAGCTGCTCAATGCATTCATCAATGTCGTGGTGCTCGGCAACGCTGTGGCGGGCTTTGTCCTGGGTTTGCTCGTGTTGCATCAGGTGGGCGTAGAAATGCTTTTCTTCAGCGGCGGCATGTTCGGTCAGTTCGGTTTTCAGTTTTGCAAATCCCTGTCGGCGGACTTGCTCATCGCCAGAGGTGTCAGCCAGCTGCTCCAGCAATTCCCGTTGTACATCGTGATCCTGTCTCAGGGCTTCGAACACGTTCACTATGGCTCTCCTTTTCAGCTTGAATGCAGGGGAAAGTGTAGAACACATTCGAGATGGCTGTATTTCTGCTTGTTAATCTAGATTTTCCGCCCCAGCTTCTCGAGCGCCATCAGCGTATCGGTGTAATTCACCATCCGGTTGAGATACTCCGGAGACAACCGCTGCATTTCGGCAATGGCTCGGCTGACCAACCGGTGGGCGTTCATCGGGCCGGCATCGGCGGGGATGTCTTCGATAGCGTGTTGAATGCGATCTTGAAGGGCTTGAACGCCGTGCTCGGCGGTTGCGCGGGCCATCGCTTTCAACGGTTGCGGGCGGTTTGGCGCGGCTTGTGGGCGTTCAATTTCTTCCTCACCCGTGGCCCCGAAAATTAATCGCTCGATCGCCGAACGGGGCGCTTGTGCGGGCGTGCCATCTTGAGCCTGGTTGAGCGTGTTAATTAACTCGAGCAACGGAGAGGGTGGGCGAGGTTCGGCCGCCGGCGGTTGCTTGGTATTTTCACGCGCTCTAGCCTGTAGTTCGGCGACGGCTCGCTCCAGTTTGCTCCAATGCGCTGTGCCCTGAAGCCCTTTCGCACGCAGTCGTTGTTCGAGCGTTGCCAAATAGTGGAAACGAACCGGGTCTGCTTGGTCTGCGCCGGTCGCTTGAAGCGGTGCAAGCAGGGAAGTTTCCGCCACATCAGACATCAGCTTTCGGCTTCCGTTTCGGAGTCTGCATCGGTGTCGCTGGTGGCTCTGGGCACGGTGCTGATTTCCACGCGCCGGTTCTGAGCGCGGGACTCGGCATCCACATTCGGTACGGCGGGGTGGTGTGCGCCAAAAGCGGCGGCGAAGACCCGGTCGTTCGGCAGGCCCAGTTCCATCAGCGTGCGCGTTACGGTGAGCGCACGCTGCGCCGACAGTCCCCAGTTGTCCTGGTACCGGCTGCTCCGATGCATCGGTAAATCATCGGTAAAGCCGCTGACCATCAGCAGTTCATCGTGTTGGGTCAGGTAGGTTTTCAGCGGGACCACCAGCGATTCCAACACCTCAACGCCGTCCGCTTGTAGCTGATCCGAATTCAGCTCGAACAGCACGTTGCCGCTGATGCCGATTCGCCCATTGCTGAAGGTCACCAAGCCTTTGGTGAGCGGGTCTTCGAGGGCTTGTTCCAGTGCAATCCGCCGTTCTTCCTCGGCTTCCCGTTTGGCTTTTTCTTCCGCCAAAGATTGGCTGAGTTCGAGTTGGACACCAATCACCCAAACCAGTATCAGCACCAGAATGCCCACTAAGGCGGCCATCAGGTCGGAGAAAATCGCCCAGATCGGCGTGGACTGCTGTTCGTTGCCCTCCAGATGCTCCATCAGTTGGCTCCGCTTGTCTCAAGCTCGCCACTGCGGAGTGCCGCGGCGGCCTCGATGACATCCTTCTGGGAGCTGACGGACAAATCGATGACTTCCCGGGCTTGTGCCACGTAGTAAGCCAATTGCTCGTCGTGGCGACTGCCGGCGTTATCCAGAGCTTTTTGAATGTTGCTCAGGCTGTCTTGCAGTTGCGCGTTGGAGACGCTGAACAACTCGACGGCCTTGAGGAACGCATCGCTGAGCGCGCCCACTTCCTGACTGCTGCCGGTGAGGTCTTCGCTCAGCTTGCCGAGCTGTTGGCTCTGCTCCTCAATCAGCACATTGAAGCGTTCGCTGATGCCCGAGAGCGTTTCACCGGCGCCGCTGATCAGCGAATCCACCGCCTGACGTTGGTTATCGGCATTGCTGCGTTGGGATTCCAACAGGCTATCGAGTTCCTGCACCAAGCGCTGGCGCTCTTCCAGCAGCTGGTTTTCCCGCTCGCTGTTGCGTGCCATCTCGGTTTGCAGCTGGGAGATCACCTGCGCCGCGGCTTTTGGTGTTTCTGAAGCGGTTTCAATCAGGCGGGTCATCGGCGCTTCAAGTCCGGAGCCTAGCTCGCCCAGGTGCTTGGCAACAGTGGCTTCCAGTTGCGCCAACCGGTCATTCGCGGCTTCGCCACGAGCAACTTCTTGTTCATGCAGAGTGGTTAACTGCTCGCTGATGCGGTTGATGAGTGCATCCAGACCTTGTTGCTGTTGGCTGGCAATCTTGGTGCTCTCGTCCCGGAACTTGGACTGGTATTCCTGCAGCGTACTCTGCAGATTGGTCATTAACTTTTCTGCCGATTGTTGTTGCTGTTCAACGGCCGTTTGCCAGTGCTGTGCGGTTTGCTGTGTGGCTTGTTGAACCTGCTCCAATAGCTGCTTCTGGGCTTGTTGGGAGGCTTCTTGCAACGCTTGGTTGTGGTCGGCAGAGGCTTGCTGCTGGGCCTGAAGGTTCTGTTGCCAGTTCTCGCCCGCCTCTTGAGTGGTTTTCTGGAACGCCTGGCTAAGTTCTGCCAGTTGCTGCTGGGTGGTGGCTGCCCAGTCTTCATGAAGTTTGCCCGCACTGGCTTGCAAGGTGGTCATGGCGTTGCTGACAATCGGTTCAATGCGATCTGCCGTCAGGCGGGTGCTGGACTCCAATGCTTTCTCTAACGAATCGGCCACAGAGCCGGCCAAGGACTGGTAGTGATCGCCCACGGTGCTGTGGAATTCCTGCTGGTTTCGGGTCAGAGACTGTTCCAATTGCTGGCCGAGCTGCTCCATACGGGCGGTCATGCTTTCCATGGCAGACGCCATTTTGGGCAGGGCTTCCGCCTGAGATTCCAGTGCTGCGAAAGCTTGCTGGCGTTGGTAATCCGCCGACAGGTGATGCAGTCGCTGGCGCAGTGTTTTGTCCAATTGGCGGGAAACCTGTAGGCGTTCACGTCGGCTTAGGGTGGAGGCCAGGCCAAGCATGGCCGAAGCCGCAACACCCGCAATGGAGGTGCCGAAGGCCAGGCTAAGCCCTGCAATCGGAGCTGCCAGCGCGCTACGAATGACGCTGAGTTCGGTACTGCCATCCAGCGCGGATGCGGCACCGCTCAAGGTCACAATCATGCCGGCGAAGGTGCCCAGCAGACCCAGCATAACCAACAGGCCAACCAGATAAGGCGTGAACTGCGGGCTGGGCAGGGCGGCAAAATGCCCGTCAATGCGCCGCTGCACGGAGAATTGAACTTGCTCCGGCAGGCCTGCTAGCCAATCGGTCAGTTGCTCGCGGCTTTCTGGCGTTCCATTGAGTTTATCGGCCAGTTTGCGGGTGGTGTTGCGAAAGCCCGTCAGCTCCACAAAACCCAAGGTATAAACCACGGCAATGATGATCGTGACGGAAAGAGCCAGCAGGTCAGAACCGATGAAACGCTGGCCAATCCAGGCCGTTACGCCCAGACCGATAACAAATGCGAATAAAAAGAAAAGTCTGCTCATGGAGAGTCCGTTACCTCGTTGTGGCAGGCCTCTAGTAACCCCAAAACCGGCTCCAGCCGAACATCCAGTTCAGCGAGTAATAAATTCTGCGCGTCTTCGCAGTAACGGTGGAGCCGTTCGTCCAGCGTAAGGCCGGTGTCGTGGGGTGATTCAGAGGGTGTTTGTAAGGTTTGGAATCGCTGCTCCAGAACCTTGGATACATGGGAAAAACACTGGGCGGTGTAGCTGGCCATGGTGTGGTCGAATACCGAATCCAGTTCCGCCAGACGAGCAAGGTCCTGATTGTGCTCTTTCATAGCCTTGCGGACTTTGTCTCTGAGCTGGCGGCTGGAGGCGGCAACTTTGCGCTGATGCACCAGCCAGGCGTTCAGATAGGGCTCGGATGTGGGGTGATCGCCGGGCTCGACTTCATCGCCGTAGCTGCCGATCTTGCGCCGCAGTGCCCTGCGTATGTTGATTAACTCTTTCGTCAGCTGCTCGAAAACCGGCTCTTGATTCATGCCTGGCTGGCGGCTTCGAAAAGCTGTCGCGGCATCCAGCGTCATGGTATCCCCAAGCCCGAATAAACGGCTCAGGCGCTCTGCGAAACAGGGCAGCTTTTCCGATTTTGAAGAAGAATCGTCGATGGCAAGAAGCTGCAGCAGCCGGCCATGAGTACTGCCGGATTGTACAGGGGCCATTCGAGTCATGAAGTACACCGGGTTCGAGGATCGATTAGATGACGAATGTCGGATTATCAGGGAGCGATATTCTACTGTCTATCCACGGGGAATGATAATGACGCCTGCGTACAAAACCGCATAGGAGGCCCGCCTTGTTTTTTTCCAGCCAGAGACAATAGTAATAAGCAGTGAACAACGATTAGCCAATAGAGAGAGGTACCATGGACTTTAAAGACTATTACGCCGTTCTCGGTGTGAGTGAGTCTGCCTCACCTGAAGACATTAAAAAGGCCTATCGGAAGCTGGCTCGGAAATACCACCCGGATGTCAGCAAAGAAGACGATGCTACCGATAAATTTCAGGACGTTGGCGAAGCCTACGAGGTGCTGAAAGACCCTGAAAAACGGGCCGAATATGACCAGCTTCGCAAGTACGGAGCCCGCGATGATGGCTCTTTCCAGCCGCCCCCGGGCTGGCAAAGCGCGTCCGGGTTTGGCGGTGGTGGTTACACCGAAGCCGATGCCGGTCGGTTCAGTGACTTCTTTGAACAGATGTTTGGCGGCGGTCAGCACGCGGGCACCGGCTTCGGTGGTGGCGGCTTTCGCCAAAGCGTAAGAATGCGAGGCGAAGACGTGCATGCCCGGCTGGCGCTGTTTCTGGAAGAAGCCCTGAATGGCTGTGATAAGCAGGTGTCGTTCACGGTGCGCGAGGTGGATGATCACGGCCGTCTGGTGCCTCGCCAGAAAACACTGAAAGTGAAAATTCCAGCCGGCATGCGCGATGGCCAGCACATCCGGCTTAAAGGGCAAGGCGCGCCGGGAATGGGTGGTGGTGCGCCCGGGGACCTGTTTCTCGAGATAGAGCTGGCGCCGCATCCGCACTTCACCGTTGAAGGTGGCGACGTGTTGGTAACAGTGCCCATCGCCCCCTGGGAGGCCGCGCTTGGGGCAACCGTCACCGTGCCTACCGTTGGCGGAAAGGTGAACGTAAAAGTTCCCAAAGGCTCCACCAGTGGCCGCAAGCTGCGGTTGAAAGGCAAGGGTTTTCCCGGCAAGCACCCGGGGGACCAGATCGTGATTCTGCAGGTCGCCATGCCGGAACAGCATTCAGCTGAGGCGAATCAGCTCTATGAGAAGCTGGCCGAGCTGGAAAAGAATTTCAATCCACGTAGCAAACTGCATCTGTAGGCGGGGGCAAGGATATGACCAACAAAACCCAGATCCTGACCGTGGAAATCATCGACAACGGAGGTCGCACCTTTACCCTCAAAGAAGTGTGCGAGCGGGGCAATTGCCATGCTGAGTTTGTCATCAAACTGGTGAACTACGGCATTTTAGTGCCGGTTGAGGATGTTCCGGAGGCTCGCGAGTGGCAGTTTGATGCGGGCGCCCTTAATCGCCTTCAGAAAGCGCTGCGCCTGCAGCGAGACTTGAAACTCAACCTGCCGGGGTTGGCGGTTTCCTTAGACCTGCTCGATGAGCTTCACGAAATGCGCCGGGAAGTGGCCCGGTTGAATCAACGAGTTCACCAGCTGATGGGTGATTAAGCCCGGGGGGTAGGCTTCCACCTACCCCCTACCCCCTCCCTCACAAAACCTTCATGTGAAATTTCTGGACAACCCAAAGTTTTGGGATTAAATTCCCAATTAAGGTTTTGGGAAAATAATCCCAATAATAGAGTTGGCCCGAACATGAGGGGAATCGAGATGAAGCGTAATGGACTTTCTGTAGCAGTGAAGATGATCGTGATGGGTGCGGTAGCGGGCTCGCTGATCGCGTGCGGCGGCTCAGGTTCCGGCAGTGGTTCGTCCGCGAGCTCAGGCAACGATGGCCGTAGCGTGGGTGCCGTCACCGGGTTCGGCAGTGTTTACGTCAACGGTACGCGTTTCAAAACCGATGGCACAGTAACCAGCAACGACGGTCTCGAGCGCGAAGACCAACTCCATAAGGGTATGGTGCTCAAGGTTAATGGCAGCTGGAATGGTCAAGGTGAAGGTCAAGCCCGCGATATTTCATACGACGATACGCTTCGCGGCCCGTTGACCGAAGCAAGTTGGGACAGCGCGGCTCAAACCGGCCACTTGACTCTGCTGAACCAGAACGTAGCGCTTGACGGAAAAACCGTGTTCCGCGGCGCAACGGCGGGTGAGCTGGCTGCGAATCCGATGGGTTACCGGGTGCGTGTGAGTGGCTGGCGCACCAGTGAAGGTCAGTTCCGTGCCAGTTATGTCGGCGCAAAATTGATCGACGGAGATTTTGAAGACAGTAACGAGGCGGAGCTAGAGGGTATCGTGGCTGACCTTGATGCAACGGCACAAACCTTCACCATCAGCGGGTTGAGTGTTGATTACCAGCTGGCCAGCGGCGATGACGATTTTGATCTGGCCGATCTCGAAAATGGCATGGCGGTTGAAGTCGAAGGTTACCTGCAGGCTGGCGTGTTAATGGCCAAGGAAATCGAGAAGGAAGACGATCTTTTCGAAGATGACGACGACGTAGAAATCTCGGGTGACATCTTCGCGTTCGATGAATCTACCAGCACCTTTATGATCAATGGCGTGCAGGTGCAGTTCTCTGACGACACCGAATTCGACGACATGGACAGCGATACCCTTCAAGACGGAACCTACGTGAAGGTCGAAGGCGAGTTCCGTAACGGCGTTCTCATCGCTGAGGAAATTGAAGGCCAGGAAGGCGATGCCGAACTGAGCGGCAAGATTCAGGCGTTTGATCGCGAGAACGAAATTCTGACCGTCAGTGGTGTCAAAGTCTGGCTGACGGACACCACGCTCATCGAGACAGATTCAGACGAGCGCCGAAGCCGCGAAGACGACCTGAACGCGCTTCAGATTGGTGATTTTGTGGAAGTAGAAGGGCGTCAGCGTGATACCGATGGCGGCTATCTGGAAGCCTATGCCATTGAAGTTGAAGACGATGAAGACGGCAACGTGGCTGAAATCGAAGGGCGTGTTGATGCGAAAGGGCAAACCTCTTTAACCATCATGAACCTGGACATTCTGTTCGGTGCCTACAGCGCAGCGGGTGTTAGCGTGGGTGACGAAGTGGAAATCGAATACACCCAAAATGCCGGCGGTGACTTCGAACTGGCCAGCGACGTGAGTGAATAAGCACTCAGGTAAGAAAGGGCTGCCGGTGAGGCGGCCCTTTCTGGCTTTCAGGACGGCTATGGGAATACAATCCCAAACATGACGACAACCAACACGAATCCTCTGCATAAAGCGCTGTACCGCATACTCCGGCCGTTGGCCCGGTTGCTGTTGCGCAATGGTATCCCGTTCAGTGAATTTGCTGATCTGGTGAAGCGTGCCTATGTGGAGGCCGCCCTCGAAGATTTTACCGATGGGCGACGCAAACCAACAGATTCCAGAGCCGCCGTGATGACGGGGCTCACTCGCAAAGAAGTAAAGCGGCAGCGAGATCTTTTGGCCGGTGAACACTCAGGCAGTGACGGCCGCTCCCATGCCAACCGCGCTTCCCGAGTGGTATCGGGCTGGGTTCGGGACGGCGCCTTTCAGGCGGCTGATGGCCAGCCTGCTATGTTGTCCTTTGAAGGCGACGGCAGTTTCACCGAACTGGTGCGCAAGTACAGCGGCGACATGCCGCCACGAGCCGTATTGGATGAATTGTTTCGCGTGGGCGTTGTCTCCGCGGATGAGCAAACCGGCAAGTTGTACCTTCAGAAACGTGCGTATGTACCAACAGGCGACAGCGAAGAAATGCTGCAGATCTTTGGTGAAGACGTGTCAGACCTGGTGGCAACGATTGATCATAACCTGACCGACAGCCAGCCCGGCCGGGCGCCGCTGTTTCAGAGAACCCTGACCTACGACAACATCCCCCCGGAAGTCATTGTGCGTTGGCAACAGTTTGCGGCAGAGAAATCGCAGCGATTGCTGGAAGAACTGGACCAATGGCTGGCCCCTTACGATCAGGATCTGTCGCAATCCTCCGCCAATCACTCAGGGGAGCGGGTGCGCACCGGCGTGGGTGTGTTTTATTTCGAAGATCCGATTCAGGCGCGCAGCGCTGCTGATTCCACTTTATCTGATGACCATCACCAGCCCAAATCGCTGGCAGGAGACCCCAATGAATCCGGTATCCACTAAAAAACGCCTGACGCTGAGACTCACTCCGATCGCGCTTGGCATTCTGGCTGCCTGCGGAGGTGGTGGTGGCACCAGCGTTGCGGATGGCGGCATTCGCGGCACGGGCTCCAGTGTTGGTCCGGTATCGGGTTTTGGCAGCGTCTTTGTCAATGGCGTGAAATTTGAAACCCGCGACATCGTAAACCAGCGTGTTGAGAGCAACGACGAAATTTCGACCGAAGGTGACCTTGAAAAAGGCATGATCTTACGGATCGAAGGGAAGTGGAATAAAGACGGCTCCGGCAACGCCGAAGCCCTGAAATACGACGACACCTTCCGCGGGCCGGTGACGGATATTGTAGTGCCCGACGAAAGCACAGGCACGCCCGGTAGTTTCCGTGTATTGGGACAGACGATCAGCTACGACCGGCGCACGGTAGTACGTGTCAAAGATGGCAACCTCACCGAAGGCATGACGGTACGAGTCAGCGCCTGGCGGACGGCAGACGGATACCGCGCCAGCTTCATAGGTAGTGCCACCACGGGCTCGGATTTTCCGCTGGAGCTGGAAGGGCGAATCGACGAGGTTCAGTTAGATAAGTTCCGGATTGGTGATCAGTGGATTCGTGGCGGCCAGGGCGTCAGTTATCCCGGAGACCTCACGATCAATGACATCGTGAAAGGCGCATTGGTTGAGGTGGAAGGCCGCTTCCTCTCCGAGGGTGGCGATGTCACCGCAGCCGAGATCCGTTATTCAGATGATCGTCGATTCCTCCGTGAGGAAGGTGGCGAAATAGAAATGACAGGCCCCGTGCAGTCTTTGAATGTTTCCGGCTCGACATTCTCACTGAACGGCGTTCAGGTTGATTATGACAACGAAACCGAGTTCGATGATTTCGCCCGTTCACGTATCGCCGACGGCTTGCTGGTACAGGTGGAGGGTGAAATTAGAACTGGCCGACTCTATGCAGAAGAAATTGACCTCTTTGAGGGCAATGCTGAAGTTGAAGCCGGTGTTCTGTCCCCCTTTGAAGGTTCGGCAGAAAACGAGCTGAACGTCGGGGGAGTACGAGTTCGGATTACCAACAACACCTTGATCGACCGGGACGATGACGACCAAACGCCGCTTTCTGAGGCGAATTTCCTCGAAGTGGAAGGCATCGAACGTGAAGATGCGAATGGCACCTTCTTCCTTGAAGCGCTTAACATCGAAATCGAATCTGAAGACAGCGGTGAGTATGAGCTAACCGGGCAGTTAACCGCGGACGACCCAAACTCCAGAAAACTTACTGTTCTGGGCGTCGAGATAACCTACGATCAAAACGTAGGAAGTGAAAACGAAGGCTGGCGCGACTGTGCCGTTGTAAGCGTCGAATACCAAAAAGTCACCGACGGGTTTCAGGCAATCGGAATCGAATGCGATGATTAAGGCTATGTGATTTTGCACTAGCCCGAGGGAGCACTAACCCATGAATCATCTTGCCCACACGTTTCTCGCGCCGGACTCCGCCGAGGCTCGGGTGGGCAGCATTCTCGGAGATTTCACCCGAGGTGTTGATTGGTCAGACTTGCCTGCACCAGTGCTGGACGGTGTGCGGCACCACTTGGCGGTGGATACCTTCACCGACCAACACCCGCAGGTACTGGCCAGCAAACAACTCTTCTCCAAGCAACGCCGGCGCTTTGCCGGTGTCGCGTTAGACATCCTCTACGACCACTTCTTACTGCGCCACTGGCATCGTTATAGCGATTTCGAACAAACCGCGTTCATTCATACCGTATATCGGGAACTTAGTGCCCACGAGCCGGTCATGCCTCCCGCAATGATCAAAGTTACCCGACGCATGGTGGAACACGACTGGTTTAGTGCCTATCAGGAATTGGACAACATCGGATTCGCCCTGGATCGGGTAGCCGAACGCATCCGCTTTCCCAATCAATTTACTGGAATAATTGATGAAATTCGGGAGAATGAGTGCGAACTAGAGGCGAATTTCTTGCAGTTCTTCCCGGAGCTTCAAACCTTCGCCCGCCAGTTTCCGGACACCTAACAAGGAGCCCAAAATGGGTGAAGCAAAGCGACGCAAACAAACGGGCGCCCCTGCGCCGCGTAATCAAGGAAATAAAAAACCTGCACTGATCGCCATTGCGGTGGTGGTTGTCGTGGCAGTGATTGCTGCGGTCTACTTCATGACCACGCCTCCTGCACCTACCTCTAGCAACCTGCCGGTGGCCGCTAAGAACGCCGACCAGTTTCCGGCTATTTTCGATCAATACGGTACCTCGGTCGGTGCAGAAGATGCCCCTGTGGTGGTGCGTGAATTCGCCGATTATCAGTGCCCGGCCTGCGCCCGTTTCTCTGAAGCCAGTCAGCGCCTGAAAAAAGAATACGTTGATTCCGGCAAAGTGCGTTTCGTTTACTTTGACCTGCCACTGCGCCAGCACGCCAACGCCATGCCAGCCGCCCAAGCGGCACGTTGCGCCGGTGATCAGGGCGAATACTGGGCCATGCACGACAAGCTCTACGGTTCGCAATCCTCCTGGAGCGGATCGAACGACCCGGTCGCCACCTTCACCCGCTACGCCAACGACCTAGGCCTTGAAGAGCGCCGCTTCCGCCGCTGCATGACCACAGAACTGCACAAAGAAGCCGTTGAACAAAGCCTGCAAGTGGCTATGCAACTGCGCGTAGCCAGCACGCCAACGGTACTGGTCGATAACATCCAGTTGACCCGTCCCGGTTGGGGCCAGCTATCCGCAGTAGTCGAGCGTGAACTAAACAAAGCCGAAGACTAAAGACTCTCCAACCCCCGCACAGAGATAGCCCTGTGCGAGGGGGAGCTTTCCAAAATCGTGCGCAGCCATGGATGGCGGAGCCGAGCGTACAAGGATGTATCCACAGCGTATTTTGGAAAGCTCCCCCTCGCATAGGGCGGCAACAAGGCACCGTTCACGGAAAGCCCTAACTTGAACCCACCCCAAAGTGCGTTAAAATCGCCCCCGAAGCTGGCACCAAGCCCGCGATAACCATCAATCATGCTCCGGATTTACGATCCGGCCCGCAGGAGAGCATTATGAGCAACAACGTTGTTGTCTGCGCACTCTATAAGTTCGCAGTTGTAAACGATTACAAAGACCTACGCGACCCACTGCTAAACCTGATGCTGAAAAAAGACGTGCACGGCACACTGCTGCTGGCTCGTGAAGGCATCAACGGCACCATCGCCGGCAGCCGCGAAGGCATCGACGCCGTTAAAGCCTGGATCGCCAGCGACGAACGATTCGACGGCATCGACTACAAAGAATCCTTCGTAGAATTTCAGCCCTTCAAACGCACCAAGGTCAAACTCAAGAAAGAGATTGTCACCATGGGCGTGGAAGGCATCGACCCCAAACGAGTAGTGGGTACCTACGTAGATCCCAAAGAATGGAACGAGCTGATTTCCGACCCGGAAGTGCTGGTAGTTGATACCCGTAACCAGTACGAAGTCGAGATCGGTACCTTCCAAAACGCGCTCAACCCCGCCACCGACACCTTCCGCGAATTCCCGGAATACGTGAAGCAGAACCTGGACCCGGCCAAACACAAAAAGGTCGCCATGTTCTGCACCGGCGGCATTCGTTGTGAAAAATCCACGGCGTACCTGAAAGAGCAGGGCTTTGAGGAGGTTTACCACCTGAAAGGCGGCATCCTGAAATATCTCGAAGAAGTGCCCCAAGAACAAAGCCTGTGGAAAGGTGAATGTTTTGTATTTGATGATCGGGTCACGGTTAATCACAATCTCGAACGGGGTGATTACGACCAGTGCCACGCGTGCCGTCGCCCGATCACCGAAGACGACAAGCTACGTCCCGAGTACGAGCAAGGCGTGAGCTGCCATCAGTGCATTGAATCACTGACCGAAGAACAGAAAGCCCGGTTCAAAGAGCGCGAGCACCAAATGCGTTTGGCCGAGCAGCGTGGTGAAGCCCACGTGGGTGGCGAGGCTGCCCGAATTATTGCCGAACGAAAAGCACGCAAGCAGGCAGAGCGTGAACGTCAGGCGCGGAAAAGCCTTGAAGGCGAGCGCGCCCGTAAATCGGCGTCATCGTAATACCAAACCGAACTAAGGAGACGTTATGTTGATCAGGAAGCCAGTGGTTATCGCTTGTTTGGCGCTGGCCCCCATGGTGCAGGCCCAAGAAAGTGAAAACTGGGAAGGTGAGGCCGAGTTGGGCGTGTTGATGACATCCGGCAACACCGACGAAACCAAGGTGAACGGCCGCCTGGGCCTGATCAACGACCGGGAAGTTTGGCGTAACAGCGGCGAGTTCAGCACCAAGTACACCGAGGCAGACGACGAAACCACTGCCGAGGAGTACAGAGCGGCGCTGGAAACCAACTACAAGTTCGACGAACAGCAGTACTGGTTCTTGCGCGGTAACTGGGAAGACGATCGCTTCTCGGGTTACGAGTTCGAATCATCCGTCACCACCGGTTACGGAAACCGGGTGTGGCAATCGGGCAAGCGCTCATTCCTGGACCTCTCTGCGGGTGCCGGTTATCGCTACAACAAGCGCATGGAAGTTGATCCGGATACCGGCCGGGATGTGGAAGAAGACGCTATTGCGCGTTTGGCCGCACAGTTCGATTACGGCTTGTCTGAAAACTCGCTGTTCCGTCAGAAGTTGAGCACCGAAATCGGCCTGGACGACAACAACACGATTTCCAAATCGGAAACCTCGTTGCAGAGCTCCATCATGAACAACCTGTCCATGAAGGTGGCTTACCGGGTCAAGCACGTATCCGATGCTCCCGAAGGGTCAGAGAAGACCGACACGGAACTGGCGGTGTCACTGCTCTACGGTTTCTAAACAAACCAGTTCGAGCATAAAAAAGGGGCAGGTGGTTTGAAACCATCTGCCCCTTTTTGTTTTTTCAGCGGTTCAGTTATACGTTGTTCCTCAAACCCAACTCGTCAGGGTAGGGCGTGAGGTATTTCTGAGTGCTCAAATAGTCCACAGGCTCCCGGCGTTGTGCCAAGCGCAGCAGCGTCATCGGTACAACCAGCGGCACTTCGCCGCGGTGATAAGCGTCAATCTGCTCTAACAGTACGGTTTTGTCTGCCGCACTCATGTCATTTTTCAGGTAACCGAGCAAATGGTTCATGGCGTTCACATGAGCGCCCCTACTGACACGCTGGGTCATGGCTTCCATAAAGCCGCGAATATAGTGGTCTGCTATGTCTTCTAAGGGTTCGGACTTCATATCAGCTAGCATCGGGCCAAGCTGGCGGTAAATCTTCTCGGAATGGGCCAGCAGCGCGAATTTGTAGCGCCTGTGGAAATCCTGCAGGGATTGTTTGGTGAGCTTGTCGCCGGCCACGTTCAGCATCCAGTCGTCGTAAGCAAACACCCGCTCAATGAAGTTTTCCCGCAGTACGTTGTCGTTCAAGCGGCCCTCTTCTTCAACCGGCATTAGCGGGTAAGCTTTCATTAGTGCCTCGGCAAACAGGCCGCGGCCATCCCGGTTCATCACTTTGCCGTCGGCATCGTGAATTTTGATGCGTTCCATGCCGCAGCTGGGCGATTTGGCCATCAGAATATAGCCGCGCAAATCTGCTAAAGACGGCATCACCTGCTGAATGAAATCATCCATCGCTTCAGTATGGTCGGCGGTGCCTTTGTTGTCGGTCAGGCGTAACTCGCCGTCTTTTTCGCGCAGATGAATCGCGGGGCGGGGTACCCCTAAACCGGCCTCAAGCTCGGGGCAGATAGAGCGGAAATCAAAATGCTGAGCGAGCACTTTTGTGCAATAACGGGAATGTTTGTGGCCACCATCGTAGCGAACTTCCTTGCCTAGCAGGCAAGTGCTTATGCCAACGGGAATATTGCTCACTGAATGCTCCTTATGCTGCGCCGAAGAAACTGGCGTAGAAAGTACGTCATTACAGTGTAAACCGATCAATAATAACTGCCAGCAGTTAGTGGCCGTAAACCATGATCGTTGTGTTTTTAATGGCAAAGTCCGTGAATTGCACGGAACCGATGCTGGTGCCGCCCACTTTGAAAACAGGCATATCGATGTCGGCACGGAACTCAACATCGTGAATGGATAAGCCGCTTTTGCCCGAACCGGCACTGGTGCCCTGAGACAGCTTCGCGGTGGCGCTGGCCATGCCAAAGTGGCCAAGGGTGTCGTTACCCCGGCGGTTATGAATCTGCAAACCTTCAATGCCCACCGCGGCAAAGTTGAAAATGAAGATCAGGTCAGCGGCATCCCAATTCAGGCTGCCGTTGGTGATTTCAAAGTGTGTATCCAATTGCAGCTCAGAGCCCGATACCGTGTTGCCATTGCCCAGTGTTCGAGTAGAGGTGCCGCCATTTCGAATGATCAGATCGGTAGGGCCAACATAGCCTTGAAGCAGAATGTTGGAGAACAGGTTGGCACTGCCTTCCGAGCCGGACGTGGTCAGGCTGTCTATGCCCAATTCAAAATCAACCGCTCTCAGATAATCGTTCAGGTTGGTGGGATCACCATAATCGGTGGCGCCCAGATGAATCACCATATCCCCGCTGTTGAAGGCTTTGCCGTAACTGCCGCCCATCGAGTATTTGGCGAGAGCATCGGCAACATCGGGGTTAGACGTATCCAGTTGGCCCGCAGCGGCGCGGCGGGCTATTTCTGAAAACCCATGCTCCAGTACTTCGCCGTCGCCGGCGATATCGACGGTCAGCCTCAAGTTGTCTAGGGTGGTGTCGTTGTGGCCCGATAAGCGAAACCCGTTAACGCTGAGGGCGCCTTCGTCGGTCCAGGTGATGCGATCGATATTGAGCTTGGTTTCCAGCTCAATGGTCACACCGGCTTGTCCTGTAACCGATGACAAGGTGGAGTCCGTTAACGGCTTGAAATCAGCGAAGGCAGACAGCGGGAGTGCGGCTCCACCGGCAAAACACAAGCCGGTAATAAATTGACAGAGAGGAATACGAGTAAACATGTTGGCCCCGGTTCAGACGGTTTGTTTTTGTTATAGCAGCGGCGGAGACGCCAACTGATTGCCCGCAGGGACAACAAAACCAAGGCTGCGGTGAGCGTTATTTGAACAGTCTTACTGTAGAGCGAGTAACGCCATCAAACTGTGACGCTTGTCCCAATGTGGCAGGCGGCGTTAAGCCAAAGCTTGTTGGATCAGCTGTTTCTGGTGTTCTGCGAACATTTCGATCAGCTCGCGAACCTTAACCGTGTCACGGGCCAACACAGCGGGCTGCAATTCGCTGAAGAAACGACGGGTGTGCGCAAGACCCTGCCGATACCGTTGGGCGCTCAGATAATAAGCGCGGCTGACTGCAGGTTTGAAGTTAGACAGCGATTCGGTGAGGTAGGGATTACCGACCACCTCGCAGCAGGCTTCCATTACGCCAAAGCTGGCTTCTACAACGGCGGTCAGGTCGTCCCCATGGTTTTGAATTTGGGTAATAACCTGTTGCACAGCCGCCATCACGGCAGGCTTGTCGTCTTCCTGCCAGCGCTCGCACAACCGAGTGGCCAGCATGATCAGCAGGTGCATGTATACGTCGTACAACTCCGCGGCATACTCTGCGTTGATCTGCGTTGCGGACGCGCCCTTGCGAGGGGTGATCTCCACCAGGTGCCAGCGTTCAAGGGTGTACAGCGCTTCTTTCACCGACGCCCGGCTTACCTTGAGCTCGGTTGCCAGGTTGGCTTCCTGGATACGCTGGCCCGGCTGAATCTGCCCCGTCATGATGCGTTTGGCCATGTAGCCGGCAATTTGTTCGGCCAGGGTGTTTGGCGCTTGAAAATCCATGATTGATAACTCTTTAAATCGGATGGCGAAGCCTAGTGTGGGTAACGACCCTGCAGCATATCATATGCTAAGTAACTGTACGTGGGGGCTTGAAAAGGCCACCATCCGAACGCATATATTACGGTTCAAGTCTGAACCAGATTGGGATGACCCATTATGCCAAAGCATTTCGAACAGGCCGTTGGCCTGCATGACGCGCCGGTTCCTGAAACCGAAGGTTACGTGTTTAACCAAACCATGCTGCGAATTAAAGATCCCGAGCGTTCGCTGGACTTTTATTCCCGAGTGATGGGCATGCGCTTGGTGCGTAAACTGGACTTCCCGGAAATGAAGTTCACGCTGTATTTTCTGGCGTATCTGGACGATGCCGAAGCCGAGCGAGTGCCGGCCGATGACGGCCACCGGACGACTTACACCTTTGGCCGCGAAGCCATGTTGGAGCTGACCCACAACTGGGGCACCGAAGACGACCCGGATTTCGCCTACCACAATGGTAACGACCAGCCGCAAGGGTTTGGCCATATCGGCGTTGCCGTGCCGGATGTTTACAGCGCCTGTGAACGTTTCGAGCAACTCGGTGTCGAGTTTGTGAAGCGCCCGGACGACGGCAAAATGAAAGGCTTGGCGTTTATCAAAGACCCGGATGGATATTGGATCGAGATCCTGCAGCCAAACATGCTGGAAAAGCAGCGTAAGGGCGGCTAAGCCTCACCCCGCGCCGAGTGCCGGAATCAGCCGTTCTGGTTGGCTCCGGCCGCGGTGTTGCTGCGCGACGCAACAATCACCGCCACCACCAACACAATGGCTCCTGCCACCCCCACCGTACCCAGCATTTCCCCCAGAATAAGCCACGCCAACAGCGCCACAAACAAAGGCTCCAACGTAACCACAATGCTGGACAGCGTTGCCGGTGTGCTTTTGATACCGGTAAAGAACATCAGGTAACCAATGCCCGTGGGCACCACCCCGATGTAACACACCATCAGCCAATGCTTCAAAGCCATGGTTTGCAGAGCGGCAAAACCGCCGGTGAGTAATACCACGGGCAACAGCAAAAGTGCTGCGGTGAAGAAACAGATAAACGCCGTGGTGAAGGCGGGCGTGCCGACCGAGTTGTAACGGCTGGTCAGTGTGAACCCGGTGTAAACCGCAGCGGCCAGTAGGGACATTAAAATGCCCGCGAGCCGTAGGGTGCCGGTTGTGTCGATGTCGCCCAGCACCAGCATCCCGGTGCCGAAAACAGCCGCTATCGCTGCAACCAGAGTTGTAAGGGTGGGCCGTTCACCCAATAGCGGCGCGGCAAGAATGGCGACGAAGACAGGCGGCAGGCAAAGGGAAATCAGCGTGGCAATTCCCGCCCCGGACAAATCCACCGCAACCAGATAACTGCCCTGATAAAGAGCCTGAAACAGCCCAAGGGCCGCCAACGGCAACAGCGCTTTCAAGCTGAGCGAACGTAAAGAACTTCCCACGGCGTTTCCGTGTGGATTATCTCTACAGAGTTGGCGCTGTTCCCGGCGCATCAGCACCCAGAAAAACGGCAACGCCACGACTAGGCGCAAGAAGGCCAAGGTGAGGGGCGCGAGATTAGAACCGCCGAACAGGAATTTCGCAACAATGCTGGTGGTCGCCCAAAGCAGGGCCGCCAGAGCAATTAACAGAACGCCTCGAATCATAAAGCTTGCCAAGCCACAGAGAATTAACCGAGCAGACTAACAGTGGCTGACAGACTTCGCCATAGGCGAATAGAAGGGGGCAGGGTGCCCCCGGGGAAGGCTTATTTCACGGCTAAGCGTTGGGCATTTTTCTCAACGGTGCGGGCACCAATACCTTTCACATTGGCCAGGTCTTCAACAGACGCAAATGGTCCGTTGGCTTCACGGTAAGCCACAATGGCTTCGGCTTTACTCTGGCCAATACCGCTCAGGGCTGACAGTGTGGTGGCGTTGGCGGCATTAATATTGATGGTGCTTGGCTCGTTGGCGTGGGCAAAGCCGGTGGCCAGGCTGAACAGCAAAACGAGAGTGGCAAAAATAGAGGTGTGTTTCATGGATGATTCCTGATTGTGCAGTCTGTTTTTTATCGATCAATCAGGTGAGACAACCCAGTGGTTGCTGGAACTGCGAAGCGACTGGCATTTCGAAGAATCAGAAAGCAGGAAAGCAGATGGGCTGATGCACGGAAGAGGACACAATCCGTGTGCCCCTTAAATTCCGTGGCTGACCCCTGCCTGATCCGTCAGGCTGTGCATCATCCTGCGCACGTCATCCCTGGTTCATCCCTGTACGCCCTGTTCCTTCGGGCAACTCTCAAATCCTTGAGTTTCCATCCCTGAGCCAACATCCGTGCTGGCTTGTCATCCCTGACAACAATCAGTCTACGCAGGGCCGGTATATTAAGAATCGGACATAATCTCCCCGCCGTGTGCGAAATATCTCACAAGCGTGTGCGTTTCGAGGTGAATGATGGTTCATTATTTGGCGCGCACCAGAACAGAGCGCCTTAGCATCACTGGCACCAAAATCAGGCCTAAAAGGCGAAATAGCCAAGATTTAACGCTTGGGATATCGGGCTGACGTTCTTTTAAGTGATTGTTTTATATTGGGTTTTGTGTGAGTTGGAACGGCGAATGCAATCGTCCGTCTACGATTGAACCTCATTATCCAACTAAAAGGACGTGCACCATGAGCCTGAAAAAACACGTAAAGCTAGGCCTGTCTGCCTTGGCACTGTCGGTTTCCTTCCACGCCCTGGCGGCGGAAGATCCCATCAAAGTGGGTGTGCTGCACTCTCTGTCCGGCACCATGGCGATCAGTGAAACTGCACTGAAAGACACCATGCTGATGCTGATCGAAAAACAGAATGCTGCCGGTGGCGTGCTGGGCCGCAAGCTTGAGCCGGTCGTGGTCGATCCTGCGTCCAACTGGCCGCTGTTTGCCGAGAAAGCCCGGGAATTGCTGGAAAAAGAAAAAGTAGACGTGATTTTCGGTAACTGGACGTCTGTGTCCCGTAAATCGGTGCTGCCGGTCATCGAAGAACTGAACGGCCTACTGTTCTACCCGGTGCAGTACGAGGGTGAAGAGTCTTCTGAAAACGTGTTCTACACCGGTGCAGCGCCCAACCAGCAGGCGATTCCTGCGGTGGACTACCTGATGAATGATCTGGGCGTTGAGCGCTGGGTACTGGCGGGCACCGATTACGTATACCCTCGCACCACCAACAAGGTTCTGGAAACCTACCTGAAAGACAAAGGCGTGGCCGCCGACGACATCATGATCAACTACACCCCGTTTGGTCATTCTGATTGGCAGTCCATCGTTTCCGACATCAAAAAGTTCGGCAGCGCCGGCAAGAAAACCGCGGTGGTGTCCACCATCAACGGCGACGCCAACGTGCCTTTCTACCGTGAACTGGGCAACCAGGGCATTTCTGCGTCCGACATTCCGGTGGTGGCCTTCTCGGTGGGCGAACAGGAACTGGCGGGTATCGACACCGGCCCTCTGGTGGGCCACTTGGCCGCGTGGAACTACTTCATGAGCGTGGATACCGACGCTAACTACGACTTCATCGACGCCTGGGTGGAATTCAAGGGTGACGAAGCGGCCGTGACCAACGACCCGATGGAAGCGCACTACATTGGTTTCAACATGTACGTTGAGGCAGTCAAGAAAGCAGGCACCGCCGACGTAGACGCAGTAAAAGACGCCATCATCGGCGTGAGCGTACCCAACCTCACCGGCGGCTACGCCACCATGATGCCGAACCACCACATCACCAAGCCGGTGCTGATTGGTGAGATTCAGGACAACGGTCAATTCTCGGTAGTGTGGGAAACCCCGTCTACCGTGGCTGGCGATGCCTGGTCTGACTTCCTGCCCGGCTCGAAAGACCTCATCAGTGATTGGCGCGCACCGCTGCGCTGCGGCAACTTCAATGTGGTCACCGGAACCTGCGGCAGCTCGGCAGATGTAGCGGCCCAGTAACGCTTTGATCCGGGCAGGCCTTAACGCTTGCCCGGTTTTTTTAATTTCATTTCATCGCCAACAGGAATGAATCATGAGCATCTTTCGATTGCTCGCCGGGCTAGTCATTGTCTGGTGTATAGCTTTTGGGCCGTCGCTGACGACCGCCCAAGTACAGGACGACGCAGCGCAAGTGCTGTTGCAAAGGCTCGTAGAAGCCAGCAACGCCGAGCGAACGGCGGTTCTGAAACACATTTCCGAAAGCGGTGACGAGCGTGCCCGAGGATGGCTGGAAGCCTTCTCCGCGGGGAAGCTCGCTACCGTTAAAGAGAGCGGTGCCACAGTGCTCGTTCTGAACAACGTAGGCCGAAACTGGACCATCGCCAGTGCTTTGAACGGCGAGGACATGGGCAAAGTATCACGCCGTGATCTGGCCACCGTTCGAGTGAATAACTCACTGCGTAAAGAGGTAGAAGGCCTGCTCGCCGTAATCGACCTGACCGCCGCCAACCCGGACGTTCGGTTAGCGGCGGCCCGTGACCTGCTGGGCGAAGTCGATGGTGCACTGGCGAGCCTAATTGAGCAGCGTGTTCAGGTGGAAGACAGCTCCGCCGTGCGCGATATGCTCACCACCGCTCTGGCAATTCACCAGTTAGAGCAGGGCGACGTCAGCGCTGTTGAAACCCTGTCGGGCAGTTTGAATGCCAACGCCCGCGCTGCGCTCAACAACGCCAGCAATAGCGACGACCCAGCCCTTGCAGCAGCAGCGGTCAAAGCGCTCGAAAGCATTGAGCAAAAACTGAAAATGAACCGCGCCGCCGAAACCTTGTACTTCGGCTTGTCTCTCGGTTCGGTACTGGTACTGGCCGCCATCGGTCTGGCCATCACCTTTGGCGTGATGGGGGTGATCAACATGGCCCACGGTGAGCTGATCATGCTGGGCGCTTACACCGCCTGGGGCATGCAGCAACTGTTTCCCGGCCAGCCCGGCTTGGCGTTGATTCTGTCGATTCCGGCGGGCTTTCTGGTCGCGGCGCTGGCGGGCATCGCCATCGAACGCAGCGTTATCCAGTACCTCAAAGGCCGCCCCCTCGAAACCCTGTTGGCCACCTTCGGCATCAGCCTGATTCTGCAGCAACTGGTGCGCACCTTGGTGTCTCCGCTGAACCGCTCGGTGGTCACACCGGACTGGATGAGCGGGTCGATCATGATCAACGAAGCCCTGTCGCTGACTCTGAACCGCCTCTACGTCATTGGCTTTGCCTTGGTGGTGTTCGCGGGGCTGATGCTGATCATGCGCAAAACCCGCCTCGGCCTTGAGGTGCGCGCTGTTACCCAAAACCGCGCCATGGCCCGCTCCATGGGCATCAAAGCCACCAAAGTAGACATTCTCACTTTTGCCTTGGGCTCCGGCGTTGCGGGCCTGGCCGGTGTGGCGCTGTCACAAATCACCAACGTGGGGCCGAACCTGGGCCAGAACTACATCATCGATTCGTTCATGGTAGTGGTGTTCGGCGGTGTCGGCAATCTCTGGGGCACCTTGGTGGCCGGGCTCACGCTGGGCACCATCAATCAGGTTCTGGAACCTTGGGCTGGCGCGGTACTGGCCAAGATCATGGTGTTGGTCATGATCATCCTGTTCATTCAAAAACGGCCGAAGGGGCTCTTCCCCCAGAAAGGCCGGGCCGCGGAGGGCTGAGTTATGGCTTCATCACAAACCTGGCTGTTCCGGCCGTTTCAGGAACGTTCCACCCAGATATTCCTTGGCGTGTTGTTCAGCGCCTTGGTACTGGTCACTTTTCTGCACCTGTTCATGCCACAAGACAGCGCGCTGCACGTCAGCGCTTACACCGTAACCTTGCTGGGCAAGTATTTGTGCTACGCCCTGCTGGCGGTCGCCGTGGACCTGGTGTGGGGTTATCTCGGTATTCTGAGCCTAGGGCACGGTGCCTTCTTCGCCCTCGGCGGCTACGCCATGGGCATGTACCTGATGCGCCAAATCGGCGATCGCGGCACCTACGGCGACCCGCTGTTGCCAGACTTCATGGTGTTCCTGAACTGGCAGGAGCTGCCTTGGTACTGGCTTGGCTTCGATATGGCCTGGTTCGCCTTCATCATGGTGCTGCTGGCACCCGGCTTATTGGCCTTGGTGTTTGGCTTCTTGGCGTTCCGCTCCCGGGTCACCGGCGTGTACCTGTCGATCATCACCCAGGCGCTGACCTTCGCCCTGATGCTGGCGTTCTTCCGCAACGAAATGGGTTTTGGCGGCAACAACGGCCTGACCGACTTCCGGGACATCCTCGGCTTTAATCTGCGCAGCGATGCCTCAAGGCTCGGCTTGTTCATTGCCACCGGCGTGGCGCTGGCCATCGGCTACGTGATTTGCCGGGGCATTGTCACCAGCAAGCTGGGCCGGGTGAGTGTTGCCTGCCGGGATGCCGAAGCACGCACGCGATTCCTGGGATACCGGGTAGAGCGGGTGCAGCTGTTCGTCTTTGTGGTATCCGCCATGCTGGCGGGCGTTGCGGGGGCTTTGTATGTGCCACAAGTGGGCATCATCAACCCCAGCGAATTCTCGCCATTGTTCTCCATTGAAATCGTGGTGTGGGTGGCCTTGGGTGGCCGCGCAACCCTCTATGGGGCGGTTATTGGTGCCATTCTGGTGAACTACGCGAAAACCGTGTTCACCGGTGTGATGCCGGATGCCTGGCTGTTCGCCCTTGGCGCACTGTTTGTGCTGGTGACCGTGTTCCTGCCCAAAGGCATTGCGGGCCTGTTGCAAAAAGACCGGAAAACCGACACCGCTGACGACGCGCCAGCTGCACAGGAGGCCACCGCATGAGCATGTTCGAGCAACTGACCAACCGTGAGCGGGTGTTCGAATTTCTGGAGCCCGCCCAATCCCCGGTAGACGTGCGCCACGGCCCGATTCTGTACATGGAAGATGTGAACGTGAGCTTCGATGGCTTCCATGCCATCAACAACCTCAACCTCACCATCGACGACGGCGAACTGCGCTGCATCATCGGCCCCAACGGCGCCGGGAAAACCACCATGATGGACATCATCACCGGTAAAACCCGCCCGGATAACGGCTCGGTATGGTTCGGCAGCCGCCATAACCTGCTGACCATGAACGAGCCGGAAATCGCCAGTTTGGGCATCGGCCGCAAGTTCCAGAAACCGACCGTGTTTGAAGCCCTCACCGTGTTCGAAAACCTCGAACTGGCGATGGCCACCAACAAAGGCATCTGGCCCACACTCACCGCCATCCTGAAGCCGGAGCACCGGGATCGCATTGGCGAGGTACTGGAAACCATCAAGCTGGAACCCCTGTGCCACAAACCCGCAGGCATTCTTTCCCACGGCCAGAAACAGTGGCTGGAGATCGGCATGCTGCTGATGCAAAAGCCACGGCTGTTGCTGGTGGACGAGCCGGTCGCGGGCATGACCGAACAGGAAATGGAACGCACCGCCGAACTGCTTACCAGCCTGGCCGGCAAGCAGTCGGTTGTGGTGGTGGAGCACGACATGGGCTTTGTGCGCTCCATCGCCCGCAAAGTCACCGTGCTGCACCAAGGCAGCGTACTGGCGGAAGGCACCATGGACCAGGTGTCGAACGACCCGGAAGTCATCAAAGTGTACCTGGGGGAAGAGGCCTGATGCTCAAGATCGAGAAACTCAACCAATACTACGGCGAAAGCCACACCCTCTGGGACCTGGAACTCGACATCCCCCAAGGCCAATGCACCTGCGTGATGGGGCGAAACGGCGTGGGTAAAACCACGCTGATGAAATGCATCATGGGTGAAGAAACCGTCAAAAGCGGCAACATGGCATTGGCGGGCGACGTGGAACTCACCCAAAAGAAAATCGAAGACCGCTCCCGCTTGGGCATCGGCTACGTGCCCCAAGGCCGGCAGATTTTTCCGCTGCTGACCGTCGAAGAAAATCTGCGCACTGGCCTGGCGGTACGAAAAGACGGCAGCAAGAAAATCCCCGAACGCATCTACGAGCTGTTCCCGGTGCTCAAAGAAATGAAACACCGCCGCGGCGGCGACCTCTCCGGCGGCCAGCAACAGCAGCTGGCCATCGGCCGGGCGCTGGTGATTGAACCGAAGCTGCTGATCCTCGACGAGCCGGGTGAGGGCATACAACCCAACATCGTGGCGCAGATTGGCGAAGTGATTCGCAAACTGATCGAAGAAGACGGCCTGACGGTGCTGCTGGTGGAACAAAAACTCCCGTTCGCCCGAAAATACGCCGACCGCTTCGCCATCCTCGACCGGGGCCGGCGAGTCGCGGAAGGGGAAATTGCAGGCCTGAGCGACGAGCTGATCAAAAAGCACCTGACCGTATGACCGCGTACCAACCCATCGCGACCCATAGCTCTGGCCATCGGTTCGATACCGAACGGCGCTGGGCGGCCTCACTGTCCCTCGGTTTCGAATCCCGAAACGAGGGCAGTGCAGAGCCGGTCACCCGCATGGTGCGCCGCCGGCACACGGGCCCCTTGCGGGTACAGCGCCCGTTCTATCCGGAAGGCAAACACGGCTGCTGCCACGTGTACCTGCTGCATCCGCCCGGCGGTTTGGTCAGTGGTGACCAACTGCGCATCGAAGCCACCGTAGCCGAAGGCGGCCACACCCTGCTGACCACCCCGGCCGCCGCCAAACTCTACAAAGCCGACAGCCACGGCGTAGCCTGGGCGCAGCACACCCGATTGCAGGTGGCCAAAGACGCAACGCTGGAATACCTGCCCCAAGAAACCATCGCCTTTGACGGCTCCCGGGGCGAACAAACCACCACCGTTGAACTGGAAAGCGGTGCCAAAACCCTCGGATGGGAAGTGCTCGCCCTCGGCCGCCCGGCCAGCGAACTGCCCTTCGTCACCGGCGCGCTGGAACAACGCTTTCACCTGAGCCTAGATGGCAAACCTCTATGGCTGGAACGCCAGTTACTGGACCCAACCCATCGCCGGTTCACCGGCCATTGGGGCCAGGGCGGTGCCACCGTCCAAGCAACACTCTGGGCGGTTGGTCTGAGCGATGAAGCGGCCGCCATCGAAGCCCTCAGAGAACAGCTTCCGGACCACAACCGCTGGGCCGTGACCCGCCGCAGAGGCGTGCTGTTACTGCGCTACCTCGGAACCGAACGCAACGAAGCCTGGGCCCTGTGCGAACAAGCCTGGCACCTGCTGCGGCCCATGCTCACCGGCTTACCGGCCCACACACCCAGAATCTGGCTCACCTGAAGCCCAACAAATAACAACGGAACACGTTATGGAACTCACCCCCAGAGACAAAGACAAACTGCTGCTGTTCACCGCCGCCCTGCTGGCCGAACGCCGCAAAGCCAAAGGCCTGAAACTGAACTACCCCGAAGCCATCGCCCTGATCAGCGCCGAAATCATGGAAGGCGCCCGCGAAGGCCGCACCGTAGCCGAACTCATGAGCGCCGGCACCGAAATCCTCACCCGTGAAGACGTCATGGACGGCATCGCCGACATGATCCACGAAGTGCAAGTGGAAGCCACCTTCCCGGACGGAACGAAACTCGTCACCGTCCACAACCCAATAGTGTAAGGACCGCGTCATGACTCCCGGTGAATTCCAAATCCGCGAAGGCGACATCGAACTCTGCGCCGGCCGCGAACGCGTCACGCTGGACGTCGCCAACACCGGCGACCGCCCCATACAAATCGGCTCCCACTACCACTTCGCCGAAGCCAACCCCGCACTCAACTTCGACCGAGCCAAAGCCCGCGGTTTGCGGCTAGACGTTGCCGCCGGCACCGCCATCCGTTTCGAACCCGGCCAAACCCGCTCCGTCACCCTGATTCCGTTCGTTGGCAAACGAAAAATCTATGGATTCCGTGGCGAAGTAATGGGCCCGCTGGACTCCACGAAATAGCTAAGAGGGACGAGCGGGTAAGGCTTTCCAGGAATGTGCGGAGGCATGGATGCCGGAGAACAAGCGCCACATGGATGTGCCGCTAGGAGCGGTTCCTGGAAAGCCTTACCCGATCGGCCCCGGCACCCAATTTCATAGAGGAATAACATGAAAATAAGCAGACAAGCCTACGCCGACATGTACGGCCCCACCGTGGGTGACCGCGTGCGCCTGGGCGACACCGAACTGTGGATCGAAGTAGAACAAGACCACACCCACTACGGCGACGAAGTAAAATTCGGCGGCGGCAAAGTCATCCGCGACGGCATGGGCCAAAGCCAGCGTGCAGACGATGCCGTCATGGACACCGTCATCACCAACGCCCTAATCCTGGACTGGTGGGGCATCGTCAAAGCCGACGTAGGCATCCAAAAAGGCCGCATCGCCGCCATCGGCAAAGCCGGCAACCCCGACACCCAGCCAGACGTCACCATCGTCATCGGCCCCGGCACTGAAATCATTGCCGGCGAAGGCAAGATCCTCACCGCTGGCGGCATCGACCCCCACATCCACTTCATCTGCCCCCAACAGGTAGAAGAAGCCCTGATGAGCGGCATCACCACCATGCTCGGGGGTGGCACCGGCCCGGCCACCGGCACCAACGCCACCACCTGCACCCCCGGTGCCTGGCACATGGGTAAAATGCTGCAAGCCGTTGATAGCCTGCCCGTGAACATCGGCTTTTTGGGCAAAGGCAACGCCAGCCTCCCCGAAGGGCTGGAAGCGCAAATCAAAGCCGGTGTCATCGGCCTCAAACTGCACGAAGACTGGGGCACCAGCCCGGCCAGCATCGACAACTGCCTGACCGTGGCGGACCAGTACGACATCCAGGTGGCCATCCACACCGACACCCTGAACGAATCCGGCTTCGTGGAAGACACCCTCGCCGCGTTCAAAGGCCGCTGCATCCACACCTTCCACACCGAAGGCGCGGGCGGCGGCCACGCACCCGACATAATCACCGCCTGCTCCAAGGATTACGTACTGCCGTCGTCCACCAACCCGACCCGGCCCTACACCGTAAACACCGTAGACGAACACCTCGACATGCTGATGGTGTGCCACCACTTGGACCCGAACATCCCCGAAGACGTGGCCTTCGCTGACTCCCGCATCCGCCGGGAAACCATCGCCGCCGAAGACATCCTGCACGATATCGGCGTGATCTCCATGATCTCCTCCGACTCCCAGGCCATGGGCCGGGTGGGCGAAGTGGTGTGTCGCACCTGGCAAACCGCCCACAAAATGAAAGTGCAGCGCGGCCTATTGCCGGAAGACCAGGAACGAGGCGCCGACAACTTCCGCGCCAAACGCTACATCGCCAAATACACCATCAACTCTGCCATCACTCACGGCATCGCCCACGAAGTTGGCTCGGTGGAAGTGGGCAAACTGGCGGACTTGGTGCTGTGGAGCCCTGCCTTCTTTGGCGTAAAACCGGCCACCATCCTCAAGGGCGGCATGATTGCGGCCGCTCCCATGGGTGACCCGAATGCCTCGATTCCCACACCGCAGCCGGTGCATTACCGCCCCATGTTCGGCGCCTTCGGCAAAGCCGCCAGTGCCACCCGCCTGACCTTCGTCAGCCAGGCCGCGCTGGACGCCAACATTGGTGAAGAGCTGGGGTTAGACAGCCCCTTGTCCGCCTGCAAAGGCGTGCGGAGTGTTCGCAAAAAAGACATGAAACTGAACGACGCGTGCCCGCACATCACCGTGGACCCGCAAACCTACGAAGTACACGCAGACGGCGAACTGCTCACCTGTGAGCCCGCCACCGAACTGCCCCTGGCCCAGCGCTACCATTTGTTCTGAGCCGGGAATTGGAGAACCGATTATGTTGGAACTAACAAAACGCCTTGGCGATGCGAACCACGCCGGGATCGACCCCGGCGAGATTCTGGACAACCTGACTCTGCCCTACGAGCTGCGCATCCGCGGCCGTTTGCGGGCGAGCACCGAAACCAAGGTAGACGTAGGCCTGTTTTTAGATCGCGGCCCGGTGCTTCGCGACGGCGACCTGCTGCAAGCCAAAACCGGCGAGATCGTCTGCATTCGCGCCGCCGAAGAACAGGTAGTCACCGCCCGCATCGAAAACGGCCAGCCACTGGCGCGCCTGTGTTACCACTTGGGCAATCGCCACGTAACGCTGGCCATCGGCATGGACGAGCAGGGCGCATACGTGCGCATCACCCCGGACCACGTACTGGAAGAACTGGCGGAACGTTTGGGCGCAACCCTGACCCACCACACTGCCCCGTTCGACCCGGAACCCGGTGCCTACACCCAAGCCGGGTATTCCCACGGGCATGGCCAAAGCCACAGCCATTCACACGATCACGACCACGGGCACAGCCATGGCCACAACCACGCACATGCCCACTGAGGCCGCCACCCCGCAGGGGAGTGATCTGGCATTGCTGGGCCTGATGCAACTGGTCAGCCCGGCACTGCCCATCGGCGCCTTTGCCTGGTCACAAGGTTTGGAAAGTGCCTTTGAATTGGGTTGGGTGAACAACGAAGCCGAACTGGCCCAGTGGATTGAAGGCGTACTCGAAGATGGCCTCAGCCGCTGCGAACTGCCCCTGCTGGTGCGGCTGCAAAACGCCTGGGCCAACAGCGATGCCGAAGCGCTGGCGCAGTGGAACGACTGGCTGCACGCTACCCGGGAAACCGCCGAACTGAGCGACGAAGACAGCCGCCTTGGCGCGGCCCTTGTGACCCTGCTGCGCAACTTGGAGCTGCTGCCCAAGCCACACCTGATACCGGAAGACCCCGGCTACATCACCATGTTCGCCTGGGTGGCCCACCAGCGGTGTGTGCCCGTGCGCCAAACCCTGCTCGGCTTCGCCTGGGCCTGGCTGGAAAACCAGCTGGCGGTGGCCTGCAAAGCGCTGCCTCTAGGCCACACCTCCGCCCAGCGCATCATCGAACAGCTGCGGCCGCAACTGGCAATCGCAGTGGACACAGCGTTGGAACGGAACGATCACGAACTCGGGCCCATCCTGCCGGGATTGGCGCTCGGAAGTGCCTTACACGAAACACAGTATTCACGGCTTTTCAGAAGCTGAAGAACGATTGAGGAGACATAGCTATGACACATTGTTTGAGAGTTGGAGTCGGCGGCCCGGTAGGCTCGGGTAAAACCGCCTTGCTGCGCCAGTTGTGCAAAGCCCTGCGCAACCACTACAACATCGCCGTGGTCACCAACGACATCTACACCCGGGAAGACGCCGACTTCCTCCTGCGCCACGAAGCCTTGGACGCAGACCGCATCCTCGGCGTGGAAACCGGCGGCTGCCCGCACACCGCCATCCGCGAAGACGCCTCCATGAACCTGGCGGCGATTGACGATCTGCAAAGCCGTCACCCGGATCTGGAACTGGTGCTGGTGGAATCCGGCGGCGATAACCTGTCTGCCACCTTCAGCCCGGAACTGAGCGACCTCACCCTGTACGTGATCGACGTATCTGCCGGTGACAAAATCCCCCGCAAAGGCGGCCCCGGCATCACTAAATCCGACCTGCTGATCATCAACAAGATCGACATCGCCGAACAGGTACACGCCTCCCTAGACATCATGGAACGGGACAGCAAAAAAATGCGGGGCGAACGCCCCTTCGTGTTCACTAACCTGTACGACGGAGTAGGGCTGGAAACCATCATCAGCTTCATCCTCGAACGCGGCATGCTGCCGGAAAGACGCCCCGAAAAACTGGCCAAAGAAGCCTGAGCAACCTAACTAAAACGATTTTAGAACCACCAGGAGCAACACAATGAAACTGACTTCAAAACTACTCACCGCCGCCGCGCTACTAACTGCCTCTGCATCCGCCATGGCCCACCCCGGCCACACCGAAGGCGGCTTCACCAGCGGGTTACTGCACCCAATGTTAGGCCTGGATCACCTGCTGGCCATGGCCGCCATTGGCTTCTGGAGCGTGCGCCAAAACAAACTCATGAAAAACGCGACCCCAGCCTTCGTGATCGGGGGAATGATAGGCGGCGCAGCCCTCGCTTGGGGCGGCCTGAGCGTGCCCGGCGTTGAAACCGGCATCACCTTCTCAGTATTGGTGGCCGGCATCCTCATTGCCACGCTGGCGAAACTTCCGACTGCCGTGGGTGGCACCCTGGTTGGCGCGTTCATGCTGTTCCACGGCTTTGCCCACGGCGCAGAAATGCCCGAAGGCGCAACACTGGCGGCGTACCTGGCTGGCTTCTCCATCGCCACCCTTGCGATCACCTTGGTTGGGCGTGGGCTGGGTGGCCTGATGTTGAAAGCCGATAGCCGCTTCAGCCGTGGGGTAGGTGGTGTGCTGGCGGTTGCGGGGGCGTATTTGGCGGCGGCCTAATACCCACACGTTCACTAAAGTAGCAGACAAGGCCGCTAGGGAAACCAAGCGGCTTTTTACGTAATGGGTTTTCACATTTTTGACATCGAGGGGTAGTCAGCTTGCTTAACGGTAGGTTAATGTGTAGCTATAGAAAACGGACTTTTGCCGCTGTTAAGGATAACGGATGGACTTCGCTCAGGTATTACAGCCTCTTTTTAGTAACCTCTGGTACCTGATCCCGCTAGTCATCTTCGCGGCGCTCATCAAATCGCCTTGGTTCAAAGGGAAAGCCGGGGAAGCGGTGATTAACCTATCCGCCCGAATCTTTCTAGACAAAGCCCGTTATCACCTAATCAAGAACGTTACCCTGCCAACTGAGGACGGCACTACCCAGATCGACCACATCATCGTTTCCCGTTACGGCGTTTTTGTGGTGGAAACCAAGAATATGAAAGGCTGGATCTTCGGGAACGAGAAGCAACGCTTCTGGACACAGAAAATCTACAAGCACTCTCAGAAGTTCCAGAACCCGCTGCACCAAAACTACAAACACGTAAAAACGCTACAAAGCCTCTTGAGTCTGAGAGATGAGCAGATTTGTTCGTTAGTGGTTTTTGTGGGCGACTCCACGTTTAAAACGCCTATGCCCGCTAATGTTACTCACGGCGGTAACTATATTCGCTTTATCAAAAGCTACACAGAAGACCGACTTACAGAAAGCGAAGTTACGTCCGTTTTCGATGCCATCGAGTCTGGCCGTTTGGCAGCAACCTTCAAAAACCATCGTCAACATACTGCGCATGTTAAGCGGATTGTGGCGAAAAAGGAGAATGAGCCTAAGTGTCCGAAATGCCATGACAGCATGGTAAAGCGGACGGTGAAACGTGGGGCTAATGTCGGGAACGAATTTCTGGGGTGTAAGGCCTTTCCGGCCTGTCGCGGAATCTTGAATCTAAAGGCGGAGTGAGAAGAGTTGGACCCGATTTCTTATGTGTTTTCGGCGTACCTGAATGCGGTACAGACTGGCGTAGAAACGCATTTTTCCGAGTCTCGCAATATCCATGTGACACCGGTTGAAATCGTGTACGAAGGCGAAACCATAGCCTTCCAGCACCAAATTTGGCGAATTCGTGATCAGAGTGTATGCGGTAATGTCAGGCAGGATCTTCAGCGCTTCTCCAAATGCACAGTGAAAGCAAAAAGATTGTTCGGTGCGCTTTGTTCGGAGTTGTCCCAAGGGGCAAGTCAGGACCCAAAGCGCGCAAGGCTACGGACTATGTATTGCAATGCGTCGATGTCGTTTAAGCCGACAATCGCCAGTGTGGGTTTGGCAACGAAAACGAATGAGCTGGATTCTGCGCGACAAGCTTGTAATGCAGCTACGATCGCTGCGATGGGGAGCAGAGAACCTGCGGTTCTCAGAAAGAAGAAAGAGCTGTGTGAGGCGTATGAGGCGATGAAGGCTGCGAGGTAGCGTGTGCGTACCTACAGAAGGAGCTTGCCGCTTTAGCTCGTTGTTTCAGCCGGTTGGAGATTACATGGCGCTGGCTGTCTTTTTGTCTGGGAGCATGAAGATAATGCTCTGTAATAACACCATCGCCCGCGCGTCGTTATTGCAATGATGTGTATGTCACGCGAATACATTAGGATTCGCAGGCTTTTTTTAAGGTTATGATTTTTCGTTAAATTTTATGTGATTGGTGGCGCGGATTGTGGCAGTCAACTTGTTGCAATAACTAAGCGCTCTACCTAATCACTGTTAAGAATAAGAGGGAAATATGGACTATCCCGGTGAGAAATTGCTTATCAAGCTTTGGGAAACACTTGCTGAGAAAGGTGTTGGCTCACTCCTGATTCCATGGCAGGAGAAAAGGGTTGCAAAGGCACGCATTGAAATCCGAAAGAGCGAAATGCTTCAAATTGCGCAAGTTGAAAAAGAAGTCGAAGCCATTAAAGCAGGAAAATACTCTCTTAAAGGCAGTGATTCGAACAAACTCTTGAATGCACCGCCGGAAAGAGTAGATGAGTTGGGCAGAGTTGAGCCAACTTTAAACCTTGATGATCTTGCGACGAGCGTGATGAATAACGATCTCTCCGAAGGGATTAGGAGAGAAACAAACATTGCTAAGGCAATATTGAATGCCGAGGACGTTCTGCAGAATGATGCTCAGGAGCCTTCGGAAGATCCGGTAGAGGATGATTGGCTATTCGCCTGGAGAGACTATGCAGGGCGAGTATCTTCGAGTGAGCTTCAAGATTTGTGGGGTCGGATTCTGGCCGGTGAGGTGAAACAGCCAGGGTCGTACTCCATGCGTACTCTAGAATTCTTGAAAGGACTCTCAAGGTCTGAAGCGTTGTTAATTAGCAAGCTGGCGCGTTTTGTTATTGCCTCAAGAATCTTCCGAGAGAAAGACAAATTTCTAGAGAGTGAAGGGATAAATTTTTCTAAGTTGATGTTTCTGCAAGATATCGGAGTGTTGTCTGGCGTTGAGGCAACCGGGCTGACATCTTCTATAGGGAGCTTATCAGAAGACATGTTTTTCCAGGCAATCACTGCTAATAATAAGGTGATGCTTCTTGAGAACGACGACCCTAAAAAACAAGTAAAAATGCCTGTTTATCTTTTAACCCAGATTGGAACAGAAGTGCTCAAGCTCGCCAGTTTCGATATCCACCCCGAATACCTTGAGTCAGTCGCCAAGGATTTCGTACGCCAGGGCTTTACGGTCAAACTTGCAGATTGGGTTCAACAAACTGCTAATTCCGGTCAGTTCTTCAATGCCGTGGAAATTACGCTTGAACAAAATTCTTAACCAATTGGTGAAGCCGACCGGTACTGCGCTGAGCTGCGCACCGGCGGCTTACCTACGGCGTTAAGCACCAAAGTCTAGGAAGTGTATCTGGAAAGCATGATGAATGATGATTTAGAGAAAATAATCAAGAATCTAGACTCAGAAGCGGTAGTAGCTCTGAATTCTACGATTCGAAAAATCGTACTCTCACATCAAAATTTTCACGAAGCCACCACTGGATCGATGTTGAGCGAAGAAACCCAACGACAACGGAAAAATCTGCTTTCAACTTCTCTGTTTGCTTACATTGTGACTTGGGCGGGAGTTTTTCCCGAGAAAGTGTCATGGCTCGGAATTGAGCTAACTGATACTAATGCATCGATAATTTATGCAGGTCTCGCTTTGATCTTGATGTATCTATTTAGATCATTTTGGTGGAGAGCCGATTTAGAGTTCTCTAATTCTCGAATAAGGCGAAAGAATGCTGCGTTATTGCATGACTTGGACGCAGCCTCTGCTATAAACGAGCTAAGGGAGATTAATGAGGAATTGGCTGACGCTGTGCATTCTGAGTTCTCGTCAGAATTGTTTTCTAGTAATGAGAGCGATCCATATAGAGCTTCGATAATGGGGCTAAATTTTAAATCTAGGTTTTTTGAGTTGCGGCTCCCTCAGATAGTATTCATTGGAGCAGTAATTTCATGCACTTACTTTATGTTCAAAGTTTCAGGTGCGTAAAATCGAAGGCAACGTGGCTGTTATTGCAGTGTGGGTATGCCTTCATTCACGTGCGCTATTGATTCGTTTGATGCCGCCGGGACTACTTTGTCGAACTATACAAAAGGCTCGTCAACTGACGTGCTTAACCAGTGGGTGAAGCTGACCGTGGACTTACCCCGGTCTACGGCCTCCACCGGACCGGTTTTCCGCTGCACTCCGAACCGGCCGCTGAACCATTGGCGTTGGACATTTATAAAGGTCTGATATAGAAACGACATAGGACGTTAAGTAATGAAATGGGCTTTCATCGACTACGAGAACGTAGGTAATCTCGGCAAGGTCAATCTCTCAGAGTATGAGCGGGTCATCGTGTTCCTTGGCGCCAAGCAGCCCAAGTTGGACTTCATGGATACGAAGTACGATAAACCGATCAATATGGTGGTCATTCAGTTAAAGGCTACGCAGGCGAATAACCTCGATTTCCACCTTGCCTATTACCTCGGAAAGTTCGATGCTCAGGCCGACCGAACGGTGGCGTTTGAGGTGATCAGCAACGATTCGGGGTTTTCGCCGTTGATTGCCCACATCAAGTGCAGTGGGCGGGTCTGCAAGCAGGTGAAAATTGCCGGTGCTTCTGGTGAAACTCAGAAGCTGATCAAAAACTTATCTGCCAGGCCCAAAGAGAAGCGACCGCAGAAGGTCGCAAGCCTTCGCAACCACATCGCTTCTCACCTCCGGCTCCAGGGAAACGAAGTGGCTATTCAGAAAGCCCTTAATCAACTGGTACAGGCTAAGTTTCTGAAGGTGTCTGATACCGGCGTGGAGTATTTGGCCTGAAGGAAAAAATCGGGTCAATTATATTTTGGCGTGGGCACTTAAAGGATTACGGGTACAGGAGACGTAGTAATGCCTGATTACAAAAGGATGGCAGGGGAAAAACAGGAGTCACAGGTTTCCTATTTCCTTGACCGGTACTTCGGCAGTAACGATAACTACAGAATCCTCAATGATCTTGTGATTGAGGTGAATGGTTTTAACTCCCAGATTGATCATCTGGTCGTTTACAAAGCCGGCTTTATTGTCGTTGAAAGTAAGAGTATTCAGGGGGCTGTGCGGGTAAATTCCTTGGGTGAATGGGAGCGGTCCTATAAAGGTGAATGGTTCGGCATACCTTCTCCGGTGCAGCAAGCCGCAGTGCAGATAGACAACCTCAAGGCTCTTCTTCAGGAACATCGCTCCGAGCTGCTCGGGAAGCTTCTGGGCCTGCAACAAAGTTTTGGTTTGCGCCAATACAAAACGGTGATCGCGATTTCCAGTTCTGCGCGGTTGGATCGTGACAATATACCGGCTGATATCTCACAACATATCGTTAAAACTGAGTTTCTTGTCGATAAGATCAAAGATCTTACCCAAGCTGCGAGCAGCGGCCTGAAAAGCTTCGCCAAGAGTGAGCCGCGCTTTACAGCAGACGAGATGGATAGGATCTATTCGTTCCTGAAGAACTACCAGCGGTCTGGTGAACCAGTACCAGTAACGGACACCAAGCCAGTCGCTGAGCACGCGGAAGTGCCAAAAACGCTTGGCCAAGATTTCGTAACAGTGAGCTGTAAAAAATGCGGTGAGACCGATGCTCTCGCGGCGCAATATGGACGCTTCGGCTATTATGTTGTGTGCGCCAAGTGCTCAACAAATACCGCCCTCAAGCATGGCTGCCCCGCTTGTGGCGCAGCTTCTACCAAGACTCGAAAATCAAGATCTGATATGTATCTGGATTGTCAGTCTTGCCAAAAGAGCATCCCGTTTGCGGTTAAATGGGGCGATGGGGCTTCTAGTTGAGAAAACTGGGGGAGGCGGTTTGCTTTCCCCCAATATCCAAACAGCCCAACCATGAGTGTTCTATGAAATTCCTAATCCTCGCCATTTTCGCCGCCATCACCGCCTTCCTAATCTGGCGCAGCAAGCAAAACACCGATCCCACCGAACAGGCCTGCGCCATCGAAATCGGCAACTTACTCAAAGCCGATTCCGATGCTTCGCCGCAAGCCATCGCCGATATCTTCATGAAGCACGGCATTGATCCTTCGCGCTGCCAAAATGTGGGCGCAATGGTGATGCCGCAGTTACGCAAAAATGGCCTAAAGCCGGAAGATGCTCGCATCGTGATGGGGCAGGTGAGGGCGGCTTACCCTCTCGTTCGCTAGGCCGTTGTTCACGCCTGTGAGGATGTGAGCAATGCCTGCACCTCGTCGCCAAGTGCCACCTCGCCCCCGTCAACCACACGCGCGGTAATGCCGCCGTGCCCGCGCATGGCGTTATAGCCACCGGGCCCAAGCGTTGTCTCCATCTTGCTGCAGGGGTGGCATTGGCCGGTGTATTCCAGCACCACGCTGCCAATCCGGAACGTTTTGCCTTTCAGCGCCAGCAGGTTCAGGCCAGAGACGACGATGTTGCGCCGGAATACCTCGGGTTCTATGGCTTCTCGCTGAAGGAAGGAGCCAATGGTGTGAAGGTGTTCTTGCTGAATGAGGGTGACCTGGCGTTTGCTGGTTTCGCGCCCGGCGAATCGGTCGCCTTCCAAGCCCGTGCCCGGGGTGATCGCCACGCGCTCGATTGCCTGCATGGGCTCTCCGCGAGCGGGGCGGATGCCAATCCATTCCACGCGTCCGCGTTGGGGAAGAGTGTCTAGCAGGGTTTGAAGGGGAGTTGGTTCAGGCATGGGCAAACGCTCGCACGCAGTTGCGGAACAGCTCTGCCGAGAAAAACCGGTGTTCGCTTGGCTGCTGCGCCACGAACAGTTGGCCGCCGGATTCGCGGATGCCACCCTCGATCATCAGGTTATCGCTCATTTCGAAGTCTTCAATGGCATGGCCGTGTTCATCCCGGTCGGTCGCTCCGGCTCGGTCGCGATAGTTCCGGCTGTCTAGAGTGAACCCGAAAGCGGGTTTGCCCTGGCTAATCATGTAGCCCACTTCAAACACGGTGCCCGGGTCTGCGCTGATGCCCCGAAACGGCGTGAGGTTGGCAATGATGGCGTCGCAGCTGTCCATCAGTTCGCGGTTGGCCTGGTAGATTCGGTGGCCGCGTTCGGGTTTTGCTTCGTGATCTGAAAAGGTCAGGGCGGTGTCCAGTGGGTCTACGCCTTCATATCCGGCTTCCTGAAGAATGCGCTTTTTCTCGGCCACGATGGCCTTGTGTTCTTCGGTAGGGAAGAACACTTCGGGGCCGGCGAGGTAGATGCGTTTTGGTGTTGTCATGTGAACACAGGCTATCACTTCAGTAAAAGAACAAGTCTACTCGTCCAGTACCAAGTCCTCATCCTGTGAGTTTGCTATAGATTCCGTTTTTGTGATCTTTGGAGGCGGCGGTGTCCAGGCTTTTAGCAACTGGCCTGCTTCCTGATAAAAGTGCGGAACTGCTTTTTCTAATTCCTCAACAAAAACTTTCCTGCCACTGAACTTTCCAGCTAGGTCCAGTTCGTAAACGACCTCAAGTGTCGTTGCCGCAGTTTTTGATGTGTCCGATTCCAGTAGCTCAGGTGAATCTCGTAAATCTTTCAGTGCTTGATAAGTGGTTTCTGCTTTGCCTGGTCGAGTTGCTCGAATGAAGAATCCGGCGGGCTCGGTTTTCTTCAGTTGGCGCAGAAGCCAGTTCACTCGGGCTTTGGTGCTTTGCTTGTCCTTGGGTGCCGCAAGGCGCATTGAACAGTAGATCATTCTTCGTTGAAGGTCAGCGGTCACTTCCAGATCTGCCGCCGCGTTGATGATGCTGAGTGCACAGGTGAGAATTGGTGTTTTGCAGAAAGCCTCGGCATCGTCTTTTACTCGTTTGGCGGGGTCCAGACGGTGTTCGTTTTTCAGCTTCAGTGACACATCGCTACCGGTTAAACGGGACATTATAAGGCAAAGATCCCGTTGTTCCTGATGCCAGGCTGCAATCGTGTTCTGAACTTCATCACTGGCTTTGGCTAGTGGAGCATTGCTCTTCACTTTGTTGACGACGTCTTTCCATTCCGCATTCATCTGGTCAAAGTGGCTGATGCCGGAACGGTCGCTTTCGAGATAACGGAGTATCTCGCTGAGGATGAACACCTGGTCTACGTCTTCAACGCTGTCGTTTTTGAGCAGAAGCTGGCACTGGGTACGAATAAAGGCCCAAGACCAATGAAATAGCTCCACAGACTTGGTGGCGTTTTTCGGAAGCTTTACAGGGTGGTGAGTCGGTAGGGCTGCAAATTGGTTGGTGATGGTGATCACAGCGTCTAAGCCGTGGGTTTTCGCCTGCTGGAGGTAACGGGATACCTGTTCCTCACCGATGGTATCGTTGTTCACTTTGGCTTCAATCAATGCTCGCCACTCGCGCCGCCCAGTGCGGAGAATCAGGAGTCCGTCCGGCCGGTCTTTCTGTTTGGCTGCCTTCTTGTCTTCGTTCTGGAAAACCACTTCGGTCCAAGCTTCTAGGGTGGCGGTTGTGCCCACTCGGACATTCAACGATTTGAGCAGTGCCTGGCGTAATTCGAGTACTGAGCGCAAGCCCGCAAGTAGAACGGAGACGGATTTCTGTTCTCGGGCGCTGTCTGCAGCTATTGGGATAAGTCGAGCGGGTTCCCCGCCAGTGAGGAATTCAGGACGGTTGGTCACGGCTAGCTCCATGCTTTTATTAGATTTAGGTTCCTATTCAAGCGTAGCAGTGATTATTCTTTTTGCCTCAGTACGGAGTCAGAATTTAACGGTGTGCCCTGTCATCGTCCATTTTTGCATCAAGTTTCCCGAGGACGCGTGGCACGTGGCTTATGAAGGGTTAACCCTAGGTTCCCAACACAGTTATCCACAGCTTTTGTGAGTAACTAAAGAACCGATACTGAATCCGGTGTCATTGGGACTGGGCTGCTTCTTTAATCTGCGTTTCTGGATCCATTCTTTCATGCAGGATTCGGAGGATAATGACTGAGTTTTCGTTCCCTTTAACATCAAACCGAAGATACAAATGATGTGGGGACCGTTTTCCTTTTCTTGATAGCGGGTAGGTCAGTAAGTGAGGTTGAATGTCACCCCTATCCTTAAGTAGCGGAGCGTTTAAGCCGTTGGCTTCAAGTTCTTGCAACGCATTCTGTATCTGCTTGGTATAGCGTCGAAGTTGCAGGTTGCCAAACTGGCTGAGGGTTTCGTCCAGAATGCTGTCAAGATCAGCGAGTGCTGTGTCTGTGAGGATAACCTTCCATGGTTCCATTGTGCTTAGGCGTCCGTTTTCTTTTTGACGATATGCTCAGCTCTGTCTGCGAGATAATTGGCAAATTCATCGCCAGTAAACTGGCGGGTTTTACCGGATTCTACATCTCGCTCGCCATGACTGATGGCTTCCCGCAGCTCGTTCATTTTTGAGAGATAGGCGGATTCGGCCTCTTCCACCATCCGAAGGCCTGTTCGCAAAACTTCGCTCGCATTCTGATAACGACCGGATTCAACCAGTCGGTCTACCACTTCTGATTGGTGATTGGTAAGGACAATATTTCTCGTAGCCATCGCGGTAATCCTGGAAAGTCTCCATTGGCATAATATGCCAATGAGTTTGCCTAGGCAATTGATTGGTATTGTAGGTTTTAGCATCAATTTCCCCGAGCCATTGTGCCGCGGGGCTTTCACGTGGTTAACCCTAGGTTCCCAACACAGTTATCCACAGCTTTTGTGAGTAAAGTTCGTGGTAATACCGGTTAATTCATAAGCCAGTACTAACCAGAATTCGTAGCGGCTTTGAGTTCAGCAGCCCATCGAGGCTTGGTCGTCTATACTCTATGGGGGCGTGTGAATAAAGGGGGAGCTATGATGCGTTATCTTGCGGTTCTGTTATTCACCGTGTTTTTTGCGGGCAGTGTTCTCGCTAGCCAGTGTCCCACGCTGGTACACGAGATTGATCAACAACTGAAGTCAGCACAACTGGACAGTGCAACGGAAGCCCGGGTGAAGGAGCTCCGGGATCGGGGTGAATTGCTGCACAAACAGGGTAAGCATGCCGAGTCTGTAAAGGTGCTTAATAAAGCAATCGATGAGCTGGACGCTGCGATGTAACTATTCCAGTACGCTTGGCCAGTTCGCGTCCGCCTGCTGAATGAGTCTTTCGGGGTCTGCCAGCCATAGGTTTTAAAGAGTCTGGTTGTAGCTCAGGAGCAGGCGGCCGTCCCTGTTGCCTCCGCACGACAGTCCCGCAGCTTATCGCGTTGCTTGATTTCTCTTCTTATGCCCTGATTATTCCTACAACTAACCAATCAGAGGCAGATGCATCATGACTAACGTTCGACACCTGGTATGTCCCCATTGCGACAAAGTGAACCGTGTACCTGCCGACAAGCTGTCAGCCGGCGGCAATTGTGGTGCCTGCAAACAACCGCTGTGGCCAGATCAGGTACTGGAGTTAACGGAACAGAGCTTTGCTGCCCACACAAAACGCAGCGATGTGCCCGTGCTGGTGGACTTCTGGGCCAGTTGGTGTGGCCCGTGTAAAGCGATGGCTCCCCAGTTCGAGCAAGCTGCGAGAGACTGGAATGGGAAAGTGCGCTTTGCCAAGCTGAACACCGAACAAGCGCCTGGGCCATCCGGTCAGTTTGCGATTCGCAGTATTCCTACCGTGATTTTGTTTCAGAACGGCCGGGAAGTCGCCCGCCAAAGCGGTGCCATGAATCAGGCGCAGATTAATCAGTGGCTGCAATCCAAAAGTATTAGTTAAATAATCGTAACGTATTGAAATGTAAATAAAAGGTAAGGGCGCGCCCTCGTGTGTTTCTGATAATCTCGAATGGTTCAAAACTGAAAAGTGCCTGATGGGGCGCTGGAGAACTGCTCTTCTGCCTTTCATCTCGGGCAGGTCAGGCTACCTGAACCAGGGGATTAAGATCATGAACATGAAATCACTGCTCGTATTTCTGTCTCTGAGTGCTGCCTCATTGGGAGCCGCTGCCGATGAAACCGCCGATGCGGCGCTGGGTGGCGGTATTGGCGGCGCAATTGGGGCTGCCATTGGCAACGAGGTAGGTGGCAGAGATGGCGCTATTCTCGGCGGAGCCGTGGGTGCGGCAACGGGAGCAGCCATTACCACCAAAGACCACAGAGAACACGATCGCGATTACGATCGCCGTTCTTACCAGAAGTCTCGTGGCCATTTCTGCCCACCGGGCCAAGCGAAAAAGGGCAACTGCTGAAACGCGACGAGCCTGCTATTTGATCTGTGTGTCCCGTCCTAAACTAAGTTGACGGTTTTAGCATCAATTTCCCCGAGCCCCCATAGCACGGGGCTTTTGAGTGGTTAACCCGAGGTTCCCAACACAGTTATCCACAGCTTTTGTGAGTAAACTTCGTGGTGATACCGGTTAATTGATAAGCCAGTACTAACCAGAATCTGTTGGTCTTGTCAGGTTGGAACATCGAAGCGTTCGATGAGCTGGACGCTTCGAGGCCACTATTCAAGAACTTCTGGCCAATTGGCGTTCGCCTGCTGAATGAACCCATCGGGATTCTCCAGCCATCGGTCCTGTATGGACTGACTGTAGTTTAGGTACAAGCGGTCGTCCCGGTTGCTCGGTTTGACCGGCAGCGGTTTGGCGTGTTCCCGCCGTTGGTCATGTTGCCGCTGTTGAGACGGATTCTCTATATCCATATAGCCTTCATATATAGGCCATTTTTGCATCAAATCTTTCGAGCCCTTGCGCCACAAGGCTTATGGCGGTTTAACCCTAGGTTCCCAACAATCTTATCCACAGCTTCTGTGCGTAACGTACGTGGGAATACCGGTTTACCCATAGCCCGGTGCTGACCAGAATCCCCCGCCTTACGTATTTAATCGCTTGCTCATTAACGGGCCAGGGTTTAACGGGAGCCCCTATGAAAGCTGTACTTGATGTTTATCTGAAGTCTTCACTGGTGCTGCGCATTGGCATTGCGTTGGTTCTGGGTTTGGTGGTCGGCCTTGTCGGCGGGCCGGTGGTGGCCGAATGGTTGAATCCGCTCGGGGAGCTGTTGCTGAAGCTGTTGAAGTTTCTGATCGTGCCGATTGTGCTGTTTACCCTGATGGTGGGAATCAATCAGGCCAACCTTTCCAGCATGGGCCGTGTCGGCCGGAAGCTGCTGGGTTTCTATGTGCTGACTTCGGCGCTGGCCATTGCGGTGGGGCTGGCAGTGGCTTCCTTATTCGAGCCCGGTAATGGTCTGGAATTATCGTCGTCGGCCACCGTCGAGGTGCCGGATAACCCGGGCTTTGTACAGGTGCTGTTGAACATTGTGCCTGCCAATATTGTGGAAGCGTTTGCCAAGCCGAACCTGCTGGGGATTATTTTCACCGCGATTGTGTTTGGTGTGGCCCTGCTGAAACTGCGGGAGTCAGATGCTCACTGCGAATCGGCGGAAAAGTTGTACGGCGTGGTGTCTGGCCTGAACGATGTCACTATGAAGGTGATGTCTGGGGTTCTCCAATACGTGCCGATTGGCGTGTTTGCGATTGTTGCCAGTACCGCCGGTGCGCAGGGTATGGCGACGATACTGGCGCTGGGCGATATGGTGTTGGTGTTGTACATCGCTCTGGCGGTGCAGTTGGTGGTTTATGCGGTTCTGATGCGCCTGAATGGTGTTAGCCTACGCGACTTTATTCGTGAAGCACGGGCACCGGTCGCCACGGCCTTCGCGACCCAGAGCAGTTCCGGGACTCTGCCATTGACGCTAAACGCAGCCCGTCGTATGGGAATCCCGCAGCGTATCTATGGTTTCAGCTTGCCGTTGGGTGCCACCATCAATATGGATGGCGCGGCGATCCGTATTGCCATTTCCGCTGTGTTTGCGGCCAATGTGGTGGGGGTGCCGCTGGATTTGGTCACCATGCTTGAAATTGTGCTGATCGGTACTCTGGCGTCTATCGGCACCGCGGGTGTTCCGGGCGCGGGTATCGTCATGATTGCCACGGTGTTTGCCCAGGTAGGGCTGCCGATTGAAACCGTGGCCTTACTGGTATCGATTGACGCACTTGTCGGTATGGGCGCCACGGCCATGAACGTCACTGGGGACTTGGTAGTTACCTCAGTGATTGGCCGTTCTGAAGAGAAGCATGAGACGGTGCCGGAAAACTCGATGGAACTGGAGCAACAGTTGTCTTAGGGCGCTGATGCCACAGCTGGTTATAATGCCGTACTTTTAACCGTTGCAGAGAATCTTATGCAAATCGAAAAGAATAAAGTGGTTTTGTTCCACTACAGTGTGCGTGATGAACAGGACAACGTTGTTGAAACCTCCCGTGGAGGTCAGCCGAATGCTTACCTGCATGGCCACGGCGGTGTTATCCAAGGTTTGGAAGAAGCCCTTGAAGGCCGCGAAACGGGCGAAGTTTTCAGCGTAACCATCAGCCCGGAAAAAGCCTATGGGCCCCGCAAACCGGATGCCATTCAACGAGTGCCGGTGAAGCATTTGATGGGAGCCAAGCGCTGGAAGAAAGGCATGGTTGCTCAAGTTCAAACCGAGCAGGGCCCGCGCCATGTGGTGGTTGCCAAGGTCGGTCTTAAGTTTGCGGATGTGGACACCAATCACCCGATGGCCGGTAGAACCCTGACCTTCGATATCGAGATCATCGAAGTGCGCGATGCCGATGCCGAAGAGATTGCCCACGGCCACGCCCATGGGCCGGGTGGGCATCACTGAGTCGTGTCTAGCTCTGATTGGCGTGAAGAGCGTCCGGTTGAATTTGAACGGCGTCGGGCATTCTTTATGGCGGCGGGCGGCCCCGTTGTTTTGAATAAACGCACGAAGGTTGAGCGGGTGCCTTGCCCTTGTTGCGGCTATCCAACGCTGAAGCAAAGAGGGCGTTACGAAATCTGTTGTCTTTGTATTTGGGAGGACGACGGAGAAGACGATGACAACACCCACCAGTGGGGCGGTGGACCAAATGGCGAGTACACTCTGACCGAAGCAAGGGCTAATGTGCGGGCGTTTGGCACTATGTATAACCCCAAACGCAACACCACGCTGACCGGTAACGATGGTCCAGAGGTGCTAAGTTTGAAACAGGAATTACGAGCCTTGTTTGATGGTTTACTGTCCTTGCCTGACAATGAGCGCGCTAGCCATTGGAAGAGCATTCTTGATAAAGAGCGAGCGTTGCGAAAAGCTGAACAGCGGCAGATGACACTTGCGCGTGGGCGTGGTTGAATATGTGCACAGAATAAAAACATAAAACAAAACTGTGTGTGACGGTTTTAGGATATAACAGTCCGTTACTCACGTCAGTTGCATACTGGACACTTGGCCTAATAAAAAAATGACAAGCTCCCGAATTGTTTCTGTTTTGCTCTCCCTTACCTTGTTTGCACTGACGGGCTGCGGCACTACCCATTCACACACGCGTAATGGTGTTTCGCAGGTTGAGGATTGGCAGCCGGAATACGAAGCCAAGCAGACTTCGGTTAAGGATGTAACCTTTAAATCGTCGACATTGTTCGTGGGCGATGGCTGGTATGTGATGGAACTGGAACAGACGTATTTGGTTCAAAAAGTGCTCTACGACCAGCCGGTTTACTATTCTCGGTACAGTAAAGAACCGAATCTCTTATACATTCTGAATCCATTTCTCTGGCTCATCTGCCTTGATAAGCCCTCCGAATGTTTTGGCCGAGAGGGGGAGTGGTCTGGCCCTTACGATAATGGCGACAAGACCGTAGCTCGAGTCATCGATCAGGAGTCGCGTTCCGGTTACCTTGCTCATCCGTCTGCCGAATTGAAGGTTTCGGTAGTCGCAAGCAATCAAGCACGGGAGTGGCGTGAGACGTTTCAGCCGCGTATATCCGGTGGCAAGGCTTCGATTAATCTTAAAGAGGCGCTGGAAAGCGCTCCGTTTAAGCCCACATCTGTCGTTGTTCATGGAGAATTGCGCGCGGGAGATGTGTCGACCTCCCACACTTCTCTTTACAAGCAAGCAACACTTGACCGCCTCAATCTTTTTTCTGAAAGCTGGCTGAGCAAGCCGGAACTGTATACCCATTATGTTCACCAGATCCGCTCGTGTATGAATGAGTCTGACTACAAATGTGCGGTTCAGCAGTTCTTCAAGATTCAGGCGTTGAGGATTCAGCTACCGGATACCTTCTATTTTCATTTTGCCAAGGCCCTGTCCCGGGTCGGGGACACCGATAATGCCCGCAAAGCAGCTCAGATGTATCTAAAGGATTCTCGCCATATGGCTTATGCGGCTGAAGCGGAGGCTTACCTATGACCATGTACGGTGTTTATCTGGGGCGATTCCTGAAGATCAAACGCGTCTTGTTTATGGCACTCGGTTATTGTCTCTCTTTCTCGGTGGTGCACGCTGCGGTTATTCCCCCGACGGCGGGGCCCCATACGGTGAGCTTCAGCGCGGATCAGATCACGGTGAAAGATGACACCACCGGTTACTCCGCGGTTGTTCAGGTTGAAAGTCGGCTTACTCTTGGGGTGCTTGTTGGGGAACCGGTATACACCTGTGTGGCGGCCTGGAAACTGTTGTCTGTTGCGGCTGGAGACGATGGGTTTGATGCGGGGCTCACGGGGGCAGCCGAAGGCTCTTTTGGCGCGGGGAAACTGCCTCCTTCTGTATTACGGGATATCACGCTTTCCGATGTGGATATTGCCTACCCTCTGGCACCTGGGCTGCCGATTAACAGCTCATCACTGTTCGTGTGTGATGCGGGTATTATGAGAGCGGCGGGATCTGATAAACCGAGCTTTAATTTTCCTTCCAGTCCGTTGTGGCGCGAGTTGTTTTGGAACGATCTGACCAACCGTCATGAGCATCCGGATACTGCGAAAAAACTGTATGCCGATATGCTTGCAGCCTATGAAACGAGGGCCATACAAAACAGCAATGCTTTTTCATGGAGCGGCTCGCATGCAAATAAATGGGGCAGCTCTGTGCGTTCGGCATCTATCAATCTTTGGGCTGTGAAAAGCTGGTTGCATACGGTGTTGCAAGAGCAGGCAGAAACAGCGCGCAGAAAGGCTGAAGCCGTTGCAAAGGAAAGCGAGGTTTTGGTCGATCAGCGTGGGGCAGTGAATAATGATTCCTTCGATACGTTTATGACGGCGGTTTACAAGAAAGAGGAAGCTAAGCAGGCCTTAGCTAATCTGGAGCACCGAAAAATCAAGGTACCCGATAGCGCCCGAGTATCGCGAGAGCAGATGATGGTGGATTTTCGGAATTCCAGCTGTGCTGACCGAGCCAGTCTGGCGGCCCTGAACCGGGATTGGGATGCTGGATCCAGGATGCAACAGACACTGGTCGGTTGTGCCACGCCTCGGTCAGCTCCTGTGTATAACCAAGGTACGCTCAAGTTAACGCCACGCAAATATTGATGACAAAGCACGTTTCGAATGAGCTGCGGGCGGGCGTCACTGAGGCGTGTACTAACGGCCACCTCTTTGCCAAGACTTCTTAGGCAGACTAGATTAAATAGTCGGGGGAAGTAAACGAGGCAAGGTAGATGAAAGCGTTCTGTTTGATCATTGCTTACCTTGTTGCTGTCACCTTTCCATTGATCTTGTCTGCCTCGGTCGGCGGGCCGCCTCGCCAGTTTCACAAGGAACTGGCGTCTGGCCTTGGCATACTGGCTTTCTCCATGGTGCTCATGGAGTTCATTCTGTCGGGTCGTTACTTACGGTTTACCTGCTGGTGCCCCTTCTGCAGAATGCACGGCCCTGGCGCGTGACTTCCGTGACTCAATTGACACCAGAGCAGTGGGAATTGACTGTAAAACCGGATGGTCACCGTGGTTTTGACTACAAAGCAGGGCAATTCGTCTGGCTGAATGTGGGCCACAACCCGTTCTCGATAAAAGAGAATCCGTTTTCCATTTGCTCGGCACCGGCAAGTGGCTCGGAGCTATCTTTTATGATCCGAGAACTCGGCGATTTCACACGAACCATCGGCCAGATAAAACCCGGAACCGGTGCGTATCTCGATGGCCCTTATGGCAATCTTTCCGTGCAGGGGCGTACTGAGCCCGGGATTGCATTTATTGCCGGTGGCGTTGGCTTGGCTCCGCTGCTGAGTATGCTCAGGCAGCTGCGGCTGAGCGACGATTCGCGCAAGGTGAGGGTGCTCTATGGCAATCGGGTGATCGAGCAGATTGCTTATCGCGATGAGCTGAATGCGGGCGATGTGGTTTATGTGTTGTCAGAACCGCCGAAAGCCTGGCCCGGAGAGGTCGGCCTTATCGATGCCGCGCTGCTGGATCGGGTGTTTTCAGAGACGGAGTTCAGCGAGTGGCTGTTCGTGATGTGCGGCCCGAGGGGCATGATGGACGGCGTTGAAGATCACTTGATCAAAAGAGGCACGCCCTCGCACCGTATTTTGTCGGAGCGCTTTAACTATGACTAACCCCATCAAACGATTGAGCCCGCGAGGGCGGGTGTCTATGATCATCTGGGCGCTGAATATTACATTGTTCCTTGCCCTTCTTGTTTTCGTGCTGCGGTAATCGATGACCTGAGATAAACCAGGAACGCTCTATTCTTCCTTTGCCATGTCATCCGCCGACCGCATTTTCATTTTATCTTTCTTTTTCATATCGGAGCGGCCGTCTTTTTTCGGGTCCATTTCGTCAGCTTTGCCTGTGGGGTCGCCGGCATTGTATTTCGATTTTGTGGACTCTTCGTGCCGCTCAGAATCCTGGCTTCCCTGTTTCGCGTGTTTATCCATATCCTGCTCACCCAAGTCCTTATTCTCATTGCCGTGATGGGCGGCGAGCAAGCCGGTTGAGCCCAAGGCTATGAACGGTGTGATCAGAGCATAGAGCGCAAGTGCATGGAGCTTTTTCATAGTACTCTCCTTCGTATAAGATGCTTAGCGCGGGGGATATGTCCGCTATGGATGCTTCATCGCAGCCTCTCTCCATGGCGTTGGTTTGATAAAGGAGAACGAGCTGCCACGACATATGGAGTGCCGGATGATCTCTTGATTTAAGTTCAGGGAACGGTGCTTATCAACTCGAGATGGTGACCTCGAACGCCGGATATCACTTAACGATTAGGCTCTTTTGTGTATAAATTTAACGCTCTGCTGTTTTTCTCCCTCTCACTCGTAGCCGGCTGCACGAATGTCGTCAGCGATGTGGCCAGAAGCATTCATCCGGCGGCCGCTTCTTCTTTGCGGGCAACTACGCTGTTCTCGGCGGCGAGTGAGTTCTTCAGCGAGGCGGGTTACCAGTGCAATGTCTACCCTGACCCTAGTGCCCTTCGTTGCACGAAAGAACTTCGCGATCTTTATATCCATCAGAGCCAAGCGGTGGTGCAGATCTATCCCCGCGATGAAGCGTACCCCCATACTCTGGTGACCAGCCGATGGGATGAAGGTCTGATTCCGGGTGAGTTTATTTCCAGCGAGTTCACTAATCCTGACGTAAAGGCGTTTTGTGAGTATCTGCACGCACACGCGTTGGGTAGTTGCCGGATAATCAAATAGTAAAAGGAGTGACTAATGGCTTTTGGGTGGGTAGTAGCAGGCACGGTTGGCCAGTTTCTTCTGGCATATATGATGTTTATGTTGGTGGTGTTCGCGTTCAGTGCTGTTGGCAGCACTCACCGGATCTCGCCGTTTGATTCGTCGGTGTTGGATTCGGCCATGTACTCCGTGCCTGCAAGCTGTATTGTCAGTGCGATCGTTGTGATTGTGCTGTATCGAATGGGTGCGGGAAAGCTGGCGTACCTTTGGTACACGGCTCCGTTGGTTTTGTTTTCGGGGTATTTGGTTTACATCAGGCTGTTTATTGAGCCGGATTCCAATCTGTAATTCCTCACGTCGAACCGCTGTAAAGAGAGTTTTGGCCATTCAACGATTAAGCCCATGCCCATGAACGCCCCCTTCAAACTGCGCCCCTACCAGCAAGAAGCCGTCGAGGCTACGCTGAAGCATTTCCGTAAATCGGATGAATCTGCGGTGATCGTGCTGCCAACCGGTGCGGGTAAAAGCCTGGTGATTGCGGAGTTGGCGCGCCTGGCCAAGCGCAAGATTCTGGTGCTGACTCATGTAAAAGAGCTGGTGGAGCAGAACCACGCCAAGTACGAGAGCTATGGGTTAACGGGCGGGATTTTTTCCGCCGGGCTGAAGCGCAAGGACAACCGGCATCAGGTCACCTTTGCCAGCGTGCAGTCGGTTTCAGCGAATCTCGATCAGTTCAAAGATGAATACTCGCTGGTGATCATCGACGAATGCCATCGCGTAAGCGGCGAGGACACCAGCCAGTATCAGCGCATTATCGAGTTGCTGAAGCAGCAGAACGATTCCCTCAAAGTGCTAGGGCTAACCGCCACGCCATACCGGCTGGCCATGGGCTGGATTTACCGCTATCACTACCGGGGCTTTGTGCGCAGTGAGCAAGACAAACCTTTTGTGCATTGCATTTACGAGCTGCCGCTCAGTTATATGATCAATCGCGGGTATCTCACCAAGCCGGAACTGGTGAATGCGGCAGTCGCGCAGTACGATTTTTCTACGCTGGCGCAGGACCGTTTTGGCGAATACGCCGAGAAGGATGTGAACGAGTTACTGAGCAAACATCAGCGCGTTACCCGAGCCATTATCGAGCAGGTAATGGAGCTGGCCGCTGAGCGTAAGGCGGTGATGATTTTCGCGGCCACGGTGGCGCACGCGAAGGAGATTACGGGCTACTTGCCGGATCAGGAAACCGCGTTGATTACCGGCGCGACGGATCTGGCTGAGCGGGATTCGCTGATTCAGCGCTTCAAGCAGCGACAGTTGAAGTATCTGGTGAATGTGTCGGTGCTTACTACCGGCTTCGACGCGCCTCATGTGGATTTCATCGCCATTCTTAGGCCTACCCAGTCTGTCAGCCTGTACCAGCAAATCGTCGGCCGCGGTCTGCGTTTGGATGACGGCAAGCAGGATTGTCTGGTGATTGATTACGCGGGCAACAGCGTGAATTTGCATCACCCGGAAGTGGGCGAGAAAAAGCCGGATCCCGACAGCGAGCCGGTGCAGGTGTTTTGCCCGGGGTGTGGGTTCGCCAATATTTTCTGGGGAAAAACCGACAGCGAAGGCCGGGTTATTGAACACTACGGTCGCCGCTGCCAAGGCCTGCTGGAGCCTGCGGAAGAAGGCGGGCCGTCAACGCAGAACGAACGCCCCGAGCAATGCGATTACCGTTTCCGGTTCAAAGCGTGCCCGCACTGCGGTGCCGAGAACGACATTGCCGCCCGCAACTGCCATCAGTGCAAAGGCGCGATCATCGACCCGGACGATCAGCTGCGGGATGCCCTGAGGCTCAAGAACGCCATGGTCATCCGCTGTGCCGGTGTGACCTCATCGGCCAAGGGCGATAAGCTCAAAATCACTTACCATGGCGAAGACGGGGAAGAACTGAACGAGTCGTTCGACTTCGGCAGACCGGCGCAGCGCAGCGTTTTCAATAAACTCTTCGGGCGGCGTTACGCGAACGGCCAGGCACCCAAAGAGTTCAGCAAGGTCGAACACGTGCTTGAATCGGAGGCTTTGATGCCAGCGCCTGATTTCGTCATTGCCCGTAAGCACAAGCATTATTGGCAGGTGCAAGAGCGTATTTTTGATTATCGGGGTCAATACCGGAAAGCCAACGAGGTGTAGGAGCGATCGGCGAATTTGCAGTGGCCGATCTGAAAACTCGTTCTAATATAAACAATAAAAGACCCGGAGTGATTCGAGGGACTTGAATTCACCATGCGCGAAACGCCTTCGAAAAGCTCCTTATGTCTAGCTGTTAAAGGGAATGAAGGGCTGCTGTTGTGACCAGGGTGATAACGGATTCGCTGAACATCAAAGCAGGAGAGTTTGAGGGTTATAACCGGCTCGTCACCATCTTGTACCGCTGTTTGCATACCAACCAAGGCTTCCAGCCTTTCTTTGATGAATTCCGAAAACAGTTCCGGTGTCTTCAGGGGGGGATTCTAGGGTTGACCCACGAACCTATGCAGATGGCATACGGCTGGACCTTCGGATACCCGGAAGGGTTCGAGCAATGGTTTTTAAACAGTGGCTTGGCAGCAAAAGACGACGCGCTGTTGCATTTCAGCGCGCTACCCCCACGACAGTTTGATTCGTTAGCCGGCTGCAATCCCGACGTAGATATTCTAAGCGTGGTTAACGGGGAAACCCGTGAATGGGTAAAGGCCGTGGGGCTTGGTGATAGTGCCGGTATGCTGGTCAGTGAGGGGCCCGCTGCCAAGGTGGTGTTTCTGGCGAACCGTCATCGAGATGAAGGCCACTATACATCGACAGAGCTTATGCAGATGAACATGCTGGCCCCGCACATTGAAAATGCAGTTGGTTTGTTCCATAAGATTTATCAGTCACGAACTCAGCACGAAACCTTGGCGATGGCATTGGATCAGGTTGGCAAACCCATGATCGTGCTGGATGAAATGGCTCGTGTGGTGCGCTGCAACGCCGCAGCAGACGCGGTGCTGAGTTCCCATCCTCGCTTGTTCGTTACCGAACAAAGCGATGTGCGTCTGCAAAGTCGGCACCAAGGATTTAACCGACAACTGAATGATGCCATTCTGACGAGCATTTTCAATGCCCGGGACGGTATTCAGGACATGATCGCGCTGTTTGATCAGTCGGGTGATGAGCGATTGGCCGTCTGTGTTACCCCATTATCGATGGAAGCGGAACTTGATTCTGCGGAGGCGCTCGGCCAATACGGTGCTCTGGTAGAGCTGGTTCCTTTCTCTGCAACACGAGCACCCGATATCGGCAAACTCAAACGGCTTTTTAGCTGCACGCATGCCGAAGCGATTACGGCAGGGCATTTGATGCACGGGTTGAGTATTAATGAGGTTGCTGAAGCGGAAGGATTATCTGTGCATACCGTCAGAGGTTATGTGAAGAATCTTCTGGCGAAGAATGGTTATCGCCGCCAGGCGGAGCTGGTTGGTGCGCTAGTCAGGGCGTTAGGCTGATGTAAGCCCCATCCCGAGCATGCTTTGTCATTGCACCGGGATGGAGGTTTTTCAATTTTGGTTGTTATTTAATGGGTTGGTCATCAATGTCTGTGATGAACTGAAGTTCGAGCGGGTCAACACCATCAAGATGTACCAGGAACCGGGCGTCTTCGCCTTCAACCTTCAGGAAGCGCCAGTGGCCATAGTCGCCGGATGTGCCGTCCGTTTCGGTGAACACAAGCGCGCCAGAGGTGCTGACATCCCAAGTGCCCGCTACGTTGTCCTCGCCGGAGCTATCGAATTGCATCTGGCCAGTACGCTCACCATTTTCCGTGCGAAGATCCACGGTAATACGCTGGCTGGACGAAAACTCCAGGTCGTAAGTGCCTTCTTGGCCGGGCTCAACCAAATCGCTGAAAGCGAAGAAGTAGCTTTCCTTAGCCATGTCGCCCGGGTAGAGGTCGGCTTCTACGTAAACAGGCTTGGTGTCACCTTCGAAATCCCGAAGATCAACCGCGTATCGGCCCAAGCGCACCAGTGTGAAGTTGTCCTGGCTGTTGGCATTATCAGTTAATGTCAGCTCGCCTGTGGGATGCAAGATGGCGGGGCCGTTTACCGGGCCGTTGCCATCGTTGGCCGGGTTGTCGTAGAAACCGCCTGGTCCGTCCAGATCGACGGTGACGTTGCTGACCGCAAAGGTCTCGCCGTCGAAGCTGTAGCTCCCCCATTCGGAGGAAACTCCGACAGGGCTGCTGCCGTAAGTCTCTTGATTTAGGTTGTGTGCTATTACGTAATTGTTGTCGTCCAGAATGGTCAACACGTTGTGAGCGTTTTGGCCGTCAATTTCTCCCTCGCCAAGGTACCAGCTGCCCACCAGACTATCGCGCTCGTTTCGAATCGGTTCGAAGACAACTTGTTCGTTATCACCGGTCGAGGTGAGTTCCAGGCCGCCGTTCACCAGTTTCATGGTCCAGGTAGCGGTTTCATTGACGTCTGCCAGGCCGCCGCTGCGGTCGGAATCGCTGAGTACGGTCAGGTTAAGGTCACCTGATGCGTTATCCCAATCGTAGGTGCCGTATTCGCCGGTTCCAGCTTGCTGGTCACCGTCATCGGCATCGCGATGAACGATCAGATATTGGTCGCCGTTGAAGAAGGTCAGAACGTTGACGTTGCCGTTTGGCTCAACGAACTTCCAGCTGCCGGTGAGCTCGCCATTCTGTGAAGCTTGGAAGTGGGCTATCGCAGCGGTTTTGTCGATCAGGGTTTTGTTGGTGCCCTGAAGTGCCGTATTGGCCTGAGTTTCGAAGTCGGATTCGCTTAGGCTCGGGTCGAGGGCAACGTCTTTTAGCGCGGTGTGCACTGCAGGAAGGATGTTAATGCCGTTACCTGGGTCACCGTCGTCATCCAGTGTTTGTAGCAGGCGCAATATGTTGATGACTGTTTGGTCTTCATTCCAGTTGGCGGTGCCGCTGCCCATATCTGCGGGAGTAATGCGACCGGTTGCAGTCACGGGTGGCAGGTTGATGCCACCGACACTGAACGTTACCTTGTCACCGGCTTGATACTTGTATTCACCCAGATTGTTGGTTTGGCCTGTTTGTCCGCTAGGCGATGTTGCATAGTTAATACCTGCTACGGCACTGTCAACGAACACGCCGGTATCGTTCTCGCCTGCGGGTGGGGGTGTTGATGATGAGCCGCCGCCGGATGAGCTGCTGCCGCTGCATCCCGTTAAGGCGATAGAGGAAATAACTGCTGTCAGAGCCCAGTTCTTGAATTCTTTCATAAAAACTCCTTTTTAAGAAAACTGCCGCTGAAGGGGCTCTGGAAAGCTAACATGGATAAACTTTCATAAACTGCCCCCATTTGGGGGGAGCTAATTAGGAAAGCGAATGAAAAAAAAGACCAAGAATTCCTTTGCGCAAAGAATACTGCGGCTTTTTCTTTGGTGCGCAGCAGGTGCGGTGGCATTGATTTTTTCCGTGATTTTGTTGTTTCGATTTGTAAACCCGCCCACGAGCGCCTTTATGCTGAGTTACCAGCTAAGCGATGCGAAGCCTGCGCTGCAGCACCAATGGGTGCCCCTGTCGGAAATTTCAGACTGGATGCCCTTGGCAGTGATGGCCAGTGAAGATCAACGGTTCCTAGAACACCACGGGGTCGATTTTCAGGCGGTGCAAAAAGCAGTGTCGGAGTATCAGGCCGGTGAGGGGTTGCGGGGTGCCAGTACCATTACCCAGCAAACGGCCAAGAATTTGTTTCTGTGGAACGGCAGGAGCTTCGTGCGAAAGGCCATTGAGGCCGGCTTGGCGCTGACCATTGATGCGCTTTGGCCAAAACGGCGCATTCTTGAGGTGTACCTGAACATCGCAGAATTCGGCACGGGCATCTATGGCGTGCAGGCTGCCAGCCGAGCTTACTACGGCATTCCCGCTGGTGTGTTGTCTGCTCGCCAGGCGGCACAGTTGGCTGCGGTATTACCCAACCCCAAGGTGTTGAGCGTAAGTGCTCCCTCGGTTTATGTGCAAGAACGCGTATCGTGGATACAGAGGCAGATGGGGCAGTTGTCGCGTTGGGGTTATCTGGATGCGCTCTAGTTTTCTTTTACTTTATTGTTTTGTTTATATTTCAAACAATTTATTTCCAGATCCTATACTATAGAAGCTTAGGTTGGTAAATAAAGCGAAGTGGAAGGGGTAATTATAATGAGTAAGAAAAACGAAAAAGCGACTTTAACTTCAGCCACGATTGAAGAACAGACCGCTGCGTTTTTAAAGGCGGGTGGTACTGTTGAGCAAGTAGGTAAGGGCAAGAGTGGGCAAACGTTCCCCACGGGTTCAAGACAGATCAGTCTGAAGAAGTAGTAGAGTATTCTGATCGCAATAAAAAAAGGCAGCCTAGGCTGCCTTTTTTAGATTACGTTGTCCCTGTTAATTACAGGCCTACAACGTTCTCTGCCTGAGGACCTTTCTGGCCGTCAGTTACGGTGAACTCTACTTGCTGGCCTTCAGCCAGAGTCTTGAATCCGCCGCCTTGAATAGCGCTGTAGTGAACAAAAACGTCTGGGCCGCTTTCACGAGTGATAAAGCCAAAACCTTTTGCTTCGTTGAAGAACTTAACGGTGCCGGTAACTGTAGACATAATAAATAACCTGATTTTAATCAATAATTTGCCGCCAAGAGATCGTTGTGATCTTTGATCAGCGAAATGCGGAAACATAAAAACGTGCAGGGTCAAAAACAGGACTAGAAGTATGACTACTTGAAAGGTCTTATTCGTGAAATGCTTTGCTAAATCTTTCCAACGAGAGACAAGGTACGCGAATTCAGAGCCGTTGCAAAGGTTTTTTACAATTATTTTCGAAATTGCATTCGATGATCTCGATAGACCCGGGCAGGCCGACTCGCTTCTTGTTCGGAATCTTGTCGGTATAAAAGCGGTCCACGTAGTTGAACGAGGCGACTTTGCAGTGGGAATCGTGGGTCCACTTGCTGTGGTCAGCAGCCAGTAAGCGGGTTTTGGTATTAGCAATGATGGCCCGGCTGACCTCCGCTTCGCGGATTTCGTGATCCATCAGGCCGTGGACCAAATCCATGCTGCCGGTACTCACAATGCCGAAGTCGGTGGTGAAAGAACTAAAGAAGTTTGTCACTTCCGGCCCCACCACATCGTGATGGGCGTGGCGGTATATGCCCCCCGACACAATCACTTCAATGCCGGGGTTCGGCGAAAGTGCGGCCGCCACCCGAAAGTTGTTGGTTAATATACGCAGTGCCTTGTGACCAAGCAGTGCTTGGGCAATCAGCTCTATGGTGCTGCCTACCCCAAGACTGACCGTGGCACCTTCCGGTACGTCGGCGGCAACGCGGCTGGCTATTTGCTGTTTGGCGAGCAGGTTGGCAACAGGCGCTTCGGGTAAGGCGGCTAGGGTTTGCACTGGCTTGGCGGGCAAGCTGACACCGCCGTAGCGGCGCCGCAATAAGCCCTGCTCGCACATTTTGTTGATGTCACGTCGAATGGTTTGCGTGGTCACGCCAAAACGCTGCGCAATGTCTTCAACTTCGACATGCTCCTGTTCATGCACCCATTCAAGGATGCAACGCTGGCGTTCTTTGGCGCTCATCAGACTCCGTGCTCAATCAAGTGCGATGTTGCAGCCAGACCTCAGCCATTTCAGCAAAGCCCAAGCCCGATGGCTGGCTGGCAATCGCGGCCGGTTGGTGCGACATCACAGGTAAATGCTTGCGAATGTTAGCGACCCCGACGCTCATTGGAAAGTTGCGGAACATGCTTTCGTCGTTCGGCGCATCACCAATGAAGATGGCTCGTTTCTGTACAGCTTCGACATCCAGCCCCAACAACTCTTGGCCGACCCGAAGGGACATGGTGGATTTGTCGAACTCACCGAGCCAGATGTTGATGTGGATTGAGCTTTGCCGAACACTGAATCCTTGAGCCACCAGTGGGTCGTGTATGGCTTTCACCTGTTCCGGTGTTAGTGATTCCTGCTGGTTATAGTCCACCGCCACATCTACAAAGCGGAAGGATTGGTCGGTGGCCAGCTTGGGCTCGAAGTCCAATTGCAGAGCGGAAACGGCGTCCAGAATGGCTTGTTGGTCGCGGCGGTGCTTGGCTTCGTTCTCCCAAAAGTGCCAGGCAACAGTCTGTGGGGCTGTGCGCTCGGCATAGAAGGCACCGCCTTCGCCAATCACCGCTTTAACGGGCCAGGTGCGAATGATCTGATCGCACCAGCCTGCACAGCCACCGGTTACCGGGATGATGCTAATGCCGGCTTCGGCCAAACGGCAGAGGGCAAGATAGGTTTCTGGCAACAGCCGGCCACCGGTGGTGAGTGTGTCGTCCACATCGGTGAACAGAATGTCGGCAGTGCCAAAATCGATAAGGTCTTTCATAGAAGGGGGATTCCAGTTCACAGCGTGAGTGCTTGTCGCCCAAAAGGGTTCAGGCGACAAGCACTTCAAGGTCAGATCACTTTCTTACGCAGGACGCTGGTCAGCGCCTCGCCTAAAATGACCAATACAACAATGGCAAGCAGGATGGTTGCAACGGTTTGCCAGGCGAACATGTCTATAGAGCCTTGCAGCAGTACCCCGATGCCACCGGCGCCCACCAAACCCAACACCGTGGATTCGCGGATGTTGATGTCCCAGCGCAGAATGATGATGGCAAAGAAGGCCGGCATAACCTGCGGCACAATTGCGTACAGCACCACTTTCATTTTGCTGGCGCCGGTCGCTTCCATGGCTTCAACCGGGCGGCGATCAATCTCTTCAATCGCTTCGCCCATCAGCTTGCCGATGAAGCCCACAGAGCGGAACATCACCGCCAAGATGCCGGCCAGCACACCGGGGCCAAAAATGGCTACGAACAGAAGTGCCCAGATGATGGTGTTCACCGAGCGGCTGGAAACCAGAATGAACCGGCCAAGCCACAGGGTTGCCTTGTTGGGCGTGGTGTTCTGCGCCGCAATGTAAGACACTGGCAAGGCGATGAAGATTGTCAGCATGGTAGACAGCGTGGCGATGTGGACGGTTTCCAGCATGGCGGAGAAAATCGCATCCCATTTGCTGAACTCCGGTGGCCACATGCGTGCGCCTAAACTTTGGATCTGGTTCGGGGCATCCCATACCCAGGGCCAAAAGATGTCGATGTCGCTTACGGCCCAGACAACGGCGATCAGGGTGACCAGGTAGACCACATAGCGCGTAAGCTGTTCTTTACGGTTGTAACGCGACCACACTCGGTCGGTCAGTTTAGCTGCGTGATCTACCATACTTTTTTCCTCACCCATCCGCTCAAGCCTTCACTGACCAGAATGATCGCAATGATCATCAACAGAATGGCAAAAGCGAAATCGTAATCGTAACGTCCGAACGCATTCATCAAGGTGCCACCGATACCACCGGCACCAACAATGCCAACCACGGCCGACGCGCGAAGGTTACTGTCGAGCTGGTACATAGACAGGCCGATCTGGCGTGGCATGATCTGCGGGAAAACTCCATACACCAGAATTTTCATGTACCCCGCACCCACAGAGCGCATGGCTTCTACTTGGCCCCAGTCGATTTCTTCAATCTCTTCCGCCAGTAGCTTGGCCACAAACCCGATGGAATACAGGGTTAGGGTAAGAATGCCCGCCATGGGGCCAAAGCCCACAGCCGCAACGAACAGAATGGCGACGATCACCGGGTGAAAGCTGCGGGAGACGATAATGAGCGTGCGGCCTACCAGATACACAGGCAGCGGAGCGACGTTACGAGCCGCCATCACCGCGATGGGTATGGACAGCAGAACGCCAAGCAGGGTGGCCAAAAAAGCGATCTGGAAGCTTTCTTTGAAACCTGTCCATAACAACTCGGCGCGTTCAAAGCTGGGAGGGAAAGCGCCGCCAAAAATTTTGCCTGCTCGGGGCAAGCCTTCGGCAATGCGCTGCCAGTCAAATGGCAAAGTGGAGAACGCCCAGTACAGGTAGGCCAGGATGATCACGCCCAAGCCATAGCGAATCCAGGGATTGGCTATAAAAGGGGGCTTTTTCCAGACTCTGCCCGATGTTGTATCGGATGCAGTTCTGCCGGATGTCATGCGGAAGCCTCCTCGGTTGGGGATGCGGGTTCACCGGCATCTTCTTCCGGTGATTCAATGCCGCCGTAGATGGCATCGAGGGCGTCCTGGTTGAAGTCTTTGGGTTCGCCGTCAAAAATCATTTGCCCGTGACGCATACCGACAATGCGGTCGGTGTACATGCGGGCTTGCGTGACGTTGTGAATGTTAATCAGTACTGGCAAGGACATTTCACTGGCCAGGCTTTGCAGCAGGCTCATGATTTGTTGCGAGGTTTTCGGGTCCAGCGAGGCGGTGGGCTCGTCGGCCAGTAGAATTTCCGGTTCTTGCATCAGGGCTCGAACCACAGCCACACGCTGGCGTTCACCACCCGACAGCTGGTCCGCACGTTTATCAGCGTAGTGAGCAATACCCACACGCTCCATAAGGCTGAACGCACGGTCAATATCGGATTGCGGGAAGCGACGAGTCAACGCCTGAAAGAAAGACACATAACCCAAGCGCCCGGACAGCACGTTTTCCATGACGGTTAATCGGTCGATCAGGTTAAAGCCCTGAAACACCATGCCGATGCGCCGGCGGGAATGACGCAGCTCGCTGCCTCGCAGATTGACCAATTCGTGGCCGTTCAGTTTGATCGACCCCGAGGTGGGCTCAACCAACCGGTTGATACAGCGCAGCAGGGTACTTTTACCAGCGCCGGAGGCGCCGACGATGGATACAACACTGCTACCCTCGACCGTCAGATTCAGGCCTTTAAGCACAGGCTCATTTTGCCCGTAACGCTTTACGAGGTTGGTAATCTCTAACATGTGGTTAACTCCGGGTAGAGCCTCTGGCGGTTTGCCAGAGGCTCCTGGTCTGCTTATTTGAGGTTTTCGCGGGTGTACTGGACGCCGTTAGAGGCTTGAATGGTACGGATGACCTTCCAGTTGTCTTTGTAGTTGATGGGGATGAAGGTTTCTACGCCTTCAAACTCTTCACCCAGCTCGGTTCCTGCGAACTTGAAGGTGTAAAAAGCTTCCCGGATTTTCTCAACCAGATCAGGATGCAGGTTGTGCGCGTGGTTGTAAGATGTGGTCGGGAAACGGTCGGATTCCCAAACCAGACGCACATCTTCGGTGTCGTATAAACCGCGGGCAGCCATGCGCTCTACCACTTCAGATGCGACCGGCGCAGCGTCGTAGTCTTTGGCGACAACGCCCAGCATGGATTGGTCATGGCTGCCGGAGAAGGTGATTTCATAGTCTTCACCGGGGACAATGCCGAGTTCCGGGAACAGAGCGCGTGGTGCCTGGTTGCCGGAGTTCGACGTTGGCGAGGTGTGGGCAACACGCTTGCCTTTCAGGTCGGTGATTTCATGAATGTCGGAGTCGCTGTGGGTATAAACCTGCAGGGAGTAACCGAACTGGCCTGAATCCGAACCCATCAATGCAAAGGGAACTGCACCGGCCAAGTTCACCGCAAAAGGCGTGGGGCCTGTTGAGAAACCAGCAATATGCAGACGGCCGCTGCGCATGGCTTCTACTTGAGCTGAGTTGGATTGAACGGCAAAGAAGCGAACGTCACGGCCGGTCACTTCTGACAGGTGATCAATGAACGGCTTCCAGATGTCGGAGTAAATAGCGGGGTCTTCAACCGGTGTGTAAGCAAAAATCAACGTGTCGGGATCGTTCCACTTCGACTTATCTTTAGGCAGGTCGGCAACCATGTCGCCGTTTTCGTCGCAATACAGAGTGTCCAGTGCGCCCCTTTCGCAGTCTGCCAATGCCTGACCGCTAAAGCCTGTCATCAAAACGGATGCCGCCAAGGCAGCAGTGGGCAGTACCCCGGGAAGTTTCTTCTTCTGGAAATTCATTGTGATTCTCCGTGGGGGAGCGGTCCATGCGTTTTTACTGAACATCTGGGAGGGCCGGCTCCATTGGTTTTTATTTCTAGATGTTCAATTGAACATTTATGGTAACAGCATACGTCTATTAGGCAAGATAGTTCGTTTCTGAGATCACGGGAGAATAAATCGAAGAGAGGCAGAGAAAGGATGGAGGGCGGGGTGCCCTCCATTGTTAGCTAGGCGAAGTCATACTCTCCGCCTTTTTCCAGCGCAGTTTGGTAAGCCGGCCGGGCGTGCACGCGTTCTACCCAAGCGGTAATATTGGGCCGGTTCTTGCCAACGATGCCGCGAGCAACGGAGGCTTCCAGCGGGAAACTCATCTGAATATCCGCCGCGCTGAGGTTATCCCCCAGGAACCATGTGTTCTTCGCTAGATGGGCTTCGACAAAATCCAGGTGGGTTTTGATCATCGGGCCAATGAAGATTTCATTGGTTTTATCTGAAATACCTTTGGCCACGGGTTTGATGAAGAAGGGCATCGGGCTGGTTTTGATCTTCTCGAAGACCAAGCGCATCACCAGTGGCGGCATCAGGGAGCCTTCGGCGTAATGCAGCCAATAGGTGTAATCCAGCCAGGCCTGGCCACCGGCTTCTGGCAGCATGGTGTCTTTGCCGTAGGTGTGGGCCAGGTATTCGATAATGGCACCCGATTCCGCCACCACCAGATCACCGTCGGTGATGACTGGCGATTTGCCCAGCGGATGTACTTTCTTGAGGCTTTCCGGTGCCAGCATGGTTTTGGCATCACGCTCGTAACGCTTGATCTCGTAAGGTACGCCCAATTCTTCCAGCATCCAGAGAATGCGTTGGGAGCGAGAGTTGTTCAGGTGGTGGACGGTAATCATGCAGAACTCCATTTGCATTGGAATTAAATTAAGACTGATAGAGTAGTCTTAAACGGCTTTTTTGGATCACTTCATGGTCAACGACCTGCATGATACTGTTTCTGCAGCAGTTGAATCGCTTCAGCCTGTTCCGGAAACGGGCCTTCAACCGTTACGTTCGGCACTACGCTGTTGATGGGCAGTGTTGCTACCGGGGGTTGTGCCACGCCCATATCATCCAGCCAGGTGCTGAGCTGTTCCGAAGAACTGGCGTAAACGATGCGGCCCAGGCCCACCCAGCCGTGAGCGGCGGCGCACATTGGGCAGTGCTCGCCCGAGGTGTACACGGTGGATTCGGCGCGCTCTTCAGGTGTCATGTTGGTAGCGGCCCAACGCGCAATGGCAAACTCGGGGTGTTGAGTGCTATCGCCGCCGGCGGTGAGGTTGTGGCCTTCGTACCTTACATTGTCGTTTGCATCGACCAGCACCGACCCGAATGGCGGGTTGCCGGATTCCAGGGCTTCTGCTGCCAGTTCAACGCATCGGTCCAGATAATTAATATCAACTTGATTGCTCATAACGTGCTCCTCTTTACCCTGAAAACCAGCAGTTGGTTGTTTGCGGGCATCGCGTGTTTTTCCGACAGGGTCAACCCCGCATCTTCTGCCAGTTTACTGATATCTTCTAAATCCCGGATGCCCATATGGGCCGCTTTGGCCTTCAAGTGTTGGTCAAATTGCGCGTTGCTCTCGCTGGTATAGCGGCCCTGAGCGTTGAACGGGCCATACAAACAAAAAGCGCCTTCCTTGGGCAGGCGTTCGCCAATGTTGCGGAACATGTGCTCGACCTCGTCCCAAGCCATAATGTGGGCAGTGTTCGCCGAGAATGCCCAAGTGAAGGCTTCGACGGGCCATGGGGAGGTTGCTACATCCAGCTCAATTACGGGCAGGATATTGGGTAACGCAGCTTGCGCCAACCGAGCGCGACAGCTATCCACCGCATGGGGGTGGTCGGTTGGTTGCCACTGCAGGTGAGGCATGGCCAGGGAGAAGTGCACCGCGTGCTGCCCGGTGCCAGTGCCAATTTCCAATACTTTTCCCGAAGCAATAAAGACCTCTTGAAGCCTTTCGAGAATGGGCGCTTTGTTGTTTTCACAAGCCTGAGAAAAGGGGAGGCCGGTGGTCATTGCCTGTTATCTCCTGTTGCCGAACTCTGTGTCCAGATTGGGTGTGAAGCGCTTGTGCAAACGAATCCCTCGGGGCTGCGCGCGTATATAATGCAATGATACCGATGAGAAAAAACGACATCGTTGCCATCTTTAAGGAGCATACATTGAATCAGAAAGGATCACTCACGTCATGGAACGACACCAAAGGCTTTGGTTTTATCACTCCGGAAAACGGTGGCGATCGCGTTTTCGCACACATTAGTGCTTATCAGGGGCAGGGCCGACCTTCTTCGGGCCGCCAGGTCAATTTCGCACTCACCAAAGACAAGCAGGGGCGGCTTCGGGCATCGCAGTTTCAGTATGCGGGCGCGGCTCGCTTAGGTGCCTCGGTCGCGCCGGGTGTTTGGTGGGCGTTGTTGATTGCCGCAGGGGTGTTAGGTGCACTTTCGTTATTAAGTTGGCTGGGTTACGTGCCGCTGCTGGTACCCGCGGCTTATGGCGTGATGAGCCTGATTACGTTCCTGATGTACGCTGTTGATAAAGGTGCGGCGGAACGGGGTAATCGGCGGGTGCCGGAGGGGCGGTTGCACTTGTTTGAGCTTCTCTGTGGCTGGCCGGGAGCTTTGGTAGGCCAGCAGTTTTTTCGTCACAAAACCCGAAAAACCTCGTTTCAGGCAACCTTCTGGTTACAGGTGCTTCTAAATCTCGCCGTGCTTGGCTGGTTGCTGACCTGGCCGGAAGCGGAAAGCGCGCGGCAGGCACTGGGTATAAAGCCGGTTTGGCTGATCCAGATGTCGCTGTGAATACCATCCACTGAAAAGCTGAACCACAGAGGCGATGATGAACGAAGACTGGCTGAAAGCGTTACCGAAAGCGGAGCTGCATCTGCATCTTGAAGGTGCCCTTGAGCCCGAACTGATGTTTACGCTGGCCCGGCGTAATGGCATTGAGTTGCCGTGGAGCGATGTTGATGCGCTGCGCCAAGCTTATTCCTTCAATAACCTGCAAGAGTTTCTGGATCTGTATTATCAGGGCGCCAACGTGCTGCGCACGGAGCAGGATTTCTACGACCTCACCTGGGCGTACCTGCAGAAATGTCAGGCGCAAGGCGTGGTGCATGTTGAGCCTTTCTACGACCCCCAAACCCATACTGAGCGCGGCATTCCCTTTGAGGTGGCTATCAATGGCATCTGCACTGCCCTGCGTGATGGGCGCGAACAGTTAGGCATTTCCAGCGGGCTGATCCTTAGCTTCCTGAGGCACTTGTCGGAAGACGATGCTTTCCGCACGCTTGAGCAGGCGATGCCGTTTCGTGATCAGTTCTTTGCGGTGGGGCTGGACAGCTCTGAACAGGGCCACCCTCCCAGCAAGTTTGAACGGGTGTTTGCCAAGGCGAGGGCCGAGGGGTTGCTGGCAGTTGCCCACGCCGGAGAGGAAGGGCCGCCAGAATACATCTGGCAAGCGCTGGATTTGCTGAAAGTGAGCCGTATAGACCACGGCGTGCGTGCCGCTGAAGATCCGAGGTTGCTCGACAGGCTGGCGGATGAGCAAATTCCGCTAACCGTGTGCCCGTTGTCGAACACCAAGCTACAAGTGTTTTCGGACATGAGCGAACACAACATTCTGGAATTGTTGGAGCGCGGCTTGAAGGTCACCGTGAACTCGGATGACCCATCCTATTTCGGTGGCTACGTGTTGGAGAACTTTCTGGCGCTGCGCGACGGTTTGGGGATGACCGAACAGCAGGCCCGGCAGCTCGCGCAAAACAGTATGGATGCTCGGTTGGCCTTCTAAACCCATTGTGCTGCCCTAAACACCCCATAGACAATGGCCTCCATCGATCGCAATGGAGTTAACGCAAAGATGGCACGAGTAACCGCGCACGACGGCGCCAAGCTGAAAGTACGGGAAATCGGGCGGGGCCCGGTGGTGATTTTGCTTCATGGCTTTGGCATGGAGAGCCGCCATTGGTTGCCGATTGTGTTGCCGTTGGCGCATAAGTTCCGGTTTGTACTGCCAGACTTTAGAGGGTTTGGTGGGTCTTCGCGGCTGAACTGCAGCGAGCCCTGCGTCCTGACCAGTCACGCCAAGGATCTGGATGCCGTCATCCGCGCCTACAGTCACGGCAAGCCGGTGGGCTTGGGCGGTATCTCTATGGGGGCCAGTACATCCCTTCGCTATATGGAAATGTTCGGCACCGATACCATTCGGCATTACGTCCACATTGATCAGGCTCCGCGTATATCTCATGCCCCGGATTGGCCTTGGGGGATTTTTGGAGAGCAGGGGCCGGAGCGAATTCGGGGCTGGCAACCGTTACTGGATACGGTGTCGAAGATTGACCCTCAAACTCCCTATGAGGCGCTACCGGTATCGCTGCGAAAACAGTTGCATGAGAATTTGGCCGGTTTCATGGGCGCGGCGCTGAGTCGCGATTGGATGAAATGGAGCGCGGGGCAGCTGATGCGTGTACCACAAGTTGCCCGGCAGCTTGTGCCGTTGGATAACTGGCACACCTTGTATCAGCACATGCGAGCTTACACAGAGCGTGAATACGATTTCCGAAACCTTCTGCCAACCTTGGATGTGCCGACCACGGTGATCGCGGGACGTCGTTCGGAAATGTACCCGTGGGAGGGGCAGGCGCGCATGGCCGCTGCGTTGCCTAACGCGAGGCTGGTGACACTTGAGAACAGTGGGCACGTGCCGCTGATTGACCAACCCATCGCCTGTATCCGAACGCTGGGTAAAGCGTTCGGATAAGGGGACTCTAACGGCTACTCGGGTGCCGGATTATTCAGCCGGTGCCCACAGCCCCTGCAGTTGCCCCAGCAGTGAAGAGCCGATGCCCTGATTGCCCAGGAAGCCGAGAATAACGGGAACAAACTGCTGCACCATGGCGGCATCCATTCCCAAAGCCGAGAAGGCTGACTGAACCCCATCCATTGATGAAATATTCGAAAGCAGGCCTTCAGTCAGCCCGCCACCGCCGCCCAGAAGGCTGGATAGGCCGGAAGCTTCGCTGTTCAGGTTGCTGACGGTGTCTTGTCCCAGTTGGTTCTGAGCCAGCTGCAGCAAGGCACCGGTGCCTCCCACAGCTTGCGCTTGAGTTACACCCAGTTCGTTGGTTAGCTGGCCTACCAGCTGTTGGGCTTCACCATTGACTTCGGTGGTCTGAGAAAGAGCCATTGCGCCGGTAGAAAGGGCTTCGTTCAGGCCAAAGGCGCTGGCGCCGGGGGCTAACAGGTAGATACTGGAGACTAAGAGAAATTGCTTGAGAATTGCATTCATGCGGGCTTCCTGATTTTGAGTGTGCGAGCGAATGCGTTTTATATTGGGGCAATGCGAATCTTTTTACAGTGCTGGAAACCGAAACATTCCGAAATGGTAATGAGGGGCCGGATTTTGGTTTTTAAATCAGTGCGCTTATGCTGTTGCTCAGGATGAGCGACTAGGATGGTATCGAGCATGGTTGAGGCCCTTCAGGCTAACGGTTTGTTGCAGATTTTATTACTTACGTTGATGGCCGGGGCGGCCATGCCCGTAGGGGCGGCTTTAGCCTCGGTGGAGCGAATTCACCCGGGGTGGCTGGAATCCGAGCTGCATCACAGCGTGATTGCTTTTGGTGGCGGCGCACTCTTGGCGGCCGTGGCGCTTGTACTGGTGCCAGAGGGAACCGCCAATCTGCCGATACCAACGGTGGTTGCCTGTTTCGCCGCGGGCGGGATCACGTTTATGTTGATCGATCGCTGGCTGGCGGCCAATGGCTCGTCGGCTAGCCAGTTGGTGGCTATGCTGACGGACTTTGTGCCGGAGGCCTTGGCGCTTGGGGCGACGTTTTCTGTCTCCAGCGAGGGCGGGGTGTTGCTGGCCGGTATTATCGCACTTCAGAATTTACCGGAAGGGTTCAACTCGTATCGGGAGCTAGCCCAGTCAACCCATTATCGTGGGCTTAAGATCGTGGGCATTTTTGCCCTGATGGCGGTACTTGGCCCCGCCGCAGGCGCTGCGGGCTATTTCCTGTTGTCAGACTCCCATCAGTTAGTGTCTGGGATTATGCTGTTTGCGGCGGGTGGCATTCTCTACATTATCTTTCAGGACATCGCCCCGCAGTCGCGGCTGGAGAAACACTGGGGCCCACCTCTGGGTGCGGTGGCTGGTTTCCTGTTGGGTTTGATTGGGTCGATGATGCTATCAGGGTAGGACGTAGGCCGCCGGTGCGGTTATTATGCCGGTCTTCCTATAAAGCATACCCCCATACATAGAACAGGAGCCCGACGATGGCAGAAGCATTACTCAAGGAACAGCTTGGCACTGCGGTAAAAAATGCTATGCGTAACAAGGAGCGGGAGCGCTTGGTTACCTTGCGCATGGCTCAGGCGGCGGTGAAACAGATCGAAGTTGATGAGCGCCGAGAGCTTGGAGACGATGACGTTCTGAAAGTGCTCGACAAGATGCTCAAACAACGCCGCGATGCGGCCAGTCAGTATGATGACGCCGGTCGTGCCGAGTTGGCCGATAAAGAGCGCGCAGAAATGAAGATCATTGAAGAGTTCATGCCCGCAGCTTTGACCGACGAAGAGTTGGAAGGCCTGATCCGTGACGCGGTAAGTTCAACCGGCGCTCAGGGCATGCAGGACATGGGCAAGGTCATGAACGAGTTGCGCCCCAAGGTTACCGGACGGGTGGACATGGGGCAGCTGAGCCAAAAAGTTCGCGCTGCTCTGGCATAAATACAGGCCGAAAGGCCGCATTCCCACAAGGAATTCGTAATGAGTGATAACCCGTTAGCCCAGATTCTCGAGATGGATGGCGAGGAACGATACGACTACTTTCTGGATGCCGTCGTGGAAGAACGCGAGCTCTGGATTCTGGTCAATTCAGACAATCAATTTCTGAAGATTGTGTCAGAGGAAGACGGCGTTGGTTATCTCCCGGTATGGCCAAGTGAGGATTTTGCGGCCGACTACGCCAGTGGTTCCGGTGATCTTGCGCCGAAATCACTGTCACTGCCGGACTTCTTCAAGAAGTGGGTGCCCGGCCTAAGTCGCGACAAGCTCGAAGTTGGCGTGTTTCCCGGTGCCGACAGCGAACTCTGGATTACCGGGCCCGAAGCACTGAAGAGCGATCTTCAGGATGTGTTGTCCGGTTCGTTCTGAACGGGAGATTAACAAGTCCTCATTTCAGCGTTCGATCCTTGTGCTAGATTGAGGTTAGCCATCCATATTCACTCGCGGGTGGCGAAGCCGAAATAGCAGTAATCGATACTGATAAGGAGGCACGAAATGGAAGCGAAATCGGATAAGACCGAGTACGATCAGGTTCGCGAGGATCTGAAGAAACTTCAGGAAGATCTTTCCACGCTCGCCAAAAGTGTGGCTGATGGCCAGAAGGGCAACATCAGTCATCTGCGGGATGAAATTCGACGGGAAAGCCTTGCCGCGTTTGATCAGGTAAAGCAGCGCGGAGACGAAGCGCTCACCCGGGTCCGGGATGCCAGCGGCAAAGCGGTCGAGAGTGTGGAACATAAGATTGAGGAGCGGCCCTTCCTCAGTATTGTGCTTATGTTCCTTGCCGGTGTGTTGGTTGGTCGGTTTCTGGACCGCTGATCATGCCCGATTCGGATAAGTTACAAGGCGCCCTGCGCAAAGCCGTTGCTGCGTTTTTAGGCTTTATGTTGGGCTTTGTGTTGTTGGTTGCCTTGTTGCTCACCGGCTTTTACTTGCTCGTCAATGCCGCCACCATAGCGCTGACTCCTTATTTGGGCGGGGCTGGTGCTCTGGCAGTGACGGGCTTGTCCTGCCTGTTGTTATTGTTCCTTTTTTTCTATCGCATGACTCGGCCATTGCCTTCAAAATCGTCAGAGGGCTCGGCTGACCCGTCGAGTAGTACTCCGATTGAAGCCGTTAAGCGGCTCATTCAGAAAAATCCGTTGGAAGCGGCGATGGCGGCCTTTGCCTTGGGTGTTGTTGAGCAGGGGGATCCGCGAATGAAGTCTCTGCTGATACAGGGTGGCATGGCGCTGGCCAAAGAAGCCGAAAGGCAACAGGGAGAGAGCGGTGCTGAAAGCGAGCCCCCGGGAGCGGCGAACGATAGCTGATGCCCTAAAGATTTCCGCAGTTGCCTATATCTCCCATTCCTTAAGCGTGTTAAAACGTCGTCGCCCAGCTAGGGGATCGTAATCGGCGAGTCAGGGCGCATTTTCATTTATCAGGGTTTCAGCATGTCAGACAAATTTTTCTACAAAGGCCGGCAAGACGCGCGTCAGCATCACACGACCTACGGCGGCTTTAAAACCAACGCCAGCCAAAAGAGTGGCAGCGAGAAGTTCCCGTTATCCTTGGTGGTGACCAGTGAGGCTCGTAAAAAAGAGGTAGAAGCCCAGGTGGCTGAAGCCAACCTCTACGCCAACATTACCGTTGATACCCGTGAAGGTGCCGTGGAATCGATGGGTGAATTAACCGCGATTTTGAACAAGGGCGAGACGGTTACGGTAGCCAAGACGCCTTCGCGCAATGATCCGTGCAGCTGTGGTAGCGGGCTGAAGTTCAAGAAGTGCTGCGGTTAAAGCAGGATTAAGATTGGGACGGTATCTATGACGATTTGTGGTGTTGAACTGAGCGGCAGCGATGCCGTGGTGTGTTTGTTGAGTTTAGATCGTGGCCAGTTCAGTTTGCCGGAGTGCAAAGTGCGCAAGCTGTCGCTGCCCAAAAATCACACCCGGGAAGACCTGAAGCAATTCCAGAAAGCATTTTCCGAGTTGATGACGGAACACGGAGTAACCAGTGTCGCGATCAAAGAGCGGATGCCGAAAGGTAAGTTTGCCGGCGGCGCGATCAGCTTCAAGCTGGAGGCAGCTATTCAGTTGATTGCCGATGTGGAGTTAGACGTTCGATTGCTGACGCCCGCACTGATCAAATCCACGCTGGCTTCCAAACCGCTGCCGATTCCCTTCTCCGAGACCGGGCTGAAGGTGTTTCAGGAAACGGCGTTCACCGCGGCCTACGTTGGGCAGATGACGAAGTAATCGGGTGATTCCCCCTCAAGTACGGAGCGCACGTGGCAAAAGCCCCCATTGAAGCAAGGCAGCGAGCAACGCTTAAGCGGCTGGATAAGTTCAGCCGCTTTACCGACAGCAGCATTGGCATACCCTTCACCAAGTTCAAAATTGGTGCGGAGGCCATTATTGGTGTGGTGCCGGTGGTGGGCGACGTGGCCGGCTTGGTGCTGGCGAGTTATGTGTTGGTGGAAGCCCAGCGAGCAGGGGCAAGCAAAGGGGTTAAGTTGCGCATGCTCCGGAATATGGGGATCGACTTTGTGGGTGGCTTGTTGCCGGTCTTCGGCGATGCCTTTGATGCGATTTTTAAAGCGAATACTCGCAATACGCGGTTGCTGAGAAACTATCTGGAGAAGCAGCTTGAGATAGAGCCGCCTGCGCCGCCATTCCCCTGGAAAACGCTGATTTGGCTGTCTGTGCTGTTCGCCTTGGTGACGGGAGGGTTAACCCTGCTGTTTTAAAGCCCGCCGGGAGCCACAGCTCCCGGCAAACGTGATTGGGGTGAGTTATTTCTTCAGAAACGTAAGAAATGCACCTGCAACGGTGATCGCCGCGCCGCCAATCAGATACCACATGGTCTCGTCAGTGAAGCGTCCGCTAACCGCTTCGGTGAGCTGGTTTCCAACGGATTGGGTGGACTGGTAGCCGAAATACAGCAAGATGACGCCGACAACCAGCATCACAATTCCAATCAGCTTTGAGCTTCCCATGGCAGATTCCTTGTAGTGTTAGTGTTTGATTTTGAACTGCTGTTACTCAATGAGTACCAGAAGGTATAGTCAAAAAACAACGCGTTTTCAGGCCTTTTCCATTTTAGAGCAGCCCAAGCTGGGGCCTTGCCACTGCGGGCAGCCGAGGTAGTAGGGCAGAGGCATTTAGATCTTGACCTTACCTCTAAGCGCCTTGGTTTTACCTTTCTGGGTTTTCTTGTCCACGCGCCGCCGCTGGGAACCTTTGGTGGGGCGCGTCGGGCGCCGTGCTTTTTGGATTTTCACCGCTTCCAAAATCAGTTCTTTCAGGCGTTCCAGAGCGTCTTCTTTGTTGAGTTCCAGGGTGCGGGAGGACTGTGCCTTGATGATCACAATGCCTTCTTTGCTGATGCGTTGGTCGGAAAACGCCATCAGTCGTTCTTTATAGAAAGGCGGCAAGGAAGAGCGCTGAATGTCGAAGCGAAGGTGCACCGCCGAGGCCACCTTGTTGACGTTTTGGCCGCCGGGGCCTTGGGCTCGAATTTGCGTGATTTCGATTTCCCAGTCGGCAATTTCTACGGCGTTGGAGATTTTCAGCATAGGGCGTACGTAGTTGGTGTGATGATCAGCTTGCGCTTCCTGTTAGTATCATCCTACGCAATCAGCGCCGCGATCAGAAGTGGCGAAACAGCAACGGAGCGCTTTATGAAGGTTATGGTTCTGGGTTCGACCGGGTTAACGGGTGGTTTGTTAGTGAAGAAGCTGCTGGGTAATCCCGCTATTACGACCGTAGTGGCGCCGGTGCGCCGGCCTTTGGAATGGAGTCATCCGAACCTGGAATCGCCTGTTATCGATTTTGATGACATGGAAGCCCATGCCGGGGTGTTCAACGTTGATGTGCTCGTGTGTTGCTTGGGCACCACCATCAAAAAAGCCGGTTCTCAAGAAGCGTTCCGAAAGGTGGATTACAGCTACGCCCTGAATGCCGCCAGTTTGGCGAAAGAAGCGGGCGCGAAAGCCTGTATTTTGATGTCGGCCATCGGGGCGTCTTCGCGCTCCTCCGTGTTTTATAACCGGGTGAAAGGCGAACTGGAAGACGCCATTCGGACGCTGGAGTTTTCTTACTTTTCCATCTATCAGCCCAGCTTGCTTCTGGGCCAGCGGGAGGAGCATCGCACGGCCGAGGCATTGGGTATGGCGGTAATGCCGGCAGCCAATCTCGCCTTGGTCGGGTCGCTTCGCAAGTACCGTGCGATTGAGGCAGAGACGATTGCAGCGGCCATGACGAACGAGGTTTCTCGTATCGATGCTGGCCGCTGCGCTGGTGTGAACGTGTTTGTGCGACAGTATTCAGACATTGTGGCATTAGCGGGCTTTTAAGCGGGCCAACACTTTTTCTCCGCTACTTGCTCCGTTGTCGATGCCCGCAGCTTTCAGGCGGGCATTCAGATTCCCGTTGTTTTGTTCGTTATCCAGCTCGGTCAAGGCGGCTTCTACGTCTTCTGCTTCCGTTTGACGAGCGCGAATGCGATCAGCAGATACGTTCAAGTCTTCCATGTGACTGTGCAGCCCTGTTGCGTGGCCCCGAAGCTGGCGAGTGACTTGTTCAGCATGTCGATTGGTTTTTGCCAGTCGCATTTCACTGTGAAAATGTTTCAGCGCTCGGCCGGAATCCCTCAGCTGGCGGCGCAGCTGGGTTTCTTGTTGCTGAAGCTTGGCGTGCTGTTGTTGCTGGCGTTGCAGCACGGTTTCATCCTCTGCAATCAGGTTGGCCAGTTCCAGCGCCAGAGCCTCTTCGTTTTGTTCCAATGCCTGGCTGGCTTGCTGCTCCCGTTTGCTAATGGCAGCTTGCAGGCCGGTATTGTCGCGTTCTAGGCGGGTTTTCTCGGCCATTAGGTGCGCCAGCTCTCTTTTTGATCGCGCAATGGCTTGCTCGGCGTCTCGCAGTTCCTGCTCAAAGATACGAATGTCGTTAGCCTCTACCAGCTTTGCCACCGGTTCGTGGGCTGATGCCCGAAAGAGCGTGTTCAGTTTGCGCCAAATGCTCATGGTGTTACTCCCCGTATTCTTTCAGCAGCTGATGGGTGCGAGCTTCGGAAATGCGGTTCGCAATTCGGCTCTGCTCGTGTTCATCGCGCAGTGTTTTCGACAGTGTGATGGTGGTGCTGACAAGAAACAGAGCGCTGATCGCCATGTAGCCTTTTATCACGATATCAACGGGCGCAAGCACCACACCTGCGGCGGCGGCAAATAGTGCAATTGCGAATGAAACCTTCACAAAAAATACCCAGGAGTTGGAGTTGCTCTTCAGTTCGCTATCCATGATGTTTTCCTCATTGGCGTTGTTGTTGGGACACCTGAACTGTGCGCTATCGCTGAATGCGCCGCGAGCGATTCCCCAAAGGTATTGGTGGCGTATCTATGGAGTATCGAATAGTGATACTTTCTGGGGTTGGAACTCGATGGGAGGAGAATCCATGGCGCAAACCAGTGCCATTGTCGGTGAGCTTAAACGACAACTACGGTCTCATGGCCTGACTTACCAAGACGTGGCTGAAGCCTTGGACCTGTCAGAGGCGAGCGTTAAACGCCTGTTTTCCGATAAACAGTTCTCGCTTAAGCGTCTTGACCAGATTTGCACACTGATGGGTATGGAGATCAGTGATCTCGTGCGCAAGCTTGCGCCAGACCCCAAGGTCGAGCAGTTGAGCCTGGAGCAGGAGCAGGAATTGGTGTCGGATGTGCGGCTGTTACTGGTGGCCGTCTGCGCCATGAACCGTTGGCAGTTCCAGGAGATTCATCAGGTTTACGATGTGTCGGAAACGGATTTGATTGGCTACCTCGCCAAGCTGGATCGCATGGGGGTGCTGGAACTGCTACCCGGGAACCGGTTCAAGCTGTTGGTGAGCCACGATTTCGCCTGGCAGCCGGGCGGGCCCATACAGAAATTTTTCGAAGCCGAAGTGCAGCAGGATTTTCTGAAATGCCGGTTTAATCACCCGGGTGAACTGAGGTTGTTCGTGAGTGGCATGCTGTCCACCCAGTCCAACGAGGTGGTTCAGCAGAAGCTCAAGCGGTTGGCTCTGGAGTTCCGGCACTGCCATGAAGAAGATCTCGCGTTGCCTTTGGAGCACCGTTTTGGCGTGAGCCTGTTGATGGCCATGCGTCCATGGGAGATCGAGGCCTTTGACAGTTTCCGGCGGCCGGAGGCGTTGAAGGAGTACCCACCGTTTAGCCGTTGAGGTCAATGTGGGGTTTTGCCACCGGACGTTTGAGGAGGCGGAGCGCTTTTCTGCTAGTATCCGTGCGCATCAATAATAACTATGTGTTGCCTGTTGGAGGCTTGTTTATGACGGCTCAAACCGTTTGGATTACCGGCGCTTCGTCGGGTATTGGTGAAGCGCTGGCGCTTCAGTACGCGAAAGATGGCGCAGGGTTGGTGTTATCGGCCCGTCGCAAAGATGAGTTGCAGCGTGTGGCCGATCGTTGTGTTGACGCCGGTTTGCCGGAAGATAATATTCTGGTGCTTCCGTTGGATGTCACGGATTGGGCTTCTCACGAAGCGTCCGCGCAAACGGTGGTGGATCGCTTCGGAGCGATTGATCTGCTGGTCAATAACGCGGGCCTGTCGCAGGGTTCGTTGTGCGCAGAGACCGATATGTCGGTCTACCAAAAGCTGATGGATGTGGACGTAATGGGCCAGATTGCCCTGACCAAGGCGGTACTGCCACACATGCTAAAGCGCGGCAAAGGTCACCTGGCTGTAACGGCTAGTGTTGCCGGCAAAGTAGGCGTGCCCAAAATGACGGGCTATTGCGCAGCCAAACACGCGATGGTCGGCTTTTTTGATGCTTTGCGCGCAGAAGTGGAAAGCAGCGGCTTGCACGTGTCTACCATCCTCCCGGGCTTTATCCGTACCAACATTGCCAAAAACTCTTTGTCTGCCGATGGCACCCCTCATGGTGAAACGGACAGCGACGTTGCCAGTGGCATGGATGTGGATGAATGCGCGGCCGTGATTTTTAAAGGTCTGAAAGCCCGCAAGCGTGAAATTCCTGTGGGTAAGGGCAAAGAAATGGCGGCACTTTGGGTGAAGCGACTTTCACCGGAGTTGATTTTCCGCCTGACACGCCGGGGCAAACACTCATGAAAAGCGAGCTTTACTGATGAAATTTCCCATCGTTACCGTGACCTTGGTCGTTGCGGCACTGGGGTATGTGTTTTGGAACCAGACCCAGCCTGACCCGGCTCAGGTTGGTGCGGCCGATTTCGCCAATCTCGAGGCCAAACCGGTAGACCGCAGTGCGGTGGTGGATCTGGCCATTTCCCGGATACAGGATTTGTGTGAAGAAGCTACGGCAAACGCAGACAGCTCTGAGGCAGAAGAAGAGTGTGTTGCGCTTGCAGAATCCCGCACCTCGTCCTGTCGCCGGGCGGTGTATGATCGCTTTCCGGAAAAGGTGCGGTCTGATGCGGTTTTCAGAGACGTCTCGATTACCACAATGAACTGCCTAGTTCGACAATCCGGGGTTGTTCAGCCCTAGACGGCTTTACAGTGCGATTGATTGCGTTGCCGAAGCTCGGCCTAACGTATAGAGTTAACAAACGCTCACTTTATTTGATGAAATTGATGAGGACACCACGGTGACTGAACTCGTAACTTACGAACTGAACGATGGCATTGCCACGATTACTCTGAACAATGGCAAGGCTAACGCCCTGAGCCACGATGTGTTTGAAGCGCTGAACGCCGCACTCGACCGTGCCGAAGAAGACAAGGCAATTGTTATCCTGACAGGGCAGCCCGGCATGTTCTCCGGCGGGTACGACCTGAAAGAAATGCAGAAAGGCATAGATGCGGCCATGGCTCTGGTGAAAGTGGGGTCCACGCTGACTCGTCGCCTGGCGGCATTCCCGACACCGGTGATTGCTGCGTGTAATGGTCATGCAATTGCCAAAGGCGTCTTTGTGCTGTTGTCTGTGGATTACCGCATTGGTGTAGAAGGCAACTTTAAACTGGGCCTGAACGAAGTGGCGATCGGGATGACCATGCACCACGCGGGTATTGAGATCGCTCGCCACCGTATGCCTGCGCCTTATTTCTACCGCTCCGTGGTGAATGCAGAAATCTTCAACCCGGAAAGTGCGACCGCCGCCGGTATTCTGGATGAAGTGGTTGCACCAGAGCAGCTGATGGAGCGTGCAAAAGCCGTTGCCTCCCAATACAAGCAGCTGAACATGCGCGCGCACAAGCAAACCAAGCTAAAGGTGAAGGCCGAATATCTGGCCACACTGGATCGCGCCATTGAACAAGACACAGATAAGTCTGATTTGATGGGGTGATGGGTTTCGGCGGTCGTAGAGAATACGGCCGCTCAACTTATCCTTGCTCAAATTACCGTCATATTCCGCAAACCCAGTTATACCAAGCCTTCCAGCCGTGTGTCCTGACCTTGCTAACACAGTTTTCCACAGAGTTTGTGGGTAACTGCCTCTCGTTATCCCCAGCGATCCTGAAAAAATGCCCGATTTAGCTTGCTTTTAACCGTGAAAAACGGGTGATTCTGTATTTTTATGATCCGGTATCCGGCTTGGTTAAATTACCTACAAATCCCGTAAGCCCGCTCGTAGAGCGGTTTTAGCCTATATGTCCTTACCTTGCTAACACAGTTGTCCACAGAATTTGTGCGTAAGTGGTGGGGGTTATCCCCATGACGCTCGGGATAAAGCCTGCAGCTGTGTATTACTTCAACGAGCGCCCTTTTTTGCGCGTTTTTATGTGTTAATCTCTACCTTGGTTAAATTACCGACAAATCGCTATAGCCCGCTCTTGGAGCGGTTGTAGCCTATATGTCCTTACCTTGCTAACACAGTTGTCCACAGTATTTGTGAGTAATTAACAGAAGGAAAACCTTTCGATGTCTGAAAAACCGGCCAAGCCCGTTTCGGCTTCCGCCATTGAGAAGCATGTGTATAAAGTGTTTCCCAACGATATGAACTCACACGATACGGTGTTCGGCGGCATGATCATGGCAAAGTGCGACCGTTTGGCGTTGGTTGTGGCCGAGCGGCACTCAGCGCATGTGTGTGTGACGGCTGCGGTCGATTCCATCCACTTTCGTGCACCCGCAAGAGGTAAGGATACCCTGTTGTTCAGTTTGACCCTGAACCGCAGCTGGGGCTCTTCTATGGAGATCGGTGCGCGGGTGGAAGCAGAGAACAGCTACACCGGTGATGTTCGGCACATCCTGTCTGCGTTTTTCACCTTTGTGGCCGTAGATGAAGAGGGTAAGCCGGTGGATGTTCCGGAGGTGATTCCGGAAACGAGTGAGCAGCGCCGGCGGTACGCCAACGCTGAAATCCGAAGGGCGGGTCGCCTGCAAACACGCGAGCAGCTTACCAAGGCGAATAGCTGAGTAAAGTCGCATATTTAGCGCAGTCGTGGTATATCACGCCCACGGTGATCAACTTATATTGGAATAGGTGACATGCCAAAAGCGAGTGAGATTAAAAAGAACCAAGCGGTTGAGTTTGATGGACGTGCGTTTTTCGTAAAAGACATCGAGCGTTCGGTGCCACAGGGCCGTGCCGGTGGCAGCCTTTATCGCATGCGTCTTTATGATGTGGTAACTGGCCAAAAGGTCGATGAAACCTTCAAAGATTCAGACATGTTGAATCTGGCCGATTTGGTTCGCCGTCCGGTTATGTTTTCCTATGCCGACGGTGACGAGTACGTCTTCATGGACAACGAAGACTTCACTCAGTACATGTTGAATAAGAGTGCTATTGAAGAAGAGCTTCTGTTCATCACAGAGGAAACCCAGGGTGTGATGGCCATTCTGGTTAGCGATACCCCGGTGGCTTTGGATTTGCCGCCAACGGTTGAGCTAACCATTGAGGAAACCGATCCCTCTGTGAAGGGCGGTTCCGCAACGGCTCGTACCAAACCTGCGCACCTGACCACGGGTCTGGTTGTGCAAGTGCCTGAGCACATTTCCACAGGCGACCGTATCAAGGTCAACGTGGAAGAGCGTAAGTTCCTGAGCCGGGCCTGATTCTGGTTTATGAACACGGTAGAGAGGGGCTCTGAGCCTCTCTCTACAGCTCCAACACTTCCAGTTTTTTCCTCAGTTTTGCCCAACCGATGGGTAATCGCTTTTCCAACTCTGCGCATCGCGACGATTCTATTGTAACGTTGCTGAACCCTTGCTTGCTGCCGTAAATCACCCAGTTGTTGGTTTTGCTTCTGAACACCAAGAGCAGCGGAAACTGGCGCCGCAGTTCCCGAACCAAATTACCGTTGGCCTCTGGCATCTTGTGGTAGTTCAGCGCGAGCCAGCCTTTGCTTGTGAGGGCGCGGCTGCAGGCTTTTATGAACTGCCTTTGAGCTTGGGCAGGGCTCATCCTATCCGCACTGTAGAGATCTGTGAGGATCATGTCGGTGCTGGCTTCTGGCAGGTTGTCCACAGCCAGGCGGGCATCTTGAATGGTTATATGCAGCCGATCGCTGCTGGGTAAGGCAAACCACTTGCGGGCAATCTCCGCCACTTTCTCACGCAACTCGAATACCTGGATATCGCTACGGGGCAGGAGCTTATGTAAACCGTGGGCGAGCACACCACCGCCCAGTCCCAGCACAGTGACATGCTGAGGTTCGTGAAAGGCGATGGGGAGCAGCATGGCGCGGTTGTATTCATGCACAGGCAGATTGGGGGTGGCGCGCACGATCTTGCTTTGCTCAAACACCGAATCGAAACTGAGAATGCGGTGTTTGCGGTCGTCGATCACCAGAATATTGCCGTATTTATCCCGGTCCACATGAACAATGTCGCCGGGAATGGCGATCGTGCTAATCGGATTTCTCATTAGTGGGCTGTGTAACGCTGATGCAGGATGCCTACGCGTTCTACGTAGGCTTTGGTTTCAGCGTAAGGCGGAATGCCTTTGTAGCGGCCTACCGCGCCGGGGCCAGCGTTATAGGCCGCTGTGGCGAGGCGCGTGTCACCTTTGAAACGCGTTAGCATCTGCGAGAGATAATTTACGCCGCCCCGAATATTTTCCGAGATTTGCATCGGGTTTTTTACGCCGAGTTCTTTTGCCGTGCCGGGCATGAGCTGCATCAAACCTTGAGCACCCACGGGGGAGATCGCCTGTGGATTAAATGCGGATTCGGCATGAATAACGGCGCGCACCAATGCCGGGTCTACGCCGAATTCCTTGGCGGCGGTTTTAATCTCGTTTTTGAACGGGCTGAGAAACAGCGGTGTTTTACGCCAGTCCACGGTGGAGTTGGGGTCGCAGGCGTAGCAATGGAAGCTGATCACATCAAAATCTGAGTGGGTTGGTCGTTGGCTGCTGTAGGCAACAACGCCGTGCTGATCTTTATAGCGGTACACGGTCTCACTTTTGGTGGATGGCCGTGGTTGGCTTTTGCTTATGACGTTGGTGAACTCCACACGCCCGTCGGGGTGTACAACCCGTTTGATGGTATCGGCGACCGCGCCAGTATTCGCCGCCCCAAAAATAACGGTGATCAGGGCGATAGCGAAACATTTATTTGTGGTAAGGCTCGACTTCATTTCATGACCGGAATGCTGAATCTGAGGCTTCAATGTACCGTTATTGCCAACGGACATGTACCGTGAAGTGTAGGCTTTTTGTTTGTTTGTGAGAAATTTCGCTCGGAAGGGATTATTTCCGCTATGCTGCAAAGAAGATACCTAACAAGGAGTTTTTTATGCCTTTCTCGCCGGTTCATCTTGCTGAATTGAATCTGTTGTTGCAGTTTCCTTCTACCTCAACTCAAGAGGGCATTAAAGTACACGCCAGTCAGGCGGCTCCGGAAACCGTTCGGGCAGCTGCGTCTTTGTTCTCGAAGGGGCTGATTTCGCAGGAAGACGGTGGTTATTTAACGCCTATGGGGTGTGAGGCGGTTGAATTGACTCAGAAGCTGCAGGCCATGTTGGCCAGCGACTGAATGCCAAGCGATACCATGGCCCTGTTTGATCAGGGCCATGTACAGCTCTGGGTGTGGCTCTAGACCTTCGGGCCTTTTCCTTTGAGCACGTTCACCAGTACAGATACCACGAGCAGTACTAAAAAGATAAAAAACAGAATTTTGGCAAAGCCTGCAGCGGTTCCGGCAATGCCGCCAAAACCCAACACGCCCGCAATGATTGCTACAACGAGACACACTAAAGCCCAGTAGAGCATTTACTATCCTCCTTTTTGCAATGCCCTATAAACGTGGCACAACTTTGGCGTTCCCGCAATTCAAGGTGTGGAACCTTAAGGGATAGTCATTGTTTGGTCAGGTTTTAGTCTGTTTCCTCAAGCGGGTACACCGAGCGAGCCAGTGTTGGCGAACAACCAATCACGCCCCGGGCTTTCTTGTGCGCGTGCAAATACCAGCGTTGGCCGCCACGGGTGAAGGTGTCGCGTTTTACCTCAAAGATTGCGGTTTCCACAGTGGCAGGAATAGGCTGTCCATCAGCCAGGCGGTAGACGCAGGCCGTGCCCAGGGTGGCCGCTTGGCCGACTGCCAGAGTAATAAAACCATCACTTCGAACGGCCGGCTTGCGCCCGTTTACATCGGTGATTTTCAGGCAGGGGCCGTAATGTACTCGGTCGTTATCGCCTACGGCCTCTTGCAGACAATGTTGAGCACTGAGCAGCACCAGATTGTCGCCAATGTCGGGGGCTGTTCCGGGCAGGTTCTGGCATGCCGTCAGCGAGGCGGCTGCGAGCAGGGGAAGGAGTGTTCGAGTCATCGCTTGCTCCTGGGGGTAAGTTGCAGGTTTCCTTGGGCATCGGACCTCAGTGCATCGATAAGGCGGCGGTCGCGGCCGTAAACGTCTTCCCGAATTTGGAGGTTGCCGAATTTATCAACCCAAGTAGTCCAATACTGAAGGTGGACGGGCACGGGCTTGTTCAGAACAACGTTAACTGGCTCTTTAAGCTCTCTCGCCTGACTGATGTTGTCGTGGTTCCAACGGCTGTTGCCGATGAGCAATCTCTCAGCAAGCTCGAAAGGCCGCTCTACGCGGATGCAGCCGGAGCTAATGGTGCGCTCAAGCCGGCTAAAATGATATTGCCCGGGCGTGTCGTGCAGATACACCGCATGTTTGTTGGGGAACATAAACTTTACTTGGCCAAGGGAATTCGTGGGGCCGGGCTGTTGCACGAGCTGGTAGGAGAAGTTATCAGCGGACAGTGACGCCCAGTTTACCTCATCGGGGTCTATTTCCACCTGGTTGGCACCCCAGCCCTTATACACTTTGAAATTCATTCGCTTGAGGTAACTTGGGTCTGATTTAATCCTTGGCAACTGGTCCTGAATCATCAGAGTCCGAGGGACGGTCCAGGTTGGGTTGAACACCAGATAACGGATGCGGTCGCTGAATACGGGGGTTTGCCGGAACGGCCCTCCGACTATGACCCGCTGATGCAGCACTTCTTCACCGTTTTCCACCATCACCATGTCGAACCCGGCGATGTTTACCAGCACATAGGTGTCGCCCAGAGAGTCGGGTAGCCAGCGCCAGCGCTCCAGGTTGGCGTCTACCTGACGAATGCGCTCGATGGGCATCATGTTAAGAGCGGCCAGGGTTTTTCGGCCAATGATGCCGTCAGGGTCCAGACCATGACGAGCCTGGAAGGTGGGGATCGCTTGAATCAGATTGCCGGTATACAGTTGATCCACCGGGCTGCTGCCAAGCTCGTGCTGGGAGTCGTTGTCGGGAACGGGCAGGTCACCCAACAGAATCAACTGCTGACGAATGGCGGGTAGGCGCGGGTCGCTGTCACCAGGGCGTATCGTTGGCCCCGCTTCGTGTAGCGGCCAGGGTCGCCCCAGAAGGGCCGATAGCTGGCGGCGATAACTGGCCAGCCGATGGTAAGCCGGGGCCGGAGGTTTGAGCGACTGCAGAGTTTGGTACACTTGGCCGCTTTGTAATGCCTCCGCCAGCACGAGGTGGAGTTGCCGCTGCCTGCGGTTGGCTGTCCACTCGGCATCAATGGTTTGTGGATTCACTTTACCTTCCAGCAGGTGAGAGCCGAGGAGCAGGAAGGCATCCGAGAAGATCAGGTCAAGTTCGGCCGGCAGTTCCGGTGTGGTGTCGTCCTGAGATCTCTGGATAATGTCGCGCAAAGCTTCTTGATGGTAGTCGGACGGGATGAGTCCTTCGTCTGAAATTTCATTAATAGCTTTCAGTAACTCGTTTTGGGCGGCGGGTGAGGTCCAGGCCGGCTGGTAATCTCGGGCTTCATAGAATTGAGCCAGTGCGGCCCTGGCATTGAGGGGCGAGTCGCCAATGGTAACGGGATAACCCGATTGCAGGGCTTCGATGCGGCTGATAATTCGATCGTCGCTGTAGGCATTTTGCATGAACGCCAGTAGCATAATGATCAGTAGGTAGCTTTTTTTTGTTGCTGAGAGTGTTGCATCCTGCACATCGTCCTCCTCGTGAATTCCTTGCAAACCGAGCCGTCAGGCCTGCTGGAGTCTATTGTTCGTTATGTCTGATCTGTCTGTTGTTCAGTATATCCTGATTGCGCTGATCTTTGTGTGGAGCGGCTTTGTGCGTTCCGGGCTGGGGTTTGGTGGCGCGGTTCTTTCGCTGCCTTTTCTGCTCCTGGTGCTGGATGAACCCCTGGTGTTCCTTCCGATCATTTCGATTCACCTGTTGGTGTTCTCGTCGCTAACCATCTGGATGAACAATAGGAAACACGGCGATGGTCAGGGTATTGAAAAAGCCAGCACGGTGGATTGGCAGTATCTGGGGCGATTGCTCGCTATCTTGATTGTGCCGAAGCTCATTGGTGTGTTCGGTTTGATTACCCTGCCGGGCCACATACTGAGCGCAATCATTTTCGTTATTGTAGGTCTCTATTCCGTTTCGTACATCGTAAACAAGCCCTTTCGTAGCGGCAGCAAAACAGTGGATGCGGTGTTCTTGATGTTAGGCGGCTATATCAGTGGCACCTCATTAATCGGAGCACCCTTGATTATTGCGGTTGCAGCTCAGCACCTGCCCAAAGAAAAGCTGCGGGATACCTTGTTTGCCTTGTGGTTTATTCTGGTGATGATCAAGTTGGGGGCGTTTGTATGGGTTGGTGTTGATCTACAACTGATTCACCACATCTGGTTACTGCCTGCCGCGGCTGTCGGCCACGTGATTGGCCTGTACATACACGATCAGATGCTGCACGCAGAAACATCGCTGTTTTACCGGGTGCTGGGCACAGTCCTACTTGTCGTAAGCAGCATCGGGCTGGTTACAGTCTGGATGTAGCCGTTCCTATAGCGGCCTGTTCAGGAGCCAAGCATGCCTGAGTAAGCGGTGTAAAAGAATGCGCAGGAACCTAGCAGAATCAGGCTCCAAGCGGGAACAATCATCAAAGAGCGTGCCGGTCTGATCATCGCAACCTCCTTCGGTATGGCTAATCATTACGCGGTTATTGTCAATTTAGACCAATCTTGAGGAATGTCACGAATCATTTTTCAAATTTTCGTCTAGTATGGAATTGTCTACAGGGGAGTAGTTTCCAAACAATGAAAAAAATAACACGGACTCCATATGACGATAGATCCTCAGAAGCTGACATCTGCCCATTGTTTATTCTATTGGGCCGAAAAAACCCCGGATAACGTTTATCTGACCCAGCCATTCCCGGATGGGCGCACGGAAGACATCACATGGGCTCAGGCTGCGGATCAGGTTTGCCGCATTGTGGCGTACCTGAACAGCCTGGACCTTCCCGAGCGAAGCAAGATCGTAATTTTGGGTAAAAACAGTGCCCATTGGATTTTGGCTGACCTTGCGATCTGGTCAGCAGGCCACGTGAGTGTGCCTTTGTACCCCACGCTTAACGGTGATACCGCCGCCTACGTATTGGACCACAGCGACGCAAAATTGTTGTTCCTGGGCAAACTGGATGGCAAAGCTGATGGTTGGAACGATATCAAGCATCATATTCCGCAGGATTTGCCCATTATTTCGTTACCGCTTTCCCCCCGTGACGACACCCCGAAGTGGATTGATCTGGTGGCACAACACGCGCCAGCCAAACCACGATTGCCAGCCCCGGATGATCTGGCAACGATCGTATATACATCCGGAAGTACAGGTCGCCCTAAAGGAGTGATGCACAGCTTCCGAACCATGATTTCTGTTGCAGACGGTCTTCAGCAGCTGTTTCAGGTGACACCAGCCGACCGGATGTTGTCATATCTGCCGCTGGCGCATGTGGCTGAACGAGCAGCCGTAGAAACGCAATCGTTGTATTACGGTTTCCATGTTTACTTTGCCAACTCGCTGGATACCTTTCAGGAAGATTTGCAGCGGGCGAGGCCAACCATGTTTTTCTCGGTGCCTCGTCTGTGGATGAAGTTTTACCTTGGCGTAACGGCCAAGCTTCCGCTCAAAAAACAGAAAGTGCTGTTTAACATTCCCGTTCTGGGTGGACTGGTTAAAAAGAAGGTGTTGAAGCAATTGGGGCTAGATCATTGTCGGGTCGCTCTCACCGGCGCTGCGCCTTTGTCCGCCGAAATCATCAACTGGTATCGAAATCTCGGGCTTGAGTTACTCGAACTGTATGGCATGTCCGAGAATTTCGGTTATTCCCATGCCAATCGACCGGGGCAGGCTAAAGTTGGCTGTGTGGGGGTCCCCAACCCCGGTGTCGAACACCGGATTGGCGAGGGCGGCGAGATTGAAGTCAGAAGTCCGGGGCAAATGCTCGGCTACTACAAGAACGAGGAGAAGACCAAAGAGGATGTGACCAGTGATGGCTTCCTGAGAACTGGCGATATGGGTGAGATCGACGCACAGGGCTACCTGCGGATTACCGGGCGGGTGAAGGATCTGTTCAAGACCTCCAAAGGAAAGTACGTGGTGCCCGTACCAATCGAAAATCGTTTTAATCACCCGATGGCCGAAGTTGTATGTGTGGCAGGAGCTAATCAGCCTCAGCCTTGCTTGATGCTGCTGTTGTCGGAGGAGGCTCGTGCCGCGTTGGATTCAGGTATGGACCGAAATGCTTTAGAGCAAGAGTTGGCGCAAGAACTGGAGGACGTAAACGCTGCCTGTGAGCCTCATGAGAAGGTGGCATTCCTGGTGGTGGTCAAAGACCCGTGGAGCATGGAAAACGGTATGCTAACGCCCACCATGAAGATCAAGCGCAATGTGATCGAAGAGTTTTACCACCAGAAGATGGACGCTTGGTTTGCCGAAAACAGAAGGGTGGTTTGGGAGTTCTGAGCTAATTGAACGGCACAAAAAAACCGGCATGTTGTCATGCCGGTTTTTTTTTGGAATCAAAACGGGTGTTTATACGCCGCCTTGAGCCTGAGGCAGATCTTGTACAGCAGCTACGGCTTGGCGATTCGCTTTGCGCAGCTTGCGGCTTAAAAATTGTAGCCCCTGTTTAACGGCAGCGCGGGTATACTCCCGGCGCATCTCCACTCCATTGTGGAGGATGCCGGATGGCTGTGGGCGAACGCTCACGTTACGCTGATGAATCATGATGCCTTCCTCCTTGTTAGGGTGGCTGGGTTTGTTAGGTTATAAATCATTCTAGAGGTTCTTATTTGCAGTTTGAATACGTTAAACTTCGTACTCATGTTGCAAATGTGCAGTGACTATGGACTGGGATTATCTTCGATATATACGGGCTCTGGCAATAGCTGGAACCTTCGCAAAAGCCGGTGAAATACTGGGTGTACACCAAACCACTGTTTTAAGACGACTTGATCAGATGGAAGAGTCGTTGGGTGTGCAGTTTTTTGATCGCAACCGCGATGGATTACAGCTTACCGCCACCGGTGAAATGGCCTATCGAGAGGCTGAAAGGCTGGCGGTAGACATGGAAAACCTGGAGCGCAAGCTGGTTGGGCAGGACGGTGCTCCGGTCGGTAAAGTTCGAATCGCCGCAGAGGATGCGGTGATGTATGAATTGCTAAGCCCGGTTTTGGCCGCGCTGGTGCGGGAGTACCCGGAGATTGAGCTGGAAGTACTGACCGATAATGACGTGTCAAACCTGAGCCACCGCGAAGCAGATCTGACCCTGCGCCCGGAGAACAAGCCACAGGCCACGCTGGAAGGTGAACGTATCGCGGCGATTGATTCCGCGGTATACGGATCGACCAACTACTGCCGACGAAATCGCAAAATGGATATAGAGAATCATCCGGAGGCCTGTACCTGGCTGATCCCGGACGAGTCCTTTAGCCATCTGGCAACAGGAAAGTGGTACCGGAAGCATCTCAAGAACGTAAACTCCGTTATTCGCTGCAATAGCCTGCAATCGATGCATGCGTTGGCGCGGGCAGGGGCCGGGCTGGCGGTTTTGCCCTGTTACCTGGGAGAGGCCGCGAAGGAGTTACGGAGACTTTCTGATCCTTTGGAAGGGGAAAGTGTCGATCTTTGGCTGCACGTTAACCAGGATACCCAGCAAATGGCCCGGGTTAGGATCGCGATGGAGTTTCTGGTGGAGCGGCTTAAGGCTTTAGGTCCAGCCATCGAATTCAGCAACACTCTCTGAATACGTTTGTATTAACGTGCTTGTGCCGGATATCTCAACGATTTTCGCACTTGCACGGAAGCATTCCTACCAAATCGTCATCTTCAGCAGCGTTGTATGCTTGCTGAAGAGGCGGCCTGCGTGTCATAAACAGCGCTGTTCCCGTAACAGGATAAGAGTGACATGACCTTGAACGCCCTAATGAAACCTCTTTTGATCGCCGGACTGCTTGTAAGCAGCTTGGCGCAGGCAGCACCGAGTGCCCAACAGGTATTGGAAGCTTCGCCCGTGGATGACATTTTAGTGCAGTACCCGGCGATGATGGGGCAGGGAATTCGGGATGGCCTCAAGCAACGAGCGCAGGTTCCACCGATGGTGGCCGACACCATCGCGTATGTGGTGCAGAACAGTTTTCGCCCGGAAGAGATCAAGCGAAAAGTAGCCTCGAACCTTGAAGCTTCGTTAACCGATGAGCAGCTGCAACAGGTGCACGATTGGTATCAAAAACCGGTTGCGAAAAAAATCGCACGTGCCGAAGTGGCAGCCTCGGCGCCTGCCATCTGGCCGCAAATACGTAAGAAAGCCCCGGAGTTGAATAAAGCCAGTAAGGGCACTGATCGGGAAAAACGGTTCGCCCGTTTTGATCGCGCTTCCCGTGCCACCGAAAGTGCAGTTGATACCGCGATTGCGCTTCAGCTGGGATTGTCTTCGGCGATGGCGGCTTTAAGTGGTGAACCCGCGAACCCGGACGATATGCGCAAGCAACTCGAGGCGCAGCGCCCGGCCTTGAAGGGTGTGGTGGGGCAGCAAGTTTACGACAGCTATTTGTATACCTACGAGAAGATCACTCCGAACGAGATGGAGATGTATCTGGAGTTTCTGGAAAGTGATGCCGGTCAGCAGTTCACCAAGGTGGTTGCAGAGAGTGTTCAGCAGGCGGTGACGGAGCCGATTGAAAACATTGGCAACCAGCTGGCACGATTCAGGAACCTCGGGAAAGAAAACGCTCAGTGAGGGGAGTCTGCCTGTGACGTGATCGCACAGGCAGACCAACAGCCATTAGCTGCGGGAAGTCACTTCCAGCAGGTGATAGCCGAACTGGGTCTGGATAGGACCAAGAACGGTGTTCACTTCGCCGGTGAATACAGCCTTGTCAAACTCGGGAACCATCTGGCCCGGGCCGAACGAACCCAGGTCGCCGCCGTTGCGGCCTGATGGGCAAGAGGAGTGCTGCTTGGCGACTTCTGCGAAATCCTGACCGCCTTCGATGGCTTTTTTCAGTTCTTCACATTTTGCTTCGCTGTCTACCAGAATGTGGCGTGCAGTTGCTTGTGCCATGATCAATATCCTGTTGTCGGATGGGTGGAATGTCCAGAAGGTGAATGCTGCCCGTACCGCCCGCCCGAGGCAAGTGCTTTTTATGCGTGTTTCTTCGGCCTCACAGTCCTGGCTGCAAACCTGTACAATGCGCCGTTTCTTTTGCCGCCACAGCGCTGGCCCTCACGTGTATAGGTTCTTTTCTTGATTTCCACTGCCAATATCACCATGCAATTCGGGGCTAAGCCCCTGTTTGAAAACGTATCTGCCAAATTCGGCAGTGGTAACCGTTACGGCCTGATCGGCGCCAACGGCTGCGGTAAATCCACCCTGATGAAAATTCTGGGCGGCGACCTCGAGCCGTCTGCCGGCCAGGTGATGCTGGAGCCGAATGTACGCCTGGGTAAACTGCGCCAGGATCAGTTCGCTTACGAAGACTGCACGGTAATCGACACCGTGATCATGGGCCATGAAGAGCTTTGGCGCGTTAAGCAGGAACGTGACCGCATTTATTCTTTAGCGGAAATGAGCGAAGAAGACGGCATGGCCGTGGCGGATCTGGAAGTAGAATTCGCCGAAATGGACGGTTACACCGCGGAATCCCGCGCTGGTGAGCTTCTGTTGGGCCTCGACATTCCTCTGGATCAGCATTTCGGCCCCATGAGCGCCCTGGCACCGGGTTGGAAACTGCGGGTTCTATTGGCCCAAGCCCTGTTCTCTGATCCAGACGTTCTGCTGCTGGACGAGCCCACTAACCACCTGGACATCAACACCATCCGCTGGTTGGAAAGCATTCTGGTGGCGCGTAGCAGCACCATGATCATCATTTCCCACGACCGTCACTTCCTGAACAGCGTGTGCACGCACATGGCCGATCTGGATTACGGTGAGCTGCGTTTGTTCCCGGGCAACTACGACGAATACATGACCGCCGCCACACAGGCTCGCGAGCGCATGATGGCAGACAACGCCAAGAAGAAGGCTCAGATCGCAGAATTGCAGCAGTTCGTAAGCCGCTTCTCGGCCAACGCATCGAAAGCCAAGCAGGCCACTTCCCGGGCAAGGCAGATCGATAAGATTCAGTTAGAAGAAGTGAAGCCTTCCAGCCGAGTCAGTCCGTTTATCCGCTTCGAGCAGGAAAAGAAACTGCATCGTCAGGCGGTTACGCTGCTAGGCCTGACCAAAGGCTTTGACGAAGGCCCACTGTTTGAAAATCTGGATTTGCAGATTGAAGCCGGCGAGCGTGTGGCCATCATCGGCCCGAACGGTATTGGTAAAACCACGTTGTTGCAGTGTTTGGCGGGAGCTTACGAGCCGGATGCCGGTGAAGTGAAGTGGACCGACAGTGCGAAAGTGAGTTACTTCGCGCAGGACCACACCGCAGACTTTGCCCGCGATGACACGCTGACCGACTGGATGGCGCAATGGACCACCGGCGGCGAGCAGTTGGTTCGCGGCACGTTGGGTCGGATGTTGTTCTCGGGTGATGACATTGGTAAATCGGTGAAGGTGTTGTCCGGTGGTGAGCAGGGGCGGATGCTGTTCGGTAAGCTGATTCTGCAGAAGCCGAATGTGATGCTGTTGGATGAGCCCACCAACCACTTGGATATGGAGTCGATCGAGGCGTTGAACCTGGCGCTGGAGAACTATCCGGGCACGCTGATTTTCGTGAGCCACGACCGGGAGTTTGTTTCTTCCTTGGCGACTCGCATTATCGAGTTGAAGCCGGATGGGATTACGGACTTCAGTGGTAGTTACGATGATTACTTGCGGAGTCAGGGGTATCTCTGAGGTTTAGCTTGGGAGCCAGTTATTCTCCGATGCCAGACTATGGTGTTGGCGGGCATGTGGGGTGAGCCTGCCAAAAACCGCTCCTTCGGCACGTCCATGTGACGCTTCTGCTTCGCCATCCATGGCTACGCACATTTTTGGCAGGCTCACCCCACACACCCGCTCATACTGTTGAGTGGCCTTGATGTTTTCTCGAATGCTATTGGAAAACGTATGAGCGAGACTGAAATTATTGGTGCCACCCGTAAATGGGTTGAAGACGTTGTGGTTGGTTACAACCTTTGCCCGTTTGCAAAACGTGAGTTGGTGAAAGACCGGGTTCGGTTTGTGGTGACGGAAGCCAAGACCGAAGACGAACTTGTGCAGGCGCTGCATGCAGAGCTTCAACTGCTGGAAGATCAGCCGGACGTTGAAACTACATTGTTGATTCACCCGGGTGTGTTGCAGGATTTTTATGCCTACAACGAGTTTCTGGATACCGCGGATGCGTTGTTGGAATATCTGGAACTGGAAGGCATCTACCAGATCGCCAGTTTCCACCCGGATTACCAGTTTGCCGACACCGAGGCCGATGCGGCAGAGAATTACACGAACCGTTCTCCGTACCCTATGCTGCATTTGTTACGTGAAGCGAGCCTGGAGTCTGCGATTGATAACTATCCCGATGTAGACGGTATTCCCGACCGAAATATTGAAGTGATGAACAGGGAAGGCGCGGCTAAATTACAGAGCCTCCTCAAGTCTTGTTTAGCTACAAAAGAAAGCAAACGGATAGGGGAGTAGAACGCTGCGCTGGTGGGGGATCGCCTTCCAAAAATGTGCGCAGCCATGGATGGCGGAGCAGAAGCGTCACAGGGACGTGCCGAAGGAGCGGTTTTTGGAAGGCGATCCCCCACCGGCGACCCGCACTATCTCGAAGGCTAGTGACAGCAAACTCCCAAGCAAAACTAGAAAATACAAAAGAGCCAAAAAATGGGACTGCTTTTCGAACAAATAGACAGCCAACCCTCGGTGATCGGGGAAATCACCCTGCGCCGCCGCAGGATACCGGCGTTGGGTGAGCGGGACATCTACGAAGTGAAGCTGGGCGAAGAATTTCTCATGTCCAGCATGTTCGTTGACGCCGAGGTTGCGCTCTCTGATATTGGCCTGAATGAAACCGAAGGTGACAACCTCAGCGTGGTTGTTGGTGGCCTTGGTTTGGGCTACACAGCCGTCGCCGCACTCAAACACCAACGTGTTTCCGAACTGCTCGTGGTTGAATACCTCAAGCCCGTCATCGGCTGGCACCAGCAAGAACTTGTGCCCCTTGGCAAAGAACAGAACGACGACCCACGCCATCGGTACGTACACGGCAGCTTCTTCGACATGGCCGTGGAAGACCCCGCCACCGGAGGCTTCGACCCCGAAGCGCCTGGAAAACAATTTGATGCCATCCTGCTAGACATCGACCACTCGCCGAGAGCCTTGCTGCACGACTCCAGTGCCAGCTTCTACACCACCGAAAATATTAGCCTCATGGCTAGGCAGCTTAAGCCGCGCGGTGTTTTTGCCATGTGGTCAAATGAAGGTGAAGACGATGAGTTTATGGCTGTTCTGAACGAAGTATTCGAAGACGTAGCCTGCCACGTTGTCAGCTTCTTCAACCCCTTCCAAAACCGAGAATCCTTTAACACCGTCTACGTCGCCCGCAAGCCTGAGTGAGAAACTGAGGTTTGCTGGTACGCCTCTTGTCTTCTAGGCTCAAGTAAACGGAGCAAGTTGAAGGAGGTGTTTATGTCGAATCACCACGTTTACAAAAAAGTGGAAATCGTCGGTTCCTCGAAGAAAAGCATCGAAGATGCTATCGAAAATGCGCTTGGGGAATGTGGAAAAAGCGTTCGCAATATGGAGTGGTTTGAGGTGATGGAAACCCGGGGCCATATCGTGGATGGCAAGGTGGGGCATTATCAGGTGGTGCTGAAAATCGGATTTCGTATCTCTGACAGTTGAGAACCGTAAGAATTATTTTGGTGGACCATTGAAACGCCCGGGCAGCGCGCTGCCCGGGCGTTTGCTTACATCAGGTTGTAGATAAACACGATAGCCACAGCGACCGGCGTGATAAAGCGGACGGTGACAAACCACAAGTTGAACATGCCCGGTGACAGCGACAGCTCGTTTTCCATGGCTTGACGAGACATCACCCAACCGGCAAACAGCGCAACCAGCAGACCACCCAGCGGCAACAGTATGTTGGCGGTGAAGAAGTCCAGCAGATCAAAAATGGTTTTGCCTTCCAGCATCGGGATGAAGCCCAGCGGCGCTACGTCGGCCCACAAGTTCAGTGACAGCACAGACGCAATGCCCAGTGCCCAGCACACGCCACCGGCGGCGAGGGTGCTGATGACGCGGTTCATTCCCTTCTGTTCTTCCAGCCATTCCACGATGGGCTCCAGAAGCGAAATGCCCGATGTCCAGGCAGCGAACACCAGCAAGACGAAGAACAGAGTGCCGAACAACGAGCCCATAGGCATCTGACCAAAGGCCAGCGGCAGAGTCTGGAAAATCAGGCCAGGGCCCGCGCCCGGCTCCAGTCCGTTGGCAAAGACAATCGGGAAGATCGCCAAGCCGGCCAAGAGTGCCACGCCGGTATCGACCACAGACACGGTGATGGAGGTTTTGGCGATGGAAATGTTCTTCGGCAGGTAGGAGCCGTAAGCCATCATCACGGCCATGCCCAGACTCAGCGTAAAGAACGCATGACCAAGGGCCACCAGCACGCCGGAGGTGGTCAGCTTGGAGAAGTCCGGCTGGAACAGGAACGCCGCAGCCTGTCCGAAATGGCCGGTGGTCATGGCGTACCCTACGACGAGCAGCAGCAGTACAAACAGCGCCGGCATTAGAATGCTGACGGCTTTTTCAAGACCAGAGCGAACGCCCCGGGCTACGACTACCATTACCAGAGCCATAAACACGGTGTGCCAGAGCAGTAGGGTAGACGGGGTGCTCAGCAAGCCGGAGAAGATAGCGCCTACGGCCTCGGCCGATTGCCCGGCCAGCTGCCCGCTTGCGGTGGTGCCCACGTAGGATATGGCCCAGCCGCCTATCACCGAGTAGAACGACAGAATTAAGAAGCCGGCGAGAACGCCGATGGCACCGACCAGTTTCCAAGCCGGGTTAAGTCTGTCGCGTTCGGTAATGAGCCTGATGCTATTGACCGGACTGCGGCCGCCTCGGCGGCCGATCATGACTTCTGCCATCATGATGGGGATACCAACCACGGCGATACAGGCAAGGTACACCAGTACAAAGGCGCCACCACCGTTTTCTCCGGTGACGTAGGGGAACTTCCAGATGTTGCCAAGGCCAACGGCGGAACCGGTGGCAGCCAGGATAAAGGCGAGCCGAGAGGACCAGAGCCCCCGTTTCGCATTGGAGCCCTCAAGGGCTTCCGAATAGGTGGCGGAGCCGGATGAAGTGACAGACATAGTGATCTCCCGAAGGTATTGTTTTTGTTTCAGGGGTTAAAAAGGGGAGCCGCAGAACTCTGCAGCTCCCAAGGGGAAGCGCCGGGGTCAGGTTACCCGGCGCGAGCCAGTCGGCTGGGCGTTAGCCCGGCACCCGGGGCGTGCTTTCTGAAACGCTCTTCTGCCAGTTGGTTGGCGATCTCGCCGGTCGCAAGGCCGGTGCGGTCGGAGCGTTGAAATATCTCGGTCAGGGTGTCACCGATGGTGTCTACATGAGCGCGGATTTGCGCAGGTGAACCATGGGTGCGTTCGTAAAATACATCGATGATGCCGCCGGCATTGATGGCAAAGTCCGGGGCATAGAGAATGCCTCGTTGCTTAAGTGCCGCGTCGTGCTCCGGCCGGTCGAGGAGGTTGTTTGCCGCACCGGCTACGACAGCGGCACGGATCGCTGGAATGCTCTGATCATTCAGTACAGCACCCATGGCGCAAGGGGCGACAACATCAACCGGTAGGGTAAGAATGTCCTCTGACGGAACGGCTGTTGCGCCTAATTCATCGACCGCGCGCTTGAGGTTGTCGGCGTGAATGTCGGTGACCCACAGTTCGGCGCCGGCTTCTTTCAGATACCGGGCCAAGCGGAACCCAACATTGCCGATGCCCTGAACGGCCACTTTCAGACCGGTTAAATCATCGGTGCCAAGTTTGTGTTTTACGGCCGCTTTCAGGCCGATGAAGGTTCCGTAGGCGGTTACCGGTGACGGATCGCCCGTGCTGGGTAGGCCGTCAAAGCCGGTGCGGGTTGTTACACCGGCCACATGAGAGGTCTGGCGGCCCATGACTTTCAGGTCAGGCACGCTGGTACCGGAATCCTCAGCGGCAATGTACTGGCCACCTAAACTTTCCAAATGTCTGCCCATGGCTTCGAGCAAGGCTTCGGTTTTGTGTTTACGCGGGTCTCCGATGATCACAGACTTGCCGCCGCCCAGGTCCAGATTGGCGAGAGCCGATTTATAGGTCATTCCGCGCGACAAACGCAGGACATCCCTCAGGGCTTCTTCATCACTGGCGTAGGGGAACATTCGGCAACCGCCGAGCGCAGCACCCCGTGAGGTATTGTGGATGGCAATGATGCCTTTCAGGCCGGTTTCGGCATCGCAGACGAAAGACAGGTGTTCGTGGTTATCGAACTCCGGATGGCTGAATACGTTCATGGCGTTTCACCTCTTGTCGGTGGCCAACCGCTACCCTTGTGGGGCCTGCGGTGGCCGTTTTTTGTTTTAGACAGCTGCGTTGGCGATTTGTTGATGCGCCCGTTCATTAGGGCTTAATTCAGCCCGGTACTGCGCCCGTTCTTTTTGGGCCGCATGATAGGCGGCTTCTTTTACCGGCCCGTAACCGCGGATCTTCGCGGGCAGGCTGGCGAGGTTGCGGGCCGCATCGGCGTGGTCCTTGCTCAAATGTTTCAGCAGGAAAGCCACGTCCGCCTCGTACTCCCGAATGAGTTTGCGTTCCAGGCGGCGGTCGGCGGTGTATCCGAATGGGTCCAGCGGGGTGCCGCGCAGACTGCGGGCTTTCGCCAGCCAGGTGAACACCGTTTCCATCCAGGGGCCAAAGGTGTGCTTTTTCGGCCGTTCGCCGTTTTTACCGCGGCTAAGCAGAGGTGGCGCCAGATTAAATTCAAGCTCAATATCCCCCTCGAATTGTTCCTCGAGTTGCTTGCGCAGGCTGCCGTTGCTGAATAGTCGAGCAACTTCGTACTCGTCTTTGTAGGCCAACACTTTGGCGTAGTTTTCTACGATCGATCGCAATAGGAGGGGATCGCGGCCTAGTTTGTGGGCGATGGTCTGTTCAGCATTGCGCACCAGCTTCTCGTAGCGTTTGGCCAGAGAGGCATTCTGGTAATCGCTCAGGTGAGCCATGTTGCGCTGGATGAGTTGGTCAGTGGTTTCCATGACCTGCACCGGCGTGCCTTTGGGTTTCGGGAAAGCCAGCGCCATAACCCGATCAAGATCGTGAGCGGCACGACGGCCCCAGAGGAAAGCCTGTTTGTTTTTCTCAACCGCTACGTTGTTGAGCTCGATGGCACGCTCAATGGCAGCTGCGCTCAGTGGCAACAGCCCTTGTTGCCAGGCGAAGCCAACGGTAAACAGGTTCACGGCCATGCCATCGCCCATCAACGCTTTGGCCAGGTCGCCGGCATTGAGGAACCAGCTGCCATCGGGGCGGCAGGCTTCTCTGACGGTCTGTTCCATCGACTCGCCGGGGAACTGGATGTCCGGATCCCGGGTGAAGGCCGCGGGCATGGCTTTCTCGGTGTTGACTACCGCCCGTGAGAAGCGGTTATCCAGTTTCGCCAGTGCATCGTCGGTCGCAGACACCATCAGATCGAAGGCAATCATCAGGTCTGCCTCGCCGGCCGGAATGCGCACGGCGTGGATGTCCTCTTGCTTGTCACTGATGCGAATGTGACTGACCACCGCGCCAAACTTCTGAGCCAGACCAGCCTGATCCAGCACGGAAACGCCTTTGCCTTCAAGGTGAGCGGCCATGCCCAGCAGGGCACTCACGGTAACCACGCCGGTACCACCCACGCCGGTCAGCAGAATGCCGTAGGGGTTGCTGCCGGTAACGGGCGTAGGTTCCGGAAGCTCGGGGAAGTCCACCGCAGAGCTGACCCCTGCCGGTTTTTTCAGTCTGCCGCCTTTGACGGTGACAAAGCTGGGACAGAAACCGCGCACACAGGAAAAATCCTTGTTGCAGGAAGATTGGTCAATAGTGCGTTTGCGCCCGGCATCGGTTTCTTTCGGCAGAATCGACAAACAGTTGGATTGAATGCCGCAATCACCGCAGCCTTCGCACACATCGGAGTGAATCATCACGCGCTGGTCCGGGTCTTCCATGGTGCCGCGCTTGCGACGACGGCGCTTTTCGGCGGCGCAGGTTTGGTCGTAGATGATCACCGAACAGCCTTCAATCTCGCGCATTTCCCGCTGCAGAGCGTCCAGATCATCCCGGTGATGGAAGGTCGTGCGGTCGGCAAAATCCGCCCGGGACGGGTATTTGTCGATATCGTCGCTGACCACGGCAATGCGGCGTACGCCTTCGCCGTAGAGTTGGTGGCTGATTTGCTGAACCGTCAAGGTGCCGTCCACCGGCTGGCCACCGGTCATGGCGACGGCGTCGTTGTAGAGAATCTTGTAAGTGATGTTGGCACCGGAGGCGATCGCGGCTCGAATGGCTAAAATGCCGGAATGAAAGTAGGTGCCGTCGCCCAGGTTCTGAAAGACGTGTTTCTGGTTGGTAAACGGCGCTTGGCCAAGCCAGGTAACGCCTTCACCGCCCATCTGGGTGAAGGTGTCCGTGCCGCGATCCATCCAGGTGGCCATGTAGTGGCAACCAATGCCGCCAAGGGCGCGGCTGCCTTCGGGGACCTGAGTGGAGGTGTTGTGCGGGCAGCCTGAACAGAAGTGAGGCGTGCGCTCCAGCCGCTCTTTGGGCAGCGCCAGACTGTTTTCTTTTTCCGTGAGGAAGTTCAGGCGCTGCTGCAGCGTGTCGTTGCAATAGCGGCCATCCAGTCGGGACGCGATGGCACGCGCCACCATAGCGGGTGTCAGTTCGGCGATGGTTGGCAGCAGATCCTTGCCGTGATCGTCCTTTTTGCCGATCACGTTCGGGCGCTGACCATCCTGCCAGGTATAAAGTTGGGTTTTGATCTGTTCCTCGATCAAGCCCCGTTTCTCTTCAACTACCAGAATTTCTTCCAGCCCTGAAGCGAATTCATGAATGCCCTCGGGCTCCAACGGCCAAGGCATGGCGACTTTATAAACGGCCAGCCCTATGGCCTCACGTTCTTCATCGCCTAGGCCGAGGTCGGCTAACGCCTGAATAACGTCGAGATAGGCTTTGCCAGTCGTCACAATGCCCAGTCGCGGCTGTTTGGCCTCAAGTACGGTGTGGTCCAGCCGGTTGGCCCGGCAAAAAGCTTTTGCCGCTTCCAGCTTGTATCGGTGCAGGCGCTCTTCCTGCTCCATGGGCTTATCGGGCCAGCGGGAGTTCAGGCCGCCTTCCGGTAATGGAAAATGAGTGGGCGTGCGGATGTTGATCCGGCTGAGGTCCAGATTGGCGGAAATGGATGAATCCATGTTCTCGGCCAGGGCTTTGAAGCCAACCCAGCAGCCACTGAACCGCGACATCGCCCAGCCGTAAAGGCCCAGATCAAGAATGTCCTGAATGCCTGCCGGGTTCAGGACTGGCATGCCTGCATCGAGAAACGCGTAATCACTTTGGTGAGGCAAGGTGGACGATTTGCAGGCATGATCGTCGCCCGCGACCGCCAGTACGCCGCCAAACCGGGAGGTGCCGGCCGCATTACCGTGTTTGAACACGTCGCCGGTGCGATCAACGCCCGGACCTTTACCGTACCAGAGCGCAAACACGCCGTCGTAACGTGCGCCTTCGAAAATGTTGACCTGCTGGCTGCCCCAGACAGCGGTGGCACCCAGGTCTTCGTTCACACCGGGCAGAAAGTGAATGTTCCGTTCTTTGAGGTGATCCCGGGCTTTCCACAGCACCTTGTCGAAACCGCCAAGAGGAGATCCGCGATAACCGGAGATAAAACCGGCGGTATTCAGATCGTTGTTACGGTCGAGTTGGGCTTGGAGCAGGGGGAGTCTCGCCAGAGCCTGGCTACCGTTCATGTAGACCGAACCGGTATCTTTTTTCCAGACGTCGTCAAGGCTGACGGGACGCAGCCCCGTGGGGGAGCGTGAAAGATCTGACATGTCGAAATCCTCTACTACCTGGCCGGATCGCGGCGGTAGGTAATGTCTTGTTTTTGTAATCCCGGCTTTTGGCCGGATGTTAGATTTCATCGGTCCTACCCGGTGGATTACCCGGGTTGTCCTTTTGGGACTGGACGAAAAATAAACTAGATTAAGTTTACGTGTACGTCAACAGGGGTTGAGGGTTTGTGCTTTGAGAAAATGTGATTTTTACATCTAACTGTTTGAGCTGAGGGCGGAAAATAATTTTGCTTAGTGGTTTTTACCTATTCGTGTTTCTCGGGTTTCGGCTTAGTTTCTCCCGATGTCTGCTCATACTTATTCTTACCAATTTCAGCCGCACAAGGTGCGCGCTGAGTTCTTCCGGTTACTGCCTATATCCCTGTTCGTCGTCGCCTTTGGTGCCGCGTTCGGATTGGCGGCGACTCAGACCGGCCTGTCTCCGTTTCAGTCCATCCTGATGAGCTTTACGGTATTTGCCGGCGCTTCGCAGTTCGGGGCGTTGGACTTGTGGGGGGCGGAAGTGTCGGTGATTCCCATGCTGGTGGTGGTGTTTGCGATCAACGCCCGCCATCTGCTGATGGGTGCCTCGCTGTATCCCATGCTGAAAGACGTATCGCCGGCGCGTCGGTATGGCTTGTTGCTGTTCCTGACGGATGCCAACTGGGCGGTTTCGGCGCAGGATTACCAGAACGGCCGGCGTAACCTGGAAGTGATTCTGGGAGGTGGCGTGGTGTTGTGGCTGGCGTGGGTATTGGGTACGGCGTTTGGTGCCTACTTCAGTGGCTTGCTGCAAAACCCGAAAGCCTTTGGGTTGGATATGGTGCTTGGTTGTTTCCTGCTGTCGATGGTGTTGGGTGGTAAGGCCACGCCTCGGGTTGTGGTGGTGTGGTTGGTGGCAGGCGTGACGTCTCTTGCTGCCTGGAAGTGGTTGCCGGCCAACATGCACGTGGTTGTCGGCGCTTTGGCTGGCGGAGCAGTAGGGGTGTTCTGGCTGGAGCCGCGAGCCTCAGAAAACTCAGAGCAAGCAGGAGCTGAACATGACCATTGAAACCACCCCGGTCGGCGTTCTCGTTCTGATTGTGCTCATGACGTTGGTCACCTTGGTAACCCGTTTTGGCGGTGTTTTCGCTATGTCGTTTGTGAAGATCAGCCCGCGGGTTGAAAGCTTCATCAACGCCATGGCCAGTTCCGTGCTGATAGCGATCATCGTGCCTATGGCGGTGTCTGGTGATGCCGGGGCTTTGGCCGCGCTGGTGGCTACGGCGATCACCATGCTGGCAATCCGCAAGCCGCTTCCGGCGATCTCTGTAGGGTTGGTGGCCGCGGCTCTGGTGCGCTACTTCGTTTAATGGCGAGTACTGGCGTGAACTAGGAGTGTCTTATCGTGCGGTGCCGGATGGTGGAGGCCAGTTGGTTCAGTAGTTCCCGGGCTTCGCCATCGTGCAGCGTATGGCATTTATCCTGAAGCACGCGCAGGTCGTGATTGGACGGTGCGCTGGCGACTTCTTTTTTCTGGTCCAGATGCTGGCAGGCGGCCAAGTGCGCTTTTATTTCGGTATCAATCAAGCGAGAGGCCAGGTTTTCAATCGTTTCGCTGCAAAACGGGCGGTTTTGGTTCAGGTGGCTTCGGGCTTCAATGGCGGCTTGGCGCGCCTCGAGGCGTAATTCGTTTGCGGCTTCTCCTGCTTCAACAGCGCGCAGAAAAATGCCGAGCCGGTCGTGAAGATGCCACACGTTCGGCCAGATGATGTCATAGGCTGCCTTCTCGGTGCGGTAACGCTCCTGATCCAGCAGCGAGCCTTGATCCGATACCTTGGCACCGAGCGGCTGATTAAAATCGACCACGCGCATTTCGTCCACTTCCCGCCAAAGGCTATCGGCCCGTTCCCGCAGTGCATCGATTTGTTGCTTGTTGCGCCTTCGGGCACCCAGAGTCAGCAAGATGGCCAATAGCGCAAGCAATGAGGCCCCTGCGGCGAGCAGGAGCGCCAGATTGTGGAGTGGCAGCAGGGTCCATAATTGACCAGCGTCCATGGCGTTCGACCTCCGTCGAATTCCTGTCCTAGGCTTACAGTATAGAGCCTATTCCTGATCCTGTTGCCGGAAGGGCAGCACCGAGTGGGCATCGTCAAAATAGCCGATAACCTGTTCGGCTTCTTCCCGTGTAAATGCCGCAACCGCGTCCCGGAAGCCCGGGTGAAGTATGCCGTGCCAGGAGTGGGTGATGACCGGTTCGAAGCCTCGCACCAGTTTGTGTTCGCCTTGGGCGCCGGCATCGAAATGCTGAAGGCCCAGCGTCAGCGCAAGTTCAATGCCTTGGTAGTAGCAGGTTTCAAAATGCAGGTGATTGTATTCGTCCAGACAGCCCCAGTAGCGACCGTAAAGCGTAGATTCGCCGGCCAGAAACAGCGCGCCGGCAATCATTTCGCCGTCTCGTATCGCCATGATCACGTGCAGGTGCTCGGGCAGGTTCTCTCGTAACTGTGCAAAGAAGGCTTTGTTGAGGTAGGGCCGTTGGCCGCGCTTCAGGTAGGTGGCCTGATAGAACACGTAAAATGCTGACAGCACCTGATCCGAGATGTCCCGCCCGTGAATGTGGCGGAAGCCGATGCCTTGCTCCGCTACCTGCCGCCGTTCTTTGCGGATGGATTTGCGTTTGCGGGAGGTGAGCTCGGCCAAGAAGTCGTCAAAGTGTTGGTAGTTTCGGTTGTGCCAATGAAACTGGCAGCCTATGCGATGGAGCTCCTCGTCATGGCCGAGTAATGCCTGATCCGCTGCGTTGGGGAACAGCAGGTGCCAGGAGTTTGCGCCAAGCTGTGCCGTCAGGTTGGTAAGCAGGTCGTCCAGCGTTTCCGGCGTTAGCCGGGCCCGGGCTTCGTCATCCAACAGTAAGCGTGGGCCTTGAGAGGGCGTAAAGGGCACTGCGATCAGCAGTTTCGGATAGTAGGGTAGGCCATGGCGCTGATAAGCCTCCGCCCAGCCCCAATCGAACACGTACTCACCCATCGAATTGTTTTTCAGGTATGCCGGCGCCACGCCGCAAATTTGACCGTTGCGACGGAAAACCAAATGGCTGGGTGTCCAACCGGTTTCCGGGCGGGTGCAGCCGGAAGCTTCCAGCGCCTGAAAGAATTCGTAGCGAAGAAATGGGTTGGTGCAACCGGCCAGCCGCTGCCACTCCGTTTGGGGAATGTCCGCGATGCTGGCGCAGGTTGTTACCGTGATTTCGGGTGCTGCCATGGTGATATTAAGCCCTGTGAAACAATGGGCATACCATACGACAGAACCCGAGGCTTGATCACTATTTCATGTCGTCGCAGCGTTTTTCCATTTTTTTCTGCCATTTTTCCATGCGCTCGTCGTGGATCTCGCTCCAGATCACACGCTGTTCATCGGTGAGCATCAGGCGATCGGCCATTTCGGCACGATGTTCCTGCATTTCTTTCTGGCGCTCTTCCCGGTGTTCCTTGCTGAATTTCCCTTTGCCTTCCCGGAAGTCTTCGCACATTTCTTTCTTGTCGCGCTTGCCTTCGTGGTGATCCATGCCTTTGTGGTCGTGGGCCAAAGCAGCAGGGCTGGCTGCGAAAAGAGCGGCCATCAGTACGCCCGCGGTCATTACAGAAGTATGTACTTTCATGATGTGTTCCTCGTGGTTTTAGACTGTCTACGAAACCCATGTTACGCCCTTAAAACGTCAGGGAGCGTCAGGCTTGTGTAAAGGTTGGGTAAAGGGAAAATCTGGCGCACCAGAGGCGCCGGGGCACCGTGCTAGACTAGCTGCAGATAAAGGTTGAGGGGCAGAAATGCAGAATCGGGTATTGCTGGTTGAAGACGATGATGAGCTGAGGCAGTTGCTGGCGCGTTATTTAACAACACAAGGCTTCAGTGTTCGAGAGGCCGCCAATGGTCGTGATGGTCTGTCGCTGGCCTTGGGGCAGGATTGCGATATTGTGGTTCTGGACATCATGCTGCCGGACATTAATGGCTTAGATGTGCTGCGCGAGCTGCGAGGAAAAACCCATCTGCCCGTGATTTTGCTGACCGCCCGGGGGGATGAAACCGACCGGATTGTGGGTCTTGAAGTCGGCGCAGACGATTACATACCCAAACCTTGTAACCCTCGTGAGCTGGTTGCACGCTTGCAGGCCATACTGCGCCGGGTAGCCTGGGATCAGCAGGCTGACCTGGATGCTAGCCGGGTCTATGGAGATCTGCGTGTTGAGCCGGATCAGCGGCGTATCTACCAGAATGAGAAACCCCTTGAGCTGACCGCGACCGAATACGAGGTGTTGCAGGTGTTGCTTGCCCATGCGGGCAGTGTGGTTCGTAAAACCGATCTGATGCAGTGGGCTTTAGGGCGCAGGCTCGAAGCCTACGACCGCACGTTGGATATGCATGTGAGTAACTTGCGTAAAAAACTCGGAAATGACGACCCGCCCAGAATCGAAACGGTGCGGGGCCTTGGATACAGCTATCGGGTGCCCACCGAATGACGCGTTTTAGGTTTCCTTTGTTCTGGCGGATTTTTCTCTCCATTTGGCTGGCGATGGTGGTGACGGTGGTGGCCAGTCAGCTTGCTACCCGTTTCCTGCTGGACCGGGAGCGTCAAGCGATTGAGCGCCAGGTAGGGTTGCATGAAATTGCCAATGAGGCGGTGAATCTAAGGCAGCAACTCGGTAAAAGTGAGGCATGGCGATTCCTTCGCGTTGAAGGTGAGAGGCTGCAGCTTCACTTGATGCTGATTGAAAAGGAACGTGGCCACCATCGTTTGCCACGCAGCGTTCGCGACCGGATTAAATCCAGCTGGCACCCAAGCAAGCCCGCTGTGCTGGATTTGGACGGAGGTTTTCAGTTGATTGCCTGGCCCCGAATGGGCGGCGAAGGCTGGCTGCATCCGGGCTTTTTCCGAATGATTGAACTGGCGCTGGCTTTTTTCATCATATCGTTGGCCTGTTGGTGGATTGCGCGCTTTGTCTCCCGGCCGCTCAAGCATATGGAAGGGACGGCTCGCTCGATCGCCCATGGCGATACCGACTTGCGGGTGGCTGATGCCATTGCCCACCGCCGCGACGAGGTAGGGCAGCTGGCCACGGCGTTTAATGCCATGACCGATCGTTTGTGCCAGTTGCTGGATCGGCATAACCGTTTATTGAGAGACATCTCCCACGATCTGAGAACCCCTCTGGCCCGGCAGCGGGTTGCTATTGAATTGGCCAGCGACGAGGGCGCAGACCCGGCGCTCATGGAAAGTATATTGCGCCAGAATGAGAGGCTCGAAGCCATGACCGGCCAGATTCTGACGCTGTATCGTGTGTCCGAAAATGGAAGTTCTATCGAGCAGCAGCCGCTCAAACCTTTGGCATTGATGAATCGGGTGTTGGGTGATGCGAGTGATTACGCCGAGCAGCAAGGGGTAGATTGCAAGTTAGTGGCGAGTGATGACGTTGTCACCCTTTCCATTTTGGGCGATTCAGGCTTGTTACAGCGGGCATTCGATAATGTTCTGCAGAATGCGTTAGATCACACGCCGCCCGGACGATCTGTTGATGTTGAGCTATCGGTTTCGAGCGGGCAGGTGGAAGTGTCGATTGCCGATGAGGGCCCCGGCGCGCCAGAAGACATGCTCAATCAGCTGTTCGAACCCTTCTTCCGCACCGACGAATCTCGCGGCGGTAAAGGCTGGGGCTTGGGGCTTTCCATTGCTCGGGATATCATCCATGCCCATGACGGGGTTATCACTGCCCGCAATCGGCCGGGTGGTGGTCTTCAAGTCACCGTTCGGCTACCGGTTTTCTTCGGAAGCTGATTGGGCTTTTGCTGGCGGTGCCGTTGGCGCCTGTTCAGCTTCGTCGTCAACGGGTTTCAGGTGAGTGGCATTCGAGAAATCGATGCCTTCCTGCAACTCGTCTTCTTCAAACCGGATGCCGCAACCGGCTTTGCGGAATTTTGCCGGGCTGGCAGTGCCTGGTGTTTTGTTTTCACTGTCGTCGGATGTCATAGGTTGCCTCATGAGTAAAGATTACCCGGTTCCGTCAGGATACCTTGAGCGAGAAACGGAAGTGAAGAAAAGCCGTTTTATCGCCCGGGTGTGTCCGGTTGGTAGCCGTGATGAAGTCCGCGAGCGGGTAGCCGAGGCACATCGGGATTATCCGGATGCCCGCCACGTGTGTTGGGGCTACCAAATTGGCCGCCCCGGCTCGGCGGCAGAGGCCGCGATGAATGACGACGGCGAGCCGTCCGGCACAGCGGGCAAGCCGATTCTCAACGTGATTCAACACAAAGACATGGGCGATGTGCTGGTGATTGTGGTGCGCTATTTTGGCGGCATCAAACTGGGCGCTGGCGGCTTGGTACGTGCCTACGCTGGTGCTGCCGAGAGTGTCTTGTCGGAAGTGGGCAGGGTGGTTCAACAAACCAGAGTTCAGGCCCATGTAGAGCTGGATTTTGCCGATGAGCAGCCGCTGCGGCATTGGTGTGACGGTCACGAAGGAGCGGTTGAGTCGATTGAGTACGGCGCGCAAGTTCGTGCTCTGGTTTCAGTTCCTGAAGCCCGGCAGCATGAATTGTCTGCGTTTTGTGAGTCTCAGAAACTGGATTACCGTTTTGAAACCTGATCAATCTGGCGGGTGGCACTACAGGTACACTGGGTATAATGTGACAGACAACTCCAATGAAGGAGAACATCTATGCGAGTTTTAATGGTGGCGGCCCTGGCCATGATGATGGTCGGTTGTGCCAGCAACGTGGTAACTGATTACAACACAGCGACGGTTTTCGGAAATTACAGCAGCTGGGCCTATGCGCCAATGGAGAAAGGCTCGGGTTTTGCCTCTCTGGATGATGCGCGGGTGCGCAGTGCCGTTGAGCGGGAGCTTAACCGCAAAGCTATGAAGAAAGTGGCGAAGGGCGACGCGGACTTGTTGGTCAGCTGGCAGATTGTGTCGGAAGAGCGTCTGGAGCAAACCGGCGTAGGGCTTGGCTTTGGATTTGGTAGCGGAAACTTTGGTTGGGGCATGGCGGCGCCTGCTCCGGTTCGGGAAGTGACTGAAGGAAAGCTGGTACTGGAACTGGTAGATCAAGACAGTGCTGAAGTGGTCTGGCGCGCAGCCAGTCGTCGTTACCTGAACGAAAACCAGTCTCCTGAAACACGGCGCAAGTTGATTGATGAGGTTGTCTCGGAAATGTTTTCGAAATACCCTCCGGGCTTGAACTGATTAGCAGACAGGATTTCGTTCATGGGTATGAAAAAGCGTGAAGGCGGGCTGGTCTTCTCTACCGAGCAAGGCCGCATGTGCCCGGGCTGCCGAAACCCGGTTTCCGAGTGTTCTTGCGGCGAGCCCGTGCAGCCTGAAGGTGACGGCGTTGTGCGTGTCAGCCGCGAAACCAAAGGCCGTAAGGGTAAGGGTGTGACTTTGATAACCGGCATTCCCATGGACAGTAAAGCCCTGAAAGACTACGCCAAAGTGCTAAAAGCAAAATGCGGCACCGGTGGTACAGTAAAAGACGGCGTAGTTGAGATTCAGGGCGATCATCGGGATCTTCTGGTCCCCTTGCTTCAGCAAAAAGGATGGACGGTTAAGCGGTCCGGCGGCTGAGGCTCTATTCAAACGATTATTAAGGAATAAGAGGTATGCACCTTCTGGTACTGGGCGCTGGGGTCGTGGGAGTTACTACGGCTTGGTTTCTTCAGGCGCAGGGGCACCAGGTTACGGTGGTCGATCGTCAACCTCAATCCGGGCTCGAGACCAGTTATGCCAATGGTGGCCAGATCTCCGTCTCCCACGCCGAGCCCTGGGCGAATCCGGCAGCCCCGCTGAAGGTTCTTAAATGGTTGTCTCAACCCGAGGCACCCTTGCTGTTCCGCCCGGGGCTGGACCCATACCAATGGCGCTGGGCGCTGTCATTTCTCGGCCAGTGCACCTCTTCCAAGGCCGCTCATAATATTCGCCAGATGGTAAATTTGGGCACCTACAGTCGTGCTCAGCTTCAGGCGTTGCGCAAAAACATTGCTCTCGAGTACGACCAGCTCGACAAGGGCATTCTCCACTTTTATACCAACCCCAAAGAATTTGAAGCTGCGTTGGAACCCGCGCGGATTATGCGTGAACTGGGCTGTGATCGGCAGGTCGTCGAAGCCGATCGGGCGGTAGAGCTAGAGCCGGCCTTGAAGCCCATCCATCATCGAATCGCCGGGGCCACTTATACCTCGGAAGATGAAAGCGGCGATGCCCGAAAATTTACCCAAGCATTGGCCGAGCGTTGTCGGGAAGCGGGCGTCGAGTTCCTTTATGGCACCGAGGTGCTGGGGTTTGAGAAAGTAGGTGATCGGATTCTTGGCGTTCAGGCTCTTAGTGAAGGCAAACATCATACGCTACGAGCGGATAGCTACGTGCTGAGTCTTGGGAGTTTCAGTGCGGTGCTCGCCCGGCCGTTAGGGCTGTTTTTGAATATCTACCCGGCCAAGGGTTACTCCATTACGGTACCGGTCAAGAACGAAGAAGCCGCTTTTAAGGTGAGTCTGACCGATGACGAGTTCAAGCTGGTTTACTCAAGGCTGGGCGACCGTATTCGGGTTGCCGGTACCGCAGAGTTGGGCGGTTACAGCCGGACGCTGAACGGCACCCGATGCCGGGCTATCGTGCGCAGGGCGGCGGAACTGATGCCGGATGCAGCGCATTGGGAGCAAGCGGCGTTCTGGACCGGGCTTCGGCCAACAACGCCTTCCAATGTGCCTTACATTGGAAAAAGTCCGTTCAGTAATCTGTATCTGAATACCGGGCACGGCACTTTGGGATGGACGCACTCCTGTGGCTCGGCCGCGGCGCTTGCAGACATCGTCAGCGGGCAAAAGCCCGAGGTGGACTTCGCTTTTAGCGGGCTGTGAATCGTTCATAAAAAAACCGGTGCGCGAGAACGAACACCGGTTTTTTAGTTGGCTGGCGGATTACTCAGCCAGCTGGTCTCGAATCAGTTTCTTGTTGATCTTGCCCACGCTGGTTTTCGGGATGTCTTCCACGAAATCAATCTGGCTGGGAATCGCCCACTTGTTGATTTCACCGCTTTCCACAAATTTCTGCAGGTGCTGCTGAATGTCTTCCAACCCGACGTTTTCGCCGGGTTTGAGTGTCACCAAAGCGTAAGGTCGCTCGCCCCATTTTTCGTCCGGAACACCTACAACGGCGGCACCGGCCACAGCCGGGTGCTGGCTGATCAGGTTTTCCAGATCCAGAGATGACAACCACTCGCCGCCGGTTTTGATCACATCTTTAATGCGGTCTTTGATGGTGAGGGTATTATTCGGCTCCATCGACGCCACGTCACCGGTGTGCAGCCAGCCACCTTGCCAGAGATCTTCGCCTTTCTGTGGCTCCTTGAAGTAATTCTGGGTTAGCCAGGGCGCACGGGCCACCACTTCACCTTTGGCCTGTCCGTCGTGAGCAACCGGCTCGCCACTTGGGTCAACAATCTCCAACTCAACCATGGGTACCGCAATGCCGGTTTTCACACGGATGTGGGTTTGTTCTTCCAGCGGCAATTCCAGATCTTCCGGTTTGAGGTAGGTGGCACTCAAAAGCGGGCAGGTTTCCGACATGCCATAGCCGGTGTACATCTTGATGCCCAGTTTGGCGGCGGCATCACACAAGCCTTTGGTCAGAGCGCTGCCGCCGATCAGAACATGCCAGTTGCTCAGATCGGCGGTTTTGATCGATTCCGTGCCCATCATCATTTGCATAACGGTGGGCACGCAATGGGATGTGGTTACTTTGTGTGTTTTGATCAGATCGACCAGTAATTCGGGTTCGTACCGGCCCGGATACACCTGTTTGATACCCAATAATGTGGCCGCATAGGGTACGCCCCACGCGTGAACGTGGAACATAGGCGTTACCGGCATGTAAACCGAAGACGAGCGCAGGAACGGCATTTCATCGTAGGCAGACAGGGTGCCTGTCATAGCGAGCGTGTGCAGAACCAATTGGCGGTGGCTGAAATAGACGCCCTTGGGGTTGCCGGTGGTGCCGGTGGTGTAAAAGGTGGTTGCGACGCTGTTCTCGTCAAAATCCGGGAAATCGAATTGTGTGTCTGCATTGCCCAGTAACGTTTCATACTCACCCAGTGTTTCTATTGACGTGTCGGCAGCTGACTCGTTATCGGTGAGCTGAATCCAGGTTTTAACCGTCTGAATATCGTCTTTTACGCCTTCAATAATCGGCATGAAGTCATCGTGTACCAACACCACATCGTCTTCAGCGTGGTTCATGGTGTAGACAATCTGTTCCGGTGACAGCCGCACGTTCACGGTATGCAGGATGGCGCCAATCATTGGAATGGCGAAGAAGCACTCCAGGTAGCGGGGCGTGTCCCAATCCATCACCGCAACCGTGTCCCCGGCTTTTACGCCGGCATCCGTGAGCGCGTTGGCCAAGCGGTGCACACGCTCAACCAGATCGCTGTAGGTGTACTTGCTGCGATTGGCGTAGACGATTTCCTGATCCGGGTTGTATCGGGGCCCGGACATCAGGAGTCGTTTGATCAGTAGCGGGTACTGGTAGGCATTATCTGCTGGCTGAAGAATTTTTGTTTTGGCCATCTCTGAACACCTCGTGTCTTTTGTTTTTTGTTATTGCTCCCAGGGATTGCCTTGGGTGCCTTTCATAGATTTGACGCCCATATGCATGGCGGCTTTCGCCAGCATGTTGGCGCTTACTGGTGCTGTCATGAACAGAAATACGGTGATCAGTATTTCTGAAATACCAAAGCCGTGGCTGCTGAAGTAGATCACCGAACTCAGCATGATTGCGCCGACACCTACTGTGGTTGCTTTCGTGGGGCCATGCAAGCGGGTGAAAAAATCGGGCAGTCGTGCTAACCCAATGGCACCGACCAATGTGAATGCGCCGCCTACAATGAGCAGAGCCGAAACAATGTATTCAGTAATTGGACTCATGGAATGCCTCCTTCGGCCCGATTATTCGATAACGCTGCCGCGTTTCAGGTATTTCGCCATGGCGACGGTGCTGACGAAGCCCATAACGGCGATCAGCAGGCCTGACTCGAGGTACATGCGCGAGTTGAAGGCAATGCCCAGCAGAATGATCATGGCGATGGCGTTGATGTACAGCGTGTCCAGTGCCAGAACCCGATCCGGTGCGTCCGGGCCTTTGATCAGGCGATAGACGTTCAGCAAAGCCGCAACCATGACCATGGCGATGGTTAGGTAGAGTGCAGTTGTCATCATCGGAACATCTCCATCAACGGCTTCTCGTATCGTTTGTGGATCGCATCGATGACCTCTTGTTCGCTTTCTGCATCCAGGGCATGGATCAGTAGCGTCTTGTTGTCATCGCTGACGTCGGCACTCACTGTGCCCGGGGTCAGTGAAATCGTACTGGCCAGTAACGAAATGGCCAGCGGGTGCTCCAGCTGAAGAGGATAGTTTACGAACACCGGCTTGGGCGGCCTGGGGTTCAGAATCAACACTGCTACCTTGCAGCTGGCCACCAGAATATCCCAGACCACGATCAGAACGAACATCGGCATTCGCCATACCTTCACGAAAGCCGGCCTTTCCGGCCAGAAGCCGTGTGTGATTTGGGGGATGATCCAGGCCAGCAAAAGACCCATCACCACACTGGCTCCGGAAATACCGTCGCTGAGGAACTGCCAAGTGCTGAAAAGCACCAGACTTAACCAGGGTTGCGGGAAATTCAAACGATCGAACATCAGTTTTTCCCCCCAAAGACTGGCGTTTCGAGAATCTGAGTATAAGCAGAGGTGTCAAACAACTGGGCGGCAGTGGCCACCGTGTATTCGTTGATCGGGCCAGCAAAGGCCACGATCACTACTGTCAGCCCGATTAATGCACCGGTGGATACCGAGACGACGCCTTTCATCGGTTCCGGCGGTTTGATGTGGCCATCAATGGTGCGCCAGAAAAGAATACTCCCGGCACGGCTGTATGCGATAAGCGTCAGGAAACTGCCGATCAGCAGTACCGACCATAGCCAGGCCATTTGCGGACCGGTCTCTACCGATTTCAGAATCAGTACCTTACCGAAGAAGCCGCTCAACGGGGGTAATCCGGCCGCAGAAACCGCGCCGATCATGAATAGAACGCTGATGAGCGTCCGGTGAGGCATTTTGGGTGCAGTGACAATGCGGTCGCCCGCGCTGCCTCTTTGGATGGCGACCAGTTCGGCCACCAGGAACAGGCCAGCCACGGTCCAGGTGGTGCTGAGCAGATAGAACAAAGCGGCTGAAACACCCGCTTCGGAACCCAGGGCAACCGGCGCAAGCAAGGTGCCGACCGAAATAATGACTTGCCAGGCAATGAGCGTTTTCAGATTGTTCGCACCCAAGGCACCTACCACGCCCATCGCCAGTGTAATCAGCGCCAGCGGGAACAGCCAGTCCATGCCAAGAGATGCCAGCTCGCCCGCGCCTTCACCGAAGATCAAAACATAAACCCGGATAATGGCGTAAACACCAACCTTGGTCATAATCGCAAACAAGGCCGCCACCGGCGCAGTGGCTTTGGCGTAAGCTTTGGGGAGCCAAAAGCACAGAGGCAGGATGGCAGCTTTTAAGCCGAACACCACCAGCAGCATCATAGCGCCGGCTTTCACCAGTGCCAGGTTTTCGCCGGTTACCTGCGGGATTTTGACCGCCAGATCCGCCATGTTCAGTGTGCCGGTGACGCTGTAGATCATGCCTACTGCAATCAGGAAGATGGCGGAACCGACAAGGTTCAAGGCCACATAGTGCAGCCCGGGTACGGTTCGGATGGTGCCGCCGCCATGCATTAACAGGCTGTAGGACGCAATCAGCAGCACTTCAAAGGCCACAAACAGGTTGAACAGGTCGCCGGTCAGAAACGCGATGTTCAGACCCATAATCTGGAACAGGAACAGCGTGTGGAACTGCCGATTACCTTCGTCTGCTCCGCCAATCGAGAATATGTGAGCAAAGACAGCCAGTACTGATGTCAGCACCAGCATCAGCGCAGCGAGGCGGTCGAGTACCAGTACAATGCCAAAGGGCGGCTGCCAGTTGCCGAACGCGTATACCCGGTAGCTGCCGTCGTCGGCCAGACCCACCAGAACGATAGAGGCAACCAAAACCAGCACACTGGTGGTAATGGCCAGTGTTCGCCGCAGGCTGATGGGTGCATAGCCCATAAAGGTCTGCAGTATGCCGCCAAGTAACGGAATGGCGATGGGAGCGATGAGCCAGTGATTCATTTGCCGGTTTCCTCCTGTTCCTGCTTTTTCTTGGCAGGCTGTACCGGCGGGCAGCCGTCTACATGATCGTCGTCGTTGTCAGCCAGATTACGCAGAGACAACACCACCACAAACGCCGTCATGGCGAAACCAATAACGATGGCGGTCAGCACCAACGCTTGGGGCAGGGGGTCCGAGTAGCTCTCTGCAGTGCCGAGAATCGGCTGTTGTGCGGTACTCAGCCGGCCCGAGGCAAACAGAAACAGGTTGACCCCGTAAGACAGCAGCGTGAGCCCCATGACAACCGGGAAGGTTCGGGCCCGCAGTAACAGGTAAACGCCTGATGTGGTGAGCGCACCTATAGCCAATGCGAATACGAGTTCCATTATGATTTCCCCCCCGTGCTCTTAATGGCTGAGTGCGGCGAAATCCGGCCGATGCTGACCAAGATCAGCATGGTGGCGCCAATGACCGCCAGGTAAACGCCTAAGTCGAAGATCAGTGCCGAGGCCACTTCAAATTTGCCGACCACCGGCCAGGTAATGTACCCGAACGTAGACGTCAGGAACGGATAGCTGAAGGCCAGGCTGGCTGCGCCGGCAATGGTGGCAAACAACAAACCAAGGCCGATCACGTTGTGGTATTTGATACCGACGCGGTCCTGCGTCCAGATCATGCCATTGGCAACGTACTGGATGACCAGCGCCACCGAGGTGATCAGGCCGGCAATGAAACCACCGCCGGGCAGGTTATGGCCTCTCAGGAAAATATACGCCGACACCATCAGTGCCATCGGTAACATCGGACGCGCGACTTGCTTGAGCATCAGCGGATAGGCGTCTCGGGTCCATGTGTGGCCTTGGCCATCGCCCGGAGGCGGTGTCAGCGCGGTATTTTTGAGCATGGCGTAAATGCCCATAGCGGCAATGGCCAGCACAGTGATTTCACCCAAGGTATCGAAACCTCGGAAATCGACCAAAATGACGTTCACTACGTTGGTGCCACCGCCGCCGGGTTTACTGTTCTCAAGGAAGAACTCGGAGATCGAGGTGAACGGCTGGGTCAGCATGGCCAGGGTAATCAGTGTCATACCGGTACCCGCCAGCAAGGCCAGCACAATATCCCGCACCCGTCGGGTTTTTGGTGTTTCAATCGGTGTCCACGACGGCATGTAATACAGCGCGAGCATCAGCAGCACCATAGTGACCACTTCTACCGACAGTTGCGTCATGGCCAGGTCGGGCGCGGAGAAACGGGCGAATGCCAGCGCAACCATCAAGCCGACCACGCTGAGCAGCACCAACGCGGTGAATCGTTCACGATGAACGAACGCAGTGGCCAGTGCCGACACAATCAGGAATCCTGCGCCAAGCGCTGTGGGCCAGTCGATAGGTGACAGGCCATTGCTACCGACAAAGATACCCAGTTCCATAATGGGGGCGATCGAAACGGCGATGACACTGACCACCATCAACATGGCGTAGCGCTGCAAGGAGCCGTTCTCAATACGCGCCGTTAGCCTATGGGTAAAGCCTTCGACACGCATCAGCAGGGCTTCAAAAATAGCTTTTTCGTCAACTTCCTTGAAACGGGCGTGGAAGTCGAAAAAGCGCTGGCGTTGGCTGTACATCAACAAACCACCGACAAACGCTGCGAGACTCATCATCAACGGCAAGTTGATGCCGTGCATCACCGCCAACTGGTAATCCGGCACCGCGCCACCTAAGGTTGCCTGAGCCGCGGAGAATAACAGCGGGCCAACCGAAATGGCCGGGAACATACCCACCATGATGCAGGCGAAGACCAGAATCTCTACCGGGAACTTCATGTAGCGTGGTGGCTCATGAGGCGGGTAGATCGGCAGGTTTACCGGCTTGCCGTTGAAGAACACGTCGTGAATAAACCGGGCGGAATAAGCTACCGCAAAAATGCCCGCCAAAGTCGCGACGATCGGAGGCAACCAAGCCCAGAGCCCGGGCAGGTTCAGCGCTAGAGATTCGGCGAAGAACATCTCTTTACTCAGGAACCCGTTCAGCAACGGAACACCGGCCATAGACGACGCAGCCACCATAGCAAGCGTGGCGGTGTGGGGCATGTAGCGCCACAGGCCGTTGATTCTGCGCATGTCCCGGGTACCGGTTTCGTGATCGATAATCCCGGCGGCCATAAACAAAGAGGCTTTAAACGTGGCGTGGTTGATCACGTGGAAAAGCGCGGCAACGGCGGCCAGCTTAGTGCCCATGCCAAAGAGCAGTGTGATCAAGCCAAGGTGGCTGACGGTCGAATGCGCCAGCAGGCCTTTCAGATCGTGCTTGAACATCGCGGTGTAAGCGCCGATCAGCAGCGTCGCCATACCCGTGAAACTGACCATATAGAACCAGAGTTCGGTACCGGCAAGAGCCGGATATAAGCGAGCCATCAAGAAAATGCCGGCTTTAACCATGGTGGCAGAATGCAGGTACGCAGACACCGGTGTGGGCGCTTGCATGGCGTGGGGTAGCCAGAAATGGAACGGGAATTGCGCCGATTTGGTAAATGCGCCCAACAGCACGAGCGTCAGAGCGACCGGGTACATGGCGTGTGCTTTAATCAGGTCGCCTGCGGCCAGCACGTCGTCCAGCTCGAAACTGCCAACGATGTTGCCAATGATCAGAATGCCTGCAAGCAGCGCCAGGCCACCGCCGCCGGTTACGGCGAGGGCCATCCGGGCGCCTCGGCGGGCGTCCTGCTTATGAGTCCAGAAACTGATCAGCAAGAACGAAGTGAGACTGGTGATTTCCCAGAAAATGAGCATCAGCAGCAGGTTGCCGGACAGCACGATACCCAGCATCGAGCCCTTGAAGCAAAGAAGCAGCGAGTAAAATTTCCTGACGTTCTCGGTCGCCTTCAAGTAGTAATGGGCATAAATAATAATGAGCAGTCCGATGATCAGAATCAGCAGCGCGAACATCAGCGCCAAACCGTCGAGACGGAACGAGAAAGAGATCCCGATCGCCGGTAACCATTCGAAACTGTGAAGAACCACGCCGCCATCGGCCAGCGTTGCCCAGTGTGGGAAAAGGGCGGCCAACGCAATGAGTGCAGGCACGGAAGAAGCTATAGCAATCGCTGTACGCCCTCCCTGAGCAAACAGGGGAGCAGCAATCGCGCCTAAAAAGGGCAGTAGGACAACCAGCGGTAGCGACATCGCAACCTCGTTTTTGGTGTTTTCAGGCGTGAATGTAGGGCGAAATGCCCCTCAAAGTGTAGTGGGCGGCCAGCCTCACTGCACAAAAAAACCGAGTAAGCACCGGTTTATACAGGGGTTAGCCGAAACGTGGCGGATCCGGAAAATAGGGAAGACGCCCGCGCTGCAAGACAATGTCAGCGGGCGGTTGGAATCCTGGCGAAACTATGCGGCCGGTGGACCTTCCGGTCATGTTTGCTCCGTCAATGAAACTTGAAAGCCGATAATACGTGGCTAGCCGGGTAGGTCAAGTCAACTTGATGTCGATCGAGTGTATACTGCTTCAAAATAATCTTTGAGAGAGAACCATGAGCACACCGTATCCTAACCTCCTGAAACCTCTGGATCTTGGTTTTACCGAGCTGAAGAACCGCGTATTGATGGGCTCCATGCACACGGGGCTGGAAGATCGGTTCTGGAATATTCACAAGCTGGCGCGATACTTTGCCGAGCGTGCTGAAGGCGGTGTTGGCCTGATGGTGACCGGTGGTTTCTCGCCCAACCTGGCCGGGCAGCTGGCGCCGCTGGCTTCAACCATGAACAACCGCGCCACCGCGCTGTTGCACCGCCATGTCACCGGTGCGGTCCACGAGGCAGGCGGTAAAATCTGCCTGCAGTTACTGCACGCAGGCCGTTATGGCTACCAGCCGTTGATTGTTTCGGCTTCGGCCACCAAATCCCCCATCAGCCCGTTCAAGGCTCGTGCGCTGTCAACCAAAGGTGTGGATCGTCACATCAACGACTTTGTGAATGCGGCCAAGCTGGCAAAGTTCGCCGGTTACGACGGCGTTGAGGTGATGGGCTCTGAAGGCTACTTCATCAACCAGTTCCTGTGTGAACGCACCAACAAGCGCAAAGACAAGTGGGGCGGTCCTTACGAAAACCGCATGCGTTTGCCGGTTGAAATCGTTCGCCGTATGCGTGAAGCGGTTGGCCCCGAGTTCATCATCATCTATCGCTTGTCGATGCTGGACCTGGTGGAAGGCGGTCAAACCTGGGATCAGATCGTGACTCTGGGTAAAGCCATCGAGAAGGCCGGCGCCACCATTATTAACACCGGTATCGGCTGGCACGAAGCGCGTGTGCCAACCATTGTAACCTCGGTTCCGCGAGGTGGGTTCGCCGATGTGACCGCCAAATTCTACGGCGAAGTCGATATTCCGGTGTGTACTACCAACCGCATTAACACGCCGGAGAAAGGCGAAGAAATCATCGCCGGCGGCAAAGCCGACATGGTTTCAATGGCCCGGCCGTTGTTGGCAGACAGCGAATTCGTGCGTAAAGCTGAACAAAATCGAAGCGACGAGATCAACACCTGCATCGCCTGTAACCAAGCGTGCCTGGACCATGTATTCCAAGCCAAGCGGGCTTCTTGTTTGGTAAACCCCCGAGCCTGTTTCGAAACCGAACTGGTGCTGACTGTGGCCCCGGTGGTTCGCCGGGTTGCGGTCGTCGGAGCTGGCCCTGCGGGCTTGGCTGCCGCCACAACCGCAGCCAAACGCGGCCACAAAGTGACCTTGTTCGAAGCTGACGACAAAATTGGCGGCCAGTTCAACTACGCCAAACGCATTCCCGGCAAAGAAGAATTCTACGAAACCCTGCGTTACTTCCAGCGCCAGATTGAGCTGTTGGAAATTGATCTGCAGCTCAACACCCGGGTGGATGCCGAATCCCTGAAAGCACAGGGCTTTGACGATGTGATCATCGCCACCGGCGTGAAACCGAGAACGCCGAAAATCGAAGGTGTTGATCACCCGAAAGTGCTCGGATACCTCGATGTACTTCGCCACAACAAGCCCGTTGGTAACACCGTGGCAGTCATCGGTGCGGGCGGGATTGGCTTTGATGTCAGCGAGTTCCTGACCCATGACTTCGAACGTCAGCCGGAAGGCGAGCAAGCCAAAGTCAGCGATTGGCAGGCCGAGTGGGGCGTGCATCCGGAGTTCGAAGGCCCCGGTGGCCTGGCAGAACGCGAAGCAACGCCGACACCGCGCAAAATCTACCTGATGCAGCGGAAAACCAGCAAAGTGGGTGGCGGCTTAGGCAAGACCTCCGGCTGGGTTCACCGCAGCAGCTTGAACCATCGCGACGTAGAAATGCTGAAAGGCTGCAGCTACGACCGCATCGACGACGAAGGCTTGCACATTACGCTGTCAGATAAGGACGGCAAAGAAATTGAGAAGAAAGTGCTGCCGGTTGATAACGTCATTCTGTGTGCCGGACAGGAGTCCTACCGGGAACTATACGACCAGCTTGAAGGCGCGGGCGTGAAAGCGCACTTGATTGGTGGCGCGGATCTGGCTGAAGAGCTGGATGCGAAGCGTGCTATTCGCCAAGGTACGGAAGTAGCAGCAGCGCTCTGATGTAGTCATGTTGGGCCATAGAGTGACCATTAAGGTCACTTTATGGCGCATAGAGCTTGGAGCGTTACCGAACCGCTTTCAATGCGTTCGAGATGGCTTCAGCCTCGGCTTCAAGCACCTGACAACGGAGGCTTTGTCCTTGCTGAAGAGCGTGTTCGATTTGCTTGCACTTCATCTCATAAAGCCGGTTCAGTACCTCGGACTGGCTTTGCCTCAATAATGTGTCCACGGTCTCTTCCCCTTTATACATCTGTCGGGATTCCTTACATTAAGGGCCAGAAACGGACCTTATGCATAATATGCTGCATAACGCGCGCCACAATGACGCTGCTTTCGGTTACCGACCAAAGCGTGAGCGATACACGCCAGGGGCCAATCCCGTGTGTTTTCTGAATAACCGACTGAAAGAACTGACGTCCTCGTAACCCACCAGCCGGGTCACGTCTTCAATGGTGAGTCTCGAGTTTTCCAAATGTTGCCGGGCCGACTCGATGCGCAAAACCTGCAAATATCCGGTTGGGGTGTCACCCGTTGCCGCTTTGAACCGGCGAATCAACGAACGCTCCGTTAACCCACACCGCGATGCCAAAGCCACCAGCGTGATCGACTGGTGGTAATGCGTGTCCAGCCACTCCTGCAGTTTCAGAATGTCCGGGTCGGAATGGTAGCGGCGAGCCTGCAATGCGCTGTACGGGGCCTGACTCGACCGCCCAGCGTCAATCACAAACGCCTTCGCCAACTCCCGCGCGACCTGCGCCCCCGCATGTCGTTCCACCAAATACACCCCAAGATCCCACCAAGCCATACCACCACCGGCGCAGGCGACGTGACCATCCACCGTCACCAGCTTGTCCGGCTGCAAATCCACGCCTGGAAACCGCTGCCGGAATTGATTGCTGAACCCCCAATGGGTCGTCGCTTGCCGCCCGTCCAGAACCCCGGCTTCAGCGAGTAGAAAAGCCCCGGTGCAATTACTGGCAACTCGCACCTGATCGTCGTTCGTGGACTGGAACTGCGAAAGCCAATTCACCAGTCCCGGGTTATCGGCCAATACCTGATCAATCGGCGCGCCGATGGTGGGAATGATCACCAAATCGTTCTCACCCAGCGGTGCAAGATCCAGCCAAGAGCCGTCAGCACCAATGGTCAGCCCATTGATACACCGACAAGCCTCGCCGGTTTCGGTCAGCAAGCGCGTTCGGAAATAGGGTTGCGGCTGTTCACCGTGAACCCTTGCCCAAGTCACACCAGCCATCCGAAACAAATCAATAACACCGGTAATGGCGCTAGCAAGCGCGCCAGTAAAACCAATAATGGTGACAGTTTTCACAAAGATGGCTCCTGATAAAACTGGGTCAGCTATCCCAAAAGTAGGGAGCTTCTGCGGGAGAAGGCTTCCGGGAGTGTGCGCAGCAGGGATGCTGCGCAGAAGCCTACATGGATGTATTCACGGCGTCTCTCGGAAGCCTTCTCCCGCAGAAGCTTCCGGCAGGAAAGTGAATGGTATGGCGATATTCACCAAGAATAAGTCAGAAACGACAATTTCAACAACCGTAACGGTTGTGAGAGGCTATAGCCAATCAACAGGAGAACACGAATGACCGACACCCTGATCGACCGCCGCGACCTGGCATTCCAGCTCTACGAAGTCATGGACACCCAAGCCCTGACCGAGCGCGAGCGCTTCAGCGAACACAGCAAAGAAACCTTCGACGCCGTTATCGAAACCGCCGACAAAATGGCGAAAGAAAAGTTTGCCAACCACAACAGCGCCGCCGACAAAGATGAACCCAAATTCGTCAACGGCCAGGTCGAAATGCTCCCGGACGTAAAAGAAGCCTTCGACGCCTACGCCGAAGCCGGCTTTCTCGCCGGGCGGTACGATTACGAATTAGGCGGCATGCAATTGCCGGAATCGGTCATGGCGGCCTGCAACGGCTTCTTCACCGCCGCCAACCCCGGCACCGCAGGCTACCCATTCCTGACCACGGCCGCCGCCAACCTGATCCGCGTGTTTGGCAACGACCAACAGAAAGCCACCATCCTGCCGAATATGCTCAATGGCCGATTTAGCGGCACCATGGCGCTGACCGAGCCGCACGCCGGTTCCAGCCTTGCCGATATTCGAACCTCAGCTACGCCCACCGATGAAGGGCACTACCTGATCAAAGGCGCGAAAATCTACATCTCCGGTGGCGAGCAAAGCATCACCGAAAACATCGTCCACATGGTGCTGGCGAAAATCAAAGGCGCACCGGCTGGGGTGAAAGGCATCTCACTGTTCATCGTTCCCAAATTCCATGTGGACGAAAACGGCAACCCGGGCGAACGCAACGGCGTTAGCCTGGCCGGCCTGATTCACAAACTCGGCTACCGGGGCACGACCAGTACCGCATTGAGCTTCGGTGATGATGCGCCTTGCCACGGCTATCTGGTGGGCGAACCCCACCAAGGCCTGAAGTACATGTTCCAAATGATGAACGAAGCCCGCATCGGTGTGGGTATGGGCGCGGCCGTGATTGGCTACCGTGGCTACATGCACAGCCTCGAATACGCCAAAGACCGCCTGCAGGGCCGCAAAGCCAGCGAGAAAAACCCCGAAAGCCCGCAAGTACCGATTATCGACCACGCGGATGTGCGCCGCATGTTGCTGGCCCAGAAAGCCTACAGCGAAGGTGGCTTGGCGCTGTGCCTGTACGGCGCTCGCTTGATGGACGAGCAACACACTCATCCGGATGAGCAAAAGCGTGCCGAAGCCGGCAAACTGCTGGATCTGCTGACGCCTGTCATTAAAGCCTGGCCCTCAGAATACGGCCCGAAAGCCAATGATCTGGCCATTCAGGTATACGGCGGCGCAGGGTACACCCGTGAATATCCAGTGGAGCAATGCTGGCGCGACAACCGCCTGAACCCCATTCACGAAGGCACCAACGGCATACAAGCTCTCGACCTGCTGGGCCGGAAAATCTGGCAAGACCAAAGCCACGGCTTGCAGCTGTTGATGCAGGAAATGCAGGCCGATTTGCAAGCGGCCACTACTGACCGATGCCAGCAATGGGCCCTGTCGTTGAGCGAAACTCTGCAGCAAGCGGTGAAAGTCACCCAGAGTCTGGGTAAATCCCTGATGGGCGGAGAAGTGGACAAAACACTTGCCAACGCCAGCTGCTACTTGCACTTGTTCGGGCACATTGTGGTTGCCTGGATGTGGCTGCGTCAGGCGAATGCGGCGGCCAACGCCCTGGCCTCAGCCAACAGCGACAGCGAACGCAACTTCTACCAAGGCAAGCTGCAAGCCGCCCAGTATTTCTTCCACTGGGAATTGCCAACGGTGGCGCAGGACCTTGTTTTGCTGCGCAATCAGGATGATACGTGCCTGAATATGAAAGCTGATTGGTTCTGACTTTGGAGTAGGCACAATCGGCCGGGATCGCTTTCAGGGACACGCTACAAGCACATCCCTGTGCGCTCGACTGTGGCCATCCTTGGCCACAGACGGTCCCTGAAAGCGATCCCAGCCGCTTGTGCCCGCACATGGGCATAGCCTGCTGACAGGAGAACAGGAAAGGAATGCGTTATGGCTCTCGTTAATGTTGATAAGAAAAATCATATCCTGCTGATCGGACTGAATCGCCCCGACAAAATGAATGCCATGAACCGGGCCATGTACCACGAAATCGCGGCCGCTTATTACCAGCTGCAAAACGACCCGGAACTGCGCGTGGCAGTGATGTACGCTGAAGGTGACCATTTCACCAGCGGCCTGCAACTGGACGACTGGGCGGAAGTCTTCGCCAATGGCAAGGGCATCGAACCCGCCGAAGGCGAACTGGATCCATTTCATGTCACAGGCGAAGGGCTCACCAAACCGGTGGTTTTCGCGGCTCAAGGCATTTGTTTTACCTGCGGTGTAGAAATGATGCTCAACACCGACATCCGCGTAGCCGCCAAAGGCACCCGCTTTGCCCAGCTTGAGGTAAAGCGTGGCATTTTCGCCTGCGGCGGTGCCACCATCCGGCTGCAACGGGAAATCGGCTGGGGCAACGCCCAGCGTTATTTGCTGACTGGCGACGAGTGGACCGCTGAACAAGCGTATCAATGGGGCCTGATTCAAGAACTGGTCGAACCCGGTGAACAACGGAACAAGGCCATGGAAATTGCCGAAAAGATCGCGAAAGCCGCACCATTGGGCGTTCAGGGCAGCTTGAAATCGTCCAAAATCGCCGTTAGCGAAGGGCAGGAAACCGCGAAACAGCGCTTGTTTCCCGACCTTGGGCCGGTGATGGCCAGTGAGGATGTAAAGGAAGGTATTCAGTCTTTTCTGGAAAGAAGAGAAGCTGTTTTTAAAGGAAAGTAAGAGTAAAGCTGGTTCCGGTTGCCTGCCGGAACCAGCTCAAGGATTAGGCTGCGTCAGACTTAGGGGCTTTGGCGGCCGCAGCCACCTCAGCCGCATAATCCGCATATTTAGCCATTAGCTCCTCTTTACGATCCGGATCCCAGTTGATCTTCGACAAATCACCTTCGTAGTGATCAATCACCCGCTTATCCATGGTTTCTGACCACCACTTCGGGAAATAGGCTGGTAGCAACATCGACGCGTAACCGCTCGGCAGCTGCGGCGCATTCTCGAAATGACGCAAAGCCTGGAAGCTGCGGCTAGGGTGGGCGTGATGGTCTGAGTGGCGCTGCAACTGATACAGGAACAAATTGGTCACAATATTATTGCTGTTCCAACTATGCTCCGGCTTGGTTCGCTCGTACTTGCCGTTTTCCGTTTTCTGGCGCAGCAAGCCATAGTGCTCAATGTAATTCACGCTCTCCAGCAAACTGGCCCCATACACAGCCTGACCGGCCAGAAACGGAATCGCTCTCGGCCCGCAAATCAGAGTTGTTGCACCAAAGAACCCGGCGCTCATCGCCCAGCCCTGCAACAGCTCATTGTCCAAGCTCCAGAAACTCTTACCTTTACGAGCCAAGCGCGCCTTCTCAATTTTGACCGCAGACTTTAGGCCGCCCACCACAGTGCGCGGCAAAAACTTCCAGAAACTTTCGCCCATCTTGCTGCTGGCCGGATCTTCCGGGGTTGCCACGCGCTTGTGATGCCCGAAATTGTGCTCGACCACAAAGTGGGTGTAACCCGTCGGCGCAAGAGCCGCCATCGCCATCAGTTTGTTCAGCTTGTTCGATTTATGGCCCAGCTCATGGGCCGTGTTGATCCCGATGCCGTTGATCGCCCCCACCGAAAAGGTCAAACCGATTTTGTCTTCCAGCGGGACGTTCTTGCGGCTGGCCAGCCAGGCTCCCATAAACGTCAAAAGGTATTGGCTGGGAATGAAAGCCTTCACGATCCGGTCGTAGTACTTGTCCTGCTCGAGGGTTTTAACGGCATCTTCGGGCGGATTGCTTTTATCGACTCCCACGGCTCGGTCCAGAGCGGGAATCACGCCGTGGATCAAAATCGGGCCGGTCCACGCTAAGGCTTTAAGTTTCTTCGGAGCAATGGCGTAGGCTCCTAGTGCCACCACGCCAATTCCGGGAAGGGCCGGGCCTAGCAGCCACAGATAGCGCTTGGGATCCTTCCAGTCTTTACCAGCCGGGCGGGCTGACGTGGTGTTAGACGTTTTTGGTGTTGTTTTCAGTTTGGCGTTCATAGCGGGCGCTCTCCGTCTCGTTCGATGTCTCTCTCAATTTATGTCGGACAATATAGCAATACAACAAGATTGAATGCTTATGGCCTGTAATGATAAATCTGACGAGTTGGCGTAAATCGCCACAGTGGTCCATCCTTCCGTTAATAAAAACAACAAGGAAATGGCGACATGAGTACTACAAACGCGTCTCGGGAGGTTATTTCCTGGAGTGCTCAGGAGTGGATTCGGGAGTACATACGAACCAAGCGGCAAGCTGAAATTGTTTATCAGGATCCATCCGGGCAAATGATGATTGTGCACGAGGTTCTGCACGATATTTTAAGTCGGGCGGGCCATGACTTTTTGGTACTCGGGACTGGGAAAGTGTTGGGTGTAGAGCGGGTACTGCTGATCGACGGCAAAGAGTTAACCAAACAGTAATTCTGCGGTAATTGCGATTGACCGGCTGGGGCTCTACGCTAGAAACACTACAGACATGTATCAACAGAAGGAAATGTTATGAACAAGCTTACACTAAGTGCACTCGCGCTCCTGATGACGCTCGGCCTTGCCGCTTGTAGTTCCGAAAGCGATGAAGGCGCTGATTTCGAGCAAGCGGGCGAAAACGCTGCGGAAATGATGGACGATGCGGCTGATTCTGCTGAAGAGGGCATGGAAGAGGCGACAGGTACAGACGAGAGCGCCTTGGGTGAAATTCAGGAAGGCTTCGAAAATGCCGGTGACAAAATGGAAGAAGCCGCCGATGACACCAGCGATGCTTTGGAAGAAGCAGCAGACGATGTTGCCAAATAAGGCCATCGTTTAAGCTGTTTGTGAAAGGCGCCCAAGGGCGCCTTTTTTTATGGGCAATGGAAGGGTAACCGAACTGACACCCAATCGTTGTGAAGCTGTCATATGGACTGACGACACTGATCTCTCGACAACGCCGGATGGCCCAATCCTTCAAGAGAGAGAATGTATGGCTAAGCATGACCTAGACCCTAATTATCTGGACCCGAACTACGAGCCGGTGGTAAATCACTCGGGTAATCAGCCGTTTGATCAGGTATTGACCACCCGCATGCAGCGCCGGGCTGTGTTGAAGGGCTCAGTTGGTGCCGCTTTGGCCAGCCTTGTGGGCGTAGGGCTTGCGGGCTGTGGTGGCAGCAGTGATGACGATGGTTCAGTATCCACACCGGATGGCACGGGAGGCGATGGAGCGGCCGACCTGTCTATGGCCTTTGAAGCCGTACCTGTTTCCAATGCTAACCGCGTTGTCGTACCCGAAGGCTATGTCACTGAGGCTTTCCTGCCTTGGGGCACCCCGATTACCGGTAGCTACCCGGCCTACAAGCCGGATGGAACCAATAGCGGTTCAGATCAAGAGCAGCAAATGGGTATGCACCACGATGGCGTGCACTTCTTTCCTATCGATCTGAAAGCGGGCGGCAACAGTTCCACAGAGGGGCTGTTGGTGATGAACCACGAATACATCAATCAGGCCGCCTTGCATGCCAATGGTGCCACGGGCGCAAGCAGCAATGGCGGCGTGCGCCCTGCCGATGAAGTGCGCAAGGAAATTGCCGCTCATGGTGTATCGGTGGTTCATATCAAACAAGATAAAAACGGCACGTGGGACATCGTATTTGGCAGCCCGTTCAATCGTCGCGTGACTGGCGGCACCGAAATGGAAATTCGAGGCCCGCTCCGTGGCTACAGCAAGCTGGCCACCAAGTTCAGCCCGAGTGGTGAGCGCACGCGCGGCACCCTGAACAACTGCTCGATGGGGCCAACGCCTTGGGGTACCTATCTGGCTGCTGAGGAAAACTGGCACGGTTACTTTGCCAACAAAACCCAGGGCTTGCGTCCCCGTGAACAGGTTCGTCACGGGGTTGATGGCAACTCCCGTTACGACTGGGAACTGGCGGATAACGGTGCCGATGCGTATGTGCGCTTTGATGTGACCCCCGGAGCCGGAACGGCCGCGGATGACTACCGCAACGAAGCCAACACCTTCGGATATATGGTTGAAATCGACCCCTTCACTCCGGAAAGCGCGCCTCAGAAGCGCACGGCCCTGGGGCGCTTTGGCCATGAAGGCGTGATTTTCGCCCCGGTGAAAGAAGGGCAATCAGTGGTGTGTTACTCCGGTGATGATTCCCGGTTTGAGTACATTTACAAGTTTGTATCATCGAAGCCTTACTTCGCGGCGACGGCGGGTGGTTACCTGCTGGACGAGGGCACTTTGTATGTAGCGCGCTTTAACGATGACGGCTCGGGTGAGTGGCTGCCGTTGGATCTGAGTGATGCCGGCTTCGCCTCAAAAGTCACCGCAGCAATTGGCACTACCGTGGGCGAGATTGCCTTTGATGGTTTCGACGGTCAGGCGGATGTACTGCTGAATACCCGTCTAGCGGCCGATATTGCCGGTGCCACGCCTATGGACCGGCCGGAGTGGGGCGCCGTTGACCCGAACTCGGGTGAGGTGTACTTCACCCTGACCAACAACTCCAGGCGCACCGAAGAACAAACCGACGCCGCCAACCCGATTGCCAACAACCGAAATGGCCACATCATTCGCTGGAAGGAAGCAGAGAATAACCACGTGGCCACCCGTTTCGAGTGGGATATTTTCGTGTTCGCCGGTGAACAAGGCACGGAAACGGTGGTTGATGGCGAAGCCGTTGTCACACTGAACGACGACAACATTTTCAACAGTCCGGATGGCTTGTGGTTCGACTACAACGGCCGGCTGTGGATTCAGACTGATGGCCGCGACGAGGCACCTTACCAGAACAACATGATGCTGGCGGCCAACCCTGAAACCCGGGAGATCAAACGATTCTTCGTCGGCCCGGTCGGTTGTGAGGTGACCGGTGTAACCGGCACGCCGGACATGGCAACCCTGTTCGTGAACATCCAGCACCCAGCCGCAAACTGGCCGGATGCCAACGACCCACGACCAAGGGATGCAACGGTGATCGTGACCCGTGAAGACGGTGGCGTGATCGGAAGCTGATTCAATCGGCGGGCCAAGGCCGGAACATAGCGGGCTTTGCGGGAGGGCAAGCCCGCTATGCTAGACTTGGGAAAACCCATTTCTAGGAGCTGTACCCTTGGCAGAACCGGAATACATTCCCCGTAACGATGACCCCCAACACCCTTCCACGGACTCTGCGCGCAATTTGGCGATTGTCGTTTACATTCTTCAAGCGCTGTCGTTCTTCTTGGGCGGTATTACGGGCTTGGTGGGTGTAATCGTGAATTACGTCAAGATGGACGACGTTCGCGGCACCTGGATTGAAAGCCATTTCCGTTGGCAAATTCGCACCTTTTGGATAGGTCTGCTTTGGACAGTGATCGGAATTGTAACCACGCCGCTGATCATTGGGTGGTTCATTCTGTTGGGCACGTCTATCTGGGTGATTTACAAAATCGTCAAAGGCGCGTTGGCGCTGAACGACGGTCGAACCGTTTAGTTATTCTTTTCACATCTCGCCCAAGAGGGCGGGGTGTCACCTCTCCGCCGCCCTATAATTGTTAATTTTTTGTAAGACAATGCGGCAAGCCGCGCCATCCCTGAATAGTCCGCATTCATGTCTGTTTCTTTTGCTAATGTGACGCAGTTCCTTGTCTTGTCGGCCAAATTTCTAATGCGAATTTTGGCCCAAACTGCAATGCGAATTAATCGAAAGAGTTTCATTTGATTAAGTAAGCATGAGAGGAGGGCGTTTTAGATGGCAAGAAGGATATTTCGAGCGTTATCAGTGGCCGGTTTATGTATAGCCGCATTACCACTGGCGCAAGCCAAACCTGTTCAGCACGAGAGTGAAGTTTCTGTTCTAGGAAGTTATATCAAGCCGGACAACGATCGTGTTGATGACTACGGTACCGCCATGCGTGCGATGTACAGCCATCGATTGAGTCAGCACTGGTGGCTGGAACCGCAGTTCTTTGCGGGCATCTTCGAAACAGGTGTCGATGGTGGCACCGACTTTTACCAGCAGGGCTTGGGTGCTGATCTCAACTATCGGCTGTTCGGACCCGAGACTTTCTCCCCTTACATTTCTATCGGTGGCGGTGTTTCACGCAACGATGTGTTCAATAGTTCCAGCAGCGAATTTAACGGTTATGCGAACGCCGCTCTGGGTTTTATGTCTTCTCCTTTTACCAAGACTGGGCTTCGTCTGAGAGCCGATGCGAGATACCTGTGGGATGCCTTTGAAGAGGATTATTCGGATCTTCATTTCAGCCTCGGTTTGACCGTTCCAATCGGTGCGACTCGCACACGAATCGTCGAAAAAACCGTGGTCATTGAGAAGCCGGTTGTGGTTGAAAAGAGCTTGGCCGATTCAGACGGTGACGGCGTGGTCGATGGTGTCGATCAGTGCCCGAATACCCTGGAGGGTCTCGAAGTTAACGCCGTTGGTTGTGTTGAAACGAATCAGGCACAGACCGTTATTCTGCAGGGCGTAACCTTCGAATTTAACTCTGACCGCCTGACCGCCAATGCCAAAGATATACTGATCAGCACGGCTGATGCCTTGAAAGGCCAGACCGATCTCAAGGTTGAACTGGCCGGTTATACCGATAGCCAAGGTTCCGCGGCCTACAACAGTGAATTGTCGCAAAAACGTGCGAACGCAGTACGCAATTACCTCTTGGATCTGGGTGTCGCCCCTAAGCAGTTAACCGCAACGGGTTATGGCGAGGCCAACCCAGTACGTAGCAACGATACCGAAGAGGGTCGTGAAAGGAACCGCCGCGTTGAATTCAATGTGGTATCGGATACAGCCGGAGAGGGTATTTAATCATGAAGTTGAATAACTTGAATTTGCCTCTGATTTTATTGTTTACCGCATTGCTGGCGCTGGCCGGCTGTGAAGCCGATAGCTCCGGTGATGGCTCTAGCGTTAACGGTGGTGAACAGAACGTCGATGGTTCCGGCAACGGTTCGAACGATGATGGCTCGAAAGAGTTTGATGAAGATGGCGACGGCATTCCTGACAATGAGGATTCGTGCCCGGCTACCGGCAACGATGGCGTTGATGCCGATGCAGATGGCATTGACGACGCCTGTGACGGCCAAGTCTCAAATCAGGATGACCTCGACGGTGATGGCGTTCTTAACGGCGAAGATAACTGTCCGTTGATTGCCAATCCGGACCAAAAGAACACTGACCGTGACTTGTACGGCGATGCCTGCGACATCGATACGGACGGTGATGGTGTTGATGACAAGGTCAAAAATTCTGATGGCACGTTTAAAGCGAAACCCGCTGCTGATGGCGGAGATAACTGCCCGTTAATCGCTAATTCCTCCCAGTCTGATCGCGATGGCAACGGTGTTGGCAATGCATGTGATACCGATGCAGATGGCGATGGCGTAGACGATAAAGTAGAAGCTTCCGATGGTACCTTCAGCGTGTTATCGGTTGCTGATGGAGGCGACAATTGCCCGCTACAACCCAATGCGAACCAGCTCGATAGCGATGATGATGGTCTTGGTGATGCCTGTGAAACGGATGGTGCCATTTGGGATCAAACAGATAGAGACGGTGACGGCATCGCCAACAAAGATCTGGCAGGCAACGATATTAGTGACGACAACTGCCCGACGGTTGCGAACCCAAATCAAGAAGACTCTGATGGTGACGGTCTTGGAAATGTTTGTGACGCGGACATGGATAACGATGGTGTTAATGACAAAACCGATGTAGATCCCGTGGTCATGCTACCACTTGTCGGTGGTGACAACTGTCCGTATGTGCCCAACGGTGCGGATCAAGCGGGCGTTGCCGGCGTTGGCAACCAGACGGACACCGACGGTGATGGCGTCGGCGACGCGTGTGACCGTGTTAATAACATTGAGTTCGCTTGCGGCGTTGGAGAACAGTTCACGCCGATGTTGGCTAGCGATAGCCAGATCGCTGCGGTGGCTTCCGTAGACGAATCCGCTTGCTTGTTGCCTGCGTTGGGCGGCCTGCTGTGCAACGTCAGCGATGAAGGCAATGTGATTGATGATGACCTCGCCAATTTTGCGACCATTCAGAACACCAACTTGCTCGGTCTTTCGAACGTTAGCCTCCGCGTAGCGGCCACGTCAGGTTTTGCCTACCCTGGCCATAACGTGATTGGTGTGTCGATTGCCGAAGCCTCGCAATTGGTTAAATTGGGCCTGCTGACCAACGGCGGTTTGAAAGTTCGCACCCTGTTGAATGGCGAAATTCAGGAAGAATCTGATGGGCAGGTAGGTGCTGATCTGGATCTTCTGGGTATCGTCGGTCTTTTGGGTGGCAATGAATCTGAGTTCCTGGTGTTCCAGACTTCCAAGCGCTTTGATTCGGTGGAAGTGGTCAGTGGCGGATTCCAGCTGCTGTCACTGTTGGATGAGTTCAACGTACACGCTGTGTGCGCGTCCAAAACCGAGGTTCAGGTTCCGTAACAACAGCCTGAATCACGCAAAAAGGCCGGCAATTTGCCGGCCTTTTTGTTTCTTGTCGAACACGTTGGCTCAGTCTTCCGTCACTTCATCCAACCGCAACGCACTGATCATCCCCGCAAACCCCATTAGCCCCAGCACAATAATCACAGCGACATCGGATATCAGCGAAATAGCTGCGGTAAGCCCTCCGGTTGCCAGCAACAAAATACCAATCACTGTGTTACTCACTGAGGTGTAGTCCGTGCGCTTGTTGCCGCCGGCCATATCCACCAGATAAGTTTTACGGCCAAGGCGAACGCCCGCGTGGGCGATACTGAGTATGAAGAACGCAATCGGGTAGAACCAGGCACCACCGAAGCCGGGGCCGAACACGAGGGCCAGGCAACCCACACCCACGCAAACTCCACTGGCCATGGCGGCACCACGGATCATCACGCGGCGGCTGGACGTATCTGCAGCCCAGCCCCAGAAGCTGGCACTGAGGGAACTGGCAAGACTGCTGGCGAGCAGGAACACCCCGAGCATCCAGCCGATGTCGGATTCTTTCTGGGCCAACACCACGAAGTAGGGCGAAGCGAGCGCAGAGCAAAGCAGTAAAGCCCGGGTAATCACGAAGTTCCGGAACAGGATGTCAGTGCGCAAAAGCGACAGGCTTTTGAACGCTTCCGCCAACGCGTTGCCGCCGCCGTCGGTTTCGCCAGCGTATTCTTCCACCCCGGCAAACAGAAAGCCGGCGATAACCCACATGCTGGCGGCAAGCAACAGCAACAGGGTGTAAAAGCCGACGGTGGGATCGCCCCGGTCCCAGAACAGCAACGCGGTGAGGATCACCGTCGCCGTACCGCCCAAGGTGCTGGCCAAGCCAGATAGGCGGCCCCGGCGGGTTTTGGGAATGCATTTGCCTTGGACATCTTTCATCGAGACTGAACAAAACCCGCGGGACAGGGAGAACGCAATAAGCGCCGCGACAATTCCGCCACCGGCTGCGTAGCCTTCAAGAAACCACACACTGGCAGCCATGGCCATCACGCTCAGAGCTTGCCCGAAACTGCCCAGCGTCCAGAACCATTTGCGCACCGCCTTGCGGCGAACCCAGGCACCGATCACCATTTGCGGAACCATCGAGCCAGATTCACGAATGGGCACCAGCCACGCCACCAAGGCTGGCGCACCGACCGCGCTCATGAGCCAGGCCAGAACGGTTTTCGGGCTGATGAGCAGGTCGCCTAGCTTGGTCAGAACGTTGCTGAACAAGATCAAGAAAAAGTTGCGCGGGACTTCCCGGCAGGCTTCGGCAGGAATGTCTTTGCAAACGCGTGCATCTTCTTCGTTGGCGATCAGGCTGTATAGCTGATCGATCGAATACGAGGACTTTTCGGACAAGGTGGCTACTCCGGTCAAGGGTTTCGCCAAGCATAGCAGGAGCGGCGGAGTTGCTTAAGCTGCGGTTGGTGCCGGCTACACCAAGTGATGATCCCAATAAAGAGGCAGTTGGGCAATTTCCTGAGCGGGTTGGTTTGCGCCGAACCGAACCAGCTTGCCTTGGCCCGAGGAAATCAGAAAATCGCCGCCGGCTAATGCCTGCACGCCGGAACAATCGGGAATCGAGGCTTTTGCGAGCAGCTTGCCAGTGCTGCCTTGAAACACCACCGCCGTGCCGCCTACGGGAGATGCGGCAGCCACCAGGTCGTTCTCCGGGTGGGCGATTACACTTGCGATGTAGTTGCCGAGGTCGGCTTGGGTTTCATCGTCAAAACGAATTTCCTTCAGCCGGTGGTTTTCCAAGCGGGCAAGCAAGGCTGGCATTTCGTGCCTTGGGCCTTGGTGTTGATAGGCTACAAATACCTTGCCGGAAGGGTGAATGTCTAAATGCCGAAGGCTCTGTTGATGATGGCTTGGGGTCAGGCGGCTGATAATCGCGCCGGAGCGACGGTTCATCAGAATCAGTGCCGGTGCCATGGTGTCGAGATTGAGTTTAAGCCGGTCATAATCCGGGTGGGTGAGAATGCCGCCCAATGCGATGGCGAGGGTTTCACCGTCCGGATGTAAGGTGATTTGGTGCGGGCCGATACCGGCTAATTCGAAGGTGTTTACCCGTTGGTAGTTTTGCTCGGCATCGTAAACCGCCACGATGCCCTCGCCGGGTTCGTACCGACTGGCGGTGGCATAAAGCCAGCGCCCATCCGGGGAGAACACGCCGTGACCGACGAAGTGTTCGCCTTGGGCGGCTTCAATATGGTGCAGGCGTTTTCCGGTAGAGGCATCCAAGACATGGAGGCTCCAGCCCGGCCGGCGCTCGAAGAACACCAGTTGGTTGATCAAGGGGCGAGTACAACCGCTGTGGCAACGGGTATCCACTGATGAAACCCAAAGTGGTTGGCCTTCCAAATCGAAAGCGCTAACACCGAAGCTACCATCGGGTTTACCTACAGCTGCCGAGTACTGCTCGGGGTTAAACCCGGACTTTCGCGGCAACAGACTGCAGCCACTCAGGCTTAATGCAGCGCTGCCGGCGAGAGCCGCTTTCAGGAGTTTGCGTCGGCTTCTATCCATTTCACAAGGCCCTTCAATCACCGTCGCTGGAGTTGAAACCGCGTACCACACCCAAAGCTACGGCAGCTTGGTCGTTGACGAGAGTGGTGAGCTGAGAAACGTCGACGTACAGCCCTTGCAGTGTGCGAAAGGCGTTATCGTCCGACAGCAATGCGGTCATCGGGCGATCAGCTTCAGGAAAGTTATCCAGTGCCGCATCAAACTGACGCTGGATTCGCTCGGCGAGTTGTAATTCACCCTTTTGTTTCAACAGTTCCAGAAAATCAGGCAGGAAATGTTGCTGCAGCCCGCGTAGGGTGGCTTCTACCGATAACAGGCTGGTTCCACTGCGCCAGGCATCGGTGAGGTAAGGGTTGCGTTTGCCATTGCCGCGCAGCCCCATGGGTTTTGCGAGTCGCCGTTCCTCGAGAATTTCCAAGGCTGCCATGGCCGATTTGATGGTAGAGGCTTGATAGGCCTCGGTGTTCAGGTAAGGTGTTTTGAAATGATGCCAGTCGGCGCTAAGCTGCTTGCTGTTTGACGCGAGGTGCCGGGTGACAGTGGTTAAAAGTGCGCAGCTGTGCGTGGCCGGTAGCGCGTGCTTGCCGGTAGAGAACGGCTTATCAAACAACAGGTATTCCAGCATCGGAAAGCCCTGAACGGCTACGCCCGATTGTTCAATAAGATCGGCGGTGATGGGCTGGTCTGATGTCGTCAGGTAACCGGCTTTACGGGCAACCAGGTTTTTCGGGTCCGGCCAGAATTGAAATTGCCAGGCCAGATTGTTGTTTTCTACCGGCCCGAAATCGACAAAACGTACCTGTTGCCAAGCCATAAAGGCATCACGCCACTGTTGTTCAAGCCGTTCCCTGTCATTCGCGCCGGGTTCCGCGCAGTAGGTGCTGGCTTGCTCGGCAAGCTGGTTTGTTTCCTCGGCGAGCAGGTCATAGGCCGACTGAATCGCCGGGTGCCAGCCTGCGCGGGCACTCTGCGGCCCATCCATCGGTGCGGCCACGACACTGGCTGAGGCAACAATGGCCAGGGCTGAAGCGCAAAAGGCTCGAATGACGGGCTGCATGGCAACTCCTTAAAGCGAATTGAGAAAATCGATCAGTGCTTGTCGATCACTGGCTGACAATTGGCGGTATCGGTCGGCTGCTGTTTGCGCTTCGCCGCCGTGCCAAAGAATGGCTTCTTCTGGCGTTCGGGCGCGGCCATCGTGCAGGAATCCTGCTTGCGGATTCACCACTTTCACCAGCCCGGTACCCCACAGGGGCGGCGTGCGCCATTCGTTGCCGTCGGCCAGAAACTCGTCACGCCCGTCTGCCAGTGCCGGGCCCATATCGTGTAATAACAGGTCGGTATAGGGCCAGATGGTTTGGTTGCTGAGGTCCGGCCGATCGGCGACTTGTCCGGTGGTGTGCTTGGGGGTATGGCAAGCGGCACAGCCGATTTCGTTGAAATGCCGGGCACCTTGCTGAACGGTTTCCTGATCCAGGTTACGCCGAGCGGGAACGGCCAGACTCTTGGCGTAGAAGGTGACAAAACCGGCGACTTTATCGGTGACTTCGGGAGCACCGCCATCGGGGAATTGTTCACACTTCTGTTCGGGCGTGCAGTCGGTGTTGAGTTTGATGCTGGATGTCAGCCCCATATCGCCTGCAAATGCGCCCATGCTCTGCTGATGCACGTTCGGCTCGGCAGCCTTCCAACCGAAACGTCCCGGAGCGGTTTGCTTGGTTGCCAAATCCCATACCTGATTCAGCTTGCCGGAAATACCGTCTTTGTTACTGTCTTCTGGGTCGGCTAAGGCCTCTAGGTCGGCGACCGGAATGGCTTCCAGCAGCCCCATGCCAATCATTTGCGGTGCTACGCGAGGAGAGATCAACAGGTTGTCCGGTAGCGGACCGTAGTTGGGGGTCTCAATGTGGTACGCCGGCTTGCGTAAAGAAATCTGATGGCCATCGGGTAAGGTTTCAGTGACGGATTGCCATTCGATACGCAGGTTGGCCTCGGGCTTTGCCGCTGGCAGAGCGGCGGTCTGCAGCTGAGCACCGTAAACCGGAGCCGGTTTGAAACCCTGCATACGAAGCACATCGGCATCTTTTACCGGATCGGCAGGTACGGCCAGCCGAAGGAACAAGGAGACGGGCGGTTCGTTCACGCCCGGCGGGTGGCCGCGACCATCTTTGATGTGGCAGCCCTGGCATGAATTGGTATTGAACAGCGGTCCGAGGCCGTCGCGGGCATCGGTGCTGGCGGGTGCTTCAACCCAAGGGTTTCGAAAGAAACTGTTACCCACACTGAAATCCAGCCGCTTGGTCATCGACAAATTGGCTTGGGGCAGCGAATAGGCATTGGTGTCGGATTGTTGAACCGTACCTTCACCACCGGTATTCGGTGTGGTTTGTATCGGGTAGCCAGCATGGCTGGCAGCGAAAACGGGAACGCTGGCTAAAGCCAGCGTTCCCCAGATCAGTGCGTTTTTCATCGTGCCTCAGAATGCGTGGCCGGCATCGTCAGGGGACAGGGCTTCAATGCCGAGTTGGCGTGCGGCTTGTTCAATGGAACCGGTTTGTTCAACCAGTGCCATGATGGCGTTATTAACGATCTGTGCACCCTCGGTGTTGCCCGGTGCGATCATCGTATCAAAGGCCATCGGGTTGTCGCTGCTTTCCGCGTGTGCTTTCAGTTGGCCCAGCGCTTTCATGGAAGCATCCAGTTGGGCGTTCAGGCGAGCGTCCAATTCAGGGTTGTTGGCTTCCACCAGATCCGACAATGACGGGCCGCTGACCAGGCTGCCATCTACCCGGCGGTAGGTGCCGGCGTAAACGTTCTGAATACCCTGGCCATTGTAGTAATGGGAGTTGTGGGTGTTGTCGCTGAAGCAGTCGTGTTCGTCTTCATAGGAGTTGGCTTCCAGAGCCACTTTCATGCGCTCGCCCGCCAGTTCACCCAGAGACAAAGAGCCCATGCCAAACAGCATTTTCTGGACGGCTTCGTCTACATCGCCGTTTGTCAGCTCACTGCGGTAGTTGTTTTCGCTACCTGGGGCCCATTGCGCCACCATCCATTCCAGGTCAGAAACCAGCAGGTCTGTTACCGCGTCCAGATATTCAGCGCGGCGCTCGCAGTTGCCGTTGGTGCAGTCAGAACCTGTTGCGTAATCGGTAACCGGGCGCTCGCCCGCACCTTGTTCAAAACCGTGCTGGTCTTGTCCCCACAACAAAAATTCCACCGCGTGATAGCCGGTGGCTACGTTGGCTTCGGAACCGCCAATTTCGTTTAGGTTCGCGAGCAGTTCCGGGGTTAAGACCGTTGTATCCAGGGTTTCTCCGCCCACATTAACGCTGGTGTTTGCGATGATGTTGGCTGTTGCGCCGGCGTTGCCTAGCTCGTACTGGTAATCGTCGGCTTTGACGTAATCGATCAGCCCTTCATCCAGTGGCCATGCGTTCAGCTGGCCTTCCCAGTCGTCCACGACGGTGTTACCGAAACGGAATACTTCGGTTTGCTGATAGGGCACGCGGGCTGCCAGCCAAGCTTCTTTGGCTGCTTGCAAATTGGCTTCGGTGGGATTGGCTATCAGTTGGTCAGTGGCCTTATCCAGTGCTTTAGCTGTAATCAAGGCATCTTGGTAGTTGGCGTGGGCTACATCCGCATAATGGGAAACAACAGACGCTTTTGTGACCGACTCAGACTCGGCGGCGGAATTGGTGAGAGCACAGCCGGTGGAAAGGGTGGCGGCAATGGTTATGGCCAGTGGAGCCGGGCGGAACAAAACGGTCATTGGGAACTCCGTGTATTTTGGTGCGACTGGTAATAGGAAGCGTTAGCGTTTGCATTATGAAGGCGTTGGCAAGGTTGGCGCAAGAATTTTTGATTTGAAGTGACATTGGGCCTTCTTCGGGTGTTGTGTGTGGGGGGTGTCTGCGGCTTAATGGACGGCTGAAATCAGGAGTCCGATATGTTGAGTTACCTTCACGCCTTTCACGCAGGAAATTTCGCCGATGTTCAGAAACACGCGGCATTGACCCTGGCGTTGGGTATGATGCAAGCCAAGAAAACTTCCATCGCGTGTTTTGATACCCACGCGGGCAGTGCGCTCTATGACCTGACCAGTGAACGGGCCAGAAAAACCGCAGAGTCCGATGCGGGTATCCGTCGTTTGTGGGCGTTACGGGGCCAACTGAAATCACCAGACTGGCAGCCAATGCTGGAATTATTAGATAGCTTGAACAAAGGGGCAGGCACCTTGTCGCTGTACCCCGGCTCTCCCGCCTGGTTTGCGAATTTTGGCCGACCCGGGGATTCGGTGACGACATTCGAGTTGCACCCGACCGAGGGGCGGCATCTGGAAACTTGGGGCGAGAAGAGCGGTGTGCGTGTTCTGAATGAAGACGGATTAAACGGATTATTAAAGTGTTTGCCCCCCGCGCAGCCTAGATTGCTGACCTTGATCGATCCGTCCTATGAAGTTAAAGACGAATACACCTTGGTTGCGAAGACTTTGGCGCAAGCCTGGAAGAAATGCCGCCACGGGGTGTATCTGATTTGGTACCCCATTCTGACCAGCGGCCTGCAGCAACAGCTGATTGCCGGTGTGGAAGGCAGTGGCGTTCGCAAGGTACTACGCAGCGAAGTCATGCTGGATCAGCCACCAGAGCGGGGCATGGTCGGTTCCGGAATGTTGGTGATTAACCCCCCTTGGGGCTTTGATCAGCGGCTGAGCGATATGCTGGCGGAGCTTGAGGGCGCGGCTAGACTAGGAGTGTCGGCCACACTGGATTGGCTGGTGCCTGAATAACACAAAGGGAGACAGTTTTGGCAACGGAAAACGACAGTGGTCAACCTTGCTTGCCGGGCGGCTTAATACCTCTCGATCAGTGGAGTACTCCTGATGTTTCGGTACGCAAAACACTGCGCGCCGGATTTAAGGACATACTCGAACAATTGCGTTCAGGGCTTACCCCCGAGAGCGAAGCCTTTGAAAGTCTGGATGACTTGCCATCCTTGTCCGCTAAAAAACTGAAGCGGTATGCGCCGGAGCCAGATGCATCGGCTTTCGCATCGGCCATCCTGGAACAGCTCGGAGCACTGCGTCAGCAAGGCGTATACAACCGCGGGGTGAGTTTTATTGTCGTGCCGCCGTTTTCCGGGGTATCTGAGGCTCTGTTGACCTTGCCGTCCCGAGTCATCGAGCCACCGGATAACCTGTTTATGACGGAACAAGATGCAGATTGTTGGTGGGACGAACAGCTGGGTGACGACGACTGGGTGGTGCCTGAACTCGCGAATTTCTGGTTGCGCCATCGTTCTGGTTTGAACCTGATGAAGTCTTTCTTTGCTCGCGTCGCTCTGGATAGTGCCGGCCGTGGCATTGTGGCGTGTTCGAGTTGGTGCTGGCAGTTCTGGGTCAGGTACTGGCCAGAGTTACACGTAGGGCCGTTAACATTGGCGCCTTTGGATTCGGAACGTTTAACCGGTTGGTTGGATTTTTTAGCCCATGGTGGCACTGGGTGGTCACTGACGGCGCGCATGACCAACGACGGTCTCTATGTATTGCCACCCAAGACCGATGAGTCCAAAGAAAAGTACAGTTGTTTCATGCAGGATCTTGCCAACGCTGCCAGAGGAAACCGGGGGGTTGCCCACGCTATTTGGCGGCGTGCATTGCGAGCCAAACCGGAAGAAGATACCGAGCAAGATGAAAACGGAGCCGGTGCAGGTAAAACCGCTGAGTGCTGGGTAGTGCCGTTTGATCAGCTGAGTTTACCCGGCGTGCCGCAGAGCTCGGGGCAACAGGCCGGAATTGTTTTGCATGCCTTGCTGTTGCACAGCGGCTTAACCATTGACGCCCTTGAGTTGGTGACTGGCATTACGGCTCGGGAGCTGACAATGCTGCTGTCGCGCTTTCTCAGAGCAGACGTGATCGTGCAGGATGAAAACACGCAAGCTTATCAGCTGACCCCGCTGGGTTACCCGTCTGTCCGCAAGCACTTGCAGGCCCGCGGATTTTCGGTAGATGGGTGCTAGGAGCAGATGATGGAAGAGTTAGGGCTAAAAGGTGCGCTGTCTACGATCACGTCAGACGCCATCATAGAAGCTGTTGCGGTCGTCGCTTTGGCGTCGTTGTTGATCATGGCGGTTCAGAAACTGTTGCCGATGCTGGCGCAAAAGCTGTCGGGTAAACCTCGACTGTACTTGTTAGCAATGGTGCCGTTGCTGCGGCTGGTGATCATTGTCTTGACCATTGTGATGGTCGTGCCAATTCTGGTGGAACCATCGTTCGAAAACATGCTCGCTATTTTTGGCGCATTGGGTTTGGCCTTGGGGTTTGCTTTCAAGGATTACGCCAACAGTTTGATTGCCGGGATTGTCACCTTGTACGAAATGCCCTACAGGCCGGGTGATTGGATTGAGATCAACGGTCAATACGGCGAGGTTCGTGCTATTGGCACTCGGGCTGCCGAAATCGTCACCCTTGACGATACGGTCATCGTTATTCCGCATGGACTGTTGTGGAACAACCTGCTGGCAAACGGCAACGATGGAACCGATAACCTCATGTGTGTGGCGGAACTGTATCTTGAACCCAACCACGATGTTGCGCGCATGCGTGAACTGTTTCGAGATGTAATCTATATCTGCCCGCTGACCAAAACCTATCAGCCGGTTGTGGTGGCTGTGCAGGGAACGGATATGGGCATGAAGTATCGCTTGAAGGCTTACCCGTTAACACCGGGTGATCAAACCCGGTTTATCGCTGATTTGACCGCTCGCGCCGCAGAGGTTTGCGCCGCAGAGGGGGTCAAAATGATTTCACGGCCATTGCTGTTGCAGTGAAACGAAAAAGCCCCGCGTAAGCGGGGCAACTGAACGCTGGACAGTGGGGATTACATCAGCGCATCAACACGGTTGCGGATTTTCGGCTCGCTGCCGTATGCGGTCGCGATGGCATTGTAGGTAGAGATCTCGATGCCTGCGTCCTGAATTGCAGAAACCATTTTGTCGTTGGCTTTCATTTGAAGCTCCTGGGCTTCCTGCTGGGAATCCGCGGCCTCAATCTTCTCTATGTACTCTTCCCGAACTTCCATGACACGGTCCTGAGCTTTAATGAACTCTTTCAGCTGAGCGTCGCTGAAATTGGTGCTTTGGGTGCCGGCAGCCGCGGGATCAGAATAGCCCGGGCTTTGCGTCTGTGGATTGGCCGGGTTCTGTTGCCCCTCTTGCTGCGCCATGGTTGGCGTAGCGGCCATCAGTGCCAGAGATGCGGTTACGGAAATAAGTAGCTTATTCATAAATCAGGCTCCTTTCGCTTCATTGTGCCGGGACGGAATGTCTCAGTGCCCCGTTTCTGTGAATGTCACGTTGGTTATAGCAGGCGCCATGCCAATCTTTTGTTTCTTTTAATTCCTTTAAAATCAGTGTGTTGAAAGTTTTTGCGATTAATGGTTGGTAATGAAGGTTGTGGCAAAATGCCTCATGTGTCAGAAACGCTGTGACACATAGGAACAGGAGCCCTTTATGTTTCCTTTAAGCCGACGCATTCGGGATATGTTCAGGTCGCTTCAGCTGACCCTGGTCTTGAGCATCGTGGTGCCTCTGGTTCTATTCAGCGGTATCGCCATTTATATAGGCATGGGAGCCGTTGAAAAAGCTCTGAATGATCGCTTGAGAGAAGATCTGGAGCTGGTTGCTCAAGCCGTGAGCGGTCCGGTTTCCAACGCTTTGGCGCAAGGCAATGAGCTGGTGCTGGGAGAATCGCTGAAGTCCATTTTCAAGATTGGCCGGATATCCGGTGCGTCGGTGTTCGATGAAAATAGCGATCGGGTCGCTAGTTTGGGTGTCGCGGACACCGATGTATCCAACAGTGCGAGCGCTGAAAAAGTCATCGCCAGCGGGGAACTGGGCGGGGCATTCCGCCGGGTAGACGGTGAATCGGTATTTTCTCACTTTACGCCCTTAGTGGGAGAAGACGGTCGTATTCAGGGGCTGCTTCAGGTCACCCGCAAGCGTAGCGATTTCCACGATCTGGTGGCCTCGTCCCGCTGGTGGGCGGTTACGATCTGGACAGCCTTTTCCTTCATGATGATTGCGGTCGTCGTGTTGGGGCATTACGGAACGGTGGGGCGGCATGTTAGCCGTTTACTTGAAAACATGGCCGGACTGGCGCCCGGGCACTGGCTATTGGTCGTTCCTCCGTCTGGCCCCCGGGAGCTTCGGCAGATTCATCGGGGCATTCTGAAACTGGGCCGACGGATGGCCGCGGCAGAATCGGAAATTGAAGGGCGAATTGCTCGGGAGCGAGCCCTGGCCGAGCAATTGGAATATCAGGAAAAGGTGGCAATGATTGGCCGTGTTGCGGGCGGTGTCGCCCATGAGTTGGGAGCCCCCTTGAACGTCATACAGGGGCGTGCCCGTATTCTTGCACGTTTGGGATTGCCGGACGCACAGCAGCGCCACCTCACGGATATCGAGCACCAGGTCACGCGGATGACCACGATCATTCAGCAGCTATTGGATTGTTTCCGTCATGTTCCGGATTCACGCCGCTCGCTGGACCTGTCGTCGGTTCTTGCGGATGTTATGACATGGGTGGCTGAAGACAGCCGTTGTAATACGCCAATACTGGTTACCGAAGGGCTTGATCAAACGATGGCTGTGCGAGCAGAGCCTTTGCGAGTGGGCCTGGCTTGTCTGAACGTGATTCGCAATGCATGCCAGTCGGCCCGAAGCCAACTGAAAGTCTCGGCCCACGAGGCCGGTGATTGCTGGGAGGTGCGGGTGGATGATGATGGCCCGGGCATACCGGCTGAGCACCGAGCACGGATATTCGAACCTTTCTACAGTACACGCGCAGCCGGAGAGGGGACTGGCCTTGGCCTTGCCGTGGTCAGCAGTGTTGTGAAAGAACATGGTGGCCGGGTCGAGGTGGATGTCAGTGATCTGGGTGGCTGCCGAATGAGTCTTTATTTTCCGAAGGAGGTCGCATGATATCGGCAAACGCACCGCTGGTGTTGTTGGTAGAAGATGACCCGAGCCTGGGGCAACTGCTGACCGAGGAACTTGAAGCGGATGGCTACACCGTTGTGGGCGCGGCACCGGTGCAAGATGCGCGGAAAGCCTTAAAAGAGCAGCGGCCGGCATTAATTGTCTCGGATCTTCGGTTGCCTGATGGCGACGGTATGCAAGTGTTGGCTTTTCAGCAAGCGGAACACCCGGGAATTCCCTTTATCGTTATCACCGCCTTTGGCACGGTTGATCAAGCGGTCGAAGCTTTGCAGGCGGGAGCAGATGATTTTTTGACCAAACCACTGTCTACCGATCATCTGCGTCTGAAAATAAAAAGATTGTTGGCGCAGGCCGATATTAACCGACAACTGGCCGAGATTCAGTCCCGCCAATACGGTGAGTTGAATATGGGGTTGGTGGGTGACAGTTCAGCGATGGAGCGTTTGCGACGTGAAATCCGGCAGGTTGCACTCAGTCAGGCTGCGGTTTTGATTCATGGCGAAAGTGGCACGGGCAAAGAGTTAGTCGCACACGCTATCCACAACCAGAGCGAGCGGGCGGGCAAGGCCTTCTTGGCGGTAAACTGTGCGGGCATTCCGCCGGACCTGATGGAAAGCGAATTCTTCGGCCATGAAGCCGGGGCTTTTACCGGTGCGCGGCAGGCCCGTAAAGGGCTGTTTGCCGAAGCCAGCGGAGGCACTTTGTTGCTGGACGAGATTGGCGAGATGCCTATGTCGCTTCAGGCTAAGCTGCTTCGGGTGCTGCAGGAGGGGGCGATCAAGCCGGTTGGCGCAGACCATGAAGAAGCCGTTGATGTGCGCATACTGGCCTCTACACACGTCAATCTGATGAAGGCCGTCGAGGAGGGGGCATTCCGGGAAGACCTCTATTATCGGCTTGAAACTCTCTCTCTTTCTGTACCGCCGTTGCGGGAGCGTGGTGAAGACGTCGAACTTCTCGCCATGTACTTTCTCAAAGAAGCGTGTCTCAGGCATGGTCGTGGTTTTATCAAGTTTAGTGAGGTAACGCTGCGAGTGCTTATGGATTATCCGTTCCCGGGCAACGTGCGGGAGCTTTCCAGTGCCATCGAGAGGGCGGTCACGTTTTGCGATGGCGGCACCATTCAGCCGGAACATTTGCCGGAGCGTATTCGCAAACGACGAGGGAGTTTTCAGGCGAACACGATAGACCCGGAGGGCACAAATATCCCAGAATGGCCCACCTTGGAGGCGCTGCAGCAAAATTACGTTCGCCAAGTGATGAGCGCGGTTGACGGCAACAAACGTCGCGCAGCGCAAATATTGGGTATTAATAGGCGAACTCTTTACCGTTGGCTGGAATCCACTCTGGAGCAGAAGTGATGAAAAATCAGAAGCAGGCCATGTTGTACGGTCTGGCTACCGTGTTGCTATGGTCTACGGTAGCAACCGCTTTCAAATTGGCGTTGGCGGATTTGGCACCGGTTCAGATGTTGTTGGTGGCATGCTCGGCTTCTATCGTTGTGATGGCGGTGGCTCTGGTCATTATGGGCCGGTGGCAACAGGTTTTTCAGCTCAGCAAAACCCAATACTTGCAGTCAATAGGTATGGGCCTGATCAATCCATGCCTGTATTACTTTCTATTATTTGGTGCGTTTGACCGGCTGCCGGCCCAGGAAGCACAGCCCCTCAATTACACCTGGGCATTAGTGCTTGCATATTTATCGGTGCCTTTTCTCGGACAGAAGTTGCGTCGTATTGATATCTTGGCGGGGCTGGTGTGCTATGCCGGTGTTGTGGTGATAGCGACCCGGGGTGCCGTGACATCGTTGAATTTTTCAGACCCGCTTGGAGTTTCTCTAGCGTTGGCAAGCACCTTGGTGTGGGCGTCGTACTGGATCATCGCGACCCGAGATACCCGTGATCCGGTTGTCGGGCTGTTCCTTAACTTTTTGTTTGGCCTGCCGGTGATTGCCGCGGTGTGCTGGTACACGGTCGGGTTCGGGTTTTCAGGGGTTGGATCGGTTTCCGCCGCGATATACATCGGTGTCTTTGAAATGGGGATTGCGTTTATCTTGTGGTCTCAGGCTATGAAAAAGGCCGAAAATACGGCAAAAGTCAGTAATTTGATTTTCATTGCACCATTCTTGTCATTGGTCTTTATCTACTTCATTTTGGGTGAAGTGATTCTGCCTTCTACCTACATTGGGCTGGTGTTGATCATCGCCGGTTTATGGCTGCAGCAAAAGAAAGTTCAGGCTCGAGCGCAAGGGTTGGAGCATGGCTGAACAGTGGCACCTGTATTTGGTGCGCACGGCTGCTGGCAGCCTGTACACCGGGATAACCACTGACGTTCCCCGACGTTTTTCCGAGCACAAAGCGGGTGCCCCAAAAGGAGCGCGCAGCCTACGGGGCAAAGGCCCGTTGACGCTGGAGTTTCAGGCGGTAGCGGGCGACCGGAGCCGGGCATCCAAACTGGAGTGGCAAATTAAACGCTGGTCGCGGGCGCGAAAAGAAGCCCTGCTGCGAGGAGAGGTTACTCTGCCAGATGACGCCTGATGTGCTTGGCTGCGGTGACGAGCGCATCCGAGGCGCGCTGTAATTGGGCGCAGTGAGTCTGAAATACGTGCCAAAGGCTGTTGTAGATTTCGAGTGTTACATCGACCTCTGCTGTTTTCGCAGCGTCTGCCAGACGCGTAGCATCATTCAGCAAGATTTCCTGGCTGCCTACCTGAATCAGGGTTGGCGGTAGTCCTTTCAAATCGCCGAATGCGGGAGAAATCATGGGGTCTGTCAGCGCCCCTTCACCGGCATACATTTTCGCGGCTTTGAAAACCCAGCTTGCGTGAAGAACCGGTTCGCATTCGGGAGAGTAGAGTTGCTGGCTCGTCAAATCCGTCCAAGGTGAAAAACATGTAATAGAAGACGGTAGGGGCTGCCCATGTTCTCGAAGGCGCATGGCTAGCACCAACGCCAGCCCTCCACCGGCCGAATCCCCGGCTATCGCAATTCTTTCTGCGGGTTTGCCTTCGCGAATCACCGCCTGAAATACGGCTTCGGCATCGTCTGGTGCCGCGGGATACGGGTGCTCGGGGGCCAGCCGATAATCCGGAATGATGACTTCGCAACCCGTCAGTTTTGCCAAATGGCCGGCAATGCCTTTATGCGTGGCGGCAGAACCGAGGATATAACCACCGCCGTGGAGGTACACGATGGTGCCCGTTGAGCGGGTATTCGGCAGGCCGCGTAAAACCGGTACCTGCCCCAGAGTGTCGCTGGTGAACCGAACGCTTCGGGGAGGCAAAGACGTTCTATAGGCTTGTCGAATCAGCTTGCGTTGAAGCTCTAATGACACCCCGTTTGAAAGCAGAGGGCGCACGAGTCGGCACATTGTCTGGCGCAAGATGGCTTCAAGTAGCGGTTGGAACATCTGTGCTCTCCCCTGTGAATGCGTTACGATGAGCGTCAATTATTGACACATGACAGGCGTTTAACTCTACGTGTACTGGAAAACAGATACCATAGAAATACCGAACTGGGACAGGCACTCGTTGCTTGATCGGCTGGAACCGTTCAATCCGCAGAAGCCCCGGGAACTGAGTTCCGAAATGGAAGCCTATTGTCGGTTTTACGGTTTGGACCTGTGGGTGGAACACCCAGAGGTAACCTATCACCAAGGCTACATCAAGGCTCAGCATCATGAGGTCATGGTGCATTATTTCCGGTTGCCGGATGCGGTCGAGTCCAAAGGCACCGTGTTTATATTGCACGGTTACTTTGATCATGTCGGGTTGTATACCCAACTTATTGATCGATGCCTGGGGGCGGGCTTTGATGTCCTGGCGTATGACCAGCCGGGGCATGGTTTGTCCAGTGGCACGCCGGCAGCGATTGGTAGCTTCTTGGAGTACCAAGCGGTTTTGTCGGCCGTTATGACGCAGGTGGACGATAAAGTTCGGGGGCCGTGGTTTGCAGTTGGGCAAAGCACAGGCGGTGCGATTCTTATCGACTATCTGTTGTCTAACCACCATAACCAGGAAACATCGGCTTTCCGGAAGGTGGTGTTACTGGCACCGCTGGTAAGGCCTATGGGCTGGTTGGGTGCCAAGGTGCTGCACAGTGTCGCGCGCCCGTTCCTGAGCCGCTGGCGCAGAGCCTTTGGCCAGAATAGCAGCAATACCCGGTTCCTGAAGTTTCTTCGGGAGCATGACCCATTGCAGGCGCGTGCAGTGCATGTGGACTGGGTAACGGCTTTGCGCAAATGGGTGCCGCACATTGAATCGGCACGGCCGGTGGATTTCCCGGTAACGGTTGTGCAGGGTAAAAAAGACCTGACCGTCGACTGGCAACACAACTTGCGGATCATTCGGAACAAGTTTTCGTCCGTCAACGAACGCATTATTCCGGATGGGCGCCATCACTTGGTCAATGAGGCCAAGGATTTGCAGGCGACGGTATTTAATACCATTATTGATACGTTCTCGCAGTAATGCGGTCGAGAATGGCCGGATTAATAACTAATAGCATCAGGAGTTTGTGATGAAGAAAACAATCCTTGCCTTTGCCGTTGCTACGGTGGGCCTGAGTGGCTGTATGACCTACGACCCGTACACCGGGGAAGAGAAAACCTCCAACGCAACCAAGGGCAGCATCATTGGTGCTCTGGGCGGCGCGGCCATAGGTGCAGCTACCTCTAGCAAAAGCGACCGTGGCAAGGGTGCGCTGATTGGTGCCGCAGGCGGTGCTGCAGTGGGCGGTGGCATTGGTTACTACATGGACCGTCAGGAAGCGCAACTCCGTCAAAGACTGGAAGGCACGGGCGTTCGTGTGGTTCGTAATGGCGACCAGATCGAATTGGTTATGCCGGGTAACATCACCTTTAACACTGACCAGTCCAGCATCCGTTCCGGCTTTACCGGTACGCTGGAATCGGTGGCGCTGGTATTGAAAGAATTTGATAAAACCATCATTCAGATTGATGGTCATACCGACAGCACCGGTCGTGACAGCTACAACCAGCTGTTGAGTGAGCGTCGCGCTTCTTCTGTACGGGACTTCTTGATGAATCAAGGAATTGAGCCAAGACGGACCCGCGCGACCGGTTACGGTGAGCGTTCGCCCATTGCCTCTAATGAAACGGCAGCGGGACGTGAACAGAACCGTCGTGTTGAGCTGACGCTGGTGCCAATGCAGTAAGCGTTGTGCGTTCAGCATAGGGTTGTTTCGTTACCCGGCGATGCCGGGTATCTAGAAGCTTCGCTACCTTTGGGTCGCGAAGCTTTTTTGTTTTATAGCGTGCGGCTTTTGAGTTGGCCTGATTGGGTACTGTGAACTGGTTCTCGCTATGGCAAGTTCTCTTACTCAGCTAACGACAACAAGAGAGCAGTATTCTATGAAAAAACATGCACTGATCACCGCTGCCGGCTTAAGTGCTTGCCTTCTTTTCACAACTCCCGCTCAGGCTGGATTGTTTGATACGTTGGGCCTGACCGGTTCGGCAAACACTTCAGGCCAAACCGTTACTCTGCAAGCGGGCGACGCGATTCCCGGTCGATACATTGTGACGCTCGACCCCGCGCTTCCGGACTTGTTGGGGCTGGGTGATTTGACCGCCGGTATTCAGTCGCTGCTGATGGCCGTGGGCGGTGGTGAAGTGGTGCACGTATACCAAACAGCATTGACGGGAGCGGCTTTGGCGCTCACCGAGCAGCAGGCGGATCTTTTGTCTTCGTTGCCGGGTGTATTGAGCGTTGAGCAGGATCGCGTTGTTGCGGCGAACTCGGCAACTCAGCCCGGTGCTACCTGGGGGCTGGATCGCATCGATCAGACAGTTCTTCCCCTGGATGAGCAGTATCGTTACCCGGCTTCCGCGGGTGCTGGTGTCAGCGTGTACGTGATTGATACCGGGCTTCGTGACACCCATCAGGAATTTGCTGGCCGAGTGATTGAAGGTCGTAACTTTGCGGTCAACGATGCCGGCTTTCTAGGATTGGGAGCACTGCCTTTGGTTGGGCCGTTTCTTAACCTGGGTGGTGCGACCGATGCGACAGACACTACTGACTGTAACGGCCACGGCACCCACGTAGCCAGCACTTCAGTGGGCTCAACATACGGTGTGGCCAAACAGGCTTCGATTGCTGCCGTGCGAGTTCTGGATTGCTCCGGTTCCGGTAGCAACGCCGATGTGATTGCCGGTGTTGACTGGGTAGCTGCCAATCACCAGGCTCCGGCGGTTGCGAATATGTCGTTGGGTGGCGGTGCTTCCGAAGCGCTGGATAGCGCGGTGCGTGGCGCCATCGAAGAGGGTGTAACCTTTGTGGTCGCTGCGGGTAATGACGATGCCGATGCGTGCGGCGGTTCTCCGAACCGGGTAGAGCCTGCTATCACTGTGGGTAGTACGACTCGCGATGACCAGCGTTCATCCTTCTCCAACCACGGCCAGTGTTTGGACATTTTTGCACCGGGCTCGGATATTACCGCTGCATGGCATGAGGGCGACAATCAAACGAATACCATCAGTGGTACGTCGATGGCATCGCCGCACGTGGCGGGTGTTTCGGCTTTGATCTTGTCTGAGCAGCCGGGGCTCACGCCAGCTCAGGTTGCGGATGCCGTGATTAATCTGGGTACGGGCAATGTGCTGAACGGTATCAAGGCCGGTTCGCCGAACTTGTTGTTGCGTGCACCGCAGTAACCGTTAAAAAGGCACAAAAAAACCGGAACAATGTTCCGGTTTTTTTGTGCCTGAATTCGCCGTTACGGCTTATCTCAGAACAGTACGCGGGTACGAATCGTGCCCTTAACCTGACGCAGCTTCTCAAGTGCAAGCTCGCCGTAGGCTTTATCGACATCAACAACCACGTAACCAATGTCTTCTTTGGTTTGCAGGTACTGGCCACAAATGTTGATGTTGTTCTCGGAGAACACCTGGTTGATCTCGGACATAACGCCCGGCACGTTCTCGTGAATGTGCAGCAAGCGGTGTTGGTCCGGATGCGAAGGCAGCGCAACTTCCGGGAAGTTCACGGAAGAAACGGAGGTGCCGTTGTCGCTGTACATAGCGAGCTTTTCAGCCACTTCGCGACCGATGTTTTCCTGAGCTTCGATGGTAGAGCCACCCACGTGCGGGGTCAGGATCACGTTATCGAATTCGCGCAGCGGAGAAACAAACTCTTCGTCGTTGGACTTCGGCTCAACCGGGAACACGTCGATGGCAGCACCCAGCAGTTTGCCGGAGCGCAGTGTGTCAGCCAGAGCGTCGATATCGACCACAGTGCCGCGAGAGGCGTTCATCAGGATGGAGCCAGGCTTCATCTGAGCCAGCTGTTCTGCTTTGAACATATACTTGGTGGACGGCGTTTCCGGTACGTGCAAAGAAACCACGTCGGCGATGTTCAGCAGTTCTTTCAAAGAACCGACTTGAGTGGCGTTACCAATCGGCAGCTTGGAAACCACGTCGTAGAAGTACACGTCCATGCCCAGACCTTCGGCCAGAACACTGAACTGAGTACCGATGTTACCGTAACCAATGATGCCCAGCTTCTTGCCACGGATTTCGTAGCTGTCTTTGGCAGACTTCAACCACTCACCGCGGTGCGCTTTGGCACTCTTCTCGGGTACGCCGCGCAACAACAGGATGGCCTGCGCCAGAACCAGTTCAGCTACAGAGCGAGTGTTGGAGAAAGGCGCGTTGAACACCGCGATACCGCGACGGGTTGCGGCCTGCAGGTTAACCTGGTTGGTACCGATGCAGAAGCAGCCCACAGCGACCAGCTTTTTAGCGGACTCAAATACTTTCTCAGTCAACTGAGTGCGAGAGCGAATGCCTACGAAATGCGCATCGGCGATTTTTTCAATCAGCTCTTCTTCAGCGAGTGAATGAGTCAGGTACTCAATATTGGTGTAGCCCGCAGCGTTTAGGGTATCAATGGCAGATTGATGGACGCCTTCCAGCAGCAGGATCCGGATTTTGCTCTTTTCGAGAGACGTATTTGACATGGGCGTGCTTCCGAACCTTTCGTCACGTGAAATGACCTGCGGCCAGGATCGTCGGCCTAGCTCACAGAACAGGGGCGGTATGATACCATAAAGAACGATTTTCACAGTGCGCCGGTTTGCCTGGATCAATTCTTTTTGTATTGATTTTGATCAAACCAGAGCCCAAACCTACGAGACCGACACGCTCATGAGTTCCGAACAGATCATTGCCGCCCTTGAAGAACTGGTTACGACCGCTGAAAACCCGGGCAAAGTACTGACTGATCCTTCCGATCTGGACACCTACGGTAAGGACTGGACCAAAATTTATCCGCCCAAGCCGCTGGCCATTGTTCTGCCGAAAACCACAGAGCAGGTGCAGGCAGTGGTTAAGTTTGCCAACGAGAACAAAATCGGTTTGGTGCCATCGGGCGGGCGCACGGGGTTGAGTGCCGGCGCAGTGGCTGCCAACGGCGAAATCGTAGTGGCGTTCGACAACATGAATCAGGTGCTGGATTTTAACGCCAGCGACCGGACTGTGCGTTGCCAGGCCGGGGTGGTGACCGAGCAACTGCAAAACTTCGCGGAAGATAATGGTCTGTATTACCCCGTGGACTTCGCTTCCGCCGGTTCCAGCCAGCTGGGTGGCAACCTGTCTACCAACGCCGGTGGCATCAAAGTGATTCGTTACGGAATGAGCCGTGATTGGGTGGCCGGCCTGAAGGTAGTGACCGGTAAGGGCGACATACTGGATTTGAACAAAGATCTGGCCAAGAACAACACCGGCTATGATTTGCGCCATCTGTTTATCGGCGCAGAAGGCACCTTGGGCTTCATCACCGAAGCCACCATGAAGCTGACCCGCAAGCCGGATAATCTGACAGTGCTGGTGCTGGGCCTTAACGATCTGGTCAACACCATGGATGTGTTGCAGTCTTTCCAGAGTAAACTGGACCTGACCGCTTACGAATTCTTCTCCCACCAAGCCATGCAACACGTTTTGGCCCACGGCCAGGTTCAGGCGCCGTTTGAAACCGAAGCGCCTTACTATGCGCTTCTGGAATTCGAGGCCGTGTCTGATCAGGTGATGGACGACGCCATGACACTGTTTGAAGAGTGCGTGGAAAAAGGCTGGGTGCTAGACGGTGTCATCAGCCAGAGCGAAACTCAGGCCAACGGCCTGTGGCAGCTACGGGAGCGGATTTCCGAATCCATCGCCCCGCGCATTCCCTACAAGAACGACATTTCTGTAGTGGTTTCCAAGGTGCCGGGCTTCCTGCAGGAAATCGACAGCGTAGTGACCGAGCATTACCCGGATTTCGAAATCATCTGGTTCGGCCACATCGGCGACGGCAACCTGCACCTGAACATTCTGAAGCCTGAAGATATGGCTAAGGAAGACTTCTTCGAGAAGTGCCAGCAGGTAAACAAGTGGGTGTTCGAGATTGTTGAGCGCTACCAGGGAAGTGTGTCTGCGGAGCACGGCGTTGGCATGACAAAAAAGCCGTACTTGCACTACACTCGCAGTGAAGCTGAAATTGCCTACCTTAAAGGTATTAAGCTGGCATTCGACCCGAACGGCATCATGAACCCAGGTAAGATTTTCGACTGATGAAAGAGCATATCGTTGTACTCACCGGCGCTGGTGTCAGCGCCGAAAGCGGTCTTTCCACCTTCCGGGATAACGATGGATTGTGGGAAAAACACAGTGTGTACGACGTAGCCACGCCGGAAGCCTTCCAACGGAACCGTGACCTGGTGCTCCGGTTCTACAACGAACGGCGCCGGCAGCTTCAGGAAGTCGAACCCAATCCGGCTCACCGCTTGCTGGCGGAACTTGAAAGCCGGTACCGGGTTACGGTGATCACTCAAAACGTTGATGACCTGCACGAGCGGGGCGGTTCAACCAATGTGGTGCATTTGCACGGTGAGTTGACCAAAGCGCGAAGCACAGTTGATCCTCAGTTGGTCTACGACATTGGCTACCGTGATATCCAGCCCGGTGACACCTGCGACCGCGGCGGCCAGCTGCGCCCGCATATTGTCTGGTTCGGTGAAGAAGTACCAATGCTGGATGCGGCTGCTGAGTTGGTGGGCACTGCTGACCGCTTGTTGATTATTGGCACGTCTCTGCAGGTGTATCCCGCCGCTGGATTGGTTCATGAAGTGGATATTGATGTGCCGATTACAGTTATCGACCCCGGCGAGCCAGCAACAGTTTCCCGGGCCCGGGTAATCCGAAAAGGCGCCAGTGAAGGCTTGGCAGAGTGGGTGAATGCGTTAGGTTTTAGCGGATAGACTGAAGAGCTTGGGCCCTGTCGGGGGACGCTGTCCAAAAACCGCTCCTTCGGCACGTCCATGTGACGCTTCTGCTCCGCCATCCATGGCTGCGCACATTTTTGGACAGCGTCCCCCGACAGGGCTTGCACCTGATTACATACGCCTCAGCTTTGGAGGTATTTCTCCAGTTCTGTTTTGAATGCAGCTTGCACACCTAGTCGCTTCAACATCCAGTAATGCCCTGCAATCATCCTGTCTATAAAAATGCTTTCGACCGGTGGTTTAAACGAATCCAGGTACTTAAAGACCGTGCTGGTTTTTGCTGCCACTTGCTTGTGGATATCGGCTTCCGCAAAGTCATACGGCTCATCATCCACGAAAGGCACGATCAAGATATCGCGCCACATGGCGTAGTAGGCTTCGTCGATGGCCGGCTGGCTACCTACGCGAGCGCCTAGGTCGATCAGATGTTGATCGAGACTGCTGTAGTCTTCTTCCAGTGCAGAGATGAGAGCTTTCCGGTAAGCCTCCACAATTTCCGGTTTCAGTTTCTTCACGCAGCCAAAATCGTACATGACGATGGTGCCATCTGGCCGGTAGGCAAAGTTGCCTGCGTGCGGATCACCGTGAATGCATTGGAACCGGAACAATTGATCAGCCATGATGGTGAAGATGCGGTGGCCGATGAGGTTCAAGGTTTCCTGAGAGTAGCGGTCAGGTGTGACCTTGCTGATGTGATCGCCTTCGACCAGTTCCAGCGTCAGAACTCGGCGTGTGGAGTGGCTATCGATGACCTTCGGGATGATGACCCAAGGTTGGTCTTTGTGGAATTCACCGAAGATTTTGAGGTTTTGAGCCTCGTTCTCGTAGTCCAGCTCTTCCTTCAGGCGTTCCCGGATTTCTCCGAACAGCAGATCGACGCTTTCTTTTGGCATCTTCAGCAGACCGCCGAGTTTTAACGCCATGCGCAGTTGTTTCAGATCCGAGTCGCAAGATTCGTCAACACCGGGATACTGCACCTTTACAATCACATCTGTGCCATCGTGCATGCGGGCGCGGTGCACCTGGCCGATGGATGCCGAGGCGTAAGGGGTTTCCTGAAGGTATTCGAAGAGTTCGCTGACCGGTTTGCCAAGCTCCGATTCAACCTGCTCCAGAATGACCTCGAACGGCATAGGCGGCGCTTCTTTTTGCAGTTTTTCCAGTGCGTCGGAAAACTCTTTCGGTAAGAAGTCCTGAGTCTGAGAGGCTATCTGGCCTACCTTCATGACGGCGCCTTTCATTTCTCCGAGCGTGTCGGCAATCTGGCTCGCCATGCGGGTGTAGCTTTCGCTTTTCGCGCCTTCATCATCAACGGTGCGAAACAGGCCGCGGGCTTTTTGTCCGGCGTATTCAGTGGCTACGGAAGCGGTCATGCCGGCCAGTTTGAGAAAACGGCCTGAACGTGAAGTGACGGGTTTCTTGGCCATAGTGACGTGCGATTTCCCTAGCTCGGAAGTTTAACCGAAAGCCCATGGCAGCAGCCGATCAGAGGACTTTGGTTTCCACAAACAGTACATCCTCCAGCTCCAATGACAGCGTTTGCCCTGATTCCAGAGGGCCTACGCCTTTTGGGGTGCCGGTCAGCACGACATCGCCCGGGAGCAGTGAGAATTGGCTGCTCATGTGGGCAATGAGCGGTACGATGGTATTGAGCATATCACGGGTATCGCCGGTCTGTTGCCTGCGACCATCGATATCAAGGGTGAAGTGAATATTGTCTCTGGGGAGCTTGTCGGCCGGCACAAAGGGGGATAGCGGGCAGGCACCGTCGAAGGCTTTGGCGCGCTCCCACGGATGACCCTTCTCTTTGAGCTTGGTTTGCAGGTCGCGGAGCGTCAGGTCCAGTGCTAGACCGTAGCCGAGAATCGCCAGTTCGGCTTCGCTGGCAGAGGCGTTGGTCAGTGGTCGTCCAATGAGAACCGCAAGCTCGGTTTCGAAGTGCACCTGACCTTGATCGCGAGGTAGTTCGAGAGGTCGGGTGATGTGAGTCGCTGCGGTGGAAGGTTTGATGAACAGCAGCGGCTCACTGGGTACCGGGTTGTTCAGTTCCCGGGCGTGTTCGGCGTAGTTGCGACCAATGCACACGATTTTACCAAGGGGTAAATGGACCGGTGTGCCGTCTTTCCAAAGGTGTTGATAACCGGGCATGGTCGCCTCCTGACTGAGTGATTATTCTCCTTCGAACGAACACACAGTATAAACCGGCAAGCCTTCTTCCTGCAGCTTAGCGGAACCGCCTAGATCCGGCAGATCGATCATCGCGGCGACTTCTACGATTTCCGCGCCAATACGGCGGATCAGCCGGCTGGCGGCAAGCATGGTGCCACCGGTGGCGATCAGGTCGTCTACCAGCACAACTTTGTCGCCGGCATGGAAGGCATCTTTGTGCAGTTCGACGGACGCGGTGCCGTATTCCAGTTCGTAGTCTTCGACCATGGTGTCGAACGGCAGCTTGCCTTTCTTGCGGACCAGCACGAGCGACGCGTTCAGTTCGTAAGCCAAAGCGGAACCGATGATGAAGCCGCGAGCGTCCACCGCCGCGACGGCATCAATGTGCTGGCCATGGTAGCGGTGCACGAAGGCATCGATCAGTTTACGGAAGGCGGTTTTGTCTTGCAGGACCGTGGTGATGTCACGGAACGACACGCCTTCTTTTGGCCAGTTTGGAACGGTACGGATGGCTTGTTTGATGCTCTGGGAAAAATAATCCATAACTCACCTGTTCTGGATGCGGTTTACGCCACATCCAGGAAAATAAATTTCAGTACGAAAACGATCGCAATAACGGCCACACTCCAGTTCAGGTCCGACCATTTGCCGGCCAGAGCTTTAACGGCCACGTAGGTGATGAAGCCTAGCGCGATGCCGTGAGCAATGGAGAAGGTGAGGGGCATCATCAGTGCTGTCACAATGGCGGGAGCTGTATCCGTGATGTTGTCCCAATCGATCAGCTTCAGGCCGCTGGCCATCAGACAGGCGACATAAACCAAAGCCGGAGCCGTTGCGTAGGGCGGGATGATGCTGGCGATGGGCGAAAACAGCAGGCAGGCCAGGAACAAACCAGCCACAACAACCGCCGTCAAACCGGTGCGGCCACCCGCAGCAATACCAGCGGTTGATTCTACATAACTGGTGGTGGTTGAGGTGCCCAAGGCTGCGCCAGACATGGTGGCGACAGAGTCAGACATCAGGGCGCGGCCCAGGCGGGGCAGTTTGCCGTCTTTGTCCAGCAGGCCGCCACGCTGAGCGGCACCGACCAGAGTGCCAGAGGTATCGAACAAGTCCACAAACAAGAAGGCAAAAATCACGCTGATCATGCCAATGTTCAGGGCGCCCGCCAGATCCAGCTGCATAAAGGTAGGCGCGAGGCTGGGGGGAGCAGACATGAAGCCGTTGTACTCAACCATGCCAAGCATCATGGCAACGGCCGTGACAGCGATGATGCCAATCATCACCGCACCCGTCACCTGACGGTAAGCCAGTGCGCAAATCAGAATGAAACCACCAAAGAACAGGAGGCTTTCTGCGGCAGTAACATCGCCCAGGCTGACCAGGGTAGCTGGGTGGTCCACCACGATGCCGGCGTTCTTCAGGGCGATCAGCGCCAGGAAGAAGCCGATACCGGCGGAGATGCCAAAGCGCAAAGACAGGGGAATGCTGTTAATGATCCATTCCCGAACCTTGAAAATGCTCAACATAAAGAACAGGAAGCCGGAAATGAACACGGCACCCAACGCAACCTGCCAGCTGTAACCCATACTGCCGACAACGGTGAAGGCGAAGAATGCGTTCAAGCCCATGCCGGGAGCCAAGGCGATGGGGTAATTGGCCCATAGGCCCATAATCAGAGTGCCAATGACCGCCGCAAGACACGTTGCAACGAACACGGCGCCGAAGTCCATGCCAGTTGCTGACAGCATGCTGGGGTTGACCACAATGATGTAAGCCATGGTCAGGAAAGTGGTGATGCCTGCGATGACTTCTTTGCGAACGTTGGTGCCGTGGGCTTTGAGTTGGAACAGTCGTTCAAGCATGACGTGGGTCTGCCTCTCGGGGTGCCTGGGGTTGAGGGTGTGAAAAAAACTGATTAAATGCGGAAAAAAAAACGATTTGCGTGAAAAAAATGCAATGTTACCGGCTAGACGGTCCTGCGCCAAGTGATGATTTCGTGCTCAGTTATGAGCCTGATCGCGTTGCAGGCGAATATCAAAGCGCACGGCCAGCATTCGCACCAAAACGATGAACAACAAGCCAATGGTCAGCGCAGTGGTTTCGCTTTCGAGCAGCCACTGGCAAACGAAATACAGCCAGCAGCCAGCAAACGAGATAGAGGCGTAGATCTGGTCTTTTCGGAATATAAAGGGCACCTCATTGCAAAGCGTATCGCGCAAAGCGCCACCGAAGGTGCCTGTCATGACTCCAAGCATGGAGGCGATAAACCAGGAGTGGCCCAAATCCAGTGCCAATTGGGCACCAAGAATGGAGAAAATGCCCAGACCGATGGCATCCGGGAAAACGATCCGAGATTCTTTCAGGCTGTGTGCGCGGCTCCAGTAACTGAAAACAACGGCCATACCCAAAATTAAAATGGGCTGTTCCTGATGCTTGATCCAATACAGCGGATGGTTGTCCATCATCAAATCCCGCAGCGTGCCGCCGCCAAGTGCGGTAATGAAACCGATGGCAAACACCCCGACAGGGTCCATGTTTTTAGAACGCGCAACGATCATTCCGGAAATGGCAAAAGCCACGATGCCAATCATTTCAAGCGCGTAGATGATGTCAAACATGGTGAGCTCTGGGCTGAAAAGGTTCGGTTTAGATGTGTTCGGAACGGGCAGCGCGAAGAATAGCCGAAATTGCCGTTAAATTCATCCAAAATGGCGCGATATGACAGGCCGGAGTTGGCCAGCTGCTATATTAGCTGGGTTTATCGAGCTAGATAAGCGAACTTGATTTGCTTCGCCGTGCAACTCTGTTTAGCTTGAGTTCCATCAATAATAAGCACCTAACAGCCTTGGAGAGATCATGAAAGCAATACTGTGTAAAGAATACGGCCCCGCCGAAAACCTGGTTATTGAAGACGTACCCAGCCCGGAGGTTAAGGGCCGAGGCGTTAAGATTCGGGTTAAGGCTGCCGGTTTGAACTTTCCGGATACGTTGATTATTCAGGGTAAGTATCAGCTGCAACCGCCGATGCCTTTTTCGCCCGGCGGTGAGCTTGCCGGAGAGGTTATAGACGTTGGCGATAAAGTGACTCGCTTCAAAGTCGGCGACCGTGTGGCGGCTTTAACCGGTTGGGGCGCATTTGCCGAAGAGGTGGTGGCACCGGAATCCAACCTTCTGCCGTTGCCTGAAGGTATGCCGTATGAAAAGGCGGCGGGTTTTATGATGGTGTATGGCACGTCTTATTACGCATTAAAGCAGCGTGCCAATATTCAGCCAGGTGAGACTTTGTTGGTGTTGGGCGCTAGTGGTGGTGTGGGCTTGGCCACGGTGGAACTTGGTAAGGCGATGGGCGCGAAGGTTATTGCCGCTGCCAGTACTGCTGAGAAGTTGGCTGTTGCCAAAGCCGCCGGCGCGGATGAGTTGATTAACTATTCCGAAGAGTCGCTAAAAGATGCGATTAAAAAGCTGACGAAAGGTAAGGGTGTAGATGTGGTCTACGACCCGGTGGGTGGAGATTTCACTGAGCAGGCTTTACGCTCGATGGCTTGGAACGGTCGCCATTTGATCATCGGTTTCGCTGCGGGTGATATTCCGAAAGTACCGGCGAATCTGACGTTGCTGAAGGGCTGTTCGGTAGTGGGTGTGTTTTGGGGCAGCTTTACCCAGCGAGAGCCGGAGGTCAGCGCTCAGAACATGATGGAGCTCCTTAAACTCTACGCCGAGGGCAAAATCGATCCGAAAGTCAGCGAAGTGTTTGCGTTCGAGCAGTACGCTGAGGCATTAGGGGCGTTGTCGGGGCGCCGGGCTACCGGGAAGATTGTTCTTAACGTGGGTGCTTGATTTAGGTTTGGGCACTTGTGCGGAAGTTTGATGGTGAGAGTGGGGCCGAAGAACGACCCCACCACCAATCAGAACCGAACGTCACCAGCATCAATATCAGCAATCAGCTCTGGAGTGACCTTGGTATAGCCAGACGCTTTCGGAAGCCAAACGTAAACCTCGTCATCCGGACGGTCTAGTGAATAACCCAGTTTCTGAATGTCCACTTTGCGGTATTTAAAGGTGCCTGTTTTCTCGATGGCCTGAGTGACCCGAATAAATACCGGAACCGCATAAGCCGGCAAATTCTCTTGCAGGTAAGCCAGCAGCTTGTCGGCATCAAAGTCACCGCTGGTTTTTTGCGGAACCAGCGTTACCATGCCGGCTTTGCCGTTGGTGTGAGGGATTTCAACACCGTAAACGATCGCTTCTTCGACCATGCCGGAGCCGTCAATGATGTTCTCCACCTCGTTGGTGGACACGTTCTCGCCTTTCCAGCGGTAGGTGTCGCCCATACGGTCCACGAACTGCAAGTGGCGGAAGCCGATTTCCCGCAACACATCGCCAGTGTTGAACCAGGAATCTCCTTTTTTGAAGCCATCCCGCAGGATCGACTTTTCGGTCGCTTCTTTTTGGGTGTAGCCCTCAAACGCCCACTTCTTGGTGATCTCGCCGAGCAGAAGACCGGGTTCGCCTTTCTCGACTTCTTCCAGAAAACCCTTTTCATTACGAATCGGGTCGCGGGTGCCATCGTGGAATTTTACCAAGCGGTAAGGGGCCGTCGAAAAGCCCACGGTGTTATCCATGTTGAAAAAGTTCGAGAACCCGATGTTGCCTTCGGAAGACGCATAAAGTTCGGCCACTGTTTCAATGCCGAACCGCTCTTTGAACTCTTTCCAGATGGACGGGCGCAAACCGTTACCGATCATCTTGGTCAGCGGGTGGTTGCGGTCCTGGGCACTGGCGGGTTGGTTCAGCAGGTAGCGGCAGAGTTCGCCAACGTAACCGAAGGTGGTGGCCTTGTACTTGCGCACGTCGTCCCAGAAGGCGCGGGCAGAGAATTTTCTGCGCAGTGCGATGGCGGAACCGCCAGCCAATACCGAACCCCAGCAAACCAACAACGCAGTGCCGTGGTAAAGCGGAAGGGTACAATAAAGCACGTCTTCCGGCTTCATGTTCAGTGATAGCATGCCGAAGCCGCCGTAGGCGCGCACAAACTTACGGTGTGAACCCGGCGCAGCTTTCGGGAGCCCGGTGGTGCCAGAGGTGTACAGGTACACCGCGGTGTCGCCCATCAGCACGGGCTGATTGAGTTCGGGCAGGGTAGATGGGAACTTGCTGACTTCAAGAGCGAGGTTTGTGTAACCCTCGGGCGCGTCACCAAAGATGTTCCGGGTGTTGGTGTCTGCCAGATACAGCATCGGGTTGTCGTGAGCCAGTTTGATGTCGGAGCGAACCCCCTCTGCCTGTTCAACCAGCTCTTCACCGACCACGAACATTTTCGGTTCGATCAAGTTAATGCTGTGGGCCAGCACTTTACCTTTCTGGGAGGTGTTCAGCATGGCGCACGCCACACCGATTTTGGCTGCACCGGCCACGACGGCCAGCAGTTCCGGGCGGTTTTCGAGCATCACGGCGATGGCATCGCCTTTTACCAGCCCCTGATTTTTAAGGTAGTGCGCAATGCGGTTGCTCCAGGCATCAAACTCTTGCCAGGTCACCGTCAGATCGTCACAGAGGATTGCCGGCCGGTTCGGATATTTCCGAGTGTTCCGGGCAATCAGTTTGTTCAGGTTCAGGTCTTTTTCATTGTCTTTGGCGAGGTAATAGTAGAGCCCTCGTGCAATTGAAGGGAAACGGCCGAGCACCGGGGGGATGCTGCGCATCATGTCGCGGGTGGAGATTATGTCTTGACTCATTATTATTTCATTCCCTTCGTCACGAGAGCCTACGTTGTGCTCACGAATTATGTTGTGTGTTAAGCGTCTTCGGGCGCCAGTTCAACCAACAGTTGGCTGCGCTTTACCTGATCCCCGGTATTGGTGTGCAGGCCAGCCACGACACCGTCCCGGTCTGCTTTGACGGGGTGCTCCATTTTCATTGCTTCCAGCACCACAAGAGTCTGGCCTTGGGTAACGGTTTCACCTTCATTAACGAGTACGTCGATGATGGCACCGTCCATCGCGGCTTGTATGCGGCCACTGCCGGCTCCTTGGGCACCTGCTGCTGGTTGATGTGTGCGGTCAACAATAGCCCACGAGCGTCCGAAAGCTTGTAAATATAGGGAATCACCGGTCTGGTGATATTGGCACCGGTGACGAACGCCATTGTCGATAATGCACAGCAGCCCCGGCTGGTGGCTTTGGAGTTGCAGCTCATATTGCGCCTCTTCGTGGGAGACAATGAGCTTTTGACCGGATCGACGAACGAGCAGTTCGACGGTTTCGTCCTGTACTTCAAGGCTCATGGGCATCACGGTCGCAGGGGCGTTACTCCAGCCATGTTGGCCCGAAGTGCCGAGGCTGAGTGCGCAGGCGCTGAGCGCCAGTTCGCGAATGCTGAGTGCTTGTGGTGCGAGCGACGGGTCGTCTTTGAACGACTGCTGGAGGAAGGCGGTTGTGGCTTCTCCGGCACCAAAGGTTTCATCGGCAATGATGCGGCTCAGGAAGTGGCGGTTGGTAGTCACGCCGAATACGGTGGTGTCTTCCAGTGCACGAATCAACCTGCGACGCGCTTCGTCGCGGTTTTGGCCCCAGGCGATCACTTTTGCCAACATGGGGTCGTAGTGAGGGCTGACCACATCGCCGGAACGTACGCCGGTATCGAAACGCAGGCCTTCACCCGTGGCTGGCGAGAACTGGTGCAGGGTGCCGGTTTGCGGCGTGAAGTCGGTTGCGGGATCTTCCGCGTACAGCCGCACTTCGATGGCATGGCCGTTGAGCTGGATCTCTTCCTGTGCCAGCGGCAGAGTCTGGCCTTCCGCGACCATAAGCTGCCAGGCGACGAGGTCTTGGCCGGTGATCAGTTCGGTAACCGGGTGCTCTACCTGCAGACGGGTGTTCATTTCCAGGAAGTAGAAGTTGCGGTCTTTATCGACGAGGAATTCGACCGTGCCGGCGCCTTCGTAGCCGCAGGCCAAGGCTGCTTTCACCGCGGCTTCGCCCATGGCTTGGCGGAGTTCCGGGGTGACGAAAGGCGAGGGCGCTTCTTCGACGACTTTCTGGTGCCGGCGCTGAACGGAGCAATCTCGCTCTCCTAGGTAGACGGCGTTGCCGTGGCGGTCCGCGAAGACCTGGATTTCGACGTGGCGAGGTTCGATCACGGCTTTTTCGATGATCATTTCGTCGTCGCCGAAGGCTTGTTTGGCTTCGGAGCGCGCGCGTTTGATGCTGTCGGCCAGTTGGTTTTGGTCTTCGACCAGTCGCATACCGCGGCCACCGCCGCCGGCAGAGGCTTTGAGCATGAGGGGTACGCCGATGTCTTTGGCGGCTGCGATGAGTTCTTCATCGCTGGCGTTGTTACCTTCAAAGCCCGGGACGACGGGGACGCCGGCTTCTTGCATGGCGATTTTGGAGCGGCGCTTGCTGCCCATCAGTTCGATGGCGTTTTCCGGTGGGCCGACGAAGATCAGGCCGGCTTGTTTGATGGCTTTTGCGAAGCCGGCGTTTTCGGACAGGAAGCCGTAGCCGGGGTGGATGCAGTCGGCGCCGGTTTTCTTGGCGGCATCCAGGATTGCCTCTGCGTTCAGGTAAGAGGCGGAGACTTGTGCCGGGCCGATGCAAACGGCTTCGTCGGCTTGTTCAACGTGCAGGGCGTTGGCGTCGGCTTCTGAGTAGACGGCGACGGTCCGGTATCCGAGCGCTTTGGCGGTTTGGATAACTCTGCAGGCGATTTCGCCACGGTTTGCGATGAGTAGTTTTTTTAGCATTTGCATGATCTCTTACCTTGGAGCTCGTCCGCGTAGGTGTAGGTGGTTCTCCAGAAAACCGCTCCTTCGGCACATCCATGTGGCGCTTCTGCTCCGCCATCCATGGCTACGCACATTTTCTGGAGAACCACCTACACCTACGCTCCCGCTGACTCTGTTAAACCGTTATCGTCGCTACCAGAAGTCCAAGCAGCGATGCTTTTGTTTTTAGTTACTGGCCCACCTAGGCTCACGCTTCTGCACAAAGGCCATAGTGCCTTCGGCGCCTTCCGGGCCGCGCACGGCGGTGGAGAACATCTCGGCCGCATCGTCCAGCAAATCGCTCATGTTTTCGTTGCCGACTCTGTGCAGAAGCGCTTTGGTCTGGGCGGTTGCGTTTGGGGCACAGAGGCGGGCTCGGTCGAGTGCAGCGGCTAACAACGTCTCGATATGCTCTTCGTTCCCGGCCACTTCGTGCACGATGCCCAGGCGCTGTGCTTCTTGAGCATCCACACGCAGGCCGAGCAGGGCCAATCGACGGGCCTGGGTCAGGCCAGTTCGGGCAACCACGAAGGGGGCGATCTGAGCGGGGATGATGCCCAGTGTGGTTTCGGGCATGCCGAACCTGGCGGTGGGACCGGCAATGGCGAGGTCGGAAACACACGCCAATCCGAAACCGCCGCCCATGACCGCGCCTTCGGTGATGGCGATGACGATTTTGGAGGATTCGTTGACCTGTTGAATCATTTCGCCGAAGGCTCGGTTCAGTTTGTAGAACGGGTTGTCGCGGCCTTCGCCTTCCTGATTTTTAGCGCCGGCCATGTCTTTGATGTCGCCGCCGGCACAGAAGTGGCCACCGGCACCACGGATGACGACGGCTCTGATGGTGTTGTTGTTTTCAACCTGGGTGAAAATGGCCGAGAGTTCGTCGACCATTTTCAGGCTCATGGCGTTCCGGACTTCAGGCCGGTTGATGGTGACCATTAACGCCGGACCGCGTTGCTCGAGGGCGAGGGTTTCGCAATTTGGTAATAGCTGTTCCATAAGGACTCCACGCATTTTGTCTGGGGGCAGCCGCGGGGTGGTGCTTTCCGGGACCGTTGAGGGCCAAGGACGGCCCGAAACGAGCCTACAGGGACGTACTTGTAGCGTGTCCCGGAAAGCACCGCCCCGTGGCTGGCCTTCCTCCTGTTAGATGCCTTAGCCTTTTTGCTTGCCCGGCAAGATGTTCATGGTCTTGCAGATAATGCCAAGCATGATTTCGTCGGCACCGCCGCCAATGGAAACCAGACGTACGTCCCGGTAAGCGCGGGCGAGCGGGTTTTCCCACATGTAACCGTTACCACCCCAGTATTGCAGGCAGGTGTCTGTGACTTCACGGCCTAAGCGGCCGGCTTTGAGCTTGGCCATAGACGCAAGTTGGGTGACATCTTTGCCAGCAATGTGCAGCTCACAGGCTTTGTAGGTGAGGGCGCGCAACGCCTCCACTTCGGTTTGCAGCTCTGCCAAACGGAAATGGATGTACTGATTGTTGATCAAGGGCTGGCCGAAGGTTTTGCGCTCCTGACAGTACTCGATGGTCTGCTCAATGCAGCTTTCCAGCGCTTTGATGACGTTTGCCGCGCCCCACATGCGCTCTTCCTGAAACTGGATCATCTGACACATGAAACCCGTGCCTTCTGCACCAATACGGTTGCGCTGTGGCACCCGCACGTCGTCGAAGAATACCTGTGCGGTTTCCGAGGAGCGCATGCCCAGCTTGTTCAGGTGCGGGCTCAACGTGATGCCTGGTGTGCTCATGGGAACCACAATCAGGGTTTTGTTCTTATGTGGCTGATCGTCACTGGTGTTGGCCAGCAAGCAGATGAAGTCGGCTTTCGGGGAGTTGGTGATCCACATCTTCGAACCATTGATGATGTAGTCATCGCCGTCTTTCTTGGCCGTGGTTTTAAGGCCAGCAACATCAGACCCGGCGCCCACTTCACTGACACCGATAGAGCCGATCAGCTCACCCGTAATAGCCGGAGTCAAAAAGTTACGCTTCAGTTCGTCGGAGCCAAAGCGGGCAATCGCCGGCGTACACATGTCAGTTTGCACACCGATAGACAGAGGAACACCGCCGCACTTGGCCATGCCCAGCTCTTCCGCTGCAACCAGGTTGTAGCTGTAGTCCAAACCCATGCCGCCGTATTCTTCGGGCTTTTGAATGCCCAGCAGGCCCAGGTTGCCGAGTTTTTTGAACACATCGCGAATCGGGTATTCGCCGGCTTCTTCCCATTCATCAACGTATGGATTGATTTCTTTTTCGACGAAATCTCTTACGGTTTTTCTAAGGGCATCGTGCTCTGATGTGAAATTCATGGGTACTCTCCTGCTCTAATTCACGGTTGTTCTGTTTGTGTTGTTCGAATTAAAAACGTGCCACGCCATAGACATTCGGTCGCAACGGACGCTGCTCGGCTTCGCGGCAGACGGACAGAGCGGTTGCCAGTACCCGGCGGGTGTCTCTCGGGTCGATCAGGCCGTCATCCCACAGTCGCGCGGTGCCAAACAAGGCCGTGGAGCCTTCTTCGAGTTTTTTGGCGGTTGCCTGCTCCAGAAATTCGAGGGTCTTTTCATCGGGCTCTTTGCCGCTTTTGCGCTGTTTCTCTTCGGCCACAATTCGCAATACCTTGCCAGCTTGGGCCGGGCCCATGACGGCGGTTCGGCTGTTGGGCCAGGCGAAGATGAATCTGGGGTCCAGGCCGCGGCCGCACATGGCGTAGTTGCCGGCGCCGTAGGAACCGCCTACCACCACGGCAATTTTGGGTACACGGCAGTTGGCGACGGCCTGAAGCATTTTTGAGCCGTGTTTGATAATGCCGTTCTGCTCGGAGTGGGTGCCCACCATGAACCCGGTGGTGTTGTGCAGGAAGACGATGGGCGTGCCGGCCTGATCACACAACTGGATAAATTGGGCCGCTTTCGTAGCACCGGCGGTGGTAATCGGGCCGTTGTTGCCGATGATGCCGACACTGTGGCCTTTAATACGGATGGTGCCGCACACAGTTTGGTTGTCGTATTCGTTCTTGAAGTCGAGGAAGCGAGAGCCATCGCTGATTCGGGCGATGATTTCGCGCACGTCATAAGGCTTCTTGGCATCGGCCGGAATCACGCCAATCAGTTCATCCGCCGGGTACAGCGGCTCGTCCCAGCTAACCTCCCGCTGCACAGGGAGCTGATCGTTCCAGGGTAGGGCGCCCATAATCTCCCGGGCCTGGCGAATACCGTCAGCATCGTCTTCAGCTAGATACTCAGCCGTTCCGGCAACCGTCGCGTGCATTTCCGCACCGCCGAGCTCCTCGTCGTTGGCGATTTCACCGGTGGCCGCTTTCAGCAGCGGAGGACCAGCAAGGAACATTTTTGCTTTATCACGCACGGTGATGACGTAATCCGACAGGCCGGGCTGATAGGCACCCCCCGCTGTGGCGTTACCGTGGACAACCGTAACCTGCGGAATACCCGCTGCTGACAACCGCGCCTGATTGGCAAAGCCCCGGGCGCCGGGCACGAAAATATCCGTGGCGTAATTCAGGTTGGCACCGCCAGATTCGGACAGTGACACGATGGGCAGTTTGTTTTCCTTGGCAATCTCATGCAGCCGAAGAGTTTTATCCAGACCGGCAGGCGTAATGGTGCCGCCCTTGATGGCGCTGTTGCTGGCGACCACCAAGCACCGGATACCCGCCACCCGGCCAATACCGGCAATAATGCCACCGCCGGCCATGGAACCGTCTTTGTCGTCGTGCATCTGATAGCCAGCCAGAGAACAAAGCTCTAAAAACTCACTGCCACGGTCCAGCAACCGGTTAATGCGGTCCCGGGGGAGAAGTTTGCCCCGCTTGGTGAACTTTTCCCGGGCAGCTTCTGCCAGATCCAAAACCTTTTGCTCGACATCACGAAAGGTTTTGATATGGGCTTCCATGGCTTCCGCGTTCGCCTGAAACTCGCTGGACTGGGGGGTAATGGTTGACTCTAGTACCTGCATGTAATGATCCTCAGTCTTCCGACAATACTTTAGGGGTCGTCGCTCGGTGGAAGCCGTTGTACGGCTCATTATTCTTGGCGTTCGGCATGGGCCAAATGCGGCTGCCCTGAGAGCCCCCTCCGTCGATGCGCCAGCAGTCACCGCTGATAAACGCCGCGCCTTCGCTCAGTAAGAAACAAATCACCGAACTGACCTCCGACTCCGTACCCATACGCTTAATGGGAACCGCATCGGCCAGGCTGCGAATCCATGACTTCATGTGCGCGGGATAGTTATCCATGCCGCTGGAAGCTATCCAGCCCGGCGCAACCGCATTCACCCGAACGCCCGACGGAGCCCATTCCACGGCGGCGGTTTGGGTGAAATTCACCATGCCCGCCCGAGCAGCCCCGGAATGTCCCATGCCGGGCATTCCGCCCCACATATCAGCAACAATATTGACGATCGAACCGCCGGTTTTGCTGAGCGCCTGAGTGTAGGCTTCGCGTGCCATCAGAAATCCGCCAGTCAGATTGGTACGCACCACCGTTTCCCAGCCCTTCTGGTTAATTCCCGTCAGTGGCGAAGCAAACTGACCACCGGCGTTGTTCACCAACCCGTCCAACCGGCCGTGTTCGGCAATAATGGCTTTAACCGTGGCCCGCACAGACTCTTCCTCGCGAATGTCGCAAGAATGAGCACTGGCCGTGCCATCATCCTCTTCGATCTCTGCTTTGACGGCATCGACCTTTTCCTGTTTGCGGCCAACTAGTGCAACCTGTGCGCCCAGGGCAGCCAGTTCGTGAGCGGTGCACCGACCTATACCGGAGCCGCCACCGGTGACGATGTAAACCCGGCCTTCAAATAGCCCGGGTCGTAAAACGGATTGGTAGCTCATAAGCAATTTCCTGTTTAAACCTGATGAATCCATATACAGCGTTTGTGCGCCTCGCCGGAGGAGGGCTGTGCAAAAATGTGCGGAGCCATGGATGGCGGAGCCCAAGCGCCACATGGATGTGCCGAAGGAGCGTTTTTTGAACAGTCCTCCTCCGGCGGGGTGCTTGCACCGAATTAAGACTCAAAAAGTTGCGATGGCACCGGCACTGGAAACTCCAGAAGCTGCTGGGCAAACGCCTTACCTTGTGGGTCAATCCGCAAGCTGGCGATACCGCCACCACCCAGACTGTGCTCCAGCAAGAAGTTAAACGCATTCAGCCCCGGCAAAGCCCACCGAGTCACCTTGCCGGACTCCGGATTCAGCGTATGCGCCATCCATTCGGCAACTGCCTCTTCTGTCAGCGCGGCCTGAATGTACGGCACGAACTCCGCTTCCCGTGCAATCACACCAATATTGCTGTGATCGCCCTTGTCCCCGGAGCGCGCCCACGCCAACCGAACCAGAGGAGCCGTCGTATCCGTTGAAACCTCAACGTTGTCCTGCGGTTCGGGCGCCAGCTGAGCGGGGTCAAAGCTGCCATCACAGGCAACATCGACAGGCACAGCTTCGCCGCCGATATCCACCGACACAACCACCTCGGATTTCGGAACCAAACACGAATAAAGACGAATCTTGGGGAGCACAGAAGGGCGACCGCCGACAATGCCGGTCAGGCCGGGGGCCATACCAGTCGCAGCTTGGGCAATCTCTCTCGAAAACAGCACCAAGGCTTCCTTTTTGGGATGGGCTGCAGAAATTTTGACGATTACTTCCCGAGTGTCGCTGCGACGGCCATGAGGGCCGTAAGTCGCTTCGGTACCCAGCAGCTCAATGCTGGTTTCGGAATAGCCTGGCAAGCCTTTGTCTGCAAACATCGCCGATGTTTTGGCCAGAATAGCGTCCGCAACCTTCTGGGCTTTGGCTGGCGCGTCGATACCCCCTAGCAGGAAAGACGCAGTACATTTGAAGCCATCGGGCCAGGTGCCAGACACCTTGTAGCTGTCGGTGGGCTCCAACCCTGTCGCACGGGACACGTGAACCCGGTTCGGCGCAATTTCATCCAGCTTAACTTGCGTAAAATCGCAGGTAACATCGGGCAGCAGATACGCTCTTGGATCTCCGATTTCGTAAACCAGTTGTTCAGCAACCGTGCCGCGGCTAACCAAACCTCCGGTATGGTCGGGCTTGGTCATAACAAAATCGCCACTGGCGCTGACCTCGGCAATTGGAAAGCCCATATTGGTAAAGCCGTCTGCAACGGCTTCCCAATCGGTAAAATTGCCTCCAGTAGACTGAGCACCGCATTCCAGCAAATGCCCGGCAAGACTGCCTTGGGCCAGTTTGTCGTAATCGTCCCACTGCCAGCCAAATTCATGCACCAGCGGCGCCAGCACCAATGCGCTATCGGCTACGCGACCGGTCAGAACAATATCGGCGCCCTGGTCCAGTGCCGCGGCCAGGCCAGGTGCGCCGAGGTAGGCGTTCAGGCTGACCATCATGGCCGGGAAAGGCTGGCCGGTGGTCATTTCCGTAATGCCATCATCCGCCAGCTTCTTCTTTTTGGTGATCAGATCGTCGCCGAGTACCAGTGCGATCTTCAGGTCCACACCTGCCTCTTCGCACAGTGCCTGAAGCGCATCACGGCAGGCAATCGGGTTAACACCACCGGCGTTGGCCAGAACCCGTATCCCTTTTGCTTTGATGTCGGCAAGCAGCGGGCCCATGACCGTTTGAACGAAATCCCGGGCGTAACCCTGGGACGGGTCTTTCATCTTCTGACCGGCCATGATCGACATGGTCACTTCGGCGAGGTAGTCGGCCACCAGATAGTCGATGTTGCCCTGGTGTACCAGTTGGGCGGCCGCAGTTTCGGTATCACCCCAGAATGCCGAAGAGCAGCCGATGCGGATGGTTTTGTTGGCTTCTGACATGTTGTTGGTCCCGTTTTTTTTAGCGTTTTAACGTGGATCTTCAGTGAATGGTCTCAACGTTACCAAGCAAGCGCTTGGTTTGTAAATAGGCGGGAGTCAGGTAAAATGGGTCAACCTTCTCTGCAGTTGGATATTCATGTGAAGCACAGCGATATTTTTCAGGCACTTATTAAAGATCAATTGGTTTCCGACCCTGCCAGCGCGCGTGGCCGGCTGCTGGCTGAGGCCGCTACTTTATTCCGCGACAAAGGTTATGAGCGTACCACCGTGAGGGATCTGGCGGCCGCCGTGGGCATTCAGTCGGGAAGCTTGTTTCACCATTTCCGAACGAAAGAAGAAATTTTGAAGGCCGTAATGGTTGAAACCATTCGGCTGAATACCGCGGTTATGCAGGCAGCGGTGGAGCGCGAGACCGAGTCGGAAGCGAAGCTGCGAGCGTTGATTCGTGCCGAGTTGGAATCGATCAACGGTAAAACCGGTGAGGCAATGGCGGTTCTGGTTTACGAATGGCGCAGCTTGTCGGAGGCTTCTCAAACGGAAGTGCTGGCATTGCGGGATGTGTACGAAGAGTTATGGCTGACCGTGTTGAAACGGCTTAAAAACGAGGGGCAGTTGAATGCCGATGTGTTTATAGCCCGCCGGATGTTAACGGGTGCCTTGAGTTGGACGGTAACCTGGTACAAGCCCGAACGTGGTGGTTTGACCCTGGACGGCCTTACGGATCAGATCATGGCGTTGCTGGGTTTTGGCGGTGCAGCAGGTGCCCCGGAGTAGAAAAACTGGCTAAGGCGGGGTCAGTTTTTCTCGATGGTTTCCATAGTAGAAAGGTCCAATTTTTAAGTTTCTATACGTAATTGGCCTGATCGGCATTATATTTCGGCAAACAAGCCATTTCTGTTTGAGCGCTTTCCCCGCATCCTTCGTCCTGTGAATGAAAGTCTCCGTGGTTTCGGTGATCTGGTTCACGGAACGTTGATAGTTTGCATGCTAATCCGTGCAGCAATGATCACGTCTAAAAAAACAAACATACAAAGAAAAGACAGGTCGCATTATGATCTCCTCTAAGCTCTCCCGGGCATACCGTTTCTCGGCTCGTATGCCTAAAATGATTGCCGCAGGCTTGGTTCTGGTTCTTTCCGGTTGTACGGTTAACCCTGTTTATCATACGACGGGTGTCGTACTTTCCAGTTACTCGGAATCCGAGGCTACCCCTTATGTCATGCAAATGACCGACACCCGGATGGCGTGTGCATTGGGCGAAGGGATTGATCCGTTGCTTTACTCGTTCTCTCGAGTTGTGGACGCGCCTGATACCACGGGTTCGTTGCTGATGCTGCTGGCTGGCAACTGCATGGAATACAGAGCTTGGGACGCAGAGCTGGATTATCTGAGGCATGATTACAGCGGCAACGTACCTGCGGCTAAAGACGCCCGTGAGGTTTCGAAGCGCTTGTACGCGCAAACAGCGACCCGCCGATACGAATCTTTCCGCCGCGCCATGGCTGCGTACGACTTTGATCCTGCAGCAGAGCCGATGGAGTGTCCGTTCCTGTTTACTGACCAGGATGAGATCACCTTCCTTGCTGGCCTGCTTACCGGTATGCAGGCCATCGTGAATGATGCCAACTCGGGCGCCATGGCGGGTGTTCCTCGCAATATCGCACCTCAAGCCGAGCGTGCGGCACAGTGTGTTGATAACGAAAAATGGGGTGGGTTACCGAATGCTGTTCGGGCGTTGGTGTGGCTGTTGCTTCCTGATACTCGCCCGGCGTTGTCTCCAGACCCATGGGTAGTGCTTCAGAATAGTGCTGACTTGGGTGTGAAAGCAGGCTTTAGAACATCCCATGCACTGCAAATTGTTGCTGCAGAAACATTCGGTCGCCCAGATGTGCTTGCTGATGCGATTGCAAACTTTGCTGCCTCTGATGAGGGGTTCGAGGTTTTCGACGACTATGTGCTTCTCGATGAGGTTGCACGCACCGTTGTCACTTTCTCATCAGATAAGCACTGGACAAAAAACTACGGCCATCGTACGCCCACCCGCTTTTTCGGCAAGATGAGCCCCGAGCGTGACACCAGCAATATTGAAACCATGAGTTTGGATGGGCTGCTGTAACCAGCAGCTTCATCGCCCCGCTTTACTTGCGTTAACAACCATAACAATGATGACCCGGAGGTTATTGTGATCCGTAAAACACTTGCAGCCCTTTCCATTGCAGCCGTTGCGCCCATATCGTCTGCCCAGGCAGCCACCATGTGTGTCTTTGATGTCATTGGTGCCAACGGCGACGTTTACAACATGGTGAAGGATTTCACGCTTGAGCTGAAAAGCCATGGAATCGACTTCGACCTGAAACCTTATACGGATGAAGGCGTTGCCATTGGCGATTTCAACTCTGGTCAGTGTGATGCGGTCGCAGCTACCGATTTGAGAACGCGTCCCTTTAACCGCTTTACGGGAAGTGTCAGTGCGGTCGGTGCATTGCCGACTTACAAAGACCTGGAAACCTTGCTGGCAACCCTCGCTCAGCCCAAAGCCGCACCTCTGATGAAAGAAAACGGTTACGAGGTGCTGGGTATTGTTCCGGCCGGAGCCGGCTATCTGTTTGTTAACGATAGAGAAATTGATACGGCAGCGGAGCTGGCTGGTAAGCGTGTCGCGACTTTGGACTACCAGAAAGACGCTATTCACATGGTTAACTATGTGAAGGCGACGGTTGTTCCTTCGGACATCACGAATTTTGCCGGGAAGTTCAATAACGGCTCGGTTGATACGGCCTACGCACCAGCCTTCGCTTATGAAGCACTGGAGCTTTACAAAGGGATCGGCGAAAAGGGCGGTATCGTGGACTACCCGCTCGCACAGCTGACGGTGCAGATCATTGCCCGTGATGAGGTGCTGGATGATGACGTAGCACAGAAGGCGCGTGAAGTGGCCTGGGGCATGTTCCCGCAGGCGATGAACATGATTGGTGGCCTCGAAAAAGCGATTCCGGACGAAAAATGGATTCGCATTCCTGAGAAGGACATCGTTGGCTACCAGGAAATGTTCCGTGAAAACCGTCTCGAAATGCGCGATGGGGTTAATGGTGCGCCTGAAGTGTACAGCCCGAAAATGCTCAGCCTGATGAGTAAGATTCGGTGCTCCAGCAATCCGGGCGCTTCCGAGTGCACCGCAGATAATCGCGAATAAACGGGGATTCCGATCATGAACTGGCGTGCAATGACTGCGACAGGCGTAAGGACTCTGTATCCCGTGCACAGGCTGCACGGGGTTGTTCTCCTGCTGTTGCTCCTGGCGACTTTGTTGCTCGGGATGGGTAATTCGCTTCACTCCCGGCTGTTATGGGTTGGTGAGCAAGTTTGGCCGAATTACTATCTGCTCAATCCGGATGCGGTTGAGCCCAGTTGTAATCTGACCATGGATGTAGACCGAGAAGTAGAGCGTCGGATTCAGGCTTATAAGCCTGATCCCGACGATCTCTTCAGCTCTCCACCCAATGCTCAGGCTATTCGTCAATCCCTTGAAAGCAATCTGGCGCTTTGTGAACAGCGCCACGTGCAGTTTGCCGAAAACCAGAAGCATGCAACTCCGGCGTTGGGTGTCTTTAAGGACATCGAACAAGGGTTGGCTGATTTTCTACTCAGCAATATCGATCTGACCAAGTTCTTGTTTATCGGTATGTTTGCCTTGGCGGCGGCCGTTTCGGCCCTGGATGCCGATCATATTGCGCTGCGATTGCCGCGTAATCGGGCGGAGTGGCGATTGAGCCAAGGTGCGCAGTTTGTCGTTAACGGGCTGATGCTGCTTTCCCTGAATTCCTATTTGGGCAATCTGGAGCGAACCCCGGACTCGGGCAGCGCCATGACGCTTCAGTATGCGTGGGTGATGGTGTTCGGCCTGTTCATGGTCATTAACGCCGTTCGCTTTGTTGTGGTCCCTGAGCGGATCAAGTCTGGAAGTATGGATTTGGCTTCAGGGCTGGTGGTGCCGTTGTATTGCACCATGGGCCTGATCGCGATGAGTTATTTCTTCTTCGTGGACGGCTATTCTTCAGGCCTTGCGATTTACTTCGGCATGATGTCGAACCTTTCTTCGATGTTCATCAATATCGGCCTGTATGTGTTGGTCGGTATGATGCTGAAGCAAACCCGAGTGCCGGAGCTGCTGCTGGGGCTGATCAAGCCGTTCAACTTGCCCGCGCCTTTGTTGGCATCTGTCATTATCTTTGCCACAGCGTTCCCGACAGCGTTCACCGGTGCCTCCGGTATCTTTATCCTCGCCGTTGGTGGTGTGGTGTATGACGAGTTGCGCCGGGCCGGTGCAGGGCGTCAGCTGTCTCTTGCAACGACCGCTATGTCGGGCAGTCTGGGTGTGGTTCTGAACCCGTGTCTGTTGATTGTGGTGGTTGCTGCGCTGAACAAGGAAGTAACCACGTCTGAAATGTATGGCTGGGGCTTCTGGGTGTTCATCATGTCGGCCAGCTTGTTCTCCTTTATCGTCTGTAAAACTGAGGGTAACTGGAAGCCGCGGCCTGCCCCGGGTGCGTTGCGGGAGTCTTTGCGGGCTACCAAGCCGCTGATTCCTTATGTTGCAGTGGCAGCCGCGGTTATCCTGGCAATTTGGGTCATCTTGGGGCTCAAGTTCAACGAATACAGTGCGCCTCTGATTTTGCCTTTGGTGATGCTGGCCATCGTGATGCTGGATTCCAGCAAGACTCAAGATGATGCTCCGGCAGCTTCAAGAGTGCAGGAGTTTTTTGTCCGAAGCAGCTCTGCAGCCAGTGATTCCGCGGTGCACATTGGCGCGCTGCTGGCTCTGATTGGTTTCTCTATCTGTTTGGGCGGGATTCTGGAGCGCTCAGATATCGTGCACTTCCTGTTCCCGGAAAGTCTCACCAGTCCATGGGTGGCCATGCTGGTGATCGTGGTCATGCTGACCTTTATCGGTATGGTTATGGATCCGTTTGGTGCGGTCATTCTGGTGTCTGCAACCATTGCTCAGCCGGCGATTCAGATTGGTATCGATCCTCTGCACTTCTGGATTGTGTGTCTGGTGGCCTTCGAACTGGGTTATCTGAGCCCGCCGGTCGCGCTTAACCACCTGCTTACCCGACAAGTGGTCGGTGAGACGGAAGTGGTGGCAGCGGAGCGTACAGGGACATTCTGGCACCGGTATGAGCGCCTGCTATTGCCGCTGGCGGTTATGTTGCCAACCTTGTTATTGGTGGCCTTTGTTCCGATGCTGTTTTACGCTTTATAAAAGCATCGGATTCAAAAACCCGCGAGAGTCCTGCTCCGCGGGTTTTTTTGTTTGAGAGTCCGGCAATCTCTAGACTGATGGAGCACTCGTGAGAGCTTTAATTGCGTTTTTTGTATTATCACCATGGATGGTGGTGCTGGCCGGCTGCAGTGATTCGAGTCGCTCGGACATAGAGGCGCCTCAAGGCTTTGTTAGCCCGCTGTCAGGTGCCATCTCTATCGAGGCGAACAGTCGCATTGATCAGGACACCATGGATCAACTGCGCCGAGAGGGTGCGTCTCCAGCTGCGGCTGAACAAAAGCTACCGGCCAGTTTTGTTCTTGCAGGGTATGTGAGCCCGAACGCGGGTACGTACCCGGCTCCCGCCAGGGCCTGTCAGGCACAGGATTACGAGTTAGACCCGAGCGATACCTTTTCGGTGCCTTTGGCCGTTGGTGAAACGGTTGTACTCAAGAGTTTCGGGACCTGCGGGCTTGATGTGGCTCTTGAATTACAGGTGGAAGGTTATCCACCGATACGAACATCCGGCCGGGACGAAACCGCGCAGTTTCGTTTAAATGCCGGGCAAGCTGGCGACTATCAAGTGGTGGTGCGGAGCGTTGGTGATATGCCGGCTCGTTATGTGCTTTTGAAAACCGCAGGAACCGCGCAACAAAATGCCGCTTACGAATGGCCAGATCATGGATTTGTGGAAGGCGAAGCGATTGTCACGTTGAACGAGTCTGCTGCTGCGTCCGAGCAGGTCTCTGTCAAGGGGGCGCAACGTGGTGCCCCGGCTCGGAAGCTGGGCAAGCGTACTTGGTTGCGCGCAATGCCAACCAACGCACGCGCGATGGCGGGAGGTCAGAAATCGCCGGATACGCTTGCCTGGATTCGAGCACTCCGAGAGCAGCCAAACGTAGAGTCGGTTGTTCCTAATTATCAGATGCGTAGCCAGTCCCCGGTTGGTGAGCCGCTGTACTCCAAGCAATGGCATTACGAGATCATTAATGGCCCGGTTGCCTGGCAGATTGAGCCTGGTGGCGGTGCTGGCGTGAACGTGGCGGTGTTGGATACCGGGTTGTTCCGGAAGCAAGGTTCGTCAAATTGGCACCCGGATTTGGACAGGAATGTGGTAGCAGGCCGGGACTTTGTCGAGAACGACAGTGACCCTAGAGATCCGGGGAGCAGTATAGGTGGCAATGTCTATCACGGTACTCACGTAGCGGGAACGATTGCGTCTGTTATTGATAACAAGGGCAGTGGTGGCGTTGCTTTTGGGGCTAACTTGCTGCCAGTGCGGGTGCTGGGCGAAGGGGGTACCGGTTCCTCCGCCGACTTGATTGATGCCATCGCCTGGCTGGTAAATGGCAGCAGCGGGCAACCGCCAAGAGCCCAAATTGTCAATATGAGCTTGGGGGGATTGCCGGAGATACCCCAGTTGGAATCGGTCATTGCTGCGGGCGTAGATAAAGGCATGCTCTTTGTCGCTGCGGCGGGCAATGGAGCCGGTTCAGAAAAATCCTATCCGGCAGCTTCCCGGAACGTGCTTGCCGTAAGTGCGGTAGACAGCGCCCGCAACTTGGCGTCGTATTCAAACTATGGAAGTTGGATAGATTTAGCGGCTCCGGGCGGTGACGCGGGGCGAGATGCGAATACCGATGGCGAAGCCGACCTGATTTGGAGCACCAGTGCGGTGCTCAAATCCGGGCAATACGAGCCGGATTTTCGAGGGCTTCAGGGTACCTCAATGGCAGCACCTCATGTTTCCGGCGTGCTGGCTATGATGAAAGCGCAAAAGTCTGGCCTCAATTACGGCGATGTCAGGGCATTACTTGAACGTGGTGAATTGACAGAATATTCGGGGCGACGCTCGGATCAACTCGGGTACGGCGTGCTGGATGCGGCCAAAGCTGTGTCGGCAGCCAGTCAGGGATTCACGGGCCCGGTATTGTCTGCGTCACCAGCTGTGGTGTCGTTGAGCAACGAAGGAATTGAGGCCCAGAGGGTTGAACTCAACGTCTATGGCTCCGCGCCGGTGACGGACGCTTCGGTTGATTCTTATCCTGCCTGGTTACAGGTAAATGGGGACTTCTCCCAGGAGCCGCTAATTCTTGATGTCGTTTTGTTGCGGGATCGGCTGACCCCTGATGTCGCGGCCAGAGGTGACATTGTGGTGAGCTACAATGTGACTGAACAGTTGCGCATACCGGTTATTGGCCAGTTGATTACCGATGAGAAAGCCCGGAATGCGGGTAAACATTTTGTGTTGCTGGTCGGTACCGAGCCAAACGAGCAAGGTGTGTATCTGGCCGAGGCGCAGGTGACGGCAACGGTGGAAGATGGCCAGTATTCGTTTCAGTTTGAGGCGGACGATGGCGAGGAGCCGCGGATGCTTAGCGAGGCGACTCCGGGCGACTATTATTTGGTTGCGGGAACCGACATCGATGGCGATGGGTTTATCTGCCAGTCCGGGGAAGCGTGCGCCGAATATCCCGTTTCGGGTTTGCGAGAGGTGGTTACCATTCAGGCGGGGCAATCTATTAACGGTCTGCGCATGACCACCGGGTTTAGCCGCCCGACCATTTCGGCCGCCAGCCCGGACGTTCTGCCCAGACCCGCGTTTAAGGGCTACCGACTAATCCAAACCAGCGATCGCGTAGCCTCCACGAATTCAAATATAAAGGCATTGCAATGATCTCTTTTTCGCAGAAATTATTCACAGTCCCTGCAATTCTGTTGCTGTTAACAGGCTGCGCAGCCTCTGGAGGCGCAGCACCTAAGCAGGAGCCTCAGGTGCGACAGATTACCCAGTCTGCCCATTGTGGTTTGACCGGCCCGGGTGTCGCGTATGTCGATTCGACAAAGGATTTAGACTCATTTTTAGGGGTGCGGGGCCAGAATATGGCGACCGGCGTGATCCGGCAGGTTGATTTGGCGCAAGAGCAGCTTATCTTCGTGACCCTGGGACAAAAGCCCACTGCTGGTTATAGCCTTGGGTTGGCGGAAGTCGGCCAGGAAAATGGTACCCTCAAACTGCAGATGGACTTAAAGGCGCCCGAGCCAGGCATGATGGTGGCGCAGGTGATCACCTCGCCGTGTGTCGTGTTGGCCGTAGCCGGTGGTAACTGGGGCCGGGTTGAAGTAACCGGTGTCACCGAACAACCTCTGATAGAGCCTATTAAGCGCTGAGTTCTGTTGCTTGGACTAAAAATCAATCGTTGATCTTTCAGCGCCAATCAATAAGCTATGGCGCAACGATCATTTTCGGAGTTATGCCCTTTCTATGAGCCAGCAACAATACAACGCCGATGCCATTGAAGTTCTTAGCGGCCTTGATCCGGTGCGAAAGCGCCCGGGAATGTACACCGATACATCAAGGCCAAACCATCTGGCGCAAGAGGTGATCGACAACAGCGTCGATGAGGCCTTGGCTGGGCATGCTCGAAAGATAGAGGTGATCCTGCATAGCGATAATTCGTTAAGCGTGGAAGACGATGGCCGTGGCATGCCGGTGGACATCCATAAAGAAGAAGGCGTGCCTGGCGTTGAGCTTATCCTTTCGCGCTTGCACGCAGGTGGTAAGTTCTCGGAAGGAAACTATAACTTCTCCGGCGGCTTGCACGGTGTGGGTGTTTCCGTGGTTAACGCGCTGTCGACTTTGCTGGAAGTTACCATTCGCCGGGACAGTCAGGTTCACCGAATGACCTTCGAAAACGGTGAGAAAGCCACCGAGCTCGAAGTCATTGACACGGTAGGCAAGCGCAATACGGGTACGCGGCTTCGGTTTTCACCGGACCCCAAGTATTTCGACAGCCCCAACTTCTCGGTCAGCCGCCTGCGCCATAATCTGCGCGCAAAAGCGGTGCTGTGCCCGGGTCTGACCGTCATATTCGTGCAGGAAAAAACCGGCGAGAAAGACGAATGGCTGTATGAAGATGGTCTTCGGGATTATCTGCGCACCGCATTGGCGGATATCGAAGCGGTGCCGCTGGACCCGTTCACCGGCAGTTTTTCCGGTAATCAGGAAGCGGTTGACTGGGCCATACAGTGGCTGCCGGAGGGCGGTGATGCCGTTCAGGAAAGCTACGTTAACCTGATACCTACCGCGCAAGGTGGAACCCACGTGAACGGGCTCCGCACCGGTATGTTGGAGGCCATGCGAGATTTTTGTGAATTCCGAAATCTCCTGCCTCGTGGCGTTAAGCTGTCGCCGGAAGATATCTGGGAGCGGGTTGCATACGTATTGTCGTTCAAAATGCAGGAGCCCCAGTTTTCAGGCCAGACAAAAGAGCGTCTGTCTTCGCGTGAAGCTGCGGCTTTTGTGTCCGGTGTGGTCAAAGATGCGTTCAGCCTGTGGCTGAATCAGCATACCGATGTGGCTGAAGTGTTGGCGGAGTTGTTTATCAGCAATGCCCAACGTCGGTTGCGAGCGAGTAAAAAAGTGGCTCGCAAAAAAGTCACGTCTGGCCCGGCCTTGCCCGGAAAGCTGGCGGACTGTTCGGGCTCGGATACCAATCGTTCAGAACTGTTCCTGGTCGAGGGGGATTCGGCCGGAGGTTCCGCGAAGCAAGCTCGTGACCGGGAATTTCAGGCCGTGATGCCTCTGCGAGGTAAGATTCTGAACACATGGGAGGTCGATTCCGGTGAGATTCTTGCCTCGCAAGAAGTTCATGATATTGCGGTAGCGATTGGCGTGGACCCGGGCTCGGAGGACTTAACCGGTTTGCGTTACAACAAAGTCTGCATTCTTGCCGATGCGGACTCCGATGGGCTGCACATTGCCACGCTGTTGTGTGCGCTGTTTGTGAAGCATTTCAGGCCGTTGGTCAGTGCTGGCCATGTTTTTGTGGCAATGCCGCCGCTGTATCGGGTCGATCTGGGCAAGGAAACTTTCTACGCTCTGGACGAACACGAAAAGCAGGGCATTATTGACCGGTTGGCCGCAGAGAACCGCAAAGGTAAGCTGCAGGTGACGCGGTTTAAAGGGTTGGGTGAAATGAACCCGCTGCAGCTGCGAGAAACTACCATGGCTCCGGATACCCGCCGTTTGGTGATGCTCACCTTGGAAGAGGGTGACGACACCGATGAGTGCATGGACATGCTGCTGGGTAAAAAGCGCGCATCAGATCGAAAAGCCTGGTTGGAAGCCTACGGTAATATGGCCGACGTAGCAGGTTGATATGCCTTTTTGGGCTATTAAAAGCTCTCCTTATTCTTTTTAAGTTTTTGTCTGACTCGTTATCCTGTCTGTTTTCCGGGTGGAACAGACAGGCTTATGGATTGGGAAGGCTGGTTTTCTCTATTTTTGGCGGGTGCTGCACTGGCTCTGATGGTGTCGGGGCGTTTTGCGCCGCACTTGGTGATGTTGGCGGTGCTGGTCTTACTCAGTGCGACCGGTATTCTCAGTCACGAACAAGCGTTGATCGGGTTTAGTAACCCTGGTCTGATCACCGTTGTTGCTTTGTTTGTCGTTGCCTCGGGAGTTCACCACTCCGGAGGCGTCGATCTGCTTGTTCGCTATATTCTTGGCAAACCCAAAACTGTTCGGGCAGCCCAGGCCCGTATCGCGTTGCCGGTTACTTTGCTTAGTGGCTTCCTGAATAACACGCCAGTGGTCGCCACTATGATTCCTGCTGTCCATGGCTGGTCGCGGAAGATTGGTGTTGCCCCTTCTAAGCTGATGATCCCCCTGAGTTATGCCGCTATTTTAGGCGGCACGCTGACCATGATTGGCACCAGTACCAATCTTGTCGTCAATGGCCAGTATCAGCAGTTAACCGGCAGTGACGGGTTTTCCATTTTCGCGATCACTCAAGTCGGGCTGCCGGTGGCGGCTATTGGTGTGTTGGCGATGCTGGTGTTCCTGCCGCGATTCCTGCCTGAAAGGAAGGATTTGCAAAAATTCGGTTCGGTCAAAGAATTTACCCTTGAAGTGGCGGTTGCCGCCAATGGCCCTTTGGTTGGCAAGTCGGTGGGTGAGGCTGGTCTGCGGGAGCTTGAACGGCTTTATCTGGTCGAAATCGAGCGCGACGGAAGCGTTGTTACCGCTGTGTCCTCTGAAGAACGGTTGCGGGGTGGGGACCGGTTGGTGTTTGCCGGCGACACTCAGGCGATATCCGATTTGCTCCGGATCAATGGCATTGTGCCCTCCGTGCACGATGATGAACCGGCGCTCAGTAAAGATCGGGCTGAACGGCGGCTGGTTGAGGCGGTGCTCTCACCCCAATGTGATGTGCTCGGGCAGACCATTCGCGATGCCCGGGTGCGGGATCGTTACGGTGCGGTGGTGTTAGCGGTAGCCCGGGGCGGTGAAAGGGTGCCGGGTAATCTGGGCAACATAAGGCTGCGCCCCGGCGATGTGTTGCTGTTGGAAGCCCGCCCTGCATTTGTGAGTCGTCAGCGTTACAACAAAGATTTTCTGTTGATTAACGATTTGGAAACCGAGGCTCCTCGACACGACCGGGCCTGGTTGTCTTGGGCGATTCTGCTGGTGCTGGTGGGCCTCGCAGCCTGCGGCGTTATGACGATGCTTAATGCCGCGCTGGTAGGGGCGTTTTTGATGATTGCAGCGGGCTGTTGCTCGGTGGGGCAAGCGCAGAAGGCGGTCGATGTACCGGTTGTGTTAACCATTGCCTCGTCCTTCGCGCTGGGCGGCGCGCTTGAGCAAACCGGCGCGGCGCGGTATCTGGCCGATTCGGTGTTCGGATTGAGCCAAGGTAATCCGTTGGTGGCTCTGATTTTGGTGTATTTGGTGGTGTCTGTCCTGACCGAAGTGATCACCAATAATGCGGCTGCGGTGCTGATCGTGCCGGTTGTGTTGTCGCTGACGAAGGCCATGGGGGTACCAGACGAGCCCTTTATCATCTCTGTGATGATGGCTGCCTCAGCGAGCTTTGCGACCCCGCTAGGTTATCAAACGAACATGATGGTATTCGGGCCCGGAGGCTATCGTTTTACCGACTTTCTGCGGGTGGGGTTACCTATGAATATTTTTGTAGGGATCGTCTCGGTAAGCGTAATCGCGCTGATTTATAACATCTGATCCGAGTTGCTCATGATGTCACAGCAGAGAACTCTCAAGCTGCCCTGAGCTTCGTAGGCAAGCGAGAGGGTGACGCACATGTTAGCGCCGGTGACGCATAAATAGGGCGTTGTCACGTGCAAACTTCCCGGCTGATCAAGTGCCTTGCTCAGGTATTGCTGTCGGCACCAGTCCGCACTGGCGGTGTCTTCGAGTGGTTTGAAACGAGGGTCCTGTTTGGCCGGGCTGCCATTGGCAAGAAGCGTCTCGGTGATCTGAATCCCGTCCGCATCGACCAGATAGCAGCGTGAAACCACAGGGTGAGTGATCAGTTCGGCACAGGCTTCGCTGATGCCAACACCCTGCAGGAGCCGCTCTGTAGCCTGCATAAAGGGTGTCGTGAAATAGTTGACCAGTTGGCGTGTCGGGTCTTGTTTAACCTGTTTTCTTTGTTTGTATTCCGAAAGTAAGTCGTCGAGATCTGCCGGCGCGTGCGCCATTGCCTCCAGATCGGTGCTGGGGCGCTGAAAGTAAAAGCCTTGAACGAAATCGACCCCCGCATCAATGGCAATCATAACCTGGTCGCGAGTCTCAACACCCTCTAACAGAACAAGACATCCGGATTGGCGGAGTAGCGATACAATACCGTTAAGAATTTGCCGGGCGCGTTGGTCGTCAACGGCCCGCATTAATAAGGACCGGTCTAGCTTCACTATATCCGGAGAGAGATTCCAAATGCGCTCAAAATTGGAGTGCCCCGCACCAAAGTCATCGATCGCTGTGAGACAACCGAGTTCTCGGTAATAAGCCACGGTTTCTTTTAGTTTGACCGCGTCGTCAGTGGGCTGTTCAACGATCTCCATAACGATTCGATGAGCGGGCAGGCCGGTCTTCTCAAGAATTTGTCCGAAAAACGAATCTGACTGGTTGCCGTGGGTAACGACTCTTGGCGACACGTTCAAAAACAGCCAGTTCAGTTGGTCTTTGATGCTGCTGTAGTTACGGACATGCAGATAGCGACAGAGCCGATCGAGTAGCAGGTTTTCCGCGTCGGAAGAGGGCAGGTCAAACAGATGTGGCGGTAAAACCGCGGCATTGTCGTTATCGAAGGCCCGAATCAGTGCTTCATAGCCAACCGTGCGCTTGTGAGCGATGCTGTAGATGGGCTGGAGGGCGGTATGAAGGGTCAGACCACGGAATGTAGCAGTCCACATATCGTCTTGCTGGCTAAGCATTGGCGACAGTAGATCTGCTTCAGGAGCCGCTAGCATTTCGTTGAGGCTGTAGGACATAGGTGGGTCTGGGCCGTGTAATAGATTTAAACAGCGATTGCTTACATAAACGGCAATAGCTGAACTAATCGCCAGAGTGCCTATATCCTTGGCACGACTCATTTTATTTCAATATCTTACTTCCTGAAGAGTGCCAAAAAATGACAACGATTACCACTGGCTAATGTGTATAGCCGGAAACAGTTTGTATCTGGGGCAAAGTGCGGGAAGGGTAGAACGAAGAATCCCGGCACGGGGCCGGGATTCTAGTGTCATTAGTTATTGCTGGGGATGACCACGGTTTCGTCGAAATCGAGTTCCATATCGCTTTCCTCTGTCATTTAAACCCCTGAACGGGGCAGTTCGTAAGTTTGGTTAAAGTCTATCTCAGCGATAAATTCCGACAATCCGTAAAATCCCTATACGACCAAAGTGGCCGAGGCGATACCCTCCTAGTGGTATAGGTTATTCAAAGAAACTGATCAATGACGACAGAATATTTCGATTTGATTGGTTATCTAAGGGCTTTAGACTAGGTCCTCATATATAAGGTGAATTCTGTTGGCCCTGCACGATAGATGATTAAGCTGGAGTAAACATGGCAGTTCGAAATTCTGATGACCGGTACGGTTGGCTTTCCATTTTATTGCACTGGTTGGTTGCGGCCGCTGTGATCGGGCTGTTTGGGCTGGGATTTTGGATGGTTGATTTGTCGTATTACGACGAGTGGTATCGTCGGGGCCCTGATATTCACCGTTCAGTGGGCATATTGCTGTTTGGTGCCATGTTGTTCCGCGTGTTGTGGCGACTTGCGACACCGACACCCAAACCGTTGCCTGAGCATAAGCGTTGGGAGGTGGCATCGGCTCACATCGCACACGCCTTGCTCTACGTGTTGATTTTTGTGGCCATGATCAGCGGTTACCTGATCTCTACGGCCGATGGCTCCGCTATTGATGTGTTTGGGTGGTTTCAGGTCCCTTCTGTGACCGGTCGCATCAAAGGTATGGAAGACACCGCCGGCCTTGTGCATTACTGGAGTACCTGGGCGCTGATTGCGTTGGCAGCCGTTCATGCTCTGGGAGCACTAAAACACCACTTTATCGACAAAGACGCGACCTTGCGCCGAATGGTCGGGAAATCGTAAGTGGTTCAATTCAGGAACTGAGTAATACCAAAGTAAATTAAGGAGAACGTTATGAAAAAACTGATACTGGCTTCAGCCGTTTCCATGGCCGTAATGGCCTCAGCCCAAGCTGACGAGCACAGCGGTACCTACGACTTTGATAACCAACAAACGCATCAGTTTATTACCTTCAAGATCTCTCACTTGGGTTACAGCTGGCTGTACGGCCGTTTTAACGATTTCGAAGGTCAGTTTGTTTACGACGCTGAAAATCCCGAGAACAGCTCTGTGTCTGTGACCATCGACACAGCGAGTGTTGATAGTAACCACGCGGAGCGTGATAAGCACTTGCGCAGCGATGACTTCCTGGCGGTCAGCGAATTCGGTGAAGCGACGTTCAAGAGCAAGCGTATTGTCATGGAAGACGATGGTGAAGCCGATATCATCGGTGATCTGACGCTTCGTGGTGTAACTCGCGAAGTGACCCTTGAGGCCGAGATGCTGGGCCACGGTAAGGACCCCTGGGGTGGCTACCGCATGGGCTTCGAAGCCGAAACAGAAATCAAGCTGAAGGATTTTGGTATCCCGATGGATCTCGGCAAGGCGTCCGAAACTGTTGAGATCGAAATTTCTGTAGAAGGTATTCGTCAGTAAGCTTTGCAGTGTGTAGTCTGAGGTTCCGACACGTCGGAGCCTCAGACTAGTTTCCCTCCGGCGATTCCATCGCCAATACTCCAATAAGACAGGGTGTTAGTGGTTCTCTGGTTGCTCGTTTGCTCTGCAAAGGTGGCGCTGACGAAGAAACTGGGCCACAAAAATAACGACCCAGATGACCAGTCCAGCCCAGAGATAAGGGGCCGGAAGTTGGAACGTGCCACTGATGGCAAATTCCACCAACAGCATCAGAATGACCGCAAGAGTGGCATTTACCAGAGCCGTTATCATAGCGTGCCCGCAGGCTTTCAGATTGGGAATCATAGGTTTCCGCTTGCTTAGAGATAAGACGGCAATCTAACTAGATCAGCGAGAATACGGTGCACGTTACAGACTCTCCATGCGGGAATTCCGCTATTGGAAATTGGTGTATCGCGGCTGGCGTCCATATAATGTGGGCCACATTTCCCGGTGTCTCTTTCGGGTAACGAATCGACATTCCAAATCAGGCAGTTAAGGCAAAGGGGCGTTCATGCCAGAGTTTCAGACGACCGATGAAGGTTTCGAGCGGGTAGCGCTACGCGATTATACCGAGAAGGCCTACCTCGACTATTCCATGTACGTAATCCTGGATAGAGCCTTGCCCAATGTGGGTGACGGGCTCAAGCCGGTGCAGCGACGGATTGTGTACGCGATGTCGGAGTTGGGGCTGAAGTCCACCTCCAAGTACAAGAAGTCGGCTCGAACCGTGGGTGACGTTCTGGGTAAGTTCCACCCGCACGGCGACAGCGCGTGTTATGAAGCCATGGTGCTGATGGCCCAGCCGTTTTCATACCGCTACCCGCTGGTAGACGGGCAGGGTAACTGGGGGTCGCCGGATGACCCCAAATCGTTTGCCGCCATGCGTTATACGGAATCCCGGCTTGCTCGTTTTTCCGATGTCTTATTGAGCGAATTGGGGCAGGGAACCGTCGATTGGGTACCCAACTTCGATGGCACCATGGATGAACCTTCTGTTCTGCCGGCTCGGTTGCCGCACGTGCTGTTGAACGGTACGACCGGTATTGCTGTGGGTATGGCCACTGACATTCCGCCCCACAACGTGCGGGAAATCACAGCGGCTTGTATTCGTTTGCTGGATGAGCCGGAGGCCACGGTTGATCAGCTGTGCGAGCATGTGAAAGGCCCTGATTTTCCAACGCGCGCAGAAATCATTACCCCCCGTAACGACCTCCGTAAGATGTATGAAACGGGGCGGGGCTCATTGCGGATGAGGGCGCGCTGGGTTAAAGAGAGTGGCGAGATCGTGGTTACCGATTTGCCGCATCAGGTGTCTGGCAACCGTGTTCTCGAGCAGATCGCCCAGCAGATGCAAACCAAGAAACTGCCGATGGTGGCGGATTTGCGGGATGAGTCGGATCACGAGAACCCGACTCGGCTGGTGATTGTGCCGCGCTCGAATCGTGTGGACCTCGACGGTTTGATGGCGCACCTGTTTGCCAGTACCGACCTTGAGAAGACCTACCGGGTAAACATCAACGTGATCGGTAACGATGGCCGCCCCGGTGTGAAAGGCCTGTATCAGATGCTGACGGAGTGGTTGGTATTCCGAAAAACCACAGTGACACGCCGTTTGCAGCACCGTTTGGACAAAGTGCTGGCCCGCCTGCATTTGCTCGAAGGTTTGTTGATTGCCTACCTCAACATTGATGAGGTTATCGAGATCATCCGTACCGAAGACAAACCGAAAGTAGAGCTGATGGCCCGCTTTGGTTTGTCGCCGGAACAGGCGGAGGCGATTCTTGAGTTGAAATTGCGCCACCTCGCCAAGCTGGAAGAAATGAAAATCCGTGGCGAGCAGGATGAACTTGCCCTGGAACGTGATGAGCTTCAGGCCATTCTGGGCTCTGAAGAACGCATGCGGGAACTGATCAAAACCGAGCTTCAGCAAGATGCGGAAACCTACGGTGATGATCGTCGTTCGCCCATCGTTGAACGTGAAGAAGCGAAAGCCTTCAGTGAAACCGATCTGGTGTCTAACGATCCGGTGACGGTCGTGCTGTCGGACAAAGGCTGGGTGCGAGCTGCGAAAGGTCACGATATTGACCCGTCTGGTTTGAGCTATAAATCGGGTGACCGTTTTTCTCTGGCCGCCAAAGGTCGCAATAACCAGCAAGCCATATTCCTGGATTCCACCGGTCGGGCATACGCCTTGATGGCCCATACCTTACCGTCAGCACGAGGGCAGGGTGATCCGCTGACCGGCCGGATTAACCCGCCTTCTGGCGCCACCTTCTCGGGCTTGCTCATGGGTAATCCTGAACGGAAAGCTCTGTTGGTGACTGACGCGGGTTATGGCTTTGTTACGACCCTCGGCGACATGACCAGCAAAAACCGGGCGGGGAAAGCCGTGGTGACAGTGCCCAAAGGCGCCAAAATTATGCCTCCGGTGACGGTGCCAGAGACAGCGTCAACTCTGTATCTTGCCGCAATTACCAATGAAGGCCGCATGCTGGTGTTCCCGCTCAACGAGTTGCCCGAGTTGGCGAAGGGCAAGGGCAACAAAATTATCAGCATTCCCTCTGCGCGGGTGCAGAACCGGGAAGAGTTTGTGGTTGCAGTTGCGGTGTTTGGCGAAGAAGACCAGCTGGAGATTCGGGCCGGAAAGCGAAAGCTGGGTTTGAAATTCAGTGATCTTGAGCATTATCTCGGAGAACGTGGTCGCCGAGGACATAAATTGCCCCGCGGGCTGCAGCGCGTGGACGGTATCGATGTGATTCCCTCTGCCGCCAGAGCAGAGGAAGAGGAGAACGTAGACAGTGAGTGAACTGGTGCTGGTGAACGTATCCGGGCGCGATAAGCCCGGACTGACCTCGGAAATAACGGGGATCATGGGGCAATACGATGTACGCATTCTTGATATCGGTCAGGCCGTCATCCACGATTATTTGACCTGGGGCATCCTGATCGAGATTCCGGATGCATCCAAGTCGTCTCCGGTTATCCGCGATATCTTGTTTCGATTGCACGCGCTGGATCTGCAGGTGCGCTTTGCGCCGATCACCGTTGAGGAATACGAATCCTGGGCCGAAGGCAGAAACCGAGCCTGTTACATCGTTACGCTGCTGTCCCGGGACATCAAGGCGGAGCAGATTGCGCGAGTGTCTGAGATTACCGCTCGCCATGGTTTGAATATTGACAACATCACCCGGCTGTCGGCGCGTCCATCGCTGAATGTGTCCGAAAACCGGATCGCGTGTGTGGAGTTTTCAGTGCGCGGAACACCGCTGGATCTCGAGCAGCTGCGCTCGGATTTCTTGCACATTGCCGGTGAGATGAACGTAGACATCGCCTTCCAGGCCGATTCGATTTTCCGCCGTAACCGCCGATTGGTGGTGTTCGATATGGACTCGACACTGATCGAAGCGGAAGTGATCGATGAATTGGCTCTGGAAGCGGGTGTCGGGGATCGTGTTTCAGAGATTACCGAGCGGGCCATGCAGGGTGAGCTGGATTTCAGCCAGAGTTTTGCGGAACGTTTGTCGCTGTTGAAAGGCTTGGACGAGTCGGTGCTTGAGAGCATCGCTAATCGCCTTCGGATGACAGAAGGGGCAGAACACCTGATTCGCAGTTTGAAGGCGCTAGGCTATCGCACAGCCATCCTGTCGGGCGGTTTCACTTACTTTGCTCGTCATTTGCAGAGCAAGCTGGGCATCGATTACGTTTACGCCAATGAACTGGAGATCGTGGACGGCAAAGTGACCGGCGAGGTGAAGGGCCAAATTGTTGATGGTCAGCGCAAAGCCGAGTTGTTGCTGGAAATTGCCGAGAAAGAGCATATTGCCAGAGAACAGGTGATTGCTGTGGGCGATGGCGCGAACGACCTGCCGATGCTGAGTCAGGCAGGGCTGGGTGTGGCGTTTCGGGCGAAACCCTTGGTCAAAGAATCAGCCAAGCACTCGATATCAACACTTGGGTTGGATGCTATTTTGTATCTGATCGGTTTCCGCGAGAGTGAAACCAACCAGACGTTGTAAGCTTGTCTTCAGGCAGGTTCGAAAGGGGCGGAAGATTGATTCTCCGCCCCTTTTTTACGACTGGTGATAAAGGGAGGCGATCAATGATCGCCGAAGTCGTAGTTCATCTCAGGCGCCGGAGCTTGCAGGTAATAACCCTGAATGTAATTAACCCCCGCTTGCCAGAGCGTGGCCAGAATGCTGGCGTTCTCGACCTGAGGCACGATGGTGAGCTTGCCGGATTTCTGGAGCGAGTTTGCCATTTCTTTCACCTGAGCTTTGATCTTGTCGTCCTTCTGGATTGTTTCCGTGAAGGAGCCGTCAAACTTCACGTAATCGGTATCGATGTGTTTCAGTGCGTTGAACGGATTAATGGCAACGCCAAAGTGTTTGATCGATATTTTGCAATTGAGTTCGTGCACCGCCTTGGTGAAGTCTTTCGCTTGCTTTGTGAAATTACTGGCGTCGTTTTCACTTATTTGGAAAATCAGCGCGTCGCCAGGCAATCGGGCTGCTTTGAGGGCTACGCTTAACCAGGGGGTGAAGGTGATATCCTGCAGGGTTTCAGCGCTCAGGTTCACAAACAGCTTGGTATCATGACCGCGAGAGCGATGGCTGGAAAGCTGTTTAATGGCTTGCAGAATCACCCAGCGGTCGATCTTGATGGCGGTTTCCGGAGGGCAAATGGCCGGCAACAGATCGTAAGGCGTAACTTCTTCGTCGTCACTGTTGGTCATGCGGGCCAGCGTTTCATAGTGCTCTTCGCCTTCGCCGCGCAAGTTGATGATTGGCTGGAACAGCAAATACAGTCGATCTTCGTCCATGGCTTTGCTAATCATTTCGAGGGCGTTCGACTCATCGGGTGCCTCAAAATCAACCGGGTTGTAGATAACAACACCATTACCGTTTTCGTGTCCCGGCTGTTTCCTGACCTCGGCAGAAGCCAAATGAACGCGACTGAGGAGTTCTTCTGCCTTGGGAGAGTTCTCGGTAATGGCGGAAACGCCAATGGAGACGGTCAGGGATACCGTGCGACCGTTGATTTCGAACAGGTGGTCATCCACCGCCTTGCGAATCGTTTCGCACAGCTTCGCCAGACCTTTGTCGTTGCACGGCAGGCACATTATGCAGAAGGCATCGTCGCTGAGGCGCGCGAGTGTCATGTCATCAGGCGTTTGTTCTTTCAGCAGCGACGCCAGATCGCCGAGTAACAAATCGGCACCGGCAATGCCGACATCGCTCTTCATGCTCAAAAAGTTGTCGATGCCAATATAGGCGAGCGCGCCGGTTTCATTAGTCTTGGCAGAGGTGGCCAGAGTCTGGGCCAGCTGCTCCATCAAGTGTTGGCGGTTATACAGGCCTGTTAGCAGGTCTTGGCTGCTGATTTGTTTGAGTTTTTCTTCCAGTTCAGCATCGCTGTGTTCCGGTTGCAGGACTACCTGGATACAGGCTTCGCCGTCGTAAGTCGCGGCTGATACTGACATGGTGACATTGAGTTCGTTATCGTCGCTGCGGCGAGCCGTGCAGTTAAAGGTCATGCCGTTTGCCCCGGCTTCCTCAAAGGCTTTCATGAACTCTTTGTACTGCTCCTGATATTCCGGCGTTAACGTGTCCAGGACCGGGACGCAGATCAGGTCATCAATATCCTCGTAGCCGAGAAATTCCATATACGACTGGTTGGCATAGATGTGCATGCCATCGTTTATATAAGCAATCGCATCTTTGGAACTCTCCAGCAGTAGCTGGCAGCGTTGTTCGGCTTCGCGCAGGTGAGATTCCAGAACGCGCCGTTTACGGCGTTCGTTCAGGGCGGCGAGTTCCCGCTTGATCGCCAGTACCAGCATGTCTGTGTACTCGAAGGGCACGGCGTCTTGCGCGCCAAGGCGCATGATCGATAGATCCCGTTCCCGGTTCCGCTCATTGGTTAACAATATGAACGGGATATCTTTGTCCATCCGTTTGACCATAGCGAGCGCCGCATCCGGCCCGAATTCCAGTTCCTCTAGGTCCCGTGCCAGCAGCAAGTCCCAATGTGAAGCTTTCAATGCTTCTTCGAGATCTTCTTCCGAGGTAATGCGATGGGCTCGGGTTGCTTTGCCGGCGTTGCGGAGCAAGCTGACCAAAGACTCAGCATCGTTTTGGGATGGGTCTAGGACTAGCAGCTGTACCGTGGAGTTTTTTTTCTGCATTCGTACGATGTCTCATCATGCCGTTTGATGGTGCCGAAGCGTTTGCCCGCCAGTAAAGCGGAAGACAAAAGGCTTCCGAACTTTCAGCAAACAACCGGCGTATCATTGGAACAGAATGATGAAGGGGTTGTTGATTAATAACAACCCTGGCATCAATGGACTGTTAACAGATCGCTCTAAAGCGACGGCCACAGAGAGTCAAATTCGTCTTCTGTTGTGCCTGGGCCGGAGCTTCGGCTTCCCTTTGAGTGGGAGGAAGTTGCAGCCGTGTGCAGCTTGAGCTCAAACTGGCTAACACTGCCCGTCGCGGAAACTTTCTTCAGTAATTGGCCCTGGTCTTCGCAGCCGTCGTGCAGGAGCGAGATCCGGCTGCCACTCTGGAAAGGCAGGCGCGGAGTGATCAGGGTTGCAGGCTGGTTAACCACGCTGATCTCAGGCAGCATGAGCCCGCGGAGGTATTCGCTGCTATTGCCCACCTTTTGAATGAGGCGCACTGCACAGGGTGCGGCGCTGGGCGCGAGCAATTCGATGCCCACTTGAGTGCCCTGATTTCGAACCTGTCGAAGCCATCGGACCACCGCCAGGCTCCACGGGTGCGAGCTTTGTTCCCTGACTCCCAGAACCTCTCCTGCCTGCAGGGAGGCCGGGATGTTGGCTTCCCAGCCCACGCAATAACCACCAGGGCTGGTGTTGATCAGGGACGCTTTATGGGAGACCGGCTTGGTTTTGCTTGGCTTGGTTCCTGAGCTGTTCCGGAAATTAATCGGAGCGTCTGATGGCGGCAGGCTGCGCTCTTGGGCGGCTGCGTCGTGCGCGCCAGACCAGGCATCAGGTTTTTGCTTGGAATTGCGAATAAAAAAGTTTTCTTCCTCATTATGTTGCTCATCGTTGCCGTCAATGAACTCCGGGAAGGTTTTTTCGCCAGCAATAAAATAATGTGCGGCGGTTAGCCCGACACAAACCTCCAGGGTTCCCTGGCTGGCGATTCGATTGAAGTTGCGCTTGGCTAAAATGCCCAGTGCCTGGCTCAGGTGAGTCAGCAGAGTATCGCTGATGCTCGCGGGGATTTGCAGCTTCGTCGGGCTCGAGGATTTTTCGTGGCGGGCCTGTACTGCTTCGGCCAAATGAGTTGACAGTTCACGGGTGTCGAAGCCGACATTGTTTTCGCCCAAAACCTGCTCAAGCAAGCTTCGATAGATCGGTGAAGAGTCTTTCTCCAAATTCACAACGAACAGGCTGTCGTCGCCAAGTTCCGGGCCGCATTCGCAATAATCCGTCCAGGTTTCAAACAGGTCGTAGATCAGTGTCAGTTCGGTTTGGCGGAGCTGATTCGGGCGTGCGCAACCAAGCAGTAAAACGCGTTTGTAGCTGTCGGCTACCGTGCTTGAGCGGCGATGTTTGAGGAGTTGGTCATCAACATCGTGGGAGTCCAGCTTATAACGCTTGGCGAACCGGAACAGGCGATGGCATTCCAGCCAGCTGTTGGCCGGGCTAGGGCAATACAGCTGATGAGCGCGGAGAATGGTAGAGCCAAGCTCAGAGATTGCGCGGTGCGCAGCTATGCTGATCTGGCGTTTGTTTTTGTCCAGCCCGCCGTTATCAATAAACTCAAGAACGCAGAGCTTGTAACCGCTGGCTAAATGAAGCTGAAGCGCTTGAGTGAGGTTCGCAATTTTGCGTTGCTTTTCAGGCAGGGCGATGGCCAAGCCGAGGAAATGCCTGGACAGTTCGTTACAGACAAAGTGAATTTTGTCTCTCGCCAACTCGAGAAATTGCATGCGCTGTTGTGGCGGGAGAAACAGTTGATTTACTTCTATAATCGCGTGATACAGCTGGCGCGATGTTTCACCGATATTCGCCATAGGCAGCTGGCGGGTCCAGGCACGGAACGCTTTGGGCGAAGTGTCGCAAAAAGACAGGCTAGCTGTTTTTTGCTCAGGGACCTTAAGTTTGGGTTTCAGAGTCATGCCTACTATGATCTCGCACCAGTGGCTAAATTACGGTTAGTGGTTAAGTGAAAATACCGAAAATACAGATCGTTATTGTTTCCCAGCACTCAACTTTAAAGTAGCAAAGCGATGACAAAAAGCGAGAAAGTCATTAGTTAACAATCTTTGACAAGTCAGAAACTGATTGTTTTTGCGACATGCCTCACTAAATTGCTGGTATTGGGGTTTTGCTGGTTTCGCCCGGAACTTCCCGAACGAGTTTCGGGACCAGGAATCCGGGGAGTGTTTCAAGCATTTGTCGCACAAGCGAGGCAGCGTCGGTATCGCTGACATCGAAATGGTGCGCTCCTGCTACCGGATCGAAAGCGTGTAGATAGTACGGCAATACACCGGCATCAAACAGCACCTCGCTCAACTCAGACAGTGTGCCAGCATTATCGTTCACTCCTTTCAGAATAACACTCTGATTTAGAAGGGTAACACCGGCCTGCTTTAGGCGCTTGAAAGCGTCACGAGTGGCTTGATCAATTTCGGCCGGGTGGTTTACGTGAACCACCAGCACTTTTTGCAGCCGTGTACGGTTCAGCCAAGCTAGCATGTCGTCACACACCCGTTGAGGAATCACGACCGGCAGGCGGGAATGAATGCGCAATCGTTTCAGGTGCGGCACCGTATCGAGCAGGTCGACCCACTGCGAAAGCAGGCGGTCATTGACCGCCAGCGGGTCGCCGCCGCTGAGAATGACTTCGTTGATCTCGGGGCTGGCGCTCAGTGCAGTGATAACCCGGTTTCGGTCATCCCGGCTGAGTTTGTGTTCACCATAAGGAAAGTGCCGCCTGAAGCAATAGCGGCAGTTGATCGCACATTGCCCGGTAACCATTAACAGGGCTCTGCTGTGGTATTTTCTGATCAGGCCGGTCGTTTGGATGGCGGTGTTTTCTTCCAGCGGGTCCCGGACAAACCCGGGGAGAACCACCGTTTCGTCGGCAATGGGTAGTACTTGGCGCAACAGCGGATCATTCGGGTTTCCGGGTTCCATGCGTTCAATAAAGGGTTCGGGCACCCGGATCGAAAAAAGCTTGTGGCCGTTTTTGGCGCCTTCCAACCAAGTTTCTGTGGGCAGTTTAAGGCGATCCAGCAAGTGCTCCGGATTGCTCACCGATTGGCTCAGAATCGTTTGCCAGCTTTGGTTTTCGGGGGAGTTGGTGCCGTGTTCCGGAAGATGACTGGTGTCACGGGCTTCTATACGGACCGGAGTTCGCTGTATCATAGCGGCCTTTGAATTTTTAACGACAGTATGTCAGGTGGACATTTCATGGCTTCATATTCTACCAACGAATTTCGTGGCGGGCTCAAGGTTTTGCTGGATGGCGACCCTTGTATCATGCTGGAAAACGAATTCGTTAAGCCCGGTAAAGGGCAAGCTTTTAACCGTGTAAAGCTTCGCAACCTGATGACCAACCGGGTTTGGGAGCGTACTTTCAAATCGGGCGAGAGTCTCGAGGCGGCGGACGTAATGGAACAAGACATGGAATACCTTTACTCCGATGGTGAGTTTTGGCATTTCATGCTGACAGACGGTTCTTTCGAACAGTACGCCGCAGATGCGAAAGCCGTCGGTGATACCGTTAAGTGGCTGAAAGAGCAGGACGTTTACACCGTGACGTTGTACAACGGTGCCCCTTTGTCTGTGACACCGCCTAACTTTGTTGAACTGGAAGTGGTGGATACCGATCCGGGCATGAAGGGCGATACCGCACAAGGCGGTTCCAAGCCTGCGACTTTGTCTACCGGCGCGGTAGTGAACGTACCTCTGTTCATCGTCATCGGTGAAGTTCTGAAGGTGGACACTCGCACCGGCGAGTACGTAAACCGCGTAAAAAGCAGTTAATTCCCGATGACTGATTCTCCTGTCTGGCAGCCTACTGCCTCGCGGGGCGCTCTAAAAAGCCGTGCACAGCAACTTGCTTACGTGCGCGGCTTTTTTTGTGAGCGGGATGTGCTGGAAGTCGAAACGCCGGTACTTGGCCGTCATGGTGTTACCGATTTGAATCTCGACGGCATCCCGGCAGAGGTGAAGGCTGCGGGTGTTCAAGGAGGCTGGCTTCAGACGTCCCCCGAATATCCCATGAAACGGCTTTTGGCTGCAGGTTCCGGCTGTATTTATCAAATTGCCCGGGTATTTCGGAACGGTGAGCGAGGGCGTCGTCACAACCCGGAATTTTCGATGCTGGAATGGTATCGGGTCGGGATGGACGATCAGGCGTTAATGGCCGAGGTGTCGGATCTGGTGTGTGGCTGGTTAGGCTGTGAGCGTCCTGATCAGGTGAGTTATCGTCAGGCGGTTATGGCCAATGCCGGTTTCGATCCGATGGAAATCAGCGATACAGACTTGAAGCAGTACTGTGAGCAATGGCTGGAAGCTGAGCAACTGGCGGATCTAAGCCGAAACGATTGCCTGGATTTGGTGATGAGTTTTGCCGTTGAACCAACGCTGGGCCTAGAACGGCCGGTTTTTATTACCCGCTATCCAGCGGCGCAGGCGGCACTGGCAAGGGTTTCCCGGGAACACGGCCATCCCGTTGCACACCGGTTTGAGCTTTACATCAACGGGTTAGAGCTCTGTAACGGTTATTGGGAATTGACCGACCCTGATGAGCAGAGGCTGCGCTTTGATGCCGATAACCAGCAGCGCAAAGCGGCGGGCAAACCTGAAATGGCCGTGGATGAAGCGTTTATGGCGGCGCTAAACGCCGGCCTGCCCGATTGCTCGGGCGTGGCATTGGGGTTAGACCGCCTGCTGATGCTGAAGGTGGGCGCAAAAGCCATTGAAGAGGTACTGGCCTTCCCGATAGAGAGGGCCTGACCGTATCAGGCCTTGGCGGGCTTCAATCGGCCAAACGCTTCGCCCATTTGTACGGATTTGCTTGCAACTTGGTCGGCATTCCAGTTAACAGCGCCTTTAGGCATCACCAGAACAACCGTGGAGCCTAAGCGGAAGCGACCCATCTCATCGCCTTTCTCGAAACGCACGGCCTGATCACCGGAGTACTGCCACTCGGTCACCTTGCTTGGCTTGGGTGCAACGACACCTGCCCAAGTCGTTTCTACACTGCCGACGATCATAGCGCCCACCAATACCAGCGCCATTGGGCCTGCTTCGGTATCAAAGATACAGGCTACCCGTTCGTTACGCGCAAACAGATTCGGTACGTTCTCTGCCGTTACCGGGTTAACCGAAAACAGTTTGCCGGGAACATACACCATTTCCTTCAGTGTGCCCGCCACCGGCATGTGGATGCGGTGGTAGTCTTTTGGTGACAAGTAGATGGTGGCGAATTCGCCTTCGCGAAACGCTTCAGCGCGCTGTTCATCACCGCCCAGCAGCTCCGTCAGGCTGAAAGACTGGCCTTTAGCCTGAAATACACGGTCGTCTGCAGTGACCTGGCCAAGTTGGCTGATGGCGCCGTCAACCGGGCTGACAAAGACATCCGGGGTTTGATCGACGGTGCGTGCGCCGGGCTTAAGCGCGCGAGTAAAGAATGCGTTAAAACTGTCGTAAGCGGTGGGGTCTGATTCGGCGGCCTCACTCATGTTTACGCCGTAGCGGTCGATAAACCAGCTGATTACGCGGTTTTTCAGAGCGGGTGTCCGGTCATAGTCTGCGAGGCGGCCAGCCAAGCGGGATAGCGTCAGCTGCGGCGTGACGTATTGACTCAGGACGAACAGTTTATCAAGCATTTGAGACATCTCTCGGTTCTATAAAGCGGGGCAGTTTACCAAACTGGGCGTAGTGTATAGAAATTGTTTCTCCCCTTCGCTGTTCTACCGTGAGCTTGCTATGATCGAACGCTGTTTTTAAATAGGTTTCAAACGGGCGACTATTTTTTATGCTGCTGATTATTGGTGCAGTGATTGTTATTGCGAGTGTTCTAGGCGGCTACACATTGCACGGCGGGAACTTGGCTGTGCTCTGGCAGCCGACGGAAGTGCTGATTATTGGTGGGGCAGCGGTAGGCTCGTTCGTGATTGCCAATCCGATGCACACCGTGAAAGAGGTGTTTGGCGGGTTGTTACGTTTATTAACAGGTTCCCCGTTCAACAAAGCCTATTACACAGACCTGCTCAGCCTGCTTTACGAAATCTTTGATAAATCGCGCAAGCAGGGTGTGATGGCGATCGAAGAAGATATCGATAACCCCGAAGAAAGTCCGATCTTTGCCCGTTACCCGGCCATCATGAAGTCCAAGCATTTACTGGATTTCATCACCGACTATTTGCGCATCATCAGCTCTGGAAACATGGCGCCTCACGAGCTGGAAGGCATGATGGAAAACGAAATCGAGAATCGCCAGCATGAGTTGGAAGAACCCGCTCATGCTGTGAACAAAATTGCCGATGCGTTGCCGGGCCTGGGGATTGTGGCAGCGGTTTTGGGCATTGTGATCACCATGAACTTCCTGACCGAAGGGCCTGAAAAAATTGGTTTGAGCGTCGCGGCGGCTCTGGTGGGTACTTTTTTAGGTATATGGATGGGGTACGGCTTTGTCGGACCGGCCTCCATTGCGCTTGAGCATGCCGCCAAGTACGAATTGAAAGCCTACGAGTGTGTGAAGTCGGCCATCGTGGCTACGGTTGCGGGGCAGGCGCCTCAAATGGCCATTGAATTTGGTCGCAAAGCTTTGCCAACCGAGAAACGGCCGGGCTTTCAGGAATTGAACGATCATGTTCGCTCCAAGTGATGCCGCTCAACGATAGCCGGAGTTAAGCGTGGACCAACAGCCGATCATCATCAAACGCAAAAAGAAAGTCGTTGCCGGCCACCACGGTGGTTCGTGGAAAGTTGCGTTTGCCGATTTCGCCACCGCGATGATGGCGTTCTTTCTGGTGCTTTGGTTAACCGCCACCGCTTCACCCGAGCAAAAGCGAGCGGTTGAAGGCTACTTCAAAGACCCGGTTGGCTTTACCGAAGGTGGGTCGCCGAACCCGATTGATCTCGGTGGAAGTGCATCGGTGGTTAACGAAAGCTCTCTGGATATCGAATCCAGCACCATTCAGATTGAAGATGAGATTGTGGATGAGCTGGCAGATACACTTGAACAGCGCCGCATGGAACAGCTTTTTCAGGAGCTGAAAGAGCGGATCGAGCAGAATGAAACGCTGCAAGAATTCAAAGATCAATTGCTGATTGATATCACCGAGGAAGGTTTGCGCATCCAAATCGTTGACCGTTCGGGGCGCCCGATGTTTGATTCGGGGCGGGCAGAGCTCAAGTATTATACTCAGGAACTTTTGTTCGAACTCGCGAAAACATTGGGCTCCGTCAATAACAAGATGAGTTTGACCGGGCACACCGATGCCACGCCGTTTAGTGGCCGGCCGGGGTATACCAACTGGGAATTGTCTGCTGATCGGGCTAATACAGCTCGGCGGGCTTTGGTGGCAGGTGGTGTCAGGCCTGAACAAATTGCCCGGGTGGTGGGGCTCAGTGACTCGGTCTTATTTGACACTGAAAACCCGACGGCACCGATTAACCGCCGAATCTCTATTATTGTTCTGAAGAACAAAAGCGTGGCGGACGCTCGGCCCAAGACGGGTTCGGCTGCGCAACCTCTGATTGATTTAACCCGTCCCAGCGAAGCGCAAGAGCAAGAAGCATTGGATAAACTGGAAGATGGCAGTTGGCGAGAAGATCGCCCGGAACCCGCTCCGGGAGAACTCAACTGGTAGTGCCGTAGCCGGTGCCGATCACCGGTTCAGGTCAGCTTTAACCCACGCGCTTGTTGTTCGGCCATATCTTGAAGAATCCGGTGAAAGCTTTTAAGCCTTTCCCGGGAAATCTCGCCGCTCTCGGCCGCGGCATCCAGTGCACATCCCGGATCGCCCATATGCCGACAGTTCCGGAACTTACACAGCCCCATCAACGGCCGAATCTCCCGAAAGCCGTACTCGACCTCTTGCGGTGTCATGTGCCACAAACCAAACTCCCGAATACCCGGCGAGTCAATTAAATCGCCGCCGCTGGCTAGATGGAACAGTTTGGCGGTGGTGGTTGTGTGCACGCCCTTGCCGGTACTTTCCGACACCGCACCGACCCGCAATTGCTCATCGGGCAGCAATGTCTGGATAATCGACGATTTACCCACGCCAGACTGGCCGACGAAAACACTGGTCTGGTTGCGAACCAGTGCTTCAACCTCCGGTGCCGGCGCACCTTCGCAGGCCGCAGCCGACGTTTGTTCGACTTGATAACCCAGCGCTTCATAGCGGGCCAGCAGAGCTTCGATCTGCGGACGGTTCTGGTCGTTAATCAAATCGGTTTTGTTGAGAAGCAGAACGGCAGGAATATCCGAGCTTTCGGAGGCCACAAGATAGCGGTCAATCAAGCTGTCGTGAGGTTCCGGCTCTGGAGCAATCACCAGAATAATGTGATCAATGTTGGCGGCTACCGGCTTCAGGGCGCCAAAGTTGTCGGGCCGCTGCAGCAGGTTTTCCCGGTCGCAGCGAGCAACAATGACTCCGGTTTCGCTTTTGCCTGGTCGCCATACAACTTTGTCCCCGGTCACCAGGCTGCTGATGTTTGCCCGGACAAAGCATCGAAACACTTGTCCTGCGTCATCACCTTGGAGAGCTTCAACGTCCAGTTGTTGGCCGTAATGAGCGATGATCAGGCCTTCTTGCTCGGGCCCCAGTTCACCGGCTTCAGCCTGAGCCTCAACAGCCTTTTCCTTGCGGGCCATTCGGGTGGTGCGCTCTTTCTGGATCTTCTCGATGCGCCATTGCTGGCGTTTGTTCAATTTGCGTTTTGCCATCTGCTCTTTAGTATTCCGGGGAAGTGATGTACCACATGATACGTGAATCATGGACAATAGGCAGAGTTTTGAAAAACAAGCTACATCTGATTTTTCGGGGCTTCCGGGTTTGGTGCAAGCGCCGGGTCGGGAATGCCTTTTCGGGAGACGCTACGAGCACATCCCTGTGCGCTTAGCTGAAGCCATCCATGGCTTCAGATACTCCCGAAAAGGCATTCCCGACCCAGCGCTCCAGCTGAATTGCGGGCCTCTGATTTTGGTAGCGGTAAGTAGCAAGTTTGGCGTGCGGGTGTGGGGCGCGTTTCCGGAAATGTCGGAGGCCATGGATGGCCGGAGAGAAGCGCACATGGATGTGCTTGTAGCGGTTTCCGGAAACGCGCCCCACACCTGCACATGCACTTGAGAACAACGGCATAGGTGTAAAAGAGAATGAGCATTGGAAACCATCTGGTCTGGATAGACCTGGAAATGACAGGTCTGGATCCCGAGAACGAGCGGATCATCGAAATGGCCACGATTATTACCGATTCGGAACTGAATCTGGTCGCTGAAGGCCCAGTGATTGCGATCAAGCAACCGGACAGCCTGCTGGACTCCATGGACGAATGGTGCACCAAAACCCACGGCGAAAGTGGTCTGACCCAGCGGGTTAAAGACAGCAAAATCAGCGAAGCGGAAGCCGAGCAGCAGACTCTGGAATTCCTGAAACAGCACCTGTCAGCCGGCGCGTCTCCGTTGTGCGGCAACAGCATCGGCCAAGACCGGCGCTTTCTCGTGAAATACATGCCAGAGCTGGAAGGCTTCTTCCATTACCGAAATCTGGACGTATCCACCATCAAAGAACTGGCCCGCCGCTGGCGCCCGGATGTCTTGGACGGCGTGAAAAAGAAAGGCAGCCACCTGGCGCTGGACGACATTCGCGACTCCATCAACGAACTGCGTCACTACCGCGAACATTTCTTTAAACTATAAACCGTGTTGGCGCAGCGCCCAGACTACGTGCTCCCGAACCACCTCTGATGGGTGCTCCGCCCGCTGTTTCAATGCCTCGATGACCGGAATGGTCGACGGGGCGTTGCCCAGCCCTACCGCAATATTGCGCAGCCAATTCTCATAACCGGTGCGGCGAATCGCTGAACCTTCGGTGCGCTTCAGGAATTCATCTTCTGTCCACATAAACAACTCGGCAAGTTCGGTGTTGTTTAAACCGTGCCTGGGTTGGAAATCGCTTTCGGCGGTAGGTTTGCTGAACTTGTTCCATGGGCACACGATCTGGCAGTCATCGCAGCCAAACACCCGGTTACCCATTTTTGAACGCAGCTCTTCCGGAATCGGGCCTTTTAGCTCGATGGTGAGATAGCTGATGCACTTGCGGGCATCCAGTAAGTGAGCGCCCACAAAGGCATCCGTGGGACAAATTTCCAAACAGGCAGAGCACGAGCCGCAATGCTGCTTGTCGAACGGCTCATCCACCGGTAAAGGCGCGCTGGTAAAAATTTCACCCAGAAAAAAGAACGAACCTGCTTTGGGGTGAATCACCATATTGTTCTTGCCAATCCAGCCAAGGCCCGCGCGCTGCGCCAAACCGCGTTCAAGGACAGGCGCGCTGTCCACAAAGGCCCGGTAATCATAACCGGCGACCGCTTCGTCGATCCATTTGGCCAGCGTAGCAAGCCGCTTCCGCATCAGCTTGTGGTAGTCCCGGCCAAGGGCATAGCGAGTGATGTAGGCGGTTTCCCGGTTAGTAAGCGCTTGTTTCGGGTTGTCCGGTGAGGGCAGGTAATCCATGCGTACCGAAATCACCCGTTGGGTGTTCGGTACCAGAGAGCTCGGGGTGTAGCGCTTGTCGCCGTGATCGGCCATGTAAGCCATGTTGCCGTGATAACCGGCGGCGAGCCACTGCTTGAGACGCTCGGCATGGGGGCCGGTGTCGGCATAAGTGATGCCGGCATCCGCGAATCCTAGCTCTTTAGCCCATTGGCGGATTTTCTCTGGCAGCGCCTCCAAAGAAGCGTTCGAGGGCGTATTGTCTGTACTGGTGACCATGACGGAGCCTTCGGCGGTGAAAGCCTGCGGAGATTTAATTTGATTAAGTTATGACCTTTTTTCCTGTTTTGCTATGCTTTACAGGTATCTGGCCAATTTACTTAAACCGTTTTCTTTAGCGGGATGCCCCATGCGTTACGAGGACAGTCTACCAGAAGCCTTGTATTCCGCCGACTCTGTACGAGCGATGGATCGCTATCTTATTGAAGAACAGGGAATTGATGGGTTCGACTTAATGCAGGCGGCAGCCCGAGCGGCATTTCGGCAGCTCAGAAAACGCTGGCCGTCACCCGGCTCGGTGCTTGTATTATGCGGCGCTGGAAACAATGGCGGCGACGGGTATCTGATTGCGGCCAATGCCCATCGGCTCGGCATTTTTGTAGAGTGTGTTGCTGTGGCTCCGAGCGCAAAGCTGACGGGGGATGCCCTGAAAGCGTTCGAAGTTGCCCAGACGGAAGGCGTGCCGATTACGGAAATTTCCGATTTACCGGAAGGTTTGCTTCAGGAGAAGCTTGCCGCATCAGACGTGATTGTGGATGCCATGCTCGGGACCGGGGTAACCGGTGCGCCAAGAGCTCCGTTTTCAGAAGTGATCCGCGCCGTTAATCAGGCAAAACCGCCTGTATTGGCGGTCGATTTACCGTCCGGCCTTGATGCCACAACCGGTGCAGCATCAGGTGATGTAGTCCAGGCGGAGTTGATCGTTACCTATATCGGCGCAAAAACCGGGTTGTATACCGGCGTTGGTCCTGCAGTTTGTGGTGAAGTGGTTTTTGAACCTCTGGCGACGCCAGAGCAAATAAGTGGTTGCCCGGAGCAGCCGGTCGCACAACTTGTTCGTTGGCAAGACTGCAAAGGCGGTTTTCGACAGCGGCCCCTTAATGCGCACAAAGGGCAGTTCGGTCATGTTTTGATTGTTGCTGGCGAGTCTGGCTTCGGTGGAGCTGGCATTATGGCCGCGGAAGCGGCTTCTCGTGCAGGCGCGGGATTGGTGTCGCTGGCGACTCGGCCTGAACATGTGACCGCGGCGTTGGTGCGTTGCCCCAATGTGATGGTGCGCGGGGTTGTCCACGGCTCAGAGTTAACCGCATTGATCGAACAAGCGGATGTGATTGTGTGCGGTCCGGGTATCGGCAAGTCTGCTTGGGGCCAACAAATGTTGCAGCAGGTGCTGGACAGCGCGAAGCCCCGGGTGCTGGATGCGGATGCGCTTAATTTGATGGCCACTCGCGCAGCGATTCCTTTTGGTCAGCACGTACTGACTCCCCATCCGGGTGAAGCGGCGCGTATGCTCGGGTGCAGTGTTGCAGAGATTGAAGCCGACCGGCTGGCGGCAGCGCAAAAGATTCAGCGCATTTGGGGTGGTGTGGTGTTGCTTAAAGGCGCAGGAACCGTCATCGCTGCGAATTCCGGGTTGCCGGTTGTGATTGCCGGGGGAAATCCGGGGATGGCCACAGGAGGCATGGGAGATGTTTTGTCCGGCATCTTGGGGGCGTTTATCGGCCAGTTAGACAATGTGAGGGGCGCGACCCGTGCAGCGGCATCGGCGCATTTGGCTGCAGCGGATAGGGCGGCCAATCGAGTGGGTTATATGGCGTTGCTGCCCACCGATGTCATCAAAGATTTAGCCTTTGTACTGAAAGAAATCGACGTGATCGGCGTCCGAAATGACCGGGAGGAAGAATGAGCATTATAGGTAACGAACGCCGGTTATTTCTGGAAGGGGAAGCCGAGACTGAACGCTTGGGCGGAGAGCTGGCGCGGCTGGCAAAACAGTCGGAGCAAAGCCTGACAGTGTTTCTTGAGGGTGATTTGGGGATGGGGAAAACCACCCTTAGCCGTGGTGTTATGCGTGGTTTAGGGCACGAAGGCGCGGTGAAAAGCCCGACCTACACGCTTGTGGAGCCTTATGAGCATTTAACACCGCCGGTTTACCATTTTGACCTTTACAGACTTGGTGACCCGGAAGAGCTCGAATACATGGGTATCCGGGATTATTTTTCAGCCACAAATTTTTGCCTGATTGAATGGCCGGAGCGGGGCGAGGGTGTATTGCCTGAGCCGGATGTCGAAATCCAGTTGGAGCGGCAGAACGAGGGACGAACCGTAATTTTAAGAGCGCGTTCCGAGTTGGGCGCCTCCTTGTTGAATCAAATTGAAATGATAGGGCCGGGTTCATGAGAATCGCACTGTGTATACTGCTGGCGCTCTCGGCAAGCGTTGTTCAGGCAGCCACCAAGATTGAAGGCGTGCGCATATGGCCTGCGCCAGACCATACCCGTTTGGTATTGGATACGGCGGGGAAGGTGGACCACAACATGTTTTCCCTCTCCAGTCCGTCCCGATTGGTGATTGATATAAAGAACGCGGCCAAACGTGCCGATTTCAGCAAGGTGGATTTGTCGGGAAGTCCGATTAAGCGAATCCGCAGTGCACCTAGAAACGGCACAGATCTGCGGGTTGTGCTGGATCTGAAAACCGACATCAAGCCCCGTAGTTTTGTGCTAGAGCCTAATCAGCAATACGGTCACCGCTTAGTGGTGGACTTGATTGACGAGTCGGGTACGCGGCTTGAAAAAGACGTCAGCCCAACGGTAACCCAGAATTCAGCGGGTAAGCGCGATATTGTTGTGGTGATCGATGCCGGTCACGGTGGCGAAGACCCCGGAGCAATAGGGCCACGAGGAACCCGCGAAAAAGACGTGGTTCTGAAAATGGCCAAAACCTTGGCGGAGCTGGTGAATCAGCAGCCCGGTTTTACGGCAAAACTCACCCGCACAGGCGATTACTACATAGGTTTGCGAAATCGAACCATTTTGGCCCGCAAGCACAATGCCGATTTGTTTGTGTCGGTCCATGCCGACGCCTTCCGCACACCGCAACCCAGCGGGGCTTCGGTGTTTGCTCTTTCTCAGCGCGGAGCAACCAGTGAAACGGCTCGTTGGTTGGCCCAAAGCGAAAACCGGTCTGACTTGATTGGCGGTGCTGGTGCGCTGTCTCTGGAAGGTCGGGATGAAATGCTGGCGGGCGTGTTGCTCGATTTGTCGATGACCGCGAGCATCAACGCCAGCTTGGGTGTTGGCAGTTCCGTGCTGGGGCAGCTGGGCAGTGTCGCCAAGCTGCATAAACCGGGCGTGGAGCAAGCGGCGTTTGCGGTGCTCAAGTCGCCGGATATTCCTTCGATTCTGGTGGAAGCGGGTTTTATTTCTAACCCCAAAGAAGAAAAGAACCTGTCGGCCGAGTGGTACCGCGAGAAACTGGCCAAGGCGATGATGGACGGAATACACGATTATTTCCGGCGTAGTCCGCCTCCGGGAACGTTATTGGCGTGGCAAAAAGAGAATGGCAAAGGCGATGGCCGTGTGGGGCAGTATCGTATTCAGCGAGGGGACACTTTGTCAGGTGTGGCGCGAGAGAATCAGACCACCGTCAGTGAGCTGATGCGCTTTAACGGGATGAACGACGATCGTGTTATGGTAGGGCAAACCATACGTATCCCCTCATCCTGAACAAGAGGTAGTTCCCGGCTATGCCCCACATTCAATTGCTCTCGCCCCGGCTTGCCAACCAGATAGCCGCCGGTGAAGTGGTGGAGCGTCCTGCGTCAGTTGTTAAAGAACTGGTGGAAAATGCTCTCGATGCCGGCGCCAGCCGGGTTGATATTGAACTGGAGCAAGGCGGTGTAAAGCTGATTCGGGTTCGGGACGACGGCTTCGGGATCGCAGAATCTGACTTGCCGCTCGCCCTGAGCCGGCATGCAACCAGCAAAATCCTGACCCTGGATGATCTTGAGGCCGTTGGCACTTTGGGCTTTCGCGGCGAAGCGCTGGCGAGTATCAGTTCGGTATCTCGGCTCTCGTTGACTTCCCGCACGGCAGAGCAAGAAGCCGCTGCCCGGGTGGAAGTGGAAGGTCGGGATATGGACGCGAAAATCTCGCCGGCCGCGCATCCTGTTGGCACCACCGTTGAAGTGCGGGATCTGTTTTTTAATACCCCCGCACGCCGCAAGTTCTTGCGTACGGAAAAAACCGAATTTAATCACGTTGATGAATCCATCCGCCGCCAGGCCCTCAGCCGTTTCGATGCCGGCTTTACCCTGCGCCATAACCAGCGTGTCATTCAAAGCTTGCGGCCCGCTGAATCGAATATCGATAAAGAGCGGCGAATCAGCTCACTGTGCGGCCAGCAATTTATTGATAACGCCGTGGTCATCGAGGCCGAAGCCAGTGGTTTGCGTTTATGGGGTTGGGTCGCACTGCCGACGTTCTCCCGCAGTCAGGCTGATCTGCAGTATTTCTTCGTCAATGGTCGCGTGATTCGGGATAAGTTGGTCGCTCATGCGGTTCGTCAGGCGTATCGCGACGTGCTTTACAACAATCGTCATCCGGCGTTTGTGCTCTATCTCGAAGTGGACCCGGCCACAGTGGATGTTAACGTTCATCCGACCAAGCACGAAGTGCGGTTCCGTGATGGCCGATTGGTGCACGACTTCATTTTCCGCACCTTGCACAGGGCGCTGGCGGACGTGCGCCCCGCGGACCATTTCAGAGGAGCAGAAGCACAGGCCTTGAGTCGCGAACCCGAGGTGTCCCAGCCAGGAAACGGTCCGGCAGCCTTTCCGCTTTCGCAGGGGGCCGGAGCTGCACCTTCGCAAGCATTCACGCACTCTTCTTCAGGGTACGGCAATGCGTCGCCAACACAGCCCCAGCAAGACTGGAAAGCCAGTGATCAAATGGCCTTTTATAATTCGCTCAATGCCGGCGGAGGTGTGACCAACGAGTCGCGGCCCGATCCATTTGAGTCGCAGCCGGTGCCCACGCCGCCTCAAGATGGCGAAGAAGAGCCCCCTCTGGGTTATGCGATTGCACAGCTTCATGGCATCTACATACTTGCTCAAAGCCGAACCGGCATGATCGTGGTGGATATGCACGCGGCACATGAGCGGATCACTTACGAGCGTATGAAGCGGGCTCTGGTCGAGCAGGATTTGAAGAGCCAGCCTTTGCTGGTGCCGGTCTCGCTGGCGGTCAGTCAGAAAGAAGCTGCGCTGGCGGAAAGTCACGGTGACGAATTGCAACAGCTCGGCCTTCAAATCGAGCGGATTGGGCCGGAAACGCTGGCGGTGCGACAGATTCCTGCTTTGCTACGCGGAGCGGATACCGAGCAGTTGGTGCGTGATGTTCTCGCTGATCTGATTCAGAACGGCCAAAGCGATCGCGTGGAAGCCGTCACCCACGAATTACTGGGCACCATGGCTTGCCATGGCTCCGTGCGGGCCAACCGGCAGTTAACCATTCCCGAGATGAATTCGCTGCTGAGGGATATGGAAGCCACCGAACGCAGTGGCCAGTGCAACCACGGTCGCCCGACATGGACACTGATGACACTGTCCGAACTGGATAAATTGTTCCTGAGGGGGCGCTAGACACCATGGCAGGCGAGCAACAGGCTGCGTTTCCTCCGGCCATATTCCTGATGGGGCCTACGGCGTCGGGTAAAACCGATTTGGCCATGGCCCTTTGTGAGCATTTGCCCTGCGAGATCATCAGCGTGGATTCCGCCATGATCTACCGAGGTATGGATATCGGCACAGCCAAGCCGACGGCCGAAGAGTTGGCTAAAGCGCCTCACCGACTGATCGATATTTGCGACCCGGCAGACATCTACTCCGCCGCAGACTTTGTGCGGGACGCTTTGGCAGAAATGGCGGAGATTACCGAGCGCGGGCGGATACCGCTGTTGGTAGGTGGAACCATGATGTATTTCAAGGCCTTGTTGAATGGCATGTCAAATCTGCCATCCGCTGATCCGGAGCTGAGGGCTCAGATCGAAAAGGACGCAGAGGAACAGGGCTGGCAGGCGCTGTACGAAGAATTGGTTGCCAAAGACCCGGTTGCCGCAGAGATTATTCACCCCAATAATCGCCAGCGCCTGATGCGTGCCATTGAGGTTATTCGGTTGACTGGCCAGCCTATTTCGTCGTTTTGGCAGGCCAGCTCAGGAAACTCTGCCGATGAAAAAACGTCGGATATTAAGGATTACACCTATTTCACCAAGTGGCAGGCAGACGAAAGTGCCGACCTGCCGTATACTGTTTTCCAGTTTGCGCTCGCTCCGACAGACCGTAAAGTCCTTCATGAGAGGATTCGAATGCGTTTTCTGGCGATGCAAGACGCAGGGTTTCTGGACGAAGTCCGGCAGTTGATGGGGCGAGGTGATCTCAACCTCGATATGCCCTCCATGCGTTGCGTGGGCTACCGCCAGGCGTGGGAATACCTGTCTGGTGAATGCGATCACGAAACCTATTTGAACAAAGGCATGGCGGCAACGCGCCAATTGGCGAAGCGTCAGCTGACCTGGTTACGAAAATGGCCTGATGTACAGTGGCTGGATAGCAATAATTTACAAATGGTGCTGGAAACCTTGAAAAAATCAGGTCTACACACCACATTTAACTCTGCAAATTGACGATCTGCACCTACCTCTAACAGGAGAATACTCATGTCAAAAGGGCATTCCTTACAAGACCCTTACCTCAATGCTTTGCGCAAGGAACGCATCCCCGTTTCTATTTTCTTGGTTAACGGCATCAAGCTTCAGGGCCAGATCGAGTCTTTCGATCAGTTCGTAATCTTGCTGAAAAACACCGTCAGCCAGATGGTATATAAGCACGCTATTTCCACGGTTGTACCTGCTCGTAATGTTCGTTTGCCGCAGGCGAATCCCGGAGAGGAAGAAGCTGAAGGTTAAATTCCGGTGTATCCGGTTCTGACACCCGCGGTGCAGGGCAGCCTTTGAGCTGAGCTGGCCGCGGGTGTTTGTTTTTATGGAGTTGAATATATTTTGTTTGAACGTCCTGACGTTGGAGAACGGGCGGTTCTCGTACACATCGAATTCACCGCCCACGATGGTTCTGAAGACCCGGGTGAATTCCGTGAGCTGGTAACCTCGGCGGGTGTCGAGCCAGTGGATATGGTGACCGGTACGCGTAAGCAGCCCAGTCCCCGGCTATTCGTTGGTGAAGGTAAGCTCGAAGAAATTCGCGATGCGGTTGCTGCCAATGAAGCCGATGTGGTGTTGTTTAACCACGCCTTGAGCCCGAGCCAGGAGCGTAACATCGAGCGTGAGCTCAAGTGTCGGGTATTAGACCGAACCGGCGTTATTCTCGATATCTTCGCCCAGCGCGCCCGTACCCATGAGGGTAAACTGCAGGTCGAGCTGGCGCAGCTTGAGCATATGTCCACGCGGTTGATTCGTGGATGGACCCACCTTGAGCGTCAGAAAGGTGGTATTGGTCTGCGTGGCCCGGGTGAAACACAGCTTGAAACCGACCGTCGTTTGCTGCGTGAGCGCATCAAATCGATCCATAAACGATTGGAGAAGGTCCGCAAACAGCGGGATCAGGGGCGGCGGGCTCGTAAGCGTGCCGATGTGCCAACCCTGTCGTTGGTGGGGTACACCAACGCCGGTAAGTCGACTTTGTTCAATCAGGTCACCACTTCGACGGTTTATGCGGCGGACCAGTTGTTCGCAACTCTCGATCCAACCCTTCGCAAGCTGGAACTTCCAGACATTGGCTCGGTCGTAGTCGCGGATACGGTAGGGTTCATTCGCCATCTGCCGCACAAATTGGTAGAGGCCTTCCGCGCAACACTGGAAGAAACCCGGCAAGCATCGTTGTTGTTGCACATCATTGATTGCCATGATGAGCGGCGCGACGAAAACATCGAACAGGTGGAAAACGTGTTGCTGGAAATCGGTGCTGATGAGGTGCCTCAGCTGCAGGTTTTCAACAAGATTGACCTGTTGGATGACTTTGCCCCCCGAATCGATCGAAACGAAGACGGCATTCCGGTCAGAGTGTGGGTGTCGGCGATAACCGGACAGGGCATGGATTTGCTCTTTGATGCGGTTGTCGAGCGTCTGGCAGAAGATGTGGTGCATCATTTTGTTCTGCTTGGGCCGGCAGATGGCAAGCTTCGTGCCTCGTTGCATGAGGCTGGTTCTGTGCTGAGCGAAGAGCACCGGGAAAGTGGTGATACAGTAGTAGAAGTTCGGCTGCAGAATCGCGATTGGCTGCAGTTGCTCAGTCGAGCAGGTGTAAGCCAGGAAGAGGTTCGGCTGGAAGACCGGGCACTGTGAATCAGGCCGCCTATTGCCGGGGGCTTGATAAATCCCTAGTATTTGCAGCCATTCGAATAAACACGAACGGAGAGAATTATGGCCTGGAATGAACCGGGTGGTAACCGTAACGACAACGATCCCTGGGGAACCGGTGGTCGTCGCGGCAATGATCAGGGGCCACCAGATCTGGATGAGGCTCTGAAGAAGGGGCTGGACAAGCTGAATCGTATGCTGGGCGGCAAAGGCGGCTCTGGCAATAACGGCAGCTCAGGCTCTGGTAGCAGCAACAGTGGTTTTGGCGCCATTTTGGCCATCGCCGCCATATTGGCGTTCGGTTATGTCCTGTACCAGTCGTTCTACACCGTAGACGAACAGGAGCGAGCGGTCGTGCTGCGCTTCGGTGAATTCAGTCGAACTGAAAACCCGGGTCTGCGTTTCAAGGTACCGTTGATTGATTCGGTGACCAAAGTCCGTGTAACCAACGTTCGCTCAGCCCGCTCCAGCGGCCAGATGCTGACTCAGGACGAAAACTTGGTCACCGTGGATCTGCAGGTTCAGTACCGGGTTGGCGATGCCAGGGCTTACGTTCTGAACGTGCGTGATTCTAACCAGGCTTTGGCCTTTGCGACCGACAGTGCTCTGCGTCACGAAGTAGGCAGTTCCTCACTGGATGACGTATTGACGGAAGGGCGTGCGGAACTGGCTGTTCGCGTTGAGCAGCGGCTGCAAAGCTTCTTGAAAGAGTACGGTACTGGTCTGGAAATCGTTCGAGTAAACGTTGAAAGCACACAGCCCCCGGCGGCCGTGCAGGATGCTTTCCGCGAAGTTCAGCGAGCTCGAGAAGATGAACAGCGTGCGAAAGAAGAGGCCGAAACCTACCGCAACAAGATTGTTCCGGAAGCACGGGGCCAGGCGCAGCGCATGATTGAAGAAGCTAATGCGTACAAGGCCGAGGTGATTGAGCGGGCTCGCGGTGAAACGGCGCGTTTCAACCAGCTGTTGGCCGTGTACGAGCAGGCACCGGTGGTCACGCGTGAGCGTATGTATATTCAAACGCTGGAGCAGGTTCTGGGTAATAGCAGCAAGATCTTTGTGGACACCCAAAGCAGCAGCAACATGATGTACCTGCCTTTGGATAAGCTGACTCAGGGGCGCTCGTCGGGCTCAGGGGGGCGGAGCTCCCAATCAGGTAATCAGCAAGTCGACGTTCAGACGCTGACCGATCAGGTTCTGCAAGAGCTACGTGCGCGTCAGGATGGAAACACTCGGAGGAGTAGATAAGTTATGGGACCTAAAGGTGTATTGGGCCTTGCAGGCACTCTTATCGTCGTCCTGCTCGTGCTGTCTAGCGTATTCATCATTCCCGAGACCCATCGTGGTGTGAAGCTCCGCTTTGGTGAATTGGTTGAAACCGATATTCAGGCGGGCATCCATTTTAAGGTGCCGGTTATCGATCAGATTCGGGAATTCGATATTCGGGTTCTGACCATGGATCTGCCGTCGCGACAGTACCTCACCATCGAGAAGAAGCCGCTGGATGTGGATTCCTACGTGGCGTGGAAAATTCGTGATGTTGACCAGTTCTATCGTGCAACCGGTGGTGATGAGCGCCGGGCGGAAACGCTGATTTTGTCTCGAGTTGATAACGGCTTGCGTGACGAGTTCGGCGTGCGGACCATGCACGAGGTGGTCTCCGGTCAGCGCGATGAGTTGATGCACGCACTGAGAGATCGTGCCAACGAAACGGCAGTGAAAGAGTTCGGTATCGAAATTCTTGATATCCGGGTGAAAGCGATTGAGTTCCCGGGTGCGGTCAGCGAAAACGTTTATCGCCGGATGGCGACCGAGCGTCATAAGCTGGCTCAGGAATTTCGTTCCCGAGGGTTGGAATTGGCGGAAGGTATCCGCGCCGATGCTGATCGGCAGCAAACCGTAACCTTGGCGAACGCCTTTGCCGAAGCGGAAATGACTCGAGGTGAGGGCGACGGTGAAGCGGCTCGGATTTATGCCGAAGCTTATGGCAGCAATGAAGAGTTTTACAGCTTTTACCGTAGCTTGCAGGCTTACGAGAAAACCTTTGCCGGCAAGGATGACATCATGGTGATCGACTCCGACAGTGCTTTCATGAAGTTCCTGAAGGACCCGGCTGGCGCCAACTAAAACCGGCGGTTTGAAAGGAAAACCGGAATACGTAGGTGTTCCGGTTTTTTTGTGTCTGCCAAGGGTGTAGAATCCTTCCGGTTTTGTTTGGGTATTTCTTCGCCTGGACATCTTGAACCCTGAGTCATTCCCCCCGGCAGCTGAGCCGGTGACGGAAAAACGGACAACAGAATCTCATGACAGTATCTGATCGCTGGTTACTGCCAGATGGAGTTGAAGACATTCTTCCTCCGCTGGCCGGACGGATCGAGTCCCTGCGCCGGGATGTAATGGACACCTGCCAACGCTGGGGTTACCAATTGGTTATCCCGCCCCTGATCGAGTACCTGGAGTCCCTGTTTACAGGAACCGGACACGATCTGGAGTTGCAGACGTTCAAGCTGACCGATCAACTCACTGGCCGCATGATGGGTGTGCGGGCAGATATGACACCGCAAGCCGCACGAATTGATGCGCATACGCTGGGTCAGGAAGGTATTACCCGCCTTTGTTATGCCGGCCATGTGCTGCATACCCGCCCGCGCCATATGCTGACAGGGCGAACGCCGATTCAGGCGGGCTGCGAGTTGTTCGGTAGCACCTCGGAAGCGGCGGATCTGGAAATTATCAGCCTGATGCTGGAAGCACTCCGGGTAGCCGGATTGCCTCGGGTGCATCTGGATCTGGCCCACGTTTCGATTTACGAAAGTCTGATTGCCAGCTCCGGGTTTGATAAAGACACCGAGGCGGCTGTTTTTGATGCTATGGCTCGAAAGTCGGTTCCGGAACTGGATCGCCTGCTGGGTGGCTGTGAGCCCGGCTCTGCAGGTGCACGGTTACGTGAACTCGCTCGTGTAAGCGGCGGCGTAGAAGCGCTGGAGCAGGCCCGAGTGATTTTGGGAGGTGCCTCCGAGGCGCTTGATGCCGCTTTGAATAAGCTGACTCGCGTGGTCGAAATGCTGAGTCGCGACTTCCCGGAAGTGAGTCTGGGTTTCGATTTTTGCGAGCTGCGCGGATACAACTACCACACGGGTTTGGTATTCGCCGCCTATGTTCCCGGTCACGGTGATGCGGTTGCCAAGGGTGGTCGTTACGATGCCATTGGTAGTGATTTCGGGCGCGCCCGGCCTGCCACCGGCTTCAGCTTGGATATACGCGCGTTGGTGGCTCTGGGTGAGCGAGTGCATCACCGTTCGGGCGCCATCTGGGCACCTGCCGCTGAAGACTCTGCGCTTGAAGGTGTGATTTCCGGCCTGCGAATGACTGAAACAGTGATTCGACAATTGCCGGGTGACGAACCTGCAGATCCCGCGTTGCAAGGTTGTGATCGTCAGCTGGTGAAAAAAGACGGGCAATGGGTTGTGGAAATGCTGAGCTGATTGTATCGCCGGTATTCAACGAATATTCCTGAGTAAATGTGCAAGGCGCGTTCCTTCGGGCCGCCTGATGTGAGAGAGAATCATGGGTAAAAATGTTGTTGTGCTGGGTACCCAGTGGGGTGATGAAGGTAAAGGCAAGATCGTCGACCTTCTGACTGAAAAAGTGGCAGCGGTGGTGCGCTTTCAGGGCGGTCACAATGCCGGCCACACACTGGTCATCGAGGGCAAGAAGACGGCCTTGCACCTGATCCCGTCTGGTATTTTGCGGAAGAATGTCCATTGCTTGATCGGTAACGGTGTTGTGCTGTCACCGGAAGCGCTGCTCAAAGAAGTACGTGAACTGGAAGCCAGTGGCGTTGAAGTTCGTGACCGCCTGAAGATCAGCCTGGCTTGTCCGATTATTTTGCGTACTCACGTTCGCATTGATCAGGCGCGCGAGCGGGCGAAGGGCGAAGACAAAATCGGCACCACTGGCCGTGGTATTGGGCCAGCCTACGAAGACAAAGTGTCTCGCCGTGGCGTTCGTGTAGGCGATTTGCACAACATGGCAGACTTCGAAGTTAAACTTCGCGAGATCATGTCTTACCACAACTTTGTGCTGACCGAGTACTTCAAAGAAGAAGCCGAAGACATCGATGCGGCTTTGGCTGAGTTGAAGCAAATGGCCGAAGAAATTCTGCCGATGGCTGCCGATGTAACCGACATCCTGCATGGTCACCGCAAGCGTGGTGAGCATATTCTGTTCGAAGGGGCTCAAGGCTCCCTGCTGGATATCGATCTTGGCACCTACCCGTATGTAACCTCGTCTAACACCACCGCGGGTGGCACGGCGACCGGTTCCGGTTTTGGTCCTTTGTACCTGGATTACGTGCTGGGTATTACCAAGGCTTACACCACCCGTGTCGGTTCAGGCCCGTTCCCGACGGAATTGTTTTGCGACATGGGTGAGCACCTGGCGGTCAAAGGTAACGAAGTTGGTACCACGACTGGCCGTTCCCGTCGTTGTGGTTGGTTCGATGCTGTCGCTCTGCGTCACGCCATTCAGATCAACAGTGTGTCTGGTATCTGCCTGACCAAGCTGGACGTTCTGGATGGTTTGGAAACCGTGAAGGTGTGTGTCGGCTACAAAATGCCGGACGGAGAGATTACCCGTCCGCCCATTGGCTGCGACACCTTCAAGGACATTGAGCCGATCTACGAAGAGCTGCCAGGCTGGAGCGAAAGCACGTTCGGTCTGACGTCGATCGAGGAACTTCCGGAGAACGCGAAAGCGTATATCCGCTTCCTGGAAGAGCAGATCGAAGCGCCGATCGACATTATCTCTACTGGTCCGGACCGCGTAGAAACCATCACTCTGAGGCACCCGTTCGGGGAATAAGCGTCAGAGTCAAAAAACCGCCTTTAGCGTGAGCTTCTGGCGGTTTTTTTACGCCTTGAAGGTTTGATCAGGGCTTCTCGGCAATGATCGTTGCCCGTTTCGGGCCGGGGTAACCTTCAATGGTTTTAGTAGGATCATTGGGATCCAGAAAGTCGGCCAGCGAGTTATACCGCATCCAGTCGGTTTGCCGTTGTTCTTCCGTCGTGGTGTCGCTGACATCCACGACTCGGGCGTTGCGGAAGCCAGCCCGTTCGAGCCAGCGAATCAGTGTCGGGCAACTGGGTAAGAACCAGACGTTGCGCATCTGTCCGTAACGATCCTCCGGCATCAGGCTGAAACCTTCAGGGCCATCCACAACCAGTGTTTCCAGCACCAGCTCGCCGCCCCGGCGCAAGGTGCCTTTTAAATCCAGCAGGTGGTCAATTGGGGAGCGCCTGTGGTATAGCACGCCCATGGAGAAGGTGGTGTCGAAGTGTTCAAGATTGTCCGGCAGATCTTCCATGCGAATGGGTAAGAGATCTACCAGAACGTCTCCGAGGTAACCTTTGACCGCCAGAAACTGAAACATAAACAGCAGCCCGGGATCGATGCCAACAACCTGCCGGGCACCTGCGCCCGCCATGCGCCAGCAGTGATAACCGGAGCCGCAACCGACATCGAGAATCGTGCGTCCTTTCAAATCTGCAAGGTGAGGTGAAACCCGGTCCCACTTCCAGTCTGACCGCCATTCGGTGTCCACGTGGGTGCCGAAAAAATTGAAAGGGCCTTTCCGCCAGGGCATTAAACCGCGTAAACCCCGCTCGAGATTTTCGGCGTCCTGTTCGCTTAAGGGTTGCTCTGAGGTTACGGTCACGGCTGACGAATTCAGTTCTACTTTCGCCGGGAGATCTGACGGCAAGGCCTGGAGGGCTGCGTGCCAGCGCGCCATATCACCGTGTGGGTTGTCTTCAAAACGGCGGATCAGCTGAGCCGTCAAAACCTCGGCCCAGGCTGCCTGATCACTGTGGTTGAGGGAGTCGATAAACGGCGAGAAATGTTCGCGCCAGTCGAAAGCAGGCATAGGTTTCGTGGTATCCGGTAATTAAGAGTTCTTGATGGCCAGCATGGAAACAAAATTGAAACACTGATACCACACCAGCACCTGATTAAACCCGGTATCCAGCAGCCGTTGTTTGTGGGTGTTCAGGGTTTCGGGAATCATGATGTTTTCGATCGCAGCGCGTTTTTGGCTGATCTCCAGATCTGAGTAGCCGTTGGCGCGTTTAAACTCATGATGCAGCTGCGTCTGGGTGTTCTGTTCCGAATCGGATTCGAAGCGGATCTTTTCGGACAGAATCAGTACGCCGCCCGGCAAGGTGGCATCGGCGATTCGTGCCAGCAAATCCTTTCGCTTCTCAGGCGGGACAAACTGAAGCGTAAAGTTCAGGGTAGTGACCGAAGCGCGGCTGAGTTCTGTGGTGAGGATGTCTTCGCAGCGCAAGGTGACCGGCAGCTCGTGATCGTCGAGAGCGACATAGTGTTCGCAGCGCTCGATCATGGCGCTCGAGTTGTCCACACCCACCAACGTACAGTCGGTGTGAGGTATCCCGTGGCGCATGGCCAGTGTTGAGGCTCCCAGTGAGCAGCCCAGATCGTAGCAGTGAGAACCGGGTTGAACGTACTGTTCGGTAATCACTTCGATCATCGGAATGATCGTGGTGTAACCGGGCACTGATCGGCGAATCATGTCAGGAAATACCCGGGCCACCGAGGCATCAAAGCGAAAGTCTTCCGGGTTGCGCTCGGTGGCGAACAAACGGTCTGTCATCTGAGGAGCGGGGGTTGGTTTTTTACTGCGCATCACTGTCTCCGACTTTGGGTTTTGCCGGGTCCCGATCGGTTGGTGACGGGCGAGCGCAGCGTACACCGCGGTTTTTGTAATCGACCAGGATGCCGCGAAACGATGGGTCTACGTCTGCGGCAATGGCTAGGTAGCCGTTTTCACAGACGGCGTGCAGTCCGGAGGGCTTGCGGGACATTCGGAACTCTTCGCCGGGCGCCACATGGATGGCCTGAAAATCACCGACAGGAACATGGTCTTTGTTGTCGGAATGTTTGATTCGTCCGCCGACCTCCAGCGCTGTGACTGTGCCGATGATGGCAATCACCGCGGTCACAATAAGGGCACGTGCCGAATAGCGGTTTTCACTTTCGCTCATGGTTACCTCTTCGAGAAGTCAGGATTCAGAATTGCCCCGGAAGCGTCAGAGCAGGCTCTTGCAGGGCCGAGAGTTGTTCACGCAGGGACAGGATTTGGTCAGACCAGAAACGCGGCTGCGCAAACCATGGGAAAAAACGGGGGAATGCAGGGTCTTCCCAGCGCCTTGCCAGCCAGGCGCAGTGAGCAATTTGGCGATAGCAACGCAGAGGCTCGATCAGATGCCGTTCCCGGCGATCAAAATCCCGGAAGGTTTCGTAGCCTTCGAGTAGCTCGCCCAACTGGCTGCCGCGCTCATTAGCTTCGCCGTTCAATAACAGCCACATATCTTGCACGGCGGGGCCGGTGCGGCAGTCGTCTAAATCGACAAACAGCATGGCTTCGTCACGGCAAAGAATATTGCCGGCGTGGCAATCTCCGTGGATGCGGAGCGTGTTTACATCGCCGGCGTCTTCCATTCGCCGCTGGCAGCCTTCGATTAAATCCGGGATCAGGCTGTCCCAGGCGGGGCGAAGATCGTCAGGAATCCAGCCTCCGTTAATGAGTAATGCGTTGTGTTCTTCCAGCCCCCGAATCAGATCAAACCCCGGCCGATGCGCAAAGGTTTTAGTAGCGCCCAGATTGTGGATTTGGCCCAACCACTGGCCCAGGCGGTAGAGTGTATCGGTCACGCTGGTGTCGGGGGCTTGGCCGCCGCGCTGAGGAAATACCGCGAAACGGAAATCGCCATGACGACCTAGCGAGTCGCCGTTGCGCAATGCCAATGGCGCGACTACGGGGATGTCTGCTGCTTGCAGGTCCAGCGTGAATTCGTGTTCTTCGCGGATGGCGGCATCCGACCAGCGGCCGGGGCGGTAGAATTTCGCGATGACAGGAGAGCCTTCGTCCAGCCCGATTTGATAGACCCGGTTTTCATAACTGTTCAACGCAAACAGCCGTCCACTGACAGGGAAGCCGGCTTCTTCCATGGCATCCAGAATGGTATCCGGTTGCAGAGTGTCGTACGGATGGGGAGAAGCGGTTATGTCAGAAGACTCGTTTTGCATAGTAATCAGAAGGCCGAGTGTTGTTGTGACTTCATGAATTGTAAATGGTACCAGTTTTCATCCAGTTCCCAGCGCACGCGGTTAATGCTCGGCGATGCCAGAACAATGTCGCCAGCTCGCGCCTGCACCTGAGCCAGTTCCCGTTCCGCTTTTTGCCAGTCGCGATGGGTGTCGGCCAGATGTGTCATTCCGGGAAATACCACCGACAAGGCCTGCTGTGTTGAAAGGCTATGGGACCGCAGAGAGCTGATCGTGGCTGTATCGCCTTCTACCCGAAGCACCCGATGTTGATAAGGGTAGCTGGATACCACTTTGTCGGCTTTTAGTTGATCGTTCAGGCTGGTGACTTCAAAGCCACGCCAAGCAATCCAGCCCACAAAGAGTGCGGCGACGATCATTACCGTAAGAAACTGCTTCCTGTCGGACATTTTCCATGCTCCGTGCATCCGTTGCGCTTGGTGTAAAGTATAACGGTTCTGAAAGCTCAGGTAATGCAACGCTGGGCTATCTGGGTTAATTTCAGGCATTGGATCGGTTTGCGGGGCTTAAAATTGAATTCCGAAAGCTACAAAGTTCAAACGGTTGTCATTGGAGCCGGAGTTGTAGGCCTGGCCATTGCCCGTGAGCTGGCTCGTTCGGGGCGTGAGGTTTTGGTACTTGAAGCCGGGTCCCGATTTGGAGAAGGAACGTCTTCGCGCAATAGCGAAGTGATTCATGCCGGCATCTATTATCCGACCGGCTCCCTGAAAGCGATGCTTTGCGTGCGGGGCCGGGAGCTGCTTTATGAGTATTGTTCTAGCAGGATGGTGGGGCACCGGAAATGCGGCAAATGGATTGTGGCGTCTGACGATCGTCAGGCGGTGAAGCTGGATGCAATTTGTCGACAGGCACAGACAAATGGCGTTCGCCTACAGCAGGTGACCGGCGATGCCGTTCATGCGCAGTGCCCTGATGTGAAAGCCGCAGCGGGTTTGTGGTCTCCGGAAACCGGGATCATCGACGCTCACGGCTTGATGCTGTCGCTGCTGGGTGAGCTGGAAGATGCAGGTGGGCAGTTGGTGGTGAACAGCCCGGTGTTGGCTGTCGATAGCTCACATGGGGACCACCGTCTCACCGTAGGGGGTAAGGCGCCGGTTACCCTGATTGCCAATGAAGTGATTAATGCAACAGGGTTGGCTGCGCCGGGGCTTGCGGAGGGCTGGGGCGGGCTTTCCGGTTCAGCCAAACCGAAGCAATGGTTGGCCCGCGGCGTGTATTTCGCCTACAGCGGTACACACCCGTTCAAACATTTGATTTACCCCTTGCCCGAGCCGGGTGGGCTTGGCGTTCACCTGACGCTGGATTTAGCTGGGCAAGCCCGTTTTGGGCCGGACGTTGAATGGGTGGATTCGGAGGATTACACCGTGGATCCGAATCGGATTAGTGCTTTTGTTGAGGGCATTCGCCAGTGGTGGCCTTCAGTCGATGCGGGCCGGCTTCAGCCGGCTTATGCGGGTATTCGCCCCAAACTCGCAGGGCCCGATGGCAGCTTTGCCGACTTCCGAATTGACGGGCCCGAGGAGCATGGTCTTGCAGGGCTGGTTCATCTTTTCGGCATCGAGTCGCCGGGCCTGACTTCCTGCCTGGCAATTGCCGAATACGTTAAACAGCAGTTGAGTTAACCGGGCGTGCGGGCCAAAGCCCAGATTTGAATGTCTCGGGCACCAGCTTTCGATAATTCTTTGGCAAGTGCCCGCGTGGTTGCCCCTGTTGTCACCACGTCGTCAACAATGGCGACCCGCTCTGGAATCGGTCTACGAACCTCGAATACCGAGCTCAGATTCCGCAATCGTCCGTCTCGGCTGAGGCCCCGTTGAGCGCGCACTTTGCGTTTGCGCCGAACCGCTTGGCTTCCGACCGGGATTTTGAGGCGTCGCCCCAGGTATTCGGCAATGTCCTGTGATTGATTGAATCCGCGTTGCCATCGGCGCTGCCAGTGCATGGGCGCGGGAATCAGCAGTTCCGGCCGTTCAGAGTCGGTCAGGGTGCGATCCAGATAGTCACTGAAATCCGCGAGCAACGGCCGCGCGAACTTACGTTGGCCCTGATATTTGTAACGGCCGATCATGCTGTCTACAGGGAACTGATAACGCCAGGGAATCCGTGAGCGTGTGAAGGGTGGTGGTTGCGTAAGGCATTCGCCACAGAGCCTGACGGGGCCGGCAAAGGCGAGGGGCAGGGCGCAAGTCTCGCAATGCAATCGGTTGTGGGGAAGGTCGGCTCGACAGGGGGAGCACAGGCCTTGGAAAGCCCGTTTGTTCAAGCAAGTGACGCAGCGGCCGGTGGTCGCCTCTCTGTTAACCAAATGGTCCAATAAGGTTGACAGCGCTTTCAGTCTGTTTATCATCGTGGTTTATCCGTAAACCAAATACCTTGTGAAGGTTAACAGGACTTGAACATGACTGCTACTGCACTGCGACACGACTGGAGCCTTCAGGAGGCTCAAGAGCTTTTTAATCTCCCGTTTAATGATCTCTTGTTCCGCGCCCAGTCGGTGCATCGGGAACATTTTGATCCCAATGAGGTGCAGGTCAGTACGTTGCTGTCTATCAAGACCGGCGCCTGCCCGGAAGATTGTAAATATTGCCCCCAGAGCGGGCATTACAACACCGGCCTTGAAAAAGAAAAGTTGTTAGAGATTGAAAAGGTTGTCGCGGAGGCGCGAGCGGCGAAGCAAAAGGGCGCTTCACGGTTCTGCATGGGTGCGGCTTGGCGCAGCCCCTCAAAGAAAGATATGCCCTATGTTCTGGATATGGTTCAGCAGGTGAAGTCGCTGGGCCTGGAAACCTGTATGACGCTGGGCATGCTGAAAGAGGAAGAGGCCAAGGAACTGGCGGAAGCCGGTCTGGATTATTACAACCATAACCTGGATACCTCCGAGAAGTACTACAACCACATCATTACCACGCGTACCTACCAAGATCGCCTGGATACGCTGGATAACGTTCGCAAGGCCGGTATGAAGGTTTGCTGCGGCGGTATTCTGGGTATGGGTGAGGATGAGGATGACCGTGTGGGTCTGTTGGTTCAGTTGGCTAACTTGCCGCAGCATCCTGAGAGTGTACCGGTGAATATGTTGGTGAAGGTGAAGGGTACGCCGCTGGAAGATGTGGAAGATCTGGAGCCGTTCGATTTCATCCGGATGATTGCGGTGGCGCGTATTATGATGCCGGCTTCTCATGTTCGCCTGTCGGCCGGTCGTGAGCAGATGAATGAGCAGATGCAGTCGCTGTGTTTCCTGGCGGGTGCGAATTCGATTTTCTACGGGGAGAAGTTGCTGACAACCTCTAACCCGGAGGCGGATGCGGATATGCAGTTGTTCCGTAAGCTGGGTATTCGCCCGGAGCAGCGTGAGCAGTGTGCTACCGAGGAACAGCAGGAAGAGGAGTTGGCTGAAGCGGTTGAGTATGAGGCTACGCGGCATATGTTTTATGACGCTACTCGGGAATCTGCCTGATTTCCGGCTTTGGTGGTGTGTGAAGGTCTGACGGTGCTTTTCAGGACACGCTACGAGCACATCCATGTGCGCTTGTTTCAGGCCGTCCTTGGCCTTCAACAGTCCCGAAAAGCACCGCCAGACCTTCACGCCGAATTTGTTCGGGGAGTCAGTCGCCAAGTCTGACTCCTTTTTGTCCGGTTTATCTTTGCCCTGACCTTGTGGTGTGCCGTCTTTATGCGCGATTTTGCACTTGAGATTGAACAGCGGAAACACGCGGGACTGTATCGGACCCGTCGTTTGGTCTCTGGCCCGCAACAGCCGGAGTTAACCGCAGATGGTCAGGCGTTGTTGTCGTTTTGTAGCAACGATTATCTGGGCCTGGCCAATCACCCCGACAATATTGAAGCGCTTAAGAACGCCTTGCCCGAGACCGGGCTGGGTGGGGCTGCGTCTCATCTTGTGTGTGGTCATCACGACGCTCACCACCAATTGGAGCAACGGCTGGCCGAGTTTACCCGGCGCAGTAGCGCGTTGTTCTTTTCCACCGGTTACATGGCCAATTTGGGTGTGATTTCGGCGTTGGTGGGGCGGGGCGATACGGTTTTTTCAGATCGTCTGAATCATGCTTCGATCATCGATGGCTGCATTCTCAGCCGGGCTCGGGTTCGGCGTTATGCGCACGGGGATGTGGCGGCGTTGGAAACCATGTTGGCCGACACGTCGGGTCACAAGGTGGTGGTGACCGATGGTGTCTTCAGCATGGACGGTGATGTGGCGCCGTTGAAGGCGTTGGCTCGGGTTTGTAAGGCTCACGATGCCTTGTTGGTGGTGGATGATGCCCACGGTATCGGTGTCCTTGGTCCGCAGGGGCGGGGCAGTGTGCTGGAGGCGGGGTTGTCCGAGGACGAGGTGCCGGTTTTGATTGGTACCTTGGGTAAGGCTGTTGGCACCAGTGGTGCCTTTGTGGCTGGGCCGGAGGTGTTGATGGATTATCTGGTTCAGAAGGCCCGAACGTACATTTACACGACCGCGATGCCGCCTGCGATGGCGATTGCGACTTGTGCCAGCCTGAACTTGATTGAGTCCGACGATCAACGGCGGGCCCACTTGAATGAATTGATTGTCCGTTTTCGTGAGGGCGCGCAAGCGCTGGGGTACGAGTTGATGCCGTCTTATACGCCCATTCAGCCGATCATGATCGGGGGTAATGAGGAAGCTTTGGCTCTGAGTCAGGCTTTGGAGCAGCAGGGCGTGATGGTTACCGCCATTCGGCCGCCAACGGTACCGGAAGGGCAGGCTAGATTACGGGTGACTTTGAGTGCAGCGCATAGCCACGAGCACGTTGATCGTTTATTGGGGGCCCTTTCGGAGTGTCGGACGTTGCGGGGTTTCAGAGATTCGGAGCAGGTAGCGGCGCTATGAACATGTTTAATGACTTAACCATCGCTACTGGCGCGGATGGCGGTACCGGGACCAAAGCGTCGATTGCCTCGGGATTTGGCGGCGCGAGCCAAACGTATGACAGTGCGTCTCGATTGCAAAAGACGATGGGCGACACCATGTTGTCGCGCATTCCGGATGCTTTCAAAGCGGAGTCGATTCTTGATTTGGGTTGCGGTACCGGTTGGTTTACCCGAAAGCTGGCAACACGTTATCCCGCGGCTTGTGTAACCGGAGCTGATTTGTCTCCGGGCATGTTGGCGCAAGCGGAGGCGGCTACAGAGTTCCGTGGTGTTAACTGGCTGAATGCCGATGCGGAGCAGTTGCCGCTGGCGGACGAGAGTGTTGATTTGGTCTTCAGCAACCTGATGGTGCAGTGGAGCCAGAAGCCCGAGGCTGTGCTGGCGGAATGTAGCCGAGTGCTGCGCCCGGGCGGTTTACTGGTGATGTCTACCTTGGTGGATGGCACTTTACGAGAGCTCAAGCAAGCGTGGGCGAAAGCAGACCCGGGGCAGGCGCACGTGAATCGGTTTGTTCCGGCAGAGCAATGGCGCAGCCTGACGAGCGCGGTGCTTGCAGGGTCGGCGCTGGATTTGGCGCCGATACGTTTGCGCTATGAGACACCTATGGCGCTCAATCGGGAACTGAAGCATTTGGGAGCGGTATTCAAAGGGGAAGAGCGGCGTCGGACGGCGACCGCACCGGGCCGTTTCCGGGCTATGTGCAGGGCTTATCCGGGCGTGCGCTCTGGCCAGGTTTTCGCGACATACGAGGCCGGTTGGTTGAGCTGGCAAAAGCCCATAGCAGGATAAATACCATGGCAAAGAAAACGTATTTCGTAACGGGCACTGATACAGAGGTGGGCAAAACCATCGTCAGCGCTTCGATCCTCGAGGCCGCCAAGGCGCTGGGTAAACGCACCATTGCCATGAAACCGATTGCTTCTGGTTGTGAGCAAACACCGGAAGGGCTTCGGAACGAAGATGCGCTGATGCTGCAAGCTGCAGTCACAGAGTCCATTGCTTACGATGTGATTAATCCAGTTGCCTTGGAGCCCGCGATTGCGCCTCATGTCGCGGCGGTTCAAGCGGGTAAGCAGATCAGTGCCCAGCGTTTGATCGGTTTTTGTCGCGGTCTGCAGATGCAACCCGCGGACGTGATGCTTATCGAAGGGGCTGGAGGTTGGCGGGTGCCGTTAAATGATCGCGAAACCTACGCGTCGGTGCCCCGTGAGATGGGCTTGGGCGTGATCATGGTGGTGCCGCTGAAGCTTGGCTGTATCAATCATGCCATGCTGACGGCAGAAGCTATTCGTGCAGATGGTTTAACCGTGGCTGGTTGGGTCGCAAACCACCCCGAAGCCGATCCGATGAGTTGTGAAGAAGAGACCCTCAATTATTTGGTCACGCATCTTGAGGCGCCCTGTTTGGGTATTTTGCCCTATGTTGACGAGGTGCCGGTGGCCGATATGCCAGCCGTTTTGGCCAGATACCTAAATGTGTCTCCGTTGTTTGAAAATTGACCAGATATATGCGTTAATTGAGTCAATTGTCTGCCACGGGGACTCTCCTCCATGATCAATAACACTCTCGGTATCGGTATTCAGGGCATCCAGGACGGCATGGCCGGGATGGATAACGCCGCTCGAAAAATCGCGCGAGGTGGTGTTGATGGTCCGCAAGGCAGCGCAGAGGGCGCAGGCAATCTTGCTGAGCCCATGATTGAGCTGAATCTTTACAAGCGAAGTGTCGAGGCTTCGGCGCAAGTTGTTAAAACGGCGGATGAGACGATAGGCACTCTGCTGGACATCATGGTCTGAGCTGCGGATATTGCCCGTGAACATATCTCCCTCAGTTTCTTCTGTTTTCCCGTCTTTGGGCAGTGTCTCAGGGGCCGGGTCTGTTGGCCCTGCGGTCACGGGCTCTTCAAACGTGCCGGGGGAAGCATCCCCGAGCGGTGAAGGAGCGGCGGTGCGGGCTCCGGAGCAAACCTCCGAGGATAAATCCGCAGGCTCATCGAGCGAAAACCCAAGGCAAGAAACAGAGAATCCCCAAGGGTTGACCGAGTCCGAGCTGAAAGAGCTCTCCGAACTCAAAGCCCGCGATCGTGAGGTTCGTGCTCACGAGGCTGCGCACCAAGCGGTGGGTGGGCAGCACGCCGGAGCTATTTCCTATTCCTATGAACGTGGCCCCGATGGCGCTCAATACGCAGTCGGGGGCGAAGTGCCCATTGATGTCTCTCCGGTGGCCGGAGATCCTCAGGCAACGATCGAGAAAATGCGCGTTGTTCGTGCTGCCGCTATGGCACCAGCACAACCCTCATCACAGGATCGTGCGGTGGCCGCGCAAGCGATGCAAACCATGTTGCAGGCTCAGGTAGAGCTGAGTAGTGGTGACAACGAGAACGCCAATATCGACGGCGGTTCTGATGAGGTCGGGCAAGATCGAAATGCCCAAGACACCCCGTCGCGTCAAGCCACAGAAGCCTATCAAAATGTGTCCGCTATGCAGGGTTACGGGTTTGACTCGGATTCTGCCACTTCAATTTTTGTGTGATTCCTTCCTCACGTTAAGACCCTGAACGCGAAAGGCATATCGGGTTTTCTGATCTGTTTTTGTTACGTTTGAGAACACAAAGCACGACAAAATTGACGCAATTCTCTTGACAATTCTGTGCTCCAAAACGTATGTTTCAAACAAGTGTTTAATTAAGGCTGTGAAGCGCAAGCTTCATGGTGTCTGAGCAAACCACGGTATAGCTGCAACAACTTCAGCTGCAACCAACATTGAGGTGGATTCAATGCCTGAGTACAAAGCGCCCCTGCGTGATATCAAATTTGTAATGAACGAGCTGCTCGACAGCGAGACCCACTACGCCAATTTGGAAGGCGCTGAAGACGCAACTCCGGATATGGTTGATGCCATCATCCAGGAAGGTGCGAAGTTTGCTGAACAGGTACTGTCTCCGCTGAACGCGGTAGGTGACCGTGAAGGTTGTACCTGGAGCGAAGACGGCGTTAAAACGCCGACTGGCTTCAAAGAAGCTTACGATAAGTACGTAGAAGGCGGTTGGCCATCACTGGCGGCTGACGCTAACTACGGCGGCCAGGGCCTGCCTGATTCCCTCGGCATCGTGATGAGCGAGCTGAACGGTACCGCAAACTGGTCTTGGGGCATGTACCCGGGCCTGAGCCACGGTGCGATCAACACTCTGGAAGCGCACGGTACTGAAGAGCAGAAGCAGACTTACCTGACCAAAATGATCAGCGGTGAGTGGACCGGCACCATGTGCTTGACCGAAGCTCACTGTGGTTCTGACCTGGGCACCTTGCGTACCAAAGCAGAGCCTAACGCTGACGGTTCTTACAGCATCTCCGGCACCAAGATCTTTATCTCTGCCGGTGAGCACGACATGACCGAGAACATCGTTCACATCGTTCTGGCTCGTCTGCCGGGCGCACCTGAAGGTACCAAGGGCATCTCCCTGTTTATCGTACCCAAGTGCCTGCCGAATGAAGACGGTTCTGCCGGTGAGCGTAACGCTGTTTCTTGTGGTTCCATCGAGCACAAGATGGGTATCCACGGTAACGCGACTTGCGTGATGAACTTCGACGGTGCCAAAGGCTGGTTGATCGGACCTGAGAACAAAGGTCTGAACTGCATGTTCACCTTCATGAACACCGCCCGTATCGGTACGGCTATCCAGGGTCTGGGTGCTGCCGAGCTGGCATTCCAGGGTTCACTGGCTTACGCCAAAGACCGTCTGGCGATGCGTTCACTGAGCGGCGCGAAGAACCCGGAAGGCATTGCCGACCCGATCATCGTTCACCCTGACGTGCGTCGCATGCTGCTGACTCAGAAAGCGGTAGCTGAAGGTGCTCGTGCTCTGATTTACCTGACTGCGCAGAAGGCCGATCTGGTCGCTCGTGGCAAGACGGACGAAGAGCGCAAAACAGCCGATGAAGCGCTGGGCTTCCTGACCCCGATCGCCAAAGCGTTCCTGACCGAAATCGGTTACGAAGCTGCAAACCTGGGTATGCAGGTATTCGGTGGCCACGGTTTCATCTCCGAATGGGGCATGGAGCAGAACGTACGTGATGCCCGTATCGGCATGATTTACGAAGGCACTACCGGTATTCAGGCGCTGGACTTGTTGGGCCGTAAGGTTCTGATGACTCAGGGCGAGTCTCTGAAGACCTTCACCAAGCAGGTGCACGTATTCTGCAAAGAAAATGCCGACAACGAGCAGCTGAAGCAGTTCATCGAGCCGCTGGCAGCGATCAACAAAGAGTGGGGCGACCTGACCATGAAAGTGGGCATGGCCGCTATGAAGAACCGTGAAGAAGTGGGTTCTGCTTCCGTTGACTACCTGATGTACTCCGGCTACGCCGTGTTTGCATACCTGTGGGCCCAAATGGCCAAGGTTGCTCAGGAAAAGCTGGAAGAAGGCACCACTGAAGAAGCGTTCTACACTGCCAAGCTGCAGACTGCACGTTTCTACTTCACCCGCATGCTGCCGCGTACCAAGACTCACGCAGCAACCATGTTGGCCGGTGCAGACACTCTGCTGGATATGCCGGAAGAAAACTTCGCCCTTTAAGGCTGAGGTTGCTATCTGATTGATAGTGCAAAAAAAGCCCGTTCTCTGTGAAGAGGCGGGCTTTTTTCATGAGTTTGAGGTCGGTATTAAGGTAGAATACCCACCACAGAATAATAACCTTTATATGGACACATTGCCGATCGGGCGCATATAGCTGAGCCTTCCGCAGAAGGCCATAGTTCAAGCGTGCCCCCGAAGAGACTGACTGATTTTCTGGAGAGTTATACATGGCTGATTATCAAGCCCCCCTTCGTGATATGAGTTTCGTGCTGAACGAAATGTTTGATGCGCCTGCTTTGTGGGCCTCGCTGCCAAGAATTGCAGAAAACGTCGATCCGGAAACGGCCGATGCCATTCTGGAAGAAGCTGGCAAAATCACCAGCGGCGTTCTGGCCCCTTTAAACCGCGAAGCCGACGAGCAAGGCTGTAAGTGGGACGAAGGCGAAGTGACAAGCCCGGAAGGCTTCAAAGAAGCTTACCAAACCATCGTAGAAGGTGGATGGAACGGACTGGGCGGTAATCCGGAATTCGGCGGCATGGGCATGCCAAAAACTCTGGTCGCACAGTTTGAAGAAATGATGCAGGGTGCCAACATGGCTTTTGGCCTGGCTCCCATGCTGACAGCGGGTGCCTGCCTGGCGTTGAACGCCCACGGCAGCCAGGAACTAAAAGAAAAGTACCTGCCGAACATGTACTCCGGCGTTTGGTCTGGCGCGATGGACCTGACCGAGCCGCACGCCGGTACTGACCTGGGTATCATCCGCACCAAAGCTGAGCCAAACGACGACGGCTCCTTTAACATCACTGGCACCAAGATCTTCATCACTTGGGGCGAGCACGACATGGCGGAGAACATCATCCACCTGGTGTTGGCCAAGTTGCCGGATGCGCCTAAAGGTCCGAAGGGTATCTCCTTGTTCCTGGTTCCGAAGTTCATGGTTAACGATGACGGTTCTTTGGGTGAGCGTAACCAGTTCAGCTGTGGCTCCATTGAAAAGAAAATGGGCATCAAAGGTTCCGCGACCTGCGTCATGAACTTTGACGGCGCCAAAGGCTGGTTGGTTGGCGAAGAAAACAAAGGCCTGAACGCCATGTTCACCATGATGAACTACGAGCGTCTGGGTGTAGGTATCCAGGGTGTTGGTGCTGCGGAAGCCTCCCTGCAAAGTGCTCGTGAATACGCCAACGAGCGTATCCAGAGCCGTGCGCCGACTGGTGCCCAGCAGCCTGAAAAAGCCGCTGACCCGATTCTGGTCCACCCAGACGTGCGTCGCATGCTTTTGACCATGAAGAGCTACGTTGAAGGCGGTCGGGCTTTCTCCACCTACGTGGCCAAGTGGTTGGACATCTCCAAGTACTCCGACAACGACGAACAGCGCAAGCACGCGGAAGGCATGGTGGCTTTGCTGACACCGGTTGCCAAAGCGTTCCTGACCGACCGTGGTCTGGAAACCACCATCATCGGACAGCAAGTCTTCGGTGGCCACGGCTTCATCCGTGAGTGGGGCCAGGAGCAATTGGTTCGTGACTGCCGCATCACCCAGATCTACGAAGGCACCAACGGTATCCAGGCAATGGACCTGATGGGCCGTAAAGTTGTAGCAAGCCAGGGCAAGCTGTTCGAACTCTTCGCAGAAGATGTAAGCGCATTCATCGAAGAAAACAGCAGTGACGAAGCCTTGCGCCCCTACCTGGAGCCGCTGGCGGCTTCCTTGGAGCGACTGGCAGATACCACCGAACACGTGATCAAGCAGGCTGCTGAAAACCCCAACGCCATCGGCGCTGCGGCAGTGGACTACCTGGACATGTTCGGTTACACCGCACTGGCCTACATGTGGGCGAAAGCGGTTAAAGCAGCTGCACCGAAAGCAGAAGGCGACACTTCCGGTTTCTACACCGGCAAGCTGAAAACAGCACGTTTCTACTTCGAGCGTCTGTTGCCGAAAGCTGTGTCACTGGCTGAAGGTATCCGCAGTGGCAGCGATGCCATGATGGCGCTGGATGCTAACGAAATCTAAAACGATTTCGTAAGTTCAGAAAGTGAAAAAGCAGGCCCTGGTGGCCTGCTTTTTTTTTGTGGGCGCAAAGAACGCGGTATGGGCGAGGGTGCGAGGTACAGCTCTCCGAAACCTTGCGAAGCCATGGATGGCGAAGCAGAGCGTACAAGGACGTATTCACAGCGTGTTTCGGAGAGCTGTACCTCGTGCCCTCGCGAACTCGCAAGCTAAAATCAAAGGCGGTTGATCAGGTCCGGATTGGTCACGAACGGATTCTCATTACCCTGAATCTCTGCAACTCGACGGTGCCTAGTCAGTTCCTTATCATCTGGCGGATCAAGCTGGCTCCAGCTCTGGAACACCGGAGTCGCCCCCAGCCACGGCAAGCCGTAGGTCTCCACCATGTAAGCCATCGTGCGAGCTACATCACCCTTGATTCGCTCAGCCGGCTCAAAGAACTGATTGTTCGTGCGAATACCGCACTCATCCCTCTCGAGAGTCGTACTCAAATTCTCATAACGAGCCGTCCGCCGCTTCAACTCCACCCGGCTGCGAACCGGCACCATATTGTGTAAATCCGACGCAATCTGGCGATAGCGATTGTCGCGCTTGCACTGAGATGTCGTTCCGCAGTCCAGCGCGGTGCGAATATCCGCGAGCGGATAAATATGCCCGTCGGTCATCACAAAACCTTTGGACTTGAACGGCTCGTCACAGAAAAAAGACGAGCCGCCGTTTGCATAGAGATTGCCCCAAAACTCATTCTTCACCACCGATTCAGGGTCACTGAACCGAGTGTTTTGAGCAATCACCATGCCGGCTGAAAGGGCGATAGCAAGTGTCGTGGGTATGGCTATTGTTTTTTTCATGGTCCCTGTGCCTCACATCGTACATCGAGTGCCTGGGCCAATTGGAGAACTGGCTGATGGCTAAATGATCAGGTCGCCGAAATTATGACAGTGTGATCATTTATTAATGTGAAGTATGACACAGTGGCAGTTTGCTGGAAGCGTGTTTGGCCTGATTAATGTGTATGTTTGTTACACGTATTGCTAAGAGTGACAGCACGTTGCGGTCGGTAGTAATTCGTGACAGGGGCGTCAGAAAAGGTCGTATACCGGTGTTTTGGAAAGTGGGATCAGCTGGCGCCGGCAAGCAGAGCAGATAAATCCCTGAGGTGATGCCAGGCTGGCAAGTCTCCGTAACCCTTGGCGGCTCGGTCGGTGGTGCTGCATAGCTGAATGGCGCGGTGTAATTGCGCGAGGCTGAGCCGACGCGCGGCCTGTTGAATGGCACCGGCGCGCTTGGGCTGGAACACCCCGCGTTTTTTAAGAAAACCTGAAGGATTATCGCCGGGGGGTAAGGCTGTTTTTAGTTCGATGATCAGGTGCAGGTCACGAACCAATACGCTCAAAAGTCCCAGGGGATTTTCGCCTTCCTGTTGCAGGATGCCGATGATCTTTCCAGCATGTGCTGCTTTGCCGGCAAGCAGTTCAGTAACCAGCTCGAAACCGTTGAACCGGGCGCTGTCTTGTACCGCCATCTCGATGGTTTCTTCATCGATGGTTTTGCCATCAGACAGCAGGGTCAGTCGGTCCAGCTCTTGGCTCGCGGCAAGCAGGTTGCCTTCCAGGCGTTCGGCCAACATCGCCAAAGCGCCACGGGTAATGTGCAAGCCCTGATTGCTGGCCCGCTGTTGCAGCCACCCGGTAAATTTGTCCGAATCGACAGGCCAAACTGGCACATGCACACCATTGGCCTGTAAATCTTTGTACCACTTGCGCTTGGTTTCCGCAGCATCAAGTTTGGCGCTGATCAGCAGCAGGATAACGTCTTCAGGCGGGGACTGGAGAATCTGCTCCATCACCTTTCGGCCATCACCGAGCTTGCCTGTGGGCAAGTGGATTTCGATGCGCCGTTTCTCGGCAAACAGAGACATGGCATTGCATTCGTTAGCCACCGAGCCCCAGTCCAGTTGTTGGTCAGCGTGGTAGGTCAAGCGGTCATGAAAACCCGCACTCTTGGCGGCCTTGCGTATTTGGTCGCAGCATTCCTGAACCAACAGGGGTTCATCGCCCGAGACAAGGTAAACCGGTGCAAGACCCTTTTTTAACGTTTGAGGGAGTTGGCCGGCTTGAATCTTCATGGCGACTCGGAAGGCTTTTGGTTGGCTGCGTGAGCTTCGAGGGCCGCGTCGATGCGTTCTTGAGTCATCGGTACTAACCGGAAAATAACCTGTTGGGCGAGTCGGTCACCGAGTTGCTGTTGCAGTTCTTCTTCTTCTCGCTGCTTGGCGAGTACGTTGGTTTCATCGTAGCGATATGTTTCGCTAGCCGTCAGATCCGTCGCAGCGATGAGCGGGATTTGGTTTGCCGTGAGTAATTCGATGGTCACACTGTGGCGCAGAATGTACTCGGCGGCAGACGCCTGGGCGGTGATGGCCGAGGCCCGACGATCCTGACTGTAATCCCGAAGCGTCAGCACGTAATCCGCTGACTCTTTGGGTTGCAGCTCAATACCGCCCAATGAAAGTTGCTCGCGAACTGACTCGCAGAAACGGGCAGGTAAGGCGTTTGGACAATCAACGGCCAGCGGCTGTAACGCCGCCGGTACCGGCGAGGTGCCCCGTAGCTGAAACCCACAGCCGGAAACGACGGCGGCGGTCAGTGCCGCAAGAAGCGGCAACCGAAGCGTTTTCAGTGTCAGAGGCACCCATCTCATATCAGTTAGCTACCACGTTTACGAGCTTGCCGGGAACAACAATCACTTTACGAACGGTTTTGCCTTCCGTGAAGCGCTGTACGTTTTCGTTCTCTAGCGCCAGCTTTTCGAGATCGTCTTTGCTGATGTCGGCCGGAACGCTCTGCTTGGCGCGCACCTTGCCATTGACCTGCAGCACCACTTCGATCTCGCTGCGCACCATAGCGCTCTCGTCGGCCACCGGCCAGCTTGCGTCGACCACCGTCTCGCTATGACCAAGTGCGTGCCAGAGCTGGTGGCAGATGTGCGGTACGATCGGTGACAGTACCAGCACCGCAACATCCAGCGCTTCCTGGCGAACCGCACGACTCTGCGGTTCATCATCGCCAAGTTTGCTGACTTCGTTCAACAGTTCCATCGTTGCAGCAATGGAGGTGTTGAAGGTCAGGCGGCGGCTGATGTCATCGCTGACTTTGGCAATGGTTTCATGAGTCTTGCGGCGCAGGTCTTTCTGCGCATCCGTCAGACTCGCGACGTCCAGAGCCGGGGCTTCGCCCTTGCTGGTGTGCTCGTGAACGATACGCCAGAGGCGCTTGAGGAAGCGGTGAGCGCCTTCAACGCCACTGTCAGACCACTCCAGAGACTGTTCCGGGGGAGCCGCAAACATCATGAACAAGCGAACAGTGTCGGCGCCATGCTCATCGATGATCGACTGCGGGTCAATGCCGTTGTTCTTGGACTTGGACATCTTGGTGACGCCACCAATCTCGACCGGCTGCCCATCAGACTTCAATACCGCGCGCACTACCTGGCCTTTGCCGTCGCGTTCGACAGTGACTTCGGATGGGTTGTACCAGGACTTACCGCCGTTGTCTTCGTTGCGGTAATAGGTTTCAGCCAGCACCATGCCTTGGGTGAGCAGGCGCTTGAACGGCTCGGAGCTGTCCACCAGGCCGACATCACGCAGCAGTTTATGGAAGAAACGCGCGTATAGCAGGTGCAGGATGGCGTGTTCGATGCCGCCAATGTACTGGTCTACCGGCAGCCAGTAGTTGGCCGCGGCCGGGTCCAGCATGCCCTGATCGTAGTTGGGGCTGCAGAACCGGGCATAATACCAGGACGACTCCATGAAGGTGTCGAAGGTGTCGGTTTCCAGCGTTGCGGGCTGACCGTTGAACTCGGTCTTGCACCATTCGGTATCAGCTTTGATAGGGGACTGAACACCGTCCATTTCCACATCCTCCGGCAGGCGTACCGGCAGGCGATCGTCCGGAACCGGCATCTCGGTACCGTCTTCCAGAGTCATCATCGGAATGGGCGCGCCCCAGTAACGCTGGCGCGAAACGCCCCAATCGCGCAGGCGGTAGTTCACCGTACGCTTACCAATGTTGTTTTCTTCCAGGAAGGTCGCAATTTCTTCGAAAGCTTCGTCGCTGGTCAGGCCGCTGTATTTGCCAGAGGAAACCAGAATGCCTTTCTCTGTGTACGCTTTTTCCTGTACGTCGATCTCTTCGTGATCGCTCGGGGCGATGACTTGCTTGACCGGTAGCTTGTATTTGAGCGCGAACTCATGGTCACGCTCATCGTGCCCAGGAACCGCCATCAGGGCGCCGGTGCCGTAGTCCATCAGCACGAAGTTGGCGACCCAAACCGGAATTTCTTCCTGAGTCAGCGGATGAATGGCCTTGAACCCGGTGTCGATGCCTTTCTTTTCCATAGTGGCCATTTCAGCTTCAGCCACTTTGCTGTTACGGCATTGCTCGACAAACTCGGCCACATCCGGGTGACGCTCGCTGGCTGCTTTGGCCAGTGGGTGCTCGGCCGCAACGGCCATGTAGCTCACGCCCATCAGGGTGTCCGGACGGGTGGTGTAGACGGTCAGGCCGTCCTCACGATTTTTCAGCGGGAAAGTCAGCTCGGTACCGGTGGATTTACCGATCCAGTTGCGCTGCATGGTCTTGACCTGCTCGGGCCAGCCGTCGAGGTCGTCCATATCGTTCAGCAGCTCTTCCGCGTAATCGGTAATGCGGATGAACCACTGGGGAATTTTCTTCTGCTCAACCAGTGCACCGGAACGCCAGCCGCGGCCATCTACAACCTGCTCGTTGGCCAGTACGGTCTGGTCAACAGGGTCCCAGTTAACGGTGGACATTTTTTTGTACACCAGGCCTTTCTCGTAAAGGCGGGCAAAGAACCACTGTTCCCAGCGATAGTATTCAGGATCACAGGTGGCCAGTTCGCGGCCCCAGTCGTAACCGAAGCCCAGCTGCTTGAGCTGATTCTTCATGTATTCGATGTTCGAACGGGTCCACTTGGCAGGCGCTGTTTTGTTGGCAATGGCGGCGTTTTCAGCGGGTAGGCCGAACGCATCCCAGCCCATGGGCTGCATAACGTTTTTGCCCTGCATGCGCTGGTAGCGGGAGATCACGTCGCCGATGGTGTAGTTGCGTACATGGCCCATGTGCAGTTTGCCGCTCGGGTACGGGAACATAGACAGGCAGTAGTACTTGGGCTTGCTCGGATCTTCTACAACCTTGAAGGTTTCGTTTGTTTCCCAGAAGTCACGGGCGGTCTGTTCTACATCGCGTGGATTGTATTGCTCGTCCAGTCCTGCCATTACCAAAATTACCCTGTGTCAGAATGATGTTCGAAAAGGCCGAACATTCTAACGCACCCGCGGCTTAACAGGTAGTCTGCCAATTTGTCGTACTTGTGCCAGACTTCCTATTGTTGGGGTTTTTCCACAGATGAGAGGTCGAACATGACAGAACCAGAGCGCAATCATCTTTCCGGTAAGGCTTTAGAAGCCTATGACAGAATGCTTGAGCGTGTGCAGTCCCGTTTGCATGTGTTCCAGGAAACCTCCATGCAGACACTGGAAGAAGAGGTTCAGAAAGCCGTCGAGTTCGAATACGAACTGGAGGAAATGACTCGCGAAGAGGCCGATTTATTGGGTGCTTACCTGAAGCGAGATCTGGAGCACCTGATGCACTTTGTCGAAGAAACCGGCGAAGGCTTGAAGGAATGGCTGCAACTGGATATTTCCTTGCTGGAGCAGACCCTGACCGATCGACTGTTATCAGTGGCGGACCAGACTCTGGTGGACACCCTGGCATTGAAGCAGAAACTCGAAAACGAGGAAGTAGGGCAGTACATTGCGGGGGAAGTGGCTACGGCAGGGATGTTTCGGTGCCTGAATTGCAGTCACATGTTGTGCCTGACTAAAACCAGTCATCTTGAGCCCTGTGAGGCGTGCGACTCCCACTATTTTGAGCGGGTGACGAGCCGCTGGCCAAACAGGGCTGACAAGGACTGAGGGTCAGGTTTTCGGTATCACACGTTCACGAACGAAAACGATGAGCACCAACGCCAACGTGAGCACCGGCCAAGAGCCGGTTTGCATGTATGGGGTGCTGCCGGTGGCTGTGAACACCTCTCCAGTCAGAACGGTCCGCTTGAACTGCGGAACACGTTCCGTCATCTGGCCTTTTTCATTGATGATGGTGGTAACGCCGTTGTTGGTGCCACGGAGCATATAGCGGCCGGTTTCCAGTGCGCGCATTCGGGCTAGCTGCAAGTGTTGCAGCGGGCCGATGGAATCGCCGAACCAGCCATCGTTACTGATGGTCAGCAACAGCCCGGAGTTGCGGGCATTGAAGGCCACAAAATCCGGGTAAGCTACCTCGTAACAAATGTACGGCATCACATTGGTGCCATTGGCCTGCAACGGCGACTGGTTGTCCGGGCCGGGGGAAAAGCTGCTCATCGGGAGATCGAAAAAGCCGATCAGGCCTCTAAGCAGTCCTTCCAATGGAACATATTCCCCGAATGGCACCAGTTTCTGTTTGTGATAAATGCCTTCACCGTTACCCATCGCCATGATGCTGTTGTGGAAGGTATTGCCGGCTTTCTTTTCGCTGTAGCCATACCAGGGAATTCCAGTGATCAGTGTGCTGCTCTCGCCCAGTCGTTCCTGAATGTGGGCGATGATGGGGCCAGCCTGGTCCTGGGGGATCGGAATGGCTGTTTCGGGCCAAAGGATGATGTCGGCTTGCCAATGCTCTTCAGTCATTCCGAGGTAAGTGACGATCTGGTCCCGAAGGAAGTCCGGGTCCCATTTGATCTGTTGAGGAATGTTGCCCTGCATGGTGACAAAACTGACGGGTTCATCACCGATCTCGGTCCAATCGATTTGGTTCAGTGCGGGTGCAATACCCCAAGGCAAGATCGCAACGACGATCGTCGCTACAGCGGCTTTAGTGCGGCCGGCTCGTAGCAACCACCAGAATGCATAGGCAGCAGCGGCTGTGGCGGTTACCCAGAAGGTGATTCCGTGAACGCCGGTCAGTGGCGCGAGGCCCGCAAGAGGGCCGTCGGTGTGGGCGGTGCCCAGATAGAGCCAAGGGAAGCCGGTGAGCAGCCAGCCTCGTAACCAGTCGCCGAGCACCCAAATAGCGGGGAACAAGATCAGGCGGCGGATCAGATTTTGTTTTGCAAGCTTGCCCCAGAACCAGAACGCCAGTCCATGGAACAAGGCGAGGCCCGCTACAAACAACACCATTAAAATAACAGCGACCGGGATAGGCGTGTTGCCGTGCTCGCTGATGCTGATGTAGATCCAGCTGGCGCCGGAGCCAAACAAACCTAGCCCCACTAACCAGCCTGCGCGGAACAGTTTTTCAGACGGTTGATTCAACGCAACCAATAGAATCAGAAACGCGGACAGGGGCCCAAGCCACCAAAGATGGAACGGCGAAAACGTCAGCGTTTGAACAGCGCCGGCGATCAGAAGGATCGCCGAGCTGAACCAGGGGTTGGCTGTAAACTTGAGGTTTAGCGGGTGGCTTAGGGTTGGCTCATGAGTCACTTCGGGTTACCTGCAGCAAACGGATGACACGGTTATCGGCGTTGGCAATGGTAAACTGCAAGCCGCCGAATTCAACCGTTTCACCGCGTCTGGGCAGGTGGCCAAACTCTTTCAGAACCAATCCACCGATGGTGTCGAACTCTTCTTCGTCCATGCCGGTTTCGAAGAATTCGTTGAAATCATCAATCGGAGTAACAGCTTTTACCGCATAGGTGCCATCGCCTCGGGCCTTGATGTGGGTTTCTTCGTCGAAGTCATGCTCGTCTTCGATTTCGCCCACAATCTGCTCAAGAACATCCTCAATGGTGATCAGGCCGGCCGTTCCGCCGTACTCATCGACCACCATTGCCATGTGGTTGCGGTTTTCTTTGAACTCTTTGAGCAGCTGGTTCAGGCGCTTGCTCTCAGGCACAAAGGTTGGCGGACGAAGTATGCCGCGAATGTGGGACCAATCCAGATTATCGTCCAGGGCCAGCGGCAATAAATCTTTGGCCAGCAGTACACCGAGAACGTCATCAGGGCTTTCACCAATTACCGGAAAGCGACTGTGAGCAGAAGCGATGATATCGGGAAGGAACTCTTTGGGGTCCTGAGAGGCTTTGACGGTGATCATCTGAGAGCGTGGAATCATAATTTCTTCCACACGCATATCAATCACTTGCATCGCACCTTCAATGATACTCATTGAATCGGTATCGATGATTTCCTGGGATTCTGCATCCCTCAGGATTTCCAGTACGTCCTCTACGGACTCCGGCCCACTGGAAAAGGCCTGTGAAATACGCTCCAGCCAGGACTTGTTGCCCTGACTGCGACTCGACTGATCGTCGCTCATGAGTCTTTTTCCGTTTCCTCTGCTTCGTAAGGGTTAGCAAACCCGAGCTGCTCAAGCAGCTGGATTTCGAGGCCTTCCATAACCTCGGCGTCACTGTCTTCAATATGGTCGTAGCCCTGAAGATGCAGCATGCCGTGTATGACCATGTGAGCCCAGTGGGCCACAGGTTCTTTATGCTGCTCCCGGGCTTCTTTTTCAACAACCGGCGCACAAATAACGAGATCTCCGGCCAGAGGAAATGTTATACCCGCTGGTGCTTCAAATGGAAAGGACAAAACATTGGTGGGTTTGTCCTTTCCACGGTACTGAAAGTTCAGAGATTGGCTCTCTTCCACGTCAACGATGCGGATTGTAACCTCTGAATCCGACTCGCCCTGCCAGGCAAGCTCAGCCCAGGTTTGAAAACTGGCCTCGTTGGGCAGGCCTTCGCCTTCAAAGGCATTCTGGAAATCGACCGTCAATGAACTCATGTGCGCGGACCACTTCCATCGTTGAAGGAATCATAAGCTTCAACGATACGCTGAACCAAGGGGTGGCGAACCACGTCTTTTGATTCGAAACGGGTAAACCCGATGCCTCGCACGTTGCTCAGGACGCTGGCAGCATGAATAAGCCCCGAATCCTGACCGCGCGGCAAATCCACCTGCGTGGTATCGCCGGTGATCACCGCGGTAGAGCCAAAGCCGATACGGGTGAGGAACATTTTCATTTGTTCCCGGGTGGTGTTCTGGCTTTCATCCAGAATAATAAAAGAGTTATTGAGTGTACGGCCACGCATAAACGCCAGCGGCGCAATCTCGATCACGCTTTTCTCGATCAACCGGGTGGTTTGTTCAAACCCGAGCATTTCGTAAAGCGCGTCGTACAGCGGGCGCAGGTAAGGGTCCACCTTCTGTGCAAGATCACCCGGCAGAAAGCCCAGCTTTTCACCGGCTTCGACTGCGGGGCGTACCAGCAAAATGCGCTTAACCTGCTCATCTTTCAGCGCTTCCACGGCACAGGCAACAGCCAGCCAGGTTTTACCGGTACCTGCAGGCCCAATGCCGAAGTTGATGTCGTGGGTGCGAACGCTGTGCACATATTTCTGCTGGTTCTGGCCCCGGGGCTTGGCGGTCAGCTTGGGGGTTTTGATGACGGTAATTTGCCCTTCGTTGTATGGCACGTCATCTGGCAGTCTTTCCAGCCCGGTTTCTCGAATGAACAGGTGCACGGTATCCGGCGGGATATCGTCCACGGCTTCGGTTTCCCGGTACATATGGCGAATGACTTCGGTGGCGGCAGCAACGTTTTCAGTTGGCCCCTCAACCCGGAAGTGGTGGCCGCGACGGCCGACTTTCACCTGCAGTCGCTTTTCGATCATCTTCAGGTGTTCATCAAATTGCCCGCACAGCGTGGTGAGTCTTCGCTGGTCTACGGGGTGCAGGTCAAATTGTCTGCTGTCTTGAGTGTTCAATCTTACTCCGTATTGGTTTACTCCCTCTCGATTTTTATGGGGAGTTAGCATTTCTATGTATGTGAATTGGCTCAGGGTTGGTAAGGCTTTCCAAAAAACGCCACGTAAATACGTCCCTGTAGGGCTTCGTCGCGCCATCCTTGGCGCTCCAGATTTTTGGAAAGCCTTACCAATCCTGAACCGCTCAAATAATGTGCAGGCCCGATAGTGAAAAAACAAGTGTTGGCGGATTCAATTTTGATGAGTTTACATCGTTAATTTTCTTGAATGCCGCTGTGAAGTTAGAAGGAGGTGGGTCGGATGGGCCTCCCAAAAATTTCGTAGGCCATGGATGGCCGGAGAGAAGCGCACATGGATGTGCTCGTAGCGGTTTTTGGGAGGCCCATCCGGCCCGCCTCCCATCACCGCACTAACATCACATGGCGGCCAAAATTTAGTACATCGCCGAATCCACAGGCTTACCACGCAAAGAGTTCGCGTAGGCTTCGACAATCTCCACATCGACAAAGTGCCCAACGATCTCTGGGTTGTCGTGACGGAAGTTTACAATCCGGTTGTTTTCGGTACGGCCTGAATACTCGCCAGGATCTTTCTTCGAAAGCCCGGTAACCAGAATGCGCTGAGTGGAGCCTACCATCTTGCGGCTGATGTCCATCACCGTCTGGTTAATGCGATCCTGCAGAATCTTCAGACGCTGCTTCTTCACTTCCATCGGCGTATCGTCAGGCAGGTCGGCTGCCGGCGTACCCGGACGGGCGCTGTAAATGAAACTGAACGACATATCGAAACCGATGTCGTTGATCAGCTTCATGGTGTCCTCGAAATCTTTGTCGGTTTCGCCGGGGAAGCCAATAATGAAATCAGAAGAGAAACTGATGTCCGGGCGAATCTTTCGCAAACGGCGCAGCTTGGATTTGTACTCCAACGCGGTGTGGCCACGCTTCATGGCCGCCAGAATGCGATCGGAACCGCTTTGTACCGGCAAGTGCAGGTGGCTAACCAGCTCGGGTACCCGTTCATACACTTCGATCAGCGAATCGCTGAACTCCACCGGGTGGGAGGTGGTATATCGGATGCGGTCGATGCCATCGATGGTGGCGATCATTTCGACCAGCTCCGCCATGTCCATCACATCGCCATCGTGGGTTTCGCCGCGATAAGCATTTACGTTCTGGCCCAGCAGGTTAACCTCACGCACGCCCTGACTGGCCAGGTGAGCAACCTCTGCAATCACATCATCCACTGGGCGGCTGACTTCTTCGCCACGGGTATAAGGCACTACGCAGAAGGTGCAGTACTTGCTGCAGCCTTCCATGATAGAAACAAACGCGGACGGGCCGTCTGCGCCGGGGTCTGGCAGGTTGTCGAATTTTTCGATTTCCGGGAAGCTAACGTCAACCACGCCAACGCCATTACCTTTGGCGCGCACTTCGGTGATCATGTCTGGCAGGCGGTGCAGGGTTTGCGGGCCGAAGACCATATCGACAAAGGGAGCCCGGTCGATGATCGCCTGACCTTCCTGACTCGCTACGCAGCCACCGACGCCGATGATGGTGTCGGGTTTGTTGCTTTTGAGCTTTTTCCAACGGCCGAGTTGGTGAAATACTTTTTCCTGGGCTTTTTCCCGGATGGAGCAGGTGTTCAGCAGCAGGATGTCGGCGTCCTCTGGTGAGTCGGTCATTTCGACGGGCTCGCCAGTTTTGAGTAGGTCTGCCATGCGGGCGGAGTCGTACTCGTTCATTTGGCAGCCGTGGGTTTTGATGTACAGCTTCTTGGCCATGGGTCTCACGCGGTTTGGTGTATGTTGCGCCGGATGTGGTGTTTTTGGCGCTGGCAAAAATTGGACGGCACATTATACCGGTGTGATTAAACTTCAACCACCGTTGTCTCGGTATTCCTTACCTAACACTGTGCTATTATTTGCGGCCTTCATGTGCTGTGCATGAAGGTTTTTGGCGGAGGCTTTCCAAAAACCGCTCCTGGCGGCACATCCATGTGGCGCTTCTGCTCCGCCATCCATGGCTCCGCACATTTTTGGAAAGCCTCCGCCAAAAGCCTTCTCTAACTGTTGGAGCTGGAGTCCTTACGACATTTGATCGCTCCGTAAACTGAACGAAATTTTAAACATGACCCCCGAACGCCTCGCTCGAATCAAACACATCCTCGACACCCGCCAACCAGACCTTCGGGTGCTGACCGATCAGGTGCACAAACCCAGAAATCTCTCCGCGATTATCCGTTCCTGCGACGCCTTCGGCCTGGCCAATATGCACGTGGTATGGCCGAAAGAAGGTTTTCGGGCGTTCAGGAAAACCGCCGGTGGCAGCTATCACTGGGTCACCACCCACACCCACCCGACCATGAAAGACGCCGTGGCCGAGTTGAAAGGGCAGGGGCACAAAATCTACGCCGCGCAGCTGTCAGACCGAGCGGTTGATTTTCGGGACGTGGACTTCACCGTGCCCTGTACGATCGTGATGGGCAATGAAGTGGATGGGGTGAACCCCGTTACAGCCGAGCAGGCAGATGAACACATTGTGGTGCCGATGATGGGTATGGTGGAATCACTGAACGTATCGGCAGCTTGTTCAATCATCCTCTCCGAAGCCCAGCGGCAGCGGAAACTGGCAGGAATGTTTGACCAGCGGCGGATGCCGGAGGATGAATACAACCGCCTGCTGTTCTCCTGGTGCCAGCCCACGGTTAAACGATACTGCGACGACCGAAACCTTCCGTACCCACCGATAGACCACGAAACTGGGGATCTGATAGACGGCGTAGGCTGGATGCAAGAAGTCAGAAAACTAAGAGCCAACCGCCCCAGATGGGACGATGAAAAAGAGCCATTAACAGAAGAGTAAGCAGCAGCGAAGCCAACGCAAAAAAAGTTCTGTTTATAATATTTCTCTTTAAATCAGTATCCCAAAAAGTTCTGTCGGTGTGGGGTGAGGATTCTTTTTTCCAAGGAAAAAAGAATCCTCACCCCGCAACCCGCCCCCAAACCTTCAGGCTACAAAAAACAGATCAGTCCTCACGAGCCTCAAGATACCGCTGCAACTGCTCCCGCAAAGCCTTAGGCAAACGAGTAATCGTCAGCGCATCCTTGTCGCGGTCGTAATACACAGCCTGATTCACCAAGTCTGAAGAAAAAGAAACACTCATACCCCCGCCAGAGCCAGCAATACGCACCAACTTTTTAACCTTACGGTGGTCCGGGTGCAACACGCCGGTTTCCGGCATCTCCACAGTCTTGCTGGCGAATTCCTTAAAGCGCTCAGGCTGGCTCTCGTCTAAATAGCTGGACAAAGCCTCAATCGCCACCGGCTCACCCAAAGCGTGCTGGTCTTTGCAGAATTCGTACGCCTTGGCACGCACTTCACCGGCTTTCTCCGGCTCACTGGTTTTGGCGAAGGCTTCCACCGCATCCAGGAACGTGGTGGTTTCTTTCTCCACATCCACGCTGTTGGTAAACGCACACAAACGAATAAACAGCTCACCGGGATCACCCGTGCCACGGGCGTGCACCAGAGTCATGTAGTTATCGCCGTCTTTGCCGTCACGCCAATCGTCCAGCTCAATGCGCACAGCCAGATTCAAACGGGACAAGCTCAGAACGTCCGTAGCATCCAGCTTCTGGCTGCCATCGAAACGCATCGCGCTGTCGGTTTCCAGAACGAACAGATACACCACTTCCGAGTCGGCCAGCGCATCGTGCACAACCATCAAGTGTCCATCGAACTCTTCCTGACTGCCGTTCAGCAGCTCCTGCCACTGGCCGAACAACCGGTCAGTCATCGCCGCGAAGGTTTGCTTCTCTTCCAGATAATCTTTCAGCCAGGCACTGAACGGGCACTCCCCGACATCATCAGAGAAACGGCCGTATTTTTTCCCCGGCTTGCTGTTAAACAAACGCTTCATCTGCTTGTGCAGTGCTTCGTAATCGCCACCGGGCTCCTGCAAAGCCTCACCTGCAACAAGGCGAGCGGGTTGGCCCGGCTGGTATTGGCTGGCAAAAGCGGTGCGGAGGTGTTTGATGGCCATATTACGATCCTGTCGGTTGTACGAGATTCAGATGGCGCAGATGATGCCACGGATCGAAAAGGGATTCATTTGTAGAATGTACGGAGTAGAGCAGTTTCACAGCTGAAGCGGAAAAGGTAGACCGACGTGAACACGAGCGTTCGACGGCGCTGGGGTGGGGGGAGTTTTTTCTGCCGGAAAAAGATGTCTGAGCGAAGCGAGTTATTTTTCCAAAGAAAAAACTCCCCCCGCCTCAGCAGCCTGCCCGCCAAGGAAGGGGAATCGTGAGTTAGATCAAAGCGCCCGAAGTAATCCAGAAACCGCCTCAGTAATCTCGGCTTCGCTATCAGCCGTAACGCTGGTGTTAGCAATGTCAGTACCCAGATTCACCGCCACAGCAATCAGCCCGTGAGCGGTAAGCAACTGCGCAACACGACGGCGTTCATCCGCATCACCGGTGTTTTCTTCGGAAACCACCACCGCCGTACGCCCTTGATCGAACAAAGCGCGCTCCACAGCCAAGGCCAAGGCAGCAGCTTGCTTGCCATTACAGGCAATGATCGTCGGCTTCTGAGCCAAGCGGCGCTCGCGCTCTTCCGCAGTGACCGGGTCGAGCGATTCCAAACCATCGGCCAGACCAGCGATCATCCCCGCACCAACCGTAACGTTGGTCAAACGGTCAATCACGATGAAACTACCGGTCGCGTGATTGCGCTGGTAAGCATCAAATGCGACTGGCTGGTTCAGGGTCAGTTCACACAGGCCAATCTCGTTGAGCTGAAGCTGGCTCGGATTCGGGTTCTGCTCCAGCGAGTTTACATCGGTCTGGTGATGAATCTTCTTCACCGTGCCGGAAGTAAACGTAGGCCCAAGTTTGATGTCATACAAACGGCCGGTTTCCAGTGGCGCATCGGTCATCCAAACGATGTTAGCGTTAAAGCGGTTACCCACTTCCGGTTCATCGTCCGCTTTCACCAGCATATCGCCACGGCTGATGTCGATTTCGTCTTCCAACGTCAGCGTAACGGCCTGATCGATATAGGCTTCGTCCAGATTGCCGTCGAAGGTCACAATTTCTTTAACCTTGCTGGTACGGCGTGAGGGCAGAGCCATCACGGTTTCGCCCGGGCGGATCACGCCGGAGGCGATGGTGCCGCAGAAGCCCCGGAAGTTGAGGTTCGGGCGCGTGACGTATTGCACCGGGAAACGGAAGTGCTCCAGGTTCTTGTCTCGGGACACTTCAACGGTTTCAAGGATTTCCATCAGCGGCTGGCCGGTGAACCAGGGCGTGTTTTCGCTCCGGTTCACGACGTTGTCGCCATCCAAAGCCGAAAGAGGCACAAAACGAATGTCTTTGAGGCCCAGTTTGGAGGCAAACGCCAGGTATTCTTCGCGGATTTCGTTGAAGCGCTCTTCGCTGAAGTCCACCAAGTCCATCTTGTTCACAGCCACCACAATGTGGCGAATACCCAGTAACGAGGCAATGAACGAGTGACGGCGGGTCTGGGTCATCACGCCGTGACGGGCGTCGATCATCAGAATCGCCAGTTGGGCGGTTGACGCACCGGTGGCCATGTTGCGGGTGTACTGCTCATGGCCCGGGGTATCGGCAATGATGAACTTGCGCTTGTCGGTACTGAAGTAGCGGTAAGCCACATCAATGGTGATACCTTGCTCACGCTCGGCCTGCAAACCGTCTACCAGAAGGGCCAAATCCAGCTTCTCGCCGGTGGTGCCCATCTTGGCGCTGTCGGTTTTCAGGGTGGCCATGTGATCTTCGTAGATCATCTTGGTGTCGTGCAGCAGGCGGCCGATCAGGGTGCTTTTGCCATCATCAACGCTGCCGCACGTCAGCAAGCGCAACAGTTCTTTGTTCTCGTGCTGTTTCAGGTACGACAGAATATCGTCGGCGATCAGTTCAGACTGGTGTGACATCTTAGAAGTACCCTTCCCGCTTTTTCTGTTCCATGGAGCCAGCTGAATCGTGGTCAATGACCCGCCCCTGACGTTCAGAGCTGGTGGCTAGCAACATTTCTTGAATGATCTCTGGCAACGTATCCGCTTCGGATTCGATGGCACCGGTGAGGGGGTAACAGCCCAGCGTACGGAAGCGCACCGACTTCATCATCGGCTTCTCACCTTCTTTCAAAGGCATGCGGTCATCGTCCACCATGATCAGAGTGCCATCGCGTTCGACAACCGGGCGCACGGCTGAGTAGTACAGGGGAACGATGTCGATGTTTTCCAGATAGATGTACTGCCAGATATCCAGCTCGGTCCAGTTTGAAAGCGGGAAAACCCGAATGCTTTCGCCCTTGTTGACCTTGCCGTTATAGGTGTTCCAAAGTTCCGGGCGCTGATTTTTCGGGTCCCAGCGGTGGTGCTCATCCCGGAATGAGTAAACGCGTTCTTTGGCTCGGGATTTTTCTTCGTCCCGGCGTGCGCCACCGAAGGCCGCATCGAACTTGTACTTGTCCAAAGCCTGTTTCAGGGCCTGGGTTTTCATCACGTCAGTATGCTTTGCGCTGCCATGAGTAAAGGGCCCGACGCCTTGTTTTACGCCTTCTTCATTGGTGTGCACGATCAGGTCCAGTCCGTACCGGCTGACCTGCTTGTCGCGAAATTCGATCATCTCCCGGAATTTCCAGGTGGTGTCTACGTGCATCAGAGGGAAGGGCGGCTTGCCCGGGTAAAACGCCTTCAGGGCAAGGTGCAGCATGACAGCAGAGTCTTTGCCGACGGAATAAAGCATGACCGGGTTATCAAACTCGGCCGCGACTTCCCGGATTATGTGGATGCTTTCGGCTTCCAGCTGTTTCAGATGGGTGAGGTTGTATGTGGTCATGGTCATCCGTTGCCGCAGAGGGGCTTTTAATGGCTGTAATCAGGATGACAACTATATCAGGGCTCCATAGGGTATAAGAAGATGCTGGTTAAGACTTTTCGGTTCTAATGATATGGCGGGTGATCGAACAAAAAGGCGTTATCAAGAAGGTAACGCCTTTGATGTGGTCCGTGCGGCAGCGTCAGTTTTGCCGGGATTCGTCAAAGAGTTTGCCAATGTATTGGTCAATGTACACAAAACCGTTGCCCTCAAAGCTTCGGAACTGCAGGCCGATATGGAATTGGTCGCGGGCGATACGGCGGATATAAACGACGTTGCTTTCGGCCACAACGGTTACTGGCTGAGCAGGGATAACCGGCACCTGGAACCGGGCTGTAAGTTGAACAGGGTTTTTGGGTGCAGGTGGCACCATGTTTGGAATCAGAGCTTTGGCGGTTTGAGCATCACACTCAATCATGGCCCCGGTACGAGACAAATTAGCGATTTCACACTGAAACTGACATCCGCCTGGTTTCTCGAGAGTGATCGCGGACGATACGTCTACCCGTTGTTGATTTCTTAAATTAGGTTTTGCATCGAGAGGCTTCATATTGACTCTTCTTGCGTTGAACGTATCCAGCGAGGTTGCGTGTCCCATAATGCCTTAGATCTTGGTTTAGTGTATTCTTGTTTGATTGAAAAATGATCAAGTTCAATTGTGCCGCAGAGTGTGACACATTCGCAACACAGAATATGAACGAGGTGTCACAAATCTTTCAATCCGTACGCCTATCCGGTGTATGTCCTTTAGATAAAGTGTTGCCGGTTAAGGCTGCAGTTGGTCAGTCGCTGATGTAAAATCGCGCCCCTACATTCAACAGGAGCTTTGCTCCGGGATTCCTGAAGAAACGTTATGACCGAGAAGACAGAAAATGCCGCCCAAGGCGGAAAAGTTGGTTTTATCAGCCTTGGTTGCCCGAAGGCGCTGGTTGATTCCGAGCGCATCCTGACCCAGCTTCGTCTGGACGGTTACGATGTGGTGCCAACCTATAACGACGCTGATGTGGTCGTGGTGAATACCTGCGGGTTTATTGATGCTGCCAAGCAGGAATCTCTGGATGCGATTGGTGAAGCAATTAACGAAAACGGTAAGGTCATTGTAACCGGTTGCATGGGTGCGGAAGCCGATACGATTCGTGAAGCCCATCCCGGCGTGTTGGCGGTGTCTGGCCCTCACGCCTATGAAGAAGTAGTTGGTGCCGTGCACCAATACGTGCCCCCTAAAAAGAATCACGATCCGTTCGTGGATCTGGTGCCGCCACAAGGCGTTAAGCTTACGCCACGGCACTATGCGTATCTGAAAATTTCCGAAGGCTGCAACCACCGTTGTACCTTCTGCATCATTCCATCGATGCGCGGTGATCTTGTTAGTCGTCCGATCGGGGATGTCATGGACGAAGCCCAGCGTCTGGTGGATGCGGGCGTGAAAGAGCTGCTGGTGATTTCTCAAGATACCTCAGCCTATGGCGTGGACATCAAATACCGCACGGGTTTCTGGCAGGGCCGCCCGCTGAAAACCAAAATGCAGGCGTTGTGTGAGGCCTTGGGTGATTTGGGTGTTTGGGTGCGCTTGCATTACGTGTACCCGTATCCCCATGTAGACGACATCATTCCTCTAATGGCCGAAGGGAAGATCCTGCCGTACCTGGACATTCCGTTCCAGCACGCCAGCCCGAAAGTGCTTAAGGCCATGAAGCGCCCGGCTCACGACAGCAAAACCTTGGACCGCATCCGCAAGTGGCGTGAAATCTGTCCGGAGTTGACCATTCGCTCGACTTTCATTGTTGGTTTCCCGGGTGAAACCGAAGAAGACTTCCAGTACTTGCTGGATTGGTTGGATGAAGCGCAGCTTGATCGTGTGGGTGCGTTCACCTACAGCCCGGTTGAAGGCGCAACGGCGAACGAGCTGGAAGGTGCTGTTCCGGAAGAGGTCAAAGAAGAGCGTCTTGCGCGTTTCATGCAGAAGCAGGCTGAAATTTCAGCGGCTCGTCTGCAGGCCAAGATCGGTAAGACCATCGACGTGCTGATTGACGAGGTGGACGAAGAAGGTGCCATTGGGCGATCGAAGGCCGATGCCCCGGAAATCGATGGTATGGTTTACCTGAACGACGTTACCGATGTGGAGCCCGGTCAAATCGTGAAAGCGGTGGTTGAACACGCCGACGAGCATGATTTGTGGGCAGCGTTGGTGTGATGCGTTGAGATGATACAAAAAGGCTCCGACACGTCGGAGCCTTTTTGTTTGTGCCGGAATTATTCGCTGATTTTAGCGATGTAATCCGAGTAGTACTGATCGAAATCCTTGAATTCCATGCTGTCACGACCGCAGCAGCGAATGTTGCCGGATTTGATGTCGTAGACCCAACCGTGGATTTCGATCTTGCCGGTGGCCAGTTTGGCGGCGACCACAGGATGGGTGCGCAGGTGCTGTACTTGTTGCAGTACGTTTTCCTGAATCGCCTCGTTCAGATATTTTGCATCCACGCACTCGTCGTTCGAGATGCTGTGCCGTTCACGTACGATTTCCATCGCTGAGCGGCAGTGTCCCAACCACTCTTTGACGTGTGGTAGCCCCTTCAACGACGGAATGTCTAAAGCGCCTTTAATGGCGCCGCAATCGGTATGACCACAGACAATGATGTGGCGAACGCCAAGCACGGCAACGGCGTATTCGATCGACGCCGTCATACTCCCGGTTTCATTGCTATGGGGAGGGATAACGTTACCGGCGTTGCGGCAAATGAACAGGTCGCCCGGGTGTGAGCCGGTCACCATGTTCGGGTCGATGCGGGAATCCGAACAGGTAATAAACAGCACATCCGGATTCTGGCTGTCAGCTAAAGCGCCAAACAAATCCTTGTGCTCCGGGTAGACGTTTTTGCGGAAGTTCAGTACGCCGCGAACAATGTGATCCATAATAGTTCCTCCTGCCGGTCAGGCAATTTCGATTAATACTTCTCCAGGGGTAACCCGGTCACCCTTGCTGACGTGAATCGCTTTTACGGTGCCGTCAACGCTGGAATGAATTTCGGTTTCCATTTTCATGGCTTCAGTAATCAGGACAGCCTGGCCGGCGGTAACAGGATCGCCTTCCTGAACCAGCACATCCACAACATTACCGGGCATGGCGGTACTGACGTGGCCGGGGTCGGTGGCTCGCTTACGGCCTTTGCCGCCGGCTTCAGCCACGTATTCGTTCAGGGATTCGAACACTACTTCTTCAGGCATCCCGTCCAGTGACAGATACAACTTGCGCTTACCGGGCTCGGTGTTGCCTACGCCTGTGACGGCCACTTCGTACGTTTCACCGTGGACATCAATGCGGAATTCAGTGGCCATGGCTGAGCCCAATCGGCCTTGGCCGGATTGCTCTGCGGGTAAAAGCTCTTCCGGTTTCAGCGTGCCATCCTTGCGCTGCTGAAGGAATTCACGGCCGAGGTCCGGGAACATGGCGTATGTGAGCACATCTTCCTCGGAGTTGGCCAGACTACCAATGTCTTGTCTCAGCTTGTTGAGCTCTGGGGCAAGCAGGTCAGCGGGGCGACCTTCGTTGACCGTTTCATTGCCGATCGCTTTTTTGCGAAGGCCCTCATCGACCTCTGCGGGCGGATGACCATAGCCGCCTTGCAGGTAGCGCTTCACTTCATTGGTAATGGTTTTGTAGCGCTGCCCGGCCAGGACGTTGTATACCGCTTGGGTGCCGACAATTTGGGATGTAGGCGTGACCAGTGGTGGATAGCCAAGGTCTTTTCGAACCCGCGGAATTTCATCGAAGACCTCATTGATTTTATCGAGGGCGTTCTGCTCTTTCAGCTGATTGGCCAGGTTCGACATCATGCCGCCTGGCACTTGGTTGATCTGGACCGAGACATCCTCGCGAGTAAACTCGCTCTCGAACTGATGGTACTTCTTGCGCACTTCCCGGAAGTAGTCGGCGATCTCGCTGATCAGTTCCAGGTCCAGACCGGTGTCATATTCAGTCCCTTTCAGTGCTGCGACCTGTGATTCGGTAGCGGGATGGCTGGTGCCGCCGGCGAAGGCTGAAATCGCGGTATCGATGCGGTCTGCGCCGGCTTCGATGGCCTTGAGTTGGCACAGTGGCGCAAGCCCGGCCGTGGAGTGACTGTGGATCACCAGCGGCAGATCTACCGCAGATTTGATGGCTTTGACCAATTCGTAGGTTGCATAGGGCGTTAGTAAGCCGGCCATATCTTTAATAGCAATGGAATCGGCGCCCATGGCCTTTAGTTGCTCCGCTTGCTTCACGAACAGCGCGGGGGTGTGCACCGGGCTGGTGGTATAGCAGATGGTTCCCTGAGCATGTTTACCGGCTTTCTTGACCGCTTTCATGGCGGTTTCAAGGTTTCGAAGGTCGTTCAAGGCATCGAACACCCGGAATACATCAATGCCGTTATCTGCTGCTTTCTGCACGAAGGCTTCAACCACGTCATCTGCATAATGGCGGTAACCGAGCAGGTTTTGGCCACGAAGCAACATTTGCAAGCGGGTGTTGGGCAGCGCTTCGCGCAACTGGCGCAGGCGCTCCCATGGGTCTTCTTTCAGAAAACGCACGCAAGCGTCAAACGTAGCGCCGCCCCAGACTTCCAGCGACCAGTAACCGACCTGATCCAGCTTATCGCAAATCGGCAACATGTCCTCTGTGCGCATGCGAGTGGCAATCAGGGATTGATGTGCATCCCGCAGGATAAGGTCGGTGACTTCGATTTTTTTCGCGTTACTCATGTTCACTCTCCTCTGGATTACCAGCCAGCATGGGCTGCGATGGTGGCGGCAATCGCCAGCGCTACGGCACTGGGGTGACGTTTTTTGGAATAGTTCAGAAGTTCCGGGTGGCTGGGCACGAAGCTGGTATCAAATTTACCCGCCCGGAAATCGGGGTGGTCCAGAATCTGCTGGTAGTAATTAGCGGTGGTGGTAATGCCGTGTAGCCGCATGTCGTCCAGCGCACGTTTACCACGAGCAATCACTTCGTCCCACGTTAATGCCCACACCACGAGCTTCAGGCACATGGAGTCGTAGTAGGGCGGGATCTCGTAGCCGGTATAGATGGCGGTATCCACCCGCACACCGGGGCCGCCCGGTGCGTAGTAATGAGTCACGCGGCCGAAGCTCGGCAAGAAATCGTTCTTGGGGTCTTCGGCGTTAATCCGGAACTGCAAGGCGTAGCCGCGGTAGGAGATGTCTTCCTGTCGGTAACTCAGAGGTAAACCTGCAGCGATCCTGAGTTGCTCACGAACGATGTCTACCCCGGTAATGGCTTCGGTGATGGTGTGCTCCACCTGTACCCGTGTGTTCATCTCCATGAAGTAGACTTCATTGCCCGTTAGCAGGAACTCGACGGTGCCTGCGTTCTCGTAACCCACAGCCTTGGCCGCTTTGACCGCCAGGCCACCGATGTACTGGCGCTGCTCAGGCGTGAGTTGGGGGCTGGGTGCAATCTCGATCAGCTTTTGGTTTCGGCGCTGAATCGAACAGTCCCGCTCGAACAGGTGGATGGCGTTGCCCTGGCTGTCACCGAGTATTTGCACCTCAATGTGGCGGGGGTTGACGATGCACTTCTCCATAAACACTTCGGCTGAGCCGAAAGCTTTGGTCGCCTCGGAAATCACTCGCGGGTATTGGGTTTTCAACTCTTCGGCCGAGTCGCAACGGCGAATACCCCGCCCGCCACCGCCAGACGTGGCTTTGAGCATGACCGGGTAACCGATTTCCTCGGCAAGCTTGAGAGCTTCGTCAAGGTCCGCGAGATTGCCTTCTGAGCCGGGCGTGATCGGCACGCCGGCTGCACGCATGCTGTCCCGAGCTTGGGTTTTGTCACCCATCTTGTGGATAACGTCAGACTTGGGGCCGATAAAGGTCACCCCGTGCTGTTCGCAAAGCTGCGCGAACCGCGCGTTCTCTGACAAAAAGCCGTAACCGGGATGGATGGCGTCGCAGCCTGTTTCCAAGGCCAGATTCACGATACGGGCAGGGTCCAAATACCCTGCAATCGGATCTTCGCCAAGCGAGTAGGCTTCATCGGCTCGCTTGACGTGCAGGCCATATCGGTCCGGTTCGGTGTAGATAGCCACCGAGCGGACGCCCATCTCTGCGCAGGCGCGAACAATCCGCACTGCAATCTCGCCTCGGTTGGCGATCAAAACTTTCTTCAACATGGGAGATTCCTCGTTTCGTCGTCCCGAATGAAGGTCTTAAAAGAGTAGCGGGGATCACTGATCAGAAAAAATTGATATTATTTCGTTTGTGTATAACTAATAACTTATAGATCATCGGGAGAGGGCGAACTCATGCCGCTGAGTATCCAAAAACTGGCCAACCGGCTGACCTTTCGACAGCTTCAAGTGTTTAAAGCTGTTCACGATTTGAAGAGCTACAGCAAAGCCGGCGAGCTGCTCGGATTAACCCAGCCTGCGGTTAGTAGCCAGGTGCGCCATCTCGAGCAGGCGCTGGAAATGCCGATGTTCGAATACGTGGGGCGTAAGCTGTATTGCACGGCAGCCGGGGAGGAGATGGCGGCCTGCGTGCGCTCGGTATTTCACGAGCTGGCGGATATGCAGAATCGTCTGGCGGCCCTTGAGGGTAGGGTGGCTGGTGATCTTCGATTGGTGGCGGTGAGCACCGCTCAGTATGTGGTGCCTTATCTGCTTCGTTCGTTTCTCGAGCAGAACCCGCAGGTCAACATCTCGGTGGCGGTCGTCAACCGCGCAACTGCGTTGGAGCGATTAAATGAAAACAGCGACGACTTGGTCATCATGGGCATGGTGCCGCAAGGTAAGCCGTTAACTTCGTTGCCGTTTCTGGATAATGAGTTGGTGCCGGTTGTGCCCGCTGGTCATCCTTTTCTTGAGCAAGATTCCGTTAGCCCTGAAGAGTTTCTTGGTAGCCAGCTTCTGACGAGAGAATCCGGTTCCGGCAGTCGGTTGGCCTTAGAGGTGTATTGCCAGAAACATCGCCTGAAAATGGAGCCGGTGATGGAATTGGGCTCGAACGATGCGGTTAAACATGCGGTTCTGGCTGGCTTGGGTGTGGCGGTGATACCCAAGCTGAGTATTTTGTCGGAGTTGGCTTTGGGTTCTCTCACTGCCCTTGATATCAAGGGTTTTCCGCTGCGTCGCAGTTGGTGTGTGGTGCACCCCCAGGGACGGCATCCCACTCCGGCTATGAAGGCATTTATTGATTACATTCAGAGGAATATCGCCGAGTTCGACAGTTTGTTTCGGCGGCTGGGTTCCTGACTTTGGTGCTGTCGGTTTGGTTTTGGCCTTAGCCTGCTGGATTGGGGGATAGGTGATGTTTGGGGCCCCTTCCCAAAAACCGCTACGAGCACATCCATGTGCGCTTCTCTCCGGCCATCCATGGCCTCCGAAATTTTTGGGAAGGGGCCCCAAACACCACCATTCAGGTTTGGCAGCTATAGTCCGGGGTTGTCGAGCGAGCGGTGGCGGATGCTAGTGCGGAGTTAGAAAGCGTTGGCGGGAGGCTCCTCCCAAAAATGTGCGGAGCCATGGATGGCGGAGCAGAAGCGTCAAATGGATGTGCCGAAGGAGTGGTTTTTGGGAGGAGCCTCCCGCCAACGCGTCCCCGCAAACCTGGCAGGCCACGAGTAAGGCCGCAGCCCAAAGCTAAAAGGCTAGGGCCGGAGTATAACCCCCGACCCAAGCCGGTCCCCATTAACCACCAAGCTTACGCAGAAGAATCTCATTGAACAGCTTCGGGTTGCCCTGACCTTTTGAAGCCTTCATCAACGGGCCCATGAAGCCGCCGAGCATCTTCTTGCGCTTCTTCGGATCTTCCTCGCCCTGGAACTGAGCAACCTGATCCGGCATGCCGGCCAGAACCTCATCTACCATCGCTTCCAGTGCACCAGAATCCGACACCTGCTTCAGGCCCTTGGTATCGATGATCGCATCCACGTTATCGTTCTCGCCGGTCCAAAGTGCTTCAAACACCTTTTTGGCGCCCGACGAAGACAGCGTGTTATCGGCAATACGAGTCACCAGCGCGCCCAGTTGAGCACCAGTGATCGGAGCCTCGGCTACTGACTTCTCTTCTGCATTCAAGCGAGCAGAAAACTCACCCTGAACCCAGTTGGAAGCCAGCTTCGCGTCTTTACCATGTTCCACCGTTTCCTCGAAGAAACCGGCCAGTTTGGCATCGGCAGAGAGGATGCCTGCATCGTAATCGTTCAGGCCGTACTGCTCCTTGAAGCGAGCACGACGAGCATCGGGCAGCTCCGGCAAGCGGGCGCGGGCCTCTTCAATGAAGTTGTCGTCGATTTCGACTGGCAGCAGGTCCGGGCAAGGGAAGTAACGGTAATCGTTGGCCTCTTCCTTGCTCCGCATGGAGCGGGATTCGTCTCGGTCGCCGTTGTACAAGCGGGTTTCCTGAATGATCTCGCCGCCGTCTTCCAGAATATCCATCTGACGCTCAACTTCGTGCGCGATGGCCTGTTCCATGAAACGGAAAGAGTTCAGGTTCTTGGTTTCGGTGCGGGTGCCGAGGGTGTCAGAGCCCTTGGGTTTGAGTGAAATGTTCACGTCGAAACGCATGGAGCCCTGAGACATATCTCCGTCGCAGATACCCAGTGAGGTCACCAGGCTGTGCAGTTTCTTGGCGAAGGCGACGGCTTCCTCGGCGCTGTTCATGTCTGGCTCTGTGACCACCTCGATCAGCGGCGTTCCGGCGCGGTTCAAATCGATGCCGGACATGCCGTGGTAGTCCTCGTGCAAGGATTTACCGGCGTCTTCTTCCAGATGAGCATGGTGAATGCGTACCCGCTTGGTGCTGCCATCGGACAAGTCGATATCGACATGGCCCGGCCCCACAATTGGCTGGGCCAACTGGGTGGTCTGGTAGCCCTTGGGCAAGTCCGGGTAGAAGTAGTTCTTGCGCTCGAACACCGAGCGACGACCAATTTCCGCATTGGTGGCTAAGCCAAACATCACGGCATAGCGGAACGCCTGTTCGTTCGGAACCGGCAAAGTGCCCGGCATGGCCAGATCAACGGCGTTGGCTTGGGTGTTGGGCTCGGCGCCGAAGGCGGTGCTGGAGCCAGAGAAAATCTTGGTTTTGGTGGCAAGCTGAACGTGAATTTCCAGCCCGATCACGATATCCCACTGCATGTGTTCGTCTCCTTATCCGGGCTTATTGAGGTTCACGCTGGTGCCAATCGGTCACCTGCTGGAACTGATGGGCGGCGTTCAGCAAACGCGCTTCAGAGAAATAATCCCCGATGATCTGCAAACCAACTGGCAAACCGTCCACAAAACCGGCAGGCACAGACATAGCCGGAATACCGGCCAGGTTGATGGCGATGGTGAACACATCTTCCAGGTACATAGTCACCGGATCCGTCGTTTTCTCGCCCTGAACAAAAGCGGGTGAGGGCGATACCGGGCTCATCATCACGTCCACTTCTTTGAAAGCATTGATGAAGTCCTGCTGAATCAGGCGGCGAACCTTCTGAGCCTTCAGGTAATAGGCGTCGAAATAACCGGCTGACAACGCATAGCTGCCCACCAGAATCCTGCGCTTAACCTCGTTGCCGAAGCCTTCCGCCCGGGTGCGGGTGTACATATCCATCAGGTCTTTCGGGTTTTCGCAGCGGTAGCCATAACGTGCGCCGTCGAAACGGGACAAGTTGGCGGAGGCTTCCGCCGGTGCAATCACGTAGTAAGCGGCAATGGCGAGCTTGGCGTTTGGCAGAGAGACTTCCTTTACCGTGGCGCCCAGCTTCTCGTATTCGCGCACAGCATTGCGAACCTGCTCTTCCATAGCCGGCGACAACTGCTCGCTGAAGTACTCCTTTGGCAGGCCAATCTTCAGACCTTTCAGCGGCTCGTTCAGGGTGGCGGTGTAATCCGGCACTTCCCGGTCGATGCAGGTGGAATCCTTCGGATCAAAACCCGCCATCACATTCATCATCAAAGCCGCGTCTTCTGCCGTGCGCGTCATCGGACCGCCTTGGTCCAAGGACGAAGCAAACGCGATCATGCCGTAACGGGATACCCGGCCATAAGTCGGTTTCAAGCCAGTAATGCCACACAGCGCCGCAGGCTGGCGGATAGAGCCACCGGTGTCAGTACCCGTGGCCGCAGGCACCAAACGTGCCGCAACAGCCGCCGCCGAGCCACCAGAAGACCCACCCGGTACACGCTTATCGCCCCAAGGGTTGGTCACCGCCCCAAAGAAACTGGACTCGTTAGAAGACCCCATGGCGAACTCGTCCATGTTGGTCTTGCCCAGGCACACTGCACCGGCGGCTTTAAAGTTTGCCGTTACCGTGGCGTCGTAAGGCGGTACAAAATTCTCCAGCATCTTCGAGCCACACGTTGTGCGAACGCCGTTGGTGCAGAAAATATCTTTATGGGCAAATGGAACCCCGGTCCAGGCCGTCGCTTTACCGGCCGCACGCATCTCGTCGGCTGCCTTGGCCTCGGCCAGCGCCTGCTCATCGGAGATAGTAATGAAACTGTTGTACTTGCCGTCTTCGCTCTTCAGACGGTCGAGGAACTGTTGCGTCAGCTCCACGCTTGAAATCTTCCCGCTCTCCAGCTCTTTGGAAAGCTCTGCTACGGATTTGTTATGCATCATCAATCCTGAAAACTATGATGGTCAGAAAATTTGCCGGGTAAAGGCAGCGGCTGCTCAGTTGGGCAGGTTCAATCAATAACCTTGGGAACCAGATACAGCCCATCCTCGGTTGCGGGTGCAATCGCCTGAAACGCCTCCCGCTGATTGGTCTCGGTAACCTCATCCGCACGCAAGCGCTGAACCGCATCCAACGGATGCGCCATCGGCTCCACTGCATCGGTATCCGCAGCGCTTAATTGATCAACCAGATCCAGAATATTGCCCAGATCTTTCTCGAGAGCCGAAACCTGCTCGTCATCGACTTTGATGCGGGCGAGCACGGCAACTTTTTCAATGTCCTCGCGGGAAATGCTCATGTTGCCTCCAATAAAGCATGTGTGAATACAATTTAATGCAATGATGTTCGGACACCTAAAACGGGCTGTTTCAAGCACTCCTGCGATGTCCGGGGATGCCTTGGGGAACTGCTTTCCAAAAATTTGCGCAGCCATGGATGGCGGAGCAGAAGCGCCACATGGATGTGCCGAAGGAGCGGTTTTTGGAAAGCAGTTCCCCAAGGCATCGTTGCACCTGATGAAAACAAGCCGGATATATTAGCAGAAACCCATCAGAGATTGGCCCCGAAACAACCTATAAAATGTGCAATTAGTAAGCCGGCCACCCCGATGGCTCCTTGCCTGCACAGGGCCCCGCTGATAAAGTTGCCGCATCCTTCTTAGCAACCGCAACTCTCAGGTTGAAACAACACGAATGTTAATCAAAAGACTCCGAGGCCTATTCTCCAGCGACCTGTCCATTGACCTGGGCACCGCCAACACACTCATCTATGTGCGGGGTCGTGGCATCGTATTGGACGAACCGTCCGTGGTCGCCATCCGAACCAGCAACTCCCAGAAAATGGTGGCTGCTGTCGGCGCCGAAGCCAAGCGCATGCTGGGCCGAACGCCAGGAAACATCACCGCCATTCGGCCCATGAAAGACGGCGTGATCGCCGACTTCGTTGTCACCGAAAAAATGCTCCAGCATTTTATCCACAAAGTGCACGAAAACAGCTTCATCACACCAAGCCCGCGCGTATTGGTGTGTGTGCCGAGCAAATCAACCCAAGTAGAACGCAAGGCCATTCGCGAATCTGCCCTCGGTGCCGGTGCTCGTGAAGTCTTCCTGATTGAAGAGCCAATGGTGGCCGCCATCGGTGCCGGCCTGCCGGTAGAAGAAGCCAGCGGCTCCATGATCGTTGATATCGGCGGTGGTACCACCGAAATCGCCATCATCTCCCTGAATGGTATCGTTTACGCCGATTCCGTGCGCGTAGGCGGCGACAAGTTCGACGAAGCCATCGTTACCTACGTTCGCCGCAACTACGGCAGCCTGATCGGTGATTCAACCGCAGAACGTATCAAGCATGAAATCGGCTGCGCCTACGAAGGGCTCGAGCTGAAAGAAATTGACGTTCGCGGCCGCAATCTGGCTGAAGGCGTGCCCCGTGCATTTACGCTCAACAGCGAAGAAATTCTCGACGCGCTGCAAGAGTCGCTGGCCCAGATCGTACAGACCGTTAAAAGCGCGCTTGAGCAATCACCGCCTGAACTGGCCTCTGACATCGCCGAGCGCGGCATCGTACTGACCGGTGGCGGAGCACTGCTGGCCGGTTTGGACAAGCTGATCAGCGAAGAAACCGGACTGCCCGTAATCATTGCCGAAGACCCGCTGACCTGCGTCGCCCGTGGTGGCGGTAAAGCGCTGGAAGTGATTGATCGCAGCGGCATCGGAATGTTCTCCCAGGAGGGTTAATCCCGTGGGGGGAAGTCACCATTAAAACAATCTTCGTTCAGGGGCCGATACCCGGCTTCAGACTCCTCCTCGTCATACTGTTATCGGCAGCGTTAATCGCTGCCGATAGCCGTTCTGACAGACTGTCGATCGTACGCAGCACTATCGAGACAGGGTTGGCCCCCATCTACTGGTTTGGCAATTTGCCAGCTCGGATGGGTGATTGGCTAGACGGCTCGCTTGAAAGTCATGACGATCTGCAAAAGAAAAACGAAGAACTGCAAACCCGCCTTCTGATACTGGAACGAAGGGCACTGAAATACGCAGCCCTGGCTTCTGAAAACAACGAACTCCGCCGTTTGATGAATTCCGCCGAAGTGTTGGATGACCGAGTCATTGTCGGCGAAGTGGTGGGCATTTCACCGGATCCGTATACCCACGAAATCGTCATCAACAAAGGTCAGAGTGACGGTATTACCGTTGGGCAGGCCGTGTTGGATGCACAAGGCTTGATGGGTCAGGTGATCCAAACCAGCCAGTTTACCTCTCGCGTGTTGTTGGTGTCTGACAGCAGCCACGCCGTGCCTGTGGAAGTGCTGCGTAACGGCTTGCGTGCAATCCTGCTTGGCAGTGGCCAGCCCGATACTCTGGATCTGGTGCACGTGCCGGATACTGCGGATATTCGCGAAGGCGATGTGTTGGTCAGTTCCGGTTTAGGCGGGCGTTTCCCTTCTGGTTATCCCGTGGCTGAAATCACCGAGATTGTAAAAGAACCGGGCGAACCCTTTGTCACCATAGGCGCAGCACCGAAAGCAAGATTGAATCAGAGCCGTCTGGTGTTGGTCGTGTTCCAGCCAAAATCCCGGCAAGACGAAGCGCCGGAGGAAGAGCCAGAGAGTGAGGCGCTGGCTCAGGACGAAGGGGAGACACCCTGATGTTGTCGGTCATTAGTTATCCACTGTTTTTGATTTCAGTTCTGGTGTCGCTGGTCCTGAGTATTTCCTTGTTTCCTGTCGGTTGGTTCGAATTTCGGCCAGAGTGGTTGGGCCTGGTGGTGTTTTACTGGACCTTCCGGGCACCGGCGCAATTCGGTGTGATTCTGGCGTGGTGTCTGGGCTTGTTGCTCGATACCCTCGAGTCTACCCCGCTGGGCGTCAACGCGATGGGTATGGCGCTGATTGCCTTTTTGGTTTTGACCGTACACCAGCGCCTTCGCATGTACCCGCTGCCGCAACAATGTCTCATGGTATTTTTGCTGTTGGGCATCAACCAAATGTTGGTGCACTTCATTAAACAGCTGGTTGGCGCCGAGAACACCGGCTTCAGTTATCTGTGGCCTGCCGTAACCAGTGCCTTGATCTGGCCGTTGTTCAGCGGTGTGCTGGACCATATCAATCGAAAACTGGGATAAAACCATATGCCTGATCTGATTCTTGCCTCCGCTTCCCCCCGGCGCGCTGAATTGCTCCAACAGATAGGCTTAGATTTCCAAGTACAGCCGGCAGATATTGATGAAACGCCCGCATCACTCGAAACACCGGAGCATTACGTTGAACGTCTGGCACGGGATAAGGCGCTGAGTATCGCCCGGGAACATCCACACAAGCTGGTGCTCGGTTCTGATACGTCGGTTATCCACAATGAAGAAATTTTGGGGAAACCCGAATCCTCCGAGCAAGCCGTGAGCATGCTTCAGGCACTGTCAGGAAGCTCTCATCAGGTGTTAACGGCAGTGGCCTTGGCCAAGGGTACGGAGTGCTGGTCGCGGGTTGTGGTCACCGATGTGACCTTTCGTGAATTGGAAGCCGCTGAGATCAGTGCCTATGTTGCAAGCGGCGAACCCATGGATAAGGCAGGAAGCTACGGCATACAGGGGCTGGGCGGCATTTTTGTCAGTTCGATCAGGGGCAGTTACAGTGCGGTGGTGGGTCTTCCTCTTCAGGAAACTGCAGCATTGCTCGCTCAAGCAGGCCACCCAGTGATCCAGTTCTGGCCGAGCACTAAGGAGAGTCAACGATGAGTGAAGAAATCCTGATCAACGTAACGCCTGTGGAAACCCGGGTGGCGCTGGTCGAAAACGGCATGTTACAGGAAGCCTACATCGAGCGGACCAGCCGCAAAGGCATCGTCGGCAATATCTACAAAGGCAAAGTGGTTCGGGTGTTGCCGGGTATGGAAGCTGCATTTGTTGATATCGGGCTTGAGCGAGCGGCATTTATTCATGCCTCGGATGTCGTGGCCAGCCAACCACCAGCGGAGGACGAAGCCGACGGCCCGCGAGTGGTCCCGGATATCCGCACGCTACTGCGGGAAGGTCAGTCATTAGTGGTCCAGGTAACGAAAGACCCAATTGGCACCAAAGGCGCGCGCCTGACCACGCAACTGTCTGTGCCGTCCCGGTATTTAGTATTCATGCCGGGCGTGAAACATATTGGCATTTCCCAGCGCATCGAAGACGACACCGAACGGGCCCGTCTGAAATCCATTGTTGAAGAAGCCGCTGCAGAGCATCAGGAAGTGGATGGCGGCTACATCATCCGCACCGCAGCCGAAGGTGCGCTGGCGGAAGAACTCATCGCCGATATGGTGTATTTGCACCGGCTGAGTCAGTCGGTGCACGAACGCATCAACAAAGCGCCGGCACCGTCTGCGGTGTATCAGGACCTGCCGCTGTTTATCCGCACCATTCGCGATTTGATCCGCCCACAAACCGAGAAGGTGCGCATCGACAGCCGGGAGAGTTATCAACGGGTGATGGAGTTCGTACATGAGTTCGTCACCGAGTTTGCGAACAAAGTAGAGTATTACCCCGGCGAACGGCCCATCTTTGACCTGTACTCCGTAGAAGACGAAATTCAGAAAGCCTTGAGCCGCAAGGTACAGCTTAAATCCGGTGGCTACGTGATCATCGATCAAACCGAAGCGATGACCACGATCGACATCAACACCGGGGCTTTTGTCGGGCATCGTAATCTTGAAGAAACCATTTTCAAGACCAACCTGGAAGCGGCTCGGTCGATCAGTCGCCAGCTGAGGCTCCGCAACCTCGGTGGCATTATCATCATCGATTTCATCGACATGGATGACACAGAGCACCAAAGGCAGGTGCATCGCATGCTCGAGAAAATGCTTGAGCGCGATCATGCAAAAACCAAGATCACCGGGGTTTCAGAGCTGGGCTTGGTGGAAATGACACGAAAGCGCACCACCGAGAGCTTAGGGCAGGTGTTGTGCGAGCCGTGCCCGATCTGCGATGGCCGTGGTTTTCTGAAAACCGCTGAAACCGTCTGCTACGAAATTTTCCGGGAAATTCTTCGGGTGAACCGGGTATACGAGGCAGAGAGTTATCTGGTGATGGCATCCCAAAACGTGGTTGATCGGCTGCTCGATGAAGAATCGGACAACGTGGCGGACCTGGAGACCTTCATCAAAAAGACCATTCGATTCCAGGTTGAGCCTTTTTACAGCCAGGAACAGTATGATGTAGTACTGCTCTGATACCTGAGCGGCTGAGTATTTCAAGGGGCTGACCGATAACGATGTCGATCCGCGACGAAGGCAGTGTTCAGGCAGACCCACCACCCGGAGGACTGATAGGCCGAGTTTTGGCCGGCATTGCCTCGTGTGTGTGGTGGGCGTTGCTGGTTTTTCTGGTGTTACTCGCCTTATACGCGGGCATTGGCCGGCAACTTACCTCGAATATTGATCAATTCTCGGACCGAACCGCTCGCATCCTCTCGGAAGAAACTGGCCTGGACATCAGCATTGGCCGCCTGTCATCTTCCTGGCAGTGGCTTAACCCCTCTGTCACTGCCAATGAAATCATCGTTCGCCATCCGGAAACCGGGAAAGTGGTGGCGGATCTTGAGTATCTGAACGCCAAACTGGATTTTCTATCGTCGTTGATGCGCTTTCGCATTGTTTTCGAAGACTTCGAAGCAGACGAGCTTGTACTTACGCTGACACGATCGGCCGTTCCCGGTGATGCGAATCCCGTTGAAGAGTTACTGCAAAACCCGATGAAAGAGGGGCGCAGTCTGCAAAAGTGGCTGGATTATGCGGGTACTTGGCTGTCAGACCCGGAAGTCAGAATTACCCGGGTCAGCCTGACCGTGGATGATGGCAAAGACCATTTGCGCCACATTGATATTCCCCAGCTAGATTTGCTGTACCGCCGCGGTCTGTTTCAGGCGGCGGGCCGCGCGATGCAAAGTGGGACCGCGACGCAGTTGGCAAGCTTTGCGTTGGTCGGGCAGCACTTTTTTCGCGGTGATTTTACCGGGCAGCTTTATCTCGATGTCGATTCCGGCCGTTTGTTTGACGGGCTGGTGGATGACCTGAGCTGGAAAGGTATTCGCGTGGAAGGCTTCGATGTCGGCGGCAAGGCCTGGCTGACCTTTGAAGAAGGCGAACTGGAACAGATTCAGGGGCAAGTAGAAACACCGTATTTGCAGTTGGGTGTAAACAGTCAGTCGCTGGCACCACTGGAACACATATACGCACGGTTCGGCTGGAAGCGGAGCGAGGCACTCATGTTTCAGCAACTGCAGTGGCAGTGGGCCGGAGATGTGGTGCAACCGTTCAGTTTCAGAATTCAGCCCGAAGACTATGGCACGGCCCTCGTGGCCGATGCCTTGCCGCTCGACCCACTCCGAAGGCTGATATTGAATCTGCAGCTGTTACCGGAAGTGGCCAATCAGGCGCTGGAGCATTACCGACCTCAAGGTTATGTGGATGACATGCTGTTGCAACTGCCTGAGCAGGCCGGAGATTTCAGCTTGTCTGGGCAGCTGAGAGAAGTCAGCGCGCAGGCCTGGCAAGGTGCGCCGGGGGCAACGGGGCTTGCCGGGTATTTCGAGTTGTCCGCGCAAGGCGGTTTTGTCGAATTAGATGCCACGGATCCGGTTACTCTGGGTTTTCCTTCCTTATTCGTTGACGAATGGGCTTTTGACTCACTGACAGGGCGGGTGTCCTGGTTAACGGATGGCTCTGTAGTTCGGGTCTTCGCCGATGATCTTGAGTTCGGGTATCAGCAGGACACGGTGATCACCGGCGCGTTCGACCTGAAACTCGACGGACAGGGTGAAGACAACCTTGGTTTGCGAGTGGGTGTCAAAAACGGCACCGCTGACATGCTGGCGGCCTTTGTGCCTGCCTATGTGGTGGATGAAGGGCTTTACCAGTGGTTGTCTACCCGAATTGAAGAGGCCGATGTTCTTGCCGGTGAATATTATGGCCATGGCCGCATTAGCGCCGACGCCCCGGAGGGATCCTTCGTGTCGTCTATGTGGTATGAATTCGAAAATGGCAGGGTTCGCTACGATGATCAATGGCCGGTAGTTACCGACGCGGCTGGCAGGGTCGAGGTTCAGAATGGCGATACCTTGGTAACCCTCGAAAAGGGAATTACCGGTGGTTTAGCGGTTGACCAGGCAAAGGTGCGGGTGGTGCCCGGCCAGATGGGTGACCCTGCTCGAATTCGTATAGCAACCTCGGCGCCTGTCACTGGAGATGCCGTGTCATGGTGGCTGGACAAAAGTCCGCTTGGTGAGATGGGTGGGGAAGCGCTGGCAGATGCGGACATTCGCGGGCAGTTCCAGTTGGGCCTGAACATTGATTTACCCTTGAGCGACGCGCCACCGGTTGTTGAAGCGAACGTGCAAACCGATGGTGCCGGGTTTGCTTTGCCTCAAACCGGGTTGGCGTGGCGCAATATCACCACGAACCTGACGTACCACACCGAAGCTGGTTTCTCCGGCGGCCCGGTCAAAGCTGAGTTCTTACAGCAACCGGTCAACCTTTGGTTTGGCCACAGTGGGCAGGGCAGTGCTTTGCACATCCAACAGACTGGCCGTGTCAGGTTGCCGGATTTTTTGAAACAGTTTGATCTGGCGGGCGGCAGCTCATTGGGGTTGAGTGGATCGATGGAATACAGCGCAGGACTCACCATTGGGGAAGAGGGTGTGTCCCCGATTTCGGTATCGTCCGATCTGTTCGGATTGGCCGTTGACTGGCCGGAACCCCATGGCAAAGAGGCTTTGGACACCGCGCAACTCGATGTGCAGGTTAATCCCTTTGTGGATGAAGGCGTGCAAGTGTCCGGTGAGTGGGTGAACAGACTGGCGTTCGACATGAATCTGAGAGAAGGCGCCGTCGATCTGACCTTCGACCACTTGTACCTTGGCGACAATCGCCTTTCCGATATCCAGGTCAGCGCACTGGATTTAGGCGACCGCTGGGTGGTGAATACCGAGTCCGAACGGGCGGTGGGGCGCGTGGTTATTCCAGACAATGACGGCACGGTTGAAGTGGATCTTCAGAGCCTGACGCTGACTCGGCAGAGCGACGATGAAGAATTAGATGAGCCAGAACTTTTAACGCTTGAACAACAACTGGAAGCGTTTCGGGAACTGGATATTGGCAGCTGGCCGAACATAGACGGCCGAATAGCTGCGTTGACCGTTGGTGATAAACCGGCCGGGCGCTGGGCGTTTAAGCTTCGCCCGGAGGATCACCAGTTGAATGTCACCGAGATTGAGGGGCAAGTCGGCTCGTTAACGCTGACTGGGGATATGATTTGGCGCATTCTGGACGGTCGGGAGGTGACCCTGTTTAAGGGGCAGGTTGCAGGTGGAGCACTCAAGGATCTGGAGCCTATTACCGGTGGCTCCATTCCGTTGAACAACGATGAGACGAGCATAGAACTGGACCTGGACTGGCCCGGCAGCCCTGCGCATTTGGAGCTTGGCAAGCTCAGTGGTAACGTCAGTGTGCGGTTAGATGACGGTGTAATTCTCGAGCAAAACAACTCGGCGCAACTGTTCCGGATATTTAACCTGCTGAATACCGATACCTTATGGCGGCGCTTGAGTCTGGATTTCTCGGATCTGTATGAAGCAGGGGTTGCCTTTGATGCCATCTCGGGCAAAGCGGTTATCACCAGTGGATTGCTCAGTCTGGACCCCGAACTGCAGTTGGTAGGCCCGTCGGGCGCTTTTAAGATCAGCGGCAACACCAATATGGCGACTGAAGATCTGGATATGCGTTTGGTGATGGTATTGCCGATCACCCAAAACCTGCCCTTGGCGGCACTTTTGATGGGGGCCAGTGCGCCCATTGGGGGGGCTTTGTTTGTGTTGGATAAGATACTGGGAGACCCTCTCAGTAAACTGACCAGTGCCACCTATACTGTGACAGGTAGCTGGAGCGATCCAAAAGTTGAGTTGAAAGGTGTGTTTGATACAGGCGAGTAATTCGGGAGACTGGTTATGACGAAGGTTGCTGCAATTCAAATGGTCAGTGGTCATGATCGTGCCGTCAATCTGGCAGAAGCTGCCCGCTTGCTGAAAGAAGCTGCCGAGCGCGGCGCCAAGGTGGCGGTGTTGCCAGAGAACTTTGCGGTATTGGCCACCAGCCAAATGCGGGCCTGTGGTGAGCAAGAAGTGGGCGACAGCCCCGTGGTGAGGCGTTTTCTTGCGGAACAAGCCAGATCGCTCGGGCTTTGGATTGTCGGGGGCTCCATGCCTTTGGCCAATCGGCCGGACGGCTCGGCCATTGCGGACCGGGTGAGGGCGAGTTGTCTGGTTTACGACGACCAGGGCCGTGAAGTTGCGCGTTACGACAAAATTCATCTGTTCGATGCCATGGTCGAAGACGCCCACGGCCAATACCGGGAATCCGATGCCTTCGAACCCGGTGATCAGGTTGTCACTATTGATACGCCTGCGGGGCGATTAGGGCTGGCAATCTGCTACGACCTGCGGTTTCCGGAGTTGTTTCGTGCCCTTCGGGAGCAGGGTGTCGATTGGGTGTGTTTGCCCAGTGCATTTACCTGGCAAACCGGAGATGCCCATTGGCATGCTTTGATTCGCGCCCGCGCCATTGAGAATCAGATATGGGTGGTGGCACCGGGGCAGGGTGGTCAGAATAGTGAGCGTAGACGCACCTATGGCCACAGTCTGGTTTGCGATCCGTGGGGCAAGGAGGTTGTCGAAATCGAAGAAGGGCCGGGTGTGGCGCTGGCAGATGTTAGTCTGGAACACTTGAAACAAGTGCGGACGCGCATGCCGGTGTGGGAACACCGGCGCTTATAAAGGGCCGGCAGCGTTAGCGCTGCTCGGCTTCGTCAATCCATTCCCGAAGCGCGCGGAATAGCTTGCGAGACTGGCCGGTATTGGCTTGCTTTTCGACTTCTTTGCGAGCGTTCCGCACCAGATTGCGCAGGTGCTGAACCTCGGCGGTCGGGCAGTAGTCGATAAACTCGCCAACCACCGAATCCCCTTCCGAAATCATCTTGTCGCGCCAGCGCTCAGCCAGGTGATGGCGACGCGTATGCTCTTCGCTGCCCGCATAGAACGCATCAATGGTTTTGCTGATGGTCTCGGGATCGTCTTCTTGTCGAATGATCTTGCCAATGTATTGCAGATGCCGGCGGCGGGCTTCACGCTGAGTGATGCGGCGTGATTCCAGAATCGCCCGTTGCAGTCTGTCGCTGATCGGAAGCGTGGCCAGCTGGTCGTCATTCAGCTCCAGCATGCGCTTGCCGAGATCCTGCAGTTCGTGCATTTCTCGCTTCAATTGCGATTTACTGGGCCCCAGATATTCTGGAAGTTGGTCGTCAGTATGATCAGTCATGTTGTTTATCGGTTCTGTCAGGCGTAAAAGAGGGTGGCCAATCCCAGAAAGGCCATGAAGCCAACAACATCGGTCACCGTTGTCAGAATAACACCGCCGGCAAGGGCGGGGTCAATGTTACGGGACTTCAGAAATAGGGGCAGTAAGGTGCCAGTCACCGTGGCCGCCACCAGATTAATCACTATGGCGGCCGCTATCACACCGCCGATCATCCAGTCGCCGAACCACAGAATGGCCGCAGTGGCGACGACGCCCGCCCACAAAAGTCCGTTAAGGATACCGGAGAGCAGCTCCCGATTCAGCAACCACGCAACGTTAACGCTGCTGATTTGCCCTACAGCCATGCCGCGAATCACCAGCGTTAGCGTTTGACTGCCTGCAATGCCGCCCATACTGGCGACAATGGGCATAAGAACGGCCAGGGCAACCACCTTGGCAATGGTTTCTTCAAAGAGCCCGATCACTGCCGAGGCGGTGAATGCGGTCAACAGATTGATGCCCAGCCAGACCGCACGGCGGCGGGTGGTTTTCATCACCGGGGCGAAGGTATCTTCATCTTCATCCAGACCGGCCAGACTCATCAGAGAGTGGTCGGCATCTTCACGGATAACGTCGACCACGTCATCGATGGTGATGCGGCCCAGCAGCTTGTTTTGTTCGTTAACGACCGGAGCTGAAATCAGGTCATACCGTTCGAACAGAGTGGCCACTTTGGTGTCGGATAAGCTGACCGGAATCGGCTCAATATCTGTGTCCATGACTTCCCGGACCGTAGACGCAGGGTTCGATACCAGCATCCGGGTGATGGCAAGGGTGCCGATAAACTCGTCCCGCCGGTTAACCACGATCAGGCTATCCGTCATCGGGGGCAGGCTACGGTGGCGGCGTAAATAGCGCAGTACCACGTCGATACTGATGTCCGGGCGCACCGTAATGGTGTCCGTGTTCATCAAGCCGCCGGCGGTGTCTTCGGGATAGGACAGGACTTCTTCGACCCGTTGCCGATCCTGTTCGTCCATGGTTTCCAGGACTTCCAGAATCACCGTGTCCGGTAGCTGTTGAAGCAAATCGGCAAGGTCGTCCGATTCGAAGTCTTCAATGATGTCAGCCAGTTCCTGAGCGTTGAATTTACTCAGGAAGTAGCCTCGGATATCGTCACCGAGGTGCTGGAGAACTTCGCCTTCCAGTTGCTTATCAACCAGGTTCCACAGCAAAGCCCGCTGGCGCGGCGGAGAGGATTCAAGCAGGTGGGCGATATCGCTGGGACTGAGGCCGCCATTCAGGATGCGGGCAACCTGCTTCAGCGCGCCACTATCCAGAGCCTCACTCAGGGAGCGGAGTCTCTGGTGGGCCTGACTTTGTTCCAGAATATCAGACATGGATCCACCTACGGTCAGAAAACCTCCGTATTATAGCGGAGTTAGCGAGCGTCGGTGAGGGGGAGTTGTAGGTGAATTACGAAGAATCAGCCGCCTTCGCCGAAATAATCTGCAATCAGATCGGTGAGTGCGTCGATGGCTTCTTGTGCGTCCGGCCCGTCTGCAATGAGTTCAACGGTTGTGCCTTGGCTGGCCGCAAGCATCATGACTTGCATGATGTTTTTGGCATTTACCTTGCGGTCGTTGCGGCTGATCCAGACCTCGGATTCGTACTCGGAGGCGGTAGCGACCAGTTTCGCGGTAGCCCGGGCGTGCAACCCGAGTTTGTTGATAATTGTAACGGTGCGGCTGATCATGGCGAATCAGATTTCCCCTCGTGCCTGCAGGTGAGGCAGCTCGGAGTGACGAACCTGTACGTTACGGTACTTTTTCGCGAAGTGTTTGGTCAGTTGTTCGGAAACGTACACCGATCGATGTTGGCCGCCGGTGCAACCGATGGAGATGGTCATGTAGCTTCGGTTGCTGTCTGCAAACGAAGGCAGCCAGGAGTCCAGAAATCCGACGATGTCGCTCACCATTTTCTGGCTTAACGGTTCGCGCTCGAGGAAGTCGATGACCGGTTGGTCGATGCCCGTGTACTTTCGCAGGTTGGTGTCCCAGTAGGGGTTGGGGAGGCACCGTACATCGAATACGTAATCGGAGTCCACTGGGACACCATGCTTGAAGCCAAACGACTGAACCAGCAACGCTAATTCCTGATCTTTGCGGCCGGCGACCCGTTGCTTGACCATGTCACGCAGCTCGTACATGGACAACCCTGTGGTATTTATATACAGGTCGGCCAACCGGGACAGAGGCTCGAGTAGGGTTTTCTCGTAAGACACTGCTTCAGGAAGAGAGGTTTTGTCATCGCTGAGCGGGTGTTTGCGACGAGTCGCGTGGAAACGTTGAAGCAGGGTTTGCTCATCGGCATCCAGAAAGATGATCTCAACATCGATGCCAGTGCTCTTGAGTTGGCTGTAAATCGCCTCGAAATTCGCCAGCTCACCCGACAGGTTGCGCGCGTCAATGCTGACCGCCATTTTCCGCAGGCGAGTGGTCGCCTCCTGGGGAGCAGCTTCTTGGGTCAGGGGGAAGAGAAGCCCAATGGGGAGGTTGTCGATGCAGTAGAACCCCAAGTCTTCCAGTACATGCAAGGCGGTACTTTTACCTGAGCCTGAGCGGCCGCTGACGATGATCAGCTTCATAACAGTTTTCCTCTCATGCTGCGCGCGTTTGCTGAACCCGTATCAATTCTGATTAGAAATCATGGTCTTGTGCAGGCTGTCGGTATCCTGGCACTGGCGCAGTTTTTCGCAAAAAGAGCTTTCATTAAACTTTTCAGCGAGCTGGCTGAGTAGCTCCAGGTGTTCGCTGGTTGCCTCTTTCGGCACAATCAGGGCGAAAACAATATCCACCGGCTGGTTGTCGATGGAATCGAAATCGACCGGTTCGGCCAGTGTCATCAATACCCCAATGACTCTGTCCAGCCCGTCCAGACGGCAATGGGGGATTGCGATCCCATCGCCGATGCCGGTACTGCCCAGGCGCTCGCGCGACACCAGGTTGTTGAAAATATCTGTATCGTTGAGACTTTCATCCTGTTGGTGAATGTATTCAGCGATAAACTCCAGTACTCGCTTTTTGCTTGACGCTGCAACACGGCACAGAGTCAGTTCTGGAGCCAGAATGTTGTCGATGGTCAGGGATGAATCGCTCATAGATCGACTTCATTTCCGTAAAAAAAAGGCTGCGGCCGGATCATACTCCTGCCGCAGCACGTTTTATTGAAACGCCCGGTTCGGTTTCACGCTAAGAGGCGCGTTAACCGTTACCTTGCATCCGGGCAACTGTCTTTTCTTTATGTTTGAGGATTTGTCGGTCGAGTTTGTCGACCAGACCGTCGATGGCGGCGTACATATCCTCGTTCTCAGCCTTTGCGTGAATTTCGCCACCAATCACGTGGAGGGTAGCTTCGGCCATTTGGCGAACTTTCTCAACTTGCAACGTCACCTGACAATTACTGATGTGGTCGAAGTGTCGCTGAAGCTTATCAAACTTGGTGCTTACGTAATCCTTTAGTGCGGGAGTCAGTTCTACATGATGGCCTGAAATATTGAGTTGCATAGGCTTCTCCTGTTGTCATATAGCCGGCTTTTGCCGGACTGAGTGTCAGCACCTCTTGTACTGACGAATCCTTAAACCAAACGCTTACGCTCGTTCGAGGGAGGGATGTGCATCGCCTCTCTGTACTTGGCTACCGTACGTCGGGCAACATTGATCCCCTGTTCTCCTAGCATGGCTGCTATTTTGCTATCACTCAATGGCTTTTTTGGTGTTTCGTCCGCAATCAGTTTTTTGATCATCGCACGAATCGCCGTTGAGGAACATTCTCCACCCTCGGCAGTGCCCACGTGGCTGGAGAAAAAGTATTTAAGTTCAAAAATACCCCGCGGTGTATGCATGTACTTTTGAGTGGTGACCCGCGATATGGTCGACTCGTGCATATCTACCGCCTGGGCGATGTCCGACAGAATCAGTGGCTTCATGGCTTCGTCGCCATGATCCAGAAAGCCTTGCTGGTATTCAACAATACGGGTGGCCACTTTAAGCAAGGTCTCGTTCCGGCTCTGCAGGCTTTTGATAAACCACTTGGCTTCTTGCAGCTGGTCGCGCATGTAGGTGTTGTCTGCGCTGCTGTCTGCCCGGCGTATAAGTGAAGCATAGCTCGCGTTCACGCGAATGCGCGGGGCAATTTCCGGATTAAGTTCAACTCGCCAGCGGCCTTGGTGTTTGCGCACGATAACATCCGGAATGACATAGTCCGGTTCTGTGCGATCGATACTGTCGCCGGGTGTCGGATTCAGGCTGGTGATGAGCCCCAGCACTTCTTTCAGCTGGTCTTCTTTCAGGCGGCTACGACGAAGCAGCTGAGCGTAGTCACGATTGCCCAGCAAGTGCAGGAACTGGGTAACGACGAGCTTCGCTTGGCGTAGCCAAAGGGTGTCTGGCGGCAGCTGGTTCAGTTGGATCATCAGGCAGTCTTGCAGATCCTGGGCAAATACCCCGGGCGGATCAAAATGCTGAAGCCTGCGCAGAACCGCCTGAACTTCGTCGAGTTCCAGCGGATCGTCTTCCGAACCTTCGAATAAACCGGAGTGAATCTCTTCGATGGAAGACGTTAAGTACCCTCGGTCATCGACGGCATCGAGCAGGGCGTGTGCAATCGCCTGATCCCGTTCGCTGAGCGGTGTCAGGTTCAGCTGCCACTCAAGATGGTCGTGTAGCGTTTCACTCGGGGAATTTCGGGTTTCGAAATCGGAGTCGTGTTCGTCTTCACCCCGGCTGGCCGGGGCCGGGGCCGATTGGTAGATGTCATCCCAGGCGGTATCGACAGGCAGATCGTCAGGAATGGTATCCGGCGTTTGGTCTTCCGCCGACCAGTCGGGGGCGGCTTCCGATTCGTCCCAATCCGAACTTTGCGAGTCGGTGTTTTGCTCTTCCTGAGCCGAAGCTGTCTCGTGCTGGTCGTGGCTGTTCTCTTGCTGGTCGTTTGAGTCCGCCTGATCGTCGTCCTCGGAGGTTTCCAGCATCGGGTTGGAATCGAGTGCTTGCTGGATTTCCTGCTGCAGGTCCAACGTGGAGAGCTGCAGCAGCCGAATGGCTTGTTGCAGCTGGGGTGTCATGGTTAGGCTTTGGCCCATTTTAAGCTGTAATGAAGCTTTCATAACCATGGCTCAATATCCATAACGTGCTTGTATCCTGATCAAAAGCATTGCTTGCAAATATAAAAAATTGTTGTGCGCTGGTGACTTACAGTGCGTGGTCAACAATATAAGCAAGTACCCTGCCGAGTTTACTTGCTCGCGTTCAGCAAAACAATCAGCCCGGTTCTCAGGTCTACGATTGTCTATAGTCGGAACTCGTCTCCCAGATAAACTTCTTTCACTTGCTGGTTGGCAAGAATGGCATCTGCATTGCCCGATGCAATGATGTGGCCACCCGAGACAATGTAGGCGTTTTCGCAAATATCCAGGGTTTCGCGAACGTTGTGGTCGGTGATGAGAACCCCGATGCCTTTGTCGCGCAGGTGCCGGATGATGTGTTTAATGTCGCTGACCGAAATGGGGTCTACACCCGCAAAGGGTTCGTCCAGAAGGATGAACGCAGGTTCCATCGCCAAAGCGCGGGCAATCTCTACCCGACGGCGCTCACCGCCCGAAAGTGCCATGCCCACGCTGTCGCGAATGTGGGTGATGTGAAACTCTTCGAGGAGTTCTTCCAGTTTGGCTTCGCGATCTGCTTTAGAAAGCGATTTGCGGGTTTCCAGGATGGCCATGATGTTGTCGCGCACGGTCAGCTTGCGAAAAACAGACGCCTCTTGTGGCAAGTAGCCGATGCCTTTTCTGGCCCGTCCGTGCATGGGCAGGGGAGTAATATCATTGTTGTCGATGGTGATGCGGCCGTGGTCAGCCGGAACCAGCCCGACAATCATGTAAAAACAGGTGGTTTTACCGGCTCCGTTGGGGCCCAGCAAACCAACGATTTCGCCTGAACGAATCTCCAGAGACACGTCCAGAACCACTTTTTTCTGCTTGTAGCTTTTGGCCAGATTGCTGGCCCTGAGAACTGCCATCAGAACCTTCCTGTTATTGACCTGAGCTGCGGGGCTGAATCACCATTTCTACGCGGCCAGAGTTTGTGCCCTCAGAGCTGCCGCCTTCTGCCGTAACCACTCGATTCACGGTGTCGTAGTGAATGATGTCACCGCGGAACGTGCTGCCACCTTGTTCGATTAAGGCTTCACGTTCAAAGGTCAGTTGGCTGTCTTTGGCAGACCAGGTGATATTCAGTGCTTCGGCATTAATGACCGCCGTTTGGTCTTGGGAAGGCTGGCTGTATACGGCGGGGGAGCCGCTCGCTTCAATCCGGCTCAGGCCTTGTGGGCTGCGATACAGGACAACCCGTTCCGCGTCTAGCTTTACGTTGCCTTGCACCAGTTCTACGGCACCGGTGTAGATGGCTGTGCCAGCGCTGTCATCCAGTCGCGCTGAGTTGGCGCTGACTTTGATGGGCTCGTCGGAGTCCAGCGTGAAGGCGGCTGCCGGGGCGGCCAAAAAGGTGGCTGCCATGATCAGCGGAAAAAGAAGTCGGTTACCTGATGGGATCATAATGCCCTTCCACTTGGGAATTGAGTTCCAGAATTCGGTCGTCCAGCCAGGCTTTCATGCCTGTCGCTTTGGTGGTGCCGTGTGGTTCGGTGATGGTCACCGGTTGGTCGGTGTACACGGTACCCTCGGTATTATTCAGGGTTAGCTCGTCGGTTTTGAAGGTGGTGTCAGAGCCTTGAAACTGGCGTTGGATCACCACGTTGCCGTTCAGATTCACCAAGCCGTCATTTTGCAAAAGGCTACCTTGATCCGCTTCGATATTCCACGGTACCGGATCGCCTTCTCCGTGCAGGGTGGCGCGGGGCTGCTCCATGGCAGCGAGGTTGTTGCTTTCGAACTGTTCGATGCGCGGGCTGGTCATGCGGATTTTCGGGTTGCCCTGAGCGTCCCAGGTTCGGTAATCCGCTTGAATGATAAACCCGTCCGGTTCGGCCGGGCCGCGCAGTTCCTTGGCTTTCTCTTGACTGCCCGGCGGTTCGTCGCTTTGCCACATGAGAAATAAGGTGGCCGCAATTGTGCCGCCCAGAGCCAGTGTCCGGGCCCAAGCTTTGCCTTTTCCGGGGCTGAACAGTCTCGCGATCACGATTCGGTGCTCACATAAGGCTCGAGAATTGTCGTAAGCCGGTCTTGTGACCAGAGAATCAGGTCGCAGGCTTCTCTCACCGCGCCGCAGCCACCGGCTACTGTGGTGCAGTAATCGGCATGGTGTCTGACCAGCCAGTATCCGTTCGGCACGGTGATGCCAAGGCCGGCAAATTGTAGTGCAGGAAGGTCGGGCAGATCATCACCCATGTAAGCGATTTGCTCAGGCGTGATATCCATGTTGGCTACCAGCTCTTGCAGGGCGACTTTTTTATCTTCCCGTCCTTGCATGAGGTGAGTGATGCCCAAATCGTTCATGCGCTTTTCGGTTAGGGGAGAGCGCCTACCGGTGATCACGGCCACAGTGATACCGGCGTTCATCAGTTGCTTCAGCCCCAGGCCATCGAGGATGTTGAAAGTTTTCAGTTCATCGCCACTGGCGCTGAAGTAAAGTTTTCCATCGCTCATAATGCCGTCCACATCAAAAGCAACAAGCTTGATGGCAGAGGCTTTGGTCAGGAGTTCGTCGTTCCAGTGTTGGCTGAGGGGTGGAGTGAAATCTGGCATCAGATCACCCCCGCCCGCAACAAGTCGTGCATGTTGATGGCTCCCACCAGGTTGCCTTCGCTATCCGTCACCGGCAGGGCGTTGATTTTCAGCTCTTCCATAATGTTGAGCGCATCGGCCGCCAGTTGGTCAGCCTGAATGGTTTTGCCGTTGCGTGTCATCACCTGATCGATATTGGTCGTGTGTACGTCCACGGACTTGTCCAGCGTTCGGCGCAGGTCGCCGTCGGTAAAGATGCCGGTTAATTCGCCAGAGTCGTTTACTACGGTGGTCATGCCCAGACCTTTGCGGGTTATTTCGAGCAGTGCGCCGCTGAGGGTGGTGGTTTCAAGTACCTTGGGCACCTTATCGCCCGAGTGCATGATGTCGGAAACGCGCAGCAAAAGGCGTCGGCCAAGGCGACCGCCGGGATGGGAAAAGGCGAAATCTTCCGCGCTGAACCCGCGAGCTTCCAGTAACGCAACGGCTAAGGCGTCGCCCATAACCAAGGTGGCGGTTGTGCTGGATGTGGGGGCAAGCCCGAGCGGGCAGGCTTCACTGGCAACGCTCACATCCAGATTGGCTGCCGCTTCTTTCGCCAGTAACGATTCCGGATTGCCCGTCATGCTGATCAGGGGCGCGCCCATTCTTCGAATTAAAGGTAGAATGGTGACAACTTCGCTGGTACTGCCGCTGTTAGAGATGGCGATAACCACGTCTTGCGGGGTGATCATGCCGAGATCACCGTGACTGGCTTCCCCCGGATGCACGAAAAAAGAGGGTGTCCCGGTGCTGGCCAGAGTGGCGGCAATCTTGTTTCCGATGTGGCCGGATTTACCCATCCCGGTCACCACGACACGGCCTTTGCACGCCATGATGATGTCACAGGCACGTGTGAAGTCGCCGTTGATACGGTGTTCAAGTGCTTCGATTGCATCCCGTTCAATCTGGATGGCCCGAACGGCGGAGCTGCGGTAATCCCGGGAACTTGAAGTGTTTGAATCTGTCATCTCGGCTGGCTTTACTCGGTCGGTCTGTGAACCCGGCCCGGTTATCGGGACGGACGACTATGGCGGAAAGTATATCACTGATACCCGGTAGGGCTGCCAATGTTCAGGGGATCTGAACGTTGCCATCAGTACATTTTAATAACCTGAGATTGAGGTCCGGCGACGCTTATCTTAATGTAGGCGCTCCTCGAAAAGGATGAATTATGGAGTCATCTGCATACATAACGCTAAAGGATGTGGTGTTTTCCCGCTCCGGTCGGCGCATTTTTGACGGCATTACCCTGGACATTCCAGTGGGTAAGATCACCGCTATTATGGGGCCAAGTGGCACCGGCAAGACGACGCTGCTGCGGGTGATCGGCGGACAGCTGAAGCCGGATTCCGGTCAGGTCATCATGGCAGGCCATGACGTTCCGAAGCTTAAACGGAAGGCGCTTTATCGTCTGCGGGAAAAGATGGGCATGCTGTTCCAGAGTGGCGCACTGTTCACGGACATCAGCGTGTTCGAGAACGTGGCGTTCCCGCTGCGCGTCCACACCTCCCTGCCGGAAGACATGATCCGCGACATCGTGTTGATGAAGCTGGAAGCGGTGGGGCTGCGCGGCGCCCGGGATCTGATGCCCTCCGAACTCTCTGGCGGTATGACTCGCCGAGTTGCACTGGCCCGAAGCATCGCGCTGGACCCTGAGCTGATCATGTACGACGAACCCTTTGCCGGACAAGACCCTATCGCGATGGGTGTACTGGTTAAGTTGATCAGAGATCTCAACAGTTCGATGGGGTTAACCAGCGTGCTGGTGTCTCATGATGTGCCGGAATCCCTAAGCATCTGCCATTACGCTTGCATCATTGCCGATGGCAAGGTGATTGGCACGGGTACACCGGAAGAATTGCGTAACCATCCCTCGGAGCTTGTCCAGCAGTTTCTAAGCGGCAAGCCAGACGGCCCGGTGCCTTTTCATTACCCGGCTAGCAAACCTGTTGATGACTTTGGCATTAAAGGAGTATCGCTATGATGGATTATGTAGCGGGCTTCGGTCGAAGAAGCATGGAAGTCGTGGGCTCGTTGGGGCGCGCCACCCAGTTTTTGGTGGGTGTTCTCGTTGGTGTGCCAAAGCCGGCGACGGGCTTTCCGCTTCTCATTAAACAGCTTTACTCAGTGGGTGTTTTGTCGCTGGCGATTGTTGTGGTGTCGGGCCTGTTTATTGGCATGGTGTTGGCGCTTCAGGGCTACACTATCCTCAGTGATTATGGCTCAGAGGCCGCAATCGGTCAGATGATTGCGCTAACCTTGGTGCGAGAGTTAGGCCCCGTGGTCACCGCGCTGTTGTTCGCCGGTCGGGCAGGCTCTGCACTGACCGCAGAAATCGGTTTGATGAAGGCGACCGAGCAACTTTCCAGTATGGAAATGATGGGCGTTGATCCCCTGCGGCGCGTGGTAGCGCCCCGCCTGTGGGCCGGGTTTATTGCGATGCCGATATTGGCGATGATCTTCTCGGTAGTCGGCATCTGGGGTGGCATGCTGGTGGGTGTTGACTGGCTGGGTGTGTTCGAGGGTTCTTTCTGGGGCAACATGCAGTCATCGGTCGATTTTCTGGACGACGTGCTCAACGGTGTCATTAAGAGTGTGGTGTTCGGGTTTGTCTGCGCCTGGATTGCCGTTTATCAAGGGTACGACTGTGTGCCTACGTCAGCAGGTATCAGTTCTGCGACGACCAAAACAGTTGTGTATTCATCACTGGCGGTGCTCGGCCTCGATTTCGTGCTGACCGCTGTTATGTTTGGCGATTTCTAATAAGGATTTCAGGGCCCTGTTATGGTGCAAAGAACAACGGAAATAGTGGTAGGTTTTTTCATGATCGCCGGATTGGCAGCGCTGCTGTTTTTGGCGCTGCAGGTGAGCGGTCTGTCACCTAAGTCGGCCTCGTCGACTTACACTCTCTACGCTAACTTTAACGATGTGGGTGGGCTGACTCCGCGCGGTAAAGTTTCGATGGCGGGTGTGACGGTGGGTTCTATTGAATCCATCAATCTGGATAAAAACACGTTTCAGGCCAAAGTAACCATGGCTATTCGCTCGGATGTGGATACCATTCCGGCAGACAGTGCAGCGGTTATTCGCACGTCCGGCCTCTTGGGTGAGCAGTACATCGATATTTCAATTGGTGGGGACATGGAATCTTTGAACGAGGGTGACACGTTTTATTCCACCCAGTCTGCGATGAATCTGGAACGATTGATCAGCAATTTTGCCTCTGGCCGCTGATGCCGAACAGGACAGGAGATTAAAATGTTAATGTTCAAGCGAAAGCTGTTTGTTGTATTTGCTTTGTTGATGCTGGTTGTCGGTCAGGCGTCGGCGGGTGTCGAGGAAGATCTGGAGCAATACGTCAGCGAAAACACCCAGATGTTGGTGCAGAAACTGAACTCTGAGAAAGGTCTGTTTGAAAGAGATCCCGAAGCTTTTTACCAGAGCATGGATGATGCCCTGTCGGATTTCGTGGATTTTCGCCGGATAGCCGCCCGGGTGATGGGGCGCTATGCCCGCCAGACCACTCGTGCACAGCGCGATGAGTTTGTGGCCAAGTTCAAACGCAGCTTGTTTGATAGCTATGCCAAGGCTTTGGTGACGGCCGATGAGTTCCGGATTGAAGTGCGTGAAGCGGAGATTCTGCCGCAGAATGAAGGCCGGGCATCGGTGCAGTTGGTGGTGATTACTGCCTCGGGCAATCGTTACCCTGTGACTTACTCCATGTATAAAAACGACGATGGTCGTTGGTTGATGGAAAACGTGATCGTTGAGGGCGTTAATATCGGTTTGGCCTTCCGCGACCGTTTTGCTCAGGAAATGGAAGAAAATCGCGGGCAGGTGCAGGTTGTCATTGATGGCTGGACCGACTCGGTAAAGTCGTTGAACCTGGAAGAAGATGTTAACGCCTCATGAGCAACTCCCGTCCGGTTGTTAACCTGGAAGGCTCCGTGTTGAGCGTTGTCGGCAAGGTCGATGCAAACAGTGTTCTTGAGCTCCGCAAACAGGGTGAGAAACTTGTGAGCGGTGCTCAGGGTTCATTAACCGTTGACCTTACCCGGTTGCAAACCGCTCACTCCGCGGTGCTTTCCATGTTGATGTGTTGGCAGCGAATGGCGCAATCCAAACAGTTGGCGCTCTCTTTTGAGGGTGCCAGCGAGCGTTTACAGTCGCTGGCCGCATTAAGTAATTTAGACGCCCATCTGCCGGGATTTTCCGCGCATAGCTGACCGCTGCCCGGGAATTGGTTACAATTCCGCTCCTGATTTAAATAAAGCTGAGGATTTTTTATGGACGCCGCCCAGGTTACCGAACTTGTGAAAGAAGCTCTGCCTGATTGTGAGGTTCAGGTGCAAGTCGATGGCAACCACTACATGGTCGTTGCAGTGGGTGACGTATTCGAAGGCCTGCCTACCATTAAAAGACAGCAGATGATCAACAAGGTACTGTTCCAGCACATCATGGACGGCACCATTCACGCTCTTCACCCGAAAGCCTTCACTCCGAGCGAGTGGGCTGCGCGTCAGGCCAACGGCTAAACAGAACAGGATTACTATTGTGGATAAACTTCTGATCCGAGGCCGAAAGCCTCTGGATGGCGAGATTCGGATTTCCGGCGCCAAAAACGCGGCTCTGCCGATTCTGGCATCAACGCTGCTGGCTTCTGAACCGGTTACCGTTGGCAATCTGCCGCATCTGAATGACGTCACCACCATGATCGAGTTGCTGGGCCGAATGGGTGTCGAGCTGCTGATTGATGAAAAAATGAGTGTTGAAGTACACGCCAACACCATCGAGCACTACCACGCGCCTTACGAGCTGGTAAAAACCATGCGCGCCTCGATCTTGGTGCTGGGGCCGTTGGTCGCACACTTCGGTGAGGCACAGGTGTCTTTGCCGGGTGGTTGTGCCATTGGTACGCGGCCGGTCAACCTGCATATTCACGGCCTCGAGATGATGGGTGCGGATATCAAGGTTGAAAATGGTTACATCCACGCCAAAACCAATGGTCGCCTGAAGGGCGCACACATCTTTATGGATACCGTCACGGTTACCGGTACGGAAAACCTGTTGATGGCGGCTACCCTGGCTGAGGGTAAAACCATTCTGGAAAACGCGGCCCGTGAGCCCGAAGTGGTGGATTTGGCAGAATGCCTGATCGCCATGGGCGCAGACATCAAAGGCCACGGCACGGCAACGATTGAAATTAACGGTGTTGAGCGTTTGCACGGTTGTCACCACAACGTTCAGCCAGACCGTATTGAAACCGGTACTTATCTGGTTGCTGCTGCGGCCACTGGCGGCCGGGTGAAGCTGAAGGACACTCGCGCTGACATTCTGGAAGCGGTGCTGCTGAAGCTGGAAGAAGCGGGTGCTCACATCACTACGGGTGAGGATTGGATCGAGCTGGACATGAAGGGCAAGCGCCCGAAGGCCGTGAGCATTCGTACCGCGCCTTATCCAGCGTTTCCTACCGACATGCAGGCCCAGTTCGCGGCTATGAATGCCGTAGCGGAAGGCACCGGCACCATCGTGGAAACGGTGTTCGAAAACCGTTTCATGCACCTGCAGGAATTGATCCGTATGGGTGCTGATATCACACTGGAAGGTAACGCAGCCATCATCAAAGGTGTGGATCATTTGACTGGCGCGCCGGTTATGGCCACAGACCTTCGTGCTTCGGCCAGTTTGGTGATTGCCGGCTTGGTCGCGGAAGGCGATACCATCGTAGACCGTATCTATCACATTGACCGCGGTTACGAATGTATTGAAGAGAAGTTGCAGCTGTTGGGCGGAAGTATTCGCCGTTTGCCAGCGTAATCAAATACCAACGGGAACCCGGAAAGATCCATGACAGATTCCATCACCATCGCCTTGTCGAAGGGACGAATTCTCGAAGAGACCCTGCCGCTGCTGGCGGAAGCCGGCATTGAGCTGGTAGACGACGTGAAAAAGTCCCGCAAGCTGGTGTTCCCCACCACGGATCCGAATGTGCGCGTGCTGATCCTGCGCGCAACAGATGTGCCTACGTATGTTCAATATGGTGGCGCAGATATTGGCGTGACCGGCAAGGATGTGCTGATGGAGCACGGTGGGGAAGGGTTGTACGAGCCGCTGGATTTGAATATTTCCCGTTGTCGTTTGATGACGGCGGGTAAAAAGGGCGAGCAGCCTCCGGCCGGGCGTATTCGGGTGGCGACGAAGTTTGTGAATATTGCTCGCCGTTATTATGCGGCGCAGGGTCGGCAGGCGGATATCATCAAGCTGTATGGTGCGATGGAGTTGGCGCCGATTCTGAATCTGGCCGATGAGATTGTGGATATCGTGGATACCGGTAATACGCTGAAGGCGAATGGCCTTGAGGCGCGGGAGTTGATTGACGATATCAGTACGCGGTTGGTGGTGAATCGGGCGTCTATGAAGATGCAGCATGGGAAGATTAATCCGATCATCGAGATGATGGCGGCTGCTGTGGAGCGTCGTCGCGGTTCTTCGGAGTAAAGTTTTTTACTTTGGATGGGCAGCCATTGGGGCGGCCCTTCCAAAAACCGCTACGAGCACATCCATGTGCGCTTCTCTCCGGCCATCCATGGCCTACGACATTTTTGGAAGGGCCACCCCAATGGCTGCTTCCGGCTTTTGAGTAGGGAAGCCTCTCTACTTAATAATTTCAATCCAAAGCAGGATTTGAGTTATGACCGATAAGATCACCAGACTTAACACCACCCAAGGCGACTTTGAAAGTGCGCTGGCCAAGCTGTTGGCGTGGGATGACAGTGTGGATCATCAGGTGAACGAATCGGTGCGTCATATCCTGCATGAGGTGAAGACCCGTGGCGATGCGGCGGTTCTGGAGTTTACGGAGAAGTTTGACCGTCTGAAGGTTGGCTCTATGGCCGAGCTGGAGATGGGGCAGGATCGTTTGCAGGCGGCGCTAGCGGCGATTCCGCAAGATCAGCGTGAGGCGCTTGAGAAGGCGGCGGAGCGGGTTCGGGATTATCACGAGCGGCAGAATCAGCAGTCCTGGCAGTATCAGGATGAAGACGGAACGGTTCTGGGGCAAAAGGTAACGCCACTGGATCGCGCTGGTTTGTACGTGCCGGGTGGAAAGGCAGCATACCCGTCGTCTGTGTTGATGAACGCGATTCCAGCCAAGGTGGCGGGTGTCGGTGAGTTGATTATGGTGGTGCCTACTCCGGATGGGGTGGTGAACGATATGGTACTGGCGGCAGCCGCTATTGCCGGAGTTGACCGTGTGTTTGCCCTGGGCGGAGCGCAGGCAGTCGGTGCTTTGGCTTACGGCACGGAAACGGTGCCTGCGGTGGATAAGATTGTTGGCCCGGGTAATATTTTTGTGGCGACCGCCAAGCGGGAAGTGTTCGGTGTTGTTGGCATCGACATGATCGCCGGTCCGTCCGAGATTCTGGTTATCTGCGACGGCAAAACCGATCCGGACTGGATCGCCATGGACTTGTTCTCACAAGCTGAGCACGACGAGCAGGCCCAAAGCATTCTGGTCAGCCCGGATGCCGATTTCCTCGATGCAGTGGAAGCGAGCATCAACAAGCTTCTGCCCACCATGGAGCGTGAAGACATTATCCGCACATCCATGACAGGCCGAGGTGCACTAATCCACGTGGCTGATCTGAAAGAAGCAGCGGAAGTATCTAACCGCATCGCTCCCGAACACTTGGAGTTGTCAGTAGAAGATCCTCAAACCATGCTGGAAGACATCCGGCACGCCGGCGCGATCTTTATGGGCCGTTATACAGCAGAAGCGCTCGGCGACTATTGTGCCGGCCCGAACCACGTCTTGCCGACAAGCGGTACTGCGCGTTTCAGTTCGCCTCTGGGTGTTTACGACTTCCAGAAACGTTCGTCGCTAATCGGTTTTACTCCGGAAGGCGCGGACCGTATGGGGCGTGTGGCTTCGGTTCTTGCCCGTGGCGAAGGTTTGACTGCCCATGCTCGCTCTGCCGAGTACCGTATCAAAGACTGATTGATTGTTTCGGCAGCAAATGCCTGTCGCGGCCCATCTTAATAGTTGTGAGTTGGGTTGGTTGTACTGAAAGTCTGAAGAGTGGGGCGGGTAGTGCTTTCCAAAAATGTGCGTAGCCATGGATGGCGGAGCAGAAGCGTCACATGGACGTGCCGAAGGAGCGGTTTTTGGAAAGCACTACCCGCTCCGCGAAAACTCCCAAATCAAAACAACCAAACCGACTCCCGCACCAATCTGGAGTGCAGAAATCATGAGTAAATACTGGAGCTCACTGGTCAGCGAGTTACAGCCGTATGTGCCAGGCGAACAGCCCAAGATGGCTAACTTGATTAAACTGAATACTAATGAAAATCCCTTCGGGCCATCCCCGAAGGTGATTTCAGCCATTAAGTCGGAGCTCAACGACAACCTTCGACTGTACCCAGACCCCGAAGGCCACGCTCTGAAAGAGGCTATCGCCTCTTATTACATCGATTTTGGTATAGAAGAGAACCAAGTATTCGTTGGCAACGGTTCTGACGAAGTGCTGGCCCACATCTTCCAAGGCCTGCTGAAACAGGATAAACCAATCCTGTTCCCGGACATCACCTACAGCTTCTATCCCGTGTACTGCGGTCTGTATAAAGTTGAAAGCAATATCATCCCGTTGACTGAAAGCTTTGAAATCAACCCGGACGACTACAAACGGGACAACGGCGGCGTTATCTTCCCGAACCCGAACGCCCCCACCGGACGCTACATGGGCTTGCAGCATGTGCAGGCCATTGTAGAAGCGAATCTGGATAGTGTTGTGGTAGTGGACGAAGCCTACATCGATTTCGGTGGTGAAACTGCGATTCGCTTGGTTAACCAATACCCGAACCTGGTGGTGTGCCAAACGTTGTCAAAAGCGCGTTCGCTGGCGGGTTTGCGAGTCGGATTCGCCGTCGCCAATGCAGAGCTCATTGAAGGATTGAACCGAGTCAAAGACAGCTTCAACTCCTACCCGCTGGATCGCTTGGCGCTGGCTGGTGCCGTGGCCGCATTCGAAGATCGCCAGTGGTTCGAAGACTCCTGCAACGGCGTTATTAGAGAGCGTGAAAAAGTCACCAAAGGCCTCGAAAAACTTGGTTTCGAAGTGCTGCCTTCAAAAGCCAACTTCGTGTTTGCCCGTCACCCTGAACACAAAGGTGCCGATGTTGCTGCGGAGCTCAGAGAGCAGGGCATTATTGTCCGCCACTTCAATAAACCGAGAATCAGTGAATTCCTGCGAATCACGATTGGCACCAGTGACCAAAACAACGCGTTGATCAAAGCTTTGGATTTTCTCTAAACGCGCGAGAAATATGATCGCCAAACCAGCGCGCACCCAAGTTTAAAGGTTGGGGCTGGGCGGGCTTTCCAAAAATGTGCGTAGCCAGGGATGGCGGAGCAGAAGCGTCACATGGGTTCAGCAGAGCGTTTATGAAGCAAAAGCTTCATGCGAAAGCTGAACGACCGCAATCTGTGATTGCGGGCCGGACCCCACAGGGGTGCCGAAGGAGCGGTTTTTGGAAAGCCCGCCCAGTCCCATCCCGGCACCCCAAGTCAAAGCGCCGATCCAATCTCAAAAGTCTGAAGGAAGGGGTAGACTCCATGGCAACTCGCAACCAGATACTGACGAAAATAAACGAATGGCTTCAGCCCGAAAACTTCCAAGACTACGCCCCAAACGGCCTGCAAGTTGAAGGCAAAGAAGAAGTTCAGACCATTATCTCCGGTGTAACCGCCTCCCAAGCGCTGATCGACGCCGCAGTAAAACAAAACGCCGACATGATCCTCGTGCACCACGGTTACTTCTGGAAAGGCGAAGACCAAACCATCCGCGGAATGAAAAAACGCCGCATCAAACAGCTACTGGAAAACGACATCAACCTCGTTGCCTACCACCTGCCATTGGACGACCACCCCGACTACGGCAACAACCGCCAATTGGCCAAAGTACTAGGCATCCAAAACCCACGCCCCGTAGGCGGCTTAGTTTGGCAAGGCGAACTGGCCGAGCCCATGACCCCGGAAACCTTAGGTCGTCACATTGAAACTGCGCTTAACCGACAGCCACTCCACGTAGGCGAGGGCGCAGACCTGATTAAAACCGTCGCCTGGTGCACCGGCGGAGCTCAAGGGTTCATCACCAAAGCGCTCGAACTCGGCGTTGACGCCTACATCAGCGGCGAAATCTCCGAACCAACCACCCACACCGCTCGAGAATCCGGCATCCACTACTACGCCGCCGGCCACCACGCCACTGAGCGTTATGGTGCGAAAGCTTTGGGGGAAGCGCTAGCGAAAGAGTTCGGAGTAAAGCACCAGTTCATCGACTGTGATAACCCGGTATAATTGAACGGAATTACTGCAGAAATGGGGTAGGAGCGGGACACTCACAAGTTTGCAAGATCAGGGTGGGGCGGCTTTCCAAAAATGTGCGCAGCCATGGATGGCGAAGCAGAAGCGCCACATGGGTTCAGTCGAGCGGTTATGAAGCATAGCTTCATGCGAAAAGCTGAACGACCGCAATCTATGATTGCGGGCCGGACCCCGCAGGGGGGCCGAAGGAGCGGTTTTTGGAAAGCCGCCCCATCCTGATCTAACTGAAAGCTCTGATCAGCCTACACCGTTTTGAAAGAATCAAGCAGGCCGCTTCTCACCCTTAGGCAAACCGAAATCTTCAGAAAGCGTACCTTTCTCCTTAGGATCAGCCTTCGGTGCATAATCTCGAGGTGGCTCAGACGAATCAGAATCCGAGTGCTCAATACGCCCAGACACATCCTGCCCCAGCGACTCCGGCCACTCCTCATCATTACACAAACGATTCGCCCCACGCGCCATATGATCATTCACATCGCGATAGGCACTATTAAACCGCTCCAACAACTGCGCAGATTCCAGAAAATGCTCATTCACCTGAGCCTGATAGCGCGTAAATTCACCCCGAAGCTCATCAATCTTCTGCTCAGCCCTCCGCTGACGCAAAGAAGCACCCTGCCCAGAGCGCCCAAAAAGAACCCCAATGATAATGCCTACTACCAGCGCGACTACAGCCGCAATAATCAGGTTCGTCATATAACAATCGTCCTAGTCAGTACATGCGAGAGAGCGAAAACCTATAAAAAGAGTATACCCCTCCGAAGCACCAGCGCACATGCCGAAACACTGCGCCAATCGTCGTATTGCTCCACAGCCTAAGTAACATGGCCAAAAAGCACGAAATAAGCGACAATACCGCGCCCAGAAATCCACCCAGATGGCAGGAAAACCCTGATGACAGAAGCCGTGTCCACTGAAACTGTTGCGAACCTGACTCCTTGGCAACGTTACCAAAAGGATCTAGAGCGCCCGGATTTTCACAAGGACCCGGCGCAGGAAGATGCCGTTCGTCGCTTACAAGCACTGTACGACAAACTCGTAGAAGCTGAAAGTGAGCGTAGCAAAGGACTCAAAAAATTACGCCGCAAGCTGAAAAAAGGCAAAGAAACGCCGGTAAAAGGCCTGTACTTCTGGGGTGGGGTAGGGCGCGGAAAAACCTACCTGATGGACACCTTCTTCGAAGCTCTGCCCTTCGAGCGCAAAATGCGTGTGCACTTCCACCGCTTCATGCAGCGCGTTCACGCTGAGTTAAGAAAGCTCAAAGGCGAGAAAAACCCGCTAGAAAAAGTAGCCAAAACCTTCGCCGGCGAAACCCGGGTTATCTGCTTCGACGAATTCTTCGTATCAGACATCGGCGATGCCATGATCTTGGCAACCCTGATGGAAGAATTGTTCAGCCGGGGCGTGACCCTGGTTTGCACATCGAACATCGTACCCGACGGGCTCTATAAAGATGGCCTGCAACGAGCTCGCTTCCTGCCCGCCATCGCGCTCGTCAAGCAACACACCGACGTCGTTAACGTAGACGGTGGTGTCGATTACCGGTTGCGCACACTCGAACAGGCCGAGTTGTACTACTATCCGCTGGACGAAGGCGCGGATGCCTGCTTGCGTGAAAGCTTCGACGCGCTGGCCGTTGAAGCAGGCAAGCACAGTAAATCGATGGAAATAAACGGCAGAAAAATCCCGGCCCAAGCCCACGCCGACGACGTCGTCTGGTTTGATTTCCTGGACGTATGCGACGGCCCGCGCAGCCAAAACGATTACATCGAAATGGCCCGCCAGTTCCATGCCATCATCGTCTCCAACGTGCCGGTCATGGGCGTAGAAAAAGACGACCAGGCTCGCCGCTTCATCAACATGATCGACGAATTTTACGATCGCAACGTAAAACTCATCATCTCCGCCGAAGCACCCATCACCGAACTCTACTCCGGTGGCAGCCTGAGCTTCGAGTTTGAACGTACCGAATCCCGCTTGCTGGAAATGCAATCCCAGGAATATCTGGAAGCACCGCACAAGCCTTAAACAAAACTAGAAAGAACGAAACCAGAGAGGTCACAACATGAGCCAAGACAACGTCGTTATCGTCAGCGGTGTACGTACACCCATGGGCGGATTCATGGGCAGCCTAGCCCCGATCACCGCCCCGGAACTGGGCGCCATCTCCATCGCCGAAGCCGTCAAGCGTGCAGGCCTTCAGCCTGCTGACGTGCAAGAAGTCATCATGGGCAACGTACTGCCCGCCGGCCTGAAGCAAGGCCCGGCCCGCCAAGCAATGCGTAAGGCAGGATTGCCAGATAGCACAGGCGCAACCACCATCAACAAACTGTGCGGCTCCGGCATGAAAGCCACCATGTTCGCCCACGACCTGATCAAAGCAGGCACCAACGACATCATGGTTGCCGGCGGCATGGAAAGCATGTCCAACGCCCCGCACATCCTGCAAGGTGCCCGCCAAGGCTACCGTATGGGCCCAGGGCCTGCCCCGCAAGACCACATGTTCCTGGACGGCCTTGAAGACGCCGAAACCGGCCGCCTGATGGGCTCCTTCGCGCAGGAAGTGGCTGACAAAAAAGGTTACACCCGTGAAGAAATGGACGAATACGCCATCCGCTCATTGAACCGCGCCAAAAAAGCCATCGAAGACGGTGTCCTGAAAGACGAAATCATCCCGGTGACCGTCAAAACCCGTAAAGGCGAAGTGATTGTCGAAGACGACGAACAGCCCCACAACGCCAACATCGAAAAAATCCCAAGTCTGCGCCCCGCGTTTGCCAAAGACGGCACCGTCACCGCCGCCAACGCCTCGTCAATCTCAGACGGTGCTTCTGCACTGGTCCTGATGCGCGAATCCGAAGCCGAAAAACGCGGCCTCAAACCACTGGCCCGCATCGTCGGCCACACCACCCAGTCCCAGTTACCGGCAGAGTTCACTTGCGCACCCGTAGGTGCGATCGAAAAGCTCTTCGCCAAAACCGGCTGGACCAAAGACGACGTTGACCTGTTTGAAATCAACGAAGCCTTCGCCATGGTCGCCATGATGCCCATCAAAGAACTGGGCCTGGACCCTGAAAAAGTAAACGTCCACGGCGGCGCCTGCGCCCAAGGCCATCCTGTCGGCTCCACAGGTTCACGCCTGCTGGTCACCTTGATGTACGCCCTGCAGCGTTACGGTAAAAAGAAAGGCGTAGCGGCCCTGTGCATCGGCGGCGGCGAAGCCACGGCTATGGCTATTGAAATGATCTAACGGGATTTCTCTCGTTTTATCTGCCCGGACGTAAAGTACATAGTCTGGGCGAACAACGCGGGGCTTCTTTCTGGAAATTTCGTAGGCCATGGATGGCCGGAGACAAGCGCACAGGGACGTGCTTGTAGCGGTTTCCAGAAAGAAGCCCCGCGTTGTTTGCTTACTGCGTGCCAAAGTCTCTCGAGAGAGTTAGTTGTTCCTCGAATCCCCCTCCAAAACCCTCTAAAGCTTTAGCCTAAAACCGCCCGTCCCAAAGTGGTTGCATCCCGGAATCTTGTCTATAGTGATGAGGTGCGAGAAAGACGGCTAACGAAGAGTGATAGCAAAATCATACTTTTGACTGATCAAAGCCGCGAGAAGCCTTAGCTATAGTGCTAGCATCACGGCAATGTCTACACGGCCGACGAACACCAACCAACAGAATAATCGAGCAGCGACTCAGAACAACAACGGAGTAGCCTTCCAATGACAAGAAAAAATCAACCCTGGCAGCGCTGGACCAAGTTACCACTTGCCGTCGCCATCGCCGCCGGCGTATCCAGCCCGGCCTTTGCTATTTCGTACCCCCTAGGGGATGCCGGGCAAGTCCAGTTTAATACCACGCTATCAGCCGGGGCCACATGGCGTACTGAAGATGCCGACAAGCGCTTGCTCGCGCCACATGATGGCCGTGGCACAGCATCTACAAACAACTACGACGACGGCAACCGAAACTTTGACAAAGGCGACATGGTGTCCAACGTCGTCAAAGGCAACAGTGAACTGTTCCTGGATTACAGCGTAGATTCCGACTATCTCACTCGCGTAGGTGCCTTGGTACGTGGTCGTTATTGGTACGACTTTGAACTCAAAGACGGCGACCGTCGCTATGTTGAACTGAACGATAAAGCCAAAGACAACGCCTCGGGTGGCGAAATCCTTGATGCTTATGTGTTTACCGATTGGTACCTGGGCAACGTGCCCGTCAGTGCCCGATACGGCAAGCAAGTCCTGAGCTGGGGTGAGAGCACCTACATTCAAGGTGGCATCAACACCATCAACCCGGTAGATATTCCGGCTTTCCGTGCACCCGGTTCACAATTGAAAGATGCGTTGCTTCCGGTAGAAATGTTCTATATGTCAGCCGGTGTAACCGAAAACGTCACAATTGAAGGTTTCGTACAGACCGATTGGGAAAAGATTCGGACTGATGATTGCGGCACCTTCTTTTCAACCGTTGATTTCGTAGCGGATGGCTGTGGACCTGTGTTTGTGACAGGGGCACTCTCTGAGGCGGCTAACCAGTCAAGTGGACTTGTGATCGCGCGTGAAGGCGATAGAGAGCCAGATGCTAAAGACCAGTTTGGTGTGGCTGTGCGCTGGTACGTTCCCCAATTGAATGATTCCGAACTGGGTTTCTATTACATCAAGTACCATAGCCGACTGCCGTATATCAGTGGTCGGACCAATGATCCTTCAAATGGTAAGCCGTTCCCGAATTATTTCATTGAATACCCTGAGGCTATCGATCTGTACGGCATCAGTATCAACACAACGACACCGGGAGGCTGGTCACTGGGTGCGGAGTACAGCTACCGGGACAAAATGCCGATCCAGTGGAACGCCTTCGAATTGATTTATGGTGGATTGCAGGCTCCGTATAGCCTTCTTTATGCTCGGGATAAAGACAAAATCGCGGCAGAAAATAATGGCAATACTGACGGGGTGGCTGTATCCGGTAATGACCGCTACGGCGTATCTCAGGCTCAGATGACGTTGATTAAGTTCTTCGACCAAGTTATGGGGGCCAGCCGCATGTCCTTGGTAACTGAGATTGGAGCAACCTACATCCACGATCTGCCGGGTAAAGACGAGGCCCGTTACGGTCGGTCAGGAACCTTCGGATTGGGCGCGACTCCGGGTAGTACCGCTTGTGAGGATAACAACCTCAACCCCGAAAACTGCACAAACGACGGCTTCGTAACTTCATTCTCCTGGGGCTACCGTGCAAACCTGGCTTGGGAATACCCGAATGCGATTGCGGGTATCAATCTGACGCCCTCCGTTTTCTGGGCGCATGATGTGAAGGGGTATGCCCCTCAGCCGGGTGGCGCCTTCAACGAAGGTAGCAAGTCCATTGGTTTGTCTTTGACGGGCGTTTACCAGAACACCATCACTGGCAGCATCGATTACACCAACTATTTTGGTGGCAAACCCTATAACGAGAAGACTGACCGTGATTTCGTGAGTGCTAGTGTTTCTTACTCATTCTAAATCGGACAGAATTTGTTCAAAGAGGTAATTTAAATGAAACTGAACAAGAAACTCTTAGCTACAGGTGTTCTGGCCGCAAGCATGTTTGCTGGCCAGGCCTGGGGTGCAGTTTCTGCCGGCGAAGCGGCCAAGTTGGGTGATACATTGACCCCGATCGGTGCTGAGAAAGCCGGCAACGGCGGCGCCATCCCGGCCTGGACTGGCGGCATGACAACGCCGCCCGCAGGCTATAAGGGCGACGGAATCTACGTTAACCCGTTCCCGGATGAAAAGCCTGAATTCGTGATTGATCAGAGTAACGTTGATCAGTACGCCGACAAGTTGTCGCCGGGCCAGGTTGCGATGATTCGTCAATACGCTGATTACAAGATTCCGGTGTATCAAACCCACCGGACGGCGACTTATCCGAAAGACGTTATGGATAAAACCGTCGAAAACGCCACCACGGTAGAGCTTATTCAGAACGGTAACGGGCTTGGCAACTATGAAAGCGCTACGCCGTTTCCCGTTCCGCAGAATGGTCTAGAGGTTATCTGGAACCACATCACCCGTTATCGTGGTGGTTCGGTCGCACGTAATGTAGGGCAGGCAACGCCTACCGCGAATGGTGCTTACTCCATCGTGCGATTCCAGGACGAGATTACCTGGAACAGCGCATTGACGGATTATAAGAAGGGGCAAGACGACAACGTTCTGTTCTACTTCAAGCAGGCCATTACCGGGCCGGCACGTTTGGCGGGTAACGTACTCCTCGTCCACGAAACCATCGACCAGGTAAAAGAGCCGCGTCGTGCCTGGGTTTACAACGCGGGTCAGCGTCGTGTTCGTCGTGCGCCTCAGGTAGCCTACGACGGCCCGGGTACAGCGGCGGATGGCATGCGTACCAGTGACAACTTCGATATGTTCAACGGCGCTCCAGACCGTTACAACTGGGAGTTGCTGGGCAAGAAAGAGATGTACATTCCGTATAACTCCTACAAATTGGTTGATCGTGATCTGAACTATGATGACATCATCAAAGCCGGGCACATTAATCAGGATCTGACGCGCTATGAATTGCACCGGGTATGGCACGTTCGCGCTACTTTGAAAGAAGGTGAGCGTCACGTTTACGCTCAGCGTGACTTCTACATCGACGAGGATTCATGGCAGGCCGGGGTAATTGATCATTACGATGGCCGTGGAGAGCTGTGGCGTGTAGCCGAAGCGCACACCATGCAGTTCTACGATAAGGATGTGCCCTGGTACGCCGTCGAAGTGTTGTACGATTTGCTTTCTGGCCGCTATTTGGTGTTGGGGCTGACCAACGAAGAGAACAATCCTTACACCTTCGGTGCTGAGCGTCATTCGCGTGATTACACGCCGGCTGCTCTGCGAAGAGCTGGCACGCGTTAATTCCGCAATTAATGTGGTTGAAAAGGCGAGCCTCTGGCTCGCCTTTTTTGTGGATGTAAATATTTGCCGAAAATGTGATTCAAATCACGCGCCTATATTGCAATGTCGGAAAGGGTCATTTTTTGCTAATGGCCTGTTATTTGGTTTACCCTCTACCCTTAATCTCATACTAAAGGCGACCCCTATGTCGGGCGCCAGCGCTTAAATACCTAAGCGAATCATAGTTGTACCAGGCTGTTTGCAACCTTGCCTGGTTTTGAATGGGGCAGAGCGTGAAACCTTTAAGCGACGGCTGTGCAGCTAACGACGAATTTCAAATTGCCAATGCCGGTGTTCAGCATGGTGAATTGGTTCGTGATCTTCTTGAACATCGCCTACAACTTCCATCGATACCCGCTGACCGATTGCGTCGGCCGGAACTGGAGCAAGCCCTGCGGGAAGCGTTGAACCCGGGGCACGTGCTAAGCATTGAAGCCCCAGGTGGGTACGGCAAAACCCATGCGTTGGTCAGCGCTCTTTCTGCTTCCGCCGAAGGAACTGAGCTGGCGACCGTACGTTGGATCTCCTTGAGCACCGGTGACAACGCACCCTCGCGATTTCTATCCGTGTTAACTACGGCGTTAAAGCTCCCCGATATGGGGAAGGGAACCAGCGAAGCCTTTGAGGATCATCTCGCATTGATGTTGGTGTCTAAGGCGCGCCAATCGCCCACGCAACCGGAAGTGTTGGTTCTGGACAATCTCCAGCATGTCACCAATCCGGCCGTAATCGGACTGCTTCATTATCTGGTAACCCACATACCGGGAAATCTGGCGATTGCGCTGGTATCTCGCTTGCCGCTTCCGTTTGCCAGCCACACCTTACAACTCAATGGAAATTACCGTCGAATCGGGTCGGACCGCCTTGAACTAACGCGCTCCGAAACCTTTGAATTCTTCCAGAAGGCCAATGCCGAGAGCCAGATTACCAGCGTTTCTATTGACCATCTCTATAATATGACGGAAGGCTGGCTAACGCCGTTGGCGTTATATCGTCGGGAGCTGGAAACTTCCCAAGATCGCCGACCTATTCAGGAAAGCCCCTACGTGGAACGCTTTCTAAAAGATTCCGTATGCCAGCCGCTGACAACAACGCAAATCAAATCTCTGAAAATCGTCGCAGAACTCGATAGTTGCTGTGATGAGCTGTTTTACGCAATCGGCGGTCATGATAGCGACAATACATTAGCCCCGTCACAGGCGGTTGAGCTCGGCCTGCCCATTAAACTGATCCCGGGTCGGGGGCGGTGGTTCCGCTTCAATCCTTTGTTACAAGCCTTTTTGCAAAGCCATCCGGTGGCCGGGCGCTCAGCGCGTATGCTTCGGGCCAGCCAATGGTTTGGTCAACGAGAGCAGTTCCCGGAGGCGTTGAAGTGTGCAGTATTGGCCGGTGACAACGACGAAGTCGTGCGTATTGCATCAGAAGGCACGGAAGCGCTGCTGTTGGGCCAAGACACGGCGTCACTGCTCATGCTTCGGAAAAACCTGCCGGAATATTTACTCGAACGCAGTGCCAGATTGAGGATTGTTTACGGCTGGGTGCACGCCATCGGAGGCCAGTTTCGCCAGGCGCGCCAGTTGCTGGAAGGGTTTGCGCCGGAAGGCTGGAAAGATCACGAATCACGAATCTTCGCTCTGAAAGCATTTATCCTGAGAGGCGAAGGGTTTGTGCAGCCAGCCCTCGCAATGGCGGATAAAGCACTCAGTACCGGTGGTCTGTCTGCTCAGGCGCAACTGGTCACGTATATCTTACGTTCCAACGCTTTATGCGCCGCCGGGCGCTTTCAGGAAGCCCGGGAAGCAAACCGTCAAGCGTCGAAGCTCGCTAGAGAAGCGGGAGATTCCGGGTCGGAAGCACTTGCGGTTTATTCGCACGCTCGAATCGAGTTGAGCAAGGGCGCGTTAGGGCACGCAGAAAACTTGCTGCGCACCGGCTTGGATACATCGTTACAGGAATTGAGCCGACCCGCCCGAATTGGCGAGACTCGCTTAGAGTTAAGCTTGGTGCTGGTGCTGTGGCATCAAGGCCGATTGAAAGAGGCAGATCGCTTGCTGGTGCGTTGCACGCGTCACGCGGAGCAAACACGGGATTTGGGGCTGTTGCTTGCCATGGCGCTACGGGTGTTTATGTGTCGCAGCCAAGGCATGCTAGACGAAGCGTTTGTCTGGATTGGTCGGGCGGAGCGCACCATGCACGCCTGGCAGGTGGATGAGTCGCTATACGTTCCTGTCCTTGAAGCGCTCAAAGCCAGTTGCTGGCTGGCATGCGGCCAAATCGACAGCGCCAAACAGGCGATTGCTAAGCTGGAGCCCTATCGCCAGGACGGCTGTGTGCCTGAGTTGTTCCCTACCATGCCGGGGCTGATGGATTGCCTGCAGGTGCGGGAGGCGATTGCGTCCGGTGACCTTGTGCGGGCCAGAGAAAATCTCGAAAGCATTCACCAGCGATATGGCGACGCGCTTCCGTGGGGGTTGCAGCTTCACGTTGGCTTGCTGAATTCCGTGCTTCTGCTGTCTGAAAGAGGCGTTCAGGCGGCAAGGAAACAGCTGGAAGTGGTGGTCGTGCAAGCTTCTACAGAGCATTTCATCAGCCCATTCCTGGAGTTATTCAAAGAACTGACACCGGTAATGGATAAAGTGTTTTCGCTTTTGCCCGAAAATGAGTTTACCAAGGCGCTTGGTGAGCTGTTCGGGTGTGAGGCTGGGGCCTTGGTAGGGCAGTTGGCTGAACCGATTAGCGAGCGGGAGCACGGCGTGCTGGAATTGATTGCCAAAGGCTTGTCGAATCAGGCAATTGCCGACAAGCTGCATATTTCGTTGCATACCGTGAAAACGCACGCCCGCCGAATCAATGCCAAGCTGGATGTGAAGTCCAGAACCCAGGCCATTGTGCGAGCCAGAGAGCTGGGGCTGCTTTAAGCCCCAACTCTCTGTTGTTTGTGTATCAGCCTTCCTTCTTCAGCTGATCAATCAGGGCATCTTTCTCGGCCCAAATACCGCTGACCCAGCGCTGAAACTCTACCCGTTTTTCCCGGTCGCCTTCATAGTCCATGCCCAGGAACTGCGCCGGGACTTCGCGGGTGCGAATGTCTACGATGATCTTCTTCACCCGGCCGCACATATAGTCCCAGATCCCGGGTGTGCCGCCGGGATAGACAATTGTTACGTCCAGCATGGTGTGAATCATCTCGCCCATCGCCCCGAACACAAAGGCGGTGCCTCCGGCTTTGGGTTTCAGCAGATTATTGTAGGGCGAATTCTGGCGCTGGTGTTTCTCTGGCGTAAACCGGGTGCCTTCCATGAAGTTGAAAATTGTCACCGGCGTATAGCGGAACTTCTCGCACGCAGCTTTGGTGGCTTCAATGTCTTTGCCCTTCAGCTCAGGACGTTTGGCGAGTTGTGCTTTGGTATGGCGGTGCATGAACGGGAAATCCAGCGCCCACCAGGCAATGCCCAGCAGCGGGACCCAGATCAGTTCTTTTTTGAGGAAGAACTTCAGCAAGGGAATTTTACTGTTCAGTACGTATTGAATGGCGGTAATGTCGGCCCAGCTTTGGTGGTTGCAGGTTACGAAATACCAGTGGTCTTTGCTCAGCGTTTGGGCGCCACGGACATCCCACTCCACTCTGTGGAAAATCCGCATCAAGGTGTTGTTAAAACCAATCCAATACCACGCGATGCCGTTGATCACGATGGTGCAGCCCTTACGAATCAACATAACCGGCAAAATCAGTTTAATAATGGCAAACAGCAGCAAAAACGGCAGGAAAATAACCGTATTCAGAACGATGAGCAGCAGTACCAGAACCCCTTTGAGAGGGGCGGGCAGGAAATTAAGCATATCGCAACGTCTCTGTTGATTCAGTTTAAGGGGTTAGTGTTCAGGCGCGTTAACATCACTGGATCCGGGCAAAAGAGCTTCGGCGTTGGATGCAGTGGCCAGCTTTAGCAGGTGTTCCGGAGATCGGTCTGCAATTAGGGCCTGGAATTGTTTGTCGTAGAATTCCAGGTTGTTATAGCGGATCATCGCCCGGATTTCTTTAACGTAGTCCTCGCCGCGCTCCGAATAGCCGAGCAAACCGCTGGCCATAGCAACACCTGATAGCGGATTGCCGTTTCGACGTGCTTTTTGCCGTACATCCCGAACCCGTTGGTAAGTCGGGTGACGGTTCAGGTTGGTGATATAAGCACGAATAGAGCCATAGGGTGACGCGAACTTGGCGACCTCGTGGCTGGCTCCGGGAACTCGGCTGAGCGGCACCAACCCGCAGCCTTTCGAAAAGCACCACTGGCCGAACAGATTGTTGCCCTGGGTGGCAAAGCGTGAGGTGCCCCATGCGGATTCGTTCGCAGCTTGGGCAAGAATGAGTGAGGGGGGGATCACCCCGATACGTTTCTCTAAAAGAGCAAACTGGGCCTTGCTGCCATTTGCCTCGTCAATACGAAGCCGCGCCGCGTGTTCGGCCAGCCACTTCAATTCCGTATCGGAAAGCTTGGTATTGCTGCGCAGAGATTCAAGATACTGGCGCTCAATCAGAATACGACTGTTGGCCAATACAATGCGCGGATACAAAAAGGAAAAGAACGCTGCTTTTCGCTCGGTGGTGTCGCGAATGGTGGAGAAATCCGGAAGGGGGGTAGCGGCCCAAGAAGGCAGTTTGGGCAACGAACTGAGGGCAACGTCGGCCTCATCCTCTAGCTGACTCCCAAAGGGCGTGTAAAGCGCGCCAGCGCCGGCAAATAAAATCAGCGGAACGCAGAGTAACAATGCGCGAGAAACAGCCGTCATAAATCCCTCTCTAAAATCGATATGGAGGGAATTATAACAGGTTATAAGCCTTTTTCCGGCTTCAGGGATGTCTTGGCCTATTCAGGAATGAGCGTGGCGAACAGCAGGCCCGTGCGAGGGCTGACGGCAGATGCATCTTTAACCGTCAGGAAAATTTGGTCGGCCTCACCGGTATAGAAACCCTCCAGTTCGAGCCCCGATGTGGTGGAGATAAGTGTAATGCCGCCCTCTGGGGTGGTTGTGTAATTAAATACTTCCGAGATTTCGGAGCCTTCCGGACTACTGACCTGGCCATCGCTGACGCTATGGCTCACATTGAAGCCGGTAGCGGTGAGCTGTGCTTCGGTGTTGCTGGTGAAGGTCAGTATACCGCCATTCAGCTGCTGCAGATCATTAGAGCTGGCGGTCATCGCTAGAATAGAACCTTGAAGACGGTAGCGACTATTGGTTTGAAGGCTTGCAGAAGGCGCTTTACCGGCCACTAAAAGCCCGTCACCCCAAATGCTGTCATCAAGATTAAAGGCCAGCAGTGAGCCGTCTGGTGAAGCGGCGCCTTGGCCGGTATCAGGTTTCGTGTAGTCTGTGTCTGGGCATTCAGAACATAGGCTCAAACGGCCCATAAAACGGGTTCCGTCACTCAGTTTTGAGCGGCGGTTGGCAATCGTCAGTGCTTCAGATTCAGTGTCCGGAGCCGGGAACACTGAACCGTTCGCGGCGCGAGACACCCTAAAGGTAGTGGTAGTAATGTTGGCTGAAAGCTCGTTATTGGCTGCAGCCCCTGTACTGAGCGTGCCCACCCCCGATTCAAAGGCAACCGGATCGCTGTTGCCGAAGCTGCCAGCGAAATACACCATATTAAAGTTACCCTCGGCGTTCGATAAATCGAAATCGTTGCTGCGCAGCAAGTGCAGCTCGAATGCTGACAAGTAGTGGTTTTCCAGCGTACCGCTTCGCTTTAACTGAGTCCCCTGAGTGTTCAGGGAAATCGCCTTACCTGCCGTAAAGTAACTCGCCAGTACCCGGTCAGGACCGGTTTGCGCGTTGATGGGCTTGGTGGTAAAGGCGTCGAAATAATACGGATTTCGGGTCCAGCCAATGGTTCGACTTTCAGACGGATAGGTAATGGTTTGGTAAAGGGCCCGGCCGGCCAGCAACCGCGCGGGCTTGGGGGCATCGGCGGGCGACTTCGGGGTGAGTGTCGCTGCGCCGGGGGCGCTGGAATGGCTATTCGGTTGCCATAGTGCGGTATTAAACTGATTATCCGGCGATTGGCTTATGGTCTGCCGATGATAGGGTATGTCCGTGGCCAAAGAGGTCACGCTCAAACCAAACGCATCGAACGTGGTCAGCGTTAGTGCAGGGTAAAGAAATGCACCGCCGTTGCCGCCGGTCAGATCTACTTCCTGAGTGGTGCGCAAGCCCCACAGTCCAGCAGACGACGCGCCTTCCTCCTGTGCGGTAGCCCCCAGTTCCAGCCCGAAAAACACCGAATTATAGTCAGCGGAGCTGGCTTTGATGCTGCCAGATGCGCTTTCGTTAAGCAGAGCGTATTCTGCAACATCATCCACATAGCTCGCAAAGTCTACCCGCGTTTTCAGGCGGTCGAGTGCCGACGACACGTTTGCGTTGTCGGGAATATCGATCTCGAAATCGTGTACCTGATCGGCAAGCGTCGACCAAACATACTTGTTCAGGCACAAGCCGCCGCCCGTGTCGTTCACGCAATCCATCACGGTTTGGAAATCGTTGGCCTGGTACTTCTCACCGAGGATTTCCTGAACCACATAGTGAGAGAAGGGATTTACCTTCACATCCCGGTCGGAATCGGCAGCCAGTGCTTTCATGGTGATGCCGCCATTGCCATTCCAGGTGGCTTCGATGACAACGTCAGGGCCAGTGGGGAGGCCGTTTTTGAAGCCAACAATGAAGTGCCCGTCGTCGCCGGTGTCGATGGTGTGCTCTACGTCATCCAGCACTTGCAGGGAATGGTTGGTTCTGTATACCTGAATACGGTCGGGAACCACTATGCGCAGGTTGCGGCGCGTGGCTTCTCCGTTGGGGGCGTAATTGGCAGGCACTTCCATGGTAACGCGCACTTGGTTTTCTTTCAGGCCTTTGGCGTTGCTGGAATCGCCTGTACTGCCGGGGCTGAAATCGTCAAGCGCGTTGATGGTGCTGCCAAACCGGTTGGGAGCATTGCGTGCGCCATCTATGGCACTGTCGCCACCGCCACAGGCAGTTATCAGCAAAGAAACGGAAAGCAGGGAAGCAAGCTTGAATGTCATGCCAGGGCCTATCCAAGTACAGAGTATTGGGAAAGCCTAACAGGTAAAGCGGGGAAGGGGCGTGAAAGGGTGCACGGTTGGGCTACCCGGAGTTGCTCGGGTAGCCCATTAAGACTGAACGCTTAGAAGAAAATTTTCATGCCCGCCAGAATGCCTTCGTCCAGATTCACATCCGGGCTACCGGCAAAATCCAGCTCGGTGTTCAGGTAACGGTAACCTGCGAACACTTCGGCGTTGCGAATGACGCGGTAGCTTGCACGTAACTCAACGCTGGTCATCTCGTCGGAATCACCGAATGAGAGAATGCTGGGTGCGTAATGCAGGCTGCCGCCAAAAGACAGGCCTGGCACGTCTGGAATATTCACGGTTGCGAAGCCACCTACGCCAACAGCGCCGCCGTCGAGGTGATCGTCATCCCAGCCAATACCGCGCAGGCCGATACCCGCAGTTGTTGGCAGGTTGCCGAGAGCCGTGCGGCCTTGGGCATGAAAATCGACGTTGCCGATGTGGCGTCCGCCTTCGTGGTAGGTGTATCCAGCACCAACTTGCAACTCGTCCTGAGTGCCAAAGAAGTTCACCTGGCCTTTCACCGAGTCAGACGTCAGGCTCAGGTCGAGATCAGAGGCCATAACCGGAGCTGCGGCTAAAGAAAGTGCCAAAGCAGAGATGCGGGTAATCTTCATGTATACACCTTTGTAGCTGTCGTTATTAAATGCAAAGCGCCGATCGAATGCTTGCATCCGCGATGATATTGACCGAGCAGGATGGTAACACCTGTTGCACGCAGTACAACTTAAAAGCCTGTAAGCCGGTGGAAAGGCGGGAGTCAGTGAAGCTGGCCGTCGTGGCCCTGATCCAGGTCTTCAGGTGATACGTTTTCAGCGGGCACGCGGTATTCTTCATTTGCCCAGGCCCCAAGATCGATCAGTTTACAACGCTCGGAGCAAAACGGCCGCCATGAGTTGGCTTCAGACCATTCAACGGGCTTTTTGCATGTGGGGCATTCAACGTTCATGGGAATCAATCCGGGCTGTGTGTGTGAGCTGCCGGCTGTCAGTTGTCGGCAGGTGCGTGACAGTATTGTTCCAGCACTGCCCGTAACATTTCAAGGTTGACAGGCTTGGCAACGAACACATCCATGCCTGCGGCACGACACAGCTCTTCATCTTTTTCCATGGCGCTGGCCGTGAGCGCCACCACCGGTACCCGTAACCGGTTGTTCTTCTGCTCCCAGGCTCGCAACCTTCTTGTGGCTTCGAATCCGTCCATCTGAGGCATCAGGCAATCCATGAAGATCAGATCAAAGGTTTGCTGTTGCCAGAGTGCCATGGCCGCTTCGCCATCGTTGGCCGCGGTGACTTCGCAGCCCAGTTTTTCAAGAAGCCGTTGGGTAAGAATGCGGTTGACCGGGTTATCTTCAACCAAAAGCACGTTCATGCGCCCGCACGGCAGTTCGTAACGGGAGGTGCTGGCGTCGGTTAAACCTTTAAGCGAGAAACGGGTGAGAAAACGCCGCTCTTGTTGTTCGATATCGCTGAACAAGTGGTTAAGAAGCGGGATCAAGTAGGACTCCCGCAGCGCCTTGCTTAAAAATGCATCGGCGCCAGCTTGCCGGAAATGCTCGGCATCACCGCGCTGGGGGTTCGAAGACAAAATCAACAGGCGGGTGTCACGCCACTGTGCGTTGCTGCGAATTTGCCGGCACAGAAGGTCGCAGTCCATATCCGGAACAAACCCATCCAGAATGATGGCATGGAACGGATCGCCGGCATCGCAAGCTTGTCGCAAAGAGGTGAGGGCTTCGCCTGCGGATTTAACGGCTTCAATCTGCAAGTCGAAACGAGACAGCATTTCCAGTGTAATCTTGCGCGACAGCTCATAAGAATCCACGACCAGAATGCGCCGGCCACGCACCATGCTGGAGTCAGGGCGTATACGGGTTGCGCTGTCGCTGACCTCTTGCAGATTCAATTCAACCCAGAAGGTAGAGCCTTCACCAAGACGGCTTTCAACATCCAGCGCGCCGCCCATCCGGTCAACCAATTGCCGGCAAATCGTCAGGCCCAGACCAGCCCCGGGCAACTGCCGGGTGAACCGTTGGCCCAGCTGTATATAGGGTTCGTAAACCAGTGGCAGCTCGTCGGGATTAATGCCCTCGCCAGTGTCTTCCACAGCCAGCCGCAAACGAACTTTGTTATCTTTGCGGCCGAGTACTTCAACGCTCACCAAAACGTGACCGGAATCGGTGAATTTGATGGCGTTGGCCAACAGGTTAATCAACACCTGCCGGATACGCACCGGGTCGCCCACCACCGCCCAGGGCAGGCTTTCATCCACCCGCATTTCCATCGCCAGGCCTTTTTCACGGGCTCTGGCGCCCAGCATGTGCACCAGATCGTTCAGCGTTTCGCGGAGATCGAACGGGATTTCTTCCAGCTCCAGCTTGCCCGCTTCCATGCTGGAAATGTCGAGCAAATCATTCAGGATGGAAGACAGGTTTTCAGACGCATTAATCAGCGTGCTGACGTATTCCGTTTGTTCCTGATCCAGCGGCGTATCGGCCAGCAAGTGGGCGTAACCGAGTACCGATTGCAGCGGTATGCGCAGTTCGTGGCTGACGTTGGCCAAAAACTGATTCTTCGCTTGATTTGCTCGCACCGCTTCGTCCCGTTCACCGCGGGTTTTCACGGAGATCTGGCGCAGGGAACGGGTGTCTTCCAGAATCTGCAGGCGCATTTTGTTCAGCGCTTGTTCCAGTTCCGAAAGCTCATCCGGCTGTGCCGGTTTTTTCCGGCGCAACTCTAACGGAGCCACCAGTGCATCGAGATTGAGTTTGGCCGCGTAGTCGGCCATGGCTTCCAGGTGCCGGGAAAGGGCTACCCGCACGATCAGCAGCAAGCCCAAGGTGCCCAGCATCACGATAATCGACTGGTACAGCAGGTTGATCAGGGCGCTGGCCAGAATTTCCTGGTAAATACTTTCAACAGAAGAGACTACCGTGAGCTGGCCCACCCGTTGGGGCTCTTTTAAATGGCTGCTTTTGAAGTCCAGAGGAAAGGTTTGGGAAATCGCTCGGCCGACCGGATGAGTGCCTGAACTGAATTCTTGGTCGGTAGAGGTTTGTATGCGTGTGTATTGGATGTAAGGAACGTTGCGCAGGTCGTCGAGGTTGGCGGCCACTTCGCTGTAGTTCAGCACCCACAAGTTTGAACTTAAGGAACCGGATATCAGGCCAACCGCCCGGCTCTGGCTGGCTTCTAATCGCGATTTTTGGCGTTCGAACTCGCCGATCATCTGCACGCCCGTGGCCACCAGCGATAAAACAAGGCTGTACAACAGCACCCACCCGAGTAACCTCAGGGCCAATGGGCGAACGCCCCAGCGCTTTAAAAACGGGTTTGAAGGCAAGTCACGAATTCCCTGTGTCGACAACAATTTAACGGCTGGCAGTTTAGCAGATGGACAGCACTTCTACACGCACCTTTCCGGTATCGGTGACGAAGCGAAAACGCACGTTCAGATCGTACAAATGGGCGCCGTAAATACGGTCTTCATCCCGGCCCCGGCGGAACGAAGGGCGAGGGTCGTAGCTGACGACATCTTCGATCAAGCCCCGCAGGTCTGGGTAGTCAATGGGGGACAATGAGGCCAGTTCGGTTTCGGCTGCGGGGCTGATCACCACTTCGACACGGTCTACCGGCGGCGTGTCGGCCCAGCCCAAAGATGCATCGGCAATGGCATCGGCAAAAGGCAGGTAGGGTTTGATATCGAGAATCGGTGTGCCATCAATCAAATCGTGGTCGCGAATTTTCAGAACCAACCGGCCGTTCTTTCGTTCAAGCCCCTCGTTTCTAACCACCGACAACCCGAGACTGTTAGGGCGAAACGGCGAGCGGCTGGCGAAAACACCGACCTTTTTGTTGCCACCTAAACGGGGAGGGCGCACCACTGGCCGCCACTCAGCGCGCACCGCTTCATGGAACTGAAACGTTAGCCACAGATGGCTGGCGGTTTCTAAACCCCGAAAGGCATCTTCCCGATCAAACGGCGGTTCAATTACCAAATCCGCATGGGCGTGGCGGGTGAGCCCCGGTTGGCGTGGCACGCCGAATTTATCCTTGAAACAGGAGCGAGTGTAAGCGACCGGGGTAAGGGTTAAGGCTTCGGTTGCCGGTTTGCTTTTGTGTCTGGGTCGGGTCATGTCAGTCTCTATCAATGGTGCCGGCAAAGTACATTTCGATACGGAAGATCACCGAAGCCTGGTCTTTAAAGCTCTCCTCACGGGGGAATTCTAACGCGGGAATAAGCTCGGCAAACAGCCAGTCTTCATACACCCGGTAGCGCCAGGTCACATCCGCAAAATACGACGTGGTCTGCCATAACGGCTGGCTTTCGCCAAGGATACCGATTCTGGGCGAAATCACAGAGCGGGAGCTGGTGCGCTTGCGCAGACTAAAGAGCTGCGCGGCTTCGAATTTCCGGTCGCTGTGTACCCATTCCAATTCCGACGACGTGAAGAAGTGCCAGCCGTTCCATGCTGGCCGGTCTGCGCCGAACCAAGAGCGGGAACCCCAGCCGGAGGTGTGGTAGTAATAAACCCGTTGCTTAACCCCGATACGCCATTTGTCCGGGGCCAGCCAGCGCTTGTCGGCCTCTAGCCGCCAGAACATTTCGGGTGGAAGCCTAAGCCTGCCACCCACATCCATCGACAAGTTGATGGCATCGCCCACGTCGGTTAAATACCGCAGAGCTCCGGTGGTGTCGGTATCAGTGCGTTCCGGTTCAGTCAGTTGACGATCCCGCTCACGTTCGCCCAGCGGAACCAGTTCGTCGCTGTCGCTTTCGATAACCAGTCGCAGTTTCTTCTTTGTGGTGGGCAGATCAAGCCTAAAACGTACCTCCGGTTTAAATTGTGCGGGATCGCTGTATTCGGATTCTGCCGCAAAGCCTAACCGAAGATAACTTTCGTTGTTCGGCAGCCCGTGTTCAGAACCGGATAAGGTTCGGTCTGCCCAGTTGCCAATGCCTTGAACCTTGCTGCCGTGCAGGCGTTCCTGGTGAATCACCCAGTTACTGGCACTTAACCACCAGGAATCCACCGGTTCCGCCCAGTATTCGCTGGGCTCCACGGTGTAAAACGACGCGGGTAAACGGTAGGGAGAGAACTTATCCGCTAGGGAGTCTTCTTCAACGGTAATCTGGCCGGCGCTGCGGGCGTGCGGTGAGGCGGCCAATAGCAGTGGCAAAAGAAGAGCATAGAACGGGAGGTAACGCAGAAAAAGCCCCTTAACTGAATTCAAGCATCCACTGATTATGCAGCTCGGCAACCTGCCGCTCAACCTCAACCAAAGGCTGGTTGTTATCAATGATCGCGTCTGCTTTGGCGCACCGATCTTCCCGAGCCATCTGAGCGGCCATAATGCGCTCGACCTGTTCGCGGGAGTTATTATCCCGAGCCATGGTCCGCTCCAGCTGGACGGACTCCGGCACATCAATAACGAGGATTTTGTTTGCCAGCTCGTGCTGATCGGTTTCCAGCAATAAGGGCGAAACCAGTAACGTGTAGGGTAGGGTGTAATTGGCAGGCTGAAGCTGGCGGATAATTTCATCGCGAATAATCGGGTGGAGCAACGCCTCAAGCCAAGCCCGCTCCGCTGGCTCTGCAAACACTTTTTGCCGTAACCAGGCCCGATCAAGCGCCCCATCGGCTAACAGCACCTCATCCCCAAAATGCTCGGCAATCGCTGTCAGCGCAGGCATACCCGGCTCAACCACCTCCCGAGCCACATCATCCGCATCCACCCAGTGCACGCCCAACTCCCCAAACAGCCGCACCACCGTAGACTTCCCGGAACCAATACCGCCTGTTAAACCAACAATCGCCAAACCTTCCTCCTAAACCCCAAGAAACCCATACCAAGCCGTAATAATCTCCCCCCCAAACCACAAACAAATCACCCCGGCCACCGCCAAATAAGGCCCAAACGGAATCGGCACCTCCCGCCCATGTTTGCGGAACACCATCAAGCTGATACCCACAACCGCCCCAACCAACGACGACAACAAAATCACCGCCGGCAACACCTGCCAGCCTAGCCAGGCACCAAGGGCTGCAAGCAACTTGAAGTCACCATGGCCCATACCTTCTTTGCCGGTTAGCAGTTTGAACAGCCAGTACACCGACCAGAGCGATAGATAGCCCGCCACGGCGCCCCAGAATGCGCTGTCAAAATCTGTGATTACACCGAAATAATTCAGCACCAAACCCAGCCACATTAGGGGTAGCGTAATGCTGTCTGGCAGCAGCTGAGTGTCAAAATCGATCACCGTTAAGGCAACCAGCGCCCAGATTAACAGCAACGCCCAAAGGGCGGCTTCTGTTGGGCCAAGCAAACAAACTGTGATCACCGAAGCGGCAGCTGTAAACGCTTCAATTAAAGGGTAGCGGGGTGAAATTCGGGTTTTGCAGGAAGAACATTTGCCGCCAAGGATCAGCCAGCTGATTACAGGAATATTCTCCCACGCACGAATCTTGTGGCCGCAGGATGGGCAGGTGGAGGCTGGTTTTGAAAGTGTTACTAGCGTTTCGTTTTTGCGCTGCTCGTCCGGAACGTCTAGAAACTCTTCACATTGGCAACGCCAGTCTTGGTGCATCATTTTGGGCAGGCGCAGGATGACTACGTTTAGGAAGCTGCCGATGCATAGGGAGACTATGGTGACTGTGGTGTAGAGAAGCCAGGGGGTTGATAGGAAGGTTTCTAGTGATGGCATTGGGGGCCCGTTGTTGAACTTTTCGCTCCCGAAGGAGGGTGAATCGGGTTTTCGAGTCACCCTCTCCCACTGCGGGGGAGGGTGAGAAGACTGGAGGTTGTGTCAGTCAGTGACGAATTCAGTTAGCCGACAACCTGACCCATCTGGAAGATCGGAAGGTACATGGCGATAATCAAACCACCTACCAGTACCCCGAGAACCGCCATAATCATGGGTTCCATTAGAGCAGTTAGGTTATCCACCATGTCATCAACCACGGCTTCATAATGGACGGCAACTTTCTCAAGCATCTCATCCAGATTACCAGACTCCTCACCGATAGCAGTAAGCTGAACCGCCATCACGGGGAAAACGTCTTGCTGGCGCATAGATGCTTGTAGCTGAGTGCCGCTGGAAACATCGTTTTTGATGTTCATGATGGCGTCGCGATACACAGCATTGCCTGTCGCGCCGGCTACGGAGTCTAGTGCATCAACCAAAGGTACACCCGCTGCGAAAGTGGTCGATAAAACACGTCCGAACTTCGCGACTGCAGACTTGTCGAGAATTTCGCCAACAATGGGTAGCTTTAAGACGTATTTGTCGACTATGTCGGAAAACTTTTGCGATTTCCGTTTTGCTTCCTTGAACAAAAAGATCGTTCCGACAATCCCGATGAGCACCACAAACCACCAAGATTGCATCCATTCAGAAAGCCTGACGACCATCTGAGTAAATACGGGCAGTTCAGCGCCAAAGCCTTGGAATAAACTTTCAAACTGAGGAACTACCTTCACAAGCAGGATTGCTGTTACCACGATCGCTACGACAATAACCGCTATGGGGTATGTCATGGCTTTTTTGACTTTTTTCTTGAGCAGTTCTGTTTTTTCCAGGTAGGTTGCAATCCTGTCTAGCATAGCCTCCAAAGCACCTGCCTGTTCGCCCGACTCCACTAAGTTGCAGTAGAGATTGTCGAAATGCTTGGGGTGTTTTCGCAATGCAGCGGCAAAGCCAGTACCGGATGAAATATCATTCCGTATCGACATGACTAGCTCTTGTAACCCTTTGTTCTCGAGACCGTCAGCTACAATGTCAAAACTCTGCACCAAGGGCACACCCGCTTTCATCATGGTTGCTAACTGGCGAGTCAGCATGGCGATGTCGAAAGCGGTAATCTTTTTACTACCGCCAAACAGCGGCTTCGGTTTCTTCTTAACCTTGTCAGGAATAACGCCTTGTTTGCGAAGCTGTGCTTTAACTAAAGCCAGACTAACGCCGTTCATCTCGCCCTTCGTTTTATTGCCCTTTCTGTCTTTGCCTTCCCAAACGTACGCTTCCAGCTTTTGCGATTTTTCTGCCATGCTTAATCCTTCGTCACGCGGTTGGCTTCTTCAAGGCTGGTCACGCCCTGAATTACCTTCATCAGGGCAGACTGCCTAAGAGTACGGAAGCCCTCGGCCTGCGCTTTTTTCGCTATTTGAATCGAACTGGCCTCTTCCATAATCATGCTGGCCAACTCGTCTGTAATCTTGACCACCTCGTAAATACCAACGCGGCCTTTGTACCCACCACTGCATTTATCACAGCCCTTGGGGCGGAACAACGTGAACCCTGTATCAATTTGTTCCTGTGTGAACCCTTCGGCTAAAAGCACGTCTTTTGGTACGTCCGCGGCCTGTTTGCAGCTGCACAGACGCCTGCCGAGGCGCTGGGCAATGATCAGGCTTACGGAGGTCGCAATGTTGAAGGCGGGAACGCCCATGTTCATCATTCGGGTCAGAGTTTCCGCAGCGCTATTGGTGTGCAGGGTTGATAAAACCAAGTGGCCTGTTTGAGAGGCTTTTATCGCAATGTTGGCCGTTTCCAAGTCCCGTATCTCACCGACCATTATTACGTCTGGGTCTTGCCGCAAGAAGGCGCGCAGAGCTTCGGCAAAACCGAGGCCGACTTTCGTGTTTACGTTTACTTGGTTAATACCTTCCAAGTTGATCTCGGCCGGGTCTTCCGCGGTCGAGATGTTGCGCTCGTTGGTGTTGAGAATGTTCAAGCCTGTATAGAGCGAAACCGTTTTGCCGGAACCTGTCGGACCGGTGACGAGAATCATCCCTTGTGGCTGTTCGAGAGCTTCCAGGTAAAGTTGCTTTTGGTCCTCTTCGTAGCCAAGAACATCGATGCCGAGTTTTGCCTGACTCGGGTCAAGAATCCGCAATACAATTTTCTCGCCCCAGAGCGTCGGCAAGGTGTTTACCCGGAAGTCGATAGCCTTGGTTTTAGACAGCTTCATCTTGATCCGGCCATCTTGAGGTACTCGGCGCTCGGAAATATCCAGCTGCGCCATAATTTTCACGCGAGCAGAAATTTTAGGTGCGAGCTTTATGGAAGGCCGAGAAACCTCTTTCAAAATGCCGTCCGTCCGATAGCGAACCCGATAAGTTTTTTCGTATGGTTCGAAGTGAATATCCGAGGCACCACCACGAATAGCGTCGAGAAGCATTTTGTTGACGTACTTTACGATAGGAGCATCGTCAACTTCAGTGGTGGATGCGCCATCGTCATCATCTCCGTCCCCGCCTTCGGTTTCTACGCCTTCGAGGTCGGCATCGTCAAGATCTCCCATCGTTGAGTCTTGGGACTCAAGGTATTTGTCTATTGCTGATCGAAGCTTTGCATCGTCAACTAGGACAGCGTCGGTGCTAAGGCCTGTATTGAATTTGATCTCATCCAAAGCTTGGATATTTGTCGGGTCAGAAACCGCAATGAACAGCCGATTGCCCCTTTTGTAGAGGGGAAGCGCGTTGTGCTTACGGATCAGCTTCTCGTCTACGGACTTCTCCGGCATCATTTCCGGCAGGAACGAATCGAGGTCGAGAACAGAGATGCCGAACTCCATAGCGGCGGAAAATGCTAGTTTGGAGCTATCAGCTAGATCGTTCTGCGTGAGGTAGGTGATCAATGGGATGCGGTTTTCGGATGCCTGGATGAAGGCATCTTTCGCGATGTCCTCGTCCAAAAGCCCGTCATCGACAAATCGACGGGCCAAGCCCGTTAGCGTTACGTTTCGGTTGTTGCTCGCCATAAGTGCTCTGAGAAAAGTCTTGTAAGTGGCTGAATCACGTCTCTATGAGCACAGAGTTTAGATGTAGTGGTTGAATTTGGAAAGGTTGTAGGGTCTAAGGTCCCACTTCTCATTATGGTTCTGTGAGGTCGTATTCAGATTGACCAAGCAGCGTGCAGAGGTTTGGTGACGAAAAATGTCACTCATGGCCGTTTCGCGACTAAAGTTGTACTCAGTTAGTTGTGTGATCTAAGTCACGCACTTGCTTTAACTGATTGAGTGGGCGTTGTTTTTTTATGTTATCTTGCATTTGGCACGGGCGATGCTTAACTTACACCAAGCTCAAAGCGGTCACGGGGTAATGCTCCACCGCCCCGGAGCTACTAAGAACCAAAAGACGACATAGAGGTCGAATTATGCAAAAGATTCAAATGAACAAAGGCCAGCAGGGTTTTACTCTGATTGAATTGATGATCGTTGTTGCGATCATTGGTATTTTGGCGGCTGTGGCGATTCCTGCTTATCAGGATTATACTGCGCGTGCCCAGGCATCTGAAGCGGTAAACCTGTTGGGTGGTTTGAAAACTCCGATTGTAGATTATTATCAGACCAATGGTTCTGCGCCCGGTATTGCAGAGCTCGGTACTTTTACTAGTTCCGGTAAATATGTTTCCTCTATTTCTGCATCTAGCGGTACTTATACCGCGACGTTCAGTAATTCTGGCGTAAACAAAAATCTGCAGGGCAAAACTGTAGAGCTGGTTTTCAATACAGGCACTGGGGCCTTTACTTGTCAGAAAGGGTCAAGCAATGGTGTTGATGATAAGTTCCTGCCGGCAGGCTGTAAGTGATTAGCAGTTTTTAGCGTGTGAAAGGGGCCTGTTGGCCCCTTTTTCATGTATGTGTGTCAACTATCCTTATTGAGATAAATTAGACAATAAAAGTCAGAAGATGGTTCGTATGCCATTATGTATAGCGAGATCTAGATGTTGTTTAGACGAGTTTTGATTCACTCCTTGGCGTTAACGTTTGTTTTTTTGCTTGTCTTTCTTCTATGGCAGTTTTTTATGTCCTGGAGTTACGCCGCTGAACAGGCTGGATTCGCCTCCGATCTGTTCGGAGACTTCTTTAGTAGTCCTGGTGCCATGCTGGATTTTATGGCATTTATCATATCTTTGTTGGTTCTTCATTTTATCTTTGCGTTTCTCGTTGCCTTAGCTTTTTTTCCTTTTTCCTCTTTTGCTGCCGAGCGTGATATTTTCAATTCTTCATTGGTTTTTGTGTTTACATTGTTTGTAGTTGGTGTGCTCGTTTGGGTGTCCATCTATTTTCCACGAATCCTTTCGGGGTTTCTGAAGCATTCTCCGTTGTCAAGCTGGAAAGTGGCTGTGGCTCTTAGCGGTTTTTGTGTTGTTTTGGTGTTTTTTGGGCTTTTTAGTTTGCTTCGAAGTCGCCTTTGGAAGACTGCGGGCGCGGCTTTTTTTACTTTAGCGTCTCTGTCTGCACTTGCTTTTCAAGGGATTGATTCCGAGTCCTCTTCTATAGGCGGTGCTAATAATAAAGGTAGAAGTTACGACCATCCTAATGTTGTTATTATTGGTATTGATGCTCTCAGACCTGACCATCTGGGGCTCAATGGAAACGCACTAAATCTCACACCTAAAATTGATGAGTTTCTATCTTCGGGAGTTTATTTTGAGGAGGCTTTTACTCCCATTGCTAGAACCTATACTGCCTGGTTCTCCATGTTGAGTGGGAAGTCACCAAAAACAACGAGTGTTAGATACAATTTACAGCCGTTTGAGTCAGATCAGATTGTGGGTTCCGAGCTGCAGAATCTCCTTCGAGAAGGGGGGTACCATACAATCTATGGGATGGATGAAAGACGGTTTAATAATATCGACGAGCGTTATGGTTTTGATGAAACTGTTGGTCCAGATTTTGGTGCGGCCGATTTTGTTTTGTCTCATGCGGCCGAATTGCCGTTGGTGGCTCTAGTGTCAAATACTCCATTGGGGAAATGGCTTTTTCCGATGATATATTCGAACCGGGGAGTGTATGGGACCTATATGCCGGAAACGTTCACGCGAGAAGTTATAGATGCAGTAGCTACGCGTCCCGATAAACCATTATTTCTAGCATTGCATCTAACTTTGCCGCATTGGCCGTTTCTATATCGTGAGTTTGAGCGTGATGATAGTATTCCGTATTCTCAGGATCGCCACTATCATTACGCATACCAGTTGATGCTTAAAAAAGTAGATGCACAGTTTGCTGATATTATGCATGGTCTTGAGCGTCATGGAGTTTTAGATAACTCACTTGTCTTTCTGGTATCTGACCATGGGGAAGGTTTTATGTTGGAGTCTGACAAACTGATATCCGGAAACTCCGATATTGAATTTCCTACAGCCGCTCACGGACATGGCACCAGTGTTTTAGATGAAAAACAATATCACGTTGTTCTGGGATACCAAGATAGACGGTTGTCACGACGTACCGATTATAAAGAGGGAAACCGTGTGCACACGGTTGCATCGCTTCTCGACATAGCTCCAACAATAACTAATGCATTAAATATTTCCGATGCTGGATTTGACTTCGAAGGGCGTTCTTTATTCGATCTGGAGCGATGTGAGGATTGTGAAAATCGAAAGATTTTTGTCGAAAGCAGTATTGCTACTGGTGCGATGTTTGAGGAAGACCTGGATATGGTCAAAGTAGTTTCTGAAGGGCTTGGCTATTATACGGTGTCAGAAGATGGAAGTGTGGTGGTAAGAGACGAGGTAAAGCACTTGCTAGCCCTTAAGCAAAGGGCCGTAATCGATAAGCAGCATATCGTAGCTCTTTACCCAGGTTTGGAGCAGGATTTTCTGATTGTGGATCGGAAAGAGGGAAAGTGGTGGCCATCTAGCCGATATGGTGGAGATAAGCCGAACGAAGTATTAGATCTGATGATTGATCTTTGTAATTACTACAAGAATGATGAGCCGTTTGATAAGAATGGGTTGTGCTCAGGGGTGTTTCAGTAATGGCGTTTGATTCAAGACCAATTGAGTGGAGCTGGACCTTGATTTTATCGGTATTGCTTGTCGTGGGAGTTGTGACGATATCCCTCTTTGGCCAATATCTTATGGGGCCTCCTAATATTCACTCGGCGCGTGCGCTTGTTATGCTATTGGAGGTCTCCGGTCTGATATTGTGGTTGGTTAATAAGCCACAAGCTCTTCTAGTCGGCGCATCAATGGCGATTCGTCTTTGTGGAGTGTTGTTGCTTGTTACAGGGACTGCGGGAGTTTTTTTCGCTGCGCACAATTGGGGCGCAGCTATTATTGGGCAGATTGAGTGGATTGCTCATTTTCTTGTGTTGGTAGCCTTGGTGGATGTATACGCAAGGGGGCGGCTTTCTCTCGAGGGTGTTTTGCTTGGAATCTGTGTCGCGGGTCTATTGGCGATTTCTTTCTTTGCTTTTCGTTGGATACAAATGGAAAACCCAGCCGACTTTAACTGGTTTTGGGGCGCTTATCCGTTTTTGCATATCCGGCACTTTGCGTTTCTTATTTTGCCTGCGGCGATTTCGGCTTTTTATTTCGCTGTTTCCGCTGAGCGTATTGCCAAATGCTTTGGGATTGTGTCGATGACTGTACTGCTAGCGGCTCTTTTTTGGGCCGGTGGTAGAGCTTCGGTTGGCGCAGCATTAATCGCTTTGTTAGTGGGCTTGCTTTTTGTGGCCACGACGGCCCATAGGGGAAGTTTTTTTAAACTATTGCTGCAGGTTTTGATCGTTACAAGTGCTGCCGCTGCTATTTCAGAGTTGTTTTCGGTCAACCATCCTGGCATGGGGTTGTCTTTTAATCACGGCAGGGAGGTGGCTGACACTGTAGATGCTGTCTCTAGTGGTCGACTGAGTATTTGGTTTTCAGTTGTAGATAATATGACATGGCAGCAGTGGTTGTTTGGGCATGGTGTTGATAATTATCGTTATTTACCTAACCGTTACGATGAAACTGTTCATCCGCATTCTTGGTTTTTCCAAGCATTGTCCGCATGGGGTGCTCTGGCAGCTGTAGTTCTAGTTGGCGGTTTGTGGGCGTTAACCCTTCGAGTGATATATATGCAGTTTCGGATAAAAGACAGATCAAAGCCTAACGATCTTCTGTTTTTTAGTGGCTTAATTCTTCTATCCTACCTTGTTCTCAGTCTTGTAGATGGTAACTTCTATCATTCATGGGGGGTTCTGCTACTTTTACCGCTATTAGCTGCATGTTTTTGCAATTTTTATAGAATAAGTGCTACCACCGCTCAGTCGAAGAGCTTGGCGTCGGGCTGGTTGTATGGTGTGGCTGCAATTATTGTTGCTGTGGTGGTCCAGATCGTAAATGTAACGACTATTTTTAGAGGGAGCGTGCCAGCTCCAAACGATTGGCGCTCTCAAGTTGTCCTAGCAGTTCCCTATAATACGATTCTTGTTGCTAATTGGTTAGAGCCGTGGCAGCAAGTTGACCAAAATGAAATGCTTCGCCTATTGCGATGGCTTCAAACCTATAGCGCGGACAAATATCGTTTTATGCTAATTGAGTCTGAAATGCTTCTGCAGGAAGGATATAAAGAAGCCTCTCTCAACATGTATGAGAAAGCTGTTAATAGTGCCCCAGCTCGAGCAAAGAAGAAGTTGATCGAGTTGGGGCCGCCGGAATTATAATTGCCTTGGTCGCTTAACGGCAGGCAGGCGGTAAATATTTGGATTCTAACGTAGTGCCTATCGACGCAGTGCAAGCTATTTTGATTCCTGTTTCTGACCCTTGATATTGAAAGGCGACCGTATTTTTTGAGGGGCTTCCTGTCGATGCCCCTAGATTTTTTACCTCAAACCCCACGTTGAGTTTTGAGTTGTCGCCAGAAGTTGAAGCGGGTAACGTTTTAAGAACCACCGTCGAATTTGAAAGTTCTGCGTAAAGCGTGTTTACGAGAGGGGAGTTCGCGGCAGGCATAATACCTTTCGAGCTGAAGTGGTCTAAAATTGCAGCTTTTTTTCCGGATAGGATAACGAACGGTTCTGTCAGCTTTGCCTTGACAACATAGTCTTGATACGCCGGCACGGCAAATGCTGCTAGGATACCCACAATAGCCATAGCGATCATGAGTTCTATGAGTGTAAAACCATCGGCGTAACTTGGCTGCTTCATTCTTTGTTCCGTAAGATGAATTAGTATAGATAGAACAAAGCAGGAATCGTGCCCGAATCTACGAGTGCTCTGTTTGCGGGTCCTCTATTTGGTTTGACGGTATTTTCTGTAACCAATAAAGGGCAGTATCTGCCCCCTATCGGCAGAGGCGAGTCCTACCTCAGCTAAACTCCCTCCCCAGCCAATCATTAATATCCCCAGACTCATACAGCCACCGCTCTTCACCCTGCTCATCCCTAATCAACAAACAAGGCACCTTAATCGCCCCACCACCCTTCAAAAGTGCTTCCCGATGCCCCGAATCACGCTGCGCATCCCGCCGCTCAATCTTCAGCCCTAACCGAGCCATCTCCTTCCGAACCTTGATGCAAAACGGGCAAGCACGGAACTCATAGAGCGCCAGGCTTTCGGTGGCTTTATCAACTTCAGCCTGCCGCTCAGGCGAGCGTTCGATGGCCTTAGGCGTACTGAGTTTCTCTGAAAGCAACATGAACGGTGTCAGTGCCAAGCGGAGCAGGCGGAAAAAAGCCCGGATAATCATTCGCATAATAGAACCTAAACTGTTTGAAATGAGCGTAACTAATGGAAATAGGGCGGCAAGGATATCATGGCCGTAGAATAAATTGGGGGCTGACCCGTTCACGATCAAACCTCGCTTTGCCCGCGGCGCTCCAGGTATGCGGAGCCGCTGCCGCCTTCGCCTTCCATTTGCACACTGATCCGCGGCGCAGCCACGTCGATGTAGCGTTCTTCCATTTTCCGCTTCAGCAGTAAGTTGAACGCGCGGGATACATCCCACTGGTACTCGGGCTTGGTACGCATGCGCATCCGCAGAACCGGGCAGCCTTCTTCGAAGGCATGAATGCCCTGCATTTCCAAAGGCGACCAGATCAGCCAGCGCATGTCGGGTTGCAGGCGCAGGTCGTCGGCGGTTTCGTTCATGAGGAGGATGGCGTCGTCGATGGGCAGTTCTCGCGGGATGCGGATTTTCAGCAATGCGATGCCGAACTGGCGCGACATGTTGTGAATGGAGCTGATCTTGCTGAACGTAATGTGATGCACCACGCCTTCAAGGTCCCGCAGGCGCACGGTGCGCAGGTTGAAGCCTTCCACCGTGCCCATAAAACCGTTGATCTGCACGAAGTCTCCCACCGACATGGAGTCTTCCACCACAATGAACAGACCGGTGATCAAATCCTGCACCAGGGTTTGCGCGCCAAAGCCCACAGCAAGGCCGATAATACCGGCACCGGCCAGAAGGGGTGTCACGTCTACACCTAGGGTAGACAGGCTCACCAATGTAGCGATGATCAGAAGGGTGATCAGCAGAGTGTTGCGCGCGATGGGCAGAATGGTTTGTGCCCGGGCGGCGTTGATGCGTTTTTTGCGGTCGCCCACGCCCAAGGCGCGTTCCAGCAGTTCGTCGATAAAAATCCACGTTAGTTTCGCGATCAGTAGAACAATGGCGACGCCTAGTAGGCTGCCGGTAATGTTTTTGCTGATCGGCGGTTTGCCCGCGAGACCGAATAGCGACAAACCCCAGATTTGCAGGGTCAGTTCGAAAAATACGAACCAGGCTGCCGCTTGAATCAGGTTATACCCGAAGCGCACCAGTCTGCGGCTGAAGGTACTTAGAGAGCGGTGTTTGGGGCGGTTTTGCTGGATGCCAAGTAGGCCTTGCAGGGCAAGCGTAAGTGCCAGAAGCAGAGCGCAAATCATGGCTTTACCCAGAGCGGCATCGGCTTCGCCGCCATTAATGAACACCGCTATCACTGAGGCGCTGATCGCGACCAGTAAGGGGATGTGCCAAAGCCGTGCCAAGAGCGCAATCACTTCCCGCGACACGCCTTCGTTTTTGCGCTGGTTGTAGGGGCGGTTACGAATGAGGTGGGTCACAGGGCGCCGGTTGCGAACAATCAGGTAGAAACTCATTAGCGCCGCAACCACACTGAAAACGAGCGCCAGTGCACTGGCCAGTTCGGAACCAAGTTTTGTCGTCAGTTCGGAGGTGCTTAAGGCATCTTCAAGGGCGAAAAGTGCGCCTATGATAAACAACGGCAACAACATGCGTCTGCGAAGTATCATCACGGCAGGTAGCCGGTGGCCGTTGGAGAACACGGAAATCATCACGTCGAATAACGAGGTTAATATGCGGGCGCTAAGGCCCGTGTATGCCAGTATTCGCACCGTGGTTTGTGCCGCTTCAGACATACCGAATGTTGGTAGCCCGGCTAATAGCGCGATAAAGGTTAGCAGCCAAGGCAGAATACGCCGGATAAAATGCACCGCCAGAAGCCAAGGCTTTGGGTTGCGTGGCATTTGCAGGGGCCAGTCTCGCCAGATAAAAAACACTCTGAAAAGACGGGTCAGTCCCCACAACACTGCAAGCCAAGCGGCCAGCCCCGCAGCGGTTTCTGCCAGCACGCGAACGGATGCGCTGTTCAGTAAGGTACGGGCCGCGATGTACGCATTCTGAAAATGCGTTTTCCAAATGGAAAGGTAGCTTGGTGGGGTATCGTCGGTGCTATGGTCCTCATCGAACAAGACAGCAAGCGCGCCCAGCAAACCTTCGTTTGCGGAGGTCTCGCTTCTGTCTGCCACAGATTTGGCTTTCAGCCCTTCCTGAATGGTTTTGAGTTGCTGCACCAGCTCCGCACGTTGTTCGTCGTTCTCCAGAGCCTCAATGGTCACATCCAAAGAGGCTTCAAGCTCTTTTGGTGAGGCCTCTTCCTTCTCTCCCTGCCCGGAAAACCCCGGAATGCCGGGCAGAGAAAAAGGATTTGCCTGGGCCGAAGCGCAAAAAAACAGTAAAAACAGCCCAAATAAGGCAGCGGAACGTCTCAAGCTTTTACCTCTTCAGAATCAGGAAATAATGAATTCGGCTATTTTTGCGTATTACCGTACCACACTGCATGATTCGCTCCCCCATCTTCCTGGCTTTGCGATAAACTTTCACGGTCTTAAAAACCAGAAAAATTCGTTAAGGAACTGATGCATGGCGTTCGAATACGGTACCCAGAAACTCAATATCCGGAACCCGTTCCGGTTTGAGGGGTTAGTGCGGTCTATCCGGGGCTTGGTGTTAACGGCAATCGGCGTGTACCTCTTGTTGCAGATTCAACCGTTGCTCTCTATCGATAAAACTCATGCGTGGCTCAGCTTGGCCATTGGCAGTGTGTTTGTCATTGGTGGTTTCAAAGCGCTGGGTATCGGGCTCTTTCAGGTAATGCGCTTTTTCGTGGGTCGGGCGGCGCCGGCTTCTCTGGCGAAGAATGTCGCGAGGGAAGCCGTTCAGGAAAAAGAGCCTTCGCTTTATACGGCTCAAACGATCCACAACATGTTGATGAGCAAAAGCAACCCTACGTTCACAGAGCCTCAGGGTTGGTTTGCGCGTGCCGTGCATTCGCTTTTCCCGGGCTTGATTGTTACCCCGTGGCCTATTCGGAATGCGGCGCAAACGCTGGTCATGAAAATAACAAGAAGCCTCATAGCATTAGGCGCATTTTTAGTGGCGTCTCTGGTTATCATGATGGTATTTGCGGGTTCAGAGGGTGGTGAAGCCGGAGGTGCGGTGATTACGTTGGCGTTTCAGGTCGTGTTGCTGGTGTATCTCGGCCTTGTCTGGGTGAAGCTGGGCAACCCGCTGGCGCGTGAGAACATGACTAAACTGCATAGTTATTCCAGTGGGGGGCTAGCCCTCGTGGTTGTGGGTACCATCGTTGTTCCGGTGTTGATGGCACAGGGCTGGCTCGCGATATGGGCGAATGTGGGCTCCCGGGATAGGGCTGCTTTTGTTGAATTGCTGCCGGTTCTTGAGCCCATCTTCAGAACAGGAACGCTGTTAACGCTGACCATTGTCTGCGCGGCGGTGGTTGCTGCCGTGGCGGTGGTGTTGATTCGTGCACGCATCCGCATGGTGGAAATCAAAACCAGCAGCTCAGAGAAAAACAGCAGCTGGCGGTTCGATCTGCACCCACGACAAATTTTCACAACCCTGAGAGACCTGGTGCTGATGCAGCGCCGAGAGCAGGAATTGCCTAACCGTATGTATCAGGATACCAACGATACAGGGCAGGCAAACCGTGATAACGAACAGTTTAACGGTGATTTAATTACTGAAATTCAGCCTGTGGTTGAAGAGGTTTCTGAGTCTGCGGCCATGCGGTACGCGCGGATTGCAGGTACGGTGACGGCACAGATTCTCATGTTGATCGGTGCTGTGCTTTTTTGGCAAGGTGCCGAGAATGTGCTGTTCCACATGAACGCGTGGGACCAGCTGATCGCTCAGCGTGCGAACGTTGAATTGTTGCTCAACCAACTGTTGATTCCCGCAGGCGGTACCGTTGCTATGCTGCTTGCTTCGCTTCTACTGATGGGCTTTGGCCGGACGCTGGACAGAATCTGCCATATGTTCTGGGCTGAAATTTTCTTCCGCTCCAAAGTGTTTGATTTCCACTGCGAAGGCACCGTCATGCGCGCGACACACTACCGCGGGGCAGATCGGCACAGTGCGTCCAGCGAGCAGGACGTATTTACCTTTGATGCGACCTATTTTGCGTTGGCTGCCGAGTTCGTCAGTTCCACCTTTGCGGTGTCTGGTCAATACAATCTGGAACAGCCGCGCTACGTTTTGTCGATGAGCCCCTGCGATGGTTTTATGAATGGCGTTATGGGCGATTTGGAGGATGAGTTCCGTCGCAGAGATGACGAAATCCAGAGCGATAAGCAGGCGGATAAAGCGCAGCGGCTAGACTATATACGCCAGGAGCAAGAGGCTCGTCGCACCGGGGATTTGGCAGCTCAGGGTTTGACGTCTCCGCAGCAGCGGGCGATAGAGTCTGAGATGCCGGCTGATACGGAGCGGGAGAAGATTAGTCGTTGGGAAGGTGAGGCAGACTAAGATGAGCTCTAGGGAAGGCTAGGCGCTCATTCGGGTGGGCTGCGCAATGATTGTGCCGTGTTTCAATCATTGCGCGCTTTACTGTGTCGTCAAATAGGCGGCAAGCGACTCAATATCTTCGTCAGACAACACCGTCGCAATCCCCAGATGCTCCGCAGGCTGCCCCGCCAATCTTGGCATATTCTGAAAACCCTGAGCATTCTGGCCCTGACACCCCGCACAGAAAATGCACTGGGGTCTGGCTTAGCAAAGTTTGGTAACATGGGCCTCAGCCAAGCAGGGAGCGAGTGATCATGCATTACAGTTCAATACTACCGGATGTGATAAAAGTGGCGGATGAAGCCAGCGAGCGAGTGCTCCACATCTACCAATCCGATTTCAAAGTGCAGTATAAAGAGGATCACTCGCCCATCACCGCGGCGGATATGGCGAGCCATGAGATTATTGTGAAGGGGCTATGCAGTATCAGCCGCGATATCCCCGTTCTCTCGGAAGAGGGCGAGCAGGTGCCGTGGGAAGAGCGAAAGCAGTGGCGGCGGTTTTGGTTGATCGACCCCATCGACGGCACCAAAGATTTCACCCAGCGCACCGGCGAATTCACCGTAAACATCGCCTTAATTGAAAATGGTGAGCCAGTCATGGGCGTGGTTACAGCTCCAGCGTTAAAAGAAGCGTTTTGGGGGCTCAAAGGCGAAGGTGCATACAAGCGTGATCGCACCGGGCGAACGCATAGAATTCACGTGGCCGAGCCAAAAGACGTCAAACGGGTGGTCGCCAGCAAAAACCACCTAAACGACGACACCCGCGCCTTTATCGAAACCCTGGGCGATCATGAAACCCTCCAAGCCGGCAGCTCCCTGAAATTCTGCCGAATCGCCGAAGGCCACGCCGACATCTACCCCCGTATGGGCCTAACCTGCGAGTGGGACACCGCCGCCGCCCACGCCGTACTCTCAGCCGCAGGCGGAAAAGTGCAAACACTGCACAACACCCCACTGCAGTACGGCAAAGAAGACATCCTCAACCCGCACTTCATCGCGGCAGGCAACTGGTACTTTTAAAGGTTAATGTCTTTATGACTTGGTACGCGCTTCAGCACAAACCGGCACAGGGTGACCGGGCGGTTCAACATTTGCAGAATCAGGAGATTGCCTGTTTCTACCCCAAGGTTGAGGTGGAGAAGATTAAAGCGGGTAAGCGGTCTAAGCGTTTAGAACCGCTGTTTCCGGGTTATATCTTCGTGAACCTTGAGCAAACCGACCCTATGTGGGCGAAATTGCGTTCTACGAGGGGAGTGCTGCGCATTGTCAGTTTTGCTAATAAACCAGCGCCCATTACGGATGAGGTGATCGAGCACATCAAGGCTAGTATGGGCAAAGTGGCAGAGCAGGGCGGTATCAAAGCGGGCCAGGCAGTAGAGTTAGACGACGGCCCATTCAAAGGCCTAGCGGCTATTTTCCAAGCTTACGATGGCGAAGAGCGCGCGATTGTACTGATCAACTTTATGCAGAAGCAACAGCGGGTGAGTGTGCCGGTGTCGGCAATTCGGTCTTAAGCTAAACGTAGGTCTGGGTGCATTTAGAGCTATCAAATGTATGGGGGGCTGACCCCATATTGGGCCTTTTACAAAAGTTTACGTTGGTAACTCATTGATTATTTGCATGCAAAAGTAATTGTCACTTGTTTGTCACGCAGCTTCTAGTAGAATCCCTCACCGCTTCGGAATAGTAATTTTTTCAGAAACCTGACAGGGATCACGTTAGGGCCTTCCCTTCTTGGCTTTTCCCTGTTTATCAGAAGTTTATTCTATGACCTTAAAACACTGGGCCCTGGTCGGTGGGGCGGTAGCGTGCTTAATAAATGAACGATCTATCTAGAGTTAACTTCAGTTCTTCGAGCCAGCTTCCGGCACGCTTACGGGCCAGGTATGAATCTCCAGTGGCGCCTGCTGCAAGCGGGTCTGCTAAATACCTATTTTGGGTACAGTGGCTAGCAACAACGGCCATTCACATGACCGTCTTGCTCGTGCTTGCGTGGGATAAAACGGACGATGTCTCGTCGGCCTACCGCGTGTTAGCTGTTTTGTCGTCTGTGCTGTCGGTTCCGATTTACGCAAGCTTTAGGCCCTTTACCGCGCGAACAGGTTACTTGGTTGGTTTGGCGCGATTGCTAGCCGCATGGGGGGCATTGGCAGCAGCGCTGCTTTTCATCGCTTTCGTTACAAAAACAACCGAAATCTTCTCGCGAGGCGTGATATTGCAGTGGCTGGCTTGGGGGGGGGCGTTTCAAGCGTTGGTATACTTACCTCTCCATAAATTTGCCCTGCAACTGGAAGGTAAGCTCGGCGCATCCGGAGCCTCAATTATCATCGGAGGTGGGCAGCTTGCGCAAAATCTCGCCAGCAAGCTTCGGTATGAGCGCAGGGAAGATATGCAGGGGTTGGTTGTTCTTGATGATGAAGAAGATGACCAGGGGGCGGACAACCCCGCTTACTTCCCGATTCTGGGGCAAGTTAGTCAGCTTAGGGCAATACTGAAGGCCAACAACGTCCGTCGCGTTTACATAGCGTTACCTGCACGAGAAACTGATCAAATTGAAGGGCTATACGTTGATCTACTTGATGCGAATGTCGATGTTATTTGGGTGCCGGACTTTGCGAACCTGAAGTTGTTGAATCACAGTGTTCACGATTTGGGCAACATGCCGGCGGTACATCTCAATGAAAGCCCGCTGACTTCCTACCCGGGTGGTGCGTTGATGAAAGAGGTCATAGATCGGTCTCTTGCTGCCGTAGGCCTCGTGTTACTTGGGCCAGTATTTTTCACCTGTGCTCTGGCCGTAAAGCTTTCATCGCCCGGCCCAATTTTGTTCCGGCAAAACCGGCATGGGTGGAATGGGAACATTATTGAAGTTCTCAAATTTCGCTCGATGAAAGTGCATCAGGACACCAATGTGCAGCAGGCCCAGAAACGGGACCCTAGGGTGACGCCTGTAGGGCGGTTTTTACGAAGAAGCTCGCTAGATGAGCTCCCCCAATTAATTAACGTATTGCGGGGGGATATGTCGCTGGTGGGCCCTAGACCTCATGCAGTTGCGCACAATGATTATTACGCCGATAAGATTCTCGCTTATATGGCTCGCCATCGCATCAAGCCCGGCATTACCGGCCTTGCGCAGATCAGCGGGTATCGTGGCGAGACAGAAACCCTTGAAAAAATGCAAAAGCGCGTAGAGTTTGATCTGGAATATATTAATCACTGGAGCTTGTGGCTTGATCTCAAGATCCTCATAAAAACGCCCTTCACGTTGCTTTCAAAAAACATCTATTGAGTCGGTGGAGTCACGGAATGGCTGGATTCATTCATAGTCGAGCAATTTTTACTGCAATCGCACTTTTATCGTCACCCATTGTTGCGGCAGCGCCTTGGCTAGAGCCAGGTGATGCAAGAGCTAGGCATTCACTTCAGAAACTTTCAGATCGTGGGCATTACCAGCGGGGTGTAACGACTTGGCCGGTTATGTGGGCAGATGTCGACAGCGGCATAGGTAATTCGATAGCAAATGACGCCAGCTCTATCGGTGCGCAAGCAGCATACCTAAGTTTTGAGCAAAAACAGCTGGGTAGCGAAGGCGCACGATTTGAGGTGAGATTGGCCGGCAGAACAGAAACGTCCTCAGTTCAGGGGTTCTCGAATCAGCCACGTGACAAAGGTGAGTTGTCAGTTAATTTGCAGTGGCAAGGTGATTATCTGGCCATAGGGCTAAAGCCCGTTGCTGTGGCTAATGCTTCGGATGATGAAACGTTTCGGGCCGATGGCTCATATCTAGCTGCCACGCTCGGAAATTGGGTGGTTGGCGCTGGCGCTATAGAGCGCTGGTGGGGCCCCGGCTGGCAGTCTGCGATGGTGCTGTCCACAAACGCCCGACCCATTCCGGCGGTTTGGATGAACCGCAAGAATACGTCGGCCCCCGAATCAAAATGGCTCAACTGGATAGGGCCTTGGAATTTCACGGTCTTGGCGGGTGAAATGGAAGATGAGCGAGTTGTTCCAAACGTCCGTCTGGTAGAAATGAGGTTTAACGTGCGACCGTTGCCGGGCCTGGATCTTGGTTTTACGCGAGCTATCATGTTTGGGGGTGATGGCTTCCCGGGTGGGTTTTCTACCTTTCGGGATGCCTTTGTTGGAAACGACAACTCTTACGATGGCTCCGACCCTGGTAACCAGCTCGGCGCAATCGATATACGCTATGGTTTTCCGGTTGGTGAGCAATCCATGAGTGTGTATATGGAAATGCTCGGAGAGGATGAGGCCGGCTACCTGCCGTCGCGGAAGTCTTGGCTGCTTGGGGTGGATTGGACCAGCCAGCTCTTGGATGAAGACCAGCAGTGGTTTTTTGAATATACGAACACAATGGCGGACGATCTCGTCGGCGACGCTATTCCGAATTACGCATACTCTCATGGGCGTTATCGAACGGGGTACCAGTATCTTGGGCGAAATATGGGCTCAAGCTTCGATGGTGACTCTGAAACCCTTACATTAGGTTTCTTTCATTTCCTTTCTGGCGGCAGCAACGTATCCCTGTCGTTAACCCATGCGGATCTTAACGGTGATGACGGAAATCGGGTTAATCAACCCGACCATGATATCTTTTACTTCGCCCCGGATGGCGCCCAAAAAGTGGCAATTTTGAAGGCAGGCTACGGCACCGAAGTGTTAAAAGGTTGGCTAGACCTCAACCTTCAGGCAACTGATAAAAAGATCAAGCTCATTGGCGGGGAGCAAGACCAGTGGGCAGCCAGCGCAAGCTGGACCTATAGATTCTAAACATTCGCACTACAAACTCAGAACCGGAATATTCTTACCGTGAACCTGAAACATCGCTTACTCGCAATCCTTTTGCTATTGCCCATGATGGCATCGGCTCAATCGATATCTTCTGCTCAGATAGCCCAGTTCAAAAGCTTACCAAAAGCTCAACAAGAAGCGCTTGCGAGCCAATACGGAGTTGATCTTGATGCGTTGATGGGAAGTGGGCATGCATCCAGCCGCCCGCAACCAGTGCAGGTTGTAGAGCCAATCAGCCAGAAATCCGAGCAGGAGGCTGCTGAAACCAAAGCTGAGTCGGATGCGGAGAACGGGGATGCCAAAAACAGCTTAAAGCCGTTCGGGTACGACCTGTTTGCGGGCAAGCCGACTACTTTTGCTCCCGTTACTGAGATTCCGGTACCGGCTGAGTACACGATTGGGCCAGGGGATGTGCTTCGTGTTCAGTTGTGGGGCAAGGAAAATCAGAATCTGGAATTGCCCGTCAGCCGGGATGGCAGTATCAGTTTCCCGGACTATGGCCCGCTAAGTATTGCAGGGCTTAGCTTTGACGAAGCTCGTGAACAAATCAAAACCCGAGTTTCAGAGCAGTACATTGGAGTGCAGGCGAGTGTATCGCTAGGCGAGCTGCGTAGTATCCGAGTATTTGTGCTTGGTGAGGCCCGCAACCCAGGCTCCTACACTGTGAGCTCTCTGTCTACTCTTACCAACGCCCTGTTCGTGTCTGGCGGCATTGAAGCCTCGGGTTCCCTGCGTAATATCCAGCACAAGCGTAATGGCAAGTTAGTAGGCACACTGGATCTATACGATCTGCTGCTTAAGGGCGACAGCAGTGCCGACAATCGCCTGCAGCCAGGCGATGTTATTTTCATCCCGCCGGTGGGCAAGCGTGTTGGCATCGATGGCGAAGTCTACCGCCCGGCATTGTATGAGTTGAAAAGCGAAAACCGGTTGGCGGAGTTAGTGCAGGTCGCCGGCGGCCTGACGTCTCAGGCTTACCCGCAGCGTGTCAACATCGAACGCACCAACAATGACTTCCTGCGGGTGATTGTCGAAGCCGATTACTCCCAACGCCAAGGCCGAAATGCCCTCGTTCAAGCGGGGGACACCATAACCATTCCCTCGATTTCCGATATCACCGGCCAGTATGTGGAAATTCGCGGTGCGGCTGCCCGTGCTGGTAAATTCGCTTGGATGCCGGGTATGCGGGTGAGCTCGATTATTCAGAATCTGGACACCGACCTGGAACCCACGGCCGACAAACGCTATGCAGCCATTGTGCGCACGAACCCGAAAACCGACGCTGTGGCAGTATTGAACTTGCGCCTGCGCGAAGCCATCACCCAGCCGGGCAGCGAATACGATCTGCAATTGGAAGAAAAAGACAAAATTTTGGTGTTCTCGGATGCCGGTAAAGTCAGTGCTGGCGAAAGCGGTGGCAACTATACTCGCGAAAACCTATTCGCCCCTGTGCTCCAGCGCCTGAAAGCCCAGGCCAAACCGGGTGCGCCAGAGCAAACCATCCGCATCAGTGGGCCTGTGCGCTACCCCGGAGAATACCCGCTACCAGCCACTCGCAGCCTTGCGGATGCAATCTTTGTGGCCGGTGGTTTGAAAGACATCGCATCATTGAAACAAGCCGAGGTGGCCCGCTACACCACGGATGAAAAGGGTATTGGCCAAACGCGAATCATTGACCTAGACCTAGCGGACGCTATGGCAGGCAGCAGTGCCGTCAAGCTCCACAGCAGGGACACTATTCTAATCAAATCCATACCACAATTCGCCCAGAACAGAACCGTCAGTCTTAAGGGGGAAGTGAACTACCCGGGGCAGTACACCTTCCGAGATGGCGAAACCTTGAAAGATGTGCTTAAGCGAGCGGGCGGTCTAACGGGAAATGCGTTTCCTAAGGGCGCCGTATTCACTCGAGAAAAGCTTCGCCAATTGGAAGCGCAGCGTCTGAGAGAGGCAGAAGAGCGGTTGCAGGGTGACTTGCTAGGAGTTCAGCTAGAAGGTAGTAGCTTTGGTGGACAAAACGCTGAACGCGTGAAACAAGTGGAAAATTTATTGGATGATGTACAAAGCAGTCGCCCGGTTGGGCGCATGGTCATCGATCTGGCTTCTGTACTTAGCAATGAAGATTATCAATCTATACGCCTGCAAGATGGCGATACCTTAACCATACCGACTATTCCTCAAGCCGTGTCCGTCTTCGGCGAAGTGCAATTCCCCACCAGCCACCTTCACCAGCCTGGCTTAAGTGTGGATGATTACCTTGAACGTTCCGGTGGCCCGACCCGGCAAGCTGACGAAGACAGAGTGTACGTGGTCAAAGCGGATGGGTCCGTCATGCTACCTGAGCGCAGCCGTTGGTTCGGTGGTAGAGACCAACAACTCGAGCCCGGCGACACCATCATCATGCCGATTGATTTAGACCGCCTGAATCAGCTTGAGCTCTGGACTAACGTGAGCCAGATCGTGTACCAGATGGCGCTGGGCGCCGCAGCAGTGGGGAACCTCTGATGAAGGAGACAGCACCACAGCCGACGTACTACCCTGACGATGAAATAGACCTGCGTGAACTGTTCGCGACCCTCTGGCGAGGCAAATGGATAATCATTCTGACGACACTGGTATTTGCAGCCGCCGGTGTTGGCTATGCAATCTACAAACCCAACATTTACCAATCCAGCGTGCTGCTAGCGCCGGCGCAGGAAGAGGGTGGTGGCCTGGGTGGTCTGGCCAGTCAGTTTGGAGGTTTGGCCAGCCTCGCTGGTATTAACTTGGGCGGTGGAGGTTCCAATCAAACCGTTATCGCAAAAGAGGTCTTGCAGTCCCGAGCTTTTCTGACCGGCTTTTTCCATCGCCACGACATGCAGGTTCCTTTGATGGCTGTGGAAGGCTGGAACGAGAGCACCGGAGACTGGGTTTACGACCGAGACAAGTACAATCCCGAAACGGGCGAATGGCTGCCCGACAGCGATGGTGACAGCTATAAACCTACCGATTGGGAAATGGTAGAAGCCTTCCGGGAAGACCACTTCAGTGTTAGTGAAGCCAAAGACACCGGCATGATTACGGTGAGCGTGAAGCACTACTCCCCGATTCTGGCAAAGGAGTGGGCGGAAAAGCTGGTGCAAGATATCAACGAGCACATGCGCAAGCAGGATGTGGAAGAAGCCGAAGCCCGGATAGCGTACCTCGAGCAAAAACTGGACGAAACCAACATCGCGGGCATGCAGCAAGTGTTCTACCAGCTCATCGAGAATGAAACCCGTACAGTGATGCTGGCCAATGCGCAGAAAGAGTATGTATTCAAAACGGTCGACCCCGCGGTTGTGGCCGAGGAAAAGGCCGAACCGAAGCGGGCGCTCATCTGCGTAATTGCAACGCTTCTGGGTGGCATGCTCGGGGTATTTATTGTGTTTATCAGAGCCTTTATCAGAGGTTCCGATGGTGAGAGCTCTAGCCAGAACAATACCGGCGATACAACCGCGTAATGAAGCAGCTGGTCATCAGGCTCACCAACCTCGGCCTGCGGGGCACTACCTTGGTCAGCAAATTTCTGCTGATTTTCATGCTGGCGAGGTTTTTGGAGCCCGCCGAGCTGGGCTTATACGGCCTGCTGACGGTAACCATCAGCTATGGGCTCTACTTTCTGGGCTTTGATTTCTACATCTTTACCACCCGTGAGATCCTGAAAACAGAGCCTGAAAACCGAGGTCAACTGCTCAAGAGCCAGGTTGCTCTCAGCATTATCTTGTACGCGGTGTTTCTGCCGCTCTCAGTTGGTTTGTTCGCTCTGAAGCTGCTCCCTTGGTGGTTGCTCCCATGGTTTCTGGCCATTCTGGTATTGGAACATATAACCCAGGAGCTGAACCGTCTTCTAGTGGCGCTGCAACGGCAACTGGTCGCTAGTTGGGTTTTGTTCTTCCGCGCCGGCGCCTGGTGTGTTGCAGTGGTCGCAGTTATGTTCCTCAATGAGCCCAGCCAGGAACTGCCAACCGTACTTACCGGTTGGATAGCCGGCAGCAGTATCGGGGTGTTGATTGGTGTTGCCGTGTTATGGCGAATACCGATGGGTGGATGGCTTAAAAGCGTAGATTGGGGGTGGCTGAAAAAAGGCCTGAAGATTGCGATTCCCATGCTGATTGCCACACTTGCATTGCGTGGCATCTACACCGTGGATCGGTACTGGTTTGAAGCCCTCGCAGGGCTGGATGTGCTCGGGGCGTACGTGCTTTTTATTGGTATGTGCATGGCGTTGCTGGGCTTTATGGATGCGGGCGTGTTTACTTTTCTCTACCCGGCTATGATCGCCGCCCATGCCAACAACAATGCCGCAGAGTTCCGGAAAAAGTACCATCAGCTGGCCTGGCAGACGATAGCCCTTACTGCACTGTTCTCTGCGTGTGCGTGGCTGGCGGCCATGCCGTTACTGCAGTGGCTGGATAAACCGCTTTATCTTGAGCGTATTGATCTGTTTGCCTGGTTGCTTCTCTCCACCGGTCTGTTCGTTGTCGGCATGATCCCGCATTATGGCTTGTACGCCAGGGGCAAAGACAAAGCGCTGATTGTCGCTCATATCGCCGGATTCGTGGTTTTCCTGGCCAGTACTGCGGCCCTGGCGTCGATAGCCGGAGAACTAGCAGTGCCTTTTGGGCTGATCTCAGCCTTCGCATTTATGCTGGCCTGGAAAACCTTCCAGTTCTACCGATTAACACCCGCCGACTGGCGGTGATACCATTCATCTTTACCGTAAAACCCAGAGAAAGTGACTATGCTCGAAAATTCCACCATCCTCGTCACCGGCGGCACTGGCTCCTTCGGCCACAAATTCATTCCAATGACCCTGGAAAAGTACAACCCCAAGAAAATCATCGTGTTTTCCCGGGATGAAATGAAGCAGTGGGAGATGGCGAAGTTGTTCCAGGGCGACGACCGCCTGCGCTTCTTTATTGGTGATGTCCGGGACAGAGACCGCTTATATCGGGCGCTGGATGGTGTGGACTACGTAGTGCATGCAGCCGCCACCAAAATTGTACCCACCGCCGAGTACAACCCGTTCGAGTGCGTTAAGACCAACATCCACGGCGCCATGAACCTGATCGACGCCGCCATCGATAAAGGCATCAAGGGCGTTGTGGCTCTCTCCACCGATAAAGCCAGTAGCCCAATCAATCTGTACGGTGCCACCAAACTGGCTTCTGACAAGCTGTTTGTTGCAGGTAATTCCTACGCGGGTGGCCACCAAACCAAGTTCTCCGTGGTACGGTATGGCAACGTAATGGGTTCCCGCGGCTCAGTTATCCCGTTTTTTATGTCTATCAAAGACAAAGGCGTACTGCCCATTACCGACCCCCGTATGACTCGTTTCATGATCAGCCTGGAGCAGGGCGTGGAGCTGGTATGGCATGCCTTTGAAGACATGGTGGGCGGCGAGATCTACGTGAAGAAAATTCCGTCCATGAAAGTGACGGATCTAGCCCGCGTTGTCGCCCCAGAAGCCGAGCAGGAAATCGTAGGTATTCGCCCGGGCGAGAAGCTGCATGAGCAGATGATTGGTGCCGAGGATTCATACTTCACCTACGAGTACCCCGAGCATTTCAAAATTCTGCCCAACATCAATGATTGGGGAACGTGTAAAGAGCGCATCAAAGACGGCAAGCCGGTGCCTGAAGGCTTTGTGTACGCCAGTGATAACAACACCGAATGGATGACAGACGAAGAGCTGCAATCCTGGATTGATCGCCACAACAGCGAAATTGGCAAGATCTGACCATGATTCCCTACGGTAAGCAGGACATTAACCAAGCGGATATCGATGCAGTACTGGAGGTGCTGAAGTCAGACTTCCTGACTCAGGGCCCGATGGTGCCGAGATTCGAGCAGTCTATAGCCCAGCATGTCGGCGCTAACTACGCTTTGGCAGTTAACAGTGCCACTTCAGCGTTGCACATTGCCTGCCTGGCATTGGGCCTGGGGGAGGGCGACTGGCTATGGACCACGCCTGTTACCTTTGTAGCCTCCGCTAACTGCGGGTTGTATTGTGGTGCGAAGGTCGATTTTGTGGATATCGACCCCCAAACCTACAACCTGTGCCCGGTTGCGCTAAAGAAAAAGCTTGAACAGGCAAAGCAGGAAGACCGTTTGCCGAAAGTGGTGGTGGCGGTTCACTTGTGCGGCCAGCCCTGCAACATGGAAGCGATTGGTACCCTCGCGAAAGAGTACGGCTTCAAGGTAATTGAAGACGCATCCCACGCGATTGGCGGCAAATATCAGGACGAGTTCATCGGCAACTGCCGTTACAGCGATATCACTGTGTTCAGCTTCCACCCGGTCAAGATTGTGACGACGGCCGAGGGAGGTATGGCGGTAACCAACGATGCGCGGTTAGCGGAAAAAATGAATCTGTTGCGCAGCCACGGCATTACCCGAGACCCAGCCTTGATGACCCATGAACCTGACGGGCCCTGGTATTACCAGCAAGTGGATCTGGGCTTTAATTACCGGATGACAGAATTGCAGGCAGCGCTGGGTGTAAGCCAGATGCAGCGGCTGGATGCGTTTGTGGCTCGTAGGCACGAGTTGGCAGAAAGGTATAACCACCTGCTGGCGGATTTACCCGTCGTGCTGCCTTGGCAACACCCGGACAGTTACTCAGGCTTGCACCTTTATGTGATCCGTTTGAAGTTAGACTGTATCTCCCGTACGCACAGAAAGGTCTTTGAATCTCTGAGGGCACAGGGAATTGGCGTCAACCTGCACTACATTCCCGTGCACACGCAGCCGTACTATGAGTTGATGGGTTTTAAGCCAGAGAGTTTTCCGCAGTCCATGGCCTATTACTGGGAAGCCATCAGCTTGCCAATGTTTCAGGGCCTGACCGACGATCAGCAAGACGAAGTGGTTTCGGCGCTTCGCAATGCGCTGGCGGGAGAGTGATAGTGAGTGCTGTAGCAATCATTCCCGCCCGCGGGGGCAGCAAGCGAATTCCACGCAAAAACATTAAAGAGTTCTGCGGCAAACCGATGATTGCCTGGTCTATTGATGCCGCGCTGGAAAGTGGCTGTTTTGACCGGGTGATCGTGTCGACGGACGATGAGGAAATTGCTGCGGTTGCCCGGCAACACGGGGCTGAAACCCCCTTTATGCGCCCGGCCCAACTCTCAGACGACTACACCGGAACCATCCCCGTCATTCGGCATGCGGTTGAATGGCTGGCCGACAATGGCTGCGCGGTGTCACAAGCTTGCTGTATCTACGCGACCGCCCCATTTGTTTCCCCTGAAGATCTGAATCGGGGCCAGCAACTGCTGGAAAGCGAAGTCTGCAGCTATGCCTTTTCGGTAACCAGCTACGCTTTCCCTATCCAGCGTGCCATTCGCATCACAGGTAGCGGGCGAGTAGCCATGTTCAATCCGGAACACTTCCAGACTCGATCCCAGGATCTTGAAGAAGCCTGGCACGATGCTGGCCAGTTCTATTGGGGAACAGCCCAAGCCTGGAAAGAAGAACGCCTCATCTTTTCGGAGGATGCCGCACCTGTAACGCTCCCGCGGCATAGGGTTCAGGATATCGATACACCGGAAGACTGGGTACGAGCCGAGTGGCTGTTTAAAGCCATGCAAGAGCAGGGCACTGAATAATGCGGATAGCATTCCGGGCAGATGCTTCCGTTCGAATTGGCACCGGCCATGTTATGCGCTGCCTTACCCTGGCGGACGCGCTGCGTGCTCAGGGGCATGAATGCCTCTTTATCTGCCGGGATCATCCGGGATGTCTGTCCGAGCTGATTACTCAACGCGGGTATGAGCTTCATCTGTTGACTCATAAGATTCCGACCGATCTGGAGAATGAAAGCGATAATCTACTTACGCATGCTGAATGGTTGGGGGTTCCATGGCAGCAAGATGCGGAACAAACAAATAGAGTTCTGTCCGGTCAAAAAGTCGATTGGTTAGTCGCCGATCATTATGCGCTGGATTCGCGGTGGGAGCGACAAATTGCCAGTAAGGTTAAACGTATATTGGTGATTGACGATCTGGCTGATCGAGAACATCAGGCAGATATTCTTCTGGATCAGAATGCGCTGGGAAATCAGATAAAGGAGCGGTATCAGGACTTAATAAACCGGGATTGCCGTCTGCTCTTGGGGCCCCAATATGCTCTTTTGAGCCAGGAGTATCGAATATTAGCCAGCGCTTTGCCGCAGCGTGATGGATGTGTGTCGAGAGTTCTGATTTTTGTAGGGGGGAGCGATCCGCACCATCTTACGGAACGGTATCTTGAGGCCCTGGCCTGCCCCTCATACAAACGTCTGTCGATAGATGTGGTCATTGGAAATAATCACCCCTCGCCCGATATCGTTCAGAAGATGGTAGATCGCCAAGAAGGGGCAAGGCTCTATTCGGGACTCCCCAGCCTGTCTGCACTGATGGTAAGAGCAGACCTGATGCTAGGTGCCGGTGGGGCAACGAACTGGGAGCGAATGTGTTTGGGGTTACCCGCAATTGTAGTGAGCGTGGCGCGTAACCAGGAGAAAATAAACCAGGAACTGGGCCGTCTGTCGCTCGTCCATTTTATGGGACCTGCCGAAAAGGTAACTGTTGACGACATCAGCAGATCTTTGGCAAGTATGTTGAAAAATACACACTGCACCTCCGCTCAATCAAAAGCAATGCGAGCCATTGTTGACGGCAATGGAGCATGGCGACTGGTAAAAGCGATGGAGCAAAGTTTACATGCCGCTGCGTAAGATTGAGGAAGCAGATCTGGAGCTGATGTTAAGCTGGCGCAACCATCCGTCGATTCGGCAGAGCATGTTTTCGCAATCCGTTATTCTGTTTGATCAACACCGGGCATGGTTCCGGCGTCAAGCTCAAAAGGATGACTGTTTGTGGTTGATTTACGAAACGCACGAAAACCGCCCCGCAGGAATCGTATATTTCACAGATATGGACCACGCCTCAAAAAACGCATTTTGGGGCTTCTATGCAGACCCTGAGGCGCAACCGGGCACTGGGACGAGAATGGGTATAGAGGCGATTGATCTCTACTTCAGGGAGTTAGATTTCCACAAACTCAATGCAGAAGTACTGGAGAAGAACGAAAGGAGTCTTCGATTTCACCGGAAACTTGGGTTCGAAGTGGAAGGGGTCTTTCGGGATCAATATCTCGGTGAAGAAGGTTTTCAGTCAGTGACTCGTTTTGGACTGCTTGCCGCTGAGTGGGCCGAGCATCGCAAAGTATTGACGGCAAGCTCATCGAACAACAGCTTATAGGCAACTCCCTTGAACACGAATACCTACATCCTCGCCACCTCAAAACCGTGGCATCACTCCCAGGCTGCTGACCTGCTTCCTGGTAAGGAACGATACGTATGGGCTAACAACCCTGCTGAACTTGAAGAAATCATTGGTAAAGGGCAGAACATTCGATACATCTTTTTTCTACACTGGAATTGGCTGGTACCCGAGCAAGTGTGGAAGAATTATGAATGTATATGTTTTCACATGACAGATGTGCCCTATGGCCGGGGGGGCAGCCCGCTCCAGAACCTGATCGTTCGAGGGCATACTTCAACCAAGTTAACAGCGCTGCGAATGGTTGAGGAAATGGATGCTGGGCCGGTTTACACTAAGAAGGATATGTCTCTCAGCGGCACCGCAGCAGAGATTTACAAACGGGCCGGAGAGTTAAGCTTTGATATCATCAGGTGGATGATTGAAACTCAGCCTAAGCCCACCCCTCAGCAGGGTACCCCCACTATCTTTAAACGTAGAAAGCCTGCTCAAAGTGAATTGCCGATCGACGGCAGTATTCACGACCTATACGACCACATACGAATGCTGGATGCGCCAACCTACCCGCCTGCTTTTATCACTTGCGGCGAGTTTGTTATTGAGTTTTCAGACGCTGAAGTGGGCGAAAAAGAGTTGAAAGCATCTGTGCGAATTACAAAGAAATCTAGGTAAGGAACAGTTATGAAAGATGTTGTTATTGATGGAGTGAAGATCGGACCAGATCATCCCCCCTACATCATTGCTGAGTTATCTGCGAACCACAATGGTTCTTTGGAACACGCCCTGGCCACTATAGATGAAGCCAAAAAGCGTGGTGCATCTGCGATCAAGCTCCAGACCTATACCGCAGACACCATGACCATAGACTCCGACCGCCCTGAGTTTTTGATTAAAGGCGGGCCATGGGATGGCTTTAAGCTCTACGACCTCTACAAGTGGGCAGAAACACCATTCGAGTGGCACAAGGCGATGTTCGAGCATGCCCGTAAAATCGGAATTACCGTTTTCTCGACACCGTTCGATGAAACCGCGGTGGATCTGCTCGAAGAGCTGGATGCTCCCGCCTATAAAATCGCCTCTTTTGAAGTAACCGACCTCCCCCTGATCGAATACGTAGCCAAAACTGGCAAGCCCATGATTATGTCGACAGGTATGGCCAGCGAAGAGGAAATTGAGGAAGCGGTTGCGACAGCCAGAAATGCAGGCTGTGAAGAACTGGTTCTGCTTCATTGCATTAGCAGCTATCCCGCGCCCATGGAGCAGGCGAACATCGCACAGGTCAACGAGCTGGGTAATCGCTTTCAGGCCATACCAGGGTTGTCTGACCATACGCTTGGCACCACTGCCTCTGTAGCAGCGGTTGCTCTGGGAGCCTGTCTGATCGAAAAGCACTTTATCTTGAATCGAGAGGATGGTGGCCCCGATAGCGGTTTCTCGATAGAGCCGGAAGAGCTTGAACGCCTATGCCTAGAAACCCGCCAGGCTAAACTCGCTATCGGCAAGATAGGTTATGGTCGCCAAAAAGCTGAAGAGCAGAACCGGATCTTTCGTCGTTCCATATACTTCATGCGCGACATGAAGGCTGGTGAGACGATTCAAGAAAAAGATATTCGTAGAATCCGGCCGGGAATTGGTATTGAGCCCAAATACTTCAGAACCCTCATCGGAAAAACGCTAAAAAACGACGTAACGCGCGGTACTCCAACCAGTTGGGAGCTTTTTAATGAGTAAAACCGTTCTAGTGGTTGCAGCCCATACTGATGACGAGGCTCTAGGCTGCGGAGGCACCATAGCTCGCCACGTGGCGGAAGGAGATATCGTTTACGCTGTTTTTCTGGCGGATGGAGTAACGTCACGCCCAGGTGCCACAACTGAAGAGTTAGAGCAGCGGAATGCAGCTGCAGAAAAAGCCCACAAGATACTGGGAATAACCAAAGCGTATATGCTCGGATTTCCAGACAATCGGATGGATAGTGTTCCTTTGTTAGATATTGTTCAAAGCCTTGAAAGTGTGCTTAAAAAAGTTGAGCCTCAAATTGTGTATACACATCACCACGGTGACCTAAATATCGATCATAGGATAACGCATCAGGCAGTATTAACAGCTTGTCGGCCGGCACCGGACGCTTCGGTCAAAGAAATCTATGCCTTTGAAGTACTCTCAGCGACTGAATGGAATACCCCGGGTGTCGCACCATTTATTCCCAATGTGTTCGTTGACATTTCAAACTATTCTGTTCAGAAGTCCGAAGCATTACGTGCTTACAAAATGGAGATGAGAGACACTCCTCACTCCAGATCCTTAGAAAATAGTGCGAGGCAGTCTGNCCCCCCCCCCCCCTCCTGGACGAATACTCGACAATACTTTTAGTTTTCTTGTTATATTCGAACTTTCCATTCACTCCTCGGATCCACTGTAAACGTTCGGATTGAACCCTGAGGTTTGAGGCGCTTGTCATTATTTTTGGAAATGTGATGAAAACAATTTGTTTTATAGCAAATTTTGAAAAGACATTCTTTTATCTGGAAATTGCCAAAGCACTTAAATCTGAAGGCTATTTAATAAGTTGGATTACGACAAGTAAAGAGTTGAGGAAAAAGATTATCTCTGATATGCCCGCCTCAGATATCTTATATTTGAGTCCTGATGATCTAGAGACATTTGATAATCCGAGTCAAAATGTTGACATCAATGTCAATGAGATCCTTGCTATCGATAGAATTTTAACTGATTCGGCTAGAAATAAGAAATTATTACAGTCACAGGCGATTAAGATAGAGCGCTATTTGCGATCGTGCAACGTAAACCTGATTATAGGTGAGTTAACTTGGGCGCATGAGCTCTTAATTTCGAGGCTCGCATCGGAATTGTTTGGGGTCACATATGTCAACCCTCATACGATTAGGATTCCAGACAACAGAATTGCCTTTTTTACCGACGAGGAGCAGTCAAAAGCAATTGCTTTAGAAACAGGTGATTTGATAGATGAAGTTAAAGCTAAGAAACCTAAATATCTGAAATACAACGATGAGAAAATAAAAAAAACAACCAGTGCTACTTATAGAGTTAAGAAACTGTTTACATCGATGATACATAATAAAAATGTTGACCCAGAGGACCAGACCAAATTTTCTTCCTGGATCAAATGGTTCGTGGCCCGTATGAAAGAAGGCTTTTACAGGGATGCATATGGATTGATAGAAAAGAAGTTTGATCATCTCCAATTAGATCGTCCTTATATCCTATATACCCTACATAAACAGCCAGAAGCATCAGTTGACGTAATCGGGAGTTACTTTAGTGACCAAGAGGCATTAATTAAACGCTTATGGACGGCACTTCCAGATAGCTGGGATTTGATAGTAAAGGAGCATTCAAATGCGGTTGGTGATCGATCTCCTCTATTTTATGCGCGCTTAAAAGGTCATCCAAACCTTTTCTTTGCTAAAGTTTCAACTGATTCGTACAGCCTTATCCGGGGCGCAAGGGCCGTATTTACGATTTCTGGCACATCAGCATATGAGGCTGCATTAATGGGGGTGCCATCCTTCACCTTTTCTAATTGTTTTTTTAACTGCCATCCTCTGTGCCAAAGAGTCTCGATTTCTGATCTAAAATATAAAGGAATTAAGTCCTTAATTACTGAATCATTGAGTTCGAAAGAAAACCCTTCTCTACAGTTAACTGCTTGGTTAGAAAAATATTCGATGGAAGGGCAAGTTGGTGATCCTATCAGATTACCAAGCTGTATGGAGCCATCCAATATCCAGAATATAGCCCGAGCATTGAAGAGAATGATCTAAAAGATGAAACTTTCAGAGATAGTGGCGGTTATAGGGCTTTCCCTTGTTTTTATGGCTCTTTCGTCTTTGCCTTACTTAGGCCAGTTACCAAGCTGGATATTTGCATTTTGCTTGCCTGTTTCAACTTTGGCCCTAATGCTTGTGCTTGTGGTTTCTTCAATCAAAAAAGATATTGTTACATTCTGCTTTTTTCTGTTTTTCTTTTTATATTATATTGGTCCTATTCTGGCTGATCGAGCGTTCGGGCTCTACGGCTTGGATCTGCAGTTTCCAAAGTATTTAAATATTTCAATATACATATTTTCTGTTTTTTTCTTGTATTCATGCGCGCTCTATCTAGTTGTTTTTAGGAGTAAAGTCCGTATTATTCGCGAGGTTCTTGACTTAAATCAGCACATCAGGCCTAGCTTAAATAAGGGTCAAACAAAGTCTTTATTCTATGTTTTTGTTATTTCAGTTTTGGTAGTTAGCCTTCAGGGGGACTTGTCTTTCAGTGAAGGCGGATTTGATGTGGAAAGAATACACGCGCAGGCTGGAAGCGGGCTAAAAATTGCTCTTGTCAAGATTGTAGGTTCATATTTGTTTTTTGTGATAGTGCTGCGATTTAAAGATGATTTTTTTCTGCATATTGTTGGGTGTTTGCTCTTATCCTACGCTGCTTTCGCATTGACTGGACATCGTTCTTCGATCGCTGTCTTCGTTTTGCCTTTAATGTTTGTTTATTATCTTAGAGGGATTATATCATTTAAAGTTGGGCTAGTGTTCTCGCTATTGCTGGTATTCTTGTTCACAGTTTTGGGCGCTTACCGCGCTTCAGGAGAAATATCCCTAAGTGTTGCGAAATTTTTGTATATTTTCTTTGGCGCATTGGGAGACATTAAGCCTTACGTGATAGCCATCAAGCACTCCTTCGTTGAAGGACCAAGCATGGGCGGTGAATTATTGGATACAGTGATTCGGTTTATTCCCAGAGAGTTTTTCCCTGAAAAGCAATTGACATTTGGGGTTGCCGGTGATCTTGGTGGTGAAGAAGTTTTTTCAAGAGTTCCTGGGCTGATTGGTGAAGGAATGTTTTTGTTCGGCCCTTTTGGAGCTTTGGTTTTAGTTTTCGTTCATACTGCTTTCTCTACAAATTTGATATCTTTAATCAGAGAATCGAAGACGGTTTTTTCTAAAGCCTTTTTTATTTGGTTGGCACCTGGTGTCGTATTTCTAAATAGAGGAGGTCTTGATGCTTTTTTCTATAATCTTATTTTCATATTTTTTTTGCTGACTTTTTTATCGATTTCTGTGTATATTTTTTCGAATAGAAAGCTTGGAGAATCATGCCTTACTTGACAGCGCCAGTTGTTTACGTTTTTTGTTTAAAGCAGGGAGGCCAGAAAAATGGCCTTTTTTACTACGGTTTCGATCTCTTGGATGAGTTGTCAAAGCGTGGCTCAAAGGTGGTTTTGTTTTCTACGAAAGATTACTTCCTCCAAGGTAAGAAGGAAGGGCTAGTGCCGGATGTGAAATTCGTTAAGCTTCCAAGAATTTCGAATCGAGCCATGAAATGGATTCTTTTATCTATTTATTGTTTTAAGATTATGGGGAAAAGAGGGGGGCGAGAGTATATTTTTTCCTCGGAAGATCTGCCTGCTCTATTATGCGCCTGGCTTGGAAGGGGGCCAATTGGAGTGGTTGTCCATGATTTAGGTGAGTTTTATGTTCGAAGATATGGGTTGATGAAGGATTTTTTCCGGCGAACTTGGATTAAGAAGTTGTTGTCGAAAGTTAATTATGTAGTGTGCGTCTCATCAAGAACCAAGGCGGATGTAGAGAGAGTTTCACCTGGACAGAAGAATATATTAACTATTTTAAACTCACCATGCAGAATAGATGGCTCCGGAAAGTCGGTGAAACTCCTGTATGTCTCGGGATTTGATTACCCGTCGAAAGGTCACTCTAGTTTTATTTCGAAGTACGCGAATTTTCTCAAAGAGAACTCGATTGAAGTTCACTTTGTAGGCAACTGCGGAAATTTTAAAATGCTTGGTGAATTGAGAGCATTATGTCAGAGCCTTGGTGTTGCAGATCTAATAAGTTTTCATGTTAATGTTACAAATTCATTTATCGATTTAATGTATCGTAGTGTTGATGCCTTTGTTTTTCCGTCGCACTACGAGGGGTTTGGGCGGCCCCTCATCGAGGCGGCTCGCTATGGTTTGCCGATATTTTCGAATGATGTTGGGGTTTTTCGGGATCTCCAAGAATCGGGATATCATAACATTTTCCCACTTGACGAACTTGAGTGTGCCTATGGATCTTATGCGACGTGATTTTATATTTGACGTTGGTATTGTTTCAGAAGACTTCGATAATGCAATCGATTTGATCGCCCATTCTTTAGAAAATGGGCTACCGTTTACATTGGTTTTTCTCAATTCGAATCTTTTGGATTATTACTATAACAGAAAATTAGATCTTGATTTAAAAAATGAGAACGTTTTCATCTTTCCAGATGGTATTTTTCTTGATCTTTGTAATATCCTGTTTAACGGAAAGCGGTTCAAAGCTAACCTTAATGGTACTGATGTGTGTCCGAAGGTTTTGGACTTGTTGGATCCGGAGGCTAGTGTTTCAATAGTTGGTGGCGACAGCGATTTGCATAATCTCGTGCGCCAAAGGCTGAGCGGTTCTTATGATGTGAATTTGGGTTGCTTATACTCCGGTTTTTTTCGAAATGAACAAGAGAAACATGCCGTAATAAACGATATTATAGAGAAAAACGTAGAAGTTATATTTGTTGCAATGGGGAATCCGCTCCAAGAAAACTTCGTCCAAGAGCTTAGGGATGCCGGGTTTCAGGGTGCTGCGATATGCGTTGGTGCTTTCTTTAATTTTTTCGTTGGTTTAGAAAAGAGGGCTCCAAGAATATTAAGGATAGTTCGCATGGAATGGTTTTATCGATTTGTCAATAGCCCGCGCAGGCTCTTTAAAAGGTACTTTTTAGCTGGTCCTAGGCTGTTCCTTTTGGTTGTTATCTATAATTTGAGATCTAGGTTTCGTCTCTCGGACTGAAGTGACCATTGGGGTTAGTTTGGTATTTAAGCGTGGTTTGGCGGCTAAGCAATTTAAGGTTGGTCATCCCAATTTCCGCGCCCTCGCCCTAAGGTAGGTTGGTTTTTGATTTTTTTAAAATCGCTTCTTATTGGAGTGATTTAAATTAGATTATTTTTTTCATTTAACTTATTAAGTCATCCATTTTTTCTCAAGGTCTCAGTAGTTTGCTAAATCTAGTCGTTTTGGCTGGGGGCTCCGGCTCTCGCCTTTGGCCTCTCTCTCGCCAGTTAAACCCCAAGCAGTTCCTTGCTTTGACAAACGCCCATTCAACGATGCTGCAGCAAACAGTAAGCCGTTTAAAAGGCCTGAATATTGGTGCGCCAGTAATCATTTGCAATGACGAGCATCGGTTTCTTGCTGCCGAGCAGTTGCGGTTAGCGGGTGAGGATACCGCCCGGATTATTCTGGAGCCAATGGGGCGGAATACCGCGCCCGCAATTGCGCTTGCTGCTCTGCAGTCTGTTGCCGGTGGAGAGGACGATATGCTCCTCGTTCTGGGGGCGGATCATTTGATTAGCGATGTGGCGGCATTCCGAGAGACAGTTTCTCGGGCGTTGCCTCTTGCTGAGGCTGGTAAATTGGTCACCTTTGGGATTGTTCCCGGAAAAGCCGAAACTGGTTACGGTTACATTCAGAAAGGCGCGGCGCTGGATACCGGCGGTTTTGTTGTTGAGCGTTTCGTCGAAAAGCCAGATTACGGCACGGCTCAAAGCTACCTTGAATCCGGCGATTACCTCTGGAACAGCGGTATGTTTCTTTTCAAAGCCAGCTGTTACCTGGAAGAGCTGGAACGTTTTCGTCCCGATATTCTTGACGCCTGTCGGACTGCTTTAGAGAGTTCCGCAAAGGACTTGCACTTTACTCGAGTCGACCGTGGGGCTTTTTCAGCTTGCCCTGAGGAATCTGTGGACTACGCGGTGATGGAAAAGACATCTTCTGCGGCCGTTATGCCAATGGACGCTGGCTGGAGTGATATTGGATCCTGGTCTGCATTGTGGGAGGTTTCAACCAAGGATGAATCTGGTAACGCGGTTTCCGGAGATGTGATCCAACAGAATAGCTCGGGGTGTCTGGTGCGGGCCGATCATCGACTGGTAGCGACAGTCGGTTTAGAGGATCTGGTCATCGTTGAAACCAAAGATGCCGTGCTGGTTGCCCATAAAGATCGGGTTCAGGATGTTAAAAATGTCGTCAGCCAGATTGAGGCGGATGGTCGCCATGAACACTTGAATCATCGGGAAGTCTATCGCCCGTGGGGTGTTTACGATTCCATTGATAATGGTCACCGTTACCAGGTAAAGCGTATAACTGTGAAGCCGGGTGCAAAGCTTTCGGTGCAGATGCACCATCACCGGGCGGAGCATTGGATTGTTGTGAGCGGTACTGCGAAGGTGACGAATGGGGAGAAAACTTATTTGGTGACTGAGAACCAGTCTACCTATATCCCTGTTGGTCAGGTTCATGCTCTTGAGAACCCCGGGGTTATGGATCTTGAGTTGATTGAGGTGCAGTCTGGCTCATACCTGGGTGAAGACGATATTGTGAGATTTGAGGACAAGTACGGCAGGGCCTGATTGGTACCTACAGCGAATCTTTACGTTACGTGATGGTTACTGAAAAAGTCGTGCTGTTGGCGTAAACTTGCGCCAATCTCCGAGTAAGCGGGCTTTCGTGCGGAGCGAAGGCCCGTTTCTGTTATGTTGTTTGCAAAATTTCTAGGGTCGCACAATGAAGAAGGCGTTAATTACCGGTGTTACCGGCCAAGATGGTTCGTACCTTGCAGAGTTTTTGCTGGAAAAGGGCTATGAGGTGCATGGTATCAAGCGCAGGGCTTCGTCGTTCAATACCCAGCGTGTAGACCATATCTATCAGGATCCTCACACCGATAATCAGCGATTTGTTTTGCATTACGGTGACTTGACGGATTCATCAAACCTGACGCGCATTTTGCAGGAAGTCCAGCCAGACGAGGTTTATAACCTTGGGGCACAGTCTCATGTGGCGGTAAGTTTTGAGTCTCCGGAATATACTGCCGATGTAGATGCCATGGGCACCTTGCGCCTGTTGGAAGCGATTCGTTTGCTGGGATTGGAGAAGAAAACCCGTTTTTATCAGGCGTCTACCTCAGAGCTTTATGGTTTGGTTCAGGAGATACCTCAGAAGGAAACTACTCCGTTCTACCCACGCTCGCCCTATGCGGTGGCCAAGCTCTATGCCTACTGGATTACCGTGAACTATCGGGAAGCGTATGGCATGTATGCCTGTAATGGCGTGCTGTTTAACCATGAGTCACCTCGCCGCGGTGAAACTTTCGTTACGCGGAAAATCACTAGGGGCCTAGCGAATATCGCTCAAGGGCTTGAGAGCTGTTTGTACATGGGAAACTTGGACGCGCTTCGGGATTGGGGGCACGCCAAGGACTACGTGCGCATGCAGTGGATGATGCTTCAGCAAGATCAGCCGGAGGATTTTGTTATCGCAACCGGCGTTCAGTATTCGGTTCGGGAGTTTATCCAGTGGTCTGCGGCGAAGCTGGGCATAGAGCTTCGCTTTGAAGGTGAAGGTGTAGATGAAACCGGCGTAGTTGTAGCGGTGACTGGTGATGCTGCGCCGGCGGTGAAGCCCGGGGATGTGATTGTGAAGGTAGATCCCCGTTATTTCCGCCCGGCTGAAGTAGAAACCTTGCTGGGGGACCCAACCAAGGCGAAGGAAAAACTGGGTTGGGTACCGGAGATTACCGTGCAGGAAATGTGTGCTGAGATGGTTCAGGAAGATCTTCAGGCTGCCAAACGCCACGCCTTGCTCAAGGCCCATGGCCATGATGTACCTGTCTCGGTGGAGAATTAAGATGTCTGAGTTGCGTAATCAGAAGGTATTCGTTGCAGGCCACCGTGGTATGGTGGGGTCGGCGATTGTTCGTCGCCTCGAGGCTTTGGGGTATGCCAATATCGTAACCGCCGGTAGGGACCAGCTGAACTTGCTGGATCAGGCTGCCGTGCACGCCTGGTTTGCTGAGCATCAGCCGGAGCAAGTTTACATTGCCGCTGCGAAGGTGGGTGGCATTCATGCGAACAACACTTACCCAGCTGAATTCATCTACGAAAACTTGATGATCGAAGCGAACCTGATACACGCCGCTCACAAGGCTGGTGTGCAGAAGGTGTTGTTTCTGGGGTCTTCCTGCATTTACCCCAAATTTGCTGAGCAGCCGATGCGCGAGGATGCGTTGTTGACGGGTATTCTTGAGCCTACCAACGAGCCTTACGCCATTGCCAAGATTGCCGGCATCAAATTGTGTGAAAGTTACAACCGTCAATATGGCCGAGACTACCGTAGCGTAATGCCTACCAATCTGTATGGCCCCAACGATAACTTCCATCCGGAAAACAGTCATGTAATCCCGGCACTGTTACGCCGATTCCATGAGGCGGTCAAAGCGGGAGACGAAGAAGTGGTTATCTGGGGGAGTGGAAAACCCATGCGAGAGTTCTTGCATGTGGACGATATGGCTGCGGCCAGTGTTCACGTAATGGAACTGGATTACGAAACGTATGCCCGCAATACAGAGCCGATGCTTTCTCATATTAATGTGGGTACGGGTGTGGATTGCACAATTCGCGAGTTGGCGGAGACGGTGGCCAAGGTGACGGGGTTCTCAGGAAGGCTTGTGTTTGATAGTAGCAAGCCTGACGGAACGCCGCGGAAGTTGATGGATGTTGGTCGGTTGAATGCGTTGGGGTGGGAGGCTTCTATTGGGCTAGAGAAAGGGTTGCAGAATAGCTATCACTGGTTTCTGAAGCATGAAAAGGCTATACGCAGCTAATTTTTGTCAGCCATCGTGTTCGATTGATTCAAAAGGTATAGATGCCCTTATGCAACCTCCTGTGTCCACTGCGAACGATAAAGTCCAAGAAGTTAGCCTCATCGATTTGGCTTTGGTTTTTATCCGGTTTAAGAAGGTGTTTTTTTTGGTGTTCTCGGTAGTTCTGCTAATCGCATTAGCGTTGGCTCTTATACTGCCGGAAAAATATCAGTACACAACGCTTATGCAACTAGCGGAGAAAGCATCTGATGAACCAATGGAGTCACCGAGAGCTATAGTCGGTTGGCTTGAGCTCTCTCTCTTCCCAATGATAGAAACGAAGTATCGAGATGAGGGTTCGCGGAGAATGCCGTTTGAGCTTGAGGTTGTCGTGCCCACTGACACGGTGCTGCTGAAGCTGGCTTCTAAGGCGGAGCGAGAGGATTATGTTGACTTGGAGCAAATTCATCATAGTGTGGCAAATAAGATCATGGAGCGGCAGAAGGCTGCAGTTCACCGTCACGTGAAGAGGCTTCAGGACCAACTAACCAGCGTAAATGAGACGATTGAGCTTTTGCGGGCTATGGATGGACCAGGGACTGCTCTGCCCGATGCACTTGATCGGAAAGCTGGTCTGGAAAGGGAGATTTTACTCGTAAGAGAATTTGAAACCGTTACTGTGGCGCAACAGAGTCTGGAGCCGGTATCTAAGAGTCCCCTATTCATTATTGTGATAGGAGGGTTTTTGGCCGGTGTGCTGGCGAGTATAGCTACTTTGGTGTGGGCGCTGTTTAGTCATGCTAGAAAACGCCTGAGTGTTACTGAGGTGGCGTAATGTCTAGGTTGGTGAAATACGCCGTGCGCTTTTTTCTGTCATTTCTTCCTAGCCAATCTCGCCATGCGTCAATTGCTCCTTTGGAGGACAGAAAGCCTTCTTTAGTTATTCTCGCGAATGGCCCGGGGTTAAGCCATTACATTGAGGGTTTGTCCGAACCAGAGGCAAGCACTGACTCTATGTGTGTGAACCTTTTTGCCTTGAATAGCAATTTTGAATTCTTTAAGCCTCGCCACTATGTGATTTTCGATCCCTTGTTTGTTGTCGGCCTAGATGATCCAGACTCGATGGCGAGTAAAGTTTTTCGATCAATACACTCGAAGCTCAGCTGGCATATGACACTTTATATCCCATTGCGATTCAAGGGATATGAGGCACAGATTGAAAAGTTGGCATCTGTAGAAAAGCTGCGAATTGTCTATTTTAGAGATGCTGGGCTTCCTTTAGATGGCGGTGCCACAACGTTGTGGCTAATGGATAAGCAAGTGATTATGCCGCGAGCACAGAATGTTTTGGTGGCAGCCATTTATATTGGGATTCTGCTTGGGTACCCTAAGATTTTTCTTGAGGGAGCTGATCATAGCTGGCATCGGTACCTTCACCTGAATGATGAAAACAAGCTGATGATCAAGGATGTCCATTTTTATGACGGTAATCCTAAGATGACGCCGCTACTGAAGGATGCAGAAAATAGAGTTCATTTTTCCGTGGAAGATATTTTCCGAGCATATTACCTGCTGCATAAAAGCTATAGGGTTCTCGCTAAGATTTCCAAGAGGAGAGGTGTCCAGGTTATCAACCGAACGCCCGACTCATTCATTGATGCTTTTCAAAAGAAACAGTAGGGGCTTGACGTGGCATTCCTATCTGTAATAACAGGCAGTCGCATTTCAAAGCTTGCAAAAGTCAATAAATTTTGTCGTCTCAACAAAACTATAATGGGCGACTGTTCTTACATCGCAAACGGAGGTCGAGTAAATAATGCGGAGATTGGCAAGTTTTGCTCAATCGGTCCGGATGTGAGGATTGGGCTTGGAAAACACCCCATTCGTGATTATGTATCCACCCATCCTGCCTTTTATTCGAAATCAAATGCTTCCGGCCTGAGTTTTTCAAACCGGGATAAGTTCAATGAATCGGAGCAGGTTGTCATCGGAAATGATGTCTGGATCGGCCAAGGAGCTATTGTCTGCGATGGTGTTCACATTGGTGACGGAGCATGCGTGGCGGCTGGTGCTGTGGTGGCAAAGAATGTTGAACCGTATGCATTGGTTGGGGGGGTGCCTGCCAGATTCATACGGTATCGATTTGATGTCGATACGATCGAAAGGCTATTGAAATTAAGGTGGTGGGATAAGGACCTATCTTGGATAAAAGAGCATTGGGAATTATTTTCAGATGTTGAGAACTTCTTGATAGAAAGTGAGAAAAGCGGTGAGGCTTAGCCTTCCTATATCGATTGAGGTGGATCGTGCCATGCTAACAGTCATGGCGCTGATTTATTTATGCTTTTGCTTTGCGGCGTTTTTCTTTGGAAGTAGTATGTTTAGGCTGCTAAGCGGCCTGACTGGTTCTTTCTTTGTTTTCTACTTTCTTCTGGTTTATCGAGTTCGTGTTTGGGTGCCAGTTGCCACTGCGCTAATGATGCTCGGAATTGCGGTGCTGAAGGTGGATTCGAGTTTCCAGGCAAGTCTGTTTTTTGTTTTATCGCTCTTTTCTTCGGTTTGTTTGGCAATATTGATTAGAGATTATGGGCTCGGGCGGGTTTTAATAACGGTACCTTTGCTCCTGTATTCATTATTTTTGTTGTACCTTTTTTCGGTTTTGGAGTTTGGGCCCAACGAGTTTAATAGTGTTTTCGACGGGTACAGTAGAAATGGCGTTGGTGCAGTGCTGCTGGCGTTCTCCATGGGATATGTTTGGTACTGTTATGAAAAGGATTTAAAACCGTCGTTGTTCTTGGGGGCGCTGGTTCTTTTTTTAATGTTTCCACTTTATGGAAGGGCAAATATTATCGGCGGCGCAGTTCTATTTGGGCTGATGCTGTATCTCAATTTCGGCTTCGTAGGATTGTTGTTCTTGGGACTGCTTTTGAGCGTGGGTTCTGTGCTCGGGTTTGACTATATCTCTGGCTATCTGTCAGTGAATACCAACTTTTCTTCCGGTCTTGAGAGCCTTAGGTCTGAAATGCTAAGAGGGTATGCCGAGCAAACGAACCTCGGTTCGTTTTTCTTGGGTACGAAGCTTTCGGCTGTGGAGTCTATCGTTGATCACGGTGGTAATGCTCATAATGCTTTTCTTCGTGCCCATAGTTATTTCGGGTTGATGAGTTTTTGCGTGATTTTGGCTTTTGCGGCGGCTGTTGCTTTGATGCTTTCGAACGGTCAATTTGTGCTGGCGATTATTTCATTGGTTCTCATCGCTCGCGCTTCTCTCGATATTATTTATCTCGGAAATATCTTTGATTTTCTCATGTTGGGGCCGTTTTTATATTTTTATCGGCCGATCCGTTCAACCGTCTGTTTGTGATTATTATGAGTGACAGGTTATCTGTATCTATTATTACTGTGTGCTTCAATAGTGAAGCAACGATCCGTGGAACACTAGAGTCGGTGCGGTCACAGGATTATGAAAAAATTGAACATGTTGTGATCGATGGTGCGTCCAGCGACAGCACCCTAAGTATTGTGAGTCAGTTTCGTGATACCGTTAGCACTGTCATCTCCGAACCCGATTGCGGCTTGTACGATGCGATGAACAAAGGCGTTCATGCAGCAACAGGTGATATCGTTGGCATTCTGAATTCGGATGACTTTTTCGAAAGTGAAGAGGTGATTTCAGAGGTGGTCAGATTTTTTAAAAACCACCCTAATGTCGATGTCGTATTTGGTGACGTGGTTTTTGTCGAACCCGGCAACCTTGAGCAAGTGACTCGTTACTACAGAAGCCGCCATTTTCAGCCTTGGAAACTCAGATTCGGCTGGATGCCCGCTCACCCTGCTACCTTCGTCCGGTCCTCTGCCTATCGCAGAGTTGGGGGCTACCGTTTGGATATGAAAATATCAGCTGACTACGAAATGTTCGTGCGTTGGCTATTGGTCGCAAGGTTGCGCTGGAGTTATTTGCCCCGAGTGCTTGTTAGAATGCGCTCAGGCGGAGTCAGTACTAGCGGTATAAAAAGTAGTATCCGGTTAAATCGAGAAATTGTGCGTGCCTGCAGAGATAATGGCGTCTATACAAATCTGCTTTTTGTCCTAAGTAAAATTCCGTTCAAGCTGTTGGAGTTGATCAGGCGGCCAAAACAATGAGTAAGCAGCGTGTGTTGATAACCGGTGCCTCAGGTTTCGTTGGTGGGGCTGTAGTGAAGCGTCTATTGGCGCAGAATGAGTTCTATGAAGCCGTAGCTGTCGCTCGAAACGGGGGGACGGTTGACCACGCAGGGCTTCGTTTATTTTCAGGCCTTGAGCTGAATGACCCCCGGGGGTGGTCTCAAGCACTTCTTGGCGTTGATGCAGTGATCCACTGTGCAGCCCGCGCCCATGTTATGAATGATACATCGTTGGATCCACTTGCGGAGTTTCGGCGTGTTAATGTGGATGGTGCTCTGACGTTGGCCGGTGAGGCCAGCAAAGCGGGGGTTAAGCGCTTCGTGTTTGTGAGTACGGTTAAGGTTCATGGTGAGAACACCAACTACCGAGCTCCGTTCAGTGAGGCTGATGAGCCGGCTCCGGAGGACGCTTATGGGCTCTCAAAGTATGAGGCGGAGCAGAAGTTACAGGACTTCTGTACGGAAACGGGCATGGAGTTAGTCGTTGTGCGGCCTCCGCTGGTTTATGGCCCAGGAGTAAAGGGCAATTTCCGGAGTTTATTGAAGCTGTGTAACTTGCCGATACCTCTGCCATTTGGTTCTATGAAGAACAATCGCAGCATGGTTTACGTGGGCAATCTGGCAGATTTTTTGGTGAAATGTGTTGCCTCGCCTAATGCCTCAGGGCAAACGTTTTTGATCAGCGACGACGAAACGTTCTCCTTTTCGGAGTTGTTAGGTGAACTTCGCTACGCGCAGAGCCGGGCGCCATGGCTGTTGCCGGTTCCTGTGTCCCTGTTTCGAATTGCGGGAACCCTGTTGGGCAAGTTTGCTGCGGTCGAACGTCTGACCGGGGCTTTGACGGTTGATTCGAGCCAAGCTCGTGAAGTGCTGAATTGGTCTGCTCCATACACAGCTCGTGAAGGCCTTATAGCGACTGCGAGAGCATTTCGTTGCAGCGAAGAATCCGGAGAGTTTGAGTGATAAGAGTATTGGATATAGTTTTCGCGACATTAGGCCTGCTGTTCGGTTTGCCTTTTCTTGTGGTTATTTATGTTATTGGGTTGTTTGATACGGGCTCTCCTTTGTTTCGCCAAGAGCGGGTTGGGCGTTACGGCAAGCCATTTATCCTAGTGAAGTTTCGCACCATGGCGCCGGATACCCAATCGGTTGCCAGCCATCTGGCAGATTCTTCGTCTATTACACCTGTTGGTAGTTTTCTCAGGCGGACAAAGCTTGATGAGTTGCCTCAGTTATGGAATGTACTAAAAGGCGAGATGAGCCTGGTGGGGCCTCGCCCGTGTTTGTTTAATCAAGCTGATCTTATTCAGGAGCGGAATAGCCGTGGTGTACTTGAGGCACGGCCGGGTATTACTGGGCTCGCGCAGGTTAACGGTATCGATATGTCAACGCCTCAATTGCTTGCGGAAACCGATGCAGCCATGCTTCGCTCATTAGGCCTGAAGCATTACTTGAGCTATATCCTGCAAACCGTTAGAGGTAAAGGGGCGGGTGATCGTGTGAGATCAGAGGATTAGGTGATGACCTCAAGAATCATTAATGCCGTATTGGCTTGGCCCAGACCGATGAAGCGTTTGCTTTCGGTTGGTGTCGACTTTTGTTTGTTAACTGTTGCAATTTGGGCGGCTTTTGCGCTGCGCTTCGAGACGTTTTATTGGGTGCCCGAGACAAAACAGTTGTATGTCTCTGTTGCGACTATCACCGTTACGATTGGTGCGTTTATTCGGCTGGGACTTTATCGCGCGGTCATTCGTTATCTTAGTGAGCATGCTTTTCTGGCTATTATTTCGGGAGTTTTGTGTTCAAGCGTGGCCTTGATTGTATTTGGGTTTTTGTTTCAAGCTTTTGTTCCTCGCTCGATCCCGGTACTTTATGGCGCATTTTCGTTTCTTTTGGTGGCGGGAACCCGGTTTTCCGTTCGAGCTGTAGTTCGTCGCCCGAAAGAAAAGGCGAAAAATAGTGTTTTGATTGTTGGAACTGGCCCAAGAGGGTTGCAGCTAGCGTCCGCTCTTTCGCAGGGTGTGGAGTTTCGCCCTGTAGGTTTTGTGTCTTTGCTCAGGAGTAATCATCGCTCGGTCATTGGTGGCTTGCCAGTTTATTCCGTCGAGCATTTAGATAAGGCAGTTCGAGAACTTGAGGCAACCCGCGCTTTATTAGCGCTCGAAGACTCTATTCCTATAAGCCGTAAAGAGCTGCTGTCGGCGTTGGAGACGTTGCCGATTCCGGTTCAAACTGTGCCCTCTATGTCGGAAATGATGGCGGGGCATGCACGGATCAACGACATACGGGATTTGGAAATTGAAGATTTATTAGGGAGAGATCCAGTAAGGCCTGATGCTGCGATTGTTTCTGACAGCCTTTACGGTAAATCTGTAATGGTTACCGGAGCCGGCGGGTCAATCGGTTCTGAGCTGTGCCGGCAAATTATCCGGCATAAACCTCGCGTTCTGGTGTTGTTCGAACAGTCTGAGTTTTCGCTGTACTCCATCGAGCGTGAGTTGCGCTCAATCAATAATCTCGAGAATCTTGAGGTTGTGATACATGCTGTCTTGGGAAGCGTTACTCATCGTAGAAGGTGTGAGGCTGTTTTGACAGCTTTCAGAGTTCAAACTGTATACCACGCAGCCGCATACAAGCACGTCCCTTTGGTTGAACACAATGTAATCGAAGGTCTTCAGAATAATGTGTTTGGTACCTGGCACATGGCTGAGGCGTCAATATCGGCGGGAGTCGAACGCTTTGTTCTTATTTCAACAGATAAGGCTGTGCGGCCCACAAATGTTATGGGGGCTACTAAGCGAATGGCGGAGCTAGTGCTGCAAGCGTTAGCGAAACGCCAGTCTGGAACCGTATTTTCAATGGTGCGCTTTGGAAATGTTTTGGGCTCGTCCGGTTCTGTGGTGCCGTTATTTCGTGATCAGATTCGCGATGGTGGTCCGGTAACCGTAACTCATCCAGACATCATTCGGTATTTTATGACTATCCCGGAAGCCAGCCAGTTAGTGCTTCAGGCGGGCAGTATGGGGGAAGGCGGCGAGGTATTTGTCCTGGATATGGGCGAGCCGGTGAAAATAGTGGACTTAGCTCGGCGCATGATTCATTTGATGGGGCTGGAAGAACGCACCGAGGACAATCCGGAAGGTGATATCGAGGTGCTGTTCTCCGGCCTTCGGCCGGGAGAAAAGCTGTTTGAGGAATTGTTGATTGGAGATAATCCTCAGGGTACAGCCCACCCTCGAATTATGATGGCTCGTGAGGTGTCTTTACCTTGGGACTCTGTGGAGGATATGCTCGCTCGGTTCACTCAGGCGAGCCAGTCGTTTGATTGCAAGGCAGTAGTGGATTTGTTGATAGAGGCTCGTACCGAATATGCTCCGAATGGGGATCCGGCGGATTTGGTTTGGCAAAATGGTGATAATAATTTTGCACTGCAGCACGAGACCCGGGTGACAAACATCCACTAAGATAAATTACTGAATCTCTGAATCGAGTCAACAAGGATTGTTGCATGATAGGTATTAATCATCACGGTGCCATCAGCGGCGTCACGGGCTCCTGCCACGAACTCTCTTTACCCTCGGATGAACCGCGTTCGCGAGCCGGAGTCCTAATAGACTGCGGCCTATTCCAAGGCTCCGAATCCAAAGGCCGCTCCACCGCCGAAGACCTAGCCATAGATTTTTCCATCGACCACATTCGCGCCTTGGTGGTCACTCACGTCCATATCGACCATGTAGGCCGAATTCCTTATCTACTAGCCGCCGGCTTCGAAGGTCCAATTATTTGCTCTGAGCCATCTGCCGAGATGCTTCCGGAAATTCTGGAAGATGCCCTAAAGATTGGTTTCACCCGGGACCGTCGATTGATCGAACGTGTATTGGCTGTGATCCGAGAACGCTTGGTGCCGGTGCCTTATAACCAGTGGCACCCTGTGTTCGATAAAACCGGTTGTTCGCTTTCGGTGCGGTTGCAAAGGGCAGGGCATATCCTCGGCTCGGCTTATGTGGAATGTGATGCGCGGAGTGGAGAGCTTGAAGAACGCGTTGTGTTCAGTGGTGATCTTGGCGCGCCGCATTCGCCATTGTTGCCGGAACCGAGCTCGCCTGAGCGTGCTGACCGCCTAGTGATTGAAAGCACCTACGGCGACAAGAATCATGAGGACCGTGAAACACGCCGTTACCGTTTGAAAGGGGTGTTGGAGCACGCACTTCAGGATGGTGGTATGGTGCTGATTCCGGCGTTCAGTATCGGGCGCACTCAGGAATTGCTGTATGAGATTGAGGGGGTGATTGCGGAGTTTGGCGACGAACAGGTTACAAAGGGGGCTGACCCCGAGGGGTCAGACCCCACCCAAGGTTTGACGTGGAGCAACCTCGAAGTAGTGGTGGACTCCCCGCTGGCCGCCAAATTCACCAACATCTACCGCCAACTTAAGCCCTTTTGGGATGACGAAGCACAAACACTTGTAAAATCTGGCCGCCACCCTCTGTCGTTTGAGCAGTTAACAGTAATCAATTCTCACGACGATCACCGGAATGCCGTAGAATATTTGGCCAAATCTCACCGCCCCTGTGTGGTTTTGGCCGGCTCGGGTATGTGCGCCGGCGGCCGTGTGGTGAACTATTTGAAAGCCATGCTGGGCAATGAGCGCAACGATGTATTGTTCGTGGGCTATCAGGCTGTCGGCACACCCGGACGGGATATATTGACCCATGGACCAATAGGTGGTTGGGTTGAACTGGAAGGCAAACGCTATGATATTCGTGCCAAAATTCACCAGGTCAGCGGATATTCTGCACACGCAGGGCAAGCTGATTTGTTGCGGTTCGTTGAAGGTATTTCCGTACCGCCCAAAGAGATTCGAATTGTGCACGGTGATAGCCACGCTAAACAAGAATTCGACACTATACTGAAGGCAAGGTTGCCTAATAGCAGGGTCTGCATTCCATAAGGAATTGGTTTATGAAGAAGATTGCCGTAATTGGCTTGGGTTATGTGGGGTTGCCGCTGGCTGCCGCGATTGGAGAAAAGCGGGAAGTCGTTGGCTTCGATATTAACTCTAAGCGTATTGGAGAGCTTAAAGATGGTATCGATTTCACTTTAGAGCTGTCTCGAGAAGAGCTGGTTGCGGCAAAAGGCTTGTCGTTTACAGACTCACTGGATGGAATTGCTGATTGCCAGATTTATATTGTTACGGTGCCGACCCCTATCGATGAGTTTAAAAAGCCAGACCTAACCCCACTCGTCAAAGCCAGCGAAACCGTAGGCAAGGTGCTGAAGCAGGGCGACATCGTTATTTACGAATCCACCGTATACCCAGGCGCCACGGAAGAAGTCTGTGTACCGGTTTTGGAAAAAGTGTCTGGCCTGACGTTCAATAAAGATTTCTTCGCCGGTTATAGCCCAGAGCGCATTAACCCGGGTGATAAAGCGCACCGTGTGACGACTATTATGAAAGTCACTTCTGGCTCCACGCCGGAGATCGCTGATGAGGTGGATGCCTTGTATGCGGATATTATTACCGCCGGTACCCATAAGGCCAGTTCCATTAAAGTCGCTGAAGCAGCGAAGGTGATTGAAAACACGCAGCGCGATTTGAACATTGCGTTGATGAATGAGCTTTCCATGATTTTCGCCAAGCTGGGTATTGATACCCATGAAGTATTGGCAGCAGCCGGCACTAAATGGAACTTTTTGCCGTTTAAGCCCGGTTTGGTGGGTGGCCATTGTATTGGTGTGGACCCGTATTATTTGACTCATAAGGCGCAGGCCATCGGTTATCACCCGGAAATTATTCTGGCTGGCCGTCGAGTGAACGATAACATGGGGCCTTATGCCGCATCTGAGTTGGTTAAGGCGATGATCAAAAATGGCCAAGCGGTTTCCGGCGCGAAAGTGTTGGTAATGGGTCTGACGTTTAAAGAAAACTGCCCGGATTTGCGTAATACCCGTGTGGTTGATGTGATTGAAGAGCTAAGAGATTATAACTGCGAAGTAGATGTAACCGATTGCTGGGCGGATAATGCTGAGGCGGAAGAGGAATACGGTATTTCGTTGGTGGATAAGCCTGAAAATGGCTATTACGATGCGGTGTTCCTAGCGGTGCCTCATAATGAGTATGCCGCAATGAATGTGCAGCAGTTGAGAGCCTATACAAAAGATAAGGGTATTCTTTTCGATCTGAAAGGCGTTTTACCATTGGGCGAAGCCGATATTCGATTGTAATAATCGGATTCGATTTTTATATAAAAGCCGACCAGAGTGTCGGCTTTTTTTATGATCGTTAATTAATCTTCTTTACGAGTGATGCACTTATTTATTAATATGCAGGCTGACTTTCCGGTCATGTTTTTTTTGTTTAAATCATCATAGATAAGGTCTCACTTTCATGGCGAAGATCAACGATTACTATCAGAAAAAACAGCTTATGGAAAAGCTTGCGGCAGAGCTGGAGCAGCTCGAAAACGACCAAGCGCTGAAGCGCGAGTTGGAGTTTGAAAATAAAGTTCGTGAGTTGATGGCTGAATACGATAAGTCACCAAAGCACGTATTGCAGATTCTGGCAGCGATTGATCCTTCTATTGCCGGTGCTAAAGCCGAAACTGCAACAGGTACTCGTGCCAAGCGCCCGATGAAGACCTATAAAAACCCGCACACCGGTGAAGTGGTTAAAACCCGTGGCGGTAACCACAAGACTCTGAATGAGTGGCGTGAAAAGCACGGTAAAGAAGCGGTTCAGAGCTGGCAGCAGCAGGACTAAATCGCTTTATTAAACCCCTTGCCCCTAGCGGGGAAGGGGTTATGCATAAATCACGACTTTATTACGCCCGCCTTCTTTTGCTCTATAAAGCGCCTTATCCGCCTCTTGCATCCACTGCATATAATTCTCCGGCTCACCCGTTAATTGCGCGATACCCATGCTGATGGTGTATCGAATATCACCCGCGGTGGTATTCACTGTACTTTGTGCAATGGTTTCCCGTATGCGCTCACACAGAATGTGGGCGTTTTCCGCATCGGTTTCAGGCAGGATAATGCCGAACTCTTCCCCGCCGTACCGGCCCGCAGAATCGGATTGGCGAATGCTGTCGCGGGTAACTTGTGCAGTGTGGCGAATCACATCGTCGCCGGCTAGGTGGCCGTAGGTGTCGTTCACGGCTTTGAAGTGGTCGATGTCGAACATCACCAAGGTGGTGGTTTGGCCGTATCGGCCGTAGCGTTCGAATTCTGCATCCACCAGGTTTTCCCAGGTGCCTCGGTTCAGCAAGCCGGTTAATCGGTCGGTCATGCTCAGTTTTGCCAGTTGTTCGTTTGCCCGTTCAAGGGCGCGTTTGCTGCTGGCAAATTCGGTGACGTCGTAAATAAGCAAGCAGACCTTGTCGACCTTGCCGCTGGAGTTGGTGAGTGGGCTGATGGTCAGGTTTTGGTACATGAATTCTTCGGTGCCCGTGATGGGGCGGGAATTCCGAAACTTGAACAAATAGGGCCGCTGCTCCCACGAAGTGAAGGCTCGGGTGTTCAGAGTGGTGACGGCATCCACCTTCCGCGTCAGCCAGGCTTTGGGAATATCGGGGAAGGCGTTGAATATCTGTTGGCCGCGAATTTGAGTGGCGGTAATGCCACTGTGATTTTCCATAAAGCCATTCCACGCTTGCACGCGGAATTCAAGATCCAGCACAACCAAGCCGACTTCCACGGTTTCGATCATGTCGGCCAGCCAATGGAAGGCGTCTAGGTTCTGCGAGTCAAAAGCCATGGTCAGTCCACCAGATATTCGAGACGTTTTTCCAGAAAGGGTACGGAGTCTTCGGTAAACAGCACCAGCATGTCACAGCGAATGTCCCGGTTTTCGATGGTGTAGCAAATTTCCAGGCACAGCAATTGCTCTTCACGGGTGCTGTGGTGTTCCAACAATTCGTTGATGGGGCGGTGCTGGCCCAGAACGGTCGGGTGGCCAAGCCCCAGCTTGATGTCGAGCTGATCGCTGACGCCGTTCAGGAAGGCGCCAAACAATATGCTGGACATGTCCATCAACACTTCAACGTTAATGGCATCGCCTTCTACGCCCTCGTAATGCAGCAACTCCGCCATTTCTTCAAAGCTGGCGTCGTCAAATAGAAGGAGGGCTTCTCCGGCTAAACCGGCGCCGGTGAAACCTTGGCAAACCGCCGAAAAGGTGTTGCCGGTTCCCGCCGACGAGATGGCCATGTGCAGTTCTGAGCTGGCGATAAAGGCCACTTTCGGGATGGGCTGTTTGACAAATACCCGGAGTAGCCGGGCTAGAAGGTCAGACGACCGGCCCATGGCAACGTTGGCGGTTTCCTGAAGGTATTCTGCCAAGCTGACCGAAATCTCAGGCGTTCGGCTCGACTTTAGGAACGAATCGTTTTGTGCAGCCAGTGCCGAGAGCTCTTCGGACCGGAAAAAACCGTATTCCTGCAGCAGTTTTGCGACAAGCTCCGTGCTTGTGGGCTTTTTGATGAAGTCGATAGCGCCGAGCTTGCGCACCCGTTCCCGCGCCTCTGGCTGTATGTCGCCGGAAACCACGATGGTCAGCACAGGCAGGTCTTCTTTGCGGATGTGTTCCAGCACCTGATAGCCGTCCAGGCCCGGCATGTTCAAATCGAGAAACAGCAGTTCCGCTTCGCCATTGCGCAGAATCGTCAGTGCTTCTTCCCCGTCTTGGGCGAATAGCACTTGGTCGGTCAAGCCGGAGGGCAGTGCGCGGGCCATTTGTTTTCGGGCGAGCGCTGAATCGTCGCAAATCAGGATTTTGGTGCTCATAGTACGTAGTTTGGTGCCCGAATGGTGAAGTGGCAAGAGTAACTTACGTTAATGTGTCGATATATACTACGTTTCGGTGGTTCGGGTTTGTGAGGTAACGCACTCTATTGTCAGTCGGCTCTCGGCTATAGTGTTCGCGTGCTAAAAAAACAAATAGAGACACGATCTATGATTAAGCGAGCGTACGGATACGCTGCCCTTACTCTGTTCTGCGCGGGTATTGCGTCTGTTGCCCAAGCGGAATTGGCTCCCATTTCTGACGACGCAATGGGCGATGTGACCGGGCAGGCGTTTATGCAGGTTGAAAACATCGCTGGCCAAAATCACGATTTTACCCGGATGTCATTAGGCATCGATGTGGAAACACGGGTGAATGTGGATGAGGTGAAAGTCGGCGAACTCAATGCTGGCACAGACTTCGCGGCTATCCATCTGGCTCTTGGCCACATCGCACGGACCAATGGCGAAGTTTATAACGGCGTTACCTACAATGCCGGAGACGACGTTCACTTCGAAGCTCGCCGTCCCTATATTGAACTGGCCGAAGACGCTGCCGGTTTGGCCGGGTTCCGCATGGGCTTTCATGAAGCCCGGGGATCGGTTTCTTCCAATACCACCAGTTTTAGCGGCAATATTGGGATGAAAATTGAATCATTCGGCCAAGTGTATGATGCTCAATTATTTCAAGGGCCGGGTGGCGCGGCTACCGATTATCGCGCCACGCACATTGGTTTAAAACCGAATAATCCGAATCAGGCTGTCGGATGCAATGTGAGTGGAACGTTGGCCAACTGTGCACCACTTACCCAGCTTCGCTCACTGGATATTGGTGAAGACTCCGGGCAGGAAGGCGTTGCCGCGTTCACGGATGGCTTCTTTGTTGGTTTTCAGCGGGATGAGGGCGTGGCCTGGCAAACTCTGGATGGCATGAGTTCTGTGAGCGTAGGGAAAGGTGTATTCATCAACCTGCCCACGAACATGACCGTGAACCTAGAGCAGTTGACCGGCCCCGGCCTCGATCGCCGCCGGACGCATCAGGTGGATATGGGGACTAAGTTGTTTTGATTCTTCGGTGAGGTTCGTTAGAGGCTCAATCTTTCGGCGCAAAGCACAAGGAGCCGTGCGTGCCAACGCTGCTTTATTTGAATGGATTCAAATTTTTCTTTTACGCGAACGACCATTTACCGGCCCACGTTCATGTGCTTAAAGGTGAGCGATGGGCTAAGATTGAGCTGGTCACGCTATCGGTGAGTTACAGCACTCTTAAAAATCAGGAGCTGCGAGAGTGCCTAAAGATTGTTGGTAGCCATCAGTCGGAATTTCTGGAGAAGTGGAATGCCTGGTTTCGAAGGTAAATCCGTTCACGTTGATGATCGCCATTTGCATGTAGAACTGAAGGATGGGCGTGTAATCTCGACCCCGATCCATTGGTACGATGTACTAGAGCAAGCTTCAATCTCAGAGCTGAGAAAATACCGTTTCATCTGCGATGGTACCGGTATCGAGTGGGAATGCTTAGATTATCATCTGAGCATAGAGGCGATGTTATCTGGTGATGCCCGGCAAAGCGCCGCATGAATTTGCTAAACTCCGGGTTTCTAATTTGATTGGAACCGCAGGAGTCTTCCTTTGATCCGCTCTTTTTACTGGCACGATTACGAAACCTTTGGTGTAGACCCGCTGCACGACCGGCCCTCCCAGTTTGCCGGGGTTCGCACCGATGCGGATTTGAACGTGATCGAAGATCCGTTGGTGATTTACTGCAAACCAACGGACGACTACCTGCCTTCTCCTGAAGCTTGCCTGATTACCGGCATCACCCCGCAAAAAGCCCTCGAAGACGGTTTCCCGGAAGCGGAATTCATAGCGCAGATCAACGAAGCCTTCAGCCAACCCGGCACCTGCGTGGTGGGCTACAACAGCCTGCGATTTGATGACGAAGTCACCCGCAATACGCTTTATCGAAACCTGCGGGACCCCTACGCCCGTGAATGGCAGAACGGTAATTCCCGGTGGGACATCATCGACATGGTGCGGCTGACCTACGCATTGCGCCCGGAAGGCATCAACTGGCCGCGTAAAGAAGACGGCAGCCCCAGCTTCCGCTTGGAAGAGCTCACGGCCGCCAACGGCATTGCCCACGAGGCGGCCCACGATGCCATGTCGGATGTTTGGGCGACGATTGCCGTGGCCAAGCTGATTAAAGAGAAACAACCCAAGCTGTTTGACTTCGTTCTGAAGAACAAAGACAAACACGCCGCCCGCCAAATGCTGGACACCGCCACCATGAAACCGGTGTTCCACATCTCCGCCAAATTTCCAGCCAGTCGCGGCTGTTGTGCCTTGGTAGCACCATTGGCGGAACACCCCACAAATAAAAACCAGGTCATCGTCTACGACTTGCGGGAAGACCCAACGGAACTCATCAATGCCACGCCGGAACAGATTCAGGAGCGAGTGTTTACCTCGCAGGCGGAATTGGGCGAGGGCGTAGCGCGCTTCCCCTTGAAAGGCATTCAGGTAAACAAATGCCCCGTATTGGCCCCGGCAAACATGCTTTCTACGCTTTCCAAAGAACGCTTGGCGGAATTGGAGCTGGATGGTGACGTGTTGCGCGCGAATTTGGCCAAACTGCGAAACGCCGCGGACTTACCGGCTCGCATTGCTCAAGCCTTCGACCGCAGCTTTGAAGGTAATGACCTGACGGACCCAGACGAGCAAATCTACGCAGGCGGCTTTATCAGCAACGCAGACCGGGAGCGACTCAAAGACCTGATCGCCCAGCCGGTAGAAACGTTAGGCGAGCAAGAAGTACGTTTTGACGATGAGCGTTTAAGCGAGATGCTCTTCCGCTACCGCGCCCGAAATTACCCGAACACCCTGAGCGGCGAAGAAATGGAACGCTGGGAAGCCTTCCGAACCGAGCGCCTGATGAACCCGAAGAAAGGCTGGCGTTCACTGGAAGCCTACGGGCTGGAGTTGCAGCGCCTGGCGAGTGATCCGGAGCTGACGCCGAGGAATCAGCAGATCCTAGAGGATTTGCATTTGTATGGGGAATCTTTGATTCCTTATATGTAGCGTAAAGGGCTTGTTCAGTCGGTCACCTTTGACTACTTTCATCGTGACAATGTGTTTAATGAGTCTGGAATTAAATGCTGATCGCTCATAATGTTGGCGCTGTTTAGTGTTTTCATGCAAGTCAGTGCCGAGTGACGGAATCTCTAACGAGGAATACTTGATGTCTGTTAACGATGAAGATATTGCCGCGCCGTTCTTAAGACGTAAGCAAAAGAATCTGCTGTACTTTCAGAGATACCGGCCCGAAATTTTTGAATTTTTTGTTAACTACGAGCCTCGTCATTGTGAGTTAAGCGTTACGCCTGGTAGAGATGACGTGGATCTCATTGATCGTGGACGATCTGTATATCGGCATCTTGCACGGGAGTACTCTAGCACTGAAGTGAGGGAGTTTATTCAAACTAATCCTTCCGAAAAACCCATGTTCAGCGTTCAGCCTTTTTATTTAGAGGTGAATGAAGATGCACGATTTGCTTCCAGATTTGTTAGGGAAAGTCTAGCAAAAAGCCAGCTGACTCCGGCGACATTTAAAGGCTATCATCGAGGCAGGGTATTACCATCGGTAGTATTTCTGGGATGCGGTCTTGGCTATCACATAGACATCCTTACAGCCCAAGAGGAAGTGATTGATGCCGTTGTTTTTGAGCCTGACGCTGATCGGTTTGCTTTGACGCTATTCACGGTTGATTGGGAGGGCATCTGTGCTCGTTTCCGAGAGAGAGGGCGGTCAATCTCCTTTTGTATAGCTACCAAGCCGACTGAAGAAAACGTTCGGAGAGTTCTTGGTGCCAAGCTCGCAGAAATCGTACCGCTTTACCCTTATCTGACTAGCTACTACAACCACTTAGCCAATGTCGATTTGTATCGAATCGCCAAGGATTTGGAGAAGGATTTGCCGGTTGTGGGGGCAAACTGGGGTAACTACGATTTTGAGCTTAGAGGCTTCCGGAATGTGTTTCATAACTTGAGAATGGGGGGAGGGCAGGTTAAGCCCTATCAATTAGATGAATCGCAGGTGCCAGTCGCGGTAGTTGGTAGTGGGCCGTCGCTTGATACGCGTATCGATGGGCTAAAAGCGAATAGGGATAAACTGATTGTCATAAGTGCCGGTACAGGGCTTAGGGCGCTTCTCAGTCATGGCATCAGGCCGGATTTTCATGTCGAACTGGATGCCGACTATATGATCTATGAAATGCTCAAAGATATTGATGAGTTGTACGGTCTGAGCGGTATCACCTTGCTATGTACGATCAGTGTAAACCCACTCGTGCCTCCCCTGTTCGAGGACTGTCGATTTTATCTCTCCGCTGAGAACTACATTCCAGCATTTTTGGGGCTGAATGCCGACGCCATTCCTGGTTGCTCTCCAACTTGTACCAATGCGGCGCTTGCATTGGCATTTGCCTCTGGATTCCGAAATTTATTCCTGTTCGGAACGGATTATGGGTATCAGGATAAGTCACAGCATCACTCGCGATTCTCTGTGTATGGACAGGAGTCCCGAACCGGATTTGCTTCTCGATTCCAGAAAGAAACGGCGAGAGGCGCAGAAGCTCGGCCGAAATTTGAATCGGAAGGTGTTAACGGGACTACGATAATAACACAAGGCGATTACTATACAGCCAAACGAGCGGTAGAGAATTACTTGCTGGATCGTAAGAGCCAAGGGCTTAACTTTTCGGTGAGGAATTGTTCGGATGGCGCTCTGATCGAAGGCGCTGAATGGATGTCAATCGATGAGTTCAATGGACGATTCGAGCTTGCGGAGGTAGATCGAACCTGTGAACTGGATGCTCTTAAAACCTGCGTAGAAGATATGCCGGATTTTGATGTGCGACAGTTATTCGAGGCTGTTTCTAAAGAAATTTCAGAGACCGTGCGTGAATTTTTGTCAGTGCTCAAGAATAGTCGGCTCCGGGGACGTAAGGATTTAATAGTGGTGTGTAACCAAATACGGGATTATCTGAACAGAGTCGGCCCTGGCAGCAATCGACGGTCTCCCGTTGTCGTTCAGTTAATGGGATGGCAGATTCTGAAGGGAACAGTGCAGCGCTTTCTGCAAACTGGGCTTTGCCATGGCCTTGCGCACCAAGATAATGACTTGCAGCCATTCTTGGATCATTGGGGGGCGACATTTAAATCATTTCTTGAAGAGCTTCCTGTGCATTTTTCGTCAGTTATTCTTTCGGATCTACCTCCTGAGGACGATCCTTGGGTGACAACTCGCCTTATGGATGCTGAACCAAGCTTGCCAGAGCCTGCACAATAACATTTTGTTACACGAATAATTAAAAGAATTCTAAAGCGATCGGAACAGCTGCCGTTAAGAAGGGTATCAGGGCAGCTTTCCCGAAATATTAACTGGGAGCTGGCCATTCTAAAGTGTCTCTACACAATATCGAAGGGGAAGCATTATGGCTCTCGGAATCAACACTAACATTGCCTCACTGAACGCTCAGAATCAGCTTTCTAAGTCGCAGGGTATGGCGAATCAGGCAATGGAACGGTTGTCTTCAGGTTTGCGCATTAACTCGGCTAAAGACGATGCTGCTGGTTTGGCCATTTCTACACGTTTTGATACTCAGATCCGCGGCCTGACCGTTGCGCAAAGAAATGCTAACGACGGTATTTCTATGGTTCAGACTGCAGAGGGCGGACTCGACGAAACGGTTGCTAACCTCCAGCGTATCCGTGAATTGGCTGTTCAGGCTGCTAATGGTTCAAACACTGATGAAGATCGTGCGCTATTGCAGGCAGAGGTTGATCAGCGTATTGCTGAGATTACTCGAATTTCTGACGATACTCAGTTTAATGGACAGAATGTGTTGGATGGTACTTTGGGTTCTGCTGTTTCGTTCCAGGTAGGGGCAAACGCTGGGCAGACCATTGATATAGCTTTTGATTCGACTATGAACGCTGCAGGCCTCGGCATATCCGCAGTTTCGGTCGCTTCTGCTGGTGCCGCGAGCGCAGCGTTGGCTACGATTGACGGCGCGCTCTCGGAAGTGAATGCATTCCGAGCTGATCTGGGTGCTGTACAAAACCGGTTTGAGAGCACAATCAACAACCTTTCGACAAACCTTGAGAACCTGAGTGCTTCAAACAGTCGAATTCTGGACGCCGACTTTGCAGCCGAATCCGCCAAAATGGCTAAGGCTAACGTACTTCAGCAAGCTGGCATCTCAGTATTGGCACAGGCTAATGCCCGTCCAAACCAGGTTCTGTCCCTGCTTCAGTAATTGAAGCGGTTAGATAGATGATAAAGCCAGTCTTTCGTAAGGAAGGCTGGTTTTTGTGCTAGCGGGGTGGTCTATGAATGACATGAAGTTGTATGGCCCAAATCCAAATGTGAAGCTTGTTGAAGTTGCTGGTCAGGCACCCGGCGCTCAGCAAAATCAGCCCGTAAGTCGTGAAATCGTCACTGACTCTTCATCCGTTGGGAGTGCGCAGCCCGTTCGAACTGAGGTTCAGGTTGAAGAGCTTGGTGAAGCCGTCACGCAGCTAAATGATTACGTCCAAAATGTTCAGCGAGACCTGCAATTTGAGGTAGACATGGAGCGTGGCGAGACGATCGTGCGAGTTGTGGATAACGAAACCCAGGAAGTGATCCGTCAGATTCCGGATGAGGTTGCACTAAGGTTGGCAAAAAACTTGCAGGACGATGAGCCGCTGACGTTGTTTGATCTGAAGGTTTGAAGCGAAATTTTTATTCAGAGGCTTTTTGCTCTATGTGTGAAAGGGAGCAGCTAACACCGTCGCGCTCGCAAGGGTCGGCGGTGTTTTTCGTTTCGGCCTATAATATTTGTATCTAAAGTGTAAAAAGCGGCAAAGTTTTTCCGCTTGCTGCCGATATCTTTTATATACCGGTAGACATATTTGCAGTTTAGCCCCTATGGAGGCGCATCATGGCATCAATTTCTTCACTTGGAGTAGGCTCCGGCATATTTAGTGCTGACCTGGTCGACAAGCTTGTCGCGGCCGAGCGCGTTCCTACAGAAGAGCGTCTTAATAGCAAAGAACGGTCGATACAGGCCAAAATTTCGGCATTCGGTGCGTTGAAGAATGCATTGGAAGAGATGAAATCGCCTTTAGACGGCTTGAAGTCGGGCGCGGCTTTTGATGCTTACACGTCGAGCATCTCCAATGATGACGTTGCAGGCGTCACCCTCGATGAGAGTAGTGTCTCTCGGGGTTCCTACACTCTGAATGTGACGCAATTGGCCCAGCGTCAGTCGTTGGCTTCCGCCAGCCAAGCGGATAAAGATGCGACGACCTTTGGCAATGGTACGCTCACCTTCGAAGTGGGCGGGGTGACAACGGAAGTGACCATCGATGATAGCAACAACACCCTGGAGGGCATCGCGAGTGCCATCAATGATGCCGGTGCTGGTGTATCAGCGGGGGTGGTGGATACCGGTTCCGGCTACCGTTTGGTGATGACTTCCGATGAGAGTGGGACTGCTAACGCCATTAGTGTGACCGCTTCGGGTGACGCAGGGTTGTCTCAGTTTGCATATGATGGAAGCGGTACGGGCATGAGTGAAACCGTCGCCGCTCTAGACGCCAAGCTGGAAGTGAACGGTATTGCGATTACACGTTCTTCGAATACGGTTGAAGGTGTTGTAGAGGGTGTGACCTTTGATTTGAAATCAACGGGTACGTCTACGGTTGTCATCAATTCAGACCCGGATGCGGTGACTGAGCGGGTTCAAGAGTTCGTAGACAAGTACAATGCCCTGCAAGACGTGATCAAAAACGCGTCTGGGTACGATGCGGCCACGGATCGTGGTGGAGCGCTTACAGGCGATTCCACCATTCGCAGTCTTCAAAATGAATTGCGAAGCTTGCTGACTAGCATTCCGGGAGACCTTCAGAACTCTCCGGTGCGCATGTTGGCTGATCTCGGTATTTCAACCAACCCGGATACCGGAAAACTGGACTTCGATGCTAGCGAATTCAAAACGCAGCTTGCTGACCACTCAGAAGACGTAAAGACTCTTTTTTCGGGCGATTCCGGCATAGCCTCTCGGGCGCTCAATGCGGTGGATGAATATGTGAAGTTCAGTGGCCGGCTGGATAATCGAACAGAAGGTTTGAACCGAACGCTCGACGACATCCAGGATCAGCGCACTAAATTGGATGACAGAATCGAATCTTTAAGGGCTAGGTTAGTAAAGCAGTTTTCTGCTGCCGACGCGCTTATTGCTCAGTTTCAGAGTACCGGCAATTATGTTGCTCAGCAGCTTGCCGCTCTGGCTCCACAGAACAACCAGAACAATTGATCCGCTGAACCCGGTTCAAGTTAAAGAGGTTAGTTATGAACGGTTTGAACGCATATCAACGTGTTAACACCCAAACCAGCATCACCGATGCCGATCCACACAAGCTGATCCAGCTTTTGTACAACGGAGCTATCGAGCGCATCAACATGGCCAAGGCCCGTATGCAGGCCAAAGACTACGAGGGCAAAGGCAAGCTGATCGGTAAGGCCATCGAAATCATTGGAGGGCTAAAAAGCTTTCTGGACTTTGAAAAGGGTGGTGAGCTGGCAACTCGTTTGGAAGCGCTGTACGACTACATGGAACGCACGCTCCTGGAAGCCAGCGCCAAGAACGACATGGCCAAACTGGATGAAGTGATTAGCCTGCTCCGCTCCATCAAAGAAGGCTGGGACGGCATCCGCGAAGAAGCGGTTATCCAATCCGCCCACGTTGGCTGATATCTGAATTCCGCGTCACCCCCTCCTTTTGTGGGAGAGGGTGAATGCGCCTCCCAATAGCCAACTCCCCCGCCATCCCGTACAATATGCTCCTTCTTTTTGTTACATCCATTCTGTTCAGTCTGGAGCACAGACATGTCTGATATTAAAAAGGTGGTTCTGGCCTATTCCGGCGGCCTGGATACTTCCGTTATTGTTCGGTGGTTGCAGGATACATACAACTGTGAGGTGGTTACCTTTACCGCCGACATCGGCCAAGGCGAGGAAGTAGAGCCGGCGCGTGCGAAGGCGGAAGCCTTGGGCGTTAAGGAAATTTACATCGAGGACCTGCGCGAAGAGTTTGTGCGCGACTACGTGTTCCCGATGTTCCGCGCGAACACCATCTATGAAGGCGAGTACCTGCTGGGTACCTCCATTGCCCGCCCGCTGATCTCCCGTCGTTTGATCGAAATCGCCAACGAAACCGGCGCCGATGCCATTTCTCACGGTGCGACCGGTAAGGGTAACGACCAGGTACGTTTCGAGCTGGGTGCCTACGCACTGAAGCCGGGTGTGAAGGTGATTGCACCGTGGCGTGAGTGGGATCTGAACTCCCGCGAGAAGCTGCTGAAGTATTGTGAAGAGCGCAACATTCCGGTTGAGATGAAGAAGGGCAAGAGCCCGTACTCCATGGATGCCAACCTGCTGCACATCTCTTACGAAGGCATGAATCTGGAAGATCCTTGGGCGGAAGCCGAGGAAGACATGTGGCGTTGGAGTGTGTCTCCGGAAGCGGCTCCGAATGAGCCGACTTACGTTGAGCTGACTTACCGCAAGGGCGACATTGTTGCCATCGACGGTCAGGAGCTGAAGGCTCACGAAGTTCTGGAAAACCTGAACAAGCTGGCGGGTGCCAACGGCATTGGTCGTTTGGATATCGTAGAGAACCGCTACGTGGGCATGAAGTCCCGTGGCTGCTACGAAACACCGGGCGGCACCATCATGCTGCGTGCGCACCGTGCGATTGAGTCCATCACTCTGGACCGCGAAGTGGCGCACCTGAAAGACAGCCTGATGCCACGTTACGCCGAAGTGATCTACAACGGTTACTGGTGGTCACCTGAGCGTGAAGCCCTGCAGGCGCTGATTGACCAGACTCAGGAATACGTGAACGGTACCGTTCGCCTGAAGCTGTACAAAGGCAACGTAGACGTTGTTGGCCGTAAGTCTGACGACTCTCTGTTCGATGAAACCATCGCGACCTTCGAAGAAGATCACGGTGCATACGATCAGAAAGATGCAGAAGGCTTCATCAAGCTGAACGCGTTGCGGTTGCGCATTGCCGCCGGTAAAGGCCGCAAGCTCTGAGCGCTCCCTTTCTGAATCAAAACGCCCGGCACAATGCCGGGCGTTTTTGGTTATACTCTGCTGAAAACGCTAACAACCTAAGCCTGAACCATGACCCCGTTGGGAACCGCTTCTGTAGCTGCACTTCGTCAATACGTTCGCTTCGCCGATGCCAATTCGATTGCCGTGGCGGATTTGCTGCGCGAGTCCGGGCTGTCTGAAGATATTCTGGAAAGCGATGAAGGTCGTATCGACGGCGAGCAGTTCCAAACCTTCCTGCATTTGCTGGCCGAGCGTTCGAAGAATCCCATTCTCGGCTTGGAAACCGGTGATTTCGTGCAGCCCGGTTCTTACAGTGTTCTTGGCTATATCACCATGAGTTGCGCCACACTGGGCGAGGCCGTTACCCGCATCGCGCCTTATGAGAAGTTGGTGGGCGACATGGGCACCACCCGGATGCAGATGGCGGGTGACACGGTGACCTTGGTGTGGCACTGCAATTACACCGACCCAACGGTTCAGCCCCATGTGGTGGATAACGTATTTGCGTCTTGGGTGAATTACGCCCGTTGGCTGGCCGATACAAACGAGGCGTCACCGCAGCGTGTGACCTTGCAGCGACAGTCGCCGGGGCCGGAGCTGGAAGGCGAATACCATAAGCGTTGGGGGTGCCCGGTGGAATTCGGGGCAGAAGAAAATACCTTGTCCCTCAGTAAAGCTCTTCTTTCCGAGCGGTTGCGGCAGCCAGACCCGTTGCTTCGTAAAACTTTGGAAGCCCATGCTCTATCGCAGTTGGCCGAACTGGACACCGATACCGACCTGACCACCAAGGTGAAACAGGGAATTCAGCGGCAGTTGGCACGAGGCATCACCCGACAGGATCTGATTGCTGAAGATTTGGGGATGACCAGCCGAACCTTGCAACGCAAGCTAAGCCAAGAGGGCGCTTCGTATCAGAAGTTGTTGGACGAGGTGCGCCAGCAGATGGCAGAAGATTACCTGCGCGATACTGAGATGAGCATACCGGACATTGCGTTGCGGCTTGGCTATAACGAAACCACGTCGTTTCATCGTAAGTTCAAGGCTGCGGCAGGGCAAACACCGGGGGAGTATCGCAAAGGTGTGACCCCATAAAAAGAAAGCCAGCTCATCGGAGCCGGCTAAAAGATTCGGAAAGAACGAAAGTGCCTGAAAAATTCGTTGATCCTGAGGGAGAGCACCCATACGGCGGCGGAGGTACTACACGGCTCCTCCGCCATGGGTGGGTACTGCTAGATCCCACAAATCTAGAATAGGGCTTTTCGAGCTTTCGGTCTGTTTGTGATGTGTGTCGCAGTGTTACTGAATGTATTGGCTACACACCTTCCCGTAATTCCGGTTTGGTTTCGGTAAAGCGCCGGGTTTCGTAAGCGTCTACCAAGCCTTGCACGGCTGCTCTCTCGACATCTTGCACTGTGGGCGTGCCGTCTTCTGCACTGGCTCGGCATAGCACCATGCCGGCTTCCACGGAAATATAGCCTGCGGAGGTTTTCAGCGCCTTGTGGTTGATGCCGTCGAAAATCCGTCGGAAGGCGGTGGTGGTGCAGTGGTCGCTGTTTTGAAAATAAGACACGGTGGCAAACTGGTTGTCGCCCACTCGGCACAGGGCGTCGATCGGGCGAATTAAGGTGTTCAGGCGGCGGGCAATGCCCACGCACAGTTCGCTCATAATGCTGGGCGGATGCTTGCGCTTCAGGTCCTGCCAGTTGCGAATGCCACACATCACGTAAGCGGTGGCGCCACCCCGGGATTCCGCGTGGCGCAGGGTTTTCTGCAAACGCTCGCGGGCGTATTTGGCGTTACACAGGCCGGTTTCCAGATCAATGATGTTGCTGTTTTCCAGTTCCTGGTTGTTCTCGACCAGCAGGGCGTTGGCGCGCAACAGGGTGTTCTGGCGATCGGCCATGCGGTCTGCCGCAAAGATTCGGGGGATCAGCTGCTTGGTCATGTCCGATTTGTAGATGAAGTCGTCTACGCCCCGGTCAAAGGCTTCTGATAGCGCCTCCACGCTTTCTTTCGCGGTCAGCAGCATGATGTAGGTGTAGTGGTTATCGTGCTCATCTTGCTGGCGCACCCGGTCGGCCAGTTCCAGACCGTCCATTTCCGGCATTAACCAGTCGGCAATAAGCACGCTCACCGCGCGTTCTTCCATAAGCTTCAGAGCGGCGGGCGCGTTGTTGGCTACGCGTATGTCGCGGTAACCGGCATTTCGCAAGGTGCGGCCGACCACCATACTGCTGAATTTGGCGTCATCTACTACGAGAATGGGTAGGTCGAGATTGGGCATTGTGTATCTACTTGTTACCAGGCCATTGTCAGATGCGATTAGTCGCCGCTCTTGGTATGCTTTGGCGGTTTCTATCATCCAGAATTTAAAATGTCGCCCTAGTATACCCCCGGCGGCCTTTGGAGAATAACGACTATGCCATCTTTTGATATTGTTTCAGAAATTGAAATGCACGAAGTCACCAACGCGGTAGACCAGGCCAAGCGTGATCTGGGCAACCGTTGGGATTTTAAAAACGTAGAAGCCGGGATTGAGCTGGAAGACAAGCGGCTGACATTGAGCGCCGAGCAGGAGTTCCAGCTGGAGCAGTTGGTGGAAATGATGCGGATGGCGTTTGCCAAGCGCAACATTGACAGCCGTGCACTGTCGGAAGACGGCGAAAGCAAAGCCGGCAAGCTGGTGAAGCAGCACTTTGCGCTGAAGCAAGGTATTGAAACGGATATGGCCAAGAAGATCGTGAAGATGATCAAAGATAAGAAGATGAAGGTGCAGGCCAGCATCCAGGGCGACAAGGTACGGGTAACCGGCAAGAAGCGTGACGACTTGCAGGAAGCCATTGCCATGCTGCGTGAGGCAGAGCTGGATATTCCGCTGCAGTTTAATAACTTCCGCGATTGATGAGTGCCAAGGCCGGGTGATTGGCACTCGGCCTTTGTATGACCACCCAGGAGATTAACCTATCCAACTCGGCTCCCTTCTGACCCTGCTTCGGCAAAGCATTTACACCTATACCCGTTGGCAGGCGATTGTCATGCTGTTCCTCGGCTTCTCGGCCGGCCTGCCTTTTCTGCTGGTGTTTTCAACGCTGAACGCTCGGCTGGCGGATGTGGGTGTTGAGACGGCAACCATCGGGTTTTTCAGTTGGCTGGGCATTACCTATTCCATCAAAGTGATCTGGGCGCCGGTGGTGGATCGTCTGAAATTGCCGCTGCTGGACCGGTTGTTTGGCAAACGGCGAAGTTGGATTTTGTTGGCGCAGGCGGGGATTGCGCTGGGCTTGTTCCTGATGGCCACCGTAGACCCGGTAAAAGCGCCAGAGATGATGGCGTTGTGCGGTTTGTTGGTGGCGTTTTCGTCAGCAACACAGGATGTGGCCATTGATGCTTACCGAATCGAGATTGCGGAAGAGCGGTTGCAGGCGGCCTTGGCGGGTACTTACATTTTTGGTTACCGCTTAGCGCTGTTGGTGGCCGGTGCCGGGGCGCTTTACCTGGCGGCGTTCTGGTCGTGGGAAGTGTCGTATTTGGTGATGGCTGCGTTGGTGGGCGTGGGTGCATTAACCGTGTTGTTGGCCCGTGAGCCTGAGGTGAATCACTACGCCGCCGCTCAGGATATTGCCCACAAGATTGAAGAAGAGGCGAGCAAGCGGACGCATTTGCCCCCGCGGGTTGCACGTTTTGTCGGTTGGTTTTATGCGGCCATAGCCGGCCCGTTTGTGGACTTCTTCCGCCGTTATAAGGAATTGGCGATTGTCATCTTGTTGCTGGTGGCGGTTTACCGGATTTCCGACATCGCCATGGGCGTAATGGCCAATCCGTTCTACCTGAACTTTATGGGCTTCAGCAAAACCGAAGTGGCGGATGTGACTAAGGTGTTTGGCTTCCTGATGACCATTGTCGGTTCGTTGGTAGGCGGTGTGTTGGTGATGCGTTACGGCGTTCGGCGGATATTGCTGGCCGGTGCCGTGCTGACGGCCGCGACCAATTTGCTGTTTGTGTGGCTGGCCCAGAATCCGCCTGATCTTGTGACTTTGGCCGTGGTGGTCAGTGCCGACAACCTCAGCGGCGGCATCGCCAACGTGGCGCTGATTGCCTGGCTTTCCAGCATGACCAGCGCTTCCTTCACCGCAACACAATACGCGCTGTTCAGCTCGCTCATGACCTTGCCGGGTAAATTCCTCGGCGGCTTCTCCGGCATTGTCGTGGCCAACTTCGGCTACGCCGAATTCTTCGCCGTGGCTGCTGCCATGGGCGTTCCTGCCATTCTTCTGGTGCTCTACCTCTTCAAACACGCCGCCCGCCTGGACGCGCTGGCCCCGGCCAAATCCTAAACCGGGGTCAGACCCCCGAGCATTTCGGCTGGCCAAATGTATGGGGGGTCTGACCCCATTGTTAGGATGAGCAGCTGATGTTCATGTGCTTGCCCCAATCTGGTGGTGCGGCGGCAAAGTGTTCGTAACCGGGGTGCTCATCAAACGGGTTTTCTAACACCTTTAGTAATTCTTTCATTGGGGCGTAGTCGCCGTTTTGGGCTTCCAGAATCACTTGCTGGGCCAGGTAGTTTCGAAGGATGTATTTCGGGTTTACCTGGCGCATGGCGTATTCCCGCTCGTCGTGGGCGCGGGTTTCTTTTTGCAGGCGGGCTTCGTACCGTTCCAGCCATTCGTCGGCGATACTGCGATCGACGAACAGGTCCCGAACCGGTGCGTGGCCGTGGCTGTTCAAGTTGGAGAGGCCGCGGAAGAAGTGGGTGTAGTCCACTTTGTGTTCGTGCAGCATGCTGAAGGTGTCCATGATCAGGCTTAGGTCGCCTTCGTCGCCTTCTTCCAGCCCGAGTTTGCCGCACATGTTGTGTTTGAAACGTTCGTTGTAGGCGCTTTCATAACGGCTTAGGCTCTGACGAATGGTGTCTTCATCCATCACCGGCAGCAGCGCGCTGGCCAGATATTGACAGTTGGTGAAGCCCATTTGAGGTTGGCGGTTGTAGGCGTATCGGCCGCCTTGGTCGGTGTGGTTGCAGATGTAGCCAGCGTCGAAATCATCCAGGAAGGCGTAGGGGCCGAAATCGAAGGTGTCGCCGATGATCGACATATTGTCGCTGTTCATCACGCCGTGGCAGAAACCCACTGCTTGCCAGTCGGCGATGAGCCGGGCTGTGCGTTCCACGACTTCTTCCAGCCAGCGCGCGTAACGCTGCTGTTCTGGTAGGTTAATCAGGTGGGGGAAATGCAGACTGATGACATGTTCCAACAGCGTTTTCACCGCGTCCGGGCCTTCGTGATGTGCGGCGAATTCGAAGTGGCCGAAGCGAATGTGGCTTTGAGCCACGCGCATGAGGTTGGCGGCTGTTTCAATGGATTCTCTTCGAACCGGTTCTTTCGCGCTCACCATAAACAGCGCACGTGTGGTTGGGATGCCTAAGCCATGCATCGCTTCCGAACACAGGTATTCCCGAATGGTGGAGCGCAATACCGCACGGCCATCTCCGAAACGGGAGTAGGGCGTGGTGCCCGCGCCTTTGAGATGCCAGTCCCAGCGTGTGCCATCGGGCGCAACGGTTTCCCAGAGCAGCACGCCACGGCCATCGCCCAGTTCGGGGTTGTAGGCGCCGAACTGATGGCCGGTGTACTTCATCGCCACCGGGTCCATACCTTCAAGCAGCTCCGCCCCTGCACCTATATTGGTCCAGCCGTCTTCTTCGCGGGCATGAAAACCCATCTGCTCGGCAAGAGCGTGGTTAAAACACACCATCTTCGCATCGGAAAGCGGCGTGGGCATCACCCGGGAATAGAAGCTGTCTGGCAGCTCCAGATAACGGTGTTCCACCTTAAAAGCATTCGTGCTCATAACTCGACTCTTCAACAATGGGGTCAGACCCCCGCGCATTTGATGGCATGAAATGTATCGGGGGTCTGACCCCACAGAGTGCAGAGGGGGTTGGATAAATGCAACCGGCATTAAAAGTTTGGAGTTTGAGATGTGGTGCAGGTACCGGTGGTTTGTATTCGAAAATAGGGCCGTTATAATCGGCGCAGACTCAGGAGGAGTCGGTTTTCACTTTTAAACTTCAGGGATCGAAGTTATGCCCCAGGCAAGCGGATTGCAGTTCACCGCCCGTGTTGGCGAATTCCCCTCAGACCACTTCGTGGTCGCCAGTTTTGTGCTCACCGAAGGTTTATCCACGCTCTCCCATGGCCGTTTGAAACTGGCCAGCACCGACCCGGACGTGCAAGCAGCGGATGTAATGGAACAGCCGGTGGATCTGGTGGTGTGGCAAGACGGTCAGCCTCTGCGCCGCTTTACTGGAGTGGTGAACGAATTTATTAGGGGCAACACCGGTCACCGCCGCACCCATTACGAAGTGGTGATTCAGCCTCCGGTGTGGCGATTGGGCTTAATGCACAACAGCCGGATTTTCCAGGCCCAGACCACCGATGCCATTGTGCGCACATTGCTGGAGGAACGGGGCATTGTGGATACGGTGTTCGACCTGAAGCGCTCCCCCGAGGAGCGGGAATACTGTGTCCAGCACCGCGAAAGCGACCTGAAATTTGTTGAACGACTGGCTGCGGAAGAAGGTTGGCACTACCGCTACCAACACGGCAGCATAGATGGCGAAGAGCAGCCCGCGTTAGTCATCGCCGACCATCACGGTGATGCGCCCAAACTAGACCCGGTAGAATGCAACACCAAAGCCGGCGGCAGCACCCAACAGGCCTGCATCTTCAGCTTCGCCTACGAAGAACGTGTGCGGGCTTCATCGGTGGCGATGAAAGACTACACCTTCAAGAACCCCGCCTACGCTCTGATGCACGAACAGAGTGCCGGTGGTGTGAACCATCGGGAAGACTATCAACATTATGATTACCCCGGCCGCTACAAAGCCGACGCCAGCGGCCAGCCGTTTACCCAGACTCGTTTAGACGCGCTGAGAAACGATGCCTCCGTCGCCAAAGGCAAAAGCAACCGCCCGGACTTTGCCGCCGGTGCCAAAGTGGAACTGCAAGACCACGACAGCCAAAGCCTGAACCGGGAATGGCTGCTGACCGCCATCACCCACACCGGCAAACAACCGCAAGCGCTGGAAGAAGAAGGCGGTAGCGAGCCAACCAGCTACACAAACGAATTCACCGCCATCCCCGCCGATAAAACCTGGCGCGCCCTCTGTGAACACAAACCCATGATGGACGGCCCTCAGATAGCCATTGTGACCGGCCCGGAAGGCGAAGAGATTCACTGCGACCAATACGGCCGCGTAAAAGTGCGATTCCCTTGGGACCGTTACTCGAAAAACGACGAACACAGCAGCGCTTGGCTCCGCGTCTCCCAAGGCTGGGCTGGCGGCCAATATGGCTTTATGGCGCTACCGAGAATTGGCAACGAAGTGATTGTCAGCTTCCTCGACGGCGATCCGGATCAACCCATCATCACCGGCCGTACCTACCACGCCACGAATACGCCACCGTACGCCTTGCCGGAACACAAAACCCGCACCACGTTAAAAACCAAAACCCACAAGGGTGAAGGCAGCAACGAACTGCGTTTTGAGGATGAAGCCGGCGAAGAGCAAATTTACGTTCATGCCCAGAAAGACCTGGGCCTGCTCACGGAAAACAACCGCACGGAAGTGATCAAAAATGACGGCCATATAACGGTGGAGAACGACCAATTCAACCACGTCAAAGCGGCTGAAAACTGCACTACCGATGGCGAAAGCCGACTGTCCGTTAGCGCAGATTGTAGCCAAACTGTAGGCGGTACTTTTCATCAGAAGACTGCTCGAACCATGGCGTCAGAAGCCGGCACAGAAGTGCACCACAAAGCCGGTGCCAAGGTGGTGCTGGATGCGGGCGCTGAGCTGACCATTTCCGGTGGCGGGAGTTTTATCAAACTGGACCCCAGTGGGGTGACGCTGAGCGGGCCGGGAATCAAGATTAATTCGGGTGGGGCGCCGGGGAGTGGGAGTGGGCACAGCGTAGCTGCTCCGGAACTGCCCCAGGTGCTTGGGAACGATGGAGCAGCAATGCCGCAATCATCTAAATTGGCAAATGTGGCGCAGCGTAAATCAGCCGTTCCTGACCAGATGGATGCTGAGCCGTTACCGGGAGCTGATCGAAAACTGATTATTGATGTCATTGGAGGTAATCTCGAGCGGGATTCAGTCGAGGCTGTAAGAGGAACGGAAGGGGAAGCAAACGGATGACTGACACAGTGGGTTTTGTGGATGAGTCCAGGGATCGCTCGATTCTGAGAAAGGCCGAATATGACGATGCTGACCCAAAGGATTTGGTGCTGACGGTACCCAAGCGAGATGGCGGCAAGATTGCCATCCCTCTTCTTGAAAATGCTCGGTCCAATATTGAGCGTGAAGACTACCAGGAGAATACCCTGCTTAGGGTAAAGCCGTTGGCAGAGATCGCTAGTAATCTGCCTGTGAAATCTGGCGGGCTAACGATTAATCAAGGGAAGGGCGTAGCGCTTCTGCGCCCTGGCTATTTGTATATTTTTCGGAAAGATCGGCTTTGGCGGGAGTTGGAGATTAGTCCGGACTCTCAATTTAGCGATGTTGATCTACAGGCCGTGCGACAGAAAGCGGGTAAGCCGGACGCTGAGTGCCGGAGGGTTCGTCAGTCCGTAGGTCAATGGCTCGATGATGTGCTAATGCCGGTTTTTCTGCAGGGACAGGCGGTGATGCACGATTTCCGCATGGCTTACAGTGAAATCCAGTGGGATTGGTATTACGTTGAAAAGCTCGAAAAGAATGAGGCGCTTCGAAACGCCAGAACAACGGCTGTGGGGCACGCTTGGGCCGTCACCACGGTAGATTCCCTAAATTTTCAATCCGGTTTTCCTGCATCACGTGTTGAGGATGTCCCAGAGCTTAGACACCGGGATCTCGGCGTTGAGCTTATGATCGAAAACCCTGCCGATTTTGTTCCTAGTTTTGAAAGGCCTGCTGAGAATGAGCTTTACAGCAAGCTCTCAACGTTGTTCCAAACTAACGAGAGGAGCGCCAAAGAGGGATCGTCGAAAGAGAGCACTCACCCCGATGTAGCCGACCCGATGACCTACGCTGAGCAAATGATGGGTAGTCCCCTTGATATGGCGGTTAAAGCGACGGCGCCTAACGAGGGAGAGGAGAGCGATGAAGGTGGTGAGGCGAGTTCTTTCGGCCTATCGTGTCCGGCGGGGGCGGATCTTCTCCATCATCTTCGCAAGCAGAAAGGCATTGCCTGCGTAGCTTTACCTGATCCTTTGTTCAAAATGCGGCACTGTTTAGCGCAGATCCACTTGGCCCTACATTATTTCGATGCCATTGATGTTTCGATACAAGACAAGCCTCTGGTGCATTCGGCCACGTTAATACATCAAACTCTATTCCATCCACAGGTACGTGCCTCTGACGGGCATATAAAAAAACTTCGATCTGCGGTGGATCAGAAAAAGCTGCATAGAATACTCGAGCAATCTGAACGCGAGGCAACGTTCAAAAAAATAACTGAGCATTTGGAATGTCTGGAGAGCCTTATTATAGGTGGTGATTTTGGCGTGGCCTGCGGTGACTATCTGAATCACGGTGGTCTTGGTCCATGCGAAGCTTTTGCTCTTGAAACGAACTTGCTTGATCTGGTCCAACAGCTGCCAGGGGTTTTGAGGGCACAGAGTTTTGGGCAGCCCCCGATATTGGTGCGGGTACTTAACCTAGTGCTAAAAAATAACACTCTTATTGATGCAATCGTCGAGAGTATAGAGTCAGGTAGCGAGGATCATTCACTAATACCTCAATTGAGAACATTGGCTATGGACAAAGAATGGCTCGCCGGCGACCACTTGAATGAGGTGGGTTTGTCGTCTGTGAGTGCCTTGGCCCAACACTTAACACAGGAGTCAGGGAACACCGAATCCAACGAAGCACTCGGCAATGGTTCTGCTGTCTCAGTAGGTACTGCGGGTAAGGTTGTGGGCATGGTAGAAACTGCGCTGTCAGGATGGAGCGCGGCGGTTTTAAAAACGGCAGATCGCCTACGCGAGAGCGGCGATTTGAAAGCTATCAAACTGGAGCGTGTATTTTCTGCAGTCAGTGCGGTCGCGGATGTTGCAGATCCAAAACTCGGTGGGGAATTGCAAGTGATGCGTCGAGATGCGGTCGATCTCACGCGATTTAGCATAGTAGGTGTTCATGGGAAGGGCGTATCTTTCGGGCTGACAGATTTAGATCTTCAAAGCGAAGCCTTAACGAGACGCAACGATTACCTTTTCGCGGATCGTGTGGATCAGACCGGTAAAAAAGTCGCTTCTACAAGTCCGGCTCGCCTTGCAGACGAGATTGGCGAAACGGTAGCGAAGGCTGCAGCGCATACTTGGGTGTTTGTGTTGCCGATTGATCACTCGGAGGCTCTGAAGTTCAGGGCTTGGAAATTTGATTGGGCAAACAAGGCGAAAGCCGTTGCTGATGGGCCGGGCGTTTCTCGAGTTTTGGTTGGGTTAGCTGCATATAATATTATCTCTGAACTTTTGGCTTTAAAACAAAGTAGGTCAGGCGAAGTTGGGTATTCTCTAGCAAAGTTCGTTAGTGCAGGCTTGGATCTTTCAACTGCGCTGATGAAACTCCATTCTTTGGGTGCTGCCTCTGAAGGGAGACTTGTCTCATCAGTAATACTACGGCCACTCTTTGAGATGAAATCAATACCGGTGATAGGCCCAGTCATACATAAGAAGCTCATGAAGGATGGCGCGAGTACCATTGTGCGCACTATATCTCTTGTAAACTTTTTTGCCGTCGGAGTAACTGTGGCTGTAAGTTCTTGGGATTATCGGAACAGCATAAGTCGAGGAGATATGGATGCGGCTTTGGGGCACGCACTTGCAGTAGTGGGCGGCAGCATTTTCGCGTTTTCGAAATTGATGGCTGGCTTGCTTTTAGTTCCTGGCTGGGGAATCGCTTTGTTTGGCTTGGGGCTGGTGCTGGGAGGAAGCTTATACGCAGCTATATCTACTGACAGTGAGATGGAGCAGGTTTTGAAACGAGGCCCATTCGGAGTTGGCCCTAGTCACCCCGGCCTTCCGGCTAGTGATGCTTCATACTATAGCCAGTTGCTCAGTATTTTCTCACCTTTAAACATCGTTGCGAAACGTTTCAGCGATTTGGATGAGTTCGAAAAGTTACAGTTTTCGGGCCACGCCCCCTCCCCAAGTGATTACAGAGTGACGATAAGTTCGCCGTTGATCAGTAGATTTGAGCTTGGTCAGAAATCTAAGGGCAAGGCCTCGGCCGCTCAGCAAAGTAAAAAGCCTCGGTTACGAATAGGGGTCCAAGAGCTGGAGTACACAAAAACAACCGTGCAGACTTCCAAAACATCCGCTTGGAATGTTGATCAATACAGTTTGACCAAAAATACACCGCTGCAAAGAATCAAGAGCTGGATTCCGGCTCCTGAAAATAGTGCTGTTCACTTTCTTGTTGAGAAGAGTTTGATTGGAGGCGAAATCAGAGGGCATGGATACAGCGAAAAAAGAACAATTTACTTGCGGGTTGTTTTACAAGCCCTTGTCGAAAGTGAATTGGGAGTAATTAGATATCCTATGCCTGTTTTAGATGAATACGAGGCTTATGATAGGACTCGCCATGACGTGTTGCCGAATAAGGAAAAACATGTGTTTAACCCATTCAAAAATGACACGGTACCCTATTGGTTTGTTAAAGAGGTTAGGGTGTGATTGAAAACGCCAAGGAATTTGCTAGTGAGGGAAATCCAAGTCGGTGGGGGCGTATTCCTCCAATCCCAGAAGCAGCAAAAAGCAGGCAAAGACTAGGGCAAGATTTGCAGCCTGTTGGGGACTACGCAGGTGTCGAGCCTTTTTATCGGGTATCTGAAGATTCAGCGCAGATCCAGTATCAAGACCAAAAAGATCCCGAGGCTTTTAATTCAGGTGATTGGTGGTGGGATCAATGCCAGATTCGATTCCTAAATGGTAAAGCGTTTATTGGATTGTCGGCCCTGTTATTATTAATACCATACGCATGGGGAGGCGTCGTTCTTGTGGGTGGGGCATGGTGGTTCTATTCCTTAGCCTATCAACTGGTAGTTAATGCTTCAGATATCGTTTTTATGTTGGTAATGCTACTTGCCGTTGCTATTTGGCTACCACTATCAATTCTAATTCTTATAAAAACCACGCCGTGGGTCGTAGGTGCTTTTGCATTTTTACTGCGGCCGTTCGACAAATTTCTTGGACAACTCATGGAACGTGGCCTAACAGCGGGTGAAAGCTTCTTCAGCCGAGAAACCGGCCAAGTAAGCTTTGCTATGCCCGGCGGCAAAAAGCTGACAGCGCCCTTTGAAGAATTCGATGCCTATGTTGAGCGCGTCATTGAAGCGGGCGGTATCTATTATCGCTTGATGTTTGTGCATCGCTATACCGGTAAACAGTTTAGCCAGACGTCCCTTAGTCGGGTTGAGCCTACAAAAGAAGAAGTGATGGCGCTTTGGGATATGCTCCAGCGCTACATGGACACCTCGCAACCCCTACCTGACGTACCAAGGCTAGAACCATTCCGGCACTTGGATCCTGCCACCGCAGAGCATGACAAACGTATCGGTCGTAATCCACGTTTCTGGCGCGATCTGGATTTGGAAGCTTGGAAGCAAGGGGGCGGCGTAGAGTGGCTGAAGCGACAGATGGAATACCCTTGGGGGAAGCGCAAATGTAAGCTCACACCGCAGCTTGGCAAGATCTCAATGGATGAATACCGCAAGCAGCGGCCGGCAGGCGCATGGCCGATATAAGTCTAGGGCTCCCAAGCGGTGCCATCGCTTCCGGTGGATCCGTCAGAAGGACGCTGAGTGGATGGATCATCAAGGAGGGAGTTTCGCATTTGCGGCAGAGCTGTCGCTGATGTTTCTCAGTCTTGCTTGCGTACTATGGCAGTTGGCTTGGCTTGAGATCTACCTTTGAACCCCGCTAAAAATGGGGGGATTTACCAATGGAGCCTGCTGGGAAGCGGGCCAAATTAATATGACAAGGATGATGGAAAATGGATAAAACTATTAAAGAGTGTAAACATCCCTGTTTTAGTTGCACCGCTGATTAGAGTTTTCCGCCCGTTGGTGTTTCGCCAGGTATTCCCATGGCGTCAGGTCTTCCAGTGAATCGTGGGGACGCTCATCGTTGTATTCCGTCATCCAGGATTCGGTCAGTTCTCGGACTTCGGTTAGGTTCCGGAAGACATACATGTTCAGGATCTCGTCCCGATAAGTCCGATTGAAGCGCTCAACATACGAATTCTGAGTGGGTGTGCCCGGCTTGATAAACTCCAGCTCGATACCGTGTTGCTCAGCCCAATCTGCCAAGGCAATCGAGATGAATTCAGGACCGTTATCCATGCGTAGTTTTGCCGGGTAACCTCGCCAAGCAATGATGCGTTCCAGAACCCGTATGACCCTCGGTGCTGGCAGGTTCAGGTCAACCTCGATAGCCAGTACCTCCCGGTTAAAATCGTCCACCACGTTGAAGGTGCGGAACCGGCGACCACAGAACAGACTGTCGCTCATGAAGTCCATGGACCAGCATCGATTAACGGTGACTGGCACGCTCAATGGCTCCGGGTTTCGTGTCGGGAGTCGTTTCTTGCCCCGTCGTCGTTTGTTCAGGTTGAGTGCGCAATACAGCCGGTGTACCCGCTTGTGATTCCATCCGTGCCCCCAGCGTCGCAGCACTTTGAACAGTTTGCTGAAACCGTAGGCGGGATAGCGCTCAGTCGCGCTTTGAAGCGCTGCAATCACCGGTTCATCCCGGGAGGTGTCCGGCCGATACCGGTACACAGAGTCACTGATGCCAGCGATTCGGCAGGCTCTGCGATTGCTGACGCCGTGAGCCTGCTTGAGGTAATCCACCAGTTCTCGTCGAACGGCTGGCTTTACAGCTTTTTTTCGATCACATCCTTCAGCAGTTTGTGATCCAGGCTCAGCTCGGCATACATCTGCTTCAGCCGGCGGTTTTCCTCTTCCAACTCTTTGAGGCGCTTCACATCAGAGGCCTCCATGCCCCCGTACTTGGATTTCCAGTTGTAGTAGGTCGCATCGGAGATGCCGTATTCCCGGCAGACTTCCTTGACCAGGCGGCCGCCCTCGACCTCCTTCAGGATCTTGACGATCTGTGACTCGCTGTACCGTGATTTCTTCATGTCGTTCTCCGTTTGCCTCATTGTAGGCCGGAGAACTCTAATTACGCATGCACCGATTTTAGGGGATGGTTACAAGAGCTTCTGGCGCAGGGCTTGGGGCGAGATGAAATCATTGAACGACTGAGAACAAAGACGGGTAATGAAATGCGGTTGGCCGAAAAAATAGCAACAATTGATCATGGTCGCCCGTCTGTCTTTTTAGCAAAGCTTAACCATGTTCTCTTGGCGATCTGTCTTATTCAATCTAGTTTGGCTGTTTGGGCAACGTATTACCATGTTGTGCCATTAGATGAATCGTTCGGGTGGCTGGGAATAGCTGTGATTGTACTTTTGACGGTTTTATATTTTATCGGTCTGGCGAAGTTGTCGTTTAAAGGGTATGCGTCATTTGTTTTGTTCTGTGTGATGGCAACTGCACACTATGTGTATTTCTTCTCTTTTGTCCCCGTTATATCGATCGTTGGTGTTCTTTTGGCCGTCTCCGGTGGAGCCCTTTCATACACGATGAAAGTTCGTCTATTTCCTCATATGGGATTTATGGGGGCTAGGAAAGATGAGGCTGGCGAATACATTTTTGAGTAGTTTTCATCTAGCGCCTTCGGTGAACACGCAGGTTCACCGATTATAAGGCTTGCTGAGCATGGGGTTTTCCGAGCGCCATGTTCAGCATGTAGCTAATCACTCGGGTCGCTTAGTTGAGCATGCGGGCCCTCTGCTGCAAAGCATGGAGCCTCACCAACTCCCCACATTCTCCATACTCGCCCAAGGCTCTTGAGCCGGCAGCGCCTCCCCCTTCTGCAGCAACTCAATAGAAATCCCGTCCGGGGTGCGAATAAACGCCATATAACCGTCTCTCGGTGGGCGATTAATGGTAATGCCGTTGGCCTGTAGCTTCTCACACAGGGCATAGATGTCGTCCACCCGAAACGCCAGGTGCCCGAAGTTGCGGCCACCGGTGTATTCTTCCGGGTCCCAGTTGTAGGTAAGTTCAATAGTCGGGGCTTTGTCTTCCCGTGCTCGCGCTTCGTCTTCAGGAGCGGCCAAGAACACCAGTGTAAAGCGGCCTTTCTCGCTGTCTTTTCGGCTGATTTCGACCAGGCCGAGTAGGTCGCAGAAGAAGTGGAGCGTCTCGTCCAGGTTGCTGACCCGAATCATGGTATGTAGGTATTTCATCGTGTTCTCCTGTGTTGATGTTGGGTTAGCGTTTGTTTTGGGGCCAATCGCGTGGGACCACAAACCAGCGCTCTTTCTCTACCCAGCAGGATAGCTCGGCTCGCCAAACCATTTCAGCAAACAAGGCCGGAAAGCCTTCGGCTTCAACCCATTGAATGGTTGTGCGTGCCGCTTTGGCATCTGGCGTATCTATTTGGCTCCAAGGGCCAATCCAATGCGGTTTGTTGAGGCGAACCCAGCGGCTGGTGTCTTCTGTCGCCAAGTCCGCAGCATAGCGCCATTTCCCGGTCAGGTGGTCGTCGGGAACCGTGTCCGGGAGCTGAGTCGTATCCCCGTTAGGGTAGAACAGATACCCGGGCATGAAGATACGTGGCTTGATGCTTTCCTGAATGCCGAGTTCCGCCAACACATTGCGGGTTTCAGGCCGCTGGGTCATTTGGCTTTGGTGGGACAACATGTGGTTGGTTTTAAGGTCGAGCCGGTCCCGGGCATTGGGGCCGTACCACAAGGTTGGCCCATTGGCCGTGGGTACGCCCAGATAGTACTTTATGGCGATTTCGTGGTGTTCCAGTTCGCCGGAAACCGGGTTTCGTAGCAGGAAATCCAGCTCTCCCAGCGTTTGTTTCTCGGTCCGTATTTGTTGGTTTTTCAACACAACGTCCCAGCCCATGAGATCGCTTACCATCACTTCGTAAAGTCGTTCAAAGTAGTGGCCGAGCCGTTTTTCCATGGGAGCCATTAATTGAGCTGGTGCGGCTTCTGGATGGTTATCCCAATGGGCCAGCGTGCTTCGGTAGTCCGCAGGGAGGAATTCCAGGGGGTAGAAACTGATTGGAGATGCCAGCAACTGCGGTGCCTCACACAGCCACGCCAAGTGGCGTATCGTGGGTGTTTTGAAATGATGCAGAGGGAATAGCGCTGAGGTTGTATCCATTCTTTCAGGATACCTTAATCCGATGGCAGGTGAGAGCTTGGTGCGCAGCCACCCATAAGCGATAGCTTTCAGAAGTTTAATTCAACGTCGTGAGTAGTGTGTGACTTTAACCGCCAAAACCAAGCATAGGCTTTGATAGAGTTTCGGCCTGATTTATTCCCCTAATGGAGAACGCAGCAATGGAAGATTGGCAAGGATGCCTGGAGCCCCAATGCCAGCAAGCACTACTTGTGGCCCGAGACAGCGTTGATAAGCGTGGTGGCTCGGTGATTACCGCGGAAGATTTTCTGTTGGCGATGCTGGATGTGATTGAGCCCATTGCGCCGTTTCTCAAGCGCCAGGGTGTGGATTTTGATGAGCTGATTCGGACGATTCAGGGTGAACAGCCGATTGTTGTTGAAGTCCACGGGGATGGCGATTTGTCGTCTCAGCTCATTTATTGGATTTCTGCAACCCGTGAGGTTGTTGAAGGTCCTTGGTTGAGTTGGTCACAGCTTTTACGTGGGCTGGTGACCTGCGCCGAGCGGCTGCAAGACAAAGCCTATGTGGCTGTCTTGGAGTTGGTGGGCTTCTGGCCGGATGATTCTGAAGTACCGGCACAAGCTCGCGGTTTAACTGGGCAGGAATTGGTCCCGCTCATCGTAGTGGAGCCTAGCTGGCTCAAGTTGGCAGAGGATGTCGCTGTTGCGCTTGCGGCAAATAAATCCGGTCTGATCTGGATTGAAGGCGCACGTGGCAGCGGTAAAACGGCTTGGCTCCAATCGCTTCTGGACACTCCGGGCATCTATTGGGTTCAGGTAGACCTGCGCCGTCAGGCTGAAGTTATGGCTGTTGAGCAGCCTACGGTACCGTCACAGAGCGAAGAGGGGTTTGGGTGGCCGGTCTTAGTGTTGGATAACGTATCGCCTGCGGGGTTGTTGGAATTGATGGCGCTGCCAAACGGTGTCGCTAGAGAGCTGGTCACGGGCTGGCAAGGGCCGATTGTGCTTTTGGCACCGAATGAGGGCGGGGATGCCGGCGGCGAGCAACGGCTAAGCCATTTGCTTGGAAGAACGCTTGAGGTTATATCAATGCCTGCCGTGGGCCGGGCGCAGCGCCGGGCGATTCTCACAGCTCATCAACCGTTAATTGAGAAAAGGTTTAATGTCGAAATTGCTCTATCGGCATTGGAGTACGCAGCCACTCGCCAAAGCCGCTGTGTTGCGGCGCCCGGCGGCATGCTGGAGTGGGTGCGAAGAGCTGCAGCCCGCTTGGAGCTGTTTGCAAGCCGTGGCCCGTTGGAATCCGCAGAGCTTGCGGGCCGGCAGGAGGTTTCCCGAAGACAGGCGTTGGTCGCAATGGCGCGGGAAGAAAGTTTCAGCGGCGAAGATAAGGACTTAAAATACGTCGAACTGGAGAGGGCTGCTGCCGAAGTGCTTTGGCATGAACGACAACGCTCTGGCACATTGCGCCGGTTAACGGTGGACGATCTTCGGCAGGAATTGGAGCGATGGCTTGCAGCCGCGCCAGAGCCGGTTCACTATGTGCGGCAGTACGAGCAACAGCATGGAGATACCTTGGGTGCAGGATCTGGAAATATATATTCGTGACCTTGAACCGGGTGCCGTATCCCGGTGGCTTGAAGGTCAGCTTGATAATGTTCGGTTGGATGATGCGGACGTCGCTACGGTTTCAAAAGGCACAGGTCTGTTCAATGGGGCAGCGCTGCGCATTACTTTGTATCCGGGGGCGTTCGGCAAGCGGTTTACGTCGCTGGTGATCGAGGGCGACGAGTTGCCTTGGAACAGTGATCTGGAGTGCGCACGCAGTGCGTGGCGAATGATGGAAGGCGAGATCCGCTGCAGCTTGGGTGAGTGGCAGGAAGGCGATTCGCTGGACGATGAACAATGGTGGCGGTTAGATCACCGAGGGGAACAGCAGGTCGTGTGGAATTAACAGGGCCCGGAACGTAAAAAAGGCAGCCTATGATGGCTGCCTTTTTCGTTTCCGCAGGGGGAGATCAATCGCTCAGGATAGACACGTTGTCTGCCTGCAGGCCTTTGTCGGCATCAACTACGTTGAAGCGAACCAGTTGGCCTTGGCGTAGTACGCGGCGGCCACGGCCACGAATGGCGCGGAAGTGAACGAAAATCTCGTCACCGCTTTCACGTACGATAAAGCCGAAGCCTTTTTTGACGTTGAACCATTTGACGGTGCCTTCTTCATCTCCTTCAGGAGTGGTGTCGTCAAAGTCGTCTTCGTCGTCGTAATCGTTTTGTGGCTGACTGGCACGAGCCGGGCGGTTCTGGGTGCGAGCTGGGGCAGCAGGAGCTGCTTGCTTACCGGCAACCAAAACGGCGACAAAGCCCACAATGGCGAAAACAGCAAACGCCATCAAATACGCGGCAATACCACCTTGGCTACCCAGTGCTTCAACGCCTTCGCCCATGGCGAGCAGTTTCAGCGGTGCCGGGGTGGCAGACAGTAACAGGCCCAGTACAAACGGTGCCGGAATTGCGATCAGGATAGCAACAAGGATCGCTTTGGCTGGATTACGCATTGGTTGGTTATTCTCCATAATTAAACGCTAACGATAAAAAGCCGCACATCGGGTAAAATGGCATGTCCGGCAGTGAACACCGCCGCTGAATTCTGTGTTTAGAATATCTGGCGTAGGCGGTAAAAGGCGCCATGATACCAGATTAAGGAAAGGGCTGACCAAATCTCATGAGTAAAAACACTCTCGAAGACCGGATTGCGGATCTGGAAATGCGACTTGCGTTCCAGGACGACGTAATCAACACCCTGAGCGAGCAGGTAACCAAGCAGGAAATGGACATTCGGGAGCTGTGGGAGGCGAAGCGGCTGATGCACCAGCAGCTTAAGGATGTGGCGCCTTCCAACATCCGGCGGGAAGATGAGGAAACGCCTCCGCCGCATTATTGATTTTGGCGTTTAGCTTTAAGTTAGGGGTCAGACCCTCGCGCGGCCTTAGGGCCCAAAGACGCGCGGGGGTCTGACCCCTCGTGCATACTATCCCAGCAGTTCGACCAGAATCTGCTCGTAGATGTCAGACAGCGTATCCAAATCTTCCGCTTTCACGCATTCGTCCACTTTGTGGATGGTGGCGTTGATGGGGCCGAGTTCGACCACTTGCGCACCCGTGGGGGCGATAAAACGACCATCTGACGTGCCACCTGAGGTAGACAGCTCGGTTTCCCGGCCGGTGACGGTGCGAATGGCTTCCTGGCTGGCGGAGACCAAAGCACCCCGGTCGGTCAGGAAGGGACGGCCGCTAAGGTTCCACTGCAGGTCGTACTTGAAGTTATGGCGGTCCAAAATAGCGACCACACGTTCTTCCAGACTTTCCGCGGTATTTTCGGTGCAGTAACGGAAATTGAAGTGCACCACGCACTCACCGGGAATGATGTTGCTGCCCACGCCGGATTCAATTTTGGTGATTTGAAAGGTGGTCGGCGGGAAGAAGTCGTTACCGTTGTCCCAGAACTCTTTTGCTAAGGCATCCAGAGCTGGGGCTACAGTATGTACCGGGTTCTCGGCCAGATGCGGGTAGGCGACATGGCCTTGGGTGCCGTGAACGGTCAGGTAGCCGTGCAGCGAACCGCGGCGGCCGTTTTTGATGACATCACCGACCTCGTGTGTGCTGGACGGTTCGCCAATCAAACACCAGTCGATTTTCTCGTTTCGGGCTTCCAGTGTTTCAACCACTTTCACCGTGCCATCGTGCGCCGGGCCTTCTTCATCGCTGGTGATGAGTAGGGCAATAGAGCCGCGATGGTTCGGGTTCTTCGCTACAAAACGTTCGCAAGCTGTGACAAAGGCAGCAAGGCTGCCTTTCATGTCGGCAGCACCGCGACCGTACAAAAAGCCTTCCTCAATGACCGGCTCAAAGGGCGCGTGGGCCCAATTACGCTCGGGGCCGGTTGGTACCACATCGGTATGGCCGGCAAAGGCCAGCACGGGGCCGTCGGTGCCTTTACGAGCCCAGAGGTTGTCGGTTTCACCAAATCGCAGGTTCTCGCCGGCGAAGCCAAGAGGTGCAAGGCGGGACATCATCAGTTCCTGACAACCGGCGTCGTCGGGTGTGACCGACTGGCGGCGAATGAGGTCCATGGCGAGTTCGAGGGTAGGCGATAAGGTCATAGGGCGGCTCTTGCTGGGTCTGGAATGGCCCCTCTTCGCGGCGGAAAAGGGGCTTGTGCGGGTCTTAGTTGTTGGCGTGCAGTTCTTCGTTCAGCTCGATGGCTGATTTGTTGGTTTTGCACTCCACTGCGCCGGTCTGGCTATTGCGGCGGAACAGCAGGTCGTTCTTGCTGGCCAGGTCACGGGCCTTAACCACTTCAACCAGTTCGTTGTTGTCGTCCAATAGGGCAACTTTGGTGCCTGCGGTGATGTACAAACCGGCTTCTACGGTGCAACGGTCGCCCAGCGGGATGCCGATGCCAGCGTTTGCGCCCAGCAGGCAGTTCTCGCCTACAGAAATGATGATGTTGCCGCCACCAGACAAGGTGCCCATGGTGGAGCAACCGCCGCCCAGGTCAGACCCTTTGCCGATCATTACGCCCGCAGAAATACGGCCTTCGATCATGCTGGTACCTTCGGTGCCGGCGTTGAAGTTGATAAAGCCTTCGTGCATTACGGTGGTGCCTTCACCCACGTAAGCGCCCAGACGAACGCGGGATGTGTCGGCGATACGCACGCCTTTCGGTACCACGTAATCGGTCATCTGCGGGAACTTATCGACAGATTTCACTTCCAGAGTGCGACCTTCAACTCGAGCCTGCAGCTGGCGAGCTGGCAGTTCGTTCAGGTCAATGGCGCCTTCGTTGGTCCAGGCCAGGTTTGGCAGCAGGCCGAAGATGCCGTCCAGCTTCAGGCTGTGGGGCTTGGCCAAGCGGTGAGAAATCAAGTGCAGCTTCAGGTACACCTCAGGCGTGCTGGACGCGGTATCGTCGGTCGCGAGTACGGTGACGACCACCGGGCTTTTGCTTTCAGCAGCTTGCTCGGCCAGTTTTGCTTGAGCGGTTTCGCCCAGCTGGCGGAGGGAGGTGGCGAACTGAGTCAGCTGCTCGGCGCTCGCTTCGATGGCCTGGTTGCCACCTTTGTAGTTCAGCGCGGTTTCAACCACGTCGATCAGGTCTTTGCCTGGGGTCATAACCGGTTGCTGGTAGAACACTTCCAGCCATTCGCCCTGGTTGTTCTGGGTGCCGATGCCGATGCCGAATGCAAAACTCATCTGGTGGTTGCTCCTGTTACTTAAGTTTAAAAACCGAGTTCTTTCTCGCTCGCCCTTACTTCTTTCCCATGGGGAAGATGTAAGCGGCAGGCGGTATTAGTGTGTTAGTTCGTCCACGCAGCCCATTCGTCTGCGTTAAAGCCCACGGTCACCGTTTCGCCGCGTTCAACAACCGGGCGTTTGATGATGGAGGTGTTCTCCAGCATAACTTGGTGGGCAGTTTGGGCCGTCATGGTATCACGAACCTCATCCGGAAGTTTTCGCCAGGTGGTGCCGCGCTTGTTGATCAGTGTTTCCCAATTCAACGATTGCTCCCACTCGGCCAGCTTTTCGCTGGTGAGGCCGTCTTTTTTGAAATCGTGGAATTCATAAGCGATGCCGTTTTCATCCAGCCATTTACGGGCTTTTTTGACGGTGTCGCAGTTCTTGATGCCGTAGAGCTTCATGCTTTAAATCCTTTTACAAACTCGACAATGCGGTGAGCCGCTTCAACGCACTCTTCTACAGGTGCCACCAAGGCCATGCGAACCCGGTTTTCGCCGGGGTTGTGGCCGTCCACGGTGCGGGACAGGTAGCGGCCGGGCAGTACGTGTACGTTTTGCTGCGCCGACAATTCGCGGGCAAAGGTTTCGTCATCGAAGGGTGTTTCCGGCCAGAGGTAGAAGCCGGCATCCGGGAAGTCGACGTTCATGACTTCGCGCAGGATGGGAACCACCGCTTCGAACTTGGCTCGATACGCCGACCGGTTTTGTTTGACGTGTTCCTCGTCGTTCCACGCTGCAATGCTGGCCAATTGATTGTGAATGGGCATGGCGCAGCCGTGGTAGGTCCGGTATTTCAGGTAACCCGCCAACACGTCGGCATCGCCGGCGACAAAGCCGGAACGCAGGCCAGGCAGGTTGCTGCGCTTCGATAGGCTGTGAAACACCACGCAGCGTTTAAAATCGTGGCGGCCTATGGCGGCACAGGTTTGCAGCAGGCCTTCGGGTGGATTGGCTTCGTCCGGGTAGAGTTCGGAGTAGCACTCGTCAGACGCCACAATAAAATCGTGACGGTCGGCCAGCTCAATTACTTTGGTCAGTGTTTCACGGCTGATTACGGCGCCACTGGGGTTGCCGGGCGAGCACAGGAACAAGACCTGGCAGCTGGCCCAGACCGATTCCGGCACCTTGTCGAAATCCGGAATGAAACCGTTGCTGGCATCGCAAGGCAGGTAAACAGGATCGGCGCCCGCGAGGAATGCAGCGCCTTCGTACACCTGATAAAAGGGATTCGGGCTGACCACGGTAGCGGGTTTGCTCGAATCCACAACAGCCTGCACCAGAGAAAAAATGGCTTCGCGGGTGCCGTTAACGGGAACAATGTTGCGAGCCGGGTCCATTGAGCCTTCGCTCAAGCTGAAGCGGCGCGTCGCCCAGTTGGCAATGGTTTCGCGCAGTTCGTCGAGGCCCTTGGTGGTTGGGTAGTTGGCGAGCCTGTCCAGATTGTCGGCCACCACCTGTTTCACGAAAGCTGGGGCAGGGTGCTTGGGTTCGCCAATGCCCAGTGAAATGGGCGCGAGATGCTCCGGTACGGTGATACCGGCTTTCAGCTTCGCCAGTTTCTCAAAGGGGTAAGGGTGCAGTCTTTCAAGATTGGAATTCATTGAATATCGTCCAGCATTTTGCAGAGGTGCTGTTGTAAGGCTTCACACTTGGCAGGGTCGCTCAGTGGCCGGCCTTGTTCATCAGTAATAAAGAAAACGTCTTCTACCCGCTCGCCCAAGGTGGCGATTTTGGCGTTGGTCAGCCGCACCCTGTGCTCCAGCAGCACCTGACCAATTCGCGCCAGCAGACCGGGGCGGTCGGGGGTGATGACTTCCATTAACGTTCGTTGGTTAATGGTGTCGTTCGAAAAGGTCACTTCCGTGGGGAAGGCAAAGTGTTTGAGTTGCCTTGGGGTGCGCCGGTGAATGATGTCCGGGTAGTCTTCCGGATCATCCAGTTCTTCGATCAGGCGCTTGCGTGCCCGTTCTTTGCGAGCGGGGTCGATGCCTAGCGGTTGCCCTTGCTCGTCCAACACAATGTAGGAACTGATGGAGTGCGGGCCTTCGCTGGAGTTAATGCGAGCATCGACGATGTTCAGGTTCAGCTGCTCCAGCACGGCGGTGGTGGCTGCAAACAGGGCGACCCGGTCTCTCATGTAGATGATGATCTGGGAGTAACCGTCGGTTGGCCCGCCGCGGGTGTCGCGGATCAAGACCAGTGGGTCCGGGTTGTCGCCATGGCGGATGATCGCAGCGGTCTGCCAGGCGATATCGACGGTGGAATCCTGCAGGAAGTATTCTTCGTCCACCGTGTCCCAGATTTGGTCAATCTGCTCGTCGCTCATGTTCTGGGCGTTGAGGATTTCCCGGGCTTCTTCACGGGTGGCATCAATCCACGCCTGCCGGTCAACCGGTGTGTCTATGCCACGGCGCAGTGCTCGCTTGGCTTCTATATAGAGTTGGCGCAAAAGCGAGGCGCGCCAGGTATTCCAAAGCTTGGGGTTTGTGGCGCTGATGTCGCACACGGTCAGGGTGTAAAGGTAGTCCAGGTGTGCCTGACTGGGAATGGCCCGCGCAAAGGCCTGGATGATGCCCGGGTCTGAGATGTCTTTGCGTTGGGCGGTCATCGACATGAGCAGGTGGTTCTCTACCAGCCAAGCGATTAGCCGGGTGTCCCGCTCACTTAAATGGTGCCGTTCACAAAAAGCTTCAGCATCAATGGCGCCGAGTTCTGAATGGTCACCACCCCGGCCTTTGGCTACGTCGTGGTAAAGGCCGGCGATAAACAGGGTGTCCATTTTCGGTAAGCGGTGGATCAAACGTGATGCCAGCGGGTACTCGGTTCTGGCTTCGTCACTGGTCAGCCTGACCATGTTGCGAATGACGCGCATGGTGTGCGCATCAACGGTGTAAATGTGGAACAGGTCGTGCTGCATCTGGCCAATGATCTCGCCAAATTCGGGCAAGTATCGGCCCAGCACGTTGTACTTCTTCATTGCAGAGAGCGTTTTATGCAAGGGGTGAGGCGTGCGCAGAAGCTCCATGAACAGGCTGGTCACCGCCAGATCAGACCGGAACACATCATCGATCAGGTGCCGGTGTGCCCGAAGAGACCGGATGGTGGTTGCACGAATGCCCTTGATTTCCGGGTGCTGCGCCATCAACACGAAGATCTCCATGATCGCATAAGGCGCGTAGGCAAAGACCTGATTGTTGATGGCTTCGATGTAGAAATTGCGCATTTGGAAGCGCTTGTTCAGTGGCCGAATTTCGTCTTCGCTGCCACTGCCGAGGATCGCTTCGTCGTAATATTGGAGAATAACGTCGGTGAGCTCCGCCAATGCCAGTACAGTGCGGTAGTAAGACTGCATCATCAGTTCGACGCCGAGGCGTTTGCCTTCATCCTTATAACCCAGCATCGAAGCGAGGGCGCGCTGGTGATCAAATAGCAATCGGTTCTCATTTCGGCCCGCGATGAGCTGAAGGCCGAAGCGTAAGCGCCAAAGGAAGGTTTCGCCCTCCAGCAGCACCCGGTGTTCTTCTTCGGTAATAATGCTGAACCGGGCGAGATCCGCTGTGCTTTCCAGCAAAAAGTGGCGTTTGGTGATCCATCCGATCGTTTGTATATCTCGCAGCGCACCGGGGGAACCTTTGACGTTGGGTTCCAGGTTGTACTCGGTATCGCCGTATTTTTTGTGGCGTTTTTGCTGCTCTTCCCATTTGGCGACAAAGTAGTCTTTGTCTGACATCACGTCGTCAAGGTAAACCTGTTCCGTGAGCTCTTCCCTCAAGCTGTCCGGGCCAGCGATGGTTCGGGTTTCCAGTAGGTTAGTGAGGATGGTTATGTCTTGTTTTGCGGCCGCAATGCATTCGTTAACATTGCGAACGCTGTGACCGATATCCAGTTTCAGGTCCCAGAGCAGGGTGATGAATGCGCTGAGGTCGTCTTGCCACGCGCTTTCCGTGTCGGCTCGGGTGAGAATGAGTAGGTCAATGTCCGAGTGGGGGTGAAGCTCGCCCCGGCCGTAACCGCCAACGGCGACCAGAGCGATGTCGGGCGAGCTGGACAGGGGGTAACGATTCCAGATTAATCGAAGCACCGTATCAACGGTCGCGGCTCTGGCGTGAACCAGAGCCCTGACGTCGGCTCCTTGCCGGAAAGCTTCGGCATCGGCGTTGTAGTGGTGTTGTAAAAACTCCCTTGCCGCAACAACCGGTGACGGGTCGTTACTGATACGGTGTTCCAGCTCGCTTTGGTCCACTTAGAAAGACTCTTCTGATCGCTTGGTCAGCACTTCGTAACCATCCGCGGTAACCAGAATGGTGTGTTCCCACTGTGCGGACAATTTGTGGTCTTTGGTGACCGCCGTCCAGCCATCGGCCAACAGTTTGGTGTGGTATTTGCCTTGGTTTAGCATCGGCTCGATGGTGAAGGTCATGCCTTCTTTGAGCTCAAGGCCGGTGCCCGGAGTGCCGTAATGCATAACCTGAGGCTCTTCATGGAACACGGCTCCGATGCCGTGGCCGCAATAATCCCGAACCACGGAGTAGCGGTGCTTCTCGGCGTGCTTTTGGATTACGTGGCCAATGTCGCCAAGGCGTGCGCCGGGCTTGACCAGTTCAATGCCTTTATACAGGCATTCCTGAGTAATCTGGATCAGGCGTTCCGAGCCGGGCTTGGGCTTGCCGACGATCCACATTTTGCTGGTGTCGCCATGGTAGCCATCTTTGATCACGGTGACGTCGATGTTGATGACATCACCATCCTTCAGGACTTTTTTGTCTGTCGGGATGCCGTGGCATACCACGTGGTTTACCGAGGTGCAGATGGACTTCGGGAATCCTTTGTAGTTCAGCGGGGCTGGAATGGCCTGCTGTTTATTAACAATGTGGTCGTGGCAGATGCGGTCAAGCTCTTCGGTAGTAACACCGGGCTTGACGTACTCGCCAATCATTTCGAGAACTTCGGCTGCCAGGCGGCCGGCTACCCGCATCTTTTCGATTTCTTCGGGGGTCTTAATAGATACTTGCATCGGACTTCCTGTTTATATGCATCAAGCCCGCATTTTAAGGGGCCGGAGCAATAGGTACAAGGAAGGTATTTGCCAAAAGTAATGGCGTTGCGGAAGCGGAATATGGTATAAACGCGCCCGCCGAAACAAAACTCGGCAAATTCACACACGTGTCAGCACGTTGTCCCAGGGTGCCGGCTCCTGCTTTAAGGAGACAGGTTGGGGCAATTGGACGCGTGGAGGCCTAACCCGAAGCTAAAAGGTAAATATCATGGCTCAGGTAAATATGCGTGACCTGCTGAAAGCAGGTGCTCACTTTGGACACCAAACCCGTTACTGGAACCCGAAGATGGGTAAATACATCTTTGGTGCTCGTAACAAGATTCACATCATCAACCTTGAGCAGACTGTTCCTGCGATGAACCAGGCGCTGGATTTCATTCAGCAGCTGACTGAAAGCAAGAACAAGATCCTGTTTGTTGGTACCAAGCGTGCCGCAGCCAAGATTATCAAGGAAGAAGCACTGCGTTCCGGCCAGCCTTACGTTAACCACCGCTGGTTGGGTGGCATGCTCACCAACTACAAGACCATTCGTCAGTCTATCCGTCGCTACCGTGATCTGGAAGCCCAGAGCAAAGACGGTACTTTCGACAAGCTGACCAAGAAAGAAGCTCTTGAGCGTACCCGCGAGATGGATAAGCTTGAGCGTTCTATCGGTGGTATCAAAGACATGGGCGGCCTGCCAGACGCGCTGTTCGTTGTTGACGTAGACCACGAGCGTATCGCTATTAAAGAAGCGAACAAGCTGGGCATCCCTGTTATTGGTGTTGTTGATACCAACAGCGATCCTGACGGCGTTGACTACGTAATCCCGGGTAACGACGACGCTATCCGCGCTATCCAGATCTACGTGAAAGCGGTTGCTGATACTTGCCTGGAGTCTTCCCAGACTGCCGGCGGCGCTGACGAGTTCGTAGAAGTTAGCGAAGATGCCCAAGGCGCTGCTCCAGCTGCCGAGTAATACTTAACCGTCTGGTTTAAGTTATAAGGCATGCCCCTTTTTATCGGGCATGCCTTCCCACCGAATTTGTAACTGATTGAGAGGACTGAACATGGCTGCAATTACCGCTGCAATGGTCAAAGAGCTGCGTGAGCGCACTGGTCTTGGCATGATGGAGTGCAAAAAAGCACTGGTTGAAGCTGGCGGCAGTGTTGACGCTGCAATTGAAGAGCTTCGTAAGTCGTCTGGCCTGAAGGCTGCCAAGAAAGCCGGTCGTACCGCTGCTGAAGGTGTGTCTCTGGTTAAGGTTTCTGACGACAAGACTGTTGCTTTCATCCTGGAAGTTAACTCTGAAACTGACTTCGTTGCCCGTGACGACAACTTCATGAACTTCGCTAACGACGTTCTGAACGTTGCGTTTGAAAAAGGCGAAACTGACGTTGCGAAGCTGATGGAAGGCGATCTGGAAGGCAAGCGTGAAGCGCTGGTTCAGAAGATCGGCGAAAACATCACTGTTCGTCGTCTGGTTAAGGTTGAAGGTCCGGTTGTTGGTGGATACGTTCACAGCAACAGCAAAATTGCTGCCGTTGTTGCGCTGACTGCTGGCACTGAAGAGCTGGCCCGCGACATCGCTATGCACGTAGCTGCGGTTAACCCGCGCGTTGGCAAGCCGGAAGAAATGCCTGCTGAAGAGCTCGAGAAAGAGAAAGAAATCATCAAGTCTCAGCCGGATATGGAAGGCAAGCCTGCCGAAATCGTTGAAAAGATGATGGGCGGCCGTATCAAGAAGTTCCTGGCTGAAAACAGCCTGGTTGAGCAGCCTTTCGTTAAGAACCCAGAGCAGAAAGTGGGTGAGTTGATCAAAGCCGCCGGTGGCGAGCTGGTTGGCTTTACTCGTCTGGAAGTGGGTGAAGGCATCGAAAAAGAAGAAGTGGATTTTGCTGCTGAAGTGGCTGCTGCCGCTGGCACAGGCAAGGCCTGATCCATTTTTTGAGCGCTTTTGTCAAAGACAGAAGCGCTACCTAAGTCTGCCACGTCAGCCGGGTTTGCCCGGCTTTCGTGGCGGGCTTGTATCTGAGATACCCCTTTTTTGCGCTAGGATGAGAGGGATATGTCAGATACAAGCCTGCCAAGGGTTTGAAGCCGCACAGCCAAAAGACGAAAAGGGGATCACCATGCCGACACCGACAACTTCAACCAATCAGCCCAGATACAAGCGTGTTCTGCTGAAGCTTAGTGGCGAAGCCCTGATGGGGGAGCACGAGTTCGGTATTGATCCTAAAGTACTTGACCGCATGGCATTAGAGATCGGAGCGCTTGTTGGTATTGGCGTTCAGGTCGCGCTGGTTATTGGTGGTGGCAACCTATTCCGCGGCGCGGCATTGAGCGAGGCTGGGCTGGATCGGGTAACAGGCGATCACATGGGTATGCTGGCAACCGTTATGAACGGCTTGGGCATGCGCGATGCCTTAGAGCGCTCGAACATACGTACCCGCGTTATGTCTGCGATCCCCATGAGCGGTATTGTTGAACATTATGATCGCCGCCGCGCTGTTCGCGATCTGAAAGAAGGCGACGTGGTGATTTTTAGTGCGGGTACCGGCAATCCTTTCTTTACGACCGACTCAGCCGCATGTCTTCGCGGTATCGAGATTGAGGCGGATGCTGTTCTCAAGGCGACAAAAGTGGATGGTGTGTATAACGCGGATCCCAATCTGGACCCCACCGCAGTAAAATACGATCGCCTGACCTACGATGAAGTTTTGGATCGCAAGCTTGGCGTGATGGACCTTACCGCTATTTGTCTGGCTCGTGATCATGGCATGCCGTTGCGGGTGTTTGATATGAACCAGCCAGGCGTTCTCACCCGCATTGTGACCGGTGAGAAAGAAGGCACATTGATTGAGTAACGAATTGAGGGTTTCGACGTGATTGACGATATTAAGACTGAAGCTGAATCAAAAATGCAGAAGAGCCTTGAGGCGCTTACCTCGGCTTTCAACAAAATCCGTACCGGTCGCGCTCACCCTGCGATTCTTGATAGCGTAATGGTGAACTACTACGGGCAGGACACCCCGCTGAAGCAGGTGGCCAGCGTGAACGTGGAAGACAACCGTACGTTGCTGGTTGCCCCTTGGGAAAAGAGCATCATTTCAGCGATTGAGAAAGCCATCATGATGTCGGACCTCGGCTTGAACCCGTCCAGCAACGGTGATGCCATCCGTGTTCCAATGCCGATGTTGACCGAGCAGACCCGTAAGGAAATGGTCAAGCAGGCTCGTGGCGATGCGGAGCAAGGCCGTGTGTCTGTGCGTAATGCGCGCCGTGACGCGAACGGCATGCTGAAAGACCTGCTGAAAGAGAAGGAAATCAGTGAGGACGATCTGCGCCGTGGCGAAGACGAAATTCAGAAGCTGACCGACAAGTACATCGCCGAAATCGAAAAGATGCTCAAGGCGAAGGAAGAGGATCTGATGGCGGTTTAACCGTCAGATTGTTCAGAAACAGAGTCAGCAGTGGTTGAAAGTGCCACTGCGCAGAGGGTTTCATGACGGATCAAATAACCGCAGAAATTCCGGTGACGGCAAGCAGCCGTCCCCGGCATGTGGCCATTATCATGGATGGCAATAATCGGTGGGCGAAAGCGCGGCGATTGAAAGGAGTCGCGGGCCATAAGGCAGGAGTGGATGCGGTTAAAGCCGTTGTAGAAACCTGTGCGCGGCAAGGCGTTGAGGTGCTTACTCTGTTTGCATTCTCCAGTGAAAACTGGCGCCGCCCAAAAGACGAAGTATCGGCTTTGATGCGGCTGTTTGTGATCGCGCTTGAGCGGGAAGTTCGAAAGCTTCATCGCAATAATATCCGGTTGAGGATTATTGGCGATCGCACCGCATTTAACCCGTTGCTCCAGGAACACATGGAAAAAGCCGAGGCGCTGACTCGCGATAATACAGCGATGACGCTGGTGATCGCCGCCAACTATGGTGGGCACTGGGACATCACCCAAGCCACTCAGGCGGTTGCGGAAAAAGTTCGCGCCGGAGAGTTGGCTCCTTCCGATATTACCGACGATTTGATTCAGCAGAACATGAGTATCGGGGATTTGCCGATGCCTGACTTGATGATTCGTACTGCCGGTGAACAGCGCATCAGCAACTTTTTGTTGTGGCACTTGGCCTATACGGAGTTTTACTTCTCCGACGTTTTCTGGCCCGATTTCAAAGCTGAAGAAATGCTGAAAGCGTTGGAGGCATACGGCCAACGCAAGCGTCGCTTTGGTCAAACCGACGATCAGCTTGAATCCCAAGCCTCAAAACAATAACGACATAGCGATTATTACCGTGCTTAAAACTCGAATTATTACCGCTCTCATTCTGGCCCCGATTGCGATCGTTGGCATTTTCTTCTTACCCGCGTTTGGCTTCTCGCTCTTCACCGGTGCAATTATTGCGCTCGGAGCTTGGGAGTGGGCGAATATGTCGGGTATTGAAGGGCAGGGCGGTCGCGTTGCCTATGCAGTCGGCGTTGCCGTTTTGATGGCACTGATATCACAACTGAATGTGTCCGCGGTGGTCGTTTTATCGTTGGCGTTTGCTTGGTGGTTGGTGTGCTTTGGTCTGGTTAGTCGTTACCCGAGAGGGTCTGATGCCTGGGGTTCCACGGCGGTCAGGGCGTTAATGGGGTTACTGGTACTCCTGCCTGCGTGGGTTGGTTTGAATCACCTGCGTACCGGCGCTTTTGAGTTTGGCGCTTTGACGAACAGCTTGTTGGTGATTCTCTATGTCTTCCTGATGGTTTGGGTAGCCGACATAGGCGCGTATTTCGCAGGCCGAGCGTTTGGTAAGGCTAAGTTGGCCCCTCGGGTGAGCCCTGGAAAGTCTTGGGCAGGTGTCTGGGGCGGTTTGGTCGCGGTTGGTGTGTTGGCCTTGGTGGCCAGTTACATCGCCAGTGCCAGTCTTCAAGAAACACTGTTGTTGCTGGTTGCCAGCTTGTTTACCGGCTTCGTGTCAGTTTTGGGCGACCTGCTCGAGAGCATGCTCAAGCGTTTCCGCGGCATCAAAGACAGCAGTCAGTTGTTGCCGGGGCACGGCGGCATTATGGACCGGATTGACAGCCTCACCGCTGCGATCCCGGTTTTTGCTTTGATCATTACGTTGCTCGGTTGGCTGAGCGCAACCAGCGTGTCTTTATGACCCAGCGCAGCGTTACCGTTTTAGGGGCGACCGGCTCCATAGGGCTTAGTACACTCGACGTTGTTCGCCGGCATCCGGAACGCTTTTCGGTGTGGGCGCTGACGGCAGGCACGAAAGCGCAGGAATTAGCGGCCTTGTGTCGGGAATTCAAACCGGCTTATGCAGTCATGGCCGATATCGATGCTGCCCGTGAGCTTGAAAGCCTGCTTGAAGATTTGCCGGAAACGACCGTGCTCAGTGGCGAGCCGGGGTTGTGTCAGGTAGCCGCGGCCGAAGAAGCTGATACCGTGATGGCCGCGATCGTTGGTGCGGCCGGTCTTGCGCCAACACTGGCGGCGGTTCGTGCTGGTAAGCGGGTACTGTTAGCGAATAAAGAAGCGCTGGTGATGTCCGGTAAGCTGTTTATGGACGCAGTGGCCGCATCGGGCGCGGAACTTTTGCCGATTGACTCAGAGCACAACGCCATTTTCCAGTGCATGCCCGCCGACAAAATACGTAACCCCGTTGCTGCCGGCATCACTCGCATCTTGCTGACTGCCTCTGGGGGACCCTTCCGTACCTTTTCAAAAGAGTCCTTGGATTCGGTAACGCCGGCTCAGGCCTGTGCGCACCCGAACTGGTCCATGGGCCAAAAAATCTCGGTTGATTCTGCCACCCTGATGAACAAAGGTTTGGAGCTTATTGAAGCCTGCTGGCTGTTCAATACCACACCAGACCATGTTGAAGTGCATGTGCATCCGGAGAGCATTATTCACTCGATGGTGGAGTATGCAGACGGCTCGGTACTGGCCCAGATGGGAAGCCCTGATATGCGCACGCCCATTGCGAATGGTATGGCATGGCCGGAGCGCATAGCGGCGGGTGTGGCGCCGCTCGATTTGTTTGCTATCGGTAAGTTCCATTTCGAACGCCCGGATGTCCAGCGCTTCCCGTGTTTGCGTTTGGCGGCCGATGCGTTTGCGACTGGCGGCACGGCGCCCGCCGTTCTCAATGCTGCAAATGAAATTGCGGTTGCTGCATTTCTTGAAGGTAAGCTGTCCTTTACCGATATCCCCGTTATCATAGAGCGAACGCTGGCAGCCACTGAAGTGGTGGATGCCGATAGCTTTGAAACCATTTTTGCTAAAGATGCTGAAGCACGGGTGCAAGCCAGTGAGCAGATTGGTTTATTGTCGGCCTGATATCGGTCGGCGTTTCGTTAAGCTGTAGCCCAGACCAACACCGGAAGACCTATGCAGATTATTCAAAGCGTACTGGCATTAGCGCTGACTCTGGGAATCCTGGTTACCCTGCACGAGTACGGGCACTTCTGGGTAGCTCGGCGTTTCGGCGTGAAAGTCCTTAGATTCTCGGTTGGTTTCGGTAAACCGCTGTTCTCCTGGTATGACCGGCAGGGCACTGAGTACGCCATCGCGGCCATCCCGCTGGGTGGCTACGTAAAAATGCTGGACGAGCGTGAAGGTCCGGTTCCCGACGAGTTGCGGGACCAAGCCTTCACGTCGAAACCACCGTCTCAGCGCATCGCCATCGCCGCAGCCGGCCCTATAGCCAACTTTATTTTTGCAATTCTGGCTTATTGGTTGATCAGCGTCGTCGGTGTCACGACGGTCGCTCCGATTGTTGGTGACGTGGCAGAAGGCAGTACCGCTGAACGAGTCGGTTTGCAGGAAGGCATGGAAATACATTCGGTGGACGGCCATCGGGTAACATCCTGGCGGGATGTGAATATGCGTCTGCTGGAGCGTGCGGGAGAGCACGGCCAAGTGTCTTTGGAAGTTTCCGAGCAGGGTTCTCGGGGGGTAGTGTCAGGACCGCTGAACGGTTGGGCGCTGAGTGACGATGCACCCAACCCCTTGGCCGAGTTTGGTGTGACTCCTTGGCGTCCTGAAGTTCCGGCAGTATTGGGGCAGATCGTCGAAGGTGGTCGCGCCCAAGCTGCCGGGCTGCAGGCGGGTGACCGTGTCTTGGCTGTAGATGGCGAGCCCGTAGCCAATTGGTTTGCCTTGGTTGAGTACATTCGTAATGCACCTGAACAGGCGTTAGTGCTGACGGTAGATCGAAACGGTTCTCAGCTTGACGTGGCCGTTACGCCGGGATCTCGTGCTCAGGACGACGGGCAGGTGATAGGCTTTGTGGGTGCGGGAGTTGAGGCTATTTCATGGCCTGACGAAGTGCTTCGGGAGGTGCAGTTCGGGCCTTTGGCTGCGATACCGAATGCCCTTCACGAGACCTGGGCCGACACCCGTTTGACTCTGGTTGCCATCAAGAAGATGGTGACGGGACTTCTGTCACCGACGAATCTGAGTGGGCCGATTACGATTGCCCGGGTTGCCGAAGCCAGTGTCAGTTCGGGGTTTGAGGATTTTGTTCGTTTTCTGGCTTACCTCAGTGTAAGTCTGGGTGTACTGAATTTGTTGCCAGTACCGGTGCTGGACGGTGGCCACATCGTGTATTACACGATTGAGGCTATTCGCCGGAAACCCTTATCGGAAAGGGCTCAAGAGCTAGGGTTACGAATTGGTATGGCTTTGATCCTGACTTTAATGGTGTTTGCTCTTTACAACGACCTGATGCGGTTGTGAGAATTGCGGGCTCCTTACCGCACATTAACCAGGCGATATAACTGAATGAGACGTTCTCTTCTAGCTGTAGCTGTTGGCCTCGCGATTACCGCAACCGGTATGAAGCCAGCGTTGGCGGACGAATTCACGGTTGCGGACATTGAGGTGGAAGGCCTGCAGCGGGTATCTGCGGGTTCGGTGTTTTCCGCGTTTCCAATTAATATGGGCGAGCAAATTGATGAAGCTCGCCTGGCGGCGGCCATCAAAGATTTGTTTCGCACGGGACTGTTTACCGATATCGAAGTCAGCAGAGACGCTGGCGTATTGATTTTGACGGTCCGTGAACGCCCCTCGATTTCGTCGATCGAAATCGAGGGTAATAAAAACATTGAAACCGATATGCTGAAAGATGCCTTGGCCGGTGCGGGCCTTGATGAAGGGCAGGTCTTTCGCCGGGCGACCCTTGAGCGTCTGGAGCTTGAAATTCTGCGATCCTACATCGCACAGGGGCGCTACAACGCCCGGGTGAAGGCCTCCGCTGAAGAGCTTCCGCGTAACCGTGTGGCCATACGGCTGGATATCAACGAAGGCTCGGTTGCCGCTATTCAGAACATCAACATTGTCGGTAACCGAGAGTTCGACGATGAGACGTTGACGGATCTTTTTGAGCTTCGCAGCAGCAGTTGGTGGAACTCTCTGACCAACAGCGACAAATACGCTCGTGAAAAGCTTAGCGGTGATCTGGAGACCTTGCGTTCGTTCTATTTGGACCGTGGGTACCTGGATTTCAATGTCGAATCCAGTCAGGTGTCTATCTCGCCGGACAAGCAGCAAGTCTTCATCGCGATGGCTCTTAACGAGGGGCCACAGTACACCATCTCCGATATTCAGTTGCGCGGTAATCTGATTCTTGAAGAGGAAGAACTGCGCAAATTTATTCCGGTGAAAGAAGGCGACGTGTTCTCGCGCGCTCAGATGACGGCGATTTCCGAAGCCTTGTCCTTCCGCCTTGGCCGTGAAGGCTATGCGTTTGCGAGTGTGAACGCAGTGCCCGAGCCTAATGAAGACCATACGGCGAAGGTAACCTTTTACATCGAGCCCGGTAAGCGTGCCTACGTGCGCCGCGTTAATTTCAACGGCAACGTGTCTACCAAAGACGAAGTGCTGCGTCAGGAAATGACGCAGATGGAAGGCGGGGTCGCCTCTTCCGACCGGATTGAATTCTCCAAAACGCGTCTTGAGCGCATGGGTTTCTTCAAAACGGTTGATGTGGAAACCGTGCCGGTTCCAGGGTCAGACGATCTGGTAGACGTTAATTACAGCGTACAAGAGCAACCGACAGGAAGCTTGTCTGCGTCGGTGGGCTTCTCGCAGAACTCCGGTGTGATTCTTGGGGCATCGGTGTCCGAGAATAACTTCTTCGGTAGCGGTAAGCGGGTATCGTTTGGTGTGAATTTCAGCGATTCCGTGAAAAGTGCCAACGTTTCCTACATGAACCCGTATTACACTGTTGACGGAGTAAGTCGTGGCTTCAGTCTGTTCGCACGCGAAACAGATTATCAGGAAGAGGATATTTCATCCTACCTGCTGGACGAATACGGTGCCCGGATGACGTTTGGTTACCCGACGGATTCCATCACCCGCCTGAACTTTGGTGTGGGCGTTACCCAGTCAGACATCAAAAAAGGCATTTTTTCATCGGAAGAAGTCAGAACGTTTATTGAAGACGAAGGGGACTCCTTCACCAACTACTTCCTGTTTGGTAGCTGGCGCCGGAGTACCTTGAACCGCGGCGTGCTTCCAACCAAAGGCTATAGTCATTCCCTGTCGTTGGATGTGGCGGTACCGGTTAGTGATCTGACTTTCTACAAGGCGAGTCACCGAACGGACTTTTATTTCCCATTGGTAGAGAGCCATCGCTGGATTGTCCGAGCGCGAACCGAAGTTGGCTTTGGTGATGGCTACGGCGACCGTTCGCAGATGCCGTTCTTCGAACACTTCTATTCGGGTGGTTACGGATCGGTGCGGGGTTATCGAGCCAATTCTTTGGGTAACAAAGCGACAAACCAGCCAAACGATTTTTCCGATCCGGATCCGTTTGGCGGCAACCTGTTGACGGAAGCAGGCCTTGAGCTAATTTTCCCGACACCGTTTGCGGGCGATTCCCGGAGCATGCGCACGTCGTTTTTCCTGGATGCCGGTCAGGTCTTTGATACAGACCGTGATTACGATCCGGAGCTAACAGAAGTGCGTACATCGGCGGGTGTGAGTTTCCAATGGATTACCGCTGTCGGCCCGCTGGCGTTCAGTCTCGCGAAGCCGCTGAATGACAAGAGCGGTGACGATACTCAGGTGTTCCAGTTCTCGCTGGGACAAACGTTCTGACACGTAATATAAAAACGAAAAGATGAAACAAAGGAGAGTTTTGATGAAACGTATTTCAGTAGTACTAGGTTCGCTATTACTGGCCTTCTCTTTTCACGCTGCGGCAGAGACTCGCGTGGGCGTGGTAGATCTGCGACAGGCATTGTTTTCGTCAAACGACGCTCAGGCGTTCAGTGAAAAGCTGCAGAAAGATTTCGCCGCTGATGAAAACAAAGTGCGCGAGGCTCAGGAAGCCGCTCGTAAATTGAAGGATCGCCTGGAGAAAGACGGGGCGATGATGAACGACAGCGAGCGCACCAAACTGGCGACTGAATTTCAGGAGAAGGTTCAGGAATTCAACTTCCTTAAGCAGCGTCTCGACTCAACCGTGGCACAGCGCAAACAACAGTTCCTGGAAGGAGCGCGCCCCGAGGTGGATGAGGCAGTTAAAGAGCTGTTGGAGGAGCACGACCTGGATTTGATTTTGCCGAGCGAAGCGGTTGTTTACGTGAAGCCGGAGATGAATCTGACCCCGCAATTGCTTGAAAAGCTAAACCGTTAAAAAACAGGGCCTCCCCGGTCCGGATATGTGGAGATAACAATGGCAGAAACATCCTATCGTCTTCAGGAAATTGCTGATGCGTTGGGGGCCAGCCTCCGGGGAGATCCGGACGCCCGGGTATCTGGTATGGCAACCCTGCAAGCAGCGGGCCCCAGCCAGATCAGTTTTCTGGCGAATCCGTCATACGGTAAGTACCTGAAAGACTCTCGCGCGGGAGCGGTCATTGTTTCTCCTGCCACGGCTGACCAGGCTCAGACCAATGTCCTGATATTGGACAACCCTTACATGGGCTATGCTCGTCTCAGCCATTGGTTTGACCGTACCCCCGTTGCTTCGGCGGGCATCCATCCGAGCGCAGTTGTTGACCCCAGCGCGACCATTTCCTCTACTGCCAGTATCGGGCCTCATGTTGTGATTGAGACTGAGGTGGTTATTGGCGAACAAGTGGTTGTCGGTGCAGGTTCCGTTGTTGGTGCCCGCTCGCGTGTCGGCGATTGCACGGTGCTGAGTCCGCGCGTGACGTTGGCTCACGATGTTCAGCTGGGCCAGCGTTGCAGCATTCTGAGCGGTGCGGTTATTGGCGGAGCCGGTTTCGGGTTTGCCAATGAGAAAGGTGAGTGGCATCGCATTGCCCAGTTGGGAGGTGTGATTCTGGGTGATGACGTTGAAGTGGGTGCCAATACGACGATTGACCGAGGAGCCTTGGGCCCGACAGTTATTGGTAACGGCGTAAAACTCGACAACCTTATCCAGATTGCCCACAACGTCCAGATAGGGGACCACACTGCGATGGCAGCGTTGTCGGCCATCGCAGGCAGTACGAGTATTGGTAAATACTGCGTGTTTGGTGGTGCTTCTGCAGTAGCGGGGCATTTGAACATAGCGGACCAGGTACATCTGACAGGGATGAGCATGGTCACCAACGATATTTCGGAACCGGGTGTGTATTCGTCCGGTCTGCCAGCAGACAAAAACCGGCAGTGGCGGAAAAATGCAGTTCGTTTCAGGCAGCTAGACGGCTTGGCGCGACGAATCAAAGAACTTGAGAAGAAATTTAAGGGCTGAGTCCGGTCATGAGCATGAATATCGAAGAAATTTTAGAATACTTGCCCCATAGATACCCGTTTATGCTGGTCGATCGGGTAACCGAGGTCGAAAAAAGCGTATCCATCAAAGGCTATAAGAACGTGTCGTTTAACGAGCCGTTCTTCACCGGTCATTTTCCTGATAACCCCATTATGCCGGGTGTGCTAATCATTGAAGCCATGGCGCAGCTTTCCGGTATTCTGGGATTTGTGACGGTTGGGCGGAAACCATCAGACGGCGTGATACAATATTTGGCTGGTTCTGATAAGGCCCGTTTTAAGCGTCCTGTGCGCCCGGGAGACCGTCTGGAACTGGAGTCCGAGCTTGTTTCTGCCAAGCGCGGTCTGTGGAAATTTAATTGCCGCGCGTTGGTCGATGGCGACGTTGTGTGTGTGGCAGAAATATTAACCGCTGAGAGAGAAGTTTGATGGCGACAAATGACTGGTCGGGTGTCCATCCTCAAGCGATTGTTGACCCATCAGCCAAGCTGGGGGCTAACGTAACTGTTGGGCCTTGGAGCTATATTGGCCCTGGGGTCGAAATCGGTGACAACACCGAGATTCTTTCCCACGTTGTTGTGAAAGGTCCAACGGTTATTGGTAAAAATAACCGAATATTCCAGTTCTCCAGTGTCGGAGAAGAGTGTCAGGACAAGAAGTACGCAGGTGAGCCTACAACACTCATTATTGGTGACAACAATACCATTCGCGAGAACTGCACTATTCATCGTGGCACCACTCAAGATCGCGGCGAAACACGCATTGGTAGCGATAACCTGTTGATGGCTTATGTGCACGTTGCGCACGACTGTGTGGTTGGCAATGGCACCATTCTGGCGAACTGTGCGACCTTGGCAGGCCATGTCACGGTCGGTGATTTCGCAATTCTGGGTGGTGGCACCATGGTGCATCAGTTCTGTCACATTGGCGCACACAGTATGGCGGCCGGTGGCAGCATCGTTCTGAAAGATATTCCCGCGTATGTTATGGCCAGCGGTCAATCCGCTCAGCCGCACGGTATGAATGTCGAGGGCTTAAAGCGCCGTGGGTTCAGCAAAGAAGATTTGTTGGCGTTACGACGTGCCTACAAGGTGATCTACCGACAAGGTTTAACCAGCGAGCAAGCGTTGGCCGAACTTGAGAAAAGTTACGCTGATAACCCTGTGATGAAGCCTCTGATTGCCTCGCTCCGGGGATCGGATCGCGGCATCATACGCTAGGTCGGCAGGAGACTGCCGGTGGCAGATGTTCAGGTAGAGCCAGTCAGCTTTCGCAAGGTGACCATAGCGATTATCGCGGGAGAGGCATCGGGGGATATTCTCGGTGCCGGGCTCGTGCGGTCGCTTCGCTTGAGGTACCCCAACGCTCGCTTTGTTGGTATTGGTGGCGACGAGATGATCGCCGAGGGCTTCCATTCTTTGGTTCCCATGGAACGGCTTTCCGTGATGGGGCTTGTGGAGGTTCTGGGACGTATCCGGGAGCTGTTCAGCATCCGTGCCCGTCTTCTTGATTACTTCTTTACAACCCCTCCTGATGTTGTCATCGGCATCGATTCGCCCGATTTCACCATTACCATCGAGCGACGGTGTCGGGAGGCGGGCATTCCTTCCGTGCATTATGTCAGTCCTTCGGTATGGGCTTGGCGCCAGAAACGCATTTTCAAAATTGCCAAATCGATCGACTTAATGCTTACGCTGCTTCCTTTCGAGGCCCGGTTTTACGAAGAGCATAACGTACCCGTAGCTTTTGTGGGCCACCCGCTTGCCGACCGGGTGCCGATGGAACCAGACACCTTGGCCGCCCGTGAGGCGCTTGGCCTTGATGCGGATAAGCCGGTTTTGGCGGTGCTGCCCGGTAGTCGCGGTGGTGAGGTCGAGCGTCTTGGAACCCTGTTTTTAGAAGCTTCGAGGTGGTTGCAAAGCCGTAGGCCGGATATCCAGTTGGTCATTCCGTGCGTAAACCGTGATCGCGAGCGCCAGATTCAGGAGTTGGTGGAATCCCTTGAGGTCAAACTGTCGGTGACCTTGGTGCGCGGTCGCTCTCGTGAGGTTATGGCAGCGAGTGACGTAGTGATGCTCGCATCAGGAACGGCCACATTGGAAGCCATGCTGCTGAAAAAGCCTATGGTGGTGGGTTATCGGCTCAGTAACTTCAGTTTTGCTTTGCTTTCGCGTTTAGTGAAGGTGCCTTGGGTCGCTTTACCGAATCTGCTTGCCAAGAAAGAGCTCGTGCCTGAGCTGTTGCAGGACGATGCGACACCTGAAGCTCTGGGTGCCGCGGTATTGGAACGTCTTGAAGATACGTCGGGGCGTGCGGCCTTGAAAGAAGCTTTTACCGAATTGCACATTGCTCTAAAACAAAATGCCGATGAGCGGGCAGCGACAGCCGTGTCCAAGCTCATTGAGAGTAAGCGTTAATGGCTGGCAAAGATCTGCCACCGTTTGAGTGTGCCTATCAGGGAGTGCTTTTGGCGGGCGTTGATGAAGTAGGGCGGGGACCGTTGGTGGGCGCCGTGGTTACCGCCGCGGTTATTCTCGACCCGGAGCGGCCAATCGCGGGATTGGCGGACTCCAAAAAGCTGACTGAGAAGAAGCGGTCAAGGCTGTATGACGAAATTCTCGAAAAGGCAGCAGCCTGGAGTCTCGGCCGCTGCGAACCGGAAGAAATTGATCGGCTCAACATTTATCAGGCAACCATGCTTGCGATGCAGCGAGCGGTAGATGGTCTGGCGATCGCTCCGGAATACGTTTTGGTGGATGGCAATCGTTGCCCCAAATGGCAGTGGCCATCGGAGCCAGTCGTTAAAGGGGACGGCCGGGTTGAGGCCATCAGCGCTGCATCCATTGTCGCCAAAGTTACCCGTGATCGGGAAATGGACGAGCTGGAAGAAAAATACCCCGGTTTCGGCTTCGCCAAGCACAAAGGGTACCCGACACCGGTTCATCAGGAAGCTTTGATGCGTCTGGGGGCAACTCCCGAGCACCGGCGGTCTTTCAAGCCGGTTCAGGTGGCCATTGAAACGGTAGGTTTGTATCAGCAGCCGGGCAGTGCGGATGACGATCTGAATTACCCAACCGATTTGTTTGAAGATATTGGTTGACGCGTCAGATAGTTATCTGTACTATTTGCGCCACGTTGATCGGGGTTGGCCCCGAAATAAGACGAACAGTTTGATGCGGGGTGGAGCAGTCTGGTAGCTCGTCGGGCTCATAACCCGAAGGTCGTTGGTTCGAATCCAGCCCCCGCTACCATATAAAAGAAAGGCAGATCAGTAACTTACTGGTCTGCCTTTTTTGCTTTCTGTACCTCGGAATTCCTCTGTGCCTGCCTCCGAATTTCTCAAAGAGCACAAACTGTCGCGCCGGGTTTGTGTAATTCATAGCTAGGTTTGTCACATAATCGTAGGAATGCTGACACCTGAATTTCATCTGGTTTCGTTATCTTTGACGAAATTGCCAGAGGTAGGCCTGATGATGTCAGCAATTACGCCGTTCGCCGGATGCAGACGCGCACCGAATGACGTGAGATAGGCCCATGACGGAGCTTAGCGACCTCACTCACATCAAGGTGGTGCCGGAACAACAGGGATTGCGTGATGGAAAGCAGCGGCGGCAGTTGCGCAGGCGCTTACCTGAGCTGATCGAGTTGGAGCGTACCCTCGCCGAATCACCAAAGCAGTTTTCAGTGCAGGTGAGTGCAAGCATTCCTGTGGGCTCTCATAAGTTGCCAATTTACCGTGTCGATGTTGGTGGTGCGCCAGCTGACCGTCCTGCGTTGCTATTGCTGGGCGGAGTGCACGGGCTGGAGCGCATCGGCACTCAAGTGGTTACGGCATGGTTGCAAAGCCTAGCCAACAGGCTTCGCTGGGATGAGCATCTGGCTGAATTTCTGCAGCAGGTACGGTTGGTGGTTGTGCCCCTGCTTAATCCCGGCGGGATGTATCTGGGCCGGCGCAGTAATCCTGCCGGTGTGGACCTTATGCGCAATGCGCCCATTTCAGCCCAGAGCCCAAGTACCTTTCTGGTGGGCGGGCAACGACTATCACCGTCACTGCCTTGGTACAGAGGCAAGCTTGATCAAGGGATGGAGCCTGAGAACCTCGCGTTGCAGAGTATCATCGAAGAGGTGTTGCCCGGCCGGCCATTCAGCGTATCGCTCGACTGCCACTCAGGTTTCGGCTGGCGTGATCAGATATGGTTTCCCTACGCTTACCGGCGCCGGCCCATGCGTAACATCTCGTCCGTTATGGCCCTGAAGCTGCTTTGGGAACAAGCCTACCCCCACCACGACTATCAGTTTGAGCCGCAATCGGAGCATTACGTTACCCATGGAGATCTGTGGGACTATTTTTATAAACGCCATAATCGTGCGGCCAGTGCCCCTTGGCTTCCGCTGACTCTTGAGATGGGCTCGTGGCGCTGGTTGCGCAAGCGTCCCCGCCAGTTGTTCAGCCGGGAAGGGCTGTTCAACCCTCTGGTGACTCACCGCCATCATCGGGTTCTTCGCAGCCATATGCTTTTGTTTGATTTCCTGCTCAACGCAAGCGCGAATTACGACAGCTGGCTGCCCACCCCATCTGAAGGCGAGTGGCTGCGGGCCGCTGCCAGGACGCATTGGTACAGTAAGGGCGAGAACCTATAATGGATTGGTTGTTAATCCGAGGGCTGGCAAGGGAAAGTGCTCATTGGGGCGACTGGCCAGAGCAGCTTCGGCGGGCGCGCCCCGTGGATAAATTTCATACAGTTGACCTGCCTGGCACCGGGCTAGCTCGGGATTTTCGCTCGCCCACCTCCATTGTGGAGGCTCGCCAGTTCGCTGATCGGGTGACTCGTAATCTGCCACGCCCGCTTGGGCTGATCGGACTGTCTCTCGGAGGTATGGTGGCGCTAGACTGGGCACTCAATCGGCCTGAAGATTGTGCAAGTCTGGTGCTGATTTCTTCCAGTTCCCGATTGAGTTCGCCTTGGCGGCGAATGCGCCCTGTTCAATGGACGCCTGTTATGCGCATGCTGACACAAGCCGACAGTGATAAGCGGGAGCGCGCCATTTTGGCTCTTACGAGTAACCGCCCCATTAGTGATGAGGTTGCTCGGCAATGGCAGACGATTCAGCGTGAGCGCCCGGTTCGGCGGGGCGATGTAATTCGTCAGCTCTATGCGGCCTCCTGCTATAAACCACCACGTAAGGTTCCCAAGATGCCAACCCTTGTGTTGGCCAGTTACCGCGACCGTATAACAGACTGGCGTTGCAGCCGCGATTTGGCCAAGTCGCTTGAGTGCCCTTTGGAACTGCACCCTGACGCTGGTCATGACTTGCCATTGGACGATTCACCCTGGTTGATCGAGCAATTGAAAGCCTACTTTCCATTCGATGAATGCGTTCAGGCACGCACCAACTGAATTGTCATCGCTTCATCGTAAATTCTTCATCTGGTTGTAAAGCTCCATCTTTAATCTCGGCTTAAATCGGTCTGCTGTTGGTTAGCGGGCAGCGAGTCAGCCATTGGAAGGGGTTAACGAATGCAGAGTCAGTCCAGAGCATCCAGCAGCGGCCGAAAGCTTACCTCCTGTGTAGCAAAGGAGCCGGCCCAAATTATTGCGGCCCAACAGCTAAGGTATGAGGTATTCTCCAGCGAATATGGCGCTGATCTGAAGACGGATACCGGTATTGACGAAGATCGTTTTGACCCTTGGTGCGAACACTTCGTGGTAATGAACCAAAACGGCGAGGTGGTGGCAACCACGCGGCTTCTGCACGGTGAAGTGGCTGAAAAAATTGGTGGCTTCTATTCAGAAGAAGAATTCAATCTTGATCGTCTGAAACGGAATCGCGGCGCATTTGCAGAGCTAGGCCGAACCTGTATTCGTAGCGATTTCCGCTCGGGAGCGGCACTAAGCATGCTGTGGACCGAGGTGGCGCGGTATTTGGTTCAGGAAGGCATAGATTATCTGCTGGGCTGCGCCAGCATCAGTATGCTTGATGGCGGATACAGGGCTTGGCGAGTAACCCAGCAGGTTCAACAGAAGTACCTTGCAGCAGAGGACTTCCGAGTTACGCCTAAGCGTACATTGCCGCATCTTGCCAGCCAGAACACACAAACAGACAAAGTCGTGATTCCGCCGCTGATCCGAAGCTATATGCGTTTGGGTGCCGAGGTGTGTGGTGATCCCTGCTGGGACCCGGCTTTCCGTTGTGCGGATCTACTGGTGCTGTTGAAAGTGGATAACCTGGCCGCCCGTTATGCGCGGCGCTACAACCTAGAGGCCAAGATCGCTTGAGCAAACTACAGCGGATTGTCGAGAGTGTTCGGTTCTTCACCCGCCTGAGTGCGTTTGTAGTCTTTTTGTCGCTCAGTATGGCAACGCTCGGTTTGGTTCGAATTATCGAAATTTGTAGCCGGCAACGAATCGACCGAACCGGTCTGGTGAATAGGTATTCTGCTGGTTTATGCCGGTTATTGGGCATGCGCATTCAGACTCACGGTTTGGCGATGGAAGGCCCGGCCTTGCGTGTGTGCAATCATGTTTCTTGGACCGACATTCCCATTCTGGCGGCGGGCCTTCCTTTACGATTTTTAGCCAAGCGAGAGGTGGCCTCCTGGCCCCTAATTGGCTGGATTGCGCGTGAAATCGGTACGATTTTTGTGCAAAGGGGGGCAGGGGATTCCGCTCAGGTACGACAAACACTGGTGTCGGCACTGGAGGACGGGAGTTCAGTGGTGGTATTTCCTGAAGGCACAACAACCACCGGTGAAAGCGTGAAACGATTTCACCCGCACATGCTCGGGGTGGCAATCGAAGCTAAGTGCCGAGTGCAGGCGATAACGATTTCTTACCACCGAAATGGGCAGCCCGACTGGTTGGTGCCTTTCACGGGTGACGATGATTTTGTTTCGCACCTATGCCGCCTGCTAAAAAAGCCTGCGGTGCGAATGGATGTTTTGTACCACCCACCGGTAGCAGTTTCCGCCAATGACAATCCGGCCGACTTAGCCCAAATGCTCCACCGGCAAGTTAGCCAAGGTTTGGTGACTTTGCGTGAAGAACATGAGCGCACGGGGTCTCATCGTACCCCTCTGAATAACAACGAAAGTGCTACTGAACCCGGTTAGATTCAGGCGCTTTGTAGCAAAACTGTCATCAATGCTCTCTAGGCTCGTCATGAACATTTCGAAAGGCAGTTCACGCTATGAGTCTTACGGTCCGTCAACGATTGGTGGTGTTTTCCGGGTTTTGTTTGATTGCGCTTTCTGGTCTGGCATGGCTTTCTGTGTCAGTGGTGGGGGAGGCTCAAAAGTCAACGGACCGCCTCGTGCGGGAGCAAATGTCGGATGTGTGGTTGCTGACGGATCTTGATCGTAGCCATCGTCAACTCAAAGACCTAGCCTACAAAATAAAAGCTCAGCTTTTATTGTGGAATGAGATCAACGAAAAGTTCGAGGAAACTTCCGGCGCCGTAAGATCGCAATGGCAGTCTGCGCTTGATAACCCTCGCTTGCAGAGCTGGGCAGAGGAGAACACGGCGGCACATCAGGTGGTTTTGGATCTTCTGGAGGCGCTGAAACAACCTATTGATGAACGGAGTTACTATTCCGCCGGGAAAGTTGTCGATTTTCAACTGCACCAAGCGATTGATCCTATGCTGGCAGAAATAAATGGCCAACGATCGGTGGGTCGTCGGCAGGCTCATGCAGGTGCAGTAACCTTGATCGAGTTTCTCGAACAGAGACAGTATTTGCTACTCGCCGGTTCGCTCTTTGTTTTGCTCGGCGCCTTGCTTCTAACCTATTGGCTCCGTCGGACGGTAACGACGAGGCTTCAGTTGATCGTGGAGCGCCTCAGGATCATGGAGGCAACGTCAGACCTTTCCAAGCCACTTCCAATTTCGGGTCGCGACGAGGTAGCGGCAGTTGCGCTGGCTATCAATGGGTTGATAGCCAAGTTTTCCGTGTTTGTAGAGGACGTCACCGACGCAGCTGCCGCCTTGCAACAGCGGTCTGGCAATTTGGATGCGCAGGCTGATTCCGTTCAGGCTGCTTCAGAACATAACAACCGGCAAATCCATGATGTGGTGTCATCGATGGGCGCTATCACGGAGAGTGCTGGTCAGATTGAGCGCTCCGCCGAGTTTTCCCGGGCTCAGGTTTCGGATGCCGTCAAGGGCAATCTGGATGTTCAGGCCCTGCTGCGGGAGAGCGAGCAGGCCGCTGAACATGCAGTTGAGGTGATTAACCGAGTGGTAGGTGCCATCGAAGCGCTTCGTGGATCCAGCGAAAAAATCGAGAACGTTATTGGTGTGATTGCTGACATCGCCGAGCAGACAAATTTGCTGGCTTTGAACGCTGCCATTGAGGCTGCTCGTGCCGGGGAGCACGGAAGGGGCTTCGCTGTTGTTGCAGATGAAGTTCGTAATCTGTCCCGCCGAACGGGCGAATCCACGACTCAGGTGCGGCAATGGGTTACCGAGTTGATTGGTCAGGTTGATGGCGCTCATGGATTGCTGGGCGCTACCCGTGAGGCGGGAAACTCCAACCGGGAAACGTTGGGAATACTAAAAAATCACCTTCTGGTACTCAAAAAGACCTTTGACGAGCTGAATCATTTTACAAGTGAGGTTGACGAAGCGATTGTCGTTCAGCGTGATGAGATAGGTCGTGTGGGACGGCGAGCGACTGCGCTGGGTGAAAGTTCCGAGTCACTTCAGCAACATATTGGGAGCACTAAGGCGGTTAGTGAGCAGCTACGCGAACAGTCCGAATCATTAAGAACCTTGATTGCTCGTTTTCATGTCCGAGAAGCCTGAGCGCAAATACCGGTTGCCTTCTGAGTTGCTCGACGTCTTGCCGGTGTCTATTTATAATGCCGCGCTCCGCAGGAGAGTAGGCTTGTAAGCCCCGCCGAAGGCGCAACCTCCCATAAACGCTCAGGCACATGTACTGCGGGCACCATTCAAAGCCGTCTGGAGAGAGGCTGCCAAGGCAGTCCACCGAAGGGGCAAGCAGAACCGGGTTCTGTAAACTCTCAGGTATCAGGGACAGGGGGAGAGGCGACAGAAATGCAGGAGCCCTGTATGTTGACCTCTATCTATCTGATTGCCATTACCGCTGAAGCTATGTCCGGCGCCCTTGCCGCGGGCCGGAGGAATATGGACTTGTTCGGAGTGGCTGTGATTGCTTTTTTTACTGCCTTGGGCGGTGGCACAGTTCGAGACATTCTTCTGGGTAACTTTCCGGTGACCTGGACCCAGCATCCCCGCTATATCTACACAACCATTACCGCTGGCCTCGTGACGGTTTTACTCGCGCGTTTCATGCGGCACCTCAACCAGCTTTTTCTCGTTCTGGATGCCATTGGTCTCGTGGCCTTCACTGTGATCGGCTGTAATGTTGCACTGAGGTTGGGGTATGACACCGTTGTTGTCGTGATGGCTGGAATTACCACGGGAATTTTCGGCGGTATTATTCGTGACATCATGTGCAATCGTACGCCTCAGGTTTTGTGCCATGAACTCTATGCCAGTGTCTCCTTGGTTGTCGCGATACTCTATTTGCTGTTAGTTCATGAAGGTGTGAGCGAGAACATTACATTGCTTGCCGCTTTCAGCGTTGGTCTTTTGATGCGCATGGTCGCTATTCGTTGGCGTGTATCGCTGCCGGTGTTCAGTTATTCGCAGGCGAGCTGGGAGTAGCTTCATCAGTTGTGACTGTTCGACGCAATTGGCCTAATCGGCTTCTGTCTTCGTCTCCATTACCATTTCTAAAAACGTGACATAAGTTCACATTACCCGCGCTCGAGTCATAAAGCTGACACATAATCGGGTCATGCTTGCGACCCATCGAAATCATCGAGGAGTATTTGATGAAGCGCAGGGATTTTTTGGTGAAAGGCGGGGCTGCTGGCGTATCGTTGGTGGCTTTGTCTGCTTGTAACGGGGCGGGGTCTGGCGGAACTGGTATTGTTGCAGCGCCTCCTAACGGTAATAACGGTGCCTCTGACGGCGCTGGAGGGCAAGGTTTCGTAAAGCCGACGATGCCGGAGTGGGGTGGTCCTTCACCGTTTCGGCACGGCGTCGCAAGCGGCGATCCCTTGGCCCGACAGGTGATTTTGTGGACCCGGATTACGGCTGACGGGCTGGATGAAGTACCGGTTATTGTCCGTGTCTCCCGGGATCCTGAACTTAATGATGTCGTATACGAAGGCGTTGGTTATGCGCGCTCACAAGCCGACTACACCGTCAAAATCGACGCTATGCTTCCTGAAGCAGATACTACTTGGTTCTATCAGTTTGAGTCGTTGGGCTATTTCTCACCGATAGGGCGAACCAAAACAACGGCACACGCTCATGAGTCTGTTGAGCATGTGCGTCTGGCTGTCATGGCCTGCGCAAATTATGCGTACGGATTCTTTAACGCGTATCGCAAAGTGGCATTTCGCCGTGACCTGGACGCCGTTCTGTTCCTGGGCGACTACATCTACGAATACGCCCCAGGTGAATACGGCGACCCCGAGGTTGAAAAACTTCGCCCGCTAGATCCTCCTCACGAAATCATCACCCTGTCTGATTATCGGCGCCGATATGCGTTAAACCGCACCGATGAGGATCTTCAGGAGTGCCATCGCCAGCACCCGTTTATTTGCGTGTGGGATGATCATGAAATCACGAACGACGCATGGTCTGGAGGAGCCGAGAACCATAATGAGGGCGAGGGCAGCTATGCAGATCGTAAGCGGGCTGCGGTGCAGGCCTACTACGAATGGATGCCGATAAGGCCGGTGCTTCCGGACCGGCAGGTTCGTATCTACCGGTCGTTTGAGTTTGGCCAGCTTGCTTCGCTGATGATGCTGGATACCCGTCTGATCGGCCGCGATCAGCAAACCGATTCCCCGGTCACGGCCCGTGACCGAAACCGCTCTCTGCTGGGCGATGACCAGCAGACGTGGTTGTTCGAACAGTTGGAGCATTCTCAAACCCGGGGTGCCCAGTGGCATTTGCTGGGCCAGCAAGTGATGTTGTCTCCGCTAACGTTGGGCGCTTTGCCCGATATGCCCAATCTGGATTTGGGCGGTGGTGCGCAAGTGAATTACGACCAATGGGATGGCTATGAAGCCAGTCGCCGTGCTTTGTTAGGGCGTATTGAAGCGATGAGCCTGGATAATACGGTGGTGTTGACGGGAGATATTCATTCGTCGTGGGCGATGGATGTAAGCCTCGATCCCGGCAATGTGTTCGCCTATAACCGGTTCACCGGTGAAGGTTCCTTGGCGGTTGAGTTTGTTACGCCGGCTGTAAGCTCACCGGGCGCGCCCACTAAAGAAATCTCGGATTTGGCGAAGGCTTATCTGATTCCGGCAAACCCGCACATCAAGTGGCTCGATTTTTACCACCGTGGCTACATGGTGCTTGATGTCACGCCAGAGCGGTGTCAAGCCGATTGGTTCCATCTGGAAACCGTGTCTGAGCCCAGTAACCAAGAGCATTTTGCGATGGGTTGGTATACCGCCAGTGGTGAAAATCACGTTCAGTCTAGCAGGGTGCCCTGCGCGCCGAAGCGCAATGCGCCGCCGTTAGCACCAGAAAGTAACGTACAAGAGGAGGCTACGGCATGAGTAATGATCGCCGCACTTTTTTGCGCCAGCTGCTGATTGGTGGAGCCAGTGTTACCGCTTTGGCCGCATGTGGAGGGCAAGGCGGTTCCGATGGTGGAGATGATTTGCCTAATGATCCGCCAAAGGGGAGCCCCGGAACGGACGCACCACCTGTTGCCTCCGAAGGGGTAACGAAAACGGAGTCGCTGAGTTTTATTGCTATCGGGGATATGGGTACCGGCAATATCGGCCAGTATCACGTGGCCGAGGCTATGCGGCAAATTATCGAAGCCCAAGGTTGTGATTTCGTACTCGGTGCCGGAGACAACATCTACGAAGATGGCGTCACATCAGTCGATGACAACGGATTCTTGGAGAGCTTTGAGTACCCGTATCAGAATCTGGATGTGCCTTTCTACATGTGTCTGGGCAATCACGATTGTGCCAGCACCATATTCGGTGGTGGTTCCGATAACCAGCGTGGTGATTATCAGGTGGATTATCACTACAGCGATAAAAAATATTCCACAAAGTGGCGCATGCCGGCACGTTTTTATAAGGAGTCGTTCGGGCAGCTTGCGCAGGAAAAACCGTTTCTCGACCTGTTTGTGGTGGATTCCAACCCGTTGACCAGCTTTTATACCGATCATGACGAACGCTTCAATTGGCAAAACTATGGCTATCCTCAGCAGTTATGGATGAAGGAGTCGGTTAAGGAAAGCCGGGCCCATTGGAAGATTGCGATGAGTCATGTGCCTTACCTTTCGAACGGAAAGCATGGTAACGCCGGTAATCTCGATGAAGGAATGCGGCAGATCTTTACTAACCCGGATGCTGATGGTCAGCGCTATAAGTTATTCCTCGAAGAGGCGTTTAGCGACAAGGTGGATATGTTGGTCACCGGTCACGATCACTCGATGCAGTGGATAAAGCCGGTAGACAGCATGGGGCCTGCGCACATTCTTGTTTCGGGCGCTGGTGGTAAAACCGATAAATTCCAAGACCCGGAGCGCAATCCAACCTATTACCAGGCTGAGAATGAGCTGGGCTTTGTGTGGGTTCACCTGACCGAAGAGCGCATGCTGTTGGAGTTTTACCTCGTTAATGAGGAGACTGGCGAGTTTCGTTTGGGCTACTCTCGTGAAGAGAATAAGCCTGTTTCGATACAGGAGTTTGAGCCAGCGTGAGGTTCCGTTAGGTGGCGGGGTGTTTGTCCGGTCACCTAACGGAAAATTTTGGCAATTTTGCTATAATTTTGTTGACTATAAAAATTCCTAAAGAGTATAATCCGGTCAGGGCATAGCTGGTGGTTCGTGAAAGTCTTTTTTAGGCCTTTGAGTTCCTCAAGTCGGCATACACACCCAGAGACGTTCGTCTCCGCCCTGATTCTGTAAGCCAAGTAATCTGCATCAGTTTTGCACTTTTCAAATCAAGCAGTACCCGCAAGCTGATTACCAACGGCGGCTGACAAGCCGGTTCCGTCAATCTGACCGTACCCGTGCGCGTGGACGTTCGAGATCTTTCTGCTATCTTCAGCATATAGCCCTGTCTGCCAGGAAAGTCTGCTGTGGAATCCGCGGAAGATCCTGCGCTGGGCTATTACAAAGGTACACGATCGCATGACGACTCTACCCTTTATGCCTGTTCAACAACGGGCAGCCTCGGATTCCGGGCATCGTTTTGATGCAAATCGCCATTGGGCAGCCTCTCTGACTTTGGGCTTTGGTGCCTACTCGGACGGTGATCGCAGTATCACCAGAATGAATAAATCTCACCATTACGGCCCCCTTCGTGTTCAGCGGCCGTTTTACCCTGAAGGTCGCGATGGATGCTGCCATGTTTACCTCTTGCATCCGCCCGGCGGACTGGTCAGCGGCGATGCTCTCAACATTGACGTTACGGTAGCCTCAGGTGCACATGCCCTGCTGACGACGCCAGCCGCCAACAAACTTTACCGGGCCGACAGCAATGGTGTTGCCTGGACTCAGACCACTCACCTGAAAGTTGCAAGCCAAGCCATCCTGGAGTGGTTGCCCCAGGAAACCCTTGCCTTTGACGGATCTCGCGGTGAGCAAACCTTTTTGATCGAGCTGGAAGACAACGCCAAGTGCCTGGGGTGGGAAATTCTTGGCCTGGGCCGGCCTGCGAGCGACTTACCTTTCGCAACCGGGCATCTCGAACAGCGTTTTCACGTATCCCAGGGCGGGCGGCCTTTGTGGATCGAGCGCCAATCGTTAGATCCAAGCCACCGCCGGTTCGCCGGTAAATGGGGGCAGGGCGGAGCCACCGTACACGCGACCTTCTGGGCGATAGGATTGGCCGATCCCGCTGAGGCAGTGTCTGCTTTGCGCGAATACCTGCCGGCAAACGAACGCTGGGCAGTTACCTTCCGTCGCGGTGTATTGCTGCTTCGTTACCTTGGCATGGATCGAAACGAAGCCTGGGACCTCTTCCTGCAAGCGCGAGCTGTTCTGCGCCCACGCCTGACCGGACACGAGGCCACAATTCCGCGAATTTGGCTTACCTGACACGTTTGCGCCAGAGCGCTGACTTTGGCGACGACCCACCGCCTGTGTTGATTACACGCACAGGTTTCATAACAAAACATCGATGACGATGGAGTTAGCGATGGAATTAACACCCAGAGATAAAGATAAGTTACTGCTGTTTACCGCCGGGTTGCTGGCTGAACGCCGAAAGGCGAAAGGGCTCAAATTGAATTATCCCGAATCGGTCGCGTTGATTAGCTGCGCGATTATGGAGGGAGCCCGAGAGGGCCGGACCGTGGCGGATATGATGAGTGCCGGCCGGGAAATTCTAACCCGTGACGATGTCATGGATGGTGTGCCCGAGATGATTCAAGACGTGCAAGTCGAGGCAACCTTTCCGGACGGAACCAAGCTGGTCACCGTTCACAATCCGATTGTTTAAGGAGGCTCGTCATGATTCCAGGGGAATATCAACTCCAAAGCGGCGATATCGAACTGTGCGTGGACCGCGCCGATTCAATAATCAGTGTCGAGGTTGCCAATACGGGCGACCGGCCTGTGCAGGTAGGCTCTCACTATCATTTCGCCGAGACGAATCCGGCGCTTCGTTTTGATCGAGAGCAGGCTTACGGCCATCGCCTTGCGATTGCCGCAGGTACGGCGATTCGGTTTGAACCGGGCCAAACCCGAAAAGTGCCTTTGATCCCGTATTCCGGTCTGCGCCGCATATACGGTTTCCGGGGAGAGGTGATGGGGGTATTGGATCAGAACGATAAAGGGGGAGCGCGCCCATGAAGATTTCCCGACAAGCCTATTCAGATATGTACGGCCCGACAACCGGTGACCGCATTCGATTGGGCGATACAGAATTGTGGATCGAAATCGAACACGACCACACCCACTACGGTGAAGAGGTCATGTTTGGTGGCGGCAAGGTCATTCGGGATGGCATGGGCCAGAGCCAGCGTTGCGACGATGCTGTAATGGATACTGTGATCACCAACGTCATCATTTTGGACTGGTGGGGCATCGTAAAAGCCGATGTTGGCCTTAAAAGTGGTCGCATTGCCGCGATAGGCAAGGCTGGTAATCCGGATACCCAGCCAGATGTAGATATTGTGATTGGAGCCGGTACCGAAATTATCGCCGGAGAAAACCGAATTTTGACTGCTGGCGGCGTCGACACGCACGTGCACTACATCTGCCCTCAGCAAGTCGACGAGGCGCTGATGAGTGGTCTGACTACTATGATTGGCGGCGGCACAGGTCCGGCGACCGGCTCCACCGCGACCACGCATACTCCAGGACCTTGGCATATTGGCAAGATGATGCAGGCCGTGGACGATTTGCCGATCAACATTGGTTTTCTCGGCAAAGGCAGTTGCAGTCAGCCGGAAGCGCTGGAACAGCAGGTCAAGGCTGGCGCCATGAGTCTGAAAATTCACGAAGACTGGGGCGCCGCGCCGGCGTCCATCAGCAACGCGCTGGATGTGGCCGACCGTTATGACATCCAGATCGCCATTCATGCCGACAGCCTGAATGAATCCGGCTTTGTGGAAGATACTTTGGCGGCCTTTAAGGATCGGTGTATTCACACTTATCACACCGAAGGCGCCGGTGGCGGCCACGCACCCGATATCATCACCGCTTGTGCGTTGCCCAATGTGTTGCCGTCGTCCACCAATCCGACGCGGCCCTACACCATCAACACGGTTGATGAGCATCTGGACATGTTGATGGTGTGCCACCACTTGGATCCCAACATTCCGGAAGATGTGGCCTTTGCAGACTCTCGCATTCGCCGCGAAACCATCGCCGCCGAAGACATCTTGCACGACATGGGGGTGATTTCGATGATCTCCTCGGACTCCCAGGCCATGGGTCGAATTGGAGAAGTGGTGTGCCGTACCTGGCAGACCGCTCATAAGATGCGTGTGCAGCGAGGGTTGCTGCCTGAAGATCAAGAGCGGGGCGCGGATAACTTCCGGGCGAAGCGCTATGTCGCCAAGTACACCATCAACCCTGCGATTACCCACGGTGTCGGCCACGAAGTCGGCTCGATCGAGATCGGTAAGCTGGCTGATCTGGTGCTGTGGCGGCCCGCGTTCTTTGGGGTCAAACCGGAGCTCGTAGTTAAGGGCGGAATGATCGCGGGAGCGGCCATGGGCGATCCTAACGGCTCCATTTCCACGCCACAGCCGGTGCATTATCGCCGTATGTTTGGCGCCTATGGTCGAGCCGCCGCAGCGACGAGAATGACGTTTGTCAGCCAAGCGGCCATAAATACCGGTCTGGAAGAGAAGTTGGGCCTGAAGAGCCCTCTGGTCGCAGTGAAAAACGTCCGACAGGTGCGGAAGAACGACATGAAACTGAACGAGGCCTGCCCGAAACTGACGGTAGACCCCCAAACCTACGAAGTACACGCCGATGGTGTGTTGCTGACCTGTGCACCGCTTTCGGAAGTACCGTTGGCGCAGCGCTATCACTTGTTCTGAGAGGCTTGGAAGGAAAAGTACATGCTTGAATTGATTAAGAGAATGGACAGCAGCCCTGACGTAAGCGCAATGGACACGCTGACGTTACCTTACGAGCTGCGAATTCGTGGTCGCCTGAAAGCGGTGACCGATAACGGTCAGGATGTTGGCCTGTTTCTGGATCGGGGGCCGGTTTTGCGCCACGGCGACCTGCTACAGGCCCGAACTGGCGAGGTGATCCGGGTATGCGCTGCGGCGGAGCCGGTGACCACCGCCTATATCAGCAACGGCCTGCCCTTGGCCCGATTGTGTTACCACCTGGGAAACCGCCATGTGTCGCTAGCCATTGGCGCTGACGACGATGGCCGGCATTGGGTGCGCTTCCCGCCGGATCATGTGTTGGAAGAGCTGGCTGAATTATTGGGTGCCAGCCTTAGCCACCACGAGGCACCGTTTGACCCAGAGTCGGGCGCCTATGCGCACGCCGGGCGGGAACATGCGCACAGTCATGCTCATTCCCATGACCATGACCATGGGCACAGTCACTCAGATGGCCATAGCCATGCGCACTGACCGCCAACACGCCGAGGCCAGTGACTTGGCGTTGTTGGGATTGATGCAGTTGATCAGCCCGGCGCTGCCCATTGGTGCTTTTGCTTGGTCACAGGGCCTCGAAAGTGCCTTTGAGCTGGGCTGGGTTCGCAATGAAAAAGAATTGGGTGAATGGCTGGAAGGTGTTCTCGACGATGGTTTGAGTCGCTGCGAGTTGCCAGTGTTAGCGCGCTTGCAGCAGTGCTGGGCCAGCGCCGATAGCGAAGGTTTGGCTTTCTGGAACGATTGGCTTCACGCCAATCGTGAAACCGCCGAGCTCAGCGATGAGGACATTCGGCTTGGGTTGGCGTTGAAACGCCTGCTCACAAGTCTGGCGCTGCAGCCAAGTCCCGAAGAAGGGGATGCCCAGCTACCGGCTGAGCCGGGTTACGTCACCGTGTTTGCCTGGGCGGCACATCAGCGACAGGTGCCGGTGCGTCAAGCCTTGCTCGGCTTTGCCTGGGGTTGGCTGGAAAACCAGTTGGCAGTGGCCTGTAAGGCCATGCCGCTGGGGCACACTGCCGCGCAGCGCCTGAATGAGCAGCTGCGCCCCAAACTGGTGGCGGCAGTTGAAACCGCACTGGCGCGAAGCGACCAGGAATTGGGGCCGATTTTGCCCGGGTTGGCGCTGGGAAGTGCTCAGCACGAAACCCAATATTCAAGATTGTTCCGAAGCTAAGAGGCTTCGAATTAACAGAAGGAACTTTGCAATGACTCATTGTTTACGTGTAGGGGTTGGTGGTCCTGTGGGTTCAGGAAAAACCGCCTTGTTGCGCCAGCTATGCAAGGCGCTGAAAGACCATTACAACATCGCTGTGGTCACCAACGACATATACACTCGCGAAGATGCGGACTTCCTGTTGAAGCACGAAGCGCTGCCGGCAGATCGCATTCTTGGTGTGGAAACCGGGGGTTGCCCGCACACGGCCATCCGCGAAGACGCGTCCATGAACCTGGCGGCGATTGATGACCTACAAGCCCGTCACCCTGGCCTAGAGCTGGTGTTGGTGGAATCTGGTGGTGACAACCTCTCGGCCACCTTTAGCCCGGAGCTTTCGGATCTGACCCTGTACGTTATTGACGTTTCAGCGGGCGACAAAATTCCCCGTAAGGGCGGGCCCGGTATCACTAAGTCGGACCTGCTGATCATTAACAAGATCGACATTGCCGAATATGTGCATGCTTCGCTGGATGTGATGGAGCGCGACTCCAAGAAAATGCGTGGCGAGCGGCCGTTCGTGTTCGCAAATCTATACGACGGTGTTGGCCTGGAGGAGATCATCAGCTTCATTTTGAAGCAGGGGATGCTGCCCGAGCGTCGGCCTGAAAAACTGAGTGCCAGTGCCTAAGCAAACGCCAAGAGTTAAGAAAACCGCATTAATTCAAACCGAGATAAATACTAAGAAAAGATGGAGAACACCATGAACAGAATGACTAAGTTGCTGATGACCGTTGGCCTGATGTTGACCGCTACAGTAGCTGCAGCACACCCCGGCCACGGTGTGCACACCCACAGTGATTTCCTCAGTGGATTGCTGCACCCTATGTTAGGCATTGATCACTTGCTGGCTATGGCCGCTATTGGCTTCTGGAGCATTCGTCAGAACACGGCGATGAAAAACGGCGCGCCCCTGTTTGTTGTCGGTGGCATGGTCCTCGGCGCAGCTCTGGCTTGGGGCGGGTTGAGCCTGGCCGGTGTGGAAACTGGTATCGCGATGTCGGTTCTGCTGGCGGGCGTGCTGATTGCAACCATGGCGAAACTGCCTACCGTTGTTGGTGGCACGCTGGTGACTCTGTTTATGATCACTCACGGATATGCTCACGGTGCTGAAATGACTGCCGGTGCCAGTTTGTTCTCTTACATGGCCGGTTTCGTGGTTGCCACTTTGGCGATCACCTTCGTTGGTCGCCGTCTGGGTGAGTTGATGCTCCGCGCCGATAACCGGGTAACCCGGGCCTTGGGTGGGGTGGTCGCAGTGGTTGGTGGCGTGTTAGCCGCTGGCTGACCTTTACACCGAACCCGCAAACGAACTGAAAAGCCGCATGAACTCCGTGCGGCTTTTTTGCTATAGGGCAACAGGCCTTTAGAGTGCGTTGTTAATGATTTGATCAGCCAATTCAGTTAGGTCTGATGCCATAAAGTCAGGATGCGGAACGCCGGGCGCGGGTAAAAATGCATTGTGAGGACGAGTGAGAAAAGCGCCTTGGCAGCCAGCCGCCTGTGCACCTATGGTGTCCCAAAGGTGGCAGGCGACCAGGCACAGATCTGACGTCTGAACCGAGAGTTCTTGTGCTACGTGTTGATAGGTTTCCGGGGCGGGCTTGAACTTGCTCGTTGCTTCAACGCTGAAAGTACGTTCAAAGAACTGGCTTAATCCGGCTTCATCCAGCGGGGTTGGTGCAGCAGAGCCGGGGGAGTTGGTCAGCGTGACCAGCCGGAACCCGGCATCTTTCAAGCGGGTGAGAGCAGGGACGACATCCGGGTGGGCTGGCATGTTGCGCATTCGTGCCCCTAATTCTTCAACATCATTACTGCTGCACGTTTTTTGGTGAATCGAGGCGGTCATTTGCAGAGCCGCTGCGCCCAGTTTGTTGAAGGGTGTATAAATGCCGGACAACGTCATCGTTTGGGAGTAGAGCACCAGCTGTGCGAACCACTCCCGGAGAATGCCTGAGTCCCCAAACATGCGCTCAAACAAGGGTTCGAGGGTGGTAATGTCGAGAAGGGTTTCATTAACATCGAATACGATGATCGGTGCGGACTTCTTGCTGGTCATGCGGCATCCTCGTTCTGGCAAAGCGAATGTGGGGGCGCTCAGTCCTCGATAACTTCACGTTCAAAACGGCCCAAAACAACCACCGTAACCAGAGCAAAGCCTGTCAGCAAGGCTGCCAGTACTATGGTGCCTAGCCCGCATGCCACCCCAATGGCCCCTGCAATCCAGATGGAGGCGCCTGTGGTGATGCCCTGAACATTGCCGCGGCTTTGTATGATGCAGCCAGCCCCCAAAAAGCCAATGCCGCCCACCACCCCTTCTACGATGCGAGTGGGGTCTATCCGGGCGGAAGGGTCGCCTTCCGCGGTTGCTAGCAGAATGTGCATTCCCATCATGATGAAAGCAGAAGCCCCTAAAGACACCAGCATGTGAGATCGCAGCCCTGCAGGCTTGCCTCGCAGTTCTCGTTCAAGGCCAAGTAAGAATGCAAGCCCTGCGGCCGAAAGCAGGCGAATGGTCATATCCAGCAGAGAAATTTCGCTCTCGTCCATAGTCGTCTCCGGAAACGAAAAGATGGGTACATCTTGGAAAGAATAGCAGTTCCGGTTTGAAACGTTTGGGGTGTGCTTTCAAGGCCTTGGAGTGCGTCTAAATGCCGTTCGTTGGCCGAATTGACGTTTCTGCCGGTGGCCGCGTCATTTCTGCCATAGGCGAAAATGTGACGACGTACTCATAATGCAATGCGACGGACTATCACGTTTTCTGTCGTGTCGGCATAAAACAACAAAAGATAAAAAACACGGAGCCCTTACAATGCGCTTAACTGCCCCTCTAACACCGCTTTTCATGGCACTGATACTCGCCGGCTGCATGGGTGAAAACGACAGTGCGGGTGAAAGTAATGGCTCCGCAGAGCCCCAGAGTTCCACGGTACAAACCGAGCCCGAGAGTGAACCTTCAGTGACTGTTCCCGTCGAGGATGGCGCCAACCCTGTGGTATTCGTTGGCAGCAACTGGGACGGAGTTATCGATGTCATTGACGGCGAAAGCTACGTAAAGATCGGCCGCATCAACGGCATTCCGGACAAAGACGAGCGGATGCGGGAAATTTGGCTTAACCCGATCAAGCTGGCTGCTTTTCATGGCATCGCACTGTTGATCGGGGAGGGGCATAACCAATACGTCGATGACATGTACAGCACCCGCAACGGGGAGTTGTTGATTGTTTCCAGGCCGAGCTTTGCGGATGTGGTCGCCATTGATATTGCCTCAAACGACATCGTCTGGCGGTTTGAGGTTGACGGTATTCGCTCTGACCACATGGCGTTGTCTCCGGATGGCACAGAGGTGGCTGTCTCTGCTTCAACGGGCAAGGTTGTGCACATTCTGGATGTGTGGACCGGCGAAGAAAAAGCCCGTTTTCCAACCGGTAACTCCCCTCATGAAAACGTGTACTCGAAGGACGGCAAGAAGATTTACCACGCCAGTATCGGGCATGTGTTCACCGCGGCCGACCGCGGGGCACTTAAGAACATAAAAGGCGAGCGCATCTTTAAAGTAGTGGATACGGAGACTTGGGAAGATATTAAAAGCTTCGATATCAGTGAGAAACTGGCGGATGCGGGCTACCCCGACATGAGTCCGGCCATTCGCCCCATGGCGCACACCGAGGATGAAAAGTTCTTCTATTTCCAGCTTTCGTTCTTTCATGGATTTGTCGAATACGATATGGAAAACGACAAAATTACCCGAGTCGCGCACCTTCCCAACCGGGTTCCCAACTTACCGGTCGAGCTTTACGTAAATGACTCCGCACATCACGGCATCTCCATGGGCGGTGGCGACGAAAAACTGTGCGTTGCCGGCACCATGAGTGACTACGTGGCCATCGTTGATCGCGAAACCTTTGAATATGAATTGTTGGAAGGCCTGGGTGAGAAGCCTTACTGGATCACCCGCGACGCGTCGGGCGAGAACTGCTTTGTGTCCTGGAGTGGCACCGATCAGATGTCGGTGATCAACATTGAGCGAGCCGAGGAAGTGGTTCGAGTCGATGTTGGTGACCATCCGCAGCGTATCCGTGAAGGTAGTGTGCCTGATGGCTGGACCACACCGTTCTGAACCTCGAAGCACTGGTAACAATTTACAGGAAGTTCCATGAACAACTATAAAGTCCGTTACGCATCTCGTTACTTGGGTGTGGCCCTTGTCAGTGTGGCTTTAATGGCTTGCGGGGGCGATCAAAGCAGCTCCGAAGACGCCTCTCCAGCGACGACTCCGACTGAGCCAGAATCATCGGTTGATGTTGGGCCAAGCGAGGCATTTTTCGCAAAACCTGAACTGGCACAGTGTGTGATCGACAGCCCGTTGCGAGACATCGGCAAGGGCATGGATGCGCCTTCGGTGACGAATTCTGAAGCCACGGCCGCGCAGGTTATGGCCCAAGACGCCATCGGGGCGTGCGCCACCAATCAGGAATTCCGGTTTGGCAGTGGGTTGTCAGACATTACCGGCCCCGTTGCTCTGAAAAGCGGCGCGGGCTGGGAAGATACCGGGCAGGTGATGCATGGTTTGCATCAGCGCCAATATGCCCGGGCGTTCGCCATAGAGTCGCCCTGTAATGGCAAACGAGTGATGTTTGTGTCGGCCGACATCGGCTTAATGTGGGGCTCTATTCGTAATGGTGTACTTGAAGCTTTGACAAAAGATTCTGAGCTGGCCGCCAAATACACGGCTGAGAACCTCATGCTGTCCGCCACGCATACCCACAACGGCCCCGCCGGGTATGCGCACCACGAAGCCGGTAACGCGTTGCACTTAGGGTTCGATTCTCTGGTCTATAAAACCATTGTCAATGGCATTGTGGATGCCATCGATCGAGCGCATCGAAATATCGAAGCCAATGACCAGACGGCACCGATCGAAATGGCCGTAGGCGAGTTGTTGAACACCAACATCAACCGTTCGCGCCCGGCTTACGCGATGAACCCGGAGCAGGAACGCCAGCAGTACGTGAATGTCCGTGGCGAGGAAGTGGATGTTGCCAAAACCATGGTGCAACTCAATCTGCGCCGTAAGAGTGGCAGCCCGGTTGGTGTGATTAACTGGTTTGGTGTGCATCCGACGGTGATGGGGCCGGAAGTTCCTTACGTCAGCTCCGATGTCAAAGGTTTTGCCTCGCTGGGTTTCGAGGAAATCATGGCAACGGAATATCGGGCAGACCCGGGTAAAGACAGCTTCGTAGCGGCGTTTGCTCAAGCGGATGAGGGTGATGCTTCCCCGAATATTTTCATCAATGAGTTTCCGCATCCGGACCCTCGCCGAGGTGGCGGCGAAACGCCGATGGATTCCAATGCTATCTCCGGCACTAAGCAACTGGCTCGGGCGCTGGAGCTTTGGCAAGAGGGCCAGCCATTAACCGGTGGTGTGGATTATCGGCTGCTGCACGTGCAGATGAACAAAGTCTCCGTCACAGACCCGAAGATCCTTTCCCGGCTAGAGCATCCGCCGGAACTGGATGTGGCCAGTAAACAAACCTGTAATGCAGCGCTTGGGGTTTCCTTTCCGGCCGGCGCGGAAGATGGGCCCGGGCCGATCAGTCAGGAAGGTCTTACCTGCACTACTTCGCCGGATCTGCTTAAAAGCGCCGCCGCCGACTTTGCGGGTTTGACCGACATGGCTATGCCGTTACAGGTGGTCAGTGACCTTCTGTTGTGCAACGTGCAGCATCTGCCGTTGTTAGGGCTGGGCTGTCATGCTGAAAAGCCTATCTTGCTTCCAACGAATCTGGGCGAAATTGCCGGAGGGTTACCGAACAAGGTAACGGGGTTGCTAGGTTTGACGTCAAATTTTGAACCAGCGGTGCATCCCTTGCAGATATTTCAGCTTGGTAACTTGGCATTGGTGGGTTTGCCTTGGGAAGTCACCACTATGGCTGCCCGGCGTTTACGGGATATGGTGCTGGAAGAGCTGGCGCCGGTGGGTGTTGATACGGTGGTCATTGCGGGTCTTGTGAATGGCTATATCCATTACCTGACCACACGAGAAGAGTACGCCAGTCAGCAGTATGAGGGCGCGTCAACGGCGTTTGGCCCATGGAGCCTGGCGGCCGTTAGCCAAGAACTCAGAAAACTTGCGGAGTCCATAGTCCAGGGCACCGTTTTGCCTGTTAGGCCAGATCTGCCGCAGGTGAAACCTGTATTGCGTAGGCTTCCCTATATTCCGAGTGATAGCCCCGGCGAACAGGCTTTCGGAACGGTGCTTGAGGATGTGCCGGCCGTGGCGGCGCCTGGCGATGAAATCTACGCCCGGTTTCAGGCCAGTCATCCACGTAACGATCTGATGCTGAACGACAGTTATGCCTATGCCGAACGACTCAATGAGGATGGCAATTGGCAAGTCGTAGCGACAGATCGTTCGCCAAACCTGTTGTATACCTGGCACCCGCGGTTCTTGCCTGCGTTCACTATGGAACTGCCTTATACCGGCGCATCGGAAGCGTCGGTGCACTGGCACTTGCCACGTAATCTGGAACCCGGTACTTATCGTTTGAGAACCAAAGGGGTGGCGAAGCCAGGTGGTGCCTGGGAAGGTGTCAGTGGGGTGGTTGAAGTGGCGGGTAAAAGTGGAGCTTGCCCATAGCTTATTTAAATATTGATGAGGGTTAGCCGGTAAAGTCGGTGGACTGCAGAGCGTTTTGCGTAACTGTACGGTTACGTCCTGCGGCTTTGCCCACATACAGAACGTTATCGGCTCTCCTCATCAACGAATCGTATGAGGTGTCGGTCGGCAGAAACGTTGCTACTCCCATAGTAGCGGTGGCCCGGAAACTAACCTCATCGAGTTTGAATTCTTTTTGTTCTATCAATTTGCGTATGCGCTCAGCCAGCGTTTCAGCATCTTCCAGATTCGCGTTTGGCAGAATTATTGCAAACTCTTCTCCACCAATGCGGCAGCCTACATCGAGAGGCCGGAGCTCCTGCCGAACCATTTTCGCGATGGTGGTGAGCACTAAATCGCCCGCTGCATGGCCATATTGATCGTTAATTTTTTTGAAGTGGTCAAAATCGAACATGATGACCGATGTGGGCAGCCCCCAGCGAACGTAGCCCGAAAGCTGAGCGTTCAGCTGGGTTTTGAAGTGTTTTCGATTATAGAAACCGGTCATTTCGTCGGTTAAAGACTCTAACGTCAGCCGCGCTTCCAGCTCCCGCTGGTAGGTGACGTCTCTGACCAGTGCCATCGCAACTTTTGCCCCGTCCAGAACAATGATGTTGATCATGATATCAACTGGAACTTCTTGACCGTTGGACCGAACGCCGGAAAAACGTTTTTCTTCGCCCATAGGGCGTAGAACCGGTTTTTCGAAGTAACCGTTAACATGCTTGCGGTGGGCATTCCGAAGGGGCATCGGAATGATCGTGCTTAAATCAGACCCTTTAAGGTCATCAACAGCAAAGCCAAACATGCGGCCTGCGAGTGCATTCGCAAGCATGATTTTATGGTTCTGATCAACAATAACCACTGCATCTGGCAACGATTCGATAAAAGGCAATAAGTGATCGGATGTTGTGGTGAGCGGCGCGTTATCGTTGGCTGTCATGAGCAGCTGGACCCGTTCGCGGAATCTTACATATGTGTATTGTTGAAGTATATATTGTGAATGACTGAAATCCTATTCATTTCTATGAAAGCGATGAGTACGTTGAAGCTGAAAGCGATATTTTCAATGCAGAGCATCGGGAGTTGAACCAAAAAGAGGCCTCTAAGGCTCTGGTTTATTGAGTTTTTATGTGGGGGAATATGCTAGATTTTATGACTATGGGACGTTTTAGTCGTTTATTAAAACCATAACTTGGTGACTGTTAACCAATGACCTCTTATTTCATTCAGGCGTTTATCTATCTCTTGGCGGCAGTGATTGCCGTGCCCTTCGCAAAGCGGCTAGGACTGGGTTCAGTGCTTGGTTACCTGGTGGCCGGTGTGGTGATCGGTCCCGTGTTGGGGCTTGTAGGGCAGGAAACGACCACCATTCAGCATTTCGCTGAGTTCGGCGTGGTGATGATGCTGTTTCTGATCGGGATGGAAATTGACCCTAAAGCACTCTGGGCAATGAAAGTGCGTTTGCTGGGGCTGGGTGGTTTGCAGGTATTGTTAACGGCTATGGCCGGCATGGCAATAGCTTGGTGGTTGGGGGTTGTCTGGCAAACGGCCTTAACCATTGGCCTCATTTTCGCGCTGTCATCGACTGCAATTGTGCTGCAAACCCTGGATGAAAAAGGGTTGTCGAAAACAGAGGGCGGTCGCAACACGTTTTCGGTTCTGCTGTTTCAGGATATAGCCGTTATTCCGATGCTGGCATTGATTCCCCTGCTAGCGTTACCGAGCCTCATGGGTGGGGGGGATTCTTCATCCCATGCAGAATCGGGCCTGAGCCTGGTTGAGCATCTGCCGGGTTGGGCACACGCCTTGGTTGTGGTGGGGGCCGTCGGCGCTGTTATCGTAGGGGGCTATTACCTGAGCAGACCACTGTTTCGATACGTGGTTCAGTCCGGGCTGCGCGAAGTATTCACGGCAACCGCATTGATGTTGGTTATTGGCATTGCCGCTTTAATGAGCTTGGTGAACTTGTCGCCTGCCTTAGGGGCTTTTCTTGCCGGTGTGGTGTTGGCGAACAGCGAGTTCCGGCATGAGCTGGAGGCAAACATTGAGCCGTTCAAAGGGCTGTTACTGGGGTTGTTCTTCATCACCGTTGGCGCCGGCATCAATTTCGACGTATTGGCCGCTGAATGGGGTACGGTGTTGTCGCTTGGATTAGCGGTGATCGTCGGCAAGGCGTTAGTGCTATTGGCGCTTGCGCAGTTGTTCGGCATCCGCAGCAGTAACGGCTGGCTGTTCACTCTGGGTTTGGCCCAAGCAGGTGAATTTGGTTTCGTACTGCTTACCTACAGCGTGCAAAACAGCGTGATCCCTCAGGATATTTCCCAGATTTTGTCTCTCGTCGTTGCGCTGTCCATGTTCCTTACTCCGCTATTATTTATCGCATACGACTACATGGTATTGCCTCGTTACCGGCGCTCTCAAAGCGATGAGCCCGAAGCCGATACGATTGATGAAGAAGCTCCGGTTATCGTGGCCGGAGTGGGGCGTTTTGGCCAGATCGTGTGCCGGTTGCTGCGGGCCAACAATGTGCCCATCGTAGTGCTTGATCACGAGCTGGAACAGATTGAAAACGTTCGTCAGATCAATATCAAGAGCTTCTTTGGAGATGCCAGCCGCCCCGATTTGTTGGAAAAATCCGGCATCGCGAAAGCGCGCTTGCTGGTGGTAGCGATTGATGATCGTGAGCGTACCGTCACGATGGTGGAGCATGTGAAGAAGTTCTTCCCCAGTGTCTGGGTGTTGGCCCGGGCATTCGATCGCGGCCATGGCTATCAGCTGCGGGCGGCCGGTGCAGATGATGTTGTTAGCGAAACCTATTATTCGGCGCTCGAGCTCGGTAGCCATGCGCTTACCGCCATGGGCGTGCATCCTCTGCGGGCAAGGCAGATGACATGGACCTTCGTGGATAACGAACGCGCCCATGAAGACGAATTGTTCGAGGCCTGGAAAGAGATTGAAGAGGGCATTCACTTCAGTCCACGGTATGGCGAGTTGTTTATGAAGCTGGAAGGGGCATTGAACAATGCGATGGATCGCGAATGGGAAGAGCCTAAACCGGAAGATGTCCCAGTTTGGACGCCCCCAAAAGCACAATAAGTGCTATGGTCAATTGCGATAAAGACGTAAGTCGGTGCTTATCGGAAAACCATATTAAAACAATGATAAAAGGGCCTTGCGTGGTGCGAGCGGGGTAGAAGATATATGGACATATTCAGTTTGTGGGGCGAGTTTTATAACGACCCCTGGTTCTGGCAGTTTCCCATGGCAACGCTGGCGATCAGCATGGTGGCGTTCTTGACCGTTGCATTGCCATGGACAATCGTCGCGTGGATAGATCCAGCATCTCTGCGCAAATATAAAATTCAGCAAAAGCCCTTCGAAGTTAAGAAATATTTCCTGCCTTCCATCGGGCGCATTCTGATCAACAACCTCATTGTTGCTGCATTTTTGGTGCTGACCTGGCCGTTACTGAAACTCACCGGTGTTCATAACAATGAATTACCTGCGTGGTACGTTATTGTCGCGCAGTTAGTGTTCTTCGTGCTGTTGGATGACTTTTTGTATTACTGGATGCACCGCTACATGCATGAGAACAAGTGGTTGCTCCGTCACGTTCATAGCGTCCATCACCGGGTTCGGAATACCTGCGGTATCAATGGCAATTACATGCATTGGCTGGAATTTTCGCTGACGGCGATGGTGACGCTTATTGGCCCGATTCTGGTGGGCGCACATATTTATGTGATCTGGCTGTGGGTGATTATTCGGCAAATTGAAGGCGCGGATGGCCATATTGGTTACGATATTCCGTGGAATCCGGTGCATTTTCTGCCTGTCTACGAAGGCCCGGTGTACCACGATTTTCATCACGCCAAATTTAAAGGCAATTACGCCGGATTTTTGCCCTATCTCGACAAGTACATGGGTAAAACCTATATACCCGCTTACCTGAGATACTTGAAGGCCAAGAGAGACGGATTAATTGCTGAAGAAATTGCCCAGCGAGAGACCTTTGAAAAACAGTCGAGTAAGGTAGTCCGCTAACGTTTGTGCAAACAAGGGTCGTTGCCTCTGGCGGTCAGGTCTGGAATAATTCGCGCATTATATGGATATACAGAAAAGTTTCGCCGCGAGGCGGAGCAGACGTGGGTACGCGTTCTTACTCTAAAAGAAGCGATACGCCCGCGATCACATAAAAGGGCAGATCAGTAACAGGCTGATCTGCCTTTTTGTTTTCTGGGTGACAGTTGTTCCGGTGGCGCATGAGTGCCGGGGAGTGCGCCCGTATTCGAACACTCAACAGGAGCTTGTTATGTCCGCTCAGCTTTCCAGTATGTTTCGCCCGCTTCTCCAGCTGGGTCTGATTACTCAGATCGCCATCGGCATTGTTGCTGGTGTTATTCTCGCGATTTTCCTGCCAGAAATGGCCCAGTCTTTCTCATTGCTAGGCCAGTTATTCATTAAAGCTTTGAAGGCAGTTGCACCGATTTTGGTGTTCGTGCTGGTGATGACCGCAATTTCAGGTCACCAGAAAGGTCAGCCCACGAACATTCGGGATGTGATCGTGTTATACGGAGTAGGCACTTTGGTCGCAGCGCTGGTGGCTGTAGCGGCCAGTTTTGCTTTCCCGACGGAACTGGTTCTGGATATTCCGGAAGTCAGCGGTAATCCGCCAGGTAGTATTATCGAGATTCTACATAATCTGGTTTTGAGTGCCGTTACCAACCCGGTAACCGCTCTGATGGATGCTAATTTTATTGCCATTCTCGCTTGGGCCATTGCTCTGGGGTTAATGTTACGCCACTCCAGTGAGGCGACCCGGAATGTCCTTACGGATATGTCCGACGCCGTCTCCGGTGTTGTACGCATGATTATTAGCCTGGCGCCGCTGGGTATTTTTGGTCTTGTGGCGAATACTTTGGCCACCGCCGGCATTGGTGCGTTGTTGGGTTTTGGTCAGCTGCTTTCGGTCATCGTTGGCTGCATGTTGTTTGTGGCGCTGGTGACCAACCCGTTGATCGTATTTTTCAAATTGCGGCAGAACCCGTATCCGTTGGTTTTCGCTTGCCTGCGCGGCAGCGCCATCACCGCGTTCTTCACCCGTAGCTCTGCTGCGAATATTCCGGTTAACCTTGAACTTAGTGAGCGCCTGAAGCTGGACGCAGACACCTACGCGATTTCAATACCGCTGGGTGCAACCATCAACATGGCGGGTGCTGCGATTACAATCTCGGTGATCACCTTGGCGGTGGTAAACACTCTGGGCATTCCGGTGGATTTCCCGACAGCGTTGCTGCTGTGTGTGGTCTCTGCGCTGGCTGCTTGTGGCGTATCGGGTGTGGCCGGTGGTTCGTTGCTGTTGATCCCACTGGCGACCAGCCTGTTCGGAATTCCAACCGAAGTGGCCATGCAAGCAGTGGCGATTGGCTTTGTGATCAGCGTGGTGCAAGACTCCACGGAAACCGCATTGAACTCATCAACAGACGTATTGTTTACCGCAACTGCCAGCCGTGCCGCTGAAGCAAAAGGTAAGTGATGGTGGCGGATACTCGAAATCTTGTGTTTATCGGAATGCCCGGCAGCGGCAAGAGCACGGTGGGCGTATTAGTTGCCAAGCGCCTTGGGCTCGGGTTTGTGGATACCGATCTGCTGATTCAGCAAGAAGCGGAGCGTACACTGCAGGACATTGTCGATCAGGATGGCTACGTGGCACTGCGCCAGATTGAGGAGCAAGTGCTGCTCGGGCTCGACGTGCAGGGGCAGGTCATCAGCACCGGCGGCAGCGCGGTTTATAGTGCAGAAGCCATGAAACACCTTAAAACCAATGGTACGGTGGTGTTTCTGGATATCCCTCTCCAATGCGTTATCGAGCGCATTGGAGACTACAGCCTTCGGGGGATTTCCCGGCGCCCTGATCAATCGTTGTCGGACCTGTTCGATGAGCGTTTTGCGCTGTACACACAGTATGCCGATTTGACGATTCAGGGCGAAGGTATGAATCAGGATCAGGTTTGCGAGGCTGTGATCACAGGGCTTGGAGCCTGAAACGCATAGATTGTCGGATTTCTCTAAGGAAGGTGGTATGCCGAGATTTTTGCACACAGCGGACTGGCAAATGGGGCGTTCCTACAGCCGGTTTGACATCGAAGACGGCGCAGCGTTGGTAGAAGCCCGCTTCGCGGGCATTGAAAAGCTGGCCGAGTTGGCCAACGAGCATCAGTGCGATGCAGTGTTGGTCGCCGGAGATGTGTTCGATGCCCAAACCGTTTCGGACCGCACCATTCGCCGTGTGTTTAACGCCACCAAAGGCTTTGAAGGCCCTTGGGTGATGCTACCCGGTAACCACGATGCCGCACTGGCGGAAAGTGTGTGGACCCGGGCGCTGCGATTGGGTGCCGTGCCAGATAACGTGCATCTGGCGCTGCAACCCGGTGTTGTTCCCCTCGAGGCTCAGGGGCTGGCAGTACTTTGCGCGCCCTTGACGCAACGCCATACCTACGGCGACCTGACTGAACCCTTCTCGCATTACGAAACCCCGGATGACCTGCTTCGAATCGGGCTGGCCCATGGCAGTGTTCAAGGGCTGTTGTCCGATGATATTGATGCTACGAATCCGATTGCACTTGATCGTGCGGAAGTCAGCCGCTTGGACTATCTCGCGCTAGGGGACTGGCACGGCACCAAACAAGTCAACGAGCGTACTTGGTACAGTGGTACTCATGAAGCCGAACGGTTTCGTAATAACGATGCGGGCAATGCGCTCATCGTCGAGATTACAGGCCCCGGCGCCACTCCTTCCGTAACCCAGGTCGTTACCGGCCGTTACCAATGGCATCAATGGCGGGAAACGTTGGCGGTGAAGTCTGACCTTGAAGAACTTCTTGACCGGCTGGAAGCCTTGCCGGATGCCTCGGTAGTGGACCTTCGTCTTGAAGGTGCAGTCACCTTAGCCGGTGAAGAACGGCTATTAGAAGCCCTGTCAGTTGCAGAGGCTCGATTCCGCAGCATTCAATGCGACCGCAGTAAGCTTCAGCTTGAGCCCACAGAAGATGATCTCTCCGAATTGCATGCGGATGGTTACGTCGGTGAAGTGATCGGTGAGCTTCGCCAGCGCCAACAGGAGCAACAGAGTGAGGAAGCACGGGATGCCTTGGCGATTCTCGCGAGCTTGCTCAAAGGACGAGCGCAGGAGGGTGGCCAATGATACTTCAGAGCCTGCGCATCGAGCAGCTGCGCCAGTTCCGGAACCCTTTTGTTCTAGGCAACCTGCAGCCGGGTTTAAACCTGATACACGGCCCGAATGAGTCTGGCAAAAGTACCCTAGTCAGGGCAATCCGTGCCGCTTTTTTTGAACGTTATCGCTCAACCGCGGTGGATGATCTGCGCCCGTGGGGAGATTCTGCCGCCGCGCCGACCGTGGCGCTGGAGTTTGAAAACCAAGGCGAGCTCTGGCGGCTGACCAAAAGCTTCCTGCAGCGCAAACGGTGTGACCTCACCATCGGTACTAGCAGCTTCAGTGAAGACGAGGCGGAAGAAAAGCTGGCTGAATTGCTGGGTTATCAATATCCCAAGCGTGGTGCCAGTAAAGCCGAGCACTGGGGTATTCCGGGTTTGCTCTGGGTTGAACAGGGAACAGGGCAGGATCTGGAACAATCCGTCGAACATGCCGGGGATCACCTGAAATCAGCCCTGAACTCGCTCGTGGGCGAGGTGGCCAGCTCGGGAGGTGATGAGGTTATCGAAGCCGTTCGTGCCCAGCGAAATCACATTCTGACCGGTACTGGAAAGCCGCGCGGTGAATACTTGCAACTGGACAAGGACCGTCTGGCCTTTGAGCAAACGATTGGTGAACTGAAGGAGCGCATCCTGAGGTATCAGGAGCAGGTAGACCGTTTAGGCAAGCTGACACGGGAGTATGAACGCACAGAAGTCGAGCGCCCCTGGGAAGACGCGCAGCGGCTGCTGGACGAAGCCCAAGCGCGATTTCAGCAAGTCCTGCAGTTAGAGCAGGTGCAGGCCCAAGAGAAAGCGACGCTCGATCAGCTGCAACAGAGTCGGCGCTTGCTTGAGCAAAACAAAGAATATCAGGAAAACCTTAGTCGGCAACTGGCGGCCCGAAAACTGGATCTGGACAAAGCAGAGGCTGATCTCCAGCGGTTGGAATTGCAATCGCCAGCTACGACGGAACGCTTACGAGCGGCCAGAGAGGCTTACGAATCGGCTGAGCAGCGGATGAAACAAGCGAGGTTGCGGGAGGCCCGATCTCGATTGGAGCAGGACGTAAAGCGTTTGGAACAGCGTGCCCAACAGCTGAGTCAGAACCTTGCCAAGGCCGGGGAATATCAGCAGCAGGTTGAGAACGCGCGTCAGCAGGCTCGTGAGAACCGGATCGATGCGGCAGAGGTGAAACGCCTGAAAGTCGCGGAGCATCAATTGAATGAAGCGACGATCCGCTCAAGCGCCATAGCCACACGATTTAGTTGGAACTTGGAGCCAGAACGCTCTATCACTCTTAACGACGACGCCCTACAAAATCGAGGTGAGCAGCAGTTGTTGGACGAGTCCAGGGTGGTGATCCCGGGAGTCGGTACACTTGGCATTACTCCGGGCGGTGAATCGTTGGCCAGTACCCGACGTAAACTCGCGACCTTACAGCAAACGGTGTCCGAGCTAAGAGCCTCGCTGGGTGTGGATTCTGTGACATCAGCCGAGAATCGGTTATCTGATTTTGAAAAGGCCGAGCGAGCGCAGCAGCACGCACAAGAGTTATTAAAATCGGTTGCTCCTGCGGGTATTGACCCTTTGGTTGTAGAGCAGCGTGAAGCAAAGCGGGAGCTGGAAAACGCTACGGAAAAGCTGGCCACGACCCCGAATTCGGACACATCTATTGACGTGCCTGATCTGGCCACAGCCGAAGCCGCGTTTGAGCAAACTGCGTCGGCATTAACGGCTGCAGAATCGGACGATCAAAAGCATCGGACTGCACTGATGGCCGTTCAGCAGACCAGAGACACAGCCAAAGCAGAGTGGCAGCGGCTGGTCGATCAAGAGCAAAGTCCTGAGCGCCAGCAGCAGCTTAAACAAATTGCGGAAGAACTGGTTGCGATAGAGCAGAAAACCAAGGCGCTGGAAGAAAGACTGGAAGCCCGTTCCCGGGAAATCCTTGAAGCGCGTCCGGATCTCTTAAAGCAGGACATCGAACGTTATCAAAGTACCATCAGAAACCTTCGTCAAACCCAAGAGGATCGTGGGCGAGAGCTTAGGGATATCAAAGTCCGGTTAGAAGCTTGGGGAGCGGAAGGTCTGGACGAGCAGCTCAATGAGCAGGAGGCAGAACTGGAGCGCTGCAACCGCCGCTATCAAGAGCTGCACCGCCGTGCACAAGCGCTGGAGCTTCTTTTGACTCTGCTGACTGAAAAGCGGCAAGCCTTGACGCGGAGGCTGCAAGCGCCGCTTCAAAGGCATCTGGATCATTATTTGTCGGTCTTGTTCCCCCACGCTACTCTGGAGGTGGATGAGCATCTTCGTCCCGGAACGTTTACACGAGGCGCTGAGCTTGGCCAAGTCACAGAGTTAAGCTTTGGGGCGCGCGAGCAGATGGGTTTAATTAGCCGTTTGGCTTACGCCGATTTGCTGCGAGAAGCGGGCCGCCCGACTTTGGTTATACTGGATGACACATTGGTCCACAGTGATGAAGAACGGTTGGACGACATGAAGCGCATTCTGTTTGATGCAGCGACACGGCACCAGATACTCCTGTTCACTTGCCACCCTGAGAAGTGGCAAGATCTCGGTGTGCCGCCGGTGGATATTCAGGCGCTAAAGGCCTGATTCACCGGCACCCCCTTCTATTTGCTCAAGGCTTTAGAGCCTATGGCCTGCTACGCTTACTTTATGCGCAGCACGGCCTGCTATCCCTTTCCCTTATAATAGCAAGGAGTTTCAAATGACGCTTCCGGTAATGATTGACGGCGAATGGTTTCAAGGTCAGGGAGAGGTGTTTTCGTCGCTGAACCCAGCGACCGGTGAGCTGTTTTGGCAGGGAAATGCGGCCGATGACGCCCAGGTTTCGGCGGCTGTGGCGGCCGCAAGAAAAGCCAGTGCCGAATGGGTGAAGCTGGGGTTTGACCAGAGAGTGAACATTGCCCGTAGATTTGCCGAATTGCTGGGTGGCCAGAAAGAGGCGTTTGCCACCTGCATCGCCACGGAAACGGGTAAACCGCTTTGGGAGGCTCGAACGGAAGTCGGGGCAATGATCGGAAAAATTGACATTTCCGTAAAGGCCTATGGCGAACGCACGGGCCAGCGCAGCAGTGAGGTAGCGGGCGCGCGGGCGGTGTTGCGCCACAAACCCCATGGCGTGGTGGCCGTGTTTGGGCCCTACAATTTCCCGGGCCATTTACCGAATGGACACATAGTGCCTGCGCTGATTGCCGGCAATACCGTTGTGTTCAAACCTAGTGAGTTAACTCCCGCCGTAGCCGGGAAAATGGTGGAGCTGTGGTTGGAAGCCGGCTTGCCATCAGGGGTGTTAAACCTCGTACAAGGTGCTAAAGAAACCGGTATCGCGCTGGCGAACCATCGCGATATTGACGGTTTGTTTTTCACGGGCAGTTCCGCCACCGGAGAGATACTGCACAAGCAATTTGCCGGCAACCCCGGGAAGATTCTGGCGCTGGAAATGGGGGGCAACAATCCGCTTATTGTGGATGAGCCGGCCGATGTGCAGGCTGCCGTCTATGAAACCATTCAGTCTGCTTACATTACTTCTGGGCAGCGCTGCACTTGTGCGAGGCGCCTGCTTGTACCGGAAGGTGCTTGGGGTGATGGCTTTTTGGATGCGCTGACGAAAGCGGTGGAAGCGATCCAGGTAGGGGGTGCCTTTGATGACCCTGCTCCATTCATGGGAAGCGTGATTTCTGAGGCGGCTGCGGAGGGTGTTTTGGCCGCTCAGGAGCAGTTACTGAAACGTGGGGCCTTGGCCTTGGTTCAAGGTCGAAAGCTTCAAGCTGGAACCGGCTTGATGTCGCCAGCGCTCATTGATGTCACCCCGGTCGCAGACATTGAAGACGAAGAAGTCTTCGGGCCGTTACTGCAAGTCATCCGTTACGGTGATTTCGATGAGGCTATACAGAGAGCAAACGACACCCGTTTCGGGTTGTCGGCCGGCTTGTTCAGCGACAGCGAAGAGCGCTTTGAGTATTTCTATCAGCGAATCCGTGCCGGTATTGTGAACTGGAATAAGCAGCTCACCGGTGCTTCAAGTGCGGCTCCTTTTGGAGGCGTGGGGGCCAGCGGAAATCATAGGGCAAGCGCTTGGTACGCAGCTGACTATTGTTCATACCCCGTCGCCGGTATGGAGGCCGCTAATCTGTTACTGCCAGATACATTAGCACCGGGTTTGAAACTGAACTGAACGAATTGCCGGTTTGTGTAACCGATAGGGCGAAAAGTTGACGAATTAATAACAAAAAGACCGACGTTTCCATGTATTAGCTGTTCTGTCGATTTTATAGAATTTTACAAAATCGACGGAAAGCTGGTGCAAAACAATGGTGAAACGCGTCATTAATGTGTCAAAGGTATGGATTGCCGCGTTTGCTTTGGGATTGTTGTTAACGGGTTGTGGTGGCGGTGGTTCAGGTGAGTCCGATAAGTCAGCCTCAGCGTCCAATAGCGAATCGGCCACCGAAACGGGTAAAGGCTCGTCTTCGAGCTCGGATGAATCGGCAAATGCAGAGACGGAAACAGGGGCAGAGCCAGATTCTGCAGAAGTGTCAGTGTCGGGCTCGGCGGTGTTGAGTTGGTCGGCACCGTCTACCCGGGTGAATGGCGAAGGTATTGCCATGGGTGAGCTGGATAAATACGTGATCCGCTACGGCCAGAGTATTGACGATCTCACTGAAGAGGTCGTTCTGGAAGAGGCCGAATCATACCCGGAGATGTCTCATACCGTAGAGAATCTTGATACCGGCACTTGGTATTTCACGATTCAGGTTCAGGACAAGCAAGGCCTGATCAGCGAGCCTTCAGAACCTGTCAGTAAAACGATCCAGTCGTAAGGCTCGGGTTGCCCCGTTACCCCATCGGGTCGGCAATCGGAAGCTTAAGGGTGAAGGTGGTGCCTTCACCCAGCCTTGAATCCACGTAAATCTTTCCTTTATGTTTTTCTACGACGGTTTTCACGAACGCTAAGCCCAGCCCTGTGCCATGGTTGCCTGCAATTTCGTTGTGGCGCAGGCGGTGGTAGCGGTCGAATAGATAGGGCAGTTCGCTTTCATCAATCCCTGAGCCTTCGTCTGCAATGGCAAGCCCGGCAATGTGGCCCGCCTGGTACACCTGGATGGTAATCGTCGTATCCGGTGCACTGTATTGAATGGCATTGGTCAGCAGGTTAATCACGGCCCGCTCCAGCAACTCTGCATTTCCCTGTAACCAAAGATCTTCGGTGTCATTCAATTCCAAGCGAATGCGTTTCTCGTAGGCTTGTTCGCTGACGCTGTCCCGCGCATTTTCGACAATCGCCAACAGGTCACAATCGTAAAACCGGGTTTCGGACAGTTGTTCTGCGCGGGCGAGGTTTACAAACTCTTCCGCCAGTGAATAGCTACGCCGTGCCAGTTTGCCCAGCTGTTCAATCTGGTATTCATTGATGTTCGACGGTTCCCGCTTTAACTGTTCAATCAACGCGAGTTGAGACACTAACGGCGAACGCACATCGTGGGATATGAAATCGATTACTTGTCTATGCTGACGTTGTTGTTCCCGGAGTTCGGAAATATCAGAGAGATTGGCAATGATGCCCGATTGCCCGTCTCCCGGCAGAGTTACGGGCGCCAAATGCAGGATGAAGTCTTTGCCGTGCACCTTTAGATTTACCGTCCGGCTTTCGCTCAGTGTCAGGGTTTCCGAGACGATTTCGTGCCAAGGCGGATTTTCCTGCGGGTCGTGGCCCTGAAGCAATTTGATCAAAGGCATGCCGCTGAGGCTTGGCATCGGTTCACGAAACCAATTTTCAATATGGCGGTTGGCAAACCGGATCACGGCCAGTTCATCGGTCACGATGATACCGTCTGGCATATGCTCGAAACTGTGTTGAATAAAAGACTGCATCTGGCCAAGCCGTTTGTTTGCCAGTTGCACTTTCTCCAAACGAGGCGAGAACGCCTGAGCGGAATACTGGACGGTAGCGGCGGTTGTATCTGTTTCCAGCTCGAGGCGGCGTAAATATTGTTGGGTCACCTCACGGCTCAGATCGTTTTTCAAGGTCAGTCCTAGCACATAAGTCGAGCTACCCCGTTCGAGCTTTAGCCAGCTTTGATTCAGCTGATGAACCCACTGGCCAGCTTCGGGTAAATGGGGGGCTTGCGCCATGGTCATGCCATGAATCTGAAGCAGTTCACCGTTTTCGCACAGCAACCAACCTTCGGGCTCAAGAAACGCTTGGAAATGTTCCAGTAATTGAGCGGGTTGCCGTTTTGCCGGTTGCGGCAGTGACAGGTGAGGCGTGCTCGCCATATCGTCCAATTGTTGGTTCAAAAAGCGATTGGTCATGGCAAGCCGGTATCCGGTCGCGATGGGGACCGCAACGAGTATCAACAGCAAGGTGTTGATAATGGGTAGCTGAATACGCAGATAAAACAGCAGCAGGAGATAGCCTGCGACCATGAAGCTACACATCGCCACACAGGCAATCAACGTATAAGTGGGCGTGAGCCGCGGGAGCAGAATAGCCAGAACGACCAGCACCAGAACGCTGAGGGTGATGCTGGCCCACTCCCCAATAGCGAGCACTGCAACCTGATCGTTTACCAGTGCTGGCCATGTGCTGATTGTGAGATCGTAAAGCCATTGCTCGAGACGATCGGGTAACCCGCTGCCCTGAGATAGAAACAAACTCAGGAACAACAGAAGGCCCAAAGCCCACGGCGCGTTTTTTATGGTAAGCCAGTCCTTGGTCATGGGTCTCGTGCTATTGCATGTTCATTCGGTGATTAGTCGAGATACAGCTCGCGGCCGGGGCCCCAGCGGCTGGCTATCGGCCCCTGTGAGACCGCTTTCACGCGTACAAAATACCGGCGTCCGGGAATCAGGCGCAAAGAGGCTGCGGTGTCTGGTACGTCGGCTTCTTTGATAATGTTCTGGAAGCTTGGCTCTTCAGAAAGCTGCAATCGATATTTTTGGGCAGAATCTGCCTGCTCCCAAAATACCCGGACCTGACTGTCCAGATAGTTGATGTTGATAATCCGAACCGGTGGCAGGCTGCCGTTCACGGTGAGTTTTCGGGCCTCGGAGGCTGCGAATGATGTTCCGCCCGCTTCGGTTGTTACCCGCCAGAAATAGGTGCCGGGGCTTAGAGCCCGCGAGGGAAGCGCTCGACTTTCCGGAGCCCATTCACTGGTGCTAACCAGGTTCTCGAACGTTTCGTCTTGTGAAATCTCGACACGAGCCACTTCGTTTGAGCCGTTCAGCTGCCAACGAAACTCCGGCATGTCATCATCGACACTGGTATCGTGCGCAGGACTGAGCAGGTTAGGCGTCTTGGCCTGCAGCTCCACTTCGATAGGAATAACCGAAGGTAATCCGGCAATGCCCCGACGATCAAGAGCGGCGACATGGATTTCATATTGGCCGTTGTCGAGTTGGTCGATCGGGAATTGACTGCTGCTGACACTACGGCTTTGTACCCATCCACCTGATGACGTTTCAAAGATGTCTATTCGATGAGCGGACGCGGGCGTTGTTTTCCATGACAGCTCCAGCGGTAACTGGCTGACCACCTGTTCAACCGGGTTGATCTCGGGGGCAGGTGGTAGCTGCCGGATACGGAGACGTTCTGAGCCGGTCGTGGCAACACTTGCGCCATAACCTGCGGGAATTCGTTGTGATTTGCCGGGGCGACCAAAATCAACAGCTCCCTGCTGCACTTGGATGCTGCTGCCGTTGGCATTGGCCTGCAGAGTAAACGAGGTGCCACGCACGGCTGCTATTGCAGATGGCGTTGTGATCTCGAACCGGGAGCCGCTTTCACGAAGGGGTTTCACACGGGAATGCACTTCACCTTTGTGAAGCCGAAGCCGGGTGTCAACCATGCCGGTTTTGCCGTACTGGGTCAGACGGTTGAACATTAGCCGAGAGTTAGGCGAAACCCGTAATTCAGAGCCGTCGGCCAGAGTGAGGGTGGCAGAACCTGCACCCAACAAAAGCTCGTCACCGACTCGAATCAAAGACTGTTTGGTCAACGCGGTCTTACGACCATCAGCCCCCGAGATGTGCTGAACGTTGCCGCTGACGGACGATACCCGGGCACGCTCGGGTTGACGTTTTAGCCAGGCAATCGGAATACGGAGTGATTGCCCCGCCTTGAGGCTCGTGTTGCTGGGCAATCCGTTGTGGGCAAGCAGCCGGTGGCCGTCGTTGGCGTTTTGCAGCAACGACTCGGAAATGCTGGCCAACGAGTCATTCTTTTGGAGTGTATAGATCCATTCCGGCGTTGATTCGGCAGAATAGGAAGACGCAGGCGCTGAACCCTGAGCAACTGACCATCCGGCCGCGGCGAGGCCAGGCACGAGGGTCATCACAAGTGCGATCAAATAGATCGGGATGTTGCGCACAGTAGGTCTGATCTGCTCAGGCATGGGATGTAAGGTCACTTGCAGGCGCCGTTGTTACGGTTGGTTGAACGGCTTCCAGGCGATAACCCCGCTGATAGATGGTTTTAATCCGAAAGCCATTGTCCGGATTAAGCCCCAGCCGGCGGCGGAGTCGGCTAATGTGGGTGTCGACGGTGCGAGTGTTGATGTCTCGTGCCACGCCCCAGACACGTTCCAGAAGAACGTCTCGCGTGAGCAGGCGGCCCTGATTTTGGAAAAGGAACAGTGTCAGGTCGAAATCTTTGTCGGTCAGGCTCAGGAGTTCGCCGTGCAGTCGAATGCTGCGCTGATTCATATCGACTTCAAAAGGGCCGAAAACCAGCAACTCTTTCTCGCTTTCGGGGTTGCTGCGGCGAGCCAGAGCGTTCAGTCGAGCGATCAGTTCTGCGGCGCGTGCTGGCTTTGCCAAGAAATCGTCTGCACCGGCATCGAGCGCACAAACAATATCGCTTTCGCTATCGTGCTGGGTCAGGAAAATCGCCGGAATGGCCCAGTCGAGGTGGGTGCGCACACTTTTCAACACGTCGATGCCCGTCATGTCCGGTATCTGCCAATCCAAAATGATCAGGTCGTAGCTGCGGTGTAATACGGCGCTTAGGAAGGATTGACCGGTAGCAAAGCTATCGCATTCGTGCCCTTTGTCAGACAGTATTGCTTGAATGTTTTGCGCTTGTTCAAATTCATCTTCAAGCAGAGCAATGCGCATTGAGCTTGGCCTCTGTGGTGATACTTGGTGCGGGTCACTTTTTGCAGAATGAAGAAATGGTGAACTCTGCAGCAACGACAATTATCCCAGAAAAAATGCAGTGTTTCAGTGACGATATGTACTATTCCGTAACACTAAAGCGGGCTTTCCATTGTCGTCATTAACTGTTTGTCGGCAGGCAGGGAAATTACTGCAGCCCCAGAACCAGCCTTTTTTGCTTTGGCGGCGTACCAATGGCGAAAAACAGTGCGGGCAAGGCACCGGTTTCTGGCTGGTGCCGTCCTGAGGTTGGCTGTCTTCCATAGGGCGCGTACCCGTGCATTTGGGGTAACGGGTGCAGGCGTAGAATGGCCCGAATTTACCCTCACGTTGCACCATCGGCGTTCGGCATTTCGGGCAATGAATGCTGGCTTCGCCGTGGGGCAGGCCTTTGGGAGTGTCCAGTTGTTCAATGAAACCCCGTATTTCGTTTTTCAGGGACTCAAGGAAAGCTCTGGGGTCGTCTTCACCGCGGCGAATGCCTTCCAGCGTGGCTTCCCACACTGCGGTTCGGTCCGGCGTGCGTGCTGAATCCGGTAGGGCGGCAATTAATGCTTTGCCTTTGTCGGTGGCCCGAATAAACCGCTTTTCCCGCAGCAGATAATCACGCCTGAATAGGGTATCGATGATTGCCGCTCGGGTTGCTTCGGTGCCGAGTCCGTCGGTTTCTCTCAATGTTTTACGAAGTTCTGCATCGGCCACAAAACGCGCAATGTTGGTCATTGCGGAGAGCAGCGTGGCGTCTGTGAAGTGCTGAGGTGGTTGGGTTTTCCGTTCCTTCACCTCGGCCTGGCTGCAGATGGTCGGATCGTCATGCTCGAGTCGGGGCAATGGAGCCTTCTGAGGTTCACCGTTCTTCTCTTTGAGCTTCAGCTCGAGCGTTTTCCAGCCGGGGCTGAGCACTGCGGTTTCCGTGGCGCGGAATTTGTGTTCTTGCACTTGAACGGTGAGCCGGCCTTCCCGATGCACTGCGTCTTGGCAGAATTGCATCAGGTAGTAGCGGCTGATCAGGCCATAGATTTTCTGCTCTGCCGCGTTAAGCTTGCCGCTCGCGGAGGGCCGTACAGTGGGAATGATCGCGTGGTGAGCATCGACTTTCTTATCATTCCAGGCGGCCGATCGTCGGCTGCTGTCCAGTTGTTCGGTATGGGGCGCCAGATCGGGCGCAGCCCGCCCAATAGCTCGGATGACTTGCTCGCGTTGATTGAAATGCTCTTCCGGCAAGTAGCGTGAATCCGATCGCGGATACGTAATGAGTTGATGGCGTTCGTAAAGGTTCTGGGCGGTATCCAGCACGTCTTTTGCGCCCATCCGGAACAGTCGGCCGGCTTCAATTTGCAGTGCCGAGAGCGACAGCGGCAGGGGCGGTGGCTCTGGCCGGTCACGGAAGCGGGATTCAATTATTCGCCCGGGCCGGCCGTGCACCGTATTTGCAACCTCGTTCGCGATGTCGCGGTTGAGCAGGCGGCCTTCTTCATCCAAGTGATCCTGGAATTGATCACCGGGGAGCCAGCGGGCGGTAAACGGGCGCTGGTCCGCTTCTTCCTCCGCCGCCTGGAACACGCCTTCGATGCGAAACCAGGGTTTGGGTTCGAAGTGTTCGATGGCATTGTCCCGTTCGACCACCAAGCCCAGAACCGGTGTTTGTACACGGCCAACCGAATAGACACCTTGCTCACCTTGTTGTTGGTACGTGAGCGTATAAAACCGGGTGAGGTTGATACCGTATAGCCAATCCGCTCTCTGACGGGCTAGGGCCGAGTGGGACAAGCTTCGGAATTCGCTGTTCTCTTTCGGGCTCGAAATCGCCCGGGCAACCGCATTGGGGGTGAGGTCGTTAATCAAAACCCGTTTGACGGGGGCTTTAGAGCCGACAAAGCGAATGACTTCATCCACCAGCAACTGACCTTCCCGGTCCGGATCGCCAGCATGGGTAATCAGCTCGGCCTTTCTAATGAGCGATTCAAGAACCTTGAACTGTTGTTTAACGCTGTCTTTCGGGATCAATTGCCATTGATCCGGAAACATCGGTAAATCTTCGAGGCGCCACCGCTTCCAGGCCGGGTTGTAACTGGCGGGTTCCGCAGGTTCCAGTAAATGCCCAATGCACCAACTGACGGTGACCGCGCTATGCCCTTCGCCACAACGAATCCAACCCTGGCCTTTTTGGTAGGGACCGGGCAGGGCGGCGGCAATGGCGCGTGCCAAACTGGGTTTTTCAGCTATATACAGGTGCATGGTATTCGGGTTCTATAAATGGCACCGGAATGTGGCCCTTTCGCTCCTTGGTGTCAAGGCTCTGAGCTACCACGCTTTGTGTAGTAGACTGGGGTTATATAGATTGGAGGGTAAGTGACTATGCAAGTTCAGAATACCATTGAAGCCAAGCTTGCTAACGCATTCGAAGCGCAGCACCTGATGGTGGAAAACGAGAGCCATATGCATTCGGTGCCGCCGAATTCCGAAACGCACTTTAAGGTAACCCTGGTTTCCGGCGCGTTTAACGGGGTTATGAAAGTGAAGCGTCACCAGTTGATTTATAAAGTGCTGGCCGAAGAGCTTGCCGGGTCGGTACATGCCTTGGCGCTGCACTTGTATACGCCAGAGGAGTGGGCGAAAAACGGGCAGGCAGCACCCGATTCGCCAAATTGCATGGGCGGTTCCAAGGGGGATGCCTCAATGGCCGCTAAGTTGAAACAGGGAGTTAATTCATGAGCCAGTTTTTTCAGATTCATCCTGAGAACCCACAAAAGCGTTTGATCAAGCAGGCAGTGGATATCATCCGTAGCGGTGGCGTGATTGCGTACCCGACCGACTCTGGCTATGCGCTGGGGTGCCATCTGGGCGACAAGCAAGCTGCTGACCGAATCAAGCGCATTCGCAAGTTGGACGACAAACACAACTTCACCTTGGTGTGCCGTGATCTCTCTGACATCGGCGTGTACGCCAAAGTCGATAACACCCAATATCGACTCCTGAAAACCTTCACCCCAGGGGCTTATACCTTCATTTTGGATGCCACCAGTGAAGTGCCTCGCCGTTTGTTGCACCCCAAGCGCCGTACCATTGGTGTTCGTGTGCCCGACAACGCCATTGTGCGGGAATTGCTGGGTGAGCTGGGTGAGCCCATCATGAGCAGCACGCTGATGTTGCCGGATGAAACCGAGCCCATGACCGATCCCGAGGATATCCGAGACGCGTTGGAGAAGGAGTTGGATCTGATCATCGATGGCGGGTTCTGCGGTATGGAAGCCACAACTGTGGTGAACTTTACCGGCGATGTGCCTGAGGTGACTCGGGTCGGTAAAGGTGACCCGGCACCGTTTCAGGGGTAACTTTTAGCGGTGTGTTTGAGCGCCCGGCTTGGGATCAGGCCCGGGCGTTCAAATTAAAGGCATAGCGCTGTGAGTCGCCCGTCGCCATGGCTTGAGTGGCGCTGGTGTTTCGGCGAAGGCTATCGTAGCGATGAAGTACGTCCTGCAGGCCGTTAAATTGCTGGTTTTCACTCACCAGCGCGCTTAACAGAGAGTTGCGAACGCCATAAGCCTGATTCAGCTTCAGAGCGTTATCCATAAAATGCAACGTTGGCTCGCTGACGCTCAGACGATTGAACGCATCTGCGAAGTCCCGATTATTATTCAGGTCTAGTTCTATTTTGCCCCGGATCTCATCGGGAACCTTTCCTTCGACAAGCGTTTTTCCATCTTCGCCTTTGCTTACGTTCAGGGCGGTAGCGGGGTGTAAGTTGTACTCGGCAAGTTTGTGCCGCAGCGTGTCTCTGATGTACGAAAGGTCCTGCGCCACCGTTTGCTTATATTGATGCAACGGGATTTTTTGAACCTTCACGTCTGCAGGATCTTGTGCCGTTTGCTCCGATGGGGTGAAGCGGTCTCCGCCCGGACTACCCGCCGCTTCCAGCTTTTTGGGTTCATTGGTCACTCCGTCATCGGGCTTGCCCGAAGGTGTTTGACGGGTGTCCATGGCTTGCTGAAAGCGAGTGCTGGCTTGAATGAGAGATGTCAGCAAAGACATGGCGGGTTTCCTCCTGAGCGGCAATAATCTGCCGGAATTCTGTTGCTATGCAGTCCTAGTAAAGGGTTCAGCAGTTATCGTGCCAGCTCGTTGTGGGGGCGTTGAAATGTAAAACTTTGCACGGTGGCTAACGAATTAAGGGAAGGAATGATCTAGGTCACTGAAAAGCCGAATCATCACTATAAAGTTATGGGTCAGCTTGCCGTCATATCTCTTAGCCTCTTATCAATAACGCTCCGCCGGAGAATCATGAAAAAGCCTTATTCCATCCGTATTCTTTTGCTGGCCGCGCTGGCAACAGCGTTTTCGTTGATATTGGTTTTTACTGTGATTTTCAGCGCGCAATCTCAAAGGGCGCACTTGGAAGAGTACACTCAAAAATACGTTGATGGTTTGGCGAAATCGTATTTTGATGGCCTCAACACCATGATGCTCACGGGCACCATCAGTAATCGCGATATGCTGCGTGATAAAGCGATAGCAGCTGAAGATGTGCTGGATGTTCGTGTGATTCGAAGCGACCAGTTAAATGCCATGTTTGGTGCGGGTAGTTCTTCGGAGCGTCGGCGAGAAGCGCTGGATAAGCGAGCGCTGGCCGGGGAACGTGTGGAACAGTTCTCCAGTAACGAAAATGGCCGGGTGTATACGCTGGTTGAACCGGTGATCGCTCGATCAGATTACCAAGGTGTGAACTGCCATAGCTGCCACCAAAGCCAGGAAGGGGATGTGCTGGGCGCCATTCGGGTTGATTACTCTCTGGCTAAAAGTGATGCCCGGCTTCAGAAACAGCTGCTCTTAGGCGGTGGGGTACAGATCGTTATTTTGTTGGCGATCTTCATTCTGACGGCATTGGTGTTGGGGCGGTTAGTCTTTTCGCGTTTACGTCGTTTGCACGACAGCATGGATGAAATTTCCCGCAACTCCGATTTGTCGGTTGAGCTGGACGTGGCCCGGAATGATGAAATTGGCTCCGTCTCGCGGGCTTTCAATCGAATGATGACTAAGATTCGCGAGAGCATGCACACGGTCATGGAAAATGCGGCGGAAGTGGAGGCTGCGGCACGCTCCATATCTGCCAAAGCAGAAACCACTGAGCATGAAGTGCTTGCTCAGAAAGACAACACCGATCAAGTTGCCAGTGCGACTACTGAGATGGCGGCTTCTGCTGTTCAGGTACGCGAAAATGCCGCCGATACGGCGCGCAAGTCTGCGGATACTGCCGGTTCTGCGGAGGCGGGGGAGCAATTGGCTCGTGCCGCTGTCCAGGGCATTGAACGGCTGAACGCTGAAGTGCAGAACGGAGCCGGGCGTATTGAGCAGCTTGATCAGCGCACTAGCGAAATGGCATCACGCTTGGAGCTGATTTCTGAAATTGCCGATCAGACCAACCTTCTCGCTCTAAACGCAGCGATTGAGGCGGCTCGAGCGGGGGAGCAGGGGCGAGGCTTTTCTGTGGTGGCAGATGAGGTACGGGCTCTGGCCTCTCGTACTCAGGATGCCACGGAAGACATTCGCAAAACCATTGATGGTCTGAAACAGGAAGTTGTGGATTGCGTGGGCACGATGCGCCATGCCTCAGAACTGGCGCAGAACCAGGTAGACGCCATTCTTACAGTCGAAAGTGAGTTGCAAAGCATTGCCGCTGCGGTGCGAGAAATCACCGGCTTGAACGAGCAGATGGAAAACGCTTCGTACGAGCAAAGCTCTGTCTCTGAGTCGATCAATCAGAACGTCATCGAAATCAGCCGTTCAGCCGAGCAAACCTCCAGCGATGCGCAGGACACCGCCCGCATAGCCGGGGATCTGCTGAACATGGCGGAAACCCTGCGCAAAACCGTAGAACAATTCCGTTTGTCCCGGTAATAATCTGGCCGGGGTATTAACCCCGGTGATCAGAGACGAACGGATTCGTGGCTTTTTCGTGGCCAAATGTGGACATGGGGCCGTGGCCCGAGATGAAGCTCACACGGTCGCCCAGCGGGAAAAGCTTTTCGCGGATAGAACGGATTAACGTGCCGTGATCGCCTTTCGGGAAGTCGGTTCGGCCAATGGATCCGTTAAACAGCACGTCTCCGACCAGCGCCAGTTCAGAATTCCGGTGGTAGAATACGACATGACCCGGGGTATGGCCGGGGCAGTGCAGAACTTCTAATGTATGGTTGCCAACGGTGGCCGTGTCGCCATCCTCCAGCCAACGGTCAGGCGTGAACACTTCCGGCGTTGCGAACCCGAACATCTGGGCTTGCATGGGCAGCCCTTGAATCCAGAAATTATCTTCTTTCTGAGGCCCCACAATGGGAATGTCGGCGATCTTGGCTAACTCGGCCGTGCCGCCGGCATGATCAATATGAGCATGGGTTAGCAGGATCTTTTCAACGGCCACGCCTTCTTCTTCAATTGCTGCCTGAATACGGTCAAGATCCCCGCCGGGATCAACCACGGCGGCTTTCATGGTGTCTTCGCACCAGATCAACGTGCAGTTTTGTTCGAACGGCGTTACCGGCACAATGCGGTACTTAAGGGACATAATCGGCCTCAATTTGTATTTTGACGCTATGGTAATGGTATTTGGCCGCTGGCTCGAGTTTTCAAGTTGAAGCCGTGGCTGCGTTAACTTCGATAGTAGGTGCAAACTTGAAGACTTATCTGGACAAGATACGGAGAGGCGAGCCGGTTAACTACCCCGCGCTCCTGAAAAAGCTACCTGAACGAGCGCGTCGGGTGCACCGGGACCTCTTCGAGACTCGGAAGGTTTCGGTGAACCGGTGGTTAGTGACGGTGATCGATGATGCAGCTTTTTCTAAACTAGTTGAGACTGCAGAGGCGCCTGTCAATCGCTTGGAAGCGGCCAAACAGGGCGACTCTCACTGCCATGTAACGGCAGTGAGCTTTGTGCTTGCGTATCATCAGAGGCAACCCGGCCCTCGGCCAGATACAGTCGTCGTTGTCGGCGGCGACGTGGATATGGGTTTCGTGTCAGCCACCAATGTATTGGTGATCGAAAATGAGGAAAACTTCTATCGTTACCGGCGCATGCTCGAATTTTCCAGCGAGGTACTGGGTATTCCATTAACGCTGGCCAACTGTGATGTCGTGTTGGGTGGAGGTAACCGGATTACTCAGCCTTCTAGCCTGCAATGGTTGGCTGGGTATCGAAAGGTATATTGCGCCTTTGACTACGATATGGGTGGCTTGCAGATGTTCACTACCATGGATCGTGTGCTGGGCGACAAAGCGTGCTTTGTCCAACCGTCAGCGTGGAAGCCTTGGCTGAGCCGTTTCCGAATGCTGCCTAAAACCACCGAACGGTTTACAAAAGCCGTCTCGCTGGCGGAAGATCTGGGGTTTATTGGTTTGGCTCGGGCATTTCGCAGCACGGGTAAATTTATGGAACAGGAGATGATTCTGGATGACTGATTCACAGGCGAGCCCTAGCGCGTTCAACTTTGGTGTACGCCGCTTGGTGTTGGTGGATTCGGCCGGCTTCTGTTATGTGGAGATTCCCGTGACTCATCACGGCCTGATTTTGGGGCCGGGGAACTTGGGTAAGTCCAGTCTGTTGAATTCTTTACGGTTGTTCCTGTTGCCTGAAAACAACTTCAAGAACAGCCGGAAGAAGTTTGCGTTCCGTAATGCCAGCGCCGGTAGTTTCTACAGCAACGAAGAAAGCTATCAACACTATTTCCCCGGCAAGTTCAGTTTTCTGATCATGGAAGCTGAGAACCCCGCAGGTACCCATTGCCAGATTTTGTACCGGGATAACAGCAGCCAGCTGAGTTATGGCCGCGCGTTTGTGCCGGTGCCTTATGAGCAGCTACGACCACTTTTCTGGAATGGCGATGACCCAGACGGCATTGGCCAGGCGGTCCCGGAATTGTCTTTCAGTCGGCTGTCCGAATCTCTGAAAAAGCTGTCCAAAGACACTCGGTTCGTGAATGATCCAGTCCGCCTAAAGTCGATGCTCTATAGCAGCGAGCTGATGAACGCGGGCGCCGTTCGCTACTCCGTTCTGCCTTTGGGTGAGTCAGATGAACGTAAGGTGCAATCGCTGCGCACACTGATTCTGCTGCTGTTTGAAATGAAGGCGGATGATCGCGCCATGGCCAACGCGGTGGCCAGTATTGTCGAGGCTGACAAGAAGTTTTCGGACGATGCCTTTGACTTCAATATTGATGAATTTCTGAATCATCACGAACACCTTAAACAGCAACAAAATCAGCTCAATCGGATTGAAAAAGAGCGATCTCGCTTTGAAAAGCTGAACGGGGATTATCAAAAATATCAGACCCTGCTGCGAAGCCAGCATGACTTTGCCGCCTTCCGGGAGGGGCTCACCGCTGCATTGGAGCAAGTAGGCGCGCAGCGGCGAACCGCGGCCGAAGCCTATAACGAGCAGAACGAAATCCTGAAGCACGTTGTGCAAACCCTGAAAAAGCTGGAGCAGGAAACCAATAGCCTCAAAGGGGAAGTCCGTGCGGCCGAGCGAAACCTCAACCGTGCCGAGCAGGACAAGCAAAATGGCGAGTTGCTGATTGCCCAATACGGCACCATGACGCTGCAGGAAATCGAAGAGGTTCTGAAAGAAGACCGGGAAAACAAACAGGGCCATCTAAACGCGCTGAAGAGTGCGGCCCAAGCAGAAATCCGCCTCGCTCAGATGGATGCCCAGAAACGTAATCTGGAAAGCAAACTGGCAGCGTTGGCTGAGCGGGAAAGCAAACAGCAGTGGCAATTACAAAACCAGCTGGATGAGTCTGTCGCGGCACCCCTGCGTGCCGTGGACCCGAAGCTGATGATGGCAAGCCCTGGGCAAACGCTGGATGCGGCAAGTAAATCCACCATCGAAGCCTTTGCCAACTTGTTTGCACCCAACGGCAAAGGTTACGACTGGTTTGATATCGAATACCCGGGGCAGCCGGCTCGGCAGGAAGACTATGCGGAACAGCGCCGGCGTTTGGAAGGTGAGTTGAATGGCTTGGAGAAAGAGCGTTCTGAATTGGCCGACACCACGGGCAACGAACAAGATCGACCTAAGCTGATTGAACGCACGGAAAAAGAAATTCGGGCCATCGAAAAAGATCTGGAAACCCTGGCTCGTTACCCAGCCGCAGAAACCACCCTTCGGGACGCGACCGAAGAGCGCAAAGCTGCGGAAGAAACGCTGGCTAAGCTGAACGAGCAAGCTGGGCTGGAGCAGGAGAAGCTTGATGCGGTTCAGCAAAAGGCCACGACAGCCCGCGCCGAGAAAGAACGCATTGAGGAGCGGGAGCGGGAACTGGCGCAACTGAGCCGTAGCGTGGGCACGGCAGAGCACCGGTTCCAGCACCTGAAAGCGGTTCAGGCTGAGCAGCCATTAGCGGTGGAAAAGGTGTCCGTGGCTGCCTTTGATGACCTGCAAAACCAGCTGGATGAGCTGGACACTCTGCGCCGGAATATTCTCGATCACTTGCGCCAGTTCGTGTATCTGGGTGTGTATGAAGATACCGCCGGTGAACTGCAAAAAGATAGCCCATCCTCGGCGGTTATCCGCGACACCTTTAAAGGATTGTCTGACCTGTTTGCCGCGCTAACTGAGCGCTGGCGCGTGCTGAACGAGCAGATTTCGGTTCACAATGAAACCGTGGCCAGCTACGTGCAGGCGCTGACCTCCAACCACGAATTTATCAGCCGTTTCGAAGCCCAGCTTAACCGGGAGCTGGAAGGCGTGCAGATTAACGATCTGGTGGAAATTCGGGTGGATATTCACACCGACCCGAAGTTCCGCAATCTGGTGGAAGAAGCCAACAACATCGACCCTTACGGCAATCAGCTTCAGTCCGAGGCATTTTATGACCGGCTGCGGGTGTTCGTGGCGGACTTCTTCGGTGAACAAGGCAGTAAGCGCCTGACGATGGATAAGGTGATCACAGGTATTTCTTATCGAACCCGTAAAGAAAATGCCACCAGCCTGGATAAGAAGGGACAGTCCACGTCCACGACTGCGCTCATCAATCTGGAACTGGTGTACCGGCTGCTCAAGCGAGTGTTGTACCCGGGTGTGCAACTTTCGTTCCCGATGGTGCTGGATGAGTTGGCCAGCGTGGATGTCAGCCAGATGCCGGGGCTGCTTGATCGGCTCAGCCAGCAGGGCTTTAACCTGTTCTCTGCGGCCACCCACAGTGCCAGTGCTGAAGTGATTTATCTGATTGGTCGCCATTTAGAAGTAGGGCAGATGCGTACCTCGCGCCCCTATAGCCCGCAACGAACGTTGGTGTTCTGGGGCGGAGCTGAAGGCTTCACCAGCGGTGAGCCAGTCAGCCATTGGGCGGATCATACCCAGAACAGCCTGTTGGAGCTGGCGGATGAGTAAGCGTTTCAGCACGCTGGATACTACCCGGCTGTTGTTTGATCACCCGAAGATTCTGTTTCGGTTGATTGAACGCATGGACCGGCACGAAGCCCGTTACGTTCGTGAAAGTGACCTGGTTGCCGAGGTGATGGAGTACACCCGCAGCCTGTCCGGTGCAGATCGGGATCGGGTGCGGCTGGCGATGAACACCGACAACCTGTTTCGATCGGGCTTGGTGATCGACATCATCAAAGCCGAAGGCGAACGTCGGTTGGTGTTTCAGGATGCGCTAATTAACCTGATGCGCGCCTGCAACGCCTCTCTGTATCAGGAGTTGACCGACGCACGCCTGCGAGGCCATTTGGTGACCTTGCGGGACGTTCGAAATCGGCTGGAAACCAGCAGCTTTAGTGAAGCCGACCCGGATTTTACCGAACTGCGGGATGACCTGAACGAGCGAGTCAGTCAGCTGATCGGCCTGTTACGTCAGAATGTTCTGCGCATGCAAACCATCAGCGCTCAATTTGCGGAGTTGTCCGGTGATGCCAGCCGGGCACCGGAGAAGTTTCTGGAGTTCCGGCAGAACCTGCTGGAGCAGATCGTTACCCTGTATGAACGCCACATTAAGCCCACGTTGGTGTTTCTGAATCCTGATACACGACTGCCCGACGGCAGCAACTTGTTTGAAACTCTGGAAGCCATGGTTCGCTTGTTGGAAACCCACGGCGATCACAGTCTGGCGGATCAGCTGTTTCGATCATCGCTCAGCCTCAATGCGCTCTATAAACCGATTCAAGCCGTGGCGCACGAGGTGGAGCATTTCCTGCGCAAAACGCGCCGGGGCATGGTGCAGTACAACGCCATGGAGCATTTCTACGGCAAACTGCGTGAACTCAAGGGTGAAACCGAAACCTTGAGCTTGCGCCGGAAGTGGCTGGAAGGCGGCGATTTTGCCCGGAGCACCGGCTTTCTGGTGGGGCTAAGGGCGCAGCAGCGCCCGAAACATCATGCCTTTGGCAATTCGCCCAGCTATTACCAGTTGCTATTCAGTGAGCTGGATTTACGCCTGGCGGATTTGCGCCGCAAGGCAGAAGTGCCGGAGCTGCAAGAGGTGGAGGGCAGTGGCCGCGCGGCTCGAGTGGATGTGCAGCGCATCAACCAGCTTTATCAATGGCTGGAAACGCTGGAGCTTCGACCAACCAACGATTTAGTGCGGGAGCTTCATGGCCGGTTAGATGGGTTTATTCCGGGGTACCGGTTCCCGGACTTGCTGGCGGCCCTTAATCGTATGGTGAACACTCCGCCGGACGGCTTTCAGGTGGTCACCACCAACCGTTTCCGCGCACTGGAAACATCGCAAGAAGCAACGGATACTGCAGAGCCTCCCCCTGAACAGTTTGTGTACCGTAAGCGCCGATTGGAATTACAAGCAGAGAAAAACCATGACTGACCTGAACAGCCCACAGCAGGATCAACCCACCAGCAGCTTCGATGAAGTTCTGCCGTCGCACAGTGCTGCTTTGTACCGGGAGTTTCAGGCGGGCCGTGTCATTGTTCGGGAACTGTGGGACAACAACCGCTCCGAACTGGTGGCGAACCCTTTGTACAACCTGCTGTACAACCACCTGTCCCATTTCAGGACCTTCTACGAGCACTTGGGTTGCGAGCTGGTTTTTAACGATGAAGGCTCTTTCTTTTTCCTGAAAGAAAGCAGCGACGATGAAACCGAAGAGCACGATGAAAACGCCTTCCGGGTACAGGTGGTTCTTCTTTTGATAGGTCGTTATTTTGCTCGAAGTGGCCGTGATCTTGAGTATCTGGCGCGCCCGGATGCGGGGCTCGGTGAGCAGGATCTGGAGGCGATGGGCGCGGATGAGGAATATCTGGAAATTCTGCGAGCGGCTCGATTCGAGAAAGGCTTACCGGACGCTCTGGACTATTTGGGCAAACGTAATTTGATGTTCCGCAGTGGAGCGAACCGATACTTTTTGAGCTCGGCCGGGATGCACTTTCTGGAAGAGCTGGTCAGGGAATATGAGCAGGCATAGGCTTCTTTGGCCTGCGGCACTGGCGTTGCTGGTTGCCGCCGTGATTGCAGCCTTTGCTAAGCCCATGATGGTTGAGGAACGGCTGATCACCATTTCTGCCCATGATCAGTTTGGGCAGCATCCCGAATTACTAGAGCAGCCCTTGGCCATTCAGGCGCTGCTGCTGGATTACCAAACCGATTCCTTGTTGTGGCTAAAAACACTCTCCGCCATGCATGTGTACCCCGAACACACGACCTTGCTGCTTGGGCTTTTTGGTGAGGAACCAGAATTCAGGCAGGCACTCAGAACGCAGGGCGAGAGCCTTATTCCACCGGTTATCCACTTCTATAAAAACCCCGTAACCAGCATTGAAGTATTAAACCGCATTACCGGTGGCGAGGGCGCGTTGAGCCCTGAGCAGAGAGCTTGGTACGCCGTGAACTTTGCCAACCAAGAGGGTGATGATTTCACCGGTCAGTTTCGCGTGGCACCGGATGGCGCCATTGAATGGATCTGGACCGAGCGAATCACCGAAGGGATTGCCCAGTTCTTCACCAGTGGCATTCGCACGCTGGAAACCCGATACCGCACCGATCAGGAGATCCGCGCCAGCGATTTGGGCTGGGCGGCGGTAGACGCGGTGATCATTGGTAGCGCAGTGAAATTTCTCAAAGCGGGCAGGTTAGCGGCGAACACAGCGCGATCGGCTTCTGTAACCACACGAACAGCCAGCTATTCCGCCAGACTGGCTCGTGCTGGCCAAGTAGCATCGGCGATGGTCAGCAACGCAAAATGGCCTGCCTTGATCGCACTGGCGTATGTGACGGTAAAACACCCCGCCATACTCAACGACCTGTTCGCCGGAGCGGCAGCGGTGTTGGGTGTGCCGGCGTGGATGGTGCAAATTCCGGGCTGGTTTCTCGTCTTTTTGCCGCTTTTTATTGTTCTTCGATCCTTACTGCGCAAAGCTCGTATCATTATCGCAACGCTTTAAGCTCTGTTAGTTTTTTTTACACTTTCTGTCAGCGAATTTGTGTTTGGATTTTTAACACGTTGTTTTTATCCGAGTTTTCGTTCTTGGCATTATTGGTGCTTCGGATTCGTTACCTAGGGCTTGGTTTGGTTTAGCTATCAGTCAAAGCGGCCCTGAATTTCGAAGGAACGACGTAAAACGAGGACGAAGTCATGAAAAAACACAACAAGCTTCTATCCGCCGTGGCAGTAGGTGCCATACTGGGCGCCGCCTCTCTTCCAGCAAGCGCCCACTTGGTGTCATTTGGTTGGAAAGATCAGGGTAATGGCACCATCATCATGTACGGGCAGCATTGGCATGGTGATCAACTCGGGCCATCTACCGCTAATGGCGGTGTACGCATAGGTGTGTTTGGCACCGACCATACAACATGGCAACTGTTCCAATGGACAGGCCATATCAACAACTGGGGGGGCAATACAGCCCAAAACGATGCTCTGGTTACTAATGGGGAGTTAGATGGATATGCAGTTGACCCTGGTAACTGGACGAATTCGAGCTTTGATAACGACTGGTTCTACACAGATCCTTTAGTGCTTGGCGATGGCACCTGGGGGCTCTTTACCGGTACAAATTGTTGTATCGATACCATGAGCTCACCGGGTGAATTTGTGATATCTGGCATTGGTAGTGTTGACCCGGGTACCGGGCCGGGAACTGATCCTGGAACACCACCGTCACAAGTTCCAGAGCCAGGAACAATCGGGCTTCTTGGTGCTGGACTATTGAGTTTGCTGGCGATTCGTCGGCGTAAGCAGTAATTTGTATTTTGAGAGCGGGTATATACCCGCTCTTGGATTATCTACCGCACAGTTTTCTCACCTGTTGTCTTCCGAAAAGTTTAGCGACCTTCATGCTAGTCTTGTTTAGGGAAAACAACTTTGGTCGCCCCGTCTGTGACTTCCTGTTCTTCATTCCCAATAACATGCAATGATTGCAAGCGAATTCGTCTTCTCAAGAGGAGTGTTTTTTCATGAAAACTTTGTTACAGGTTGATTTCCCCTTCGACGGACCTTTCGGGCAGGAAATGGCGAATGCGATGAAGGATCTTGCAGAATCCATAGCCAAAGAGCCCGGGCTTATCTGGAAAGTCTGGACCGAAAATCCGGCTACCAACGAAGCCGGGGGAATTTATCTGTTTGAAGATTCAGACAGCGCCGATAAGTACCTGGAAATGCACACTGCGAGGCTCAAGAGTTTCGGTGTTCCTGCGGTGAATGCCAAAGTATTTAAGGTGAACGAAGCGCTCACGAAGATTGATCACGGGCCGGTATAACGTTAGTCCTTAGCCGAGCGTTACCTGCAAGTTGATTGGGTACTCTTCGCAGTTGTGGCCTTCACCACCGCGATCGACAACCAGAAAGCGGCCCTCGGAGTTGAGTACCGATTGAATAGCATGCCAGGTACCCACCCGGTAGTTTATACCTTGGTTTCCATCGGTCACGAATGCGCGTACTTGAGCTGGGTCGATAACGTCACCTGCCGGGGCGACGACAATCACAAAGCGTTCACCCTGCAGAGGCATAAAAGCTTGGCTACCGAGGGGGTGACGCTCAAGAAAACTGAGCTGGAGCGGTATTTGGACCGGCTGAGTAATGAAAATGCTGATCAGAGGGCGAGCCTCCTGGCCGAGAGTTTCTACCTGGGCTAAATCATGATAACGGCGGGTTCGTCCTCCGTTAATCATGAAGTAGTCGCTGTCGCGGTGATCAATCACCTCACCGAAGTCAGCAAATGCCTCTGCCGTTAAAGGCTCGGCAATCAGTTGCAGGGCAGATTCACTCATCTCCATTCTCCGCTATATTGTTACTCGTCGGTGGTTTGGCCGAAATGTTTGAACGTTTTATAGATTAAGGGCGGCCTGCTGTTAAACGTCGTTGTCCTGCAAACCGCCTCTGAGGGCCGCCGCACGGATGTGATAGGCCATGGCGGCGCTTGCACGTTCCGGTGATTGAGCTTCGATCGCTGCAATGATCTCCTGATGCTCTTCCAGTGGCTTCAACAGTTCTTCCTTGTTGCGCAGCGGTTTGCACTGTGCCGTATGAATGTCGGTGGCTAGGCGCCGACGCGTGTCGGTAAAAATGGAGTTCTGAAGAATCGAGAAGATGATGTGGTGAAAGTTAAAATCTTCCTGAACCGCATCGATCAACTGCCCTTCATCGAGCGCATAGCGCATGCGATAAACAGTGCCCTTCAAACGTTCCAGATCTTCGTCCGTGCGCAGGCGGCTGGCCATGGCTGCCGCATAGGGTTCAGCTGCTAAACGAAACTGGAACACCTCTTTGTTTCGACGATTTGTTCGGTTATCGCTATTGCTGGTGCTGTGTTTCGGGTCAGGAACAAACACACCTCGCGCCTGACGAATGTCAATTAGACCCAGAGTCTCGAGAATGCTCAGCGCTTCTCTGAGAGCTGGGCGACTAACGCCCAGCTCGGCTGCCAGTGCACGCTGCCCCGGGAGGGCTTCACCCGGGGCGTATTCGCCATTCAGTATCTTGGTCTGAAGCGTTTTTGCTATCGCATTGTTGAGCATTTTCTGTCTATGTGCCTCTCGAACATGCTTTAAGAGTGATTGTTATTGGCAGAAGTTTATCAAAGTGCAATTCCGGGAGGCGATTGACTAGATGGCCTTCACAATCGCCTCGGCCACTTCTGACGTCGTCGCCTTGCCTCCCATATCTGGCGTGCAGTTGTCAGGAGACGCCAGGACGTCGTTCAGTGCGGCCATGATAGCCTGTGCCGCTTTCGTTTCGCCAAGGTGCTCCAGCATCATCGCGCCTGACCATACGGCGGCCACGGGGTTGGCTTTACCCAGGCCTGCAATATCTGGCGCAGAGCCGTGCACGGGTTCGAACATTGATGGCAATTCACGGCTTGGATTGATGTTGGCAGATGCTGCGAATCCGAGGCCGCCTTGAATGGCCGCGCCGATGTCACTGAGAATGTCACCAAATAGGTTAGAGGCAACGATCACGTCAAAGCTTTCAGGGTGGGTAATCATACGGGCAGCCGCGGCATCCACGTGGTAGCGCTCCACCGTAACGTCGGGATATTCGGCAGACAGCTCTTCCGTGATTTCATCCCAGAACACCATTGAGTATTTTTGCGCGTTGGATTTGGTGATAGAGGCCAGCTTCCCGGAGCGCTGTCTAGCTTGTTCAAAACCAAATCGCAGCAGACGTTCCACACCGTGGCGCGTAAAGACTGACGTTTCTACCGCCACCTCGTGCGGGTTGCCTACATGTACACGACCGCCAGCGCCGGAGTATTCACCTTCGGTGTTTTCGCGAATGCACAGAATATCGAACTTGGTTTTCTTCAGCGGTCCAGAGGTGCCCGTCAGCAGGCGGTGAGGGCGCATATTTACAAACTGATCGAACTGCTTGCGAATTGGCAACAAAAGCCCGTGTAGGGACACACTGTCACAGACCTTTTCGGGCCAGCCTACGGCGCCTAAGTAAATGGCATCGCTTTTTTTCAGTTGTGACAAACCGTCTGCAGGCATCATTTCGCCGTGCTCAACGTAATACTCGCAACCCCACTCGTATTGGGTTGGTGCCAGATTGAAACCAAATTTTTCGGCCGCGGCCAGAAGAACTTTAAGGGTGGCTTCGGTGACTTCAACACCAACACCGTCACCGGGTATGACAGCAATATTATAAGAATTCATTTTGGCTCCTGCGTATTAACTTTTTGCGACTGCGGGGTCGTTAGGCAAAGATGGATTGCTCGATAGGGGTGTTCCCAGATAAGGCGCACATCAACCTCAGGCGGGCCTTTCGAGCGTTCAGGTGATTTGCTTTCAGGGCACCCAGAGAAACCTGTTCTGCCAGCGATCCAGGGTATTCATAGACCTCGGCAATGCGGCCCCAGTGAGTTGATGATGCAACCACTACCGGGATACCTCTGCTGATTGCATTACCCAGCGGCTCAATCCAGCTGGGCGGAATATGGCCTCGGCCGATAGCATCAAGCACAAGGCCTTGCGTACCACTGGCCACCGAGGCTTCAAGCAGTGCCGGAGATGCGTCGATAGCGACCGGTAAAATATCAACCCGGGGCAGTTGCTCACCCGGGACAATCGTGGACGAACGTTGTAGTCGATGATTCAGGCGGACTTCATCGCCGTCGACGAATCCCAGAGGACCAACGCCGGGGGAAGCAAAGCCGTTAAGCTGATAGCTGCTGACTTTGCGTACAGAGGCTGCAGAATGGATTTCTTCATTGAATACAACCACTGTACCCGCGCCCCGGGCTTCGGTGGAGCCCGCTACTTTGATTGCATCGCGAAGGTTGGGACCGGCATCGGAACCGGGCGCATAAGGTACGCGTTGGGCGCCTGTTACCACCAAAGCAGTGTCTGTCAGAGCCAGCGTTGTATCCAAAAAATAAGCCGTATCTTCCAGCGTATCAGTGCCTTGCGAGACTACCAATCCCGCAACCTCAGGGCGCTCTGCCTGCTCTAAGCATAAAGTTCGTAGCTGCAGCAGGTCAGACGTGGTAAGGGCATTACTGGGTTTCTGGAAGAGAGTGATGACTTCAACCTGGCCATCACTCTCGATCTTTAGGGTATCCATTAACTCTTTACCCGACAGAGCACCAGCAACGGCGCGTCCGGAGCTGTCAGGAAGACTGGCGATAGTGCCACCCAGAGAAATAAGTACAACGGTATTTTTCATAGTCATATCGTTAAGAGAACAGAGTTAAGAGATTCGGGAACGCGACAAAAATCAGCAGAGCAGTCACGTACACAGCAACGAACGGAAGCACTGCCAGGCTGATCTTTTCCACGGATTCGTTCGCAATATTGGCGGCGATATACAGGTTCAGCCCAACTGGAGGGGTGAACTGGCCAACCGCCAACGCGATGATGGTGAACACACCGAAATACATGGGATCAATGCCGACCGCTGAGGTGATGGCCACGAGCGTTGGCACCAACAGAACCAAAGCAGAAACATTGTCCAGGAATGTACCAACCACGATCAGTAGTCCCAGCATCATGAGCATGACCATTGTTGGGTCTGTAGTGATGCTCATCACCCATGCTGAGAACAACTGAGGAACACGTTCCGTGGTTATCACGAAAGCGAATACGTTGGCGCAGACCATCAGAAACATAATGACGGCAGTTGTTGCAGCTGTGCTCATGAAAGCGCGTTTAATTTCGGTCAACCCCAAGCTTTTATAAAGGAAGATTCCGATCAACAAGCCATAAACACAGGCCACGGCCGCCGACTCGGTTGGCGTAAAGGCGCCTGAATAAATCCCGACAATAATAATGACGGGCATCAGTAGTGCCGCTAGGTTCTTAAAGCGCTCGCCAGGAGAGGGGTTTTCGGAATCGAGGTTGACGTTATCGACGTTCTTTCTGCCGCGCCACCAGTTCAACAAGCAAATGGCGAGCGTTAACAGGATTCCGGGAATAATGCCGTTGATGAACAGTTCACCAATGGATACACCGGAAATTACGCCGTAAATCACCATGGTGATACTCGGAGGAATGATCAGCCCAAGCGCACCCGATGCAGCCACAACGGCACCAGAACCCGCAGCGGTATAACTGGTTTTCTTCATGGAAGGGATCAAGACAGTACCAACCGCGGCAGTCGTTGCCGGCGCTGAACCTGATATTGCGCCAAAGAAAGCGGAAGAGGTTGTCGCAACGTTCGCCAATCCGCCAGGGCGTCGTCCCACCAGACGACTGGCCATGCCAACCAAGCGTTCTGACAACTTGGCTTCATACATGAGAGCGCCGGCGAGCAGGAACAAGGGGATCGCAAGGAATGAGAAATTATTCAAACCTTGAAACATCTTTTGTGCGACGACCAGCAGCGGAATGTGGCTTCCGAAATAGATGGCAAGAGTACTGGCCGCACCCAGCGCGATGGCTACCGGGACACCGATTAACAAAAAAGCGATAAATGTGAAGATAAGAATTTCAATCATGATACTTGTTCCGCGATGACAGCATTTTCGTCACTGATGGTGTCGTGGCGCAGCACGGTTTTGACTGTTAGGAGGAACGCAGCAATAAAGCAGCCTCCGGTTAGGAAAAACTGGACATAGCCAACAGGGATCCCCGTGGTTGGTGAAACTTGCATCATGGCTCGGAGCGCAAGTTTATAACTGAACCAAACCACTACGGTTAGAAAGGCGATCGTGACCAGTTGTGAGACAAAACCGAAAATCTTGCCGACGATTGTTGGCAGCTTGTCGGCGATAACCGAGACCTTGAAGTGTTCGCCACGCCAGAACGCCACAGCCATGCCTGACATAACTGCGAGCATCATTGAGAAGACGGAGATTTCCTGAGTCCACCCGATTGGCGTGTTGAGCAAATATCGAAACACCACCTGAATCACTACCAGAGATAACATCACGCAGATGGCAACTGCGGAAATCACATGGCAGACCGCCGCGATCATGTCACACAGCGAGATGAGTGATTTTCGAAGACCTGATGAGGATGGGTGATCTTTTTTGTTCATAAACCGGTCCTTTGACCTCCGCTGGAACATTCGATTAGTGGTTACAGCGGGGGTCTGGGTGCTGAGAAAGTTACTGGGTGAGCTGGTTGAGAATCTCTGGACTGAACCGGCCCTTGGCATCGTCGTACACCGGTTGAACGGCCTTACGGAATTCTGCCTTGTCTACGTCATTGAGTTTCATGCCGCGCTCTTGAACAAGCTGCCATTGTTCGGCTTCGAGTTCTGCTATTAAATCAATGTGTTTTCGGTTGTACGCATGGCCAACTTCCATCAGTGTTTTCTGAATGTCTTCCGGCATGCTGTTGTACAAATAAGCGCTCATGATCAGCGGTGATCCCATATGGATGTGACCGGTCCGCGATACGTAATCCTGAACCTCATTGAAGTTTTGAGTCAGGATGTGTGCCGGTGGGTTTTCCTGGCCGTCTACCACGCCTAGTTGCAGGGCGGAATATAGTTCTCCGAAGGACATAACCGTCGCACCCGCGCCAAGGGTATTGAATGTGTCAACAAACACTTTGCCTTCAGGGACCCGGATTTTAAGCCCTTTTAGATCTTCGGGATGGTTAATCGGGCGAACAGAGTTGGTGACATGGCGCATGCCATTGCCCCACCAGCCAAGGATTACCGCACCTTGTTGTTCCACTTTTTCGCTCAGCATTTCGCCAACCGGACCTTCGACTACATCAAGGTACTCATCCATATCCTTGAATAGGAAAGGCAGGTTCAGTGCCCCCATATCCGGAACCCAGTTAGAAAGTACTGTATCTGATGCCAAGGTCATTTCCAGCGTGCCGATCATGGTGCCTTCCACGGATTCCAGCTGATTTCCCAGCTGATCAGCCGGGAAAATTTGAATCTCGACCGCACCATTCGTTTTCTCTGCGATTTCTTCAGCAAATTGTTCGGTAATAGTTTGGTAGTGGTGGCCAGGAGCACCGGTATGACTCAGACGAAGCGTGTAGTCTGCGGCGTATGCCATTCCAGATGACAGCGCCATGGAAGCTGCGAGTGCAGAAATTAATGGAGTGAAGGCTTTTTTCATTGGGAGCTCCTATTCGATTGTCTTGTCACCTGCCGAAAGCCCCGGGATTGTGAGCGTGAAGGCTGACGCTGACTTTTTGTTTTATGTAAATAAATGGCTGCCGAAGGGTTATGGCCACCGAGTTACGTGCCGGCTTGCTGTTTCAGAATGATCTGGTCAAACCGGTCAGACCAGTTGAATGGTAGAACAACAAATAATGCCGAACAAGAGGTTTTGGAGATTTTTTCTGCGACATAAGTCGTAGGGGGCGTAGTACACGAGAGTGGCTTGTTGCTCGAAGCGCGATAGGGAAAGCGCGCGTGGAGTGGCTACGAATGGTGCTAAGGGAAGGTAGAATGGTACCCCCGACAGGACTCGAACCTGTTACCTTCCCCTTAGGAGGGGGACGCTCTATCCAGATGAGCTACGGAGGCATTTCAGAAGAGGCGGTATAATAACGGGCATCAGCCCGTGGCTCAAGGGGCCACAGGCTGACGCTCACGCAGCTGGTTCAGAATTGCTGGCTGATTGGATTCTCCTTTTCCCGTCAGCACCTTAAACGCTCGTTGCCGTTCAATCATCGCTTCTTCAAAGGTATTGACCAGCTCATCCAGTGAAACCTCCCGAATCGCTGCCGCCAGTTTTTCGCGGCTATTGAATGCGCTGTTTTCCCGGTCGATCTCCCGCCAGTAGCGGCCGGATACATCACCCAGCTGCCGGTCGCGGGCCATCATTTTGCTGATCACGGCTTGTTTTTCACGGCTCAGTTGCTCGGGCGACAGCTCGGCGAGCCTGCCTTTAAAGCGTTCAGCAAACTCGGTTACTGCACCGTCTATCTCAGCGCCACTGGCTTCCGGGGACTGAACAACCAACCCAAGAGCGGGGGTTTCCAGAATTTCGAACGCGGTGGCATACACAATGTAGCCGAGCTGTTTGGTGGTTCTTATGTTTTCATAGAACGGACTGCTGATGATCTGGGCCAACAACCGGTAGCGGGCGCGTTCTTCGTATGACCTGTCTTTGCCTTGCAAGTACAACGTGTAACCCGTGTCTGGGTGTTCTACGTTGAGAACCGCTTCAGTTTCGCCCGAAGGTAACTGCCGGACCTGGGCGCGTTGTACGTCTACCTGTTCACTGTTTCGAAGCACAACCGCTTGTACCTGTTTTGCCAGGTTGAGAGTGGTCGCTTCGGTCAGGTTGCCGTGTGCCAGCATCACCGGGTCCATGGCTTTGGTGAACTCTGATCCAAAATGCATCAGTTCATCGAGGGTGACGGCTTTAGCGGCCGCGAGTTTCTCGCTTACCGGGAAAGTACCGTTCAACAAGGCGGTTTGAATAAACTCTGAGGTTTGCTGAACCGGGCGATTTTTCGCTTTATTTTCAAGGCCGTCGATCAATCGCTGGCGGGCAATCCGAAAACGCTGCTCGGTGATCATCGGGTCGGCAAATTCCAGCAAAATCCGATTGAGTAATTCGTGGAGTTTGTCGTTGTATCCGCCCACGCGAATGGTCACGCCGCGTAGGTGGGGGTACACGCTGTAATTAAGGCCCGCGAGTTGCGCGGAGTAAGCCCAGGCATTGAGGTTGGTTTTAATGGCATCGACCAGTAATTGAGTCAGCACCGTGTTGCGTGCGGAGGCGCGAGCAATGGGGCTGCGCAGGCTGATGAACACGTTGGCTTTCGGGGCGTTGAAGCGGGTGTCCCGGGCGTACCACACCTGCATGCCCTCAGAGCCATGGAGTAAAGTGGGGTGGGGCATGCTGTTGCCGGTCACCATTTCCAGATTCTCGGGTACAAGTGGGTTGGCGGGAGGCAAAGCCAACTGGTCAGCCAACGTTGGATTGGCTGCTGCCGGTATTTGCAACGCCTCCTGCTTCCAAGGGGTTTCATACCACTGGGTCAGCTCGGGATCTTCTAGGTTTTGATCCGGTGCCGAAACCATGACCGCGAGATTGTCGGGTGTCAGTCGATCCAGAATCTCCTGGTACTGCTTCGGTGCATAGCGCTCCATTAAATAGGGGGCGCTCAAAATGTCGTTTGCCGGATAGTCTCTTAACAGACTGGACAAGCGCATGGCTTCGCGTACCGGTTCACCGCGTTCGTGGAAGCGGAAATCGATAAGCGCCAATTGCTTCATCTCGTCAAAACGTTCGTGGCTGATGCCGTTTGTTTTGATTAAGTCGATGTAGCTGAAGACCAGAGCCAGAATGTCATCTCGCCGCTTAAGTCCTTCACGGGTTAGCGACATGCTGATGTTAAACGTTGCGTGACTGCCGGTGTCCATGCCCAACCCCGCCGAGAGGGTTTCTACCAGGCCGGCGCGCTTGAGTACATCAAATAGGCTGCCAGGGCCCTCGTGGCCTAACAAATTGGCCACGTAAGAGGCGGGTTTTGTCGCGTAGTTGGCCCGTTGCGAGGGAACCGGGAATGAGAGTGATAAGCTCCGGCTGTCTTTGAGGGTTTCGGCGAGAATACGTTTCGGCAGCTGTTCGGGCTTGTGAAGAGGTTCAGGATGTTTGATCACTTCCAGGTTGCGGTTCGCTACGGCGTTGAAGCGCTGCTTCACCATGCGTTCAAGTTCATCCAGAGAATGAGGACCGTATACGGCCAGAGACATTACGTTAGCCGAATAATTTTGCTCCCAAAACCGTATAAGGTCGGGGCGCAGAGGATTAGCATCGGTATTCTCGAGCGTCGTCAGGTTGCCCACAGCGAATTTGCTGAAAGCGTGATCCGGATTGCCCGCGGCTTTCCTGACCGAAAGCAAACGCCGCCCGTCCTCTTTCAGTTTGGCGCTGAATTCGGAATGAACGGCGTTGCGTTCACGGTCCACCAACTCGGGCGTGAAGAGAGGGTGTGAAAACTGCTGTGCAAAACGATCCAGAGCGGCTTCCAGAAACTCACTTTCAACATCGAAAAAATAGTTGGTGTTTTCAAATGCGGTGAAGGCGTTGTGGCTCCCACCGTGGCTGCGAATAAATTGCTGATATTCCCCAGCATCGGGGTACTTTTCTGTGCCCAGAAACAGCATGTGCTCGAGGAAATGGGCCATGCCTGCGCGGTCTTCAGGATCATTGCCGCTCCCGACGGCTATGTTAAGAGAAGCGGCGGCTTTATCCGCCTCTTCGTCCGATACTAAGATGACGCGCAGGCCGTTTTCCAGTTCCAGATATCGATAGCTATTGGGGTCATTAGGGCTTTTGCGGGGCTCGGTTTCCGCATGGGTGTATGCGCTGGGCAACAAGCTGGCCAGTAAAAGCAACAACGGGGGCAATCGATACAAACGTCGGAACAGGGGGCGTTTAACGGTCATGGGGCCTCATCTAATCGGAGTTCGTTTGTTGTGACTTAGTGAACTTGGCCGGAATTGCTGTCGGGCTTCTGCGACAGGGTTTTCTTGGCCAGGTCAGCTGCTTGGTCTGCATTCAGGTCACCGGAAGCAATGCGCTCTAGCACGGTAGCCATAATGGCAACGGATTGGCGGTAGTCAGCAAATTCTTTCTGAAACGCTTTGTCGATCGCCTTATAAACGGCTTCGATTTTTTCTTCTCTTGAGCCTTTGTCGGCGGCGGTATCGTTGATCGCCTTCAGGCAGGCGCGGGCAATAGCAATGTAGCGTTCGGTGTTTGGGTTGTCTTTCGGCATGGCTGCTTTGGTAAACCTTGGAATGATTGGGTGACTGTTAAAGACGCCGAAAGGCGTCGGAAGTTCCCGATTATCGCATTGCCAGCGGTTGGTTGCATTGCTCCGCAGTAATTTACGAAATTCGGGCCATCAGTGGTGAATTCCTGTGCTAGTCTCAAGTTCAGTGTGTCGGATAATTGGGCATGATTTCGTTCGGGTTTTTGTTAGAACTAGAGTAATAGCTCTAGTAAAAACAATAAGTTAAAGAGCAAAAGCTCTAATAAAGTTCGATACATGTAAGCTGCAATTAAGTAGAATGCGTGCGTTCCATAGCCGGACTACGACTTTTGTCGTAGTGGCGTGGTGTGGCGATATGACAACAAATAAGTAACACGTAGGACGGATCTTCTATGAATTATTTCCTTACAGGTGGCACCGGTTTCATCGGTCGTTTTTTGGTAGAAAAGCTGTTAGCCCGTGGCGGTACGGTGCATGTTCTGGTGAGGGAACAATCCCGGGGCAAGCTGGACGATCTCCGCGAGCGTCTGGGTGTGGACGATAGCCGGATCAAAGCGGTTGTTGGCGATTTGACCAGCAACAGTTTAGGTATCGATAGCGCTGCCATGGATGCCTTGGAAGGAAAGATTGATCACTTCTTCCATCTCGCCGCTGTTTACGACATGGGCGCAGACGAAGAAGCTCAGGCTGCCACTAATATTGAAGGCACCCGCGCGGCCGTGCAGGCGGCCGAAGCGATGGGTGCTAAGCGCTTCCATCACGTATCGTCCATTGCGGCTGCGGGTCTTTTCAAAGGCACCTTCCGGGAGGATATGTTCGAGGAAGCGGAAAAGCTTGATCACCCTTATCTGCGCACCAAGCATGAATCCGAAAAAGTGGTGCGTGAAGAGTGCAAAGTTCCGTTCCGCATTTACCGCCCGGGTATGGTAATTGGCCATTCCAAAACAGGTGAAATGGATAAGATTGACGGGCCTTACTACTTCTTCAAGATGATTCAGAAGATCCGTCATGCCTTGCCTCAGTGGGTCCCGACCATTGGTCTGGAAGGCGGCCGACTGAACATCGTTCCGGTGGACTTCGTGGTTAATGCCATGGATCACATTGCGCATCTGGACGGTGAAGACGGCAACTGCTTCCACTTGGTGGATTCGGATCCTTACAAAGTCGGTGAGGTTCTTAATATCTTCTCCGAAGCTGGCCATGCACCGCGCATGGGTATGCGCATCGATTCCCGGATGTTCGGCTTTATCCCCCCGTTCATTCGTCAGAGTGTGAAAAACTTGCCGCCGGTAAAACGCATCACTGGCGCGCTTTTGGATGATTTGGGCATTCCGGCTTCTGTGATGTCCTTCATTAATTATCCGACCCGCTTTGATACCCGTGAGCTTGAGCGTGTTCTTAAAGGCACTGACATTGAAGTTCCGCGCCTGCCCAGCTATGCAGCCGTGATCTGGGATTTCTGGGAGCGTAACCTCGATCCCGATCTGTTCAAAGACCGTACCCTAAAGGGCACGGTTGAAGGTAAAGTTTGCGTGGTGACCGGTGCAACGTCGGGTATCGGTCTGGCAACGGCTGAGAAGCTCGCCGAAGCTGGCGCGATTCTGGTTATTGGTGCCCGAACCAAAGAAACGTTAGACGAAGTAGCGGCACAGCTTGAGGCTAATGGCGGCAATGTTCACGCGTACCAGTGTGACTTTTCTGACATGGAAGACTGCGACCGTTTCGTAAAAACAGTTCTGGATAATCATGGGCACGTGGACGTGCTGGTGAACAATGCTGGTCGTTCCATTCGCCGCTCTTTGTCGCTGGCGTTTGACCGTTTCCACGATTTCGAGCGCACCATGCAGTTGAACTACTTCGGCTCTGTCCGTTTGATCATGGGCTTTGCGCCAACCATGTTGGAGCGTCGTCGTGGTCACGTGGTGAATATTTCATCCATTGGTGTGCTGACGAACGCGCCTCGTTTCTCGGCGTATGTGGCCTCCAAGTCGGCACTGGATGCGTTCAGCCGTTGTGCGGCAGCGGAGTGGTCAGATCGTAACGTGACGTTTACAACCATCAACATGCCGTTGGTGAAAACGCCGATGATTGCCCCGACCAAAATCTATGATTCCGTTCCGACTCTGACACCGGAAGAAGCGGCAGACATGGTGGCTGATGCCATTGTGCACCGTCCGAAGCGCATTGCGACTCGTTTGGGTGTGTTTGCTTCGGTACTGCACTCGCTGGCACCGAAGGTGGGTGAAATCGTAATGAACACCGGTTATCGGATGTTCCCGGATTCAGCCTCGGCTGCGGGCACCAAGACAACCGAAAAACCGAAAGTGTCTACAGAACAGGTTGCGTTCGCAGCCATCATGCGAGGCATTCACTGGTAAGGTGGATGGCTGTGCAACAAAAAACCCGCCTTGTGCGGGTTTTTTGTTGCCACTAATAATGTCTTTTACAATTACTCGTCGCTGCTTGGCACCGGTGGTGGCGGAAAGCCACCCAGTTCCTGCCAGCGATTCACAATGCCGCAAAACAGGTCGGCAGTTTTTTCGGCATCGTAAGCGGCGGAGTGCGCTTCTTTGTTATCAAACGGAATTCCGGCCAGTTTGCACGCTTGGGCCAGAACGGTATGGCCGTAAGCCAGCCCTGCCAGGGTGGCGGTATCAAACGTCGAAAACGGATGGAAGGGGTTGCGTTTGATGTCGGCGCGCATGGCAGCGGCGAAGACAAAATTGTGGTCGAAGGTGGCGTTATGGCCCACCAATACGGCTCGTTTGCAGTCAAAAGCTTTTACTGCTTTGCGGATCGGCGAGAAGATTTCGCTCATGCCTTCGCGCTCAGGAACCGCTTCGCGCTCGGGGTCCCACGGGTCGATGCCGGTGAAGTCCAAGGCGGACTGCTCGAGGTTGGCGCCTTCGAACGGGTCGATTTGCTGAAGATGGGTTTCGCCACGGTGTAGTTTGCCGTCTTCATCCATGGTCAGCATGACAGCGGCGATTTCCAGCAGGGCGTCTCTTTCCGGATTGAAGCCGGCAGTTTCGACGTCCACCACGACGGGCAGGAAGCCCCGGAAACGCTGGGACATAGGGTGAAGCGGTTTGTTTTCGTCAGACACGCGAACTCCAATGTTCGTGTTGTAAATTAATAGATGCTCAGGCCATACGCCAGTGAACGGTTTCACCAGCTTTCAGCGGTACGATGGTTCCGTCTGCCAGTGGCAGTTGTTCGGGCATGGTCCATGGGTCACGCACCAATGTAATGGTGTCCGTGTTCCTTGGTAAGCCGTAGAAGTCCGCACCGTTAAAGCTGGCAAAGGCTTCCAGCTTATCGAGAATTCCCAGCTCTTCAAAGATTTCCGCATACAAGCCGATAGCGCCGTAGGCAGAGTAGCAACCGGCACAGCCGCAGGCAGCTTCCTTTTTGTCTCGGGCATGGGGCGCAGAGTCGGTGCCTAAGAAGAATCTTGGATCGCCACTGGCCACCGCTTCCCGCAGGGCTTCCTGGTGCTTGTTGCGCTTGAGAATGGGCAAACAGTATAAATGCGGGCGAATGCCTCCGACCAGCATGTGGTTGCGGTTGTACATCAGGTGCTGCGGCGTCAGTGTTGCGGCCAGGTTGTCACCGGTATGGCGGCGTACAAATTCCGCAGAGTCCGCGGTTGTGATGTGTTCCAGTACCACTTTCAGGGTCGGGAAGGCTTGGAGTGTAGGTGCCAGTACACGTTCCAAAAATACCTTTTCTCGGTCGAAAATGTCGATATCCGCATCGGTCACTTCGCCGTGTACCAGTAACAACATGCCACATTCGGCCATGGCTTCCAGTACGGGGTAAATGTTGCGGATATCAGTCACGCCCGATGCGGAATTAGTCGTTGCGCCAGCAGGGTAGAGCTTCGCCGCCACTACGCCCGCAGCTTTGGCTTCGCGGATGGTTTCCGGCGTTGTGCTCTCGGTAAGGTAGAGCACCATCAAAGGTTCAAAGTTTGTGCCTTTTGCCGCTGCCAGAATCCGTTCCCGATACGCGGTAGCGGCTGCCGCATCGGTTACCGGTGGTACCAGATTCGGCATGATAATGGCGCGGCCGAAACATGCGGCAGTCGCGGGTACAACACTGTTCAGTACATCGCCATCGCGGACGTGCAAATGCCAGTCGTCCGGGCGTGTGATGGTCAGTTGTTTGCTCATGAGATATTCGCCAGGCAGCTCTGAAAATTTGGCGAATTATATCAGAAGGTCGCCTCGAATGTTTTCGATCTGAATGTGTTTCCGGAGCTCAAGTATTGTTTAAGCTGGCCGATAGCTAATAAGCAACTGAGTTTACGTGCGTCGGGGCGTTTCTATGATGAAGTTTAAACGTAAGTCTACAAAAGAAGGGGGCACTGCTGTTGCCGGTGTGCTTCTGTTGTGGACGTTTGCTTCCTCGACGGTGGCGTCCAGTTATGGCGCAGGTATCGAAAACAGCCGTTGGTACCTTTCCGAATCGGTCTTTGAGTGCTCGTTGGTGCAGGAAGTGCCGGGGTTCGGGCGAGCGGTCTTTAGTCATCGTGCAGGAGAAGATCTCGCGTTCTATCTTGAGTCCACGGTCGCCCTGATGGAGCCGGGCAGGGCGCAGCTCGTGGTGGAAGCACCGGTATGGCGACCTGGCGTAGCACCCAGGCCCGTGGGTGCGGTTACTGTGTCGGATGACAAGCGCGTTGTCAGTGTCGGTGCCAGAGAAGCGAGCATCATGGCTCAGGGGCTGCTGAAGGGCATGCAGCCAACGCTTACCCGGGCATCGCGCTATGATCAAGGTCCGGTGCGAATCTCACTTTCGAATGTGAATTTTTCAGCGCCCTATGCGGGATACATGCAGTGTGTTTCGGGTTTGTTGCCGGTGAACTATGACCAGATTCGTCGCTCCCGAGTCCCCTTCGCCAGTGGTGGCGCTGTACTTTCAGAAGCAGATCAAACGTTGTTGGATAACATCGTAACTTACGTGATGGCCGATTCCACCATTGAGCGTATTTTGATCGACGGCCACTCGGACAGCGTGGGGAGCAGAATAGACAACCGCGCCCTGTCAGAAGAGCGAGCGAAGGTGGTGGCGGAATATTTAAAAGCTCAAGGCCTTGATGAAGAGTTACTGATTGTTCGCAGTCACGGCGATCAGTTTCCGGTATCACGCCGCCACCGGGATAACCGCAGGGTCACGATTCGCTTGCAGCGGCAGGGAGAGCGCCCTGAGTTTCAGCAAGCAAGTGGAAACGGAGACACCTTCTCTGGTTGAGTCGCCAGCTGCTTAATAAACCGCGTCCAATACCTCTAGGTGAGCAACCACGCTTTCACCGAGAGCCCTCAGATGATAGCCGCCTTCCAGCGTCGAGATTACTCGATCGTTGGCATGATCGTGGGCGACATTCACGATCATTTCGGTCAGCCAGCGATAATCCTCTGTTTCCAGATTTGTTTCCGCCATCGGGTCTAGCCTGTGGCCGTCGAAGCCTGCCGACACAAGCACCAGCTGTGGACGGAAATCCTGAAGCTTTTTCAGCCAAGCCGATTCAACCCGTTTGCGATACTCGGCGGAAGAGCAATTTGCTTCGATGGGTGCATTGATGATGTTGTCGGGCTGGCGGTGCACATGGCTGTGTGGGTACAGCGGATGCTGGAAGCTTGAACACATCATAATACGTTCGTCACCGCTGACGATATCCACGGTTCCATTCCCTTGGTGCACATCAAAGTCGATGATGGCAACCCGCTCCAATTGATGAAAATTCAGCGCCCTTAATGCAGCCAACGCAATGTTGTTATAGAAACAAAAACCCATGGATTTTGTGCGTTCGGCATGATGCCCCGGTGGTCTTGCACAAACAAAGGCGTTGGTTACCTGGCTGCTCATGACCATATCAACGGCTTGCACGTTCCCGCCGGCAGCCAATCTGGCCGCACGCAAGGTGTCGGGCATCAGCGAGGTGTCCGGATCGGTAAACACCCGGCCCCGAGTGGGTGCCATTAAATCGAGTTGCTGCAGGTAAGACTCGGGGTGGACCATCAGCAACTGGTCCCGGGTGATTTCTTCGGGCCGCACCCAATCGAGGTTTTGCTGCAGTTCTGTGTCAGCAATGTGCGCCAGAATGCTTGCAATACGTTCCGGGCTTTCCGGATGTTCCGGGCCCATGTTGTGTTTCAGGCAATCATCGTGGGAAAAGAATGCGGTGGTCATGCTGAGAGTCTAAGCCTGAGTCCGGTTGCTAGTCTCATCATGTTAACAAGGATATTGGTGTGATGGGGGCTACTTTCGTCTAATAAAAGCGGGATGACAGGCCGGATCGACGATTTACATCAGCAAATACCGATCTAAGATAAGGTATACATTGATAAGTAACCTGTTTTGCTGAGATTCTTATTCTACGTAGCCACTGCTTGGATCAGGGAGAGTTCTCTTGAGTACCCGTTATCTGGAAAGTTTGTTCAATCCTGAGTCCATTGCAGTCATTGGTGCCTCCGAGCGCTCGGACAACCTGGGCGGTATGGTTTTGCGGAACATGCTGGGGGGCGGTTTTCCGGGGCGCATGGTGGTGGTGAACCAGAACGACTATGACAATGTTCATGGTGTTCCCTGCGTTGCCAAGGTGTCCCAGCTGGATTTCACTCCCGACCTCGCGATTGTGTGTACTCCGCCCAACACAGTTCCCAAAATGATTCGGAAACTGGGCGAAAGTGGCGTAAGAACGGCGATCGTAATGACCGGCGGTATGTCTCGTACCCACAGTAAAACCGGCCAGCCATTGATGTACTCCGTGCGCGATGCAGCGAGAGAAACCGGCATACGCGTATTGGGGCCAAACACCATTGGTCTGATGGTGCCGGCCCGGCATCTGAACGCGACCTATGCGCACATGGGGGCGATTCCCGGGCGTGTGGCGTTTATCGGTCAATCGGGCACCATAGCCAGTTCGGTGCTGGACTGGGCGTTTGCTCGGGGGGTGGGCTTCTCCTATTTCCTGACTCTGGGCGACGGCATGGATATCGATCATGATGACTTGATTGATTATCTCGCTCAGGACAGCCAGACCCGGGCCATTCTGTTGCATATTGAAAGTATTCCCAATCCTAGCCGGTTTATGTCTGCGGTTCGGGTCGCTTCCCGCACGAAACCGGTCATTGCGGTTAAATCCGGACGCGTGCCCGAATCGGAATGGATACCTCACGATCTTCCCGCCGGAGTCTGCCACAGCGACCCTATATACGACGCTATGCTGCAGCGTGGCGGTGTGCTGCGGGTGGATGGATTAGGGCAGATGTTTGATGCTTTGGAAACCCTGACCCGTATGAGGCCGTTGCGGCGGGAATCCTTGGCTATTATCGCGAATGGCGTGGGTCCCGGTGTGCTGGCGGTAGACCGGTTATCTCACCTTGGGGGTGAGTTGGCGGAGCTGTCGGATACAACCATCGAAGAGCTGGGAAAACTATTGCCTCCCTATTGGACGCGCAAAAACCCCATCGACTTGAACTACGACGCGTCGCCCGAGCTTTATGGTAAAGCCGTCAAAATATTAGCCAAAGACCCGAACATTGCGAACGTTCTGGTGATGTATGCACCGACTTTGGTTCAAGACAGTCTCCAGATTGCCGATGCCGTTGTACAGGCATCGAAAGGCACCCGGTTGAATATTCTCACCTGTTGGCTGGGGCAGAGTACCGTGATGGACTCTCGTGAAGAGTTTTACCGGGCCGGCTTACCGTCATTCTTCAATCCGGAAAAAGCCGTTAACGCGTTCATGCAGCATGTGAAGCATCAGCGGGTACAGCGGCTTTTGAGTGAAACGCCCGAGTCGTTCACTGATCATTTTGCCGATCGGGCAAACACCCGTTCTCTGGTCGCCAAAGCACTTCGTGATGGCCGCAAGCATTTGTCCAGCCGTGAAGCACGGCAGGTGATCCGGGATTACGGCATAAACGCCATCGAAACCGTTTATTGTGACGATGTAGAAGAAGTGCTGGAGATGTTTGCGGTCGAACGCCGGCCAATTGACCTGACCATTGTGCATGAGCAAGTCTGTTACCCGTTTCTGGAGCTGACCCCTACGCAGCGCCGCTATAAAGGCACGATCAAAAATCTGAATAGCGAACAGGCGATTATCGATGGTTGTCGGTTCCTGGTTGACGAGTACAAGAAGCATTTTCCCGATAGTGGCTTCTTGGGCTTTGGTATGCAGCACTCCTACCAGCATATCGGTGGCATTGAGTTCAGTGTGGGTATCACGCGGGACGAGGTGTTCGGTCCTTTGGTGGTTTGTGGTGCTGCGGGTGCCCAGATCAACATCACAACCGACCGCCAGATTGCCCTGCCGCCGTTGAATATGGTGCTGGCGCGGGAATTGCTGCGCCGGACCTATATGTACAAGCTACTGAAAGAGCACAGTTTGCGGCCCCAGGAAGACATACGGGCGGTGTCCGAAACACTGGTGAAACTATCGCAAATCGTCATCGATATACCCGAAATTCGCGGCTTGGAAATCTCACCACTGTTGTTCAACGATCAGGGTGCGATTGCCGTCAGTATTGCCGTCGATCTGGATGAAAAACCCAGCCGGCCGATTATTCAGGCCTATCCGAGAGAGCTTGAAGAATGGATTGTGCTGCCCAAGTCCGGGAAGCGAGTCATCATTCGTCCGGTTTTGGCGCAAGATGAGCCGGCGCATCGCGCGTTCCACGAATACCAATCGCCGGAATCGATTCGCTACCGATTCTTCCAGTATCGCAAGCATTTTTCGCGTGAAGACGTTGCCCAGATGGTGCAAATCGATTACGACCGGGAGATGGTGTTCATTGCTAATGCCAAAAAAGAAGACGGTGATGGAGAGGAAACACTCGGCACGGTGCGAGTATGGACGGATGCCGATAATCTTCGCAGCGAGTTTGCGGTCATGGTTGATGATCGAATGAAGGGCGAAGGCTTGGGTGTTGCTTTGATGCAGAAAATGATCGAATACTGCCGGAGCCGGGGAACCATGGAAATGGTCGGCGATGTGCTGCCCGAAAACCGCCCGATGCTGCAGTTGGCGGAACAGCTTGGGTTTGACATCAGGTTCAACCCGGTGGAAGAGGTGATGGACCTCAGGCTGGTATTGAACGAGCCAGAAAAAGACTGGCAGAAAGAACGGCTGAAGAAGCGCGGGGGTTAACCCCCGCGGATTTCAGGTGCTTATTGCTTAGTCTTCGACAATAGCGGACCTGTCTTCGCCACCAAGGGCTTCCAAGAGCCCGGGAATCATGCGTGACAGCTCCAGCGTCATGATGGTAAAGGCCGCATCGAACTTGGCCACGGCATCGTCTACATCGACATCGTCCAGTTGCTCCTGCAGCGTCTCACCAAACTTCAACCGGCGAATACCCAGTTCTTCATCCAGCACTAAGTGCACGTTGTTGTCCCAGGTTACCGCCAGCTTGGTTACCTGCATGCCGGTTTCCAGATGATTGCGGATTTCGTCGGCCTTCAGGTCCAGGCCCTTGCAGCGAACAACACCGCCGTCTTCGGATGGGTCTTTCAGTTCGCATTCGTTGCCCAGTTCAATGGTGGCCGGAAGGTCGATGGTTTCGGTCAGCCAGCCGGTAAAGGTAAACGCTGGCGCCTGCTCAACCACGGGCGGGCGCACGGGCAACGAACCCAGAGTTTTTCGTAGCGTAGAGGCCAGATCTTCCGCTTGCTTGGCGGAACCAGCGTCTACCACTAGAACACCGTCTTTCGGTGCCAAGTAGGCGTAACACCGACGATTGCGGGAAAAGGCCTGTGGCAGCATTTCCAGCATGACCTGTTCTTTGATTTCGTCTTTTTCTTTACGGCGAACTTTCCGGCTTTGTTCCAGCTCTATGGCTTCAGCACGCTCTTCTACGGCTTCTTTAACCACAGGTCCGGGTAGGATCTTTTCTTCTTTGCGTAGCGCAATCAGATGATAGCCGTTGGCGCTGTGCACCAGCAGTTCGCCGTGCTTACCGAGTGGCGGAACCCAACCCTGGCGCATGGTTTCTTGCGGGCCGCAGGGCTTGAACGCATCGGCTTGCAGTTTCTCTTCGAGATCTTCAGCCGTAATGTCGAAGGGTTTGGTAAAGCGAAAAACTCGGGCGTTGCGAAACCACATGGGGTTTATGTCCTTGCTAATTGTTTGGGGCGTTTCGGAAAAGGGGGAGGATGATACGGCTACCCGCAGGCAGCCGTAAAGTTACCAGTAGGGCATGTTCAGATTTGAAGAATCTCGACTACGACCGTTTTTATCACAAAGCCGATAACACCGGTCCCAAGAACCGCAAACAACGCAATGGTGCCAAATTTGCCCGCTTGTGATTTTTTGGCAAGATCCCAGACAATGAATCCCATCCAGCCAATAAGACCCGTCACCAGAACCGCCATGGCGATCTGGGAAAATAGTGCTTCGTTCATGTTTACTCCGATATCAACAGAAATGTACGAGTGCGAGAGATTGATCAGTTCTGTTCATCGCGCAAGAAAACCCAGTTGTTTTTATCGGATTGTTCTTCACTGAAGTAATAACCATCCAGGTCAAAGCCTTTGAGGCTTTCGGCTTGTGTGATGCGGTTTTGGATGGCGTAGCGACACATCAAGCCGCGCGCTTTCTTGGCATAAAAACTGATGATCTTGTATTTGCCGTTCTTGAAGTCTTTAAACTGAGGCGTGATCAACTGGCCTTGCAGATTCTTTTTCTGAATGCTCTTGAAGTATTCATTGGATGCGAGATTCACGAGTACCTGATCGTCTTTCTCCAGCAGGAGGTTCAAGGCTGATGTTAGCTTGTCCCCCCAGAACGCATAAAGATCTTTGCCGCGCTGGTTCTCGAACTTGGTACCCATTTCCAGGCGATACGGCTGCATCAGGTCCAGCGGTTTGAGCAAACCATAGAGGCCCGACAGTATGCGTAAGTGCTTTTGGGCGAAGATGAAGTCGTCTTGGCTGAAGCTTTCGGCATCCAGACCTGTGTAAACGTCACCTTTAAAAGCCAGGACGGCTTGGCGTGCGTTCTCGGGCGTAAAGGGAGTGTGCCAGTTGCGGAAGCGGTCGGCGTTCAGTTGGCCCAGTTTATCGCTGATGCTCATCAGGTTGCTGACCTGATGGGGTTCCAGTTCTTTCAGTTGATCAATCAGTTCACACGCATCGTCCAGATAGTCCGGTTCAGAGTAGGTTTCTGTGGCCAGAGGACTCTCGTAATCCAGAGTTTTAGCGGGGGAGATGATCATCAACATGCTAGCGGATCCTTTATTGCAAAAACGTGAGTAGCTGGGCTTGGGTAAAGGGCCAGCCAAGTTCGGTGCCGGTGTCTTGCCGGCGCAGAACCGGAATGCGGGTACCGTACCGTTCAACCAACGCTTCGGACTGGGCGATATCCACCACATCCACGGGAATGGGCTCCGGCATCGGGGTATTCACCAAGAGTGCTTCGGCCAATTCACACAGGTGGCAGTTGGATGTGGTGTAGAAGATCAGTTCCATTAGTTCTTTGGCTGCGCGTCAATTTGCTGGCCGGTGACACCTTCGCTGTCTTTCCCCATCAAGTAGAGATAAACAGGCATAAGCTGTTCCGGATCTGGGTTTTTCTTCGGGTCTTCCGCAGGGTACGCGAGCACGCGCATTCCTGTGCGGGTCGCGCCCGGGTTCAGGCTGTTGACGCGAATGTTGTTGCGCTCGTCGTCCAGCTCGTCGGCCAATAATTGGGAAAGCCCTTCTACGGCGAACTTCGATACCGCATAGGCACCCCAGTAGGCGCGTGCCTGGCGGCCGACACCGGAAGAAGTGAAGATCATGGAGGCCGCATCCGACTGCCTGAGCAGTGGAATCATGGCCCGACTAAGCATGAAGGGAGCAGTGGCGTTCACCTGCATGACCTTGTTCCAGGTTTCCGGGTCATACAGCTCTACCGGGCTCCGCGCGCCCAGAATGCCAGCGTTATGGAGCAGGCCGTCAAGGCGTCCGAAGTTTTCTTCGATGGTCATGGCCAGCTCTTCGTAGTCCTTCATGGCTGCGCCTTCGAAATTCATCGGCACGAGCGCAGGTTGTGGGTGCCCGGCGGCTTCGATTTCATCGTACACTTCTTCCAGTCTGGATAGCGTGCGCCCCACCAGAATGACGGTGGCACCATGAGCCGCGTAGGTTTTTGCGGCCGTTCGGCCTATGCCGCTACCAGCTCCGGTAACCATGATAATACGGTCTTTTAGAAGATCGGCGGGTGCCTGGTAATCATGCATAACCTGTCTCCGATATCTGGCCAATTCCGGCCACATACTGGCCGGTCAATGAAATAATTTGAGCGCTATTGTAACAGCTTTGCCAGGTCGCTGACGGTGTCGGCGATGGCATCGGCTTGCCACAGATCAACGGTTTCCGGTTCTTCAATGTAGCCGTACTTTACCGCAATGGTGTACATGCCTGCGTTACGACCGGCTTCGATGTCACGTACATGGTCGCCCACGTAAATAGCGTGTTCGGGCACTGCATCAATTTCTTTGCAAGCCAGAAACATGGGTTCCGGGTGGGGTTTTCGCTCGGTTACGTGATCCGGGCAAATCAGAGTGGCGCAACGTTCCTGCAAACCGAGGGCTTCAATCAAAGGTGCCGCGAATCGCACTGGCTTATTGGTGACGATGCCCCAGGGGATGTCTCTGGCTTCGAGTTCCAGCAGCAGATCATTCATGCCCTCGAACAGTGTGGTTTCCACGGCCACTCCCGCTTCGTAGAGGTCCAGGAAGGCAGTGTGCTTATCCAGGTAGCCTTCGTGCTCTGGTTCCAGGTTAAAACCGAGGCGCACCATGGCCCGGGCACCGTTGGAGACCGATCGGCGAATATACTCGGCTGGCAGTGGCTCCAGATCGTGTTGTTGGCGCAATTGATTGAGGCATCGGATGAAGTCCGGCGCGGTGTCAATCAGTGTGCCGTCCAGATCAAACAGTACAGCCGAGGGTTTCTGTTTAATCTTCACGGATATCCTTGGCATGCATCAGGTAATTGACGTCTACATCACGGCCAAGCTTGTAACTTTTGGTGATGGGATTGTAGGTCATACCGGTGAGTTCGCGGATGTCCAGACCAGCCTGACGCAGATAATCCGACATCTCCGAAGGACGGATGAATTTTTTCCATTCATGGGTGCCCTTGGGCAGCATGTTCATGATGTATTCGGCGCCCACAATGGCGAAAAGGAACGACTTGGGGTTCCTGTTAATGGTAGACACAAATAAGTGACCACCCGGCCGCAACATGGCGGCACAGGATTTAATCACCGACGCAGGGTTGGGGACGTGCTCAAGCATTTCCAGGCAGGTTACTGCATCGTATTGGCCTGCATGGTCCGGGTCTTTGGCCAGATCTTCGATGGTGGTCTGGCGGTAGTCGACTTTTACTCCGGATTCCAGACCGTGCAGTTTGGCCACCTGCAGGGGCGCTTCACCCATGTCGATTCCGGTCACGTGGGCACCGCGCAGTGCCATGCCTTCGGATAACAAGCCGCCGCCGCACCCTACGTCCAGCACGCGTTTTCCGGCTAGGGAAACCCGTTCGTCAATGAAGTTCAGACGCAGAGGGTTTATATCATGCAGTGGCTTGAATTCACTGGTCGGATCCCACCAGCGACTGGCGAGCGCCTCAAACTTGGCAATCTCGTTCTGATCTACGTTTTCGTTGCTCATGCTTGCCCCTGAGAAAAATTAACTGAGAATATGTCGTTGCCAATCGCGAACCCGCAACATCAGGTCCGGGACATCAATTCGGGTTAAACGGCCGTCCTGCAATTGAGGTACGCCATGAATCCAGCTATGACTAACGGCCCGGCCATGGTTGCTGTAAACCAGATGCGAGGCGGGGTCGTAAACGGGCTGAATGAACGGGTCGCTGAGATCGACTGCGATCAAGTCAGCCAGCTTGCCGGCAACCAGGGAGCCAAGCTCCTGATCCCGGCCAAGGGCACGGGCACCGTTCAGGGTGGCCATTTCCAACGCCTTGTGGGCTGAAAGGGACGTGGCATCACCGGCAACGGCCTTTGCTAGCATCGCTGCTGTTTTGAGTTCACCAAAGAGATCCAGATCGTTGTTGCTGGCCGCACCATCGGTACCGATGGTGACGTTCAGGCCATGATCTATCAACGTTTGAACCGGGCACAGACCGCTGGCGAGCTTTAGGTTCGACTCGGGGCAGTGAACAATGTGGCCGCCGGTTTTCGCCAGTAGATCCAGATCGACTTCATTTAACTGAGTCATGTGCACATATTGGCTGTTGGTGCCTAATACGCCCAGGTCCGCCATGCGCTCGGTCGGCCGTTTGCCTGTCAGCTTTAAAGCTTCCTCTACTTCAAATGCCGTTTCGTGCAGGTGGATCTGAATCGCAGCATCGGTTTGCTCCGATAATGCCACAGCCGCTGTTAAGGGGCCGTCTGAAACGGTATAGGGTGCATGGGGGCCGATGGCGGGCATGATGAAGTCATCTCCGCGCCACTGTGCAATCAGGTCAGCGCCTTTCGCCAGATACTCGTCCGGGCCAGAACCCCACATGGTGGGCATATCCATTAGCGGGAAGCACACCTGGGCGCGCATGCCGGTGTCGTGAGCGGCTTGGGCTGTCGCTTCCGGGAAGAAATACATATCGGAGAAGGTGGTGGTGCCAGTGCGCAGCATTTCCGCCATCGCCAATCGGCTGCCATCCTGTACAAATTGCTCACACACGAATCGCCCCTCGGCGGGCCAGATGTGTTCGTTAAGCCAAGTCATAAGTGGCAGATCATCAGCCATGCCACGGAATAACGACATGGCAGTGTGACCATGAAGATTGATTAAGCCGGGGAGAACAACGTGATTTGGAAGATCAATGGTCTCTCGTGTGCGAAACTTTTGGTCTGCGTCCGCTTGGGGAAGCACAGCTGTAATCCGGCTGCCTTGGAGTATGACGGCCTGATGGTCGAGTACAGCGCCAAAAGGTTCGATCGGGATCAGCCAGCGGGCGTTGATCCGGGTATCGGCTGCGATGATGGTGTTTGCCGTCATTAACCTGCCTTGGAGGGTCGGGGGCACAGAGTCTGTATGCCGGGAAATTCAACTGGGAAGTATAGCGAGCCACCACCTGCAGAACTACCCCGCTTGTCGTGCCAATGAAGGTATAAACCTGCAAGTAACGCGCTATACTGCGCTTTTTTTCGCGTGCAATCGGAGCAGATGATGGCAAATTCCTCAGACCAACGATCTTTGGGTACACAACCGGTGCGCTGGCACGGCGACAGCTTGGAACTTCTGGATCAACGGTTGTTGCCTACCGAGGAGCACTGGATTACGGCAGAAGGGGCATCGGCGGTTGCCCAGTGCATTACCGATATGGTGGTTCGTGGCGCGCCGGCAATCGGTATCAGTGCTGCTTATGGCGTCGCCTTGGCTGCGCGTCATGCCGGTGGCAGCGAAAACTGGCAGGTTGAAGTGAGACAGTCGATTGAGCAGTTAGCGAAATCGCGGCCGACAGCGGTGAATCTGTTCTGGGCACTGCAACGGATGGAAAAAGTGTTTCTGGCTTGCTCTGAGCTGGATGAGGCCGTTGAACGTCTGGCCGCTGAAGCAGTTTTGATTCATAAGGAAGATATCGCCGCCAACTTGGCCATGGCAGACCATGCGCTTGATGTGATGAGCCCGCAGCAAGCGATTGGGGTGTTGACCCACTGCAATACAGGCGCGCTGGCTACGGGGGGATACGGCACAGCCCTTGGCGTAATTCGGCGACTGCACGAGCGCAACCTGCTAAAGAAAGTGTATGCGGATGAAACCCGGCCTTGGCTTCAGGGCAGCCGCCTGACGGCCTGGGAGCTAAGTCGTGACGAGATTCCTGTGACGTTGAATGCCGATGGCGCTGCCGCTGCCATTCTGGCCAGCGGCAAGGTGAATTGGGTCGTTGTTGGCGCGGATCGGATTACCGCCAATGGAGACGTGGCGAACAAAATCGGTACCTATAGTCTGGCGGTATTGGCCCGGCATCATAATGTCGGGTTTATGGTCGTCGCGCCTTCCAGCACGGTGGATATGACGTTGCTAGAGGGTGCTCAGATTCCGATCGAAGAGCGCGAAGGCACAGAGATTCGGGAAATTCGCGGGATTCCGCTGGCCCCTGCCGGTGTCGAGGTGTTCAATCCGGTCTTTGATGTGACACCGGCCAACCTGATTGACGCGATCGTGACCGAAAAAGGGGCTGTGCTGAAACCGGATCTTGCCGGCATGAAAGCGTTATTTGCCTGAAGAAGGCTCTGAGTCTTCGGGGTTGCGGGGCTGAAAGCCGGCTTTCAGTTCCGCCATTTCCATTTCTTGCTGCTCGATGAAGTGCATCGACATTTCAAAGCTGTTGCGGGTGAACTCCAATACCTTCTTGAAGCCCTCGTCCGACAGGTTTCGTGCGTTGTCATGTCGGCGGAAGATGTTGATGAACTCCCGCTCACGCTCAAACTGCAACGGAATCCGGCCAATGCCCCAGTCGTTCAGGATCTGCCAAACCTCTGGGTTGTAGTTCCGCGTGGTGCGCATGATGAAGGGGATCGGGTCGTTTCTGGCAATCAGCGCCGCAAACCGTAGGATCAGCTCAAAGGACAGGGTTGCTGTGCCGTTCTCAATGGCTTCCAGCAAGGATTTGTCTTTCAGGTTGAGCGCTTCGCTCATTTCTGAAAGCGTGAGGCCAGCTACTTCCCGTATGTCTTTTAGCGATTGGCCCGTGGCCAGCATGGCCCTGAGCTGGTCCTGGGAATTGACCAGTACCCGGCCTACTTTGAGTGATGTGTCGGTTGCACGGGCGCCGAGTTTGAGGGCAGAGCCAGTAAAGCCGACGATACGGTCCAGAATCCGGTCGGAGGATTTGGTGCGGGCATCGGGAGTCGGCGCCATGCTCTCCGCTTCCTCCATGGATCGCATGGCGTGTAATGCATCGAGCAGCATGCTCTGGAATACCTGAGCTTTTTTGAGGTTCTCTCGTTGACCTCCTGAGGGTGTCTTGTCCGACATGTTTCTATGGAACCTCAGTTTTTACCGCAAATTGTGTGGGCGTAAGAATGGAAGCCATGCGCTGATCCAGTTCGAGCAAGTCAGCCATGATGTGGCCGCCCTCACGAATCACGAAGTCCAGTTCGTCGTCGCCATTGTCGGGATCAGCGACTTGCGCATCTTGCCAGTCTTCCAAGTCTTCCAGTGTTTCGAAGGGCGCTTCACCGCGAAGCTCCCGGCGAGCGTTGGCGATGGTTAGGCGCGTGCTTTCGATCTGGTTGTGGTGTGCTGTCCGTTCGTCGAGATTGAGACTGACGTAGTCAATCTGGCGCTGCTGGTTCAGGAAATCGATTTCCTTTTGCAGCAGGCTGAACTCCGGGTTGGTGTTGAAGCGATCATCGTGCCGAGTGCGAAGTTCATCAATCACGCCGCTGAAGTCGAAATAGCGCGTGTGCGGCACGGCTTCAATCTGGTCCCAGGGCAGAGCGTGGTCGAGGGCATCTTCGCCGATTCTCGATTTATCGATACGGGAAGGGATTTCGATATCTGGAATCACGCCCTTGTGCTGGGTCGAGCCGCCAGACACCCGGTAGAACTTGGATTGGGTGATCTTTAACTGGCCATGGTTAAGGGGGCGTACAGCCTGAACCGTGCCTTTGCCAAAGGTTTGCGAACCCACCACCAAGCCGCGGCCATAGTCTTGTATGGCACCCGCAAAAATTTCGGAAGCGGAGGCGCTCATACGGTTCACCAGAACCACCAGTGGGCCATCATAGCTAACGGTTGGGTCTCTATCGTCCAGGACCTGAACATCGTTGTTGGCGTTGCGGATTTGTACGGTTGGCCCCTTATCGATAAACAGTCCGACCAGATCGTTGGCCTCGTGCAAGGCACCGCCACCGTTGTTACGCAGGTCCATCACAATGCCGTCAACACCGTCCTGTTTCAGATCGTCTATCAGCTTGCGAACGTCTCGGGTGGTGCTCTTGTAGTTCGGGTCGCCCGCTTGCATGGCTTGGAAATCAGCGTAAAAGGTCGGAATGGTGATCACCCCGATGTTATAGGTGGCACCGCTGCGCTCCAGTTGGATGATGTCTTTGCTGGCGCTTTGTTCTTCCAGCTTTACCTCATCACGGTTGATGGCAATGCTGCGAGTGATGGTTTCATCAGAAGCGTTTGCCGGGATGACCTCCAAAGTCACGACCGAGTTGCGCGGGCCCCGGATAAGGTCAACGACCTCATCAAGACGCCAGCCAATGACGTTCACCGGCTTCTCGTCTTCCTGAGCAACGGAAACAATGCGATCTGCAGGCTGCAGTTGCCCTTGCTTGGATGCAGGGCCACCCGGAACCAGTCGAACGACCTTGGTGTATTCGTTATCGGATTGCAGAACCGCGCCAATGCCTTCCAAGGACAGGCTCATGTTGATGTTGAAGTTCTCCGAGGTGCGCGGAGAGAAGTACGATGTGTGCGGGTCCCACATGCCGGTAAAAGCGTTCATGTAGGCCTGAAATGCGTCTTCGCTACGGGCTTGATAGGCGCGCTTGAGCTGGCCTTCATAGCGACGCAACAAGGTTTCTTCAATGGCTTCGTCGTCGGCGCCATTGAGGCGCTGAGCCAAAACGGCATTTTTGATGCGTTTGATCCAGAGCTTATCCAAGGCTGCTTTATTGGCTTCCCATGGAGCTTCTGAGCGATCAACCCGGATTTTTTCGTTGGTGCTGAAATCCAGTTCGGAGACACCGGCGCTGATGACCTCTTTGGCAAACTTGAGGCGCTCGATCATGCGCTGCTGAACCAGGTTGTAGATGTCGAAGCCGGGTTGCAGTTGTCCGGTTTTTAAGGCCGAGCCAAGGCGACCTTTTACTTGGCTGAGCGCATCGATGTCTTGCTGCGTGAGGTAAACGCGCTGGCTGTCGAGGTAATTGAGGTAGGCGTCAAACACATCGCCAGAGAGCTCATCGCTAATGCCTAAGTCGCGGAAATGAGTGAACTGCAGCTGGCGGGCAATAAGAATGTTGGCCCGAGCTTGATCAATGGTGGGGGAAACCGGTTGATAGCTTGCTGGTTCTTCAATCTTTGCGTGTAGGCCGGACAATCCGGGTACAAGCAAAGCAAGGCCTAACGCGGCACTCAGTCCTGCAACTTTCAATAAGGAGGAGCGGTGGTTACGCGTGACGGCTTTTTCCGCAATGGTCATATAAGCATACCTGGCGATACTGGGTTGTTTTATGCCTGCCGAGTCATCTGACAGTGTTATTTACCCGTGACTAGTTAATTTATTGTAGGCAACTGCAACACCCGTTGCCATAGGCTAGGCACGGAGCTTAGTGACAATATGTCCATATACATTGCAGTATTACGCACTGAGTGCGGGAGTAGATGAGTAAAGCGGAGAGGAGCGACCGGAGGCGGGGCCTCCGGTCGGCAGGAGCAGTTTAAGAGAAGGCTTCGTTTTTCTCTGCCTTTTCCAGAAGCAGTGCAGGCGGCGTGAACCGCTCGCCGTATTGAGTGGTCAATTCCTGCGCGCGCTCAGCGAAATTCCGCACGCCGTATTGGTTGACGAATTGGATGGCACCGCCGGTCCAGGGCGCGTAGCCAATGCCAAAAATGCTACCAATGTTGGCATCTGCCACAGTGCGTAAAACGCCTTCTTCAAGACAGCGAATGGTTTCAATGGCTTGAATGAACAAGATTCGGTCTTTCAGATCCTGCAATTTTACCTCGCGAGCCTTGCCCTGATCGACATACAGGTTCTCAAGTTCCGGCCATAGGTATTTCTTGCCTTGCTCCGGGTACTCATAGAAACCGGCACCGGCTGCTTTGCCTTTGCGGCCGTGGGTATCAACCATGGCATCGACGATGGCTTCAGCCGGATGTGGCTGCCAGGTTCGACCTGCAGCTGCCGCATCTTTCTGGGATTCTGCGCGAACGTGTTGCAACAGGGTTAAGCTCACCTCGTCTGAAATAGTCAGAGGGCCAACCGGCATGCCGGCCAGTAACCCGGCGTTTTCGATGCTGGCCGGGTGGATGCCCTCGGCCAGCATGCCGATGCCTTCATCAACGAACGTACCGAACACTCGAGAGGTGAAGAAGCCGCGGCTGTCGTTAACGACGATGGGCGTTTTGCCGATCTGCTGTACGTAGTCAAACGCACGGGCCAAGGTTTCATCGGAGGTTTTTTCGCCCACAATGATTTCCACCAGTTGCATCTTGTCCACCGGTGAGAAGAAGTGCAGGCCGATAAAATTATCGGGCTTGGCCGAGGCTTCTGCCAACTGGGTGATGGGGATGGTCGAGGTATTGGACGCGAAGATGCCGTTGGCGGCCATTTTAGGTTCGGCTTCTTGTGTGACCTTGGCTTTCAAGTCGCTGTCTTCGAAGACGGCTTCGATGATGAGGTCACAGTTCTCCAGGTCATCTGCTGAGGCTGTCGCGGTGATGCGGCTCAAGATGGCTTCTTTTTCGGCTTCGGTCATCCGGCCACGGCTGACTTTCTTGGCCAGTAGCTTTTCGGAATAGCTTTTACCTTTTTCGGCACTTTCAACCGACACATCTTTCAGTACTACATCGATGCCGCGGGTTGCCGTGGAGTAGGCAATACCCGCGCCCATCATGCCAGCACCCAGAACCCCCACTTTTTTGAACGATTCCTTATCGACGCCCTTGGGACGGCTGCCGCCGGCTTTGATGGCGTTCAGCTGGAACCAGAAGGTGTTCGTCATGTTCTTGGCGACTTGGCCGGTCACCAGTTCGGCGAAATAACGGGTTTCGATCAGGCTGCCGCTGTCGAAGTCCACTTGAGCGCCTTCGACTGCGGCGGCGAGAATTCGCTCTGGCGCAGGGTAGCAGCCTTTGGTTTTCTCTCGCAGCATAGCAGGGGCAATAGAAAGCTTCTGTGCCATTGCCGGGTGACTCGGCGCACCGCCCGGTATTTTGAAGCCTTTTTTGTCCCACGGCTGTTCGCACTTGGGGTTGGCTTCAATAAAGGCTCGTGCTTTGCTGAACAGCTCCTCGGGTGAGCTGGCCAGCTCATCGATAATACCGGCTTTCAGGGCCGCTTTCGGGGCCAGTTTTTTGCCTTCCATGAGCAGCGGGAAAGAGGCTTCCAAGCCGATCATTCGCGGCAGACGCTGAGTGCCGCCACCGCCGGGAAGCAAGCCAAGGCTGACTTCCGGCAAGCCGAGCTGGATGCTGTCGTTGTCCAGAGCTACTCGGTGATGGCAGGCCAGCGCGATTTCCAAGCCGCCACCCAGAGCTGATCCGTTAATGGCTGCAACCACGGGTTTACCGCAGGTTTCCAGAATACGCATGTTGGCTTTCAGGCCATCCACCATGTCTTCAAATTCTTTGGCTTGTTCCCGGGTAACCTGGTGAATTTCGTTCAGATCACCGCCGGCAAAGAAGGTTTTCTTGGCGGACGCGATGATGATGCCTTTGATCTTGTCCAGATCTGCCTGCACCTTGGTGGCCGTTTCTGTCAGAGCCGCCCGGAATTCTCGGTTCATGGTGTTGGCGGACTGGCCCGGCATGTCGATGGTCAGGGTTAGAATCTGGTCTGAACCCAGGTCGTACTTGATACCTGTCATGGTCTGTTCCTTATTTTGAAAGTGGGTTCAAACGCGTTCGATGATAGTGGCAATGCCCATGCCGCCGCCGACACAAAGAGTGGCCAGGCCGTAGCGGAGTTCGCGGCGCTCGAGTTCATCGAGCAGGGTGCCGAGTATCATGGCGCCGGTTGCGCCCAGAGGATGGCCCATGGCGATGGCACCACCGTTTACGTTCACTTTCTCGTCCGGAACGGACAATTCTTTCTGGAAGCGCATCACTACCGAGGCAAAGGCTTCGTTCACTTCAAACAGGTCGATGTCGTCGATGGACAGTCCGGCTTTTTCCAGAGCTTTGCGAGCAGCCGGCGCCGGGCCAGTCAGCATGATGGTGGGGTCGGCACTGGTCACGGCGGTCGCCACGATGCGGGCGCGAGGAGTCAGGCCCAACTCTTTGCCTTTGGCTTCGCTGCCGATCAGGAGTGCTGTTGCGCCATCCACGATGCCCGAGGAGTTACCTGCGTGGTGGACGTGGTTGATTTTCTCAACATAGTGGTATTTTTCACGAGCGACGCTGTCGAAGCCCATCTCACCCATCATCTGGAACGAAGGCTTGAGGCCGGACAGTGACTCCACGGTGGTGTTGCTACGAATGAATTCGTCGTGATCCAGAATTGTAACGCCATTCTGGTCCGTTACCGGCACGATGGACTTGGCGAAGTAACCGTTAGCCCAAGCGTTCGCTGCTTTTTGTTGTGACTGAACGGCAAAGTTATCGACATCTGTCCGGCTGAAACCTTCGAGGGTAGCGATCAGGTCGGCGCCGATGCCCTGTGGCATGAATCCGGTTTCGAGGTTGGTGGCTGGGTCAGTTGCCCAAGCGCCGCCGTCAGAGCCCATGGGTACGCGAGACATGGCTTCAACGCCACCGGCGACCACTAGGTCTTCCCAGCCCGAACGTACTTTCATGGCTGCGAGGTTCACAGCTTCCAGCCCGGACGCGCAGAAGCGGTTTAGCGTAACACCCGCTACCTTCTCGTCCCAGCCAATGGCAAGCGCAGCGGTTTTGGCGATATCAGCACCCTGATCACCTACGGCGGTTACGCAGCCCATCACAATGTCATCAACGTGCGCGGTATCCAGTTGATTGCGCTCCCGAAGGGCTTCAAGGACAGAGCCCAATAGAGTGATGGGTTTGACGCTGTGCAGTGAACCGTCTTTCTTGCCGCGCCCACGTGGGGTGCGGACTGCATCAAAGATATACGCCTCGGTGGACATGCTCGTTCCTCTGTTCGTTGTTTTGTGGGATACGTCAGTTATCTAACCATAGCCGTTATGGTGTGTGGGGAGTAATGACAGCGGCTGCCAATCCAATTGGCCTATTTGCTCAGGAAGAGTGTTGCCGTAAAAACAAAAAAATCCCTGAGCGGGGCCGCTCAGGGATTGGCAGAGGAAATCGAGAGATTGTGGTTAGCTGATTTGTGTCAGGCTGGTCAGTGCCTGATTCAGGCGTTCCGCATTTTCGTGCGATGTGTCTTCAATGTCCGGGTGCAGGCACCAAAGTGCTACCAGCTTCTCCAGCTCTTGGGTGGGGGAGGCGTTATCCGTGCTTCCCATACCGTCGCTCAAGCGCTGCACCTGAATTTGCATCCGGCGTGGTTGGTCTTGCTCCGGGGTTGGTGTGCCGGTCAATATCTCCGCTCGGATGGCCAGGTCTCGACCGTTTATCGGGCCGGGAGCTTTGGCCAGATTGAACCAGTGTTTAGGTGCGGTTTCGTCTGACAGCTTCTGCTCAACTTTGTCGCTGATGAACGCTTGCCAGTCGGCCACTGTTTGCTGGAACTTTTTGAGCTCCGCTGCTCGGTTGAGCTTTTGCTTCAGCTGTTGAACCTGCTCTTTGATCGCCGGAGATAAAGGTTCTCCCGACAGCGGCTGAATGGCTTCGCGGGCTTCGTTCAGAAGCGCTTCATCGGTATTGGAATCAACACTCTGATACTCGCTCAAGATTTTCTGAGCTGCTTGATCGGCCAATTGACTGGCTTGTTGTTGCTCAGTGCGCTGGGCATCACGGCGGGCGAAAATCTGATCGCAAGCTTTACGGAATGCCTGCCACATTTTGCGGTCTTCGCGGTGGCGGGTGATGCCAATGCTGGTCCACTCAGTTTGCAAGGATTTCGCTTGGTCCATTGCTTCTTGCAGGGGCTCGTGGGTAATCAGGGCCTGAGCCCGTTCTACAATCGACTGCTTCAGGGCTTCGTTTTTTTTGCGTTCTTCGTCCAGCGGCTGTTCCAATCGTTTTAGCAATTCATCGAATTGCTTCTGCACGGAACGGTTGTGTCTGAAGTCTACGGGCCAGGCTTCTTTCCATTCTTGTCTTGCAGTCTGGTAAATACGTTCGATGGCTTTCCAGTCAATGGATGCCCAGTCGGCGTTTTCCAGGAAGTTGGAGAGTTCATCGCAAATCGCTTTGCGTTTATCAAGATTCGCCTGCTTCAGATCGGACTTGGCTTCAAAGTATGCCTTGCAAGGCTCGTAAGCCTGATCGGAAGCGGCTTTAAATCGAGTCCACAGTGTTCGGTCTGAAGATCCACCCAGGCTGCGCCATTCGCCTTGCAGCTCTTTTATCCGCTCTGCTTTGGCCTCCGGGTCCATGGGCTGCTCGGCAAGGTACTCCATCTGCTCGCAGAGGGCGATTTGCTTGGGCTCGGTCGCAAAACCTTGCCAATCGCTCAGTTCGCGGAATTGCCCCGACAATAGCTGCATGCGTGCCTGCAGGGGCTTCCGGTGAGTGTGGTCCAGCTGCTGAAAGAGGTTTTGAGCCGTTTTGAACAGTTGTTTGGATTCTTTAAACTGGCGAGCCTCGAGAGCAGTTTCCAGCTCGGGCAGTGTGGCTGTTAGCTTGTCTGCAATTTCTTGCTGCTTTTCACGCTGGCCGTCGTTTTGCTTTGGAGCCTGTCGTTTGCCGGTGAGTTTGCGAACCTGAATCAGGCTAACTGGCTGGGGCAGCTCGGCCGGCCATTCCAGCTGTTGGATCAGCTCGGCTGCCTGTGTGCGCTGCTCGTCTGTAACCTCGCCCGATTCGGCCGCCTGCGCCAGTTCACTAATCGTGTCTTTTTCCTGCGCCAACCAGCGTACGGCGTTCAGGTAGCCACGAAGGGTCTGCATCTGTTGCTCGTACGCTTTTTGCTCATGCTTCTGAACGGTTGTGTCTCTGGTTGCTTCCAGCCAACGGTTCTCTTGTGTTTTCTGGAGGGCATCAAGGGATGACGGCGCGGGCAGATCGTTCGCGTCTTGCTGCTTTAGATCGTCAAGAGTGTTTTGGAGCAGATCGAGAGTTTCGCTACGTTGGCGTGCCTGCTCTTGCTGGCGAGCCTCTTCCTGTTGTGCTTGTTCAATCTGCTGCAATCGTTTCTGGCATTCGTGCACCGCTTCCAGAAAGTGTTGTGATTGCTCTGCGCTGGCTTCGTCTTTTACCGCTTGCCATTGCTCTTGTAGTGCGTCTAGGCGTGCTTTGAACAGCTTGGTGTTTTCACTGATAGCCTGATCTTTGGCTTGTGCGACCAAGTCGCTTATGCGCTGGCGGGTCGCGGCTTGCTGAGCTTGCTGTTCGCGCAAGCGCTGAAGTGATTGCCGAACGGTCTGGTACACGCTCTTATCCCGACCTTTCGAGTTTTTCTGCACCTGCTGGAGCAACGCTTCGTCTTGCAATCTTTTTGCAGCTTCAAGCCGGATCGATGCGGTAACACCGTCTACCGCAAGCGTCGCTAAAACCGATTGCTCAGGGGCATTTGCAAGCTGTTGTTGCTGTGCTTCCCGACGTTTGTTGCGTTGGTCTACCTCGGCAGGCTGTTTTACTTCAGGCTTTGCCTGAGGATTGGAACTGGAGGTCGCTTTGGTTTTGCGGGACTTGAACAGTTTCTGAATAAATGCAGCCATAAAAGGTATCCTTCGGGATTGAAACCAGTCTGCGGTGGCGGCAGAGTGCACACCACCGGCCATCGGCATGAGTTGCATGCCGGATAGTTGTAATATCGGGCGCTAGTCTAGCGTTTAGCTGGCGCATGCGGGAAGGGGCTATATGGGAAAAGATTCAAAACACGATGATCCGGAGTACAAAGCCCGTTCGGTAGCGCTGCGCTTGTTAGCCCGCCGGGAGCATAGCCGCCAGGAGCTTGCGTTGAAATTGCGGCAAAGGAAACTGGAGCAGTCGGTGATCGACTTGGTGCTTGATGAATACGAAGAGGAAGGCTGGTTGGATGATCGCCGCTTTGCGGATGTTTTCAGTCGCCAGCGCATCGATGCCGGCTACGGCCCGGTGCGTATCATGGCCGAGTTACAGCAACGAGGCGTTCATGTTCGCCCGGAGTGCCTTGAGGAAAAGAGTGATGCTGATTGGGCTAGGGTGGCGGCAGAACTGCGGGAAAAGCGCTTCGGGCTTTATCGTTTAAGTGACGATTTGTCCGAAAAGCTCCGGCAGGCCAGATTTCTGGCCCGTCGCGGCTTTTCTTCCGCTCAGGTGGAGAGAGCGCTGAAGCTCGACAGCGCCGATCAGCTTTGGGGTGACCACGAGCTTTAAAGTGTAGGCGGTATCACGCTGAGTTCAGGGGGCAAAGCGGCCCTGAGATCTTCTCTGTTGTCAGCTGAGGTCGGCTCGGAATCTTCAGTTTCCGCGAGTCGGCCTGAGCTATCCAAAGTGGGCGGTTGCTCCAGCGGGATTGGGCTCTCGTTGTCGAGCGCCGGAACTCTAGCCAACACGTCGTAGTAGCGTCGAATATTTTGAACGTAAGCCACCGGCTCGTGCCCTCTGGCATAGCCGAACCGGGTTTTCGAATACCACTCTTTTTTGGCCAGCAATGGCAGGAATTCTTTTACGTCCATCCAGCGATCCGGATTCCGGCCCGCAGATTCGGTCAGCCTTCGTGCATCCTCAAGATGACCATAACCTACGTTATAGGAAGCCAACGCAAACCAGGTGCGGTCGGGTTCGGGAATGCGGTCGGGAATGCGCTCATGCACCATGCGGAAATAACGAGCGCCCCCTTTTATGCTTTCTTCGGCATCCAGGCGGTTATTGATGCCGATGTATTTAGCGGTGGTCCGCGTTAGCATCATCAGGCCACGGACGCCGGTAGGGGAGACGGCGTTTGGTCTCCAGTGGGATTCCTGGTAACCGATGGCGGCAAGGAGTCGCCAATCCATACCAATGTCTCTGGCATGACTCTCAAACAAGGCTTGGTATCGTGGCAGCCGGTTTTCCAAGTGGTGCATGAAGGTGCGGGCACCTACGTAATTGAGGCGGTCCAGATGCCCGTAGAAGCGTTCCGCCAACTGAGCCTTGGAGCCATCCTCGTTGGCGCGCTCCATAAACTGCCGGGCTGCATTAGCGAGAGTTTCATCCTGTTGGGGCGGGAAAAGCCAGACGAGTTCTTGCGGGTCGTTCAGGGCGAAGGCTTCTTTCACCATTGGAAAGAAAACATGGTTCAGGTCGAGTTCATTCGACGAAATGACGGCGTAGGGCAATTCGCCGGAGTTTACCTTGTCTAGTAATGCTTCTGCGTCCAGACCGGGATGGACCTGTGTCTCCGGTTTGATGTCTCCCGCGGCGATTTCGATGACGTGTTCGTGATTACTGTCGGCAAGCAGGTGCAGCGTTTGGCCAGATAAATCGTCAATCGAATCGGGGGCCGGGTGGTCGCGGTGATAGACCACAATGGATTGCGCGTTGATGCCCGTTGGAACCGGGTGGAATTCGGCGGCAAAATCGGGGCGGTTTACCAGTCCCGCCAAGCCGATATGAGCGTAGTTGCGCCTGAGAATCGAAAGAATTTCGGAGTTGTCTTTTGCCACCCGAACCCGCAGTTCGACGTCCAGTTCATCGGCAAATCTGCGAGCAAGTTCGTAGTCGTACCCGGTAGCGCCACCCTCGTCCTCGTAATAAACAGAAGGGGCTGTACGGGTAATTACGTGCAGCACGCCTTCGTTCTTCACTTCTTGCAGGGTGCTGGGTTGAGTGCATCCGCTGGCAGCCAGAATGGCAGCCAATGCTAAGGCTAATACCGCACGACTACCGTGGATCTTCTTAATTATCTGTGACAAATCCATGCGCTCCGCAAAGCCCAATGTTCAGGAAACTGCGTGACTTAAGCCGCTTACCTGTTGTTTGATGCCTGATGCAATCCATGCTCAAAACTGATGATCTCTTCTTGCGCCTCTGTGGTCAATTGGTAAGGAGGCCTGATCAGTGAAACCGGTTTGATTATACACCTGCGAAAGGCATGAGCTTACCCTGTATCCTTGCGCCAGTTTCAAGTATCATTGCCGCCTTTCAGAAAGACGTCCCCCGATTCTTCGCGCGATACAGGTTGATATCATGCTTGAACTTCGCGGCGCGCCAGCGCTCTCGCCCTTTCGTTCCCGCAAATTGCATTCTCGCATTCAGGAAATGGTTCCGGATGTAAAGCATGTTTATGCGGAGTTTATGCACTTTGTGGATCTAGATGACGACCTGTCCGATACCGAACAGGCGATTCTGGACCGGCTGCTTACTTATGGGCCCAGTGTTGAAGTAGAAGCGCAGGATGGAGTTTTATTCCTCGTGGTTCCACGCCCCGGCACTCTGTCTCCTTGGTCCAGTAAAGCGACCGATATTGCCCGTAACTGCGGCCTGCGACAGATTCGCAGAATCGAGCGGGGCATTGCTTATTACATCCGCTCCAGCAAAAAGCTGGGGTTGGAGCAGCGGGAAAAAATCGCTGCACTGTTGCATGATCGAATGACCCAGAAAGTGTTCCACGAAATGGGTGGAGCCGAGCTGCTGTTCAGCAATGAAGAACCTCGGCGGTTAGGTCGGGTTCCGATTGTCTCCGGTGGCCGCGCAGCATTGGTTGAAGCCAATGCCCGCTTGGGGCTGGCCCTGGCTGATGATGAAATTGATTATCTGGTCGAGTCTTTCATTAAACTTGAGCGTGATCCGACTGACGTTGAGCTGATGATGTTCGCACAGGCGAACTCAGAGCATTGCCGCCATAAGATTTTTAACGCCTCTTGGGATATCGACGGTGAAGCGCAGGAAAAATCCCTGTTCGCGATGATCAAAAACACCTACGAGATGAACAGCGAAGGCGTTCTGTCTGCTTATAAAGACAACGCATCTGTGATTGTCGGAAGTGTGGCTGGCCGTTTTTACCCGGCTCCGGGTACCGGTGTGTACAGCTACAACCGTGAGCCCGTGCATATCCTGATGAAGGTGGAAACTCACAACCACCCGACGGCGATTGCTCCTTTTGCCGGTGCCGCGACGGGTTCGGGCGGTGAGATCCGCGACGAAGGTGCTACTGGCCGTGGTTCTAAACCCAAAGCAGGCCTTTCTGGCTTTACCGTATCTAACCTGAATATCCCGGGCGATGAACAGCCATGGGAACTCGGTTACGGGAAGCCAAGCCGTATCGCTTCGCCACTGGACATCATGATCGAAGGTCCAATTGGTGGCGCCGCTTTTAATAACGAATTTGGCCGTCCGAATTTGACCGGTTACTTCCGTACCTTTGAGGAAAAAGTCGCGGGAGCAGCTGGTGAGGAAGTTCGCGGCTACCACAAACCGATCATGATCGCCGGTGGTATGGGTAACATCCGTGAAGAGGATGTGGAAAAGGGCAACATCCCCGTTGGCGCGAAGCTGATTGTGTTGGGCGGCCCGTCCATGCTGATCGGTCTGGGTGGCGGCGCAGCCTCATCCATGGATTCCGGTTCCAGTAATGAAAACCTCGATTTCGCCTCTGTTCAGCGGGATAACCCTGAAATGGAGCGCCGCTGTCAGGAAGTGATCGACCGTTGCTGGCAGTTGGGCGAACAGAACCCCATTTGCTTTATCCACGACGTGGGTGCTGGTGGGTTGTCTAATGCCATGCCTGAGCTGGTCAAGGATGGCGGCCGTGGCGGTAAGTTCGAGTTGCGTGACATCCCCAGCGACGAGCCGGGTATGTCGCCGTTGGAAATCTGGAGTAACGAATCCCAGGAGCGTTACGTTCTTGCGGTAGCGCCGGAAGACCTTGAGCGTTTTGATGCGCTGTGTCGTCGTGAGCGTTGCCCGTACGCAGTCATTGGCGAAGCGACTGAAGAACACCATCTCGAGCTGGCTGATTCGTACTTTAACGACAAGCCTGTTGATCTTCCGATGGATGTCTTGTTCGGCAAGCCGCCGAGAATGCATCGCAGTGTGACCCGTGCGTCCTTTACCAAGCCGATCTTCGATTCTTCGAAAATCGATCTTCAAGACGCCATCCGCCGTGTGCTGCGCTTACCGTCAGTAGGTTCCAAGAGCTTCCTGATCACCATCGGTGACCGTACGATCACAGGTTTGGTTGCGCGCGATCAAATGGTTGGCCCTTGGCAGGTGCCAGTCGCTGACGTGGCTGTGACTGCCGCGTCTTTCGACGTTCGCGCCGGTGAAGCGATGGCTATGGGCGAGCGCACACCGCTGGCGGTCATCGATGCCCCAGCATCCGGCCGTATGGCCGTGGGTGAAGCCATTACCAACTTGGCTGCTGCACCGATTGAGAAGCTTTCAAATATCCGGCTTTCCGCCAACTGGATGGCCGCTGCGGGGCATCCCGGTGAGGATGAAAACCTCTACGAAACCGTTAAGGCGGTGGGTATGGAGTTGTGCCCGGCATTGGGTATCACGATTCCGGTCGGTAAAGACTCCATGTCCATGAAGACCACATGGGAAGAGGAAAACGGCGAGCAGAAGAGTGTTACGTCGCCTTTGTCCCTCATTGTGAGTGGTTTTGCTCCCGTAACCGACGTTGCTCGTACGCTGACGCCTGAGTTGCGCACAGACGCTGGTGAAACCGACCTGATCCTGATTGACCTGGCTGCCGGCCAGAATCGTCTGGGCGGTTCGGCGTTGGCTCAGGTTTACAGCCAGGTTGGTGCAGTGGCACCTGACCTGGATGATCCGGAAGATATCAAAGCCTTCTTCGCGGTGATTCAGGGTCTGAACTCTGACGGTAAGTTGCTGGCATACCACGACCGCTCTGACGGTGGTCTGTTCGTGACCTTGGCAGAGATGAGCTTCGCCGGCCGCACCGGTGTCAGCGTCAAGCTGGATGGTTTGGCAGAAGACAGCTCTCAGTTCGCTCGCGAGCTATTTAATGAAGAGCTGGGTGCTGTGGTTCAGGTTCGTCGTGAAGATACAGAGTTTGTGCTTCAGCAGTTCTCGGCTGCCGGCCTTGGCGATCATACCGGTGTCATCGGTACGTTGAATGAGTCCGACCGCATCGAGCTGACGTTCGCTGGTGAGAGCGTTGTTGATGAGGCACGCGTTGATCTTCAGCGTTTGTGGGCAGAAACCAGTTTCCAGATTCAATCGCTGCGTGATAACGCAGATTGCGCCAAGGAAGAGTTTGATAATCTGCTCGATGCTGAAGATCCCGGTCTGAACGTTGACCTGACGTTTGATATCAACGAAGACATTGCAGCGCCGTTTATCAATGCAGGTGCTCGCCCGAAAGTGGCAGTTCTGCGAGAGCAGGGTGTGAATGGTCAGATCGAAATGGCAGCCGCTTTTGATCGCGCAGGCTTCGAAGCAGTCGATGTGCACATGAGCGACCTGTTGTCTGGCCGCATTTCGCTAGAGACCTTCCAGAGTTTGGTGGCGTGTGGCGGCTTCTCTTACGGCGACGTGTTGGGAGCGGGTGAAGGTTGGGCTAAGTCCATTCTGTTTAACGACCGTGTTCGTGACCAGTTTGCTGCCTTCTTCAACCGTGAAGATACCTTGGCGTTGGGTGTGTGTAACGGTTGTCAGATGCTGTCCAACCTGCACGAACTCATTCCTGGTAGCGAAGGCTGGCCGCGCTTCGTGCGGAATCAGTCGGAGCAGTTCGAGGCGCGCTTGGTGATGGTGGAAGTGGCTCAGTCTCCTTCCGCTTTCCTTGATGGCATGGCGGGATCACGTATGCCGATCGCCGTGGCTCATGGTGAAGGTCGCATCGAGTTTGCCTCAGGTAACAGTGCGGATGCTCTGGTTGAGAACAAGCTGGCGGCGTTGCGTTATGTGGACAATCGCGGTGAAGTAACCAGCCGTTACCCATACAACCCGAATGGATCAGAAGGCGGTATTACCGGCGTTACCAACCGGGATGGTCGCGTAACCATTATGATGCCCCACCCTGAGCGTGTATTCCGCGCGGTGCAGCATTCGTGGCGGCCGGATGGCTGGCAGGAAGATGGACCGTGGATTCGGATGTTCAGAAATGCGAGGCGTTGGCTAGGCTAATGTAAGTGGCTTAGGTTCGCGAAAATGCCGGCCGGGTAGTGCTCTTTCTTTGAGGAGTATTAGTCGGTCGGCTTTTTTGTAGTGTAAGTGTTTGTCTGGTCAATAAATGTACTGTATATCTTGAAAAAATATGCTGAAACTGGCGAATAGGGGCTTGACTCAAATTTTTTATGCACATTTGAGGGGGCGCGTTGGTGGAACTATGAACAAACAAAAGGATATGCGTTCATTTTTTGATCTTTTTGTTTAAGTTGTTGAATTTTATATGTTTGTTGTAACGGGTGAATTTCTCGTCAATTTGAGGTGAGGCCAGTATTCATAAGGGTTTAGAGTAGATTCCCTAATCCTTTCCCCAGAGTTATCCACAGATTTTGTGGGTAAGTCGAAAAAGTCTCGATTTGAACAAAACTTGTACGATTTGAGGTGGCTGATGTTTAAGCTTTGTTACTTTGTTCCCGAGAGTCATCTGGACATTACCAAGCAGGCGCTATTCGACGCCGGTGCAGGGAAGATCGGTGATTATGATAGCTGTGCTTGGCAGTGTAAGGGGCAGGGTCAGTTTCGTCCGTTGGAGGGCAGCGATCCTTTTCTGGGGCAGAAGGGCGAATTGGAAGTGGTTAACGAGTTTAAGGTAGAGCTGGTTTGTTCGGAGGAGAAGGTACAGGGGGCCATCGAAGCATTAAAGCAGGCCCACCCGTATGAGGAGCCGGCTTACGAGGTGTTCCGGCTGGAAGCATTCTGATCGACACGCTTGGTGCTTGGCGGACGGATGTCGGTAACGTGCAGGCCAAATTTCCCGGAAGGCATCTCCGAAAGGAAAAATTCCAATGTCCGTTTCACGGTCGGAAAGGAAATTTCGTCCCACGGGATCTCGTTCGCGGCGAAGAGACGGGTTTCAAGCGACTCTTCGCCCGCCCCAAAGCTCCCATCTACAAGTGTTGCACGATAGAACATGTGCACTTGGTTGATGTGGGGTACATCAATGATGGAGTACAGGCCGTCAATGGTTACGTTGGCCAGGGCTTCTTCTAAAGTTTCCCTAGCCGCCGCCTCAATGGTTGTCTCCGCGTTCTCCATAAACCCTGCGGGTAGGGTCCAGTACCCATAGCGAGGCTCAATCGCTCGCCGGCACAACAAAATCTTCCCGTCCCACACGGGTACGGTTCCCGCAATAATTCTAGGGTTCTGGTAATGGATGGTTTCGCAGCCCACGCACACATAGCGGTAGCGGTTGTCGCCCGCCGGAATCTTTTGTTCAACCTGTTGGCCGCATGTGCTGCAATACTTCATCGTTTTCCCCGTATACTGAGAGTTCAATAGTAGCCAGTTTAACCATCGAGGCTGCTTGTGTCTCATTCAATGTTGCTATTTGGTTGGAGAGCAGAGTGCAGGAACTGTTGCAGGAAAAGCTGCTAAATTACGCGCCTAGGCAATTGACTTTGGATTATCCCGAGGCGGGAATACTGGTGCCGGTTACTGACAATGTCAGTAATCCCGAAATGATTTTTACTCTTCGATCGGCCAATCTCAAAACTCATCGAGGGCAGGTGGCTTATCCAGGGGGGAAGCGTGATCCTGAAGATTCGTCGCTGGCTGCCACTGCCCTGCGAGAAACTCACGAAGAGATTGGCTTGCCGCCAGATCAGGTTAACGTTATTGCGCCGCTGAGCCAGGTGGTTTCCCTGCACCGGATTCTCGTCACGCCCTATGTCGGCGTTGTTCCGGAAGAGCATTCTTATGAGCCCAACCCCGATGAGATAGAAAGTGTTTTTCGGGTGCCCATCGACTTTTTTCTGGAAGACAAACGAGAGCGCACCGATGCCCTGGGATTTCAGAACAGTACCTTGTATGTGCCCTGTTATAAGTGGGAGCGTTTCCAAATCTGGGGGTTGTCAGCCATCGTGTTGGTCGATTTTCTGAATACCGTATACGATGCCGGAATCGACATTCTTGAGCCGCCACGTTGAATCCAATGGAGGAAGTGATGTTTTACAGTCTCGATGAGCGAACACCTGAGTATTGCGGGGCCGGGCAGTTTGTAGCGAATAACGCCACCGTGATCGGCAGCGTTAAGCTGATGGAAAAATCCAGTGTCTGGTTCAATGTGGTGATACGGGGTGACAATGAATTGATCACGATTGGCCCCGAGGCCAATGTGCAAGACGGTTCTGTTCTGCATACTGATCCAGGTATACCGCTTACGCTGGGTCGTGGCGTGACTGTAGGCCACAAGGCAATGCTCCACGGTTGTGAAATTGGAGATTACTCACTTATCGGCATCAATGCGGTTGTTTTGAATGGTGCCAAAATTGGCAAGCACTGTCTGATTGGTGCCAACACCTTGATACCGGAGGGTATGGAGATTCCTGATGGATCGATGGTGATAGGCTCTCCCGGGAAGATTCGCCGAGAGCTGACCGACAACCAGAAAAAGATGCTGGAGATGAGCGCGCTTCATTATGTTCACAATGCCAACCGCTATCTGGCGAAGCTAAAAGAGGTTGATCTGAAGCAATGAAGGTTCGGGATAGAGTGCGCTCACCCTGCGTAGCAGTCTGCGCATTGAATGATGATGACATCTGCATTGGCTGCCAGCGAAGCGGCGATGAAATTCTGCGCTGGAGCTCGATGACGGATGACGAGCGTCGGCAAGTTCTCAAGAATGTGGCAGAGCGTGAAGAAAAATTTCAAATCTAAAGAATAGGAAGTACACGGGAATGACTGTAACCGATGAATTCGTGCGTATCGGCACACCTCTGACTCCGAATGCTACGCGGGTTCTGTTTTGTGGCTCGGGAGAGCTGGGTAAAGAGGTTGTTATTGAGCTTCAGCGTTTTGGTGTGGAAGTGATCGCCATCGATCGCTATGCCAATGCGCCCGCCATGCAAGTGGCACACCGCAGTCATGTCGTTGATATGTTGGACGGGTCAGCGTTAAGGCAAATTGTTGAGCTGGAGAAGCCCGATCTGATTGTTCCTGAAATCGAAGCGATAGCGACGGCAGAATTGGTAAAGCTCGAGCAAGAAGGCTATCGAGTGGTACCCACTGCGCGAGCGGTCCACCTGACCATGAATCGGGAAGGTATCCGTCGTTTGGCTGCAGAAGAGTTAAAGGTGCCGACATCACCATACCGTTTCGCGGGAAGCCATGAGGAATATCTGGCTGCGGTAAAAGAAGTGGGAATGCCATTGGTCGTCAAGCCGGTTATGAGTTCCTCGGGTAAAGGCCAGAGTACTGTTAAAACTGACAGTGATATCGAGCCTGCCTGGGAATACGCTCAAAGTGGCGGTAGGGCTGGCCGTGGTCGGGTGATTGTCGAGGGGTTTGTAGATTTCGATTACGAGATCACCTTATTAACGGTCAAGCATCGGGACGGGATTTCCTTCTGTGATCCTATCGGTCATTTGCAGGAAGATGGCGACTATCGGGAGTCGTGGCAACCTCATCCAATGTCGCCAACGGCGTTCGAGCGTTCCACGGAAATTGCACGGTCGGTGGTGAACGACCTCGGCGGGTACGGCATTTATGGTGTCGAGTTGTTCGTTAAAGGTGACGAAGTCTGGTTTTCCGAAGTATCTCCTCGGCCGCACGACACCGGGCTGGTGACGCTGATGTCCCAGGACCTGTCGGAATTTGCCTTGCATGCAAGGGCGATACTGGGGTTACCTGTTCCCGCAATTAGGCAACAAGGGCCAACGGCATCTGCGGTCATTCTTCCAGAAGGTGACTCGGAATCCGTGTCCTACACCGGACTGGGTGACGCGTTATCGGAACCGGATACGCAGATACGGCTGTTTGGTAAGCCTGAGCTTAAAGGAAGAAGGCGAATGGGTGTGGCGCTGGCGCACGGTTCTACTATCGATGATGCCAGGGCAAGAGCGGTGGCTGTAGCGAGTAAGGTTAAGGTAGAGGTTTAGCGCCTGGTATCGGGGCGCCAAAAGCGGGTGATTTGAAGAAATTTTAGAAAGTTTCAGATCACCCGTTGACACCTTCAGGGATGTCTGTAGAATGCGCATCTCGCTTGAGGGGCTAGCCGCTAAACACGGTCAGCAACGAAGCGGTAACTGCTTGAAAGATTTGAAGAAAACGTTTTAAAGATTCTTCAAAAAGCAGTTGACAAGGTGGCGGTTCAGTGTAGAATG
>NZ_QMDL01000001.1 GCF_003336705.1 Marinobacter litoralis | reverse complement strand
TTCCATCTCGTCCCCCAGTGATCAAACCGTTTTGTCTGACGACCATAGCGGCTTGGAACCACCTGATCCCATCCCGAACTCAGAAGTGAAACAAGTCTGCGCCGATGGTAGTGTGGCACTTGCCCATGTGAGAGTAGGTCATCGTCAGACTCTTAATACCTAAAACCCCAGCTTCGAAAGAGGCTGGGGTTTTTTCATTTCTTCTGTAAATCAGCCTTTCGATTTCTTCGATTGCCCGAATCCTGTCGCGCAAAGCATATCGTCCAGTTCTGGTAGTGGCCGACCAATATAATATCCCTGTGCGTAGGCAACGCCGAGTTCTTGCAGTTTATAGAGGGTCTCGGCATCTTCCACAAATTCCGCAATGGTCTTCATGCCAAAGGCATTGACCATGTTGGTTAGGCTTTCAACGAACACCTGATTGTCGGGGTTATTTTGCAGATCTAGGATGTAAGAACCATCCAGTTTCACGTAACTGAGGGGTAGTTTCTTTAGATAACTGAATGACGAAAAGCCAACGCCGAAGTCATCTAACGCGACGAGCACGCCTGCATCGCTGATTTGTTGAAGGTTGTTGAGCACCATTTGGAAGTTTTCGATATAGGCGGTTTCTGTAAGCTCTACAACAACGTAGCGGGGTTCAACCCGGTGGGTTTTGAGTGTCCCCAAAAGGGTTTTCGGAAAGTCGGCCGATTGCAAAGTAGGGGCCGAAATGTTGATTGATAGCGTGTAGTCGGCGCCGGTTTTATGGTCGGTTGCAAGTTTCTTGATTGCGTTATCCAGTACCCATTCATCCACTAGTCGGATGAGCCCCATGCGCTCTGCCGCAGGAATAAAATCACTGGGGTATACCGCATTCCCGGCGAGATCTTTCAGCCTTAGAAGTACCTCATAATGACTGACGGTAGCTTCTTCTATCGCATAAATGGGTTGATAGTTAAGTTGGAACAGGTCGGTACGTTTAAGTGCTAGCTTTAATAGTGACGTAAGGTCGTGATCGCGCCTTAGGTTGGCTAGATCGTTGTTGTCGGGGTCAAAAATCTGCCATTGCCCGTTACCTTTTTTCTTGGCCTGGTACATGGCCATATCGGCATGAACAATGAGTTCTTGCTCGCTCTTTCCATGTGCATTGACCAGTGCTGCGCCTATGCTTACGTTGTATTCGATCGTTCTGTCTTCGTTGTCCAATATCACCTGTCCGTTCAGGTTTCGGGACAACTTCTCCAGGAAACTCTCAAGCTGCTGCGTGTCTATATGCGGTAAGATGATGGTGAATTCGTCGCCTGCCAAACGGCTGATTGAATCGCTAGCCCTCACGCTGGCACCTAGGGTTTTGGCAATTTGGATCAACACGGTATCGCCGACAGGGTGGCCATAAAGGTCGTTAATCTGTTTGAATCGATTAACATCGATAAAAATGACGGCGCCGCTTTTTTGGGTGTCGAGCAGGTTATGCAAATCGTGTTGGAAACATCTTCGGTTGCCGATGCCGGTAAGCGGGTCGTTATTGGCTAACCATTCTAACGCTTCTTCGTCCCGCTTCCGCTGGGTCAGATCAATGCCAATGGCGAGAACAGTGTCCCGACCTTTCTCATCTTCAACGATAGAGCGGGTCCAGTCGAAGTAGATGGTTACGCCCTGATCATTGACGAATTCGGCATCGAACTGAATAACTTCGCAGTCTCCCTTTCGCAGATGGTCCAATTTTCTGTGGTAGTCTACGGTGGCCGCATCGCTCGTAAACAAACGGGAAAAATTGCTCAGCGGACGTTTGAACTCCTTATCGAATCGCCCGTTGCTGGTACGAATCTCACCACTGGGTGTCATCGTGACGATGAACAAATGTGAACTGTCGATCAGCCTCTCGAGAAACGCTCTGGAACGCGACAGCATCGCAATCTGGCCTTCCAGAGAGAGGCTTTTTTCTTCTACTTCAAGGTGCAGGGTTTCCAGTTCACGGATGACATAACGGGTACTGCTTTCCAGCTGGGTCACTTCGTCTCGAAAATAGACCTGGCGCTTTGCTACTTTCTCCAGTGCCTCACGATACTGGTGCTTGGGTAACAAGGTAAGCGCCTGTACAACAGCCGTAAGGCGCCTAAGGGGCGTTAGCATGAAGAACAGCAGCACCATTTCGGAAATAATCAGTGCGAAAAGACCAATGACGACACTGGAAGTCAGAGTACTGATCAGCAGTTGGTGTTGCTGGGTTTGGTTGCTGACGGTCAGTAATATAGGTTTTTCCCCATAGGCCCAGTAATCGGCAAGATTGAGCTTATCGAACAAAAGGCGCGAACCGTTATGCTCGACCTCTCCGTTCGTGACCTCTGAAAAGGCTGTGCGCTCCTGGATCTGGCGAAGTTGCGCGAGTGATTCTTTAAAGTTGCTTGCAGCCCAAATTCGGAGCCGCCAGTTGTCGAGTATGCGTGTTTCTTCTCCGGAAGATTCGGTAATCGGAGGCAACAGTACGGCCAGATCCTGGCCAGAAATCTGATGAAAACGCAGGATGATGTCGGCCATGTTCTGAGCGCTCACGATCAGAGCCTCTTCACCACTGTTCAGGACAAAGGGCTCTACCACGAACTGCGAGCAACCGGTAAAACAGAACAGAAAGGAATCCGGAGAGCTTTCTCTGTTTGTCTTCATTGCTACCGAGATGGCCTCTTCGAGGGCCTTGGTGTTTCGAAATAGCTCGTGGTTGTAACCACTGGCAATATGAGTGCCATCCGTGCCGTATATCCCAATGAAATCGAGGCCGGTGTTGATGTTCAGTTGGCTCCACTCCTGTTGGAGAGCATCGGCTAGGGCAGAAGGCGCCTCTTTAAAGTTTGCTCCCTGAATGGCTGGAATTTCAGCGATTAGCTGGGACAGCTGAGATAGTCTCAGGAAATTATCATCCAGCAACTGCATCAGTAGCTGCTGTTGCTTTATGTGGTTTTCCTCAACGCGGTTATCATAGGTTTTCAGGGTGTTATACACATGGTGTGAAACCCAGGCACCGGTTATCAACAAAAATACGAGGCTCAGAAAGATTACCGCTTTCCATTTGACGCTCATGAACATGATCGTGCTTCCTGCGGATCAGAATTGGTAGTTCAATGACAGTACATAGTAGTTCCAGTACTTTTGAATCTGTTCGTTTTCAATGCCCTTGAAGTCGGGTAACCAAGCGGTTCCTTCGTTAAAACTTGCTTGTCCGATCAACAACCAATCATCAGCAAATTTCCACTGGCCGCTGACGGTCCAGCCTTTACCGTAGCTTCTATGCGGATTGTATTCGAGGCTGCTCTTACCATCGCCGAACTTCAGTTCTTCGTAGCGAACCAGCCAGGTTGTGCGGGTCGTCGCCAACCATTCAGCCTGAACGTAAAATCCATGACTTTTCTCGCCGTTCTCTACGGGCGAACCGACAATTTCACCGTCGAACTCGGCATCGAGGTGGAGATACTCCGAGGTGAGTATCCAGTCCTTGAGGCTGTATTGCACAGAGAAGGTCGCCAGAAGTGCTTCAAATTCTGCCGCTGTAATGTACCGGTGTCGGTTAGCCTGTACGTCGCCTGGCGGTGACATCATCATCCGCTGTTGTGCTTCTGCAACAGAGAGGGACGTATCAAAGTCGATGGTTGTCGATACAACGCTGGCACCGAGACGCAGATCGCGCAAAGCGGAAGGTATAAAATTAAGATTCAGCAGATAGATAGGCACATCGTCCGCGTCACCGTCTTCGAGAGGATAACCAAACGTAAAGTACTCGAAGTCTTCGCTATCGATTCCTCTACGGCCAATCGTGGCTTCCCATGTGAGCTGATTGTCGTAGATCAGCGCCGAACCGTATAAATTCAACCCGTCTGTAGACAGGAGAGGGTCGCGGAATGCGTCAAAATAAATGGAATCCGGCACGTTGTAGCCCGGTCGTGCTGATGGAATGTCTCGAATGGAATTGTAAAACCCGATGTTGTTTTTAACCCTCCCGACTCGCACTCCAAAAGCTGCATACTGATTGCTCCAAATCAGGTAGTCCGCTAAAAGGAAATCTACGCGAACATCACCGTCATCCAATTCGTCCCGTTGACGGCTGAGGATCTGGCCGGCGAATCGCAATCCGGAATGAAACTCGATATAACCGTTGAGGCCGATCTCACGGAATTTGACTGAGCCGTTATTGGCATCGTTTCCGGCATAGGGGTTGTCCGGGCTATACAAGGCTGCCTGATTCACAAACCCGTGTACGTGTATGGCCTCGTGAAATTCATGCGCACTGGAGTGGGTGCAAATCATAAACATGAGCATAAGCAGGTTTAATTGGTGTTTTCTCATTGTTTTTTCTCTCCCAGCACGTGCACATTCTCAACCGGGTAATCTGCCGAAAGGTAACCGATTGCTCCTGGCGTGGTTCGAATTTTCAGGTACATGTCACGTTCGGAGTTGACGACTGTTGGGGGTTTGCCTGTGCCGGTAAACAGCATGCGATTCCATATACGATCCATCTGATGAGCCTGGATTTTCAGGTGATTGACCACAAATTCCCTGTGTTTGGGATCCGTGCTCGGTAAAACAAAAACCTGAATCGGTGTGCCGTTCGGCCAGCGTCGGATTTGCATCGCGAATATTTGATTCAGGTACGATGTGTCAAAATTTCGGGTGGGAACGTCGTTGCTGATCAGCACTTTCGTTTCTGCGAAAGCACCCCCGCCAGAGAACAAGCCGATACACAAAGCCAGTGCAAAAGCAGGGGGTATCCGGTGCCATTTAAAATATTTTCGCATTATTGTATTTTCACGTTAGTAAACGATCGTTATGCGTTTAAAGCTTTGCGTACCGCCTCTGGCGTAATGGGGATTTCTCTTATTCTCACGCCGATAGCGGCGTGAATGGCGTTGGCGATAGCCGGTCCGGTTACTGTGGTTGCCGGTTCACCCAACCCGACGGGCACTTCGGTGCTATCTATAAACTCAAGTTCCATCTCGGGTACGTCTCTGATGCGCATAGGCGTGTAGGTATCCAGGTTTCTATCAACAGGCTCACCTTTCTCATACCGAGATCCTTCATGGAGCGCCATGCTTGCTCCCCATAATGCAGCGCCCTCAACTTGAGCCCGGGCACCATCGGGGTGAACGACTGTGCCTGCATCGGTTACCAGCGTCAGTTTCTCAAGTTTCACGTGGCCGGTATCGCGGTTTACATGGACTCTGGCCACACAGGCCGTCCATGTCGGCATATTGCGCTCCTGGCCGTAAGACGTGGCTACGCCGAGGCCGGTATCTTTTGGGAGATCTTGCCCCCAGCCTGAGAGTTCGCGAACACGCCGCAAAACGTTCGCTTGGCGAGATGCTCCGCCGACCGAATTGGGTGCTTCACCGGCGTTTTTACCCTCGGTTTTGAGCAGTTCCAGCCGGAATTCGATCGGGTCTTTATTGGCATGGCGAGCTGCCTCGTCCATAAAAGATTCAAGAGCGAAGTTAATCCAACCGGATCCGACAGACCTCAACCAACCGGGTCGGAAGGTTGCATTGGCAAGGTCGTTTGAAATGGCGCGTACGCGGTGTGGCCCCACGGTATACCAATGCGCAGCGCCCTGAATTGAGAAAGGATCATACGGTTCATCGTTTGCTCCTTTGGGCATAAAGAAGGGGGCCATCACTTCGGTTGGCCAACCTGCAGTGGCGTGATGCTCCATGCCTGAGGGTTTGCCGTTATTATCGAACGCCATACGCATGCGCTGATAAGACGCAGAGCGGGGGGAGTCAAAGCGCGTATCGTCTTCTCGTGTGAAGACCAGCTTGACCGGCTTACCCAGTTTTTTCGAGGCGAGGGCGGCTGGTACCGCGTAATCTCCGTTCAGTCGGCGCCCGAATCCACCGCCCAACATATAGGTACGCATAACCACCTTGTCTTCTTTTACTCCCAATGCCTTTGCGAGTACCGGAATGATCAAGGATTGCCATTGATTTCCGGTATGAATCTCCCAAACGCCCTCTTTTTCATAAGCCAGCGCATTCACCGGTTCCATTTGGACGTGGAGAACGGTGTGAGTGATGTAGTCCTGCTCAATGATATCCGCTGCGTCGTTGAAGGCTTCGTCTACGCCATCGTCCGGGAACATGATGGAGCCTTTGTCCGACGACTCGATCAGTTTCACGCCATGATCGAGAATGTCTTGCTCGCTGACATCGGCGGTATCTCCAGCGGCCCAATCGACCTTAACTTTCTCCGCGGCTTTATTTGCGGCATGGAATGAATCGGCAATAACCACGGCCCAGCCCGGGACTGTGTCGGTCGGATCCTCCAGAACGATGGTTTGTTGATAGCCTTTTATGGATTTGGCTGCGCTGTCATCAATGTTGTTAATGGTCGCGCCATAACGAGTGGGTGGAATAAGAGGTCGGCCATAAACCATACCGTCTACTTTTGCGTCCAGGCCGTAGCGGCTGGCACCGTCGGTTTTATCCGGTATATCCAATGCCCGGGATTCACGGCCAATGAGACGACGCTGGGTTGCCGGTTTGATGGGCATCTTCTTGAGGTCGTCTGCGGTGTAGGTACGGCTAAGATCGCCGCGGCTAACGATGTCGCCATAACTGATGGATTGATCGCCCGCTATAATTTGGCTGTTGCGAGCTTCGCATTGATCCGGGCTCACGCCGAGCAAGCGTGCCCCTTCTTCGATGAGGGCTATACGTCCGGCTGCACCGGCCTGACTCAGCGGTGTGAAATTTTCCCAAACAGACCAGCTGCCTCCGGTTACCATCAATCCCCATTTAGGGTCGCTGTCCACATGATTGAGTTCTACCATGGACCAGTCAGCTTCAAGTTCATCAGCGACGATGCGGGCGAGGGCAGTACCGACATGCTGCCCCATTTCGGCCTCGGCGATGTTAACGATAATGCGCCCGTCTGGCTCAATTTGATACCAGATAGTGGGCTCGAACGTACCGTCCTTAACCACATCTTCGGGTTGCGCAAAACTAAGGCCAGCACGGAAAAACGCTAGGGTAAATCCGGCTCCGGCAGCTCCAATCAGAAAACCGCGACGACTAACCCGCATGCCTTCATCGGAATCCTGGTCAGCTTTTGTTTTAACGCCTTCAGGCTGATTGAGATAACGATAGAACTTACTCATTAGCTGCAGCTCCTGTTTCCTGTGCGGTGTTGCCGCTGGTATTCATCTCTTTGGCGGCCATCTTGATGGCTTTGCGAATGCGCACATAGGCCATGCATCGACACAGGTTTCCTCCCATGGCGTTATTGATCTGCTCGTCGGTTGGGTTAGGGAAATCTTTCAACATGGCAGCCGCCTGCATGATTTGACCGCTTTGGCAGTAACCGCACTGGGGCGTTTGAGTTTCAATCCATGCTTTTTGGAGCGGGTGTTGTCCGTCAGGGTGCAAGCCTTCAATGGTGGTGATGGTTGCGCCAGATACTGCCGCCACCGGAGTAATGCAAGAACGAGTCGCACGGCCATTGACCAGTACGGTGCATGCTCCGCACATCCCGATACCGCACCCGTATTTTGTGCCGGTCAGGTCAAGGTCATCCCGCAGAGCCCAGAGAAGGGGAGTGTCGTTTTCAATATCAACGGTCACGGGCTGACCGTTGAGTTCGAATTCTGTAGCCATTCTACTTGCTCCGTTTCATGGTTACTTTGTCTGGGTTTAGGGGCGCTGGTCGCGAACCTGTTGCTCTAAATTTGCCCAGGCGGGCTGGTCAGTGTGGGTAGCCCTCAGATACGCCAGCAGGCTCGCAATTTGACGGTCGCTCAGAGCCTCACCGAAACCTGGCATCATTGCTTCCGCTATGCCTTCTTTAAGCGATACGCCATTTAGCGTTACCCGGATGAGATTGACCGGAGTGGGCGCGCTGATGGCGCTATTCAACGCCATGTCTGGGCGCAGAGTGTTGGGAGTTTCCGGTTCGTTATAATGGCAGGCAGCGCAAGCGTAGGTGAACAAGCGCTCGCCTTCATCCATCACGGTTGACGGGTTTTGGGTGTTCTGAACGGTGCGAATAGCGCTGGCTGAACGCTCGCTCGCTTGCTGCTCACCGGGTGCTTGGGCCAGATCGCTGAGCCAAACGGCTAAAGCTTTAAGATCGCTGTCTGGCGCTCGCTTTAATCCGTCATGAACAACATCCGCCATTGACCCGACTGCAACTCCGTGGAACGGAGAGCCACCGTTTCGCAGGTACTGGTAGGCTTCTGTTTCCGTCCAACCTGCCGGTGTAGGGTTGCTGGCATTCAGAGCCGGCGCGTACCAGTTGTTAATGATGGCGCCTTCCCATGCTTTGCCCGTATCTTCAGCTCCAAGCGCATTGCGCGGAGTGTGACAAGCACTGCAATGGCCCGGCCCTTCGGCGATGTAAGCACCACGGTTCCACTCGTCGCTTTTACTGGAAACGGTTTCGTAGCGGCCTTCATCAAAGAACAATAACTTCCAACCAGCAAGCAGTAGCCGAATGTTAAAAGGGAATTCCAGGGTGTTCTCGGGTGGCTCAGCCTGAATGGCTTGGCGAGACATCAGATAAGCGTATAAATCGGAGATGTCGTCATCCGGCAGTTTGGTGAAATGGGTATATGGAAATGCAGGGAATAGGTGCGAGCCTGATCGCGATACGCCTTCTCGCATGGCTCTGGAAAAGGCGCTTTCTGACCATTGGCCAATTCCAGTTTTGGGATCTGGCGTAATGTTAGTGGAATAGAGAGTGCCGAAAGGCGTCGGCATCGCGCGCCCGCCCGCAAAAGGCTTGTTTGCATCAGTTGTGTGGCAGGTTTCGCAATTGCCTAGCCCTGCCAGCACTTCGCCACGCCTGATTTGCTCGTCACTGAATGCGCCAGGATTGGCGGTGTTAATAGGGTCTATGGACGATTCCCAGGCAATTAAAAGGAAAATGCCGAGAGCCAGAGCGCCGAACGCGAGCAAGCCTCCAAGGATTTTTTTAAACACTGCTGTTCTCCTGTCTGGGCCTGATGGCGTTGCTTGGTGCACACCAGGCCGATGAGTGGCGACGGGATTTGAACAATAAGTGTAGTTAAAAATGAAGAGCTTGCAGGACTTTGGTGATATTAATCTTCCTTCGCCTTGACGATAACGCCGTGTTCCGGATCAAAATGCATTTGTTTTAAGCGGTCGACAAACCACTTCAGGCCTTTACCGGTGTTACCGCGGGGCCACGCAACCGAAATTTCAGAAGGTGGGCGAGGTGCGTCCAGAGTCAGAATCTCCAGCCGGCCATCGGCCAGTTCCTCGGTAATCCTGTGGTGCGGCAAATAGCCAACGCCAAGCCCTTTGCACTGCGCGTCGATTTTATGGTCGATGGTTGGAACGATGATTCTACTTCGGCCGTCAAGCAACCCCGATGAGCGCGCTGGTAGGTGTCGTGAACTGTCGGCTACGATAACGGTGGGGTAGTCTTGAATCGCGCTGGTCGGGATCGGCTGGGGCAATTCGGTCAGCGGGTGCCCCGAAGCTACCGCAAAATCGAAACCGACATGGCCTAATGAATGGATCGAAAAACCTGAAGATGGAGGGGCACCCGAAGCGCCGATGACTAAGTCGCATCGATCGTCGCTTAGGGCATCCCAGCTGCCGCCAAGAACCTCTTCTGTCAGTATCATCTCGGTTTTGGGCTGAATATGCTGGAATTCTTCGATGAGTTTGTAGAAAGGGGCGCAGTCAAGCACGCTGTCGATAGCAATTCGCAGCTCCACTTCCCAGCCATCAGCGGCCCTTCTGGCCATGGCAGTCAATTCATCGGTTGCCTTAAGAATTTGCCGACCTTGCTCCAAAACCAGTCGCCCGACCGGGGTGAGTTCCGCTTTACGCCGGCTTCGATCGAAGAGCGGGACACCCAGATCTTCCTCCAGCTTGTTGACCGTGTATGAAATTGCAGACGGTACCCGGAAAAGCTCTTCGGCGGCGGCAGCAAAACTGTGCCTACGCTCGATTGCGTCTAAAGTGAGCAGGGCATCCAGTGTAATCGGGGAAATCATAGTTCAGTTTTCCTGATGATATGTATCAAATCGTTCCGCTATTTTCTTAAAGTTCCAGAAACTATAGTACTTCCATCGAACAACGCAATTGAACTTTAAATGGAGATCACATCATGAACAACACACTCATTCAGCGCACTCTTGAAACCAACGATAGCCTGGCCGGTTTGGCACTTCGTATTCCTGCCGGCATTATATTTATTGCACACGGTGCCCAAAAGTTGTTTGGTGCATTCGGTGGATACGGTCTGGAAGGTACGGGGCAGTGGATGGCTTCTATCGGCCTTGAACCAGGTTACTTGATGGCGCTGGGTGCGGGTAGTGCTGAGTTCTTCGGTGGTATTGCGCTCTTGCTTGGCCTGCTGACCCGTCCCGCGGCCTTTGTGCTGGCCATTACGATGCTGGTAGCCATTTTGACGGTTCACGTGTCTAACGGGTTGTTTATGAGCAACAACGGTTATGAGTTCGGCCTTGCCCTGATCAGCATTTCGGTAGCCTTGCTGTTCAGTGGCGGTGGAAAGCTCTCATTGGATCGCAAGTTGCAAAGCTTGCTGAAGTAATCCGCCGGATTTGTTAGCTCGGGCTAGGGGCTGGTTGTCCTTGGCCCTTTTTATTTAAACGACAGAGGAGCCAAACAATGGGACTTCTTGTAGAGGGCAAATGGGTTCATCAGTGGTATGACACGAAATCTACTAACGGTCGCTTTGCCCGAAGTGAATCGCAGTTTCGTAACTGGGTAACTGCCGATGGCAGTGCCGGGCCAACCGGTGAGTCAGGCTTCAAAGCGGAAGCAGGCCGCTATCATTTATACGTTTCTCTGGCTTGTCCTTGGGCACACAGGACACTGATATTTCGCAAGCTGAAAGGGTTGGAATCGATGATTTCGGTGTCCGTCGTCAACCCGCTGATGCGCGAGCACGGCTGGACCTTCGATCCAGACGAAGGGGTGGTGCAAGACCCGATTCATAAAGCTCAGTTTATGCATCAGATCTACACCGCGGCCGATCCTGAATACACCGGGCGGGTAACGGTGCCCGTTTTGTGGGATAAGAAAGAAAACCGTCTGGTCAGCAATGAGTCAGCCGATATCATTCGGATGTTTAACTCTGCGTTCGACGGTATAGGTGCCAATCCGGGTGATTATTACCCCGAAGTGCTGCGAGTTGAAATCGATAGCATTAACGCTGAAGTCTACGATCAGGTGAATAACGGCGTCTACAAAGCAGGCTTTGCGACAACCCAGGAAGCCTACGAACAAGCGGTGTACCCTTTGTTTGAAGCTTTGGATTCCTTAGAGCAACGTTTATCGACCCAGCGTTATCTGGTAGGTGATACCCTTACCGAAGCCGACTGGCGCTTGTTTACTACGTTGATTCGTTTTGATGCGGTATATCACGGACACTTCAAGTGCAATCTCAAACAAATTGCAGATTATCCGAATCTGACCGATTACATACGAAAGCTTTATCAGTGGCCGGGCGTGGCTGAAACGGTTGATATGCAGCACATCAAGGATCACTACTATCGCAGTCACGGAACGATCAACCCGACAGGTGTCGTTCCGGTGGGGCCGGCGTTTGATTTCGATGCACCCCACAACAGAGCTCAGCTTGGCTAAGCCCAGTTGTTGAGTAATTAGAAGAGAACGGCTGTGGCACGTCTAGTGCCGCAGTCGCTACAGGCGAACGTTAACACCCAGCGTAACGGTTTCCCGGTCGTACTGGTAACGATCAATGTTGCTTTCGTTACTGAGTCGGCCAAGCTTAGTGGTGACGGCGAAGGTGTGGTCAAACTGGTATTGAGCGTTCAGATGATAGGTTAGCCGTTGGTCTGATCTCGTTATGGTTTCGCCGCTGTTAAATCGGTGTGCATGGGTGTAATCGCTTTGTCTGAAGCTCGCATCAGTGCCAACCGTAAAGGCACGGGTTATTGCATAGGAAAGCTTGAAACCTAACGTGTGCCTCATCGGAGATACGCTGAAAAACTCATCCCCGATGTCTCGATCTTTCCGATCGTTAAAATCAAACCGATACTGCAATTCACCCGACCAGTCGCCGTATCGCGCCCGATAACGGGTATCCAGCCGATAATGCTGGCCTTCGTACGCCTCAAATTGTGGCTTGTCGGCGAAGATTTGTTCAGCCTCGAGTTTAATCTGGCACCGTGCACTCAGCGATCTGGTAGAGCAGGATGGTGTAATCCACGCTGCGACCAGTCGAGCTCTTTGTTCCCGGGATGAATCGGCTAACCAAAGCTGGTCCCCCTCAAGGCCTAAGCTCATTCTGTTACGACCCGCATCATGATTCCAGGCGGTACCAAGTCGAAGCAGGTGCGTGTTGAAGTCGTCTTCTTCGAAATAATCCCGAATATAGAACTGAGCTTTCCATTTGATGGCATTTTTGCCGTCTTGATAGGCGTAACCTGAAGCGGCACCGATCGACTCGAGAAAGCCGTCTTCAAGCGTGCTGGCGGCCGTGTCCGGAAATAAACCTAAATTGTCTTCATAACCTGCGGCTAGCGACAAAAATGCCTGCCATTGCTTGGGCGCGGGGGGCGTGCTGCCGAGTTTTTGGAGCTGAGCGTGGGCGAGCTTAGTGAGTTTGGGTTGATCACTATTGGCGGCCACTACCTTGAAGTGATTTCTGGCCGTTGCTGAGTCGCCTTCAGCCAGTGCAATTAATCCCAAATTATAATGCGCTAAAGACGACTGCTTTGTGCCAACAAGCTGTGCAAACGCTTGTCGCGATCGACCGTATTCGGCCAGTTTGTAGTAGACCACGCCAAGGTTGTAGCTTAGAGAGAGTGACTTGACGCCTTTATTCTGGGCGGATTCGAGCAATTGTCTCGCTAAGGCTAAATCCCCTTGTTGAAAGGCCTGCACGCCAGAACGAAAATTCTGTTTTCCATCTTCAGGGTTGCCTGCCGCAACCGCGGAGCACACGCTCAAACCAAGAGTGAAAAGCAAAGATTTAGTGAGTCGAGACGACAAAAGAAGATCCCTTAATACTGGCAAGGTGCTGGCGCATTAAGGGATAGCTTATCGTATTAGCCGTGAGAAAGAGAAGGTACTTGTAGATCGCAGGTATTTTTCGTGATCGATCTCTGAAATATCAGGGCGTTGTTGTTTGCGGCAATTCGACCGGTGTATCGATGGGTAATTCCAAATCGGGATCCGGAAGATTGTCCGTAGGCAACTCAATGCTGGGCAACTCCGGCTCCGTCAATTCCAGTTCCGGCAAATCAGAGGGCTGCTCTTCAGGCAGTTCTAATTCGAGAGCGTCTCGGGTTTCCCGCGCCTCGGAAGCAAGAGACTCCTGCATTTCTAGAGCTTCGTTTTTGAAGTCGTCGATGTCGGGTGTTTCAAAGGATTCTCCAAGTGTCAGCTCGTTAACCGAATCTGGAAGTTCCATTTCCTGGACAAAGGAATCATCTAATGATTCATCGTCCATCACCATGCGCATGGTTACATCCAGATCCGGTTCGGCATTAGCCGCCCCAGAGCCGAGCGCCAAGCCCAATGCAAAGGCTGCGTAGATAAGTGGGTTTAGCTTAGTCATCATGTTGACGGCTCCTTTGTCTTGCCGATGTCGGCACGGAAGGTTTTCCTCTTGTTGCCATCATCGAGGTGTGCAACCAGCGTGCCTGCACCGGGGAAAAGTACGTTCAGCGGAAGCGCTAATAAGTTGTCGCCGGGCTTTAAATCAACCTTCCAGCTCACACGGTGCCGGCCGGGGAAAGGGGTCAGCTCCATATTGGGAGGCAACTCCAGCGTAAGGGTTACGTTTTCCACGGCTTCGTGAGAATTGAAGGCCAGTTTTACTGTTTGTTGCTTCGGCGTTGTGCCGGTCGTTCCTACCGAAGAAACTGACTCCTGCGCGACGACAGGTTGGTTTTCCGGGGTAGGGGTGGACAATTCGCCCCCAATAAAGACACCAACCACCAGCGCTGCGGCTATGGCACCGCTCCACGCAGGGATATGCCAGTGACGGTTGCCGGTCTTTGATTCGCCACCGGTGGCCGCCGCTAACACCCGGCTTTCAAAATCACGGGTAGGCTCCGGTATGGCCATGCCTTGGAGGCCTGCCTGGAGCTCCTGAGCTGCGCGCAATGCGCGTGCGCATGCAGTGCACGTGTCTGCATGCTGCTTCATGTCGGCCGTCAGGTCGCACTTGGCTTCAGTATCGATGTTGGTAATAAAAGTTTCGCAGTTCATTTTGTCCACCTTACTGAAGCTCACGTTGCCCACCTTCAAAAGGTTCCAGTTCTGCTTGTAAAAATTTTCGAAGCGTGGCCCGAGTGCGATGTAACCGAGATTTAATGGTGCCTACAGCCACTTCCAGAACCTCAGCAATGTCATCTTGCCGCCAGTCGTCCACATCGTGAAGAAGTATAAGTGTGCGCTGGTCTGGTGTCAGTTGGTTCAGTGCACGAGTCAACGCGACATTGTTTGAAGCCTGGGCCATGCCGGTAATGGGGTCGGCTGCATCGCTTGGCAAAGTGTCCAGGTAAGGCGTTGCCGATTCGGTGTCGTCCATTGCGCTGGTATTCACTTCCCGACCGGCCGGGCGTTTGCGGATTGAATCAACAAATTGGCGGTACAGCACCCGGTTTAGCCAAGGGCGTAACTGATCCACCGCCTCAAGCTCATCCAATTTTGAATACAGCTTCACCACCACATCTTGTACCAGATCTTCTGCATCGTGCTGCCGGCCCGTCAACCGATACGCGAAGGCATACATGGCTTTTAGATGTGGTTGTACAAGACGCTCGAAACGCTTTGATTTGGACTGGCGAAAAGGAAGCAGGGCCAATCGGGTACCTCAGTGATGCGCCGCTGAAAAATAACAGAGCGGTGATTGTTTTAGTTCTGAGCCTATAGTACCAGTCTGAGCGCTTTCAGGGTATCCGGATGGATAAAAAATTTTTCCAGAATTTTTATCTACCAATCAATGAGTTAATTACACAACTGGGCGGGAGCTGCGCGAAAAACTTGAAAAATCGGGAACCTTTGGCATTAGACCAACGTGGGGGCTACTAAAGGCGCATAAGATGCCGAATTACAAGAAACCCCGAGGTATAAACTATGTTCATCCGCAATGCCTTAATTGCCGCTATCTCTACGGCTTCACTGGGACTCACTGGCTGCTTGGACAGCGGTGGTCAAACCAATAAAAATGCTAACCCGGTTTACAAAATTAACGGCGGACCGAGCGTAGAGCGCGGTACCCACCCTTTATTTTCTCCTCTGGATACAGAATTCGTCATTCCGAGCGACGCGCTTTTTTATCTGAGTGATGTTGATGACGGCACCATGCTGAACGGCACCGATCCAGCTAACCCGGTGACCCAAGGTATCGGTTATCTTGACGGTGCGTCGGTTCTCGCTCCTATCGATATTAAGATCAGTGCCAGCCTGGACGCCGGGCAAACTCTGGATGCGAACGAATTTATCTTGTCCGAGGATGGCAAAACCATCCCGAACCCGAATCAGAATGTCTTCCTGATCCCCGTTGATTATGCCGGTGGCGATCCGCTGGAAAAGCTGGACGGCGAAGCGCCCGGTCTGACGACTGCCGCACGTTACCGGCAGGCGCTGAGGCTTCAGGAAGCAGGGGATACTGCCGGAGCTGAAGCAATTTTCGCCGAGCTGCGCGCCGAAAAGCTGCGTGTTGAGTTGTTAGATATCGACGGCGGCACGGACAATCTGATCCGCGTATTGCCACTGACACCGCTGTCCGAAAAGACTCAGTACGTATTGGCCTTAAGTGACTCGATTGTAGACGCTGAGGGTAAGCCACTGGTCGGTTCTGTTACTTACCAAAGTGTTGCCAACCCAGATCGCGTACTGTCGAATCCGCTGTATCAGCCATTCCGCGATGCCATGTTGCCAGCCCGCAAACTGGCTGCTGATTACTTCGACTTCAAGCGTGAGCACGAAGCATCGGCCGGCTTTAAAGCAACCTTCGCTGACATTCCATACGCCACCATGATTACCACCACGGCAGTGGATGATGTGCTGCTGGCGAATGCGGCGCCGGTCACTTATTTCAAGGAAATGTTGACCATCGAGCAGCGTAAGAGCGATCTGCAAAAGCTGTTTGACGGGTTTTATAACCTGAGCGGCCAAACGCTGGCGGAAGGGAGTGCAGCCGAGCAAAACTTGAACGCACAGCTATATGCAGATCTAACCGACTCAAGCTTTGAATATTATGATGCCGAGCTGGCCGCAATTCTGGAGGCCGCAAATGCGAACGGTGTTGCTGTGGCTTACGGCGATGTCATCGTCAACGCAGAGCGCGATCGCCGCTTGGCCCACGCTATTCAGGCAGCCGCAGCGCAAGCCAGTGACGAAAATATGGATGTTTCCGCAGATGCTCAGAGTATGGCGGATGCAGCTGATGTAATGCTGGATACGCCTAAGCCCAGAACAGTTAAGGTTTTCAGTCAGCGCCCCGGTGGTGATGTTAACCCGGCGCTGGAACAAGATCCTACGGGTGTGACACCGATAAACATTCGTGTTTATGAAGGCGAGATTACTCTGCCTTATTTCCAGGCATTGCCCGAAGATGGTGACGGGTCCGTGCTTAAAACCAGTAATTGGTTGCCAGCCGATTTTAGCGCTGACAATTCTCTTGATCAGGCCCCGTCTGATCGCATCAGTTACCGGTTCCCGTTTGCCGCTAAAACGGCTGATACCATCGTGCCAATTGTGGTTGCCGCTCCGTCAACGACGTCGCCAACTCCGACCAATGGTTTCCCGGTGATCATCTACCAGCACGCAGCTACTCAGGACCGGTCGGCGATTCTGCCGATGGCGACAGCAGCAGGCCTCACGTGTATCTCTAATACAGCTGACGATTGCTTTGTGACGATTGGTATCGACCAACCGTTGCACGGCATTTTTGAAGAAGATGGCGGAGCCGTCGGTCTAAGCCCAATTTCGACTCAGGCGGGCGCCTCTGCTGAAGCAACAGAGCGTCACTTCGGATTTGCGGCTGACGCGGAATTGAACGCAGTGCCCGCTGCGAGCCTTGAAGAGCCAGGCTCTGGAGATTTGTTCCTCAACTTCGCGAACTACGCCAATACCCGCGACAACATGCGCCAGAGTGCGATCGATTTACTCAACGTGAACGCATCGTTGCAAAATCTTGAAGATGCCATCAATGCGTGCTCCACGTGTGACAATACTCTGAACATCGACCCAACCCGCGTTTACTTTATGACGCACTCCCTCAGTGGCATGGGTGGTGCGGCAGTGCCTCACCTTACTAACGTGGCAATCGACGAAGGCAACAATACCGACTTGAACCGCATCCAGGCTTCTGTGTTCTTTAACACTGGTGGCAATTTCACGCGCCTGATCGAGAACTCTCAATCGGTAGCCCCTCGCGTATTGCCGGGTCTGGATGACGCTTCCGATGGCCTGCTTGCGCAAGGTCGTACCGAGTTGAATATCTACTTCAACGTGTTCCAGGCGCAACTGGATTCGGTTGATCCAACGGCATTCGCACCGTTCTATAAAGAGCAGCCTGTGCTATTGACTGAGATCGCGGGTGACCCGGAAGACCCTGAGAAGCCCACCGATAACACCGTTCCGAATGCCGCTGATGAAGAAGCTGCTTTGCCACCGCTTGAAACCACAATTGCCGAGACCGGTTTTGTGATCAAAGGGGAAAACATGCCGCTGGCGGGGACTGACCCTCTGGCCGCTGCGATGGGTGCTTCAGCCATAAAGGCTAGCAGCAATACCTTACCGGTCATTACCCGTTACACCGAAGGTGCGCATGGCAACCCCATTTCTGCCGGTACTAAGAGCGCTGAACCGTACTCCTCGAGTGCAGTCTTTAGTGAGATGACCGCACAGATGCTTGAGCTGTTTACTGACGGCACCGTCTCTGTTGACAACGGCTGTGTGGTTCAAGGAGTTGCCGGCAGCAACTGCGACGATCCCGAAAACAGTGATCCAGGTGAAGAGCCCGGTGACGGAAATGGAGGAGGAGACGGTGGTGACAATGGCCAGATCCCCATTCCGATTCCAGGGTTTTAATCAAAACACGTGATAACAGCGCCGCGAATATTCGGCGGCGCTCATAAATCTCTCACAACGACAACGATAACCAAGGCGTGTAACCCGCTTGACGGGGACGCTTGCGCCAGAAAAATGTGCGGAGTAACTGCAATGACAACAAAAAAGTCCATTTTAGCGAGGTCTATTCAGCTAGCGCTGACGACCCAGATCGCGTGCCTTGCACCAACCGCAGCCGCTTTCGACTTCAGTTTCTACGAGATTGATGCATCGTTCAGCACCACACTGACAGTGGGCACCGCCTACCGGCTGGAAGACCAGGATCCCGACCTGATCACTCAGGGTAACTTGGGGCCGGAGTATGCCTACAGTGATACTGGTGCATCTTCCAATAACTTTGATGACGGTAACCTTAACTTCAAAAAGGGCGACCCGTACTCAACCATCGCACGTGGTCGTAGTGAGTTGTTCCTGGACTATGTTCCAGATAGCGATGTACTGACCCGTGTCGGCTTCTTGGGCCGGGCCAGTTATTACTACGATTTCGAGCTTAAAGATAACGAGCGCGCCGTTGACCCCGTTGGTCAGCAACGTGAGCTGAACCCGGAAGCGAAAGATAACGCGTCCGGAATCGACTTGCTGGATGCGTATGTTTTCACAGACTGGCAAGTAGGGGACGTTCCGGTAGCGGTACGCTACGGTCGTCAGGTGGTTAACTGGGGCGAAAGTACCTTCATCCTGGGGGGCATTAACGCCATAAACCCCATTGACGTTCCGGCGTTTCGTGCGCCCGGTGCGGAGCTTAAAGACGTGCTTCTTCCGGTCGAGATGCTCTATACCTCGGTCGGGCTAACGCCGGAAGTAACCGTAGAAGCCTTCGTCCAGACGGATTGGGAACCGTTCCGCATCGATGACTGCGGCACCTTCTTCTCTACGGCCGACGTTGCCGCTGATGGATGTGGCCCGGTATTGCTGGCTGGACAAGTTCCGGATTCACAAGCCTTTAACGAAGGCTTTATCTCACCTCGAATCGGTGACAGAGAGCCTGGCGATAAGGACCAGTTCGGTGCAGCGGTGCGTTGGTATGTTACCGAGCTAGAGGCCGACGTGGGCTTCTACTACACCCGGTATCACAGCCGCCTGCCGTACATTAGCGGTGTGGTGAACAACCCGGCTTCGCCTGAAGGCAGCCAGATGCGCGACGACAGCAAAGAGGACTCGCGCTTCCCGAGCTACTTTATCGACTATCCCAAGGGCATCGATCTGTTCGGCGTGAGCTTTAACACCACGTTGCCCACCGGTACGTCCTTGGGCGCGGAGTATAGCTACCGCCCGAACATGCCCATTCAGTGGAATACCTTTGAGCTGATTTACGGTGGTCTGCAGCAGCGTGGGCCGGATGGACAAGTGATCAGTAAGCTGGAGAAGCGTGAGCAAGCCAAGGGTGGCAATTACGCAGGTAAAGCGGTGGATGGCTACGACCGTTATGGCGTATCCCAGTTCCAGACCACTCTGATTCATTTTATTGATCAGATTATGGGGGCAGACCGTTTCATCATCGTGGCCGAACTTGGTGCCACTTATGTACACGACCTGCCTGACTTGTCGGAAGCCCGTTATGGCCGCTCTGGCATGTTCGGTGTGGGACCGGTTCCCCTCGACGGGCCCAACTTCTCTGGCGATTTCTGTAGCCAGGGCACAGACAGTGAGAAACGCCTTAACATTAATGCCACAAATTGCACGAATGATGGTTTCACCACGGATTTCTCGTGGGGCTACCGTGCACTGTTTGTTTGGGACTACCCAAGTGCAGTGGCCGGTGTGAACTTGCGTCCTAAGCTGTTCCTCTCGCACGACGTTGAAGGTTATGCGCCGGATCCCGGTGGCAACTTCAAAGAAGGCAACAAGTCGGTAGGGCTTGGCTTGGATGCGACCTATCAGAATGCCTATAAGGCTTCCATCAGTTACACCAACTATTTCGGTGGCGATTTTAACGAAACCAACGACCGCGATTTCGTGGCCGCTTCAATCTCTTACGCATTTTAATACCCGGGAACTCAAGGAGACCTGACCCATGAAAATGATACGAACGTTCTTATACAGCGCAGTAGCCAGCGCTATGTTGGCTGGAGGCTCGGCTTCTGCCGCCGTGTCGCAGGATGAAGCCGCCAAGCTTGGCGATTCACTGACCCCCATGGGTGCGATCAAGGCAGGTAATGGCAACGAAATTCCTGCTTGGGACGGTGGTTTGGTAACCCCACCGGCAAACTACAAAGGCGATGGCCGCTACGTTGACCCGTTCCCGAACGACAAAGAATTGTTCCGAATTGATCAATCGAACGTTGACCAATACGCCGACAAACTGACCCCGGGTCAGGTTGCGATGATCAAAACTTACGACAGCTATTTCATTCCGGTGTACGAAACCCGCCGGACCGGTGCCTACCCGGAAGTTGTTCAAAATAAAACCAAAGAAAATGCCACGAACGTTTCACTTATCGAGAGCGGCAACGGACTGAGCAACTACCAGACTGCGATACCGTTCCCGATTCCCCAAAACGGTCTTGAGGCAATCTTCAACCATATCACTCGCTACCGTGGCGGCTCCGTAACCCGTAACGTCGCGCAGGTGACTCCTCAGCCCAACGGTGATTTCAGTGCCGTTAAGTTCACCGAGTCGTTCACCGAGCGAGTCCAGTTGAAGGATTATGATCCGTCTGAAGACGAGAACGTAATGTTCTACTTCAAGCAGACCATCACAGCACCGTCTCGATTGGCTGGTAACGTGCTGCTGGTGCACGAAACCATTAACCAGGTTAAAGAACCGCGTCGTGCGTGGTTGTACAACTCAGGCCAGCGTCGTGTTCGTCGTGCCCCGAGTGTTGCTTATGACGGGCCAGGTACTGCAGCTGACGGCCAGCGTACGTCAGACAACCTTGATCTGTATAACGGTGCGCCGGACAAGTACAACTGGGAGCTTAAGGGCCGTAAAGAACTTTACATCCCTTACAACTCCTACCGTATGGCGAGTGAAAACCTTAAGTACAAAGACATCATTAAGCCGGGTCACGTGAATCAGGAACTGGCGCGCTACGAGCTGCATCGTGTATGGCACGTAACTGCGACCCTGAAAGACGGCGAACGTCACGTGTACAAAAAGCGTGACTTCTATATCGATGAAGACACCTGGCAGATTGCCGTGGTTGATCACTACGACGGCCGTGACAACCTCTGGCGTGTAGCGGAAGCTCATGCGATGCAGGTTTATGATGCGCGCATTCCGGCATACGCCTTTGAAACACTGTATGACCTTTTGTCTGGTCGCTACCTGGTGATGGGTATGACCAACGAAGAGAGCGATCCGTACTCGTACGGTGTCGAGCGCAGCTCGCGGGAATACACCCCGGCTGCTCTGCGCCGCGCCGGTGTTCGTTAATCGGTTGACTGAGTGAAGCAGGCCCCGCCCGGTGTACGCATCGGTCGGGGCCCCTATCCAAGGTAGGAGTTCACCAATGTACATACTCGATATACAAGCAAGTGGCACCGGTGCCGAAAGTTATCCGGCTGAGATTGCTTGGTGCCGTATGGACGGATCTGAGTCTTATTCCACTCTCATAAATCCCGATAGTGTGGATGGCTGGAAAGCATGGAGTCATCATGCAGCGCGTTACGGGCTGACAAGACAAGAGTGTTGCGAGCGAGGTGACACGGTCGCCTACGTAGCAAGACGTGTTGGGGATCTATTAAAAGACTATCCGGTTTATTCTGAATCTCCAATCCAAGACCAGCAGTGGCTCGATAAACTGTTCATGTCTGCAGGCAAACGATGTCCTGCAAAGCTGGTATCGATAGAGCACGCCGTGCCTTCCCCAAGACGACTCGAGCTGCATCGCTATCTCATGGCGCGCCGTGACGAGCACAATGCGGCCGCAAATAGCCTGCTTTTAGCTCGCGCTATACGACAAATCAAAGGCACGGCCACGCCTCGCAGCCGTAACCAAAGCGCTCTAAGTTCGCCCTTTAAGTGGTTGAAAGGTTTCTCGTTTGTAACCTGAGATTGCGTTTTTTAATCTCGTCCTGACGCTCGTTCTGCTATTCTTCCTTGCAACGCTCTGATTCCCATTGTCATCGCAAGCTTTTCTATTCACTAGAGTTTGCGTTGTTATTGAAATGGCTGCGAACACAAGGAACCTCCCATGAAAAAACTCAGCTTGCTGGCATTCGCGATCTCGATCTCGGCCACTCCGATGATGGCACTGGCAAAGATTACGGCGGCAACGCTGTATCCCTCTCATGCTGAGTTAACGTGGAAGGAGACTGGTCAGGTCAGTGCCGGGGCGGGAGCAATCGAAATCAAGGGGCTCCCATTGAGCCTGCAAGATCAGTCGTTACAGGTGATGCTCGAAGGTCTTCCGGGTGCGACGTTGCAACAGATTCAGGTGGTTAGAGCCGAGCGTGAAGAGTTCGTGGCCGAAGAAACCCGCCGACTACGGCAGGCGTTGTCTGAAGTAAATCTTCGGATCCAGGAGCACGAAGATCTCATTAGTGCCTGGAAGCAACAAGTCACCCTGATGAATCATGCGGCCGAATCACCTAATGAGGTAACTGCTTCGGAGTTGAGTAAGCTGGCAGTTGCCCTGAAAGAAACGACGCAGTCCGCGTTAGCGGAAATACGCCAAATACGGGAAAGCATGAAGGACGATCTGGCTTTGAAAGATCGTCTTACGCGCGAGCTTTCCCAAACTACTCAAAACGCAAAAGCGACCAAGAACGTGAAGGTGTATTATCGGGCACCGAGCAGTGGTTCGGTACAAATAAAACTTCGGTTCCAGACGTCCGAGGCCCGTTGGCACAGCGAATACAATGCGCGTTTGAACACGGAAGTGGGCACCGGCGGTGAACTAACCCTGGAACATATGGCGGTTGTCCAGCAGACGACGGGTACCGATTGGGACGATGTTCAAGTGCAGCTCGCAACCGCAAATGCCCGAAAGGGAACGTCCATGCCCCCCGTTAACCCATGGATTGTAACACCGGGTCAGCCTGAACGATTCCAGTCCAAGGCGTTCGCGCCGATGGCCGAAATGCGCGCAGGCTCGTCAATGGCCGATTCTGCAGTTGTTGAGCAAGCCAGCACGTTTACCCAAAGTTACCGCCTGCCTGAGCCGGTTCAGATTCCAAGTGATGCCTCCGGTCAACGCTTTAGAGTGGCGGACCACGTTCTGCCTGTCGAAGTAGCGGTGTGGTCTGCACCTGTATTGGACCCAACCGGTTACATCCATGCCAAAGGCGTATTCAAGGGTGAAGTGCCGATACCGGCAGGACAAACCACTCTGTATAGAGATGGCCAAAGTGTCGGCCAGTGGCATCTTGGCGAACTTTCACCCGGCGAAGACATTGCCCTGGGCTTTGGTGCTGATCAAGCAGTGAACATTACGGTGGTAAATGAGCTTGAGCGAACCGGGGAGGAGGGCATTTGGAAAAGCGAAAACGTTCAGCGTCGCCAGAATCGCTTTGATGTCACCAACCATCATGACAAACCCGTTCAAATTAAATTGTTCGACCGGATTCCAGTCTCGGAGCAAGACGTGCTAACCGTCAAACCCCTTACAATCAGTGAGCCTGTGCAACGTAACTTCGAGGACAAAAAGGGCGTTTTGGTTTGGGATCGTGAGGTGCCTGCAGGCGAAACGGTAAGTGTGAAATCCGGGTTCGAGATGCGGGTTCCGGAAGGAACCACATTGCCACGGCTGTGAATGTGAATTGAACGTCCAAGGGGTGGATGGGCCGGTTAAACACGCCTTTTCACCCTAAAATCCTGCATATTCACGTGTTATGCCTCATAATTGTTTAATCACTCCGCACGTTTAGGTTGTACGACTGCGCTATGGAAATTACCTTCTTGAAGGAAAAAGGATTCGTAAAATCAGCTCTGACAACCGGGCTTGTTTGCGTATTGGTATTTACGTTAATGGTCTACGGTGCGCTTCAATACCAGGCGGCGCTCCAAATCGACGATTTAAAAGTTGCGGAGCAGGCAAAAACCCGCATGACATCGGGGCTCCTTGAGCAAGTTTTCGAGTATACCGCGAATGATCTTCTTGCCATAGCAAGCTTGCCCGCAGCAGTTCGGTTCAATAGTGGTCGCTCTGAGGAGTGGAAAGAGGCGCTGCAAACGGTTTTTCGGGTTCAGCTGGCGCAAAAAAACGACTACAGCCAACTGCGATTTCTCGATCACGACGGCACGGAACTCGTCAGGTTAGAAAAGACCAACCAACGAGTTTTTAATAGACAAGACACTGCCATGCAGTTTAAAGGCGAGCGGTATTATGTCATCGAAACTGCCGCGCTCTCAGAGGGCGAAGTTTACGTTTCACCGCTGGATCTGAATGTCGAAAATGGGCAAGTCGAAGTGCCATATAAGCCCATGATCCGTTTCGGGACTCGGGTTGTCGATGAGGGATCAGGCAAGCAGGGTTTAGTCGTTCTGAATATGAAAGGTGAGGCGCTGCTGGACACCTTTGAGACGGGTATGGCTGGCTCTTATCCCGCGTTTCTCCTGAACGATGAAGGCCACATTATTGCCGGGCCAGATGAGAATGACGAGTGGGGCTTTATGTTTGGCCTTCCGTCGTCATTTGCCCGGGATTTTCCAGAAGCACTCGAACGTATTTTAACGGATGATTATGGCTGGATTGAAACAAGCAAAGGCCTCTTTGTTTACGAGACGGTCCATCCGTTGAAACAGTCCCAAAGTAGCCAATTGGCGGAGCAATACACCTGGAAGACGGTTTCGTTTATTCCAAGCTCGGCACTGCCATCGTCTACACTGTTGAGCCATTCTTGGGTGGTAGGCTTTTACATCATTGGCGTGCTTCTGACGCTTGTTATTTCTTTTTATACCCACTTCCTGATCCACAAAAGGCGTGAGCTTCGGCGTGCAAATGTACAGCAATCCAAACGATTCTGGAAGATCTCCAGTGTATTGGGTGATGGTTTGATTGTGATGGATAAATACGGCGTACTGACGTATATGAACCCGGAGGCGGAGCGGATATTAGGGTGGGACGCGAACGACCTTGTCCACAAGCGAGGGCATGAAGTATTCCATGTTCACGAGCAAGACAACCCTGATTGTTCCGTCATGGAGGTTATGAAAACACGCCAGCTTTACCGGAGCAAAGACGAAGAATTTCGTCGTAAAGACGAGTCAACCATACCGGTAATTCTCAATGCGGCACCCCTTACCAGCGATACCGGTGATGAAGGGGTAGTGATCTCGTTTCAGGACTTTTCGGAGATCAAAGAGTACCAGGAAACCATTCATAGCCTGGCTTTCCAAGACAGCTTAACCGGCCTTCCAAACCGTCGCGTGCTGGAAGATCGTATGCAGTTGGCTATCGCCTTATCAGGTCGCCACGCCCGTCACCTGGGATTGATGTTCCTCGATCTAGACCATTTCAAACAAGTCAACGATACGTACGGCCACGACGCAGGCGATATATTGCTCAAAGAAATCGCCGAGCGTTTAGAGCGCAACGTTCGGGAAACCGACACCGTCGTCAGAATGGGGGGCGATGAATTTATCGTGCTCCTGCCGGAGGTATCCTCTACAGAAAACGCAAAGGTGGTAGCCGAGAAAATTCTTGCTGCCGTATCACAACCTGTGGTGTTGCCTTTAGGGGTTGCGCGAGTGGGCGTTAGTATTGGTATCACAATAGCGCGGGGCGCGGGTTTAACAATTGAAGGCGTCATGCAAAGTGCTGACAAGGCTATGTATGAAGCTAAACGCAGGGGAAAAAACCAGATTTACGTGAACGAGTATCTTTTGCCGAGCAACGACGCTGACCGCCAAAGTTAAATGTCTTTCTTAGATTCAGGAATCACTCATGAGTGTTGTACCCTTCGAGCACCTGGCATGCCCGTTATGTGGCCTGCCTCTTTGTGGTGAGGAAAAAAGCTGGCGGTGTGAAAGTGGCCATAGTTTTGATGTTGCAAGACAGGGTTATGTCCATCTGCTTCCCGTACAGAAAAAACGCTCCAAAGATCCGGGTGACAGTAAGGCCATGGTTGCTGCGCGCCAGCGCTTTCTTGAAGCAGGGTATTATCAGCCGATTGCTGAAGCGGTAACAAAAGCAACCTTAGCAGGCGCTCCTGATGGTTCTGTCCTTAATTGTCTGGATGCGGGTTGTGGTGAGGGCTATTACCTTCGCGAGCTCGGGCGGAATACTGAGGGCACCGAGTTAACCTTGCTAGGTCTCGATATATCAAAGTGGGCGGTATTATCGGGTGCTCGGCAAGATCGGCGAGTTAGCTGGGTAGTGGGCAGTAATGCGAACTTGCCGGTGGTATCCAAATCACTAGACAGGATCTTATGCTTGTTCGGTTTTCCAGTGTACCCGGAATTCGCTCGGGTGCTCCGCCCGGGTGGGCGGTTGATTCAGGTGGATGCCGGGCAAGATCATTTGCGTGAACTCAGGCAAATCATTTATCCGGAAGTCCGAACCGAATCCAAGAAGGTCTCAGGCGCTCCTGAGGGTTTTCGCCGGATCGCGAGTGAAGATATTCGTTTCCCACTGCATCTGGCTGGTGCCGGGTCGATTGCTGACTTGCTCGCAATGACCCCTCATCTATATCGGGCAAGCCAAGAGGGCAGGGCAAGGGCTGCCGCTTTAGAATCTTTGTCTTTGACGGTTGATGTTTGCTTGCACACGTTCGAGCGGATTTGAACCACAAACAGCCCTATGGCCGGGTTCAGACAGAGGCGATTTCTTCGGCGGTGAGTAGTCTGTACTGACCAGGAGACAGATCGTCGTTGAGTTGTATATTACCCATGCGTTCCCGGTGAAGAGAAGTGACCCTGTTACCAACGGCGTGAAACATGCGCTTGACCTGATGGTATCGGCCTTCGTAAATTGTGATCCGGGCTTCGCACTCCTGAAGCTCTTCAATCTGAGCTGGCGAGGTGGTCAGTTGTTCGTATTCGAACCAGATGCCGTCTGCAAATCGTTGGTGAGTTTCTGCAGTGATCGGTTTTTCCGTCGTTACTCTGTAGACCTTGGGAATCTTGATGTGCGGCTCGGTCAGGCGACGAGACCAGTTACCATCGTTCGTCAGTATCAATAGACCGGTACTGGCACGATCCAGGCGACCACCTATGTGGAGTTCGTCCTGAAGCTCCGGCTCAATTAACTCAAGCACGGTCGGATGGGCATCGTCCACGGTTGCGCTTAGGTAGCCCGCGGGTTTATTGAGCATGAGGTACCGGGAAGGTCTGGCCGTTTGAATAACCTCGCCATCTACGGTCACCGCACAAAACTCGCTGACATCGTGACTCGGGTCCCTGCATAGGTTGTTGTTTACGGAAACACGACCCGTGGCAATTAAGGCGTTAGCGCGTTTGCGACTAACGCCGTTTTGATTGCTGACAATGCGCGATAGCTTCATGAGGCACGAACGGTTAAACGCCGGTTCCCTTAGCCTTTAGACGATAAAACTCTTCTATAACCTGTTCCATCGCATCGGCGCAGTATTCCCGCAGGCCGCCCAGCATAATGTGTTTGGATACGTCGCCCACCGCCTCACCGTTTGACAAAAATTTGTAATCCAGCGTGACGTTACCTCGTTTCCCGGCGGCTTCGAGCTTTGTGTTGCTCAACTCCAAATCCGGATTCGAGGTATTTAGTTGCTTAAGAGACAAGCTCATACTCTGGTACATCACCATCGGACGATCAGGATTGAACATCACGCCATGGGACTCCATGAGCGGCTTGAGTGTGTGGGGGAAGTTTTTGCCGGACGTGGAAACGTAGCACCGGATAAACTCCTCAACGGCTGTCTCGTCGAGCGTTCGTTCACCGCTGCGGCTTACTTCGATGTAGACCTTGCCGGCTTCGTCGCATACTTCTATCGTGCCATCTTCGCTTTCACGAAACTCAAGCGGCACCTCAGCGCCCAGCAGGTTCTGGAACGTGAAACTCATGGTGCTGGACAAGCCAAATCTGGACAACACAATGGCAAACAGGAGGTCACCGGGCACGCAGAATCGGCGTGCATCCACATCGTGGATCGGGTTGAAATCTCCGGCTATTTCCTTGGCAAAAAGGCTCGCCTGCCGCGCTGTAATAATGATGCGCTCGTTTTCTATAGAGTAAAAGCGGTCTAAAAACATAGTTTTCCTTTAGTCATTACCAGCTTCCGCCTCTTGCAGGCGTTCTTGGCGATCCCGTTCTTCTTCCTTAGCGGCTTCGATGATTTCGATAAGCTCGTCCACATCCGCACTTTTGGTGTTGTGTTCAAAGCAACCGGTAAGTTTGGTATCCGGGTAGAGTTCACCCGCTTCATACAGGGCCCAGATTTCTTTACCATAGTCCGTATTCAACAATTCCGGGGCAAAGCGCCCGAAATAACGGCACATGTTATCGATATCACGCTCTAGCATTCGTTCGGCGTTGTTGTTTCCCGAGGCGTTAACCGCTTGCGGCAGGTCGATGATAACCGGGCCGTCCGGGTCTACAAGCACGTTGAACTCAGACAGATCCCCGTGGATCAAACCGGCGCACAGCATACGAACCACATCGGAAATAACCTGAGCATGGTAAACCCTGGCTTGCTCCGGTGTTAGTACCACATCGTCTAATCTCGGGGCGGCTTTTCCGTCTTCATCCGCGATCATTTCCATCAACAGGACACCATCTACGAATCCGAACGGCTCGGGCACCCGAACGCCGGCTTGTGCAAGACGGTACAAGGCATCTACCTCAGCGTTCAGCCAGGCATCCTCCTGTTCTTTTTGGCCGTATCGTGTTTTCTTGCTCATCGCCCGGGCTCGACGGCTATTCCTGACCTTTCGGCCTTCCTGGTATTGAACAGCCTGCTTAAAACTGCGCTTTTGAGCCTCTTTGTAGACTTTCGCGCAACGAACACCGTCTCCACAGCGAACCACGAACACTTGAGCTTCTTTGCCGCTCATCAACTGATACAGCACTTCATCTACCATGCCGTCATCGACTAGGGGCTGTAATCGCTTGGGTATTTTCATAAAACTCGGAGCTGCCTGATTATGTCTGTTCGGAAAACCACGTTTGTCAGCATGTCTAAACGTATACTACCTCATAATGAAGCTGGTACTCTGCTGGTTGCGATAATCAGTTCATTATTCGGGCGTGCCTTGGTCAATGGATTCAATGATTCCTCCTGAGAGTTTTATGGATTTGCTGTTGGACGCCTTATTCATCGTCGACCGCGATGGCTATATTCAATACGTCAGTTCTGCGAGCTACCGGATTTTTGGATACCGACCAGAGGAAATGGTTGGCCGCCCCGTTCTGGATTTTGTTCATCCTGAAGACCAGCAACGAACAGCCGATGTTGTTCAAGAAATTTTGCAGGGTGATCTAAAGCCACACTTTGAAAACCGCTATATCCGCAAAGATGGCTCGACAGCTCACATTATGTGGTCGGCGCGGTGGTCAAGTGACAAGCAGGTCCGCGTTGCCCTGGCGCGAGACATCACCGAACGCAAACGGAGTGACGCCAGGCAGTCTGCTGTTTACGCGATTTCAGAAGCGGTTCATAGCGCGGATGATTTATCGTCACTGTTCAAGGCGATACACCGCATCGTTGATGGTTTGCTCGCAACGCCGAACTTTACGGTTGCACTTCTTGATCCTCGTGATGGGGGCATGGACGTTCACGATTTCTCTGATGGGCCAACGCTCGAGTCTCACTCTGAGCCAGTAGTAAAAAAGCTGTGCTTAGAGTTGATTCATTCGGGCCGCTCCAAACTTGTCCAATCTCACCTGCTAGGTGTTTCGCTACGCTCGAACGACAAAATTTATGGAGCGGCGTTGCTGCACAGAAATGCAGGAACGGATCACTTTTCGGAACAGGATGTAGAGTTGCTCGAGTTTTTGGGAGAGCAAATTGCAACGGCGGTAGAGCGCAAACGGATGCATTCCCAGCTAGAGTATATGGCCAGTTACGATCAGCTCACGGGGTTGCCCAACCGGCATATTGTGCTCGATCGAATTCAGAATGCCATCGCCCGGGAATCCAGAAGACGGGGTATCTTGGCGATTTTGTTTCTCGACCTGGACAAGTTCAAAGAGATTAACGATACCTACGGGCACAGTACAGGCGATGAGGTTTTGGCTTTGGTTGCTGCTCGTATGAATGAATGCGTTCGTGAATCAGATACCGTGGGCCGTATAGGTGGGGATGAGTTCGTCGTGTTGCTGGATACGATTAAGCAGAAATCTGATGTCATCGGTATTGCTAACAAAATTCGTACCGCACTCAGTGCGCCTTATCAACTAACGTCGGTTACTCTGCACTTAACACCGAGCATTGGGATGGCGTTTTACCCAGAGCATGGACAAGATATCGAAACATTGATTTCGTCTGCCGACAGCGAGATGTATTTGGATAAACAGGGCAGGCATTAACAGCTTCTAAGAATAAACGGGATTCCAGAAACACAAAAAGGCAGCCGAAGCTGCCTTTTTTAAAACGCTGAAGGGCTGTAAATTACAGACCTACTACGTTTTCCGCCTGAGGACCTTTCTGGCCCTGAGTTACGGTGAACTCAACCTGCTGGCCTTCTGCCAGAGTCTTGAATCCGCCGCCTTGGATGGCGCTGTAGTGAACGAAAACGTCAGGGCCGCCTTCGCGAGTGATAAAACCAAAACCTTTGGATTCGTTGAAAAACTTAACAGTACCGGTAACAGTAGACATATATATAATCCTGAACTCAATCATTTTATTTGCCGTCTGATCGTCTACATGACGTCAGATCAGCGGGTTGTGCGGAAACAAAAAACTTGCGTGATCAAAAACAGGACGATGCGCTACTGATGACAACAGGTATACGTCTTATTGATGAATGCTTTGCTAAATCTTTCCAACGACCGCCACTGTACCCTTACTGGATGAGTTTGCAAAGTTTTTTTTGATAGGCACTAACCCATAGCCGGAAAGCCGTTCACTGGCGGTTTACTTCGGGTATCCGGTGATCTTTCGTATCTTTCGATACAACGGTTGTAAACGGTCATACATTTCAAGATACACATCGGAATACAGCTGCTCGTAAAGTGCAGAGTCTTCATCAGACGGTTCGAAAACTTCCCCGACACGAGTCATGGCGCGCACTGCTGTTTCAAAGTCTGGATGGAGTCCCAAACCAACAGAGGCATCGATCGCAGCGCCCAGCCCCGAGGTCTCATAAGTGTGTGGCCGCTCGGCGGGCAACCCGAAGATGTCGGCCGTTAGCTGCATAGCGGCATCACTTTGCGACCCGCCACCTGCAACCCGCAATCGTTTAATGGCTTTTCCGTTGCGTTTTTCGAGCCGTTCTTTTCCCTCGCGGAGCGCGTAGGCCAAGCCTTCCAGAATGGCTCGGTAAATATGTGCTCGTGTATGCACATCGCCAAAGCCGATGATGGAACCCTTTGCTTCCGGCCCGGGTTGTCGAACGCCGGGGCTCCAGTAGGGTTGCAGCATCAATCCCATGGAGCCGGGTGGCACTGAATTTACCAGCTCATCAAACAACGCCTCTGCCTCAATGCCTTTTTGTTCGGCGATACGCTGTTCGCGTAAACCAAATTCCTGCTTGAACCAGCTAACCATCCAAAAGCCCCTGTAGATCATGACCTCGGAGGAATAGTGGCCCGGTAGCGCCGACGGGTAGGGGGGCATCAAACGGGTGGGCTCAACGTATTTATGGTTAGTCGTGTTGATGGTGGCGGTGGTGCCGTAACTCATGCACGCAGTGTCCGGAGCCAAACCGCCTGAGCCGAGAATCTCGCAAGCTTTGTCTGAGGCTGCCGCAATAACTGGCAAACCAACCCGCAAGCCCATGTGCTGGGCTGCTTCCGGCAACAGTTCACCCAGCTTTTCGCCGGGCTTGACCAGATCCGGCAACATGTCGCGCCTAATCGGCGTGATCTGCCATTTGAAGTCGTGCCGGCCAGCCCACTGGTGGCGCTTGTAATCAAATGGCAAATAGCCGACTTGGCTGCCAGTGGAATCGCGGTACTCTCCTGTCAATCGGTAGTTCAAATATCCGGAAAGTAGCAGGTACTTATGGGTTTTTGCCCAGATATCAGGTTGGTTTTGAATGATCCAATTAGCCTGAGTGTTTTCCCGAAACCGTTTGATCGGCTCTTCGGCACCGATCAGTTTTAACACGACGCCCCAAAGGCCTTTCACCGGGCCGTCTACTTTCGCGTGCCGTTGATCCAGCCAAATAATGGCGGGGCGCAGTGGGTTGCCGTTCTTGTCAAGATTGATGACGGTGCCGCGCTGGGTAGTGACTGTAACCCCACGAACCTGTTCGGGCTTAGCTTCGGTACTGCGCCACAAGGCATCGCAAGCCAACCCGAGGTTCTCCCAGAAGTATTCCGGGTGCTGCTCCGCCCATCCCGGCTGATCTGAAAAGTAAGGTTCAATCTCTTGTTTGCCTTTGCCGACAAGGTTGCCGCGCTTATCAAACAGCAGTGCCCGAACGCTTTGAGTGCCGTTGTCGATGGCTAAAATCAATGAGTCATCAGCCATCTCAGGCATCTCCATTGCTAGGTAAGCTGTAGGATTGGCGATACAGGGTCAGGTAGCGGTCAACTTCGGCTTGCCATTGGGCCTCGCTCCAGCCAAGCAGGGGCTGGCACCGGTGACGCAGTTCGGGCAAGAGCGTTTCAGCGCCATTCGGCAATACCAGCCCCAGTCGCGTCCGGCGTAGCAGCAAATCGTCGAGATGGACAACGTATTCCTTGGCGCAAGCCCATTCCAGTTCGGCCCACAAGGTGGTGGTGCCGGGCACGCAGTCCTGTTGTTTTCCGGTAAGCAATGAGGCTAGCTGTTGTCCGTAAAAGCCTTTTAGCCGGTTGAGAGTTAGCTTGTTGGCCATTTGGATGGCGGGTGTTTCCGATGACGCCGAAAATACTCGGGCGCGCTCATCTCTTAAAACCGATGTGTCGCCACCAAAAACCGCTACCAAGGCTTCACGGGCAATTTGGCGGAAGGTTGTGAGCTTTCCGCCAGCAACGCTAACCAGACCTTTGTCGTTTCGCAGTGCGTGCTTACGGTTTTCTTTGGAAGGCGATTTTCCGTCGCCGCTGGTAACGACGGGGCGTACACCCGCCCAGCTCGATAATACGTCCTGAGCTGAAACCGATGAGCTCGGGAAGAGTTTGGATGACACTTTTAGCAGGTAATCGACCTCCGCCCCGGAAATGCTTGGCTCGCGATTCAAATCTTCTTTGTGGTCAAGATCCGTCGTGCCCAAAACGGTTGTATCGCGCCAGGGGAAGGCAAATACCGGGCGGCCATCCTCAGGGTGCAGAAGTGAGACTGCGCAGGTTACCGGAAGCCGCTGCCACGGAAGCACCAGATGACTGCCGCGCAAAGGCCGGATATGCAACGGAGCGTCGTGAGGGCCCTGCTTTTGTAACCGGTCTGCCCAAGCACCGGTTGCATTAATCACACGGTTGGTTTGAATGTGGATGGCGTTTTCGCCTTCCGGCGTTAGTTCGATGCCGCTGACATGACCATTCTCGTCACGTGTAATTGCCGATGCTGCTACGTAATTCAGGCATATTGCGCCATCGGCTTGAGCTTCAGAGATCAAACGCTGCACCAGCCGTGCATCGTCAGTAACGGCGTCAGTAAACCGGCTGGTAGCAATCAGGTTGTCTTGCGCGAGCCCGGGCACCCACTGAAGGGTTTCGCCGGGGCTGAGTTTTTGCCGTGTACGAACACCTGCAAGCTTGTCATACACCGCGAGCAACATTTGGAAGATACGAGGGCCCGGAAACCGGCCTTTAAAATGGGGCATTAGAAACGGTAAAGGCTCAACCAGCCCGGGCGCCTCTTCCATCATTCGTTGCCGTTCGCGCACCGCTTGGCGGGTTAGGCCAATGTGACCGCTGCCCAAGTAACGGAGGCCGCCGTGTACCATTTTGGACGACCGGCTAGAGGTGCCCCAGGCAAAGTCTTTTTGCTCCACCAACAGGGTACGTAAACCGCTGCCTGCCGCTTCACGAGCAGCACCCGCTCCAGTAATGCCACCACCAACAATGACAACATCAAATAGAGAGTTGCTATTCAGTTCTGCCAGTAATTCCTGCCGCGTCTTAGCCATGGCCCGATCAATCCAATAGCGTGGTCGGGTTCAGTCGTTTATCCGGGTCGAAGCTGGTGGTCAGTGCCCGGATAGCCCGCATTCCCAGTTCACCTTTCTCTATTGGCATGAAGGGCGCGTGGTCTTTGCCGACCCCATGCTGATGGCTGATGGTGCCGCCGTTACGAACGATGATTTCAGACGTGGTGTTTTTAAGATGCTTCCAGCGCTCAAGTGTCTCAGCGTAGGTGTCGGCAACACGGAACACGTAAGTGGTGTATATCGAACAGCCTTGACCATAAAAATGAGACAGGTGCGTGAAGACGTGTGACTTCTCCTGTTTATCCTCAAGCCCGGTGCGCAAGCTGGTTTCCATCTTCTCCAGCAAGCGGTCAACGTTCTCCCAGTCTGTTGCTGTCTCCAGCGTGTCAACGGCATAGCCCATCTGCCAGAGCGCTTCGCGAAGGTAGGGCATGGTAAAGCGCTTTTCAGCCCATTTAGAGCCCAGCTTGGTGCCGGTGTATACGCCGTCGTATTCCTTACAGACTTTACGGGCCTGCTTCAGGCTAGCCGATGCTTGGTCTTTCGAGCCGGTCACACCAAAGGTCATCATGCATTTGCCGTCATCCGCGCCACGAAGTGACAAGAACTTCTCTAGAAGACTGATCAGGCCAGGGTGCCCGGCCAGCGCTAGCTGGGTTTCGGTTTCGATTGCATTGCTCAGACGAAGCATGGAAAGCTGAATTCGGTTTTGGACCAGCTTCCGGGCAGCTGTGCGTGCTTTGTCCCAATTTGGGAAGAACACCACATGGAATCGCTCGTGTTCGGGTAGTCGGGTAATACGTGCTTTAACTTCCGTAATCAACCCAAGCCGGCCTTCGGACCCCAGGATCATTTCACGAATATCCGGGCCGGCGCTTGAGGCCGGGATGGTCGGGATTTCAAGTGTTCCCTGAAGCGTTTCGATACGACCGCCCGCAAATAGCTGTTCAATGCGGCCATAACGCAGCGACTGTTGGCCGCTTGAGCGCGATGCAACCCATCCGCCGATAGTGGACAGCTCGAAAGACTGGGGGAAATGCCCCAGTGTGTATCCGTGAGCGCGAAGTTGCGATTCAACCAACGGGCCGGGGGTGCCTGCACCAAAGGTGGCCAGCTGGCTGTCACGATCGAGATCAATTAGGCGATTCATATTGGCCAAGCTCACCGTGAGCACAGGCTTACCTTGATCAACAGGGTTGATGTGGCCGGCCACGCTGGTGCCGCCACCGTACGGAATCAGGTGAACATCGTTCTCCTGAACGTACTTGAGAAGTTTCTGCACTTCTGAATTGGTGCTAGGCAGGGCGACCCCATCCGGGAAAAGACCAATTTCTCCGCTGCGCATCGCCAGCCAATCTGGAAGGCTTTGGCCGCGAGCGTGGCGAACCCGAATTTCAGGGCTCGTATCGATCAGATCGCTCAAGCCGTCAAGGGAGGGGAGGCGAGATTCCGGAACTTTGGCGCACACATCCTCAAGTGTGCAATCGTTCAGCGCACTGGCTTGCCCGATACGTTCAGCCAGAAAATCCTGGCCGCCCTCTGGGATATCCAAGTTAAATTTGTCATCACCCCAACCGTTCCAGCGTCGCATCTATGCCTACTCCATTATTTGTAAGTTAGCGGCATTCTATAGAGTAGCGGGTAAAAGTGTGTGTCGGTGGGCGACAACCTGACTGTCATTTTGCGACAGTTGTCGTAAAAACATAGTTCAGGGGGTAAGGGCGCTGTTCAGTCGTTCATTGAGATCCTGCCAGCGCTCAAGCTTTTTGGCATCTCCAATTCTGGAGCGGCCCCCAGACTCTTGATTGAGCCAAAGTCCGTCGCCGTTAAAGCTGTAAACTGGTTCCAAATCAGTGCGTTGGGAAGCAGGTTTAATCTCGTTTATAAGGTTGTCGAGTACCAGCGGATCCGAGCTTGGGGTCTGGTACCAGGCAAGCACCATGTGCGCCTGGTTCAACTCCAGAGCCTTAACGTACACGATTCGCAGTTGCTCATCGGGAACGCCCATGGCGCGTAAGGTCAGGTACTTGGCGATCGAAAAATCTTCGCAGTCGCCACCGTTTGTTGTGAGTAGCTCTATGGGAGTTGCCCAGTAATCTTCCTCGCCCCAATGCCGAATGTCACTGATGAAACGAACTCGATTAAAGAATGAGTTCACCAGTTTCAGTTGTCGGTCTACGGGTGCGTTGGCGGCGAGGGCGTGCAGGCGCTGCCAGTTTTCCAGGCGTTGATGTGCTTCTTGTCCGAAGTCTCTAAGTACATAGTTCATCAGCTGATCGCTGAGTTCCAGCGCGCTGGCGAAGGTTACTGCTAGCAATAAAGGCAGAATGAAGGAACGGCGTGGGCGGAGTATGGCGGCCGTTTCCATAGGAAGCCTCAGTTATTATTCCGTAGCCGCTGGCGCAATTGCTCCAAGCGCTTTCGGATTTCTTCCCGTCGTTGCTGCTGGCTGGTTGATTGAGGATCAGGAGCGCTTCGTTGTGCTTGCTCTTGCTGTTGAATAGGCGCTGTCGTGGTTTGTTGGTTTGTTTCTGTATCAGCCATGAATACCCCCGTGCTTTTTTCCGCTTCGGGGAAATACAGATTTTCCAGCTTGCCTTGGCGCTCAATGATCACGCGATTCGGAAACACGGTTCGAAGCGTTGCATTGCCGGGAAGCGGTTTGCCTACGAGGTAGGCCTCGGTATTGCCCTTATCATCCTCGATCAAAGCGCTGCCAGGGAATTCTCCGTCAGCTGCCAAAACGCCTCTTAGGGACAGTCTAAGATTGGTTTCCGGCAGGTTTTCCGTAGTTTCATTTGGAGCTTCGCCAGAGGCAGAGGGGCTGCCAAATACCGGTAAACTAGCCAGCTGCACTTGGGGAACGTTGTTGCCTGAATTAGCCGTTGCGTCGGCAGTTTGGATCGGCTCGGGTATCGAGGCCTGTTGCTCGGATTGCCAGAATTGATAACCCTGCCAGGCGGTTATGCCAACCATGGCCAGCGCAACAGCAATAGTAAGAATAAGTGAAATCTGTTTTGGTGTGGCTAGCATCAGCAATCCTGAACACGATTGGCGTGAACTTTAAAAAGCCCACAGGTTATCAGACTGAACGTAATTAGTGGCAGTATAGTGTACAGAGTTGTTTAGTGGTTCCCATTCCTGTGGTAGCCTTTTTGAATGCTGACAGTATGACAGGTTGGGATAACACTGGCCCTATAACAAAAACCAGTGAACAGACGGATTTAACGAGGGAAAGTTGATCACCGAAACCGAAATTCAGCCGCAAGATTCGCCGCTGGGCAGACTTCCGTTCACCTTTGCCAAGCGTAACGGCGTAATCCTCACCCGGAACGAACAAGGCGATCCGGTGATTCTTGTTCGGCCTGGTGCTTCCCATACCGCCCTTGCCGAAGCCAATCGGGTGAGTGGTGGTCGTGCCCGCTTTTCCACCATTGAAGCCAGTCGGTTCGACGAAGCCCTTAACGCTGCTTACCAGAATGATTCTGCTGAAGCGATGCAGATGGTCGAGGGTATTGGCGATGATATGGACCTGGCATCGCTGGCAGATTCGGTGCCTGAGACAGAAGATCTTCTGGAGCAAGAAGACGACGCTCCAATCATTCGTTTGATCAACGCCATCCTGACCGAGGCTGTTAAAACCAGTGCATCAGACGTTCACATCGAGACCTATGAAAAGCACTTGATCGTTCGCTTCCGTATTGATGGTGTATTGCGAGAAGTCGTGCAGCCGAAGCGTGCGCTGGCACCTTTGCTGGTCTCTCGTATCAAAGTTATGGCAAAGCTCGATATTGCGGAAAAGCGAATCCCGCAAGATGGCCGAATTGCACTGCGGGTTGCCGGCAGAGAAGTGGATATCCGGGTGTCTACCATGCCTTCTTCAAGCGGTGAGCGCGTGGTACTGCGCTTGCTGGACAAACAGGCCGGCGCTATTCGTCTTGAATCGTTGGGCATGGGCGAAAACGATCTGAAAACCCTGCGTAAGTTGATTCATCGTCCTTACGGAATTCTGCTAGTCACCGGGCCAACCGGCTCTGGTAAATCCACATCGCTGTATGCGGGCCTACAAGAAATTAATGACCGCAGCCGAAACATTCTGACGGTCGAAGACCCGATCGAGTATAACTTGCCCGGTATTGGCCAGACCCAGGTAAACCAAAAGGTGGATATGACCTTTGCCCGGGGGTTGCGGGCCATTCTTCGTCAAGACCCTGACGTGGTCATGATTGGGGAGATCCGGGATCTGGAAACGGCAGAGATCGCGGTGCAAGCGAGTTTGACCGGCCACTTGGTGCTATCCACCTTGCACACCAATACGGCCGTCGGCGCGATTACGCGGTTGATGGATATGGGGATCGAACCTTTCCTGATTTCATCCAGTCTGGTGGGCATCGTTGCCCAGCGATTGGTGCGCGTATTGTGCGATCAATGCCGTGAACCCTACATTCCTACGGAAGAACATTGTGAATTCTTGCAGCAGGATCCTGCCAATCCGCCCACCATTTTCCGTGCCAAAGGGTGCGAGCACTGTAATCAGTTAGGGTATCGAGGCCGGGTTGGTATCTATGAGGTTGTAGAGGTCACCGAGGCGTTAGGCGCTCAGATTCACAAGCGGGCAGGGGAGCTCGAGCTTGAACACGAAGCCCGTAAAATGAGCCCAAGCATTCACTCTGACGGTGTCCGGAAAATTCTTGATGGCGTGACCACCGTGGAAGAAGTACTGCGCGTTACCCACCGGAGCAAATAATCCATGCCGGCATTCGAGTACAAAGCGCTGGACCCGAGGGGTAAGCAAAAGCAGGGTGTTGTCGAAGCCGATGCGGCGAGGGCAGTGCGCCAGCAATTGCGTGAGAAAGGCCTGACACCCCTGTCGGTGCAACCGGCAGTTGAAAAGCAAACACGAAGCAATCCGTTAAGTAGCCGTGGCTCTTTAACGGCTTCAGACCTGGCGTTGGTAACCCGCCAACTGGCAACGTTGATTCAATCCGGCATTCCCATCGAACAGGCCCTGAGTGCGACAGCCCAGCAAACTGCGAAACCCCGTATTCGGGGCATGTTAATCGCTATTCGTTCCAAGGTGATGGAAGGCTATACGCTGGCGGACAGCTTTGGCGAATTCCCCAAGGCGTTCCCGCGCCTGTACCGTTCGACCGTCGCCGCGGGTGAGCATGCAGGGCACCTGGATCTTGTTTTGAACCGGTTGGCGGATTACACCGAAAGCCGGCAGGAAGCTCGGCAGAAAATACAGCTTGCTGCCATTTATCCGATCATTCTAAGTATCGTCGCCATTTCCATCGTGGTGTTCCTGCTGACCTACGTGGTGCCAGACATCATTGAAGTGTTCTTGAAACAAGGACAGGAATTGCCCGGCCTAACGATGGCTATGCTGGCTGTGTCGGATTTTTTGGGCAGTTTCGGTGTCTATCTTCTAATCCTGTTGGTACTTGGAATCATCGGATTCCGGGTTGCCTTAACCAAACCGCGGTTTAGGTTAAAATTTCATAAACAGCTTCTGCATTTGCCGATGTTTTCTGGCATGGTGCGCGGGGTGAATACTGCTCGTTATGCCAGCACACTAAGCATTCTCACGACAAGTGGGGTGCCATTGGTTGAAGCCATGCGCATTGCCGGTGAGGTGTTATCGAATGATTTTCTTCGACAAGAACTACGGGAAGCGGCTCGCAAGGTAAGCGAGGGCGGTTCGTTGCATCGGGCTTTGGATCAGACCGGTTACTTTCCTCCGATGATGCTGCATATGATTGCCAGCGGGGAGTCCAGTGGTGAACTGGACAGCATGCTGGAGCGAACGGCACGAATGCAGGAAAATACCCTTCAATCCAAAATCGCCGCGATCGTTGGCCTGTTTGAACCAATGATGCTGTTGATCATGGGGGTGGTGGTATTGATCATCGTTCTTGCGATCATGCTGCCGATTCTGAACATGAGCAATTTGGTGGGCTAACCTGAGCCCGCCCACCAGCAGGCATTCCGAACGCATTACAATTAAGATCCACCAGTAAATGACGAGTGACATTATGAGCAACAGACTGAACCGGAAATTAGCCACGTCAAAAGGCTTCACGCTGATCGAAATCATGGTCGTGATGGTCATACTGGGCCTGTTGGTCGCCATTGTGGCGCCAAACATAATGGGGCGAAGTGATCAGGCGAAAGTAACCGTTGCCGAAACCCAGCTAAGCAACATCGCCAACGCGTTGGATTTATATCGTCTCGATAACAGCCATTACCCGTCCACCCAGCAAGGACTGGAAGCACTGGTTCGTAAGCCCAGCGGTAGCCCAGAGCCTAAGAACTGGAACCCGGACGGTTACCTGAAAGCTGTTCCTGAAGATCCTTGGAACAACGAATATCAGTACGTTAGCCCGGGCACGGAAGGGCCCTACGATCTGTATTCTTATGGATCTGACGGGCAGGAAGGCGGTGATGGTGATGCCGCAGACATCAGTGTTTGGAATACCGAGAAGTAATTGTTTGTGAACCCCAGGGCAACTCATTCAGGCTTTACGCTGATCGAAATACTGGTTGTCCTCATTATTGTCGGGCTGCTGGCATCGCTTGCCGTCTTTAGCATGGGCGGTAATTCTCAGCAACGGGAGCTCGAAAGCCACGTTCGCGAGCTTTACCTGCTTATGCAGACCGCTTCAGAACAGGCCGTTCTCAACAACCTGGAACTGGGTTTACTACTGGAAGACGACGGCTATCAGTTTGTCGCGTTCCAGGATGAATCCGGTGACTGGAAACCGTCTGGAGAACGGCTGTTTCACCAGCGGACCTTCCCTGAATGGATGGCTGTTACAAAATTCGTTGAAAGTGATGCCCCCCGCTTAACATCGGCAGAGGATAAGCTCCGCCCCACCATCGTGTTTTTTTCCAGCGGAGAAAGCACGCCTTTCGAAATTGAGTTCACCATTGGAAGCGATAGCGATCTGATGCACTCTTTGGCTTCGGATGGCGTGTCACCGCTCGAGTGGCGCGAGCCGGGTTCTGAGGACGAAGAATGGTAAAGCTGCAGAAGGGCTTCACCTTACTGGAAGTGCTCATCGCACTGCTCGTATTCAGCCTCATAGCAACCGCGGCTGCGGAAGTGGGGAGTCAGTATATTTCCAGTTTCGAGAGAGTTCGGGATAAAACTCTTGCTGGCTGGATTGCCGAAAATCGAATTAATGAATTGCGTCTTCAGGAAACGCTTCCCGGCACCTCTGAGAGCTCCACTGATACAGAATTTGGCACCTACCGTTGGCAAGTCACCACGGTAGTGCAAGGCACTGCCGAACCCTCTATGAGGCGGGTAGAGGTGACCGTTGCGAAATACCCCGAAGAGAAGAATGATCCCTATCCGGTACACTCTTTGTCCGCGTTCTTGGGGGAAAAATGATGCATCCGAACGGCTTTCAACGCGCGCAGTCGGGCTTCACCCTAATGGAAATGCTCATCGCTGTGACCATTACGGCCGTGATTGGTTTGGGCGTGTGGCAGGTCGTCAGCAGCGTGGTGAACTCCAGAGACAGAGTCAATGCATTAGCCGGGCAGTTTGACGGTTTGCAAAAAGCCATGCTGTTACTGGAAAGAGACATCACCCAAGTGGTGAACCGGTCAGCACGAGATGTATACGGAGACTTCAAACCATCATTAACCTCCAGAGAGGATGCATTCGAACTGCTACTTACCCGGCAAGGCTGGCGCAACCCCCTGGGATTAAGGCGAAGCGGTCTACAACGTGCAGGGTGGGAATACACCGGTACAGAGCTTCGGCGCCGGTATTGGCCCGTTGTAGATCAAGGTCAGGATGAAGACAGTCGAGACATTCTGTTGCTGGAAGATGTCGATACGTTCGAAATTCGTTTCTTGGACGAAGACGGCAAGTGGCACGACACTTGGCCGACCGATCAAACCGTGGCGACTATGACTCCCGGCCAAAGGCCGGTCATTGCACTACCCATGGGATTGGAAGTCACGCTCGAGCACAAGCGATTCGGAGAGATTGTTCGGCTGTTTACGTTACCCGATTTCTCGCAAGATCAGGCTCAGTCGGTGGTTAATCAGCAACTTGAAGGCGCATCAGACGATGCAGCAGAAGGTACGGATGAAACCGCTGCCGAGGGTGGATCATGAGTTCGTTAAACCCCATCAACCGAAAAGGTCAGTCGGGTGTGGCACTCATCATGGTTCTATTGGCCATGGCGCTGGTGGTTCTGCTTGCGACGGGTATGACCAAGCAACAAAGTCTACGCATATACAAGGCCGGGCATTATCTTGCTCAGCAGCAAGGGCACAGCATTGCTCTGGGCGCTGAAGAATTTGCCAAGCGAATCCTGATTCGCGATTACGAAGAAGACAAAGAAGACGGCAGCATGGTGGACAGCCCGGACGAGTTTTGGGCGATGCACGCGGCCGTACTGCCCCTTGATGAAAACGGTGTGGTTGAAGTCCAGATTGATGATCTCGGGGGGCGAATCAATCTCAACGATTTGATCGCAACCAATGGCGAAGTGGACCCGCTCACGAAAGATCGCCTCTCACGGCTCTTGATTGCGTTGGGTATCAATGGGCTGAATGTGGATACCCTGATTGATTGGATTGATTCAGACGACCAAACTGTCAGCGCCTATGGCGCTGAAGATGGCCAGTATTTGATGGCCGATCCCGGTTTCAGGACTGCAAACCAGCCTTTTGTCTCAGTTACTGAACTAAGATTGATTGAGGGCATGACAGAAGAGATTTATGTCGCACTTCGTCCTCACGTAGCCGCGCTGCCGGTGACGGGTATTGGCATTAACGTTAACAGCGCCACAGCACCGGTGCTGATGTCTCTACACAGTGAGCTTAACCAAGCTCAGGCAGAGGCAATCATTGCCAAAAGGGAAGAAGAGCGGTTCGAAAACATTCAGGATTTTCTGGCCTTACCCGAATTCTCCGGGTTGGGCTTAAAACGAAATGGCTTAAGCTTGCAAACACGCTTTTTTGAAGTTGTATCACGGATTACCTACGATAATCGTGTCGTAAATATGGTCAGCACGGTGTTTCGTAATCCGGAAGGTGAGGTCCGAACGGTTCACAGGGATACGGGACAAAAGAACAGGATCTCCAAGGAACCTTACACTTTCTCAGAAGGATAACCATGTCTTATCGTCTCTATGTGCGACCACTGTCGCCATTTGCCGACCCGGAGCAGAGCCCGGATGCCCAGCTTTATAGCTGGGTATTGCACGATGCCAGCGGCGACGCTCAGGCGCGGGGCAGTGCTGACCCCAAAGCCGTGATCGAACAGACATTGGCACAGAACGCGCTGGATAAGGTGCTGCTGATCGGCTTGATCCCGGGTGATGAAGCCGCGTTTTGCATAGCGGATATCCCGGCCAAACAAAGCCGGTTTGTTCAGCAAGCGCTACCGTATGCGGTTGAAGAGCAGATTGCCCAAGACATCGAAACGGTTCATTTGGCTCTGGGAAAGCATACCGACGAGGGCTATTTGGTTGCAGCAATTGATTTAGCCCAAATGGAGCGTTGGAAGAACCTGTTCTCGGGTTGGGATCAGGTGCGGCTGGATGCGATTTACCCGGATGCCTCTTTACTACCTGCTCCCGATTCGGGCTGGATGATGTGCTTGGACGACGACTTTGTGCTCATGCAAAGCGAGCGAGGGGAATGGCTAAGGATGCAAGCCGATAATCTGCCTTTGTTCGCTATGACCATGGCGGCGCCATCGTCGGAAGAAGTTGTCGCTGAAATCCCTGTGCAGCTATACGGTGTTGAAACCGAACTAGAGCGCCAGCAACCCTTGGTGAACGAGCTATCAGGTTCCACGGGCCGTGTGGACGTTCAGCAGAAAGCTTTGGAACTTTCTGTCCTTGAATTTCTGGCGTGGTCTCACCATCAGCATTTATGCCATCCGGTGAATCTGTGTCAGGGCGTTTTTTCGGTAAAAGTTTCCGGTTCGAGTCCGTTAAAGCCTTGGAAACCCTTAATTGCGGTTGCCTCGCTTTGGTTCGTGATTCAAGTTGGCCTGAATATCGGGGTAGGAACGTATCACCAACAACAGGCTGATGAACTCAAATCTCAGGCGATGGCCATTTACCGGCAAGCCTTTCCCGCTGATCGCCGTACTCACGCCGGAAATGTTCGGCGCGTCATTGAAGGGCAGTTGCGGGTGGCTGGATCTCAGGGTGCAGATGTCGATTTCATAACGCTGATGAAGTTTACCGGCGACCAGTACGGCCGTCTGGCGGGCGCTGGAGCGGTGACGTTTAATTCGATTAATTACAGCCGCACTCGTGGTGAGCTGGTGGTTGATGTTCGGGCTGACAGCTATGATCGCCTCAGTCGCTTGCGCAATGGATTGGCCGACCAAGGCTTGCAGGCGCAGATCGGCTCGGTGGTTAATGAATCGAACGGTGCTCGCGGTCGTTTAACGGTTTCAGGAGGATAAACGATGTTTCAGCGCCTAAAAGATCATCCCGCCATTGAAAAAATGGTAGCCCGATACGATCAATTACCGCAAAGGGATCGTCAGGCTTTGACAGTTCTGCTTATAGCCTTGGCAATTGCGGTACTGTATTTTGCGATTTGGCGACCGGTTTCGGATTATCGCAGCAGCGCAGAAACCAGTCGCGAGAATGCCGGTGAATTGTTGGCCTGGATTCAGGCAAACGAAAACACCATACAGCGGCTTGGTAGCGCAGGATCCGGCAACTCGGCTTCCAGTGCAACCGATCGCCCGGAAGATGGCCGTGCGCTGATGGCTCTGGTGACCCGGTCTGCCGGGGAAGCGGGCCTTTCGCTGCAGCGCTTTGAACCGTCGGGCAACAACGCCATTCGGGTATGGATGGAAGATGTTCCGTATGCGGATGTAGCCGCTTGGTTGGAGCGTTTGGATGCTCAGCATGGAATTCTGATCGATCAAGCCGCCATGGATAAAGGTAATGAACCCGGGAAGGTATCCGTCCGACTGACTCTTGCCATCTGATTTGTTGGCTTTTTATAGGATTTACAGGAGACAGAGTGTCTAGTTCCCACGATTTTGACCTGATTATTATTGGCGCCGGTTCCGGCGGAGTTCGCCTGGCCAGAATGTCGGCGCAAACTGGTGCAAAGGTAGCGGTTGTTGAATCCCGCTATCTCGGTGGAACCTGCGTAAACGTGGGTTGCGTGCCTAAAAAGCTGTTTGTATACGGTGCTCACGTCAGGGATGAATTGGAAGACGCACAAGGCTATGGCTGGAACATTCCCTCCGATGATGTGAGTTTCGACTGGCCAACACTGGTTGCCAACAAGAACACCGAAATTGAGCGGCTTAACGGGATATACGGCCGGATGCTCGAAAATGCCGGTGTTACGATCATTGAAGGTACTGCCAGTATCGTTGATCCGGAAACCATTGCGGTGGGAGACAAGCAATACTCCACCAAACACATCACGATTGCGACCGGTAGTTGGCCGGTTATTCCGGACATTCCCGGGAAAGAGTGTTTGCTCACCTCGAATGAAATGTTTTATCTGCCACAACTGCCCCGTCATGCCGTGGTCTGGGGTGGTGGGTACATAGCGGTCGAGTTCGCTGGGATTCTCGCAGGGCTTGGGGTAGAAACCACTTTGTTGTATCGCGGGGATTTGTTCCTTCGTGGTTTTGATGACGATATTCGCCGCTTTACCGAGCAGGAAATGCGCAAAAAGGGCATAGACTTGCGCTTTAACGTGACGATCGACTCCGTAGAGCCCGATGATGCCCTCTACAAAGTAAACTTAAGCGATGGCAGTAGCCTTAAGACAGGCCTGGTCATGGCAGCAACCGGCCGCCGCGCTTTGGTTGATGGGTTAGGGCTTGAGAAGGTCGGAGTCGAGCTCAATGAGTCGGGTCATATTGTCGTCGATGAACATTTCCGTACGTGTGTTCCGTCAATCTCAGCACTTGGTGATGTGATTGGTACCCCGCAACTTACTCCGGTTGCTTTGGCGCAAGCGATGGTACTCACTCGTCGCCTGTTTGGTGATGGTCAGGGGGACATGGATTACAGCGCTATTCCGACCGCCGTGTTCTGTCAGCCTAACATTGGCACCGTGGGTTTAACCGAAGAGGAAGCGATTGCAGCGGGTTATCGTTTGCGGATATACCGGTCTGATTTCCGCCCGATGAAATACACCTTGAGCGGCCGTGATGAACGGTGCCTGATGAAGCTCGTTGTTGATGATCAAACAGACAAGGTGCTTGGTGCTCACATGGTTGGGCCTGATGCTGGGGAAATCACTCAAGGTTTAGCCGTTGCAATTAAAGCTGGGGCAACCAAAGCTCAGTTTGACTCGACATTGGGTATCCACCCAACGTCTGCAGAAGAGTTCGTGACTATGCGCTCGCCTGTTCAGTAGCTGGCAAATCAAAGGGTATCTCGAAACGTAACGAGGTACCCTGACCCATATCCAGCTCAATCTGAACGTGCCCGCCCATCAGTTCGACCAACCTCTGAACCATCGCCAGATTAAAGCCCGGCCCGCCGAATCGAGAGTGTGTGTGCGGGTTGTGAATGGTGTTGGCGTTGTGAGTGCTCGAGCTGGAATCACGTAGCGTGCAAGACATCAAAACATGCTGTTCATCTATGCTCACCCACGTAGTCCGTACCGTGATGAAGCCATTACTGGTCATCTCAAGCGAGTTATCGAGTAATCCGCTAAGCACCTGTCTGACGCGCGGCGCATCTCCTATTACCGTAGCCGGTTCCGGCCAGTCACCTAAATACAGAGATTCAAGAGACAGCTCTTGTAGTTCCGCGGCATGGCGGTAAGAAGCAACGCAGTTGGAGATCAGCTCCCGGAGGTCAAACGGTTTAGCGTCCAATGCTTTTGCCTCAGTGTCCAAGTGGGCATAATCCAACATATTGGAGATGACCGTTAGCAAGTCCTGAAGCGACTTTTTCGCGGTAGTGAGATAATCCTTCTGTTGCGGAGAAAGTTCTTCTTGCTCGATGTGTTTGATCATGCCGATCACACCAGTCAAAGGTGTGTTGAGCTCTTGACGCATGCTCGCCAGAAACTCTGATTTCACCCTGTTCGCGTGCTCTGCTTTAGCCCGCTCTGATTCTGAAACAGAGAGGGTTTCGTCACGGGTTGTTTTCAAATCCTGTAGGCGTTCAGCCAACTCATTAAGTTGGTGTTGCAAATCGACAATTTCACCCGCGACACCCTTTGTATTTATAGGTTCAAGGCGATAGTTGCCACGAATAAGGCTGCCAACCCGGCTGCCGAGGTTTTGCATCGAACGAAGAATATTGCCCAGAAACAGTTGTACTAACACGATGGCGAACAAAAGCGTACCGCCGCCAACTGCTAAGGAAGACCACCATATGTTTTGAAGCTTCAGGTCCAAAGCTTCGGTTCTCACGGCGACTTGAACACTGCCTATTCGCAGAATACCTGCACCGGACTCCCATCCGGATTGGAACCATTTCCCCCCGTCGTTCTCCTCAAGCATCAATGGTTCCTGAAAAATTTCAGACTCGAACACTTGGTACTGGGGAGCGGTGATATCGATGCTCTGCTCTTCCGCACTGGCGAAACCTATTTCCTCACCGACGACATCTATCACTCTTACCCAATGCGCATCGCTGTGCTCAAGGGCATTATCGAGAACTTGTTCCAATGCAAAGCTGTTGCCCGAGACAATCGCGTATTCAAGAACCGGAGCGAGGTTGTCGGCCAATAGCTGGCTGCTCTGCGCCATTGAACTTCGCGCATCATCCATCCTGACAGAGGTGAAAAAAGCGACAAGAACAGTGAACATCAAAACCGCAGGTAAAAGACCGAGCAATAACAAACGTCGTGATAGTGAAAGAGATACGGTGCGCTTTCGAGGTTTAATCATCGAAAAGCTCCTGAGACGGATTCAGGAGTAACTTATTAATGATATTTGAAATTTCCTCAGGCTGGCCCAAGGGAATGTTGAGCGAGTGCGCGACCTGTTTGTTGACTTCAACGTTGTAGGTTTCTGGATAGCTCGCTGGTGGGAACTCTCCGTTTTTTAGGTAGTAGATCAGGAATTCAGCGGTTTTATCCGCCATTGAAGAATAAGTGGGGTAGCTGGATGCGATTGATCCGGCCTTTACATAGGCCTGGCTCGGCCCGACCAATATTTTGTTTCGCCGATAGGCGGTGAGGAGGATATGTTTGATGTTCCGTGGATGATAAATATCCGGGTCTGGCGTGCCTAAAAGGAAGTCGCCGTAGTTCAACGCTCGTATAAGAGTAGGTATAAGCTGATCTTGCTTCGTTACGAAAAACACCTGGCCTTGCAACCCATAGTCTGGGAGACGTTCTAATAAAGAAGCATACAGAGATCGGTTATGAGGGCTGGCTAACACAGCCACTTTGGTCGCGTGTGGCAGAATGGCTTTGCCTGTGAGTGCTTGGCGTAGCAAAGGTACATCGTAGAGTATGGCGCTTATCTTTCCCGAGGTTTCATGGGGGTATTTGTCGAGAAACTGTTGCTCAATCAGGGTGCCAAGTATGGGTACATCCCGCTTTGCACGGTACAAACGGTCAAATGCTTTTGGGCCTATGGTAATGACAGGCTGGTTGGGCAGCGTCCCCAAGTCAGCGCTAGGGGGGACCAGGTTCAGCTCAACATTCGGACCCACTCGATCTTCAATCAAACCGATGAAATAGGCATCCAGTGCCTGCTTCCCTGAACCAATGACCGTCACCGGATGAGCACCGTTGTATTCAGTTTGAGAGTGGGCGCTCAGAGGCCATCCTGACCAAAGGATACATATGGCGACTAGGTTCAGAAGGAATTTTACGTTCAAAATCTAACGCCTGCTTCTACGAAGAACTGGTTGTGGTCTTCAATATTGTTGTCTGAGCTAAGCTCTGGCTCCCGGTTCAGGTAGTGCTGCATCGTAACCGCAATTTCGGCCGTATAATCCGTTCGAAAAAACTGTTTCGCCAATCGAACATCGATGCGTTCAAATTGGTTTTCGGTGCGCAGAAACTCGTCGGCCCAGTAGAATGCGGACGATGCTTTCAGATCAAAGGGGAAATCCTGGATGATCGAAAAACTGCCCGAGTGTCGGGTAGACATTCGGGAAAGCAGGCCTTTCTGGTACTCATGCTGCTTAGTGTCCACTTCACCTGAAGCGTCTAGAATCGGTGGGCCAACGTAGCGTGAATCCTGATCAAGATAGGCATAGGTCGCTCGCAGTGCTGTGTTCGGGTAGGCGAGCGTCGCCTCCACTTCAAATCCTTTTTGGTCAACATCAACATTGTTGCCCAGTGTCCATTGGGCCAACTGAATAACGCCGCTGATCATATCGCGCATCTGATCTTTAAAGCCGCGCACCTCTACAGAAAGTAGCGCAGACTCTAGCGGGAACTGGCCGAAATAGCTGATCTCATGGGATGTAATACGCTCCTCGTCGAGATCCCTGCCGAGCGTTAAAGCATGGGGCGCCTGAGCAGCATCAACAATGGTTATCCGGCGCCCTTCGAGATCAGAATACATGGCAGGAGCTACGTTGGTGAGTGTAAACCCTGTATTGGGGCTCTGTTCGAAGGAGTCCGGGGTTCTTACTGCCTGAGAGTATACGAACCGAATTGCGTGGTGGCTATTGATAACAAAATTGGTGGCAACCCGTGGTGAAAAATAGCCTTCATCGGTGGTACTGGAATGCTCCCAGTTGCCACCTACGTTCATGGTTACCCAGGTCCAGGGCGTATACTCCAGATTGCCGAAGTAACGAGACTGATAACTGTGTTCACGGCCATTGAAGTAGGTTTCAGATCGAAGAATATTTTTTCGAAAGCCTGCACCAGACACCAGTTTCAGATCGTCGTTGAAGAGTAGGGTGTCTTGAATTTCCAGCTCCAGCCTTGTGTCTTCGTAATCCGCATTGACGTTCGCGCGAAGCGGCGTTTCCCCGGGGATTGGAACCTGGCAAGGTTCCAGGCGGCTGCCATCGTTTGGATCTTGGGTGCGGAAATAAAGCGATGGGCCATTCGGATTCCGCAAACAATTGACAGCCGACTCACCGAGCTCTATGTCATAACGATCTCGGCGATTGAAATTTGAAACACTCGCGAGGACATGAAAAAAGTGATGTTCGGATGTGCTGTGGTTGAACTGACTTTGAATGAAATAATCCCGCACATCAATATTTGGGTGTTCGATGGGGTCTAGCTCACCGCTTTTTCCTTTGTCCTGCTGTTTGATGCCATCTGTGACCCCCGCTTTCACCTCAATGTTCGTACTTCTATTGAACTTGAAGCGAGAGTCATAACCGAACGAATTGATGTTGTGGCCGTCATTGAACGAAACGTGCTCATCACCATCCTCTTGGTAATCGAACCCATCGAATTTGCGTTTCTCATACGAAAGCCGCCAATCTACCGTTTGTCCGGCACCGCCGACTGAAGCGAATGTGCGGATATGGTTACGGGAGCCTCGTGTGACCCGTGTTTCCGCACCCGCTGTGTCCGCCGGGTCACGCGTGATGATATTGATCGTGCCTAAAAAGGCGTTAATACCATAGGCTGCCGAGTTCGGGCCTCTGGCAACTTCTATGCGTTCGATCAACTCTAGTGGCACTGGCATGGTTTCCCAGTCCATGTCCGAAAGTGTGGCTCGGTGGGCCGTTCTGCCATCAACCAGCACCTGCATGCGCCTTTGCTCATAGTGAACCGTGCCATGATAAGTAACGACGGGTTGATGGCTCCCGACAAAGTTAACGGTCATCCCTGGTACCAGCCGAAACACTTCGTACAGATTCATAATGCCAAGATCGCGGATCTTGTCGCCCTGAATGACCGTAGTGCTGCCTGGCACCCGGGTTTTTGGTTGCCTGAGGCGGGTAGTGGTGAGAACTTGAGGAATGTCGCTGTCAAACTCGTGCAGCCCATCGTTGAAAGAAGGGTTCTCGGCGCTCGCAGATAGGGGTACGGTGAACCCTAAACCGCTGACTATTATTGACCAACCAACATGTTTTGCGAATTTCTTGGTATTCAGAATGCGGTACAAGCAATTCGTCTCTGGCATAGTAGTCGTTCTATAATTAGGAATTCATCGTGCGAATTTAGTTGCATATATTCTCCAATCCTAGGAGAACCAAAATCATTTGTCTCTATAAAGTTTACAGAGGCGACATATTCGGAGTGATTGTTGTATGAGCTGCTGGGAGATTCTGGGCATTGAGCCGACGAGTGATCGTGAGGAAATTCGTCAGGCTTATGAGCGCCAGATGAAATTTGCGTCAACCGAAGAAGCTCGTAGGCTGGACGAAGCCTACCGGGAGGCGGCAGGGGGCGAACCCATGGCTACGCCGGCGGCGGTTGCGGCGCCGGAACCCAGTCCGATAGCCGATCATCAGTTAGACGCTAACGAATCCCAAATAGTGCGCGAGGTTGTTATTCAGATTAAGGCTCTGATGAATGATTCAGGCCGCCAGCAGGATGTAGGTATCTGGAAAGCAATACTCTGCGAGCCACCCGCGGATCAGCTGCCGCTTCGCCGCGAAATTGGCCAACAGTTAGAGTCCTGGATTCGTCCCATGGCTGAGAATGGATCGTTCCCGCAGCCAGTCGCCCGCTTTTTAGGGGAGTGGTTTGAATGGTTCACCGTTCAGGAGGCGATTACCGAGCAGGAACAGCAATCAACCGCGCTTGAAGAGAATGACCCCCGGGACGAAATAGAACCGCTGTCCCAAACCGCTAACTTTTGGCCAGCGGTTATAGGCTGGATCATCGGGTTAGTGATTCTGACCATGATTTTCGGTGGCATGGGCGTTGGCAGCTGAGGCCTGCTCAATCTTTACCCGGTACTTCTGCGCCAGTATGGCGCCCACGATCACCTGAATCTGGTTGTAACACATGATCGGCAACACGATCATCCCGAAGCCAGGATGCCCTGAAAAGAGCACCTTAGCCATCGGCAAACCAGAAGCCAAACTCTTCTTTGAGCCGCAGAACACCACTGCGGCTTCGTCTTCTAAACTGAACCCGAATCGTCTCACCATGACGGTTGCCGCCAGCATAAACAGCCCCAGCAGTCCGAAACACAGCACAATAGCCAAGATGATGGCCTGAACTGGAAGGTTCTGCCAAAGGCCGCTGACCACCGAATGAGAAAACGCAGAGTAGACGATAATCCAGATAACGCATTGGTCGTACCGTGACATAAGAGACTCATTACGACCAAGGAAACCTCCGAGCCACGGCCTCATGGCATGGCCAACAGCAAAGGGCAGTAATAGCTGCATTACGATATCTTTCAGGGCTTCTGCCACTGAAAAGTTGCCATCGCCAGAGGTAGACACCAACAAGAGCAGCAGGAAAGGGGTCAGCATCATGCCGAATACATTGGATGCTGCGGCACTGCATATGGCGGCAGGTACGTTGCCTTTGGCCATCGCGGTATAAGCGATGGACGACGAAACAGCTGATGGCAACACCCCGAGATAAAGGAAGCCGAGGCCAAGGTCTTTGGGCATCCATTCCGGAATGATGCTACTCAGGCCGTTGATGGGCAAAACCACGAGCGGGAAGAAAACGAAGGTTAGTGAGGTGATCAATATGTGCAAGCGCCAATGGGTTGCGCCGTCGATTATCTGTTGGCGGGAGAGGGCCGCACCATGAAGAAAAAACAGCAATGCCACCGCCCAGGTGCCTAACGTTGCGAGGGCATCGGCCGCACCGCCCGTTACCGGTACAAAAGATGCTAAAACGATCGCACCCAGCAGTAGCAAGGTGAAGGTGTCAATACGAAACTTCATGATTAAACCTTAAGTCCATTACCGGAGCCCGGAGTGAAAAACCGATAATCAGCGGTATCTATCGAGCGCGTGGCAAAACGATAGCTAAACGTAAAGCCAGGCCAAAGGGCTGTGTTTCTTCCGGATTCGTCTAAATACCAGGACTGGCAACCCGAGTCCCAAACGGTACCGCCCAATCGTTCCTGAACCACCGAGCAATAGCGGGTTTGACGGTCTTCTCGCACATCGATCGCGGAATTTGGATACTTTGCCAAAGCATTCAGCGCGCTGATGACATAACTGAACTGGGATTCGAGCATATACAGAATCGAGTTGTGGGCCAAGTTGGTGTTCGGACCATAAAGCATAAACAGGTTCGGAAATCCGTTTACGGTTATGCCTTTGAACGCTTTAGCGCCATTCGCCCAGGCATCGTTCAGTAATACGCCATCGAGCCCTGTGATGGTGATAGGGGACAAGTATTCGCTGGCCCGAAACCCGGTTGCGAATATGATGGCATCCGCGGGACGGTGTTGACCATCGGTGGTGACAATGCCCGTTTCATCAACCTCGGATATGCCATCGGTAATCAAATCAAGGTGGGGCTGATCGATGGCGGGATACCAGTCATTGGAAATAAGAATGCGCTTACAGCCAATTTGATAATCGGGGATGATGTGCTGCCGTTTAGTGGGGTCCGAGACTTTGGCCTTGGCCTCTTTCACAGCTTGGCGAGCTACAAAGTCCAGGAGTTTTCTAAAGCGGGTAAAGGCCAATGCACGGGATTCATTTTTCACATAAATCAATGCGCGGTAGGCCCGATCCCATAATGGCATTTTCTGAAACAAGTTGTGTTCAAGCGGGGTAAACGGCCGGTCGGATTTCGGAACGACCCAAGCGGCCGAACGCTGGTACAAGTCCAGCTTTGCTACGGCCGGCACAATGTTTGGGACAAACTGAATAGCACTGGCACCGGTACCAATCACGGCAACCCGTTTACCGGACAAGTCAAAATCGTGATCCCAAGTAGCCGAATGAAAGGTGTGGCCTGTAAACCGTTCAATGCCAGCGATAGACGGGACTGCAGGACGGTTTAATTGCCCTGTGGCAGCGATCAATACGTTCGCTGTGTAGGTGTCGCCAGATGCGGTTGTGACGGCCCATGAATTAGTCGCGGCATCAAAACGGGCACCGGTTACAGCTTGATTAAAACGGATGTACGGCTGCAATCCATACTTGGTAATACAGTGCTCGATGTAGCCTTCGATTTCAGCCTGCGGCGCAAATTTTCGGGTCCAGTCATGCTTTGGCTCAAAAGAATATGAATAAAGATGGGATTGCACGTCACATGCCGCACCGGGGTAGGTGTTGTCGCGCCATGTCCCTCCCGCTTTAGGTGCTTTTTCAAGAAGGGTGAGGTCGGTATAACCGGCTCGTTTGAGCTGGATGGCCATGCCAATACCACCAAAGCCTGTACCAATAATAATGACAGAAAGTTTGCGCTGATTACGCCGTTTCATGGTTACTGCCTGATTGTTATTGTGTTGCCAGACTATAGCGTTCATTTCAAACAACAAAAAGCCCCGAACCTGTCTTAAGGTGTCGGGGCTTTTTGGTAAACAGTGCTTTGTAACCAGTCGTTTACATGCTGCTGGCGTTAGCGGCGTTTTGAAAATCCCAATTAACGGCGCGTGGTTGATGGCTATCCGCCTCAAACAAATGGCCTACATTGGGTACGGCATACCAAAGCTCGCCACGTGTAGGATTTTGCCGGGCAAACTCCGCGTGGCTCATGCCGGTTTCCCACAATTCATGACTTTCCCAGCCCTCGGGTGCCAACTCCAGACGAACTTCCGAGCCAATCAGACTGATGGACTGGATACGTAAGGGTAGCCGGGCATGGGTGGCGGGTGATCGGGACAACTGAACTTCATGGGGGCGAAGGTAAAGTTGGGCTTCTTGATCGCCTTTGGTGCCGGGTAGCGATACCCAAGCGTCGCCTTGCACCAGTTTTTGGCTTTTGACCACACCCGACAGTACGTTCACATGGCCAAGGAAGTCGAACACGAAACGGCTGTCGGGCCGAGCGTACAATTGCGCAGGGCTATCGACTTGTTCGACTTTGCCTTGGCTCATCACGACAACTTGATCGGACAGCTCCAAAGCTTCTTCCTGATCATGAGTCACGAAAATGCTGGTGAAATGATATTCATCGTGTAACGCGCGCAGCCAACGGCGCAGATCCTTACGAACTTTCGCATCCAGAGCCCCAAACGGCTCATCCAACAGTAATATTCGGGGCTGTGTGGCCAAAGCGCGCGCCAGTGCAACCCGTTGCTTTTGACCACCAGACAGCTGGGAAGGAAAACGGTCGGCCAGTTGCGGCAACTGGATCATCTCCAACAGTTTCTCAACGCGCTGGGCAATTTCCTGTTTAGAAGGGCGTTCTTTGCGTGGCAGCGATTCCAGCCCGAACGCAATGTTCTGGGCGACTGTCAGGTGGCGGAACAAGGCATAATGCTGGAACACGAAACCGATGTTGCGATCCCGCACGTGTAAATGGCTGACATCTTCGCCACTAAACAAAATTTTCCCGGCATCGGAAGATTCCAGCCCCGCAATAATCCGCAACAAAGTGGTTTTTCCCGAGCCGGAGGGGCCGAGTAGAGCGGTTAATTTACCTTCCGGAATCTTCAAAGACACATCGTTAAGCGCCTGAAATTTTCCGAAGGTTTTGTTGATGTTCTGGATAGTGATACTCATGTCAGACACCTCTGGTTTCCGGCGCGGAATGTTCTGATTTAGCCTGTTTCCATTCGACAAAGGCTTTGGCGACCAGCGTAAGAATCGCGATGGCGGCAAGCAGCGAGGCACTGGCGAATGCCCCGACAATGTTGTAATCCTGATACAGCAGCTCAACGTGCAACGGTAAGGTATTGGTTTGGCCGCGAACGTTCCCCGAAACAACCGACACTGCACCAAATTCGCCGACCGCACGGGCGTTGGTGAGAATCACGCCGTATATAAGAGCCCATTTAATATTCGGCAGTGTGATCTTACGGAAAATGCGCCAACCCGACGCCCCCAGAACCACGCCCGCTTCCTCTTCTTCGCTGCCTTGTTGTTGCATCAACGGTATCAGTTCCCGTGCGACAAACGGGCAGGTTACGAATACGGTGACCATCACAATGCCGGGCCAGGCGAACATTAACTGAATATCGTGAGTACTCAGCCAGCCGCCAAGCCAACCGTTTCGGCCGTAGAGCAACAGGTAAAGCAGGCCTGCCACAACCGGGGAAACAGCGAACGGAATGTCGATCAACGTGATCAGCAACTTGCGCCCCGGGAACTTGAAGCGTGTGACCGACCATGCCAATGCCGTACCAAAGATGAGATTCAGTGGCACTGTTAGCAGTGCGACAAACAGTGTTAGCCCGATCGCATGCAGGGTGTATTCATCCAGAATGTTACCCGCAAGCGTGCTCCAGCCAGCACTGAGTGCCTGAGTGAAGATCACTACCACCGGTATCACCAGAAAAATCACGGTTAAAACCATGGCTAAGCCAATGAGTGTCCGGCGTACCCACGGCTGATCACCAACCCTATTTCTGTGGAGTGACATCTATCGACCCTCCAAACGGCGCAAGTAACGGCTCTGCCAGAGATTGATCGCAAACAACAAGATCAACGACGCAAGTAACACCATCGATGCAATCGCACTAGCGGCTGCGTAGTCGTATTCCTGCAGGCGAATAAAGATCATCAGGCTGGTCACTTCACTGACGTAGGGCGTGTTACCCGCGATGAAAATGATCGCGCCGAATTCGCCGAGGCTGCGAGTAAACGACAGCGCCACACCCGTAACCAATGCAGGCCACAACGAAGGGAAAATGACTTTACGGAACACCCGGCTATCCGAAGCACCCATACTGACAGCCGCTTCTTCGTCGGCGGGAGAAAGCTCCTCGAGCACCGGCTGAACCGTGCGGACGACAAAAGGGATACTCGTAAAGGCCATCGCCACAACAATGCCGATGGGGGTGAAAGCCACCTCGATTCCCAGTTTGTCCAGCCACTGGCCGTACCAGCCGTTTTGGGCGAACAATGTAGCCAGGGTGATGCCTGCTACCGCAGTTGGCAACGCGAAGGGGAGATCCACAACCGCATCAATCAACCGCCTTCCGGGGAATTCGTAACGTACCAAGACCCAAGCGAGTAATAACCCGAACACGCCGTTAAACAACGAAGCGGCCAGCGCGGTCCACGCGGTTACTTTATAGGATTCGATCACTCGCGGATCGGTGATGGTGAACACGAATTGATCCCACGTCATACCAGACGTTTCCACCACCAAACCGGTTAGTGGCAAAAGCAGGACCAAGCTTACGAAAAACAGCGAGATGCCGAGACTCAGCCCGAATCCTGGCAAGACCCGTTTGCTACGACCGGAAAAGCGCCGCACTGAGGCGACGCTTGTTTGAGCAGGAGCAGACATTAGAGTGTCTTACCGCCGACGCTGAAGCTGGTCGAGCTTACCGCCACTGGCGAAGTGGGCTTTCATAGCGTTTTCCCAGCCTCCGGCGATTTCATCGATGGACTTCAGTTTGAGGTCACGGAAGCGGTCCGCGTTCTCTTTCAAGACGGTTTCGTTCTGAACCCGGTAGTTGAAGCTAGCCAACAAACGCTGGGACTCTTCAGAGTAGAGGTGGCTCAGGTATTCTTTCGCCAGTTCTTCGGTACCGTTCTGCTTGGTGTAATCGTCAATCCAGGTGACCGGGAATTCAGCCAGGAAACTGACTTTCGGGGTAACCACTTCGTATTCACCTTCCAAGCGATCCGCAATGTTCAGTACTTCGGATTCGAAGGTCAGCAAAGCATCACCGATACCGCGCTCAACAAAGGTGGTGGTTGCACCACGGCCGCCGCTGTCAAAAACACGGACTTGGCCCAGCAAAGAGGCAAGGAAATCATCAATCTTGTCTTGATCGTCGCCGAACTGATCCTGCGCAAAACCTAATGCTGCCAGATAGGTGTAGCGGCCGTTACCTGAGGTTTTAGGGTTAGGCATCACCAAAGAAACGTCTTCGCGAATCAGGTCATCCCAGTTTTGAATGTTCTTGGGGTTACCTTTGCGAACCAGAAACGCCATGGTGGAATAATAAGGAGAGCTGTTGTTCGGCAGACGCTCTGCCCAGTTCTCAGGAATCAGACGGCCTCGGGTGTGAAGGATGTCGATGTCAGTAACCTGGTTGAAGGTAGCAACATCGGCCTTCAGGCCTTGGATAATGGCTTGAGCCTGCTTGGACGAGCCCGCATGAGATTGCTTGATCTCAACGGTTTCGCCTGTTTTCTCCTGCCAGTGCTTCTGGAACTCGACGTTATAGGCGGCAAAAAGCTCGCGGGCAATGTCGTAGGAGGTATTGAGAAGCTCCCGATCAGCAGAAAGGGCTGGCTGAGCAGAGAGTAGGGCAGCGCCGAGTGCGATGCCTTTTAAAAACGTTTTCATGTAAAGCTCCTCAGAACCTATTGGGTGAATCTGAAGAGCAATTTAACAAAGCTTGCTAAGAACTAAAAAGACTTTAAAAGACTATTCAAATTACTATTTAACATATTGAAAATTAGTAGCGAAGCAGTGCAGAACCCCACGTGAAACCGCCTCCAAAGGCTTCTAGAAGCACAATCTCACCGCGCTTGATGCGCCCGTCACGCACGGCTTCATCAAGGGCTAGAGGAATCGAGGCGGCGGATGTATTGCCATGGCGATTAACCGTTACCACAACCTGTTCCATCGACATATTCAGCTTTTTAGCGGTGGCAGAGATAATTCGTAGGTTAGCCTGATGCGGCACCAGCCAGTCTATGTCGGATTTCTCCATCTGGTTTGCTTCAAGGGTTTCATCAACGATCTTGCCGAGCGTGTTCACGGCCATCTTGAACACTTCGTTGCCCTTCATTTCAACGAACGCCTGGCCCGCTTTCACTGCATCGAAATCATTGGCTACACCACAGGGAACGTGCAATAAGGTTTCGTAACGACCATCGGCGTGCAAATGGGTCGATAGAATGCCCGTTTCTTCGCTGGCTTCGAGTACGACCGCGCCTGCACCATCGCCAAAGAGCACGCAGGTGGTTCGGTCTTCCCAGTTCAGAATGCGTGAAAACACTTCGGCCCCAATCACCAGTGCTTTTTTGCTGCTACCTGATCGGATGAACTTCTCGGCTGTTGCCAAGGCGTAAACAAACCCGCTGCAAACCGCTTGAATGTCAAAGGCTGGGCAGCCGTTAATGCCCAGTCGTGCCTGAAGAATACAGGCGCAGCTGGGAAAGACTTTGTCAGGAGTGGTGGTAGCAAAGACGATTAGATCGATTTCTGACACATCAATGCCGGCCGCTTCAATCGCACGCAAGGCGGCCTGCTCAGCCAAATCGACGGTCGTTTGGCCGGGCAGGGCAATGTAACGTTGCTCGATGCCGGTACGATCGCGAATCCACTGGTCGGAAGTATCTACCTTCTTTTCCAGATCGAGATTGGTGACAACGTTGTCCGGCAAGTACGAACCGGTTCCGGCAATGCGTGCGTAAGTCATGGGTGGCGTCCAAGGTCAAATGCGATCATTAATAACCTCATGCTAACCTTGCGCCACCGGAATCGTTATTAGCGGTTCGTCTCAGCCCTCTTTCAGGGTTTTCATATCAATGACAAAGCGGTATTTCACGTCGCCTTTCTTCATGCGCACGTAGGCATCGTTAATGTCCCGGATATCCAACATCTCCACATCGCATGTGATGTTGTGCTCCGCACAGAAATCCAGAACTTCTTGGGTTTCCGGCATTCCGCCGATTAATGACCCTCCAATCACCCTACGTTTAAGCAACAACAGTCCGGCGTTCACCGGCGGCTCAATAGCGGAGAGAAGTCCCACTAGAATGTGCGTACCGTCATGTTTCAGGCATTTCAGGTATGGGTTCAGGTCGTGGGCAACGGGAATCGTGTCGAGCAAGAAATCGAACGAATTTGAAACCGCTTTCATCTGGCTGCGATCGGTTGAAACCACCACGTGGTCGGCGCCTTGTTTTTTGGCTTCGGCGACTTTGCTTTCAGACCGGGTGAACAACGTCACCTCAGCTCCGAGTGCTTTGGCAAACTTCACGCCCATGTGGCCTAGGCCACCCATACCAAGAACGCCCACTTTGTGGCCTTTGCCAACGTTGAAGTGCTTCAGCGGCGAGTAGGTGGTAATGCCGGCACACAGCAAGGGTGCCGCGCTGGCCGGATCGAGCTTTTCAGGAACCCGCACCACAAAGCGCTCACTGACAACAATGTTGTCGGAATAGCCCCCCATGGTGACCGAACCGTCGTGTCGATCTATTCCGCCGTAGGTTGCTGTCATGCCTTCATCACAATACTGCTCTAACCCGGTATCACAGGCAGAACAGCTACGGCAGCTGTCAACCATGCAGCCAACCCCCACTAGATCGCCGGTTTTATAGGTGGTCACGGCGGCGCCTACAGCAGTAACACGGCCAATGATTTCGTGGCCGGGAACCACAGGATACTGCGAACCGCCCCAGTCGTTTTCGACTACATGAACATCGCTGTGGCATACACCGCAGTAGTCAATCTCGATGGCGACATCGTCGTCACGCAGAGCGCGGCGTTCGAAATTATAAGGTGCCAATCCGGAATCGGCCGATTGGGCCGCATAGGCGCGGGTGTTGGCCATGAAAATCTCCTTAATATTTGTAAGTTTTTCTACCGAGCGCACGGTACTTGCACTTGAATATAGATAATGTCACGTGTAACCGAATGTAATTTCACTCTTAAATTTTTCAGGAATGAAATAATGAGATTGCCTCTGCCATTGATGAAAATGAAGCTCGCAGCGTATGGCGCCGCCTGTACCTTCATGCTCGCCGGATGCATGCCCGGGACCATAGCCACAACTGTGGGCACTGGATACGTTTACGAGCAGAAACAGGATCAGAAATATAAGCACGATGTAGAACGGGCTGTCGATCAATACCAGCAAGATCACGCCGATTCGCCCTGTCAGCATGGCGAAGACCGCATTATGGAGCCCGCCATCAAGATCATCAAAGAACACCGTTTAACGGGTGTTCATGAGGTGTTGGAACGTTTGGATACCATTTACAAAGATTCCACACAACCTGACAACGTTCGTGCGGGCGCGCTTTATAATATGGCGGTGCTGGAATCCCGCAGAAAATCGCCCAACAAAGCCAAAGCTCGTGACCACTTCAAGCAGCTGTACGCTCAATTCCCGAGCGAATACCGCTGCATCTTCGAGGAGTCGGAGTGGCGGAATCAGATGATACAAAAACAGTTACTGCTGCCGGGAGAAACCGTTGATTCATTCTTGGAAAACGCCCGTCGCGATGCCGAGCGTCGTCGAATGCAATAAACCTGCTCGCCTGCCGTAACCCCCTTTGTACACCGGCAGGGCACCAAGTTCCGTGCTACTTTTGAGGGAGAGGGCTGCAAAATCAGTCGTATAAACTCACCTGTAGCGAGTGGAATCTATGAACCTGATCATCATCGGTGCCGGCATTATGGGGACCACCCTTGCAGTGCTGGCAAAAGAGATGGTTCCCAATCTCGAAGTGACTATTCTTGAAAGGCTAGACGGCCCCGGATCAGGCAATTCCTGGGCCTTCAACAACGCTGGAACCGGGCATGAAGCCAACTGCGAGCTGAATTACACGCCGGTTGATGAAGAGGTAATTTCGGTTGAGAAGGCGTTAAAGATTCACGCTCAGTTCAATGTCGCCAAACAGTTTTGGGCCTACCTCGTCCGTAAAGGTGCCATCGAAGACCCCACCTCTTTTATCAATCCGACCAAGCACTGCACCATTGTTTCAGAATCGTCGATTAACATGTTAAGGCTGCGCTTCAAGGAGATGTCTGCCCATCATTTCTTCGAGCACATGAAGTACTCAGAAGACTTCGATGAAATTAAAAGCTGGATTCCTTTCACCATGGAAGGTCGGTCACGGGATGAAAAGATGGCCGCGACAGCGATTGAAACCGGCACGGACGTTAACTTTGGCGCGCTAACCGAACAAATGGCGGCCTATGCGGTACGTGAGCTGGGCGTTCAAATTGAGTTTGGCACCCATGTAAGACGAGTGCATAGAAGCCCGGCTGGCCAATGGTTAATAGAAGCGCAGAATGACGCGGGGCCAATTCAGCATAAGGCGGATGTGCTGTTCGTGGGGGCGGGCGGCGGCGCTTTTCCGATTCTAAAGAAAAGCTTGATGCCGTTCCGAAGCCGTTTCACTGGTTTCCCGGTGGGAGGGCGGTTCTTGCAAGCTGCCATCACCCCCGAGCAAGCCGAACAATACCGTGCCAAAACCTACGGAAAAGCGGAAGTGGGCGCACCTCCGATGTCTGTGCCGCATTTGGATTTACGGATGATAGATGGCCAGCATTATCTCTTGTTCGGTCCGTTTGCCTCATTTAAGCCCGTACTTGAGAAAGGCCGAGGTTTCTTCGATTACCTGACGTCCCTTCGGTTACACGACATTCCGGGGCTATTAAATGTCACACTGGATCATTTTCCGCTAGTAAAGTACCTGGTTTCTGAGAGCTTCAAGGGCAAGAAAAGCATGTTCGCTGAGCTGGAAAAATTTGCGCCTGGGCTGGGTGAAAAATTCGATTGGGCACCGATCGAAGCTGGTCAGCGGGTACAGATTATCAAAGATGGTGCTTTGCAAATGGGTACAGAAATCATTGTCTCCACCGATAGAACTTACTCTACATTGCTGGGCGCATCGCCAGGGGCCTCGGTCTCACCGGAGGTTATGCTGCGCTGCTTGGAGCGATTGTTTCCATCGGTTTTAGCGGATGAAAGTGCTGTGCGCAAAAAATCAGAGATGTTCCCCGAAGATGATCTTGAAGTTTTGGCCCGCGACCCAGACCGTTACCGCGAGATTCGTGATTCGGTCAACCAGACACTGGGAATAACCACTCCAGAAACACAAAAGATGTCAGGGGATAAAGGATGAGTACGCAAAGAAAAGAGGTTTTTGACCAAGAGTGTCAAAGGCCGGATGGGTGTCAGAATATTGATCTTTTGATTGAAACCCGTCAAAAAGATCTCGGCGGTTTTAGAGTGCGCCGTGTTCTGCCAACGATCAAGCGCCGCATGGTAGGGCCGTGGATTTTCTTCGATCACATGGGGCCCGCCGAATTCCCAGCCGGTGAAGGGATCAACGTGCGGCCGCACCCACACATCAACCTGGCAACAGTGACCTACCTGTTCGAAGGGGAAATACTGCACCGGGATTCGGTGGGCAGCTACCAGACCATCCGCCCGGGTGATGTGAACCTCATGGTGGCAGGCAAAGGCATAACCCACTCTGAACGGGAGCGTCCCGAGGTTACGGAAAAGGCGCACCGCCTGCACGGACTGCAGCTCTGGCTGGCGCTGCCAGAAGCCGATGAAGAGGTTGAACCGGCTTTTTATCATTATCCCGATGCCGAGATTCCTCGAGTAGACGTTGATGGCGTCCCTGTTCGAGTGATTATGGGCAGCGCTTACGGGAAAACCTCCCCGGTGAAAGTCTACGCAGACACGCTTTATGTCGAAGCGCACTTAAAAGCCGGCCAGAGCATCGTGGTTCCAGATGCGGAAGAGCGAGCCGTTTACGTCGCTGAAGGCGAGGTTGCGGTGAAGGATGCCACCATTCACGAGTACTCCATGGCGGTGTTTACCAATGAGAAGGGAATTGAGCTGACGGCAAAGCGTGATTCTCGCATCGCGTTTGTCGGTGGTGAGAACCTGGGCCATCGGTATATCGAGTGGAACTTTGTCTCGACTCGCCGCGAACGTATTGAACAAGCGAAAGCTGACTGGAAGGCCCAAAACTTCCCGAAAGTCGTGGGTGATGACGACGAGTTCATTCCGTTGCCGGAGTAACGTTCTACGGCGTGATTTCGTTCGTTAGACCATTACTCGAACTTCCAGACCGTGTCGAGCGCGCAATGAAAAGGTGACGATTCCGCCATAGCGTTCGACAATATCGCGCACGATAGCCAGGCCCAGACCGTGGCCTGGTGTTTGCTCGTCCAGCCTAACCCCTCGCTGTCCAAGATGAGCAAGTTCCGTCTCTTGAACGCCGGGGCCATCATCCGCCACAGCAATCATCGGGGATCCCGCAACCTCCTCTAAGGTCAGTTCGACGTAATGTGCGGACCATTTGCCTGCGTTATCCAGTAAGTTGCCCATTATTTCGTTGAGGTCGTGCTCCTCAATGGCCCAGCGGCAATCCTCAGGTAAAGAACTGGAAAGCTCAAAGGACTTGTTTGGGTAAAGCCGGCCGAGCATCCATAGCAAATCCCGGGCTTGCTTTAGCGGATAAGCGCTCATCCCAATTTGGGGGCCAGCGAATCGACTGCGACGCATCTCCGCCTCAAGTTGAGTGTCGATAACGTCTAGGCGGTTGGCCATCTGTTTTCGCAGTTCGCGATCCAGAGGGCGATCAGCATCTTCGAGGATCTGCCGAACGGCGGCGATCGGCGTTTTTACGCTATGGGACAGGTTGGCCAAAGCATCGCGAGATTTCTCCAACCGCTGATCAAGGGAATCCAGTAGCTGGTTGAGCTGTTTGACCAAAGGATCGAATTCTTCCGGGGCCTGCATATCAATCCGTTTGATTTGGCCACTCTGAAGCCGCGTTAAAGCACTTTTGAGCTTGATGACAGGGCGCATGGCCAAATTGATGCCGAGCCATATCACGACGATTAACATCAGAATTAAGATAATGGAAACAACCGCAGTCCAAACGTGCAGCTCCATTTGACTGTGTTTTAGAGCTCCGAAATCTTCCGACACAATCACAACAATTGGCATTCCGTTCACCGAGAAGGCCTTTCGGTAAGCCACCATATCCGAGGTCGGTTCCGGCCCCGTTTGGCCTTGGACGTGAATCGGCCCACTTTCACTATGATTTAGTAATGGGGTTAAGATTGGCTTCGAACTTATTGGTAATACGAGGGTTTTCGAGGGTGTCTGTATGGCGAATGCGTGATGAAATACGTCCTGGAAATAATCTCCGGTGTTTAGCTGATCGACATCGCCGTTTGTTTTGCGTATTTGGTGCTCCAAAAACGCCACCTCATCTTTGAGCCGGTCTTCAACAAATTCCCGGGACATCCTATCGAGCAAATAACCGTGAACAATCCACGCAACCGCCATCAGGGCGATACCTGCCGGCAGCAAGCACAGGAGCAAAGTGTTTTTTACCGACCATGGCTTCTCAAACAACCTCATTAAACAGATACCCCTGGCCGCGCCGCGTTAGGATGGATTCGGCTCCCACTAGCTTTCTTAGCCTTCGAATATAAGCTTCGATAACGTTTTCATTCGGCGTGTCGTTCAGGCTGTAGAGTTGTTCCATCAACTGGTCTTTGGAAAAGACTTGGCCCGGGCGGCTCATCAGGCAGCGTAATAGACGAAACTCGGTACCCGTAAGGCTATGCTCGGTGCCGTCGGCCGTTTTTAAAACCTGTCGGTTTTCATCAAGCTCCAAACGGCCGGCTTTGAGTGTGGAATCCACGCGACCTTCGCTGCGGCGTATGATGGCGTTGAGCCGGGCTATGAGCTCTTCCAATTGAAAGGGTTTGGCCAGATAGTCGTCCGCACCCGCTTTAAGCCCGCTGACCTTGTCCTGCCAGTCTCCTCGAGCGGTAAGAATCAGCACCGGACAATGAACTTGCTTTCCCCTCCAGGTTTTAAGTACTTCCAGCCCATTCCCGTCTGGTAATCCGAGATCCAGCACAACACCTCGGTAATCCTCTTGCACACCCAAGCTTGTGGCATCTTTCGCGGTTTTAGCCCAATCGACGCTAAACCCGGCTTTTTCAAGTTGGCCAATCAGTCCCTCGGCTAATAAACGATCATCTTCTACCAACAGTAGGCGCATGGATTGGGTGTTACTCCGTGAGAAGGGGTGGTCGAGAGTATGAGGCAGCTACCTGAATCTGGCCTGAATGGTAAAACATCTGCAATTTTCAGCAAGGATTCAGGTTGGTAAGGGACAGTAAGAACCTCTAAAGCGCCACGTTCTTCCCAACCTTTGATAGGAGAATAGTTATGACTTTGACAAAAAGCATGGTTCTGGCATCTGCTGTTGCATTGTCGCCGGCCGTTTTAGCGGGCGGAACACACGGTCATGGGCATGGATCCTCAATTGGCGAACCTGGTGTAGCTTCGGAGGCCAGCCGCACCATCACTGTTGAACTGTACGATAACTACTACGAGCCTGAACAGATCGAGGTGAGTGCAGGGGAGACCGTTCGGTTCGTCTTGGAGAACAAGGGTAACTTGGTGCATGAATTCAATATCGGCACGCCGTCCATGCACGAAGCGCATCAAGAAGAAATGATGATGATGGTTGAGCACGGTGTTATTCAGGGGGGCAAGCTTAATCACCATATGATGGAAATGGACATGGGAAATGGCCATTCCATGAAGCACGACGACCCCAACAGCGTGCTGATTGAGCCTGGCAAAAGCGGGGAGATCGTCTGGACGTTCAGCAACGAAAGCAACATCGAGTTTGCCTGCAATGTACCCGGCCACTATCAGGCTGGAATGTATGGTGATGTCACGTTCAAGTAAGTCGTTTTCTTAATTTGCTAACGGATATACGGAGTGGATCTCATGAGAAAGCGCCTTTTGACGGGGCTTTTCAGCCTTTTTGTTCCCGCGCTGGTGTTCGCTGGGGAATATAACCTGACGGTAGACCGTGTCACGATTGATACCGGCGATTTCATCAAAGAAGGTATTGGATATAACGGAAAATCCCCAGGCCCTGTGCTTCGGTTCAAAGAAGGGGAAAACGTCAAAATCAATGTCACGAACAACTTGGATGAAATGACCTCCATTCACTGGCACGGCCTTATTCTGCCGTTCCAGCAAGATGGCGTGCCAGGTATTAGTTTTCCGGGTATTAAAGCAGGCGAGACCTTCACCTACGAATTTTCTGTGGTGCAGGCAGGCACCTACTGGTTCCACAGTCACTCTGGCTTTCAGGAACCTGACGGCGCGTTTGGCTCGATCATTATTGAGCCAAAAGGCCGCGAGCCATTTCGCTACGACCGGGAATACGTAATCCAGTTAACGGACAAACACCCCCACACTGGAGACCGGATCATGCGCAATCTGAAGATGATGCCGGATTATTACAACCGTGAGCAGCAAACGGTTGGCGAATTCTTCAGCGATGCTAAGACGAACGGCCTGATGAACACGCTCAAGGACCGGATGGCTTGGGGAGACATGCGCATGATGAAGGCGGATGTGGAAGATGTTCAAGGCTTTACCGGCATGATCAATGGCAAGGGACCGGAGCAGAACTGGACGGGGCTGTTTGAGCCAGGTGAGCGTATCCGTTTACGTTTCATCAACTCCTCTGCGATGACCTACTTTGACGTTCGTATTCCCGGGCTGAACATGACGGTGGTTCAGGCCGATGGCAACAACGTACAGCCGGTTAACGTGGACGAATTCCGCATCGGGGTTGCTGAAACCTACGATGTCATCGTTCGGCCGCGCGATGCACAGGCTTATACGATTTTCGCCGAGTCCATGGGGCGGTCCGGGTATGCACGCGCAACGCTAGCCCCGAAAGAGGGCATGGAAGCGGCAGTTCCAACCATGCGGAAGCCAGCCCGACTCACCATGGCCGACATGGGTGGCATGCACGGCATGGATCATGGCGATATGGACCACGGAAGCATGAATCACGGGGCCATGGACGAGATGGATCATAGTGGAATGTCTGGCATGGATCATGGATCGATGGCGGCCATGGACCACTCTACCCACGGCAGCATGGGGGCCGACAAGGAGAAACCAGACGATCCGTTCTACGCCAAAGGCAGCGGCATCATGCCTGAAGCCGCCAATGGCGGAAAGTTTCTGTCTTACGCGGATCTCAAGGCCCAAAAACCTCTGTATGAGGAACGCGAGCCAACCCGCGAGATTGAACTCCGCCTGACTGGCAACATGGAGCGCTATACCTGGAGCATCAACGGCGTTAAATACGCGGACGCGGACCCCATCCGGTTGCAATACGGCGAGCGTGTCCGGTTTAAGTTCGTCAACGAAACTATGATGACGCACCCGATGCACCTTCATGGTATGTGGTCTATCCTCGACGTTGGTGCAGGTCAATGGAACCCTGTTAAGCATACAGTGAGTGTTCAACCGGGCACGACTGTGTTCATGGAGACGGAAGTGGATGCACCGGGCCAATGGGCATTCCATTGCCATCTTTCGTACCACGCCGCTGCCGGTATGTTCCGTAAAGTCGTGGTGGAAGGCGCTCCGCAGGCCTCTCAGGTTTCCGCCGAGTTGGTGACGAACGAAGGAGGCGGCGCATGAGCTTTTCTCGCTTCTGGTTTACAGCTGGCTTCGTCGGCTCGGTACTAATGCCAGGTTTGGCTTTCGCTCAGGGAATGATGGAAGACACCACGGAACGCAAACAGCCGCTCGAGATATGGGGTATCCAGTTTGAAGAGTTTGAATACCGCTACAGCGATGATGATGAAGAACTCGGCGTCTGGAACGGAGATTTCTTTTACGGAACTGACGCACTGAAAGTCCGGTGGCTTACTAAGGGTGAGTACGCCATAGAAGAACAAGCGTACGAAGGCTTGGAGAACCAACTGGTAGGCCAGATTCCGATCTCAACCTTTTTCGATGCTAAAGCCGGTGTTCGCTTTGATACGCCGGAAGGTCCTGATCGCACTTATGCCGTTTTAGGCGTTTCCGGGCTGGCTCCTCAGTGGTTTGAAGTAGACGCAAACCTCTATGTTAGCGACGAAGGTGACACCTCTGCCGAGGTAGACGCCGAATACGAGTTGCTATTGACCAATTACTGGATTCTGGCTGCTACGGTCGATGCAACGGTTGCCTTTAGCGAGGACCGGGAGATCGGTATCGGCAAGGGGCTGGTTTCTACGGAAACGGGCTTGAGGTTGAGCTATGATCTGATCGACCGATCTGTCTCGCCCTATGTCGGCGTGGTTCACGAGCGAAAGTATGGTGATTCTGCCGATTTCGCCGAATCGGCCGGCGGGAGTACCGAAGATTGGTTCGCGGTTATTGGCGCTAGAATCGCATTCTAATTGCGCATTACACCCGCCGTTTCCGCCCGGCAAAACGCCGCATCGCCTGATCTGAATTGACGTAAACCGATTCGGTGAAGGCGGCGCTGGCGTGGCCGAGTTCTTCGCTGATATGCCGAATGTCGGCACCGGCCTCAATAGCCTGGCTGGCACCGGTATGGCGGAGATAGTGTGTTTCGGTACGAATGCTTTCGAGTTGTCGTGCTTCCTCGGAACGGCCTTCAGTGTCTAGTCTGTCGACGGCTAGCATGATTGCCTGTTCATACACACGCTGGATCTGGCGCTTGCTTAAGGCTCCGCCTTTAGCCGAGGGCAGAATCGGGTGGTTGTCACCCTGTACCGGCATCGCTGTCAAGCAACCAAGGTGTTCTCTCCAGCGCTGTAGATAGGGCAGGTATTCATCGGGCAGGGTGATCGTGCGATCCTTGTCGCCTTTACTGAACACGTAATAGGCCCAGTATTCCTCGCCTTGCACGAATTTGCGTTTGAAGTCGCCAAACACCGGTGTTCTTGTTGATCCGTTTTGCCTCTGCCTTGGCGCTAATTCGCTCACCCGCAAAAACAACGACTTCATGGTCACGACAACGAACAGGTGCCGTTCGTATTTCCGGTTTTCATCGGCCGCCAACATCAGCGACTCCAACAAATAAGCCCACTGCATATCCGAAAGCCGCCGAACATCGGTTTCAGTATCCACATCATTAATGGTCTGAACCTTTTGGTCTCGCTTGCGCATGCCAATCATCGGGTTTTTCTGCACATAGTCCTGTATCAGCAGGTACTTAAAAAAGGTTTGAAGGGCGGTCTTGCTGGCGTTGAGCGAAGCTTGAGTGATTGCGTAGCTTACCGTGTCTTCGGCAGCTCCTTTCGTGGTGCGAATCGCAAACGGACGCCATTGTGCGTTCGGCAGACGAAGTCCCTGGCGATCCTGGAAGGCGGAGTAGATACCTCTGCTGATCCAGCTTTTCGGCGGCATGGTCAGTGTTTTGAAATACGCCGTCATCACGTCGGAGTCGGTTTGCACTAAGGTGCGCTTCGAGGTGACCCAAAGGTAATTGAGGAAGCGTTGAACCTCTGAGCGGAAGCGAACGAAGGTGCCCTGGACATCCGAGTATTTGAGAAGAAACTTGCGGGTGATCTCGTAGTCCGCACGCAATAATTCTGAGGGGATGCTAAGGCTTTCAAAAAACTCTGGTATTGAGGGGTGCCGGTGAAAATCGCCTTGGTCTTCAAGGTTTTCGGCGGTATCAAAAAGTGGATGTCCTGAAAATGATGGCATCTGGAACCTGTCTGAATTCTTATCGAACAAACACGGAACTGGCGAACTCCGTGGACATTACATTGAACTAAATACCTATCAACCCAGTTAGTTTACCATATAAAATTAAAGTAAATTCTAGGATTAGATGCCTAACCCAGTGCCATCACAACGTGCTCACCTCGGTAGATTGCGATGCTCGAATTAAACGGGAAGGGTAGAATGCTCTTATTTCCGGCACAGTTTATAAAAGGAGCACCAATGACCATGCGACGCCACGGTGAAACACCAGAACTGGCTGCAACCCTCGTTGATCTCGCACGGTTGGCGGACTATTCATTCATGGACACGCTTAACTGCGATCCTGAAGGCAAAGCTAACGGAGCCGACCACGAACCACGGCAGGTGTTCACGGGCCACTATGTACCGGTCAAACCCACACCCATCGAACACCCTGAGTACGTCGCGCACAGCCAAGACCTGTTCCGCGAACTGGGTTTCGACGACAGCCTGGCGCAATCAGACGACTTCGTTCGCATGTTCTCCGGAGACCTGTCGGAGCTTCCGGAGCCTCTGCGCAAGGTTGGATGGGCGAGTGGTTATGCGCTTTCAATCTACGGCAATGAATTTTACCGGAATTGTCCGTTTCAGACCGGCAATGGGTATGGCGACGGTCGCGCCATTTCTGTGTTAGAGGCAGTCACCAACGGTCAGCGCTGGGAAATGCAACTAAAAGGGGGAGGGCGTACGCCCTACTGCCGCGGCGGGGACGGCCGGGCAGTTCTGCGGTCAAGTGTGAGGGAATTCCTGGCTCAAGAACACATGCACGCATTGGGTGTACCCACCTCAAGATCTTTAAGCCTGTACGTATCGAAAACCGAGACAGTCCGGCGTCCATGGTATTCGGAGGGTACTCGCTCAATCGATCCCGATATTCTGGTATCCGAGCCTGTGGCCATCTCTACGCGTGTGGCCCCATCGTTCATTCGGGTAGGGCAGCTCGAACTCTTTGGTCGTCGCGCCCGTAAGCAGGAACACCCGCAGGCGATGGAAGAACTGGAAAAGCTCGTGCTGCACCTGATCGATCGAGAGTACGGTAAAGAGATCGATCAGTCGCTGCCCACTCCCGACAAAGTCGTGCGACTTGCAGGTGAGTTCCGTAGTCGGCTGACATCACTCGTTGCCAACTGGATTCGTGTTGGTTACTGCCAAGGCAACTTCAACAGTGACAACTGTGCAGCAGGTGGTTTCACGCTCGACTATGGTCCCTTTGGCTTCTGCAATGTGTTTGATCCGCATTACCAGCCCTGGACGGGCGGCGGACAACACTTCGCATTCCTCAATCAACCGGCAGCTGCGGAACGCAATTTTTACTCGTTTTGCGCAGCGGTGCGGCCCTTGTTGGAGAACAATCCGGAAAGTTTGCGACAGCTCGAAGAAATTCAAAGTGAATTCCCGAAATTCATGCAAGCACAAATGCAGCTCATGTGGGCTGCCAAACTGGGGCTGGATCATTTTGACGCGGATCTGTTCATTGAGCTGACAAGACTGATGGCGGAAACGCCTGTCGATTACACCCTGTTTTTCCGGGAGCTTTCGTTGTTGCCTGGCAACATTGAGCCACTTAAGAAGAGCTTCTACCCAAGCCAAGCTTATCATGCACATCCTGAGAAGCTGAACGAGCGTTGGTCCGCGTGGCTCGCGAAATGGCAGTCGCTCATTCCGGCCGATAATCGTGAGCAGCTTTCCAGCCAGATGAAGCAGGTCAATCCGAAGTACAGTCTGAAAGATTGGTACGTGGTGCCTGCGTATCAGCAGGCAGCAGCGGGTGACTACACACTGCTACGAGAGCTGCAGAGCGTGATGACTCAGCCATACGCTGAGCAATCGGAAGACATTGAGCAGAAATATTACCGGCTAAAGCCGTTAGAACTATTTGATGTGGGCGGATGGTCGCACTATAGCTGTTCGTCGTGATTGGTTAGACCACCACGAGAGAGCACTAAACCTTCATCAGGCTAAATTTCGGCTAACGAAACAACCAGCTTGCAACCAGCCGAACCACGCGAGGCATGATCAGATAAACCACAAGTGCCACGATGATAGCTGCAACTAAACCATGACTGACGCCCCACAAGGCAAGAACAGGAACCCGATCAAAAAGAGGCTGCAGCATCATCGGCACAATCAATCATGCCGTGTTTCCGTCACGCCGAGGGCTATTGCCAGCGATTCGTACGTTTCTGGATTTTCTGGAAGAGTCTGTGGATGAGGTCGATTTTGTATTGCCTGGTGACGGGTAAGCCGCTGATTGGCCCAAAATGTCCAATACACCTAAATATTGGACATTCTCCAATGGCCTGTCTGAAGCGGCCTAAGCTTCATTTTTAGTTCGGCTTTTAATACCGCTCCGGCCCCAATTCATATTGGCGTGTGCGACCTTCATTAATTGATAGCAATGCCACGCTCGACCAGTTGGCTCCGCAGCAATTCGACCCTGCGGCGGTTCACGCCCATGTCGTAGAAACCAAGCAGCGATTGTGAGCGAACATTCAAGCGCTGCTTGTCTGCATCAATCAGAACCTCGAAATAATCCGGAAAACCAACCGTATCGCTGTAGCAGGTAATATCCGCGTAACCATAGCGAGCCTCGTTTAGAGAAGCGCCTGGCAGTTCGAGAGCTTCCGCTTTGATGATTGCCCAGGTTGATTCGCTCAAAGGCTCCACCAGACGAATAGGTTCGATGGCGTAATAACTCACCGTGGAAGACGTTGAGACGCAGTTTAGAAACGGCGTGCAGCCATCCAGCGTAAACTGTATTCCCGTGGGCGGAACGTTACGGGTTGAGGCGCAGCCGGAAAGAAGCAGTATCGCGAAAGCCGTAATGTAGCGCATGTTGTGAAAAGTTCCTTTCAACGGCGTTAATGGGAAATCAGGGATTGGGCAAGACAAAGGATTGGCGGGTGATGCTGCACCTCTGGCTACCGAGTATACAAACTTCTGCTCCATCCACAACTGCGCATAATGTATATTATGTTAAATTGTATGTTAGCATCGATAAACGATATTGGTGATTTGCACTCTCCTACGTTGTTCTTATCACTCTGATCGTGTCGTCTGGAAAACATCCGGGAGCAGCTCAACCACAGAATCCGCCATATGAGCGCAACGAGCGCCGTCAAATGGATACACGTTTTCAAACCCTCCCTGTATATGCGACTCCAACAACTTTTTCATATGTCGCCTGGCACGGAAAAGGCGCGTTTTTACTGTCATAACGGTTATACCAAGATCCGCTGCTATGTCGGCTATCGCCATGCCTTCTGCCTCCCTGAGAACAAACACAATCCGAAGATTGCTTGGCAACTCAGAGACCGCTGATTCCACCCACTCTCGAAACTGCGTAACTCCGTGCTCACTTTCCGGCGATCGCTGTGGCGCACTCGGAAACGCTATCACAGACGCTGTCTGGTGAAGCTGCTCCGAAACCGAATCATATTCCTGAGTTGGATGGCGTTTGCGCAATCTCATTTTGGCTGCGTTCAACGCAATTTTGGTGATCCAGGTCGAGAGTTTGGAGTCGCCGCGAAACTCTTCAATTCGGGTAAAAGCAACCAGATAGGTTTCCTGGACGATTTCCTCGGCCTCGGCACTGTTATCCAAAATACCCCGAGCGATACGAAACAGACGAGGATTCAGTCTTCGAATGATCTCTCGTACGGCGACTTCTTCTCCCTGCTGGGCAAGTTTGACGAGCTCTTCTTCAGAAGTTTGCGGGTCTACGCTGGTTTTAGGTGATAAAGAGTCAACAGGGCTTTTCATAAGCATGCCTTTTGTCATCTTGCATTGAAGATAGCGCGGACTGAAGGGAATTGCGCACTGACATCTCCCCTCACTCCCCCCGCACCCAACGCGGAGTCATCCCAGTCTTCTAATGCTGGTGATCCAACGATAATTCGCCCAACCATAGCCGCCATCTCATGCGGGACACAGTAATAGTCATACACTCCAGGAACCGTCAGAGTTAGGCTGAACGTTTGGCCAGGAAGTAAGTAGCCGCTATCAAATGGTTTAGCTGCTTTCGGAATCCGTCGAACACGATCAAAAATTTCAGGGTGATAAGCAGTAACGGTGTGGGAGTTACCCGGATCCCGATTAATGAAAGTAACGGTTGTGCCCGGCTCTATTGCAACACCTTTCGGCTCAAACCAAACTCTTTCACCCCGATGTGTGCCTTTCATGGTGATAACGACATCGTTATCACCATGAACTTCGTTCACTACACAGCTTAAAAGTAGGAGCGAGCCCGACAACCTCAGCAATCTACGTCTTGAACAGTTCATAGTATGATCGCCAGTTACAGTGCCTATTTGGCCAAGCGGTCTTTGGCCCCCTTATCGTGGAAGAGCACGACGTGCGCGTGTGGACTCTCGACTCCGGGATGCCCAGCGTTGTAGTAGATATCGACAGCCGTAACTTCATGAGATCCAACCGCCAGATCGTCGTAAGCAACGCCGTTTTTGAGTTCCTCAAGAGGTGTCATATAAACGGTAGCAGACAGCTTTCCATCACGGTCGTAGCTTAAGAATGGGCCGGCGGGCAAGGTATCCGGATCGACGAAGAGTATTCCAAGGCCCGGCAGAAATGCAGGCAGCGGTAACACATCGTTCACCTGCACGTACGGTCCTTCCGGAGGCATTTGGGCAAGCTTGCCTTCATCATGGGCCAGTACGCCCGCCGCCAGACTCATGCCCAACAACCCGATCAGTAACGTTTTCATAGCCATTCCCCTTTCGCGAATAATTAATGTGGCAATGAAACAGATGCAGTTCCGGCGGAAAGGTTTCAGAATTTTTATCGATTGATATCGGACTAACACGCTGGTAAATTACCCTCCTCTTTGGGGAGTAGCCTGCTTCCGTTCCTCGGAAGAGTTCGCATCAACATACTTGGCCACATGCCATGGTGCGGACACCACTTCGGTTGGCGAGACCATCGATATACCCATGCCTTTGGTCGGGCGTGTGGCTATATCGTGGACTCAACAAGCCCGGCCGGAGTTAAAGAATGAACCCAGTAGCCCTCATTTTACTTGCCTTTGCCATGTCCACCGATGCCTTTGCCGCTGCTATTGGTAAAGGAGCAACCCTCAGAAATCCGCGATTCTTTGACGCCCTGCGCATGGGCCTGATTTTTGGAACTATCGAAGCAATCACGCCACTTATAGGCTGGCTGATTGGCCGCACTGCCTCCAGTTATGTTGAAGCTTGGGCTCATTGGATTGCGTTCTTCTTGCTCGTGGGCTTAGGCGCTCACATGATTTATGAAGGCCTGAAGCCAGGTTCTGAAGACGTCGAAAAACCCACCAGCCACTCTCCATTAAAAGTGTGCCTCACCGCAGTTGGCACCAGTATTGATGCCTTGGCTGTGGGTGTTGGCCTGGCGTTCATCAACGTCAACATCTGGATAGCGGCCGGTTTGATAGGTGCAGCGACCACTCTCATGGTAACCATGGGCGTTCTGCTGGGTAGGACAGTTGGCTCCCTACTCGGCCATCGGGCTGAAGTCTTTGGCGGCCTCACGCTCGCAGGCGTGGGAGTGTGGATACTGGCAACGAATTTATAGAACGTTGACGTGGCTACTTGTCTCTTTTAATGACAACCAACGCCACCCCTAAAACCGATAGCAGGCCGCCACATAGTGCGAGCACACCCAGTCGCTCGTCGAAAAGAATATAGGCCTGCAGGGCGGTAACCGGAGGCACGAGATAAAACAAACTCGCAACGTTGGACGCAGCACCACGGCGAATCAATTGCATCAAAAGAAGAATGGCGCCCACTGATAAGCCCAGGACCAGCCAGCCTGTTGCCAGTATGAGCTGCATGTTCCACGACACCTCGCGCGATTCAAACGCGAAAGCCCCCAGAGCAAACAGAACCGATGCCGCGCAGTACTGAATAAAGGCGCCCGGCACCAAATCGACTCTCTGGCAAAAACGCTTTTGATACACCGTACCGATCGAAATACCTGCAAGTGCGATCAAAGTCCAAAGCAATGCCGAGACGGGAAAGCCTGAAACTTGGCTCGTACCCCCCATTTTCTCCAATATAACCAAACTGACGCCGATCAGTCCCAGCACCAACCCTGACCACTGACGAAGGGTGATGGCTTCCCGCAGGACAACAACGGCCACTGCCGCAGTCACCAAAGGTTGCAGGCCGACAATAATGGAAACAACACCCGCAGGCATACCATCGTCAATCGCATAGAACACGCCGCCCAGATACAGCCCGTGTACCAGCAAACCAGTAATCGCTGTGTGTGCCATGCCGCTTACTGATGGCCACTTGGATTTTAGCCACCACGCAATCAGGCCCAGCACGACCAAAGTCGAAAGCATTCGGTATAACAACAATGTAAAAGGTTCGGCGTACGGGAGTCCGTATTTTGCGCCGATAAAGCCGGTGCTCCACAACCACACGAAAACCGCCGGCATCAAACCAACCGTGAAACGCCCAGTACCTTTAAGTGGTTTATTGCCTGAACGGCCGGTAAAAGTGGTCAATCCAAGTCTCCTGATCAAAGCTGTTTGAGTGTCCCGGGGAATGTGGCGGTATGGTTAACTAATGCCTTTGTCAGTTAATGGCCGGAGTGTATCCGCAAAAATCGCAACTTGGTACAGGAGATCATTAGATAGCTCAGCATCGCCTTCTTTCTAGATTGTAATGAGAACGCTTCTCAGTATAATGCGCATCTTCTTTCCTTGAAGTGCTGGAGCCCCCATGTCAAAACGAGAAGCTAAAAAGCCGCTAAATCGCCACCCATTGGCCGTTGCCATCTCACTCATACCTATGTCCTTTGTGGCAATCGGTGCTGCGCCAGCAATGGCTCAAGACCCGGCCAACAACTCTACCCTGCTTCCAGGATTAACCGTCACCGCGGATTGGTTGGGGGCTCCAACCAAAGAATCTGAGAAAACCTACACCGGGGCGCGCACCGTTGTAGAGAAGGACCAGCTGCAAAATTCTGGCGCTCTGAACCTAGAAGATGCCCTGCGCCCTGTCGCAGGGATAACCGTTTTGGATGAAACCGGCACCGGTATTTTGCCGAACATTGGCGTTCGTGGGTTGAACCCGTTAAGAAGTGAGCGGTTGCAACTGCTGGTCGATGGTTACCCAATCGCCATCGGACCGTACAGCAACGTGGGCGTTTCGTTGTTTCCGGTCACCCTTCCCAGCCTGGAAGTCGTAGACATCGTGCGGGGCGGCGCTTCGGTGCATTACGGTCCCAATAACGTGGGCGGGGTGGTCAACATGGTGACCAAGCCTATCCCCGCCGAAACCTCGCAAACACTGCGCGAGCGCATCACGATTGCCGAAGAAACCGGTAATGTGTTCACAGACACGTATTACCGTGTTGGAGGGCGAGCCACAGATAATCTCGACCTACAACTCCAGGCAAATGTGCAACGTGGTGACGGATTCCGCGATCACTCCGACACACAAGTCGACAACCTGATTCTGGACGCTCGTTATTACCTGAACGATCAGCACGAGCTGGCATCCCAGCTTCAGTACTATCGCGTAGAAGCCGACTTGCCCGGCGCACTCTCACCAGAGGCCTATAAGGAAGATCGTACCCAGAGCCAGCGGCCCTACGATGGCTATGAAGCTGACATGACCCGTGCAACCTTTACCTGGACCTACACGCCATCCGACAACGTTGAGTTTCAATGGCGCAATTTCGTCCACGATGCCGATCGTACGTTCTTCTTTGGTCAGAACTTCAGCAATGGCGGCCACTGGGCAGATCCGGCGGACGAATCCACGCTTGTTGCCGATTCACCGCGCTTGTTCACGGTCTACAGCACCGAGCCCAGACTGGCGATCAAGCACGGCCGTCACGACATTACCGTTGGCGCGCGTTTCGTTAGTGAAGATGTTGAATTCGACGTAAATCGGCTTACTCTCGCAACCAACGAGCGGAATGTTGCGCGCGACTGGCACTTGGACACCCGTGCCATGGCGTTTTACCTCAGCGACACCGTGTCCTTCCTGGATGACCGCCTGACCGTAACACCTGGTATTCGTTACGAAGATGTTGCCATGGATTTTCGAGACAACCTCAACGACCAAACAGAAGAAAACAATGCTGAAGAATGGTTGCCGGGGCTGACCGTTGGCCTGCAAGCATCGGATGACCTATTCGTATTCGCCAACAGCCAGCGTTCACTCGTACCCGTACAGATCGCCCAAACCACCCGCGAAGGCGAAGTCGCTAACGAAACCGCGTGGAACCACGAGCTGGGCGCTCGCCTTCAGGTGACGCCGGACCTTCTATCTTCAGCGACGCTATTCCGAATCGACTACGAAGATCAGATTCAGTTCAATCGCGCCAATAGCCGGTACGAAAATCTTGGCGAAACCCGTCACCAGGGTATCGAACTGTCGAACCGCTTCTACTTGAACAACGCTGTGGAGCTGGGGCTTGGTTACACCTTGCTAGACACCGAACAGCTATCCGGCGACAACGAAGGTAATGAGCTGCCTAACGCGCCTCGCCACAAAGTGAGCGCGGATGCAGTCTATAACTACCAAGCGTGGGATGCCCGCGTGAACTGGGTGTACGTTAGCTCAAGCTACAGCGATGCTGACAACACCGAACAGGAAACCGACAACGGCAGCGCCGGAAAGCTTCCGCACTACCATCTGGTCAATGCGCGCGTTGGTCGCGATTTCGCGATGGGTAGCGGCAACGTGCTGAACCTCGGCTTAGCGGTCAACAACTTGTTGGATGAAGATTATTACTTCCGCGGCGTAGACGTTAGCCCGGTTGGGCGCGTGCCGCAGCCTGGCCGAAGCTTTGTTCTTGAAGCCCAGCTTGATTTCTGATGTTTGATTTCCGAAATCTGGCAACAGCCTTACTCTTTGCTCTGGTTGTGCCGGCCGTTTTGGCGAGCGACCAGAGTATAGAGCTGACCGATGACCGCGGGGCCACCCTGCAGCTATCGGCAGCGGCAACCCAGCCGGCCGCGATTTCAACCTTCGGGGCGGATGTGTCGTTGGCCCTTGGAGTCGTGCCGGTCGCGGTGACGGATTATGGGCTTCAAGGTGTGCCGGACTATTTGTCCGATCAGCTGAAAGGGGTCCCAACTGTGGGGCCTCGGCATCAGCCCAATCTGGAAATACTGTCAAAGCTTTCACCAGATCTGGTTATTGCCATTCGGCGTTATACCGAGAAAGATGGAGCGCATATTGAATCCATCGCTCCCCTACTCGCCCTGGACCTAATATCATTACAAGACAGCCTTCGGGCTGTGGAGTTGGCGGGGCGAGCACTGGGTGCACACGAAAAAGCGGTTGAGTTGAATGCGGAATTTCTGGACCGGATTAAAAAGCTTGCGGCAGCCAGCAAAGAAAAGCCCGCTAAAACCATTGCCTTGCTGACCAGTGGCAGCGAAACCCCATTCATTTACTACGACCATTTTTTAGCGATCGCGCTGCTGGAAAAACTCGGCTTCAATAGCGTTGGCGGTGCGCTGGCAAATCCCGAAGAAAGCATTCCGTTGGGCTACAGGGTCAGTCTGGAGGCGTTACTGGAATTGAACCCGGACATCATCCTGATGCTACCGACGAGTCGGCAGCGCGCCTTTACGATGAATCCTGTCTGGCCGTATTTGAAAGCCGTGCAGAATGACCGGGTTTTTGAAGTACCGCACTACTGGAAAGAAGGTGCAGGCCCGATCGCTCGGGAGCGCATTCTCGATGACATCGAGCGGTTGCTACTTTCTAACCCTGCAAACCGTTCAGATAACTAATGGCCAATCAAACTAACGTGCCTCTATATAGAGTATACGGTACAGCCGTTTTGGTGCTGTCGATTTTGTTTGTGCTGGGCTTAATGGCCGGTTCCCGATGGGTGTCGCCTTCCTCTTTATGGGCTGTGTTGAACGGTGGCGGAGATATACTGACTAAAGTCAGTGTGATGGAGCTACGGCTCCCCCGAAACCTACTCGGCATGCTAGGTGGTGCCGCGCTTGGTATGGCGGGCGCTGTCATGCAAGGGGTTACGCGCAACCCACTTGCATCTCCCGGCCTGACCGGCGTAATTGCATGCGCAGCACTGGCGGTGGTTTCGCTTAGAACACTGGCGAATCCCGATGCGTTCTGGCTTCCGTTAATGGCGCTTGCCGGAGGCTTTCTTGGCGGCGCTCTGACGTTTGTGATCGCTGGCAGGCGCCAGCTACAGCCCGAGCGAGTTGTACTCGCGGGCATCGCCGTTACTTCCTTGGCGACTGCAGTAACCACAGGTTTGTTGCTAGTATCAGGCGCTGAAGCGGCCGAGCTATATTATTGGCTGGCTGGAAGTTTGATGGGCCGCGGCTGGGTTCAGCTGGAATTGGTGTTGCCTTGGCTCGTGTTACCAATGGCCGCACTGTTAGCCATGCACCGCCCGTTTAAATTACTTCAGCTCGACGACGACCTTGCACTCGCAATGGGTTTGGCTGTCGGGCGCTGGCGCCTCATTTTCTTGCTGCTGGCTTTACTCATTGCCGCCGCGCTTGTGGCGTTTACCGGACCTATTGTCTTCATTGGGCTGGTGGCGCCACACATTGCCAAACGAATGATCGGCAGTGAGATCAAACACTGGCTACCTCTAACCGCACTCCTTGGTGCCCTGCTTTTATTATCCGCTGACATACTCGCACGACAGCTCGCGTTCCCCCAGGAATTGCCCGTGGGTATGTTGACGGCTCTGATTGGGGCCCCATGGCTTATCTACTTGCTGAATACCACAAAATCAGTCCGGAGCGCATAGAGCGATGGCGACCGAAACCGCACTGCAACCATACAGTCGCGTGGCTTCAGGCCTGGTAATGGGCACGATTGGGATATTTCTGGCCGTGGCGACCGGTATTCAGGCCGGAGCCGTCGATCTTTCGTGGCCCCAAATATGGGCCGTGTTCGCGGGTGACAGCACGGAACACGTACAGCGGGTCGTTTTCGACATACGATTGCCCAGAACGCTGGTGGGGTTGTTGATTGGTGTTCATTTTGCGCTGTCTGGTTGGTTGTTGCAGCTGCTCAGCCGAAACCCATTGGCGGAACCCGGTATTCTAGGCATCTCAGCCGGTGCCAGCCTGGTGGCGGTGATTGCCTTCATCGTCGGAGACTGGCTGTTTTCCAGCGGAAATCCGTACAACAACGCGTCTCCCGCATTAGACTACTTGCCACTGTTCGCGATGGCCGGTGGTTTGGTCGCGGCCGTGGCGGTGTATTTTCTAGGTTTGAGCAATGGCCTGCTGTCTCCACTTAAGATGACGTTAACCGGTGCCGTCATCGCTGGTATGCTGCACGCACTAACCACCGGCACATTGGCCTTCTGGGGCCATGCTCATACTGAATTAGTGGCGCAATGGCTGGCTGGTTCTTTGTATGGCGCGAAATGGGACCATCTCAGCTCACTGTTACCGTGGACAATCATAGGATTAGCCGGCGCAGGGCTACTTCTACGGCCTCTCAAAGTGATGCAACTGGACGATGAACACGTTCAAACACTCGGGCTGCCGCTTAATCGCTGGCGAGCGTTTGCTCTGCTGATTGCCACTCTGATGGCGGCCAGCGCCGTTGGCGTTGCCGGCCCCGTTGGTTTCATCGGGTTATTGATTCCACATATTAGCCGCAAGCTCGCCGGGCCCGGTCTTTCGGCACAACTGCTGCTATGCGTTGTGCTCGGAGCTTTGCTCACAGTAGGTGCCGATGTACTCGGACGAACGCTGTTTTCACCCTATGAAGTGCCCGTAGGCGTTGTGTCCGCAATTCTGGGCGTGCCTTTCTTTCTTTATCTGTTATCACGGCAATCCTGAGTCACCATGATACAAACTGAAAATCTATCATTAGCTTATGGCGCAACTCCGGTTGTAAACAATGTCTCGCTGGCGATTCCTGAAGGAGCGATCACCTGCTTATTAGGACCTAATGGCTCGGGGAAGAGCACGTTACTCAAAAGTTTCGCTGGCTTGTTGCCGGCCCGATCCGGGCGCGTATTACTGGATGGGCAACCGCTAAATGAATGGGACCGTCAACAACTGGCACTGCGTCTCGCCATGTTGCCGCAAAAGCCAATCGTTCCAGATGGCATTCTGGTAAAAGATCTGGTGACTCTGGGTCGCTTTCCCCACCGCAAATGGTGGCAAAAGAATCAGGCTGAGGACAATCGAATCGCCCATGATTCGATGGCGATGACAGGCGTAGCCGAACTGGCTGACCGGCCGGTGGAAGCACTCTCGGGCGGACAGCAGCAGCGGGTATGGATCGCCATGGCGTTGGCACAGGAAACCAGTATTTTGCTATTGGATGAACCCACCACGTTTCTTGATTGGGGTTATCAGCTGGAGGTTTTGGAGCTATTAGCCAAACTGAACCGTGAGCAAGGGTTAACGGTGGTTATGTCGTTGCACGACTTGAATCAGGCTGCGCAATTTGCAGACCATATCGCGATCATGGCAAAGGGCGAATTACAGGCCATAGGAAGCCCGAGCGAGGTTATTACCGAATCGCTGATACAACGCGTTTTCAGGGTCGAAACTAAGGTAACCTCCGAAGCGAATGGCCGGCCATTCTGTTCAGGTTATGCCGCTGCCCTCAAAGCCCCGGAAATCGCCCCAACATAAATCATGTTCGGCACACTCAAGTGATAGCTTGCTCACCATCAAAGGTATAAAATTTCGCCTGTTCGGGCTGACCCCAGTCCCCTTTCGATAACTAGTATCAGGCGCCCTAGCCTTATGACCGCTTTAGATATCACTCTTATCTCGCTTGCCATTCTCGCGCTGCTTGGCGTTATCTTTGAAGAAGTCATTCACGTTAACAAAGCAAAAACGACCCTATTTTTCGGAACACTCAGCTGGATGCTGCTTTTTTTGTTCAGCGGCGGCTCTGAAGAAACGGCAGTCATTGGAACGGGGCTTTCTGAAAGCATCGCGGAGATTGCAGGCCTGTGGCTGTTCCTGGTTGCGGCGATGACATTTGTCGCTTACCTGAACAAGAAAGGCATGATCGAGAACATGATTTATCTGATTATGCCCCGGCACGTTACGGAGCGGCGCTTACTGTTCCTAACTGGGCTTTTCTGTTTCGTGTTTTCATCGTTAGCGGACAACATCACCGCCACGCTGGTGTCATGCTCGCTTATTCTTTCCTTAAACCTAGAGCTTAAGAAGCGTCTCCAGTTCATTGTTTTAGTGGTATTTGCTGTTAACTCAGGAGGCGTTTCGCTGATCACCGGCGATGTCACCACCCTGATGATTTTCCTGGCCGAGAAGGTTGAGATTCTAACCTTGCTCACGCTCGCCATTCCCGCGTCTATTACGGTATTCATTCTGGCGGTGCTTTTATCTCGGGGCTTAGACGGTACGGTTGAGCTGAAAGCCAATACCAACGAGGTTCGAACGGTAGACGCCGTGATTGCCGGGCTCTTTCTGGTCACTATTATCGGGACGATCACTGTCAACGCGCTGTTCAGTGTGCCACCCGTGCTGACTTTCCTGTTCGGCCTTTCGATCATGTTCCTGGTGTCCCGCTTTATGAGCGACGACAACGACCTGGATCCGATCCTTGAATACATTCGGGTGATCGAGTTTGAGACCTTGCTGTTCTTCCTTGGCATTTTATTGCTGGTGGGCATGCTTAAAGAAATTCATGCACTGGATTCCCTAGTAGCGATTTATGACGTGCTACCGCCCATCTATGCGAACTACTTGATGGGGATTTTCTCGGCAGTGATCGATAACGTGCCGTTAACGGCTGCGCTGTTGAAAGCGGGCATCGATATGAGCCCAGCTGAGTGGATGGGCTTAACCTATGCCGTAGGAGTTGGCGGCTCGTTGCTGGTGATCGGGTCTGCCGCTGGCATTGTTGCCATGAGCAAGATCGATGGCCTGACCTTCGGTGCCTATATGCGTTATGCCCTGCACCTGCTGCTGGCTTATTCGATGGGTTATGGTGGCGTGTTACTGTTAGGGCGTTTCATATTGGCTTAACGAAAAATGCCCGCGAGCTTTCGGCGCGCGGGCATTTTTAAGACTAGACGATTTAGAAGTTAAACTGAACGCCTAAGCCGATTCCGTCTACGGTCACGTCGTCATCATCGTAGTACCGCATGTATTCGAGGTTGCCTGATACGTTTTGGGCCATCTTGAAATTTAGACCGGCACCATAAGAAAAATCTGATCCATCATCTGACTCTGAGCCAGCCTCAAGTTCGGCGCGGGTAAAACCTAACACCGCGTATGGTGTAACGGGACTTTCGTTCACCATATTGAATGTTGCGTATCCACCGAAGAAGTTGTCAATTTCAACATCGACTCCATAGATGTCGTCATCATTGGCGCCAAAACCTGCTCGCGCCTCTAGGCCAACATATTCGTTAGCCATTACACCAACCTTGCCCGACAGTGTTCCTACATCTGCATCTTTGTTGATTTCGTCAAAGTCGACATTCATGAAGGTATAGTTAAAACCAGCATACAAACCGCCAACTCCAGACTTATACATGTCCGCAGCCGATGCCGTACCAGCCAACGCAAAACCGGCGGTGGCAATGGATGCAATGAGCATGTTTTTTCTAATAGTCATCAGCGTTCTCCTCAGCATGAACAGAGTTGTTGTTGCTTCTCCTTTTAACTTGGACGATCAGAGCTGATATAGCCATAGGGGAAACCGAAATTTAACGTCTTTTAATTTACCGTTAATGCTTGGCCGAGCGCCCTGTTTCCTTGCGGTTGCATGGAACGGGGGGTATCCTTCCGCATCTTACTGTTAGCTGTTTTGGGCGTCTCTTGAGAAACCTTAGTCCTGTCATTTTAATCGTCAGCATCATGTTTATACTTCTCAGTGTATTCATGACGTTACCGGTTGCTTTGCTATCTTTCACGCCCGACGGTGCGCCTAATGCTGCCGCCTTCGCGGAATCGGCTGCCCTGGTTTTCCTTCTCGGCGTAATCGGCGTGCTCAGCACACGCCGAAAATCGCGGGACCTGAAACCCCGCTACATGTTCGTGTTAACTGTTTCAAGCTGGTTCATCATTTCGGCGCTGTCATCACTTCCCTTTTACCTCAGCGACAACGGGTTATCTCTTGCAGATGCCATATTTGAAGGCACGTCTGGCATCACAACAACTGGCGCAACCGTATTAACGGGGCTCGACGACTTCGATAAAGACCTATTACTTTGGCGATCGATTCTTCAGTGGCTTGGTGGCATTGGTATCATCGGTATGTTCGTTGCCGTACTTCCTTTCCTGCGTGTGGGTGGTATGCGCTTGTTTGCCACCGAATCGTCGGAATGGACAGACAAGGCCCTGCCCCGCATGAAAACCTTGAGTCGGGGCCTGTTGATTGTATATGCAATCCTGACGACCGTTGCGGTACTCACTTACTGGGTATCGGGCATGTCACTATTCGATGCCTTCAACCACGGCCTGACCAGTATCGCCACCGGTGGTTTTTCAACGTCTGACTTCTCCATGGGCAAGTTCAACGACTTAATACTGGCAGAAGCCACCTTGTTCATGATTCTGGGCAGTTTGCCGTTCTTCCTGTTCGTGAGGGAAATGCACGGCCAACACTTCGCCTTGTTCAGGGATCAGCAGGTTCGGCTTTTTCTGACCATCCTGCTTACCGTTCCGGCACTGTTAACGCTGTACCGATGGTGGGTATCGCCGGTTCATTTTGATCCGCTGCATAATTACATCTCGGTGCTGTTCAACGTAACGTCAGTGATCAGTACATCCGGCTACGCCTCTGAAGATTATTCTGCGTGGGGGCCGTTGGCGTTCGTGGTGTTTTTCTTTTTGATGTTCGTCGGTGGGTGTTCTGGCTCAACGGCCGGCGGGATGAAAATATTCCGCTTCCAACTGTCTCTGATCGTTCTGCGTGAGCAGTTAATGCGGCTGTTACACCCTCGAGCGGTGTTTACACGAAACTATAACGGCCGCGCCGTCAGTGATGAAATTATTTCATCAATGATTGCCTACACGTTTATGTTCCTGCTGTGCTTGCTGTTAATCACCATACTGTTGGCTTCGTTACAGCTAGACTTCATCACATCGTTGTCCGGTGCGTTGACCTCTTTGACCAACGTCGGCCCGGGCCTTGGCGACATCATCGGCCCTGCCGGCACATTCGGCCCGTTGCCTGACGCTGCAAAGTGGATTCTTTCGGTAGGTATGCTAATGGGGCGGCTGGAAATTCTGAGCGTCGTGATTGTGCTTTCACCGGGCTTCTGGCGCGGCTGATCCTGCCGCGCCAGAAGGCCAGTCAATCAGTCTCGGTTTCGGTGCTTTCTGCATGCCGGCGTGCTGCCAGAGCATTAACAACCGGGTTGGCGTACATGTCCAGCAAATACTTCCTGCTAGCTTCATCACACATTTCCAAGCGCCTGGTGATTTCAGCCTTCGCCTCTTCTCGCTCTTCGTTCGAATAAGCACCTGCAGCAATAGCATCAATACCCAGACGGTTTGCCGTTTCCGGTGTTTCAACTTGCAAGCTGCGCATTTCGTAAGCGGCCAGGTTTGAAGCGTGCAAATGGTAATTGGCGTGCATTTCGTGATCGATATGTGCGGCTAGCGCTTTAGGCGTATCCGGCGCTTTGGATATAGGCGTCCCAAAATGCACATGTACGTGACCTTTCGGCCCGGTCATCCCTTTCATGATTTGTGCGGAATCTTCGCCTTCCGCCTTCTGATACTCCCCGGTACGCTCACGGATCTCTAATTCTCGGGCTTTATCAACATCGCACGGGTCGTATTCATAGGAGATAGACACCGGCACGATATGCAGCCGGCTGAGCGCCTCATCAAAACTCAAACCCGACTTTTTCTTGCTCATATAGAACATTTTAATTATGGCCGGATCTGTAGCGTCGATACCGTCTTTCGCACGGCCCTCGCGCTGAGCAATCCAAACGCTGTTGTTGGTATCAATGCTGTGATTGATGAACCCCGAAAGGGTCAAGTACGCATCGCGCATCTCGCGCGGACTGGTGATGTTACGTCGTACCAGGAAGCTCTTGTTGAGCTTCATCATTTCGGCGAAGACCCGATTGGACAACAGGTTGTCGCCGATCGCGATCCGAGTGGTCTGGAATCCGTTCTGGAATAGCAGGTAGTTCACGATCATCGGATCACACACGATATCGCGATGGTTCGAGATAAACAGATGGGCGCTGGTCTTGCTAAGGTTCTCAAGGCCGCTGTGTGTCACTTTCAACGTAGTGCTTTCAACCAGGTCACCCACGTAACCGGATACGCTCATTTGGAGGTCATCTATCGTATGGATATGACCAAAGCTTTTAAGCAACCAGCGACGTATAAAGAACCTCAGCGGCGCAGGTGCCCAAGCAGCCAATCGAGGCGACCTGAATCGACCGATCATATTCAGGAATTCAGAATCATTAGCCAGACGTTGGATAGTGGGAGCAGCTTCTTCGTCCGAATAGGGTCGAATTGAGTCAAATTCCTGCATGCGGGCCCTGTTGTTGTTCGCGGATGTTAATCGGATATTTTAACGGTGCGATATTGTAGCCGGTCTATCACCGCTTTTCCTCCACCTAAACGCCTTGGACCTCTATATCTGGTATGATTCCCAGCCTGAAATTTACCCTGCCCAAAGGCCAGCGCCCATCATGTACCAGGATCATGACTTCGAGCAATTAGCCAAAGAGCGCCCATCGGTTTCCGAGAAAAGTCCGGAACAGGTGCTCCATGAGGTTTTTGGCTATGAAAGTTTTCGCCCGTTACAGGGTGACATCGTTCGAGAGGTCATTAATGGTGGCGATGCACTGGTACTGATGCCCACAGGCGGCGGCAAATCGCTTTGCTACCAAGTGCCTGCGCTGGTCCGAACCGGCACGGCGATTGTGATTTCCCCCCTGATTGCGTTGATGCAGGATCAGGTGAACGCACTGCGCGAACTGGGAGTGAAAGCAGCTTTCCTGAATTCCTCAATGGACTTCGAGCAAGCTCGCGCTACCGAATACGCTTTGATGACCGGCGAGCTGGATCTGCTTTACTGTGCACCCGAACGGCTGATTCAGCCCCGCATCGTTGAGTTGTTACACAACGCTTCGCTTTCTATGTTCGCAATTGACGAAGCGCACTGCGTGTCGCAATGGGGACATGATTTCAGGTCGGATTATCTTCAGCTCAGTATGCTGGCAGAAGAATTCCCCGGTGTGCCCCGCATCGCTCTGACCGCCACTGCCGATGAGCGCACTCGTAAAGAAATCGCAGAGCGTCTCTCGCTAACCAACGCCAGGCATTTCGTCAGTGGTTTTGATCGCCCGAATATTCAATATCGCATCACACCAAAAACGAATGCAAACAAGCAGTTATTAGACTTTATCAAAGCTGAGCATCAAGGTGATTGTGGTATCGTCTACTGCCTTTCACGCAACAAAGTAGACGCGACCGCAAAACTGTTGGCGGATAAAGGTTATACCGCTCTGCCCTACCATGCCGGTTTGTCCAGCGAAGAGCGATCGCGAAATCAAGAGCGCTTTCTTCGGGAAGATGGCGTTATTGTGGTTGCGACCATTGCCTTTGGAATGGGCATCGACAAGCCCGATGTGCGCTTCGTTGCTCATCTCGATTTACCTAAAAGTCTCGAAGCCTACTATCAGGAAACCGGCCGTGCGGGGCGTGACGGGAAGCCTTCCACCGCCTGGATGGTGTACGGCCTGCAAGACGTCATCAAGCTGCGCCAGATGCTGGAAACGTCTCAGGGGAACGATCAATTCAAGCGGGTTGAACGTCAAAAACTGGATGCCATGCTGGGGCTCTGCGAAGTTACCCAGTGTCGTCGGCAGGTACTCCTTCGCTACTTTGGCGACACCTTGGAGGAACCTTGCGGCAACTGTGACACCTGCCTGACTCCACCGGAAACCTGGGATGGTACCGTTGCCGTGCAGAAAGCCCTGTCCTGCGTCTTCCGGACCGGTCAGCGTTACGGCGTGACCTATCTGATTGATGTACTGCGAGGCTCAAGCAACGAACGCATCCTTCAGGCCGGTCACCAAGCCATATCAACCTTCGGCATTGGCACCGAGTTGTCAGCCAGCGAGTGGAAATCGGTATTCCGCCAACTGGTGGCAAACGGCTACCTGCGAGCAGATCCAGACGGGTACGGTGCCCTCCAATTAACCGAGATGTGTCGTCCGTTATTAAAAGGCGAACAAAAGATCGAGCTACGAAAAGATCCGGTCGTGAAGAAATCGTCCGGTAGTGGTTCCGGCAAGCCCAGCGGTGCCAACGTCAAAGACCAAATCACCGACCAGGCTGGCTGGGATGCGTTACGGGCTTGCCGAAAAGAACTGGCGGACAAGCAAGGTGTACCGCCCTACGTCATCTTCCACGACACCACGCTGTTCGACATGCTGGAACGTCGGCCAAACTCGCTGGACGAGCTGGCCGAAGTCAGCGGTGTTGGTGCAGCAAAGCTGGAGAAATACGGTGACATTTTCCTGCAAACGCTGCGCGAGATTGCTCAGGCCTGAGGCTTGAAGCCTTTCTTGCGGACACGGTATTGGGCATAAGACGTGGCCACATGGTTACCGTCTTTGTCTCTTAGAATGCCTTCGAGAGTGAATTTTCCGCGCCCTGTTGCATCGGCTTCCGCCAATACCGCGGCTACAGTTTCTTCAGGAAGGGTAAATTCCACCTCTACATCTGAGTCCGCAGGCTGCAAGAATTCCAGAGTCATGCTTTTCAGAATCGGGGTGTAGGCAGGGCCAAGATCAAACAAGGCCAAAATACCTCCCGGGATTTCAGCCACCAGAAAATACGCGCCTGCGTAAAGGCTGCCGAAGTGGTTTTTGTTGCCTTTGAGTTTTACCCTTGCGCGAACATAACCCGGGCGCACTTCTTGCACCGAGAAACCGTTCCGGGTGGTAAAAGGAATGGCCATGCCCACAATACGATTGATTGCGGTGTAGCTGCCGGTTTTCTTAATCCACTCCAAAGGCTGCAGCGGTGTTGCATTTGCATCGGTGTGACCTACCCACTGTCCCGCAGCGCCGATAAGCTTATCAATAACGGCCATAGTGTGGCTCCTGAAATTGTTGAGGCAGGAATAATTGCAATACTGTCGGTTTGATTCAAGAAACTTCGTGAATTATCACGTACATTTAGTGAAAATGCGGTATTTTGCACTAACCTGAAAACCAGCACTCTGAACGAGTGACCGTGTTCCATGCTAAAAGAAGGACTTTGAGCTTGGCAGCCCTGAACAGGAAAAGACCCTTTAAGGCACGAAGTTTACTTCGCCTGCTATGTGCTGTGATTTGCCTGCCGCTTGCCGCAGAAGTGCGAGTTACGGATATCTCGAAAGACTACACTCTCTGGTATAGAAATTACGACAACCCGGCTATACACAGCCTTGTTGAGCTGGCGCTCAAGAAAACACCGGAATACGGTAGCTTTCGCCTCATCCGAAGTGAGGAGCTAAGCCAAGGTCGCGTACTCAGAGAACTTGCCAGCAACAACTCCAAACTGGTCGACATTGCAAACGTAGCCACCTCACCGGATCGCGAAAGCGAACTCACCCCAATTCCAATTCCCGTAGACGGTGGGCTGTTAGGCTTTCGAGTCTGTCTGGTCTTGCCAGAGAACCTTAGAAAATTTCACGGCATCACCAACATAGAAGATCTCTATTCTCGCAATATCCGCATTGGACAAGGAGCCCATTGGCCAGACACCCCTATTCTGGAGAGTAACGGTGTAAACGTGATCACCCACACTCGTTATGAAATCCTGTTTGGCATGCTGAAAAATCGACGCTTCGAATGCTATGCCCGAGGCGTCAGTGAGGTGATGTTCGAGATGGAGCGTGACGACGCGAAAGGGTTGGTTATCGAGCCCACCCTTTTACTGGCTTATCCGATGCCATCCTATTTGTTCGTAGCTCCCAACGACCATGAGACCGCCCAGCGTATACAACTGGGATTGGAACGCGCGATCAATGACGGTAGCTTTGCGGAATACCTGAAGCATTCTTTTGGTGAGAGTGTCGCCAGCCTAAACCTAAATCGCCGGACGGTGATCGCGTTGAAAAATCCGCACCTGACGGACGATTCCGAATACGTCGCCCGACGCATTCTGGACAATCTTAAGCGCCGGATTGATTACCTGACCGACGACTCATAAGCACTTAACGAGGCCATCCTTGGCCTCGCCGAATATCTGTCCGAACTAGTCCACTTTAAAACGACTTACTCGATCGTTAAGTGTGTGACCGATGGTTTCGATCTGACTGCTGTACACGTCATTCTCGCTTGTGGCTTCCGCTGCGGCTTGGCCTTGTTCCGCAATGCGCGTAATCGACGCGTTCAACTCTTCGGTAACAGACGTTTGCTCTTCGGACGCTGTGGCAATCTGAGAGGTCATCTGGCTAATCGACGTGATGGCTTCTGCGATTCGATTCAAAGACTCCATCGCATCCTGAGCTTTTTCCATGCTCACGTTCGATACCGCCGTGGAAGCCTTCATTACATCAACCGCATCATTGGCGCCTTTCTGCAGACGTTCGATCATGTTGTTGATTTCTTCAGTGGACGCACGGGTGCGTTGTGCCAGATTTCGCACTTCATCCGCAACAACCGCAAAGCCTCGCCCGGCTTCACCGGCACGGGCCGCTTCAATGGCCGCGTTCAGTGCGAGCAAGTTGGTTTGTTCGGCAATGCCCTGAATCACCTCAAGAACCGTAGTGATTGAGGAAACATCCTGGCCAAGCTTATCAATAACCTCGGCCGCTGCCGTGATCTCATGGGACAGCTTTTGAACCGCATCTCGAGAGGCTGCAACGGTTTCTCGTGAATCCAGACTCTCGTGGTCCGCTTGCTCGGCGGCTTCCGCAGTCTGCTGCGCACTTTGGGCAATTTCATTGGCAGCGGCTGACATCTCGTTGATGGCCGTGGCGACCATATTAATCTCGCCCTGCTGCCCTTCTACACTGTCGCGACTATTGCTGGAGGTTTGACGGAGTGAGGTCACATTCCGGGACAACTCTTCGCTGCCCTCTTTTACTTCACTTACCACCTGCTGAATATTCGAAACAAACTTATTGAAGTTGCCCGCAAGCATCCCGAATTCATCGCTAGCGCTATCATCAAGACGCTGTGTGAGGTCGGCATCACCAGACGCAATGTCAGACATGGCACCATTCAATCGACGCACCGGAGCCATCAATGTACGAATGCCAACGTGCAGAATGATCAGCGCTAGAATCAAGCCGACAAAGGTAATGACCAGGCTGGCCATTCGTGCATCTACCACAGGCTCAGTAATTTGATCCCAGTTAACGACCGAACCGATGTACCAATCCACGCTTAGGGCATCGGATATTGGGAAAAACGCAACGCTCCACTCAGTGCCGTCACGTTCGAATTTTGCCGGTGTACCGTCTTTCTCGGGCTTGTATCCCAAAAATTTCTGGGCACTTTTACCAATCAACGACGGGTCCGGGTGAAACAAAATGGTGCCATTATCATCCATCAACATGGCGTAACCGGCATCACCAAGGGTGATATCGGCCAATAGCTTCTGGATGACGTTCAAGCTGATATCCATGCCCGCAACGCCTTCAAAGTTCCCTGAAGAAACCGGCGCGATGGCAGAGATCAACGTTTCACCCGATTGCGCATCCTGATAGGTGCCGGTGAAAGACACTCTTCCTTCTGCACGGGCCTGCTTGTACCAAGGGCGCTCCCGTGGATCAAAGCTGGCGCTCAGAGCTTGTTCGGACGCTCGAGACCGCATAATCATACGGCCATCGGTGGTGCCAACGTAGACATCCTTCGCGTTAGCTCCTTCGGTCATCGTATTTAGCAACAGACGAGCTTGCTCGTCTGATTCGATACTGGAAAGCGCTTTCGCCGTGGCGCTGGTCATATCCAAGCGGGTGTTCAACCAGCCGGCAATGCTAGCGGTGCTCTGTTCAATGGCCCCATCTAACATGGCTAACACATAAGTGTCTGTGGTTTTCTGGAGTTGGCGATCAGAAGTAAAGGTGAAAACAGCCATGATGACGGCGATCAGAACGCCGACAGCAACCAGCAGCTTCTGGCCGAATGAAAGTTGCACGATGAAAGTTCCTCCGAGGAATAAGCGGTGCGCGAGTTTAATCCAGTTGCCCCGCGGGCACAGTTACCAAGTGTATCGGCGGCCACCAAAGGTTCTTTAGGTGAACGTGTAGGTGTCTGCATACTCTGCTAATATTCGACGCATCATCGTCTTTTGCCGATGCTGAACCCCAACGGAGAGAGCTTGCATGGCCCACGAAGATCTACACCTGAATCTGAGAAACCTCACCCTCGATGACTACAGCGAATTGCAGGCATTGATGGACGATGTGTATGACGATATCGGCGGTGCCTGGCCAAAAGACACGATCAAAACTCTGGTTGAACAGTTCCCGGACGGGCAGGTTTGCATTGAGGAAAGCGGAAAACTCGTTGCGGTCGCACTAACCGTTTGCGTGAAATACGAAAGATTCAGTAACCCGCACGCCTACGACGACCTGATTCTCCGCAACGAAAAGATTTGGCATAACCCCAATGGCGACTCGCTGTATGGTTTGGACGTTTTCATCCATCCCGAATACCGCGGTTACCGGTTAGGGCGTCGCCTGTATGAGGCGCGCAAAGAGCTTTGTCGCTCCATGAACCTGCGCGCAATTCTTGCCGGCGGCCGAATCCCTAACTACTTCAAATATGCGGAGCAATACACGCCGGAAGAATACATTCAGCGGGTAGACCGGAAGGAAATCTACGATCCGATTCTGAGTTTCCAGCTCTCCAATGATTTCCAGGTTACCCGGTTAATGCACAAGTACCTGCCGGAAGATGAGAAATCGTTGGGCTACGCCACCTTACTGGAATGGCGCAACATCCTTTATCTGCCACCCACATCGGTTCTCGACGTAAAGAAAACCCAGGTTCGTATGGGTGCGGTTCAGTGGCAAATGCGAGAGTTCACCTCGGTTGAGGAAGTACTTAAGCAGGTTGAGTATTTTGTTGACGCATTATCGGATTACAAAAGTGACTTCGCGCTGTTTCCGGAGTTCTTTAATGCGCCATTGATGGGCCTAACGGACCAAATGGATCAGACTCGGGCCATTCGTTTCCTGGCCGGATTCACTGAGCAGTTCCGAAACGAAATGTCGGATATGGCCGTCAGTTACAATATAAACATCATCACCGGGTCTATGCCCCTTATAGAAGACGACCGCGTCTATAACGTGTCTTACCTGTGCCACCGCGATGGCCGTGTTGACGAGCAACGTAAGATTCACATTACCCCGCACGAACGTCGTGACTGGGTGATCGAAGGCGGCCACGAGTTTAACGTGTTTGAAACCGATGCTGGTCGGGTGGCCATTCTCATCTGCTACGATATCGAATTCCCGGAGCTGGGCCGCATCGCCGCTGAAAAAGAGGTTGATATCATTTGTGTGCCCTTCTGGACCGATACCAAAAACGGCTATCTCCGAGTCCGGCACTGTGCGCAGGCCCGCGCCATTGAAAACGAATGTTATGTTGTGATTACCGGCAGTGTGGGCAACCTGCCGAAGGTGGAAAATCTGGACGTTCAATACGCCCAATCATCTGTGTTTTCGCCGTCAGACTTTGCGTTCCCCCACGATGCGGTGATGGCAGAAACAACACCGAATACAGAAATGATCATGTTTTCCGACATGGATCTCGACAAACTCAAGTTGGTGCGGAATGAAGGTTCTGTGACCAACCTGTTGGATCGCCGGGTCGATCTGTATCAAATTAAAACTCGCGAAACATCGGTATCATAAATACCGTGGAGACTGGGGGTAATTGCCAAATGCGGAGAGTCCGTCTATGGTTCAAATTACGCCCGTTTCACGTTGTCGCCACTGGAAGCAGAGAATAGGTTTCATGAATAACGCTTTACCCGATCTTGTCGCCCACTTTCGTTACCGACATAGCTTCTTCCGCCGCGAAGACGTTCATGCCCGGTTATACGAGCTGGACAGTTTCGGGTGCGTGATGAAAACCGATAAGCCTTTCGAACCTGGCGATACCGTCACGCTTGATCTTGTGATGAAAATGCCTCTCGATGATATTCGGGCTGAGGGAATATCCGGCCTCGTCACCGAGAAGAGAAAACACTGTAGCAACTTCTTTTACTCGATTGATTTCATTCAGCCTGATTCGAATGAAAACACTCCGTCAAGTCAAAAACTACGCCGCATCCGAGAAGTGCTCTATAAAAAGCAAACTCTCAGGTCGCGCAGGGCTGCTGGCCCTACAACATGGTCACGGCAAACAGCCTGAATTGTTTTCTAACGACGCCTATTCCGCAAGGAGATAGCCTGATGGCAAAGAAATCCAAGCCAAGCATTGACGCAATCGTTAAATCGGTGAACAAAGAGTTTGATAAAGCCTCTGGTCAAATCGAAAGCTTAATCAACGATGCTCTTAAACAGTTGGACCAACTGCAAACTCACGTTCAGGAGCCCGTTCGAAAGCTGCTGAAGGAAGTTGAGGAGTTGAAAGAGCGTGAAATCGGGCGTTTTAACGACGAGCTTGAGCGCCGCATGAATGATTTTCACGAACTGCAAACCAGCTTGCTTGACAAGCTGGGGCTCGCGTCGAAAGAAGTTGAAACCGACGTTAAAAAGGCCGCGAAGAGTACGGTAAAAAAGGCAAAGAGCGTCACCAAGCAGGCCAAGCCCAATGCGAAGAAACCGGCGGCCAAAAAAGCGCCCGCCAAGAAACCCGCAGCCGCGAAAAAACCTGCTGCAAAAAAAGCCGCTAAGCCGGTCGATAAATCCGATCTGACCTTGGTGAAGGGCATTGGCCCGGCAACGGCCAAAAAGATGAAAGAAGCCGGCATTACCTCGATTGAACAAATCGCCAATCCTAGCGATGCCGACAAGAAGAAACTCGAAAACTTTAAGAGCGTGAAAGGCTTCGATAGCCTTTCCAATGAAGCGAAAAAAGTACTTTAATCTTTCGCAGCCACGACAAGCGCCAGAGCTTTTTCCAAGCTCTGGCGTTCTTGTTCCGGCCGAAAGGTTTCGGCAAGAGCAATCACCCTCTTCTTAAGCTCAGCCAAAAAAGCACCATCATTTTCAGTACGCGCCATCAGCTCCGCTAAAGCTTTATCGTCTTTTACGGGGAAATAACCCGGATAATCATCGCCCAGCAAACCTCTGTTTCCAGGGATGTCAGACGCCAGTATCGGCAGCTCCGCTCGACATGCTTCGGAAATGACATTCGCGCCCCCTTCCATGATTGAGCTAATAACCATCACACTGCTAACCGCTATCAGGGTTGCCAGCTCCGGGCGATTCAACTCCCCTAACCAGTGAAATCGAGGGTTGCTTCGGCTTTCCTGTAAGGCCAATTCCCGCCATTTGTCGTTATGGGGTTTTCCGGCACAAGACACAATGATGTTCGAGTCCTCGGGCAAATGATGGCTGGCGATGGCAGCCCTCAACGAATCTTTCTCATCCCGAAGGTGCCCGAGTACACAAATATGAAACTGCCCGGACTCCAACCGAGAACCACCGAAAACATCCGGCTTGTCGGCTGATTGGCGCAACGTCAGTAGTTTGTGTGCATAGCGTTCGGGAATATCCCGGGCAACGAGATCATGCAAACCAATTAAAAGATCCGAAAGATCCATCGACTCGTAAGTTAAATCAGGGTATTCATGCTGGTGGTAGTAAATGTCTGTGCCCGTTAGCGCCACAATGAGCGGCGATTCCGGCCATGCAGCCTTGAACGCTTTAATGGCATTCGCGCTGCGCCATGCATGAAGAGCAATGAGCAGATCACATTGCGCACCCTGATATTCCGTTTCGACCCTAACCTGATGCCCAGATTGCTGAAGCAAACGCTGCCATCGAAGTGCTGTTGCGCGGTTGCCTGCTTTGGAATCCGGCCCTGCCGGGGTAATAATGATGATATTCATAATCGCCACGTTCAGAGGTTTCAAGGATTCTGCATCGGTAGATGCGTTAGGTAAAGTATTGACTTGGAAAGCTGTTCATCAATAACGTAATTCAAGGTATCCTGAAGCGGATATTGGCACCCGCCTTTCCCTCGCTGATCTGAAATAACAAAGGAATGAATTCCATGGCGATGAAACAATTACGCAAGTGGTTAGCCACTGGCCTTATCTCAATGTCTGTGTTTTCAGCAGCTCAAGCAGAAACCTTTATTTTCACGGCAATCCCTGACGAAGACGAAACCAAACTGGTTGAACGTTTTCAGGGCGTAGCGGATTATCTGGAAGAACAGCTGGATGTAGATGTTCGTTATATCCCGGTGAAATCCTATGCCGCTGCGGTGTCGGCATTCCGCAACAATCAAGTACAGCTAGCGTGGTTTGGCGGCCTGTCTGGTGTTCAGGCTCGCCGGTTGGTTGATGGCTCCGAAGCTATCGCCCAAGGCGTAGAAGACGAAGCGTTCGAAACGTACTTCATCGCCAATACCGAAACCGGTATCGAGCCTTCCGATTCTTTGGAAAGCCTTGAAGATAAGCTTCGTGGCAAAACCTTTACCTTTGGTTCCAAAGGCTCTACTTCCGGTCGGCTGATGCCAGAATTCTACATTCGCGATACGTTCGGCGAAGCGCCGGATTCCGTTTTTTCCCGCGTTGGCTTTAGCGGCAACCACACCCGTACGCTTCGCCTGGTTGAAGCTGGCACCTACGAGGTTGGCGCGCTGAACTTCCAGGTTTGGGAAAAAGAGTTGGCCGACGGCAACATCGATACGGACGCTGTTCAGGTTATCTGGAAAACTCCGGCCTACCCTGACTACCAGTGGACCATCCGTGGCGATGTTAACGAAACGTTCGGAGAAGGCTTCAAGGACCGCGTGACCAAAGCCTTACTGGAACTGGATGACCCCGCGCTGCTGGAAAGCTTTCCCCGGTCCGGATTTATCCCCGCCTCTAACGACGATTACGAGCCGATTCGTAAAACAGCCGTTAACATTGGAATTCTGGATTAATGTCAGAGTTTGACTTCCATGGCCTGACAGCCAGTTTTGAAGGACAGCGGGTGATCGGCCCGCTGTCTCTTCACGTCAATAAAGGCGAACACGTTGCATTGGTCGGCAAAAGTGGTGCGGGCAAATCAACGCTGATTAAAGTAATTTACGAACGCCTGCAACAAGAAGCGTCACTGATCCCGCAAGGTTTAGGGCTGGTTAATGCCCTGCCCGTGTTTCACAACGTGTTTATTGGCCAGCTTGACCAACACCCAACCTGGTATAACACGCTGACATTGCTTCGCCCCTTTTCGAAGGACAAAAAGGCCGTCAAAGCCTTGCTGGACGAACTTTCGATTTCAGAAAAGCTTTGGATACCGGCTGCAGCACTGTCTGGCGGTCAGCGCCAACGTGTGGCGATTGCCCGTGCACTTTACCGCCAAGCGCCCATACTGTTAGCTGACGAACCCATTTCCGCTCTGGATGGTCCTATGGCTCATACTGCCATGCAATTACTGACAGGCCGCTTTCATACCAGCATTGTTGCTCTCCACGATGTGGACATGGCGCTGGCCTACTGCGACCGGATTATCGGCATTCAAGATGGCCAGATTGCGTTGGATGAACCAGCAGCCAATCTGGTAGCGTCTGACATTGCTTCGATTTACTGACCGGTCGCTCTGAATCCATGTTCGCCTACCCTACCGTCCGCACCAGCTTTATCTTCCTGGCCATAGCGCTTGCAGGATTGTTGGTGGCCGATATTGCCATTACCACAGCAAACCCTTGGCAAGATCTAGGTAGATTGTTCTGGGGTGTTGTAACCCCCAACTTTTTCAGCACAGAAGGCCTTTTAACAGCGCTTCTGCGCACGGTGGCATTTGCGTTTGTGGGCGTCGCGCTTGGCAGCGTGTGCGGTTTCGCGCTCTCGCTGGTGTATCGCTTTTTACCTGTACGCATGTTCTGCGCGTTCATTCGTTCTATTCATGAACTGTTCTGGGCGCTGATCTTTTTGCAGTTTTTCGGCTTTCACCCACTCACCGGCGTATTGGCGATTGCTATTCCGTATGCGGGCATTTTTGCCAAAGTGTATTCGGAAATCTTCGAAGAATCCGACCCCGAACCGAGCCGACTTCTGCCGCCTGGCACGCGGTCTATTCCTGCTTTTCTTTACACCAAAATTCCCGATTGTTGGGTACAGCTGAGAACCTACACTGCGTATCGCCTTGAATGCGGCATGCGTTCTTCCGCCATTCTCGGGTTTGTTGGACTACCCACACTGGGCTTCTACCTGGAGTCGTCCTTCTCGCAAGGCCTGTATTCCGACGCTGGCGCCATGCTGGTACTGTTTTACATTTTGATCGCCACCATGCCCCTGTGGGTGCGCCCCAAGCTGCTTCCGGCCTATGTACTGGCAGCACCGTTCTTCCTTGGCGATGGCATGCCCATCATTTGGGGCAACGTAAAACGGTTCTTTACCGAAGACATTGTTCCGGCCCCCATTCGCAACGGTGAAGGCTTAGTCGGACTTTCCGAATGGATGGGCGATGTCTGGATAAACGAGGCTCTGCCCGGAATCTGGAACACCGTAGTCCTCACCCAGATCGCTCTGGTGGCTACCGGCATTTTGTCACTATTAGCCTTCCCTCTGATATCCAGGCATTTCGGGGGCCCGGTTCGACGCACCTCTGGCCATATCTTGTTAGTAATCGCCCGTTCGACCCCCGAATACATTCTTGCGTATATCCTGCTTCAGCTTTGGGGGCCCTCCATGCTTCCCGCAGTGGTTGCATTGGCGCTCCATAACGGCGGCATTATTGGCCATCTGATTGGTCGGCAGACCAACACCATTCAGCTTCGCCCCGATGCACCAACCGGCCTGTCTCGCTATAGCTGGGAATTGGTACCCCGCGTGTACCGATCGTTTTTGGCGTTCCTGTTCTACCGATGGGAAATCATCATGCGAGAAACCGCAATCTTGGGCATTTTGGGCATCTACACCCTGGGATTCTATGTAGACAGCGCCATTCAGAACATCCGCTTCGACCGGGCAATGGTACTGATCCTCATCACCGCACTACTGAACATTGGCGTGGATGCACTTGGTCGTTACATTCGCCGAAAACTTGCCCTCAAAACCATGCCCACCTGCTGAACTGCCCAAGCCATTGGGACGAGTGTCACAGATCAGGAACACCACCAACAATCCGCCGTGAACTGTCGATTGAGTTACACCTCAATTTCGTTACTCAATGTTACAATTCCTGATATTTAACGATGCATCAAACTTGGTATCAGGAACTTAACGCGATGGTCTTCAGCGTGGTGGCAGTAACTCAGATCGGGCTTCTGTTATTGGTCGGCCTGTTAGGTGTGCGCATGTACTCCTTGAGTCGGAGAGAGCTTGCCGGGCCTCAAGGTGTCATTTCGTCAAGCAGATCTGATTGCGCCCTTGTACCGGGCAAACGCCCCCGGAAACAAACGAAAGACAAACGGCCGCTGGCATTGGACCGCGCAGAACTCAGCTCAAAACTGCATATTCTGGCAGGTTTGCAGGAACGGGATTGCCAACTGAAGGGGTTGAACTTAACGGAGGCACCACAAGCGGTTCGTACCTATGCAACCGCATGGCTATATGGCGCGAGCTGCTCATTGTGCCCAAAAGTTGTACGCCATTCTGACGGATTGGCCGGTATGGTTGCAGGTATTGCCAGCCGCAAAACCGGCATGCGCCAATCGGAAGCCATACAAACCATTTCAACACTGACATCCAGCAGTATTCTGCTGGCCTGCTATCGGGCGGGGCTTGAAGGCGCAGAGTTTTGGGAAGAAAACCACCATGTACCCGAGCCTTCAAGCTTGTATGAAGCCGTCACAAGCAATGCCTTTATCTAGACTTTTCCAGCTCCCAATCAGTGCCTAGTGAGACAACCTCGGTAACGGCTTTCGAATCAGCTAATACACCGGTCAGGGCTGGCTTGCTGTAACCGCCCTCTTCCGTATGGCCCATAGAATCAACATCCACCGCCCGCACTATCCAGCACTGGCCGTTCGCTATTACCCGCGAGCGATGGCTCAATCCGAACACGAAGCGGCAGTAATCAAGCTTGAGCTGCAACAGATCTTGTTCGGTTTTTCGAATTTTCCGCAGCAGTACTTTCTGTACGCTTTCGCCGTAATCCATCACTCAATCTCCGGAAATAAAACCATCGGAAATTTAACTACGTTTTCGCTTGAAAGAATAGGATCGGCGACACACTTCCCAACTTTTCCTGCCCGCTTTGCAAATCGATTTGCCACACCATCTCGGAGCCGGTCGCACATAGGGGCGCTTCGAATTCAGCAACAAATCGGGAGTCTGATTGCTGTTTCAGGGGCACTGGGTATTCGCCCATGTACATGGAACGCCCCCGTAACACGGCCAGAAAGCGTTCAGGCGCACCGGGGGCTTCCACGGCCAGAGAATAAAGATGCTGCGCCGGGCTACCCTGCCGGGACTCCAGACTCACCTGCCATTGCCCCTCGGCGGTGCTCCAGATACAGGGGCCAGCCAGCAGATCGCATTCAGCGCGAGCGACTTCGTCTTCCGGGTTACCCTCAGGCTTCAGGGCCCAAAACGCCATTCCAATCACCGCGATCAGACAACCGAACACACTTACAACACGTAACATCATCAGCCCCAGTTTGTATGCAAGCTCACATTATGGGGATATGTGCGCACAAGGCAAAGGTTTCTAAACTGCCGCCACCATGAGAAAATGTGCGGCTTTCTGGTTTGAGTCACCCACATAAACAGGACACTAGCCGTGCAGCCGGATATCTCCATAAAGAACCTGAACAAGATTTATGAAGGTGGTTTTCAGGCGCTCAACGATATCAATCTGGACATCTACCCGGGCGAAATCTTTGCCCTACTCGGCCCTAACGGTGCCGGTAAAACAACGCTCATTTCCATCATTTGTGGCATCGTAAACAAAACCAACGGTCACGCGACCGCTGCCGGCCACGACATCGTCAAAGAGTATCGGAAAGCCCGGGAGGCCATCGGCTTGGTGCCCCAGGAACTGAACACCGATTCGTTCGAAACGGTCTGGCACGCGGTGTCATTCAGCCGAGGCCTGTTCGGTAAACCTCCGAAGCCGAGCCACATTGAAAAAGTTCTGAAAGACCTGTCCTTGTGGGACAAACGCGATAGCCGAATTATGGCTCTCTCGGGCGGCATGAAACGCCGGGTTATGATCGCCAAGGCGTTGTCCCACGAGCCGCGCATTCTGTTTCTCGACGAACCCACAGCAGGCGTAGACGTAGAGTTGCGCCGCGATATGTGGGAAATGGTTCGTAAACTTCGGGAAAACGGCACCACCGTCATCCTGACGACCCACTACATCGAGGAAGCCGAAGAAATGGCCGACCGGATCGGGGTGATTCGTCAGGGTAAGATCATTCTGGTGGAAGATAAAGATCGATTGATGTCGAAACTCGGTAAGAAGGAACTGCGTTTGCACCTCCAGAACAAGCTTGACGCGGTACCCGGCGAACTGACACTGGAACCGGTAGAGCTATCAGACGATGGCTACCAGCTGATTTACACGTTCGACTCTCAGAAGCAACAAGCAGGTGTGGCCAGATTGCTACGTACTCTGGGTGATTTGGGTATTGAGTACCGTGATCTTCAGACACGGGAAAGCTCTCTGGAAGAGATTTTTGTTGGCCTCGTGAACGAATAAAACCGCGCCCGCACGGAGATAGACATGAATTTGTACGGTGTTAAAGCAATTTATAAGTTCGAAATGGCGCGCATGCGGCGCACGCTGATGCAAAGCGTGTTATCGCCAGTGATTTCTACCTGTCTGTACTTTGTGGTGTTCGGCTCGGCCATTGGTTCGCGCATGGGCGATATAGACAGCATCAGTTACGGCGCGTACATCATTCCCGGGCTGGTTATGCTGTCGCTGCTCATGCAAAGCATCTCAAACGCCTCGTTTGGCATCTACATGCCAAAGTTCTCCGGCACCATTTACGAAGTGCTGTCTGCGCCGGTGTCCTATTTCGAAATCGTATTGGGCTACGTAGGTGCGGCCGCCACCAAATCGGTTTTGCTCGGGCTGATCATCCTCGCGACTGCGCGTTTGTTTGTTGATTACTCAGTGCTCCACCCGTTCTGGATGGTGGCATTCCTGACACTCACCGCGGTTACCTTCAGTTTGTTCGGGTTTATCATCGGTATATGGGCAGACGGTTTCGAGAAACTGCAAATCGTGCCCATGATGATCGTGACCCCCCTCGTGTTCCTGGGCGGCACTTTCTACTCCATCGATATGCTCCCTGAAATCTGGCAAACCATCAGTTTGTTCAACCCCGTGGTGTACCTGATCAGCGGCTTCCGCTGGGCCTTCTACGGCGTGTCAGATGTTCATATAGGCGTGAGCGTGGGTATGACACTGATGTTCCTGACCATCTGTCTAACCACCATCTGGTGGATCTTTAAAACCGGCTATCGTTTGCGTTCATGAAAGCTCTTAAAGCTCTAATTCCTGCCTGCACACTGGCATTGACCGGCTGCGGCGCTGCCGAAGCCGGCAAAACCGACACCCCCGTTACACTGCCGCAGGTACAGGCCTGCTTTGTGAGTAATAACGAGGGGCATGCGGTAACGGTCGAAGTTGCCACAGAGTCGGAAGACCGCAAGACGGGGCTGATGGGCCGGCGTGACTTAGCCGAAAACGCAGGTATGGTATTCGAATACCAGGAACAGCGCCCCGCCCGGTACGGCTTCTGGATGTATAAAACCCTGATACCGCTCGACATCGCATTTCTCGATGAGAGCGGCGTGATTGTCAGCATCCGGCACATGCTACCGTGCACGTCGTCTCGTGCTTCAGATTGCCCCATTTACCCCGCGGGCAAGCCGTTTCGCAGCGCCGTGGAAATGAATGCCGGTTACTTCAAAGCTCACGGCATTGATGAGGGTGACCGCTTCATCTGGCCATTAGAAAGCGCCTGCCCACCCTGATTATTTGTGGCGCCACTCGGGCTGGCGCTTATCCAGAAACGCAGAAATACCTTCTTTGGCATCGTGTGACACCACATTGCTTGCCATCACGTCTGCGGTGTAGTGGTAGGCTTCATCGAGCGGCATTTCCAATTGACGGTAGAACGCTGTTTTGCCCACGTTCAAAGTGTGAGCGGACTTTCCCGCAATGGTCGCAGCTATGGTGTATACCGTTTCATCCAGCAACTCCGGCGCCACAACTCGGTTCACCAGCCCAATTTTCTCGGCCCGTTCTGCGTCAATCATATCGCCTGTCAGCAGCATCTCCATTGCATGCTTGCGCGAAACGTTGCGCGACAACGCAACCATCGGCGTGGAACAGAATAATCCGATATTCACACCCGGTGTTGCGAACCGCGCACCGTTTTCTGCCACGGCCAAATCACAGCTGGCCACCAATTGGCAACCGGCTGCGGTGGCCACCCCGGCAACGCGTGCGATGACCGGTTGGGGCAGATGAACGATTTGCTGCATGACCTCGCTGCACTTTTCAAACAGCTCTTTTTGGAACGCATAGCTGCCAAATTGCCCGCGAATTTCTTTCAGATCGTGGCCAGCACAGAATACATGCCCGGCCGCCGATAAAACGACAACCCTCGACGCATCATTCGCGGCCACATCCGAAAGGGCATCGCCCAAGGCGCGCAGCATGTCCAGAGAAAGGCTGTTTCGCCGTTCCGGTTGATTCAATGTAAGAGTGGTTATGCCCTCATCATTGGTTACTTGTGTCAGCAAATTAGTCATTAATCACCTTTCGTTTCACATCGCCTCTACCGACTTAAGCAACCGATTTAACCGCCGAAGTGGTAAGGCCTCATTTAATCGCTTGGTGAAGCATAGCTGGTGTTCTTTCAGCTTCCACTACACCTGTGCGCACCAGAAAATCCCCGAAATACTCATTCTCTAGCCTCTTCTCACGGTAATCGCGCAAAAGCGGGCGCAGCTCAGCCAGTATCGTCTCTACGTCGATGTTTTCACGGTACAAACGGTTCATCCGTTGGCCCGAAAAATCAGCGCCCAAATACAGGTTGTACTTGCCCAGAGCTTTGCCCGTTAGGCCAATCTCGCCCAGGTACGGCCTGGCACAGCCATTCGGGCAGCCGGTAATACGAACATTGATGGCATCAGGCTCCAGCCCTTCCTCACTCATCAATTGTTCGATCTGCCCGACAAATCCCGGCAAGAACCGCTCGGATTCGGCCATTGCCAGCCCACACGTGGGGAACGCAACACAGGCCATCGAATGCTGGCGCAGCGGAGTGCTTCGATTACCGGCATCCAACCCATACTCTTCGACAATAGCGTTGATTTTCGGCCGCTGTTCCGAAGATACGCCCGCAATCACCAGGTTTTGATTACAGGTGATTCGGAAGTTGCCGTCGTGAACTTCAGCAATTTTTCGAAGCCCGGTCCGTATCTGGCCGCCCTCTTCGGTGTCCGCCACACGGCCTGTAGGAATCAGCAAAGTAAGATGGTGTAAATCACCCTCGCCTTCGACCCATCCAAATCGGTCGCCGTTACTCGTCAGACTAAAGCTCCGTGGGCGTTCGAATGACGTGCCATGGTACTCGGTGAAACGCTCTTGGAACCAATCCATCCCATGATCATCGACGGTGTACTTGAATCGCGCATGGGCACGGTTGGTACGGCAGCCGTAATCTCGTTGGATTGCGCAGATGGCTTCACACGCATCGACAATTTTTTCCTTCGGTACATACCCTGCCATCGTCGCCAGGCGTGGGTAGGTAGCCGGATCGCCATAGGTCAGCCCCATGCCGCCGCCCACTACAACGTTAAAACCAAGGATACGCCCTTCGTGAATGATGGCTATTAGGCCAATGTCGTTAGCGAATACATCGCAGTCGTTCTCCGGTGGAATCGCCAGTGCAATTTTGAATTTACGAGGCAGGTATTTGTGGCCGTAAAAGGGTTCTTCCTCCTGGCCCAACTCCGCCACTCGTTCTTCGCCCAACCACACTTCACCATAGGCACCCGAACGCCAGCGTAGACGGTCGCTGATCGCCAGGGACAAATCATGGACTTCCTGATGCAAGTGCGAGAGCTGTGGATTAACATTGCTGATTACATTTCGGTTTACGTCGCCGCACGCTCCCCGTGTGTCCAGCCCAAGGTGGCTCACCATCCGCATGAACGACTGCATTTTTTCTTTGAAAATGCCGTGGAACTGGAACGTCTGCCGGGTCGTTAGCCTCAGCGTAGAATTGGCGCATTCATCGGCGATCTTGTCCAGGCCCAACCACTGTTGGCTCGATAACACCCCGCCGGGCAACCGCAACCGAACCATAAACTGGTACAAAGGTTCCAGTTTCTGTCGGCGACGTTCGTCTCGAAGATCCCGGTCGTCCTGCTGGTAGCTACCGTGGAATTTCGTGAGTTTTGTATCGTCTTCGGGCAAGGCTCCTGTTGCCTTATCGGCTAAGCCTTCAAGTATGGTTCCCCGCAGATAGTCACTTTCGCGTTTGATCACTTCCGCTTCTGGTAGTTTCTCGGTCATCAGTACACATCCCGTTGGTAACGTTTGTCGCGGTTCATCTGGCGAAGAAAATCTTCCGCTTGTTCTGCCGTCATATTGCCGTGTTCGCTAACAATGCTTAGCAATGTCTGGTGCACGTCGGGTGCCATCTTGTCTGCATCACCGCACACGTATATAGCTGCTCCCCGGTTTAGCCACGCCCACACATCGGCTCCTTGCTCCACCAAGCAATGCTGCACATACCGCTTCTCTTGTTGATCACGGGAGAAGGCAACATCCAGTTTTGAAAGCAAGCCTGACTCGCGCCACTTCAGCCATTCAGTTTGGTATAGGAAGTCCGAACGGAAACTTCGATCACCAAACAGGAGCCAGTTGTCTCCGGTTGCATCCCGCTCTTCCCGTTCCTGCATGAAGGCACGGAAAGGCGCTACACCCGTACCGGGGCCAATCATGATGACGGGTGTTTCGTCGTTATCCGGTAACGCGAAGGTTTTGTTGGAATCTATATAAACAGGAACCTCGGCACCTTCTTCTAAACGGTCAGCTAACCAGGTTGACGCCACGCCAGCCCGATCCCGGCCATGGCTGCTATAACGAACCGCCGCTACCGTGATATGCACTTCGTCTTCATCAGCCGCTTGGCTTGAACTGATCGAATACAACCGGGGGGGAAGCTTGCGCAATGAATCAACCAACTGCTGAGCGGTTAACTTCTGAGCCGGCCACTGTCTAATCAGATCAAGAAGGTCGCGCCCTTCAGACCATCTGCGAAGCTCTGCGGTATCACTGACCAACGCGCACAATTCATCGCTATCGGCTAATTCGGCCCATTGTTTCAGCAATGGCGGGGTCAACAAGGTGATTTCACGGTAGTGTGTCAGCGCATCTTGAAGGCTATGTTCATCATCCGCGAGATTCACCCGACCATTCGGATCAAAGCCCAGAGCCCGTATCAATTCAGATACCAGCTCTGGGGGATTCTCAGGACACACCGCAAGCGCGTCGCCGGGTTTGTAATGAAGACCAGAACCCTCAAGCGAGAATTCAATATGGCGCACCTCTTTGCTTGAACCTCGGCCATTTAACAGCTGGTTCGTCAGTACCGTAGCCTTAAACGGATTCTTTCGGTTGTAAGTACTTTCGGTGGCCGTTGCAGCGGAGGAGCTAAGGCCGCTCACAGTCGGGCCCGAGCTACCAGATTGCTCTGAAATGGTATGCAGAAGCTTGCTGATCCATTGCTCCGCAAGCTCTTCATAATCAACGTCACAATCCACACGTTCCGTGATTGCTGTTCCTCCAAGCTCCGAAAAACGCTGATCAAGCTGTTTGCCGGTTTCACAAAAAAATTCATAGCTTGAATCACCCAAAGCCAACACGCTGAACTTGAGAGAATCCAGCTTGGGTGCTTTTTTGCCCATCACGTATTCATGGAAATCTAAGGTGTTATCGGGCGGCTCACCCTCACCATGAGTAGAGGTCACTAACGCGAGCCATTGTTCCTGCTTAATTTGTTTTGGCTTGTAGTCCGCAAGATCAACAACCTTAGCGACAATGCCTTGATCGTTGGCTTGAGCCGCTAACTGCTCAGCAATGCCCTCTGCATTGCCTGTTTGTGAACCAAACAAGATGGTCAGTTCAGGCTTGCTAGTTGTCTGTTCAGGCGCACTTGGCACTGCCCCTCGCTCAGAGGGGGTTGCGCAATAAGCTGAAAGATAACCCGCCAGCCAATAGATCTGATCGGTTCGAAGCTCAGCCAATAATTGGCTAAGCCGCTGCTGTTGTTCCCCAGAGAAAGGGGACGTACTGAAATCTGTTGTCATATAGCACCGCCAGTACATGTCGTGAAGGGGCCCCGGAATTGAACGAAGCTGTTGAAAATGTCGTCGGCACTGTAGAAAAAAAATACAACCCTCTTAAATCAGATTATTTTTGTGCATCCAATCTACAAAATCGATATACAGCTCAATATATTGAATTTATTGATGTTTATGGATATTCGAAAACGATACTGTGCAGTTGATCTCGATCATCTGCGATTTTTTGGTTTTAGCCACATAATCTTTAAAAACTTTTCGACATAACATCTCAGGAGACTCTCGCTTCATGGCGCATTCCCACCATCACCAAATCGTCGTCGTTGGAGCTGGCGCTGCCGGCACCAGCGTGGCCGCCTCCCTACTCCGGCAAAACCCTCAACTCGAGGTTGCCATCATTGAACCCAACGACATTCATTACTATCAGCCTGCGTTCACTCTGGTCGGCGGTGGTGCATATGCCCTATCGAAAGCCGCACGTCCCCAGGCCCAAACCTTGCCGGAAAAAGCGCGTTGGGTGCGTGCATCCGTTGAAAGCATTCAGCCAGACAGTAATGCCTTAACACTCAGCGATGGCCGAGTACTAGGTTATGACGTATTGGTGGTTACGCCGGGCCTAAAGCTCAATTGGGATGCAGTTGAAGGGCTACGGGAAACGCTCGGTAGAAATGGCGTTTGCAGTAATTACGATCCGTCGCTGGCGGAATACACATGGAAATGCATTCAGGAATTTAGTGGTGGCAAGGCCCTATTCACTCAAGCACCGGCACCGATTAAATGTGCAGGTGCACCACAGAAAATTGCATACCTGGCAGCGGACCATTTCAATAAGAAGGGATTGGGAAACGCTTGCGAACTGAAGTTCTATGCAGCAGCTGGAGCCCTGTTCAGCGTACCTGATTTCGTGCCTCCATTAACCCAAGTAGCGAAACGCCATAACATCGGCCTCTTGATGAATCACAACTTGATTGCCATTGATGGCGAAAAGAAAGAAGCCCTCTTCCGGTTTACCAATAGCCAGGGCGAGATTACGGATGTAAAAGAAACCTTCGACCTGCTGCATGTAACGCCGCCTCAATGCGCGCCGGACTTCCTGCAAGGCAGTCCTCTCGCGAACGATGCCGGATGGGTTGATGTTGATCAGTACACCCTTCAACACGTGCGCTTCGCCAACGTTTTCAGTCTGGGAGATGCCAGCTCATTACCCACATCCAAGACCGCAGCAGCAGTGCGCAAACAATCACCCGTTGCGGCAGCCAACGTTCTTTCCTTCATTAAGGGTGAAAAACTTAAAGCGCAGTACGATGGCTACACGTCCTGCCCGGTGGTAACCGGTTACGGCAAGGTGATGCTGGCGGAATTTGTATACGGAGGCAAAGTAACACCCACGTTGCCGCTGAGCCCATTCAAAGAATCCCGCTTCTACTGGCAAGTGAAAAAGCGCGTTCTACCTCCATTTTATTTTGATTACATGCTAAAAGGTAAAGAAGGAGATATTGCCCATAGGCCTTTGAACTAACGCCAATACTTTGGCCTACTGGCGCTATTGCAGACTTTTCCGATACTCTCCTTATAACAGCGTTCAGGCGTTAAATCGCTTGAGCGCATCGAGCGGCACTTCCATGTGTATCCGTTGTTTAAGGGAGCAGTGTGTTTTTACTGAAACGCAAAGGTAATCATCGCCTTCAGCTGACTCGCACGGTATCAGAGCCGGGGCGCTACCAGGTAGACCTGTACCTGTTCACCCCGCACGAAGACAGCCTGACCGCCTGGACGCTATCAGAGCAGCAGTTTTTGTTTACCTCGATCGAGCATCGGTTCAGTTTGCTTGGCCTGCCCGAGCAGGACCGTATCGGCAAATCCAACCAGGCTTTCGCCCTGCTCTCGCCCCACTACGAAATTACCTTTGGCTCTTGGCTGTTTCAGTACCGCGCCTCCATGGAGCGTCTGCGGCAGCAAATCGACAACTCTGGCCTGAGCGTTGATCTGATCAACCGGGCCCTACGCCTAAGCCGCAATTTTGCCCAGCGTTTACGCAACTCCTCCCCGGCCAAAAGCAGCCAGCAGCGCTACTACCGATTGGCCGACATTTATTACTCGTGGCATACCGAGCAATTCCTGCTGGAATGTCTGGCGATGGAAGGATTTGACGAGCTGGGGGAAGAGGTTCGCAACTCGATCATCGAATTTCTGGAGCGGGAGTACCAGCACCGCCAAGAGCACGAATACCAGAGCAGCTTTAAAGGCAACGCCACACGGGTATGGAACCGAATGGGCCTTTATCACCGACTGCTTGAGTATCCAGTGCTACTCAGACCAAAAGTAATCGAGCTTGGCGAGGGAACACGAAAACTGGTTAAGGCTGTGTCTACCACGCTGATTATGGCGCTGTTCACTTACATACTGTTCAACACCCGTACCATCAGCGAACAGTTGTCACTGAGTTTGTTATTCGGCATCGCACTGATCTACGCCGCAAGGGACTTGTTGCGCGATGACATGATCACCGCGATCACCCGCTGGTTACGTAAGGGCAAACCTCGTTGGAAAATCCGCCTGCTAACGCCCTACACCAACAAACCGTTCGCGGGTAAACGCGTGTGGCTGGATTACCGAAAGCGCTCAGACCTTCCCAAGCAGGTGAAAGAAAGCTCTGGAAAATGGGTAACAAACGAAGCCCAGCAAATCGTGTGCTACCGCTCAGTGACTTACTTTGATCATTCGGCACTGGAGAAAAGCCATCTTCAGGAGCGCCTGAGTCTGGATTGTGAAGCCCTGTGCGAAATGATTCAGCCCACCAACAACAAGCTGTATACCTGGAGTGAAAAAGGCGACTTTACCTCTGAAATCAAAGCGCACCCCATCGAGAAACAACACGACTACGACCTGCTTCTGGTGTATTCCCAGACCGGCCAAGAACACCCGGCGGCCCAACGCTGGAGCCTGCGGTTAAGCAGCAGCGGCATTGTAGAGTGCGAAAAGAAGAAGGCGAACTGGCCCAAGCCGGAAGGTCAGGAAAAGGGTAAGAAGAAAAAAGACACAGAGAAAAACAAAGAAACGTGCCAAAACGGCAATTGAGGCGCAGGCAATTATCGGCTGCAAAGAGTGTAGTTAAATCATACAATAAAGTCTTTTAGGGGCGCTGGACGCTGCTGCCGTACCTTCACAGGAAAGCCCATGTCAATCCAGCTTGATTTTCGCACCCTCAGCCTGACCTTAATGCTGTTTAGTATTGTGTTCGGGCTCGGCATGTTCGCTTACGCCAGAGAGCATGCCAAATTCTCCGGTATTAAAACGATCGGTGCCGGTTATTTTCTGATCGGTGGCGGTTGCGTGCTACTCGGCCTACGCCATTTCATTCATGATTTTGCCTCCGTTGTGATTTCCAACCTGGCAATCATTATGGGCGTAATCCTGATCTACCGGGGACTGTTCCGGTTTCTGGGTATCTCACTGCGCTTTGAGCGTTGGCTAAGCCCTGCCCTTTTGGTGCTTCTTGCACCGGTTTTGTATTTCTATACTTTCCACGCTCCCGATGTCAGCATGCGCATTCAAGCATTCTCAGCCACTTTTGCTATCGCTTCTTTTATCGGTGCCTGCGGGTTATTACAGCAGCCTGAAACCCGAAGCCGTTCGGTCGCAAGAATGCTTATTGCCATGTTTCTGACGGTGGCTGCCTTTTTTATCTTCCGTGTGATTTGGTCGTTTTATGACATTCCGCCGGATGACTTCATGAATGCCGGCTTACTCAGTTCTTTGGCGGTACTCGCCGGTGAATTTGTGGTGATTTCATCGTCGTTTGCCACGATCTGGATGGCTTCCGATGAGTTGCAAAAAGAACTGTCAGAAATCGCCCGCATCGACCCATTAACGGGGACGTACAACCGACGGGCATTCGACGAAGCCTGTGAAATCGAGTTCAGCCGATCACTGCGTTCGGGCAGCGCGTTCACCATCATCATGTGCGACTTGGATCACTTCAAGAAAGTAAACGATCAGTACGGCCATCATATAGGTGACCAGGTTCTGAGACACTTCGCCGATATCCTGAAAGATCGTGTGCGCCAGCATGATGTAGTTGCTCGATTTGGCGGAGAAGAATTTGTGTTGCTGCTACCAAACAACAACACCGAGCAAGGAAGGCTCGTTGCCGAGCAACTCAGAGCGAAAACGGCGGCAACCCAGATAGCACTTGGCCGTGATATTAACCTGGCGATATCAGCGAGTTTTGGCGTGGCCCAATACTGCATTGGCGACAGCGAGTGGAGTGCGGTGCTGCATCGTGCCGATAATGCGCTTTATGAGGCCAAAAAACAGGGCCGGAACCGCGTTGTTGTATCGGCTTCAGCCGATCAGAGCTTGGAAGCTGACCCTGCCCCCGTGAAATAAACGGCGCTACTTTTGTGCCTTTTTCTCCAATCTGGCTTTGGCTGCCATGTATTTAGGCGTGCGCCCAACGTCTTCGTATATGGGTTCACCCTCTTCTACCCGGATCACTTTGTCGCCAGGCACGTAGGGCATTTGTTCTTCAATCCCCAACAAGGTGGTGCTGATAAGATTGGCCAGTAAATCATTGGCCGGTAAATCATAAGTTTCAGCAAGCGCTTCTATCTTGATCAGGTCCACCTTATTGAGAACAACCTCGGTACTTACCTGCTCTTGGACCTGGTTCGAACGTCGGTCCCAATCATCGAGCATGTTCTTGATTAAGTTGCTGGTCATCTTGGACTCCAATTTCTTTTAGGGAACCGGGGTAAACCGTTGCTTCCTGGAGCGTAAAAACAGTTCCTACAAAGAGCGTAGCACTGATTAGACGAGTTACTTAACCAAGCGCGAAGACTAATTGCCAATGGTCACTCCCGCATCCAAAACCCAGCAGCGATCATTGTGCGAGTATCCAAGCTGACCATAGTACGAATTAGCTGCTGGTACTGCGATGAGTATCAATTTGCAGAGCGGCCCGAGTTGATCCTGGGTCAATGACTGTAATCGTTTGCCTATTCCTGATCTTTGGTAGCTCTGATGAACCGCCAAATCTGACAGGTAGCAGGCATAGTGAAAATCCGTAACGCAGCGAGCGATGCCCACCAACAAATCACCATCCCATGCGCTTACGACGAGATTGGAGTTGGAAACCATCCCCTCCATACATGCTCGGTCATGGGTTGGCCGACGCTCCCCGAGGGTCGAACTTTCCAGCAAACCGATGAATTGATCGGTGGTAATGGGGTGATTCACCTTGAAACTGATAGTCATACCTCTCCTTGGCAATTAACGCTTTCAGCATGCGCGCCTACGGAATGGAGCCGAAGGCGCAATATAGTGGGTGTCGCCGTGCCTGCACTGGTTATGTGCTGCCTTAAGCCGCAACAAGCCTTTTCACGTTGAGCTCTTTGCGATGTTGTTCGGCATGCCAGAGCTCATATTGGGACTGTTGGTTCAGCCAGCTCTCTGCAGAGGTATCAAAAGCGATAGAGAGCCGGATAGCCATCTCGGGACTGATACCGGCCTTGCCGTTCAGCACGGCACTCAAAGTCTTGCGGCTAACGCCCAAAGCTTCTGCAGCCGCCGTGACAGAGATGCCGAGTGGCTCAAGACAAAGTTCTCGCAATACTTCACCAGGGTGTGGGGGGTTATGCATCAACATTCGCTGTACCTCAGTGATAATCTTCATAGTTCACAATCTCGGCATCTCCATCTTCAAATCGGAAGGTCAATCGCCAGTTACCGCTAACAGTGACTGACCATATACCAACGCGATTGCCGGAGAGTTCGTGCAATCGAAGACCGGGCAAGTCCATATCTTTGGCATCCGATGCTGCGTTCAATCTACCGAGAATAAGCCGAAGCCTTTTTGCGTGGGCGGCCTGAATTCCTGTGGTGCTGCCGGACTTGAAAAATTTGGCCAAGCCCTTGTGTTTGAAGCTTCGTATCATTTCCTGAGCGTACCCTGTAACGTATCAGGTGTCAATCTGATGCAACGCGAAGATAAGCGGTGGCCCGACAGGAACGTCCGGTGGAGGTCAACGGCCGGAACGAACTTAATCGACTTGTTAAAACCTGCCATCAGGGTCCACCGGGCTTAACCAGGCGCACCGCAACGTTACTGTGATGCGATCCAGTTTGGGTCTCATTCTGTGAGCCGAAAAGATTTACCCACTGACCCTGAACCAACAGCAACTCGCCGTTGGCAGCACTGTTCCCATTACTCGTAGAGTGATTGCCAGCATAGTTGAATTGAAATTGGTCGGGCGAGCCTGCAACTGGCTTGAGTTTGTAACCTATGGCCAACTCGCTTGAAGAAGCAAAGCCATCATCCTTGCTCGACACACTAACCTTTAAGAGACTGGACTCCCTGAGAAAACTTGGCAGCAGGTCGGAGGGTGCGCCATCGGTTTTGGTGGCGAGGCACTCACAGTACCTAACCTCCAATACCAGCTGTTGATTTGCGAGATAGTCCTCAGGAGCCGAGTTTTCGGCAAGGGCAATAATGGGGATCAAAGATAAAAAAAGCAGAGTAGTTTGCGATGCGATCCGTTGCATGTGACCTCCTGTGTTTTCATTTTAACGCTTGGCTTTGCGGCGTGCCGGAGCATAGCGTAGGCCCTTCCGCGAACAGCCTCTGGTTATACGGACTTTGCCACCAACATCTCAGTAGCACCCTTTTGAAACCGGTAACTAACAGGCTGCAATGAGACATCCATTCCATCGGCAGATAATGCGGTCAATACCTGATCTAAATATTTCGAGACCTCTCCGTCTAAGGACACAACAGGAAAGACACGGACTTCGGCCGCCACTCTGCATAGCTCCCGCACTGATGCGAGGTGAGTTGCCCCATCCACATGGTCACTGTAGAGGAAAAGATAGTGGGAGCAGAGTGCCAAATCGAACTCGGAATCGGAAAACGGCAGCTTCGGCAAAGACGCCGATAGATACCGCCCTTGCTGAAAACCCGCCTCAAAGTCGGCCAGGAATCTCGACATGGCATTCATACGGATCTCGCCAAGTTGCTCGACGCTACTCAGTGACTCCCAAATATACTTGTCTGCGTCCTGTCGCATCTTAGTCATGATTTCCGGGTACACTTCATCAATCCGGCGACGTATTTCGTTGACTTGAAACTGGTAAACCGGATCACAGGAAGTGACTTGGCAGCCGCGGTCTGTTGCCTCTACATTGAAGCTTGCTGGGCCATCACCGCAACCAAGGATACGCTTGTTCAGGTCATCCTCGGACAATCCGAACATCGCCTGATACTCTTCAAAAGACCGGCCCCACGGGACTACATTGGTTAGCTTCAAATGTGACTCTCCATAGTCTGTATAACAGCAATTAGACCGCGTTCCACGATATTGCAAAAAAGTGCGTTCTACATAACTCCGCACCACCCTTTCCTTTCGGGCATTCAATTTACCAACCTAAACAATAGCTTAGTTTATTGCAGTTTTGGCAACAAGTAATCGCGTGACCTCTCATTTTTGCTCATTCAATAATGACTGGTTGCGCTTCAGCGCGGCTACGAATTGGCGATGCCGAGGGGGAGGCAAGATTTCATTAGGGAATCATTGGGCGACATGGATAAAACAGGTTACTTAAGATGGGGCTTTAAAACGCAGGCGTAGGTTCCGTAAGAAAACACAGCCGAAGCGGTCTACATTAGGTCTGATTAGCGAGAACGAAGACGGTTAACCTAGGAGGGAATCGGCTAACTCGTTGATTTAAATGGTGCCCGGAGCCGGAATCGAACCGGCACGACCGTGAGGTCGAGAGATTTTAAGTTATTAGCGCCCTTCTTTGAACAAATTTGAATAAACCTTATTATCAATTTAAAAACAACCACTTAATCGGTATCCTTGAAAACTTATGTTTGCGGTTGTTTGAAGAGATCCGCTAGAATTTGATCGATTTTGTCTACATGGCGTCTACATGAAGACGCAAGAGACTCAGAGGGAACTGCTAGTGGATCACGTTAAAACGACGTTTGACCGTCTCCAATCCTTCATCGACTCGGGTATGTCGATGTCACACATCTACCAGCCGGTGATGCTCGCGTACTTGCTCGAACATCAAGGCGAAGCCTCTGCCGAAGACATTGCCGAGTCGATCTTGTTACACGATGACTCCCAGCTTCGATATTACAGAGACATTGTGAAAAAGATGCCGGGCCAGGTGCTCGCCAAACACGGTGTGATAGAGAAGGGACCAAAAGGCTCCAATCGATTTTTCCTCAGAGGGTATGACGAGCTCTCCCCGTCCGAACGCAAGAGACTTCAGCTCCAGTGCGAGATTAGGCTCGCTGAATACGTCGAAAAACGAGGTAAAGCGGCAATCTTTGCTCATCGAGATCATTCCCGCGACGAGATCCCCGGCTCTTTACGTTACGACACCCTTAAGGCGGCGGAATTTCGGTGTCAGCTCTGCGGTATCCCGGCATCGGATAAAGCCCTGGAAGTGGATCACATCATTCCCGTGAATCACGGCGGCACCAACGTCCCACACAACCTTCAGGCGCTCTGTTACTCCTGCAACGCCATGAAACGGGACCGGGACGACACCGATTTCCGCCAGTGGCCAGAGCAATACGCCCACCGGCAGCCGGACTGTTTGTTCTGCGATCCTGCCGGGAATCAAATTGAGGTGCTAGCTGAGAACGAATTGGCGCTGCTATTGAAAGATAACTTCCCGGTATCGCAGGGGCACTGCCTCGCGATCCCTAAACGGCACGCCGAAACCTATTTTGATTTGAACCCCGCCGAGCTGAACGGCATCAACCACCTACTCCGGGATCAGCGAGAAGCCCTAATGGCGGAAGACGCCAACATCACTGGCTTTAATATGGGCACCAACGCCGGAGCCAGCGCGGGCCAGTCGGTGTTTCACGCTCACGTGCACTTGATTCCCCGCCGCGACGGAGATCAAGAGAATCCTAGAGGTGGCGTCCGGAAGGTATTCCCGGATAAAGCTGACTACTGAGGCGCGACATGAGAATCACCAAAAGCTTTGTCGATAAAGTCGATATTCCCTTAGCAATGCCTGATGGTAAGGGCCGTCAGGCGTTCTACCGCGACACAGCAATTCCGGGATTTGGTCTAAGAGTGACGAGTGGTGGCGTTAAATCCTTTATCGTTGAGAAACGTGTGGACGGGAAGGTCAAACGTATCACTCTAGGCCGCTACGGTAACCTCACTGTCGAACAGGCCAAGAAAGAGGCCATGAAATTTCTAGGCAAAGTGGCCACCGGCGTGAACCCGATTCGAGAAGCTCAGGAGCAGCGTGTCCAACGGATCACTTTACAAGATGCCTTTCAGGACTACCTCGCGACACGAAAGAATCTCAAGCCCAACACTCTGAACGACTATCAACGCTCCATGCGTGAGATGTTCAAAGACTGGCAGAGCAAGGCGCTCAAGGATATCAGCCGAGATATGGTGCTGAGTCGCCATGCGGAATACGGTCAACGCAGCCCGGCGCGGGCCGACAACGGGATGCGGATTCTACGTGCGGTATTCAATCATGCTCTGCAACGTTACCAGGATGCTTCCGGTAAACCCTTTCTGGTCGCGAACCCGGTCGATGTCCTGAGCCACCAACGCGCCTGGTACAAGGTCGAACGGCGCCAGAGCCTCATCAAAGATCACCAGCTCAAAGCCTGGCACGACGCAACGATGCAGTTGAACACGCAAACCACGCGGGATTACCTGCATTTGGCGCTGCTCACCGGCCTCCGTCGCACCGAGGCGGCAACCCTGACTTGGGACCAGGTGGACTTCAAAGAAAAGACTCTGACTATTACCGATACCAAGAACGGGCGGGTCCATCGCCTGCCTTTCAGTGACGCTATCGAAGCGCTTTTAAAGCGCCGTCATGAAGTCCAGGAGAGCCCTTTTGTGTTTCCCAGCGACGCAGAGCGTGGACACCTCTCAGAGCCCCGCACCGCGATCAAGCGTGTGTGCGAACTTTCGGGTGTGACGTTCACTATGCACGATTTACGGCGCACCTTTATTACGGCCGCCGAACGGCTCGATATTCCGGCATACGCCCTCAAACGGCTCATGAACCACAAAGACCCGAACGATGTCACAGATGGCTACATCATCTTCGATGTCGAACGTCTACGAGGACCCATGCAAAAAATAACGGACTTTTTTGAAGCTCAGTTCAAATTGGACGATCATACTCAATCCTAAATTCGTAGTCGCAGCTCCCTGATGAACTCGGACCAAACGGATAGAGATACAACCAACGGAAGGCGAGAAGACATTATGTCTGATGAGTGCGACAAAACAACTGAAGAACTCAGAACGCAAGTCTTCGAGACGCTAGGCCGGTGTGTGCTGAACCTGCAAAAATACGAACTTGGAATGAAAGGGTTTCTTTCAGTGTTGGAGATGGAAGGTACCCCCAAGACCTGGCAAACAAATCTCCATAAGCGACAATCCCATTACAGCACTAAGACCCTTGGTCAGTTGATAAGCGACTTTACCGGTAGTCATATATCGTCCGAGACTGGCAATGAGTCGGAATCGGAAATAGACGATTCGGCACTTCCGACGGATGCAGTTCATTTTAAGACAACATATAGCATTGTCGCAGGCGAAGACGACTATCAGACGTTACTTGATGATTTGACCTACCTGGTCGAAACGAGAAATGAGCTGGTGCATCATTTCCTTCAGCGCTTTCCTTTGGACGATCAAGATTCCTGTCTGCAGGCTATCGACCACCTTGAAACCGTGCGACAAATGCTCAAGTCTCATATGGAACGGCTCCAAAGTTGGGACCAAGCGAGGGTAAGAGGTATGTCCGCGCTGAAGGGTTTCCTCCTCTCGCCGCAGTTCGATGCATGGATCAAGTTAGGTTTTATCCCCGGAGAAAATATTGACTGGCCCAGCGCCCGTGTCGTCGAGGAATTGAAGCGCGCAGAATCCACGCTTGGTAAAGACGGGTGGACGGACCTGACGCTCGCCATTGAAGTTATTAAGAGTCGAAACCCTGACCTTACTCCCAAGGCACACGGATGCGTCAGTTGGCGAAACCTGCTCCATACCTCGGATCTCTTTGATATTCGCCGGGAACGAGGGCAAGCCGCAACTTCCATCACGTTTTTTAGGAGCCGGTGACTCCAACCTTCAACTTCAGTTTGGACCTAGCCAAGCTGCTAACATCTTCGAACCTCAAGGACAATTCGATGCTGCATTCCGACATTGACCACCTAAGCATCTGGGAAGTCGCCCATCGGTGGTACGATCAGGATCCAAATAATTCGGATCCGAGCGCTCTACCCCTGCCTGTTCAGGATATGCTCCGGACGGTTACACGAATGCAATACCGGCACGATATTCAGGTTTGCAATGAGAACGGAATCGTCTTGAAGGATGAAAAAACCCTTGTCGATTTCGAACACTACGTTGATTTCGAATCATCCGTCACTGAAGAAACAACGCACGAAGAGATCGATGAAAAAACTGGAGAGCCCAAGACCGTCACTGTCTCGATGATTTATGAAGATCCAGAGAACCCTTTGACCGACGATGAGCGCTGGGAACGGTATCAGGAGTTCTCGGAGAGATGGTTGAGGCGACATGCGACCGCAACGAAAGATTTCCCTCAATGCTTTAAGAACCGCATTTTTGAGCGACAAACGCTGGAGCGGGTACATATCAACAAGAACAGTGTTTGCGACCTGTGCGAAATCCTCAAGCTTCCACTTCCTTCTTTCTGGTTTACCGAGATTGAGCGTCAGGAGCATCAGAACAAACTGACTGGCCAAACCGGTGACGATGAAAAGGATATGCTGCCAGGGCGAATCAAACAGGACCAGATCGACAAATTTTGGTCCAAGCTTGCCGACAAGCAAAAGCATCGCGTTTTATGCCGGGAAATCGCCCAGGAACTCTGGAAGGCGTCCCCGAACCTCAGTATTGCCGATATCTGCAAGCATGAGGCAATCCGACGTTTTGGCGGTGGGCGTTACTATACGAAACCCGACACCTTAAGGGATTGGATTAAGGACCTAGATCCAAGACCAGCGGGAAGCAAGAAAGGCGGCAGACCCCGATCAAGCTAAAACTAAAACTCCCCGTCTAGCGTCAGAAACTCCCCGTCTGAACCAGACGGGAATATTTACTTTCCCCGCTTAACGTCAATGTGTCTCCGACAGCAACAAACTCTGTTGGAGACACGCAATGAACAAAGCACTTTTCACAACTAAAGAAGCCGCGGAGCTTCTAGGTGTCAGCAAAGCCTTTCTTGAAAGAGATAGGTGGGCCGGTGCCCGAGTCCCGTTTGTCAAAGTTGGCAGCCGGGCAGTTCGTTACCGTCTATCGGATCTTGAGAGTTACATCGAGCGCCAGATACGTCACTCAACCTCTCAGGTGGCCTAATGGCCGAGGTGATCATAACGTTAACGGATCGAACTACCGTCAACCGACCGTTACGGAGAGTTTTTCCTCACAGGTTCGTTAACGGACAACGAGCATCCGTTAGTTCGTTAACGACCCTCCCTGTACCTTATAGGGTACACCCCCAACAATCAGCAGGTTCACCAGCCCCTACCCCTGCCCTATTATGGGCAGGTACACGTTATGTTCTGGGGGTTGCATGACACCCTCAGACCAAAGGCAATTTGCGTTCTATCGAACCAAGGGCCGGTTATACACCATCGGCACGCGCCAAACCCGACAAGCGGTAACCCGGTTCCGTAAACGGTTCCCTAGGGTATTCCCTAAGCTCGAACCCCACCTGTACCTAATAGGTCAGGATCGGGGGTGCATTGCGTTGGAAATGGCCTTGGAGGATCTGGAATCAAAACTACAACGACGGGATCTGAAGTTCACCATAGACGATACCGAGCTAAAGGACTTTGCTAGAACCAAGGCAAAAGCCTGCGGCGAAACCAGCGTGCGAATCAAAGACACGAAAGAAGCGCTGCGAGCCATCGCCAGACTGTTAGATCGTTACGCATTTAACCTCCCAAACAGCCACACGGACAAAGGGTGCATCGAACGAACAAAATGTGAAAGGTGGTGGCGCCGCCTTATTCGGAAAGAACAGAAACGGGTATTGGACAACGTAGCCCGTGAGTATGGCCTCGTTTCCAAGCAAAAGGGCGTTTATGTATCCGATTGGGGGTTAAAACTCCATCAGGAACAGCTAACCCGCAACCGTTCCCTGCTTGAAGAAATGATCGCGGTTAACGATCAGTGCCAGGAATACACCCTCGCGGAACTGTCAGCGCTGTCGGTTAGCAATCCATATGTTCGCCGATCAGAGCTAATCGTTCGTGCGTCCGGCTTTGAGAAGATCGCCCAAGACATGGGCGATGCTGGGGTATTCCTGACCTTAACCACACCCAGCAAATACCACCCCGTCAAAATAAGTGGTCAACCGAACCCCAAATATAACGGATCGACACCCAGCGAAGCCCAGAGTTACTTGAATTCGGTGTGGGCGCGCATTCGAGCCCAGCTAGACCGAGACGAAATCCGAACCTATGGGTTAAGGATCGTAGAACCCCACCATGACGGAACCCCGCATTGGCACCTGATGCTGTTCGTTGAACCCAAACACAAAGCGCGCATGGTTGAAATCATGCGGGACTATGCCTTGGAGGAAGACGGCGACGAACCGGGAGCACAAGAAGCCCGGTTCGAGGCGGTTGATATTGATTATGACCGAGGGTCAGCAACCGGCTACATCGTTAAGTACATCTGCAAGAACATCGACGGCGAGTTTCAGGAAAACGGCGAGGATGCCGAAGACTGGTATGGCAACCTGACTAAAGATGTTGCTGCACGTGTCCGCGCCTGGGCCAGTATCCATGGAATCCGTCAGTTTCAACAACTCGGCGGGCCACCTGTAACCGTCTGGCGTGAGTTACGTCGCTTGGATCATGCCGATGACGAGGTTGTAGAGAAAGCCCGACAAGCAGCGGACAAAAGCGATTGGGCGGGTTTTATCGAGGCGATGAATGGCCCGTGTGCCAAACGAGCGGATCAGCCCATTAAAACAGCAAAATGGCTAGAGTTTGATCAGGATACAGGCGAGTACCTGGATAGCCCAGTTAATCAGTACGGCGAACCGGCTAAAGGCAAGCTGTTTGGCCTGTTTGCTCAAGGCCGATATTGGATCACGCGAACGCTGCGATGGGAGATCAAGCGACCGAAGAAGGCAGAGTCCGAGATTAATCCCGGTTCCTCCTGGCTGGATCGCCTTCAGCAACTAACCCAGGTCCGGGAACCTACAGAAGCGGAAATCGCCGCATTGCCCGAGGACACCGCGTATACCTGGGAGAAGCTGAGTGGTGAGGTTCATCCGCCACCTTGGAGTTCTGTCAATAACTGTACGGCATCGAGCCGGCGATAGTAGGCCAACTTATCAGCTCTAAACTCATTCACTAAGCCTATGATCTACTTATTTACTATAAGCGGAAAACCGAAATCGGTGTTCAAAATAGTATTTAACTCATGCTCTTGACTAACTTCTAACCGACGCAGAACGGCCTTTGAACCAGGAATTATTTGTATTGAAGATTCATAATAAGCACAAAAAAGCGCATCCTTCATCAAGCGGAGCTGAGGCGGATTTGATAGGTATTTCTCTATTTTGTCCTGCGCATCTGAAGAAGACTTGTAAATCTCAACCTCAACTTTATGAGAAATTGAGGTCCCAGCATCATGGGAAAGGATTGGAATTAGTCCTTTCTTAATAAAAAAAGCCTCAAAAATTAACTGGTCTGTGATGGAAACCCCATCTATAACGCAGCCAGCACAAATAAAATTACTTACGAAAACGAGCGGTACGGTTTCAAGTTCATCCGCCTCAATATCTAGATTATATCTAGAAACAAATTCATGCCTGTTATTTTTTATGAATTCACTCTTTCTTTTGGCCTGCTCTACTCCTTCCTTAATTCTCCTAGAAGCAGTTCCAAACGAAACCGGGCTATCAACTGCCACAATATTCTTGATCTCGATTACCAACGCCCTGTTGCCGATAAGAACTAACGAGTCAATTTCCTCAAACTGACCAGAAAACCTAATCATCTTTTCAGGCACCTGGAAGCTTGTCGCAGAAAGTGGGGAATTCTCAATTGATTTATTAATTCTATTTCTTATGTATTCCTCGAATCCATCACCTTTATTACTAAGAGATATATTTAACTGGCGAAGCCAAAATTCTGCGTTCCTACTAAGAACAGCCTCCATAAAAGGCGCAATAAGGACGAAGCTCTTACTGTCATTCTTTTTGATGAATGGATTGGACCATAAGTCGTAGTCACTACCAAAATCGAAGTGCAGAAATTCGAGAATTTTCTTGGTCTTATTTTTCGGGAATCCAACACATGTCGAAACTACCTGTGCAAGTTTTCCTATATCAACTTCAAAATTAAATCTCGACAAATCACCTTTTTTGAAGTAAGACGTATTGTTACTTAACGTTCCATACTTCCATGCCGAAAAAATCCTCAACGATAAGAATACGTCGAAAACATCACTTAGAGAAAACCCAAGCTCAGAAGACTCTTTTGAGCAAACACTCTCTGAAATAGAGTCCTTGATGTCACCAATATCATTTTTGGCGCTAGCATAAATTCCCTGCAATTCGAAATCTTGATCTTTCAACTGGACTGCGCGATATGATACACCTTTGGACTTTTCCGCCTCGATAGGGAACTTGTAATCCATTGAAGCTTGGCGGTTTTTAACAAAAGATCCTGTAATCGCCGAAACTGCTGCTCTATGATTTTCCATCCTCATCAAAGAAACAGTTTTTGCTACATTAAGTTCATTAAATACTGGATTAAGTAATAGAAGATTCTTTGAGGTGTCGTAAAGGGGAATGTTTTCCTCATATACAACTAAATGCCAATAAGATTCCAGCAAGTCATATAGGGCAGAGCCCATTTCTTGAAAATGAAGCCATTCCATTTCGTCGAGTGGCTCAAAACTTTCTTCACATTTATCGACTTTTCTACGTGCAAGCAGGCTGCCTAATATAAGTCGGAAATTGTCTACCATTTGATGCGCACTATCAGTGATAGTGAGATGGCCGTTATTAGAATCCTCGGGCCCGATCGCGGCTCCAGGTAGGCCTGACAGGTTATTTATTATGACGTCGTCGGTTTGATTCGATGCCGAAAATTCGTCAAAACGCTGTTGCATTTGCTGAGCGAAGGCCTTTCTGTGTCGATTGCTCAAACTCACGAAATGCCTTCTCAATACCCCGTTATTCAGTGACGCGGGTTTTCGTCTATCAAGTTCGGTCAACCAATCTCGTAACAATTCGAGTGTCTGGAAAAGAATAGTTCCGAACGAATGGGCTGCCTGAGATTGCCGTTGATGGAATTCGTATTCGAGCTCGTGCTTTTTCCAAGTGGCGAGTTTGAACCCTCGTTGCGTTGGATGTTTGATTTTAATCTTCGGCGATTGAAGAGCTTCTATAAATTCCATCTTTTCACTTCCCTGAGCAACCATAGGCATATAGAGCCTGCCACAACGAAGCGGTTGGTGTCTACATAGCGTCTACACGAAACAAGATGCACTTAAAAGAAGGCAGGAGAAAAATTCTAAGATATTGTTTTTAATGGTGCCCGGAGCCGGAATCGAACCGGCACGGCCTTACGGCCGAGAGATTTTAAGTCTCTTGTGTCTACCAATTTCACCATCCGGGCATCGGAGGGAAAAATCTGAAGGCCGAGATTGTATAAGGCTCCGTTGCCTAACGCAATTCCGATCTTGAACTTCCTGCCCAAGCTGTTTATTTTGCGAACAATTTTGGTGATTTTAGGCGTTCGTGGCGACACCCTTGTAGATGTAGCCTGCTATTTTTGGCGCTTTAGGGATGTACAGGTTCTCGAGTTCCTGAATTTGGAAACCGCCCTGCTTCAATAACTCCGCGATGTTGCGGTTCAGGTGGCAGCCTCCTGCAAGTTTTTTCCAGCCCGGAGTGATCCGGTGCTGCCATTTGCAGGTACCTTGATCAGGAGATTCACCGTGTTCCAGGAACAGCAGCTCCCCACCGGGCTTGAGTACCCGCTTCATTTGTTTAAGAGCGGCTTGCCAATCCGGGATGGTGCACAGGGTGAATGTCAGCAGAATGGTATCTACAGAGTGATCTTCTAGCGGTATTTTCTCGCCAGGAAGGTCCAACCATTCTACTTTGATAGACGAGCGGTTGAGGTTTACTTGGGCTTTACGGCGCATGCCTTCAGATGGTTCCAGGCCGTACACCATGTCTACACGGTCGGGATCGTAGAATTCGAGGTTGATCCCAGAGCCCATGCCAACCTCCAGAACTCGGCCTTTGGCACGGGGAACCACCTGGCTACGAAGCTTCATCACCTGCCCCATTGAGCAGGCTTTGTCGATGATGTGAGGGAGGATGCGGTTTTCGTAAAAACTCATTGGTTCACCGTATTTGGCTCGATTTGTTGTTGTGATATGTCAAGAGTGCGACAAATTGTCTCGCGTTTCTCTGGTATGATCACGTTAGCATTACCGTAACCGCTGGTAATAACAATATTACAAAATGCACCAGGCTGTTGCTGTGCGGGCTATGCCCTTTTGTAAGCATGTCATTGCTGGAGGTTCCAATGGAGCTAGATCCCCTCATCCTATCGCGAATCCAGTTCGCGTTTGTCGTGTCATTTCACGCCATTTTCCCGGTGTTCACTATCGGGCTTGCATCCTATATCGCACTGCTTGAAGGGCTTGGCTACAAAACCAAGAATCCGGTGTGGATCACCCTGTCTGCCTTCTGGACCAAGGTGTTTGCGGTGGTGTTCGGTATGGGCGTGGTGTCGGGCATCGTGATGTCGTTCCAGTTTGGTACCAACTGGAGTAACTTCGCGCAGGCTTCGGCCAACTTCTTGGGGCCTATACTCAGTTATGAGGTGCTCACGGCCTTCTTCCTTGAAGCCGCTTTTCTGGGGGTTCTGCTGTTTGGGCGAGATAAGGTGCCACCCGGGGCGCATCTGTTCTCCGCCATTATGGTCGCCATCGGCACGCTCATTTCTACATTCTGGATTTTGTCTGCTAACAGTTGGATGCAAACGCCTGCCGGCACCGAATTCAGAGACGGCGCGTTTCACATTTTGTCGTGGGGCGAGGCCATTTTTAATCCTTCCTTTAAGTTCCGTTTGATGCACATGGTGCTGGCCTCTTTCTTGACCGGCAGTTTTGTGGTGGCCGGTGTGAGTGCTTGGTACTTGCTTAAAGGCCGCGAAGTCGAAGCGAACAAAAAAGCCCTTTCCATGTGTTTGTGGCTGCTGCTGTTCATTGCGCCGGCTCAGGCAGTTGTGGGCGATTTCCACGGTTTGAACACGCTGGAACACCAGCCGATGAAGGTAGCTGCGATGGAAGGTCATTGGGAAACCTCCACCAATGTGCCCCTTCTCCTGTTCGCCATTCCTGATCAGGAAAACCAGACCAACCATTTCGAGATTGGCATTCCCAGCCTTGCCAGTTTGATTCTCACCCACGATTTCGATGGTGAGATTCTTGGCTTGAATGAGGTGCCCGTTGAAGAGCAACCGCCGGTGGCCATTGTGTTCTGGTCGTTCCGGGTGATGGTCGGCCTTGGCATGTTGATGATTCTGGTTGCCATTACTGGCTTGGTGCTGCGCAAAGACGGCCGCTTGTATAAAACACGCTGGTACCTGCAAGGGCTGCGGGCCATGAGTATTGCGCCGTTTCTCGCGGTACTGACAGGCTGGTTCGTAACCGAAACGGGCCGTGCGCCCTGGTTGGTGTACGGCATGATGACGCAAGCAGAATCAGTTACCCCGTCACTCACCGGCGGCATGGCCCTGTTTACACTGATTGGCTACGTGTTGGTGTATGCCTCTATCTTCTCTGCCGGCTTGTACTACCTGATGCGGGTTCTGTATGTAGGGCTTGAAGGCGATGGCGGTCATACTGAAGACGAAGCCGACCGCCCTGCCCGCCCACTATCGGCGGCACACGTGCAGTTTGAATACGATTCGGAAGAGAAATCGGCAAATCCGGCGAAAACCGCCAATGAAGGGGGGCAGCAATAATGGAAGTGTTCGACTTAGCCCTCATCTGGGCATTTATTATCGGTTTTGGAATTATCATGTACGTCCTGATGGACGGCTTTGATCTGGGCATCGGAATCTTGTTTCCCTTTGCACCTTCGGAAGAAGATCGGGACACCATGATGAATTCGGTGGCACCGGTCTGGGACGGCAATGAAACCTGGCTGGTGCTGGGCGGGGCCGGATTGCTGGCTGCGTTTCCGATGGTGTACAGCATCATTCTTCCGGCGATGTACATTGGTGTGTTTTTGATGCTGGCGGGTTTGATTTTCCGGGGCGTTGCCTTTGAATTCCGGTTCAAGGCGCGCAGCTCTCGCTACCTTTGGAACTGGTCGTTTGCGGGCGGCTCTACCATTGCCACTTTCGCTCAAGGGGCCGTGGTTGGCGCTTATATTCAGGGTTTTAACACCGTGGATGGCGTGTACGTTGGCGGCGCGCTGGACTGGCTAACGCCCTTTACCGTGTTAACCGGTTTGGGCACCTTGGCGGGCTATGCCTTGCTCGGCTCAACCTGGCTGATCCTGAAAACCGAAGGTCGCCTGCAAGACTGGGCTTACCGCATTACTACGCCGCTGTTGTTCACCGTACTGATGGTGTTTGGCATCATCAGTGTGTGGACGCCCTTCGTTGACAACTTTGTTTGGGAGCGCTGGTTCTCGAATCTGGGTATTATCTGGATTCTGCCAGCCATCACCTTGCTGTGCGCGTTCCAGATCTGGCGTTCGGTTCGCAACCGCTTTGAAGGCATGCCGTTCGTGGCCACCATGGGGCTGTTCATCACCACTTACCTGGGCTTGATCGTTAGCCGTTGGCCGTATGTGGTGCCACCCGACTACACCCTATGGGATGCCGCCTCGGCTCCGGAAGCGCAGCTGTTCTTGTTGCTCGGGTTGCTGTTCGTTATTCCGATCATTCTGGTTTACACCGCATGGACCTATTGGGTGTTCCGCGGCAAGGTACGCGCCGGAGAGGGGTACCACTAAGTGGACTCGTCAGACCCGGCCCGTGTCCGGCGCTGGCTGTCTGGATTAACCAAGAGCAGCCAGCGCTGGATACGCGCCACGGTGTTAGCCGGCGTATGGGTTGGGCTGGCAACCATCGTACAGATGGCGCTGCTGGCCTGGCTGGTATACCAAGGGGTTATCGAGCACCAGCCGGTAGCCAGCCTTACTCCTGCATTTCTCGTTTTGGTAGCGGTGCTCGTACTGCGCGCCCTTGGCCAAGGCTTACAAACCCGCTTTGCCGCACGCTGCAGTGAAGAAGTGCGCCGCGATGTTCGCCGGCAATTGCATCGCAAATGGCAAGCCCTCGGGCCTGTGGCTCTGGCAGACGCGTCTGCCGCTTCCCTTGCCCGGGAATGGCTGGATCACGTTGAAGCCCTGCATGGCTACTTCGCCCGTTTTCTTCCGCAAATGATGTTATCGGTGATTGTACCGTTGATGATTCTGGCCGTGGTGTTCTGGCTGGATTGGCTGGCGGGTATTTTCCTGGTGTTATCCGCGCCCTTGATTCCTTTATTCATGGCTCTGGTGGGCATGGGTGCAGAGAAGGTTAACCAGCAACATTTTGAAACCGTCAGCCGGCTTTCCGGCCAGTTTCTCGACAAGGTTCGGGGGCTAACCACCCTCCAGTTATTTGGGCAAACGGCCCAAGCCAGCGCCACGCTGCACCAGCGCTCCGATCAATTTCGCCTGATTACGCTAAAGACCCTGAAGATTGCCTTCCTGTCGTCTGCGGTGCTGGAGTTCTTTGCATCGGTGGCCATTGCAGTGATTGCGATCTACATAGGTTTCGGGCTGTTGGGCTATATCTCGTTCGGGCCAAGTTCAGAGCTTACGCTGTTTTCGGGCTTGTTGATTTTGTTGTTGGCTCCGGAATTTTTTCAACCCCTGCGGACTCTGTCCCAGCATTACCACGATAGAGCAGCCGCCCTTGGTGCCAGCGCAGAGATTCTGGCGCGCCTTGATCAACCGGCTTCGCCCACCAAAACAACCGGCTCGTCGAGTACAAATGATGCTGCTGTGATCGCAATCCAACGTGTGTCTCTATGCTACGACACTGGCCCGGAAGTCATCAGGAACGTGACACTGACCATTAAAAAGGGTGAAACCATTGTGCTGACCGGCCCTTCCGGTGGCGGCAAGTCGTCGCTGCTACATATGCTGGCGGGATTTCTGCAACCGGTTTCCGGCTCAATCTCGATATTTGGCAAGCCCGCCGGTGAGCAACCCTTCGGCTGGCTCGGCCAGAAAGGTTTCTGGATTCAAGGCAGTTGGGCCGACAACTTGCGAATGACCAGTCCGGACGCCTCGGATATTGCCATTGAAAGAGCCCTTCATCAGGTTGGCTTGGCCGATTTGGTTGAACACCGGGAGCAAGGTATCTACAGCAAAATTGGCGAAGACGGCCAGGGCCTGTCAGGTGGCCAAGCCCGGCGCTTGAGTTTGGCCCGGATTTTTCTGGCCGATTACGACTTGGTGATTCTGGACGAACCCACCGCCGGTTTGGATGCCACCAGTGAAATCCACGTGCTGGAAGCGCTGCACAAACTGTCGGAAGCAGGCAAAACCGTGATTCTCTCCACCCATCATCAAGCCCTGATGACGCTGGCCGATCGGCTGTTGATCGTTCACGACGGCGAGGTGAAAGATGCGTGAGCTTCGCCCCTGGCTCAATCTGATACTGCAACGCCGTGGTCGCTTGGTGATTGGCGCGCTGTTGCTGTTAGCCACCTTGATTTCCGGCATTGCCCTGCTCGCTTTGTCCGGCTGGTTTCTCACTGAAACGGCTTTAGTGGGTTTGCTGTTTGCGGCGGGCATTCAGGCCTACATCAATTTGTACGTGCCCGGTGGTGGCATCCGGTTCTTTGCGGTGTCGCGCACCGTTGCCCGCTATTTCGAGCGGCTGTATAACCACAACACGGTTTTGCGCCTGCTAACCGATATTCGCGTAGCGCTGTTTGATCAAATGGCACAAGCCGGCCACCGCGACAGAGGGCTCCAAAAAGGCGCCCAATGGCTATCGCGACTCACGGCCGATGTCGATGCGTTGGATACCCTGTATCTAAGGCTTGTGGCTCCTACCGCTCTGGCCGCGGTGGTCACCTTACTGGTGGTATTACTGGTTTGGCTTCTGCTTGACCTTGAGACAGCTCTTACTGCACTGGGCTTTCTGGCAACGGCGTTTGTGATGGCCAGCTGGGCGCTGTATCGCCGAACTCAAGCACTTTCGGGCGAGCTGAATGACCGCCATGAGCATCTGCGCAGCGACGTTATTGAACATCTGGAAGGGTTTTCAGAACTGACCGCCGCAGGGCGAATCGGAAAGCACGCCGCGCTGCTAAAACGACAATCACTCGCGCTCGACAAAGATCAGGCAGTCATCGAAACGCAGGCCGGCTGGCACCTTTCAGCTGCTCAGTTATTGATCAACCTCTCCGCAGTGTTTGTCCTCTGGTCAGGTTTCGCGCTCTTTCATAAGGGGGCGGTGTCCGGTCCGGTGTTGGTCATGCTACCTATCGTGCTACTGGGGCTTAACGAAGTCTATGCCATGCTCCCGGATGCGTTTGGAAAACTGGGAGCAACTCTGGCCGCTGCGAGGCGCCTGAACAAAGACGTTGAACCCTCTGCAGTTCAACCGGTGAGCCCAGCCACAAGCTCCACGCTGATAGCGTCGGACCTTACCATTGGCTACCCCGGCAATGCGCCGGTCATGACGCATTTCTCGCTCACTGTACAAGAAGGTGAACGCCTCGGAATTGTTGGCGCATCGGGAAGCGGCAAATCTTCCTTGGCGGATACCTTTGCGCGGGTGACGCCCGCTTTGACCGGAACCCTTGAATGCCCGCCATGTGCCTACCTCACTCAAAGCACCGTGGTGTTCGAAGACACCTTGAAAACTAACCTGCTGCTGGGCAATCCCAACGCAACCGATGCAGATCTATGGCGGGTGTTAGAGCTGGTGGAACTGGCAGAGAGATTTACGCGGGAAAACGAGGGGCTGGACACATGGCTGGGAAGCGGTGGTAACCGGCTATCCGGAGGGGAAGCCCGCCGCTTGGTGTTGGCCCGGGTACTGCTATCAAACGCGCCTTTGGTTATTCTGGACGAGCCGTTCACCGGCGTAGACACCGATACACGCAAACGCATTACCCCGCTGATTGACCGCTGGCTTGAAGGCCGCACGGTCATCAGCCTGGGGCACGGGCCGGAAGCGCTGTTGCCTTCCGACCACGTACTGCACCTGAATTAGGCGCTTAGCGGGTTTCCACCACCTCGAAGGTCAGGCCAGCGTTGCTGGTCAGGCGCTCAAGGAGTTTGCCGTCCATAGCTGAAGACGGTGTCCAGAAACCGCCGGGCAATTCGTCACCAATCTCCTGAGCCAGGCAGACTCCGGCTTCACCCAGCATTTTAGCGGTTGAACCGTAGCCGGGGTCCCGGTCACCGGTTACTTTGGTGATCATGGTTTTGCCGGTTTGTGTGCGGCCAATAAAGCGAATGTCATAAAACCCGGCTTCCTGGGCTTCAGGAGTTGGACCTTCACCTGGCTGAGGCACCAGCTTCTCGACGACCCAGCGGGTGGGCTTTATCGCAGAGGCGGCAAGGAAGGTGCCTAACGCAGCGACCACACCGTAGGCAGTTAACCGGCCTTTGGCGCCCTGCCCTGTCATGATGGCTTCATCGTAGGTGAACTCTTTGCCGTAGCGCGCGCCCTGCAATGCGTTCGAACGGTGAACCACACGGGTGTTAATGGCCCCCATCACGAACGGCGCTAACCAAACACCGAAATCTTTGTCGAACTCGGCAGACTTCAAACTCGGCTGCCGTGTCTTTGAGCGATGCTCCGGCGGGCAGATTGAGAACGGATTCGCCAGCTCTTTACGCAGTTTGGGATCAGCACCCATTTCTTTCGCGATATTGATCATGGAAGCAACGGTGCCCCCAGACAGGCCGCCCTTGGCCACTTTTACTCGCATACGAACGTCTTGGCAGGGCTCGCCAAAGGTTTCCTCGGCATGTTTCTGAAGGAACCAAACACCCATATCGGATGGAATCGAATCAAACCCGCAACAATGCACGATACGCGCGCCACTTTCCTTAGCCTGATCTTCGTAACGCTTGATCATTCGGCCGATCCACTGAACTTCGCCAGTCAAATCACAGTAATCGGTGCCCGTGCTCACACACGCTTTGATCAGCGGCTCACCATACAGCGCGTATGGGCCCACGGTTGAGATCACGAGTTTGGTTTGCTCGCACAGAGCAATCAACGCGGTTTCGTCGCTGGCATCGGCAATCAGCACAGGCAAGTCTGCAGCGTTAGAACCTAATGTGGCCTTCACGTCATTCAGTTTGCTTTCGGAGCGACCGGCAATGGCCCACTTCAGATCACCGTTTACGCCGTAATTTTTGGCAAGGTAATCGGTTAGGATTTGGCCAACAAAACTGGTGGCACCAAATACAATCAGATCGTAGTTTGCCTGTGTGGTTGTCATTGCGTGTCCTTGTCTTTATTGGATTTTATGATGGAAACGATGGTAACAGGTTTAATCGTGCGTGTTACTTTCATCTTTTCATGAAAATTGCGTCCTTCCGGCCAATCGTTTAACCGCCAAGCAGGTTCAAACTGGTACTACCTTAGCAAATACCCCGGAGGACATACGTGACTGTATTCCTGGTTATAACGAGTTTCGTTCTTGCGGCCCTGAGTGGCCTTTTACTCTGGCAACTGCTGGAGCAACGCAAGATGATTAATCAAATGCTTGAACGTGAAAATATTCCGGCACAGCAACCCGACCCGGAACTGGCGATTGTTCTGAAAGTAACCGACCCTATCGGCCTGGCCAAGCGGGAATCAAGAGCCGGTCGCCTGATTGGTGACCGTTTGCCAACCATGGCAACCAAAATGGTGTATCAGGAAGTTCTCAAGGAGTTAACGAGCGAACTGGAAGAGCGGGAAATTGATGTTGATATGCAGATTGAATACCGCTGAGGCAAACCAACATGATGACATTGATAGCCACTGGGGTGGGTTTAACGGTGAGCGGATGCCTGCTGGCTGCAGGTTTCAAGCAGTCCGCCGAATCTCGTAAAAAACTACGCATTCTGAACGCTAGCCGGCTACAGACTCACAGCCGTATTCAGCAAAAAAGAATGGAGCTGCTTGAGGTGCGAAATCGTGCCAAGCTGATGGAAGACACGGTATCCGGTGGTACAACCGCCGTTGAGAAAGTACACAAGGTCATCGCCAATACCACCTTTGGTTTGATTGACCGGTTCGCCAAAGATGAAGAATTCAAAAACACCGCCCGCAAGGTCAAGCAAACCCATCACGAGAAAAGCGAACAGGTGTATCAGGTGGTGAGAACCACCAATAAAGCGGTGCACATTCTGGCCGACAGCTTGTTCATCGGTAAAGCCGAGAAGCGAATTATCTCCAAAACAAAAAAGGCACCCTAGGGTGCCTTTTTCTAAGAGATCAGCAAGTTACAGAACTTTCTTCAGCTCTTCTTCAAGCTGAGGAACAGCTTCGAACAGATCCGCTACCAGGCCGTAATCGGCAACCTGGAAGATCGGAGCTTCTTCGTCCTTGTTGATCGCAACGATCACTTTGGAGTCAGACATACCTGCCAAGTGCTGGATAGCACCAGAGATACCAACCGCTACGTACAGCTGAGGCGCAACGATCTTACCAGTCTGGCCTACCTGCATGTCGTTCGGTACGAAGCCAGCGTCAACTGCGGCACGGGAAGCACCTACAGCAGCGCCCATCAGGTCAGCTACTTGCTCAAGCATCTTGAAGTTTTCGCCGTTCTGCATGCCACGGCCGCCGGAGATAACAATGCCGGCAGAGGCCAGGTCAGGACGGTCAGACTTAGCCTTTTCTTCGCCTACGAAAGACGACAGTCCAGCGTCTTTAACAACGTCAAGCTGTTCTACAGAAGCAGAACCGCCTTCAGCAGCTACCGGGTCGAAACCAGTCGGACGAACAGTAACAACTTTGATGCTGTCGCTAGCTTTAACAGTCGCGATGGCGTTACCCGCGTAGATCGGACGAACAAACGTGTCTTCAGATTCAACACGGATGATGTCAGAAACCTGGGCAACGTCCAGCAGCGCAGCAACGCGAGGCATGAAGTCTTTACCAGTGGTGCCAGCAGAGGTCAGGATGTGGCTGTAGCCCTTACCTACTTCAGCAACAAGCTCACCCAGGTTTTCAGCCAGGAAGTGGCCGTAGGCAGCGTTGTCAGCAACCAGAACCTTGTTTACGCCTTCGGCTTTTGCAGCGGCTTCAGCGACGGCACCTACGTTTTCACCAGCAACCAGCACGTCGATGTCACCACCGATGGCCTTGGCTGCCGCTACAACGTTCAGAGTAGCCTGCTTCAGGCTGCTGTTGTCGTGTTCAGCAATTACCAGGATGCTCATTTAGATCACCTTCGCTTCGTTCTTCAGTTTATCCACCAGCTCAGCAACGTCAGCCACCTTGATACCAGCCTGACGTGAAGCAGGCGCTTCTACTTTCAGGGTGGACAGACGAGGTGCGATTTCAACGCCCAGATCAGCTGCGCTTACTGTCTCGAGGGGCTTCTTCTTGGCCTTCATGATGTTCGGCAAAGAAGCGTAGCGCGGCTCGTTCAGACGCAAGTCAGTGGTAACAACCGCTGGCAAGTTCAGAGCAACAGTCATCAGACCGCCGTCTACTTCACGGGTTACGTTAACTTTTTCGCCGTCAACAACTACTTCAGAAGCGAAAGTACCCTGACCCATGCCGGTCAGAGCGGCCAGCATCTGGCCAGTTTGGTTGTTGTCGGAATCGATGGACTGTTTACCCAGAATAACCAGCTTCGGCTCTTCTTTCTCAACGACAGCTTTCAGCAGCTTGGCCGCTTCGAGGGACTGTACTTCTTCGTCAGTCTCGATGTGAATACCACGGTCAGCGCCCAGTGCCAGAGCGGTACGGATTTGCTCCTGGGAGGCCTTCGGGCCAATGGATACAACAACGATTTCGGTGGCAACGCCTTTTTCTTTCAAACGAACCGCTTCTTCAACTGCGATTTCGCAGAACGGGTTCATTGCCATTTTGACGTTGGCGAGGTCAACACCGGTGTTGTCCGGCTTGACGCGCACCTTTACGTTGTAGTCGATAACTCGTTTTACAGCGACCAGAACCTTCATAGATTCCTCGTTCTTCTACAATGGGTTTAATGATGCACAGTGCTAAAAAGAGCGCCTGCCACATAAAGCATGACAATACTGCAGGTTAAAACAGAAGGGGGAATTGCCCCATCCGACGCTCCAGGCCTGCGTTCACGGCCAATCGACCGGGTTGACCCGGCCAGGCAATGAGACGATACTAAAAATCGACTCAAAACACACGATATTTCGGTGTATACGTACAATGCCAAAGGTGAATGCAAATTTCAAACAAACGTTTGTTTGATTTGTCAAATGCGTTATCCTTCGGAAAATAACATTCATTAAAGCTGTAGTGAGGAGACCAACGTGGAACGCGAATCGATGGAATTTGATGTTCTGATCGTAGGCGGCGGCCCTGCGGGACTGTCGGCAGCCTGCCGAGTCATGCAACTGGCCCAGGAAGCCGGTGAAGAACTGACTGTTTGTGTAGTAGAGAAAGGTTCCGAGGTTGGTGCACATATCCTCGCCGGTACCGTTTTCGAACCGACCGCTCTGAACGAACTCTTCCCTGACTGGAAAGAAAGAGGCGCGCCTCTGAACACTCCGGTTACCCGGGACGATATTTTCCTGCTGAAAGATCAGGAAAAAGCCACCAAGATTCCGAACGCGTTTGTGCCCAAGAACATGCACAACCACGGCAACTACATCATCAGCCTTGGCAACCTGTGCCGCTGGTTGGCCGAACAGGCCGAACAGCTGGGCGTAGAGGTATACCCAGGCTTCGCCGCTTCAGAAACCATCGTAGAAGATGGCCAGGTTAAAGGTATTATCACTGGCGATATGGGCGTAGCCCGTGACGGCTCCCAGAAAGACGGCTACATGCCGGGCATGGAACTGCGCGCCAAGTACACCCTGTTCACCGAAGGCTGTCGTGGTCACCTGGGCAAGCGCCTGATTAACGATTTCAAGCTCGACGAAGGCAAAGATCCACAGCATTACGGCATCGGCATCAAAGAACTGTGGGACATCGATCCGGCTAAGCACGAGCCAGGCCTGGTTGTTCACACCACTGGCTGGCCGCTGAACGAATCCGGCTCTACCGGCGGTTCTTTCCTGTATCACCTGGAAGGTGGTCAGGTGTATGTGGGTCTGATCACGGACCTGTCTTACAGCAACCCGCACCTGAGCCCGTTTGAAGAGTTCCAGCGCCTCAAGCATCACCCAGAAGTGAAGAAGTACCTGGAAGGCGGTAAACGCGTTGCTTACGGTGCTCGCGCTATCACCAAAGGCGGCTACAACGCTCTGCCGAAGATGAGCTTCCCGGGTGGTCTGCTGCTGGGCTGTGACGCCGGTACGCTGAACAGCTCCAAGATTAAAGGTTCCCACACCGCCATGAAGTCTGGCCTGTTGGGCGCTGAAGCGGTATTTGAAGCGTTGAAAGAAGGCAAAAACGGCGAAGAGATCACCAGCTTCGCGAAGCGTTTTGAAGACAGCTGGTTGTACAAAGAGCTATACGCTGAGCGTAACTTTGGCCCGGCCATGCACAAATTCGGCAACTTCGTTGGCGGCGCTATTGCCTTCGTTGAACAGAACATCCTGCGCGGCAGCCTGCCGTTCACGTTCCGTGATACCACGCCGGATTACGCAACCATGAAGCCTGCCGCTGAGTGCAAGCCGATCAACTATCCGAAGCCGGATAACGTGTTGACCTTCGACCGCTTGACCTCTGTGTTCATTTCGAACACTAACCACGAGGAAGATCAGCCGATTCACTTGAAGCTGACCGACCCGGATATTCCGTTGCAGGTTAACCTGCCGAAGTACGACGAGCCTGCGCAGCGTTACTGCCCGGCTGGCGTGTACGAAGTGGTTGAGGCCGAAGACGGAAGCGGCAAGAAGTTCCAGATTAACGCCCAGAACTGTGTGCACTGTAAGACCTGTGACATCAAGGATCCTTCACAGAACATCACTTGGGTGACGCCAGAAGGCAGTGGCGGACCAAATTATCCGAACATGTAAGAAAATGTTCTGATATAACCAAAAAAGCCGGGATTTTCCCGGCTTTTTTGCGTTTTACAAACATAAAAAAAACGGCTCCCAAAGGAGCCGTTTTTGATCAACCTTTCGGAAGAGATCAGTGCACGTGACCGTGCTCTTGCTCTTCGTCAGTTGCTTCGCGAGCTTCTACAACTTCCACGTCGAAGTGCAGAGTCTCACCCGCCAGCGGGTGGTTTGCATCGATCGTGACAGTTTCTTCGCTCACTTCAACAACACGAACAACCTGAGGGCCGCCCGGAGTCTGTGCTTGGAACTGCATGCCCGGCTCGATGGTGTCTACACCTTCGAAAGCGGAGCGAGGAACAGGCTGGATCAGCTCTTCGTTAACTTCGCCGTAGCCTTCAGCAGGCGCTACAGACACTTTAACCTGATCGCCAGCGTTCTTTTCGTTCAGTGCGCTTTCCAGTCCACCGATGATGTTCTGTGCACCTTCCAGGTAAGACAGAGGCTCACGGCCTTCTACACGGGAGGAGTCAAGCTGCTCTCCCTGGTCGTTGGTAAGCGTGTAATGGATGGTGACAACACGTGGTTGGGCCATGTGATCTCCTTGCAAGTCGCAGTGACTATGTATTTAAAATGGAGGTAATCGAAAGGAACGTGAACAGATGCACTGCACAGAGGGACTAACGACCACCGGCCTCGTTAGAGAGCCTGGCTCGATAACAAGAAAGAAACCACAGTTTAACAAGTGACAGACTGCGTTTTCTACCTTCATTTATGGAGACGGCTCAGGGCTTTTCAACCGCCCTGCCCGATTTTCCAGAAATTTCCGCGACTCATCACACCTACAACGGTGATTCCGTCGATCTCGTGCTCTTCAGCAACCGCCACCAAATCGTAAAAAGCACTGGTTTGCAGGCGGGCTTCAACCCCATGACGCACAAGAATTGTGGGCCTGGGCTCCTCGGAATCGGGATAGCTTTCAACCCGCAAAACATGGTCGCTGCCAACTTCTAGGGTTTCACCCATGTTGGTTGTGAGACTCAGGATTTGGTTCTCGCCTTCTCCCGCTGCTGTGAGCGTGTGCGCCAGCAAGGGTGTATCTTCTACCTGAATACGCCATTTTTCGACAGGGGTGACAAGATAATAGTGACCGTCGTCTTCACGGCGTAAAATGGTCGAGAAAAGCTTCACTATGGCTTCCCGCTCAATCGGGTTGCCCTTGAAAACCCACTGGCCATCACGCGTGATCACAAGATCCATGTCTCCGGATAGCTCCGGGTTCCATTTATCCAGCGGCGGCAGGCTGCGCTCATTCGAGTGCTCGCTAACAACCTTGGCAATGTCTTCTGGCTTTGTGCTCACGGGTGAACTCCTTTTACTTGGGAACGGGCCATATCACAGACCTCGCATAGACTCTGGCCTCAAAGGTACGGCACCCGGCTTGGTGATGGCGAGATTCACCTGATCCAGTAAGCGCTGTTTGTCTTGGCCTAACGTCCCTTTGAGCACCAGATAGTTCGAGGCATGATCGCTTCGGAAGGTGGTGTTCTCCAGCTCTAAGTGCTCGAGGAACACTTGAATTTCTTCAAACAGCCCACGCTGATCAAGCGGCTCGAAATCGTCGCCAAACCCCTCACGGAAGCGTTCTTCGCCCTGAGGAAAACTGACAACCAATGTCGACAGAAAATCCGGCTGGGTTTCGTTACACAAAGTCGCGGTGTTAATCGCGTGCTGACGTGACAAGGTTTTACCGCCTAGCCCGTTAAGCACCATCACGGAACTGGTTAAGCCCGCTTGTTTGATCTTTTCCAGGGCTGAACGGGTAGATTCCCAGGTCTCGCCTTTATTGATTCGGCGCAGTACTTCGTCGTCACCGGACTCCATGCCAACGTACAGAATGCCCAATCCAGCTTCACGAAGAGCTATCAAGTCCTCGACGGACTTCTTAGCCAAATTTCGTGGCAAACAGTAACTGGAGACTCGCTGCAGCCCCGGAAAAGCCTCTTTCAATTCGTGGAGGATTTCGAGTAACCGTCGTGTCGGCAATACCATGGCATCGCCATCGGCCAGAAATACCCGGGGAACGCTGCCGAATGCCTTGGCTGCTTTTTCTATGTCCGCCCGAACATCCGCAGGCTTTCTGGCTCGGAATTTCTTTTGGGGCTGGGTATACATCTCGCAGAACGTACATTGGTTCCACGAGCAGCCATTCGTCACCGGTAAGATGAGAGACTTTGCTTCACTTGGCGGCCGAAAGACGGGCTCAATGTATTCAATCGGAAAACTGTACATAACGGCTCAGTAATCTAGAGAAATAAGGACGGCAGGAAGAACAATCAGGGCAAAAACTGAGTTTTCAAGGTGGCACAGTCCGGGCCTACCACCGGCATATCGAGCACAACCGCCTGTGCCGTCATGAACGGCATGCCATTGCGGTGGCCGTCCGATAACAGCGTGGTGAGACTGCCCACCAGGGGCATGTGGGATACCAGCATCAACGGCGACTCTTTGTTTTCGAGCAACGCATCCAGACACCGCCCCGGGTCATCATCCGGTGTGATGAAGGATTTCTCTTTCACAGGAACGCCCAGTATGTCGCCGACGATAGCCGCCGTCTGCCGTGCGCGGATGTATGGACTACACCAAATAACGCTGGGTTTGGAATCGGATTGCGCAATTTTCTCCGCCACATTGGCGGCCTGCTTTCGCCCGACTTCGGTCAGCTCCCGCTCGTGATCAAGGGAGTGCCTGCCTGCCTCACCGTGGCGCATGATGATCAGTTGCATAAGACTCTCCTCGTCCAGTTCGCTGGATTACTGGGCCACTGTACGAGGCAGAATGAATTCTACATCCGAGTTTTGAACGGCATTCATCAGATTTTTGATAACGACCTCAATCGGCGCATCGTTGTATAGAATCTCGTACAACCCTCGTACCAACGGCATGTGAATGCCAATCGCTTCAGATTTCTCTCTTACTAACTTAAGAGTATAGATGCCTTCTGCAACCTGACCCAATTCTTCAGCCGCTTCATCCAGTTTCTTGCCCGTACCCACGGCGTAGCCCACCCGAAAGTTCCGGCTTTTGCTCGAGGTGCAGGTAGCAATCAGATCGCCCACGCCGGCTAATCCCATGAAGGTCATCGGGTTAGCTCCCAGGCTCACCGCAAACCGGCTCATTTCCGCCAGCCCACGAGTAATCAGCATGGCTTTGGCGTTCTCGCCAAGATTTTGAGCCGATGCCAACCCAGCCACGATGGCGTAGATGTTTTTAAGAGCACCCGCCAACTCAACCCCGTAAACATCAACGTTGGCGTACACCCGGAAGTAATCGCAGCCAAGTAACTCCTGCACAGTATGGCGAACAGCCGGATCTTTCGCGGCAATTACCGTTGCAGTCAACTCACGGTTAACGATCTCGCCCGCCAGGTTGGGCCCGCTCAGTACACCGGATCGGCAGCGCGGAATTTCTTCAAGCAGAATTTCGCTCATCAGCTTGAAGCCTTGTTGTTCAATGCCTTTGGTCAGGCTGACGACAATCTGGTCGTCTTTGAACACGCCGCTGTTGTCTCGAATCACCGAACGGAACGCCTTCGACGGAATGGCCACAAAAACCACATCGGCGCTTTCGACGGCTTTAGCGAGATCCGTTGTGGGCAAGATCTCGCCTTCAAGAACGATGTCGGGCATGTAGCGTGCATTTATACGGGTGGTGCGTATTTCTTCAACCTGCCCTTCGTCGCGCATCCAAAAATGCACGGCATGGCCATTCTCACCAAGCACCTTGGCCATAGCAGTTCCGAAACTGCCGCCACCAAGGACTGCAACGTTTTGCTTTTTCGCCACATCAGATTCCGGCGTTACGTTTTCTGGCATAGTGTTTCCGTAGGTTCGTGTCAGGCAAGACCCGGCTTTGGAAGGTTGAATCAGCCGGGCTCTTCACACTCAAGTGCTTTGACGAGGTTCTTGAATTCTTCCCGGTTTTTGCTGTTCATGCCCATCAACACCTTGTGAGCGTCGAGCACTTTTTCGCGAACTTGTTGTTCGCTGGCCTTCAGGACAGGAATTTCTTCAAGGTCTTCAATGCGGGAAGCGGGTTCGCGAACAATGATAAAAATCTTGTCGAAGCCCATAGACGAGATGATGCGTGTGACATCAGGATTAGTAGATATCAGAGTCGGAAGAAAGTGGCTCTGTTTGTATGCCGCCAACGCTATCTTGGCTAGCAGCCCGAGCGTTGTACTATCAACGATCTCCGTTTCAGTGAGATCGATCACGACCGTTTTGAAGTCCGGGTCCCGGGTGATGGACTCGACGAGATTGTCCAGCGTCGAACACAGGTTCAGCCGGATTTCTCCAATAAACTTCAGGACGTATATTCCCTGCTTATCTGCTTGCAGGATTTTATAACCAGCCATTTTTTTACAGTGCCACTAAGTCGACGACGTTTGATCTGAACCAGTTAACTGGTCAGTTACCGATACTATCGCTATATCGTCTGGCAGCTCCGAGATGTTTTTTAACCCCAAAGCCTCGCTCAGCGATGCGATAGTGTGACTACCTCCTGATACGAGTTCAAGTAGCGTACGCTCCTTTTCATCAAGACTTTTGTCTGGAATGACTTCCAAAATGCCATCCGAGAACAGTAAAAGCCGGAACGGCCGGTCAAGTTTAACCTGATATAACTCCCACTCCGGGTCTTCAAATAAACCGACGGGCAGGCCGCTGCCTTCCAAAAACCGTGTCTCGCCATCGTCAAAAGACAATATGGGCATGGGGAAATGCGCCCCCACCGCGTAACTCAGTGTTCGCTCAGACAACGTAATAATGCCGACAAACACAGTCACGTGTTTGCCCAACCCGGTGTCCATCAACTCTGAGTTAATACGCTCCAGAATGCGTTGCGGATGCATGATGTCATCGCTGGACTGTCGCCGCAGATTGCGCTTCAGCCGGTTGGTCAGGTTTTTGAGCAATACCGTGACGAACGCGGAGCTTGCACCGTGGCCGGATACATCGGCGATGTACACCAGGACTTTGTCTTGCGTTAGCCGGATGTAGTCCAGGAAATCACCGCTCAAGTACAAAGACGGTTTGATCAGGTAATCGGCATGCAGCCCGCAAATTTCCTGACGATGGTCAGGCAGCATTTTCAGCTGCACCTTCCGGCCTGCGTTTTGATCTGCCCGAAGTTCGGCAATACCGCTACGGAGATCGACGTTCGCTTCTTCAAGCTCTTCCCGATAAAGCTTGTTAAGGCGATTCACGCGAATCCGGTCGAACAGTTTTTCGATGACATCATCCAACACGTCTTTGCTGTCATGACAGGGCTTGAGCACAATGTCCTCGGCGCCTGCGCGAAGCAGCTCGACCACCTCGATACTGGAGGTACTATCGGTATAAGCGACAATGGGCGTATAGCTGCCGATCGAGTCCAGGCGGCGATTGAGGTCTTCGATAACACCGGGGGGCAAGTCGGCAAAAATGACGTCGGGAATGTTCTCGGTGAACAAGCTGCGGGCCGCACCAATATCCGGACAAGCACTCACATAGAAGCCTCGGGCTTCCAGGTATCTTGACAGGTCCGAGCGGGCCCGTTTATCGGCGTCAATGATCAAAATGCGCTCGGTGCGCGAGTTCATGTTAGTTGCCCTAAACTACCAGCGGTAAAAGAAAAACAGGCGTTATAACGTCTATTCTGGCATGACCTTGTGATATAACAAGGCCATACTGATCTTTTTGGGGGATTTGTAACTATGCGACGTGCCGTCAACGACCTTTTGGGTGCCTACGACAAACTGATCATGGACCCTGTCCACGGCGGAATCCCGCTTTACCGGCACGAAATTCAGGTTATTGACCACCCTCTGTTCCAGCGTTTACGTAATATCTGCCAGAACGACATCCTCAGTTTGGTGTTTCCGGGGGCGACCCACTCCCGTTTCCTGCACAGCATAGGTGTGATGCACGTGGGTACTCGCATGTTCCGCGCCATGATTGACGCCTACCTACGGGAACGGCAGCTAAGCGAGCAAACGGAGCTGAGCCTCAATCAACTCGATGCCATTGATTACCTCGCCAAAATCATTCGTTTAGGCTGCCTGTTGCACGACAGCGGGCATTCCAGTTTTTCTCATCAGTTCACTCAGGCCCGGCGAATTCGGGAACTTATGTCCCGCCCGGAGCGCTTTCGTGAGCTTTGGCGGGGCGAAGATTTCAGCCGTTATCACGCCGAGGAGCCGGAAGAGCTGGAGCACGAACACTACTCAGTGCGGGTGGCCCATGAGGTGCTTTCGTCAGTCGATCTGGAGGCGGCTGGCCTGTATGTCGAAGACATCATTGGCATTATGGAAACCACCCAGGTAACGCCGAGTGATACCTTCTGCCGCCACGCCCATACCTTCCTTGCTTTCATTGCGGGCGATCAGACACTCGCAGAATCCAAGGGCGACCAAGAAGTGCCGGAGATGGTGATGGGTTTGTTGTCGTCTATCGTGTCTGGTGAAATTGATGCAGACCGAGCCGATTACATGCTCCGGGATGGCTTCCACAGTTCCGTAACCATCGGTGGGTTTAATCTGGACCACTTGCTGAGCAACTTGCGCTTTGGCTGGGATGTTTCGGAACCCTGGATGGGGCTTGCCATCACCCAGAAAGGGTTGGGCGCTCTGGAGGATTTCGTTTACAGCCGCTACCAGATGTATCGCAAAGTATACGGCCACAAAACTGCCCTTGGCTTTGACTGGCTCCTTCGGGAAGCCATTAACGAAGTGTTGGAAGACCCTGAAAGCTTTGAGTGGATTGACACCTGCCTCAGCGATATGAGCTTTTTTGCCGAACTGACAGACAGCTTCTTCTGGGAAGCGTTCCGTAAAGTTGCCCGCAAGCAACCCAAGAGTTACTCGTTCCTGATCGTTAACCGGGTCAAGCTCAAGCATTTGGATACGCGTGAGAATTTAAGCAAAGCAGAGATCCAGAATCATAGTAACTGGCTGGCGGGCGAGCTGGGGTTATCGGCAGACGACGTGGTCACCTGCACCATGAAAGCCCGGTTCTCCAACATTCAGGACAACTTCAACGGGATCAAAGTGCTCAAAAAAGACCCGATTACCCGAAAACGCTCACTTAAAAAGATTACCGACGTGAGCGCGTTCTTTTCAAAATTCGAGGACGGCACCATCATCCACTTTTATAGGCAGCCCGATGTCGCAGCAGCACCGGACCTCACCCGATAACGCCGATGGCCACATCAGCCAGCCTGCATAGCCTCTGCTAGCTGGCTGGCACTTTCCCACGCACCTTCAACGCGCCCACCTTCAAGCCAATCACCGGCGATACCCACGCCCTGCCCTTTGTCCCATACAAAGCCTGGCTGTTCGGAAGATGCTGAACGCGCATACAGCCAACGATGCGTAACCAACTCAACCGGGGTTCCGTCAAAGCCGGTTAACTGCCTGAACGCCGCCAGCAACTCGTTACTGACCGCTTCGGGTGTCGCATCCACATTGGCTTCGGTCCACTCAGGGGTCGCATGAAGCACCCACCACGGACTCGCATCGCTCCGGCCCGGCTTTGAGGAATTGTTTGCGACCCAATACAGCACGTCAGAATCAGGCCGCATTGCGTCGAATCTGGCCGCAGGTGCCTCCGAAAAATGCACCGCAACCGCCCAACAAGGCAGTATGTCGCCGCCCGGAGCTTGGGATTCACTCAGCAATTGCGTCAGCCCGCTCGCCGCCAGTAGTTCTTGAGTCTGAGCAGGAGGCGCAGTTATCACCACTTGATCAAACTCTCCGTGATCCTTGCCCTCTGTGCAGATGAGTTGCCAGCGCGTACCCATTCGATTCAGGCGGGCGATGCGAACCTGAGGCGTCAATTCCACATGGTCGGAAAGCCCACGGGTTATCGCGGTCATCCTCGGAATACCCACGTAACGGGTTTCGTCAGGAAACGGCTGCCAGCCTTCTTGCGCACTCTGAAAGCCAAATGTCCCGTGCCACGGCCCGAAACGATCCGCTCCGGCATAGTTTTCCAAAAAATCGAGAAACGCCGGATTCCGGCCCGTAAAGTACTGCGCACCCACATCTACAGCCCCGCCTGGCACCCTTTTCGATGACATCCGACCACCCGGCCCCCGGCTTTTTTCAAACACCTTCACCTGTTGGCCTGATTTGCCAAGCATAATAGCTGCGGTTAATCCCGCCATTCCTGATCCGATGACGGCAACGTTGCGTATGCTAGAAGTATCTAAGGTTTCACTGTCCATGGTTCAATATGACCCGAGTTAATGATTTGTTTACAAACATTCTAAGATGGTTCGACTCTGAAGCGGGTTTGGATCACCTCGACACCCAATGCCGAAAGCTCAACATCGTCAGGATCCTTCCGTTTTTAGCCTTGCACGTTGCCTGTCTTCTTGCACTGTATACCGGAACCAGTGCCTTTGCTCTCGGCTTCGCTGCCGCGTTTTTCGTGGTGCGAATGTTTTCGATCACAGCCTTCTACCACCGGTATTTTGCTCATAAATCTTTCAAAACCAGCCGCACAGCGCAGTTCATTTTTGGCATTCTCGGAGCCAGTTCCGCCCAGCGAGGCCCCCTTTGGTGGGCGGCGCACCACCGCCACCATCACCAGCATTCTGACCACCCCGAAGATCTGCACTCTCCGCACCATGGCGGTTTTTGGTGGTCGCATATGGGCTGGTTCACCTGCGACGCCGGTTTTGTTATGGATGAACGTCGAGTTCGGGATTGGCTCAAATTTCCGGAACTTCGGTTCATCAACCGCTTTGATTCGCTGGTTCCCGCGGTCTTCGCCGTATTGATCTATCTTTTCGGAGAGGCGTTGGCCAAATGGGCACCGGGCCTCGAGACTAACGGTTTGCAGTTGCTCGTTTGGGGCTTCTTTATTTCAACCGTCGCACTGTTCCACGCCACCGTGTCCATTAACTCATTGTCCCATGTTTGGGGCAAACGCCGCTTCGACACGAATGACGACAGCCGTAACAACTTCTGGCTAGCGTTGCTCACGCTGGGCGAAGGCTGGCACAACAATCATCACCGCTGGCCACAGTCTGCCCGTCAGGGGTTTCGTTGGTATGAGATCGATATCACTTGGTACGGCCTTTGGTTGCTTTCCAAGCTCGGTATTATTTGGGACTTGGCACCCATTCCGCCGCACATCGTTAGAGAAACGCTGGCCACTGACCAAAACCGATCAAGGAAGCCAAAACAATGACTCCTCCAGATAACGTTGTGGAAGTTGGCTCCAAAGACAGGACCATGCAAATAACGCTGAGCGCCTTTTGCGGCCTTTACAACAAATTGGATAAAGGCCACCTGCATGAACTGGCTGCGGTGTACGCTGAAGACATCGAGTTTCAAGACCCGTTCGGGCAGGTGACAGGGCTTGATGCCCTCACCGAATACCTGGCAAGCGCCTACCAAAACGTTATTCGATGCCAGTTCCGTTTCGGGGACCCTATCTTGCAGCACCCTCGGTGCTGTATCCCTTGGGTAATGGAGCTAAGCCACAAGCGTATTCAACGCGGCAAGCCTGTTTACGTCGAAGGCATGAGCCACTTGGTCATTCGCAATGGAAAGGTACATTCTCATCGGGATTACTTCGATGCGGGTGAACTCCTTTACGAGCACCTACCGGTAGTGGGAGGCGCGATACGCTGGGTCAAGAGGCACGCGGGATGAACAAGCGCGTGTTGTCTGATTCCAACATCTGGCTGACGGGTGCGTCGTCTGGCATAGGTGAGGCGCTGGTGCGCGAGCTGGCCAAATATGGGCACAAACTGGTGATTAGTGGTCGGCGCCAGCAACCTCTAGATGCCCTGGCCGAGGAATGGCCTGAACAGATCCATACCGCAGTGGCCGATACAACCAATCGGGAAGAACTTTCGTCGCTCGCCGGTTCATTGACTCATTTTGGCGATTTGGACATGGTCATTTTGAACGCAGGCACGTGCGAATACCTGGAAGTAGCGGAGTACGACAGCTCAGTGATCGAGGCCAACCTCACCACTAATGTGCTGGGCACCGCCCGTTGTCTGGATATTGCCCTACCGGCACTGCGGGCCACTCGGGCCAAGGGTAATCCGGCCAGTGTCGTGATTGTCAGCTCCTCCGCCTGGTGGTTTCCCTTCAGTCGGGCCGAGGGCTATGGCGCTTCCAAGGCTGCCCTTACCTATTTCGCCCAATCCCTGCGAGCGGATTTGGCAGCAGAAGGAATTGAGGTTGTCGTGGTTTCCCCCGGTTTTGTAAAAACCCCTTTAACCGACCGAAACGATTTCCCCATGCCCTTTATGGTCAGTGCCGACGAAGCCGCACGCCGCATTCACCAAGGCCTCGCCAAAGGCAAACGGGAAATTGCCTTTCCCCGACGCTTCGCATGGACTCTGAAAGCACTTGGCTGTTTACCACAGAGGGTGATTGACCGTATAGCGGCCTCTATGGCTCGAAGATCAGAAAACCACGTTTGAACAGATCTGCTACAGGAAATGCATTGATGAATCAGGAACGCCAACGGATTGCAGTAATCGGGGCCGGAGTGTCAGGCTTAACCGCAGCGTGGATGCTCAGCGAACATCACGATATTGAACTCTTCGAGGCCGCCGATTACGCAGGGGGGCATACCAATACCGAACAGGTCCCATTGGGTGGAAAAACCTGGCCGGTGAATACCGGTTTTATTGTGTTCAACGACTGGACCTACCCTAATTTCATTAAGTTAATGGATCGGCTGGGAGTCGCCTCCGAAGTTAGCACCATGAGTTTTAGCGTGGATTCCCAAGTCACCGGATTGCAGTACAACGGCACCAGCCTGAACACGCTTTTTGCGCAGCGCAGAAATCTGTTTAACCTCAAGTTCCTGAAAATGGTCAGAGAGATTCTCCGATTCAATAAGGAATCCCGGGCCGATCTGGCGGATGGTCAAATCCCCGAAGGTGAAACCTTGGGCGAATATTTAAACCGAAATCGCTACAGCCTTTACTTCCGAAAGCACTACATCGTGCCCATGGGCGCGGCAATCTGGTCTGCCCCGGAGCTTGTTCTCGAACAATTCCCGATTCGTTTTTTCCTGCAGTTTTTTAATAACCACGGCATGTTGTCTGTGGATGACCGGCCAACCTGGCGGGTCATTTCCGGGGGCTCGGCCACCTACGTAACACGGATGATGGAACGACTCGGGGACAAAACACATCTCAACAGCCCAGTATCGGAAATCCAGCGTGACGAAGACGGCGTCAGCATCGTTTCGAATGGCCAAAGCCATCGATTCGATCAGGTCATTCTTGCTTGTCACAGCGATCAAGCCTTGGCAATGCTGAGCAACCCGACCGAAAAAGAGCAAGCCATTCTCGGCGCAATCGGCTACCAGAAAAATGATGTGGTACTCCACACCGATGCCAGTGTATTGCCCTCAAATTCGCTGGCGTGGGCCGCATGGAATTACAGGTTGCCGGAACACAGTACTCAACCGGTATCGGTCACCTACAACATGAATATCCTTCAGAACTTTGAAGACGCGCCGGAAACCTTTTGTGTCACCCTGAACCGTAACCGGGATATCGATCCTGAGAAAATCATCAAACGCTTCGAATACGACCACCCGGTGTTTACGATGGATGCGGTAAACGCTCAAGACCGTTACCACGAAATTGGTGACCATAACCGCACCCATTTTTGCGGTGCCTACTGGTTCAACGGTTTCCATGAGGACGGTGTTCGTAGCGCGCTACGGGTGGCGAAAGCCTTTGGTGTGGAGCTCTGAGCATGGCCACCGAATGGCTAGAGGGCACTATAAGACACAGGCGTAAGTTACCGACACAACACCAGTTTAGCTACAACATTGGCATGCTGGCACTGGATGTCGATGACTGGAACACAGTCACTGATACCAGCCCGCTATTCTCGCTGGAACGGTTTAACTGGATGGGGCTACGTCGTAAGGATTACCTGGATCCCGACGAGCCGAATTTACGCGAAGCGGTCAATCAACGGGTTCTAGCGGCTACCGGCTGGCGACCGGATGGTCCCATTCAACTCATTACCCACCCAAGGTATTTCGGCCACATCTTTAACCCGGTCAGTTTTTATCTGTGCTACGAACATGACCAAAACCCGAGCCGCGGCGATGTGCCTAAAGTCATCCTCGCCCAGATCACCAATACTCCGTGGAAAGAGCGGCACGTGTACTGTCTGGAATGCCAACAGCCCGGCCCCCATTCCGGGCAATGGCAAACCGAGCGTTTCGCGTTCAGCAAGCGCTTCCATGTCTCACCCTTCAACGGTATGGACCAGCATTATCAGTGGCTGTTCAGCTTTCGGGGTCCCGAACTGCGCATCCACATGAACGTGGAGCAGGAACAGCAAAAACATTTTGATGCCACGTTGGTAGTCCAACGTACCGCCTTGAACCGTATAACCCTTCATAAGAGCCTTCGCAGGTTTCCGCTGGAAACCCTTAAAGGGGTAGCCGGTATTTATTGGAATGCCTTGAAACTAAAACTGAAAGGCACCCCCTTCTATACCCACCCGGACAAGCTAGACGCTCAAGCGTCAGATTTTCGCAGGGGAACAGAAGATCTGGGCAGAGACATCACCGAGTCGCATTCCGAAACAACTTTAACAGGAAGGGTAACCTCATGGAGAACGTGAACACCGCCACCAGCAAAACAAGCCTGCCGACCGGGCGTCTACCATTGATCAGTCGTGTGGCGAAGCGGCTGGTTTGTCATCAGTTGGGGCAACTCGGCAAAGGTTCTCTCCGAATTCGAGAAGCGGGCTTCGATGATCTGGTGTTTGGCGACAACGATACGGCTTACCCTTCAGCCGAGCTGATCATTCACAATCACAGCACTTGGCGAGACTTAGTGACCGGCGGCAGCGTGGGAGCGGCAGAGGCATTCGTCGCGGGCGACTGGAGCTCTCCGGACCTTGTGGCCTTACTGCGGTTTTTCACTCGCAATCTAGACACCATGAACGCGTTCGAGGACAAATTCAGCTGGATTAGCAAACCTGCACTGAAAGGTCTGCATTGGTTGAACAGGAACACGCCCGAAGGCTCCCGAAAAAACATCAGTGCCCACTATGATCTGGGCAACGATTTATTCAGTCAGTTTCTTGATCCGACCATGATGTACTCATCGGCAATCTATCCTAGCCAAGACGCGTCGCTCGACGAAGCTGCTGTTCATAAACTCGATGTGATCTGCCAAAAACTGGATTTGCAGCCCGACGATCACGTAATGGAAATCGGCACCGGCTGGGGAGGCTTCGCCATACACGCGGCCAAGCACTACGGCTGCCGCGTAACCACCACAACGATTTCCAAAGAGCAGCTGGAACTGGCTAAAGAGCGCGTCCAAGCCGAAGGTCTGGAAGACAAGATCACCCTGTTATTTGACGATTATCGCGACCTGAGCGGCCAATTCGACAAACTGGTATCGATCGAAATGATTGAAGCGGTTGGCCCCGAGTTTCTGGACAGTTACCTGAGCCAAATCAGCGCCCTGCTCAAACCATGTGGTCTTGCGTTGGTTCAAGCCATCAACATGCCGGAACAGCGTTATGAACGCGCCTTAAAAAACGTCGACTTTATTCAACGCTACATATTCCCGGGCAGCTTTATCCCGTCTTTTGGCGCCATTTTGGGCTCGATGAGCCGAGGCTCCGACCTGGTACTGACGCAAGTAGACGATTTCGGTTTCCATTACGCCCGGACACTGCACGATTGGTGCGAACGCTTCATGGCTAAAAGGGAGGCACTGGCGGAGCAAGGTTACGACACACAGTTCCAGCGCTTATGGCAGTTCTATTTTGCCTACTGCGAAGCGGGCTTCAGCGAACGGGCCATCGGTGTTGCTCATGTAGTCATGGCCAAGCCCGCCAACAAGCACAGCGCCATTAACGTTACATGATTCAGTCGAAAACCGGTCGCAACACCCTCAATTTTGTACTGTTTCAGGCCGGCTGGCTCCTTTGTGTGTTGTACCCTGGCCATGCAGCTGCGGCGGTGGCCGTGGTGATCCTGGCCTTACACATGTTATGGGTAAGCACTCGCCGAAGGTCAGAATTTCTCTTCATCGCGATTGGTATCGTACTTGGCAGCTTGCTGGATTCGCTGTGGTTGCAGGCTGGCATTCTTGCCCTCGAAGGTGCGGAAACGCCTCCATTTGCACCAATATGGCTTATTGCCATCTGGGGCCTTTTCATGACGACCTTGTGCCATTCACTAAGCTGGGTTGCTCAGCGAGCGTGGCTTCCGTACGTTCTGGCTCCCCCTGCCGGGTCGTTTGCCTATTGGTCCGCCAGCAAGCTGGGTGCGGTGACCCTTCCTGACCAAACCATTTCCCTGCTGGCCATCGCAGCCGGCTGGCTCGTTCTGTTCCCGCTGTTGCTGCTTATTCGTAAACATCTGACCTTAAGGCTCGCCTCATGATTCGATGGGCTGTGGGTGCAATGTGTATTCTGACGACCGGATTGGCTGCGGCCGCCACATTTGAATTTGTTGGAACAGCCCAATCAATCGACAGCCAAAAAGAACTCTACGAGGAGCGGCACCAGGTAACAGGAAACTGCTCGGAAACAGGGTTTGAACCCAGAGAGCATTCCGTGACTTACCACAAAGGCTCCGACGATCGCCGCTTTGCCTTCAAAACATTGCAATATGGCGAACACCCCAGCCGACCCAGAGTCGATTTCAGCCAGCCGGACTTTGGCGAATCGTTGGAGATTTCTTACCCGGATTCAACACAACTCATCGTTGACTGGCAAACCCCAGTTGAAAGCCCAAGACGCTTCCGCGTGAGCTACGATAATCGTTTGGTTGTCGATGCCGGTTTCGATCAGTTTGTCAGGGCTAACTGGCAAGATGTCACCGCCGGGAAATCGATCCCTTTCCGCTTTCTGGCTCCCACCCGCGGGGATCACTACGGATTTGTTCTGGAGCCAGCACCAAACACGATGATCGACGCCGATGTGGCGGTGCAGATTCGCCCCACCAGTCTGGTTTTGCGGTTTCTGGTTGATCCCATCATTCTGGGCTACAACCAAAACGGCGCATTGACCCACTATCAGGGACTAACCAACATCCGGGCTAACCGCGAAACAAACTACACCGCACTCCTTCGCTATCGCATTACCCAATACCCGGGCTGCGACCTGACTTTGTAAAGTTCTCCCGTGCGGCCGTTCGGCCAAACGGTTATGCCCCCTTGGTGTGGTAAACTCCGGGCCAAACTGATTCGGAGATTCCATGACCATGATGTTCGTGTCGTTCAACGTGAACAGTATCCGCACTCGCTTGCACCAACTCGAGGCTGTTATTGACCAGCTGAACCCTGATTTCATAGGGCTTCAAGAAACCAAGGTCAGGGATGAAGAATTCCCCGAGGAGGCCATTCGGGAGCTCGGATACCACGTGCATTTTCATGGTCAGAAGACCCACTACGGTGTCGCGCTGCTTTCTAAACAAGCGCCCGATGAGGTGGTGAAAGGTTACCCAACCGATGACGAAGACGCGCAGCGCCGGCTCATTACCGGGCACTTCACCGTCAACGGCGAACCGCTTACGGTTATAAACGGCTACTTCCCGCAAGGGGAAAATCGAGACCACCCCACCAAATTCCCGGCCAAACAAAAATTCTACGCCGATCTGATGGATTTGTTAGACGAACTAAACAAACGCCCTGGCCACGTTGTCCTGATGGGTGATATGAACATCTCGCCAACCGACAAAGACATCGGAATTGGCCCGGACAACGCTAAACGCTGGCTACGTTCCGGCAAATGCAGCTTCTTGCCGGAAGAGCGGGAATGGTTGGGGCAAGTTGAGGCGCGCGGATTTACCGATGTGTTCCGGCACTTGAACCCCGAAGAAGCCGATACCTACAGCTGGTTTGATTACCGCAGCAAAGGCTTTGAGCGCGAGCCCAAGCGGGGCCTTCGCATCGACCTTGTTATGGCCAACGACAGCCTTTTGCCCAAAGCCAAAGATGCCGGCGTCAGTTATGAGATTCGGGCTATGGAGCGCCCCTCTGACCACTGCCCGATCTGGGCCAGTTTCGAACTCTGATAGGCTGACAATCCGCCATGAAGAAAATAAAAACCAGGGACAGGATACTGAACACCAGCTTGCAGCTTTTCAACAGCTTGGGTGAGCCAAACGTCACCACCCTGTTGATCTCGGATGAGTTGGACATCAGTCCGGGCAACCTTTACTACCACTTCAAAAGTAAAGGCGACATTGTTGAAGAGCTCTTCGAAAGCTTTGAAGCTGAAATGCTGGATTTGCTCGCAGTTCCGAGCAATGCGGACGTACCTGTAGACCAGTTCAGCTTCTTCCTGCACCTCTTGTTCGAAGCAGTTGCCCGCTATCGGTTCCTGTACCAGGACCTGGTGAACGTGCTGTCTCGATACGAACAGCTACAAGTGCGCTTTCGGCGGATACTCAAGAAGAAAACTCAGGCTTTCGAGTCGCTGTGCACCAGCTTTAAACGGCAGGGTTTGATGGTGAGCGGCCCGTCAGAGCTAGACGCCCTGTGCCAGCAGCTCACTCTGACCGTTTGCTACTGGAGCAGCTTCGACACACTCTCGCATCTGGATGATCGGGATTTCGTCGATCCCGGTAAAGGGGTGTATCAGATCTTGCACCTGATACTGCCCCATCTTACCGAAGATCACAAAGAGGAAGTCAGACTGATCAGCGAGACGTATCTGTAAGGCTCAACTTATTCCTCTTCATCGTTATCATTCGATGAACTTCCACGGAGTTTGGCCAGCTCGGCTTCCAGGTATTCAATACGGCTCTCTAGTGCCTGAATGTCTTCCTTACGATGAATACCCAGTCGGCGTAAGGCTCCCGAAACCCGTTGGTCGAACATATGTTCAAGTTTATCCCAAGTGCCGGTTGCACGCTCGCGTACTTCGCCAACCCGATCTTCTACCGTGCGGATCTGCTTACCGACAACGCCCCGGGTTTTTGATTCAAGCTGTTCGCCTTCCTGAACCAGGCGGTCGAAGAATTTACCGGCATCTTCCTCGGCTTTGGTGAAGGCACCAAGCCCGGCCAGCCAGATCTGGCGAGCAGAGTCCTTAATCTTTCCCGGCAGCTGCGGATCTGTCTCGGGTGTTTGGTCATCGTGCTCAGACATGAGTACCTCTTAAATACGAGCAATAGGATTAATTAGGCATTATATTACACCCACCTTTTGATTGCAGTGATTGCGGCACCCCGCTGAAACCCGCATAGCGACGGGCCGCAATATAAAGAACGCAAACATATGAAGAAATGTTTTCAAAGGAATCGGGGCAAAGCTTGAGTTGTACGAAATATGGTCAATACTTCTCAATACCGGTGTCCCCGTTGATGCCGGTTTGTCTGGAAGTCTTTCATGGATACTACTCGCACGCCTCTGCCCGGCCTCCCAAGCCGGGCTTTTTTTGAGCTTATTTCCTGTTATTATATGCTTATTCCAAAACGAACACTTTATCGGAGTTGTGCATGATAGACATTGCTTGGAGTCAATTCACCCCCGTCAGCGCTCTAGCTGGCGGTATTCTGGTCGGCCTTGCCGCCGCCAGCTTTTTGTTGTTGAACGGCCGCATTGCCGGTATTAGCGGAATTCTGGGTGGACTGTTATCCCCTACGCGCAACGATATGCTCTGGCGCATGGCGTTTCTCGGTGGTTTGATCGGAACCCCGATCGTTTGGAAGCTGTTTGGTGAATTACCGCCAATTGAAGTCGATGCGGGCTTCCCGGCTATTATCATTGCAGGTCTGCTTGTGGGTGTTGGCACGCGCTATGGTTCCGGGTGCACCAGTGGTCACGGCGTGTGCGGGCTATCAAGGCTGTCGCCTCGCTCGCTGGTTGCCACTCTGAGCTTTATGGCAACGGGTTTTATTACTGTGTACGTTATTCGCCACCTGATCGGAGCCTGATTTCATGAAATACAACCTGACCTCTCTGATTGCTGGTCTGATCTTTGGTTTGGGCCTTCTTGTTTCCGGCTTGGCTAACCCCGCCAAAGTGCTGGGCTTTCTTGATCTTGCGGGCCTCTGGGATCCATCACTCGCACTGGTTATGGGCGGCGCGATTCTTGTAGGCTTGGTGGCTTTCACGGTTGCCAAAAAACGTACCTTATCGTTGCTTGGCTTCAATATGAAACTGCCAACCAGCACCAAGATTGATAAACGCCTGGTTGGCGGCAGTTTAATGTTCGGTGTGGGCTGGGGCGTTGCTGGCTTCTGCCCGGGGCCTGCGCTGGTTGCGGTTGGTGCCGGCGAAATTAAAGGGATAGTCTTTGTCGCGTCCATGGTGGCAGGTATGATGCTCTTTGAACTCATCGAACGGAAACGTGCACAATCCTGACGCGATTCCAGCGATTTCGCTCGTATCCGTGCCGGGCTTATCACTAGCCCGGCTAATCCAACCTTTGGAGAAGCCCCATGGATATCAGAAGAATTGACGACACTATGTCTGTCGCGCCCCAGATTGCCATCGAAGACATCCCTGAAATTGCCCGCCTTGGTTTCAAGACCCTGATCGCTAACCGCCCCGACGGTGAAGAATTTGGTCAGCCACCAATGACCGACATCAAAGCAAGCGCCGAGGAACATGGGTTAAAATGGGTGTATCTGCCTGTTGCATCAGGCCATATTACTGATGAAGATGTCGATGCGTTTGCACCTATGTTCAAGGCAGCGGAAAAGCCTGCTTTGGCCTTTTGTCGGTCTGGCACGCGCAGCGCAGTATTGTGGGCGCTGAGTTCAGCCCGGGAACAAGATCCACAAGACTTGCTCTCGAAAGCTTATCAAGCCGGTTATGATCTCACCGGGCTAATTGGCCGTATGCATACGCAGCAGCAGAACCACCAAAGTTAACACCCCACAACCGGAAAGTTTCAATGCCATACAAAGGGACTGAAAATTTCAGCCATAACCAGGCGGAACGCCTGGGTGTTCTTGTCACTAATCTGGGCACACCTGACGCCCCCACACCCTCAGCGTTAAGAAAGTATCTGGCTGAATTTTTATGGGACCCGCGCGTTGTGGAAGTACCTCGCCCACTCTGGTGGCTGATACTGCATGGGGTCATCCTGCGCATTCGCCCAAGACGCAGCGCAAAAGCCTATGCGGGCGTTTGGTCGCCGGAAGGGTCGCCATTACTGGTGCACACCGCCAAACAAGCAGAGGGTATCAGGGAGGCACTGCAGGCCAAATACGGGAGCAATGTTGTAGTGGGCTTTGCCATGCGCTACGGCAACCCGTCCATTCCCCGAGTACTGGATGAGATGCAGCAACAAGGGGTGACCAAACTGCTGGTCCTTCCCCTTTATCCGCAATATTCTGCGTCAACATCCGCCTCCACCTTCGATGCAATTTCCAAGGACTTCATGGGGCGTCGCTGGCTTCCAGACTTCCGTTTTGTATCCCATTATCATGACTTTCCTGCCTATATCGAAGCGATGGCTCAGCATATCGAAGCGCATTGGGCCGAACACGGGCGTAAGCAAAAGCTGATTCTTTCTTATCACGGGATACCGCTTAAATACCTGCTGAATGGCGATCCGTATCACTGCGAGTGCCATAAAACCTCGCGTTTGCTCGCAGAACGACTGGGGTTAAAAAAGGACGAGTACCTCACCACATTCCAATCCCGTTTTGGCCGTGAGGAATGGCTTAAACCCTATACCGATGAAACGCTGAAATCTTTGCCTGCAACCGGCGTTAAGTCCATAGACGTTTTCTGTCCGGGCTTTTCTTCCGATTGTTTGGAAACCGTTGAGGAAATCGATGAGGAAAATCGAGAGTACTTTATGGAAGCTGGCGGTAAAGAGTTTGCTTACATCCCCTGCCTGAATGCCTCACCGGGGCACATCAATGCACTTGTGCAGCTTATTGAAGAAAACATCCAAGGCTGGGCCGTACCCACCAACGATGGCGAGCAACTGGAAGCTCGAGCGAAACTGGCAGAAGCGCGGAAACAGGCCACCTTCCCTGGCCGAAACGACATCTGATCTTGCTCCGCCGAGGGCCATCACTCTTAATCAGGGTGATGGCTTTTGGTAACTTCAGCCTTCGCTACTTCGCCTTTGCGTTCCGTGTCAGGCAAGGCCTGGCAGAACGTGCATTCCTCCGTATCAACCGCCGCACCGCCCGATTCTACGTAGCGAATACGGTGGCTCGCATTGCCACGATTGGCTGATACTGAAAAACGACGATCTTTGCGCTTGTCCTGCTCAGAAATCTTGTCAACGTGCGTCATGGAGCACCTCCGTTCAGTTCTCACTTATGGTGATAAAACCGAGAAGCGAAGACAATACGAGGATAGACGGACCGGGCTTGAAGGGAGAAGCATCTGCCCGCCTTATACAAAACCGGCGGGCAGATTCGTTCAGAAGTTAGCTCTCACGAGCGTCTTCCCAGGTTTTCAGCAGTTCTTTATAAGGCACCGTCTTACCCGGTACTTTTTCGTTCGCCAACTTCGGCTTTGGTGCGCCAGGCTGATCCAACCAGTACTGAGGATCGCGAGGTTTGTTCAGCTTGGGGCCACAGTTAGGCATAACATTAGCCCGTTCCAAACGCTCCATCACACGGTCCTGTGCATCGGCAAGGCCATTCAGGGCTTCCTGAGGCGTCGCTTCGCCACTGGCTGCCTGAGCAATGTACTGCCACCAGAGTTGCGCCAGTTTCGGATAGTCCGGAACGTTGGTGCCGGTCGGCGTCCACTGGACACGAGCCGGGCTGCGGTAGAATTCGACTAACCCACCGAGTTTCGGGGCCAACTCGGTCATGTAGTCCGAGTTGATGTCCGAGTCACGAATGGGCGTAAGTCCAGCAATGGTTTTCTCCAGCGACACGGACTTGGCAACCGTGAACTGGGCGTAAAGCCAGGCAGCCAAACGGCGTTTCTCAGGCGTCGAATTCAGGAATGTCCATGATCCCACGTCCTGATAACCCAGTTTCATGCCTTCTTCCCAGTATGGGCCGCGAGGCGAAGGTGCCATGCGCCATTTCGGCGTGCCATCTTCATTCACCACCGGCAAGCCATCTTCAATCATGCTCGCTGTGAAGGCGGTGTACCAGAAAACCTGCTGGGCAATATTACCTTGAGCCGGAACAGGGCCGGATTCGGAGAACGTCATACCGGTTGCTTCCGGTGGCGCGTATTTCTCCATCCAATCTACGTATTTGGTGGTTGCGTAAACGGCCGCTGGCCCGTTGGTGGCACCTCCGCGTGACACGTTCGATCCGACCGGGTGGCAACCCTCAACACGAATGCCCCACTCGTCTACCGGCAACCCGTTTGGAAGCCCTTTGTCGCCAGCACCAGCCATAGAGAACCAGGCATCGGTAAAGCGCCAACCGAGAGACGGGTCTTTCTTGCCGTAGTCCATGTGACCATAAACTTTCTTGCCGTCGATTTCCTTTACGTGAACGGTGAAGAACTCGGCAATGTCTTCATACGCAGACCAGTTGATGGGAACACCCAGCTCGTAGCCATAGCGGTCTTTAAATTGCTTTTTCAGGTCTTCCCTTTCGAACCAGTCCGCGCGAAACCAATACAAGTTGGCAAATTGCTGACTGGGCAGCTGGTACAGCTTGCCATCTGGCCCGGTGGTGAAATCGAGCCCGATAAAGTCATCAAGATCGAGCGTTGGCAGGGTCAGATCTTTGCCTTCGCCCTTCATGATGTCTTCAACCGCGACCACCTTGCCGTAGCGGACGTGGGTACCGATCAAGTCAGAGTCGTTTACATAACCATCGTAAATATTCCGGCCGGACTGCATTTGGGTCTGCAGTTTTTCGATAACGTCGCCTTCCTGAATCAACGTGTGGTTGAGTTTGATGCCGGTGATTTCAGTGAACGCTTTGGCTAAAACGTTGGATTCGTATTCATGGGTTGCAATGGTTTCAGACACCACGTTGATTTCCATACCGCGGAAATCTTTCGCAGCGTTGGTGAACCAGGCCATCTCCTCCAACTGCTGCTCTTTGGTCAGGGTCGATCGTTTGAACTCGTTCGATACCCACTTTTCAGCGGCGTCTGAGTATTGATCCGCGTAGGCTTGCAGGCTAAGGCCCATCGTCGCTGCGGCGATGGCCGCACTTAGTATCAGGGCCCCGGGATGTTTTTTATTCTTGGACATATCCGACCTCATTGACTGTTTTTATTGACAGAGCGTTTTCAAACACTGCTTACAAGCTAGTTCGCAAACGAACCCTTTACAAATTGGATCGCCCCGCTCTTAGCCCCATCGGAGCAGCACTAACAACCAAAGCACCGAAACACCCAAGGCGACCCATAAACTGATATTACTGACCGCCAGAAAGGCGAGATGAATGTAGGCTGCCGACAACAAACCAATGAAGAGGCGGTCCCCGCGAGTCGTTTCAATGGGTAGAAAGCCTTTGCGTTCCGTACACGGTGAAATAATTTCGAATACGGTCATAACCGCCAGTAAGGCCGCAATCACCGCAAAGAAAATGGCCACACTGGGCGTCCAGTTCATCCACGCAATCATACGTTTTCTCCTTAAACGCGCCCGAGCGCGAAGCCTTTCGCGACATGGTTACGAACAAACCAGATCACCAACAAGCCGGGAATAATAGTCAACACTCCGGCTGCCGCCAGGACACCCCAATCAATACCGCTGGCCCCGATGGTGCGGGTCATGATGGCCCCGATGGGCTGGGCATCCACAGAAGTGAGCGTTCTTGCCAACAGCAGCTCAACCCACGAGAACATAAACGCAAAAAACGCGGTTACACCGATACCGGAGCGAATCATCGGCAGAAACACCTTTATGAAAAACCGCGGAAAGCTGTATCCGTCGATGTAGGCCATTTCGTCGTATTCGCGGGGCACCCCTTTCATAAACCCTTCAAGAATCCAAACTGCCAGAGGCACATTGAACAGGCAGTGAGCCAACGCAACGGCAATGTGGGTATCGAACAAGCCTATGGATGAGTACAGCTGGAAGAACGGCAGCAAAAACACCGCCGGTGGTGCCATGCGGTTACTGAGTAGCCAGAAGAACAGGTGTTTGTCACCCAGAAATTTATACCGACTGAACGCATAAGCCGCGGGTAATGCTACCAGCAAAGTGATAATAACGTTGATCGTTACGTAGGCCATGGAATTGAGATAGCCGTTGTACCAACTTGGGTCGGTGAAAATCACCACGTAATTATCCAGGGTGAAATTCTCTGGCCACATGGTCAGCCCCCCAAGGATTTCCTGATTGGTTTTGAACGACATGTTCAACAGCCAATAAACAGGCATCAGGAGCAAGGCAATAAACACAGTTATCGCGACATTTTTCGAGCGGGCTTGCTTCATCACACTCTCCTTATTGTTCTTTGTCGGCGTGAGTGATTGCGGTGAAGAACAACCATGAAATCAGCAGAACGATCAGGAAATATATCAGGGAGAAAGCCGCCGCTCGCCCCAGATCAAACTGCCCTATCGCCATGGTCGTCAGGGTTTGGCTCAGAAAGGTAGTCGAACTGCCCGGGCCACCTCCGGTCAGCACAAACGGCTCGGTATAGATCATGAAGCTGTCCATGAAGCGCAGCAGAACAGCGATAATCAGCACGCTTTTGAGTCTTGGCAGCTGGATATAACGGAATACCGCCCACTTGGATGCCCGGTCTATCTCCGCCGCTTGATAAAAGGCTTCCGGAATCGCGCGCAGGCCGGAATAACAGAGCAACGCAACCAAAGGCGTCCAATGCCAGACATCCATCAACAGGACCGTTAGCCACGCATCGACGGTGCTACCGGTGTAGTTATAATCAATGCCTAACTGGTTAATGCCCCAGCCAAATAAACCAATATCGCCCCGAGCAAAGATCTGCCAGATCGTACCAACCACGTTCCAGGGAATCAGCAGCGGTATGGCGACCAAGATCAAGCACAGGGAGCCTTTGATACCCGACTTTGGCATCATCAGCGCAACGCTGATGCCCAAAGGTATCTGGATCAACAATACCGCACCGGAAAACAAAAACTGACGCAGCAAAGAATCTTGCAAACGTTCGTCAGTGAGCACTTCTTTGAACCATTCTGTACCGACAAAATACGCTTGCCCCGGCCCGAAGATATCCTGCACTGAATAGTTAACTACGGTCATCAGCGGGATGAGTGCCGAAAACGCCACCAACAAAAACACCGGCAGCACCAACCACCAGGCTCGATTGTTTGGAATCTTATCCATCACGATTGCTCCTGTATCAGGAATTCGTCGACGTACAGCATCGTCCACTGAGACGGCATTGAAAGGTGGAGGCGACTGCCAATTGCGACCTGGAAGTCCTCATCCACTCGTACCTTGAGTGTCTGCGCCTCAAGCCCTACATCGACGATCTTGTACGTACCAAGATCTTCCATATCCATAACCTCGACTTCATAAGAATCATCGAGAGGTTTCATCTCTAACCTTATGAATTCAGGTCGAATACCAATCTTGATATTGGTTGAGTTAAGGCGCGCCAATTGCTCTACCTGCCAAGGCGACAAAGTAATCTCGGTTGACCCGAAACGAACCCCCGTAGCACTCCGCTCTACATCGATGAGATTCATGCCGGGGCTGCCAATAAAGTAGCCAACAAAGGTGTGATTGGGTTGTTCGAACAATTCGGTCGGGGTGCCGAACTGTACAATCTGGCCGTCATACATGACCGCTATCTTGTCGGCAAAAGTTGAGGCTTCCAATTGATCGTGGGTCACGTAGACCATGGTGATATCGAATTGCTCATGGATTTGCTTGAGTTTGCGACGCAACTTCCATTTAAGCTGAGGATCAATCACCGTGAGTGGTTCATCGAACAAAATGGCGGACACATCTTCTCGCACCAGCCCTCGCCCCATTGAGACCTTTTGCTTTTCGTCGGCGGTCAGGTTCTTGGCTTTTTTGTGCAGCTTGTCCTCTATCTCCAGAACTTCGGCAATCTCCTGCACGCGCTCCTTGATACGTGCCGATGGGACCTTATTGTTCTTCAACGGAAACGCGAGGTTTTGGTAAACCGTCATCGAGTCATAAATTACCGGAAACTGGAATACCTGGGCGATGTTGCGGTCCCTTGGCGAAAGTGCATTGACGCGTTTGCCATCAAACAGCACCTCACCTTCCGATGGCTGCACCAACCCCGAGATGATGTTCAGCATCGTGCTCTTGCCACATCCGGACGGTCCGAGAAGCGCATAAGCACCACCTTTGTGCCAGACATGGTCGAGCTGCCGAATCGCGTAATCTTCTGGGCCTGAGGGCGATTTGCTGTAGCTGTGGGCGAGTGACTTCAGGTGAATCTCTGCCATTACACTTCCCTCCCCGAGGCCAGCGACGGCGTGTGCACCAGTTGTTCGTGGGTGTCGAACACAAACAATTTGTTCATCGGCAGGTACACCTTGATCGGGGCACCTGTGTGGTATTGGTGCACACCCATCGACTGAGTCACCATGTCGAAATGACGGCTTTCAACATGCATGAAGGTTTCAGAGCCACTGATTTCGCTCAGCGCCACTTCCACGGGAATTTCAAGATCGTCATCGTTGGCGGGCGCCAAAGCGATATGGCTCGGACGGATGCCGAACCAGTAATCGCCCGGTTTGAGGTTGGCCAGTTCCTGCGTCAGTGCATGGCGGGTGTCTTCACCAAACGAAAGTTCCGTATCGAAAACACGGCCACGTACCAGGTTCATCGGCGGTTCGCTGAACAGCTGGGCTGCCAGTGTGCTCACCGGCTTGCGATACACGTCCATCACGGGGCCGCTTTGCACCACATGACCTTCGTGAAGCAGTGTGGTTGTTCCCCCTAAAGCCAAGGCTTCGTTCGCCTCGGTTGTGGCGTAAACCGCAATACACTGGCGTTCCCGGAACAGATCCCGAAGCTCGGCCCTCAGCTCCTCCCGAAGTTTGTAGTCGAGGTTCACAAGGGGTTCGTCGAACAACACTAAAGTGGCATCTTTCACCAAGGCACGTGCCATGGCGGTGCGTTGCTGCTGACCACCAGAGAGTTCCAGAGGAAACCGCTTCAAAAGCGGTTCGATTTGCAGCATGGCTGCGGTTTCTTTCACTCGCCGGTCGATTTCCGATTCCGGCATTTTCGCCAAACGCAGGGGCGAGGCGATGTTTTCGTACACTGAAAGGTTCGGGTAATTGATGAACTGTTGATAGATCATCGAAATATTGCGGCGTTGAACACTTTGGCCGGTGACATCTTCGCCGTTATAGATCAACCGGCCTCCTGTCGGCTTATCCAGCCCCGCCATCAGACGCATCAACGAGGTTTTACCTGCGAGCGTCCGGCCCAGCAGTACATTGAACGAGCCAGCCTCAAACGTCAGGTTGGCGTCCCGAATGTAATCGACACCATCGACAATTCGGGAAAGGTTCTCGAGCGTTAAGGACATGTGTCTTCCTTGTTGTTTTTGTGAAAACGTGTCCGGGCACTGTTTGGTGCAAGCAGCGGTGAGGGCTTAAGTTAAATAAGCCCTCACCTGCCTATAGCTTTTGCACAGCATTAATCCAGCCCTCGTACAATCGATCGCGATGCTCTTTCGTCATCATGGGCTCAAACCTACGATCACAACGCCACAAATCCGACAATTCATCCAGAGATTGGTACACACCGGCTTTCAGCCCAGCCAGATATGCCACCCCCAAAGCGGTGGTCTCGACCAGTGACGGGCGGTCTACGGTGGCCCCCAGAATGTCAGCCAGGAACTGCAGTACCCAACTGTTGGCAACCATTCCTCCGTCCACCCGCAGTGTGGTCGGACGAATACCGTCCTTTTCCATCGCCTTCTGCAAATCTTTGGTCTGGTAACACACAGATTGCAGCCCGGCGGTCACAATTTCTTTGATTCCGGTATCTCGCGTTAACCCAAAGATAGCCCCTCGCGCGTCAGGATCCCAGTATGGAGCACCAAGGCCCGTAAACGCAGGCACCAGATACACACCGTGGTCAACAGGCGTTCCTTGAGCCAATGGTTCTGTATCGCAGGCGTTATTGATCAGTTGCAGGCCATCCCGCAACCACTGGATCGCGGCGCCGGCAATAAAAATACTGCCTTCCAACGCATAGGTTGTTTTACCGTCTAAACGATAGGCCACGGTGGTAAGCAAGCGGTGTTCTGAACGCAGCGCCTTATCACCGGTGTTAAGCATCAAAAAGCAGCCCGTGCCGTAGGTGCTTTTTGCCATACCCACTTCAAAACAGGTCTGCCCGAATAAAGCGGCTTGCTGATCACCGGCGATACCGTACACAGAGGATCCATTAAGCGCCCCACCCTCCGTGATTTCGCCAAAGTCATCGGATGAATCCATCACCTCTGGCAACAAAGATGCGGGGATGTCGAAAAACTCCAAAAGATCTTCATCCCACTGCTGCGAGTGGATGTTAAACAGCAGCGTTCGGCTGGCATTGGTAGCATCGGTTCGATGTACCCGGCCACCCGTGAGCCGCCAAAGAATAAAGCTATCGACCGTGCCGAAAGCCAACTCTCCCCGCTCCGCGCGCTCCCTCGCCCCGGAAACGTTCTCGAGAATCCAGCGAATCTTCGTAGCCGAGAAATAGGGGTCGATCAAAAGGCCGGTTTTTCCATGTACCCATGGTTCATGGCTGCTCAGCTTGAGGGATTTACAGTAATCCGCCGTTCGCCTGTCTTGCCAAACAATGGCGTTGTAAACGGGTTTACCGGTTTTTCGATCCCAGATAATGGTGGTTTCACGCTGATTGGTGATGCCCACGCCAAGCACTTCGTCATCTGTACCAAATTCTTCAGCCATCACGGCATCGCAGGTTCGCTGAACCGTTGACCAAAGATCCTCCGGATTGTGCTCAACCCAGCCACTGTCGGGAAAATGCTGAGGAAATTCCTCTTGTCGAACAGCGTGTATATTGCCTTCGAGATCAAACAGAATGGCCCGGGAGCTGGTGGTTCCTTGATCAATGGAAAGTAGATACTGACTCATGTGTTATCGGCCTCGGCTTCATTTTTGGTCGCATTTTTGCTTTTTTGAAAAAGAAATACCAAGAATTTTGCCTCACCCCCCATATATAGCAGTCAATTTGACATCCAACCCACCGGGGAAGCTGCAGAAAACCCTTAAAACAACTAAACTTTCCGAAAATGTTCGTTTTCACGCAAAATCGAACAGAAAACAGCCAGTTTCGGAGGAGATTGAATGGCACAGCGGCACCGACAGGAACTCATCCTGGAATTGATCCAGGAGAACGGTTTCGTCACGACCGATCAATTGGTCGAACAGTTTCAGGTTACGCCGCAGACCATACGCCGGGACTTGAATGAACTGGCCAAACATAAAAAATTACGCCGCCATCACGGTGGAGCTGGCATAGACTCGAGCATCGAAAATACCTCTTACCAAGCCCGAAAGATTATGGACCTTGAGGCCAAAGAGCGGATTGCGGAAGCGATGGTAAAGCTCATTCCGGATAATTCCTCATTATTCATCAATATCGGCACGACCACTGAAACCATAGCCAAAGCACTCCTGACGAAAAAAGGGTTGCAGGTGGTCACCAACAATCTTCACGTAGCGTCTATCCTTTCAGCTAAAGAAGATTTCCGCGTCATCATCGCCGGCGGCGAAGTTCGGAGTCGTGATGGCGGAATTGTTGGTGAGGCGACCCGCGACTTCATTAACCAATTCAAGATGGACTTCGGCGTTATCGGGATCAGCGGCATTCACAACGACGGATCGCTTCTTGACTTCGACTATCGCGAAGTTCGTGTTGCTCAGGCCATCATAGCGAATTCGAGCCAAACCCTTCTCGCAGCAGACCATTCCAAGTTCGGCCGAAACGCCATGGTACGGCTAGGCAGTATCACTCAAGCAGATCACGTGTTTACTGACGAAAAACCACCCGTAGAAATTGCGAAAATGCTGAAAGAGCACAACGTTACGCTGCATTTGGTCTGACGCAGACCTATTTTCTATTTCGAAAACATCTCTCGCCCTTGACGTTCGTTTGTTTTCTTATTTTCCTTTACGAACATCTAATACTTTCGCATAATAACCAAACGAATATACTATGGCGTCGGGAGAGCATCAGACATGTCAGCAGAACACCCCCATTATGATGTCGTTGTCGTGGGCGGCGGCATTAATGGCACAGGCATCGCAATGGATGCCGCAGGCCGAGGCTTAAAAGTTCTGCTATGCGAAATGAATGACCTGGCCTCTGCCACGTCTTCTAACAGCAGCAAACTGATCCACGGCGGGCTGCGCTATCTGGAGCACTACGAATTCCGACTGGTACAGAAAGCGCTGGCTGAACGGGAGTCGTTACTGCGCAATTCCCCGCACATCATGCACCCCATGCGATTTCGCCTGCCCCACCGCTCGCACCTCCGTCCGGCCTGGATGATCCGAACAGGGCTGTTTCTGTATGACCATTTGGCCAAGCGCGAAATGCTTCCCGGTTCTCGCTCGATCCGCTTTAATGACTCCGGCCCGCTCAAACCTGAAATGACGCGTGGCTTTGAGTATTCAGACGGATGGGTTGACGATGCCCGACTGGTTGTTCTGGCGGCCACAAAAGCGAAACAGGCCGGCGCGACCATTATGACTCGCACCAAATGCGTAAACGCGAAGCGCGGAGCCAACGAGTGGCAGATTACGCTTCAGGATACCCTCACAAATAACGAACAGACCGTCACCGCAAAAGCGATTGTAAATGCCTCCGGTCCTTGGGTTAGCTCTTTGTTCGGTGAGGCGCTCGCCATGAAAGCCCCCAAGATGATTCGCATGGTGAAAGGCAGTCACATTGTGGTGCCACGACTGAATCAGGAAGACGAAGCCTACATTCTGCAAAACGAAGATGCGCGTATTGTTTTCGTGATCCCCTACGAAGATAACTTCTCACTCGTCGGCACCACCGACGTTGAATACGAAGGCGACCCGTCGAAAGCAAAAATTTCACCGGAAGAAACCAACTACTTACTGGATATCGTCAATGATCACTTCAAAAGGCAACTACAGCCATCAGACGTGATTTGGTCGTATTCCGGTGTGCGCCCGTTAATGGATGACGAAGAAGAGAACGCCCAAAAGGCTTCGCGGGACTATGCCTTCGAGGTGAATGACGAAAAGGGCCAGGCACCTCTGATCTCGGTATTTGGTGGCAAAATAACCACCTACCGCAAGCTGGCCGAAGCAGCTACCGATAGGCTTTGCAACTACTTTAAGGGTGCCGGTAAGCGCTGGACGAAGACCGCCATCCTGCCCGGCGGTGATTTCGACAACCAGAGCAACCTGGAAGCGTCGCTCAAGCAAGAGTACCCCTGGCTCCCTGATGCACTTGTGCGCCGTTACGTGCGAACGTACGGCACACTATCCCGCAAAATTCTAAACAACTGCACGTCGATTGAAGACCTGGGCCAACACTTCCTCGGCACCCTCTATGAACGGGAAGTGAACTATTTGGTGCAAGACGAATGGGCAATAACCTCTGAAGACATCTTATGGCGCCGCACCAAGCAAGGGCTTTATGCCAAGGCAGGTGAAGTTGAAGCGCTTGATGCGTATCTGGAAAACCAATAACTAAGTGCTTGCTACAGGGCGGATACCACAACGCCCTGTGGCTATACCTGAGCCCAGACGGTGTTTCGAAAAGCAGAAGAATCAAGAGAAAAGCCGGGAACTTACTGATAAGAAAGAAGAAATGGCGGTGGGCCAGGGATTCGAACCCCGGGAAGGCTATTAACCTTCGGCGGTTTTCAAGACCGCTGCATTCAGCCGCTCTGCCAGCCCACCGCATCTTTCTTGCCGTCATCTCGACAGCGGTGTGCATGATACCGGAATCGCCTATGCTGTCAACGGTTTGTATCGAAATTTCTAAAATTCTCGTAGACTCTCTTCTGATTGATCATCCTTTCACCAGCACAAAGCAGGTGGACGAAGTGTAATGAACTTCTTCCCCCTGTTTATTGTCACAAATGATTGAAAGTTGCGTATACAACCTTATTATGGAGTTCAGGTTAGAGGGAAGCGGAAAGGCGTAATCGCCCACCCCTCCCCGCCGTTTGATAAATTCGGAGACGAGAATGGATAACAGGCAATACAACGTTCAAAGCCAGGGTGGCATCCAAGTCGCTCGCGGCAGCGCGACCGGCGCCATCAGCCCGGAAGCCACCAAGGTTCTACGTAACACCTACACCCTGCTGGCAATGACACTGCTATTCAGTGCTGTCATGGCGGGTGTTTCCATGAGCATTGGCCTGAGCCAGGGCGTAAGCCTCGTTTGCAGCTTGGGTGCACTGGCACTGGTATGGCTAGTTCTGCCACGCACAGCCAATAGCGCGGCCGGTATCGGTGTCGTTTTCGCCTTCACAGGACTGCTCGGCTTATCTCTGGGCCCGATCCTGATGCACTACCTGCAGTTTGCTAACGGCAGCCAGATCGTTATGCAGGCACTGGGCGGCACCGCGGTGGTGTTCCTTGGGCTGTCAGGCTACGTGCTGACCACCAAAAAAGACTTCAGCTTCATGCGTGGCATGCTGGTGGCAGGCATGATGGTGGTTATCGTTGGCATGCTTGGTGCCTTTGTCGCCAGCTTGTTTGGCGTTCAGGTAACTGCATTTAGCCTGGCGATGAGCGCAGCGATCGTATTCCTGATGTCTGGCTTCATCCTTTACGATACCAGCCGTATCGTGAATGGCGGTGAAACCAACTACATCATGGCAACAACCGGGCTGTACCTGAACATTTACAACCTGTTCGTCAGCTTGTTGCACCTGATTGGCGCCTTCACTGGCGAAGACTGATTCAGAAAACTGAATTAGCCTCAAGAAACCCCGGCGCTTTGCCGGGGTTTCTGCTTTAGGTACACTCATAACCTGCATCTATCGACTACCAGAACTCTGACCCATGCCGAATTCGCTTACTTATACGCTGGTTATCACAGGCGCCCCGTGGACTACCCAGGCACCCCAAACCGCCTTGATGTTCGCGAGAGCAGCCCTCTCGGCCGGGCACAGAATCGACCGCGTATTCCTGTACGGTGAGGGCGTGCACCTCGCGTCCAACCTGAGCTCTCCCCCCTCCGATGAAATTCACTGGCCCCATGAGTGGGCAGGCTTCCTCACGGAACATGGGATACCCGCTGCGGCCTGCATTGCCTCTGCCTTGCGCCGAGGCCTTGTGGACGAAACGGAACAGGCTCGCTATGAACTTACCGCCAACAATCTTCGCTCGCCGTTCGTGATTGCCGGCCTGGGAGAATGGGTAGAAGGCAACCTGACCTCCAACAAGGCCCTCTACTTCCACGGGGGAAACTGATGTGACCACGCTCATTGTGATCGACCAAGCACCCTACGGCTCCTGGGCCGGGCGTGAAGCGCTGGATATGGCCTTTTCGCTGGCCGCGTTCGACCAGCCTGCAGCTATGCTGTTCACGGGCGCAGGTGTTAACTGGCTCCGCAAAGGTCAGCAGCCCGCCAGCGTGGGCCAGAAGTCTGCAGAAAAAAACCTGTCTGCTGCTCCCCTGTTCGGAATAGAAGTCTTAGTGGCCGACAAGCGCGCTTGCCAGCACTACGGACTGGATGAAGCGGAAATGCTGTCCGGCGTAGAGTTGTCAGATAACATTCAAGACCTATTAAGCAGCCACAACCAAGTGGTCTTCGCAGGCTAAAGAGCAGACATTATGACCGGCAACGCATCGAGCCACCCTACACTTCATATTTTGAACAAATCTCCTGAGCACCCAAGGTACACCACCTGCATGCAGGTGCTGGCTCAGGAGGACACCCTGGTATTGATCGAAAACGGTGTATTTGCTGCTGCCATTGCCCAGCCGGAGTTCCCCTGCCAAGTCTTTGCTCTTGCAGCAGACATCAAAGCCAGAGCACTCGAGCGCTCATGTGGAGACATCAAAACGATCGATTACGATCGGCTGGTACAGCTAACGGCAAATCACGAAAAGATAATCAGTTGGTAAACATGAGCAATTCAAATCTACCCGAAAGAAATAACGAAGGTTTTCTGGAAGACGCAACCAGCTGGACATCAGATGTTGCCGCTATAATTGCAGCCGAAGACGACATCGCCCTTAGCGATAATCATTGGGAAATCATAGAGTTTCTAAGAGAGTTTTATAAAGCACATGAGATGTCACCCCCGTCTAACCGGCTATTTGTGAAAGCCGTCAAGGATGCACTGGGTGAGGAAAAAGGTAACAGCATTTACCTGATGCAGTTATTCCCCGGCACCCCCGCAAAAACCGCCTGCAAAATAGCCGGCTTACCCAGACCAACAAATTGCCTGTGAATGAAGCAGCTCTTCATCCACATTGCACCCCCTGCGGCTCTTCACCATCAATATCCGACCTTAAGCGCCCACTAAAATAAGGGCAGATAGGTCGTTCCAAGAATTTGAACCAACCCCGCAGCGGCGCCGAATATGCCGCCAACGACCATCAGCTGGAGCTCTTCCTCTCGAAAAGCCGGGCGCAGAATGTTTTGAAATTCTTCAGGCTTCAACGATTTCATCTGCTCGGAGAGCACGGCCGCCACGGCAGGCGCACGCTCCTTTTTGAATGTCGGATCGGCAAACACATCTTTCGTTGCGATAACGGCTTTATCGTTCATGACGCGCTTTAGATCGGCATAGCCTGTCATTCCGACGCTGACTTGAGCCGCCACCTTCAGCAGCAGAGATTCGTCCAGCATGGGCCTGAGATGCTTCTGCAAAATGGCCCGTGTTCGAGTGGCTTGACGGCCATTCACCATCGCGTCGGCCACCAGCTCTACGGTAATCAATTCTTCAGCGACCAGGCGAGCCCAGACATCGCTGATTTCGTTTTGGCGTCGTAAAAACAACCCCTGAACTTTCCAAAACAGAAACCGGCGAGGCCGCAGCGGAGCAAAAATCAGATTGATAGCAAGCCAGTTCGTGACAAATCCGATCAAAAAGCCGCCCACTGGCAAAGCCCAAGGTTCCGGGTACCGCATCCAGAGCGGCAGCAACGCAGCCCCAAGCAACCCACCAATCCATGCACCCCGGTTAACCACAGACCTCAACTCAACCGCGCCGGCTTCTTTAAATATCCGGTTCATAAGGTCAGGGTTGGTTTGCAACTGCCGACTTAACAGGGCCTTTAGATCAACGAGACTGTCGAGATCATCACCAATATCATCAACCAGCTCTTCAATTCTCGAGGGTAATTGTTCACGTGCCCACCGGTATATTCTGGAACGCACAAAAAGCGGCAGGTTATCCCAGAGCACAGGCTGCACTTCATACATCATGGAATCGATGTACTCATCCAATCTTGGGGACACCAGATTAACCACATGCTCGACAATTTTGTGAGGCTCAAGCTTCCGATAGACCGAGTTGAGATCCCCAAATTGCTGAAGCGTTTGATCAACACAAATGTGCGCCATTTTCTCTGCTTTACGCGGTATAACACCCTGCCAGCCGAGAAAACCGATCCCAACAAACTGAACGGGATAGAATGACATTTGTATTGCAAGCCAATTAGTGGCCCAACCGACAAGCGCGGCCACCAAAGGTACTAATAGAAGTGAGTATTCAGACAATAGAAATGAGTATTCAGACAAGCGCAATCCCATCCATCATCCCCGCCACCCGCGGGGTATTGTTCGCAAGAAACGGCAAAATACCGCACTAAACATCCAAGTATGTGGCGAATGATGAACTAACCGGGCCCGCGCCACATTGGCCGCATTGCCAGTCAAAAAACGTGATAGTGGCAGGCGGCGGCCAGCGCCACCACCTGCTAACGGCGGGAAACTCGACGATTTAAGAGAATTTACTGGTAATACGCGTTCTCGGTTTGCGTATGATCCGTTACGTCCCGTACTGCAGTGATTTCTGGCACGCGCTCTTTCAACGTTTTCTCGACGCCCTGCTTCAGCGTGAGGCTAACCGCAGAGCACCCTTGGCAACCACCGCCAAACCGCAGCACCGCTACGGATTCGTCAACGATCTCGACCAAAGACACATCGCCACCGTGGGCGGCCAGGCTCGGGTTAATTTCAGAGGCGAGGACGTACTGGACTCGCTCAGGAAGCGGTGCATCGTCAGAAACCTGGGGTACTTTCGCGTTCGGCGCCTTGATCGTCAGCTGCCCGCCCATCTGGTCTTTCGAATAGTCCACGAAAGCGTCTTCCAGAAACGGCACGGAGTTGTGATCCAGATACAACATGAATTTTTCCAGATCTTTCGCTTCATCCGTCGGCACCACTTCATTCGGCGGACAATAAGCCAGACACGTTTCCGCATTCCGTGTACCCGGCTGGGTTACGAAAATGCGAACCCCCATGCCTTCAACATCCTGCTTTTCTATCAAGCTTGCGAGATAATCTCGTGCGGAATCTGTCACAGTTACCACGGCCATGCTTCCTACCTGTTTTCAAATGTAGCTTCCATTTTAAGAGACTTGGATGAAAGTTGAAAGACCAAGTAAAACAGTCAAGCATTTCAGACGTAACTAATTTCCCGTATTGCTGCCACCGACAGTCCTAATTTTAAGTCACTTGATAATGATCATCTGTACTAAGACCTTCTGTTGCATTTTTGCTATGATCCCGCCGCACTACGTTTATTAGATGTTATTCATGACACCGGAAGATTTATCTATGACCGATCGCAGCAGCCGTCTGGAACAACTCCATCTCGCTCTTAAAGAACGCATTCTGGTTCTCGATGGCGCCATGGGTACCATGATCCAGAATCAAAAACTGGACGAATCCGACTTTCGAGGCGATCGGTTCAAAGACTTTGCCAACGATGTTCAGGGTAACAACGATCTGCTGAACCTCACCCAGCCCGCCCTGCTCCGTAATATCCACGCGGAATATCTTGACGCTGGCGCAGACATCATCGAAACCAACACGTTCAACTCAACGCAACTGTCCCAAGCTGATTACGGCATGGAGTCGCTGGCACGCGAACTGAACGTTGAATCAGCCAAGATTGCACGACAAATTGCCGACGAGTACACGGCGAAGAATCCGGACAAGCCCCGCTTTGTAGCAGGCGCCGTTGGCCCTACATCACGCACAGCATCGTTGTCGCCAGACGTAAACAACCCCGGTTTCCGTAACGTCGATTTCCAGACCTTGGTCGATAACTATTACGAAGCCGTATCTGGCCTGGTTGAAGGCGGTTCCGACATCATTCTGATTGAAACCATCTTCGACACCCTGAACGCAAAGGCTGCCATTTACGCCACCCAACAGTTCTTCGAAGACAGCGGCATTGAATTGCCGATCATGATATCCGGCACCATTACTGATGCTTCTGGTCGCACATTGTCTGGCCAAACAACGGAAGCCTTCTACAACTCCATTGCCCACGCCAAGCCCATTTCCGTCGGCCTTAACTGTGCTCTAGGCGCCGATGCCCTGCGCCCATACGTCGAAGAGCTGGCCAACAAAGCCGAAACCTATGTCTCCGCGCATCCGAATGCGGGCCTGCCAAACGAATTCGGGGAATACGACCAAACTCCGGAAGAGATGGCCGACATCATTGAAGGCTTCGCTCGCGACGGCTTCCTGAACATCATCGGTGGTTGCTGTGGTTCCAGCCCCGAACACATCGAAGCTATTGCAAACGCGGTGGCTAAATACCCGGCCCGTAAAATACCCGACCGACCGAAATCCCTTCGCCTGTCCGGCCTGGAGCCGTTCACCGGTGACGAGAACACCCTGTTCATCAACGTGGGTGAACGCACCAACGTAACCGGCTCCAAGCGTTTCCTGCGTCTGATCAAAGAAGAGCAGTACGAAGAAGCATTGAGCGTGGCCCGCGACCAGGTTGAAAACGGTGCTCAGATCATCGACATCAACATGGATGAAGGCATGCTGGATTCAAAGGAAGTGATGGTCACTTTCCTGAATCTGGTGGCATCAGAGCCCGATATTTCTCGCGTCCCCATTATGATCGACTCCTCCAAATGGGAGGTGATCGAGGCCGGTTTGCGCTGCATTCAGGGCAAGGCGGTGGTCAACTCCATCAGCCTGAAAGAAGGCGAAGAGAATTTCATCAAGCAAGCCCGTGCTTGCATGCGTTACGGCGCAGCGGTCGTGGTCATGGCGTTTGACGAGGATGGCCAGGCCGATACCTTCGAGCGGAAAACAGAAATCTGTAAGCGTTCCTACGACACTCTGGTTGGCATAGGTTTCAATCCGGGCGACATCATTTTCGACCCCAACATCTTTGCCATCGCAACCGGTATCGAAGAACACAACAACTATGCGGTGGACTTCATTAACGCCACGCGCTGGATTAAAGAGAATCTGCCCCACGCGTCGATCTCCGGCGGCGTGAGCAACGTTTCTTTTTCATTCCGCGGCAACGATGCAGTCCGTGAAGCGATTCACTCGGTGTTCTTGTACCACGCGATCAAAGCCGGCATGAACATGGGTATCGTTAATCCGGGTCAGCTGGTGATTTACGATGAGATCGAGCCGGATCTGAAAGAGCTGGTCGAGGATGTTGTTTTAAACCGTCGCGAAGATTCGACCGACCGACTGCTCGAAGCCGCCGAGAAGTTCAAAAGCAAAGGTGGCAAGGCGCAGGAAGAAGATCTTTCGTGGCGGGAACTGCCTGTTCAAAAGCGACTCGAGCACGCGTTGGTTAAAGGCATCACCAGCTACATCATCGAGGACACAGAAGCCTGTCGTCTGGAAGCTGAGCGCCCGATTCACGTCATTGAAGGCCCGCTCATGGATGGCATGAACGTGGTGGGCGATCTGTTTGGCGACGGCAAGATGTTCCTGCCGCAAGTAGTGAAAAGCGCTCGAGTGATGAAGCAAGCCGTGGCTCACCTTATCCCCTTCATTGAAGCGGAGAAAGATGATAACCAGCAGGCCAAAGGTAAAATCCTGATGGCGACGGTAAAAGGCGACGTTCACGACATTGGCAAGAACATCGTCGGCGTAGTTTTGCAGTGCAACAACTACGAGGTTATCGACATGGGCGTCATGGTGCCCTGCGAAAAGATTCTGGAAACGGCAAAGAAAGAGAACGTTGATATCATCGGGTTGAGCGGCTTGATTACCCCATCCCTCGACGAGATGGTTCACGTAGCTCGCGAGATGCAGCGTTTAGATTTCCATTTACCGCTCATGATTGGTGGCGCTACCACTTCGAAAGCTCACACTGCCGTCAAAATTGAGCCCCACTATAAAAACGACATTGCACTGTACGTTTCCGACGCGTCTCGCTGCGTGAACGTCGCTTCCCAGCTGCTCAGCAAAACGGCCAAGCCTGCACTTGTCGAAGCGGCACGCAAAGAATATGAGGAAGTGCGTGAGCGTCGGAAGAACCGCGGCGACCGCACCAAGCTGGTTACTTTGCAAGAAGCTCGTGACCGCGCTCCGGCCATCGACTTCGAGAACTATGAACCGCCTCGCCCGAAGTTTACCGGGGTTCGCGTTTTCGAGGATTACGATTTAGCCGAGCTCGTAGACTACATCGACTGGACGCCGTTCTTTATTGCATGGGATATCTCAGGCAAATATCCGGCGATTTTTGACGATCCCAAGCGTGGCGAAGCCGCCCGAACCCTGTTTGACGACGCACAAGTCATCCTCAAGCAGATGATCGAACAGAAGCGCGTCACCGCGCGGGCCGTGGTTGGCTTCTGGCCGGCAAGCCGTCGGGGTGACGATATTGTTCTGTATACCGATGAATCCCGAACAGAAGAGCTCACCACCCTGCACCATTTGCGTCAACAGGATGACAAAGCACCGGGCAAGCCAATGATGGCGCTTTCTGACTTTGTTGCACCGGAAGACTCTCACAAAGAGGATTATGTCGGTGGTTTTGCTGTGACGACCGGTATCGGCGCGAACGACTTTTCTTTAGAGTTCAAAGACAAGAACGACGATTACAACGCGATCATGGTACAAGCCCTCGCCGACCGTTTGGCAGAAGCCTTCGCAGAACGAATGCACGAGCGTGTTCGTAAGGAGTTCTGGGGCTACGCCAATGAAGAGCAAATGGCCAACGAAGACCTGATCAAAGAACGCTACCGGGGTATCCGCCCTGCCCCCGGTTACCCGGCCTGCCCGGATCACACCGAGAAAGCGACGCTGTTCAAGTTGCTGGAAGCGACTGAAAACATTGAGCTGGAACTGACGGAGCACTTTGCGATGTTCCCGACGGCAGCAGTCTCGGGTTGGTATTTTGCTCACCCCGAATCCAAGTATTTCCCGGTTGGCAAAATTGGCGTTGATCAGGTTGAAGACTATGCTGAGCGTAAAGGCATCTCAAAAGCCGAAGCGGAACGCTGGCTGATGCCCAGCCTGGCGTACGATCCGGCAGAATAGTTCGGGAACCTCTTATGACTGACGTTGCTAAAAACAAAAATAAAAACAGCAAAAACGAAAAACCCCGGAGCCCCGGGGTTTTAAAGATCACACAGAGCATTCTTGCCGGTGCGTTTGGCGTCCAATCAAACAAAAACCGGCAAGAAGACTTTTCCAGCCATAGCCCTGCACCCTATATTGTCGCCGGCCTGATTTTTACCGGACTTTTTGTTGGAGGCCTGATACTGGTCGTCAATCTGGTTCTGTCTGGCCAATAAAATTTATTGGCCAGATACCCAAAGAACCGCGAACCCCACCACAAGAACAACCAAGACAACGGCGGCCATGGAATCTACAACACTGTCGGAACGATCTGACTGCTTCATGCGTACCTCACTCGTATAACGTCATTGTTTTTATCAAGTTGCTGGTGAAATTAAAGCAGATAACTGACATTCGTCCAGCCGACTCGTAGCCCTTATCACCTGAATCGATAAAGATATTTTGAAATAATCGTTTTGAGAATAAAAACCTGCTGGTATCCTTCGCATCAGGAATAAGGCGCAATGTAAAATTGCCGCCATAACTATTAGCTTCTGATGTTAGCAGGCAGGACGTTCCACTATGTACGTTTACGATGAACACGACCGAAAAATTGCCGCAGAGCGCGTCGCCCAATTCCGGGACCAGACCGAACGCGCCTTGGCGGGTGAACTTTCCGAAGAGGAATTTTTGCCTCTTCGCCTACAGAACGGTCTTTATGTCCAACGCCTCGCACCCATGCTGCGTATCTGCGTACCCTACGGCATGCTCCGTTCCGAGCAGTTACGGCGCTTAGCTCGAGTAACCCGTGACTACGACAAAGGCTATGCCCACGTCACCACACGGACCAATATTCAGCTGAACTGGCCGCGCCTGGAAGATGTTCCGGATATTCTTGCCGAGCTGGCCGAAGTTGAAATGCACGCGAACCAGACCAGCGGTAACTGTATTCGCAACACCACGACGGATCAGTTTTCCGGCGTGCAGAAAGACGAAATCGCAGATCCGCGCCCGTACTGCGAGATTATCCGCCAGTGGTCAACGTTCCATCCAGAATTTGCGTTCCTGCCTCGTAAATTCAAAATTGCGGTGAACGCGTCGGAGCATACCGACCGTGCAGCAATCCAAGTGCACGATATTGGTTTGCAAATGGTTCGTAACGATCAGGGCGAACTGGGCTTCAGAGTCCACGTAGGCGGCGGTTTGGGCCGCACCCCGATGGTCGGCCCAGTAATCCGTGAATTCCTGCCAGAACTCGATCTTCTTACGTATCTGGAAGCCGTTGTGCGGGTGTACAACCGCTACGGGCGTCGGGACAACAAATTCAAAGCGCGCATCAAGATTCTGGTGAAAGCTTTGAGCCCGGCAACTTTTGCCGAGAAAGTTGAAGCAGAGTGGGAACAGATCAAGAACTCCCCGACGCGTCTCACGCTAGAAGAGATTGCCCGTGTTAAGGGTTACTTCACCGAGCCGGCTTATGAAAGCCTGGAAGACGCCACCGATACATTGAGCCAGCAGCGGTTCGAGAACAAAGAGTTTGATCGCTGGTTGACCCATAACGTGGGCGAGCACAAGAAGCCTGGCTATGCCATCGTCACGCTGACGCTGAAGAAAACCGGCACCCCGCCTGGCGACATGACCGACCGCCAACTTGAACAAATCGCTGATCTGGCAGACGAATTCAGCTTCGGTGAAGCCCGTGCGACCCACGAGCAGAACATGGTACTGGCCGATGTACGCCAAGACCGCTTGTTCGAACTTTGGCAGTCCATCACAGGCATGGGCTTCGCCACTGCTAACCTGAACACGCTCACCGACATGATTTGCTGCCCGGGTGGCGATTACTGCGCGCTGGCAAACGCGAAGTCAATTCCAGTCGCTGATGCCATCCAGCGCCAGTTTGATGATCTGGATTATCTCTACGATCTGGGTCCGATCGACCTGAACATCTCTGGGTGCATGAACGCCTGCGGACATCACCATGTCGGCCACATCGGCATTCTGGGTGTCGACAAGAAAGGCGCCGAGTTCTATCAGGTGAGCCTGGGCGGGTCATCCCAGCATGACGCAAATATCGGCAAGATTCTTGGGCCGTCGTTTGCACGGGAAGACATGCCGGCCGTTGTTTCCAAGATCATTGATGTGTTCGTTGAGAACCGGACTGAAGAAGAAACTTTCCTGGACACCTATCGCCGGGTTGGTTTGAATCCATTCAAGGAGCGGGTTTATGCCTGATGTTATTGCCGCTGACGGCACCATTCGTAACGACAATTGGGTAGTGGTTGCCCGCCCGGCCGAAGGTGACTCTCTGGATATCCCAGAGGGTCAACCGGCGCTGATTCCTGCCGATCTGTGGCTTGCAGGCTATGAACATTTCGCGGGCCGTACTGATATCGGTGTTTGGTTCGACAGTCATGACGAGCCAGAACTGCTGGAAGGCAAGGTAAACGAACTGCCATTGATTGCAGTAAACTTTCCTCGCTTCGTAGATGGCCGCGGTTACAGCATCGGCCGCCTGCTGAGAGAGAGATTTGGTTACACGGGTGAACTGCGGGCTATCGGTGATGTGCTGCTGGACCAGCTTCAGTTCATGAAACGCTGCGGCTTTGATTCTTATGTGCTTCGCGCCGATAAGGACATTACCAAGGCCGCACGTTGCCTGAATTTCTTCTCTGAGACGTATCAAGCTGCCGTGGATAACGACGTGCCGCTGTTCCGCCGCCGGGCGTCCTGATCTGAAAGTATCGCACTAAAAGAGCAGGTGCCAGCTAACGAGTTGGCACCTGCTCTTGCCTCATCTGCTATTGAATCTTCTGATTCCTGAAAGCACTCAAGACCTTCCACACGGAGCGCTCCAGCGCCGTGCTGGTCGCAATACCGATCTTCTCAGCCAGTGTCCGCTTTTGCTGGAACGAGACTGAAACCACTTCAGCACGATCGCAAGCTTCGATGAGGTACTCATCGGAGGTTTTAATTTCGTCGATCAGCTTTACGTCCAATGCACGCTTTCCGAACCAGATGTCACCATTAGCAACCGCTTGGATATCAAGGTTTGGCCTACGCTCGCTTACGTAGTCTTTAAACAAACCGTGTGTATCTTCCAGATCTTCCAGAAACTTCTGTCGGCCTTTTTCGGTGTTCTCTCCGAACATGGTGAGCGTGCGTTTGTGTTCGCCCGCAGTCAGCACTTCGAAATCGACGTTATTCTTCTCAAGCAAGCGATGGAAGTTCGGCAGTTGAGCAACAACGCCGATTGAGCCGATAACGGCAAATGGAGATGCAATGATTTTGTCAGCCACACAAGCCATCATGTACCCGCCGCTGGCCGCTACTTTATCAACGCAGGCGGTCAATGACAGGCCTTTGCTGCGTATGCGATCCAATTGGGCTGATGCCAAGCCATAGGCATGAACCAAGCCACCACCACTCTCAAGGCGGACTACTACTTCGTCTTTTTTCGGGTCTGCAACGCTCAGGACAGCGGTCACGGAACGGCGAAGCGTGTCGGTATCACTGGCCTTGATATCGCCGTCGAAGTCGATCACGTAGATACGGGATTTCGCTTCGCTTTCGTCATCGCCTTTGTTTTTAGCCGCTTTTTTCTTTGCTTTATCTTCTTTCTTCTTTTGTTTGTTCCAAGCCTTGTATTCGTCATCGGACATCAACTTGGCCTGAATCGACTCTTTCAGGTTTCGGTATTTGTCGTTAAGTTTTCGAACCTTCAGCTCGCCTTCGTCATCGTCCGAATCACTATGCTTGCTTGCGGACAAAATAACCGCGACCAAAATAATCGCCGCTACAACGAAGGTTGCAACCTTGGCAAGGAACAATCCGTAATCACTAATGAATTCCAAAATGCAGTCTCCAGTGCGCTTTATGCAAACCCCAGAGTGTACTCTGTCGCACCTTAACTGATAAGCCCGAATCAAATTAAAACAAGCGTTCGATCAAGCTTGACATGATCCTGCCGTCACCATAAAGTCGAATACTGAGGTCGGCGATACCCAGCTATCACAGAGTCCGTTTCGCTCGGGTTGTTGATCCGCCAATGAAAGATAAGACTATCACCAAAAAGGGTATAACTAATGTCTGTAGAACAGATTTTTGAGAAGCTGGAAAAGAATTTCAACGCAGACGCAGCACAGGGCATGGACCTAGTGTTCCAGTTTGATATCGAAGATGACAAGCCATACAACCTGGAAATCAAAGACGGCTCTTGCAAGTTGAACGAAGGCACTCACGACGACCCTTCTGTTACCCTGATCATGAACTCCGAAACTCTGCAAGGCATCGTTTCTGGCGAAACTGACGGCATGCAAGCATTCATGGCTGGCCAGCTGCGCGCCGAAGGCGACATGATGCTGGCTACCAAGCTGGGCGAACTGTTCGATATGGGCTAAACCCCTTTCGGAAGTTCCAAAAAAACCTGCGCAATTCGCAGGTTTTTTTAGGTCTAGAATTTATCCAGACGGCACTACAAACCAACGTCTGCCAACGATGTTTCCGCCAGGTTAAGCAAGCCAACATTACTTTCTTCCCGCCGACCTATGCTTTCGATGTAATATTCCAAAGACGTAAGCGCATCCGCCAGCGCCTCCAGCACTGCGCTCGACGGCGCTTCCTTTGCGTCGAGAAGCTGATGCTGAATAGAGTCAGCAACTCGTGCGATAACGCCGGCTGCGACAGGGTCACTGACCATCACGAGCCCGCCCCATATACTCCGCAGCGTGCCGGGCAAGTTGGCCAAGTGCAACTTATCGTAATCGGACTCAATGAAGGCGGTGATTGCACGTTTCGCCAGCGTTAATGCCCCACGGGCTTCCTCGGTCACCACCCAGATGGCTTCCTGCAGATAGACAGACTCTTCGCTTCGGCTGTTCGCACCTGCCAGTGCGTCAGTCTCAGAGGTGATGCCGCGGGTTACAATTTGCCTAACCGCGTCTTCTACCCCTAAAACCGAATCCGCCAGCTGGTACAACTCTTCTTCGGCGGGCAAACGATTCTCTGCCTCCCACTTGCGGAGCTTTCCGGCTTCACCACGGGAAATACCCGCCAAACGATTAAGGTCGAGCATAACCAGCGTATTAGCTAGCCGCTCAAGTGCATCCGCAATGGAAGAAAGCTCTGCCAGATCTGGCTCGATGCCCCGCTCGATAATATCGAGCTTATCTTTAAGCTGATTCAATTCATCCAGCAGAGCATCCGAGAGCGACTTCAGCACGTCGCTTCCCGGCCCATACAGCCGGCGGGAATGGGCTTCCATCATGGAATCAGGGAAATCAGAAGGCGGCAAATTATAACTTTGCAGCACTTTGGTAGTCTCAGGATTCGCGGACCCGCTGCGATAAAGTAAATACAACAGATCTTTGAGGATTGAATCCGGGGCGTCTTTGGCGGTTGCAACTTTTCCGACGTACACGATTTCTCGAGTGTAGCGCTCCAAGCGCATCAACAAACGCTTGCGGGCCTTGCTGAAGCCCATCGCCCGATCAAGCATGGCATCCGCTGTGATCGCAAGAAGACACCACATCTGCCCCATGGGTGCACCTTGGCAAAGCCGGGCAAAGCCACGGGCAGAGCGGGCTATCAATTTTTTGCTGACGTCCTCGTTTTTGCCCCGAAGTATGCCCAGCAAAGCAACCTGAAAGGTTAAACGCATACGTCGCGCCAACACTTCGTATTCGGCTTCGTCTTCGATGTTAGGGCGGAGCAGCAAATCAGAGCAAAAGTCCGGACGTTCCCGCACATCTACGTCGAAAAAACACGACTCCGGATAAGGCTTTTCCTTACGGGCTTCGCGCAATTCGTTAATAACGGGGAGCAATAATTCCGGATGGTCAACACGTTGCTGGTGATAATACTCAACGTATCTGCGCAAGGTGAACAGCGCACTATTGAGGGTCGTAAGTAAGATGTTTTTGTCGTCGTTTGCTCCGACGGGAACATCGTTCGCCAGATTAACAGCTTCCTGACAAATCAGTGTTCCACCGCGAAGCTCGACAAGCAGAAAAATACCGCGCAACTGGTTCAGATAATCAACACAGTTTTGCAGGTCTTCTCCACTTTCCCGATTTTCCTGAAAGCGTTCAAGGCTCGATTCCGCTTGTTTGATGGTCTGCTCAATTTCACCTTTAACCAGATCAAACGACTGCGATTTCGTCGCAAGAGACGATTGGACCATAAACGCTTCCTGTTACGTTGCGGAGACTACCGCTTCCTGTGCATGAACTTTAGCAATCCGCATAAAACCCGCGAACTTATCATTACTTATAACATAAAATTCAAGTAGCTCAAGAAAGCTGAAATGTAACAATTAGTACAGTTAGATACAGATCTCACTCCGGGGCATTAAGTTTGCCCCAGACGGACTGCCCCGCTTTCTTTTCGATCCGCTCCATCATTTCATTGTGCGCATTGATTTCGTCGTTGGTCGCTTCGATAACGGGTAAACGAACTCGTTCCGATGACAACCTTCGAATGCCCGTTACGCCCCCCTCTTCACCAGAACCAGCATCAAGAGAAAGAGCGGTTTGGCCACCGGTCATCAGCAGATAAACGTCTGCCAGGATTTCGGCGTCCAAAAGGGCGCCGTGAAGCTCTCGGTTCGAGTTATCTACGCCATAACGCTTACACAGCGCGTCAAGGTTGTTCTTTTGCCCGGGATGTTTCTTTCGGGCAATCGCCAGCGTATCGACAATGCCGCAGTGATCGGCAGTTTTCCGCACCGGCTTGAGCCGTGCAAACTCCGAATCCATAAAGCCAACGTCAAACGCCGCGTTATGAATGACCAGCTCAGCACCTTCAATAAACGCAAAGAATTCGTCGGCAACGTCGGCAAACTTTGGCTTGTCCTGCAAAAACTCATTGGTGATGCCGTGAACGGTAATCGCCTCTGCCTCAACTTCCCGCTCCGGGTTGATGTAGACGTGGTAATTCCGTCCCGTCAGCTTACGCTCGACAACTTCGACACAACCAATCTCGATAATCCGGTGCCCTGCGTTCGGATCAATACCTGTGGTTTCTGTATCCAGTACAATCTGTCTCATGCATTACCTTCCGGAGAACATCGTTCCGCTGCTGTTACTTTAACGGGCCAAGACTGTTTCAACACCCAGGTTGGCCAGTTCATCCGCCAGCTCGTTGCCTGGATCGCCTGCATGACCTTTCACCCAATGCCAATTTACGTTGTGCCGGGCCGATTCCGCATCCAGTTCCTTCCACAAATCTGAATTCTTGACCGGTTTTTTAGCCGAGGTTTTCCAGCCGTTGCGTTTCCATCCGGCCATCCATTCCGTGATGCCTTTGCGAACATACTGGGAATCGGTGTACAACTCGACATCGCAAGCACGATTCAACGCCTTCAACCCCTGGATAGCAGCCATCAGCTCCATACGGTTATTGGTTGTGTCGCGCTCACCGCCGTGCATTTTCTTTTCGGATCCGCCATAACGCAACACGACCCCCCAGCCGCCCGGGCCGGGATTACCTTTACATGCGCCATCGGTGTACATCACTACCTTGCCAGCCATTAGAACTCCGGTGAATGGTTACTGGTCTCGAGATTACTGGGCACTCTGTTTACGCAATCCCTTGATGCGCCTACCGCACCGGGGAGCGAAATAACTTTGTTCTTGCGCCAACTTACGCCTCGCTGGATCGGCGCAGGTACCCGTTTGCGCGCAAGGATACAGTAATACGCACCCACGGGAACAATATTGGCTTTGCCGAAAGACTCGCGAGTGGAGATGGAGCCACTTCGTTTTTGAATTGGCGGCCTGCAAAAATAGGTGGCGGAGGACTCAACGGAAAAACCAAGCAACCGAAGCCAGTCTTCCATGCGTGAGCGCATCATAAACCGACCGCCCCAAGGGCCTTGATGGTGCCGGGATATCAACTTACGGACTCCCCATAACCCCAAGGGATTAAAACCCACCAAAGCCATGACGCCCTCCCCTCTCAGAACTCTTGCCGCCTCACGAAGAACTTGATGAGGGTCTCGGGAGAAATCTGCGGCATGATGCAGTATGGCCAAATCGACCGAATCATTCGGGAACGGCAGTTCATCCGAATCGCAAACCGCCACCCCGTCCGGCATGTTGGGGCTCCAGGTTGGCGTGGTGATAATGCGCTGCACAAAATCTGTACCGCTGGCCAACGGCAACCTGTGACTCAAGCCAATTTGTAACTGTCGGGCACCCGTGAGGCTATTTAACTTTCTATCAAGCACGCACCGCTGGCTGGCCAGTAAAGCTCGCCCCAGCGGGCTCTGAAACCAGACTTCAAAGCTTTCATGGCGCGCTGAAAAATCAATTGGTCTAGAGTCTTTCACTGTTTATTCCTCATACTCTTTCGACCCTAGCAACGGACACCTTGGGATAGGCGCACTGTTGCTTTATCATAACAGTCACACCCATCAAGCACATGTGGTCATGATGTTTAGTATTTACCCTATTCCGGCCTTTTCAGACAACTACATCTGGTGTCTTGCAGACACATCAACAGGCAAGGCTCTTGTGGTGGACCCGGGCCAGGCTCAGCCGGTCATGGATTACCTGAAACAGGCTGGCCTGACCCTTGATACCATTCTTGTGACCCATCATCACCCCGACCACGTTGGCGGCATAGCCAAGCTGCAGGAAAATCACCCGAGCGTGAGAATCGTTGGCCCTGAAGGCTCACCATTCACCAATGTGACAGAAACGGTTAGTCATGGCGATCAAATAGAATGGCAGGCTGTACGCTTTTCGATCATGGCAACCCCGGGCCACACTCTGGATCACATCGTCTATTTTACCGACACTCTTATTAATGATGCCCCGGCGCTGTTCAGTGGCGACACCCTGTTTATCGGCGGCTGTGGACGCTTGTTTGAGGGTACACCTGAACAAATGCACCGTTCGTTAAGCTCTCTATTGGCTCTCCCAGACAACACTGCAATCTACTGTGCCCACGAATACACCCTTGCCAACCTTCGTTTTGCGCGTCATTGGTTGCCGGAGGATGCCGCGTTAATCGAATTTGAGCAGCAATGCAACGAACTGCGCCAAGCAGGCAAACCGACCGTGCCGTCCAGCCTCGAAAAAGAGAAGGCACTGAACCTCTTCCTACGCTGGGATGACCCTTCCGTTATCAAAGCCGCCGAAGCCTATGGCTCCGAACACGGCTTATCGGTAACCACCGCCACAGAAGTATTTGCGGCGGTTCGCCACGGCAAAGACCACTTCTGATTCTGACGCCACTTGAGGCGGGGTAACAATACCTCTCAAAGCGGTAACATCACGTGCCTTGACCGCCTCAAAACCCGTCCCATAGAATCTCGCTCGAACTGTATTTGAAGCATCGCATTTATCTATACGCCGGACTTTGTCACTGACGTCCGGCGCAACCTCCCGGAAGCCTAGTTATGCCGGTTAATCGCTTTTCATTGGTCTTGCTCACCACATCCTTAGCCGCAGGTTGCAGCAGCAGCCCGTTATTTGAAAGTTGGCGCGGCAACCCGCTTGAATCTGAACGCGTTGTGGTGGCCCAAGGCGACGACGAGTTGATCGCGGCGATCGATTCCAACGAAGATCTCGCAACAAATGCGCCGTTGGACGATGCCATTTCATCCGACCTGAAAGCCAAAGCAAAAGAGGCCCGAAAAAAGCTCGACGAGCCCAAATCGTCGGATTCGGGTGAACTTGCACAAACTGACATGTGGAGCCGAATGCGCGCTGGTTTCGCGATGGATCATTCGGTAGACAACCCCCGGATGCAAGCGCAGCTCGACTGGTACGCTCGCAATCCCCGCTACATTCAACGCGTCACGGAACGAGGCGCTCGTTACCTGCACCACATTCTGAGCGAAGCAGAAGCACGCGGCCTGCCGACAGAGCTTGCTTTGCTACCCGTAGTAGAAAGTGCCTTTGATCCGTTTGCCTATTCGCATGGCCGTGCTGCAGGCCTTTGGCAGTTTATCCCTTCTACTGGCAAGTACTTCGGCCTGACCCAAAGCTGGTGGCATGATGATCGACGGGATGTTCTGACCTCTACCGATGCAGCCTTGACCTATCTGGACCGGCTGGCGAATCGTTTCGACGGTGACTTCACACTGGCCCTCGCCGCCTATAACTCCGGTGGCGGCACAGTTTCAAGCGCCATGCGCCGAAACCGCAAGGCCGGCAAACCCACGGATTATTGGTCTCTACGTCTGCCTAAAGAAACCCGGCATTACGTACCCAAGTTGCTGGCACTGGCAAAGATCATCGACAATCCTGAGGCCTACGGCATCCAACTGCCGGAACTGAAGAACGAACCCTATTTCGAAGTGGTCGAGACCGGCTCACAGCTGGATCTCGCGCAAGCGGCCAAGCTCGCAGGTGTCGATATCGATGAAATTTACCTGCTGAACCCTTCATACAACCGGTGGGCGACCAATCCCGATGGCCCACACCGCTTGCTCGTGCCCACTCAAAACGCTGAAACATTCCGTGCTGCGTTGGCGAAGTTTCCCGCAGACCAACGTGTTTCCTGGAAAAACTACAAAGTAACCAAAGGCGACAACCTCGGCAGCATCGCTCGTCGCTTCTCCACCACCACGTCGGTTATACGTCAGGTAAATAAACTGAACGGCGACATGATTCGTGTCGGCCAGCAACTGCTCATCCCCTCTTCCACCAAAGGCTCTGAAGCCTATGCTTTGAGTCAGTCACAGAGAATCGAGCGCAAGCAGGACCGGAAACGTTCGGGAAGCAAGGTGCGCTACACGGTTCGCAGCGGTGATACATTCTGGGATATTGCCCGCGAACACCGGGTCAGTGTCCGCGAAGTGGCCGCATGGAACGGTATGGCACCGGGCGACCCGCTCCATCCAGGCCGGGAACTGGTGATCTGGAGTAAGGTTAAGCAACCCAAAACCGTCGCTAGCAGCGCCAGAAGCAAAGCTATGGTTCGCAAAGTTGGGTATCGTGTGCGCAAAGGCGATTCTTTGTCTACGATTGCCTCGCGTTTCTCAGTGAATGTGCGTGACATCGCATCATGGAACGATCTTAATACCAACCGTTATCTGCAACCTGGCCAAAGTCTGGTACTCTACGTTGACATAAGAAACAGCCCATAACGTGCGAGAACTATGACAAAAATACGTAAAGCACCTAGCCTGACAGGACTGGTTACGTCGCTGGCCCTAGTGGTCACATCTTTTGTTTCATACGCAGACAGTCAGCCCCCGGAGACGCCCAACCCTGTGCACGGTATAGCCATGCACGGGGAGGTGAAATACCCCTCAGATTTCGATCATTTCGACTATGTAAACCCGACCGCCCCGAAAGGCGGCCACCTCAAACTGAGTGCCGTCGCAAACGGTTTCGACAGTTTTAACCCGTTTGTTGTCCGGGGTGTTGCCGCAGCCGGCATCAGCACCTACGTCTACGACACTCTGATGGCAGCCTCTGATGACGAACCCTTCTCGGCTTACGGGCTAATCGCAGAAAGTCTGGAAGTCCCCGAGGATCGCAGCTACGTCATTTTCAACTTGCGGGACAATGCGCGCTTTCAGGACGGCGAACCGATTACCGCCGAGGACGTGGCCTTTTCTTTCCGCATCCTCACTACGGAAGGCCATCCCTTTTACCGCAATTACTACTCCGATATCCAAAGCGTCTCGGTAGAAGACAATCTCCGTGTTCGTTTCGATTTCGGCGACACAGAGAACCGCGAGCTGCCCTTAATTATCGGGCAAATGCCAATCTTGCCGGCACACTACTGGAAAGAGCGGGATTTTGAGGGTAATGGTTTAAACGTGCCAGTGGGCAGTGGCCCTTACCGCATTGCGTCGTTCGATGCAGGCCGGAGCCTTACTTTCGAGCGCATACCCGATTATTGGGCAGCCGATCTTCCTGTTCGGAAAGGCCGCTTTAATTTCAACAAAATTACTTACGAATACTACAGCGACGATACCGTTGCTCTGGAATCCTTCAAAGCGGGCAACTTTGATTTCCGGCAGGAAACTTCAGCCAAAAACTGGGCCACTGCCTACACGGGAACGCCCTTCGAGAATGGTTCGATCACCAAAGCCGCGATCGAACATCACCGCCCTACCGGCATGCAGGGCTTTATTTTCAATACCCGCAAAGCGATCTTTAAAGACCCTAAAGTCCGGGAGGCGTTGGCCCACGGGTTTGACTTTGAATGGGCAAACCGAAATCTGTTTTATGGCCAATACAGCCGTACCGACAGCTTCTTCGAAAACAGCGAACTGGCTGCAGATGGACTGCCGACTGGCCGCACACTGGAGATCCTGGAACCCTTCCGTGAGCAACTCAGCCCGGATGTCTTCGATGAAGTCTATACCCCGCCTGACACAAGCAAATCCCGCAGCGTGCGCGACAACTTGAGGCAAGCGATGAAGCTGCTGACCGAAGCGGGCTACAGCATTAAAAGCGGGAAAATGGTGCACAAGGACACAGGCGAACCTCTCACGTTCGAGATTCTTCTGGCCCAGAAGAGCTTTGAACGTGTTGTCCTACCGTTTACTCAGAACCTGAAAAAACTGGGCATCGATGTGACTGTGCGCCTTGTTGATACCAGCCAGTACATCCGCCGCGTTCGCAGCTTTGATTTCGACATGATCACCCAGGTGCTGCCTCAATCAGATTCACCGGGCAACGAACAGCGGGACTACTGGCACTCCATGAATGTGGATGTAGAAGGCTCTCGTAATACCATTGGTGTGAATGATCCGGTAATCGATGAACTGATCGATATGGTGATTCAAGCACCAGATCGAGACGAACTGGTGCATCGGGTTCGCGCGCTGGACCATGTGCTCCTGCATGGCCATTACGTGATTCCGCACTGGCACCTAAGCAAAGACAGAGTCGCCTATTGGAATCACCTGAAACGGCCCGACGTTACCCCGAAAAGCGGTATCGATCTCAATAACTGGTGGTTCGACCGCTAAACGGCCCGCTTAGAACCAAGCCGTCATGAAAGGATGCCTTCCCTAGATGGGTACATACATACTTCGTCGTTTGGCGCTGATTATTCCCACCTTGATCGGAATAATGCTGCTCAACTTCATTATTGTTCAGGCAGCACCCGGCGGGCCCATTGAACAGCTCATTGCCGAAATGGAGGGCTTGGGCGGTAATGCGCTGGCCAGGGCCGGTGGCGGCGATATGGGCGGAGAGGTTTCCGCTGCGTCGGGCGAAAGCCGTGGGGCGCGGGGGCTGCCTCCGGAGCTGCTGGCAGAGATGGAAGCCCGATACGGCTTCGACAAGCCCGCACACGAACGTTTTCTGGGGATGCTGAAAGATTACGCCACGTTCGACTTTGGCGACTCCTTCTTTCGCGACCGTTCTGTCGTGGAACTGATCATTGATAAAATGCCCGTGTCGATCTCCCTCGGGCTCTGGTCCACGCTGGTGATCTATCTGATATCCATTCCGCTGGGCATTCGTAAAGCCGTAAAAGACGGTTCCCGTTTCGATGTCTGGAGCAGCTCGGCGATCGTCGTCGGATACGCCATTCCGGGCTTTCTGTTTGCGATTCTATTGATTGTACTGTTCGCCGGAGGCAGCTATTTCGATTGGTTCCCTCTGCGGGGCCTTACCTCACCCGACTTCGACACCCTGACGTGGTATCAGAAAGTGGTTGACTATTTCTGGCACCTGGCGCTGCCCGTCACGGCCAACGTTATCGGCGGATTCGCCACCCTCACGTTACTGACCAAAAACTCGTTTCTTGACGAGATCGGCAAACAATACGTGGTCACGGCGCGGGCAAAGGGGCTGGACGAAAAGCAGGTTCTTTATGGCCACGTTTTCCGAAACGCCATGTTAATTGTCATTGCCAGTTTGCCCGGTGTGCTTGTGTCTTTGTTCTTTACCGGCTCACTACTGATCGAAGTCATTTTCTCTCTCGACGGCCTTGGCTTGCTTGGTTTTGAGGCAGCGCTGAACAGGGATTACCCGGTCATTTTTGGCACTCTGTATATTTTCACGCTTATGGGGCTGCTGCTGAAACTCATCAGCGATATAACGTATGTACTGGTGGATCCACGCATCGACTTTGAAAGCCGGGAGGGTGCGTAATTGTGATTAAACTCTCCCCCATACAGCAGCGCAGGCTGCGCAATTTTCGCAACAACCGCCGCGGGTTTTGGTCCCTGTGGCTGTTTTTGCTGATATTCGGCCTAAGCCTTGGCGCGGAGTTGATTGCCAATGATAAGCCGTTGTTGGTGTCCTACAACGGTGACTGGTATTTCCCGGTAGCCCAGACCATTCCGGAAGAAACCTTTGGCGGGTTTCTCCCCACGGAAGCAGACTATCGGGACAGCTTTATTGCAGACGAAATCAATGCCAATGGCTGGATGATATGGCCTCCCATCCCGTTCAGTTACAACACCATTAACTACGATCTCGACGTACCTTCTCCGGCACCACCCAGTGCCGTCAACTGGCTAGGCACAGATGACCAGGGCCGCGATGTGGCCGCTCGAGTGATTTACGGCTTCCGAATTTCCGTGGTGTTCGGGCTGACGCTCACCTTGGTCAGCTGCCTTATCGGTGTGGCTGTGGGGGCTATTCAGGGCTATTACGGTGGCAAGATAGATCTTCTGGGCCAGCGGTTCCTGGAAATCTGGTCAGGGCTGCCCATGCTCTACTTGCTGATTATTCTGTCGGCCATTGTTCAACCGAATTTCTGGTGGCTGCTCGGCATTATGTTGCTGTTCAGCTGGATGGGGTTGGTAGACGTTGTTCGGGCTGAATTTCTAAGGGCTCGAAACTTCGAATATGTCCGCGCAGCAAGAGCGTTAGGCCTGGAGAATCGGCACATCATGTTCCGCCATGTACTGCCGAACGCCATGGTAGCCACCCTCACCTTTCTGCCCTTTATTCTCGCGGGCGCCATTACCAGCCTGACCTCGCTCGATTTTCTAGGGTTTGGCCTGCCCTCGGGCTCGCCCTCTCTGGGCGAACTGATTGCTCAGGGCAAAGCCAATCTGCACGCTCCTTGGCTAGGCATCTCGGCCTTTGTTTCCTTGTCACTCATGCTGACGCTCCTCGTCTTTACCGGAGAAGCCGTGCGTGATGCATTTGACCCGAGAAAGAATTGATATGAACGACTTATTAACCATCTCGGATCTATCCATCCAGTTCGATAACGGCCCACTCGCCGTGCAGAACCTTTCTCTATCGATTCGGCCCGGCGAGACGTTGGCGGTAGTGGGTGAAAGCGGTTCAGGGAAATCAGTCTCGGCGCTTTCAGTGCTTCGCCTGCTGGATGAGCGGCACGTTAGCTACCCCTCCGGCGAAATTCTGTTTGAGGGCACGAATATTCTTGAGGCTTCCGAAAAGGTCATGAATACCATTCGGGGCCGGAAAATCAGTATGATTTTCCAAGAGCCCATGACGTCTCTCAACCCGTTGCACACCGTTGAAAAACAGATATCCGAAACTCTGCAAGTCCATTTGGGAATGCGCGGGCCCCAGGCACGATCCCGCTGTATCGAACTGCTTGAACTGGTGGGCATCCCCAACCCGGAACAACGTCTTTCGAGCTACCCGCACCAACTATCTGGCGGACAAAAACAACGGGTGATGATTGCGATGGCGCTCGCGAACGAGCCTGACCTGTTGATTGCCGACGAGCCAACCACTGCACTGGATGTGACGGTTCAGAAGCAGGTACTGGAACTTCTGAAATCGCTTCAGAAAAAGCTGGGTATGGCGATGCTTCTGATTACTCATGATCTGAGTCTTGTCAGGCGATATGCTGACCGGGTACTGGTCATGGAGAAAGGTATCAAGGTTGAGGAGGCCGAGACGGATCAACTGTTCGCCGCGCCTCAGCACCCCTATACACGCACATTGATTGATGCAGAACCTCCTGAGCGGCCTGTGGTACCGCAGGTTGCAGCCAAGGCTTTACTGGACGTTTCGGGACTGAACGTATCGTTCACCCTTAAGAAAAGCCTACTGGGTAAAGTCACAAAAAGCTTTCCGGCAGTGAAAGATGTCAGCCTGCAACTAGGGCGCGGTGAAACCTTGGGTATCGTCGGTGAAAGCGGTAGCGGCAAAACCACCATTGGCCACGCGCTGCTTAAGCTAACGGGCAGTACAGGCTCCATTCGCCTTGACGGCACCGAACTTTCGTCTCTGTCTCAAAAACAGTTCCGGCCCTGGCGCCGGCGCATACAAATCGTGTTCCAAGATCCGTTTGGCAGTTTAAGCCCTCGCATGTCGATTGCGGAAATCATCAAAGAAGGGCTTCAGATTCACGACCCGTCCAATGCCGAACAGCACGATGGCAAGGTTATTCAGGCATTGAAGGATGTCGGGCTGAACCCCGAAGCGCGCCATCGCTACCCCCACGAATTTTCTGGCGGGCAGCGCCAACGCATTGCGATAGCGCGGGCGCTGGTTTTGCAACCAGACGTCATCATTCTGGACGAACCTACCTCTGCGCTCGATCGAACGGTTCAAAAACAAGTAATTGAGCTGCTGCAAGAACTTCAGGCCCAGTATGGGCTAAGCTATATTTTTATAAGCCACGATTTGAGTGTTGTCCGTGCGCTCAGCCACAAGCTGCTCGTGCTGCAACACGGCGAAATTGTCGAATACGGCGACGCGGAGGCTATCTTTCGTGCGCCCGAAGAAACCTATACCAGAGAGCTGCTTAATGCGGCGTTTTTCTACAGCACTACGACCAATTGACATTACCCCCTTTGACGCGTGTCGGGGATAATGCGCCAAAATCAAGGAACATAGGGAGTTGATACCCATGGGTATTCTCAGTGGTAAGAAAGCACTGATTGTTGGTGTTGCCAGTAAACATTCCATCGCTTACGGCATTGCAGAAGCCTTCGCTCGTGAAGGCGCAGAACTGGCCTTCACGTATCAGAACGAAAAACTTCAGTCCCGCGTCGAGAAGTTTGCCGAGCAGTGGGGAAGCAAAATCACGATCCCATGCGATGTCGCCAGCGATGAAGAAATCGAGAACGTATTCACTGAACTGGGCAAGCACTGGGACAACATCGACATCATCATTCACGCCGTTGGCTTCGCGCCAGGCCATGAGTTGGATGGTAATTACGTTGATGTGACCACCCGGGACGGTTTCCGTATCGCCCACGACATCAGCTCATACAGTTTCGTCGCCTTAGCAAAAGGTGCTCGTAAGATGATGCACGAAGGCAGCAGCCTGCTGACTCTGAGCTATCTGGGTGCCGAAAAAGTTCTGCAGAACTACAACGTGATGGGCCTCGCTAAAGCCTCTCTCGAGGCCAATGTCCGCTATATGGCGGCAAGCTTGGGTAAGGAGGGCATTCGCGTCAACGGTATCTCTGCGGGCCCAATCAAGACTCTGGCAGCTTCTGGAATCAAAAGCTTCCGCCGGATGTTGGCAGAAAACGCCAAGCGTGCGCCTCTGCGTCGCAACGTGACCACTGAAGAAGTGGGTAACGCCGCTGCATTCATGTGTTCGAACCTGGCATCAGGCATCACAGGTGAAATTCTTTACGTTGACGGTGGTTTCAATATCACCGGTATGGGCGAACTGGAAGACTAAAAGATCTTTCACGGTGCATTGAATGAACAAAGCCGGCTTTTTGCCGGCTTTGTTCATTCTGACCTCGAAAATGCGTCAGCGACCGCTTCAAGCCAGTTCAAGTAATCCGTCTCATCCGAATCAAACACCCGAATGCCATTCAAATACCGGGCACCCTCCGCTTTATGCCATACAACTTCGACCATAAGCTTTAATGATTCTTGCCGCCCTGACAGATGAACCTCAGCAGCTAGCAACGACCCGATTCGTAGCGCCTCAGTAGTCACCAGACTCATCCCGCTTGCAGAGAGATCTCGAACTTCGCACGTTCGTACCGAACCCTCGAACGACGCACCACCAAGCCCGACCGGCTCCGCGGATTCAACATGTATCCGGGCCGTTGCCCGAGCGGACAATCGGTAATCTTCGCGTTTATCCGCGCCACCGGCATCAAAGGTCTCCTGACCAAAGCGGTAATCTTTGTCCATCACAACTCCCCTTCACTCCGGCCACCCCGAATTCTTCCAACGACACGACTGAGAGTCTCGTCAAAAGCCGCGCCACCTCCGAGAATTTTGATTGTACCGCCAACGATACCTGCTACTAATTCATCCCGCATGAACTGGTGGCGGTTAAGCCCTAAACGGTCAACGAATACGAACTTCCCTGATGCCGCTATTTTAACCGCTAACTTCAGGCGCAACGGTGTGCCGTTTGGCTGCTCCGGCTCAAGCAGGATCCAACCTTCAAGCCCAAGCTGATCAATTTGTTGAGCGGCATCGGCTTCAGCTTCACGGGTTAGCCTGTCGAGCTCCCGCTTTTCGTCAGCAATCCTCTGTTGTTCAGCCTCAACGCGCTGTTGCTCCAGCATAGCTTCATGGGCAGCCTGTTGCTCTGCCGCTAAGCGCTGCGCCTCTTCCTTTTCGCGGCGCAATGCCTCAGCTCTTGCGCGAACGTCCCTTGCTGCTTGCTCCCGTTGCTGTTGCTGCTTATCGCAAACCTTTACCAGCACCAGTATCGTTTCGGCTAACACCTCTCCAAACGGCTTTGGATCGGGTAACAACCGCAACGTTTGTGCACCGAGCTCGTGCTGGAATTCAGACCAATCCTGCAGCCCCAGTTTGACCCCCCAACCGTTCGTCCAGACGATCTCTTGGCTGTCAGGTAACAACGTGAAGAAAAAACGCCTCTGTTCATCTATGCCCTCGCCTTTGACGAACCAGTGTTCCAGGTAAGGCTCAACATCACTGGCTGCTAAAGCCTTTCGGTCAAGCCATCCCGGATCGCAGGTAAAGTCGCCATTCGGCGGTAAAGCCATTTCGAGATCGAGGGTCTCGCCTTTAATCCGGCTAACAATAACCTCGTTAATCGCTTCAATTTTTGCAATGGGTATGTCGTGCCTCATCGCACGGCGCCAGACATCATGAATCAGATCCCCAAGCTGCTCGCCCACTCGGTATAGTTTGCCCCGGTCTCGGTCAGAGAGTTCTGGGTCGCCTGCCCATATCAACCATTCAAGAATCTTGTTCGCGTGGCGGCAAAGCTCGCTTTCCTCGCCGTCGGCCAACACACTTTGTTTGAGTACCGAAATCCAATCATTGAGCAAAAACCCGGAAATAACAGCGGGCAGCTGACGCCCTTTCAAGGCTCTACCCACCAACGCCCTGGATATCTGCTCGGCATTGCGCTGACGCGAGAGTCCCCGCTCCGTTTCATCCAATCGTTGGCGAAGCTTATCCGTCTGACCACGTCGTTTCAGGCTGTCGTTGAGCCACTGCTGGCAATAGCCCTCAACAGACTCAACAGACTGCTGTTCAAAGCTTGCGGCCACGGCCGTCACCAAACTGTCGAGCAATTCCAGCAAGACTCTTGAAGATCGGCCGCCAGTGTCGCTCCAGCCGCGCCATTCCTGAAGATGATCGAGCCACTCCAACACGACCAGTGGAAATCCTTCGCCACCTTCTTCACCGAGACGCCATGCAAACCAAAATCTAAGACGGGCAATGCGACTGACCAAGGAGGCGTGAAGCCCACTGGTATTCAGAAACACATCCATAATGCGGTCGGCCAGGTACGCAGCATTAACCTGCCGAACACTCCAGTCGATCTGAACTGACCGCAAAACATGGGTGACGCGTTCGTCCCGCTGCTCCGACCAACACGAGAGAAGCAAAGGTCGCCAATCCGGTATAGCCGCCGGCGAGGCATTCCCTGCCGGATACGGCAGGTCCGGAACACGAATACCGGTGAGAACCTGATTGATTCGGGCAGCAACCTTTTTACGGGAAATTGGTTCTGCTTGTGGCTGCTTTGCCGTAGAGGACATCCGGTGCCTGTTGTCTGGAATCGTTGAAATGGACCTTCAAATAACGCAGTATAACCAACTCGCCGGGGTTTGCTGCAACCGTGTACCGGCGCCATTCGTGTTTATCTTCAATCACCGGGCAAAGCAACACGGCTTTGTTTCTGTGACGTAACGATTTGAGTCGGGGAACTACAACAAGATGTCGGGCAAAAAACTGGAAAACCTGAACGTGGCCAGCCAGGAACAACTGATTACTCCTGAAGCCTTAAAAGCAGAGCTGCCCTTATCCGATAAGGCTGCAGATACCGTTGCATCAGGCCGTCAGGCTATTTACGACATCATGGACGGCAAAGATAAACGTCTCTTTATCGTTGTCGGCCCCTGCTCCATACACGATCCCGAAGCAGCAAGGGATTACGCCAGCCGTCTGAAAAAACTGGCTGATGAAGTCAGCGACACGCTTCTTATTGTGATGCGCGTTTATTTCGAGAAACCTCGCACCACCGTTGGCTGGAAAGGCCTGATCAACGACCCGCACCTAAATGATACGTTCGACATTGAGCAGGGTCTGCATATTGGCCGCCGCTTGCTGCTCGACATCAACGAAATGGGCCTGCCAGCCGCTACCGAAGCGCTTGACCCCATCTCGCCTCAGTATCTTCAGGACACCATTGCCTGGTCAGCGATTGGAGCACGTACCACCGAGTCGCAGACCCACCGCGAGATGAGCAGCGGACTGTCGATGGCGATTGGCTTCAAAAACGGCACCGACGGTAACCTGGACGTTGCAGTGAATGCCATGAACTCGGTTTCACACCCGCACAGCTTTTTGGGCATTGACCAGCAAGGTCGAGGTGCGATCATCCGCACAAAAGGCAACAACTACGGCCATGTCGTTTTGCGTGGCGGCGGTGGCAAGCCAAACTACGACTCTGTCAATGTCGCCTTATGCGAGCGAGCGCTGGAAAAAGCAAAACTGCGCCAGTCCATTATGGTGGATTGCAGCCATGCGAACTCCAACAAAGACCCCGGCATTCAGCCACTCGTGATGCAGGACGTTACCCGGCAAATTATTGAAGGCAACGAGTCGATTCAAAGCTTGATGGTGGAAAGCAACATCAACTGGGGTAATCAGTCTATCCCGGAAAATCTCGACGATCTGAAATACGGCGTATCCATCACCGACGCATGCATTGATTGGGAAACAACGGAAAAGGCGATTCGTGAAATGCGCGAAAAGCTGAAGGATGTGTTGCCTAACCGCGGCAAGTAAAATAAAAGAGGCCCGGAGCTTAAACAGCACCGGGCCTCTTTATTGATCATTCACTTAAGTTCTCAGCTAACCGACCCACACCCCAGCCAGTCCAACTTCCCCCTTAAACTGACCACGTGGCCAATGATCACGATGGTTGGAGCCTGCACACCACTGTTCTTTACAATCTTTACAATAGTGTCCAGCGTGCCGGTGACCACCACCTGCTCTGGCGTTGTGCCCTTTGACACCAATGCAACCGGCATACTCGAATCCATACCATGGGCAATCAATTCACGGCAGATGATCGGTAGCCCAACCAAGCCCATGTAAAACACGAGCGTTTGGTTATTTTGAACAAAATCCGACCAAGGCAAGTTGCAGGTATCGTCTTTCAGATGACCGGTAACGAAGCGTACGGATTGAGCGTGGTCCCGGTGCGTGAGCGGAATACCGGAATAGGCAGCGCAGCCAGATGCTGCCGTAATACCTGGCACCACCTGAAACCGGATACCGGCAGCGGCCAAGGTTTCAATTTCCTCACCACCACGGCCGAATATAAAAGGGTCGCCCCCTTTTAATCGCACAACCCGGTAACCCTCTCTCGCCAAATCAACCAAACGTTGATTGATCTGATCCTGCGGAAGCGTGTGGTTGGCTCGCTGCTTACCAACATGAATTTTTTCAGCTTGTTCTGGAATGAGCGCCATGATCTCTGGCGATACCAAGCTGTCGTGGAGAACGACTTCAGCCGACTGAATCAATCGCCAGGCTTTCAGCGTGAGCAGTTCTGGATCCCCAGGGCCCGCTCCAACAAGAGCCACCTCACCTGCAGAATTGTTGGGGTTATCCGTGACCGGATTCGGCTTGAAGCGGACCGGGCCCGCTCCAACCTTCACACCTTTCCTTGGCACCTCGGTTTGTCGGCTCATTGGATGCGCTCAACGCCTCCCATATAAGATTTCAACACGTCAGGTACAACGATACTACCGTCGGCCTGCTGATAATTTTCCATAACCGCAATCATAGCCCTGCCAACCGCCAAGCCCGAGCCGTTCAGTGTATGCACCGGCTCCGGCTTGCCGGTTTCCGGGTTACGCCAGCGAGCCTGCATCCGCCGCGCCTGGAAATCGCGGGTATTAGAGCAAGAGGAAATTTCACGGTACTTGCCTTGGCCCGGAAGCCAAACCTCAAGATCATAGGTCTTGACGGCAGAGAAGCCCATATCACCACCGCACAGTGTGACCTTGCGATACGGCAATTCCAACAACTGCAAAACCTTTTCAGCGTGGCCGGTCAGTTGCTCCAGCGCCGCACTGGACTCTTCAGGGCGCACCACCTGGACCAACTCCACCTTGTCGAACTGATGCTGGCGAATCATGCCGCGCACATCGCGGCCATAGGAGCCTGCCTCACTACGGAAACACGGAGTATGAGCCACCATGCGCAGGGGCAACTCCGAATCTTCCAGAATGCTGTCTGCTACCAGGTTGGTCACCGGCACTTCCGCAGTCGGTATCAAATACAAAGGATTGTCGCCTTCCATTCGGAAGAGGTCTTCTTCGAACTTTGGCAACTGGCCAGTACCGAAGAGTGCGTTTCCGTTCACCAGATACGGCACGTAGGTTTCGGTGTAACCGTGCTCACCGGTGTGCAAATCGAGCATAAACTGCGCCAGCGCTCTATGTAGCCTCGCCAACGAACCACGCATTACCGCAAAACGGGAATGGGCCAGATTGGTCGCCTTTTCGAAATCGAGACCGTTAATGGCTTCACCCAGCGCAACGTGATCTTTGGGCTCGAAATCAAACTCTCGAGGCGTTCCCCATACAAGCGTTTCAACGTTGTCTTCTTCGCTTTTTCCAGGAGGTACATCTTCGTCCGGCACGTTCGGAATACCGGCAAAGAACGCATTCAAAGCTTCCTGTACGGAACGTAGCTCGTCTTCCGCTTCGCTGCGCTGTTGCTTTAAGCTCTCCACTTCGTCCAGCAGCGGCTTTATGTCTTCACCAGCCGCCTTAGCTTTACCAATCGATTTGGAACGCTTGTTTTGCTCGCTCTGCAAAGTCTCGGTACGAACCTGAATGGCTCGGCGGCGCTCTTCCAGCTGCTCGAAAGTGGCTACATCGAGCTCAAAGTTTTTAATGGCGAGCCGGCGGGCGATCTCTTCAGTCTGTGAACGGACACGTTTGGGATCGAGCATGGTGTTCCTGAATTATCCAGTTAACGAATGGGTGAATAGGCGAACATTATACCCGCCGTGAGTTTGCTGGCCACCATTGACCTAAACAGCCAAGCAATTCCTGATGGAACAATTTAATAGCGTTTGACAGTACTTTTCTGGTCGAGAGCATCGAGGCGCTGACGTTTCTCGGCAAGTTTGATTTCCAAACCCCGCATGACTGGCTCGTAGTACCGGCGCTGATGGATGGCTTCCGGGAGATAGTTCTCGCCTGCCGCGTACGCATCCGGCTCATCGTGAGCATAACGGTACTCTTCGCCATGGCCCATACTTTTAAGCAGTTTGGTGGGTGCATTGCGCAAATGCACGGGCACGTCGTAGTCTGGGTCGCTCTTGATATCAGCCATGCATTGGTTAAACGCCGTATAGACCGCATTGCTTTTAGGCGCCATGGCCAAATAGGTCGCGGCTTGAGCCAGAGCCAACTCCCCTTCCGGTGAACCTAAACGTTCCTGCGCATCCCAAGCCTGCAATGCGATCTGCAGTGCCCTCGGGTCCGCATTCCCTATGTCTTCACTGGCGATTCTGGCAAGCCTTCGTGCGATGTAGAGCGGATCACAGCCGCCATCGAGCATTCTACACAGCCAGTAAAGTGCACCATCGGAACTGGAACCCCGAATCGACTTATGCAACGCTGATATTTGGTCGTAAAAAACATCACCACCTTTATCAAAGCGGCGCAAGCTTGTTTGCAATACTTGCTCAAGCGTTGATGGCAGTATTTGGTTATTGCCCTGGTCGTCCGGTTCCGCCAAATCTGCTGCTACTTCAAGGATGTTCAGCGCCCGGCGGGCATCGCCCCCTGAAGCCGAAGCCATGGTATCCAGCACCGAAGGATCAACCGTTAAGGATCCGGCAAAGCCTTCGTCGCTGGAAAGCGCGCGGTTGAGCAGAGTCAGAATGTCGGCAGATTCGAGATTCTTAAGAACGTAAACGCGGGTACGAGACAGCAAAGCACTGTTAAGTTCGAAAGAAGGGTTTTCGGTAGTGGCGCCGACAAAGATGAAAGTGCCATCTTCGATATGAGGCAGAAACGCATCCTGCTGGCTTTTGTTGAAGCGGTGGACTTCATCCACGAAAAGCAGCGTGTCACGGCCTTGCGCCTGTTTACGGTGCTTCGCGCGGTCAACCACTTCGCGGATTTCTTTTACACCGCTGAGCACGGCCGACAAAGTCTCAAACGTTAACTCACCAACGTTTGCCAACAATTGCGCAAAGGTCGTCTTACCTACTCCGGGCGGCCCCCACAGGATCATGGAGTGCAGTTGACCTTGCTCTACAGCCCTGCGAAGCGGCTTACCTTCACCGACCAGATGGGCTTGCCCGACATAGTCGGCAAGGGTTGTCGGTCGCATTCTGGCAGCAAGAGGCTGAAATCCGGCCTCTTGCTGAAACAGGCTGTCCTGCATTAAGCACCGTCCCGAATAACGTCAACCTCCTCGGGATATTCCAAGGTGAAGGCGTTTTGATCCACTTCCTTGTTCAGTTCAATGGAATCAAAGCTGAGGATGCTGATCTGCGCCAGCGAATCTTCCATTCTCATTTCTTGCAGCTCGCCATCGAAGAAGCTCAGACGCAACGATACAAACAAGGAGTCTGCACCTTTAGGTACCAGCGTAAACTCTTGAGTCAATTCTCCGATCCGGCGCTGACTGACCTCATAGGTTTCGTCCAGATTGTCGACCTCACCACTAAGCAGCAGCGCGGGCGTACTTTGGACACGGTCATCCAGGTTGTGGATGGTGACTTGCTCGAGGTCAGGATCATAGACCTCCACGGTGTCGCCGTCACTCACTATGAATTGCGACAAGGGAGCGGCGGTTTCCCAATAGAACAGGCCCGGCCTTTTGGCTTTCAAGGAGCCTCGGGTTTCCTGAACGCGTCCACCGTTCTCGCCGACAACAATTTGAATAAAATCCGCTTGGTAAGTTTCGTAGCTGCTAAGAATTGATGAAAGCTCTTCGGCAGCGCCAGCTGAGGTCTCCTCAGCATGACTGATACTCGCCGTAAAGATGAGCAACACACTGGTAATCAGGGAAGACATAAATCGATTCATAATAACGCTCCTAGTCTCTTGGGGGCGGCGGTGCCAGAACTTCTCTGGCGCCATTGTGGCCCGCCGCACTAACCACACCCGCTGCTTCCATTGCATCCACCAGGTTGGCGGCGCGGTTGTAGCCGATTTTGAATTTACGCTGAACCGAGGATATCGATACCCTGCGGTTTTCGGTGACGAACGCAACCGCTTCATCAAACAGTGCATCGCCTTCATCGCCACCACCACCTTCACTCAAGGTAGGTACACCAGGCAGATGCTCACCTTCGGCCCCACTAAGCACATCGTCAACGTATTCTGGCTCGCCTCGCGCCTTCCAGGCGCTAACCACACGATGTACTTCGTCATCGTCCACAAACGCACCATGGACACGCACAGGCAAGCCAGACCCCGGCGGCAGATACAACATATCCCCGTGGCCGAGAAGCTGTTCTGCCCCGCCCTGATCCAACACCGTTCGGGAGTCAATTTTGGAGGAAACCTGAAACGAGATCCGCGTTGGAATGTTAGCTTTGATCAAGCCCGTAATCACGTCAACCGATGGCCGCTGAGTGGCCAGGATCAGGTGGATACCTGCAGCACGGGCTTTTTGGGCGATTCGTGCAATCAGCTCTTCCACCTTCTTACCGACAATCATCATCATGTCGGCGAACTCATCAATCACCACCACGATGAATGGCAATGTCTCCAGCTCCGGTCGTTCCTGCTCATCATTCGCGAGATGATCATCAGGTTTCCAGAGCGGGTCGAGAAGGGGTTCGCCCTCCGCCCGGGCATCTTTCACCTTTTTGTTATAGCCCGCCAAATTACGCACGCCCAAGCTCGCCATCAGGCGATAACGACGTTCCATTTCAGCCACACACCAACGCAGTGCATTGGCAGCTTCTTTCATATCCGTGACCACAGGCGCCAACAAATGGGGAATGCCGTCATAGATGCTGAGTTCGAGCATCTTCGGGTCAACCATAATAAAGCGAACATCTTCCGGACCGGCCTTGAGCAGCATGCTTAGCAGCATTGCGTTGACACCGACTGACTTACCGGAGCCCGTGGTACCTGCAACCAACAAGTGCGGCATTTTCGCCAAGTTGGCCACCATTGGATTCCCGCCGATGTCGTTACCCAGCGCCAAGGTAATCGGCGAGGAAGATTCCGTAAATACTCGTGCACCCAGCACTTCACTGAGTCGAACGATCTCCCGGGTTTCATTCGGTATTTCGATACCCACTACCGACTTACCCGGTATCACTTCGACCACACGAACACTGAGTACTGCCAACGAACGCGCAAGGTCTTTGGCCAGGTTGGAAATTTTGCTGACCTTCACGCCTGCTGCTGGCTTAATCTCGAAGCGAGTGATGACTGGGCCAGGGTTTACCTCAACCACTTCAACGGTGACACCGAAATCGGCCAGTTTCTCTTCCAGCAATCGCGACATGTGCTCGAGCGATTCCTCGGAATAGCCACTCTCTTTATGCTCCTCAGGCGGGTCCAGCAGGGTAATCGGTGGAATGGGGCTTTCAATATCTTCAAGCAATGAGCCTTGCTTGCTGGCCCCCTTTTTCTTTTCCGAGGCGCCCTGATCGTCTTTCTTGAAAGGCGCAATTTTCAATGCCCGGCTTAAGGGCTTCTCGGATTTTTTGGGCGTTGGCTTAGCCGCAATAGGTTCAACATCCCGAGAACTAAAGCTTTCCACTTCTGCTGGCTCCGAATCAACGGTCGGGCGACCTTCCAGCTCCGGTTCTTTCCGCACCTTTTGTGATTTAGCGCTCGCAGCCTGCTTTCCTGATCGATCTTTCTTCGAAAACACTCTGCGCCACCAAGGCAATTTCGGTTCGGTACCTGCCGCCGCTGTCTCGGGTCGGTTTTGCAAAACGGGCGGTTCCGGTTCTTTCGTTGGCTGCGGTTTTTCTGCACGCCCCGACTTGCTCGCCTGTTGCTTGAAGAACGCACTCACAGCCAAAGCCGCTTTGAGCGTCAGGCCACCCACACGGTCCATCAACCTGAACCATGAAAGCCCGATCGTCACCGTGAGCGCGAACAGGAAAATAGCAATCAACAAAAGGGTCGTTGCTGGCAGGTTGAAAAAACGCACCATCGACTCGGAAACGGCCTTGCCCAAGACCCCACCGGAGGACATACCCAACCCAAACAAGGAGTAGAGAGACAGTAAACTCGTGGCAGAAAGGAGAATCAGAATAAAACCGCCAAAACGGACCATAAACAACGGCCAATGCAGATCCAGCGGTTGGTGCCGCAAGCGGATAAGCATGAAGGCATAGCCGGCTACCATGACGGGGAAAAGCCAGGACACATGCCCGAAAAAATCCATTAACAGGCTTGCAAGCCATGCCCCGGTGCGGCCGGCGTAGTTTTCTACGTTGGTTTCATGGCCGATGCTGGCCCAACCTGGGTCGGAATGGCTAAAGGTAAAAAGCGCCATTGCCAGATAGATGCACAGCACGATCAGGCCCAGTACTGCCCCCTCACGGGCACCCTGGGCCACCAAGAGGCGAAAGCGCTTTTGTTTGCCTGTGAGTTCCGTTGGTACAGATTTTTTCGCTTTAGCGGATTCCGCCATGAATACTCAAACCGTATGTAAGTTTAGTCTTCCAGCGCCTGAAAACCCCTTTCGAGATCAGTTTTCAGGTCATCAATGGCTTCAATGCCAACTGACAGCCGGATCAGATTTTCAGTAATACCTGCTTTGACTTTATCTTCAGGTGTCAAACGCCCGTGCGTTGTTGTTGCCGGATGGGTGATTGTGGTTTTCACATCTCCCAGATTGGCGGTAATTGAAATCATGCGTGTGCCATCGATGAAGCGCCATGCTTGCTCTCTTCCGCCCTTGACCGTGAAGGACACCATTCCACCAAATCCGCTTTGCTGCTGTTTAGCCAGCTCATGCTGAGGGTGACTTTCGAGCCCTGCATAAAACACTTTTTCGACGGAAGGCTGTGATTCCAACCACTTAGCCAACTCTAACGCATTGTCGCAGTGAGCTCGCATACGAATCGGTAAGGTTTCTAGGCCTTTCTGGAAAACCCAGGCGTTAAACGGACTCATGGTGGGCCCAGCTGAGCGAATAAAGCCATACACCTCATCAAGGTATTTGGCCGGCCCAACAACGACACCACCAACACAGCGACCCTGGCCATCCAAGTACTTCGTTGCAGAGTGAATGACAAGATCGGCACCTAGCTCCAACGGGCGCTGGAGTATGGGCGTGCAAAAACAGTTATCAACCACCAGCAGCGCATCGTTATCATGGGCCAAGGCTGCCAACGCTTCCACATCAGCCACCTCGCATAACGGGTTTGATGGCGTTTCAATAAAAAGCATTCGGGTTTCGGCGCGAATAGCGGCTTGCCATTCATCAACATCCGTGAGGCTGACAAACGTGGTTTCCACACCGAAACGCGCCATGTACTTTTGGAACAACACGTTCGTGGTACCGAAAACGCCCCGAGAACAAACAACGTGATCGCCGGTTTTCAGCAATGACATGCAGGTACTGAGAATCGCCGCCATGCCAGAGGCAGTCGCGACGGCCTTCTCGCCTCCTTCCATGGCAGCAATTCGACCTTCGAACGCTTGAACCGTTGGATTGGTGAAGCGCGAATAAATATTACCCGCCTCTTCTCCACCAAACCGGGCGGCGGCCTGAGCCGCACTGCCATAAACAAAGCTCGAGGTCGGGAAAATCGCGTCGCTGTGTTCCAGCTGCCCTGTGCGAATCTGCCCTGCCCTCACCGACAGCGTGTCAACGGACATCCCTTCCAGATCAGATTCGGGAATCCATAGGTGTTCTTCACGCGTGTGGCTCATGGCATTCTCCTGGTTACTGGGCAGCGCTCAGTCTTCGTCGTTATGTAGGTCAATATTGTCGTTATCTGAGTCAGAATCCGAATCAACGTCCGTCACACTGGTCGCGTCGGTGCTGCTATCTTTCCGACGGTTCTCAAGGCGTGTCAGGTAGTTTTTGTCGATGTCACCGGTAATGTAATCACCGCTGAACACCGAACATTCCCAGCCATCGATCGCATCATTCACGTCGTTAACGCACGAGATCAGATCATCCAGTTCCTGATAGACCAGCCAGTCGGTACCGATCAGCTCACCAACTTCTTCGACGGTGCGGTCGTGAGCGATCAGCTCGGAAGCCGACGGCATATCAATGCCGTAAACGTTCGGGTACCGAACCGGGGGCGCTGCGGATGCAAAATAAACGTTGCGCGCGCCAGCATCCCGGGCCATCTGAACAATCTCTTTACAGGTGGTGCCACGAACAATGGAGTCGTCTACCAGCATGACATTCTTGCCACGGAACTCCAGATCGATAGGATTAAGTTTTTGGCGTACCGACTTTTTCCGCATTTTCTGGCCCGGCATGATGAAGGTCCGGCCGATATAACGGTTCTTGATAAAGCCTTCACGGTATTTCACGCCAAGCTGATACGCCATCTGCATCGCAGACGTGCGGCTGGTATCCGGAATCGGGATCACAACGTCAATGTCGTGGTCCGGGCGCTCACGCAGCACCTTATCCGCCAACACTTCACCCATGCGAAGACGGGCTTTGTAAACCGAAACGCCGTCCATAATGGAATCAGGGCGGGCAAAGTACACGTGCTCGAAAATACACGGGTAAAGCTTAGGTGACTCGGCGCATTGCTCCGAATAAAGCGTGCCGTCTGTCTCGATATAAACTGCCTCACCTGGTTCAATATCCCGAACCAACGTAAAGCCGGCGGCACTCAGAGCCACACTCTCGGACGCAATCATGTACTCAGTCTGACCGTTCTCGCCTTCACGAACGCCGTAGCACGCCGGTCGAATGCCGTTAGGGTCACGGAAACCAACAATGCCATAACCGGTGATCATGGCAATAACACCGTACGCACCCCGACAACGTTGATGAACGGCGCGGACGGCGGCGAAAATTTCGTCCTTGGTCGGATTCAGCTTTCCAAGTTTCTGCAATTCATGCGCAAACACGTTCAACAGGACTTCCGAATCGGAATTGGTGTTGATATGGCGCAGATCGGTGCGGAATAAATCGCTGCTCAACTCGTCGGCATTGGTCAGATTGCCGTTATGGGCAAGCGTAATACCGTAAGGGCTGTTAACGTAGAACGGCTGGGCTTCGGCAGAACTCGCACTACCTGCTGTCGGGTACCGAACATGGCCGATACCCACGTTGCCCACCAGACGGCGCATGTGGCGCGTGTGGAATACGTCTCTAACCAAACCATTGTCTTTACGCAAAAAGAAACGGTCATCTTGGAAGGTAACAATACCCGCCGCATCCTGGCCACGGTGCTGTAGAACGGTCAATGCGTCATAAAGCATCTGATTGACGTTAGAAGTACTGACAATACCGACAATGCCACACATGGCTGGACGATTCTCCGAGTGTTAGAACTGAATGTTAGCGAGAGGCAGACGTGGGTTCCACGCCTTCCGGTTCACTGGGTGCCTGGGGATTACCTGAACTACCATCTGCCGGCCCCAGAAACCGGGCAAATTCATCACCAAAGGTGCGTCGGGACCAATCTTCAACCACCGCCAAACGATCAATCATGACGGATGATTGCCACCAGGTATCCTGCGCCAGTGGGGTATAACGAGTGAAAGCTATGCCAACAATGACAACAACCACGCCACGGAGTAAACCGAACCCCATGCCCAACACTCGGTCGGTAGCAGAAAGGCCGGTGGCACGTACAAGATGGCCAATTAGATTGTTGACGATGGCACCCACGATCAGGGTGCCGAAAAACAGAATGGCGAATGCGGCCACCAAGCGAACCAGTGGTGTCTCGACGGATGATTCGAGCAGTGCCTGCATTTGCGGATGAAACGTGCGGGCGATGATGAACGCACCGATCCAGGTCACCAAAGACAGAGCTTCGCGAACGAACCCCCGCTTCAAACTGATGAGCGTGGAAACAGAAATGAGGGCGATGATGACCCAGTCAATCCAGATCAGCGATTCCATGAACAACCCGGTGGAGAAAACGAAGGAGGAATTCTAACAGGAAACGCGAGCGCACCAAACTCTCGTATTAAGAATATTCGGTTTCCGGCGGAATTATTTTCCGCCTTTGGTCACCAGACTTTTCAGACCGAACTTTTTATCCAGTTTCGCCTTAGCTTGATCCGCATCCTCGCGGTTCACAAAGGGCCCACTAAAGACACGTGTCAACGTCTTGCCGCCGCTTTCAAATTGCTGAAGATGCGCACCAAAACCCATCTCAAGCACGTTATCTCGTAACCGCCGGGCATTCGCATCGTTCCCGAAGCTGCCCAGCTGAACAACCCAAGCTCCCTCAAGGGTGCGGGTAAACTCAGCCTTTTCTTCGACTGGCTTCGCGGTGGTTTCTTCGGGTTGTGCTAACCGAGGCTTTTCTTGGACCGGCTGAGCTTCCACGGTTTCGGACTGCTTAACTGGCGTACTCTGTAACAATTCACCCGACTCTGGCGCCGTTTGCGCCTGCACGCTTTCATCTTCGATAATCCGGAACCCCTGTGCTTGTCCGGAGTCCGCTGTGACCGGGGCCGCGGTATCCGAAGATACCTCATAGCCGACAGAATCGCCCGTCGGCTCCTCAGGCATATCCACCTCGGGGAATGGCGGTTCTTCAGGGATGGTGATCGACGTGGATTTGCGCTGGGAATGGGGCTCGTCAAAAATCATTGGCACAAAGATGACAGCCAGGGAGATCAGAACCAAAGCACCAATGATTCGCTGTTTTAATCCGTCCACCTGAAAGAACTCCCTATGCAAAACTATTTGAGTTCGATAGTAACTGTGTCAAAAACAGAACTGAAGCCATATCCGGCCAATGAACAAAGTTTAAGGCGCGCCACCCAACAGCAACGCTCTGGCTTCAGCCACAGTGAAGAAAGACCCGAACACCACCACACAGTCTTCCTGCCCTGAAACTTCACTGTTGGCGTCCTCCAAAGCTTCAGAGATGGTAGCACTGGCACTGACACTGGCGCCGTCACCCACCCGGGATTCAAGCTCACCAACAGACAACCCTCTGGGCACATCCAAACCGGCCAGACACCAGTGATCAACAACCGGTGCCATGGCAGCCACAACGCCCTCAACATCTTTGTCGCCAAGCGCGGCATAGACAGCAATCACCCGCCCGCTGTTTTGCTGCTTCAATTCACTCAACTTACTGGCCAACCAACGAGCAGCATGGGGATTGTGACCCACATCCGCAATGACCAATGGCTCGCTACTGAGCCGTTCGAAGCGCCCGGGCAGGTTGACCGACTGAGCGGCCTCGCCCAAAAGCTCAAGCCCGGCATCAGGAACCAGCCGCGCCGCCATAACCGTCGCAGCCGCCACACTCTCAATGGGCAAAGGACCCGCCGGCAAGGCTACTCGCCCCTGCGCCATCACCAAATCAATGATTGAACTGTCGTCAGCACGAGGCTCAAGCTGGTAATCACGCCCCGTCAGCTGCAAATCTACTTTCTGTGCCACTGCCTGCTGCAAAACCGAAGCCGGCGGTACCGGATCGGCACAAACCGCCGGAATTCCCCGCCGTAAAATACCCGCCTTTTCGAAACCAATTACTTCCCGGTTATCGCCAAGAAATCCGATATGATCGATATCGATGGACGTAATAATCGCAAAATCGGCATCCAAAACGTTCACCGCATCAAGCCGACCGCCGAGCCCCACTTCCAGAACCCAGTCCTCAACCCCGGCCTGCTCGAACGCCACAAAGGCGGCCAGCGTACCAAACTCGAAATAGGTCAGGGACACACGCCCCCTTGCGACCTCTACCTTTTCAAAAGCAGACACCAAGGCCGCATCGGAAACATTAGTTCCGTTAATTCGGACGCGCTCGTTGTAATGCTGAAGATGGGGAGAGGTGTAGGCACCCGTGGTACGACCGGCTGCCATTAACTGGCGCTCCAACGTTGCTACGGTGGAGCCTTTACCATTGGTACCGGCAACGGTAATGATTCGGGCATTAGGCTTTTTCGGAAACAAGCGGCGAAGCACCACAAGAACGCGATCAAGCCCCATGTCGATTTCTGTGGGATGAATGGCTTCTAACCATTGAAGCCATTCATTAACCGAAGCACCCTCGCTCGGGCTCTTTACCGCCACACCTGAGTTATTGGACAGATTCATCTGCACCCGGCTTTTCGGAGATTTCAAACTCGATTGGCGCCTCGGTACCCGGCTTTTCCTGCCCGGTGAATTTCGCCAGCACGTGAGCAATGCGCTCACGCATCTGATGACGATGCAGAATCATATCGATGGCACCGTGCTCCAACAAAAACTCACTTCGCTGGAAGCCTTCAGGCAGTTTCTCTCGCACGGTCTGTTCGATAACGCGCGGCCCGGCAAAACCAATCAACGCATAGGGTTCTGCAATATTGAGATCACCCAGCATGGCCAAACTGGCAGACACACCACCAAACACAGGATCTGTCATCACCGAAATATAGGGAATACCCTCTTCTTTCATGCGCTCAAGAACCGCGGCGGTTTTTGCCATTTGCATCAAAGACAGAATGGCCTCTTGCATGCGCGCACCCCCACTGGCTGAGAAGCACACTAGCGGAATCCGGCGTTCCAGAGCAACGTTCGCGGCCTGAACGAACTTTTCACCCACAACCTGCCCCATCGAACCGCCAAGGAAGTTAAATTCAAAGGCACAAGCAACTAAAGGTACACCCAAAGTAGTGCCGCTCATGGCAACCAGGGCATCTTTTTCGCCGGTGGCTTTCTGGGCAGCCGCCAAACGGTCTTTGTAGCGCTTGGTATCTTTAAACTTCAGTCGATCGTTTGGCTCAAGATCAGCTGCAATCTCTTCTCGCCCATCTTTATCCAGAAAGATTTCAAGACGACGCCGAGCGGACACACGCAGGTGATGATTGCACTTCGGACAAACATCCAGGTTCTTTTCCAGCTCTGGTTTATATAGAAATGCACCACACTTCGGACATTTCTTCCAGAGCCCTTCCGGCACACCGGTACGTTGTCTTGATTCCGAGCGAATTTTGCTCGGCATTATCTTGTCCAGCCAGTTACTCATGCTTAGGTCCTGTCCTTTTGTGCCTGGATGCCTAGCTATCAGGCAAGGCTATCCAGCGCTTCGCGCATCGGGTACAACAGATCGTATAACGCTTGATTCAATGCGTCAGAATCTGATTGATTTCGGGCTATTGTATCCACCAGCACGCTACCCACAATTACACCATCGGATACTTTGCCGATTGCGCCTGCGGTTTCTGCATCCCGAATACCAAAGCCTACACCTACAGGAAGTGCGGTCAACTCGTGGATATGAGCGACTTTCTCGGCCACTTCATCAACATTGATCGTTGCCGAGCCGGTTACGCCCTTGATAGAAACATAGTACACATAACCGGACGAGTGCTTACTAATTGCCTTAATACGCTCATCGGTCGTGGTTGGAGCAAGCAAGAAGATCGGGTCCATATTGCGCTCGGCAAACAACGGCGCAACGTCACCAGCTTCTTCAGGCGGAAGATCTACCGTCAACACTCCGTCGATTCCAGCTTTAGCTGCTGCGTCTGCAAAGGCCTCATAACCCATAGCTTCCACTGGGTTTAGATACCCCATCAATACAACCGGGGTATCGGCATCGGTTTTGCGAAACTCTTCAACCATGGCAATTACCTGTCGCAACGACGTGTTGTGCTTCAGAGCTCGCTCACACGCCAGCTGAATAACAGGACCATCGGCCATGGGATCCGAGAACGGAACGCCAAGTTCAATGATATCCGCGCCCGCCTTAACCAGAGTGTGCATCAGGCTGACCGTTTGATCAGGATGAGGGTCACCCGCTGTAATATAGGGGATCAATGCCTTACGCCCCTGGTCTTTCAAGGACTTCAATACACCTTCAATACGACTCATGCCTGCTCCTGATACCTTCAGATCTCGATGCCATCTAACTGGGCGATGGTATGAATGTCTTTATCGCCGCGGCCCGACACGTTAATTACCACAACCTTGTCTTTATCCATGGTCGCAGCCAGCTTCAACGCGTATGCCACCGCATGAGATGACTCCAGCGCTGGCATAATGCCCTCTACCTGGGTCAGGGTACGGAAACCGGCCAACGCCTCTTCATCGGTCACTGACACATAATGAGCCCGACCAATATCCTTCAACCAGGAGTGTTCAGGGCCGACACCGGGGTAATCCAAGCCGGCACTGACAGAATGAGTGCCAGCAATCTGGCCGTTTTCATCTTCCATCAGGTAGGTACGATTACCGTGCAGCACCCCCGGACGCCCAGCACACAGTGGCGCAGCGTGATCGCCGGTCTCAATACCCAAGCCACCGGCTTCGACACCATAAAGCTCGACCGACTCGTCCGTCAGGAACGGGTAGAACATACCAATGGCATTAGAGCCACCGCCCACACAAGCAACCAGAGCATCCGGCAGTTTGCCTACTTTTTCCATGGACTGCTCACGCAACTCGCGGCCGATCACAGATTGGAAGTCGCGCACTAATAGCGGGTACGGGTGCGGCCCTGCTACGGTACCAATGATGTAGAAGGTATCGTCTACGTTTGCCACCCAGTCCCGCATGGCCTCGTTCATAGCGTCTTTGAGTGTTTTGGTGCCGCTCTCGACCGCGTGGACGGTAGCGCCCAGCAGCTTCATGCGATAAACGTTCAGAGATTGACGCTGAACATCCTCCGAACCCATGAATATGTGACATTCAAGACCCAAACGAGCGCAAACTGTCGCCGTTGCGACACCATGCTGACCGGCTCCAGTTTCAGCGATAATACGTTTTTTGCCCAAAAAGCTAGCGAGCAGTGCCTGACCAATGGTGTTATTCACCTTGTGGGCACCGGTATGGTTTAGATCTTCTCGCTTCAACCAGATTTGCGCGCCACCGGTTTCGCGTGTCAGGCGTTCGGCAAAATACAGCGGGCTTGGCCGGCCTACGTAGTCAGCCAGATCTTTATCAAATTTAGCCTGAAATTCTGCGTCATCCTTCAGCTGGAGATATTCTTTCTCCAGCGTCATTAACGAGTCCATCAGAGTTTCGGAAACAAACCGGCCACCGAAGGCACCAAAGTGACCTCTGGAATCCGGGAGTGCCTTCAACATTTCATCAGTCAGTTTTACGGACACTTTGCACCTCTTTGAAGAAATCAGATAATTTGGTGGCGTCTTTAATACCTTTGCTCAGCTCAACCCCGCCGCTGACATCAACCGCCCAGGGCCGAACCTCTTCGATGGCGCGGGCTACGTTAGCAGATGACAAGCCGCCGGCCAATATCAAAGGGATAGGACGATACTCCGGTATAAGCTGCCAGTTAAAGGATTGGCCTGTTCCGCCATAGCGATTGGGATCCCAGGCATCAACCAGCAACCCTACCGCTTTGTTATACGCAGAATAAGCTTCCGAGATCTGTTCTGAAGCCTGAACCCTTATAGCTTTAATCCATCGGCGCCCGAACGAATCACAAAACGCGGGCGTTTCATCGCCGTGGAACTGCAACAGATCCAGCGGAACCGCATCGAGCACTGCCTCGACAAAATCGGAAGCGGGATTCACAAACAACCCCGTCACCGTCACAAACGCTGGAACAGCCTCTGCCAACTCCCGTGCCTGCTCAATAGTAACGGCACGAGGGCTGGGCTCATAAAAAACAAGACCAATGGAATCCGCGCCGCTAGCTACAGCCGCTTGTACATCTTCTACCCTGGTCAGACCACAGATCTTTACGCGCGTTGTCATGATTCTGAAACCGGCTGTTTTGGATGAATATGGGTCGGAACGATTGGCAGGTTGTCTTCCCTCGAGAACCACGGAGCTACAAAAGCCGGCCCACAAAGAGCTTCAGGGATACCAAAGTGTTCAGGATACCCTACATCGACCAGATAAAGCCCGTACGGCGGCGCGGTGACCCCGGCAATCTTTCGGTCCCGAGCTGCCAGCACATTGCCAACCCACTCTACCGATTGCTCTCCAGAACCTACGGCCATCAAAGCACCGGCAATATTACGCACCATGTGATGAAGAAAAGCATTGGCCTGCACATCGATGACCACATAATCACCGGACCGGGTAACTGATATGCGCTCCAAAAAACGAACCGGCGTCCGGGACTGACAACCTGCCGCACGAAACGATGAGAAATCATGCTCACCGGTGAGTGCTTGGGCCGCTTCATGCATCTTTTGAGCGTCCAGTGGCCGAAAATTCCAGCTCACCTGCCCGCGCTGAATACCCGGACGGACCGGATTATTGAAAATCACATAGCGATAACGTCGATAAGTTGCGGAGAAGCGGGCATGAAAATCACCCACCCCATTACCTGCCCAGTGCACCGCTATGTCGCTGGGTAGCGCCGTGTTAATGCCCATGACCCAAGATCGCAGCGTTCGCACAGCCTTGGTATCAAAATGCACGATCTGAAAACTCGCATGAACACCCGCGTCTGTGCGGCCTGCACACACCAACTCAACCGGATGATTGGCAACCTTGCTAACCGCTTTGGTTAACTCCGCCTGAACCGACCGCACGCCACTCTTTTGTTGCTGCCAACCATGAAATGCCTGGCCATCGTATTCAAAAGCAATCACAACCCGACCGTCACCAATCGCGTTATCCGTAGTTAGAGGGTTCGGCTGAAGAAACAATGGAGCATCCAGTTTTTCGGGTTCAGAAATACAAAGCGCCGGCTCAAAGGCCGGCGCTGTTGCCGTTATGGATTGATTATAACGAATCAGGAGAGATTTTTAAGAAGCTCTTGCGCTTCGGCCTTCTGCTCTTCATTCCCCTCTAAAGCAACTTCTTCGAGAATGTCTCTGGCCCCGTCGCCATCACCCATCTCGACGTAGGCTCGGGCCAGATCGAGTTTAGTTGCAGCTTCGTCAGTGCCAGCGAGGAAGTCGAAATCGTCATCGTCGCCGAGATCAGCCTCATCGATCTCTAGGCCAGACAACTCTTTGTCGGTATCAACCTCGGCATCAACTTCCGGATCCAGTGAAGGAACATCATCGGCCGCGTCGGAGACTGCCTCCTCACCTTGATCGAGTTCGTCCAAAGCATCTTCAAGGCCGAGTTCCTCTTCCAACGAATCGACGCTATCTTTGGCAGGATCGTCAGCTTCAAGTTCGGCAAACTCATCCATCAAAGCCAAATCGTCATCGGAAACGTCTAACTCAAGATCATCCAAATCAGATTCACTCAAATCCAAGGGCTCAGGATCACTCTCCTCTCCAACCTTATCCAGCTCTGCGTCAAGCTCATCAAGGAAGGACTCATCAAGACCTTCGGTGCTCGAAACATCATCCAAGGACACTGCTTCGCTTTCCTCGCTAGCCTGATCCTCTGTTTCTTCCGACAGGGCTGCCAATTCATCCAGCTCACCATCAAGATCCAGGCTTTCAGTCAAATCCAACTCGGAGTCAGTCGAATCTTCAGCGTCACCCGAACTAAATACGGCCTCGTCTTCTTCGCTCAGCTCGAAATCAAGACTGAACTCGTCTTCCCCAAGAACGTCGTCCGGTTTCGCAACCTGAGAGCCCGACTCAACTTCCATTTCGAACGAAGAGAATTCAGATTCACCTGTAGTCTTATCTGCTGCCTCTTCCGCATCGTCAACCGCTGCAATGCCTGTGAGATCGTATTCAATGGCATCGTCTGGTGAACCCGCGCTTTCTTTCTTGCCTTCGAATTCATCCTCTAAATCGAGCTCGTCTAAACTCTCATCCAGACCCTGAAACTCGTCTTCCAACGGGGTTGCTGACACTTCCGGCTCATTCTCATTGTCATAGGCTTCTGACGCAAAGCCGGCCAAAGAATCAGAGCGAAGCTCGTTTTCAAGATCGTCGATACTTGGCATCGACTCTGCTTCTTGCAGCTGCTGCTTAAGCGCCACAGCTTCGGCCAGAACTTCGTCATCACCGAGGGCTTCTACTTCCCCGAATTGTTTATCAAATGACTGATAATCGTGGCTCGCTGCGTAGGTTTCCAACAACTTCAGGCGCAAATCTGTGCGACTAGGTTCACGCGAAATAGCCGATTCCAGAACTTCAGCAGCCTTATCATGCTGGCCGTAGGCGATATAGCTGTTGGCTTCCGCCAAGGCTTCGTCACCCTCCGGGACCGCCACCGCCTGGCTTGCATTATCTGCCGGGGTCAGGTCGAACCCTTCGGAATCGTTATCATCTTCCGCGCTTAACTGATCGTAAAAAGCTTTCTCGCGATTTGCGTTCCGACGAGCGACCAACAAAAGCAACAGCAGCAACAGGATCAAGCCGCCACCCAAAGCGATCTGGTACATCGGGTTTCCGACAACTGCATCCATGAACTGACCCAACAACCCTTTCTTCGATTGCTCGGTCGGCTGACTTTCTGCAGGCTGTTGAACTTCGGGGGCCGTGTTACCTGTGCTTGCGACTGGCGGGGCCGATTCTTCCATGCCTTCCGTGCCGACTTCGGCCGGTGCAGCTCCTTCAGCAACTGGTTGATCGGCAGTTTCCGGCTCAGAAGCATCGGCTTCCGCGGCATTTGCCGCCGCCTCAACAGATTCTGCAGGAGCGCCTTCTTCTGAGGTCAGCGAACTCTCTGAGCCCACCTCTTCCGCTTCAGTGCTCTCGTCCGAAGCAACCGAACCTTCATCGGTAACGGCTTCACCGGCCAATGCTTCATCAGCATTTGCTTCAACTGCATCTGCGCCCGAGGAATCTGCTACCGAAGACGAGGCTTCATCCACACCCCCCTCAACGGGTTGATCAGGCTCTACACTACCCGGTGCTGCTGATGGCTGTTCAGAAACTGCACCTTGCAAATCCGCAAGCTGGGAGCTCTTCAACTCCAGCAGACGCTGAAGCGTTTCAACTTGAGCCTGCATATCCTCAAGCTTGGAGTTCAGCTCTTCGTTCTCACGACGCGTAGCTTCAAGCTCTTCCAAGGCCACGGCGGACCCTGCATCCACGCCACCCTCGCTGGCACCATCGCCACCGGCAGACCCGCCTTGCTCTTCGGTACGAGCCTCAGCTTCATCTGCGGCAATAAGGCGAAGTTCTGCTCCGGTTTCCGCCTCTTGCTGCTTAACACTGGCCGATGGAGTCGCTTTTGCGGTTTGCGTAGCATCGACGGGACGTGGCGACTTGAGTTCTTCGTTTTGCCTTGCAACTACCCGAGACGCTTCAGCCTGGCTGCGACGCTCAATCTCGGCAAGACTCGGTGCACGCAGCACCTGCCCACGTTTCAAGCGGTTAATATTTCCGCCAATAAACGCATCCGGGTTCTTGTCCTGAATAGCCAGCATGACTTGCTGCATTGACACAGAATTGTTCGGGCGCATGCGCTGGGCGATGGTCCAAAGCGTGTCAGACGGGCCAGTAGGCCCGAAACTGTCAGCGCTATAACCGGACGCACGAGAACCTTGAACGGCTGCCTGACGGCGCACCGACTCGGCACTGCGACTGGTCCGCGTAACCGCGCTGCGCTGCGGTGCCGAAGTGGGCGCAGTTACCTGCTCTCGTATACCCGACTCTTCCGCATAGACTGGAGGATCGACTAATACGGCATACTCACGCATTAAGCGGCCGTTTGGCCAAGTAAGCTCAAGAAGGAAATTAAGGTAAGGTTCGCGGAACGGTTCACGTGATGACACGTTGATCACGAGATTTCCGTCTGCCTCTGTCACTACTTCAAATTTCAGTTTACTCAGAAACTGATGACGCTCCAGGCCGACTCGTTGGTAAGCAGCCTCAGGAGCCACGTTAACGAAGACATCACCGGGATCGACTCCACGACTTTGTCGCAACGAAATTTCAGCATCCAGCGGCTGATTCAACCAGGACTGCATCTCAATTTCACCCAGCCCCAGGGCCTGAGCCATACCCGAGCCGAGCCCTCCCGCCAACGCCAGGGCAACCGCAAGCTTGCGTACCTTCATGCTTTTTCCTTTCCAGTCTCCGTTATTCTTTGACTGCTGAATCTCAACAGAATCGGACGAGGTTGGATGACTTTCGTCTTTTTATAGTTTGGGAGTATTGTTGATAAAACCTCTTTTATCAATCAATCAGATGCTTTCCTTGCACCATTTGTTCACCACTCCCATGGAACTCATTAGTGTCCCTGAAAATAACAGGGGCGGGCACTGAAATCAGCACCCGCCCCGAACCGGCTTATGAAAAACCGGACACAGTTGGCATTAATGACCAACCTGTAACAATTTTTAACGTTCCTGAAGGATTCTCAGCATTCTGCGGAGCGGTTCTGCCGCGCCCCACAACAACTGGTCACCTACGGTGAACGCGGAGATGTATTCAGGCCCCATCGCCAACTTACGAATACGTCCGATCGGCACACTCAAGGTACCGGTTACCTTTGTTGGGGTCAGCTCCTGCATGGTCGCATCGCGATCATTCGGGATGACTTTCACCCAATCGTTGCCTTTGGCCAGAATACTTTCGATCTCGGAAACCGACAGATCTTTCTTGAGCTTGATAGTCAGCGCCTGACTATGGGAGCGCATCGCCCCAATCCGAACGCAAATACCATCGATTGGAATCGGATTGCCACTGCGACCAAGAATCTTGTTGGTCTCAACACCGGCCTTCCACTCTTCCTTGCTCATGCCGTTATCGAGCTGTTTGTCGATGAACGGAATCAGGCTGCCCGCCAGCGGAACACCGAAGTGCTCGGTCGGGAAATCACCTGAACGCATGGTGTCAGTCACCTTACGGTCGATTTCCAGAATGGCAGACGAAGTATCTTCAAGCTCCGCCTTGACGCTGTCATTCAGCGCACCCATCTGGTTCAACAGCTCACGCATGTTTTGGGCGCCGGAACCGGAAGCTGCCTGATAGGTCATGGGGGATACCCATTCGATCAGATCTTGCTCGAGCAATCCGCCCAGAGCCAACATCATCAAGCTTACGGTGCAGTTACCACCCACGTAATCCTTCACACCTTTCTCAAGTGCTTCATCGATAACGTTGCGGTTAACCGGGTCCAGAACGATAACGGAGTGATCAGCCATCCGCAGCGTAGAGGCTGCATCAATCCAATAGCCCTGCCAGCCTGCATCACGCAACTTCTCGTACACCGCTGAGGTGTAGTCTCCGCCCTGACAGGTGACAATCACGTCCATCGTCTTCAGGATGTCGATATCAAATGCATCCTGCAATGCCGGAACACCTTCCTTCCCTACATCCGGAGCGGGCTTACCCGCTTGCGATGTGGTAAAGAATACCGGATCGATGTCCGCAAAATCGTTTTCTTCGCGCATGCGCTGCATGAGGACAGACCCCACCATGCCACGCCAACCTACTAGTCCAACTCGCTTCATGTGCGACCTTTGAACCTCACATTATGCCCGCCCCTACCGTTATCGCTGGCAGGGACCGGATGGATGATCCCGCAACGGCTGCATCGCGCCGTTGTCGGGCCTCGGTTTCTGAACCAGATTTAAAGCGCACTCAGAACAGCTTCACCCATTTCACGGGTCGAAACCTTCTTGCCGCCTTCTGACATGATATCGGCGGTACGCAAACCTTGGTCCAACACCTTGCTGACCGCGGCTTCAATGGCTGCTGCAGCATCGTCTTCATTCAGACTGTACCGCAGCATCATGGCAGCACTGATGATCGTGGCCAGCGGATTCGCAACGCCCTGCCCGGCAATATCCGGCGCTGAACCGTGGCAAGGCTCATACATACCCTGCTTCTCGGAGTTCAGCGAAGCGGACGGCAACATGCCAATTGAGCCGGTCAGCATTGCAGCTTCGTCAGAAAGAATATCACCAAACATGTTGCCAGTCACAATCACGTCGAACTGCTTAGGTGCCTTAACCAACTGCATAGCCGCGTTATCAACGTACATATGTGACAGCTCGACATCCGGATATTCGCTCTTCAGCTCTTCCATGATTTCGCGCCACAACACGGTCACTTCCAGTACGTTGGCCTTATCTACAGAGCACAACTTTTTGCCGCGCTGCTGTGCCGCTTCAAACGCGACTCGGCCAATACGGCGAATTTCAGACTCGGTGTATTGATAGGTGTTGTAACCCTGACGCTCACCACTTTCCAGCTGGCGCACTCCGCGAGGCTGACCAAAATAGATACCTCCGGTCAGCTCACGGACAATCAGGATATCCAGACCGGAAACCACTTCCGGCTTAAGCGAAGACGCAGAAGCCAGTTGCGGGTAAAGAATCGCCGGGCGCAAGTTGGCGAACAGTTCCAGATTGGAGCGCAAACCCAACAGCCCTTTTTCCGGGCGCTTTGCCATGGGCAGGCTATCCCACTTGGGGCCACCGACCGCACCCAACAAAATAGCATCTGCTTTTCGCGCTTTGTCCAGCGTATCTGCTGGCAGCGGAGTGTCCTCGGCATCAATCGCCGCACCACCAACCAAAGCGCTTTCAAAAGACAATCCCAAGGAGAATTTTTCGTTTACCTTGTGCAGCACTTTTTCTGCTTCTGCAACAATCTCGGGACCTATGCCATCACCTGGCAACAACAAAACACTACGGGACATATCAGAATCCTTTTAATCAGTTTCCAGCGTTAAACAACCAAGGAGCGGTTTGGCGACGCGCGTCTTCGTAAGCTTTAATGGCATCCGCGTCCTCAAGGGTAACGCCAATGTCATCCAAACCATTCAGCAAGCAATGACGACGGAAGTTATCGACATCAAAACTGAAGGACTCACCATCAGGCGTGGTGACCGTTTGGGCTTCAAGATCCACGGTCAACTGATAGCCTTCGTTCGCTTCTACGCTCTCAAACAGTTTATCAACCACTTTTTCTTCAAGAACAATAGGTAACAGACCATTCTTAAAGCAGTTGTTATAAAATATATCTGCAAAGCTGGGCGCAATAATCACACGGAAACCGAAGTCATCCAATGCCCAAGGTGCATGTTCACGACTTGAGCCACAACCAAAGTTGGTGCGCGCCAACAGCACACTGGCATTCTTGTAGCGCTCCTGATTGAGCACAAAATCCGGGTTCAGCGGACGACCCGCGCAGTCCTGATCAGGCTTGCCTTCATCCAGATAACGCAGCTCGTCAAACAAATTCGGCCCAAAGCCTGTGCGCTTGATGGACTTCAAAAACTGCTTGGGAATAATCATGTCCGTATCCACATTGGAACGGTCCATGGGGGCAACGATGCCCTGGTGTTGCGTAAATGCTCGCATGGTGTCTCTCCTGTGGATCAGTTCATCAATTCACGGACATCAACAAAATGGCCAGTCACTGCAGCAGCAGCCGCCATCGCCGGGCTCACCAAGTGAGTACGCCCACCGAAACCTTGACGACCTTCGAAGTTACGGTTTGAAGTGGACGCACAATGCTCGCCCTGCCCCAACTTGTCGGCGTTCATCGCCAAGCACATGGAGCAACCCGGATCACGCCACTCAAGGCCCGCTTCAATGAAGATCTTGTCCAGGCCTTCTTTCTCAGCCTGCTCTTTCACCAAACCGGAACCGGGAACCACCATCGCCTGCTTCAAGCCAGCAGCAACCTTGCGGCCCTTAACGACCGCCGCCGCCTCGCGAAGATCTTCAATACGGCTGTTGGTGCAGGAACCAATAAACACACGGTCCAACTTGATGTCGGTAATCTTCTGATTCGGCTCCAAGCCCATGTATTTCAGCGCTCGAACAATGCCTTCACGCTTGATGGGATCTTCTTCTTTGGCCGGGTCAGGCACATTGGCACCCACATCGGCCACCATCTCTGGTGATGTACCCCAGCTCACCTGCGGTTGGATCTTAGTGCCATCGATTTCTACAACCTTATCGAACACAGCGTCATCATCACTGTGCAGCGTGCGCCAGTATTCAACGGCCTTGTCCCAGGTTTCACCCTTGGGCGCAAACGGACGACCTTTCACGTAGTCGATTGTGGTGTCGTCTACCGCCACCATACCGACACGAGCACCGCCTTCGATGGCCATATTACAAATGGTCATCCGGCCTTCCATGCTCAAGCCGCGAATCGCTTCACCACCGAACTCGATCGCATAACCTGTACCGCCGGCGGTACCGATCTTACCGATGATCGCCAGTACCACGTCTTTACCGGTCACACCCGCGCCCAACTTGCCGGTCACCTTGACCAGCATGTTCTTCATTTTCTTCTGCACGAGGCACTGAGTAGCCAGTACGTGCTCAACCTCAGAGGTACCAATACCGTGCGCCAAGCAGCCAAACGCGCCGTGTGTCGAGGTATGGGAATCACCACACACAATGCTCATGCCCGGCAAAGTCGCGCCTTGCTCTGGCCCGATGACGTGAACAATGCCTTGGCGAATATCCTTGATCTTGAACTCGAGGATACCGAACTCATCGCAGTTCTTACCCAAGGTTTCGACCTGGGTACGAGACACTGGATCGACAATGCCATCGATACCTTTGTCACGGTCGGTGGTCGGTACGTTGTGATCCGGCGTTGCCAGGTTCGCATCGATCCGCCACGGCTTACGGTTAGCCAACCGGAGGCCTTCAAACGCCTGTGGCGATGTAACTTCGTGCAGCAACTGGCGATCGATATAGATCAATGCTGAACCGTCATCGCGCTGTTTGACCAAATGGTCATCCCACAACTTGTCGTATAAGGTCTTGCCCGCCATGGTTCTCTCTCACTCTCTGGGGGTTTCTGTTTCATTCTGAAGTGGGGCCATCATACTATTTTGCGCCCAATAACCCCAATTCATGTTTTTCATTCATTGCATTCCAAATAGTTATCGATGATAGTTTTGGTTCGACTGGCAACCATCTTGGGTGCAGGTCACTACCGATACGGGGTGGCTTTTCAAAACACGCCTACGAGTACGTCCCTGTAGGCTCGTTTCGGGCCGTCCATGGCCCTCAACGGTTTTGAAAAGCCACCCCGTATCGATAGCGCCCCAATTCCCGCCAGGGAATTCACTTTTGGAGACAAATTCAATCACTCGACGGCATATACAGCCGCACAACTAGCGGCTTCAGCACCCCCTCCCAAAAATTTCGTAGGCCATGGATGGCCGAAGAGAAGCGCACATGGATGTGCTCGTAGCGGTTTTTGGGAGGGGGTACTGAAGCTGCGTCAACACAGTAGCCACAGTTATATACGACGGAGAAACCGCAGTTGGACGCAAACTCCCTAAAAGCATTCCTGACAATTGTTGACCAGGGCTCCTTCTCCGAAGCCGCAGAAACACTTCACCTGACACAGCCAGCCGTCAGTAAACGGCTCGCCACACTGGAACACCAACTCGGCACCAAGCTGATCGAACGAGGCCACCGGGAAATTCGCCTCACCGACGCAGGCAGCCGGCTACTCCCCCACGCCCGACAAATACTCGATGACATACACAACGCAAAAGCCGCGCTATCATCCGATAACGGCACCATCACCGGCGAACTGAACATCATCGCCAGTCACCACATCGGCCTACACCACCTGCCCAACTGGCTACGCCGCTTCGCGCGAGAATACCCCGAGGTATCCGTAAACCTGCAATTTATGGAGTCTGATGCAGCCTACAGCCAAATGGTCAAACGCAACGCAGAGCTGGCTTTTGTAACACTCAGTGACAGTATGGAAAGCCAATTCAAGGTATATCAACAATGGCCCGACCCTATGGTCTTTGTAACAGGCACGGGGCATGAGCTGACCGAGCAAAAAGCGACTACACTTAACGATCTAGCAAAGTATCCTGCGTTATTACCGGATACAACAACAGCCACCTATCGTGCTGTAAGCCGATTATTTTTAGAGGCCAAGCTGCCGCTTAAACAGCAAATACCCACCAATTACCTTGAGACCATCAAAATGATGACCAGCGTTGGTCTAGGTTGGAGCGTGCTGCCCTTGAGCATGATGGATAGCAGCTTGCATCAATTGCACACCGGCTTCTCGGTAAGCCGGGTACTCGGTGCCATCGGACTATCAGGACGCCAACTGAGTTTGGCAGGCAAGGCTATGCTGGACATTGTTCGGGAAGAAGAAGCCCATAGATCGTACCCCACTCGCCCCGGGCGTTATTAAAGATATCGCCTGGTCCATCATGGATGAAGAACAGCGCGTCGAGTTCGAGCAAGAGCTGGAGATGAACCTGGCAATGAACCTCCGGGTCTTCGTGTCGCAAAGGCTTATCCCGACCGTTGACAAGAAACGCTGTGCAGCTATCGAAATCCTTCTAGGCACTCCCACCATCAGCGATCTCATCCTGCGTGGCGAGTTTGAGAACATTAAAGCAGCCATGGAAAAATCCGCAAACCTCGGCATGCAAACCTTTGACTTGGCGCTACTCAATCTTTGGAAGGATGGAAAAATTACGGAAGAAGAGGCCTTGAAAAACGCAGACTCGGCAAACAACCTGCGGCTTAAAATCAAACTTAATGGTCAGGACGGCTCAACCGCCGACGGCCAAGGGAACAAGCCCTCGACACCAAGCGGAAGCGGCTTATCCCTGATGATCGAAGACGACGAAGATAACCCGGAACCATAGAGTTACCCGCTTGGCGGCGGGCGTAGCCCCCGCCAAGTCACCACTATCGCTACCACCATCGCTGCTGAACCACCCCAAAAGGCCGCAGACGTGCTGTAGCCATCCACCAGAAACCCTGACAACCAAGCACCCAGCGCCCCACCCGCGCCGAACGTCAGGCCGCTATACAGCGCCTGGCCCTGCCCGTGATGATGCTCCCCGAAATAACCCTGAATGTATTGCACTGAAACGGCATGCAGCACGCCGTAGGAGACTGCGTGAAGCAGCTGAGCAAAAACCAGCACCGGTACCAGCGAAGTAAGCTCGGCAATCAACGCCCAACGAATCATGGTCAAAACCAATGCACCAAGAACAATCTGACGCACCGACAATGTTCTTAGCAGCCGATGCATGACCATGAACAGGACAATTTCCGCAATCACACCGAGCGACCACAACAAGCCAATCGAAAGTTTGCCGTACCCATGCTGCTCCAGGTGGATACTGAAGAATGTGTAATAAGCTCCGTGTGACACCTGAAGTAAGAAGTTCATCAGAAAGAACGTCAATACCGCCGGATGGGTCACAATTGATTTAAGACTGCCTTTCGGGGCCTCGATCTTCCGCTCACCGCGTTCCGACGGCACTAAAAATGCTGACACCGCGATGCCTGCAAAAACCGGCAAGAGCAACCAAGGCAAGTACTGGATGGGTAACCATTCCAACATCGCACCCACCAAAGCCACCGCTCCGATAAACCCCACCGAACCCCAAAGACGAACCTTGCCGTACTTGTCTTTGTGAGCCCCCAACACGCGCAGGGTGATAACTTCATAAAGCGGAAGAATGGCGTTCCAGAAGAAGGTGAACACCAGCATCACCAAAAGCAGGCCGTAAAAACCGGGTTCAAGAAATACGCCAGCGAAGAACAAAGAGCCAGTGATCGCACCAAAGCGAACCAGGCGCACACGCTGCCCGGTGCGATCTCCAAGCCAACCCCAAAGACTGGGTGCCACTATTTTGGTTAGCTGGATGGTCGCCATGAGTGTGGCGATTTGCAGATAGGAAAAACCTTGTCCCTCCAGATAGAGGGACCAGTAAGGCAGAAGCCCCCCTAAGAGGGCAAAGAACCAGAAGTAGAGGTTAGACAGCCGCCAGTAGATGGTGTCACCTCCTTATGATCAGAGCTGGCCGATAACCGGAGTGGAGACTTCGACATCGCCATTTTGAGCTCGATGACGCAGATAGTGATCCAACAAAACGATCGCCATCATGGCTTCCGCAATGGGCGTCGCCCGAATGCCAACACAAGGATCGTGACGACCGGTTGTAATCACCTCAACAGGGTTGCCATGCACGTCGATACTCCGCCCGGGCAAACGCAAACTTGAAGTTGGCTTCAATGCAATACTGGCAAGAATCGGCTGCCCCGAGGAAATTCCTCCAAGAACTCCACCAGCTTCGTTTGACAGGAAGCCTTCTGGTGTTAGCTCATCACGGTGTTCTGTGCCTTTTTGTTCGATGCACCCGAAACCTGCACCAATCTCGACGCCTTTAACTGCATTAATGCTCATCAATGCGTGAGCCAGATCGGCATCCAATCGATCAAACACCGGCTCGCCAAGCCCCGGCGGTACACCTTCAGCCACAACATTGATACGAGCACCGATTGAATCCCCTTCTTTTCGAAGAGCATCCATGTACGCTTCCATTTCCGACACTTTGTCAGCATCCGGGCAAAAGAACGGGTTCTGATGGACCTGTTCCCAATCCAGCTTGTCAACTTTGATCGGACCTAGCTGAGACAAATACCCGCGGATACGAATCCCCAGACGCTGCTCCAGAAACTTACGGGCAACCGCGCCGGCCGCGACCCGCATCGCTGTTTCACGGGCTGAAGAGCGGCCACCACCACGATAGTCCCGATTGCCGTACTTGTGATGATAGGTGTAATCAGCGTGGGCAGGCCGAAACTGCTCGGAAATTTTGGAGTAATCTTTGGAGCGCTGATCGGTGTTCTCAATAATCAACCCGATTGGCGTACCAGTGGTTTTACCCTCAAACACACCTGAAAGAATGCGAACCTCGTCCGCTTCCCGGCGCTGCGTGGTATGGCGAGAAGTGCCCGGTTTGCGGCGATCAAGATCCGCCTGCATATCCGCTTCAGACAGTTCCAGGCCCGGTGGACAACCATCAATGATGCAGCCTAAAGCAGCGCCGTGGCTTTCACCGAAGGTGGTGACCGTAAACAGCTTTCCGAAAGTATTTCCCGACATATTTCAGCACTTTATGTAAGTTTTATAAAAAAGCTTTAAGATCTTTTTGCCTGCCATTCGCGAAGATCACGAGCGGTAAGGAGGAAAACGCCATCGCCACCGCTTTCGAATTCAAGCCAGGTCAGCGGCAAATCCGGATATGCGTCGTCCATGGCTCCCCAAGAGTTGCCCACTTCGACAATCAACAGGCCATCTTCCGTCAAATGGTCAGCAGCACCTTCGATGATACGGTGCGCAATATCCAACCCGTCTTCCCCGGCAGCCAACCCAAGCTCTGGCTCATGCCGGTACTCGTCAGGCATGTCTGCCATATCTTCGGCATCGACATAAGGCGGGTTGCTTAGAATGACATCGTAGCGACCTTCAATGTTTGCGAACACATCCGAGCGAACCGCTTGCACACGGCCCTGCAGACCGTGTAGTTCAATATTCGATTCCGCTACTTCCAGCGCGTCTTCCGATATATCAGACAGCGTGACTTCTGCTTCGTCAAACACGGTCGCTGCGCCGATACCGATGCAGCCGCTGCCCGTACACAAATCCAGCACTCGTTGAACGTAGGTGTCACCCAACCAAGGCTGCAAACCGTTTTCAAGCAGCTCGCCCAAAGGTGATCGTGGAACCAGAACTCGCTCATCAACGTTGAACGGCATCCCCATAAACCAGCCCTCGCCTAACAGATAGGCGATCGGCACACGCTCATTAATACGGCGATCAATACGATTCAGGATCAAGTCCCTTTCCGAACGGGTTAGCCGTGCATCCAGGAAAATGTTGTTGTTTTCCAAAGGCAGATGAACACTACGAAGCACCAATTGCACAGCTTCATCCCACACGTTATCGGTTCCATGGCCGAAATAGAGCGGCGACGCAGCGAAACGTGAAGCGGCATAGCGCAACAAATCTCGGATGGTGTGCAGATCATCTACGGGACTAGTCACAAAAAAACATTCCTGATCGGGGGGGTTATTTAGCGCCGCATTATACGCTGATTAGCCAAACATCTGCAGCACCCGCGGTGCTTAAAGCGCCAGCGGGCCCGAGCTACTGTGGCTGTCCTCAAATCGATCCAATGCCGCTATCATTCGCTCTCGCCCCAGCCGAATCAATTCTGGAGCTTTATGGTAGTCGTAACTTCGACTGGCGTTCTTGGGAATATTCACCAGCAGATCAGGCGGATAACCGGCGATTTTGTACTGAACCAAGGCGCTTTGCATGGTTTCGATCGTCAGGTTCATTACATCAAACTTACCAATACCCAGTTTGTCCCAATCAATCGTGGGATGCTCATCTTTTTGCTTCGCCTTACTCTGAATGCGCTCTTCTTCTTTGGCTTTCTGTTCGAGCTTTCTGTTCTCTTGAGCGGTTTTTTTCGCGATTTCCCGACTAATCTTATCTTCAGCCGTTTCATCGCTGCTCGAGCTTCGGGTGGTAAGGGACTTAATCGTATCCCAGTCAAACCAACGGGACGCTTTATCCCGTATCGCCCCAACCCATTCTTCAATATCGCTACCGTCATCGGCTTCTGATGAAAACGCTGCATCGGGCACGCGCCGCTGCTTATCATCTTCGCCGCTGAGGTTTACCGCCATTACGATATCCGCATGGGCTGAGATGGTGGGAATAATCGGAAGCGGATTCAGCAAAGCCCCATCCACCAACACGCGACCGTTGAGCACCAAAGGAGTGACCACGCTCGGAATCGCGATGGAAGCGCGTATCGCTTGATCCAACGGGCCTTCCTGGAACCAGATTTCTTTGTGGGCGAGCAAATCGGTCGCAACGGCGGTATAAGACATCGGCAAGTCTTCAATACGAGTGTCACCCAGAATATCCCGCACCACCGAAAAAACTTTCTCGCCGCGAATAGCTCCGATAGACGTAAACGTCACATCAAGCAGTTTGAGCACATCGAACTGCCCTAGCCCGGTTACCCAGTCTTTGTATTCCTGCAGCTTGCCGGCAGCATACATCCCGCCGACCAGCGCCCCCATTGAACAGCCGGAGATTGCAATGATCTTGTAACCACGTTCGTGCAGTACCTCGATCGCACCGATATGGGCGTAGCCCCGGGCACCGCCGCTGCCGAGCGTCAAAGCAACAGTCTTTCCGTTTCCGGTCTGCCTGCGGCCAGGCGATGGAGGCGATACATCTGAACTTTCAACAACGGCGCTCACTGCGTCGCGCACCGGTTCCTTGCCGTCAGAACCACTATCCGATCCCGGCTTGTCCTTTTCTGCCATAACTACGGCCTCTTGATAACAACAACTTCAATTCGGTTGCCTGAACGGTCCGGAGTAATCGGCTGCACAGCAGGCCCAACCGGCAACACTTGTATCTTGCTGCGGGACACACCAATTTTACCCAGCAACTCCGCAAAGGAGTCACCGGCTTGTTTGGAACGATCAACGGCGTCCTCGAAACCTTCACCATTGGCGAGCTCTGAAAAGGCCACCAAAATCACTTCCGCTTTCGCGTGCTCGCTCCAGGCCAACAACTGCCGCCTGTCGCCGGCCGTAAACTCGAATCGGTATGTCAGACCACCTTGCCAAGGCACAATGACCGGACCTTGAACCCGACCATTGCCCGCTTTAAACCCTGGTATGGCGGCACCATCCGTAACATTCAAATGCTCGACCCACACATACTCCCGCAAATTGCCACGAGTGACGGTATACACCGAAGTCAGCCATTGGCGCCCTTGCTCGTCTAATACGGCAACCACAAAGTAGTCTTGCTCGGTATCCCGACCCAATAACTTGGCCTGCTCGAATACCTGATTCGCCCATACGTTGCTTCGCCCGCAGTCAATACCCGAGCATTCGAAAAGCAACTGGGCGCCACGCGCCTGCAGACGTTCCAAGTAGTGATTTCTTGCGTCTTGACGACTGGCATCACGGTTAACTTCGTACAACAGCCCCTCCCCGTTTACGGGCAAACGGGCCAATACTTTGGAGCGAATTTCATTGCGTACTTCCCGGATTGGACTAAACAGCACCAGATGGCCAGAAGACTCAATGGGTTTGGTTAACTGAAGCCGAGATTGGGGGAAGGCTTCCGGCGCATCCCGAAACGATTCGGCTCCCGCGGTTAAAGAAATCCCGAACAGGACAGCAGCGACCAGACTTTGCAAAAAACGAAACCGCACAGATTCACGCATCAAAAAGGAACCTTTTTATAGCAGAAGCCACCGGAGCTGTATCACCGTCCAGATGACAATGATGCCCGCCGGGCACTTCCACAATGGTTAAATCGGGAATTAATTCGATCCGTTTATCCAATCCCTTTCGGCCGGCCAGCAGCCCTTCCTGAGCCCGCACAAACAAAGTAGGAACCGTGAGTACCGACAACGAGGCGTGCACCTGCTCTTCGGTCATCATAAGAGCGGTTGGATGCCGCAAACGCGCATCCGTTCGCCAGACAAATCCGTCTGGATGCTCCCGCATATTGCGAGGCACCAGAGTGGCAGCCGCTTCCGTGCTTAACGGGCTGAGACCGCCCTCCCGAATCTTTGCGGCGTTCTCGATAGAGGAATACACCGCCGGTGGCGCAGAACCACTTCGCTTTTTCTGCAAAGCTCGACGCAACTGCGGGATGGTCTCTTTCGCCGGGCGACTTAATGCTCCAATACTGTCTATCATCACCAACCGCCTAACCCGTTCCGGAAAAGCGGCGGCGTAAAGTGCACAAACAATACCGCCCAAGGAATGGCCGACCAAATCCAGCGGTTGTTCGCCGTTCTTAGTAAAATGAACATCAATCAATTCAGAAAGATCGGCAACATAGTCCGTTAACCAGTAGCCATACCCGGGTGGCCGATGATTGGAATGGCCATGCCCGGCCATATCGATGCCATAAACATCCGCCAACTCGGAAACTTCAGGGGCCAAACGGGCGAAGGTCATGGCATTATCCAGCCAGCCATGCACCATAATGACGGGAGGGTGACCATTTGAAGGGGTTTTCGCCGGCCAGGTAAGCCCGGCCAATGCGATATTCTGAAGGGGCCAGAGCGCCTCCCGGCAACCGGCCGGATTCGCAAGCCTGCTGCCAGCTGCCACGGCATCGTTCATTTAGAGAGATCCTACATCGTGTGCGTGGGGCGATCCGAACTCAAAGAGCCAGCAAGGTATGACTCGATTTTAGTGCGCGCGGTTTCATCATCACCATTAAACTGAACACCAATACCCGCAGCCCGGTTGCCCTGAGCACCCTTTGGAGTAATCCACACCACTTTACCAGCGACTGGAATTTTTTCTGGCTCGTCCATCAGGTTGAGCAACAGAAAGACTTCATCCCCCAACTGATATTGCTTTTGGGTGGGAATGAACAAACCACCTTGTCGGATGTACGGCATGTAGGCAGCGTAAAGAACCGCCTTATCTTTAATGGTCAGGGTCAGTATACCGCTGCGTGCTCCGAATCCGGGGCCCATATCAAACACCTTTGAATGCTAAAAGTTTCGTGACGTTATTTTATGCTATTTTTCGCCAAGAATTTCCCGATATTTCACAATCATAGCAGCTGATCTTAAACAAAGCTCAACTTGCCTTGCGCCGCACCGGCATCAACGATCGCCAAGCGATCAACAGCTGACTGGCCTCCAGTTCGGGACTGGCGTTGTATACCGCAGCACTGCGGCTTTCTTTTACTTTATCCAACAACTCATGGGCACGCCAAGCCGGATTGCTTCGGGCAAGGTAGCCAAACATATCGGCGGTTTCGGGGTCAGACACTTCCCCGCCGGCACAGCACCTCGCAAGATCTGCTGCCCAATTTTCAAACAGCCAAAGTGCGTCATCAACGCCCAAAGCTTTGAATTTCTTTGCAGCTTCACCTACGCCAACCTGCCCCTTCATGAATTGGCGGAAGGCTTCAAACGCAGCATCCCGAAGGGATAAAAATTCTCCGGTGGCATATTCAAACGCCAATCGAGGCGCGTTGCCGGAAAGCAACAAGCTGCGCGCCAGATCCCGATCCGACGGCCGGGTATCGTCATCGAGACTCGCCACCTTGGTTGCCAACCATTGGCTCGCCTGCTCGGCGGTAGGAAGCGACAGCGCAAGCGCCTGACAGCGCGACCGGATCGTCGGCAATATCGGCCGCCCGCTCTCTTGCAACAACAGCAAAGTTACATCCGGCTGCGGCTCTTCCAGGGTTTTCAGCAACGCGTTGGCGGCATTAATGTTTAGTTGGTCCGCCCGGTCTATGATGGCGACCTTATGTTGAGCGACCTGTGCCGAAGACACCGCAAACGAGGTCAACGCACGGATCTGATCAACTTTGATCATCCGTGATTTTTCAGGGGCGTAGACCCGCAAATCGGGATGAGTCCCTGCCGCCAGCAACTCACACTGTTTGCAGTGCCCGCACGCCAAGGGTAAACCTGTTGCCATCCCGCTCGGTGCTTCACACAGCAGGAGCGCGCCAACGGCTTGCGCCCACGCCTGTTTGCCAACACCTCGTTCACCACCCACCAACAGCGCGTGAGGCAGGCGCCCTTGGGTCATACGCTGCTGAACGCTTCGCCAATGATCAGCGAGCCAAGGCATTTCCTGTGCTATGTCCGTCATTTATCCGGGCCTGTGGAACGTCGTTGGCCATCATGCCGAAGCTGACGTTTGATGGCTTTTAATAATCGCTTGAGCCGCTGCAGGTCTTCACCGCCCTGCGATAACGGCTCCTGCCTATAGTAATGGCTGTTCACCGCTCGGGCAAAAGTCCTTGCCGATTCTGCTACGGCTGGCCGCGCAAGAGCCAAACGTTCGGCCTGGACCATCGGGGTCTCGCCACTGCGCACCGGGACCCCGGCTTGCTGGCAGATACGCCGCCAGCTCTCCATGGCTCTTCCGAATCCGTCACGCCGCTCACCGCTCTTCAGACTCACTCCTGAAACGATTCCGGCAATCAATAGGGCCAAACCAACAATCCCGGCCGTGATGTAACCCAGCTCCTTCAATCCCATTCCGCCCGGTAAACGAGACATAAGATCTAACTGGCTCTGACCTTGGTATCCGACTACCCAGCGTTGCCACTGGTAATTAATCCGATCCAACTGAAGCCCCACCCATTGGAGTGCCGCGAAACCCTGATAACGCTGAAGCGATGTGAAATCATTTTCAAGAAACGAGCCTTCTTCCTCTACCGCTTCTCTGAGCCCGGATTCTATTCGGCTCGGCGCAATGGCGGCCGTGGGATCGACTCTCACCCAGCCACGGCCTTCTAACCACACTTCTACCCACGCGTGTGCGTCGTATTGGCGCACGATCAGATACTCACCGCCCGCACCCGGATCACCGCCTTGATAACCTACAACGATCCGTGCCGGTATACCTGCGGCTCTGAACAAAAAGGTTGAAGCCCCGGCATAATGGGCACAAAAACCACGCTTGTTATCGAATAGCAATGCGTCTACCCCGTCCTCGGGCATGGTCGGGGGGCGAAGCGTGTAGTAGTAAGCTTGTTCACGGAACCTGCGCATGAGCTCGTTGACCAATTCTGCAGGTTCCAGCTCAGCGGCCATATCTTCCGCCAGCGCCCGGGCCCTAGGATTGCCACTGCGTGGCAACTGCAGATAACGGTTCCGTTGAACCGGGCTGAGCTCCGTTGCGTTAGACACCGGTGCCGAAGCCAACCCCATGCGGTAACGTATCGGGCTGTCTGCAGGCCGGTCGAAGCGAAATAAATCCTCACCCGCTGGAAAGACGTTGCTGGAGGCCGCGACTGAATTCTCCAGGGTAAATGCCCAACGCTGATCCGTTGGTTCCATCAATACGTCGTATTCGTTCTCGGCGAGCGGGCCTGCCCCAGCATCAGTAACTACCCGCCCCAACCGGCGGAACGGTTCCTCATCCCGTTGGCGCCAGGTTTCACCATCCAGATAATCGAGTATCAAACCTCGCCAATAGCGGTCCCTATAATCCGGATTGGAACCGCCAAATGTCACTCGAAAAGCCCTTTCGCTACTCTGGGCAAGATTGGAAATATCACCGGGCCGCATGGAGTCCGAAATACCGCTTCGCGCCTGCCCTGATACCAGAGGCACACTCCACAAAGGCGCCATTCGCGGGAAAAACACGAAAAGGAGCACCACAATGGGCAGAGTTTTAAGCAACAACAGGCCTAACCGCCTCCAGCCGGCGCGAAAATTACCCGGCAACGCCGGCGCATTCAAAATTTGAAGCCCTACCAGCAGGCACCCTATGGCAGCAAAGGTAAGCAACGCCCATACAATGTTTTGCTGAAACAGGAAATTTACCGCCGCGAGATAGACCAAGATAAAAAACAGGACATAGAAATCCCGGGCTGTGCGGGTTTCGAGCCATTTCAAACCGACCGCCAGCACAAAAAACGACGCAGCCGTATCAACCGTAAACCGGCCTTGCACTGTGGCTACATACACTGCAACCAGTACTAACATGACACCGGTTTTCAACCATCGCCCGGGCAGCCTGAATTTGCCTTGTTGAGCCAGCCAACGCCACACGGCCAAGACCGCACAAGCGCCAATCAACCACCACGGCAAACGGTCCCACTGCGGTGCCAGCAACAGAGCAAAGGCCCCAATCAACCAAAGCAAAGCGCCAGAAGGAATTGCCGGTATCGCACTATCGGCATTGTCAGCCTGGCCCAGGTTGAAATGACTCAACAGGCTCATTCCGCGGCCCCCTTATAACTGGCATCCAAAGATTTTCGTGTTCCGAAGGGCAAGGCATCCTGATCTCTGGGCGGCTTTTCGCCCCAAGCGGCAAGCGCTCGCATGCAACGGTCACCATGCGCATAACCTGAATCCGGTTCAATGATTTCACCCGGCAGGTTAAGCCCAAAGCGAGCGCCTTGCTGTACCCGATCCGCCACCAACCAAGCCAGATAACTCAATCGAAGTTCCGTATCGGCACCAGGGAAGGCATTAAAGTCCAGCCAATGCGGACTACCCTGCTCACCTTGCCAATCCGCGACCACCATCTGACCGGAACGGGCGAAGCGTTTCCACATCACACGTTGGCTCAAATCCCCCTCCCTGAAGGGGCGTAGGTCAGCGTTGTCCTGCCCAACCACCGGCTTTGCAGCTGCCGCTTCACTGCCATCATCAACCAGACTTCCCGCGTCGGGCGCAACTAAAGGGCGCGGATAGGCAAGAGCGGCCGATGAAGGCCGCAGCCAAGACCAGGCCTTTAACAATCCAAAAGGAAATCGGGTTTCGATACGAATGCGATCCGGACGCACATACCCGCGATGGGCAGACGGAACAGGCAACACCACGTCTTTGGTTGAGCCGGCTGGAATGTGAAGCTGCTCAATCACCGAATCTTCCACGGACACCTGAATCGCAACGGCCTGATCCTTGCCGGCAGTCAATCGTAGATAAAAAGGAATGTCATCGCCGGCTACGCCTTCTCCGGTCCGCGTGATTGACAGAGACAGCCCCGACAAATTGCGATGGGTTTGGTGCATAGCGCCAATAAAGACAGTGCCCAGCACGAAGGTCATCAGGTAAATAAGGCTGTTTTGGTAGTTAATACCGGTAATCAGCATGATCAGCAGCAGGATGCCAAATACCACCCCTGCCCCGGTGGGTAAAATGAAGAGGTTCTTTTGGCTGAACACTTGATGATCTGAACGGGGAATCCGGCGATTTATCCAGCCCCTCCATTGGTGTATCAAACCTTGCCTCAAGATGCCCTCCAAGCCCTATATGCTATTAACACTCATCGAGTTCGGTGCACATCAAACCACAATTGGGCACCTCAGACACAACTATACTGGTTAACTGTGGGTTCTGATCACACCTAGGGCACTTTCTGATTGAAAAAGTGTCTGACAACCAGAATACTCCGGTAAGGGAGCGTATTGGCTGAACATTGCATTCTCAGCGGCGGCTCTGAACAGACACGGTAACGCATGAGGCACAACTTATGACTCGCCCATCACTGCTTGCAGCAACCATTGCAGCAACTTTGGCCAGCCCCGCTTGGGCCGGCGTACAAACCATGAGCTCTGACGAGATGGTTGATACCTACGTTGAAGACTCCGCTGTCATCGTAGTGCCCAGAAATCAGCAAAAATCCGAAGCCGACCGCCAAAAGATTATCCGCGCCCTGACCATTTCCCCAGGTGAGCCGGTCATCACCGAAGCGGAAGAAGAGGCCTATAGGGAAGCGTTGCAGAGGTATATTGAAGATGGCCGAAAAGATGCGCTCACCGATGCAGAAGAAGAGTTTGTGCGCAAGGCACTGCTGCTTCCCATCAACGAACTGGCAAGCGCGCAACCACCAGCGGATTTTACACCACGAACACTTCCTCTGATATTTGGCCAGCAGCCCGAAATACCGGACGAGCCGTTCACGCAAACCTTCATGAACGATCAGCTAGGGCTTGGCTTTGACGGGAAGAATCTGAACTTCAGCATTGGCAACCCACCGGGGCTAAACCAGATACAGGTGCCCCACGGGATTAATGAGGGGCCGGTTACACTGACACCCCGGCCAGGTGGTGGATTTGATTTATCGATTGCGGTGCCGGATCGCTGATCGTTTTGATATAGCCCTACACGCAAAACGGCAACTTGAAGGTTGCCGTTTTTGTTTTCATGCTTTTATTTCGGGCATAAAAAACGCCCCGCGAGGCGGGGCATTTCTTCACCAATTAAGCGATCAGGTCAGATTAGTGACCGTATACTGCCAAACGGGTGTTCTGCACATGCAGGTTGTCCAAAGCAACGGTACCAATATTGGTTCCGCCGATCAGCACTTGACCTACGTTAACATCCATAACGATGTCATTGATGTCGATGCGAAGGGCGTCGGTCGCAGTAGAGGCGCCAAAGCCATTGCCTTTATATACATCCAAGTTAACTTGAGCGAACTTGGTAGCAACACCCAACTTCTTAGCCTGCTCTGGGTTAGTTGGGTCTAGGCCAAGCTCAACGTCGGGCGTATCAACAGTGCCATCACCGTTGTAGTCGAAGTTATTGCCCGCACCCGTGATGGACATACCCTTGATACCCAAAGCCAGGAACGGAACATCAAATTCCATGTTGTTCACAGTGAAAGCGGTATCAATGTTCAGAGAACCGTCACCAGTACCACCCAAGTTGGTCGCTGCATCTTCAGTGTCAACACGGATATCCAGCTTAGCCAGCATACCCCAAGCTTTCAGGCCAGAAACCAATGTAGTGCTATCGGTGCCTTCCAGCATCATGCTGTCAGCAGTCAAGCCGAAATCAATCGGCAGGCCGCTGATCGTGTGAACGGAGATTACCGCATCACCATCTGCAGCAATGTCGATGTCGATTGACAGATCGTCTAGCAACTGAGTCGCTGCAAGATCAGGCGTGCCGTCACCATTGGTGTCAAAAATTGGAGCCGCACCAGTGATAAGGCCAGCACCGCCAAGATCGATGTTGTTGACAGTGAATGAACCACCACCGATTTCATTGGTGCCACCGCCATTCGTGTCGGTGTACTTGAACTGACCGATGCTTACCTGGGTTTCCAATTCAATGGTGACACCGGCTTGACCCGTAACGTTACCCATCGCCATGTCGTTCATCGCTTGCAGCTCAGCATTGGCAGCAAAGGGCGCCGCAGCAATAGCTGTTACCAGAGCAATTTTTTTCAGGCCTTTCATATTATTCTCCTTAAAACTCTTCGTTGTTTTTATCTGAGCTTGTATTTTTTGATGCGAGATCGATGACCCCACGAGTTCATTTAAGATTGTTTTACAGTCCGATTCCGTGACTGTACTCACACTTCCTCACATCAAAGCTACGAAAACTTACAAAAGGCGCCTGCCCCACATTTCCCCAAAACATCTCAACTTTCTGTAGCACCGTCGTAAAACAGTTCATAAGGTTTTTTCTGCGATTGGGCATCACCAAAACTCAGCTCACCTTGCTGGAAGCGGTATGGAACAATCTGCAACCCCGAAATTCCAAGACGATGTTCATGCTCCACCGCCAAAACGCGGATATCATCCTCGCCGTCCAGATTACCCGCGTAGACGATTGCCGTTCCTAAAATTTTCCCGTGGCGTGCCAGCGACTTCAGCGCCGCCCGATACATCAACACCTTAATCGTTGCTGAGGCCTTGTCTCCGGTTTCCCCAAGCTTGACCCTTTTCACCTCACCGTCATTCATCATCATCCACGCTGACGGGATAACTATGCCGCTTTGCTCTAGTTCCGCACCCACTTCTTCCCGCGCGACTGTTGTCAGTTTTTGAACATGTACCGCAGCAAGCGTTGCATATTGTTTGATCTCTTCTTCCGTCAGTTTTCCGTCGGACAATGCATTGCGGTCAGGTATTGGCAACTCTTCCTCAGCTTGTGTAAACGTCACCGGCACAGTTACAAGAACAACCGTTAGCATTAACAAAAGCAGAGTTTTCATTTCTCTTATCATTATTAGAATCCTTACACGTTATCTGCAGGAGGAGCAGCGATCCAAATTGAGTTAGAATGCCGCTTTGGCTTTCTTCCCTTTTTTATTAGACCAGTGGCCTTCCTGAACCGACAATGCCGGTTTTGTGGCCTAAGTATCATTCTTCTAATTAACTGGAGCTAATTTGCCGCTTTCCGCCTCCACCCAGATCGATCGCAAAAAATACGAACGTTTACTTGCTTGGGCGGCCGAGCTAGAAGATTTCGTCTATTTGGGCAGTACAGGTTCAGGCCACAACCGCGGTTCATTTAGGGGGTTCACAGCCCTCGCGGTGGAAACGGTATGCCTCGAACCCAATACTAATCTGCTCGAAACAGATTCGCTGGCGTCAAAGATGGAAAGTATGATTCGCCGGTTCAGTATGCCCACTGGTGACACAGAGAAGATGCTGACAGGCGGCTGGATAGGCTTGCTCAGTTATGAATTCGGATACGCAAGGGAAAAACGCCTTGCCTGCGAAAACCAAATGTCATCGACACCACTTTTATACGCTGGTCTTTATTTGTGGGCGGCCAGCCATAACATCGAATCAGACACCTACCATTTATGGTTCCATCCCGAGAGCCCGAGCAAGACTCGAACTCTTATCAACTCCTTGCTAGACAACGAGGCTCCTACCCGACTCGAAAGCTGGAAAATACCGTCGGGTTTTGCAGCTACGCAAATAGCTCCGGATTTCAAAGCGAGCGCCTCTAAAGTCCTCCGCTACATCGGCGCCGGAGATTGCTACCAGGCGAACCTCTCACAAGAGTTCACAGCCCATTACAGCGGGAGCCCGTGGTTCGCTTTTCAGAAATTAGCTGAAGCCAACCCCACGCCTTACAGCGCATTCCTGAAAATTCCGACCGGTTCCGTGCTGTCTATTTCCCCCGAGCGTTTTCTGGAAATTAAAGATCGCACAGTAAAAACCAGCCCCATAAAAGGCACCCGCCCCCGCGGAACCACTCCCGAAGAAGATGCGGCACTGGCACAGGAACTACTCGCTTCAGACAAAGATCGCGCCGAGAACCTGATGATTGTCGATTTGCTCCGGAACGATCTCAGCGTGAATGCCCAACCCGGTTCCGTAAAAGTTGACGAACTGTTTGCGTTGGAGAGCTACGAAAACGTGCACCATTTGGTCAGCCATATCAGGGCTGAACTGAAAGACGGCGTGTCACCGTTGCAGGCACTGTTCGACGCTTTTCCCGGCGGCTCAATTACCGGTGCCCCCAAAATTCGAGCGATGGAAATCATTCGTGAACTCGAACCCCATTGGCGTGGGCCTTATTGCGGCTCGGTGTTTTATTACGGGTTGGACGGCAAGCTCGACAGCAACATCGCTATTCGCACCCTACTCTGTGAAAACGAACACACAGACGAAACTGGCGTGGAACATGGCACCATTCGGTGCTGGGGAGGCGGTGGAATCGTCGCAGATTCGGAACCGGAAGCGGAGTATCAGGAAACGCTGACGAAAGTTCAGCCCCTGATGAAGTTCCTGGAGGATCTAAAACTCTGACCTGCACCACCTTCTGGCGGTACAGGTCAGCCGTTTAAGCAATCAGGCGCTGTGTACGGCGCTTGCCTTCAGGAACTCTTGCTTCAGATCCTCAAAGGTTTGTACCGCCGGGAATTGCGGAAATTCTTCAATCACGTTCTGCGGCGCGTGGAACAGAATACCGGCCTCGGCCTGCCCCAGCATGGTGGTGTCGTTGTAGGAATCTCCGGCTGCAATCACGCGGTAGTTCAACAGCTGGAAAGCACGAACCGACTGGCGCTTAGGGTCACGCTGGCGCAACAAGTAGTTGGTGATCTGGCCATCCTCGGCCACTTCCAGCTTATGGCACAGCAGCGCGGGGTAACCCAGCTTCTTCATCAGCGGCATGGCAAATTCGTAGAAGGTGTCCGATAGGATCACCACCTGGAAACGCTCGCGCAACCAATCCAGAAACTCACGGGCTCCGGGAAGCGGGTCCAGCGTGCCGATCACTTCCTGAATGGCCGGCAAACCGTATCCGTGCTCGTCCAGAATACGCAGGCGCTGCTTCATCAGCACATCGTAATCAGGGATATCCCGGGTAGTTGCCTTGAGCTCCTCAATACCGGTTTTTTCTGCAAATGCGATCCAGATTTCCGGGATCAATACGCCCTCAAGGTCAAGACATGCGAGTTCCACGACGGTCTCCTGATTCATTAATTGTTGAGAGAGCACAAACGGTGCTCATCTTTCGTGCGGGTATCATATGAAAAAAGGGGCACAAATGCATCGTGTATTGGGCCAGCTCTCCTGCCGACAATGCATAAACATATAGATTGTCATTCCTTCAGGTTATGACGTGTTTGTTGTAGCCTTGAGGAATTCTGGACTAGCAATGCTGGAGCAACATGACTGATATCGATTCCCTGCGCACGGAACTGGACGGACAAAGCCCGCGTGCGATTCTAAAAGCAGCCTTGGCACGTTACGGCAACATCGCGATTTCCTTCAGCGGTGCTGAAGATGTGGTGCTCATCGAAATGGCCCACAAGCTGACCGACAACCTGAAAGTCTTCACGCTGGATACTGGCCGCCTACACCCCGAGACTTACGAGTTCATCGAGAAAGTCCGCCAGCATTACGGTATCGAGATTGAGGTCTTGTTTCCCGAGGCTGAGGCCGTACAGAATCTCGTCAGCAAAAAAGGCATGTTCAGCTTCTACGAAGACGGTCACTCCGAGTGCTGCGGCATCCGCAAAGTCGCACCGTTGCGGAAGAAACTGGCCACCGTCGACGCCTGGATTACCGGCCAGCGCCGCGACCAAAGCCCTGGCACCCGCAACGATGTACCCGTGGTGCAGGTTGATGGCGCCTTTTCGACAGACGACAAGCCTCTGGTGAAGTTCAACCCTTTGGCGAACTGGACTTCCAAGGAAGTGTGGGACTACATCCGGATGTCGGAAGCCCCTTACAACGCGCTGCACGAAAAAGGTTTCATCAGCATTGGTTGTCAGCCCTGCACCCGCCCTGTGTTGCCGGGCCAGCACGAACGTGAGGGTCGTTGGTGGTGGGAAGAAGCCACCCATAAAGAATGCGGGCTTCACGCCGGTAACCTGATTGGTAAATCCGGCTAACCCTAGCCCATAAAAAAGCCCGCCTGCGCTTCCTCAGACGGGCTTTTTATTTCGAGCTTGATCAGTACGTGGGCAATTCAATATCTTCAAACAGTGCTGCAATCTCGGTACGACTGCCCTGGTGCGCCACCACACGATCAACCATCTCTTTGGTCAGGTGCGGTGCAAACCGGTTCATGAAATCGTACATATAACCGCGCAAGAAGGTCCCTTTTCGGAAGCCCAGACGAGTGACGGACGGGCGGAACAGTTTGCTGCCATCCAGCGCTACAAGATCGGTATCCACTTTCGGGTCATAGGCCATGCTGGCAATGATCCCTACCCCTAAACCAAGCCTTACGTAGGTTTTGATCACATCGGCATCGGCAGCGGTGAACACTACTTTTGGTGTCAGCCCCTTCGACTGGAACGCTTCATCCAGCTTGGAACGTCCGGTAAAGCCGAACACATAGGTCACCAGCTGGTATTCCGCGAGTTCTTCCAAGGTCAGATCTTGCCCTTGTGCTAACGGATGGTCTTTGGGCACCACAACGCAACGGTTCCAGCGATAGCACGGCATCATCAGCAGGTCGTTAAATAATTCCATACCTTCAGTAGCGATGGCGAAATCGACAGCACCGTTCGCAGCCATTTCCGAAATCTGCATCGGGGTACCTTGATGCATGTGCAACGATACGTCGGGATACTCTTCAATGAATCCCTGAATGACCGGCGGCAGCGCGTAACGGGCCTGCGTGTGAGTGGTAGCAATACTCAGGTCGCCCTTGCGCTGATTGCTGAACTCTTGGGCAATCTTTTTGATGCCTTCCGCGCGCCGTAAAATTTCGCCCGCTTCGCGGATAATGATTTCACCGCCCGGCGTGATACGCGTCAAATGCTTTCCGCTTCGAGCGAAAACTTCCAGCCCCAGCTCGTCTTCCAGCAAACGGATCTGCTTTGAAATCCCGGGCTGGGAGGTAAAGAGGCTCTGGGCAGTGGCCGACACATTCAAATCGTGGTGTGCAACTTCCCAGATATAACGCAGCTGTTGTAATTTCATTAAATCCGTCGCTCCCCGATAAGACCTTTTACCGAATAATACGCATATAAATAGGAATTTTCATTCTTTTTGGATATACATAGATCTACATCTTCAGTGTAGCTTAATTCCCCGCTTTCACCGCCCGGCCAGTGAGTTGCATCCGTTTTACTCTTGACTTGAGCACTACATAGCACACAATCGCTTATCGAAGTTATTTAGAATTGTGCTGAACCATGCTGCTAAACACCAAGTTTCTAAGGCCATCCCCCGATCGTCGAGCGGTTTCCAGAGAGCGCTTGAACGCTCTTCTTGAGCGCTCCGGCAATAAGCGGCTAAATTTGGTTGTAGCCCCCGCAGGCTTCGGCAAATCTACGCTCGCTAGCCAGTGGTGCGCGCAAAACACCTCGCCAACAGCCTGGTTATCACTGGACACCCATGACGACCAACCCAGGCAGTTTTGGCAATACCTGATTGGCGCTTTTGAACACGCCGGTCTGATGGGGTTGGAAGAGGCAAAAAAACAGCTGTCACAAGCGTCCGGGGACGACCTCACGGCCGTCATCACTTGCCTGATTAACACACTGGCGACTGAAGACAAACCTTGGTCCTTAATACTGGATGACTACCACGCCATTTCTAATAGCGACATTCATCGTCAACTCGCATGGTTTATTGATTACCTGCCACCCGGCATGCTGGTAACCCTTGCGTCTCGTACCGAACCACCTCTACCACTGGCCCGTTGGCGCGTCCGCCGACAGGTCCAGGACATTTATCCCAGCTTGCTGGCGTTCTCCGAAGAAGAATGCCTTTCGTTCTTCCGCGATACCATGGCGATGGACCTGACGGAACCGGAAATCCGTGCCATTTGCCGGCGCACGGAAGGCTGGGTAGCTGCGATGCAGCTATCCGCTCTATCCGGTAAAGCAAGACAAGAGCCTCAGGGGCAAAGCACACTTACCACGCCTATCGCAGTTGAAGGCAAGCTGATCAGTGACTACGTGTTAACGGAGGTGCTTGAACAGCTGTCCGATGAACTTACAGATTTTTTGTTGGACACAGCCTGCTGCCCCAGGCTTTGTGCCTCCCTTTGCAATACCATTCTGGAGCGAACTGACAGTGACGAGAGGCTTGAGTCTCTGCTCGCCCAGAATCTTTTCATCATCCCACTGGATAATCGCAATGAGTGGTTCCGTTACCACGACTTGTTTCGCGAAGCCCTATTACAACGCGCGCGCATTATCGATGGTGAAAAAGCCGATGCGCTGCAAAGGCGCACCGTAAACTGGCTGCTCAGTCACGGTCATGTGCAGGAGGCCATTGCCCAGATTGTTAGCAATGAGGATACCGAGCGATTAGCCCGCGTTCTGGCGGAGCATGGCAACAACCTGATTCACGGCGGCTTTCATTTACCCGTGCTGGAATGGCTCAGGTACCTGCCCGACGAAGAGGTGCAGGAGAACCCACAACTGATGATGCTGAAGGTCTGGGGGCTCTATTTTGCTAATCGTGTTGACGGATTGGAGCCGGTTCTGAGTCAGGTAGAAGATTTATTGGATCGCCAGGTCGCCGATTCTCACCCGGATGCAGAGGGCGCGTTGGCGATCCAAGCAGAGTTATCGCTGATACGTTCGTATTTGGCCCGCAGCCGAAACGACGAACAAAACGCATCGAACCTCACTCGTCAGGCGTTGAAGGATATCGATAACAACCAGATTCCACTGAAATCCGTTACCTATTACGGGTTAGGGCTGGATTACTTCGGAAAAGGCGAGCTTAACGACGCACAGGAAGCTTTAGAAGCCGCGGTCCATTTTGGGCAAGTGGAACGCAAGCCCAGCACGGTACTCTCGTCCGGCGGTCTTTTGTCATGGATTCAATACCATCGTGGCGATACCGAACTGGCACTTGAAACCACCACACGCATACGTCGATGGGTGGATGAGCATTACTCAGACCCGAGCCAACCGAGACTGATTTCGTGCTGGCAAAATTCGGCGCTGACGGAAATATACCGGGAACGAAACGAACTCGAATTGGCGGCCAGCTATCTGGCTCCGCTGCTTGAGCATGTCGAGAACGGTACCGAGCCCGGCCAGCATGTGGTTATACAATATGTACGCGGCCACTTGGCGTTTAGCGAAGGAAACGTGGAAACGGCTATTGAAGCCCTTGAAGATGCGTTGTTTGTTGGCAACAAACGCCGCGAACATATTGTTTTCGAGCCACCGGCAGTCTCTGCCCTGCTAGCCCGATGCTATCTGGCCATGGGAGATCAGGCGAAAGCCATGCGCTGTATTGAGCCAGCCATCCGGCAACCTGCGAATAATCCGCTGAACCGTGAACAAAATCAGATCGCGTTGGCTAGAACCCTCATTTCCGGCGGACAATACCGCGAAGCCCAAGACACGCTATCAACGCTGATCCCTATTGCCGAACGCAATGCCCACAACCGGCACTTGGTCGAAATACTCTTGGTTTATGCGGAAGCCCTGCAACACGAAGGCCGATCAGAAGAAGCTATGGCGATGCTGGAACGCGCTCTGCACAAAGCAGAAGATGCCGGTTTTATGCGGCTATTCGCTGAAGAATCCGAGACACTCAAGCGCTTATTGTTCGACTTACCCCGACTGAAAACACCGGGGCGCTGGAATCGGGAGTTGCTGGCCATGCTTGAAAATCAGCAAACCGACACCCATAAACATACCCAGATGACTCCGCCCGCTGCGCGTCAGACACAGATTAAGACTTCAACGGCAAGCTCACCGCTTGTAGAACCACTCAGCCTTCGAGAGCAAGAAGTTCTTCAACTGATTAACCAAGGCTTGGCCAATAAGGACATTGCCGTGACAATGGCAGTAGCACCCGCCACTGTGAAAGCACACATTCGTAACCTGTACAGCAAGCTGGGTGTGGGCCGCAGAACCGAGGCTTTGGCCAAAGCACGAGAGCTGGGCTTACTGGACGACTCACTCTAAAGTGTGACTCGCGTCACACTTTTCTGAAATTAAGCCTACCTACTACGCCTTTAGGACGATCCTTTTACGCCCCCTTCCGCCCTATGATGAATCCATCGTGAGGTTAACGCCTCACACGAGATCTGAAACTCAGGCCTTCAGTCTCCTTGTTACGCGTTGTTTGGACGCCCGGGTTCGTTTAGAACCCTTTCTACAAGAGCCACCCCTTTCGGGCTGGCTCTTTTTTTTGGAGGAAACGGTAGGCGGGATTAGTGTTCGATTAACCGGCGGAACGGAGGCAGTGCATCCAGCAACAACTGACCATAACGCCGGGCGACAATGCGGCGATCAAGAATGGTCACACGCCCCGTATCTTGCTCGGTTCGCAGTAGACGCCCTACCGCTTGAACCAGCTTCACCGAGGCATCAGGCACTGTGATTTCCATAAAGGGATTACCACCCCGCTGAGTCACCCACTCCGCCAGGCTAGCTTCAATGGGATCGTCGGGCACCGAAAACGGCAATCGGGTGATCACCACGTGATGCAGATATTTACCCGGTAAATCGATGCCTTCAGCAAAACTGGCAACACCAAAGAGAACGCTGGCTTTACCTTCATCAATCCGGCTGCAATGAGTTCGAAGCACTTCGTTCTTGGCCATGTCGTCTTGAGTCAGAATCAGCTCGGGATATTCCGGTGCCAGCGCGTCCCTCACTTGCTGCATTTGCCGGCGAGAAGTGAACAGCACCAAAGTAGCTTTCTCGCCTGCCCATAAGTCCGGCAGGCGTTTAATCAGCGCATCGCCAAAGCCGTCATCCGTCGGCATGGCTTCAATCGCGGGTACTTCGACCGTAGCCATCTCGTTGTATTTGAACGAACTGGGCACCACCATGTAACGGCTTGCTTCCGGTAGACCAGCCCGAGACCGAAGACGGTCAAATCGCCCCAGCGCCGTTAAGGTCGCGCTGGTCAATACAGCACCATAGACTCTCGACCATAAACGGGAATACAGGAGATTGTCAGCCAACACCGGAGAACTGAACAGCGTGATGTCTTCGGCGTGCTCCCATCTTTGACGAACCGACCAACGCGCAGCCGGTGGCCCTTTGCGCGGAACCGGTTGGGCGCTTTCATCCTGATCCGGTTTTGCGGCGACGGCTCCCTCTGACCATGCCTCCCATAATCGAAGCTGCTCTTCGGCCCGACTATGAAAAGCACCAATCACCGGATACCAGGAATCAGCCGTATCACGGTCGAGTTCCGGGTCTTTGCGTTCATCGAACGCACTTTGCAATTCCTCAACCAAGGTTCCTAGGTTGCGACACAACCCGGCCGTGACAATTCGGGTTTCACCAGCCAATTCAGCCAAGCTATCGGGTAGCTCACCCTCCGGATATCGCCATTGAGCGCTTCGCCGCTCTTCGTTGAAATCCCACCCGGTATTGTGCTCGACTTCTTCGTACACCTTCGCCAGAGCAATATCGAGATCGCGCCCGGCCAAACTGATTTTTTCAACGGCCTTGGTTGCCTGAGAACCGCCCGGCAGCCAAGGCTGCATTTTCACCAAAGCCTGTGACAGCTGCTTCAGCCACTGGCGCGTCGAGTTCAGAGGCACGGAAGCGGCGAAATGGTTCAGCGCCTTATCCGGCAGATGGTGCGCCTCGTCAAAAACAAACAACGCGTTTTCCGGCTCAGGAAGAATGGCACCACCACCCAAGGCGAGGTCAGCCAGCACCAGATCGTGGTTAGCGACCACAATATCCGCGTCGTCCAGATCTTTTCGCGCTTCGAAAAAAGCACAGCTATCGAAGTAGGCGCAATGCCTATTGGTGCACTGACGGTGGTCGGTGGTGACTTGTCGCCAGATCTCGTCAGGAATTTGTTCCGGCCAGTGATCGCGGTCGCCGTCCCATTCCCGTGAACCGTAGGTGCCGAGCATCTTCTCGAACGTAGCACGGCTACTGGCTTCATCATCAACGGGGTTGTCCAACAGGAACAGCGGCATGGTGTCGCTGTCGCCATGCCCTTCATCGTGCAAGCGCGCTTCTAAGCGAGACATGCACAAGTACCGGCCCCGGCCTTTGGCAAGGGTCCAGTTGAACTTCAATTTGCTGTGTTTACGTAAGTCTGGCAGGTCTTTCAGGACAATCTGGTCTTGCAGGGCCACGGTTGCCGTAGAAATGACCAGTGTTTTACCCAAGGCCTTGGCGACGGGAATCGCAGAAATCAGATACGCCAATGTCTTACCGGTACCGGTGCCGGCTTCCACCACGCATGCCGAGGCGGGCGATGTACGTTGGCCATCATTCTCGGTGATCTCGCCCATGTACCGGGCAATTTCGGCAATCATCAAGCGCTGGCCATAGCGGGCTCGCACGCCCTTGCCAGCTAAAACATCCCGATACGCCTGCTGAATGTCCTGTTTAACGTCGTCGGTTAGCGCCATTATCGCGGGCTCACCCAATCACGAACGATTCCTACCCTAAACCGTTGGCCATTTTTGCTCAGCACCACGCCATCTTCTGTGATGTTTTCAACCAACAACGAGCCCAGGCTCTGGCCTGCGCGCAAATATCGGTTATTGATCATCACCCGGCTGGCTGAAGGGTCTGAGGAATAGATATGGCTGTTAAAGGTCAAATCAGGAACACTCTTTTGGAACGAAAGCGGCAATTCTACCAGATGCGGCACCCGCCCTTGGGGCCGTGATTGTACGGGGGCGGACACACGTTGCGGCTCGGGTTGGCTCGGCACGATTATGGTGGGTTGTTCGAACTGTGGCTCATTCAGCCCGGACTCAGCCACCGCTTGCGGCGCTTCAACCGGCTTAACCGGAACTTTAACAACGGGCTCAGGCTCAGGCGCAACCTCGGGCTGCGAACTCTCGACCGGCAAGACCGAGGAGGAAGTGCGGGCAGACTCTGCCGCAGGCACGGCTGTCGTCACGGGCTGAGGAAGTTGCCTTGCAGGCCAAAACACATACGCCAAAACTCCGGCGTTAATAATGAGCGCCAACACCACCCAAACCACCGCCGAGACCGGCTTTTTTTTGGGGCGATAGATCATCTGCACCTGCTGACCAAGGTCTGGTGCTTTACCCTGGCGGCGCTCTGCTTCGGATTTTTTTAAAGCTTCGAGTATGTATGACATAACTTAGCTGTTTCCCGCCGGTAGCTCGGCGACCAATCGCGGCACATCGGCACCCAGATCGTTATGAATCTGAATAATGGTCATGGCTCCGGGAATGCCGTCCACCGTAAGGCCTCGCAGCTTTTGATACCAGCGCACCTGATCAGCTACCGCTAATCGTTTGATGCGATCAGCTTCTTGTGCATTGCCCGCGTATCGATCCGCAAGCTCCATCATTTTTGAGCTGATCCAAAGCGTTTGGCCTTGCTTGTCGCTAAAGATGCCGTCTGCCCGCTTATAATCCGGTGCGCGCCAAAGAACCCGGAACTCGCCAAACCAATACGGTTCGATTTGTCGGAATCCGACGGTTACAGGCCCCTCGGCCGTCTTTAATATCGCGTTGCTACCCTGCAAAGTCTGCAAAACAACCTGGGTTTCCTGCCCCGGCGCTATGCGCAGATTCAGAATCGCAGGGCGGTCGAGGAATTCGAGTGTCCGGCGGGCGCCTTCTCGCTGCAAGCATTCCAGGCCCACGTTTTGGGCATGCTGGCACGGATATGGCGCCACTTCGGGATGATAAATCTGGCCCCATATATCGAAGAGTTCGACGTAAGAATCCTGTGTAGACAGCCCGTGCTGCTCCGGAACAAACTCTGTTTCATCTACGCGCGGCGACTCGTTTGGCTTTTGCGCCTCGGAAGCATTCTCTTCATCTTCCGTCGTCGCGGCCACAACCCGCTCTATGACACCCGATACTGACGGCTCATCTTCGCGCTCGGCAAGTTCTCCATTTTGCGGGATATCCAGCACCCACAGTGTACCCATAATCGCGATCAGAGCCGACGCAACCACCAACCACAAATGACTGACATTATCGCCGAACCGGTTGCGCTTACCCACTCGTTGCTTCAAGCCACCACTAACTTCCTTGGCCGCTCGTTTTATATGTAGCGGGGTAATCTGGTGATCGCCTTCCGCGTATGCACCCAGCAACGCACGATCACTGATCAGATTAATCAGACGGGGAACGCCTTGGCTGGCAGCGTAAAGTTTACGAATCGCTGCAGGGGTGAACAAATCGCCTCTTAATCCGGCCACACTCACCCGATACTGCAAATAGGCCGGCAGTTCTGCTTTGTCGATTGCATCCAAGTGGTAGCGCGCAGTCACCCTTTGGTTGAGCTGACGCAACTCTGGCAGCGCCAGAATATCCTGCAACTCTGGCTGGCCCAGCAGAACAATCTGCAGCAATTTCTTCTCGGCGGTTTCCAGGTTGGTTAACAGGCGTAGCTGCTCAAGAACATCCGCCGATAAGTTCTGCGCCTCATCAATAATCAGAACTTTATGCCGGCCAGCGGCGTGGGCTTTCAACAAGTCGGCATTGATGGCATCGACCAACACCTTGATACTTGCTTCGGGAGCATGAGCGATTTCCAGTTCATCGCAAACGGCCGACAGCAACTCACGAGCTGAAAGACGAGGATTGAGTATCAGCGCAATATCGACGTGTTCAGGAGCGTTTTCAAGAAAACAGCGGCATACCGTGGTCTTACCCGTACCCACTTCGCCGGTGATCACAATGAAACCGCCCTGCCCCTGCACACCATACATCAGGTGCGCGAGCGCTTCTTTGTGACGGTCACTCAGGTACAGGTATCGCGGGTCCGGGGCAATGGAAAATGGCGGCTCTCGAAAACCGAAAAAGTCGTAGTACATGGTTTTTAGTGCCTTGCCGGGGTGCCGCTACTGACCAACTTCAGTTCTGCAGCGCGGCGGCTTTGAGATTTCAGGCTACGCACGCAGCGTTCCAGAGTTTTCGATATACGTGCGTGAGACCGAATCATGGAGATCTTCGGCCAGGTAGACTTTTCACCCTGAAGAATCATTTCCCGCACGTATTCGGGTGTCGGGCTCGACAGTATATGGCGGTAATGGCGAAGAGAATAATTCGGCGCTATGGTCACATCTCCGGAATAGCGCTGCGCCATAATCGTATACATCTGACCGGACACTTGCCTCAACAGCTCAGGCTTGACTCGCTTCCGCAAGAAATCGAACACACCCTGCCCGTGAAACGCCACTTCCGCCTTCAATAGATGCGACGGCAAGTTCAGTAAAGACAGCTTTTCGTCTTGCCCCTTGGCGTTCAGGAACGGAATCACATGGGGATTGGTTTGGCTCACGATGGTGAAATTCACATCGTACAGGTGCATAAGCCGGTCAACAGGAAGATCACTCACCACCGAACCGTCTACAAACTTCAGGCGCGGCATGTACGGTAGAGTGTTGCCATTCAGATCTTTCTTCATCAGCGTGACCGGCGGGAACACCCCGGGCACGGCTGCGCTTGCCAACGCGGCACTCCACATCATCAGATAAGGAGAGGTATAACCACTCAACAATCGCGCTTTCTGATGAGTTTGTACCGGCGATACGCTGATATTTACACTGCGCCCTGTGCGCTGATAAGCCTCTTCAAAGGTATATTCGCCGATGTTGTCACGAAGGCACTGCTTCAGAGTGTTCTGATCCATCAACCCGTCGCCTCGAATCGCGCTGAATAAACCGCGCCACTTCCAGGCATTCAGGTTGTGGTTTTCAGGCACAAGCATTTCCGGTATTTCGGCATCGGTATGCACACCCAGAATGCCTGCAATGATGGCCCCTACACTCGACCCCGCAATCACCTGTGGCAGTAGGCCTTTCTCCCACAATGCCTTGATGACACCGAAATGGAACATACCCAGCCCCGCGCCGCCGCTGAGCAGCAGCGCCGGCCGACCAAAGCTGGTTAGGGTGTCCCGAAAAAACTGCAGCTTATCGTGCACCGAGAAATTCGGCACGGGGTGGTCACACAGGTAATCCAACGACTCACACACTTGCGTGATGTACTCTTCAACCAAGTGTTTGGTGCCTACCCGGGAGCGAGTATAAAGCGCCGGGTTACCCATGTTGCCCAAATCGTGATGAAGCCCTTCGCGCAGGGCTCGCTTCAAACGTTCAAAATCGTTTTGCTGGCGATATTGCTTAAGATTGCAGAGCCGGTCGTAGATCAGTTCGTAGTGATACAGATCCGAAGTGAAGTCTTCTTTCCACTCCACGTTGCCTTCGAGATAGTCCAACTCCAGCGCAGCCGCTTTCCACTGCTCATAATTCTGAGCATCCGCCAGCTGCTTGCGGAATCGGTTTATTCTCGGATCTTTAATCAACTTCGATCTCCCGGCGTTGCTCAGAAATCGTCGAGCATCAGGTCATCTTCGTCATCATTGGCGAAGGGGTCAGCTGTGATCTTACCATCGTTAATCAGGAATTCACGCCGCTGCAGGAAGGCATTTCTCACGAACGTGTACCGATCCCCGGAAATAATGCCTTCTGCCGGTATCAGATCCGCACGTTTGTCGACAATTTGCAGCGCTCGAAGGAAGTAAACTTCGGGCTCTTCAACCGCATCCCAAGCTGAGGGTAAAATGAAGCTGTCGGATGCCAAGCCCGTGAAATGCCGGGGGGTCGATGGCCCAAGAAACGGCAGCATCAGGTACGGGCCAGAGCCTACGCCCCAATAGCCCAGGGTTTGACCGAAATCTTCCGGCCGTTCTGGCAGATCAAAGGCCGTGGCCACATCAAAAATCCCACCCAAGCCAAATACGGTATTAAAGGTAAACCGCCCGAATGCCACTACAGCAGATTCACCCTTAAGCTGGAACAAGCTATTACTGAAATTACGAATTTCAGTCAGATTATTGAAAAAATTGGTGACACCCCGATCGACAATGTCTGGCGTAACGGTGCGGTAGGTTTTCGCGACAGGGCGAAGAACCCATTCGTCCACCGTTTCGTTGAACGAAAATACGCTTCGATTCCAGTTTTCGTAAGGATCCGCCGAATTGACGGTTGGCGCGCGCTGGCCTTCAGGCTCTTGCACGGTCTGAGCGGTGGCAGGGGTTGTGGCCGTGACGACCAAGAGCAGCAGCATTAATGCTGCGAGTATCCAATACCGAGTAGTCGTTTGAGTCATTTCAATCTCTTGGGTTGTTTAATCTGATTCCATTAGTCGACAATACCGGCGTTGTATTCTTTTTATCTCAGTCATCCGGAGGAAATTAAATGTCAGTTCAGGGAAACCTCGTCAGCTCCCTTGCCATGCCCTTACGATGGGGCGACATGGATGCATACGGTCACGCTAACAACACGGTTTACTTCCGCTTCTTTGAAGAGGCTCGTATTGTCTGGCTGGCAAAACTTGAACTTGGCGGCACAGGTGAACCTACAGGTCCCGTTATTATAAAGACCAGCGCCACGTTTCTGAAGGAATTAACGCACCCTGCCACCGTTTTGGTGGAAACATACGCAGGCAAAGCCGGAAATACCAGCCTAGATACCTACCACTTGCTGAAAGATGCCGACACGGGGGACGTGTACGCGGAGGGCTATGCAAAGATTGTCTGGATGGATAAAACCACCCGAAAATCTACCCGACTGCCAGACACTCTGAGAGCTCTGGCAGCCGAGTAAACGAACTCAGCGGTGGCGGACGACCACGCTGCCAATGGAATAGCCGGCACCGAATGAGCAGATAACGCCCAGGTCGCCGGCTTTCAGATCCTCTTTATGCTTGTGGAAAGCAATGATTGAACCGGCGGAACTGGTGTTGGCGTATTCGTCCAAAATCACCGGTGCTTCCTCAACGCTGGCATCGCGGCCCAGCACTCGACGTGCAATCAGCTGGTTCATGTTCAAGTTGGCCTGATGCAACCACATGCGCGCCAGATTGTCAGGCCCCAGCTCCAAAGATTCCAGATGGCTTTGAATCGTTGACGCAACCAGCGGCGACACTTCTTTGAATACTTTCCGGCCCTGCTGGATGAACAGCTTGTCGGGCTTGCCCACGCCGGACTCGTCCGCACGGTTCAAGAATCCAAAGTTATTCCGGATGTTGTTGGAGAACTTGGTCACCAGACGGGTACCGAGAATCTCGAAACCCTGCCCCGGTTTCACGTCTTCCTCACGCTCTACGAGCATCGCGGTGCAAGCATCACCGAAAATAAAGTGACTGTCGCGATCACGGAAATTCAAATGACCGGAGCAAATCTCGGGGCTGACGACCAGAACGGAGCGAGCCGTGCCATTCTCAACGGCATTGGCTGCAGCTTGAAGGCCAAAAGTAGCCGAACTGCAGGCCACATTCATGTCGTAAGCGAAACCCTCTATGCCCAAGGCTTGCTGCACCTCGATAGAAATCGCAGGGTAAGCCCGTTGCAGGTTTGAGCACGCCACGATGACTGCATCAACATCCGCTACGGTTTTGCCAGCTTGTTCCAGAGCTTCATTACAAGCAACCACGGCCATATCACACTGTACAGAACGCTCGTCATTGCTCCGCTCGGGAATGTGTGGCGTCATGCGTTTAGGATCGAGAATACCTTCACGATCAATAACGTGCCGGCGTTTAATACCAGACGCTTTTTCGATAAATGCAGAAGACGAGGGTTGCAGCGCCGCCAGTTCTCCGCGGCCTATCTCTTCCGCGTGCTCGGTGTTGTAAAGATCCACATACTGATTGAAAGCTTCAACCAGTTCGTCGTTTTCGATGATGGCGGGCGGCGTATACAGGCCGGTTCCGCTGATGACGGCTTTAATCACAATAACCCCACGTCATGGTTATAGAAACGGTTTTTGATAAGGCATTGCCAGAAATACTAACACAGTCCTGAGGATTTGCCCGTTGGACTATCGTTCAGTAACTGGGCTTGTCAACGCCATTGCAATTTATTAAACCCGGGTCAACGCCCATTGTTTATCCAAGCGTTTAACCGACACGGTCATCGCAGTGCCTAGCTGCTGGGCAAAAAACGACACCCGGTATTCTTCCAGCATCCAACGATACAATTCCAACTCGGGATCGCGAACACTCTGGCGCTTTTGCTGCTCCAGTTTCTTGGCATAGCGAGTCCACAGCGCATCAATGCTGTGCAGAAACTCTCGTTCTTTGCCCATTTCTCTAGGCATTTTTTCCAGCCGGATGAGCGCGGCTTCAAAGTAGATACTGAAACGGGCCAGCCATTCTGACGGCGTATCAACAAGAAATCCCGGGTAAACAAGATGTTGAAGCTGAAACTTAATGTCCGCCATACTGTTTGCCAAGGCCAGATTGATCTTGCCTTTCAATTGCTTCGCTACCTTTTGATAGCCCGTCATCGCCGCGTGAAGGCGTTCGTCGGCCAGCTCCAGCGCCGGAATAAAGTCCCCCCGATGCTGATCAAACACCCGATCAAAGCTTTCAGGATTCCTGGGAACCTCATCCGATAAAAAGTGCTCCATCACAGCGGCGACCAGCAAATCATCCAGCAACGCTTTGGCTTGCCCCACCGGGGCAAACATCAACGCAGACTGTTTAAACTTGGGCAAGCGGCGCTCCAAATCCGTTAAGGTGCTGCCAAACCGATTAATGATCAACCGAGCAATACCTCGGCGCATGCTGGTTTCTGCAGTTAGCGGATCAAGGCATCGAATCGCCCTGACCTGCTTGCCAAGATCTTCCAGTGCCGGGTAAACGGTCACTTGCATACCGCCTTTTTCGGTCTGAATCCGCTCTGGCAGCTCACCAAACTGCCAATCCGCGTGTTCAACGACCTTGGCATCATCCGTATCGTCTGATGCAGCCGTTGTCAGCGCCTTCTCCGCTTGCTCGCCAAGTTTTGCCTGAAGGTCATCCGCGCTGCGACTTTCAGCCATGACCTTGCCCTTGTTACCGGTCACCTTCAGGTTCATTCGCAGATGCCGGGGCAGCTCTTCCTCTGGCCAGGCTTCAGGGTTTATCTGCACACCCGTCATTCGCCGTAACTGATCCGCGAGCTTAACCGTCAAAGGTTCGTTGCTGGGCTGCATGTTCTCGAGCGCGGCATCCACAAAATCCGGCACCGGTACAAAGTTACGGCGAACCGATTTAGGCAGCCCCTTAACCAACGCAATGCATTTTTCCCGCAACAACCCCGGCACCAGCCATTCCAAACGACGGGCCGGGATTTGTTTCAGAGCCATCAACGGCACATTCAGCGTTACGCCATCTCGCTCACTGGTTGGCTCGAACTCGTAGCTCAAGGGGTATTTAGCCCCCTCCCATTCCAGATAATCCGGATACAGGGCTTCCGCCGACTGGTCGACCGGGCGCTGCAAGACATCGGTTTCAGTGAGCTCCATGTTTCGTAACGCTTCGGCGGACAGGTTTTTCCACCAGCTTTCGAAATGCCGACCACTAACAATGTCGTCTGGCAGACGTTCGTCGTAAAACGCCACCAACACTTCGTCATCCACCAACAAGTCGCGGCGCCGTGTCTTCTTTTCCAGATCTTCAACGGTATCCAGCATTGCCCGGTTTCTGGAAATAAACGGAGCCTTTGAGCGTAGCTCGCCTTCCACTAATGCCCGCCGGATGAAAAGATTCCGGCATTCGGCCGGGTCCACAGTGGTGTAGGGAATTCGGCGCTTGGGCACCACATCCAGCCCGTAAAGAGTGACCTTTTCATAGCCCATTACCTGAGCGCGCTTTTGCTCCCAGTGGGGCTCGAAATAGTGGCGTTTAACAATGTGCCCGGCCAACGGCTCTACCCATTCCGGCTGAATACCGGCCACCATGCGGGCGAACACTTTACTGGTTTCAACAATTTCGGCGGCCACAATCCACTTCGGACCGGATTTCGCCACTTTCGAACCCGGGAAGATCATGACTTTGCGATTACGAGTCGCCAGATATTCCCGTTTTTCGACTTTCACAGCAATTTGGCCCAACAAACCCGCCAAGATGGGTTTATGAATAGCATCGTAGTTAGCCGGTTGCCGGTTCATGGCGAGCTTTTGGTCTCGGCAAATCAACGTGAGCTGCCGATGAATATCTCGCCACTCGCGCATGTGCATCCAGCTTAGAAAGTTTTTCTGGCAGAGTTTTTTGAGCTGATTCTGGGACAACTCCTGGCGCTGCTCCTCAAACCAGTTCCAAATATTCAGCAGCGTTGCGAAATCCGATTCTTTATCGTTAAACGGCGCATGGGCCTGATCGGCAGCCTGCTGTTTTTCTTGGGGTCGCTCGCGAGGGTCCTGAACGCTAAGCCCTGCAATCACGATCAACACTTCCGCCAAACTGCCATGATCCGCCGAGGTGACCAACATTCTGGCCAGCCTCGGATCAAGGGGCAGTCGAGACATGGTGCGCCCGAGCTTGGTCACTCGCCGCTTTTCATCCACTGCGCCGAGCTCTTCCAGCAACTTATAACCATCATTGACCTGGCGATTATCCGGAGCCTCCAAAAACGGGAACCGACGGATTTCGCCCAAGCCAGAGGTAGCCATCTGCAGGATGACCGAAGCCAAGTTGGTGCGCAGGATTTCCGGATCCGTGTATTCAGGCCGGTTGATGAAGTCGGCTTCATCGTACAGGCGGAAGCAGATACCGGGCGCAACCCGGCCACAACGCCCCGCCCGCTGGTTCGCACTGGCTTGGGAAACGGGCTCTATGGGTAAGCGCTGAATTTTCGAGCGCACACTGTAACGACTGATCCGAGCCACACCGGTGTCAATGACATAGCGAATACCCGGCACCGTGAGCGAGGTTTCCGCCACGTTGGTGGATAGCACAATCCGCCGCCCGCGGTGTGTTTGGAAGACGCGATTCTGCTCTTGATTACTCAAGCGGGAATACAACGGCAATACTTCGGTGTGACGCAGTTCTGCATGCCGGAGCACTTTGCTGACAGCTCGAATTTCCCGCTCGCCCGGCAGGAACACCAACACATCCCCCGGAGGCTTTTTCTCCGAGCGTTCGTGCTGTTCGATTTCCTCAATGGCAGAAAGAATGCCGTCGGTCCAGCCTTGATCCTTGTCGTCCTCGTCACCGACCAACGGGCGATAGCGAACATCTACGGGGTAGGTCCGACCGCTCACCTCTATCACTGGGGCTTTGTCGAAAAACTCGCTGAAACGCTCTACCTCTATGGTTGCCGAGGTAATGATCACTTTCAGATCCGGGCGCTTTGGCAAAAGCTGTTTGAGGTAGCCCAGAAGAAAATCAATGTTCAGGCTTCGCTCATGGGCCTCATCAATGATCAGCGTATCGTAGCGATCCAGAAACCGGTCATGCTGTACTTCCGCCAGCAAGATACCATCGGTCATCACTTTGATTTGCGAATGCTCCGAGGTGTTGTCGGTAAACCGAACCTGGTACCCCACTCGCTGCCCTACTTGCTCCCCCAATTCTTCTGCAATGCGGCTGGACACGCTGCGCGCCGCAATTCGCCTGGGCTGGGTATGCCCGACTAAACCACGCACACCCCGGCCAAGATTGAGGCAAATCTTGGGTATCTGAGTGGTTTTTCCCGATCCGGTTTCACCAGCAACAATGACCACCTGATGCTCTTCAATGGCTTTGCTGATGTCATCAACCCGAGTACTAACGGGCAAACCTTCAGGAAAACTGGCAGGCTTGTGCAGCGCCTGTCGCTGTCGAACCTTCTCTTTGCCCCGCTCCAACCACTCGCTCATCACAGCCAAATCTTTTTCGCCGGGTAGGCCTTTGCTTCGCCCCAAGCGCCGGACAATGCTTGCCGCTTCTTGCTGATTGCATTCAGCAAGTTGACGTTTGAGTGCAGCCACCGCCGCTTTGGGGTCGGTCACACTGGATGCGGAAGCTTTATTCGGGGTTGAATCAGACATTGCTCGCCATTGGCTCTCAAAGTTTCAATCAGTGTCATCAGGCGCCACAGTCTAGCCGGAAAGGCACACTGTATAAACACAAAAACCCTGCCGAGGCAGGGTCTTTAGCTGCGGGGTTAGCCCCCGCCGGGCGCAGGGTTTACGCCTTCGCTTCTTCGTCTCGCAGTTCACGGCGAAGAATCTTGCCCACGTTACTCTTAGGCAGTTCTTCACGGAACTCAAAGTGCTTGGGCACTTTGTACGCAGTCAGGCGCTCACGGCAGAATTCTTTCAGCTCGTTTGCAGACACACCTTCCTTCGTCGCAACAACGTAAACCTTAACCGCTTCACCGCTCTTGGCGTCTTCAACACCAACGGCCGCGCACTCCACCACTTTAGGGTGGCTGGTTACCACGTCTTCGATCTCATTCGGGAACACGTTGAAGCCAGACACAATGATCATGTCTTTCTTACGATCCACAATGCGGATGTACCCGTCTTCCTGGATCAGCGCAATGTCGCCGGTCTGAATAAAGCCGTCTTCGGTAAACGACTGACGGGTGTCTTCAGGGCGCTGCCAATAGCCGCGCATAACCTGCGGGCCCTTAACGCAAAGCTCACCTGGCTCACCCACGGGCGTTTCGTTGCCTTCATCATCAATGGTCTTAACGATGGTAGACGGAATCGGAAGACCAATGGTGCCCAGCTTAATGGCGCTGCGTGGGTTAAAAGTCACCACTGGAGAGGTTTCGGTCATGCCGTAACCTTCACTGATTTCACAACCGGTGACACGCTCCCACATCTTGGCTGCATCGCTGGTCAGAGCCATACCACCAGAGGCTGTCAGCTTCACACCCGAGAAGTCCAGCTTCTGGAAATCTTCGTTGTTGCACAGAGCAACGAACAAGGTGTTCAGGCCGATGAAGGCTGTGAACTTATGCTTCTGCAGCTCTTTCACGAAACCGGGAATGTCACGCGGGTTTGGAATCAGGATGTTATGCGCGCCTGCTTCCAGCATGATGCCGCAGTTCAGCGTGAAAGAATAAATATGGTAAAGCGGCAGTGGCGCGATAACCACTTCTTCACCTTCGGAAACCTGATCTTCCAGCATAGGGCGAACCTGAGTCAGGTTAGCCACCAGGTTAGCGTGAGTCAGCATGGCACCTTTCGCCACGCCGGTTGTGCCGCCGGTGTACTGCAGTACCGCCAGATCGTCCAGCTTGATTTCAACCGGGCTGAACTTTTCACGCGCACCTGCACTCAATACCGCTGGCAGCTTGTGGGCACCCGGAATGTTGAACGGAGGCACCATCTTTTTAACGTGCTTCACCACCGCGTTCATCAGCTTACGCTTGATGGGTGAATGCATGTCGGCAACTTCGGTGACGATAACGTGTTCAATGCCAGTGTGCGGAAGCACTTTCTCGGCGTTCTCAGCCATGTTGGCAAGAACCACAAGCGCTTTAGCACCGGAATCGTTAAACTGGTGCTCCATTTCCCGCGTGGTGTAAAGTGGGTTGGTGTTCACCACAATCAAACCAGCACGCATGGCACCGAAAACAACGACCGGGTACTGGGTGACGTTCGGCATCTGAACAGCAATGCGGTCGCCAGGCTTCAGGTCGGTTTTGTTTTGCAGCCAGGCCGCGAAGTTGCGGCTCTGAGTATCAAGATCTTTATACGTCAGAGTCACGCCGACCGCACTGAACGCAGGCTTATCTGCGTACTTCTTAACGGCCTGCTCAAAAACATCTACCATGTTTTTGTACTTGCTGAGATCTACCTCACGGGGTATGCCCGCTGGGTATTTGTCTTGATAGAACTGCTCAAAATCCATCACCATCTCCTGTCTGATAGGTGGCAATCGGGCCAAAAGAGCAACCCGACTAAAGTCTCAATCCTTAAAAGTGGAGAGAGAATAGCAGTTTTGGTAACGATGAGGTAGCTTTCAAAATTCTATCCTTCTACATCCACCAACGAGCCCTTAACCACGTGAGGTCACAATGAGCGATACCTTAGATATTCTTGAAAATATTACCTACAACGAACTGAACGAAGGTGATTCCGCGACCTTCACGCGCACCCTCACGGAAGACGAACTGATTTTGTTTGCTGCGGTATCGGGTGACGTAAATCCGGTGCATTTGGATTCGGAATTTGCTGCCGACACCATGTTTAAAGAACGCATCGCTCACGGGATGTGGAGTGGCTCTTTGATCTCAGCAGCTCTGGCAACTGTGATGCCTGGCCCGGGCACGATCTACTTAGATCAGAGCCTTTCCTTCAAGCGCCCCGTAAAACTGGACGACACCCTGACCGTGCACCTAACCGTCTCAGAAAAGGGCGCTAAAAACCGGGTCACACTGGCTTGCGATGTTCGCAATCAAAACGGTGATCAAGTGGTTGTCGGTGAGGCGAAAGTTATCGCACCTACTGAAAAGGTATCGTTGCAAAAACCCCGACTGCCGAAAATTACCATCGAAGGCTAACGGGCTAGCCCGGAAGGAAGTCAATCGGGAACTGAACCTTCCGGGCGGTAACCTGCGCCGCCCCGAAATTAAACATCTGTACCCTCATCGCAATGCGCTGCTCCAAGGTTGGATTGCTCAACTCGGACGCCACCACCCGGCAGGCTGATACGGAACCGTTCGGCTCGATCGTCAACTCCAGTGTCACCTTGCCCTCGAGGGTAGGATCTTTCCTAAGCTCTCGCTGATACAGCGAATAGAGAACGCTCTTTTGGGCATCGAAGACCTGCCGAATATTACTCATCGCGCGCTGCTTCGCGGGCTTGCGAGCGGGCTTTTCAGCCTTCGCCACAACGACTTCTTCCGGCGCTTTAACATCGGCAACCTGGTGGCCCGCGACCGCAACCTCCCGCGCCGGGCCTTCTCCGGTTTCTACACCACCACTGTCGGCCAGTACTTGAGCGCTCGGCGAATCCACCGACAGCCCGGTAGCTTCAGTGCCCGATACGTTCGCGCTCAATGTTCGGTTACGCTTCGGCTCGGTTTTGGTTAAAGCCTGCAAGCGATTCTTCATCGCGAACAAACCAGACTTCGAGGCCGTTTCACGGGCCTGCTCTGTGGTTTGAACGGGCTGTTCTGCTATTTTCGGACGTGGCTGCGGTTGCTCAGGCTTAGGAGCCGGCTCCGCTTTGGCCACCTCTTGCACTTTCTCGGGCTCAGGTTCCGGATCAGGCTGCGGTTCTTGCACCGGCTCGGGCTGCTTTGGCGGTTCCGGGGGTGGCGGAGCCACAAGCTTGGCAAGCCGCGGGGGTATACGCTCAGCTTCGGCACGATCAATTTCCGGAACGTCAAGATAGGGAATCAGCGCGGCCGGCACCATAAACAGGCCCATCACCAAAACCACAATAGCAACGAAACGCCAGCTCTCAGCGCGGTCACGACTCCACGGCAAGCGGGTATCACCGCGACCTGCGAAGCGATCAACCATTGCTCACCTCCGCCTCAACCGCGAGCCGAACCTGACGGAACTGCTCATCGACACAGGTTTGCATAATACGGCGCAACAAGCGGTAATCAGTATCTCGGGCTGCCATGATGGTAATTTCCAAACCCTGCTCAGGCACTTCGTCCCAGCGGCTGCGACGGTAAGCCAGCTCTTCAGACAAGCCGGCTATCCGAGTGCCGGTCGTTTCGATGCCCTCAAGAGTCGCAACTTCGCGCCCCTGCACAAGTATCGACTGCCCACTGACCTGTACCGTTAGGGTTTCAACCGCCTCCTGTTCCGCCGAAGAGGTCGGCAAGGGAACGTCGGCGTTGTTTTGCATCACTTTCACATCAGAGGAATTCACCATCAGAAAGAACACCAAAATGGTGAAGATATCCATTAACGACACCAGGTTCAGGCCACCCGCTTTGTGCATCCGGCTGTAGTGCCGTTTCCGCATCCGAGCTCTTCGGGAAGTTTTCATACACCCTCCCCTTCTGCCGCTTTAGGGCTTTGCGCCAACACACGGTTTTCAGCCGCATCCATCAATGAAATATCAGGGAATAACTCCGCCTCAACAACACTGGTCGCCACAACCGCAGGGTAGGAGCGTACCGTGTCCATCACCGATACCAGCGTTTGATAATCAACGTCGGGTCCGACTTCCAGAATCACGTCGGTTTTATCCGGAACGTGGCGTTTAATCTGTTGTAGAACGGAACGCAGCCCTTCGTAATCTTGTGCCTCACTCTTTGCAGGCAACACCTCGATAAGGCCGCGGTCGCTGTCGGCAATTTCCAAACCAGTGGGGATGACAGTGACAACCAATCGCAAGTCTTCCGCTGCGGGCGCTTCACCGGCTTTCATCCCCGGAAAGTTAAGCTCGATCATCCGAATCTGGCTGAAGACCATGCCCAGCAACAAGACTGGCACAAGCACAATCATCAAATTCATAAAGGCCGTGATGTCCAGTTCCGCTTCGGTTGTTAGCCGGCGGTGTCGACGTCTCATATCGCCCTACTCCTGTTTTATCTGGCTTGCGGGTCTACAGTGTCACGCTGTGGCGCTGCGAGCTTCAGGCTCCGAGACAATATTCAGGAGTTTGACGCCGGCCATTTCAAAGCTGTCGACGATTTCGTTGGTTCGGGTTTGCAGTAGCGCGTGGAACAGCAACAAAGGAATGGCTGAAATCAAACCGAATGCGGTGGTGTTCATTGCCACGGAAATACTTTCAGACAGCAGGCTCGCCTTTTGTGCCGGGTCTGCAGCGGCCACCGCCGTAAATGCTGCGATCAAGCCAATGATGGTGCCAAGAAGGCCGAGCAAGGTTGCCACGTTCGCCAGTGTCGCCAGATACTGAGTGCGTTTTTCGAGTCTCGGAAGCACTTCCATCAGCCCTTCTTCCATCGCGTACTCAATATCTTCACGGCGACTGTTATTTAGCAAGCGGGCAATACCTGCACCGAGAACAGAAGCAATTGCACTGTCCGAACTGCTTGCGGCTTTCATCGCTCGGGAATAATCCCTTTTTTGCAGAGCCGGCAATATGCCCCGTTCAAAAGCCATACGGTTTCGGCGACGCACCGAGCCCAGGTATATAAATCTCTCCAGCGTGATAGCCAATCCAATCGCCAGCACAACGGCAATCGGATACATGAAAGGACCGCCTTCCTGGAAGAATCGGATAATGGTGTCGAGCATGATGTTATTCTCCGTTGTTACTGCTGAGTCACGGTTTATCCCGGACGGGAGCCACGTTCGTTGGCTCCAGCACCAGTGGGTTCAGGGTTTCACGAAACAGCCGATGATTTTCAATGGCTGTCGCGTTAACCGAGTGTGTTAGTTCAGGTATTTGGTGATTCAATTCCGCCCTTGGCCTTCTCGGCAAGCTAGGACCTTGCCATGGCAAGATATAAAGAATTCGCGGGTCGTCCTCGCCCGAGTTGGCAGATAGTCCAGCCACTTCCAACACAGGAGCCTGAGTTTCCTCGACGGGTTTCGCTGGGTTCGCGCTTACGGGCATCCCGATCAACAACGCAAGACTGAACAGAAGTCCTGCTCTCGCAGTCACAAGCATCATTGAAGCCTCCGTTCCAAATCAGCAATCCAGCCGGCAACCGATTTATCTTCTGTGCCAGATAACTGCTGATACCGCTTGTAGTGCACCAATGCCTTATCTAACTGGAGCAAATACAGCTCGGAGATCACCGCGAGGTTGTAATGCAGCTCCGCGGTTTCCGGCGAGGCCCCTACGCCTTTCTCTAACAGGTTTGCCGCCTCTGAAAACCTGTTTTCGTCTTTCAGAACAAGCGCCAGGTTATTAACTGTCACCGCGTCGGCAGGGTTGAGCTCAACCGCGCTTTGCCACGTTTGTATGGCGGTTTCTACGTCGCCCCGGTCGTAGGCCTGCTTGCCCTCAAGAGCCAACACACTCGCCCGCTCCGGCGAATACACGGGGTTGAGTTGAGCCGTTTCCGAACCGGGTCCGTTACTTGTGGCGGCACATCCCGAGATAAGGGTGACCGCTGACAACAGTAGGCAAAGGCCTGTTTCACGTGTGCCGTTAAACACCGTCGTTCTCCTTTTCTGCCCATGTCATCCAACGCAGGTTTCGGCTATACCGGCCCGGATGCATGGCGGCCAGCGCTTCCAGACTCTGCCCAACCCATTCGTCGTAGCCGTGGGTCCTGATCTTTTGGTGATTCTGAGTGTGCAACTCCATTGCCCGCTCTTCGACCGGGTATGCTTCTTCCTCAAGCAACATCTGGTACTGCATGGTTTCCAGCTCATTAAGCTCGGCCGGCACCTCTGATGCCATCAAATCGGCTGCCAGTACACGGTAGAGCTCTGCTCGCCTAAACAAGACCTCCGTTACCACAGCCTCACCCGCAAATGTTTCGGCTTCGAGCAGGTAATTCTGCGCTCGCTCCAATGCGGCCTGCTTACTCACTAAGGTTTCTTCCAACGGATGAACCAAACCGATAGCTGCAAACTCTTCTGCAGCTCGCACCCCGAGAGTCAACGCGGCATCCGCAGCCCATGAAAGCGTTTCGTCGGAATGCCACTGGCTTTCAGACTCAATGGCGACCAAAGCCTGTAAAGTCCCAGAATCCGTTGCGCCAGATTTAATTAGCCGCTGCCGCATTGTTTGTTGTTGTACATGTTCACCCGCGGTCGCAGGGCGTGGCGCAACAGAGAGCCACTCGCGGTACAACTCATTGCGACGTTCGGTTTGATTAGATTCGTGGTAAATAGCCGCTGCGCGCAAACGCTGAGGCCAAGGATCAGGCAACCGGGAGGCGGTGGCGAGAAGTTCGTTAGCAGCCTTTAATGGCTGGCCAGACTGCTGATAGGAATAGACCAGTTTCTCGCTGACCTGCTCCGCCAAAGGGTGCTCTGCATAATCGCCTCGAAACCGATTTAACTCATTGATTGCGGCCAGCCATTCAGCGGCCTTCAACAAGGTATTTGCGGCATCAAAACGGGATTTAATGGCCAGCTCTGAGCCGGGAACCACATGTACGACCCGCTGAAAATGTGCAACAGCTAGGGCCGCGTTGCCCGCTGCTGCCGCTTGCTCACCCTGCTTGTATATCGCTACCGCCAACTGCTCGCGGATATCATTTTGCTCTTGTGCGGGAACGGCCAACTGGTTTTCGGTTTCTGCAAGAGTGAGCGCTTGTCGCCACGCTCGCTCAGCCAGGCCGAACTCGCTCTTGTGCTGTTGCACCCGGGCGATGACCAGCCATGCTGCATACCGTTGTTCAGAGTTTGGCGAATCCCAATCCAGTGTTTTCTTCGCATAAGCCAGCGCTCTCTGGTAGTCGCCCCGGGCATACCAGCGGTTCGCCAAATCGGCACGCAAGGCCGACACGCGCTCATCAACCCCAAAGGCCTGAGAATAACGTTGTTCTTCCGCACTGAGCGTTGCTAACGCTTCCGATTGATCGGTGGCTCCCGGGCTTTGGCCCCCTTCTGTCAGCACGCTTCTGAGCAAGGTGATGGCAGCCCATCCGGCTTCATTTGCTCGGTCATAGCCTGCATCGTAGGCTGCCAGTCGGAAATTGGTTAGGGCTTGTGTGCGATGCTCTGCCAGCAATCTGGCGTCACCCGCCAAATGCATTAACTCACCGTCTGCCACCGAGCGCCCACCCAGCATTTCGTAATATTCCGCTGCCTTAGCCCAAGAACGCTTCGCTTCAACACCCTGCCCGTCAGACTGATACCTTGAGCCAGAAGCGTAATAAAAGTCCGCTAATGTACGGCCATACAACTGCCAACGCTGCTGATGTTGAACGGGCAGTTGCTGGAAGTCATTTGCAGCAAGATACTCTGCCACGAACGTCTCTTTGGCCTGCCTGACTTGGCGAGGCTGTCCCGCCATTTCCCAGAACTCAACATTTTGAATCAGGAAATCCGGTTTGGACTCATGTTCCGTGTACGCACGGACAAAACCATTATTTACGGCTACAGCTTGGGCATATCGGCCTTCGACAGCGTGCAAATCGGCCAATCGATCGTAAAGGAGATAAAACCACGGTGATTGGGATCGGCTGGCTAACCAACGCTCAAGAGTTTGGGCATCGTCCAACCGTGAAGCCATCAGTGCCAGCACCCGGAAACTGTCTTCGACCATATCGAGGCTGGAGTGGTGAGGCTGCTGGATCTGTTCAGAGCTGGGCAATTGTTGGTCCAACAGCTCCATGAACGTTCCCGCCGCTCGGCCCCAGCTCTGCTCACCCTGCTTGAATTGACTCCACCCCTGCATGTAACGGGCTTTGGTGGCCAGCTCGGAACGCGCACCTGCCGTGATCAAAGCCCGGTACCCGTTTTCGGCCTCAAGGTAGCGTCCGGCTGAAAACTCAGCCTCGGCGATGCGGAAGCGAGCTTCAGGAACCAGCTCCGATGTTGGGTAGAGCCCCACCAATTGCCGCAATCGTTGAATAGATTCCTGATGCTGCCCTGTCAGGGCGTGCGCTTTTGCCATTTGATAAAGCAGCTCGTCTAAGCGCCCCGAAAAGGAGCCTCGCGACAGAATGTTTTCATAGCTGCCTAATACGTCTTCGTAGATTTCAGCCTCTTTCTCTTCCGAGAAGCCAATATTCTCCCCCGAACGGTCGCGTATGTTATTCAGGCGATTCAGCGCGTCGATTCGTACCTCTGGCTCGTCTGAATCTTCAAACAACTTCTGATACCGGCGGGCTACTTCAGCGGGAGAAATAGCAGGCAAAGGACGGGATTCAAACTTCAAGAACACCGGTCGCATATCACGCAGCGTTTCGCCATCTTTCCCAAGCTCTACCCGGAATGATTCCTGAGCGAACACATGGCCATGCCCTACCAATGCCACCACCAACAGGGGCAGAAGCCGTTTAAAAACGAAACGAGGGCTCATCGTGCATCCTCCCCTAACGTTTCCAGAGCGAGGTATTCATAGAGATGCGCAATTTGCTGTTCCGTTTTATCGAGAGCGTGTCCCATCAACTGAGATTGATGATCAACAAACTCCAGTGCAAAGCTATCCAAGACTGCCGCAGCCTGTGCCCTAGCCTCGTTTACTTGTGCTTGTAACCGATGTATCTGGCCTTTCAAGTTTCGTGAGTCAGACAACATGTTCTTGATGGCAGGACCCGAACTTCCCCCTTCCAACAAGTCCGTCAGCGCAACCACAAACACCGAGAGGTCATGGGCATTGCGGTTTAGCTGCGCTGTCATCTCGTCAAGATGGGCCACTCGCCCAACCGCATCCTGAGCATGAGGCTGTTCGAGAAACTGCAGCAAATACGCCATCCGGGGCTGCGTTAACGTTCGGCTATCCGCCAAAAACCATTCGGGGCCGGTGTTTCGGGCATCTTCAACCAAAGCCTTGTAAGCGCCCTGCTTTTGAATTCTTTGACCGAGCTCGTTCAGAGTCACGCGCTCACCCTGATAGGCAGCATTAGCCGCCAACCAGGACTCGCCGGCCTGCCCCGGGTAACCCGCCAGATCGTAACCCCGCCCCATACCGATCCAAGCATCAGTCACACCGGGAAACGCCAATGGAAACTTCTTGGCACGATGCCAACTTTGCATGGCGGCCCGGTGATTGCCTTTATTTGCCAGCGCCAGTCCATGAAGATACAAAGCTTGAGGCGCGTAATAGCTATCAAGCGTTACCTTCTCGAGCAGAGTAATCGCTTTGTCGTGATCGTCGCTCTTCAGCGCAAGGTATCCAGCCCGTAGGTGCAATTGATTGAGGAGGTTGATACGGCGCTTTTCATTGGGATCTTTAGCGGCCATTGCCATTGCCACTCGGAGAGACACAAGCGCTCTTGTCGAATTCAAGTCGTCCCGGGCAAAGTCATTGGCAAGATTGAGATAGCCCAGTGCCGCCCAGTACCCCTCGTTCATCTTGGCGAGGTAGCGCCCGGCAGCGTCTGTTCTACCTTTGGCCCGTTCCTGCTCCGCCAGCTCGAATAGTTCGTGTTCTCGCCGTTCACGATGAAGGCGATTCGCTTCGGCTTGCTGCGAGGGCCGAGCGGGTTCAAGGGATGCCGCTGTGCCAGTAGGCGCACCGTCTCCATCAGAAAACCGTGCTTCCGGTTCAAATTCGGGTGCTGTGGCGTGCAAAGCCATGTGCAGTTGCTTTATGACTGACTGCTTAACAAAACGGTGGACCAATTCCCGGCGCACAAACCGGTTATCGTCAGTGCGAGCATTGACCACGGCTTTGAGGCGATGAGAACCGCTGGACAGATTCCCTTGATACAACGGCAATGATTGCCCCTGCGCCAAGGCATTTCGCTCGTTTTCGGTGTAGCGATGAGAGGTGACAAGCTGATTGTCGAGATAAAGCTCCAGCGAGTCGACGACCAGTGTTCTCGGCGTGGCAATAGCAAAAGCCAACGCCACACGGGTATCCGCATGAGGCAAAAGTTGCTGCTCTACCGCACGCACGCCCTCGGTATGTCGCGCAACCATATCGGTAAGCTGCCTCACCTGAGAGTCAATCGATGCAGCGTGAACACTGGCTACCATAAACAAGGCCAGCGATCCGGATATCCAACGCTCCAACATCCTTGGAGCAATAATCCGGCACAGTTGTGATTTTTGTTTGCCGAACATAGTTGTCCTGTGGTGTCTGGCCGCAACGACGACGGCAGCCGTGTAACAATTCGAAATAAAGAGTAACACCGGCTAACAACCAAGAACGGTATCCATTTCACCAAATGAACATTTGAAGTGTCAGCACTGGAAGAACTGTCGATATATTTGACAGATTGTGCCTGAAAAGGACGTTAAGAGCAGACGACCAAGGGCAGGAAGAAACATCAAGTTATTGATTTACTGGGATATCAAGGGGGTGTGGCCTAATCCCTGCTTACTCTATGCAAGCGGGCGCGCCATCAGGCTGCACCCGCTTGAATATGCCGAGCTTTGCCGATGCTGCAATACGCATCGGCTTTTTTATGGGCGATCGAAAGGCTATTTGGTCAGCTGTTTCATGGCTGATTCCAGACCTTCGATGGTCAAAGGGAACATATGGTCGTTCACCAACTGCCGGGTAATACCCAGAGAACCTCCAGTGCCCCAATAGCTTTCCGGCAACGGGTTCAACCAAACTACTTTGTGGAAATGCTCGGTCACACGCTGCATCCAGGTTGCGCCGGCTTCTTCATTCCAGTGCTCGATAGACCCGCCAGGATGGGTAACTTCATAGGGAGCCATGGTGGCATCACCCACAAAAATCACTTTGTAGTCCGGCGTGTATTTATGAAGAATGTCCCAGGTGCTGGTGGTTTCGTTCATGCGACGAATATTGTTCTTCCACACACTTTCATAGATGAAGTTGTGGAAATAGAAATATTCCATGTGCTTGAACTCAAGCCTGGCCGCTGAGAACAACTCTTCGCATACCCGGATATGCGGGTCCATAGAGCCGCCCACATCGAAGAAGATCAGGACCTTCACGGCGTTATGCCGTTCTGGCACCATTTTCAGATCCAAATAACCGGCATTTCGAGCCGTTGACCGTATGGTGTCATCGAGATCGAGCTGATCGGCCGCCCCCTGGCGGGCAAACTTGCGTAAGCGACGTAGGGCTACTTTGATGTTGCGAAGGCCAAGAGTGATGCTGTCGTCCAGGTCTTTGTAGTCCCGCTTCTCCCAGACCTTCACCGCCCTTCCTTGGCGGCCATTTTTCTGGCCAATTCGAAAACCTTCCGGATTGTAGCCATTGGCCCCAAAAGGCGACGTACCTCCGGTGCCAACCCACTTGTTTCCTCCCGCATGGCGCTCTTTCTGCTCTTCCATACGTTTTTTAAAGGTTTCGATCAGTTCTTCAAGGCCACCAAGCGACTCAATTTTTGCCTTTTCTTCTTCGCTTAGGTGCTTTTCGAACTCAGCTCTCAGCCACTCGTCGGGGATTAATGCCTCGAGCAAATCGTCGAGGTTTTCGATGCCGTCAAAGTAGGCCTTGAATGCCCGGTCAAACTTGTCGAAATGCCGTTCATCCTTAACCAGGCAGACACGGGCGAGATAATAGAACTCTTCCATATCGGCAAACGCCAGACGCTGCTGGATAGCTTCCAGCAGGTCCAGAAATTCCCGCAGGCTGGCCGGTACTTTCGCGCGGCGGATTTCGAGAAAAAAATCAATCAACATAAAGCGGTGCTCTAGCCAGCAATCAGTTGCGACGACGCGCCATAAACGCCAGTCTCTGCAGCAGATGAACGTCTTGCTCGTTTTTCACCAGCGCACCGTATAGCGGTGGTAACGCAGAGCTGCTGTCTTTTTCCTGCAGTGCTTTGGCAGACAACTCATCGGCCATCAATAGCTTCAGCCAGTCGATCAGCTCAGATGTGGATGGTTTTTTCTTCAGGCCGGGCACTTTGCGCACGTCGAAAAACACTTCCAACGCGTCACGGACTACCTGCTGCTGCAAACCCGGGAAATGGACATCCACGATGTCTTTCATGGTGTCGTGGTCCGGGAAGCTGATGTAATGGAAGAAGCAACGACGCAAGAAAGCATCTGGCAGCTCTTTTTCGTTGTTACTGGTGATCACGATGATCGGACGCTTCTTGGCTTTTACGAATTCTTGGGTTTCGTAAACAAAGAACTCCATGCGGTCGAGCTCTAGCAACAAGTCGTTCGGGAACTCGATGTCGGCTTTGTCGATTTCATCAATCAGCAGGATCACCTGCTCATCAGACTCGAAGGCTTCCCACAATTTGCCTTTAACGATGTAATTGCGGATGTCTTTAACTTTCTCATCGCCAAGCTGGGAATCACGCAGCCGTGACACGGCATCGTACTCGTACAGGCCTTGTTGAGCCTTGGTGGTTGATTTGATGTGCCATGGAATGAGCTTCATTCCCAGAGAGGCCGCCATTTCTTCCGCCAACAAGGTTTTGCCGGTTCCGGGCTCGCCTTTGATCAGCAACGGGCGCTGAAGCGCGATGGCTGCATTAACGGCCATTTGCAGGTCGTCGGTGGCTACGTATTTTTCGGTACCGGTAAACTTCATGTGTCTAGTTCCTGTTAGTTACTTTAAAACTTAATCTTTTTTGGTTTTGTCGTCAGGCAGATCGTCGAATTCTGACAGATCGAAATCCTCTAAACCAAATTCTTCCAATTCATCTTTGTATGATTCCGGCTCAGGCTCGATCGTCTCGGTCACTTCGGGGATCTCGTCTGCTGCTTCAATTACAGCTTCTGGCGCCAACTCAGGCACGTTTTCGAGCTCTGGCTCTGGCTCTGGCTCTGGCTCTGGCTCTGGCTCTGGCTCTGGGACAGTTTCCTCAAGAACCGGCAGCACTTCTTCAGGCACTTCTTTCTCTTGTTTACGGCGCACGGCAAATATTGCAAGCCCCACAATGATAACGATCAGGGCCGCAATTGCACCCAGTAGCCAGACAGGAATACCCCACAAGGTACCTTTCTCGGGTTCGTGAATCGGTTGCGCTTTAACCTCCGGTGATTTCGGTTCAACCGGTTCCGGAAGAGGCTGGCTGACGACCACCGTTTCACTCGGTGATTCAGGCTCTACGGCAGGCTCGGTTTCCTGTGCCGGTTCAGGCTCGGTATTGTCGGCATGTTCAGGAACTGAGGCATTGGCCATTTCCTCGCCATTCAGAGACAGGGTTTCCAAGGGCTGACTCAAGTCCGGTACCAGGGGCTCTGACACCACCGCGACCGGCGGCTCTTCGCCCGGAATAACAAAACTGGTGTCGGCGCTGAACTTTCGGGCAAAGGTGCCGCCATCGGCGACCACTTCAACCCGATAAACTCCCGATTTGGACAATTGTTTCAGTGATTCGCGGTAAACTCCATCTGCAGGTGGCGGCCCAGCGGACAGCACTTTGGAGCCCTTTCGCTTGTTACCGGAACTGAGCGACAGCGTTACTTCCATCACATCGAGGAAGCCGGGATCTTTCAACGGCTCGTTGTCCTCGTAAAAAGCCACTTCAATCTCGAGCGGTTGTTCCGTGCTGAATTGCGACGGAATCGGGCTGACAACCATCCTCAGATTGCTCACCACCGTGACGCGGCTACCCTGCCCCAGCTCACCGTCAATCTTCCATTCGCCCGCTTGAGGGTCGGTCACGGTAATCAAATCGTATCCCGGCTCGGCCAACCAGCGAACGCTATCGGGCGCTTCCGAAACGGTGAACAATTCGCCACCCGGTTGAGCCAAGCGGAGCTGACTCTGCTCCGAAGATGGCCCGCCGGTAAAAATGAGGGCAGTAAACTCTTCGACACCCTCATCGACTGAGAACTGATTGCCTTCAATAGGGAGTTGCGCCTGGGGGGCTGCGGCGTTCAAGGCATTAGCAAACGCCAGATTCAAGGCTTCGGCCGAACGCGCCAACCGGAACGTTCCGCCGGTTTCCTTCGCCAAAGTACGTAGAAATGAAACGTCGGCAAACTCCGACAAGCCCACCGTGTGCACGGTTAACCCTTTCGCCTTCAACCCCGGCAGCATGGATTCAAGAATCCGCTTTTCCTCAGCACGGCTGGCCGCCTCGCCGTTCGGAATATCGACTTTACCGTCACTCAAAAGAATCAGGTGGGTGTGTTCGAGGGTGCCACCCGACAGCCAATCATTGCTGGCCTTTTCAATCGCCAACCCAAGATTGGTGTGCAGAGCAACGGAATTAATCTGCTCTGAGCGCTCAACTGCGGTGGTGCGCCACGCCTCATCAACCGAATCATGGGGCACCAGCATGTTCACGTACTGGCCAAACGTCCATACCCCCGCATCCGCTCCGTCGGGGAGCAACCCCGCCAATAACCTAACGGCTGGGCGCCGAAGGTTATCAGGATCCGTCTCTTTCATAGATCCCGAGATATCGACAACAAGCCGAACATCGATGGGCGGTGAACCGGCTGCCGTTTCAGCTGCGGACGCCTGCCATGGCATCAAAATAAGAAAAACGACTGACAACAGACTAGTTATTCGGTTACTTATCACGGGTCGCCCACCAGTTATTATTTGGATCGTTGCCAGAGGTTATTTGCGCACGAGTCGGTATCGGACCAAGTCAAGAATCCACACCAACAGCATCACTGCAGCCGCCAAGCCAAAATTAAACAGCGCAATACCCGCGGCATCAATATCCCCAAGAATCAGTTCGTAGCCTGCATACAGCCATGCAGGAATCCACCATCCTGCAAGGTCTGGCGATTCAACCGGCGTAAGCACCAGAACCGTCAGAGCCGCCAGCAACAGTGTACGAAAACCATAGAATGGCAAAAATCGAAACACCGCCTTCATCATGAAAAACAGCACAAGAAACGCAACAGCGTATGCGCCCCAGAAAATGGCATAAGCCAAAGAAGCATCTGCATCAATCATTAGATAATCCAGTGAATTATATGTTCTTCCCATTCCTCTTCCGGCACATCGCTTTCGGAGGTTACTCTACCTTGTATGGACAACCCGGCCTTGCGCACCGAATCCGGGTCACCCGACCTTAGCGGGTGCCAATCGGCCAGTGGTCGCCCTTCGGCGAGCGTTCGATAGGCGCAAGTATGGGGTAGCCAAGCATACTCACCAATCGTATCGGGCGTTAGCACCGTGCATTCCGGAACCACATCCGACCTATGAGAATAGACCGTGCACTGGCCATTTTCGATGTTCATACACCGGCAGACCAGGTCTGTGTGGTACACGTCGCCGGTTTCTTCATCTTCAAGTTTTTGAAGGCAACATTGGCCGCAGCCATCACACAAAGACTCCCATTCTGACGGGGTCATTTCATCGAGGCGCTTACGCTGCCAGAATGGGATCTGAGCGCTCATTTTTTATGCTGCTCTACCTTGCGCTTGAAATCGACAATGTAGGTATCCTGCTCTTCGGGCATTTGCAGGAAAAATCCTTTTTCTTCCAGCGCATCCAATACTTCTTTGCCGGTTGTTCGGGCCAGCTTTTTGTCCGGCGTCAGCAGCAAATCCATGGCATGGGCTGGCTGACCAAAAATCGACCGGAGAGCTTCAGGAAGCTCTTGCCAGTCGTGACCTCGACGAACATAAATGTATGTGTCCATTTTCTTGGTACTGCGAAACACCGATACAAATTCACGGGTGGTCATGGCTTTACAAGTTCCTCAATATCTCTAACGACGGACCCTAGCAGTGTTGCGCGCCAGCCCTCGAAAAAAGCTTGCCCCTGCAGCGACTGGTCTTGAATCACTTTCTCGATCCGCTTTCTAGGCGCCATGATTTCTATCGGTATATCATGGTGTTCAGCGACTTTCTTAAAATATTTTTTAACACTTTTATAGAGCGCTTGCTGGTCTCGGGTAAGCGGTCTTTGGATGGCTTCAAAGCCAGAGGTATCGGCTTCTTTGCCTGCACGAACGAGTGTCAGCAAGTGTTCACCGTAACGTTTAACAACCCCACCAGGAACACCCTGCACATCGTTCAGCTCGCTCAAAGAGTTGGGGCTTCGTTCTGCGATGGCAATTAACAGCGCATCACTCAGAACGCGATTTCGGGGGCGATCCACTTTGTGACATTCTTGCTCACGCCATGCCGCCAAACGCTGAAGCACGGCTTGCTGCGAAAGAGTCAACGTCCAACCGCCACGAAGCTTGAGATAATGCCGGTCAACATCTTCAGGTGCAGCGGCTTCGTCTGCAAACCGGCGCGACTCTTCAGCCAAGGCGTGCTCCAAATTGCGCTCTTTCAGCTTGGCGATCACCCAGTTTGCCAGCGGCTCAAGATACCGAATGTCGTCTACCGCGTAACGTTCTTGCTCGGGAGAAAGTGGGCGCGATAGCCAGTCTGATCGTGTAACAGACTTGTCCAGACTTTCCCCAAACAGAGACTCAACCAATCGTGCATAGCCTACAGAGAAGCCCGCACCGGCCAGTGCTGCGCCAATCTGCAGATCGAGAAGACCTTCGGGTGCCACCTGCAGCCAGTGCCGAAACAACTCGAGATCCTCACTCATGGCATAAAGCAATTTGGGGCGCTCGCTGTCTGACAGCATCTGGCGGAAATTGGTTGAGGCCTCCGCTACATTTGGCTCAACAAGCCAGAAATCACCTGCCCCGCCCAATTGCACCAAACCTGGGATTGGATGGAAGGTGGAAACCCGCTCGAATTCGGTATCAAGCGAAACGGGCGAGCCGGCAGGGAGACTGGTCAGCCACTGGTCAAGCTGCTCCGGAGTGTCCAGCCAGCGAATGGTTTCCGGCGCTGGCGGAACCGGCAAGGCCGTATGGCGTTGAGTCATAAATTAACCTGGAACTATTCAGATAGGGGTTTGCGGCCCCGGAAGGCATGCGTGAGGGTAAATCCATCGACATAACCCAACTCGCCGCCTACCGGTATACCGTGCGCGAGACGGGTGATCAAAATGTTTTGGCCATCCAGACGATCAGCTATGTAATGGGCAGTCGCTTCGCCTTCAACGGTAGGGTTAGTCGCCAATATCAGCTCGGCCACTCCTTCTTCGCGAATCCTTTGCAATAGCCGCTCAATACCGATTTCTTCAGGCCCCACTCCGTCGATGGGAGATAAATGGCCCATGAGTACAAAATAACTGCCGCGATAATCGCCAGCCTGCTCGATGGCCAACAAATCCGAGGGGCTTTCGACAACACATAGGGTTCCTGTGCGGCGCTCGGGTTTGGCACAAAGCTGACAGATCTCGGTGTCCGAGAAGTTCTGGCAACTGCTGCACCGGCGAACATTATCCATCGCCTGATTCAAGGCACCGGCCAGACGGACTCCGCCTGAACGGCCCCGCTCAAGCAAATGGAACGCCATACGCTGCGCGGTCTTCTGGCCTACGCCGGGTAAACAGCGAAGGGAATCGACCAATTCATCAACCAAAGGGCTGAATGCCATGAATACTCCTCAAACAACAACGAAACCGCGCTCGGTTAGAACGGCATTTTGAAGCCCGGTGGCATGCCCATTCCAGACATCAAGCCGGACATTTTGTCTTTCTGGTTTGCTTCGACCCGACGGACGGCGTCATTCACCGCAGCAGCCAGCAAATCTTCCAGAATTTCCTTGTCTTCAGACAACAGCGAAGGATCAATGTCGACTTTACGAACATCGTGACGGCCATTCATCGTGACCTTGACCATGCCTGCACCGGACTCGCCCGTCACTTCCGCTTTTGCGGCTTCTTCCTGGGCCTTTTGCATCTGCTCTTGCATCTGCTGGGCCTTTTTCATTAGATCGCCCATATTATTCATCATGCGGTTATCTCCTACCTGTCTCTATCGGGCGGATGCTTTCTTCGACAACCCGCCCTTCAAACCGTTCAACAATATTCTGTACCAACGGGTCTTTACGAATCGATTCCACGGCTGCCTTCAGGCGCGCCACCCGCTGTCGTTCTTCAAAGGCAGCCGGTGTATGCAAACCCGGCTCACCCTCTTCCACTTTCAACTGTGTGGCGTCACCAAAGCGCAATCTCAAGGCCGCAAGAATTTTTTCTTCGTGCCGTTCATTCAAAAGCCGGGCATGGCCTTCCTCGAGGGTTAATACGACGGTATCACCATCACGCTTCATTGCGCTGTAGCTGGCAAGATTCCCGGGCATTCCGTTAATGTCCAAAGACCGGTAGTCTCGCTCCCAAACGAAGCCATCCTCACTGACAGGAGGCGCCAACTCAATGTTCGGCGATTCATTCGTATGCTCGGTGACAGACTGCGGTTCCGGTTCAGCCTGCTGCGCCTCGTCAGGCATCGGCTCGGGTTCTATGACAGCCGTGACGGGCTCCTCTGCAACGGCAGCAGGCACGGGTTCCTGAGGCGCTGTCGCAAACCCCGGTTCATTTGGTTCAGGATCCCACGGTGGCGCATCATCCATGACCTGAGGCGGCACCGGCTCAGGTTGCAGAGCGGGCTGCGGTGCAGCGGATGCACTTGCCTCTGGCACAACAGGTTTTGGCTCAGGCTGAGGTGCTTGCTGAGCGACAGACGGTGCTCGCGCAGGCTCCGGTTCGGGCTCTGCCCGTTCTGTCCGCCCCGCACTTTCATTACCACTTGAAGAAACAGCGGGCGGCGCTCGACGATCAGCACCGGGGCGGAACGCCAACATGCGCAGCAGAGTCATTTCAAACCCCATCCGTGCATCCGGGGTAATCGCAAGATCTTTTCGACCCATCAACGCAGTTTGATAAAACAGCTGGGCATCTTCGGCACTGAGCTTGCGCGCCAGTGCTTGGGCTTGAGCGGCATCCCCCATAGCATTATCAGCGCTGCCCGGCACCACTTGCTCCATCGTGACACGGTGGAACAGAGATAAGAGGTCGGCCAGAATAACATCGTAGTCCGGCGCAAAATCAGAGATGCGATTGATCTCGGCCAGTAACCCCGGACCATCCCGCTCTACCAACGCATCAACAATGCGCTCAATGTCTTGCTTGTCAATGGTACCCAGCATCGTACTGACGTCGCTTGCAGCCAGCTTCTGGTTTCCAAACGCTATAGCCTGATCAGTCAGACTCAACGCGTCGCGCATACTGCCATCCGCCGCTCGGGCCAATAGCCACAACGCCGGATCTTCGAAAGGAATTTGCTCTTCCGCCAGCACCTTTTGCAAATGCCCCACGATGTGCTCGGGTGTCATTCGCTTGAGATTGAACTGCAAGCAGCGAGACAACACGGTAACGGGCAGTTTCTGGGGATCGGTCGTCGCCAGCAGGAATTTTACATGCTCAGGGGGCTCTTCCAGCGTTTTCAGAAAGGCGTTAAACGACTGGTTGGTGAGCATGTGGACCTCGTCGATGAGGTACACTTTGTAGCGGCCGCGCGATGGCGAATACTGAACGTTATCGGTCAGCTCTCGCATGTCGTCCACCCCGGTTCGGGATGCCGCGTCAATCTCGATCAGATCAACAAACCGCCCGTCCAGGATCTCTTTACAACTGCCACATTCGCCGCAGGGATTGGCCGTAATCCCCGTTTCGCAATTCAGACAACGGGCCAGCAAACGACCAATGGTGGTTTTACCAACACCGCGAGTGCCGGTAAACAGATAAGCATGATGAAGCCGCTGGTGCTCCAACGCGTGTACAAGTGCCTGAAGCACATGCTCTTGCCCCACCATATCTTCGAAGGTACGGGGACGCCATTTTCGGGCTAAAACCTGGTAGCTCATGATCCGCCAACTGCTCTGAAATCAGGGCTTAACAATACCATGGACCCGTTGCCAGAAGAAGGATGATCACGCTAGCCTGCCGTTTCCGCCATCTTGTCCAGAGCACGAATACGGCGCAACTCATGCCCTTCAAACATAGACTCCCTCAATAACCGAAGCGCCTCGGTTCGGTCTTGCGGTGCCAAACCTTCACTTTGCATCACTGCCTGTTTACGCTGCTGGTAGTCAGCAAGCCGCTTTTGCCATTGCTGACGCTCTCTATCCACTGCTTCAAGCCTGGCGGTTGCTTCGGCACCGTATCGCTCCAACCTTAAAGCACGCACCTCAGCTTCGCTTGCTCCGGCTTCTCGTAACTCCTGTACACGAAAAACGGTGCTGACCACCGCCTCTGAAGTCTCTTTTGATCTCCGAACGTGCTCAGGAAGATTTTGATCAATCTGCGCCAGCGCCCTACTTTTTTCGGCATCGCTTAAACTGTCATCCGCCATCACGCGCTGACGTTCGAGCGCCAAACGTAAACGACGCTCCTCCACACCGTAGAACCCTTCAGCCACATCAGACCCCAGATACTCCCTGCGCAAACCGTAGACAATATCAAAAGCCGCAAAAATATCGGCCGACGATGTGCCTGCATCAGGCTCCATCTGCTCGGCAGCTTCGCGATAGGCAAGATACCGGTCGAGAATATCGAAAACTTCGTGTTGCACCGATTCCGGAACGCCCTTTGCAGCCATCACGGCTTGCATCCGCTGCCTCATTGCAGCCTCATACTGCCGCCCCGGAGCAAGTCCGATAAAAAAATCGAGAAAGCGGCGAAGCTGTCGGTCCAGGACCAGGTTTCCGTTCATATCGACCCGAACCGCGCCATCGATATCAATATCGGAGACACGCTCATCCCTTGGTAACGCAGGCAGTTCTTGCGTTTGATCGGGAGACGTTAAAGCAGGGACAGGACTCTCGGCATGACTGACAACAAACGGATTTTGATCAACAGACGCTGTGCCTGCCCCTTCGCTGAAATCCGCATCAGCGTACCAATAGAACAACCCCGTGCCCGCCGCCACAAAGAGCAATACACCAAAACAAACAAAGATGTAACGCTTACTCATGAACCACCTCTAGGGCGGGCCGAACAGGCCCGCCCGGCATAAAGACCGTATCAGAGCCCCAGATTCTTGAGGCGATTGGCCTGCTGTCGATACAGCTGCACCGGATCGGCGGCATTGCGCCCGACCAATCCAAACAACAGATTCACCTGATCGAGATGGTTATGGGCGTAATCAACCCCAAGCACCTTACCGACTTTCATGCTGCAGGCCGGCACCAGGCCGTCTGTCGGCTCGTCAAACATCGGCTTCAGCGCCAGTAGCAACGCGTCACTGGCATCCAACACATTGGTCCAGACCTTGTTGCCGCCCCAGGAGTAATAACGCACTCCATCAACGACTTCTTCACCATCGTTGCCGCAGTAGGTAGAAGGCAGGCCGGCAGGGAACTGCGCGTTAAACGCGAGGGAGCCGTCTGTGCTGAGTGATTCGATCGCTGCTCCGGTATCCTGCGGCAACCCGCCACCACCTGAGAAGGTGTCAATCAAGCCAAAGAAGAAATTGCCCAGACCGTCCAACGCACCATTATTCGCGGCATCCGCAACCGGTGTTCCCCAGTTAACGCCACCGACACTGGAAACCGAAGCCACGAGGTCAGGCCGAACTCCGGCGACGTAACGAACGGTGGGCCCACCATGACTATGACCAATCAGGTGCACCTTTTCAGCCCCGGTCACCGCCACGTACTCTTCGATTTGGGCAAGCAGTTGCTCACCGCGAACCTCGGTGGAATTTGCTGCCGACACTTGAGGCACGAACACTTCAGCCCCGCTTTCGGTCAACGCCTCAGGAATGCCATTAAAGTATTCAACGAAACCCAAGAGCTTGTTAAAGCCAGACAAACCGTGCACCAGCACAATCGGGTGTTCCGTTTGAGTGTAGGTATCGGCTGTTTTTCCGAATAGCCAATCGAACCATCCGGCAGATGCAGATTGCGAAGACAAACCAATAGCGAAGGCGCCGGCCACAACAGCCAGCTTTCGATTCGAGCGTTTCATTTCATCACCTGTTTTTTTGTTTTAGTTCAGAATGCAACATATCGAGCCAAATCAGCTTAGCGCACAAGCATGGCTGGATTTGCGAACATGGTCACAAGTGCTGAACAGACAAACAGGTCTTAAGGGGCCAAAAGAATCTGGAAACGAAAGATGTTCAAGGGAGGAAATGGGGGTGACCCCACCAGCAATTCTCCGGCACACAATTCCACCGCTTCGGCTGCTCCCTTCCGGGCCTGACCGGGTTCACGGTTTCATGTTGCGGAGGCACCAATGGGGCCACCATAACGGCGTTTCAGAAGAATTCCCTGAAAGCGGCGCGAATAGTATCAGAGAGTTACAGGGACTACAACGCCTATAGCGGTAAAGGCACTTCATCTTGTCGAAACCAACAGGCAATGCTGTATCGGGTGCGCCGTGCTGGCAAGACTTCATGGGGAACAGATTCGCTCAGGAAGAACGCGGCACGCCCGGTTTCCGGCCTCAACAAGCCGACTGGCGACTCTTGATCGACGACATCAAATACCCTCAACTCCCCGCCGTCCTCGAGCCCCCAATTGTCGTTCAAATAGAGCACCAGACTGATCATTCGGGACGCCCTGCCTTTGAAACTGTCAACGTGCCTCTTGTAGAAATCTCCCGGCTGGTACGTTGAGTAATGCGCCTCATACCGCTTCAAACCCAAAAACAACCGCCGGTTCAAGCCGTCACGTACCTGATCAAAAAAACGAAATAGCTCTGCCTGGGGTGCGCTGGCTCCATCCATCCAAACTATCTTGTCGCGCCGTACGCTGCGGTCTTTCAGCAAATCGATGCCTCGACCGATGCCCGCCCGGGTCATGGCTTCCGTTTTATCGAGAATCTCTACCTCTCGCTTTAACTCGCTCAATAACCCCGAGGGCAAGCGAGCACCCAGGTCGCACTCAACCCAAGCCGTGCCTGCAAGACCATCCGCGAGCTCATCAAGCCAAGATTCATCCACTAGGCTCGGTGCGGAGGAAGACTCTCCGATGCTTTTCGGGTCATCGCCGGCTAATCGATCCATGGCTTCACCACCTCGTTCAAGCCTTGGCTCAACCAGCGGCACCACAACACCCTTTGTCTTCTCTGAGTCCATTAACAGCGCTCCAGCAATTTGAGATATTGTATGACTAAAGTCGCCGAATTGGCGCTTTTATTTTAACCTGATAGTACGCAAATGCACCTAAACAAACGGCACCACCATGGCTGAACGCAGCGACAAACCTTCGACTACTTTGGCTCCCGGCCAATGGTCTTTCACTCGTTGGAAAACCATTGGCCAACTGGAAGCTCTGGAAGTACAGCATCCCTTGTTTGAAGCAGCGATCACCCTGCAGGGGGCGCACTTGGTGCATTTTTCTCATTCCAACGAGAAAAACTGGCTTTGGTTAAGCGATCTCGCGCGGTTTCAGCCGGGACGGGCCATTAGAGGTGGCATCCCCGTATGCTGGCCTTGGTTTGGTGACCCGGCTCGAAATCCGCCGGCAATCCGCGCTCACGTTAAAACGCCCTCGGCCCACGGTTTTGCCCGCACAGCACTGTGGCAACTGGAAGATGTGAGCGAGAGCGCCCACGAAGTGGAAATCAGCCTGTCTTTGAATGCAGGCGACGAGTTTCACGAGGTGTGGGAAGGTCATGCGTTGGCGCTGATCACATTCCACTTTTCACTCCGCGGTTGCCAAATCGCCCTTACAACAACCAATCTTGCTCACGCACCTATGGCCTTAAGCCAGGCCTTGCACACCTATCTGCCCACTCCTGACATCACCCGCACACGGCTTCTCGGCCTGGGCAACAGTCAATACATCGATACGTTAAAAGACTGGAACTATGCGACTCAGGACGGCCCCGTTTACTTCATGGGAGAAACCGACCGGATTTATGAATCCGGCGACGTGCTGGTCGCAACAACACCCGAAAGGCGCACCAAGCTGATCGGATTTGGCAGTGACTCTACGGTTGTTTGGAACCCGGGTCCTGAAAAAGCTCAACGGCTTTCGGACTTCCCTGATACTGGCTGGCGAAACATGCTGTGTGTCGAAACGGCCAATGCGGCCGGCGACTATCGAGTATTAAATATCGGCCAGAGCCACACACTGGGTGTATTGATTGAGCGGGGATAATTTATAACGTTAAACCGCCAGCATGAACCGGGATTCAACACAGGGAGCAGGTATGAGCCTGGCATCATTTATCAGATCAAAACTGATTTCAACCGAATCAGACAACCAGATTGACCGCATCGAAAAGCCAATCGGCACCCTGGGCTACGACCCCTGGGGCTTCAACAGCGACATGGCCAAGATGGGTATGGGACTCGCCCGCCACGTTTACGAGAAATATTTCCGGGTTGAAACCAGCGGTATAGACAACATACCAGCCGAAGGCCCAGTTCTCCTCATTGCTAACCACTCGGGCCAACTCCCCCTTGATGGCATTCTCATTGGTTATGCGCTGGCCAACCGCAAGGTCAAACCGCGCCTGCCTCGCGCCATGATTGAGCGCTTTTTCCCGACCGTTCCCTGGCTCGGCAATATGCTGAATGAAGTGGGCGCCGTTCTGGGCGACCCGGTGAATTGCGCCAAGATGCTTGAAAACGATGAAGCCATCATCGTATTCCCTGAAGGCGTTCGCGGCTCCGGCAAGCTCTATAAAGACCGTTATCAGCTTCAGCGTTTCGGTAACGGTTTCATGCATCTGGCAATGAAGTACAACGCCCCCATCGTTCCGATTGGCGTGGTTGGCTGTGAAGAAACCATCCCGGCGATAGCCAATATTAAACCATTGGCTAAAGCACTCGGCGTGCCGTACGCACCCGTTGCACTACCCTTCATATTCCCTGCAAAAGTGCACCTTAACTTCGGCGAACCTATGTATTTCGACGGTGCAGAAATCCCTGAAGAACAAGTCACCGAACGTGTAGAAGCGGTTAAATCTGAGATAAACCGGCTCATTGACAAAGGCCTAACTGAGAGAAAAAGGTTGTTCTGATGCCAGAGAAAACCAGACCACAAATTCTAGTGACAGGCGCCGCCGGTGCACTCGCCCAGCAAGTCATCAATAAACTCAGCGACACCTGCGACATCGTCGCCGTTGATTTCCGCGAACAAGTCGACTTGGGCGCCAAAGTTCCTAGCTACTGCATCGACTTCAACAAGCGCGTGTTTGAAGACCTGTTCCGAAAGTATCAGTTCGACGGCGTTATTCACTTGGGCCGCGTTCAATCCAGCGAGCTCAACCGCATGCGCCGTTACAACGCCAATGTTCTGGGTACTCAGAAACTGCTTGATTTGTCCCACAAATACGGCATTAAGCGAGTAATCGTTCTGTCTACTTATCACGTGTACGGCGCGGTTGCTTATAACCCGGCACTGATCGATGAGTGCGCGCCATTAAAAAGTGCCGGCCTGAGTGCCGACCTGGTTGATTCAGTGGAGTTGGAGAACCTGGCCAACCTGTATTTGTGGCGCTACCCCGAACTCAACATCACCATTTTGCGTGCCTGTAACATCGTCGGCCCCGGCGTACGCAACACCATGAGCCGCTTGCTGAGCAGCAAGGCCGCACCCGTTCTGGCGGGTTTCTCTCCCATGATGCAATTCATCCATATCGACGACATGGCCGATGCCATAACGCTGGCTTGGCAGAAAACAACAAAAGGAGTATTCAACGTGGCGCCCCACGACTGGGTTGCCTACCAGCAGGCTTTAAAACTTTGTGGTTGCACACGCATCCCTATCGTTTCAGTGCCGCCGGTTCTGCCCAAAACCATCGCCAAGATTCTGCGACTTCGCAGTTTCCCCCACTATCTCTTGGCGTTCTTCAAATATCCGGTTGTGATTGACGGCCGAACGTTTGCCAAAGAGTTCAACTTCACGCCCAAGCGATCGTTGACAGAAATATTCGGTTATTACCGGGACAACAAATAACCCTGTGAACGGAGCAGCTAAATTGGCAATTTAAATGGACGCAAACAGAGGTTCGAAGCTACTCTGTAGAGGTTAGTGACAGATCCGCGGTTTAAGGAAAGACCGAATGTTCAGTGACCTCAGCGTTCTCAGCTACGGCGCATCAGCGATCGTTTTTGCCGTGTTGTCCACCTTGGTAGCAACACGCTACCTGCGGCGCGAGCTTGATCGCGCTCTGTTTCTTGCGGCTTTCGTTACCACCCTTTGGGCATCCGCTTTGGTGTCTCAAAGCCTTTTGGGGGAACCCGGATTTTTCATCCGTTACCTTCTCGAGTTACTCCGCGACACTGCATGGTTGCTCCTACTTTTTGCTTTACTCAGAGACTCCTTCCGGCAAGCGGGATTTACCGGCCAACTCCGTAAAACGCTGGGGATCGCAACCTCAGTTCTGATCGTCGCTCTGCTGTCACTTGGCACGCTCGAATTTGCCTTCGATGCCGATCTGGTCAGCGGTAAAACAAAGTTAATCGGACAAATTGCTCTGTCCTTACTTGGCCTTTCATTGATCGAGCAGATTTGGCGCAACTCACCAGCATTGGGACGTTCAAGCGTAAAGTACCTGTGTATTGGTACCGCTACTATTTTTGCGTACGACTTTGTTATGTACGCCGATGCTCTGCTTTTCGGACAGGTAGCCGATTCGTTCTGGGATGCTCGCGGTTTCATTAATGCCGCCCTCGTTCCTTTATTTGCCGTCAACATCATTAATTCCCGCAAACAGCCAGTGGACTTCCAGCTGTCACGAGCCGCCGTATTCCATGCCGGTGCCTTGATTATGGGGGGCGGCTACCTGTTACTTCTCGCCGTTGGCGGTTATTACGTTCGCAGTCTTGGCGGCGAATGGGGCGATGCCCTTCAGGTACTGTTCATTACTATCGCTCTCGCTTTCCTTGTCACCCTGGTGATGTCCCGTCGAATTCGTGCCCGGATTATGGTGTTTATCAGCCAGAACTTTTTCGACTACAAGTACGACTACCGGGAAGAGTGGCTGAGGATGACCCAAGAGCTCGCCAACTTGAGTGACGAGCCGCCCCTACCCGAAAGGGCCATCCGGATTCTGGCAGATCTCGTTGAAAGCAACGCGGGCGTAATCTGGATAAAATCCGATCAAAACAACTATGAACTTAAAAGCAGCGTCAATATCGCCACGCCGAAACACACAACCATCGACGGCGACTGCGACCTTGTGCGCATGTTTCAGAACAAAGAATGGATTATTGATCTGGCCGAATACCGCGTTGACCCGCTTAGCTACGACTTAATCGAGCTACCGGACCCGATCACTAATCTTCCCGACGCGTGGCTGGTCGTTCCATTGTTTCTGGGCAGCGAACTGTACGGCATTGCGTTGATTGGGCGCCCCTATGCCAAAGTAGTTTTGAACTGGGAGAACTTTGACCTGATCAAAGTTGTGGCGCGCCAAACATGTAACTTGTTAGCCCAAGCCGATGCCCAAAACCGACTGTCACGAGCCATGCAGTTTGAAGCGGTCAGTAAAGCATCCGCATTTATGGTGCATGATCTGAAAACACTCATCGCCCAGCTGTCACTGTTGGTTAAAAATGCTACCAAGCACCGGGGCAACCCTGCCTTTATTGACGATATGATTTCGACAACAGATCACGCTGTTCGAAAAATGTCGAATTTGGTGGATCACATAAGGAAACCAGCAACGCCCAACGACGTAGCCAGGAGCAAAATTGACCTTACCGAGGTGGTACGCTCAGTTGTGGCCAACAACAGCCAGCGTCTACCTGCCCCCCAACTGTTGGGCGACCCACCACCTATTCTGGTGTGCGCAGAACCAGAGCAGCTCAGAAGCGTACTCGGCCATCTCATCCGGAATGCTCAAGATGCAACCCCACCGGATGGCGAAATCACACTCAACCTGAAAACAGCCAAAGGCAGTGTGGTCTTGTTTATACAAGACACCGGCACAGGTATGACCAACGAGTTTATTCGCTCGCAACTGTTCAAACCGTTCGAGAGCACCAAAGGTTTGACCGGCATGGGCATTGGCGCTTATCAAGCCCGCGAGTACGTGCAGGAGCTCGGGGGCAATATCGATGTAACCAGCGAGCCGGGCGTTGGATCTTGCTTCTCTGTACGCATTCCGATGGCGGGCACAGCTAGCGAAAAAACAAGCGTCTCAGAGACACCGTCAAACTTAGAAGTGCAGGCGCAACACAAAACCGTCAACTAATCGACGCTTCATGTATTTTTTATTGCCACAGCATTGCAAAGTGTCAATCTTAAGTTAAGAATCTTGTATAGGGAGCCTGCAAAGACAAACCGAGAGCCACCAACGGAACACAAACCAAAGGAATGATTGCTGTTGTGAAGCAACTATTAATTGTAGAAGACGACCCAGGCCTTCAAAGCCAGATGCGCTGGTGTTTTAGCGACGACGTTGAAGTGTCCGTGGCATCTGACCGTGACACTGCACTGGCCGCATTGCGCCGCCTCGAACCCCAAGTGGTTACCTTGGATTTGGGTTTGCCGCCTGATCCCGGCGGAGCCACCGAAGGCTTCGCGCTTCTAGAAGATATTCTACGCCTTTCTCCACAAACCAAAGTAGTTGTCGTCACCGGCCGGGAAGACAAAGAAAATGCGGTCAAAGCCGTGGGCATGGGTGCCAGTGATTTTTATCAAAAGCCCCTAGACGCAGACATCCTCACGTTTGTTGTGAACCGGGCTTTCCGCTTGGCCGAACTGGAGCAAGAAAACCGGTTACTGGCCAGTCAAAACAACGGTACGCACATCAAAGGCATTGTCGCATCAAGCCCGGAAATGCTCACCATATGTCGAACGGTCGAGAAAGTTGCACCAACCGATGTCACCACACTGATCACCGGTGAAACCGGTACCGGCAAAGAACTGCTCGCTCAAGCGTTACACGATCACAGCCAACGGGCAGACAAACCCTTCGCAGCCATTAACTGCGCAGCCATTCCCGAGAATCTGTTGGAGAGCGAGCTTTTCGGCTTCGAAAAAGGCTCATTCACCGGGGCTACACAGAGCAAAAAAGGCAAGATCGAAAGCGCCAACGGCGGCACTCTATTCCTCGATGAAATCGGCGATATGCCCATGCCCCTGCAGGCGAAATTACTGCGGTTTTTGCAGGAACGGGTGGTCGACCGCGTGGGGTCCGTGAAACCTATTCCGGTGGACGTTCGAGTGGTGTGTGCGACTCACCGAAACGTGCAAGATTTGATCGCTGAAGGCGCATTCCGCGAAGACCTCTATTACCGCATCAGCGAAATCACGCTGGATGTGCCCGCCCTGCGTGACCGAGAGGGCGATGCGATCGTTATTGCGCAATCGCTGCTGATGAGTTTGGGCAAGCAAATGGATCGCCCTAACCTCTCTTTTTCCGAAGACGCAGCTTTGGCAATCAGCGCCTATGCATGGCCAGGCAACGTTCGTGAAATGATCAACAAGGTCAAACGGGCCATCATCATGGCGGACGATAAGCGCATTACGGCTGAAGATCTGTTACTTCCCTATGAGCAGGCTTGCGACTCTGATTACCAGCTAAACCTTCGGCAGGTTCGCGAACACGCCGAGCGAAAAGCAATTCTTCAGGCGCTCTCGAGTTGCGGACACAACATGGCCCAAGCCTCACGCCTGCTCGGCATCACACGGCCAACGCTTTACAACTTGACTGACAAGTACCGGATAGAGACATCAACCGCTACCAACGGTACCTGAGAGCCTCGAACGGAATAAGAAAGACCCGACATAAAAAAGGAACAGGGCATGAACATGAACAACATTGTGCGCGCGTCATTACTCTCAGTTGCCATCGCTTCGATCGGCCTAGCAGGTTGCAGCAACGAACCTGACATGTCGCAGGACGACATTCAGTACATCAGCCACGTTGACCAAGCACGCTTTTTCCAGAGACAGGGCGAGCTAAAAGCAAGCACCATCGAGGCTCGGAGTGCCATACAGCTCCAGCCAGATCGGCCCGCGCCCTACTTTGTCATTATCGATAACTTATTAACGGCCGGCGATGCCGCCAATGCCGAGCGTCAAGTAGACAAGCTGGTCGATGAAATCGGTGCCGATCAGTTAACTCAGGCAGATAAAAACAAAGCCGCCCTGATTCGCGCCAAAGCAAGGGCACTGAGCGGTAAAACCGAAGGGGCCCTCGAAGCCCTCAAACAACTCAAATCGCCGTCCCCCGATCAGTCGCTGGAAGCCGACAATCTGAAAGGCCAAGCCTGGTTGATCAGTGGCGATCTCGAAAAAGCCGAACAGGCCTACCAACAAGCCATCAGTAATCACACAAACAATGCATTGGGCCACATCGGATTATCCCGAGTAGCCGCCGCTCGAGAAAATTTCGAAAGCGCCAAAACACATTTGGGCCACGCCGAAGGTATAGACCCGGAACACGAAGAGGTCTGGCTCTGGAAGGCTCAGCTGTCGCATATACAGGGTAACTGGGCAGCAGCGGAGCAAGCGTATATTCGAGCCCTGGAAACCATTGGGCAGTATGACGTAATGACCTTCCAAAAGTACCAGACCATTTCGGCTCTGGTCACAGTCTTGCGCCAACAAGGAAAATCCGCCGAAGCCTTCGTCTACGAAGAAATTTTGGCAAAATCCGCACCGGGAACCATCAAGAGCAACCTTGAAGCTGCCACCGCCGCCTACACAGACGGGGATTTCGACACAGCCGGCCGTTACCTACAAGAAGTATTAAATCAGGCTCCAGGCCATGAACAAAGCACCCTGATGCTGGGTGTTGTTCGGTTTCGACAAGGGCGAGCTGAAGAAGCCGAAAAGCTACTCGAGCCTTTGGCGAAGATGGAAGATGCCGATGGGGTCCGAAAGTTACTGGCCGCAACACGAATTTCAATGCGTGACCCTCAGGGCGCACAGTCCATACTCGATAACATAGACAACAAAGATTCAGACCCACAAACCCTCGCTCTAGTCGGCATCGCTGCGCTTGCATCGGGCGACGACCAAACTGGTCGCCCACTGCTGGAAAAGTCACTGGAACTAGACCCAAACAACCACAACCTCAGAATTCGCTACGCTGCCTACCTGACACAAATGAACGAATACGAGCCTGCGCTCAAACAGGTGCGCGAAGTACCGAAAGAGGCTGACGAAGCATTACAAGCGCAACTCCTTACCGCCCGCATTCAAACGCTCTCCGGCGATGCCGACAGCGCCCGGAAAACTCTGGACAACTGGCTTGCAGACAACCCGGAGAGCATCCGTGCTCTTCTCGCAAGAGGTCATCTAGCAAACAGTCTGGAACAGTTTTCAGAGGCTGACAAATATTACAAAACCGCGCAAAACAAAGCGCCCGAAAACCCTGCCCCGCTCGTCGCGCTGGGTAACTTAGCCAAAAGTTCAGGTAACACCGAGCAGGCCATAGAGTTCTATAAGAAAGCGATTACTCTTGACCCCAACCACGCCGCTGCCATTCAGGCTGCTGCAGTTACCATGGGCCGGGACAAGCTGACCGCTTTCATGCAGAAGATTAACGAAACAAACCCAAAAGCTGCAGGCCCTCGCTTGGTGATGCTTGAGTCTGCGCTGATCAACAACGAAGCCACTCAAGCGGATGAACTCACCGCCCAACTCATGGAGCGCGAGCAGGAAGACCTGCCCAGCCCCAACGAGCCGATGGTTGCCACAGTCTATGAAGGCATTGCCACCCAAATGGCGCAGCGTGGGAATTTCGAACGAGCACTAGAGATACTGAATAGAGGCCGCATTCTATTCCCGGAATCAGAAAGCATCTCTCTCAAGCTGGCTGCGGTTGAATTCCAGCAGGGCAACACATCAGAAGCGCGAGATGCTTTGCAAGACGTGAAACAACGCCACCCAGACTCCCCCGCCCCTTACCAGGTTGAAGCTAACTTCTACGAAAATACCGGCAAACACCAGCAAGCGGCCGAACTCTATGAGCTGGCAATCGAGAAGCGCCAAACCCCCGAGCTGGAAGTTGCTCACGCGCGCGCCCTCGCTCGCTCCGGCCAAGCTCAAAAAGCACTGGAGTCTCTGGAAGCTGCATCTCAGCAGTTCCCTAACAACCAGCCCATTCTTTTAAGTTTGGCGATGACCCATCAGCAGCTTAACCAGCCCGAAAAGGCCATTGCGCGGTATCAGTCACTGATGGACATTAACCCTGACAACCCTTTAGTACTGAACAATTTGGCTTGGCTGTATTACGAGAAGGGGGATAGGCAGGCAGCTAACCTCGCTCAGAAAGCCTATAAGCTTGCACCGAATAATGCAGCCATTGCTGATACTTATGGGTGGATTTTATTCGAGACTGGGAGGCAACCCGAAAGCCTGCCCGTGCTCGAAAAGGCTCATGAGCTGGATCCGGAATCCCAGGAAATTGCTATGCACTTAGTGGAAGCTTATCGCTCAGCCGGCAAAACAGATCAGGCTAAACAAATCATGGCCAAATTCGAAGAAACCAGCAAAGGGTAACTCGTATAACCGCACCGGCGTCATAACCAAACGTTCCTAATCGCCGGTGGCGGCCCCCCTCTTTCGCAACAATACTTTACTTAATGTTTCAAAACATAATAAAGGTGAGGTATGGCTACTATAAAAGCATTGGGGCTAGGCACGATGGTGGTAGTAGTCAGCGGATGTCAGAGCTGGCAGTTCAGGGATATTGAAAAGCTCCCACCGACGGCCGCGGTTCCTGAAGTGAGCACCAAGGGCCAGGTAGACGTTTGGTACTACGATTCGGTATCCGGCAACAGCGTTCAGAATCTTCTGGACTCAAACAAATACCCTGATGCTCCCGATGAAGTGACCACGTTTACCGAACTTCGGCAATCGGCCAGCCGCGGTAACAACTACGGGACACTCATTCAAGGCTTCCTCGCGCCCCCCACCACTGGCGAATATACCTTTTACCTAAGCGGTGACGACGAAACTCAACTATGGCTCTCTGAAACCGAGAATCCTGACGCCGCAGTTCAGATTGCTATGACGATGGCCACACCCTTAGACAACTTTTCGAGGTACAGCTCCCAAACCTCTGGCGTGCATTTCCTTGAAGCCGGCAAAAAGTATTACTTTCAGCTTCGCCACAAAGAAGGCGGTTGGGACGACCACTTCACGGTAGCCTGGTCTGGCCCCGGCATCTCACAACAAGTGATTCGGGGCGAACATCTATACAGTTGGGCTAAAACTGCACCGGATGCCAAGCCTGAATTGGGGGCAGCTGAAGCCTATAAACTTGGCTATAAAATCGGTTACTTCGATGCTGAACAAGGCTTGAGTTTCAATGATACTTATCCGCCACTCGACGAAGATGGCGACAACCTATACGACAATTGGGAGACACTACACGGCCTAGACCCACGTAACCCAAGCGATGTGAATTCAGATACTGACAACGACCTAATGACCGCGCTGGATGAATACTGGGCAGGAACAGATCCTAACGCGGAAGATACCGATGGCGATGGCATACCCGATGGATATGAATACGCCTTTGGAATGGACCCAACCAACCCCGCTGATGCCAGCTATGACACCGACGGAGACGGCTACAGCGCTCTCGATGAATACTTGGCCAATACGAATCCCGACGATGCAACCGATGCACCGCTTGCCGAACCCGTGTACGAGCCAGGCTTTGTTGGTCAATACTTTACAGGAACCAACTTTGACCAGTTTGTTTACAGCCAAAAGGACGCAGAGATCGATTTCAGCTGGGGAAATGGTGGACCTTCCCCTGACATGCCAAAAGACAGGTTCAGTGTCCGCTGGCAAGGTTGGTTTACTCCACCCCACAGTTCAGGCACGAAAGAGTATACGTTTAGCACCACCACCGACGATGGTGTGAGGTTATACGTAAACGGAACATTGGTAATCGACCAATGGAAAAACCAGTCGCCCACAGAATACACGGCGACCGCCAGCCTAGGTGCTGACCAGCCTGTTGCTGTCAACATGGAATATTTCGAATCCGGCTGGGGTGCCGCGGCTAAACTCACCATCAGCGAAACCGACACCGGCAAGATTCTCGCTCCGCAAAACGTTATTCAACAACTTGCACTAAACAGCGAGTTTGCTGAAAGCAGCATAGGAGACGGAATAGATGACCTTTACAAGTTGCGCTATGGTTTACCCCTTTTAAAGCCGGTCGCCACACAGGTATTTAACAACAGCGGCGTCACTGTTTTGGATGCCTATCAATCCGGGCTTCACCCTTACACTCTCGAAACTGTTTCGGCCCCCGATGCGCCCAACACAGCGGAGCCGGCTCCCAGCGATCCCACGCTCGGCAGCGTTACTCTGTCATGGACACCACCCGGCACACGTGTAGACGGCAGCAGCATCTCCCTCAGTGAAATCAAGAACTACAAGATCTCATACGGCCAAAACGTCGAAACATTAAACCAATCGCTGGACGTGGCAGCAGGGACGACAACCACCCAGATTACTGGCCTAACCGCCGGGGTTTGGTTCTTCACGATCCAGGTGATTGACAATAACGGGCTGAGTAGCGAGCCCTCTGAACCCGTTCAATATTCTGTTAAGTAAGAATACAGGTCGTCGAGATACTTTACATAGCACTCAAGTAGCCCGAATTTAACGACTAAATTTCAACAAGTTATATATTGGCATAGTGCATGCTTAGTGAGTTATTGAAGTATTTATAAGATCGCTCACTGGAGGAGTGGACAACATGAAAAAGCTTACTCAAGGTTTAGCACTGGCGGCGGCGATGGGCGTTACAGGTTTTGCTCAGGCTGCTTATATTGACGTTGTTGCAAACACAGGCCCTGCAGAGGCACCTGTTGCAGTTTCAGCAGATAACGACTACGCAAACGGAAATGGGATCCCAAACGGAGATTTCATCGGACCCCAACACTACAGCCTCGCGGATACCGTGCTGCTGTCTCATTCGCTTGAGTCAGTATCGAGCGACCCATTCAAGCTTACGTTCACGTACCTAGGTAAGGAAGCCGGTTATACAGGCTCCTTCCTGTACGAAGGCTCAGAAGTCTTTAACACCGGTACCAGTGCGCTGGGAGATACATTCAGCGTTGTTTACGGTGGCGGTTTAGCGAAACTCGATTTTGGTTTCTCTTCCGATGCTTGGGGAAATCCAGCCGGATCAGTATCCAATATGGGTACAGGTAATGTAGCCAACGGCTATAACTTCTCTATCTTTGATGCAGGAGAAGACTGGTTCATCCTGAGCCTGGATGATAACAACCAAGTCGACGATAACCACGACGACATGCTTGTAATGGTTAAGGCTGCTGCTGTTCCTGAGCCGGGCACACTTGCCTTGCTTGGTCTGGGCTTAGCCGGTATTGCGGTTCGTATGAGAGGCCGTAAAAAAGCATAACATCCATGGTATTGTGCTATGGTTTAAGGCCCTGCATTTGCAGGGCCTTTTTAATTGGCTCGATGAAATGAAGATACGGGTTGTATACGCCGGCAGCGGCCGTGGTCTACAAAAAGATGCCGAAATACTATCCATGGCATTGACACAACTTGGGCACAAGTGCGAGCTGTGTTGCGTACCGCCGACCCCACCATGGCGCAACAAGCTTTCCCGATTGCGAGGCCTCGCCTTCGAAAGAACTCTCCCAAAGGCTGTCGCCTCCCGTTATTACCTATGTAGAAGATGGTTAATGGTGCGCTTAAGCAGGTCTGCCCGAGACATTAACTTGGTCATCCATCTTGAGAACGTGCGCCCCTCGGAGTTACACCTCAACGCAACGCACTGGCTAATTCCGAATCAGGAATGGTTTATAGAATCCCGCTTGCCTTACTTACGGTTTATTGATCAGATTCTTTGCAAAACCCACCAGGCTGTCGAAATTTTTTCCAGTAAGCACTCAAACTCACGATACCTTGGATTCACCGGCTCCATTTGCCCAGATAACCCTGAACCGCTCCATAAAGACTATGAGCTCGCCCTGCATGTTGCGGGCAACAGCCAATTCAAAGGCACGGATGCTCTGGTTAACTGTTGGAAAGATCACCCGGAATGGCCGAAGCTGGTAGTGGTATCACAACACCTACAAGGAGTTTCAGCTCTTTCCACCAATATTCAGCATCATCAGTCGCTCCCTGAAAAGGATCTAACGGTGCTTTGGGAAAAGGCTGGACTAGCGATCATACCGTCAGAAGTAGAAGGTTACGGGCAAGTTCTAGCGGAAGCCATGGCTCACGGCTGCGTCACCATTACAACCGATGCCCCGCCCATGAATGAAGTTATCCACCGAAAGCGCGGCTTCTTAATTACACCCCTAAGGAATGAACCATTCCGGCTCGGCACTCGTTATTTCGTCTCTCAGACAGCCATTGAGAAGGCCATGGCAGAAGTCTTGAATGTAAACGAACACACGCTCAAAGAACTGTCTACAGCGTCTATCACTTGGTACCGCTCAAACCATAGTGAGTTCATTCAGCGATTGCAGGCCTATCTCAATCAGATAACCCGGCAACCTCCTGGTTAATAGAAGACACAGATTGCGGGAACGTTGTCTCCACAAAGTTCAACAGGCTCTCCTGAGGTGTACAATCACCACAACGGACAGCCGCAATTAGAAGGCTTGCGTCACTTCGCTCACTGAAAAAGCCAAGCACCTGCGCCAATTTTGCCCGCCATTGATCCGTCTCCCATCGCCCTTCCACCATATAACTGTATGCGATATGGATCTTCTCGCCCGTCGCCAGGCTTTTCAGAGTGATTCCTTGTATCGGGATATTTAGCTTACTCGGCACCTTATAAAACTGCTCCGGCACCCATAAATTCGTGTCATAAAGACGGTTTGTATACTGGACCAGCTCAGCACGATGGCGCTGAAACTCATAGGTAAAAACGCCCAAGTAGAATTGTTCATCCAGGCTACCGTCGGTAGAAATCTGCTGACGATCAAATAGGGTTTGCGCATAGGCCCAGTCGGGGTTTTGAATTTGAGGGCGCCAGCCTGCAAGCTGTGCCCCAAATACCGGCGCGTACCGCTCCTGAATGTCGATACCGTAGCTTTTGGGTTGATCCAAAACCGATGACCGCTTATCTGGTAGCGCAGCATAAGTGACGCCAACGCAAAGCAAAACAACCCCGAGCGACACGCCAACTGCTTTTCTTTCTTGCACAAACGTAGTTTCAGTGGATGTATTGCTCTCACATTTTTCGTCTTGTAGCTCAAGCCGCCGGGCAATAAAGTACAGTGGCACCAAAGTGGCTGCAAACACCCACCAGCCAAAATTATCGTGATCTTCTATTAAGCTGGACTGCATGTTGGTTTCGTAGCCCATATAGATAATGACAAACACCCGAATCCAATTGGCAACCAGAGCAAACGCAACTCCGCAACAGAAGAGCAAGACTCGAGAACGCACCCGTGAGAGATACAACTCACCGTAGATCAATACCAACGCCTGACCAACCAGCAAATACCGCAAGCCTGAACAGCCGTGGGCGACCTCGAAGGTGCCTACGCCAATCAAATAGACAAATACGCCTTCAACCTCGAAATCAATATCCAGTAACCCAAGCAGAAACTTGTTCACTGCCACAGTAATCAGTTGAAGATTCCACGATAAGAAATCCCAAACGGGAATTGTAAAAAACAGGAGCCCTACGGGGATAATTAGCCATCGAACTTGCCGCCAACCCATTAAAACTGCCAATGCGCTAAGCAGCATTGGCACTAAGGTAAGCTGTTGCAATGCCTGTAAACGAATGAGGCCGCCAAGCCAATAGCCCAACAAACACAAACACAAAGGCACAAGCCAAAACGGATAGAAGCCGGCAACAATAGGGTGACGTTTAACGGCCTGTACGGTCAGGAAAACTGAAACCGCCAGCAAAAGAAAGCCATGAGAGTAGGATTCATCCAGCTTAAGCCAACGCGAAACCACGCCCTCAAGAGTCGGTAGGACTAACAGCACAACCCCAAACAGCATTACGAGATATGGCAACAGTTGCCTTACAACACCGCGCCCTAGAATCCCTTCCCTATTCATAAATGCCCTGTTTATAGTCTGAAAAAGCGATTAACGGACGATACCAAGCCCTGCGGCAGATACCCCCTCGCACCGTAGGCCATCTTTAAGACAGAAGAACGTACATATTCAACTGTAGTGAATCGAACAGTTTGGCCCTTAAAATGGCTCTTGTAGAATGTGTTTTTGCCTGATCCAGCCAACAAATCATAACTGGCAACATCCATGCATCTAAACGCAGCCTCAATGCAGTAACCCAAATGCAAAGTACCCACCGATATCTTAGGGTGGAACTCCTCAAGAAACCCCGCCTGCAAATTGTATACGCGGTCCCCAGCACGAATGTCATAGAGAACCGACAAGATTTTTCCATCAGACTGCAATACAGAAAGCTGTGCTCTTTGATTGTCAGTCAGCCTATCTAAAAGGAGTTGGTGAAATCGTACCGCGTCTTGGTCAAAACACGGCTTCCCCCACCGGGCCACGTGGAAATTATTCAGGAGTTCCAAAAAGGCGCCAGGATCTTCCCAGGCTTGAAACTCACCGCCCAACTGCCCTTCAAAGAGTGACCGACGGTTATAGACTTTAAGCCGCGTGTTTTTGCCAAGACTCGTAAGCCACTCGTCATACCCCCCCCTTGTGTCAACAGCGACCCCCTGAGCCTCACTGCGAACGTGGCAGGTGACGTTAACCTGTTTACCAAGTGCTTGGGCCCAACTTTCTATCTCACTCCCCAACGCATCCGCAAGAATAAGCTCATCCCAAGCTTCACCCTTTAAATAGTCAGACAACGCCTCAAGCGCCTGCGGCTTGTGCTGAGTGTCACAGATACATCCAATATATTCAGTGCGTACGGTGGGGCCCAACTTCCATGCATTACCAATTATGTGCAGGCGTTTTAAGTCCCATCCAATCGGAGTTCTGTACCGGCTAAAGTATAAAGGTGCCAGCGCGATAAGCCGGCCCGCGTCGTCATATACTGCAAGCAACAACAATTTCAGCTGTAGCTTGTGCCCCCAAACTTCCCACCAAGACGCCTGCCATGGCCAGCTCATAAACAGAGGGTCTGCATCGCTTCGCGAGAGCAATTGCCCCCAGTCGTTCTTAAGAGCGAAAAACTGTGCCTCGCTGAGCGCCCGAACGGTGTACATTAACTCGCTCCGCCGCGGAGCAAATGAACGGCCAACTTAGCAGCCAGCCGCCATGGGCCGGACCAAACAGGATACTGCAACAATGATCGCCCTAGGTCCCGCCCGGCACTCCTGGAGCGGCCTACCGACAGTTCGTAACGCCCTTTTCGATGATAAAAACGACTCAAGCCCTGACGAACCTCTAGTGAATCGAGTGCATCCGGGTATGCCTTCAAAAACTCCAAAATGAGCTCTTCATTTGCTTTAAAGCGACTGTCCTTATCACTGGAAATTTGATCTTCCATAACCCGGTAATATCCCAGAACTTCGGGTAAATACAAAAACTGATAGCGAGTCGAAAAGCGCAGCCACAGGCCATAGTCCTCTGCGAGCCGATCATTGCTATCAAAGGCCCCCATTTCGTCGAAACAGTGCCTACGAGTCATGGTCGTGTTCATGCTTACAAAGTTGTCGCAAATCAGCATTGGGGTTATCCGGCCAGAATAACGCGTCATCCGATTGATGCCCAACTCACGCCCTTCAGCATCGATGACTACATAGTCGCCGTATACAACATCCGCTTGAGGATTCTCGTCAAACGCCCGCAGGGAAGCCGCCAGCTTCGTTTCAACCCAGGCATTATCCGAATCCAGAAAACAGATAAAGTCTCCGACTGATTCAGCAACACCACGATTCCGCGCCACACTCTGCCCCTGGTTCGGCTGCTGAACATAGCGAACCCGAGAGTCGTTCGAATACCCCTTCATTAACTCTGGTGTGCCATCAGTTGAGCCATCGTCAATCACGATCAACTCAAAGTCACCGAATGTCTGTGCGAGCACACTGTCAATCGCGACTGGCAGATAGTCTGCCCGATTAAACGTTGGCGTGATCACCGATACCCGAGGCTTATTTTCCATGACTGCTACGCTTCCTTGTCCTGCCTACCCGATTTTCACTTGAGCAATACGGCTAAAAAAGATCGCCATACGGCATATTCCCTAGGCGCATACCGAATCGCCTTAACGATTTCCTTCAACCCTGCTGTTTTGTTTCCTATGCTTCCCAAGTAGCGCCCTTTGCGAAGATAAAAATGCGCAAAGCCGAGATCGAACTCTTTAACCGACAAGGCATCAGGAAAGTCACGCCGGAAATCACGAATAATCTCTTCGTTAACTATAAAGCGCCGGGTCTTATCGGAAGAAATCTGATCCTCCATCACCCGATACCAGGCCCAATATTCTGGCTCATACCGAAACAGGTACCTGGCTGACAAGCGAAGCCACAAATCGTAATCATCCGCAACCCGTCGCTTACCGCTCATGCCCCCCATCTCATCAAAACAGCGCCGGCGGGCCATGGTTGTGTTCATCGCCACGCAATTATCCTTAATCATCTGGCGCGCAATCCTGCCCGAGTAGCGGGACATATTTTTACGGCTGAGCTCACGCCCCTCTGCATTGATAATGACATTATCGCCATAGAGCACGTCTGTTTCCGGATATGCTTCAAACAACCGAACTTGCTGTTCAAGCTTTTCCTTTGGCCAATAATTATCGGAATCCAGGAAACAAATGAATTCCCCTGTCGCCTCGGCCAAAGCCAAATTTCGCGCTACACTCTGCCCTTGGTTCTCTTGCCGGAACAGCTTGATCCGGCTATCGCTCAAGTATGGCGCCAGCACTTCCGAAGTGTTGTCATCAGAGCCGTCGTCAACGATCAAAAATTCAAAATTCGGGTACGTCTGAACCAAAACACTATCGACCGCCTCGGCTATAAACTCAGCTCGGTTGTACGTTGGCGTGATGATGCTCACTAAAGGCTGATGATCCGACATTACACCTGTTCCCTGTGATTGATTTGCTCACTCCAAGACTCTCTCGCGGCTTGTAACAGCTCACCATCGGAATCTCCCCCCATAATGAACCAACCTTGAGTGTTCCGTTCACACTCACCCGAAGTGAAGGCTCTTTCGGATGTCCATACATAGAAACGTGGTTGTTCACGCCCCTGGTAAAAGCCCAGCGACTTCATAACTTTTTTGAACTGCGAGTCCGACGTCATCGCAGAGAAAGCCTTAGCATCAGACCAACTATTTAGCACTCCTTTAACCAAGGCTCGTTTAACGGCTATATCTTGGGCGGGCCCCATGTAGTCAACAAGACGTACCTGCCCACCAGAGGCCCGAACGATACCAATGGCTTTTAATTGGTTGGCTCTGTTCTTTAACTCGAGAAAACGGTAAGAAGCCAAAGGATGCGTTTCATAACGCCAATGCAGGTAGGACCAGTTTCGAACAACCACCTTGTCATAACCGGTTTTCACCTCATCCCACAGAGCGTCAACGTCGGATTGCTTGGGAAGTGAATCTTGCACTGAAACGGAGTACTCATCTCCTCCAGACGTCCAATTAACAGCCGAAGTCAAACACTGGAAAACAGAAAGCGCGTGGTCCCGAACGGAAGATGGGCACCGAATCTTTTTAAGAAAGTGAACGTCCTTATTCGCGTGCCAGCCCATACGCTCCAGAACAATGGCTGCGACTGGGCTAATACCAAAAGAGATGAGTATCGGAGATCGTTGAGCAAGCTCCTCTTTGATTAAGCGCCCGACGCCCTTACCCCGAAGTTCACTGCAAACTTTGAAATCACAACTCCACAGACCTTCCCGAACCTGACCGTTCCAAAGCATGGCCACCGGAACCACACCATTAAAACCGACAACACGTTGTGCATTTACCGCAATCACAGGGCTAAAATTGTGCTTCATCGCTCCCGGATTCAATAAAAACTGGTATTCCCATAGGTCCCTTTTAAAGGGTACATCAGGAAACAACGCCAATACTTGGTCTCGATGTAATTGATCGTTATAAGGCGAGATTTCAACCAAGGGACTGCTCCAGCCAAGCAAGAAACATTAGAATCCCCCACAATTCCGAGGAGTAGTCCTCCCGCCCGCGCAAGTGCTCACGCCAAAAGGCCATCACAACTTCTTCATCCAAGAAGTCTTGCTTACGAAATACAGAAGGCTCTAGTAAAGATTCTGCCCAATCGCGCAACGGCCCTCGTAACCACTGACCAATTGGCACCGCAAAACCTTGTTTGGGGCGGTCAACCAGAGCTTGTGGCACATGCCGAAAAAGGACGCTGCGCAACACCTGCTTCCCAACACCACCTTTAACGTTATAGCTCAAGGGTAGTGATAGCGCGAAAGCGACCACTCTCGGGTCCAGCATTGGGATGCGCGTTTCCAAGCTGCAAGCCATTGCAGATCGGTCTACTTTGACCAAAATATCATCCGGTAAATACCAGTTAAGATCTCGCCACATCAGAGTCTTCATACTGTTGTCTGGCACGCTTTCTGGTAGAGAGTTATTTAACCCATAGCCACCCTCAGGAAATGGCTGAGTAAAGCACTCCGGCTCATTCCAAAATGATACCGACTGACGATAGAACTCAGAGAGATCACCTGCTTTTGCCATGGCACGCTCTGCTTTCAAGCGATGGGCAACCGCCAAATGTGAACGCCCTTTCTGCGAGGGTACAGCTGCTCGTATGGCCCTGCTTGCCAGAGCCTCTGGCAAGCAGGATGCAGCTTTGCGCCCAAGGGATTTCGCACCAAACCGGTTCTGCCAACGATTAAACACCGATTGATAACGGGTGTAGCCGCAAAACAGTTCATCACCACCATCCCCGGAAAGCGCAACGGTAACGTGCTTACGGGTCATTTGGCTGACCAAAAAGGTTGGCAACTGAGAGGAGTCTGCGAAGGGTTCGTCATAAAGCTCTGGCAATCGAGGAACCAGCTGCAAAGCATCCTCTGGTTTTACGTATAGCTCGGTATGCTGGGTGCCAAGATGGCACGCCACTTCTGCTGCATGAATCGCCTCGTTGAAACCGGGCTCATCAAACCCAATACTGAACGTCCGGACTGAATTTGAGGCCCGAGACTGCATCAGCGCAACGATTGTTGAAGAGTCAATACCACCTGAAAGGAAGGCTCCTAAAGGCACATCAGACACCATCTGATCTTCTATCACATCGCCCAACAAACTCTCGAGTTGCCGACTGCTCTCTGCAAATGTGCCCGTTGCCCGAGCAGCGAAACAACTTTCAAGGTGCCAGTAACGTTTAGGGGCTGGAGTCAGCCCGGGAGTTGGGCTCGTTAAATCAAAAGAAATCAGCGAAGCAGGTGGTAACTTGAAAATCCCGGGGTGAATACTCCATGGGGCTGGAATAACGTTATGGCGCAGCAACAGGGCCAACGCTTTCGGCTCTATGCCTCCTTTCCAGTCCGGATGCACACGCAGCGCCTTTAACTCAGACCCAAACAGTAGTGTTTTCCCCTGCCAACCGTAATACAGGGGCTTCTCCCCCATACGGTCCCGCGCTAGGACGAGCCTTCGTTTATGGGTATCTACCAAGGCAAAGGCAAACATTCCTGAGAAACGCTCGAGGCTAGTTTCTAGCCCCCAGTTTTCAATAGACGCAAGCATGACTTCAGTATCTGAGTGCCCTCTGAAACCGCAGCCATGTTTTTCTAACTCGGCCCGAATCTGTCGGAAGTTATAAATCTCACCATTAAACGCGATAACATAACGGCCAGAGGCCGATGCCATGGGCTGTGCCCCTGCCGGAGACAGATCCTGAATAGCCAAGCGCCGGTGAACTAAGCCCACACCCAACCCTTGACCAACCCAAACGCCATCTGCATCAGGCCCACGATGAGAGATTGCCCGGCCCATCCCCCGTAACGTATTTTCTGCTAGCCCAGCATCCAGAGAGCTTACGAACCCGGCAAAACCACACATCCCTTAGTTCCTTCCCGCCATGCGAACAATTCGACCGCGCAGATACGTTCGCTCATCCCTGCTTAACACTAACAACCAAAACGCCACCAGCCAGGCAGAACTGCTCAAAAGCGCGCCGGCGACAATATCAGCGTAGGAATCGTAGATCAGATAATCCCCCATACCCAACAAAATCAAAGCCATAATCCCTGCCGGCAAAAAGGCAGGAAGCACAGACCAACGAAGATACTCCCTCACTGGGAGCTCCAAATGTTTACAGGTATAGCGGAGATACAAAGGTACAAAAATCAAACCTGGCACCACTGATGCGAAAGCCACGCCCTCCAGACCAAAAGGTTGTACCAGAACCAGACTAAGCCCGATATTCATGGTCGCTGCTATGGGAGTAAGCCTGGCAAAAATACCATGCTTATTTATCGCGGTGAGATAGCGGCTGGCAAATGGATTGATAAACGGAAGAACGGTGAAGAAAACCAGAAAAACAATCAGATACTTAGCCTTCTCACCAAACTCAGAGCCAAGCCAAATATTGATGAACGGGACGCCCAAAACCAGCGCACCCGCCCCCATGGCAAATACAATGCTGACCACGTATCGGGATGACATAAGAAATACCCGACGGATCATCTCGTCTTCTGCCTGGGCGCTTAACCCACTGAACAGGGGCATAAAAGCATGAGTCAACGTCCAGCCCAGTCCACGAATGTGTTGTGTTAGGTTTGCGGGTATGCTGTAAAACGGCACCACAGCGGGCCCCAGAATCAAGCCTATAACCAGAACGTCTGTCGCATTCTCAACACGGGTCGCTATACCCTGAACAAACGACTTGAATCCGAATACGATGAGCTCCCGAAGCCTAAAGGAGGAAAACATCTCCCATTGGGCGCGAACAGCACCGTAGGCCGGGCGCGCGAGAACCCACATGAACAGCAGATACTTAACCGTGAGCCCAATCGCATTAATGCCCGCGAGAAGCACCAATCCGTTCTCCGGTGTAATCAGGCTATATAGCAGTACAGATCCCACCACCGAGTTCACAATGGTGATGTTGTTTTTCAGGTAATACTTCTGAAAGCCTTCAAGATAACTTTCGGCCACGTATCCCGGAAAAGAAATCAGAAGATAGGCGCCAATAATAATCAGGAACAACGTGTACTTTTGATGGGGTTCACCCTCCGGGGCCAGTGTACCGCCAAACCAAAATCCCCATGAGAAAAAGAACACAAACAGCAGTAGGCCGACCACCGCCATGAAGGCGAGCGCAGACATATAGACAGACTGAAGTGCGGTTTCATCCTTCTCTGCCAGATGCCTGGCGGCATAACGGCTTATAGCGGGGCGGAGGCCAAGATCGAGTATGCCCATATAGCCAATAACCGCACCAATCATTTCCCAAAGGCCGTAGTCGTATTTGCCCAGGTTGTGGACAAATACGGGGGTCATAATGAAAGTAATGACTAGCTTTACGAACATGACTAGGACGTTTGAGCCAGTATTAACGAGCAAAGTACGTATCATGAAGCTTGACCGGTCAACTCGTCATAGAGTGCACGCAGCTCGCTCGCTGGGCGACCAATGTGAAAACGCGCGATGGCGGTTTGCTGATAGTCCGAAAAACGATCTTTACTCGGGTCAGCGACCTCCGCTTTGATGGCGAGAGAAAGACCTTCAGCGCTACCGGGCGGAAAAATCCTTGTGGGCGAACCTGCAACCACTTCTCGAAGGCCGATGCAATCAGTCGAAAGCAACGGGACACCAGCAGAAAGCACTTCCATAGCCAACAAACCACAAGCCTCCCAACGAGAAGGCATAACGACCATGTCTACCGCTTTTATCATCGCGGGCATATTGTCTGTCCCGGGCATTTGAACGAACTCGTCAGCCAATCCCAGACTTGTCAGGTACTCGTAGTCTTCCCGGATAAAACCACCCCAACCAAAAGTCAGCACACGGGGTAAGGGTTCAATACCTTCTTGCTTTATTGCCAACATTGCATCCACAAGAGTACGAAAACCTTTCTGGCCCATAAACCGACCGAAAAAACCAATGAGAGGCGTTGATGCTGATATACCAAGTTCAAAGCGAAGATCTGCTGGCTCACCCTGACTGAAAAAATCCGTATCCACACCGTGCAAGATTGGCTTTAGCCGCTCAGCACGAACGCCGGGGAAAAACTCGCTGAAGTTTCTGGTCGCGTCCTCTGTTACCGTGTGAATACGTTCTATTCGACCAAAAAGCCGCGCCATAGCCAGTTTGCGAACCTTTCCTTTCAAACCTCCAAATTGTGAGTCAAGAAAGACATCATGAGCCGTCATCAAGTGTGGCGACTGGCTGGAGAGGGTTCTTACAATTTCGGTTAGTACACCTGCGCCAAATCCATGGGAGTGAACCAAATCATGCTCTCTGGATTTCAAGACGCCTCTCAGTGCAACAGCGAAATCCCACGAATTCTGAGGAGCAGGAATTACCTCAATTCGATCATACCCAACCACAGCATTAAGGTATGATGACAATCCATTGTCTGGCGCATACAGGACAAACTCGCAGTCATCAAAGCAAGGTTGGGAATATACGTACCTGAGAAATGTCTTTATGCCCCCGCCTGGCTGAAGAGCAGCCATTAAAACCTTCATTAGCATCGTTCCTGATTTTCATTCAATGACTTCCATGCTCGTACTTCTCTGGGATGCCTATTTTGCAAACTCGAAGCCAGACGGTAATGGTGGTTTACTGCATCCTCTCCATTCAAACCCTCGTTTCTTTCGATCTCATCTGCAGATGGGATTAGCCTTCCGAAAGCAATCACAAGGCCCGCAAATAGGTACCAGTAATACTGAGAAAGCCCCCAATAATTAATGCTGTATACAATATACATCCAAAAAATACAGAAAAGAACCTTATTTAATCGCAAAAAATAGCTACCGGAATCTGAAACAATGCCGGTCATCTTCGCCCTAACTGACTTTAGTTTCTTAGCGATTTTCACCAAAAACATCGTAAATATAATAAAACCAACAACACCGAGCTCAATTAAAACTTCAGCATATAAGTTATGACTTGCCTGTCTTGACCCTAGCTTATGTGTTTTGGCTTCGGGAGTTGTTCCCAAACCATGACCGACAATTGGCCTGCTCAACCCCACTTTAAATTCATTAACCATTCCACGAATTCTTCCTTCTGCCGAAGCTCCGCCAGCAGTATCCCTATCGATAAGCGATAAATATCTATCTTTTTGGATCGGTGTCATAACGCTAAACGCACAAACAACAACTATGACACCTAGCGCAATTAATCCAGCCTTTCGCCTTGACTCCTTAAACACAAAAAAAGCAACTACCAGTAGAGCAATAAATCCACCGCGAGACATAGTAAGTATCAGCGCATAGAGAAGCAAAGGAATCAGGGCTAAATATACCCCCTTACTAAACCAACCCTTGGGCCAAAGCAAATAATGTAGGAATGGAATGACTGTGGCTATAACAAATCCCAATTCATTCGGATTAATTACATCAGCTGGCGCACCTGAAAGCCTGTTTGCAAACTCAGCACCCTGAAGGTGTGTTGCACTCCCCCAGTATCCCTGGGTTATATTAAGATACAATGGTTCCAGAACACGAAATATCTGACAAAATACGAATACAACGACGAACCACTTGAGACGTTTTTCTGTATCTATAGTTAGCGCTGTAAAGAACAGAAAAACCACAGCCTTCAGAAAGGTTTCCCAATTACCTTTTATAACGCTCCCCGGCCACTCTACCAAGGGCAAAGTCAGAATAATGTACCCCACCAGAAGGAAAAACCCACGAAAAACAGGATCATCGAAACGCCCTTTGAATTTTTCTCGTTCGACAAACAATAGCGTTGAGAGAATCAAAATCCCTATTAGGGTCGGCCTCAGAGTACTGTAGCCGGGAATCCGTACTGAAAACCGAAGGAAGTAATCTACGATAAAATACAAATAGAATAAAAATGTAAAGGTACTGACAGTCTGCGTCGAAAGTCTCGCCCTAGAGAGAGTTGACGCTCCAACCGCCAAGACCATTACGCATTTACTCCAGGGCTTGCAATATCAGTAGTGCCAAGAAAAAAATCTCTCCGCAGTCTTATATCCCTCCTTAGCCTATGCCCCAGCAATTCAACGCCAGATGTAGCCTTGAAGAATTGAAACATGTCATCGCCACTCACATGACGCCGCATTAAAAACGGATCTTTTGTCCCATTCGCATCAGGGAATGCCGTCACTGCGCCGAGGAACCCTGAGTCTTCAACCAACGCAGGCAGGAAATACTGGAAATCAGATGGCTGACCATTTGGGTAGCAAAAAGTACGCGAGCGCCGCCCCAAGTTTTCGTTCAATGCATTACTACACCCGACTATTTCTACTTTAGCCTGAGATTGACTGACCCTCCCCAACGAAGGGTGGGTAACTGTATGGCCTCCAATTTCAACACCATTCTGCTGCATCTCCGCAAGCTCATCCCAGCTTAACGGCTCAAACTCCGGGGGAATCGCCTCGGGAATAGCCTTTCCGAGCTGGCGGGCCAACTCATCGATGAACCAATGTTTCTCATCATCAGGCAACGACAAAGCGTGATCGTTCCATTGCTGCCAATAGACTTGACGTGTTTCGGCATTCACCGGTCCAGCCTCACTCCTTAGAGCATCGATCGTTACTGCTTCCTGAATATAGTCGACCTGGCTCAACAGCCAGGTAATCTTATCCGGCCACAGCCAGAGTTTACGTTCTATAAACCCCGTGGTAACAAACAGCGTGGAAGGTACCTGGTACTTCTTGAGGATCGGATAAGCATACTGATAAAAATCGCGGTAACCGTCATCGACGGTAATGACAACCGCGTGAGAAGGCATGCGACCGTGCTCACGCTTATACTGCATTAATCCAACCAGCGAAAACGGATTGTAGTTATCCTTGATGTGTCGGACCTGCTGTTCGAAGAAGTGTGGACTTGCCCACCCTTTGACCGGCGGATCCGAAAACCGGTGATACATAAGGATGCGTGGCTGGTTCCGGCAGATCTGCCTGGCTAGCTGATAGCCGCCCCAAGGGCCCAGCGTGCGAATGGTTTTCGAGAACAACCCCATACTGCATTACTCCTTGTTCAGCAGAGAGCCATAAACTTCCTGATGCTGCCGAACCATCGTGTCCATACTGAAGCGCTGTCTTGCATTAACGCTGGCATTTTCTCCCAAACGGGCACGGAGATCACCATCAAAAGCCAATGCTCTGAGGCGTTCCGCCAACTCACTCACATTACCACAGCCATACAAAAAACCGGTTTCTCCGTGGGCAATCGCTTCCGGATTGCCCCCCACGGCGCTACAAACCACGGGCAATCCCGCCTGCATATACTCTACCACGGCGTTAGAAAAACCTTCGGATTCAGAACATAACAAGCCGATATCCAGGCCGGCGAGACAACCCCTCACATCCCTACGCGCGCCCAGGAAGTGTACCTGCCCTTCAATTCCCAGCTCTTTTGCCACTGCTTTGAGGTCCCCGGGCTCCCCATCTCCAATGATAACCAGGTGTAAGGCAGGACGTTGCCCTGACAGCAACCCTACCGCTCGTATCGCATCTTCCATCCGTTTTATCGGACGGATGTTGGCGACAATTCCAGCGAATACTGCATTTGGATGCCCCACTCGCAATTCCTGTAGATCGGAAGGTATTGAGGGTTGCACCTCCTCAAACTCGTATCCATTGTAGATCACGTGAGTATTTTCTGAAGAAACAGGCTCATGCCGAAGCGTCACTTCCTTAACCGCCTCGCTGTTGGTGATCGCAGCGGCAACAAAACGACCACTTAGGTTCAACAAAGCCAGATACTTGCGCGTGTACCAATACCCCATATCCCGCCTGGAGATAATCGTTTCGATGCCAAGCAAACGGAAGATCGGCGGACAGACGACCGAGGAATCATTAAAAAACACATGAGCCAAGCGACCACCAGAAGCTCGAAACCGCCGGGCGGTTTGCCAAAGCGCATACCAGGTAGCCACAGAAAGAATACGATGCTGTCCCAAAACCGAGTAATCACAAGGGAATCCGCCAACCTGAAGAAACTCCGAATCCCGGAAGACCAGCAGGTGAGGTTTGAACCTGGTTCGATCCAGGCCTCTAACCAACTGGAAGAGCTGTCCCTCAGTACCAGCATTGGGATTGCGGAAGTGGTCGATAACAAAGAGAATGGGCTGCGGTGCGGAATCCATTAAACCTGCTCTCGCCCTATCAGAACCATCAAGGCACGGGCGGGGTCAAGCAAACCTGAAGAGATAAGGTGGGGTAACGCCTTGGCCTTGCGCCGTTCTCGCCAATAGGTCTGCCCTAATCTGAATTGAAGAACCGCTTTGCGTTTTCGAATTGTGCTTCTCATGTAGGGATACCGTTCATTCGCACGGCGAAGAATTTCCAACCCAGTAAGCCAGCGACGTTCGAGCCCTTTAACACTAATGGAGTCATCATGTTTTCGGTAATAGAAAGCAAGCTTCGGCAAATAAGCGCATTTAGTCGCTTCCATGATCCGAATAGCCATATCGTGATCCTGGCCGGCCCTAAAAGATTCCTCAAATAAGCCAGCCTTCTCAAATACCGAACGACGAACAAGTGATCCCCCTGGCAGCGCCATGTAACAATCCAGGAGTAGCCGGTTAGGATCACTCAGTTCCTGATGACCATCACCGGGAACTTTGAACAAGAAATTGCCATCAGCATCTACTGCATGACCTTGGCCATAAACCATACCTGTTTCGGGGTTAGCTTCCAGGAATGCTACTTGATCGGCCAATTTTTCTTTGGCGAACATGTCATCACTGTCCAGAATTGCAATATAGCTACCGGCCGCTTGGTGAATACCCAGGTTGATTGATGCAGACTGGCCCCGATTCCTTCGCTCAGGGTGAGTCAGAAGTACCAGTTCTCCTCGTTCTTCCCATTGTTGTATCTTTTCATAACTGCCATCCGTCGATCCATCATCCACGACAATAACCTCAACCGGACCGTAAGTCTGGTCAAGCGCCGAGTTAATGGCAGCCTCAATATAGGCTGCACGATTATAGGAAGGGATAATTACGGAAACCAATTCATTGGATGACGACGGCACAACACTATTCCTGGAGGGCATGGAATTAAGAAAACCTCGGAAACCGGACACCTAGCTCGGATAAATACCTGTAATCATCAGCCAGACGATCACGACTTTCATCATTAAAATAATGAAAGTCGAGTCGCTGGCTGTAGAATGGTTCTATATCAACCGTCCAGGCCTTGCCATTATTGATTGACCAGTCCCGGAGCATATCGTTAAGTTTACGGGAATTAGCCTGTGCACTGATATTATCTATCGCAGTCTGTCGAACCTGATCGTGCCCTTCAAAGTTCCTGTACTCCAGTATTTTCTGCCGTAACTCCCTGACAGACTTCACCAGTGCGCCAGTCTTTTCATTGATCAGGGTTTTAGTACCAATATGCGCATTGCTGAACATGAGCACAGGGGTGCCAGACATCAGAGACTCGGCAACGGCAATAAACGACCCTTCTCGGTAAGACATCGCACAGAACATCTTGGCCATCCGAAAATATCGTCTCAGCTCTTCCTGACTCGGATCCTCAACTATCGTTACCTGATCCGATACCCCGTATTCCGCTGCCTCCTGACGAATGCTCTCAGCGGTCCGGGAACCCAGCGGAACACCCACACAGGTAACCTTAATATCCTTAGGCAACCCCTTTAACGCCTTGAATAACAACCAATGCCTTTTGAAACTTGCGAAATTTGCAACCATCAGGCAGTCAATATCTCTTGGTTGAGCTGGCCCATCAAAGAACGCAGGATTAACCCAGCTGGCCGCATTAAATGGGAGCGAGTGACAATTAGCGCCAAGAGTTGGGACCAGCTCCAACTCATGACTATGAACTGGCATAACAAAGACAGGCTGTTGATCAGCTGCAGCGACCAACCTGAACAATTCTTTTGAGTACAGGCCACTCCATGAAGGGATAAAAACAAGCTGATACCGAGCGAGAACCCGATCAATACCGCCGAAGTCAACCAACTGGGCCAACTGATTCTCAAAAGAAACTAACAAAATCCCTTTTTCGGTATTCGAGACGTAGCACTTAATCACCGCACAGTACGACAGAGATACGGCCCGCGAGCGCTCTACCGAACGATTGAGACTAACAGCTAATTTTCGAGCCTCTACTAACTCAATTTTATTTGACCAATTTCTCGGAAAATGAGCTAAATGTCCCGCTAGCTGAGATAGCCTACCCTCAGGATCTATTGTAAAAAGGCTCATAATACGGCTGCGCCACTTACCTACCATGAACCGCCAGCCCGAAAGATCTAATTCGCGCGCAAAATTAAGTGTTTCTCGCACCAACTTCCCTGTCATAAACAACCTCAAGAGATCAGTTACTACATAAAAAATTAAAACTTCCTTGACATGAACCGCAATCATAATCTGTTTATATTAATTCGAAGAGCAAACATGATGCTCGCCTATACGCGTATCTGGAGCCCCGCTTTCGTCACAATATAAAGCCCAAAGAAAATGCGACCCTTACTATTCCACCATCAATTCAACTTTAGAGGGGCTTGCAGCTAATGGAAGCGGATAACCTGTTGGATTTACCATATTATCGCCATCTAACACATACAAATATAATGGACCAGACGGAATTAAACTTTCTCTAAACTGGGCTACAATTTTTTGATTATCCCATTCGATGGGGATCAATATCTCTACGTTGGAACATTCATCATATTTTGGCCTATCACAAAAAATTATTCGATGCCAAGAGTCATCTACATATAGACTGTCATAATAGATAAATGATCCCTTTTGTGCGCCATTAGACACTTGGCTTTGAGCCACTCGATCATAGCGACCAGGCCTTTCACTAGTTCTCGCTTTGAATAATTGGTCAAAGTTCAGAACGCCATCGGTTCGCACAACTAGGCGAGCGTCGTTCTGATCAATTGAGCCAGAGTAAACGAGAAACTCCTCAGTGAGCCATTTTCCTGGAGTCATCCTTTTAATACTTTGCCAATCATTAGACCATATCGAGCCGGATGTATACTCGGGCGTCATTTTCATTTCATATGCACCCTGATGATCAGGGCCAACGAATACATTATTAATTGTCTTCTCCGCCCAGAACCGAATAATTTTATAATTAAAGGTCCTATATGTCCCAGTGGGGTATATATCTGTACCCTCACTATTACGCGCAGCGGCAGTATCAGAAACTAACTTTTCCCCATACATAAAATCGTTACGAGGTTCCGAATTTATACTTCCTTCAACATTTTTATAGAAGATAGAACCACTAGTATTATCAGAATTAACATTCACGCTCTCAATAATTCCAGTAGCTCCTGAAGTTAAGCCACGAACTAACTGACCTTCCCTAAACTCCCCACTAAGCCGATCAAAACGGGTACGAATTGCTAGATCTTTAGTAGTGTCAAAATCTGAGAGTTTCTTACGAAATACATAAACATGAGAACTATTGTAATCAACCCACTCTAACGCCTTACCCGAGGACGCCCCGTGATCCCAAGCCACACTCGCTTTAGACGTAGGATGAACAACCTTTTTTGATATCTCCCCATTGAAAGAGCTTCCTGACCAGCCCTGGCGCGCCAAATCAGTTCTCGGCAGGATTCCATTATTCGCAGACCAATAGAACAAAGGACGATCATTCGTTTTATCGCCGAAGGACTTACCAGAGATAACGATCTTGCCTTCTGGCTTGATTTCACCTTCCACGTTGCCGATGGAGGGAGCTGCAGAAACAGATGCTGCGATGAACAGTGCTGGGAGTCCCAGAACCTTGGCGCTCCACGGAATCAACTCATTATTGAATTTCATGACTTTTGCCCCTTGCTCTGAAAACAGCATCTTTGAATTTTTGCAGGCTTTTCAGTAACTTGTCATTGAAACCTGATTTACTAGCCCTTACTCCAGCATAGAAAAACTCTATATTATCAGCCAATAACAAAACATTATTTAAAATATCGTCTTTTTCCGGTTTGCTATAAAGATAACCTTCACCGAACGTGCTTCTCATCATTTCACTATCAGAGAGTATACCAGTCTTCCCGACCGCAAGCGCCTCGTAAGCTCCACATGTCAGGCAATCATCTCTATTTGTTAACACCAGAACTGCGTCGCATTTGCACAGCAAATCAAAGTAGTCCTCGTCGGAAATAAATCCGGTAAGAGAAATGTTTTTGGGTATCCTAGTCCCTTTCAGGGAATGGCCAGGGCTGCCAGTGATGTAACACGAAACTCCGGAGAGTCGATGATCTGCGAACGCTTCTATCACCTCATTGTATGGTTCATCTTGCGCCCAGCTACATATGAACAAAAACTTCACATCACCATCCAGATTCCAGTGATTTGCATCGATGATATGGCGACTGCCAGCAGTGTAGTAGCTATCTCGATCTGGCAAAGGATCCGGAATCACCAAAATGACTTCGAAGTAGCTTTTGAATTTTTCTTTTAAATTTTCATTCGATACAATAACAATATCGGCGATGGCGTTAACTTTTATAAAAACATAATTAAGAATTCTGTACGCCCCCTCCTTCGGATATAATCCAGAATTATGGCAGTCAATAATAAGTGTATACTTCAGAAAGGCCCTAAGAATAATGCAGAGTGTTACCAATACAATTGAAGGATTCTGGCAAACAACATTGTCAGGCTTAACTCTTAACAACAAAACAGTGGTTTTAATAGCTAGCTCGCAGTATCTTGCGAGCATACCCTTATCACTAACCAGTTCGAACAACTCAAAACCAAGACATTTGCTTAACGACCGGTTTCTTCTTTGATGCTCCCACGAAAGCCAAATATTCTTTTCTTCTTCATTGACTTTCATTGCATCACCATCTGATAGACTTCTCGATACAGTTTTTCCATATTCTCAGCGCTAAATTTAGCAATCAGCCTTCGACCTGCTCCATGAACCATCAACTTGCGCTTTTCATCATTCTGAAGCAAATCGACTATGTCCTTCGCGCACTTCTCGGGCGGTCCATCCAGCCGACAACCAAACTCTCCGCCATTCAACACATAGTCAATGTCACCTACGTCACGGTACGCAACGATTGTTGAGTTTTTCATCGCCTCTAGCAACGTGATAGGAAGGCCTTCCGATTTTGACGAGATCATCAGCATATCTGCACACCTAATTAGTACCTCCGCATCCGTTCTGTAGCCCAGAAAGGTGACTTTTTCCCCCAGCCCTAGCCTGTCCGACAACTGCCTCAAAGCACCCAACTCCGGTCCATTACCAACAACCCACAAAAGCGAATTGGGCGCAGCTTCCAGAATATGACTGAAAATTTTTATCGCCTCGGAAAAATTTTTTTCGGGCGACAATCTTCCAACACAAATCAGATTAAATCTGTTTTCCTCGAACCGAACATCTGAATTTTCAATATTTAGCTCACCGGCATCACTAAAACTGGAAATTCCGTTCCTTATTACGGATATTGGCACAGAACCCTTTAAAGAAGTTTTAAGGCTTTGCTTGGTTCGATCTGAAACACATACAATATGATCATATTTTCTAAGGAATTTTCGATCCAGAAAATAGTAGATTCGCAATGCGCTGAATATGGGAGGCAAAAGGTAGCCATGCGCAGTAGAAACCAATCTACAAGTATTTCCCTTTGGCTTGCACAATACTGAATAGATATTCGCCTTGTAGTTATGGGCATGAATAATATCCGGACGCCCTTTTTCGAACAGAGCCTTCAGGCCCGAGACCTGCCGCCGACTTACTTTTTCTTCGAATGGGATTGAAAGATATTTGAGGTTATTTCGTGAAAATTCTTTCTCAACGGTATCAGAGCCATCCCCGGTGTTAAGGCTAACAATTGTCACGTCCAACCCAATTCTCGCCTGTGTAGCAGCGAGGTCAATAAGAGCCTTTTCAGCGCCGAACAACCCTCCACTAGCGGTAACGTGAAAGACCCTCATCATCCGTTCCTCGCATTCAAGTCAGCCTCTTTTTCGCCCTTCAGGGATGGAAACGATGCCTGAAACGAAGCCAGATTAAGCAAAATTAAGCAATAGAAAAGTGCAATAACCGTAGATAGAGATTGCCCGCGCTTCTCTTTCTGGTAGCCCGCCCACGCGAAATAGAGAAACAGTGCGTAACCTACTGCGTTTAATACATAGAGCGCTTTAACATGAGCCAGATACCAAGCCAAAATCGCTAGCATTAACAACTGTGCAAAGGTGGCGCAACGAGCCAGATTAGAGCAAATAACCTGCCAGAAAAACCGCGGTTTCGTGATAGGATTCATTAGCTGCGTCATATCTTTCAGCGCCCAGAGCGCACGAAAGCCGACAGGCACGCGCATGCTGCATTCGTTGCCACCAACACTATAGACCTCATCCTTTCGAAATACCTGAGGTTCCATAAAACTAACCTACAACTTATATTTTATTCTAACAGGAAATCTTCAAATTCCGAATCTAAAACATTCACTTATCAAACAAACACGAGAAACAAAATATAAAACTAAACCTATTCCTTACGACCATACCTAAGACGACTCTAGAGACGCTAATGTATCACTCCCCATCACATTGACAAAATAACCTTTCTCCGTCAAAAAATCTAAGAGCTTTCTACTGCGATCAAGACCTAATGCTGTTGACTCGAACACAATCCAGCGGGGCTTATACAGCTCAAATGATATCCCATATATTACAGAGTCATCATGCCCTTCCGCATCGATAAATATCAGATCTGGAGATGTACCGTTCAAATAACACTTAACAATCTCAGAAATTGTTAATATGGGCGTATTAAAATTTACAATACAATCATTTGTTACTGTTTTATTTGTAATTGTCTCAATTTTTCCAGCTATGAAATTTTCATCAACTGAGGACATTCTCAGCCAAAACAGTTGCTGATCAATATCCATTCCTTCAAGAAACTTTTTCGAACAAGACCAAAATTTCAAAGTGCCCCCAGTCTGATGGGAAATTGCTGCATTCACGAACTGAAGATTATCGTTCTTGGAAAAATAGTAATAATTTTTCTTCAAAAGCTCATATACTAATGGTAGAGGTTCTACCAAAACACCTCTCCATTTATTCTTGACAATATGTTTCCTAAGTGGATCCCACCGCAAACCATCTGAAGCCCCAACTTGTATGAAATTAATAGGGCCAAATTTTTCCAGTGAGTTTAACCACTCTCCTAACTCTCCATGCGTAGTTCTTTTATTGTTTACAAAGTCATATAATCTGGGATGCCGTTTAATAAATTTCGTTACCAGTTGCTTCATTATTTACTCCTTCAAAGAAATACTTATCACCCCTTCCTCGGGCTCCAAATCACCTTCTTCTCCCCTTTAGAGAAAGCAACAAACGCCTGGAAAGATGCTAGGTTTAACAGCATGAAGTAGTACGGCAACGCATAAAACGCAGGAAGAGCTTGAGCCCTGCTTTGTTTCTTGTGACCCAACCATGCAAAATACAGAAAAAGCGCATAACCTGTGGCCGCCAAGGCATAGAAGCCTTTAACGGGAGCCAGATAAATCGCTGCAATCGCAAGGGTTACCATTGGTGCAAAGGCTGCGTAGCGAAGCAATTTGTGGGAGATAAGCTGCCAGGCAAACACTGGATCGTTGGTCGGGCTCATGAGCTGTTTCATGTCTTTGAGCGCCCACAGCGCACGCAGGCTTACCCGCACCCGCATGCTGAATTCGCTTCCTCCGTCACTCAATGCTTCTTCCTTAAGCAAAGCATCAGGCTCGTATACAACGCGGTATCCCTGTTCAACCACTTTGAGTGGCTGAACGAAGTCGGGCAACTGATCAGCACTCAACTCAGAATGCAGTTCTTTACGCATGGCATCAATGCCACCATCAACGCCCACCACGGAACCCACCAGAGTTTCTTGCGCTCTCAGCCAGTTCTCATATTTCATGTAAGCGCTGCATCCGTCGCCTATCAAGGCACCCTCCGGGTTCACGTAGACCATTTTTCCGGTTACGTAGCCCACACAAGGGTCATTGAAATTGCTCACTAGTGCCTTCAAGGCCTGCGAATCCCACTCGGAATTGGCATCCGAAAACGCGAGGATGTCACCTTTCGCATGTTGGCTGATAAGGTTGAGGCCCGCAGTCTTGCCTTGGCGCGGTACCTGACGGAACAGTTTGATTGGGAAAGGCGCATCAGCTGCAACCGCCTGAACTATCTCGTCGGTTCCATCGTCCGACTCATCCGATACAACCAGGATTTCCAATTGCTCGGCGGGATAGTCCAATCCAAGCTTGTTCCTGAGGGTTGCTTCAATATCGTTGGCCTCGTTATAGGCCGCGATAAGAATCGAGACTTTCGGCAGGTGAGCGGCGCTTTTGTTCACTGGCAAAGGTCGTGCGGATGCCACCAGTTTGATGCAGATTGGATAGCCAAAATATATGTAAACCAATCCCAAGAATGAAATCCAGAACAGCGCAACCATCATGCCATCCCTGTTACGGTGCGAGGAGCAGTTTGTGCAGGTGCTGGATCAAGAACCCCTTCACTCTCTAGAACTTCGCTCATAGTCGTGAAGCTGAAGTCTGTCAGCAATTGGGCAAGCCGCTGCTCACAAACATCCAGATTATTGTAATGACGGAATCGCGAGAACCATTTAACGTCAAGCCGAGGTTGGTCCGGATCGACTTCCCACGGGTGAAGGTAAAACACAAATGGCTTCCCTTGGCGATTAATCGACCCCAGTCCCATTCGGCTGAACCAGTACGGAAATAGGCGAAAATATCCACCACCCGCAATGGGTAAGGTGTAGCCAGGAAGTTTTAGGGTGCTGAGCGGAAATTCCGCAAGTTCATAACCTTTATCGGTTGTTAAGCGATGCGGCCATCTTGGGGTGCCGGGCATGCCGTATCTGTCGTGATGTACCGGGAAGATTGAGGAATCCCAAGTGAAGCCTTGCTCGGCTAAAATATCCAGCGCCCATCGCGACTCGTTCGTGATGGAGTAACTGGCTGCGCGGTAACCGGTTACAGGAGCTTGAATAATGTCCTCAAGGATTCCTTTTGATCGGATGGTTTCTTCACGGAATACTTCGGGCGTTTGATTGTAAATTAGCTGGTGGCTATACCCATGGCTGGCGACTTCATGTCCGGCAGCGGCGATGCGCCTAACCAGCTCGGGGGAACGTTCAGCCACCCATCCCAGAGTAAAGAAGGTGGCTTTTACATTAGCCTCGTCAAATAGCTTGAGTATTCGATCGGTGTTGGCCTCAACCCGATACTCCATGCTAGACCAATCATCGTAATTTACGGCTTCCGCTAGCGCAGCAACCTGAAAGTAGTCTTCCACATCAATGGTTAATGCATTCTGAATTCGCTGCGTCATAGTGCAAGCCTCTCGCACATCCTGTGCGTGTTAACGGAATCGGTATTCCAAACCAAACAACACCCAGTTCTCGTCATACTCACTGGTGGGTGCATCACTGACCTTGTTTTGATGGCCAACTTTCGCTGTTAGGCTCAAATCGCTGGAAGCCTGGTGTTCGGCCCCCACTTCGATCCGTGTAATCCGTTCATCCAACTCGTCGCTGGCGTATGTTAAATAGTCGTACCCCAGCCCAAGATACCCTGTGGTGCGCTCAGCAATCGGCCGACCGTACCTGAGGTTCATGCCACCACCATCTTCGCGTTCAGGGTCATCAATATAGTCAGATTGGTTGCCATAAAGCTCGACGTTCAGCGTAGCGCCATTGGAGAAGCGCTTGTCAACGCCCGTCGAAACCGTCGTCGTCTCAACGGTGATCGAATCTTCCAAGCTGAACTGGAAATTTTCGAACACGAAGTCCAGATTCGAGGTTCTGTCCGTTAATTGATGGGCTGCGCGCAGATACCAATCCGAGCTGGGGGTAAGCGCTCTTTGAAGAGTTAGTTCACCCACAACCCCATCACTGGATTGCGATGAATTCCCGGCCTTGGTTTCAATTTCACTCACACCTATTGCGCCCGACACATCCATGGTCGGCCAGTTTCTGCTGAACGTCACGTTGACTGTTTTGACGTCAACTTCAGCGCCGGTATCGTATTCGGTACGGCTATAGTTGGCGCTCAAGCCGCCATTGAAGGTTTTACTGAAGGCATGGTTCCAAGCGGCGGATCCCAGATAACGTTCCGTGTCGCTTGTATCTCCTTCAGAAAACTCGGTGTTCTCATAGCGTGTGGAAAGAGTGAGCCAATTTGTCTCGTTAATTCGCCAGTTGTATCTTGGCCCGGTGCTAAACACGTTTTTCCGGGTGCGGTTATCCGGCGTATCGCTTGACCGGCTACTCTGGGTCACTTCACGAAGGGTATTAGCCACATCCCAGTACAGCTGATTGGCTAATTCGCAGTCGCCAAGAAAGTCCATCTCTCCATAGGCTTCGTCATCAAAGGTACCGTCCAACCAGTTTGAATAGCCCAGTGTTCCGGAAAATGTCGCGTTGCAACGCCCTGGATCACTGGTGTAATCAGCTTTGATATATACCCGAGACTCGAGATCACTCTCTTCATCTCGGCTGGCCTTGCTCGCGTTGTCGGTATACCTGGAATCCAAGCCTCCGGTAAGTTCTACTTGAGCCTGAGCACTCGGCATCGATGTACCGGCCACTGCCAACACCAAAATCATTGGGGCTATGCTACGGTGAACCCTCACGTTCTGCGGCCTATCCATTGATCACAGCTCCAACGAATTTGTCGGGATTGAACGCCATTGCTGCATTTTCCGCAGTAGTGGCTGTAATTTTGCCGTGAGGCACCACAAGCATGGCGTAATCACAAAGCTCAGTGAGAATGCGTGCGTCTGGCGATTCCGAGATGGGTGCCGTATCCAAAACAATGAAGCGATCCGGGTAACGCCGGCGAACCGCCTGCAAAAACTGCTTCATGCGAAACGAGGTAAAGAATTCGCCGGGAGTTTCTCGCCGGCTTCCGGCCGGAATCAAACGTAGGCGAGGGATACCGGTGGGATAGAGAATTCGGGCGATATCAAAGTCTGGATCATCAAGGAAGTCGGTTAATCCCGTTTCCGGCATAACATCCAGCGTACTATGTAGAGATGGATCTCGAAGGTTGCAGTCGATGATCAAAGCAGTTTTCGACTGATCAAAGGCAAAGGCGGCCGCCAAGTTTAGTGCCACGAAGGAAGTGCCCGCACCGGGGCTTGCACCACTGACAACCAGCGTGAAGTTGTTTCCTCCGGACAGCTCTAGCAGCTTGGTTCTTAAACTCCGGAATCGGTTGACCAAGGCCCGGTCACGAGATTCCGGATATATTACCCGCCGTTCGTCCAGGTCATCCGGTGTTAACTTTCGGGGTTCCTGCATCCGGACGATCTGTTTGCTAATCACATATTTATCGACAGCACCCGGCCCCAATTCAAGCGAACTGGGTACCAGCAAACGAGAATCTTCTTCGTCGCGCTTCTGCATCTCGGGCTGCAGGTTCCTTTGTTCAGGCATCAAACCACTCCCAGATAAGCAAGTACGACAACAGCAATGTAAATAACGGCGGCCAAGAGCGCGAAAACACCCACAAGTAGCGTCACCTTGCGATCGATGCGCTTTTCATAAGGCGTTCGCACTTTAGGAATTTCGATGAGCACAGGAAGCCCGATATCATCTTCCAGCTGTTTAGAAGCTCGTATGCGCGGGTCAACCTGGAGAACACCCGCTAGCGCTCCGAAAGGGGCGGCCATGCCTAACAACAGCCCTGCAATTGCGAACATTGAGAACTTAGGGCCTTTAGGCTCTCGAGGGTACTGAGCAGGCTCGTTAATACGGTAATTCAGGCCCTGCCCTTCAATGTCCAAATGCATCGAAACTCGCGCTTTTTCCCGACGCTTCAGCAAGTCATCGTATATTTCACGATTCACTTCCATATCTCTGGTTAACTCGGAATAACGCGCTTTGTTAGCTTGGATCCGCTCCATTCTGAGCGTCTGCTCTTCCATCAGTTTCTCGAGAGAAGAGATGCGGGTTTTAACCGTGGCCATATCAGCCCGAGTCGTTGAGAGCGCAGCGCTGAGTTCTTGATATAGGGGATTAACGGCATCTTCGCCGGCCAAGCTCCGACGAGTGTTAGGCCGCCGTGCTGCTGCTCGTTGTTGCTTTCTAAGCTCCGCAAGTTGCTCTTGAAGAATAACAATATCGGGATAGGTGTCGTGGTATTGCAGTCTCAGCGAATCCAACCGCTCTTCAAGGATTCGAATTCTCTCGCTATAGCTATCCTGGCTTCGCCCCTGTCGAATAGTCGGGCGCACCCCGGCCAGCTGATCTTCCAGTGAGGCAGTTCGGGTTATCAGCTCTTCTTGCTCCAGCTTGGCCAATTCAAGCTGATTCCGAAGCTGTGCCATACGGGCATTGCCCTGTTGTTCGGTTCCATCATTATGTTCCGACAAAAACTGCTTAAGCCGGTTTTCAGCCTGAGTCAGCTGCTGTTCGTACCCTTTTACCTGTTTATCAATAAACTCGTAGGCACCACGACTTTCAATCCGCTTACGGTCTTTGGTTTCTTCGATAAACAACTGGGCAAGGCGCTGGGCGGTTCGGAAAGACTCCATTTGAGAAGTGGAGATAAAACCAATACTGAAATAGCTGTCTCCTCGAGGGCGAATGGTAACGCCTGATCGCACATAAGCGATTCGTTTTTCGATCGACTCTTGGTCTGAAGGCTCACCTTCAAAGATGCTGGGATCAACAGCCACCTTCTCGATCACGCTCCGGCTGAGCAGAAGCTCCCTCGCGGCGGAGATTCGATCGTTTATTTCCGTTGTAACTGCCCTGCCTTCCATGAGCGGGGTAATAATGTTCTGATCATCAACAAAAATGATGACATCCGACTGGTATTTGTAAGGCCACAAAAAGCCCGCACCAAGAATCGCAAAACTCACGACAACAAACAGGAAGAACGCAAGCCATTTACGGTTGCGTACCTCCCTGATAACTTCCTGCGGTATCTGTGAGAGCGGTAATGCCATATCTATTTAACCTTGTGTGTTCCGAAGGAACCGCCCATCAAAACCGCCGTTCAGGAATGGTGAGAATATCCCCGGGGCGCATGGAATAATTGGTGGTTACTTCGCCTTTACTCAGGATGTCATCAACGTTGACGGGAATGGCGACAATCTCGCCATCTAATTTCCGGTAAAGCATGGCGTCATTCAAAGACGCGAACTCGTTCGCTCCGCCTGCGCTTAGAAAAACATCCAGCACCGTCATTCCACTGCGATGTGGCACGGATAGGGGCTGACGAACCGCGCCCGTTACCCGAACCCTGTCGGTGAATTCGTGGCTACCCATGGAAGTGACCACCACGCTGACCTGCGGTTCTCGTATATATTCAGCCAGTGACGCTTTGATATTACTGGCCAACTCTTCCGGTGTGCGCCCGCTGGCCTGCACATCACCAACCAAAGGAACCGAGATTTTGCCATCCGGCCGAACGGGAACGGCAATGCTCAGATCATCGTTTCGCCATACCGACACTTGAACGACATCGGTCGCTCCAAGGATGTACTGATCAACGCTGTCTCGGGTTTCGACCGCGAGCGCACGTTGAATTTTTTCAGGAGATGAGGCGGATGGGCCGGCACAGCCGGAAAACAACGCTACCGCCAACAAAGAGACAATAAGCCCTTGGGAGAGATACTTCCGTGACATCTTATATCCTCGCGTCTGAGGTCCGTGCTTCATTCCATGTCCCGGGTAAAGCTTTATCCCGAAACTACCGTGATCCTTTCTTGAACAACACCACTTCGACTGTCTGAATAATAACCAGAAGATCAAGAAGCAGGCTTTGATTCTTGATGTAGTATAGGTCATACCTGAGCTTTTCTCGGGTATCTTCCTCGTTATCTGCATAGGCAAAACACAATTGTGCCCACCCGGTCACACCGGGCTTTACACGATGCCGCTCCGAGTAAAACGGGATGCTTTCCGAGAGCTGTTCCACGAACACCGGCCGCTCTGGGCGAGGCCCAACAAAAGCCATTGTTCCGTTGAGCACATTAAAAATTTGCGGAAGTTCATCGATTCGAACCTTCCGGATAAACTCACCGACTCGCGTAACCCGGGAGTCATTCTTTTTGGCCCATACCGCACCATGCTTTTCCGCATCGGTTGTCATAGACCGGAATTTATAAACACGAAAGACCCGGTTATTCAGCCCCACTCGCTCCTGGCTATAGAGCACAGGTGCTTTCAATCCATCTTCTATCTTGATCGCAAGCGCTGTCAGCAACATGATCGGGAAAGTGGCTAGCAGCAAAGTGCAGGCAGCCAGGATGTCCAGGCCGCGTTTTCCTGCGCCGTAAACTGAAGAAACGGTGAAGCCATCCGAGAACACAAGCCAACCCCGCGTGATCATTTCCAGCGCGACCTTTCGGGATTCCCGTTCGTAAAAACTCGCCCCGTCGATGATCTGCACGCCTTCCATCTTGCACTCCAGAAGGTCTTCCATTGGGAGCCCTCCCCGCCGGTCATCTACTGCAACCACAATTTCCCTCACCGGATGGCGCAACACATAATCGTGGAGCGTAACGGGGACATTCAGCAGATGCTCCTCGGCCACTTGCACCTGCTCATCGGGCATGGGCACGAAACCGTCCAGTTTGAAACCTTTTCGATTGAAGGGGGTGGTGAGATCTTCAAGCATCTGCTTTGCCCGGCGCCCGGCGCCCAGCACCAACACGCGCCGCTTGAAGACATCGCTGCCAACCATGGCAAAAAACAGGACACGAACAATGCCCAGTGAAAAGATGGAAAGCACGGTTGCCGAGGTAAGCACACCAAAACTGCCAAGATACCAAAGCCAATCATCAGCAATGAAATAAGCAAACCCATGAACTGGAATAGCAAGAATCATGGCCATGATGGTGCGCAGCATCATTCCGGACATGCCTTCTTCAACGCTGGCTTCGTGCACACCGAGCGCGATCATCACAATAAGATTGGCTAACGCGAAAACAAGAATTGAGGGAAGAACGAAGAGAAAACTTTCAGCAAAGAAATCCACTTCCCCGAAAAAGCGGAAAAAAGCCGCCAGTGAAAATGCGAGGCTTATGACAACAAAGTCAATCAAGCCAAGAATAACAAAAGGCAGGTGGATATAGTGTCTGAACAACCTGACGTGGGCCACGCCATCTCCTTGTGCGGTTCATACTACACTGTACTGCTAGCGTCCTTTGCTACACACCGTAACAAACCGTAACAAGATTGTACGTCAATTAGTTGAAACTTCAATCATCTCATGGGTGAGATTTGATTTTGTTTTACAATTGCGTTACAAAACGCAGAGGCACAAGCCTCCGATTTACTCCCCAAATAACCCCACAAACTCATGCACCGGCATAACCTCCAGCGCCCCTAAGTCCGCACAACTGGCCATGATCGCCTGGCACTTTCGAGGCACGAATCGGGTCTTTAAGCTGCTCTCGAATTTCTCCACCAATAGCGGCATGCCCTCTTCCCGTCTGCGCCGATGCCCAATCGGGTACTCCACCGCCACCTTTTCCGTGCTGCTGCCATCGGTGAAAAACACCTGAATGGCGTTCGCGATGGAACGCTTGTCTGGCTCCAGATACTCTCGGGTGTACCGCTCATCTTCGATCACCTGCATTTTGTCGCGAAGTTGATCGATTTCGGGATGGGCATGGTGAAAGCTGTCTTCGTAGTGCTCGGCGGTGAGGTTGCCAAAGATCAGTGGCACGGCGGTCATGTATTGCAAACAGTGATCCCGGTCGGCCGGGTTGGCCAATTCACCTTGCTTGGAGATGATGCGTATGGCGGATTCGTGGGTGGTCAATTCGATGCGGTCAATTTCATCGAGCCGGCCTTTCACTTCCGGGTGAAGTTTCACAGCGGCCTCGGCCGCGGTTTGGGCATGGAACTCCGCCGGGAACGAGATTTTGAACAGCACGTTCTCCATCACGTAAGAGCCAAAGGGCTGCGGTAATGAGAACTTCCGGAGCGCATCCGGCTTTAACGCCTGATCGCGGTTGGTTTTACTGAACAATACATCGTAAAACCCCCACTGATTGGCAGTCAGTGCTCCGGGCACACCCATCTCGCCCCGCATGGCGATGTCAGCCAGGCGCACACCCCGTGATGCTGCATCACCCGCCGCCCAAGATTTTCGTGAGCCGGCGTTGGGGGCGTGGCGGTATGTGCGAAGGGATTGCCCGTCTACCCAGGCGTGGGACAAAGCCGAGAGCATTTGTTCCCTATCCGCCCCCATCAATTTGGCACTGACGGCGGTGGAGGCAACCTTTACTAGTACTACGTGATCCAGCCCGACCCGGTTAAACGAGTTTTCCAGAGCGAGAACGCCCTGAATTTCATGGGCCATGATCATGGCTTCCAGCACCGCTTTCATGGCAAGGGGCGCGTGCCCGTTAGCAACACGTTTTTGGGAAAGGTGATCGGCAACCGCGAGAATGGCACCGAGGTTATCAGAGGGGTGGCCCCATTCGGCCGCCAGCCAGGTATCGTTATAGTCCAACCAACGGACGATGCAGCCGATGTCCCATGCGGCTTTGACAGGGTCTAGCCGATACGGCGTGCCGGGCACCCTGGCCCCGTGGGGAACCACGGTGCCCTCCACATAGGGGCCAAGGTGTTTGGTGCATTCCGGAAATTTTAAGGCGAGAAGCCCGCAGCCAAGGGTGTCCATCAAACAGTAACGGGCAGTCTCCCATGCCTCGTCACTGTCGATTTGGTAATTGAGGACATAGTCCGCAATTTCCTGTAACACCTCATCGTAATCAGGACGTGTGTTCTGGTCTACGTTGGCTCCCATGGCAAAATCCTCCTATTTCCGGAATCGTCAGGGTATGCCTCAGCTTAGTTCAGAAACTGTCTTGAGGCACCCTCACCCAACCTTCCATGATAATCCGCGCACTGCGGCTCATGATGGCTTTGGTTGCAGTCCACTGGCCATTCACTTCTTTGGCTTCCGCGCCTACGCGCAAGGTGCCTGAAGGATGGCCAAAAGTCACTTCAGTACGGTCACCACCGCCAGCTGCCAGGTTCACCAATGTGCCCGGGATAGCCGATGCCGTAGCGATAGCCACCGCCGCCGTGCCCATCATGGCGTGGTGCAGCTTGCCCATGGACATGGCCCGTACCAGCAGGTCAATTTCCGATGCCTTGATCTGCTTGCCACTGGACGATACGTAATCCACCGGCTTAGCGACAAACGCCACTTTCGGCGTGTGCTGGCGATTAGCCGCTTCAGCGATGTCGTTGATCAAGCCCATTTTCAACGCACCGTGGGCGCGAATGGTTTCAAACATGGCCAGTGCTTTCGGGTCGCTGTTGATGTCACCCTGAAGTTCACTGCCTTTGTAACCAATGTCTTCCGCGTTCACGAAGATCGTGGGAATACCGGCGTTGATCATGGTCGCTTTGAGCGTGCCTACGCCCGGGACGTCCAGATCGTCTACCAGATTACCCGTTGGGAACATGGAGCCTTCGCCATCGGCTGGGTCCATAAACTCGATCTTCACTTCGGCTGCGGGGAATGTCACCCCGTCCAACTCAAAGTCGCCGGTTTCCTGTACTTCACCGTTGGTGATGGGTACATGGGCAACGATGGTTTTCTTGATGTTCGCTTGCCAGATGCGAACGGTGCAGATGCCATTTTCGGGGATTCGCTCTTGGTCCACGAAACCGCCGTTAATAGCAAAGGCGCCGACAGCCGCCGTCAGGTTGCCGCAGTTACCGCTCCAGTCAACAAACGGCTTGTCGATGGACACCTGACCAAACAGGTAATCCACGTCGTGGTCCGGTTGAGTCGGTGCCGCGAGAATCACGGTTTTGCTGGTACTGGAAGTGGCGTTGCCCAAACCGTCGATTTGCTTCTCGTAGGGATCGGGGCTGCCGATGACTCTCAGCAATAGCTTATCGCGGGCCTCACCCGGCACCTGGCAAGCTTCTGGCAGGTCTTGCAGACGGAAGAACGCGCCTTTACTGGTACCGCCACGCATGTAGGTCGCAGGTACTTTAATTTGTTGGGGGAAACTCATGAAATGCCTCTCTTTGAAAGCATTTGGATGGGTGGGGTCTGACCCCGAGGGGTCAGACCCCTTTGCCAATCTGGCATCGGAGTCAGAGCTAGAACTCTACTCGTTGTTTACGCGGCGCCTTCGGCTTCCAGGAAGTCCTGGGCGAAGCGCTGGAGTACGCCACCCGCTGAATAGATGTTCAGTTCAGCGAAGGTGTCCAGACGACACTTAACAGGGACTTCTACGGACTCGCCGTTTTTACGGTTAATCACCAGCGTGAGCTCCGCACCCGGGGCGATTTCGCCTTTCACATCGAAGGTTTCAGTACCGTCGATGTTGTAGGTGTGGCGAGTGTCGCCTTCACGGAACTGCACCGGCAGTACGCCCATGCCAACCAGGTTGGTACGGTGAATACGCTCGAAGCCTTCCGCGACAATCACTTCCACACCGGCCAGACGAACGCCCTTGGCCGCCCAGTCACGGGAGGAACCCTGGCCGTAATCCGCACCGGCAACGATGATCAGTGGCTGCTTGCGCTCCATGTAGGTTTCAATAGCTTCCCACATACGGGTCACTTGGCCTTCCGGCTCAATGCGAGCCAGTGAGCCCTGCTTCACTTCGCCGTTTTCATCCCGAACCATTTCGTTCAACAGTTTCGGGTTGGCAAAGGTCGCACGCTGAGCGGTCAGGTGATCGCCACGGTGCGTTGCGTAGGAGTTGAAGTCTTCCTCCGGCACGCCCATTTTATGCAGGTATTCGCCAGCAGCCGAGTCCATCATGATGGCGTTAGACGGCGACAGGTGGTCGGTGGTGATGTTGTCACCCAGAACCGCCAGCGGGCGCATGCCTTTCATGGTCCGCTCTGCCGCCAATGCACCTTCCCAGTATGGCGGACGACGGATGTAGGTAGACATCGGGCGCCAGTCGTACAGCGGGCTCTTGGCTTGCTCTACGGCATCCAGATTGAACATCGGGATGTAGACTTCTTTGAACTGCTCGGGCTTCACGAACTCGCCAACGATGCGGTCGATTTCTTCATCAGAAGGCCACAGGTCTTTCAAAGTAACCGGCTTGCCGTCTTTGTCGTAACCCAAGGCGTCCCGCTCGATGTCGAAGCGCACGGTACCGGCAATGGCGTAGGCCACAACCAGCGGCGGTGATGCCAGGAAGGCTTGCTTGGCATACGGGTGGATACGGCCATCGAAGTTACGGTTACCTGACAGTACGGCGGTGGAGTACAAATCGCGGTCGATGATTTCCTGCTGGATTTTCGGGTCCAGCGCGCCAGACATACCGTTACAGGTGGTGCAGGCGTAGGCCACGATACCGAAGCCCAGCTTTTCCATTTCTGGCAGCAGGCCGGCTTCTTCCAGATACAGACGAGCCACTTTGGAGCCCGGTGCAAAGGAAGACTTCACCCACGGCTTGCGGACCAAGCCTAACTCGTTGGCTTTTTTCGCCAACAAACCCGCTGCTACCACGTTGCGGGGGTTCGAGGTGTTGGTGCAAGACGTAATCGCCGCGATAATGACAGCACCATCCGGCATCAGGCCTTTTTTCTCTTCTTCCAGGGCCTTGTCCAGATTTACGGCAATTCCACGCTCTTCCAACTCTGACGTTGCCACACGACGATGTGGGTTGGACGGGCCAGCCACGTTACGAACAACCGTAGACAGATCAAATTCCAGCACACGCTCGTACTGGGCCTCGGTCATTTCAGTGGCCCACAGGCCGGTTTCTTTCGCGTACTTTTCAACCAGATCAACCTGCTCTGGCTCACGGCCGGTCAGCTTCAGGTAATCGATGGTCTGTTCGTCGATGTAGAACATACCCGCGGTGGCACCGTATTCCGGTGTCATGTTGGAGATGGTAGCCCGGTCGCCGATGGTCAGGCTGGAGGCACCTTCTCCAAAGAACTCCAGATACGCGCCAACAACGCGTTCTTTGCGCAGGAATTCGGTAATGGCCAGAACGATGTCGGTTGCGGTGATGCCAGGCTGGCGCTTGCCGGTCAGTTTCACACCTACGATGTCCGGCAGGCGCATCATGGATGGCTGACCCAACATAACCGTTTCAGCTTCCAGACCACCCACACCTATCGCAATAACACCCAGCGCATCGATGTGCGGGGTGTGGCTGTCGGTGCCGACACAGGTATCCGGGAAGGCAATCGGATGCCCGTCTTCATCTGGGCGATTCTGGATCACCGGAGACATCTTCTCCAGATTGATCTGGTGCATGATGCCGTTACCAGCCGGAATCACGTCCACATTGCGGAAAGCGGTGCGTGTCCAGTTGATGAAGTGGAAACGATCTTCGTTTCGGCGCTCTTCAATCGCACGGTTTTTCTCAAAAGCATCCGGGTCACAACCCGCGGCTTCAACCGCCAGGGAATGGTCCACAATCAGCTGGGTCGGAACAACCGGGTTTACCTTGGCGGGGTCACCGCCCTTCTCGGCGATGGCATCACGCAGGCCGGCCAAGTCAACCAATGCTGTCTGGCCAAGAATATCGTGGCAAACCACACGCGCCGGATACCACGGGAAGTCGAGATCGCGCTTACGCTCAATCAGTTGCTTCAAGGAATCAGTCAGTGATTCGGCGTCGCATCGACGAACCAGTTGTTCAGCCAGAATCTTCGATGTGTACGGCAGTTTGGCGTAGGCGCCGGGCTGAATGTCTTCAATAGCCTGGCGGGTGTCGTAGTACTTCAGGTCAGTACCCGGAAGCGGCTTTCTGTATTCGGTGTTCATCTCGTGTCCTCTAATTCGGAGATCGGCTCAGGCAAAATACGGTTGGGGTCTGCCCCCCCGAGGGGACAGACCCCTGCGGGGAGTCAGTAAATCCCTTTGATTGCCGGGCCTTTAGCTGCGCTTTTCGATCGGCAGCCATTCCTGATTTTCCGGGCCGGTGTAGTCCGCGCTTGGGCGGATGATACGGTTCTTGGCACGCTGCTCTTTCACGTGCGCGGTCCAACCGGATACTCGCGACATCACGAAGATGGGCGTAAACAGTTCGGTCGGGATGCCCATGAAGTGATAAGCCGAGGCGTGGAAGAAATCCGCGTTGCAGAACAGCTTCTTCTCGCGCCACATAACTTCTTCACAACGAACCGAAACCGGGTACAGAACGGTATCGCCCACTTCTTGCGCCAGCTTCTCGGACCACTGCTTGATAATACCGTTACGGGGATCCGAATCGGTGTAGATCGCGTGGCCGAAGCCCATAATCTTTTCTTTGCGCTCAAGCATGCCCATCAGGCCGGCTTCGGCTTCATCCGGGGTTTTGAAACGCTGGATCAATTCCATAGCGGCTTCGTTGGCACCACCGTGCAGCGGACCACGCAAAGAGCCGATCGCGCCGGTCACACAGCTGTGAATGTCTGACAGCGTTGAGGCGCATACGCGAGCCGTAAAGGTGGAGGCATTGAATTCGTGCTCTGCGTACAGAATCAACGACACGTTCATTACACGCTCATGCAGCTCGCTCGGCTTCTTGCCGTGCAACAACTCCAGGAACAGGCCACCAATGGAATCGGATTCGCTGTTCGCGGTATCGATGCGCACGCCTTCATGAGCGAAGCGGTACCAATAAGTAATGATCGCCGGGAACGCCGCCAGCATGCGGTCGATTTTATCGTCCTGCTCGCTGAAATCGTTTTCGGTTTCCAGGTTACCCAACATGGAACAACCGGTACGCATCACATCCATCGGATGCGCATTGCTCGGGATTTGCTCCAGAACCGTTTTCAGAGCATCCGGCAGTGTGCGCAGGCTCTTGAGTTTGGTTTTGTAGGCATCCAGCTCTTGCTGGTTCGGCAATTTGCCCCGCAGCAGCAGGTACGCCACTTCTTCGAACTGAGCATGCTCTGCCAGATCTTTTACGTCGTAGCCACGATAGGTGAGGCCCGCTCCGGTTTTACCCACAGTACACAACGCAGTTTCACCAGCTACCTGGCCACGCAGACCTGCTCCACCTAGTTTCTTTGCTTCAGCCATGTTGGTCTCCCTCAATGTTCAGTTATTAGAGTTTTAACGATTCAGTCTTTTTTCTGAGTGAACAATTCGTCCAGCTTCTGCTCGAAGTCGTGGTAGTTCAGGAAGTCGTAGAGTTCCATGCGGGTTTGCATCAAGTCTACTACGTCTTTCTGATCACCTTTTTCCAGAATGTTCTGGTACACGGTCAGCGCTGCTTTGTTCATCGCACGGAAGGCACTCAGCGGGTACAGAACCATCGCCGCGCCAGCTTCGGCCAGCTCAGCCTTGTTGTATAGAGGCGTCGCACCGAACTCGGTGATGTTCGCGAGAATCGGAGCATCGATGGCTTCGGCAAAGGCCTTATAGTCAGACAGCTCGTGGACTGCTTCGGCGAAGATGCCATCCGCACCGGCTTCGATGCAGGCTTTCGCACGATCAATGGCAGCTTCCAGACCTTCTTTCTGGAAGGCATCGGTTCGGGCCATGATGAAGAAATCTTTATCCTCACGAGCATCGGCTGCTGCTCGGATACGATCCACCATTTCTTCTTTCGAAACAATTTCCTTGTTCGGGCGGTGGCCACAACGCTTCTGGGCAACCTGATCTTCAATGTGAACAGCGGCCGCGCCTGCACGTTCCATTTCGCGAATGGTGCGGGCAATGTTGAATGCGCCGCCCCAACCCGTGTCGATGTCGACCAACAGCGGAACATCCGTAGCTGCGGTAATACGGCGAACGTCTTCTACAACGTCGTTCATGCTGGTCATGCCCAGATCCGGCAGGCCGTAGGAAGCGTTAGCAACACCACCACCTGACAGGTAAATGGCCTGATGCCCTACCCGCTCAGCCATCATGGCCGCGTAGGCGTTGATCGTACCAACGATCTGCAGCGGTTGGTTTTCTTTCAGAGCCTTGCGAAAACGAGCACCTGCGGAAAGCTTAGCCATAACAATTACCTCTTAATCAGATGGTTAGAACGCCTTCTTGAATCTTTTTCTCAATATTTTGACGGGCGGCGTTGATGTGTCTTTTCATTAGAAATTCGGCGAGTTCACCATCGCGTTGTGCAATGGCTTCGACGATACTGCGGTGTTCACCCAGCGCCATATGGGGGCGCCCGGCGGATGTACTTAACCGGTAACGGTACATTCGTACCATGTAATAAAGGTCACCCAAGAGCATCTGGGCCAACTTGGTGTTTCGACTTCCGGTGGCAATTCGGTGATGGAAGTCGTAATCGCCTTCTGCCTGATAATAGGCTTGCCCTTGCGCTTCTTCGATCATCGCTTCATGGCTATCCAGCGTCGCGAGTAAGTCCCGGATTTCTTCATCGGTCATGCGTTCGGCTGCCTGCCTGGCCGCCAAGCCTTCCATCACTTCACGAATCCGATACAGCTCGATCAACTCATCCGCACTGACAGAAACTACCTTGACTCCGGCATGAGGCCGGCGCACTAGCAAACCGCGAGACTCCAACCGACCCAGCGCTTCACGAAGTGGCCCACGCGTCAGGTTGAACCGAGAGCAAAGCTCGACCTCTCCGATTTTCTCACCCGGCGCCAAATCACCTTTAACGATCGCCGTTTGCAAACAATCGAATGCTTCGTCGGCACGGGTTTGTGTTTGCAACTGAACTTCAGCCATGTTTTGTTAACAATCCGAGTTATGATGGTTCGAAAACTACGCCTGAATAGCCGGATTGTCAACAATACACCTTGCGGCTAAAGTCTAATTGTTAGCAGATCGACGGCCGAAAACGAGCCGCCCTCTCTTTATACCCGCTAAACCCTCCATTTAGGCGCACAACTTCGCTACACTTAGCGCACTTTGTGGGAAGGCTCCCAACAAGCCCGAATCGAATAAAGGATGAACCCTATGATCAAGAAGTGTCTCTTCCCCGTTGCCGGTTATGGCACACGCTTCCTCCCGGCCACCAAGGCCATGCCCAAAGAAATCCTGCCGGTTGTTAACAAGCCGCTGGTTCAGTACGGCGTAGAGGAAGCCGCCGACGCTGGCATACACGAGTTTGGTTTCGTGACGGGCCGTGGTAAGCGTGCAATCGAAGACCACTTCGACATCAGTTACGAGCTGGAACATCAGATCGCCGGTACAGGCAAAGAAGGCCTGTTGACCTCCATCCGCGATTTGATTGACAACAACACCTTCGCCTTCACCCGCCAGAGCGAGATGAAAGGGTTGGGACATGCCATTCTGACCGGCCGCAACCTGGTCGGCGACAACCCGTTCGCAGTGGTGCTGGCCGATGACTTTTGCGTGGGCCCGGAAGCCGACGACGGTGTATTGAGCCAGATGGTGAAACTGTACAACCAGTTCCGCTGCTCGATTGTCGCTATTGAAGAAGTGCCTATGGACGAAACCCATAAGTACGGCGTGATCGCCGGTGAATCCATGAAAGACGGCCTGTACCGCATCACCGACATGGTTGAGAAGCCTGCGCCCGAGAATGCGCCGAGCAACCTCGCCATCATTGGCCGCTATATTTTAACCCCGGATATCTTCGACATTCTGGAGCGCACTCCTCCAGGCAAAAACGGCGAAGTACAAATCACCGACGCCTTGCTGGAACAAGCCAAGAACGGCTGCGTGCTGGCGTATCAATTCAAAGGCAAACGTTTCGACTGCGGAAGCATTGATGGCTTTGTTGACGCCACCAACTACGTGTACGAAAACATCTACAAGAAAGGCAAGTAAGGGGTTAGCCCCCTAACAACTGCAACACCATGCGCCGGTTATCCGTTGAGGCTTTGCGGAACCGGCGCAGAATTTCCATTTCTTCGTCTGACAGTTGTACGCGTTCTATTTCCTGCTCCAACTCTTTCAGCGCCTCCGCCAGACCGTCACCGTTACTGACAACCAAACCCGGCAACTCCATCTGATCAGCGTCGCTGTCCTCGTTCATGTCCAGCAATTGCTCGAGAGGCGTTTCTGTTTTTACACACAAATCCAGCAGTTCGGCCACGCCCGGGTATCTACGTTGCTTTAACTCCGGGGCTTCCCAACGCTGAACCACCGCTTCCTCTACACCGCACATGACGGCAATGTCGGAACAAGATAGCTGGCCCGCTTCGCGTAGATAGCGTAAGCGACGATGAAATGATTGCAGGTACCGCATCCTGTTGCCTCTGACCTGTTAGACGCGACCCTATCAGAGCCACGGAGTATTTTTCGTGATAGCGAACATTATGACGAAATGTATCGTATATGTCGCTTTAGGCACAACGTACTGACACGTACATGGCGCCTCCCCTCGGTTTTCGCTGCTTTCTTTTTTAGCGACCTAACGATAAATTGGGCCACCTTTTTTATCGATGCAGGCTTTACTCAATCATGTCTGACGCTCACAAATCCGACCTTCTTTTGGTTGTCGTCACTCTTCTTGCGGCAGTCGGCTGGATGTTTTCGAAAGAAGCGGTACTCATGATGCCACCGCTGTTGTTTATGGCAATCCGCTTTTTAATTGCTGGCGGCGTACTGTTTCTGTTGGCTTTGCCGTCTTTGCGCCGCCTGAGCATGGATCAGATTCAACGCAGCATTGGTGTCGGCGCAGTGTTCGGAATTGCCATGACCTGCTGGATTATGGGGCTTTTTCACGGCGACAGCATGGGCGAAGGCGCCTTCCTGACCAGTTTGGGCGTTGTGATTGTGCCCATCCTGGCAAGGGTAGTGTTTGGTGAAGCGCAGCCCATAAGCACATGGCTAGCGATACCCATTGCGGTAGCGGGCCTGGCCCTGCTTTCACTGGAAAACGGCTTCCGACCAGACCCGGGCCAACTTTACTTTGTGATGGCCGCGTTTATCTTCGCGCTCTATTTCACTTTGAACACCCGCACCGCTAACCAACGGACCGTGGTAAACAAGCACGGCGAAACCATCGAGAAAAAGAAAGTACCCGCCCTGCCGCTCACCGCCATGGCACTTCTGACCGTAGGCGCAGTCACCCTAGCGGAATCCGCCATCACCGAACCTTGGGCAGCCACCCTCACCAATCCGCCGCCTATTCTATACGTGTGGGTACTGGCCAGCGCCATCATCGCCACCGCGGGTCGTTTTTTGCTGCAAACCTATGCTCAGAGCCTGTCAGCACACAGTCATGGAGTGGTGATTCTTATATTAGAACCGGTATGGGTCGCGCTGTTTGCCGCAGTATGGTTTAGCGAGAGTATGACTCTCCTCCAGATCGGCGGATGCGGCCTTATATTTGCTGCGTTATTGGTCAACCGCTGGAATGCCTTGCGCCGCGCGCTTAAAGGCTTAGTGAAAATGAAAAATACGCCTCAAAGTAGTTGACCAGTAACGGGATAATCAGTATATTTCGTCCCCGTTGCAGGACATAGGACCATAGCTCAGTTGGTTAGAGCGCTACCTTGACATGGTAGAGGTCCCCAGTTCGAATCTGGGTGGTCCTACCATTCCCTGCAAGCAGAAAAGTCACTTAGGCAAAAGCCAAGTGGCTTTTTTTGTGCCTCGAATTTGCCCCCCCTCCATACTGCCCTCGTCCAGTTTGACATTTTCTTGATATTTTCCTGAACCGTTGCTGACACTCCCCGCTTTATCCTGATCCTGCATTGCGACTCCTAGCGAGTTCTGGCTAATTCATCCGCTTAAGGTAAATGCATGGGTTCGTTCGATTCATCTCGTAATACTTCTAATTCCGCCGGTGTTAACCGTTGGCTGAACTGGGCCGGGGCGTATTCCCCAATTGTCATACTGTTCATCTCAATACTGGTAATTGGCGGCCTATCCCGCATGCTGCTGGTGGCCTGGCAATTGGACCGAGTGATAGAAACGCCTGTTTGGCCCAGCATATTTATAGTCGGGCTGCGGGTTGATCTGATCATGGCCGGTATGGCCGTTGCGCCACTCGTATTATTGCTGCCACTGTTAGGCCACCGCTTCAGCTGGTCTTTCTGGAAGCGACTTACAGGCCTGTGGTCTCTCGTCGTCGTTTTCGCCTTTCTTTTTATGGAACTGGCAACTCCAACGTTCATTAATGAATACGATACCCGGCCAAATCGCCTGTTTATCGAATACCTGAGCTACCCAAAAGAAGTCTTTAGCATGCTTTGGGAAGGCTACTTGCCTAGCGTTATTTTAGGGCTCATTCTTTGCTTCTCAGTTACCTATCTGTTTGCCCGTTTCTTCAGGGCATCGATGCGAAATGCTAAGCCGGGCAGTTATCGCAAAGCGATTTTAGTGTGGCCCATCGTGGTGATCGCGGTATTTATAAGCATTCGCTCGACCACAGGCCATCGCCCTGCAAACCCGGCGATGTTTGCCCTTACATCCGATGCGCTTGTGAATTCCCTGATCATCAACTCAACTTGGTCGGTGGCCTTTGCCATCTACAATTTGAAACATGAAGACACTGCGACTGATAGTTACGGCGAGATGGCATTGGCTGACATTGTTAATGAAGTCCGAAGCGAGCCATGGCTCCGCAACGAAGCGTTCAATTCTCAACAATTCCCAACGCTGCACCAACAACGACCGGCGAAAGAACGAACACGCCCTTTAAACCTTGTTATCGTTCTCGAAGAAAGCCTCGGCGCGACATTCGTTGAATCACTGGGCGGAGCGCCGGTCACACCACGACTGGAAGCCCTGAAAGACTCGGGGTGGTGGTTCGATAATCTTTACGCGACGGGTACCCGGTCGGTTCGAGGTATTGAAGCAGTGGTCTCTGGCTTCTTACCCTCCCCTGCTCGCAGTGTTGTGAAGCTTTCCCTTTCTCAATCAGGGTTCTTTACGCTGGGCTCATTACTCAAAAGTAAGGGCTACGACACCGGGTTTATCTATGGCGGGCAAGCGCATTTCGACAACATGCGCAGCTTTTTCACGGGCAACGGGTTTGACCAGATTATCGATCAACAAAATTACACCAACCCCGCTTTCACCGGAAGCTGGGGCGTCAGTGATGAAGATCTGTTCGCCAAAGCCCATGAAGATATCTCAAAGCTGCACAACACTGGCAAGCCATTTTTCCGGTTAGTGTTTTCGTCATCCAATCACACCCCATTTGAATATCCCGACAACAGAATTGAGCGTTACGATGAGGAAAAGAATACCGTCTACAATGCCGTGAAATATGCCGACTATGCCTTAGGCGAGTTTATAGACACCGCACGAAAGAGCGACTACTGGAAGGACACCCTGTTCCTCGTCGTGGCAGACCACGACGCGCGGGTTTGGGGCGATGAATTGGTGCCTATCAAGAACTTCCAGATTCCCGGGCTCATACTGGGAGCGGATATTGAGGGGCGGCACATTAAAACAATAGCCAGCCAAGTGGACCTTGCCCCGACGCTGCTCTCGCTCATGGGCGTAGCTGGAGAACATCCCATGATCGGTCGGGATTTCGCTAAATTCCCGGATGAGCCGGGCCGTGCAATTATGCAATTTAATGACTATTACGCGTGGATGGACAGTGAATTCAAGGTGACGGTATTAAGGCCAGAAAACTCTCCCTTGTCTGGTGTTTATTCTCCAGAAACCGGAAACACTGATTACCGATCAGACGCACCCAAACAAGCCGACTTGAAGAAGGCGTTGGCCCATGCGATTCTGCCGCTGAAACTGTACCGCGACCAAGCGTATGGGGTACCGAATTAGTTCGCGCCGGGTAAGTTCGAAACATGAATTACAAACTCTGTCCCTTGACTGTCAGACTGCGGAATTTCTAAACGCCATCCCAGCTTTTCGCATACCAGCCGGACAATTAGCAACCCAAAAGTGGTATTGCTGAATTGCCCGGCCGAGGTTGCCTTCTGACTAGCATTATCCTGAGCTTTCAGCTCCTCAGCTATATGAGCCGGAAGCCCCGAGCCGAAATCCCGTACAGAGAGGCTGCTACGGGTCAATCTGACTTCAACTTTCCCATGGGTATGACGCAGTGCGTTCTGCAACAGGTTACGCAGCAACATGCGCACAAGAGCAGGTTGCGCTATGACCTCAAGCCCCGCGACATCCTTATAGAGTTCGACCCTGCCCGCATCGTCTGGGTGCCCGTGCTCTAGCTCTTCAACAGCATTTTGAGCGAAGCCCAGCACATCAATAGTTTTGACATCGCTTTCGGTTACTTCACTGCGCGCAAGTTCTAGCAAAACATCGGTATCGTCACGCATGGTTTGCATCGCCCGCCGGATTCGAGCAAGGGTTTTCTGATCAGCGGCAGAGAGGCTTTGCCGCTGATCAAGCACATTCAAGGCACCACTCATCACCGATAAAGGCGTACGAAGCTCGTGGCTGGCGAGTTTCACAAATGATTTTTCTCGCTCGATATGTGCCTCAATCTCAGATAGGAAACGGTTAAACGCATTGGCGATGTCGCAAAATTCTCGGTCTCTATAGTCGGTGGCGATTTGCCCCATAGACAAGCTGCGGCTTGGTACCGTGTTAGACACGTCTAGAGTCAGCTTTTTGAATGGCCGCACCAGATACTGCGCTCCCGCTCGGGCGACGAAAAAGCTGACAATGAGCATAAAACCAGCCACGCCCAGCAGAACAAGCTGAACCATGCCCATGCGCCCTTCCATGATGCTGATATCTTGAGCTAAAAAGAGCGTACCACTTGGTTCTTCAATCGGTTCGCCAATAATCAGTAGCGTGGTATCCCCCACTTCTATTTCTTCCGAAAACGGCAGGGGGCGATTCTGAAAATACTGTGGAAGTACTGCCTCGCCCTCTCCTTGGGCAAGAAAGGTCGCCTCTAGACGCCCCGTTTTGACTGGCTGAAAACTGCCCTTACCGAGTTGCTCCGTGAAATACTGTGCATCGGCTTTGAGTTCACTACTCAGAATCGTCTCCTCCACATCCTCAACAAACATTTCAACCACGAACATCGAGGTTGCGGTCGTCACGACGATAAGGAAGAACAGCGTTCGGGTTAAACGCGCGGTCAAAGAAGGCTTCATGGCGTATCAGTCACTCCAAGCAGAGGGGAACTCAAGCAATACCCTCGACCATGGATCGTTTTCACCAGACCATGGCCCAATCCAGCCTGCAATGCTTTTCTCAACGTATAAATATGAGTGCGCAGGCTGTTTACTTCGGCCTCTTTCTGGTGGGAACCCCACACGGCTTCGCTTAAAGCCTCGTGGCTTGAAAAGTTCGGGTAGGCTCGCATCAATAACTCGAAAATCCGCGCAGGAGTACCAGACAAAGTCACCTTGATGCCATTGAGCTCTACCTCCAATGTACCGGGATCGAACCGGATATCACCGGCCATCAACACTGACCGTTGTGGCGAATATCGTCGATTCAGCGCATCAATTCTGAGCTGTAACTCTCGCAGTTCAAACGGTTTCACCAAGTAATCATCAGCACCGCATTCAAAGCCCTTCTCCTTGTCATTCAGCGCACCCAATGCGGTCATCAGAATAACCGGGGTTTGGCACTGCAAGTCTTCACGAATGCGCCGACAAATCTCGTAGCCATTCACCCCCGGAAGCATCAGGTCTAGTACGATCACGTCATAACTTTGTGTCGCCAATAAATGCAATGCGGTTAGCCCGTCGGCAGCGAAGTCGAGGACGTAGCGGTCCTCACCTAGAAACTCGAACAGATTCTCCGCGAGATCCACTTGATCTTCGACAATTAATAGCCGCAGTCGTGCATGGTGTGATGTCATTTGCGCCAACTCCGTTAGTGGGTGGCATTCATCGCTGCCCCACTAGTATTTCAAATAGAACTCTTCCCGGCCTGTTCATGCCGACAATGAAAAACCCAGCGCTGCAAGCAGGGCTGGGCGAATATCATATTGTACTGTAGATGACGACTTAGGGCTTTACCTGATAAGCCTCCGGCATCTGTTTAATCGGAAGCGAAATCAAGTTCAAATTCGCCCCGCCGGCTGGAATGACCAAGGGGATTTCGACCATACCCCGAAAAATCTCGAGTATATTCTTAAAATCCACATTGGCCGACAACTCCACCGCCTTCAAGGTTTCGAGAGTCACCAGCAATCGCCCATCATCAACTAGACGAACAGGGCCCGAGAGCTCCAGCACAAACTCCTTGCTGTATATATCGTGATCCAACAACCAAGTGCCATCCACTCCTGCCAGCTTTAGCCTCAGGTTAGGCGCATCCAGATGCGCAGGAGCCGTCGTGGTGAATCTGAGCCCACCGTCCGGGCCTTCGTCAATCAAGCCCACAAGATGCCCTTGGGGATTGTCTTCGGTGGGGACGTGCCGAATCCGGACGATGGCTGGCCCGGTATTCTGCTCCCCTACCCCAGACAAAAATACACTAACCCCTGTGGTGGCAATGATCGTCGGATACACTTTGACTTCAACGCCTTCTTTCCCGAACACGTCTGGGTCAATCGGCCCTTCGAATTCAATGTTCAGCCCGTAGGTTTTGTACAAAATCTTGTCTTCAGGACAATCTCCGCTTTTTGATGGAGCACACCCGATCCTTGTCGGAATCGAAGGAACACCCAGGAACTTGGAGTTGCCACCAGCCAGAATAGTGGTCGCATTCTCGCTGGGCCGGCATGGCGTTGGTGCATCCGCGCCGCGAGGATCCAGTTTATGGTTAAACGGCTCCAGGCAGTTATCCGCCGACTCACAATCAATCATATAGTTGGAGTTTACATCGCGCACCGGAACACTTCGCAGCGGCACGAACACGGAGTCGGTCCTCGGCCCACCGCGGAAATAGATTTCCAAATCCGGGCCGCCAATATCTTCAGGGTCAACCAGCAGGTCAGTCTGAACGGGCAACCCACCGCCGTTTTGATCTGGTTCAGAGCAAATCGCGCTCGTACAGCTCCCATCCTGACTGGACGCTATGGTATAGCGATACAGCCCATCTACTTTCCAAGGTTCTGCAGGATAGAACTGGATACGTTGATTGCTGAATTCCAACCGGCCGGGAAGATTCTCGGTGAGAACAGTCCCATCGTCGTTAACCGCATCAACTCTAAAGGTCTCCCCTAATCGCACTGTAGTTTTATCGAGTGATTGTGAAAACAACACGGAAATTGGGCGATCCTGAGGCAAGATGCTCAGGGGTATGACTTCACCGAGCGGCGCACCGTCGTCCTCACTGGACTTGTCGATACATTGGCCGTGCTTGTTGTTGGCTAAATCCTGCCCTGTCGTTACACAGGGGTACCCCGGATAGGCGGTCAGAACAATCGGCGACACCCTGGCAACATCCTGCCCCAAATCGGGCAATTCAAACTCCAGAACCTGCTGCGGCATACCATTACCCGCAAGATCAGTAAGGTTTGAGTTAATCTCTAATGCGTAACGAACGCCGTGTTGCAACCCACCCTCAGGGTTAAAATTCACCGATGCGCCGTCCACCCAATACTTAACAGGCACTTTGCGTGCTCCATCTTTCAGGGTGACACCAGATTCAACCGATGAGGCTAAAATGGGCTCATCGAAAAACAGGGTTACCGGATCGCCGGGTCGGTGCATTTCATCCCGATCGGGCATGAATTCGTATTTCCCGTCAGGCCCGGGTGACCAACTCACAAGCTTCGGCGGATCACGGTCCGGCGCTCGGTTGTCAAACGCTTTCATCTGCGCATCGATAAACAATCGAACATGGCTCGGCGCTTCGACATCATCGGTATACGGGTTCGGGATCAGATAACCCGTGGCATCGGTAATCGTAATAACATTCAATGCACCAGAACGAAGGGACTGGCCGGTATCGGCATCAAGCACCGAGACAGTGCCATTGGCTTTCATTTCAATGGAACTGCCAATCAACCGAGTCCCCCGCGGCACTCGGATCGGCAAAGGCTCGTCGGCTCCGAATGCTGGCGCATAGGCTAACTCACTGTACAGGCCACCGCTGCTCTCTGAGGCATCAGTAGTGCCAAGCAACATCGAATTCAAAATGACTCCGTTGACCGGCTGACCGTTCAATTTCGACAAAATCAAGTTGGCACTACCTTCCGTAATTCCCGGGTCCGTCACATTCTGAAACTGTACAACCGTAGGCTCCGTTTTAATGGCCTTGAATTCAGTTTTGCTGCTTAGATGCTCCCCGGTGACTGATGGAAGCGATTGAATGTTGAGAGTGTAGCGTTCGTCACTGGTCAGCTTATCCCCTGGCAAGCCGCAGTTAGCGGCATTGTCCGCAACGCAGGGGTCAACGGTAATCCGACGGTCCTGAACAAACACATCTGCCCGCACCGGATTGCCCTCGCCGTCCAAAAGCTCAATCTTACCGCCAAGCTTTTGCCAATCCGGATGGATCGGATGAGTCAATTCAACTCGAAACGAAGCGAAGTCTGACGGTTCGAACAGAGTGTTCGGAGCGGGGGTCATAGCGGCGATCGCGAATGCCTGCGCGGTAGCGTCTTCATTGGCCAGCCCCGTGAGGCCGCCTCGGGTTACGAACTGTATGCCCGGTACATCGTTAACAAGGTTGTCGTTCAGGTTTCGAAATGGCCGCCCGTTCTCGGAGAGCACGGTTTCGTCGAATACAAGTTCATACTCGGCTCCAACGCGGAGTGGCTCTACCGGCGTTCAGCTGACGCTGTACCCTCCATCTGTTCGCTCAAGCGAGTAATCGACCACGTCTGTGCCTGCCGTCAGCTTCGCACTGGCCTTAAGCGATTCCGTATCGACCGGTTCCGAGAATCTCAGGATAACCTGCGCAGCCGGGCTTACGTTGCGTTGCCCATCGGTGGGGTAAGAAAACACAAGATCAGGGTTATCTGTTTTCGCCTCAATCTCGAGGGTGTCACTGTCACCACAGGCGGCAACAAGAAGGGCTATAACGGGCAGTGCTAGTAGCTTCGTTTTCACCTGGCGGCCCCTTTAGAATTTGAAGGTAATTGAGGTACTAACAACGTGTATATCGCCATCTGCTACAACCGGTGTTTCGTTACCGCTACCATCAACAACGATGAAATCCCGCTCAAGCAACCGTTGGTATTGGTACGCTAAGTCGAATCGAACCGGGTAGCTAAACACACGCGTCTGGTCGTATACCGCCGTTAATCCCAGCCCTAACACGGCCTTGTCGTTATCGAAATAGTTAAGCCCGGGATTACGCTCGGTTTCCAAGGGAGATTTCTCAAAGGCAAACCCTGCACTGGCCGAGCACCGGTCATTGAACTGGTATTGAGCGCCTATGCGAGGAACAACAATGTCTTCAAACTGAATACGCTGAGACGGGGGAAGCTCAGCCTGATCCTTAATGGTATCGCCTGAGAACTCGTCGGTCAGCTCGGACCATCGCTGATACTCGCCAACGGTCATTCTGATATTGAAAACCCGCGTTGTAGCTTTCCGGCTGAAACGCTTCGATGGTCGTTACCGCTAAAGACAGGCCGGGCTCTGCTATTGTGCGGTTGACGACCACATTAGCGTCGATCGTGGTCGACGATGACGACTTGGTTTGGTACACCACCGCCGCTTCCCAGTCATCCCAAAAACACGCGGTATCACAGAACAACGCTGAGGGCTCTATGGTCGCCCCTAAGATTGCCTTCAACGACGGCTGGGCATTTACCTGCAAACGCTCTTGGCTGGTCTCGCCTTCAAGCGTTGAGAAAGCTTTCAATTCTGCCCGGGATTTCAAGGTTAGCCGCACGGAAGCCCCGACAGAAACCCCCTCGGTAAGCACGGTCGCCCCCCCGAGATTCAGAAACAAAGGCTGTTTTCCAAACTTCAGATACTGCCCGGAGTCTGAGGTTTCGGAACGGAATGCCAACATCTCTTTACCGTACTTTTCCAAGCCAAGCATCACGCCTACGTAAACGGGGTGGCTTTTCCGGGTCAAAGACGCAAGATTCGTTTTGAAACCGAGCAGTACGTGTTGGGTGGGGGAGTTCGACAATACGTTCCCTTGTGCATCAGGGCGTGTTGTCCTGAGCTCTTGTTCGGCGTGGAGAATACCCGCCGTCATCTCTCCACGCTTATCAGTGGTTATGTAAGAGGGGTTGTAATAAGTAGCAGAAGCCTCGCTGTTGAATAACGAAAGGCCTTGCGCGGTGGCGACATCCTGCGGCATTAATCCGTAGCTGGTCCCCAAATTACCCATGCTAGCATCGGCATTCGGTACGATTAGCCCGCACGTAAGAACGGCGCACAACTGCACTGCGCGCCTTGGCATGTTTTCAAATCCTGCTTTCTTATTTTAGGTTTTAGGCGCGAATATCCGTAATCATTAAATGACTACCGCAACAATACAGCCTGTCTTAGCGGAAATCAGCATTTCTACGCATTCTTAATAGGCCAAAAAACGAACGGCCTTTATTCTGAGATTCGGTTATGCGCAAAAAAAAACAGAAAAAAACTGGATGCTCGGGCTGTGTCTACTATTCTTCTCATACGCACCTTCAATATGTAGCCAACCTAGACACATTGAAAGCTCAACTGTAGTTTGCTTAGAAGGAGTTAAGCGTGGGAAAAGGAAAAAAGTGCACGTATGCAGCTTGTATCATGGCCTTGGCAGTGGTCTCGGATCACCCCGAACTGTTTGATTCCAAGTACTTAGATCCATATTACTACTACGACTGGGCTTTCTATCTCGCTCAAGACTACGTGCTGTTGGCAGGATTCTGACGTTTAACCCTCTCGTTTTTCCTCCTCCCGCTCTTCTTTTTCAAGTTGAGCTTTGCGAGCGCGGATTTTTTCCAGCTTGTCTTCCGGAATTTTCATATTGGCACTGTCTCTTAGGAATAACAGGCTACCAATAACCATGGCAAACGCCGCTAATATGAACAACCATCCTATGAGTGGCATTTTCGTTCTCCTTCGTAGCTTTTACATTCAGTGTACACCCTACCCTTCGATTAATTAACTCAGCCTCGCAGTACAAAACCTCTTGTCCCGCGTTCTGTAGCTTCGTACCATTGCCCCGACATCCGCAGCCTCCTGGACCCCCGATGCGCAAACAGATTGATATCACCGTTGAATCCGCTCAAACCGCCGTGGATGCACTGGCGCACGCATCGGGACTGCCCAAACAGCGTATAAAAGACGCAATGGCAAAAGGAGCTTGCTGGTGGACACAGAAAGGTAAGAAGGTTCGGCTTCGAAAGGCTAAACGGGAACTGAAGCCTGGTGCGCGCATCGAGCTTTTTTATGACGATCAAGTACTATCGAAGATCCCCGAGCCGCCGAAATTGGTACAAGCCCTTCGGAGTTACAGCGTCTGGTTCAAACCCCACGGCCTTCTTTCCCAAGGCTCCCAGTGGGGGGATCATTGCAGCCTGCTTCGCCTTGCGGAAATCGAACTGAATAAACCCTGCTTTCTAGTTCATCGCTTAGATGGCGATGCCGCTGGATTAATGTTGGTTGCTCATGACGGCAAAGCCGCAGGCGCACTTTCGCAACTTTTTTCAGGCCGCACAGTAACGAAGATCTATCAGGCTACAGTGTCAGGCCGGCTGGATGCGGATAATTTAGTAATTGATGCGAAACTGGATGGCAAGGAATCGATCAGCCGGGTAACAACGTTGAGCGTTGATGATGAAGCAAACACTACGGTGGTGAAGGTAACCATCGAAACCGGCCGAAAGCATCAGATTCGAAAGCACCTTGCGGGCATCGGCCATCCTATTGTCGGAGATAGGCTTTATGGCAAGCCAGATGCATCAGGACTTCAGCTTGAAGCCGTGCACCTGGCTTTCGACTGCCCGCTGATGAAGCGCAGGCAGACCTTCGGTCAGACCTTGTAGAAATCCCGATACCAGTCAACGAAGTTGGCAATACCCTCTTCAACCGGTGTGGCCGGCTTGTAGTCTACATCGTTGATCAGATCATCAACGTTGGCGTAAGTAGCTGGCACGTCACCCGGCTGCAGCGGCAACAGGTTCTTCTGCGCTTTCTTACCCACCCGGTCCTCGATGATTTCAATAAAGCGAGACAACTCTACCGGGCTGTTGCTGCCGATGTTGTAGATACGGTATGGCGCCTTGCTAGTTCCCGGGTCTGGCTGAGCTCCTGACCAATCGGGGTTCGGTTTCGCTACGTGGTCCAGCGTGCGGATTACGCCTTCCACAATGTCGTCAATGTAGGTGAAGTCGCGTCTGTGCTGGCCGTGGTTGAACACATCAATCGGCTCACCTGCCAAAATCTTCTTGGTGAAGATAAACAGTGCCATGTCCGGGCGCCCCCAAGGGCCATAGACGGTAAAGAACCGCAATCCGGTGGTCGGCATGTTGTACAGATGGCTGTAGGTATGGGCCATCAGCTCGTTGGCTTTCTTGGAGGCAGCGTAAAGGCTCAACGGATGGTCTACGTTGTCGTGTACCGAGAACGGCATGGTCTCGTTGGCACCGTAAACCGAGCTGCTCGACGCGTACACCAGGTGCTTTACATCGTTATGGCGACAGCCTTCCAGGATATTGGTAAAGCCCACCAAGTTGGCATCAATATACGCGTGCGGGTTTTCCAGGGAATAGCGAACACCGGCTTGCGCTGCCAAGTGAACCACCCGCTCAGGCTTGTGCTTCTGAAAAAGCGCTTCCATTGCCTCACGATTAGCCACGTCTTCCCGCACTTCGGTGAAGCCCGGCTTATCCAGCAGCCTTGCCAGCCGCGCCTCTTTGAGGTTGACGTCGTAATAGTCGTTAACGTTGTCCACACCAATCACTTCATCACCGCGATCCAGCAGCCGATGAGCAAGGTGTGAGCCGATAAAGCCGGCGGTGCCCGTTACGAGGATTTTCAAAATCTATTCTCCAAAAAAATGGCGCCCGGAGGCGCCTTAATAACTTGCTTAGAAGTCCACGCCGATACTTGCAAACGGGCCGGACAGTTTCACATCCAGCCGATCGTCGTCGTCTTCGTAATCAATCGCCATCTCACGGTAACCGGCGCGCAGGCGCAGTACCGCAACGTCAAATTGACCGTAAACATTAACGTCGTACAAAGAGTCGCCGCTGTAGGAAATCACGTTGCCTTCGCCACCAACGGATACTCCCGTGAACGGCAGGTCGAAGCGAACGGACGCGTAGCCTAAGGGGAGAACAGCATCAACTTTGGTTTCGCTGACGTCATAGAAACCTCTGGTGTCGCGAACGATTAGCTCACCATCAAATTTACGAACAGTCAGGCCCAGATCCAAGTTTACCCAGTTATCCAACACTTCGTAGTAGAAAGTCGCATCCAGCTGCTCGATATCCAACTCAGAGTTGACGTCAGCATTAACAATGTCTCCAAACTTAGAAGGGCCAATTTTACCACGACCACTCTGAGAGATATCGGTGTAGTTCAACCGCACGTTCGGCAGAACCGGAATCGGGTGCTCAAAGTTAGCGGTAAAGTTGGCGTTGCCGTCGCTGCTCATGTTGAGGTCTTTGTCGATATCGACAACGTCGCCTTTGTTGACCACATCACCGGAAAAATCCGAGTTCCAGTAGCTAACACTTGCACCCGCACCAACTACATCAGCGCTGGCCAAAGGAGCGGCAAGTACCAAAGAGCCACCCACAGCAATCATCAATTTACGCATAACACACCCTGTCGTTTGGTTATTTATTATAGTGATCAGTCAAAACTGATGCCGAGACGACGACCTACTTCTTCGTAGGTTTCGATCACGCTACCCAGCCCCTGACGGAACCGGTCTTTATCCATCTTTTTACGGGTTTCCTTATCCCAGATACGACAGCCATCCGGGCTGAATTCGTCACCCAAGACGATCTTGTCTTCACTACGGCCAAATTCCAGCTTGTAGTCCACCAGCAGCATGCCAGCTTCATCAAACAGGGTTTTGAGCACGTCATTCACTTTGTAGGTCAGCTCTTTCATCTGCGCCAGCTCGGCTTCTGACGCCCAGCCAAAGCTAACCGCCAAAGATTCGTTGACCATAGGGTCATGCAGGGCATCATTTTTCAGGAACAGCTCGTAGGTCGGCGGATTCAGTTCGACGCCCTCTTCCACGCCGATTCTGCGGCACAGGCTACCGGCTGAGATGTTGCGCACAACACACTCTACCGGAATCATATCGAGTTTTTTCACCAAAGACTCGGTGCCCGACAGCAGCCCTTCAAAATGAGTGGGCACACCGGCCGCCTCAAGCTTCTCCATGACGAAGGCATTGAACTTGTTATTCACCATGCCTTTGCGGTTCAGCTGTTCTTTCTTCTCGCCGTCGAAGGCGGAGGTGTCGTCCCGGAATACCAGAACGAAACGATTGGGGTCATCGGTGCGGTAAACAGATTTTGCCTTGCCCGCGTACAGTTCTTCGCGCTTTTCCATTAGGGTCTCCAAACGGTCGGCAGCCTACTCGGCCGCCCCGTTAATCAGTACAGATGTTCAAACAGTTTAGTAAGCAGGTCGGCACTGGTTTGTTCACCATTATAGGTGTCAACGCGGTCTGCCGTAACCACCATGGCAGGGGCTGCCTGGCTGATTGTTACCGTGTGGGTATGAGTGAGCTTTTCATCGTGACTGAACCAAGAGAACCAGCCGGGCGAACGTTCGTCTTCAGTGCGGAAATCCACCTGAACCCAACCAGCACTACGGTCAATATCGACAATGTTTGCACCTATTTCTTCGAGTGAGCGATTCACTTCAGCCCAAGTGCGGCCGTAATCCAACTCGACTTCAATAGCTTTCGCCTGCTCGTCTTCAGACACCAGGCGAACCAATGGCTTGGCTACCATGCCTGAAGCCGCCCGGGAAAACGATTTGCTGTCCTCTCGCTGTTTCAGAAACTCTGCCAGCTCACCCAAGAGCTTTTTTTGAAGCGCTTGCGATGGTTCAATATCCGTTGAATCCGCATTCCAGGCCACCAAACCCTCTGCCTCTGGTTTTTCATCGAGCTCTACAACATGAGCGCGAATTTCCGTGGTTTTGCGGCGAATACCGGGGGCCAACCTGAGCTGTACAAGCACTTTCGGCTCAGACGCTGCAGGAGCATTATCCAACTCAAGCAGAGCACGAGCTGCCATGCTGAAATTGGCTAGTTCGCTTTGCAAAACTCCCAACTGAGGGCTGTCGTGCGCAACGCCCAAGCCAGACTGGTTCATCCACGCACTTGCGGCAGGCCACAGGCGCCCCGGCACATCGTTCACCAACAACCACAATCGACCGTCCAGCTCTTCGATAACGTAGTTCTCATCGAGAATATCAGACGTCATATCGGGAGGACGGGGAATGGAAGACGGGTACATTCGGCGGGAGTCGTCAGCACGAATGCTGCGAATCGGCATGGCTTCACCCAAACGGGTATTGTCGTAGCCGGCAGGCACCTCAATCGGCTTGCCTTCAGGAGCATTCACGTAATCTTCAGAACGATCGTGCAATAAGCCACAGCCAGCCAGTGCGCCAGCAAACACAAACCCGGCAACAGGCCGGGCTAGGGATACAAGTTTGTAACGGGTTCTTCCAGGAACCTGCATCGGGTTACTCCGGTTGAAGGAAAAGGAGTTGGCCTCAGAGAACACCTGAAGCCTTGAGTGCGTCTTCCACCTCGCCGTGGAACTTCTCGCTGAGTGGCGTCAGCGGCAGACGAATCCCTTCACCAATCATGCCCATACGCTGCAGAGCCCACTTAACCGGAATCGGGTTCGCTTCCAGAAACAGCTTGTGGTTTAGCGGTGTCAACTGCTCGTTCAGGCGGCGAGTCTCTTCTTCGTTTCCTGCGATGGCCGCTTCACACAACTGTGACATGCCCTTTGGTGCCACATTCGCAGTGACTGACACGTTCCCTTTGGCGCCCGCCAGCATGAGTTCTGCGGCCGTAGCATCATCTCCGGAGTACACCGCCAAGCGCCCGGCCAAACCTTCAATCAACTCGATTCCGCGCGGGATATTACCCGTGGCATCCTTGATGCCGACAATATTGGGAATATCAGCAAGGCGTAGAACCGTTTCGTTAAGCATGTCGCAGGCAGTACGCCCCGGCACGTTGTATACGATCTGACTCATACCCGGCACGGCTTCTGCGATGGCCTTGAAGTGCTGATACAAGCCTTCCTGTGTTGGCTTGTTGTAATAAGGCACAACCAACAGACAAGCATCGGCACCCAGCTTATGCGCTTCGGTGGTTAGATCAATCGCTTCCCGGGTACTGTTACCGCCACTGCCGGCGATTACAGGAATCCTGCCATTCACTCGTTTTATGATATGGCCGATAACCCGACAATGCTCTTTCGGGTCCAAGGTGGCGGACTCACCGGTGGTGCCCACAGCCACAATGCCATGAGTGCCATTTTCGATATGAAAGTCCACTAGTTTGTCCAAATCTTCCCAGTGGATGTCACCATTGGGATGCATGGGCGTAACTAGTGCGACGAGGCTACCCGTAATCATAAAAACTCCGTCCGAATAAAACCGATATGGTAATGTTGGGCTCGAACTGACACAAGGGAATTAAAGGAGATGTCATGTCATCCGTAGCATTGAATAAGCCTGTACCCGATTTTCAGGCCCAGGCCACCGGTGATCAATCCATTACCCTGGCTGACCTAAAGGGTAAAAACGTTATTATCTACTTTTATCCGAAAGACAACACCCCCGGATGCACCACCGAAGGTCAGGATTTTCGTGATCGCATGGAGCAATTCACGGCTCTGAACACAGAAATCTTCGGCGTTTCCCGCGACAGCTTACGGGTGCACGAGAACTTTCGAGCCAAACACGAGTTTCCGTTCCACCTGATTTCAGACAAAGACGAAGACCTGTGCAAGCTTTTTGATGTCATTAAGCTCAAAAAGCTCTACGGAAAAGAGTACATGGGCATTGAACGGAGTACGTTCCTGATTGATCAGGAAGGCATACTCCGTCAAGAATGGCGTGGCGTAAAAGTGAAAGGCCACGCCGACGAAGTGCTGGATGCCGTCAAAGCACTGTAGTCACTTCGCCTGCACTGCCGGTGAGGAGGCATCATTCTTCACCGGCCAGGCAGCAAACACGGCCTTTAGCATGGTCGCCAAAGGAATGGCAAAGAAAACACCCCACAACCCCCAAACACCACCGAAAAACAGCACTGCCACAATAATCGCGACCGGATGAAGGTTGTTCACTTCCGAGAACAACACCGGCACCAAGACATTACCGTCTAGCGCCTGGATAATGCCGTATACCACCATCACCCAAATAAAATGGCTGCCCCAACCGAACGCAAACAACCCGATGACCGCAACCGGAATCGTGACCACTGCCGCGCCAATATAGGGAATGACGACGCTCAAGCCCACCAACAACGACAGCAAGGCCGCGTAAGGCATACCTAAGACCTTAAACGCAATGTAGGTCACCGAGCCGACAATCAAGATCTCGACGGCTTTACCTCGAACATAATTGGCACACTGCAGGTTCACCTCATGCCAAATACCGATCATCATCGGGCGCTGCTTAGGCAACATGCGAGCGAAGGCGTTAACCAAAAGCTCCCGATCCTTCAGAAAGAAGAAGACCAAAATCGGCACCAAGACCATGTAGATCAGAAGCGCGACCAAATCCGGAATGCTGGACAACGAAAACGACACCAGCCACTGGGTTATATGGGCTACCTCAGTGGACACTTGCTGATAAACGGCATTGACCGCATCCGCGGAGATCAGATGCGGGTACTCATCAGGCAACACGGCCAAATAGGATTGGAGTTCTCGAATAATTCTTGGCGCTTCTTTCGCAAGATTCGACACCTGCGACCAAACCAATGGCAGCAAGCCAAACAGAAACCCGACCAGCACACCCAAAAACATCAGGAACACACTGATAACGGCAACGAAATCGGGTACACCCCACCGTTGCAGCTTGAGCACCAGCCCCTGCAAAATAAAAGCAACAATCAAGGAAGCAATAGCGGGTGCCAGCATGGCCCCGAACCATACAATAAAAACAGTGCCCGCTAACAAGATAAGAAACAGTACTACCGCTTCTTCATCTGAAAAATATTTGTTCGCGAGATCTCGCAAGACTCTGATCATGAAACGCTCCGACGATTAACCGCCGCACTCTATCACGAACCGGTATTCACCGTTATCTTCCTTATAGCTAAGGAGTTCGTGAGCGGATAATTTGATATAGGCGGGAATATCCCGTGCTGACCCGGCATCCGTAGCGATAACCTCCAAACGCTCGCCAGAGGCCATTGCATTAAGCTCTAACTTGGTTTTCAGTAGCGGCATAGGACAACGCAGCCCGCTTGCATCCAGAGTTCTGTCAGCCATGTTGGGAAACACCATTAATATTCATTCAATAATGGGCAGGCATTATGCCGACAGTGTTACTCTAATGCATCAAAACAGTTGGTAATACTGCCCGGACCTTTTGCACAAGACACCATAGAACCGTTTGCAGAAAAAACCACACACTCATGTTGAGGCGACACCAAAATCCATGACGCTCCTTCGTAACAATCGCCGCACCCATCTACTTTTCAGTGCGGCAGTTCTGCTCACAGCCTTTCTAGCAATTCCTGCGGCAAAGGCCGAATCAACGGACCTACCCTCGTTCGGCGGCAGCGGCGGGCTGATCGCTGGCCAACAGGAGGCCAGCATTGGCGAGCAGGTTATGACGTCTATCCGGCGTTCAGCGCCGCAGGTACAAGACCCCTTAGTGTACGACTACCTATACAGCGTGATTTATCGGCTAGTACCGTTCGCCCCGCTCGATAACCGAAATCTTAAACTGGTACTCATCGACAGCCCGGCACTTAATGCCTTCGCCGTGCCGGGAGGCGTCGTCGGAGTGAATGGCGGACTCTTCCTGAGCGCCACCACAGAACAGCAGTTTGCTTCGGTACTCGCGCACGAATTGGCGCACCTGAGCCAGCGCCACTTCGCGCGACGCATGGAGCAACAGGAAACCAGTGCACCGTTAACACTGGCGGGCATGATTGCAGGCATCGTCCTCTCTGCCGTTACTCAATCCGACATCGGCATAGCCGCCATCGCAGGCACGCAGGCCATGGCCATTCAAAACATGCTGTCCTACAGCCGAGCCCATGAGCAAGAAGCCGACCGTGTGGGCCTGGACATTCTGGCCAGCGCCGGCCTCGACCCCAAAGGCATGCCGGAGATGTTCGAAATCATGATGCGTCAGAACCGCCTGCAAGGGAACCAGATGCCAGAATACCTCTCTACCCACCCCCTAACGCAAAGTCGCGTATCCGACACTCAAAACAGAGCTGAGCAATACCCAATCAAAACCGTACAAGACAGCCAGGAATATCACCTGATGCGGAGCCGTTTACAGGTACATTACGCCAAGTCCCCCGCATCCGCGGTCGAGGTGTTTGAGTCGTATGTGAACCGCGACGATGCCAAACAGCATGATGCGATCAGTTACGGACTTGCCGTTGCCTACAAAGAAAACAAGCAGCTGGATAAAGCCGAGAAAATCTTACAGAAACTTTTGTCTAAAAATCCGGGAAGGATTACGTTTCAGGTTTCTCTCGCTGAAGTCTACACCGAGCAAAAACGCTACGACGATGCTCGGCAGATCTTGAAAACAGCACTTTCAAGAAACCCTCGCAACTACCCTATTACCTGGGCCTTGGCTGGGCTTGAGATTGCCGATGGCAATGGCTCTGCCGCCGCCAGCTATTTGAAAGAACTGGCCCGCCAGCGCCCTTCCGGCGATCAGATTTGGCTCCGGCTTGCGGAAGCGGAAGGCATGGCCAGAAACATCGTTGGCGTTCATAGAGCGAGGGCGGAATACGATGCTCTGCGAGGAGATTACCGTTCAGCTCAGCGCCAGCTGCGCCAAGCTCAAGAGAAACTGCCAGCGGGTTCTGCGGAACGGCAAGTGGTTAGTGAGCGGCTGAGCGATATCGCCAGCCGCATCCAACAAGCCAACAGGTCCTGATCTGGCGTTATAAACCGATCAGGAGGCGTTGCCCGCCGCTTTCAGGTTCATACCTGCCGTAAAGTCCAGCATGCGCTTAAGTGGGCGCAGAGCGTCTTCACGAAGGGCTGGGTCAACGTGAACTTCCTGATCACCGGTTTCCAGCACGTGAAGCAGGTTTTCCAAGCCGTTCATCGCCATCCATGGGCATTGTGCACAGCTACGGCATGTCGCCCCGTTCCCCGCCGTGGGCGCCTCAATCAACGTTTTATTGGGTGCCAACTGCTGCATTTTGTAGAAGATGCCGTTGTCAGTAGCCACAATAAATTCTTCATTGGGCATGCTTTGCACGGCATGGATCAACTGCGACGTTGAACCAACCACATCGGCCATCTCCACAACTGCATCAGGGGACTCCGGGTGCACCAGAATGGCGGCATTCGGGTAAAGCGCCTTCAGATCTTCAAGCCCTCTCGACTTGAACTCTTCGTGAACGATGCAGGACCCGTCCCACAAGAGCACGTCAGCGCCGGTTGTTTTCTGAACGTAATGACCCAAATGCTTGTCTGGCGCCCAAAGAATCTTTTCTCCCTTGGCATCCAGGTCTTCTACAATCGCCTGCGCACAGCTTGAGGTGACTACCCAGTCTGCCCTCGCCTTAACGGCCGCGGAGGTGTTGGCGTACACCACCACGGTTCGATCAGGGTGCTGATCACAGAAGTCTGAAAATTCGTCTGCCGGGCAGCCTACGTCTAGCGAGCATGTCGCTTCCAGCGTTGGCATCAGCACGCGTTTTTCAGGGTTTAGAATCTTAGCTGTTTCGCCCATAAACCGGACACCGGCCACTACCACGGTCGTGGCTGAATGCTGGTTACCGAAACGCGCCATTTCCAAAGAGTCAGCCACACAACCACCCGTTTCTTCAGCCAATCGCTGGATATCAGGGTCGGTGTAGTAATGAGCAACCAGCACAGCATCTTTGTCTAAAAGTACCTGTTTGATGCGGGCCTCAAGCTCGGCTTTCTCGCTAGTGCTGAGAGGCTTAGGCTCAGCGGCATGAGCCAGGTGTTCCTGAACAAGGATACGGTCTTGCGCTCGTGTCATTGATGGATCTCTGCGTTGAACGTTACAGGCCGAGTATATCACTTCCCCATTTGAATTGAGGACAGTGAGACATCTCCCCAAAAACTGCAGGCAAAAAAAAAGAGCCCGAAGGCTCTTTTTTCGAGCAAAACCACTATTCCGGCTTTGCTGTGTTGGTGGGTCGTGATGGATTCGAACCATCGACCAATTGGTTAAAAGCCAACTGCTCTACCAACTGAGCTAACGACCCATAACTGGTATTGCCGGTTTTTCACCCGACGAACAACGGACAAATCCGGTGTTCTGAAATTGGTGGGTCGTGATGGATTCGAACCATCGACCAATTGGTTAAAAGCCAACTGCTCTACCAACTGAGCTAACGACCCAATGGAGACGCGTATAGTAATGATATTTTTTTGCTGATCAACCCCTTTCTCAGGGTTTTTTTGATTTTTTTTAGTTACTGCTTAAATGGCAACCAAATTGATGGATGCGTGAACAACTTCACGCTTCACCAAGGAACTGTCGAGCAAGATCGGCCGCACTGGAATCCGGGTAATGGTCCACGACCATCTGCATTCGGCGTTTAGCTTCACCTTTTTCGCCCAGCTTGTCGAGTGTCACACCCAATTTGTAAACCGCATCGGCCGCTTTTCGGTGATCATCGTAACGCGTAGCAACAATGGTAAAGGCCTGCTTGGCTTGCTCAAGCTGCGGCTTCGCCAGGTAAACCTCGCCCAACCAATAGTAGGCATTGACGGTTAAGTCCCCTTCCGGATACTTATCCACGAACTCATAAAGTTGAGTAATGGCTTCGTCGTAAGCCTTTTGATTGCGGATCAGATCAATAATCTGATTGTAGGCTTTCCGCTCTTCTGCATCGGGTGCCCGATAGTTCCGAACCTTTGGCTTACTACCGGAAGTCTCCGGTTTGTTTGCCGCTGCATCGGGTACAGAGGCTCTCTCATCCAACGCTTTCGACAAATCCAATATCCGCTGATCGAGATCCACGTAGCGATCCCTACCCTGCTGCTGCAGCTTGCGGATTTCGTACTGCTGTTCTTCTACTTTACCCTGAAGCCGCCGCACATCGCCCTGGAGCTGCTGAATCATGTAAAACAACTCGGCAGTTGCCTGGCTGTTTCCAGCCTTACGCTGGGCTTCTGAGGCAGTGTTCTGGTACGCAGGCGTCGACGACTGTGCGGAAACGGCACCCGCCAGGCCGAAGCCTAGCGGGATGAGCACGGCCGCCATGAGTGTGTGTCTCATGGGTCAGTCCGGTTATTAACGTTAATTACTTGAAAATCAGCTCAACGCGACGGTTCTGGGCATACGCGCTTTCGCTGGAGCCACGAACCACCGGCTTCTCTTCACCATAGCTTACGGTTTCAATCTGGCCACGTGAAGCACCATTCACCACTAGGAAACGCTCAACGGCTTTCGCACGACGCTCGCCCAGTGCCAGGTTGTATTCCTTGCTACCACGCTCGTCTGCGTGACCTTCAAGGCGAACCTGCTGGCGCGGGTTGCTGGACAGAAAACGCGCATGGGTAACCAGCGCATTGCGGGCTTCCTGCTTGATTTCCGAAGTATCGAAATCGAAGTAGAAGGTGGTGATGTTGCGCAACGCTTCCTGCTCGGCTTTCGCTCGGGCCTCGGCACGTTCTTCATCACTCAGAACGGAAGAAGAAACGCCTTCTCCGTCTTCACCGCCATAAACAGTAGAGCCGCCTTCCTGATCAATTGCAGCAACGTCTGAGCCGGAATCGTAACCGTACCCATCTTCTTCCATGGTGTCACCGGTCGAGCTACAGCCCGCAACCAGTCCAAAGGACAACAGCATGGCAAACGCTTTGTTTTGTGCAGACACTTTCATCATTACCTTCCTTTTCGTGACATTGACTTTCTTTAAACGATATCGAGGTTAGCGTGTAATCGGCCCCCAAGCGGGCTCTCTCACTTCACCCTCTGAGGCTGGCAGGCTGTAAGCAGCTCCGCCATCAGCAGAAACCACGGTCAGTACACCTTTGCCGCCTTGCTCAGTGGCATAGATCAGCATGCGGCCATTCGGCGACACACTGGGAGACTCGTCCGTTCCGGTACGAGTAACAATAAACTCTTCATCGGTTTTCAGATTTCGGCGCGCAATGTGAAACGAGCGCTCCCGCTGATGCACGTAGTACACATACTCACCTTTCGAATCCGGGCGCGCTCGAGCGTTATAACGGCTGCCAAATGTGATTCGGCGTGCTTCGGCACCGGGACGCTCCATGTAATAGATCTGCGGCCCACCAGAGCGATCAGAAGTAAAGAACACGCCCTTTCCCGCATGATCCCAAGCCGCTTCGGTATCGATCGCCCAGTGGTTTGTAAGCTTGGTGATCTTGCCACTGGCCAGATTCTTTTCATAAACCTCGGCATTACCGTCTTTGGATAACGTCATTAGCAAAGACTTTCCATCAGGTGACCAGGCGGGCGCTGAGTTCAGACCCGGGAAATCCGCGGCTTTGGTGCGTTTGCCTGTGGCCAATTCATGGATATAAATAACCGGCTTGCCGGTCTCGAAAGACACATAAGCCAACTTCTTGCCATCGGGCGACCAGGCCGGAGACAAAATCGGCTCTCCACTCTCCAGGCGCACTTTCGAGCGCTGTCCGTCGATGTCGCTGATATGAAGGCGATAGACACTGTTTTTACCCGACCCCGTCAACGTTACGTAGGCCAATTTGGTAGAAAAAGCACCAGGCTCACCGGTGATCGCTTCATACACGCGATCACTGATGTGATGAGCTAACGAACGCACATTGCCGGCCGGTGCCGCGGCGGTTTCGCCCAAAATTCGCTGCTCGCGGTTCACATCAAACAACTCGTAACGCGCTTCAACACGGCCACTGTTACTGGTTAGCTGACCAACCAAAACATAACGCTGACCCAGCATCCGCCAGTCACGGAAATACACCTCCGAACGCTCGGATGGAAGGCTCAGCATCTTTGAAGGATCCAGCGGCTTGAATTCGCCACTCATCGTCAGGTCCGCTTGCACGATACTGCTGACCTTATCGCCGGCCGGCATAGCGCCGCTTTCTGCAAAGGGTACAACAGCCACCGGGATAGCCGAATTTGCGCCTTCGGTGATGCGAATCAGCAATTCAGCCCGCGCGCTCGATGCAACGAAACACATAGCCATCAACCAGCCGATGACGGTCAGGTTTCGCTTTGCCAGTCCGCGTTTTGAATTTTGCTTCTTAAACATGATCTGCCTCACCGCAACCGTTTGGGGTTGAATTCAATTGTAAACTGCCGGAAATATCGCTCGAACGTATCTCTGTCGCCAGGTACCGGGTAGCGATTCAAAGAGCGCACCGCGCTCAGTGCCGAATTATCAAACGCCGTATTCCCGCTGCTGCTGACCAAAGTGACACCTTGCAACTCGCCGGTCGGCAACAATGTAATCTGTAAGCGTGCCACCATATTTTCTGTGGCTGAGGCCGGTGGGTACCACGCCTGGGCCAACCGGTCGCGAATAAGGGCCTGATATTTTTCACTATCAGTCAACATCTGCGCTTCGCGGGCCCGGGCAGCAGCTGCCTCTCGCTGACGACGCGCTTCACTTTCGCGGGCTTCTTCAGCTTCTTCTGCCAACGCGTTAAGCTGCTGCTCTCTTAGCCGCCGTTCAGCTTCTTTCCGCTTTCGTTCAGCTTCTTTGCGAGCCTCTTCTTCTTTACGCTTACGCTCCGCTTCCTCGGCACGACGCTGCTCTTCCTGGCGCTTCTTCTCTTCCTCGGCTTTGCGCTTGGCCTCTTCCTGACGCTTTCGTTCCTGCTCTGCCTTCTGGCGTTCACGCTCTTTCGCTTCAGCTTCCGCCTTTTTGCGGGCGGCTTCTTTCGCGCGCGCCTGCTGCTCGGCCTTTTCACGAGCTTTGGCTTCTTGCTGCTTGCGCTCTTGCTCTATTTTTCGAGCCTTTTCCTGAGCCGCTTTTTCAGCCGCCTTACGCTCCGCTTCCTGCTGAGCTTTTCTACGTTCCGCCTCGTCTTTTTCGCGCTGTTTTTCTGCGGCCTGCTCCCGTTTATCAGCTTCATCCCGCTGATCTTGCTCATCGACGACAGGGCTCGGCTTCGGTTCCGGGCTAATCAGCCTCGCGGAAATACTGCGCGGCTCCGGCTCTTGCATCGGATTGGTCCACGACCACCCCGCAAGCGCAACCACAACAATCAGCAAGTGCAACCCAAGCGACATCGCGATAGGCGATTTCAATGAGATGCTCTCTTTATTTACTGTGTCCCGTTCGTGACCCTTCACAACAATCCCGCCACCTGATTAAGGCTGTTCCTGAGGTGCATCGGTAATCAGGCCAATGCCAGAGGCACCGGCAGCCTGAAGCTCTGCCATCAAGCGCACGACCACGCCGTAATCCACAAATTCGTCACCGCGGACCATCACTTCCGCGTTTGCACGCTGTGACAAGATTTTCGACACCTGTGCCCGCACATTCTCCAAAGACATAGGCTCACTGCTGTTGTCACCCACTTCCAGGAAATAAGCGCCGTTGCTGTCCACCGACACGGTGATGGTTTCAACATCTTTGTCTTGAGTGATCGGGTCCGAGGTGGTTTCCGGCAAATCCACCTTCACGCCTTGAGTGAGCATAGGTGCCGTCACCATGAAAATAACCAGCAGCACCAACATGACGTCAATGTAGGGCACCACGTTGATTTCCGACATGGATTTGCGCGGTTCCCGGGACATCATCCCCATACCTTTCATCGGACTACCCTCCCTTTACCGTCAAAACCCATCACGAACCGGCCTGTTCGGAGTTGTGCACTCGGCGATGAAGAATGCTGGAAAACTCGTCTGCGAACGTTTCGTAGTTCTTCAGGAGCGCATCAGACATCGTCGAGAAGCGGTTGTATGCGATGACGGCGGGAATCGCTGCGAACAAGCCCATCGCTGTCGCAATCAATGCTTCTGAAATCCCCGGAGCAACGGTTGCCAAAGTAGCCTGTTGCACCTGTGCCAATCCACGGAAGGAGTTCATGATGCCCCATACGGTGCCGAACAAACCGACGTACGGGCTGGTAGAACCAACCGTAGCCAGGAACGGAAGGTGCATGTCCAGGCGCTCATGTTCCCGGGAGAAGGCAACACGCATGGCCCGCTGAGTTCCCTCCATGACCGCATCGGCGTCGCGGCTTTGCTGACGAAGCCTCGAGAACTCTTTAAAGCCTGCACGGAAAAGCGACTCCATACCCGAATTCGGCGTTGGGTTGGCATTCACATCTTTGTACAACTGGCCAAGATCCATGCCGGACCAAAAGCGTTCTTCAAACGCCAACTGGGCCTGTTTCGCTTGGCGGTAGATCTTCACTCTCTGAAAGATCAGCGCCCAAGACACTACAGACGCCAACACCAGTAGCAGCATAACGAGCTGTACCAGAAGCCCTGCGTTCGCAATCAGATGCCAGACTGATAGTTCGGATCCCACTGTACACTCCCAAAAAGTTTCTATGTTTTCAGCTAATTAAAGCATGTTCTTCAGAATTACACTCATATTTTCTGGCAAACGCCGCGGCTTGCCGGTATCCAGAGATACACAGGCCACCCTCACCTCGGCATCACAGAGCAAAGCTCGGCTATCGGCCTTAAGTACCTGCTGGCGAAAGGTCATCCAAACACGGGACGAGGCAATCGGCACCGCAGTCACCAACAACTGATCATCCAGCTTGGCGGGCGCTGCGTAATGCAGCGTCATTTTCTGCACCACATAACTCACGTTTTGTTCGAGCCCTGCCCGCAATTCCACACCCTGACTGCGAACCCACTCTGTGCGTGCGCGCTCCATGTAATGGAGGTACTTGGCATGAAACACAATGCCGCCGGCGTCGGTATCTTCGATATAGACGCGAATCGGCAATTCAAACATAGGGGCTGCAGCTATATCACTCAAACCCGCTACTCTCTTTTTCGGACTTCGGCGGTACCACGCCAAAATGCTGATACGCACTCGATGTGACCATACGGCCTCTTTGTGTCCGTACTATGTAGCCTTGCTGGATCAAGAACGGCTCGAGCACGTCTTCGATGGTGCCCCGTTCCTCACTGATGGCTGCAGCCAGACTCTCAACACCCACCGGGCCGCCGTCGAACTTTTCAATCATCGCCAACAGCAACCGGCGATCCATATGGTCAAAGCCTTGGCTATCGACCTTCAACATGTTCAGTGCCTGGTCCGCGATCTCGGCGGTAATCCGCCCATCTGACCGCACTTCGGCGAAATCACGTACCCGACGTAACAAGCGGTTGGCAATTCGCGGCGTACCCCGGGAACGGCGGGCAATTTCAAAAGCTCCGCCGTCATCAAGGGTAACCGAGGACAGCCGGGCCGATCGGGCGATAATATGAGTCAAGTCGGCCGTGTTATAGAATTCAAGGCGCTGCACAATGCCAAAGCGATCCCTGAGCGGCGAGGTCAGCAGACCCGCTCGCGTAGTTGCTCCGACCAATGTGAACGGCGGCAAATCCAGTTTAATAGAGCGAGCTGCCGGCCCTTCACCGATCATGATATCCAGCTGATAATCCTCCATGGCCGGATACAACACCTCTTCAACCGCCGCACTGAGGCGGTGAATCTCGTCGATAAAGAGGACATCCCCTTCCTCGAGATTGGTCAACATCGCAGCCAAGTCGCCCGCTTTTTCAAGCACCGGTCCGGAGGTGGTTTTGATGGCGACTCCCATCTCATTGGCAATGATGTTTGCCAATGTTGTTTTACCAAGGCCAGGCGGGCCAAAAATCAGGGTGTGATCCAAAGCTTCCTGGCGGGCCCGCGCGGCGGAGATGAAGATCTCCATCTGCTCACGCACCGTCGGCTGACCAACGTATTCAGACAAAAGCGTCGGGCGGATGGCGCGATCATGCACCTCTTCATATTCTCCGGCTTTGGCCGTTATCAGTCGGTCCGATTCAATCATGGCATTATCCACTTACTGGGAATAAACAACGTGCCTACTGGTCGCCCTTGGCTTTGAGTGCCCTAATTGTACAAAGGGCGCAGGCTGAGTCACGTTAAGCTCTATACACATTAGCGTCATCTTACGACACAAAAAAGCCGGGCTTACCCGGCTGGAATCATGTTTCTCAGTGCAAGCCTGATCAACTGTTCGCTACTCATGTCTGGTTCCGCCACTTTACTGATGGCTTTCGCGGCTTCCTGAGGTTTGTAGCCAAGTGCAATCAATGCGGCTTCCGCCTCCTCTCTGGGGTCTGACCCCGTTACTGACGCACCGCTCGCTGCCCCGGACACCAACTGTTCCGGCACTGCCGGCACGAACTGCCCTTCCAGTTGCTTGATACGGTCTGCCATATCGATCAACAAACGTTCAGCGGTTTTTTTGCCAACACCGGGCAACTTCACCAACGCATTCACGTCCCGCGCTTCTACACACTGAATAAACTGCTGTGCGTCCAGCCCCGACAGGATGCCGATGGCCATTTTAGGCCCCACGCCGTTCACCTTAATCAGCAATCGAAATAGATTACGATCAAGCAAAGAAGCGAAGCCGAACAGGCTTTGTGCATCTTCGCGCACAGCAAAATGGGTATGGAGAGTCACCTCTTGGCCGGTGTCCGGCAGGTGAAAAAACGTGGTGTATGGAATATCAACTTCATAGCCCAGCCCTGCGCATTCCACCAACGCCTGACCTGGGGCCTTTTCAACCAGCAATCCGCGAATACGACCTATCAAAGCCCGTCTCCTCTGGCTCTCATCAACCTTTGTTTATTGCCGGCGGACGCGGCCGCCCCGAACCTTGCCACCAACACCGGCAAGCTTAAGCGTACTTTGGTTCATGTGTGCATGACACAGTGCAATGGCCAAGGCATCTGCCGCATCTTCCTGTGGCTTACGTGACAAGCCCAGCAACGCCTGAACCATATGCTGTACCTGAGACTTATCGGCACCTCCAGTACCCACAACGGCTTGCTTCACCTGCCGTGCAGAATACTCATGAACCGCCAAACCACTGTTGGCTGCACTAACGATGGCCGCCCCTCTGGCCTGCCCCAACTTAAGCGCAGAATCCGGATTGCGAGCCATGAACACCTGCTCAATGGCGAACTCTTCCGGACGATACTCGCCAATCAGCAGCGCAAGACTCTGAAAAATGGTTTGCAAACGTTCTGCCATGGGTTTCTGGCCAACTCGAATGCAGCCACTATCAAGATACTCGGTTTGGCGACCATCCACGCGGATGATTCCGTAACCGGTGATTCTGGAACCGGGGTCTACGCCCAGAATGATTGGCATCCACCTAACCTCAACTCTGTGAGAGGATCACCAAAACAAAGAGGCGGCCAAAGCCGCCTCTTGTCGTTAGCACTTACGCTTTATCTTCTGCCTTTCCGCCGTCAGCCGCTTTGGCTGAGCGTCGCAAACGAATGTGCAGCTCTTTCAGTTGCTTTTCATCCACTTCACCCGGCGCCTGAGTCATCAAGCACGTAGCACTCTGCGTTTTCGGGAAGGCAATCACGTCACGAATAGACGAAGAGCCGGTCATCAACATCACCAGACGGTCCAGACCAAAAGCCAGACCACCGTGCGGCGGGCAACCGAACTTCAATGCATCCAGCAGGAAGCCGAATTTCGCACGAGCTTCTTCTTCACCAATACCCAGAATACGGAACACAGTTTCCTGCATGGCGCCGTCGTGGATACGGATGGAACCGCCACCCAGCTCAGTACCATTCAACACCATGTCGTATGCACGGGACAAAGCGTTCGCCGGATCAGCCGCCAACTCTTCCGGCGTGCACGAAGGTGCGGTGAACGGGTGGTGGATAGCGGTCAGGCCGCCATCAGACGTTTCCTCGAACATCGGGAAGTCAACTACCCACATCGGCGCCCATTCGCAGGTCAGCATGTTCAGGTCGTGGCCCACTTTGATGCGCAGCGCGCCCAAGGCTTCGTTCACAACGGTAGTCTTGTCTGCACCGAAGAATACGATGTCGCCGTCTTCTGCACCCACACGCTCCATAATTGCCATGGCAACGTCGTCGCCCAAAAACTTCACAATCGGAGACTGCAGGCCTTCAACACCCTTGGCCAGTTCATTGACCTTGATGTAAGCCAGACCTTTGGCACCGTAGATACCCACGAACTTGGTGTATTCGTCGATTTGCTTACGGCTAAGCTCGCCACCTTTCGGTACACGCAACGCGGCAACACGGCCTTTCGGATCTTTCGCCGGGCCGGCAAACACTTTGAAATCGACGCTTTCGACCAGATCGTTTACGTCTTGCAGCTCCAGCGGAATACGCAGGTCCGGCTTATCACTGCCGTAACGCTGCATAGCTTCGGAGTACGGCATGCGTGGAAATTCAGGAAGCTCAACGTCCAGCACGTCTTTAAACAGCGTGCGGATCATGTCTTCGTTCAGGCTCATCAGGCTTTCTTCATCAACAAATGAAGCCTCGATATCCACCTGAGTAAACTCCGGCTGCCGATCGGCACGAAGGTCTTCGTCGCGGAAGCACTTAGCAATCTGGTAGTAACGGTCAACACCCGACACCATCAGCATCTGCTTGAACAACTGAGGAGACTGCGGCAGCGCAAAAAAAGAACCGTCGTGAGTACGGCTTGGTACCAGATAGTCACGGGCACCTTCAGGGGTGGCACGAGTCAGGATGGGAGTTTCCACATCCATAAAACCGCGGCTGTCCAGGAAGTTACGGATATAACTGGTTACACGGGAACGGAAACGCAAACGGTTGATCATTTCCGGACGACGCAGATCGATAAAGCGGTAGCGAAGACGAACGTCTTCACCTACGTCTACGTGCTCATCCAGAGGGAACGGAGGCGTGGCGGCGGCATTCAGGATAACCAGCTCTTTACCCAGCAGCTCAACCTGGCCAGTAGGCATGTTGTCGTTTTCAGTGCCCGCAGGGCGGCGACGCACGAGGCCGGTCACTTTAACAACGTATTCACTCCGGACTTTTTCAGCCAGAGCAAAGCTTTCCTCGGTATCCGGGTCAACGACGACCTGAGAAATGCCATCCCGGTCCCGCAGATCCAGGAATATGACCCCACCGTGGTCACGGCGACGGTGTACCCATCCACAGATTGTAACTTCCTGATCAATGTGAGATTCGTTGATCCCACCGCAATAATGACTGCGCATACCGGTTCCCGTAGTTTCTGAATGTGTGCGTTAATTCGTTAAGTCTGGGCAAGCAGGTGGAGATGGCTTTCCGAAACCGTGCGGAGCCATGGATGGCGGAGCCGAGCGTACACGGATGTATTCACAGCGTGTTTCGGAAAGCCATCTCCACCTGCTTGCTTGCAGCAAAATATTGGCCGCTGAAATTTTTTGCGACCTTACTGGAAAAGCCGCCCATTATAAACACAATGACGCCGAAAATCAGGCGTACAAGAACGCATTTAAGACACTCTGATGACTCTGTGGTGGCAGGCGGCTAGAATGGCCATCTTTAGCCGCAATTGGAGCTGCCGTTTTGGCCACCAGAGCAGAGCAAAAACTTAAAACCCGACGGGCACTGATGGACGCCGCCCTGGCCCAACTGAGTGCAGACCGGGGCTTCGGCAGTTTGAGTTTGCGCGAAGTGGCCCGCGAAGCGGGCATTGCCCCCACCTCGTTTTACCGGCACTTCTCGGAACTGGACGAGTTGGGCCTGGCACTCGTCGATGAAGGCGGCGTTGCGCTTCGGCAACTGATGCGCCAAGCGCGGAAGCGCATCGTGCGGGATGGCAGTGCCATCTCCACGTCGGTGGATACCTTTATGGAGTACCTTGGCAACAACGCCAACCTGTTTCGTTTGATGTTGCGCGAACGCACGGGTGTATCCAAGCCGTTCAGAACTGCCGTAAGAGCCGAGATCGAGCACTTTGTCACGGAGTTGGCCGCCGACCTGCGCCGTTTCGCTGAAGAACAAAACAAGCCCATTTCAGATGCCCGGACGGTAGCCGAAGCCATGGTCACTTTGGTGTTCAATCAAGGTGCAGAAGCCTTGGATGCCACCCCCAAAGAGCGGGAAGAGCTAAAAGCAAAACTGAAAATCGAACTGCGGATGATTTTGGTGGGGTCCCAGACCCTGGCTCAATGGCAACAGGGTCGGGAATAATCAGATACTGGGCAAAGCCAACGATTCGAGCACTGGCTGAAGCTTTTCAATGACACGCTCCAGCTCTTCATCGCTGTAGGGCACAGGCGCCTGCGTGCCCCAGACCGGCCCCGGCCAAGCCGGATCATCCTGAAACCGGACAATATGATGAAGATGCAGTTGCGGCACCATATTACCCAGTGCAGCAACATTCATCTTGTCGCCTTCGAAGAGCTCCATCATCCCTTTGCTCAATGCCGACGATTCTTTCAGCAGTTGCATCTGTTGGTCAGCCGTAAGCTGATAGATTTCCCGGACACCGGACACCGCCGGCACCAGAATAATCCACGGCCAGGTACGATCGTTCATTAACCGCACTTCGCACAATGCGGACTGGCCCAAGCTATGGGTGTCGGCCGCTAGTCGTTCGTGGAGCTCAAACATGGTTTGCCCTTAATCAGCCCGCCGAATGAAACTGGTTTTGACCGCGCCCGATGGCGTAATAGGTCAGACCATAGCGCTCCAGCATTTCCGGCTCATACAGGTTTCGACCGTCAAACACCGCTGGCTCTTTCAAAGTGCCGGCAATGGCATCAAAGTCCGGGGAACGGAACTCTTTCCATTCTGTGCAGATGACCAACACATCTGCCCCTTTCAACGCCTGTTCTTTGGTGCCGCACAAGGTCAGGCCGTCATGGTCGCCATAAATGCGCTGGGTTTCATTCATCGCTTCTGGATCGAAAGCCTGAACCTTTGCCCCAGCCTTCCACAAGCTTTCCATCAACATTCTGGATGAGGCTTCACGCATGTCATCGGTGTTCGGTTTGAACGCCAAACCCCAAAGAGCGACTACTTTGCCTTCCAGATTTCCCTGGAAGTAGTGACTGATCTTATCGAACAGCACGTGTTTTTGAGCATAGTTCACCGCTTCAACCGCGTTCAACAGCTTGGCGTCGTAATCGCAATCACGAGCGGTGCGGGTCAGAGCTTGAACGTCTTTCGGGAAGCAGGATCCACCATAGCCACAGCCGGGGTAAATGAAGTGATACCCGATACGAGGATCTGACCCGATCCCACGGCGCACCGCTTCGATATCCGCACCCAAACGCTCAGCCAGGTTGGACATCTCGTTCATGAAACTGATTTTTGTGGCCAACATGGAGTTTGCAGCGTACTTGGTCAACTCCGCCGAACGGATATCCATAAAGATCATGCGATCACGATTCCGGTTGAACGGGTAATACACTTCCCGAAGCAAATCGGCCGCTTGCTCGCTATCGGTACCAATCACAATTCGGTCGGGCTTCATGAAATCATTAATGGCCGCCCCTTCTTTCAAGAATTCGGGGTTGGAGACCACATCGAACTCCAGCTCAAGACCGCGCTTATCCAATTGCGCGCGCACGGCAGACTTGACCTTGTCACCAGTGCCTACGGGCACCGTGGACTTATCAACCACGACTTTGTACCCGTCCATGTATTGGCCGATGGATTTCGCCACGGCCAATACGTACTGCAGGTCGGCCGAACCGTCTTCATCCGGCGGTGTTCCGACCGCGATGAACTGCAAAGTACCGTGCTTAACCGCATCTTCAACATCGGTGGTAAAGGATAAGCGGCCGGCTTCGAACGTGTGCTTGACGATCGACTCCAGGCCCGGCTCGTAGATAGGAATCTGGCCGTTTTTCAGCTTATTAATTTTGCCCTCGTCCACATCCATGCACAGCACGTCGTGCCCCACATCCGCCAGACAAGCGCCGGTCACGAGGCCAACATAACCTGTTCCAAAAATCGTAATTTTCATGAATTCTTTCTCGAAAACAATGAATTAAAGCGTTACTTCGCAGCTTTTTTCTCAAGCCAGATCTTTTCCCACGCCAAGGCGGTGCGCACTATCGTATTAAGATTATCGTAATCGGGCTGCCAACCTAGTACTTGTTTGATTCTGGCGTTATCGGCCATGAGCGCTGCCGGGTCGCCGGGTCGCCGGCCAGTGGTTTCAACCGGAAAATCAACGCCCGATTCCTCTTTAACCACATCAATCACTTCGTTAACCGTAAACCCGCTGCCATAGCCACAATTAAGTACCTGAGAATCGCCGCCACCTGCCATGTAACCCAGCGCCATCACATGAGCCTTAGCCAGATCTTCAACGTGGATGTAGTCACGAACACAGGTTCCGTCGCGGGTTTCGTAGTCTGTTCCGAACACGCTCATGCCTTCGCGCTGGCCGGTCACACACTCACAGGCCACTTTAATGAGGTGCGTTGCTTCAGGCGTCGCCTGCCCCAAAAGACCGTCCGGATTGGCTCCCGCAACGTTGAAGTAGCGCAACACCACGTAACTAAGGCTAGACGCTGCGGCCAGATCCATAATCATCCGCTCGCTCATCATTTTTGATGCGCCATACGGATTGATCGGAGCCAACGGCATGTCCTCGGTCAGTACGGTTTGCTCAGGCATTCCATATACTGCTGCGGTGGACGAAAACACCATATAAGGTGTTTTATGGCGCTCAATCGCTTTGAGTAGATTCAGGGTATTGCGAGTATTGTTGCTGTAGTACTTCAGAGGATTGCTAACGGACTCCGGCACCACAATATTCGCGGCAAAATGCAAAACGGCCTCGAAATCGTGGGCGGCAAACAGCGCTTCAATGGCTGCCTCGTCGCAGAGATCTCCCACCACCAGTTCACCTGCCGTTACCGCCCAACGGTACCCTGTGGACAGGTTATCAAACACCACAATGTCATGACCGGCTTCGGCCAACTGACGGACAGCGTGGCTGCCGATATAGCCGGCACCGCCAGTCACAAGTACTTTCACGTGAAATTACTCCTTCCCTGAATGTTGTTTACGCTGACGACGGATTTCATCTCGCCGGCGGCTGAAAAAGTCACTGATAATTTGCCCGCATTCATCGGCAAGAACCCCACCGACCGTCTCGACTTGCCAGTTGAGAAAAGGCTCCTCAAGGGTGCGCCGTGCTGATTCGACGGCACCCGCTTTGGGCTCTAGTGCACCGTAAACAATGCGGCTTACACGGCTATGAACAATAGCCCCTACACACATGGTACAGGGCTCTAGCGTAACGTAAAGCGTTGCTCCACTCAGCCGATAGTTTCCAGCTCTGGCTGCGGCATCGCGCAAGGCACGCACTTCTGCGTGGGCTGTCGGATCGCACCCGGTAATCGGCGCATTATAACCCACCCCTAACTCACGACCATCGCGAACGACAATCGCACCGACCGGAACTTCATCGACCTCTGCGGCTTGAGCAGCTAACGACAAAGCGCGAGCCATCCAGTATTTATCAAGGGCGTGTACTTCGGGCATAAACGAGGTTCGTCTGATAAGGGCTTAACAATCGCAATAGCGGGCTCTTCAACAACGCGGAAAATACCACCATTCCGTCTCTCAACCAACCGTGGCGCGCCAAACCCTCTTCAAACCCTGGATCATAAACAAGGCTCGGTCACAAAAAATCGCCCCGCCCACCGATTCAGCATTCGACCTCGAAGCGCTCCTTCAATTTGAACGCTTTCATCTCAAGTGCGGGGATGGGTTTGCTGAAATAGTATCCCTGCGCCACATCACAGCCCAACTCATTCAGTAACTTAAGCTGTTCACCTGTTTCGACGCCTTCAGCAACGACATCCAGGTGTAAGCTGTGCGCCATCGCTATGGTCGCCGTTACAAGGTCTCGATCCTCTTGGTTCGCCGTGATACCACTGACAAAACTGCGGTCTACCTTCAGGAGATCGAAGTTGTACTGCCTGAGATAGCTCAACGATGAATACCCGGTTCCGAAATCATCCATCGACAATTTCACCCCTAAAGCGTTTAAGGCAGATAGAACTTCATCCACGCAGGACTGCCCTATCATTAAAACACCTTCGGTAATTTCAAACTCCAAGCGCTCCGGTGTAACATCGCATGAACCAAGGCACTCTTTGACAAACTCAACGAAGCCCTGATCTCTGAACTGCCTCGGCGAAAGATTGACCGCCATGGTGTAATCCTGCCGATGCGCCTGACTCCATTCGTTTAAAAACGCCAAAGCTTGAGCGAGCACATACTTGCCAATGGGTTCGATCAAGCCGGTATGCTCGGCAATGGGTATAAATTCATCAGGTGCAACCTGTCCCACCAACGGGTTATGCCAGCGCAGCAGAGCTTCAGCGCCCATAACTTTTCGGTCTTTCAAATTAATTTTCGGCTGATAGTAGACCTCGAATTCGTTACGCTCCAGCGCACCGTAAAGCTGTTCTTCGATTTCCAGCCTGCGCAAAATCATCTCATTCATTTGCTTAGTGAAAAACGAATAAGTGTTCCGGCCCTGCTCTTTGGATTGATACATTGCGGCATCTGCATTTCGCAGTAGGTCAGAGGCGCTTGTACCGTTATCCGGATAGACAGCCACACCAATGCTCGTAGTCAGTATCAGCTCCCTTCCGTCAATCCTGAAAGGCTCCCTGAAGACATCGAGCAGTTTCTCTACAATATCAACCGCATCATAGCTTTCAGCCAGAGACCCCAACAGCACAATGAATTCGTCGCCACCCAATCGGCCCACGGTATCCGAATCTCGAACGGTCGAACTCAGCCTGTTGGCTGCCTCAATGAGGACCTTGTCTCCTACGTCATGACCTAACGAGTCATTTATCTTTTTAAAATCGTCAACATCCAGGAAAACCACTGCAGCTTTTTCACCGCTTCGCTCCAGCTCTTTGACCATTTGCGACAAGCGATCCAGCGATAAAAAACGGTTCGGAATGGAAGTCAAAGAATCGAAATACGCCTGCTTCCGAATGAGCTCCGCGGTCTCATGGGCTTCTGTGATATCCCGAGCGATGATCACGAGCTGTTTTTGACCTGCCAAATGGCTGATTCTTGCCTCGAAATACGCTTTGCCGATGGGAAGATCTAAACAATATTCAAAGCTAAGTACTCCACCTTCCCGCATCGCTTTTTCGAAGTAATTACGGAACTTGGCCGCCACTTCTTCCGGCAAAAAATCAGCCATATTTTCGCCCAGTATATTGTCATACTGAACATACAGCTTCCGACTGTCGCCTGCGTGACATTCAATGATACGTCCGTCTTCCGTCACCAGGAAAAACAAATCGGGAAGCGATTCAAACACACCCTTTAGCAGCTCTTCCTTCGAAACAGCTTGTGACTGAGCTTTTTTTACATCACCCAAATCCACATCAATGCAATACATTTCGCACTCGTCACGCGCGTTCCGGAACATGACATGGCTTGAATAAACGCTGACATCCCGGCCACTCTTACTCCGCAAGACAAGCTCGGCCGCTGGTATTTCAACACCGTTAACGACCCAATTATGATGCGACGACACAACGCCTTCGCGCAGATGGTCAGGGATAATCAAGTCTTCCAGTTTTTGCCCTATCGCTTCTGCGGCGGTATAGCCGTATAGTTTTTCACTACCTATGTTCCAATAAACAACTCTCCGCTCTTGGTCGTACCCTTGAACGGAAATCGCATCAACGCTATCAAATAGCTGACGTACAGCGTCCCTTGTATCTTCGTGATGATTTTCCATATCCCCACTCTTTTGTTATTGATCAAACTCTACAACCTAAGCCCCGCCGCCATTGTAGCTTCAACACAACAGCTCACTCCTCGCTACACCCTGCTCCCAAGCCGTTCGCAGAGGAGAACAACCCTATAAACAGGAAGCATCAAGAAAAGTGTAGCATCGAGGATTTAAGTTGCAGGAATACTGTTCAAATGCGTGAATTTACCGTCACAATCCGAGGTCTTAGCGCCTTACCACTCTCTCATACGATTCCTAGGCATAAAAAAACGGGGCCAGACTTTCATCTGGCCCCGTTACAGCACTCATTGAATATTACTGAATGGCTTTCAGCTTACCAAACGACGACGGGCACGCAGCCCGAAGCCTAGAAGGCCCGCGGCTAACAGCCCCAAAGTGCCCGGCTCTGGTACCTGACTCGCGTTGCGAACAAGAGTGATGGTAGCTTTAACCTTTGCACCATACTTTTCTCCGTCGTTAATTCCGAACAATCCTTTATTGAACTTCGTATCAGATAGACTTACCTCTAACAGGCCATCTCCGAGCGCTCCAAACACCAATTGCAGCGGCGCGCCCCATGACAGATACCCGCCCTGGAAAAGTCCACCAATCCACTTTTTACCGATGGTATTTCCGTTTGCTGAACCAGACACCAGCGCTGGCGAGGTAAAGTTAAAATCAACTGAGATAGCTTTTGCGACCTGATCATCACCGTTGACTGCAGTCTCATCCGTCCAAATTTTAAACAACTTGAACGTTGTGCTATCGCCCTCGTTTAACGTGAAGGAGAACGGATTTGCGGCAATGTCTGCAGAATCAACGACCAGCCCCGGGTCTGAATCGTTAAGATTTACCTGAAAGCCAGCCGATATGAGTGCAGCGTTTGCCAGACCCGGCAAACACATCGAAACGAAAAGTACTAGAGCGAGTTTAAAGTGTCGCATAGAAGCTCCCTGGGTTTCCCCAATTTCATGGTATGAGTACTGCTCGCTCCCAATAGGCACTTCCTGTGCCTAAATTGAAAAAAATCCGGAATTCAACTCGTTAGCAGCCACTAAGAGCAACTGCACCGGAAGCTTGTAAAATAATTGGACACATCATTCAACATCTTCCGGCATTCATTTGCTAACCAATCACTCCCACTCAATCGTCGCAGGCGGCTTGGACGACACGTCGTAGGTCACCCTTGAAATACCACTGATTTCATTGATGATCCGGTTAGAAACGGTCTCCAACAGCTCGTACGGCAGGTGCGCCCAACGAGCGGTCATGAAGTCGATGGTTTCAACAGCACGCAGTGCCACAACCCATTCATACCGGCGAGCATCACCCACAACACCGACAGATTTAACCGGCAGGAAGACAGCGAACGCCTGACTGGTTTTGTGGTACAGATCAGCACGGTGCAATTCTTCCAGGAAGATGGCATCGGCGTGACGCAAGATGTCGGCGTATTCTTTCTTCACTTCACCCAGAATACGAACACCCAGGCCTGGCCCCGGGAACGGATGACGGTAGACCATGTCGTAGGGCAAGCCTAACTCAAGACCGATTCTCCGCACTTCGTCTTTGAACAACTCACGCAGTGGCTCAACCAGTTTCATCTTCATGGTTTCTGGCAAACCGCCCACGTTGTGGTGGGACTTGATCACATGTGCCTTACCCGTCTTCGACGCAGCTGATTCAATCACGTCTGGGTAAATCGTGCCCTGAGCCAGCCAGTTCACATCTTTGATCTTGGCTGCCTCTTCATCGAACACTTCAATAAACGTGTTACCGATGACTTTCCGCTTTTGCTCGGGATCGCTGACACCCTTCAACTTCGACAGGAATAGATCTTCTGCATCAGCGCGGATGACTTTCACCCCCATGCTGCTGCCGAACATATCCATTACCTGATCACCTTCGTTCAGGCGCAACAGGCCATTGTCCACGAACACGCAGGTCAGCTGATCGCCGATGGCCTTGTGCAACAGCGCCGCGGTTACCGACGAATCAACACCGCCAGACAGACCAAGCAGTACTTTATCAGTGCCCACCTGCTCACGGATCTGGCGCACCGCATCGTCTACGATTTTGGCCGGAGTCCACAAGGCTTCACAGCCACAGATATTCAGAACAAAGTGCTCAAGAATCCGTTTACCCTGAAGCGTATGAGTGACCTCGGGGTGGAACTGCACACCGAACAGGTTGCGGGACAGGTCCTGCATCGCGGCGATCGGAGCGCTTTCGGTAGAAGCCAGTAGTTCGAACCCTTCAGGCATCGCTACCACTTTATCGCCGTGACTCATCCACACATCCAGCAAAGAATCGCCGGCAGGTGTCAGGTGATCGGTAATATCGTTCAACAATGGCCCTTTGGCGCGCACTTTGACTTGTGCATAGCCGAATTCGCGTTTCTCCGAGCTGGCGACACGGCCGCCCAGTTGCTCCGCCATGGTTTGCATGCCGTAGCAAATACCCAGCACCGGAATACCTTTATCGAACAGGCTCTCTGGCGCTCGCGGCCCACCCAATTCGGTAACCGATTCCGGCCCACCCGCTAAAATGATGCCTTTGGGGTTGAACTCGTTGAGTTCTTCGTCGGTGATATCAAAGGCTTTAACTTCGCAATACACGCCAATTTCCCGCACACGGCGAGCAATCAATTGGGTGTACTGGGAACCGAAATCGAGAATCAGGATACGGTGGTCGTGAATGTTCTGAGCCATGGAGTCCTCGGGCTGAAGAGAAACAACACAGCCCGGAAACCGGGCTGTGTCAAATCAAGCAATAATTAACCGATGCGGTAGTTTGGAGCTTCTTTGGTGATGGTCACGTCATGGACGTGGCTCTCACGCATACCCGCATTGGTAATACGGACAAATTCCGGTTTAGTGCGCATTTCTTCGATGTTCGCGCTTCCGGTATACCCCATAGAAGCACGCAAACCACCAATCAGCTGGTGAATGATGTTGCGCATAGGGCCTTTGCAGGCAACGCGGCCTTCAATACCTTCCGGCACCAGTTTCTCAATACCTTTACTGGCATCCTGGAAGTAACGATCACTGGAGCCCTGCCCCATTGCGCCAAGGGAGCCCATGCCACGGTAGGCTTTGTAGCTACGGCCCTGGAACAATTCGATCTCACCCGGTGCCTCATCGGTACCCGCCAGCAGACTACCGATCATGACGCAGTTAGCGCCCGCTGCAACCGCTTTGGCAATATCACCTGAGAAGCGCACGCCACCATCCGCGATCACCGGAACGCCGCGGTCCTTAAGAGCGGCAGCAACATTTGATACCGCTGAAATCTGGGGTACACCGATGCCCGCGACAATGCGCGTTGTACAAATTGATCCGGGGCCAATACCAACTTTAACGGCATCGGCGCCGGCCTCTACCAACGCAATGGCCGCGTCAGAAGTCGCGATGTTACCGCCAATCACTTGCAGCTGCGGATAACTTTCCTTAACCCAACGAACACGTTCAATCACGCCCTTGGAGTGGCCGTGCGCGGTATCCACTACAATCACATCGACGCCAGCTTCCACCAACGCTTGTACACGTGCTTCCGTGTCACCGCCAGTGCCCACAGCAGCACCTACCCGCAACCGACCCTGATCGTCTTTACAGGCCATCGGGTAATCTTTGGCTTTCTGGATGTCTTTAACTGTAATCAGGCCGCGCAGCTCGAAACTGTCGTTAACAACCAGAATCTTCTCGATACGGTGTTTGTGAAGCAGCTCTTTAACCTCATCGAGGTTGGCACCTTCTTTGACCGTCACCAGATTTTCTTTTCCGGTCATAATATCTCGAACCGGGGTGTCCATCCGGCTTTCAAACCGGATATCACGGCCCGTAACAATACCCACCAATTCGTCACCATCAACCACCGGCAAACCGGAAATGTTGTTAGCCATGGTGATATCAACCAGCTCGCGAACGGTGGTATCCGGGGTAACAGTAATGGGATCTTTCACCACACCACTTTCGTGCTTCTTAACTCTGCGCACTTCAGCGGCCTGCTGCTCCACCGTCATGTTCTTATGCATGATACCGATACCGCCTTCCTGGGCCATCGCGACCGCCAGCTCGGCGTCGGTGACCGTATCCATAGCGGCAGATATCAATGGAATGTTCAGAGTGATTCCCTTGGTCAACTGAGTTTTCAGGTCAACCTGGTGAGGAAGCACTTCGGAATATCCGGGCACAAGCAGAACGTCGTCAAACGTGAGGGCTTCTTCGGCAATACGCAGCATTTGGGTCCGCCTTTTGATCATGCTAAGTTGGGAGTTACTAAGCTACATCTGAAGCGATGTAACAGAGCAAAATCCTTAATCGATCTATTATAAAGTGGTGACAGAACACAGTAAACCACGGGGTTCTTACCATCAGGTTGCATCTTTCTGAATTTCCGTTATTTTTACCCGTCACCTTCTCGGCTATTGCGTATAAAATCCACGGAGCCCGACTTTGACCCCCGCCTACCCGGACACCCGCCCCCATGCTTTGAGCGTCAGTGAACTCAACCGTCAGGCTCGCCGCCTGCTGGAAACCAGCTTTATGCAGGTATGGGTGGAAGGCGAAATATCAGGGCTATCCCGGCCGTCTTCGGGGCATTGGTATTTCTCCTTAAAAGATCAAAAATGCCAGATCCGCTGCGCCATGTTCCGAGGTGCCAATCAGCGGATCCGCACCCCGCCCCGTGAAGGCGACCAAATACGTATTCGGGGCAAGGTCACCCTGTACGAAAACCGCGGTGACTTTCAGGTCATTGTCGAGCACCTGGAACCCGCCGGCCTCGGCGCTCTACAGCAAGCGTTCGAAGCGCTCAAAGCCAAGCTTCAGGCCGAAGGGTTGTTCGAACCAACGCGCAAAAAACCACTCCCTGCCACACCCAGACACATTGGCGTGGTCACCTCGCCCACGGGCGCTGCGATTCACGACATCCTGACCGTGCTCGCCCGGCGGTGCCCCGCGATTCCTGTCACGCTCTACCCGACCGCCGTTCAGGGCAAAGCGGCCACCAGCGAAATCGTGAACGCCATTGCGCGAGCGCAACAACACAACGTGGCGGATGTTTTGATCATTGGTCGAGGCGGCGGTTCACTCGAAGATTTGTGGTGTTTCAATGAGGAAGCGGTAGCCAGAGCAATAGCCGGCTGCCCTATCCCCACGGTCAGCGCCGTTGGCCACGAAGTTGACGTCACCATTGCAGACTTTGTCGCTGATTTACGGGCCCCGACCCCCTCGGCGGCTGCCGAGAAAATCTCTCCGGATCAACAAGACTGGCTGCGCCGCCTGAACGAGCAACGAGTTCGCTTGGGACACTCTGCCCAACGCTTATTTAAACGACTGGATAACCAGCTTGGTCACCTGAGCGCACGACTGCGGGACCCGCGCCGGGAATTGCAAGATAAAGCTCAGCGTATGGACGAACTCGACATGCGCCTGAATAAGGCCATGCGGCAAAAACTGGAACACCAGTTACTCGCAACCGGCCATCTGAAACAGAGACTGGGAACCCAATCTCCCCAAAAGCTTATCACCAGCACACACGAGCAGGTGGTTAGACTGAGTGAACGCATGCAAGCGGCGATACAACACAACCTGAGGCAGCAACAAGACAAGCTCCAGTTTCAGGCTCAGACCCTGAATGTTGTCAGCCCCCTTGCTACGCTCGGGCGGGGTTACGCCATTGTCAAAAACGAAAACGGCGACATCGTTCGAAACGCAAACCAACTCACAAAAGGCGACACCATTCGCACTCAGCTCGGCCAAGGATATATTTCCGCAAACGTGACAGAGATTGAAACATCGTAAATCGGCCCCGCACCGATCACTACGCCTATGGTCTACTAGCTCAGCCCCGCAAAACTCCTACAGTTGAGGAAACCAAACATAGAATAAAAACCACTCAACTGAGGTGGAGCCTATGAGCTACAACTCCGCATTTCGCCGTTCCATCGATCAGCGTGACGATTTCTGGCGCGAACAAGCCCTGAACATCGACTGGAGCTCGACACCCGACACCATCTGGCGGCCACTCGATAACGGTCATGGCGAATGGTTCCCAGACGGCACACTGAACACCAGCGACGTTGCACTGGATGCCAACATTCGCGCCGGCCGAGGCGATCAGGCCGCCCTGATTTACGACTCGCCGGTAACCAACACCCAGCAAACATACACCTACAACCAATTACGAGACGAAGTCGCACTGTTTGCGGGCGCGCTTAAACAGCAAGGCATACAAAAAGGTGACCGGGTCATTATTTATATGCCCATGATCCCGCAAGCCGCGATCGCCATGCTGGCCTGCGCACGCCTTGGCGCGATCCACTCGGTGGTGTTCGGCGGGTTTGCCGCTCACGAACTGGCCGTGCGCATCGATGATGCCACCCCCAAAGCACTCATCACCGCTTCGTGCGGCATCGAAATCAGCACCGTAATCGAATACAAACCTTTGGTCGAAAAAGCTATCGAGCAGTCGAACCATAAGCCCGAGATATGCGTGGTGTACCAACGCCCCCAGGCTAAAGCCACCCTGCAAGCGAGCCGGGATCATGACTGGAACGATCTGTGCGCAAACGCCACACCCGCCGAACCCGTGCCGGTAAAAGCAACCGATCCGCTCTATATCCTTTACACGTCTGGCACCACCGGCAAACCGAAAGGTGTGGTTAGGGATAACGGAGGCCACGCCGTTGCGCTCAAGTACAGCATGAACCTGGTCTACGATGCGAAACCCGGCGATGTGTATTGGGCAGCCTCGGATGTTGGCTGGGTAGTCGGGCACAGCTATATTGTTTACGGCCCTCTCTTTGCTGGTTGCACCACAGTACTTTACGAAGGCAAACCCATAAAAACGCCTGATGCCGGAGCCTTCTGGCGGGTAATTCAAGACCACAAGGTAGACATCCTGTTCACCGCCCCCACCGCATTTCGCGCTGTGCGCAAGGAAGACCCCGAGGCCGCGCAATTCAGTAAATACGACACATCGTCATTGAAACGAATCTATCTGGCCGGTGAACGTCTGGATCCGCCAACCTACGAATGGCTGAAGGAGAACACCAACCTTCCGATTCTCGATCACTGGTGGCAGACCGAGACCGGTTGGGCAATATGCTGTAACCCGGCGGGAATCGAAATGATGGCCACAAAACCCGGCTCTTCAACGGTGCCGTCACCCGGCTACGACGTTCGGGTGGTCAGAATGAACGGCTCCACCGTTCCTAATGGCGAGCAAGGCCAGATTGCGATCAAACTTCCTTTGCCACCCGGCTGCCTGATGACCGTATGGGGCGACGACGAACGCTTTCTTAACAGTTACCTACGCCCAATTCCGGGCTATTACAGCTCCGGTGATGGCGGCTACGTTGACGAGGACGGTTACGTCTTCATCATGGGGAGAACCGATGATGTCATCAACGTAGCCGGGCACCGTCTTTCAACCGGCGAGATGGAAGAGGTGGTTGCGTCCCACCCAGCCATCGCAGAATGCTGCGTTGTTGGGGCCCATGACGACCTCAAAGGTCAGCTGCCCATTGGCTTGGTGCTAATTAAAGACGGTGCGACCATCGACCCGGACGAGCTTGAAGAAGAGCTTATCGAGATGGTGAGAGAAAAAATTGGCGCAATCGCCTGTTTCCGGCGCGCCATTGTGGTCGAGCGTCTACCGAAAACCCGATCCGGAAAAATTCTTCGACGGGTCATTCGCCAGATCGCCGATCACGAATCGTACAGCGTGCCAAGCACGATAGACGATCCAGCCATTCTGGACGAAATCAGCGAAGCACTCAGGCGCTGATCATCCAGAACCGGCTTCGGGTAAAAGATTCGAGGCTACCTCGCCAGGGGTAGCCCGCCGCGCCAGCAACAAATGTAAGCAACTGTTTTTTATCAAAAATTTTTTTAAAAAAGCAACACATAAATAATTGACGGACTGCAAAGTCGGTCTATACTGAAATTGCTGTGTAATTCTGCAGCGGTATTTGGCGAATGTGCTCCAACGTCCTGCCCCGGCTTTTCGTTGTCCCTTTCATCAGAACGCCCCGAATTATTCAGCATGCATGGTCCCGTGAGGGCAAACCTTTTTGTAAGTACAGGAAAGATCAATGTCTGATACAAAAACTGGCCAGGTCAAATGGTTTAACGAAGCTAAAGGCTTTGGCTTTATTGAGCAGGAAGGCGGCAGTGACGTTTTCGTTCACTACAGCGCAATCAACTCCGGTGGTTTCCGCACTCTGGCAGAAGGCCAGCAGGTGCAGTTCACCGTTACTCAGGGCCCGAAAGGCCCGCAGGCAGAGAACGTAACGCCACTATAACGGGCTTATGTTCATTGCCTGATGCCCCTCACGGGCAGACGGGAAAAAAACAGCCGGCATTCGTGCCGGCTGTTTTAGTTTCGTTTTAGGTTAACTGGCGAACGTCAGGCCGAGACCGACTCCGAGCTATCCATAATTTCCGGCATCTGTTCGCCAACTTCCTGAGCTACAGCCGAGAACAAAGCCTGCAAGGTCGCAGATGTCGTATCTTCAGCCAATGCCGCCGCACTGCAAAGCCTGCCATTAGCGTTCAGGCGGATACACGCCAAAGCATTAGCCTTAGTACCCTCACCCAATGCAAACTCATCGTATGCCTCTACCGCGATGGATACGCCAAACCGGCGGGTTAACGCATCGGATACAGCCTCGACTGCGCCCAAACCGCGCCCCTCCAAGGTCACCGAGGTGTCATCAGCGCCTACGACCACATCAGCTCGGACACCATCGTCATCACGATGCAGGTTGTAGGTGCGCAGCGTCCAGTCTTTCGCCACCTTCAGGTACCGCTCTTCAAAGAGATGGTGAATGGTGTGTGAGTCAATCTCGCCACCGTTGGTTTCGGCTTCCGATTGAACCACCTTACTGAACTCGATCTGCAGCCAACGAGGCAGGCTGATGTCGTAATCCCGTTCGAGCACGTACGCTACGCCACCCTTGCCAGACTGGCTGTTGATCCTAACCACCTCTTCGTACCGCCGCCCCAGGTCTGAAGGGTCGATGGGCAAATAGGCAACGTTCCAGACATCGCCGTCCTTGCGGCGCGCCAGACATTTTCGGATCGCGTCCTGATGGCTGCCGGAAAACGCAGTAAAGACCAATTCACCAGCATACGGATGGCGAGGATGAGTCGAGATCTCCGTGCAAGCTTCCACCACCTCGGTGATTTCAGCCATGCCCGACAAATCCAATTCAGGATCAACACCTTGAGAGTATAAATTCATGGCCATTGTGACCAAATCCATATTGCCCGTGCGCTCACCGTTACCCATCAAGGTGCCTTCAACTCGATCAGCTCCGGCCATCACCGCCAATTCGGCTGCCGCCACCCCACACCCGCGATCGTTATGGGTGTGAACACTGATACTCAAAGCATCCCGGTATTGGATCTTTTCACAAATCCATTCCACCTGATCCGCAAAAACGTTCGGCGTGGACATTTCTACGGTTGCAGGCAAATTAATGATCACTGGCTGACCCTGATCCGGCCGCCACACTCCGGTGACCGCATCAATAACGTCCGCTGCGAAATCCAATTCAGTACCGGTGAAGCTTTCCGGGGAATACTGGAACGTCCACTCGGTATCCGGATACCGGCTCGCAATCTCTTTCACCAGCGTTGCCCCGTTGCGGGCAATATCGCAGATACCCTCACGATCCAGCCCGAACACTTGCTCACGCTGCACCGTAGAAGTCGAGTTGTAGACATGCACAATCGCTTTCTTTGCGCCATCAAGCGCCTCGTAGGTACGCTCGATTAATTCAGCACGGGCCTGGGTCAGCACCTGGATAGTGACATCGTCCGGAATACGGTTCTCTTCAATAAGCTTCCGGCAAAAATCGAAATCCGGCTGACTCGCTGCAGGGAAACCTATTTCAATTTCCTTAAAACCCAGCTTCACCAGCAAATCAAACAGTCGCTGTTTTTGAGCAACCGACATCGGTTTGATCAGAGATTGGTTACCGTCCCGGAGATCCACAGCACACCAGGTGGGCGCCTTTTCAATAACGGCATCCGGCCAACGGCGATCTTTTTTGGCAACGGGCTTGAAGGGTGCGTATTTCCGATGATCAAAAGCCATGACTGACAGTTCCTTTCACTGATCGAAGAGATAGCGCCAGTTTAACCCGTTTAAAGCGCTATGCGATTGCGAATTTTATCTTCACTTGCTGAATTTGTGGCACAATATTGTCAATATGAACAGGATGGTGAAATATTATGTCGGGCAATGACAAAGCATTAGCTAAAATCGACAAAACAGACCGAAAAATTCTGGAGCAGTTGCAGAAGAATGGGTCGTTGACCAATCAGCAGCTTGCCGAAAAGGTCGGTTTATCGCCCTCACCTTGCCTGCGGCGGGTACGATCGCTGGAAGAGGCGGGCATCATTGTCAGAACCGCCACGATTCTTGACCATAAAAAATTGGGATTATCCCTGACTGCTATCATTCTGATCGGTATGGACCGGCACACCCCGGAACGGTTTGCAGACTTCGAGGAACAAATCTCGAACTACCCCGAAGTACAGGAATGCTACTTGATTACCGGGCAAAGCGCGGATTACATGCTGAAGGTCGTGGTACCCGATATGGACCACTACCACCAGTTCCTGTTGAACCGCATTACCCGTATCCCCGGGGTCAGCGGTGTCCACTCGAGCTTTGTATTACGGAGAGTCATCGACAGCACAGCCCTGCCCTTGGGCTACTTGTCCTGACGAATCAGCTCCATCAGATAGGCACGGGCCATACACTTAAGCTCGGTTGCCAACAATGCGCCCTGAGACTCCGGCAAGGTCGCTGCCAGCCTGAGAATTGAGCCAGCGGACCGAGGCAACAACAGGCTAGCAGTCCAACGCCGCTCTTCAGGTATGCCCGGGTATTCCTGCTTGAGCCGTGCGTCAAAATCCCGGGCGTTGCTGTAGAGTTCGCGCAAATCCAGATCTCGCAACTCCGGCATCGATTCAACGCCGCTCCAGATCGCCGTATAAGCCGGTTCTGTCCGGTAAAATTCGTAAAACAAGTCGATCAGCACATCGACGGCTTCAGACAACCCGACTTCTTGCAGGCGCTCACGCAGCGCCGTTTCCATTTTTTCGACATGCCCTTCTGCAAGAGCGTGAACAATGGCCGCTTTGTTCGGAAAATAACGATAGAGCGAGGCCAGCGACATCCCCGAGTTCCGGGCAATGGCCGACATACTGGTGCCATCTACACCATTCTCGTGAAAGATCTCGGCCGCGTGGCGGAGAATGCTGTCTACACGCTCCCGGCTACGTGCCTGCACCGGCTTACGACGCGGCGCTACATTTATAGATTCGTCTGTCATCATCTGTACCTTATGGGGCAGGCTCCGTACAATAACGCTCACTTTAAGACAATGAAAGGCAGTTTCGGGCCAGTGCCACTGCCAATTAGTCCAATCCCCACTTTTCAATAAAGCGGAAGACACGATGCGAGCTAGCCGTTATCTGATTGCCACCCAAAAAGAGACCCCTGCTGACGCGGAAATTATCAGCCATCAGCTGATGTTACGTGCAGGTATGATCCGTAAATTAGCCGCTGGCCTATACTCATGGCTGCCACTCGGCCTGCGAACTTTGCGTAAAGTAGAACGGATTGTACGTGAAGAAATGGACAAAAGTGGAGCCCAGGAAGTACTCATGCCTGCGGTTCAGCCGGCTGAGCTTTGGCAAGAGTCTGGCCGCTGGGAACAATACGGCGGCGAATTGCTGCGCCTGCACGACCGACACGGCCGTGATTTTTGCGTTGGCCCTACTCACGAAGAAGTCATTACCGATCTGGTGCGCAATGAGCTGAAAAGCTACAAAGAATTGCCTGCCAACTTCTATCAGATTCAAACCAAGTTCCGCGACGAGCGTCGCCCGCGTTTTGGCGTGATGCGTGCCCGCGAATTCATCATGAAGGACGCTTACTCCTTCCACATTAATGCCGCATCGCTGGACGACACCTACCAGCTCATGCATCGGACCTACTGCAATATCTTTGACCGCTTGGGGCTGGATTATCGCCCGGTGCAGGCGGACTCAGGCTCCATCGGCGGCAGCAGCTCTCACGAATTCCATGTACTTGCTTCCTCCGGTGAAGATGCCATCGTATTCAGCACCGGCGGTGACTACGCCGCCAACATCGAGAAAGCAGAAGCGGTAGCCCCGGCTGGTGATCGTCCTGCGGCCACCGAAGACATGAAAGAAGTGCACACGCCGGATCAGAAGACGATTGATTCCGTCTCTGAATTTTTGGGCCTGCCGGCTGAGCGCAGCGTAAAAACGCTGATCGTGAAAGCCGAAGCTGACGAGAATGGCGAGTCCGGCCTGGTTGCCCTCATTGTGCGTGGCGACCACACCCTAAACGAAATCAAAGCCGAAAACCTGCAAGGCGTGGCCGAGCCACTGACCATGGCAACCGACGAAGAGATCGAGAAGGCCATTGGCTGCAAAGCCGGCTCCATTGGTCCGGTTAACCTGCCGATCCCGACCATCGTTGATCGCAGTGCGGCCCATCTGGCTGACTTCGTGTGCGGCGCGAACAAAGACGACTACCACCTGACCGGCGTCAACTGGGAGCGTGATGTTGCGGTTGGCCGCGTTGAAGATATCCGGAACGTTGTTGAAGGCGACCCAAGCCCGGACGGCAACGGCACGCTGGAGATTCGTCGCGGTATCGAAGTTGGGCACATCTTCAAGCTGGGCAACAAATACAGCTCGGCCCTGAACGCCACGGTACTGGACGAAAACGGCAAATCGGTTGTCATGGAAATGGGCTGCTACGGCATTGGCGTTTCCCGCATTGTGGCCTCATCCATTGAGCAAAACCATGACGACAAAGGCATCATCTGGCCCGACGCGATTGCGCCGTTCCAGGTGGCGATTGTGCTGCTGAACGGGCACAAAGCGCCGGCTGTTGCCGAAGCCGGAGAAAAACTTTACAACGAACTTCGCGAAGCGGGCTATGACGTTCTGCTGGATGATCGCAACATGCGCCCGGGTGTAAAGTTCGCGGATATGGAGCTGATGGGTATCCCGCACCGCTTCGTTATCTCCGAGCGCGGCCTGAATGCCGGCACGTTGGAGTACAAGGGTCGCCGCGATGAAGATAAACAGGATATTGCAGTAGAAGACGCACTGCCTGTGCTGATGAAGGCCTCGCCAAAAACCGGCCTGTAAGACGAAAACAGTTCCGGGCAGCCCGAGAGGCTGCCCGGAATGATCTACATCGGTTTAGTAAGAGCCGACGATACCAGGCTCTACTTCCAGCCCTACCCCGAATTTTTTCTGCACCGACCCCCTCACTTCCTCGGCTAACGCTAATACATCCGCGCCATTGCCATGGGAGTGGTTAATCAGCACCAGCGCCTGTCGATTATGGATGCCCACTCGGGCGTTACGGAAACCTTTCCAGCCGGCCTGATCAATCAACCAGGCAGCCGCCAATTTCACGCCATCGGCAAGTGGATAAAACACCACATCCGGAAAAGACTTTTGCAAACGCTCAAACTGCGCTTGGCCGATAACCGGGTTCTTAAAAAAACTTCCGGTATTGGGCAGGGTGTCTGGGTCGGGTAATTTTCTTCGGCGCACGGCCATGACCGCTTCAGCCACTTCCAGAGGCGTAAGCTCTATACTTTCGGTATCTCCGAGATAATCCTGAAGGTCGCGATAACCGAGTTTAAGGGGAGCCGAACGAGACAAGCGCAGGCGAATCTCCAGAATGATATAACGCCCCGGATTGCGCTTGAAAAAGCTGTCCCGGTAGGCGAACTGACACGCCTCAGTGTCCAACGTAACCACCTTCCGGGAAACACAATCCAACGCGGTCACGCTCTCAAGGGTATCGCACAGCTCCACGCCGTAGGCGCCAATGTTCTGAACCGGCGCAGCCCCCGCCGTTCCGGGAATTAACGCGAGATTTTCAATTCCGCGATAACCGGAGCGAGCTGCGTAAAGCACTGCATCGTGCCAGATTTCCCCTGCAGACAACGCCAGCACTGCCGAATCACCGTCTATCTTCTCCCAGCGCCTGCCTCGTATCGCTATGTGCAGAACCAGCCCGTCAAAGTCACCGGCAAAGACCAGGTTACTGCCACCGCCCAACACCAGCGTTTCCAGCTGTCTCTCGGCAGCGATGTCGAGCGCCTCAACCAGTTGGTCGGCATTTTCGATATCCACAAATTGTTTGGCGTTGACATCAATCGCCATGGTGTTCAGGTCTTTCAAGCTGACCTGTTCGCGGATATGCAGCCCGTAGCTCAAGCCAACCTTCCTCGAATGTGATCCAGCAACCCTTCACTGGCCTCTTGGATCAAATCCAGAACATGCTCAAAGCCCTGATCGCCACCGTAATAAGGATCCGGCACTTCCACTTCGTCGGACCGACCAAATTCAAGGAACAATTGTGGCTCAGTACCGCCGTTTTGGCGCCAAATATCTCGCACATCAGCCAGATTCGAGCGATCCATCACCAATACATAATCAAAAGTATCGAGGTCATTCGGCTGGATCTGACGAGCCTTGAGATCAGAAAGATCAATTCCTCTGCGCCCAGCCGCCTCGATAGACCTGGAATCAGGCGACTTCCCGGTGTGCCAATCTGCGGTACCGCACGAATCGATAAATACTTTGTCTGTCATACCTTGCTTGTTGACGAGCTGGCGAAACACGCCTTCTGCACTGGGCGAACGACAAATATTTCCCAAACAGACAAAAAGAACCCGAACGGATTCAGACATCACGCCCTCCGGCTTCCATCAACTTTCTGATTCGCTCTAAATCTTCTTCCGTATCCACTCCAGGCGCAGGAGGCCGCTCTGCAACATCCACATGAATGCTGGCTCCGTTATAAAGCGCCCGTAACTGCTCCAAAGCTTCTACTTGTTCCGTTGGCGCCGGAGCCCAACTAACAAAGTCGCTCAGAACACTGGCTCGGTAACCGTAGATTCCAATGTGGCGGAAGTACCCGATTCCATCCGGCAGGTCGACCTCTACGGAACTGGCATTTTGAGGCCAGGCGTCACGAGCCCAGGGAATCGGCGCACGGCTGAAATAATGGGCGATGCCCCGAGCATCAAACACCACTTTAACTACGTTTGGGTTAAATACCTGATGAGCGTCATGAATGCGCTCACACAAGGTCGAGATCGCCACCTCGGGATAACGTTCCAGATTGTCAGCCACCTGATTAATCAAAGCCGGCGGCAACAATGGCTCATCGCCCTGAACATTCACAACCCGGTACTCGGGCTCAAGTTCCAGTTTGCGAGCCACTTCTTCGAGCCGGTCCGTACCACTGGCGTGATTCGGTGAGGTCATAACCACTTCAGCCCCGAACGCGAGGCAAGCTTCTTCGATACGTGCATCGTCGGTCGCAACCACGACACGGCCCGCCCGGCTTTCCTGAGCACGTTCATGAACATGCTGAATCATGGGCTTGCCGGCAATCATCGCCAACGGCTTGCCCGGCAATCGGCTGGACGCATAGCGGGCGGGAATCACGACAGTAAAAGACATACAGACAATCCTGCTTGCGGTTAACTCAGTGCTTGTCCAGACGCTCGTCTGTGCTCAGAGTGCGCGCCTCTACGGCGATCATGACGGGGATCCCTTCCCGAATGGGAAACGCCATGGCGTCCTGGTAACACACGAGTTCCGTGCGATCGTCGTTCAGTTTAAGCTCGCCCTTGCACACTGGGCATGCCAGCATAGACAGAAGTTTCTTATCCATGATTTGATCTCTCGGTCATTTGAGACTGTAACTGCTCAGCGCATTCGTTGAGCCGTTCCAGAAAGCGTTGTTCAAAAGGTTCAGACAAGCAGGCATCAACGGTCAAGACCCAAGCGTTATCGGGGGCAAAGCCGCGACATTTCACTGCGTCTTTTGCGGTCATCACTAACCATTCTCCAGCCCCTGAAGCCAGGTCTTCAGGGCGGAACCGATGATGATCCGGAAACGCTTCTTCTTGCACGTGCGCTCCCAACTGTCGCAGAGTGTCGAAGAAACGACCCGGGTTACCAATGCCTGCAACTCCGCGCACGGGCTTCCCGTTAAGGGCATCCGGCGATCGGGTTTCCCCGGAGTTGATATTAACGAGCGAAGCCGGTCGCAAGGACATAGCATGAATGTTTGCGTGTTCGGTGCCGGCAAATTCTTCGATCCGTTGGCCGGATACCGGAAATTCGCCTCCATTGAGTATCACGAAATCGACGGAATTCAGCCGGTCAACGGGCTCTCTCAAAGGCCCCACTGGCAGAATAGCGCCATTCCCGATGCCTCGCTGAGCATCAAACACGGCTAACTCTATATCTCGGGGTAGGCGGTAATGCTGAAGGCCGTCATCGCAAATCAACACATTGCCCAGATCCTGCTCCAAGGCCCAACGCGCTCCGCGAACACGCTGAGGATCCACGACCACCGGGCAACCCGTTGCCAAGGACAACATAAGGGGTTCGTCACCACAAACGCCTGCAGGAGTCCCCTCCTTCACCAGTAACGGGTAGTTATCACTCTTACCGCCATAGCCCCGGCTCAAGATAACCGGCCGCCAACCCTGCTGGCGTATGCATTCCACCAATCGAGCCGTTAACGGCGACTTACCCGTACCGCCGACCGTAATGTTACCCACTACAACCACCGGCACCGGCAAACTTTCAGTGTGAGCCTGCCACGCCTGTCGGCGCTTGGATTCCGATATTGCACGGTATAGCCAAGCGAACGGTGCCAAAACGCTCAAAGGGCGCTTTTCGCCGTACCATAATCGATCAATTACATTACTCATGCATGCTCGCTGAACTGCACCTGGTGCAGTTGCGCATAGGCACCGCCCGCGGCCAACAATTCATCATGGGTTCCAGATTCAACGATGCGACCGTTGTCCATCACCAATATCCGGTCAGCCTTTTCGATGGTTGAAAGCCGGTGCGCAATCACCAACGTAGTACGCCCCTGCATAACGGTTTCGAGCGCCTGCTGAATATGGCGTTCGGATTCGGTGTCCAAAGCCGATGTGGCTTCATCCAATATCAAAATAGGCGCATTTTTAAGCAATGCCCGGGCAATAGCCAACCGTTGCCTTTGGCCGCCCGACAACATCACCCCGTTGTCACCGATCACGGTATCCAGACCTTCAGGCATACGATCAATAAACTCTAGCGCATGAGCCTTAGCCGCGGCCTCGCGGATCTCTTCCCGGCTGCAATCCCGCAGCGCGCCATAGGCGATGTTCGCTGCAATGGTGTCGTTGAACAACACCACATTCTGGGTCACCAAAGCGATTTGGGCACGCAGCGATTCGAGAGAGAAGTCCATCAACGAACGTCCATCAACCCGGATGTCTCCCCCGGTGAAGTCGTAAAACCGCGGTAACAGACTGACCAAAGTGGACTTACCACTCCCTGAGCGCCCCACCAAAGCGACACTCTGGCCCGCCGGTAAATCGATCGAAATCTGGTCCAGAACATTATCGAGCTGATCGCGGTAACGAAACGATACCTGATCAAATTCGATACGCCCTTCTACACGATCAGGAGCATGGGTGCCGCCATCCTTTTCCGGCTTCTCGTCCATGGTTTCGAACACGTCGTAGGCTGCCGCAACACCTTTCTGGATTTTGGAATGGATAGACGTAACCTGGCGAATGGGCTTCGCCATGGTGGTAGCGGCGGTAATGAACGCTATTAACTGACCGGTCGTCATTTCACCGCGGATTTCAGGGGCGAGCATAGTCCAGACCAGTGCTGCGATTGCAATGGCAACCAGCACCTGAATCACCGGAACACTGATGGCCTGCGTGGAAGCCATTTTCAAACTTTGTTTCAGGTTGCGTGCACTGACCTGTCGAAAGCGATCCCTTTCGTAGTCGGCACCACCGAAGGTACGAACCACGCGATATCCGGAAATCGATTCCGTCGCCACATGGGTGATATCTCCCATCGAACCCTGGATTCGCTTGCTGATCTTGCGAAACCGCTTACTGGCATAGCTGACAACAAAGCCAATTACCGGCCCAACCGTCAGGAAGACCAGCGTGAGTTTCCAGTTGGTGTAGATCATGAAGCCGAGCAAACCGACGATGGTCAGGCCTTCTCGCAAGGTGATGGTGATCGCGTTGGTCGCAGCTTCGGCCACCTGCTCAACGTTGAACGTTAATTTTGACACTAACCGGCCAGCGGCATTTTCGTCGAAATAACGAGACGGCAGTGTCATCATTCGATCAAACACATCGTTACGCAGAGCGTTAATCACGTTACGGCCAACGTAACTGATGAAGTACTGACTGAAAAAGGTGCCCAACCCACGAAGGGCAAACACCCCAACAATCAAGGCGGTCAACATCACACGATTCTGCGAAGTCGGGTTCTCGATCGCGGTGATGACGTACTCCATGGCAGCGGCCATGCCCGTGGACGCTGCAGCGTAAAGCACATTACCCACAACGGCTAATGAAAAGGCCAACCAGAAGGGCTTCACATAAGTCAGCAAGCGCTTGTAGGTTGCCCAGCTGCCCGTAGGCGGTGTTTTAAGAGGTTCGGGAATTGAGCTGCTCACTGAGACTCAGCCTCCCGCTCGGTGGTGATGCTCAGTTTGGAGAAACCCAACCGGCCGGCTACATCCATCGCACGAACAACAAACTCATGAGGTGTACGAGCGTCTGCAGTAATAATATAAGGCAAGCTGTTATCCCCTTCAGCCAATTCGCTGACACCTCTTTCCAGAGTCTCCCTGCGATTGTTGACCAACGTCTTATCGTTCAGGATGTATTGCCCCTCGGCATTAATGACTACGTCGATCTGACGCACTTCAGCCGGCTCTGCAGGATCTCCACTGGCTTCGGGCAGCTCGACCTCAAGATGACTTTCCCGAGTGAACGTAGTCGAAACCATAAAGAAAATCAGCAGCAGGAACACCACGTCAATCAGTGGCGTCAGGTCTACCCCGACTTCCTGGCTTCTCTGGCGCTTGAACTTCACGGTGTTCAGGCTCCTTCCACGTCGATTTCGCGATCACCATGAACCACTTCAACCAACTTAATGGCTTCTTGCTCCATATTGACCACCAACTCATCAACCCGGCGAATAAAATAGCGATGGGCAATCAGCGCCGGGATAGCTACGCTCAACCCGGATGCAGTAGTAATCAGGGCTTCCGAAATGCCACCGGCAAGGTTGCCGGCGTTGCCAACGCCTGCCAGCTGAATTTCGGCAAACACCTTGATCATACCAATGACGGTGCCCAACAAACCGAGCAGCGGGGTAATGGTTGCGACGGTTCCCAACGGGTTAAGGAAACGTTCGAGCTCGTGAATAACCTGACTCGCTTCGTGCTCAATGCTTTCTTTCATGATCTCGCGACCATGTTTAGCGTTCATGAGGCCGCTTGCCAGCACTCTGCCCATGGGGGACGAGCCCTGCAGAGCCTTAAGCTTCCGCCCATTCAGCTCTTTCTTTTTAATCCAGCGCCAAAGTTCGTTAAGCGATTGGGAAGGTGCCACGCGGGAAGCACGCAACGACCAGAAACGCTCCAAAATAATCGCAAGCGCTAAAATGGAACAGGCAACAATAGGCACCATCAGGATGCCACCAGCTTTCAACAGCTCAAACACGCTTGATCTCCCTGATTAATGACAAGCCGCGCTACTTTAGCATAGCTGCCGGTGCAGGCCACACCTGCAATGTCACGGTATTTTACATTGATCCCGGGTAAGGCCTGGGCCGGCAATCCAGAACGGTGCGTGCTGCGTTGATTCAATGATCTTCGGGCCCTCGGCGGCAAAACGCACGGACACCTGCCCTGAACACGCAGTATTCAAAGGAATCGCGCCCACTTGCTCGTACCGACTGACAACACTTTGATGCGGATGGCCGTAACGATGCCGATATCCCGCGGTATAAATAACCCGATTCGGCTTAACTGCCGACACCCATTGCATCGAAGACGATGTTTTGCTGCCATGATGCGGCGCTACCAGAATTCGGTGCCCCGTAAACGCCAACAACCAAGTCAGCCCGGGGTCAGCCAACATTTCCGCTTCCACTTCATGACCAATATCGCCGGCAAGAAGCACATCCGCTCCAGACTCGCGATGAAACAGCCTCAGCACACAAGAGGCATCATTTCCCGACCGCGGCAACCGGCTTCGCCAGAAATTTAACTGCAACGATCCCAGCATCTGCGGTAGACGCGGGCACAGCTGAATTGGCGTAACAGGTTGGCCCTCCAGTTTATTTTGAACCACTTCAGGTTCGCCTGTTGTGATCACTCCTACGGAGAATTCGTCCAGCAACCGATCCAACCCGCCCGAATGATCACTATCACCATGACTCACCACAAGATGATCGATTCGATTCACACCAAGCGCCTTCAGGTTCGGCAGCAAAACCGACTCGGCAGCAGAATAAACGCCTTTCACTTCGGGCCCCGTGTCATACAACAAGACTTGTTTTCCCGAACGGACCAATACCGATAATCCCTGCCCGACATCCCAAATGTGAACTTCGGGTGGGTCCACGGACCTATTCTCGGGCTCGGGGTTATTCAGCCAGCCTACCCCCAACCAAGCCAGGACAGCCGTTACACTCAGTGCCCGGAACGACCGGCTCGGAAAACGTAGCAACAGCAAAGCAACAACCGCGAAAACCACCAATACGGTTTGCGAAGCGCTTGGCAGTGGTTCTACCGGCAAAGCCGCCACCCCCTGAAGCAACGCCCATAGCATGCCAAGCGCGGCATCGAAGATCTGGATCACATGAACGGTTAAGAAACCACCACTCACCATTACCAACACGGTTCCGGCGAATAACACCGGCATCACCACAAACGACACCCAGGGAATGGCAACCAGGTTTGCCAGCACACCCGCTAAGGGCTGAGTTTGGTCAAAAGACTGGAGAACCGGCCATAGCCCGACAAACACCGCACACTGGGCCAGCAACAACCCTGAAAGCCAGCCCATACCTGCCAAACGATTGGCGAACACCCAAATGAGCAGTGCAACTGCGGAAAAAGACAACCAAAAGCCCTGATCAAGGGGCGCGAAGGGATCGAGTAACAGTACGCCTGCCATGGCAATCACGAACGGCCACCAGGGACTGACCTCCCGAGCTTTAAGAAGAAACCACCCGCCAACCACTACCATGATCAACGCTCGTCGAGTGGGTACTGTCATTCCCGCCAACAAGGCATAAAACAAGCACGCGATCAGCACTGCAAAATAGACGGTGCTACGAATGGCACTTTCCGAGATAGATCCCGGTGGTAACATCAGCAAAAAACGACGAATCACCAACCCGGAAATCAGCGCCACCAAGCCCAAATGCAATCCGGAAATCGCGACCAAATGAATCGTGCCGGTTGCCTTAAGAATCTGCCAGTGATCTGCAGACAGGTGCCCACGATTACCAATCAGCAAAGAGGCGATTAAAGCGTAGTGTTCTGCATCACCAAAAAAGCGTTCAACAGTGGAGGCCATTTCCCTGTGCCACGCGTGATAGGTGCAAGCCAATCCACAGGAAGCACCCGGCAATTCAGCGACTTCCCGGACACTTCCCGTTGCGTTCACCCCCTGCCTGAACAACCAATCCTCGTACCGGAAACCAACATTATTGAGGCTTCCGTGCGGTCGTTTGAGAACCGCCTGCAGCGCGATTGATCCTATCGGCAATACCTTCTCGCCAGAGCCGTACCAAGCCAGGCGAATCTTGTCCGGGCGCGCACCGTCTTCCACGGAATCAGGGGCTTCCGGCCAACCGTTCACGCAAAAGTTGAATCGAACGCTGTTAAAGTTTCCGGGCTGAGGTAGGTCGCAGACATATCCGAAGACGGTTAATGGAACCCCTTCCTCCAGAGGTGTAAGCTGTTTCTCTAGACGAGTGTCGGCGTTCCAGGTAGCCCAACCCAAACCAACCGCAAGCCAAAGGACAGCAAGAACAACCACACGAAAACGGGCTGTTTTCAGCTTCAAAAGCAGCGGTATTGCAAATAGGGATGAAAACAACCACGGATAAGGTGGCAAAACCGAGAACCGATACAGTAAGATAACGCCGCAACTAAATGCGAACACGCCCGCTGGGCAAAGTAGAGATCTTTCAGCTTTCGGGCTGAACTGGGTGTTTCTGGACAATCCTTGTCCTCCGATCAAAATCGACGCTCCTCATGCGCCGGTTACCATCCATACCGAGAGAACAGGCCGAACGTCCAATGCCGAAGAGGTTTATGAAACGGTATTTGCCGACCCCAGAAAAAGTGCAGTCTATGAAGAGTCTGCACTTTTTAGGCGATATCCTTCACGAGCCCAATCTGTGGCATATCAACCGCCACTGCGTGGCACGAGCTTTTCTGATCGGCATCTGGTTTTGTTTTATTCCAATGCCTTTCCAAATGGTGGCCGCAGCCTTTTTCGCCATTTGGTTCAACGCAAACCTGCCGCTCTCCGTCGCATTGGTCTGGATCAGCAATCCGCTGACCATGCCGCCTATTTTCTACTTCAATTACAAAGTAGGCGCCTGGATACTGGACCGACCGCTACTGCCATTCGAGTTCCACGCAAACTGGCACTGGTTCAGCGATCGCCTGTTTGAAATCGGCATTCCGCTATATCTGGGCTCACTACTGCTTGCAACAATCAGCGCTTGTATTGCCTACCTGGCCGTGCAATTCCTTTGGCGCCGAAAAGTACGTTCCGATTGGCAACTGCGCCGCCGCCTGAGAGCCAGACGACAGCGCAGCAAGGCTCAAGACTCCTGAACCAAGGTACCTTGTTCTAACCGCAGTACCCGCCCCAAACTTTTTGCCATGCCCATATCGTGGGTCACCATGATAAAGGCCGTACCCGAGTTATCGCGCAAGTCCTGAATCAAAGCCCGAATACCTTCTCCGGTATGCTGGTCGAGGTTACCGGTAGGCTCATCCATCAATACACAATTAGGCTCGTTGACCAAAGCCCGTGCAATGGCCACTCGCTGGCGCTCACCACCCGACAGTTCGCCAGGCTTGTGTCGCAGACGCTGCCCCAGCCCTACCCGCTCCAAAAGCGCTTCAGCCTTAGGCTTCGCCTGCCGTGGAGATTGACCTGCCAGCGCCAACGGCATCATGACATTCTCAAGTGCGGTAAATTCGGGCAGAAGATGATGAAACTGATAAACAAAGCCCAGATGCTGATTACGGAAACGCGCACGGCCCGCTTCAGACATCCCATGAATATTCTGACCACAGATTGCTATCTGGCCGGATGAGGGTTTGTCCAACCCTCCAAGAAGGTTCAGCAGCGTGGTTTTACCGGCACCGCTACTGCCCACAATCGCAACGGTTTCGCCTGCCGACACTTCCAACGAAATATCGGAAAAGATGGTCAGCTTTTCCGGGCCCTCACTGTAGGTGCGCGTAACTTTCCGGCAATCAATCACTAAAGGCGTGGCTGTGTTTGTCATCGTTGCATCACTCATAGCGCAAAGCCTCCGCCGGTTCGACTCGCGACGCCCGCCAAGCCGGGTAAATTGTTGCCAGCAGACTCATCGCCAAACCAGCACCACTGATCACTGCCACATCCTGCCATTGCAACTGAGACGGCAGGTAGCTGATAAAATACACATCGGCACTCAAGAACTGGTGCCCCATGGCCGCCTCAAGCCAGGAGATGAAGGCACTGATATTCAACGCACCCAGTACGCCCAGCGCTGTTCCAATCAAGGTGCCAAACACCCCGATCACTGCGCCCTGTATAATAAAGATGCGCATAATTCGGCCCGGGGTAGCCCCCATAGTCCGAAGAATGGCGATATCGGCGGTTTTATCAGTAACGACCATGACCAACGTAGACACAATATTGAAGGCCGCAACCGCAACGATAAACATCAACAACAGCCCTATCATGGTTTTTTCCATGCGAATGGCGTTGAACAAGTTACCGTGGGTGCGCGTCCAATCCGACACGTAATAACGACCACCCAAGCCAGACGCTACGTCGTTGACGACTCTCGGGGCCGAGAACAAATCATCCATCAGCAGTCGCAGCCCTTCCGCTTTGCCACCGGTGCGCATCAAGCGCGACGCATCATCCATGTGAATCAGCGCGTAATTACCGTCCAGCTCGGCACCGACACTGAAAATACCTTTTACGGTAAAACGCTTGAGTCTTGGTAACACGCCCGCCGGAGTCACTGAAGCCTCAGGCAACACCACCGTCAATTTGTCACCTATGCCCAATCGAAGGCTGTTGGCCATCAGCCGGCCGATAATAATGCCGAACTCACCGGATTTGAGATCGCTCAGGCCACCCTCTACAAAATGGTTTTCAATGATCGAGACAGAGGCTTCCTGCTCCGGCAAAATGCCGTTCAGCATCACACCTCGCACATTACCGCCTCCGGTAACCATACCCTGCCCCTGAATAAACGGCGCAGCGGCCAGAACATCAGGATTCTGCTCCACCCGGCGGTCCAGCTCCTCCCAATCGTTTAACGGGCCTGACGCACCCTGGATGGTGGCATGGGGAACCATGCCCAAAATTCGTTGTTTGAGCTCCTGGTCGAAACCGTTCATCACTGACAGCACAATGATCAGTACCGCCACACCCAGCATCAAACCAATCATGGATGTGAGGGAGATAAACGAAATGAAATGATTACGGCGCTTGGCTGCGGTGTACCGCAAACCAATATAAAACGATAAGGGTCTGAACATGGGGAGGTGCCTGTCGCTACCTTCGGGTCTGTCGTGGTTTAAGAAACTGCTAAACTACTTTGTACTATCAACATTTCTTAGCTATCCGGAGAAAGGATGCCAAGCCAAGATACTACGGGCTCAGTGCCCCGGTCGCCACAAGATCGTCGGGAGTTTTTCCGGATCCAGGATCGTATTGGGCTCGAAGTCCGGCGACTCGGAGACAATGACCAGGCCGATCCAGATCTTTTTAAGGACACGCCGCTGGACTCATTGAAGGCCGAATACCGTCGACTGGACCAAGACATAAAAACCCAGCTGGCCAATCTTTCCGAACGCGACCGCTTGCTAACCGGCTTGATAACAACGCTGAACAGCAAGCTGGATACGTTGGCGCGCATTATCGCCTTTGAGCAAAATCCGTTGCAACCGGATGACTGGCAAGATGTGACACTGAGCGAAGGAGGCCTCGCCTTTTTTAGCCGGTCTAGTGCCTGGCAGTCAGGAGATCTTATGGCCGTGCGTATGACCTTGCCCCCAGAACTTTACCAACCCCAAGGAATTGCTCGAGTGATCGACCTGGACCGCACCACCGCTGGAGGCGCGTGGGTTCAAGCCGCATTCACAGAGTTGAACGAAAGCGATCGTCAACAAATTGCCCGCCATGTGATGCGGTGGCAGATACGACAGAAACAAAACCGGTAAACTCTCAATAAAGTGTTGGCTTTTAGTAAGCTTTTCACCATATTACGCTTTATCCATGTGCCGAACGGGCAGCAGCAAACTCAGCATTAACGGAGTCGATGATGAAAAAGAAACACAACCTGAGCGCAGCACTCGGCCTCGCAGCCTTGCTCGTCACCGCAATGGCACCGGCCGTTCAGGCAGAAAATCTGGCGGTTCCGGTGGGCAGCCAGGCAGATCGCAGCGCAATCAGCCTGCCCAGCAACGGCATGAGCCAGGCTTCGGTGCGCCAACGCTGGGGCAACCCGCTCGACATCCGCGGTCCCGTTGGCCAACCACCTATCAGTCAGTGGCACTACACAGACTTCGTCGTCTATTTCGAGCGTGACCTCGTCATGCACGCTGTAGTGAAGCGCCAGAAAAACTGAACACTTAGATTAGAATGACAACTTTCTTCTTTTATGGCCTGACGTTCCGATAACGGTCAGATAGAATGACAGTTTTTGTGAACCAAGGTGGCTTAATACAGTGAGTTCCAAACGAGTTTTGCCTGCAGAGTGGGCACCCCAGAGCGCCGTCCTGCTGACCTGGCCCCATCCCGGTACTGACTGGGCCAAGGTGATGTCCGAAGTAGAGCCTGTGTTTCTGGCAATCGCCAAGGCCACCCTCCGTTTCGAGCATCTGGTTATTAGCTGCGAGTACGTTGCCCGGTTACAAGAGCTCGGCAACGAACTCAATGCATGGGCAGAAGATAATCAACTGCCCGGTAGAGTGATCACCGTTCCAGCGCCTGCCAACGACACATGGGCGCGAGACCATGGCCCCATCACCGTTGAGACGGAAGATGGCCCTACCCTGATCGACTTCAAGTTCAATGCTTGGGGTGGAAAATTTAACTGGGAAAAAGATAACGCTCTCAATATGCATTTGGCCGGTGCTCGGGTATTTGGCAAGCACCCCATGCAAACCGTGGACTTCGTGCTGGAAGGCGGCTCCATAGAATCAGACGGTGAAGGAACACTCCTCACCACCAGCGAATGCCTGCTGACACCATCCCGCAATCCAACGATGGACCGCACCAGCATTGAACAATTGCTGACAGAAATGATCGGCGCTGAGCGCATCCTTTGGCTAAACCACGGCTATTTGGCCGGCGATGACACCGACAGCCATATCGATACTCTGGCCCGCTTCTGCGCGCCCGATCACATCTGTTACGTGGCCTGCCCGGACGTTGCTGATGAACATTACAGCGCACTTGCCGCCATGGAAGAAGAGCTACAAGGTTTCTGCCAAAAAGATGGAACACCATACAAACTAACGGCCTTGCCTTGGCCCGATGCCATTTTTGATGAAGATGGCGAGCGCCTGCCAGCAACCTACGCCAACTTTCTGATCATCAATGGTGCCGTGTTACTGCCGATTTACGACGTGCCGCAAGATCAAGAAGCCATTCGCATTTTGGGTGACATTTTTCCCGACCGGGAGATTATTCCCATTAACTGCCGCCCACTGATCTATCAGCATGGCAGCTTACACTGCGTCACCATGCAAATTCCCGCTGGAGTTGTAGAAGTATGACCCGGGTAGAAGCCCCCAACACTCTGACCGTTGCCGCCATCCAACAACGCTGCAGTGACGACAAAGCCGTCAGCCTGGCTACGTCTGAACGGTTAATTCGTGAAGCGGCAGACAATGGCGCACAGTTAGTGGTTTTGCAGGAACTGCACGCCACCCTGTATTTCTGCCAAGCCGAAGACACCGACGTTTTTGAGTTGGCCGAACCCATCCCCGGGCCGACCAGCACACACTTATCTGCTCTCGCGAAAGAGCTGGGCATCGTATTGGTGGGCTCAATTTTCGAGCGCCGGATGAATGGCGTTTATCACAACACCTCTGTTGTTTTCGAAGCGGATGGCAGCCTTGCCGGCATTTATCGGAAAATGCACATACCCGACGATCCGGGCTTCTACGAAAAATTCTATTTCACCCCGGGCGATGCAAACTTTAACGACGGCAACAGCGGGTTTACCCCTATCCAGACCTCGGTTGGCAAATTAGGGGTTTTGGTGTGCTGGGATCAATGGTACCCGGAAGCCGCACGACTGATGGCATTGGCCGGCGCCGAAGTTCTGATCTACCCCACCGCCATTGGCTGGGACATCACCGATGAGAAAGACGAGCAAGCTCGTCAGCTCGATGCCTGGATCACCGTGCAGCGAGGCCATGCCGTGGCCAACAACCTGCCGGTGATCGCACCGAACCGGGTAGGCACAGAACCAGACCCGTCAGAACAAACCGACGGTATTCGTTTTTGGGGTAACAGCTTCATCTGCGGCCCCCAGGGCGAATTTCTTGCGCGGGCCGACGAACAGCAAGAAGGCATCCTGATTGCCAAGCTGGACCGAAATCGTTCGGAATCCGTTCGCAGAATCTGGCCGTACCTGAGAGACAGGCGAATTGATGCCTACGGCGATATTCTGAAAAGGGTCAGGGACTAACCTAGGTATGAAGCAGAAGCTGGACAAAGTCGTTAACGAACTCAACACCATTTTGTTGGGGAAGGAGCCACAAGTACGCCTTGCTCTTTGCGGCTTACTCGCTCGCGGCCACCTGCTGATCGAAGACATTCCAGGCATGGGCAAAACAACACTGTCCCACGCTCTGGCCAGCATCATGGGCCTCAGCTATCAGCGAATCCAGTTTACCAATGACCTACTGCCTGCCGACGTACTGGGCTACTCCATGTACGACAAGCAGGCCAATAACCTAGTGTTCCACCCGGGCCCTATTTTCGCACAAGTGGTATTGGCCGACGAAATCAACCGGGCATCCCCGCGCACTCAAAGCGCTCTGCTGGAAGCCATGGAAGAGCGGCAAGTGTCCATAGAAGGCGAAACTCGCCCCCTGCCCGCTCCGTTTTTCGTGATCGCCACCCAAAACCCGATCGAACAGGGTGGCACTTTCCCTCTACCCGAATCTCAACTCGACCGTTTTCTGATGCGCCTGAAACTGGGCTACCCGGATCCGAAAGCGGAACGAGAACTTCTGGAAGGCGAAGACAGGCGAGCATTGACGGCCCGCCTCGAGGCAATCCTGCCACAAGCAGAATTGGAACAGGCTCAGGCTGCCGTTGAGAAAGTCTCTACCAGCCCGGCTCTGCTTGATTACCTGCAGCGATTACTAGAGCAAAGCCGGCGGATGCCTGGCCTGATGTACGGCCTATCTCCTCGCGCCGGGCTTGGATTGTTGCGTGCAGCCAAAGCCTGGGCGTTGATGGCTGGACGCGACCACGTGTTACCGGACGATCTTCAGGCGGTGTTTCCGTCAGTGGCAGAACATCGCCTCGAGCAAGGCGAAACTGGCAAGAGTCAGGAACGCGTTCGCCAGCTCTTAAGCACGGTATCGGTTCTTTAATTCCAGCCAACGCACATATAGCCAGTTTCAATGAACGGTATATTGTGAAACAAATGGCAGCCAATCAAATTCATGATAGCCTTCTACCACACTTCGAACACCGAGCTTGCCTTACGAGCTCGAACCAGACCAAACTATTAGCGAGATTTCGATGAGCACAACCCAACACTCCCGCCTAATCATTCTTGGCTCCGGCCCGGCCGGTTACACCGCTGCAGTTTACGCAGCCCGCGCCAACCTGAACCCGACACTGATTACCGGCATAGAAGTGGGCGGGCAGCTCACCACCACCACCGATGTCGACAACTGGCCGGGTGACAACGACGGCGTTCAGGGCCCCGAACTGATGCAGCGCATGCAGAAGCATGCAGAGCGTTTCGAAACTTCAATTGTTTACGACACCATCAACGAAGCCGATCTGCAAAGCCGCCCCTTCCGCCTGAAAGGCGACAGCGGCGAATACACCTGCGACGCACTGATCATCGCCACCGGTGCATCCGCTATGTACCTGGGCATGGAATCTGAAGAAAAATTCAAAGGCCAAGGCGTATCGGCCTGCGCGACTTGTGACGGTTTCTTCTACCGCAAACAGAAAGTCGCGGTCATTGGCGGTGGTAACACCGCAGTTGAAGAAGCGCTGTACCTGTCCAACATCGCGGATGAAGTCACTCTGGTACACCGCCGCGACAAGCTTCGCTCGGAAAAGATCCTGCAGGACAAACTGTTTGAAAAAGCCGAGAACGGCAATGTGAACATCATCTGGAACCACACTCTGGATGAAGTACTGGGTGATGGTACCGGTGTTACCGGTATGCGCATCAAGAGCACAGAAGATGGCAGCACTCAGGAGATGGACCTTTCCGGTGTCTTCATTGCCATCGGGCATAAACCAAACACCGATCTGTTCGCCGGTCAGCTGGACATGGAAAACGGATACCTGAAAATCAAATCCGGACTGGAAGGTATGGCCACTCAAACCAGCATCCCTGGCGTGTTTGCTGCCGGTGATGTCGCAGATCACGTTTACCGTCAGGCTGTAACGTCTGCAGGCTTCGGTTGCATGGCGGCGCTGGATGCCGAGAAGTTCCTGGACCAGCAGGGCTAAGGCGTCTCGGCAACATGACGTCGTTACCATGGATAGAGCCAGACAAACTCTGGTTCCCTCCCGCAGACGAAGCGCTAGACGACCCCGACGGCCTACTGGCCGTCGGGGGAGATTTATCTGCAGATAGGCTGCAACTGGCCTACCGCAATGGAATCTTTCCTTGGTTCAGCGATGACCAACCCATTTTATGGTGGTCACCTAACCCAAGGTGCGTGCTGATACCCGGGAAAGTCCATGTGTCCCGGAGCCTTCGCCGCACACTAAATCAACAGCGTTTCCGTGTCACTTCAGATCAGTGCTTTGGCCGTGTGATCCGGCTTTGTGCCTCAACTCGAGCTGAAGGCACCTGGATCACCGACGATATGATCGACGCCTACAGCGAACTTCACCGCCTAGGCATCGCTCATTCTATCGAAGTGTGGAACCAGAACGGCGATCTTGCAGGCGGCATGTACGGCGTGGCTATCGGCCGATGTTTCTTTGGCGAATCCATGTTCTCGCTTGAAACCAACGCCTCAAAAGTTCTCATGGTGCACCTTGCCCACCAGCTGCAAGAGTGGGGTTATAAGATCATGGACTGCCAGGTGGAGAGTAGCCACTTGTTATCCATGGGTGCTACGACAGTTTCCCGCCCGGAATTTTTATCTATACTCAAAGCATGTGTAGACGCCAAGCCCAGAGAGTCCGGGTGGAATTTTACATGGCAGTGGCCCCGTTAGGAGAAGTGCATGAGTAATCTCCGAACGCTCGTTTTCTTTGCGACACCCGCCCACGATTGCAGCTACCTCCCTGATCGTGAAGCCACCACGATGTTTGTAGACCCGCGGGCGGAAATAGATAAAAAACTCTACAGTCAGCTCACAGCACTGGGTTTTCGTCGCAGCGGCTCGCATTACTATCGGCCGCACTGCGAATCTTGCTCGGCCTGTGTGCCTGTACGCCTGAAAGTGGATAATTTTCAGCCAGATCGAAGCCAGCGCAGAGTGCTCAAAAAGAATGACGACCTGCAATGCCGGCTCGTTCCGGCAGCCTACAGCGAGCGTTACTACCGCTTGTACGCGCACTACATCGAAGAACGCCATCAAGACGGCGACATGTACCCGCCGACGCGAGAACAATTCACGTCGTTTTTAGTCGAAGGCTCCACCGACTCCTGGTTTCTGGAAATCTCTTTAGGCAACGAACTGATAGGTCTGGCCGCCATCGACTTACTCGACGACGGCCTGTCAGCGATATACACCGTCTTCGCGCCGGAATACGAGCATCGCAGCCTAGGTACATTTGCAGTGCTTTGGCAAATAGAAGAAGCCAAAGCGCGAGAGTTGCCCCATCTATATCTGGGGTACTGGATAAAAGACTGCAAAAAAATGAGCTACAAAACCCGCTACAGACCCATCGAGGCACTGCAAGATGGTCAGTGGCATGAAATGAGCAGTACCTGATTTTTGCCAAACGGGAAGAATTCAGGCAGAATTGCGCAATTTAAAATCACCGAAAGTATTCCGAACGAGGTTTTTACTGAATGGCGAAATCAGATGTCATTGAAATGGAAGGCGTTATTCTAGACACGCTTCCCAACACCATGTTCCGCGTTGAGCTGTCAAACGGCCACGTTGTGACCGCACACATCTCAGGAAAGATGCGCAAGAACTACATCCGCATCCTGACTGGAGACAAGGTCAAGGTAGAGCTGACTCCCTATGACCTGAGCAAAGGCCGCATCGTTTACCGCGCCCGTTAATGCTCCAGTGACATCTGAAAAGCCCCGCTAAAGCGGGGCTTTTTTGTTGCTTCAGATGGCTTCCGCCGGTTCGTCTTCGTACTCAAAGACAAGCTCATCGTTTTCGAGCTGGATGAACACATCCCCACCCTTCTCCGACAACTTCCCGAACAGAATCTGCTCTGCCAAAGGCCGCTTAATCTTATCCTGGATCAAACGGGCCATTGGTCTGGCACCCATGGTCACATCGTAGCCTTTCTCTGCCAACCAGGACTTGGCAGCCTCATCCACATGCAAGACCACATGCTTCTCATCCAGCTGCGCTTGCAGTTCGGTCAAGAACTTGTCTACCACGTGAGTGATGGTCGCCTTTTGCAGGTCGCCAAACTGGATAATGCCATCCAGCCGGTTTCGGAATTCCGGTGTAAAGGTTTTGCTGATCACTTCCATACCGTCTGTGCTGTGGTCCTGCTCGCTAAAGCCAATCGAGCGACGTGCCATATTTTCCGCACCAGCGTTGGTTGTCATCACCAAGATCACATGCCGGAAGTCCGCTTTACGGCCGTTGTTGTCCGTCAGCGTACCGTGGTCCATAACCTGTAGCAGCAGGTTAAAGACTTCGGGATGCGCCTTCTCGATCTCATCCAGCAACAAGACACAGTGCGGGTGCTTGTTAACGGCTTCCGTCAGCAGACCACCCTGGTCATAACCGACATATCCCGGAGGCGCGCCAATCAAGCGAGACACCGTGTGGCGCTCCATGTATTCCGACATGTCGAAGCGAACCAGCTCGATACCCAGAACCTTGGCCAACTGCTTGGTCACTTCCGTTTTACCAACCCCCGTCGGGCCAGCAAACAGGAAGGCACCTTCAGGCTTCTCTGGCGCTTTCAAGCCTGCGCGAGCCAGCTTGATGGCGGTCGATAAGGATTCGATCGCCGGATCTTGCCCGAACACCACCATTTTCAGGTTGCGCTCAAGGTTGCGCAGAAGATCTTTGTCGCTGGTGGACACATTCTTCGGCGGAATCCGGGCAATGCTGGCCACCACATCCTCGATATCAACCACTTCAACGGACTTCTTACGCTTGTCCTCAGGCTGCAAGCGCTGGCGAGCACCGGCTTCATCGATCACATCAATGGCTTTGTCCGGCATATGCCGGTCTGTGATGTAACGATCCGCCAGCTCAGCAGCAACCCGAAGCGCCTGATCGGTATAGGTCAGGTCGTGGTGCTTTTCAAAGCTTGGCTTCAGCCCTTTAAGAATCTGATACGTGTCTTCAACGCTCGGCTCGTTGACATCAATCTTCTGGAAGCGACGCGCCAAAGCGCTGTCTTTCTCAAAGATGCCACGGAATTCCTGATAAGTGGTTGAACCAATGCAACGCAGCTCACCGGAACTCAGCATGGGCTTGAGCAGGTTGGACGCATCCATGACCCCGCCCGATGCTGACCCCGCACCAATAATGGTGTGAATTTCATCAATGAAAAGAATCGCATGCTCTTGCTTCTTCAAATCACTGAGCAGCCCCTTCAGGCGTTTTTCGAAATCACCGCGGTACTTCGTGCCCGCGAGCAAAGCCCCCATATCCAGCGAGTAAACCACCGCGTCCGAAATGATGTCGGGCACTTCGCCGTCAACAATGCGCCGCGCCAAACCTTCCGCAATCGCCGTTTTACCGACACCAGCTTCACCCACCAACAGCGGGTTGTTCTTCCGACGACGCGCCAGAATCTGCACGACCCGCTCTACCTCGGTCTCTCGGCCGATCAGTGGGTCAATGCGTCCTTCACGGGCTTGTTCGTTCAGGTTCGCCGCGTAATTTTCCAACGGACGCGCATGGCCACTTTCCTCGCCCGCGTCTTCCTGGGCTGCGTGGTCTGCTCCCTCTTGGTCCTCTGCGCCCTGCACTCGGGAAATGCCATGGGAAACAAAATTCACCACATCAATGCGGGCAATGTTCTGTTTCTTGAGAACATAAACCGCCTGACTTTCCTGTTCACTGAAGATAGCCACCAGCACGTTGGCACCTGTGACTTCCTTTTTGCCCGATGACTGAACGTGGAATACAGCCCGCTGCAGCACACGCTGAAAACCGAGTGTCGGCTGGGTTTCCCTATCGCCGTCGCTGGACGGAATCAGCGGTGTTGTGGAATCCACAAACTCAATCAATTCATCCTCAAGTTGCTTGAGGTCTGCACCACAGGCTTTCAACACTCCCACTGCCGATTCATTTTCCAGAAGAGCCAGCATTAAATGCTCCACGGTCATGAACTCATGGCGCTTGTCGCGGGCATTTTTGAAGGCTGTATTCAGCGTAAATTCAAGATCTTTACTCAGCATGGGCTACCCCTAGGTCTGTCAGTCCGCGCGTTCTATCTCGCAAAGCAATGGGTGTTCGCATTCTGAAGAATACTGATTCACCTGCGCTGCTTTCGTTTCTGCGATGTCGCGGGTATATACCCCACATACGGCCTTTCCTTGCGTATGGACGAGCAGCATCACCTGCGTCGCCTTCTCTTCGTTCATACCGAAGAACGTCATCAACACTTCCACCACAAAATCCATGGGGGTGTAATCATCATTCAGGAGCAACACCCTAAAGCGGGCGGGACGCTTCAGGGCCGGCTTTTCGGGCGCTACACTCACCCCGTCTTGACGCCCGGGCTGGTCGTCCTCCCCCTGATTAAATATTAGTAGAGAATTTTCAATTGTCCGCATGGTTCTATGTACCGATTATTCGGATGGCTATCTTAATGTGGTTACCCGGCCAGACATTTTCAAGGCAAGCACCTATTCAAGCGCGGGTTCTCTGGCTCTTAGAACATGATACCGATTCCATACCCTGATGAAACACTTATTCAATCAGCTGTGATCCTTGACTCAGAAACGTGATTGGTCGACAGTTAACATTGTATGTAATTTAATGTAACGGTTTGCAGCGAAAATGTATCAGCATCATCCGTAACGGCCGAGGCAGGCCCTGCCGGCAATGAGTATCTACTGCTGACAACTGAAAACGCTCCAATAATAAAAGAGACAGCTAAGGGACGGGGGAGTTCATCATGCCGAGGGGCAAGGTTAAGTGGTTCAACAACGCCAAGGGATACGGCTTCATCATAGAAGATGGCTGCAACGACGATTTGTTCGCGCACTTTTCTTCTATTCAGATTGAAGGCTACAAAACCCTCAAAGCTGGCCAAACAGTTACATTTGATAAAAAGCCGAGCGACAAAGGTGTTCATGCTGTCAACATTGTGCCAGATCCCGCCGACAGCGACAGGATACCCGCACAGCACGACACTCAAACCGGCGATAATCGAGACGGTTATTCTTCCCGAGCCGCTAACGCCTGAATAATTCCGGCCCAGCGCGATCGCTTCCCTGCCGGTATTTGCCGGCGGGATCCATCCCCATCTTTTTTCGTTGCCCCCATTACAGTAGGCTTGTCAGCTCAGCCCACCCGCAACTGACAGGAATCTGTGAATGGCGGACATCATCCTGTTTAACAAACCGTTCCAGGTTCTCAGCCAATTCACGGACGAGCGAACCCGGAATCCTCGGTTAACACTCGCAGAGTGGATAAAAAAACCGGGCTTTTACGCGGCAGGGCGACTGGACTACGATTCCGAAGGGCTGCTTCTTTTGACGGACAACGGCCCCCTGCAACACCGCATTGCCTCACCCCGTAACAAGATGCCCAAAACTTATTGGGCACAGGTGGAAGGTGATATCCCCGCGGGCGCAGTCGATCAACTGTCCCGAGGCGTCAACCTTAAAGATGGCCCAACGCGCCCGGCGAAAGTCCGGAAAATTGATGCGCCTGATCTGTGGCCACGCACCCCACCCGTGCGGCACAGGGAAACCGTCCCTACAAGCTGGATTGAACTGACCATCAGTGAAGGTCGCAACCGGCAAGTACGAAGAATGACAGCAGCGGTTGGCTACCCTACCCTGAGATTGATACGTTACCGAATTGGCGACTGGACACTCGGCACGCTGCAGCCGGGTGAATTTCGAACAGAACACGTGCACCTTCCCGATGCGCCACCCGCTCCTTCCGGGCCGGCGCGCCGGCCCGGCTCCCGCTCAACGAAAGCGCGCCGCCCCAACAGGAGACCTTCATCGAAATGACTTGGAAGCCGCATGCAACCGTCGCCGTGATTGCCGAAGATGATCAAGGCCGCTTCTTACTGGTTGAAGAGCTCAGTAATGGCCAGATTGTCTTTAATCAACCGGCTGGGCACATCGAAGAAGACGAACTGATTCTCGATGCTGCCTGCCGCGAAACGCTGGAAGAGACCGGATGGGAAGTTGAGCCCACTTATTTCCTGGGCATTTACACCTACAAGGCGCCAGCCAATGGCGTTACCTATCACCGGTTCTGCTATGCAGCCAAACCGGTTCGCAAGGTAACGGACGAACTCGACAACGGCATTATAGGCCCGCATTGGCTGACTCTGAACGAGATTCGAGAGCTCGGATGCAAATTACGCAGCCCTTTGGTACTGCAATGCATCGAGGATTACCGAAACGGCCGCCGATTCCCCCTTGAAGTCGTCATCGACGGACAGACGTAACCCTCACAAGGTGATAAAATCGCCGCTTTCTAACCGGTTACCAATAGGCCCATGACTCCAAATCCTGATCTCAAAGCCCCAGAAAACACCCGCGTCATCGTTGGCATGTCCGGCGGTGTAGACTCCTCGGTTGCCGCTTGGTTATTGAAAGACCAGGGTTACCAGGTGGAAGGCCTGTTCATGAAGAACTGGGACGAAGATGACGGCACGGAATACTGCACGGCCATGACCGACCTTGCCGACGCGCAAGCGGTGGCCGATGCCATTGGCATTAAGTTGCACACCGCCAGCTTTGCTGCCGAATACTGGGATCGGGTGTTCGAGCACTTTTTATCCGAATACAGTGCCGGGCGCACGCCCAACCCCGACATACTGTGCAACAAAGAAGTAAAGTTTCGGGCCTTCCTGGACTACGCCGTAACGCTTGGCGCAGATTACATTGCAACGGGCCACTATACCCGTCAGCGGCCATTGAATGATGGCAGCGGTAAAGCTGAATTACTGAAAGGGCTAGACCCGAACAAAGACCAAAGCTATTTCCTGCACGCCGTCTCTGGTGATCGCATAGCTCGCACCCTCTTTCCGGTCGGTGAACTGGAAAAACCCGAAGTGCGCCGCATTGCCGAAGAGCAAGGGTTCATCACACACGACAAAAAAGACTCCACCGGCATCTGCTTCATTGGCGAACGCAAGTTCACCGACTTTCTGAAGCAATATCTGCCCGCCCAACCCGGTAACATTGAAACCCCGGATGGTGAAGTCATCGGTAAGCATCAGGGGTTGATGTACCACACCATTGGCCAACGCCAAGGTCTGGGAATCGGCGGGCTGGCCAAATACGGCGATGACCCTTGGTACGTAGCCGAGAAAGACCTGAACCGAAACGTATTGATCGCGGTGCAAGGCAAACACCACCCACTGCTATTTTCCCGTGGACTGGTGTCTGGCCCTATTGACTGGATTGCCGGCGAAGCGCCTTCAACACAGTTCCGCTGCAAAGCCAAAACCCGTTATCGTCAGCCGGATCAGGATTGCGAAGTCACCGTCATCGATGGCGGCGTCAAAGTCGTCTTTGATGAAGCCCAGCGAGCGGTAACACCCGGCCAGTCGGTGGTGTTTTACATCGACGACGTCTGCCTTGGGGGCGGCGTTATCGAGGAAACCTGGCGCGACGACGAAGCCTTACCCGCCCGAGTGATACAAGAGAATTCAGCCGAGGCGCGCTCATGAGCCGCACCCTGCACGACCAGACACTGGCTCTGGCCGGGTTGTTTCAAGCAGCTTCGTTAGTGCAACAAGTTGCTCACAAAGGAACTTGCGACGAAGAGAGCATGGAAACCTCGCTGCGCTCACTGTTCGCCACCGACCCGGCATCGACACTCGATGTTTATGGTGGCGAGTTGTCGGATATACAGGAAGGCCTGAAAGCTCTGTCAACTTCCCTGGCCCAACAAAGCCGCTCTCAGGATGTCGAGACACTTCGCTATGTACTGAACCTGGTACAACTCGAATCCAAGCTCAAAAACAGCCCGGACATCCTTGACGTGATCGGTAGCCGTATTGAGCAGGCACGGCACACGGCCAGCCATTTCGGCTACAACCACAGCAACCTGATCGGCAATCTGGCCTCGATCTACACCGACACCATCAGCACCTTCCGCCTGCGCATTCAGGTCAGCGGTAATCCGCAAGTCCTGCAGCAGGACGAGAACGCCGCCAAGGTTCGCGCGCTGCTTCTTGCCGGCATTCGTTCTGCGGTGCTCTGGCGTCAATGTGGTGGCCGCCGCTGGCAGCTTATCTTCTCCCGGAAAAAAGTGATCAACCACGCCCGCGAGCTGTTGCGCTGATTCGTAACGCGCGCTGGTGTATCATAGATACCCTAATTTTCTTATCCGATTCTTTGATGAACTGAGAGGTTTTCGATGGAACTCAACGCCCTGACCGCCATTTCCCCGGTCGATGGACGCTACGGCAGCAAAGTCAGCGTATTTCGCAGCATCTTCAGTGAATATGGCCTGATCCGTAATCGGGTAACCGTCGAGATCCGCTGGTTGCAAAAGCTGGCTGAACACCCGGGCATTACCGAAGTGCCGGCGTTCTCGGCAGAAGCCAATGCGTTTCTGGACAAGCTGGTCAGCGAATTCAGCCTGGCTGACGCTGAACGCATCAAAGAGATCGAGCGCACCACCAACCACGATGTCAAAGCGGTCGAATACCTCATCAAAGAAAAGATTGCCGACGTTCCAGAACTGCACGCCGTTACCGAATTCGTTCACTTCGCGTGCACCTCTGAAGACATCAACAACCTGTCTCACGCCCTGATGCTGCGCGAAGGCCTGGATCACGGCTTGCTACCGGGCATGGAAAAAGTCGTCGATAAGCTGGCAGAGCTTGCCAAAGAGCATGCCGAACAGCCTATGCTGTCGCGTACGCACGGCCAAACCGCCTCCCCTACTACGGTCGGTAAAGAGCTGGCCAACGTGGTTTACCGCCTGCGCCGCCAGCTCAAGCAGATTAAGTCTGTGGAATTGCTGGGCAAGATTAACGGTGCCGTCGGCAACTACAACGCGCACTTGTCAGCCTACCCACAAGTCGACTGGGCAACCAACGCCAAAGAATTCATCGAACGCCTCGGCCTCGACTGGAACCCGTACACCACCCAGATCGAACCCCACGATTACATCGCGGAACTGTACGATGCCATTGCCCGCTTCAACACCATCCTGATCGATCTGGATCGTGACATCTGGGGCTACATCTCTCTGGGTTACTTCAAGCAGAAGACGGTTGCCGGCGAGATCGGCTCTTCTACCATGCCGCACAAGGTCAACCCGATCGACTTCGAAAACTCCGAAGGTAACCTGGGCATAGCGAACGCGATCTTTGGCCACCTGTCCGCCAAACTGCCGATTTCCCGCTGGCAGCGTGACCTGACCGACTCGACGGTATTGCGTAACCTAGGCGTTGGTTTTGCGCACAGCCTGATCGCGTACGAAGCCACACTAAAAGGCTTGGGCAAACTGGAAATCAACCCGGTTCGTTTGGCCGAAGACCTTAACAACGCATGGGAAGTTCTGGCTGAGCCCATCCAGACCGTCATGCGTCGTTACAACATCGAAAAGCCCTACGAAAAGCTCAAGGATCTGACCCGCGGCAAAACAATGTCTGCCGAAGTGATCCAGAATTTCGTGGAGACACTGGAGATTCCGGAAGAAGCGAAAGCAGAGCTGCGCGCCCTGACACCGGAATCCTACATTGGTAACGCCGTCGAACAAGCCGGCAACATCTGAATCTGGAGCAGTAACATGGACATGCTTGGCGGACTGACAGCCTCTGAATTTCTGCGCGATTACTGGCAGAAGAAACCGCTTGTCATCCGTCAGGCTTTCCCCGGTTTCCAATGCCCGGTTAGCCCGGATGAGCTGGCCGGTTTGGCCTGCGAAGAAGCGGTCGAATCCCGCATCGTTATAGAAAATGACGCAGGCAAACCTTGGCAGCTCCACAACGGCCCGTTCACACCGGAACGATTCAGCACACTTCCCGAACAAGACTGGACCCTGCTGATTCAAGGTTTAGACCACTGGGTTCCGGAAATGTCCGATCTGCTGGAAGCCTTCCGCTTCGTCCCCAACTGGCGGCTGGATGACATCATGGCCAGCTACGCCCCCAAGGGCGGTAGCGTAGGGCCTCACTACGACCAGTACGATGTATTCCTGCTGCAGGCAGAAGGCCACCGGCGCTGGACCTTTGGTGGCCAATGTGACCACACCTCCCCCAGAGTCGATGGTACCCCGCTTCGGATACTCAGCAGCTGGGACGGCGAAGAAACCGTCACTCTAGCACCGGGCGATATGCTGTACCTGCCACCCGGCATCGGCCACCACGGCGTTGCTGAAGACGACTGCATCACCCTGTCCATCGGATTCCGCGCGCCCACCATTGACGACTTGCTGACGGGCTTCACGGACTTCCTGTGTAATCAGGAAAAAGCCGCTGAGCATTTGGGCGACCCTGACCTGCAAGTTCAAGACAACCCGGGCACCATCGCTCCGGAAGTGATTGACCGGCTTGACCGGGTAATTCGTGAACAGATCAGTGACCGGCGCAAATTAGCCCTGTGGTTTGGCCAATACACCACAGCACCGAAAAGCCTCGACATCGTCGTTCCGGCCGAAGAGCCGGCGACACCCGAAGACTTGGCTGCCGCCATTCAGGCCGGCGAACAACTGCGCTGGAACGAAGGGTCTCGGTTTGCGTACCACGAACTAGAAGGCGAAACTGCCCTGTTCGTTGATGGGGAACAGTATCTTCTCAAGGGGGATGCGCAGCCAATGGCACCACTTCTGTGTGCAGGCGCGCGAATCGACCACACACAGTTGGCAGCTTATGCCGGCGATGAAGCCCTTGTTGGGCTGCTAACCACGCTTTACAACCAAGGTTCCGTGTACTTCGAGTAAGCAATGACTCCAAGATTCCGCAAGTACAGTTGGCAACTGGCACCGAGCTCCATTCGAGATATCCGCCAGCGGGTATTTATCGACGAACAGAATGTGCCGCCAGAGCTGGAGTGGGATCACACAGACGAGATCGCCGATCACTACTTGGCGGTCGACGAAAACAACCAACCCATTGCCACCGCTCGACTCTTTTCAGCCTTGGAAGAAACCGGTTACATCGGGCGCATGGCGGTGCTCCCGGAATATCGCGGACGCGGTATTGGCGAAGCGCTCATACACCACCTGCTTATAGAGTCTGCGGGCCGTTATCAGGAGCTCAGGCTTTCAGCACAGCAACATGCCATCGGCTTTTATCAGCGCTGCGGCTTTCATGTGTGCTCCTCACTCTATGACGATGCAGGCATCCCCCACCTGGATATGCGCTGCCTGGCGCCGGCTCTTGCTCACCGTGGACTCAGCCATCGCACACAGCCCTTAATCCTGGGAGCAGACACTGAAAGCTGGCTATTCGATCAGGAAACCACCTTCCGGGAACTGACGGACTCGCTGGTTGGCCAAGCAAGACAACGCCTTTGGATTTATGACCGCATGCTGGATCATGATCGCTACGACCGCCATCAGCTACGGGAACTGATCTCAGCCGTTGCACGACATCACCGGCTAAGTGAAGTCCGCATTCTGATCCATGATGACAAGCCCTTGGTGCAGAAACGCCATCGCCTGATCGAACTGATGCGCCGTTTACCCAGCCGCATCGAGCTCCGAATAATCAACAACGATTATCCGCTGGAAGACCAGCCGTTCATGGTGGTGGACCGTGACGGCTTACTCTGCCGCCACGATTTCAACAAACCAGAAGGTTTTGCCAATTTCACCGCCGGACGGCGGCTGAAACTGAAAGAAGAGGCCTTTCAGCGCATGTGGGAAATGGCCCAACCCTCAGTGGAATTGCGAGAATTACCGATCTGAACCTTGCGCCTGAGGTGATTCAAACTGGGCCCCGAAGGGGGCAAATTCGTCGTCCACTTCTTCAGCAACTTCCGCAATCAACTTCCTCAGCCATTGATGGTCCGAGTTGTGCTGTAGCAACGGGCTCCACGCCATTTTGAGTTCAAACGGTGGAATTTCAAAAGGCGGAACCTTCACCACAAGATTCGGATTATCCTTCTGAAGCCAGGCTGCTCGCGAAGGCAAAGTGGCTATCAAATCGTGCTGTTCGGCCAACAACATGGCGACCTGATAGTGCCGGGTGAACACCGAAATCTGACGTTTACGACCCATCAACCCTAACGCTTCGTCAACCCAACCCAAACGCTGCACATCCTTTGGGTTAACCCCCACCCCCACGCCAAAGCCCGTTTTACTCACCCATATATGGCTGGCGTCCAAATAGGTATCCAGAGTAAAGGGCTCCACCAGAACCGGGTTATGGGCATTCATCAAACAAGCGAAGTATTCCGTCCAGAGCGTTTTCTGGTGAAACGATTGCGGTATCTTATCGAACCGGTTAATGGCCATATCCAAACGGCCCTGCTCGACATCCAGAAAGCTGACATCACTCGGCGTCAGCACATCCAGCGTCACGTGCGGCGCTTCCTGTCGAATACGGCGCAATACCCGAGGCATCAGACAGGATTCGGCATAGTCACTGGCCATAATCCGGAATACCCGCTGACTGTTCTCAGCCGCGAATGGCGTTTTTTCCTGAACCGCTTGTTCAATATTCGAGAGAATCGAACGCACCAACGGCTGCAACTCTTGAGCTCGCTCGGTGGCCGTCATTCCCTCACTGGTGCGCACCAGAATGGGATCGCCGAAAAGGTCCCGAAGCCGTCTCAAACCATTACTCATGGCCGGCTGAGTGATACCCAGATGATTGGCGGCTTTGGTGACGTTTCGCTCCCGCAGCAAGACATCGAGGTACACGAGCAAATTAAGATCCACACGGGAAATATCCATCAAGACACCTTACGATCAGGAAACAAAAGGCAGAAACAACAACCATTCACCAAAACAATATACCGCGTTATAAAAATTCATTACATCTATACATCTCACAATTGTCTTTTTGTCGGGCGGACGAACCAAAAGATTTCTGCTAGTCTTTCATACTGTTATAACGCAAAATTCGCTGACATCCTTCGCGCTGTCCTCTTTTGCCACTCTCTATTTGGAGCCACACCAAAACATGGAAGCGACCACCATTGTCATCGTACTTGCGGCTATCGTTGCGCTGTCTTTAGTGATCATCGTGGTTAGCCAGATGCGCGAAAAGGCCCGCATTGAACGCATGCGTAAAATTCGGACACAACGAGACAACTACAATCGGGCCTTCCGGTTGCTGTCCGAAATTCCTGGCCAATATTTAAATTCAGGGCTCAAATTTATCCTGCTGAAACAGATGGAAGATGCCTGTAAGAACCTGGTCACCCTGAAAACCGACAAACCCGTTGACGAGTGGCTTAATACCGTCAAACAAACCCGTCAGCAGGTTCTTGATAAAACGGACAATCATCCACCCGTTAAAATTGATTCCCCTGAAAAATCCGAGCAAGTCAAAGAACAGCTGAACAATCTTTTCAAACTGATCGAAAGCATGCACAAAAGCGGTCGGATTGATGCCCCAACCGCCAAGCAAAACCTTAAGTATGTGTTGTTTCTGATTCACAAAACCCATGCCGATTTACACGTATTTCAAGCACGAGATCACATCCGTCATAACGAAATCCGCAAAGCCATTCACTCCTATCATTCAGCCAGCATGGAAATGGTTAAATCGAAGGACAATCCACTGGCATTGAAAGCCGTCAAAAGCTTCCGAACGCGGATTAAAGAGCTAGAGGCCAGTCTGCACGATGATGACACCGCTAAAGAACACGGCACGAAACTCGATCAGGAATGGGACAACATGCTGCAAGATGAAGAGTCCTGGAAAAAACGGAAAGACTTCGACAATTAAGCCAAAGACTCGCGCTCAAGAATAAGGACCACCAACCACCGTGCTTAACAGGTTTAAACAGCGGCTTTCGTATCGCCTCACTCGCGATACCGTTCTGGTAGCCATGGCATTAGGGCTGCTGTTGAACCTTCTTCAAATAACTCTGGACTATTCCAATGCCCAAGAGGCAATGGATCAGGAAGTTCACGCCTTACTCGAGATCAGCCGCAGCCCTGCTTCACAGATCGCCTATAACATAGACGTTCGCCTGGCTGAAGAATTGCTGGACGGATTGTTGCTGCACCCGGCCACGATCGATGCCCGAATTATTGATAGTGACCAGAAAACCATGGCAGCGTCCAGCACTCCCAGTGTGAGCTCGCCATACCGCTGGATCAGTGATTCGCTATTCGGACAAAGCCGCACGTTTTCAGAAACCCTGCAGGTGCCGCAGCTTAAAGATCTGTCCCTTGGCCGCCTGGTCCTTACCATCGACACCTATCATTACGGCCTCCAGTTTCTGAAGCGTGCAGGCAATACACTCATGATCGGCATGCTGAAAAGCCTGGTTTTAACCCTGGCGCTTCTGGCAATTTTTTACGTGGTACTGACCCGCCCCATGATGGGACTGATCAGCGCCTTGGGGCAGGCAAATAATCGGTCACCAGAGAAAGTGCGACTCCCGATTCCTCAAAATCATGAGCACGACGAAATTGGCTCCATGGTCGGAATCATCAACGACCACCTGCAAAACATGGAAGCCAGTGTCGCCAGGCTCCGTTCAGCAGAACGCACCATGAAAAACTACTCGACTCATCTGGAACAAGAAGTCGAAGAACGGACCCGTGAGATTTCCGAGAAAAACAGCGCCCTGCAGCGCGGTAACTGCGCCCTCGTCAAAGCGAAGGAAGACGCCGTGCGCAGAGCCCGCGCCCGCGCAAACTTCCTTGCCAGCATGAGCCACGAAATACGCACACCGTTAAACGGCATGCTGGGCATGCTCGGGCTCGCCGTCGAAGACGAAAGCGATCCACGGCAAAAGAGCCGCATAGAAATTGCCTCCAAAGCAGGCGAGAATCTACTGGACCTTCTCAACGACATTCTCGATATATCGAAAGTTGAAGCTGGAAAACTGAGCCTTGAACTCATTCCGTTTTCAGCACGAGAGTTGATCAGCGACTGCACAACTCTGCACGCGCAGCAGGCTCGGCGTAAGCACATTGCGTTGGTCAACGAGATCGACGGCGATTTGCCCGAATATTTTCTGGGCGATCCAACGCGAACCCGCCAGGTGCTTAACAATCTCCTGAGCAACGCCATCAAATTTACAGAAAGGGGCAAGGTTAAGGTCAAGGCCAGCCATTCATCCGGAAAGCTTCGCATTGAAGTCATCGATACCGGCATCGGGATGTCGCGGGAAGGACTGCACAAGATCTTTTCACCTTTCTCGCAAGCTGACACCGATACCACTCGCCTCTATGGCGGTACCGGGCTGGGTCTAACGCTTTGCCGGCAGTTGGTTGACCGCATGAACGGCAGAATCGAAGTGGATTCAACGCCGGGAAAAGGCACGCACTTTACGGTTACACTTCCTTTGCCTGTTCACGATAAACCGATTGAGGAAAAGACACGACCCGAGGAAACATCGTCCGATTCGATGCCCCTGCTGAAGATTCTTCTGGTCGAAGATAACCACGTAAACCAGTTGGTGGCGAGCGCAATTCTCCGGCGAATGGGACACAAGGTAGATAACGCTGAAAACGGACAGCGCGCGATTGAAGCCCTCAAACGCGAGAGCTACGATCTGGTTCTCATGGACTGTCAAATGCCGGTTATGGATGGCTACGAAGCCACTCGCGAGATACGGCGCAACCCCCACTGGAAGAATCTGCCAGTAATCGCCGTAACTGCAAACGTTATGCAAGGAGACAAAGAGGAATGCCTTGCCTCCGGCATGGATGACTACATCACAAAACCCTACAACCGCGAAGAGCTGAAAGCGGCTATTGTGCGGTGGGCTCCGCCCCTTCCAGCACCTCAAGAAGACTCCTGAGCTCGTCCCGCAGCGAGACTATCTGCGCCGGATCAACATCAAGCCCACACATGAGGCGCTCAGGCACAGACACCGCCAGTTCGCGCAAAGCACGCCCAGCGGGCGTCAGAGCCACCCTTACCACCCGCTCGTCTTCCGCTCCTCGGGTGCGCTTTATCAACGCACGTTCTTCGAGCCGCTTCAACAGCGGCGTCAAAGTGCCTGAATCAAGCCGCAAACGCTGCCCGAGTTCCGACACTTTAGGCGCCGGTTCATTTTGATCTTGCTGCCAAAGCACTAACATCACCAAATACTGGGGATACGTCAGGCCCAACTCTTTCAGCAACGGACGATACCGCGCCGTAACCGCCCGATTAGCCGCATAAAGCGCGAAGCACAGCTGGTTGTCCAGCGCCAGTAACTGGTCGGCTGGCGCAGAATCAGAGCAACTTTTCGATGTCATTCCGGATATCCGCAGGCTTGACCGTCGGCGCATAGCGTCGCACCACCTGGCCGTCTTTATTGACCAGGAATTTGGTGAAATTCCACTTCACCTTCTCGCTGCCCATCAAACCTTTTGCTTCTTTTTTTAGGAACCGGTAAAGCGGGTGGGCACCCTCACCATTGACTTCGATTTTCGCAAACATGGGGAAATCAACCCCATAATTCAGCGAACAAAACTCCGTAATGGATTCATTGCTACCCGGATCTTGGCTCATAAACTGGTTGCAAGGGAAGCCAAGCACTTCGAAGCCGTTGGCACCGAGTTCGCTATGGAGCTGCTGAAGACCTTCAAATTGCGGGGTAAAACCGCATTTGGATGCCGTGTTTACAATCAACAACACCTTACCTTTGTAATCGGCCATCGCAACGTCGTTGCCTTTCACGTCCTTGGCACTGAAATCATAAATCGACTCGTTCGCCATATTCTTCGCTCCTTTGAATTAAACGTCTCAATTTATATTGTGCACAATTTAATTGTAGAAGGCTATTCCTGAATTCGAGAACCACACGGCACTTCCGATCTTTCACTTCAACATTCGATCGTAAACTCGTCCAAATTCGCCACAATTGAACACATTTGCCCCTGTTACCCCTGCCCCTCCCTCCGCTAGAATAGAAAGCTTGTGTTATCCCGTATAACTCTTCCAGACCGTTTGTTAAGGACCTCTGCACGCCATGCATAACTTCTCCAAATCCGCCAAGCTCGACAATGTGTGTTACGAAATCCGCGGCGTGGTTCTACGGGAGGCGCGCAGGCTGGAAGAAGAGGGGCACCGCGTCCTTAAGCTGAACATCGGCAACCCGGCGGCCTTCGAACTCGATGTTCCGGAAGAAATCCAGCAGGACGTGATTTACAACATGCCTCAGGCACAGGGTTATGTTGAATCCAAAGGCCTGTTCTCGGCTCGCAAAGCCGTCATGCACTACTGTCAGCAGCGCGGTATCGCTAAAGTTGATATTGATGACATTTATCTGGGCAATGGCGTCAGCGAGCTGATTGTTATGTCCATGCAGGCGCTGCTCAATACCGGTGACGAAGTACTCATCCCAGCCCCGGATTATCCACTTTGGACAGCCGCGGTAACCCTGTCCAGCGGCAAGCCGGTACATTACCGCTGCGACGAACAGCAGAACTGGTTCCCGGACATCGAAGACATCAAAAAGAAGATCACTCCGCGCACCAAAGCCATTGTCTTGATCAACCCGAACAACCCGACCGGTGCGGTCTATTCGGTCGAGTTGTTACATCAGGTGATCGAGTTAGCCAGAAAGCACAATCTGATCGTGCTGTCAGACGAGATCTACGACAAAATTCTCTACGACGGAACCGTGCATACCTCTACTGCATCATTAGCGGAAGACGTTCTGTTCTTCACTTATAACGGTTTGTCGAAAAACTACCGGGCCGCGGGCTATCGCGCCGGCTGGATGATCATCAGTGGTGCCAAACATAGAGCCAAAGATCTGATCGAAGGCATCGAAATGCTTTCCAACATGCGCCTGTGTGCCAACGTTCCTGCGCAGCTTGCCATTCAAACCGCCCTCGGTGGTTACCAGTCTATCAACGACCTGGTCGCCCCGGGAGGACGCCTGTACGAACAGCGGGATACTGCATGGCGCATGCTGAACGACATACCGGGCGTCAGCTGCGTAAAACCTCAGGGAGCCCTCTATCTGTTCCCTAAGCTGGACCCGAAACATTTCCCGATCCACAACGACGAGAAGTTGGTTCTGGACCTGCTGTTACAAGAAAAGATTCTTCTGGTGCAGGGCTCGGCGTTTAACATAGACGATCATCAGCACCTACGCGTCGTGTTTTTGCCGCGCAAAGAAGCACTTGCAGATGCCATGGGCCGATTGGGCAATTTCCTGGAACACTACCGGCAGTAATCGGAGCGATCATGGCCGATATACACGTAGAAGAATTTTACAAAGACGTTGCCATTGCCCTGGCCCAGCTGTACGCCGCCTTTCCGCGGCGCATCAGTTTATTTGTAGAAGACATAGCGGGGCCAGACGACCCGGACGATTTCGGGCTGCACAGCAAGCGGCACATGGCGTGCTTCGGAGCACTACTCTGGCTGTCAGAAGAAGGGTTCCTGCGCTACGTGGACACCATCCGACAGGAAGCCCTCGATCAAGCGGTTTTATCCCGGAGCGCATTCACTCGGCTGAGCGCGCCGGCACCGCAGACATTGACCGAAAAATTTGGTCCGAACCCGAGCGATTCCGAATTGCCGACCTCTGTCGAACGGGACAGATCAACCTATATACATCTTTTGCGCACTGCCCTGAAGAGTGGCAGCTCGAATCAAATCAGCCTGATCGTGCAGGCAACGTTCTTCCTGGATCGCGACATTCAGACGGTTCATTAAATCGCCTTGAGCCTCTTGAAGACGTGAACCCAGCCCACATATATCGGTCAGATAGAAAACGACGTTTGGCGTAATCTTAAACAGGAAAACTCTATGCGCATTTTGTTGTTTCTGGCCACTAACCTGGCCGTTATTCTGGTAGCCAGTTTTACTCTGCGTTTGCTCGGGGTAGACAGCTATCTGGCCCATCAGGGCATCAACTACAGCTCTCTGCTCATATTCGCAGCGGTCTTCGGCTTTGCGGGCTCTTTTATTTCCCTGTTGATTTCCAAACCAATGGCGAAATGGAGCACCAAAGCCCGGGTAATCGAAGCTCCCCGCACCCCGGCCGAGCGCTGGTTGATGGAAACGGTTGCGGATCTCGCTCAGAAAGCCGGCATCGGCATGCCCGAAGTGGCAATTTTCCCTGCCTCTCAGTCCAACGCGTTTGCTACGGGCTGGAACAAAAACGATGCTCTCGTGGCGGTCAGCGAAGGGCTGCTCCATCGATTCAACCAAGATGAAATCCGCGCCGTGCTCGGCCATGAGATCGGCCATGTGGCAAACGGCGACATGGTCACGCTGTCGTTGATTCAAGGCGTTGTAAACACCTTCGTGATTTTCGCCTCACGGGTGATCGGCTCGTTTGTGGATCGGGTTGTGTTTAAAAACGAAGATGGCCACGGCATGGGCTTTTTCATCGTCAGCTTAATCGCCGAGCTCGTGCTGGGTATTCTGGCAAGCACCATCGTGTTCTGGTTCTCCCGCCGCCGGGAATTTCGAGCCGACATTGCGGGTGCGCAATTGGCGGGTCGAGGCGCCATGATCAATGCGTTGGCGCGCCTGAAACAGGAAAGCGAAGTGCCCGATCAAATGCCGGATACGCTGCAAGCCTTTGGCATCAACCGCGGTTCACGCTCGGGTTTGGCTGCGCTGTTCATGACCCATCCGCCGCTGGAAGACCGGATTGCCGCATTGCAAAAGGCATCGCTTTAAGCGGCAAGTTGTCTGGAAGAAACAAAAGGGGGCGCATGCGCGCCCCCTTTTGTTTACAGCAAACGCCAGTAGTCAGATTTTCAGTTTAAACCCCATCGCTCGGAAGCGATCCTGCAAAGACTTACTGCTGCCTTTCAATTGAATTTTCAGGCTGGAGCACTCCCGGCGTACCGGATAATCACGGCGCAAACGATCGAAGGCTTCTGCTCGTTTATCCTCAGATTCTTTCATCGCACGCCTCAACCGAAGGTCATCTTTTCTCGGATCGTAGCAGGCTCCAAGAGCAAGTCGCAGGGCTTCATCTTCAATGGCATTACGGGTAAACGACATTTTGCTGAGGGCTGGCTCGGGCAAAAACTGCCCGGCTTTTTTACGCACCGGCAGGCCAAGAAAACGGCACAAAGCCTTATACACCATTTCGGTACCCTGCATTTTCCCTTCGAGGCTATACCCTGCTATGTGTGGGGTCGCCAGCCACACTTTATCAACCAGGTCAGGGTCAATCGCAGGCTCGCTCTCCCACACATCCAGTGCGACAACAGGAGCATTAGGCTGCTCAAGCCTGCGCTTCAAAGCCGTGCCATCAACAACCTCGCCCCGCCCGGCATTAATGAGCAGCTGGCCGGCGTTAAGTCCGGCAAGCTGTTGATCAGATACCATATGAAAAGTCGGGTGTTCGCCAGTGCGCGTAAGCGGAGTGTGAAAGGTCACCACATCGCACGACATTGCTTCTGACAAGTCTACAAAATTATCGGCGTTCTCCGGCTCGGCAAGCTGTCGCGGGGGATCACACAATTTCACATCGAAATCGAGACGTTCTAACATTCGGGCAAGCTCGCTGCCAACGTTTCCGGCACCAACGATACCCACACTCAGTGTCGACCAATCACTCAGATCCCGTTGATCAGCAAACAATGAAATGACCGCAAGAACATACTCGGCGACACTTCCCGCATTGCAGCCCGGGGCCGCCGAAAACCCAATGCCTTGCGCCTTCAGCCACTCCACATCAACATGATCAGTGCCAATCGTTGCGGTACCCACGAAGCGCACCCGAGTTCCTTCAAGCAGTTCCCGGTTCACACGGCTCACGGAACGAACCAACAGAACATCCGCATCCTCTACTTCGCTCCGAGTCAGCCCGCGCCCGGTTACCCGGCGAATCTCGCCAATATCTCCGAAAAACGAATCCAATAACGGAATATTTTCATCAGCAACGATCAACATAACCCGCTCCTTTTTGCGCTAATCAGTTGCGACGAGGGCGCTGAGAACTACGCCCGCCGGTATTCCGTCCGCCACCGCTTCGGTTGCCCTGAGGCCTGCGCCCGCCACGCTTGCGCGTAATAGGCGGGTGCTCCATCGCAACCATCAAGTCCTCTTCCGGTATAGCGGTTTTCAGTTTCTGGCTAATGTAGGTTTCAATAGACGGCAGCGCATAAGCATCGTCTTCACCGGCAAAACTGATGGAGACACCGGTCTGCCCCGCGCGGCCAGTGCGCCCGATCCGGTGCACATAATCTTCCGCATTTTCCGGCAAATTGTAGTTGAACACGTGGGTCACGCCGTTTACGTGGATACCCCGGCCAGCCACATCGGTTGCGACCAACACCTGAATATCGCCTTTTTTGAACTGATCCAAAGTCTTAAGGCGCTTATTCTGTGCGATTTCACCCGACATCAAAGATACTTTGACTCCCTGATTCCTGAGGTCCTCCTCAAGGTCCCGGCACTGGTCACGACGGTTGGCAAAGACAATGGCTTTTTCCACTTCCGGGCGTTTCAGGTAGTTCACAAGTACGGGAAGTTTGTCTTCGTCGGAAATCAAATAAACCGTCTGCTCTACTCGCTCAGCGGTTTTCTGATCAGGCTCAATCTCAACGAATTCAGCGTTCTGAGTCCACATGGACGCCAGATTTAAGACATCCTGATTAAAGGTAGCGCTGAACAACAAGGTTTGGCGCTCTTCCTTCGGCGTACACTTGCGAATGATACGTTTCACATCGGGAATAAAGCCCATGTCCAGCATACGATCGGCTTCATCCAGAATCAGAATATCCAGCTGATCTAGAAACACATCCTGCGAGCCCAGGAAGTCGATCAAGCGGCCCGGCGTCGCCACCAGAATATCAACCACTTCGTTCTGTAATTGTTCCCGCTGCTTATCGTAATTCATGCCGCCCACTACGGTGACCACATTGTGGCCGGTGTACTGGCACAAGTGCTCTGCATCTTTGGCAATTTGCATGGCCAGCTCACGGGTAGGCGCAAGCGCCAGAACCCGCGGCTCAGAGGCGAAGCGGTCCCCTTCTTTCACAGGGGTTTCCAGCAGCGTCTGAATCGCCGTGATCAAAAACGCGGCGGTCTTGCCAGTACCGGTTTGGGCCTGACCGATCAGGTCTTCACAGGCCAGAGTCCATGGCAGTGTTTCGGCTTGGATCGGTGTGCAGTATTCGAAGCCAATTTTACTGATGGCGTCGAGCAGTTTCTGATCCAGATTCAAATCACTAAAACGAAGTTTACTGGTGTCTGTTGTTTCAATCGTCATAAAGTTTCAGGTGTCCTTGTGTGATCGGTTTCCAGGCCCGTTGGTGCGATGCGAACCTGGTCGAGGTTCCAGCGCTGCGTAAAACGGGCTGAAGTCATATAGAAATCTTTGAGGGTTTCGAAGAATGCTTGCGCGCGCTCAGGCAAGCCATGTTCGAGATAGTGAGCCGCCTGTTTAAGCACATTCGCGCGAAAGCCTTGCTCGTTAGCCGCGCCATTGCCCGCCAGATTATCCACGCTGATGTGGAAACGTGATCCGGCGGCCAAAGAAAACAACCACTCAATGGCTTGCGGCTTTATTTCAACACTTTCAAAGGCTTGCTGTTGCTCGAGCGTACGCCCGTCAGGACAATACCAGTAGCCGTAGTCATGCAGCTTACGGCGATGCTCACCAGCCAGGCACCAATGTGCGATTTCGTGCAACGCACTGGCAAAAAAACCATGGGCAAAAACAACCCTGGCGAGCCCGTCGGGTTCGCTGGCTGGTTGATATTCTGGTTCGTCACTGCCTTTGACCAGTATAGTCCGGTACTTTTCCCGGAACAGGTCATTAAACAGCATGATAAGATCGTCTGGATTGTGATTCATTGGTTCGCTATTGTGCGACTTTAAAGCAGCCAATGCCAGCGGGAACTTCTGACAGCTCGCTTGGTCAATCCCACCGACGTAACCTCTACACGCATTGACGACACAGGATATTAAAATAGCCATGACAGTGTCCCCACGAGCTCAGCACTTTATGTCACTAAAAGTGTTGTCTGCTGTTGCCGTTTTCACACTACTCAGCTTTTTTGTTACCGCCACAGCATTCGCTGCAGGAAGCTCTTTTTTTAACACCTCGAACAGCGACTTTTTGCCCGTAGAGCAAGCTCTCCCGTTTAACTACACCTCTGACGCGGGCGATCTTGTGTTGTCCTGGGACATCGCGCCTGAGCATTATTTATACAAAAGCCGAATCAAAGTGACCCCTCTGACCGATGGGGTCACCATTGGAGAGCCTCAGTTTTCGCTGCCCGGCACTTTGACTCACGACGAATTCTTTGGAGAGATGACGGTGTTTTTCGAGCCCGTCGAGGTTCGCTATCCAATCACTTTGCCAGAAGGGGTTACTGAAGCAAACGTGCAGGTATCATTTCAGGGCTGTGCAGAAGCTGGCCTGTGTTACCCGCCACAAAATCACGACGTTCTTTACTATCCCGGCTCAGGCAACTCTCAGTCCGCTGCTAACACAACGGCCTCCTCGAACGCTGCGCCACCAACCGCAAGCACAGACACCCGCAGCGCCAGCGGCCTCGCGGGCTTTCTGTCCAGCCAATCGATCTGGATGATCGCGGGCCTGTTCTTCTTGCTCGGCCTGGGATTAACTTTTACCCCTTGCGTGCTCCCGATGGTTCCCATCATTTCCAGCATGGTGTCTGGCCAAAATACACGCACCACGGGCCATGCCCTTCTGCTTTCCGGAAGCTACGTGCTCGGCATGGCGATTACTTACGCGGCAGCAGGCGTTATCACCGGCTTACTGGGTGCCAGTTTTAACCTTCAAGCACAACTCCAGTCCCCTTGGGTGCTCGGGGTGTTTGCGACTTTATTTGTCGTGTTCGCACTGTCCATGTTCGACTTATTCGAAATCCAATTACCGCGATTTATCCGAGAACCGCTTAACGATGCCAGTCAACGGCTGACTGGAGGGCGCGTACTGGGCATTTTCGGTATTGGTGCGCTCTCTGCTTTAGTGGTTTCGCCCTGCGTATCCGCCCCTTTGGCGGGCAGCTTGCTGTACATCTCCACCACGCAGGACGCTGTCATCGGCGGGGTTGCCCTGCTATCGCTCGGATTAGGCATGGGCGTGCCGTTAATTCTTGTCGCCGTTGGTGGTCGCAAACTGCTCCCCACCTCTGGGCGCTGGATGACAACCGTCAAACATTTTTACGGCGTGATGTTGATAGCCGTCGCGATCTGGCTGGTAGAGAGACTGATTCCCGCTTGGGCCGGATTGACTCTGTGGGGGTTGCTGATCACCGTTACCGCCGTTCAATTAGGCGCATTTGATGCAGCAAAGGCGGGCTGGGGGCGCACTCGAAAAGGGTTTGGATTAGTGATGTTTGCCTATGGTTTGGCTTTACTGGCGGGAGCCGTCAGTGGCGCCACTGACCCGCTTCGCCCGCTGGCCCCCTTCACTGCAACAGCTGGAAGCGTTCAAGGCACCACGAAAGCCCACGCGAACTTTGAACGAGTAGAAAATCCGGAGCAGATTCGCTCGCTGCTAACTCAGGCCCACTCAGCCGGCAAGCCCGTATTGCTGGATTTCTACGCCGATTGGTGCATTTCCTGCAAAGTGATGGAGCGCAATGTCTTCAACCAGCCGGAGGTGATTCAGGCACTGCGGCCTTTCACTTTGCTGCAAATCGATATGACAGACAACACGCCAGCCCAACAAGCATTTCTGGACGAACTTGGTCTGTTCGGGCCGCCGTCCATTCTGTTTTACGACGGTACAGGCGAGGAACTGGCCCAAGCCCGCATTCTAGGCGAGATGAACAAACAGGAATTCCTCAATCACCTCAGCCAGCTCCCCTCAGCAACACAAGGCTAGCAAACCGGTATCTGATCAGGCCTCACAACGCCTGATCAGATACACGAACTCTCCACTCTGCTCGCCATGCTCGAGCAGCTCGTGCCCTAAAAACTGGCAAAAACGAGGAATATCCCGAGTGGTTGAAGGGTCTGTCGCAATCACTTTAAGCACCTGCCCTACCTCTACATCGGTGATGCGCGTGTGCAACATCATCACCGGTTCCGGGCAAAACAAACCCCGAGTATCCAATTCCGCGTGAAAATTCTGGTCCGCCAAAGGTGACTTCCTCTAGTTCTCGTGATTTTAAGAATTCGGTGCTAAATTATTGTTTATAGCAACGAAAAAACGGGAGACTTACATGATTCGGGTTTTAATTGAACGCCACATTGCCGAGACACTTGAAGCCGCTTACGAAGATCGCGCCCGAAAGGTGCTGCAGCAAGCGGTCAGCGCTCCAGGCTTCATATCTGGCGAAACTCTGGTCGACAGCAAGGACTCCAACCACCGTATTACTCTGGCCAACTGGCGCTCAGAGCTTGATTGGGATCGCTGGTACAACTCCGAAGCACGTAAAGACCTGATGTCAGAGCTGGTGCCCATGATGGATCAGGATGAGCATATCACCGTTCTCTATCAAAGCCCCATGCCCTAAGGGTTCTATTCGTGCCGCTCGATAAAGCAGGTGATTTCTTCGCGGTCATGATAAAGATGTCGGGCCTTTAACGTGCAGTTGAGGCCCGCTTCTTCCAACCCGCGGATGATCATATCCCGACAGACCAGCCATTCTTCGTAGCGCTTTTTCATCGGAAGCTTCAGATTGAATACGGTATAGCGACAAAGCCTGTTGCCAACCCAGTCAACGGCCAATTTGGCTGTGCGCTGGGGTTTATCGATGATGTCACACACCATCCAGTCTACCGCACGCTTGGGCTGCCAACTGTAACCATCAGCCACTACGTGCTCAACATGCCCGCTAGCCATCAATTCCGGGTTCATCGGCCCGTTATCAACCGCCGACACCAGCATGCCCTGCTGCACTAACTGCCAGGTCCATCCGCCCGGCGCAGCTCCAAGATCAACCGCTTTTTTTCCGCCCCCGAGATAGTCCAGCCAGCGTTCTTTGGGCAGAAACACTTTCCAGGCTTCCTCCAGCTTCAGGGCCGAGCGGCTTGGCGCAGAAGCCGGCAGCCGCAAACGAAGAATACCGTCAGGGAATGGTGAACGATTACCTTCGAGACTAAAACCCACTACGGCGGACCCAAAATCACTAAGCAGCACTTCCAGGCGAACTTTGGCCGGCGCTTTCGCATCGGCTTTTAACAAACCGGCTTCGCGCAACCCCCGAGATAAAGGAGAAACCCACTTGCGCGCGAAATTACCTAGATCCCTATCCTCGTTATTCTCGGACAACCGCACTTCCACACGGGCGCAATCACCACCCGACCAATCGTGCTCTTTGAGAAACGCCACGATCGCACCTACCCGATCCCTGCTAGGCAATTCACACTCACCCACCACGGCAAACCAATCACGGGAAAATACCAGCCGGTTCAGGGGCAAGCGGGCCATCAACTCCTCGGCTGTCTCGCTACCAGCGATCGTAAAACGTACCTGACCCGAATTCCGCTCAGGCTGGAAGTACCCGAAAATTCCCTTTTCCGCGGCCTGATCCATCAACTCCTGCCCGGCTTCCGGCTCAAAGCCGGGCCGGCATATCAACATAACCTGCTGCATTTATGACCTATGTATTCATGTGATGCCGAATTTCTGACGCACCGAAGGGCACGAAACTCAACCTGCTTAACAGCAAGTTCTAAAAACACTCGTTACAGTTAAGCTACATTTTAAACAGATAACGCCTACGATGCTCGGCACACGGTTTCGGATTTTTACACGCTTCCTTATTTTGGCCAGTCTATTCGTGGCCTCTGAAGCTATTGCCCAAAACCCGTGCCCGACCCTTGTGGCCAACGATGCCGATGCCCGTCAAACCCTTAACAATTACCTCTGCTATGCGGTTACAAATCCGGGCGAACCTGCTCACTTGGCAAATGGCCCGGACAATCTACCCAGCTCGCTAAAATGGCAGCCGGCCGGTGGCCACGACCTGGTCTTTAGCCACACCCAAGCCACTTACTGGATCAAACTCACAGTAACAAACACCGGCACCCAACAATCCCTCTGGTACTTAAAGCTCAATTACCCATTACTTGACGAAATCACGTTTTGGCAGACACGTGAAACGCAAACAGACCACAGTTCGGCACCCGCTTTAACCACAGGAGATCACCATCCTTTTACAAGCCGGGGCATAGACTATCGCTATTACCTGCTCCCCGTCACACTGACGGCCAACGAAGTCGCCACGGTCTATATACGAGTTCACAGCAGTGGCGCTCTCAATGTGCCACTAAGCTTAGTAACACCCGACCAAGCCATAGAGGAAAGCAACCACCTGACGCTGATCCACGGGCTGTTTTACGGCGCGCTGCTCATACTCGCGATATTCAATCTCTTGTTATATGCCAGCTCTGGCACCCGCTACTACCTTCTCAATGCGTTCAACACAGCGTCTATGGCCATGTTTCTGTTTGCCATGGGCGGCTTTGCGAACCAGTATTTCTGGCCGGATAACTCTCAGCTGGCCAATCTTTCTATTCCACTCTTACTGGCGGTGACCGGACTGGCCATGACACTCTTCGGCTGGTCTTTTTTGGAGGTGCCTCGGCGAACATTATCCGGTAGAACACTGCACGTTCTGGCCTGGACCGGCTTCGGCTTGCTTGCGCTCACGTTGGTGATTCCCTACACCAAGTCCATCGTCATCAATACCGTTTTTGTACTGGCCGCTATCGCAATTCTCACTGTGATTGCATCGCTACGTTGGCGCCAGGGGTATCAGCCGGCATTCTGGTACTTGGCGGCCTGGATGGTGATGGTCGTTGGTGCTTTGTTCTACGCCTCCGCAGCGTTCGGGTACCTGGGCGACTACTTAGCGAGAGAAGTGACTATGCAGGCAGTGGTTGGCGCCCAAGTTGTCCTTATTAACTACGCACTGGTGCAACGCTGGCGCCTGCTGAACGAAAAGCTACTTAATGTCGAACATCAAGCCCGAAGTGAGCTGGAAATAAAAGTTCACGAACGCACCGCCCAGTTACGCACCGCTATGTATCGTCTGGAGCAGGCCAATCGAAAGCTTGAAACCTTGAGCCTTAAAGATGCGCTCACCGGCTTACATAACCGAAGACATATGGATAACTTACTGCCCGAACTTTGCCTTGAAGCCCAGAGGACCGGGAAGCCACTGACCCTGGCGCTGCTGGATGCTGACCATTTCAAACGCATTAACGATACTTGGGGGCACGATTTCGGTGACACCTGCCTACGGCGGATTGCCGACATTCTGACCGAACATGTTAAACGCCCCCGTGATGTTGCTGTGCGGTTCGGCGGCGAAGAGTTTGCTCTCCTGTTGCCGGACACAGACACCAGCGGTGCCGTCCGAATATGCAACGGCATTCTGGAAACCATCCGCACCACCCCGATTCATACGCCAATCAACGAAGCTGTCACGCTCACCATGAGCGCAGGTATCGCCGAGTTCGCCGGCCACGAAAATGCACAAGAATTGTTTCAAAGCGCCGATGAAGCGCTCTATACCTCGAAACACCGAGGGCGGGACACACTGACCTGCGCGGGAACAGTGCCTCAACCCCCTGCATAATCCTCCAAAAACTGGCGGGTAATCTTTGCTGCTTCGCGGATCAAATCAGACTGATTCAACGGGTGCCTAACCAAGGTGGCGAAATCGTGGTTGCCACCGTCCAGCCAGCGAAGCCGTGCGATACCTTTTATACTGCCCAGCGCATCCAGCTCTTCCGGTTTGCCAAACGGATCGCGCGTCCCTTGCAGTACCAGAAGCGGGCAGGACACATCAGGCAAATGGTCAATACGCCAGCGATCAAGCTTACCCGGCGGATGAAAGGGGTAGCCAAAACAAACCACCGCATCCACTTGAGCATCACCTTCACTTGCGACCAACGAAGCCATCCGCCCCCCCATGGATTTCCCCCCGATGACGAGCCGGCACTGAGAACCAACCTCCGCACGGACCTGTTGAATCTGTTGTTTGAAGGCCTCGAGCAAAACAGGCGCTCTGTCGGGAGGCCTCTTCTTCCCATCTTCCCGACGTTTTTGCATGTAAGGGAACTCGAAACGCACGCACGCAATGCCCTGTTTCTCCAGTTCGCCGGCCAACTGCTCCATAAAGGGTGAATCCGCCGGGGCACCTGCCCCATGGGCCAGAATCAGAACGGCTTTAGCACTTTGCGAATAGCTTTTACTGGTAATTCTGACCACAACTTTCACCTTAATGTTATCTGGCGGTATCATTAGCACCTTGAGAAAAACCTGCAAGACCCTTTTAAGAAACAGGAATCTACGCCAACCCACTGGCAACGCTGCCGATTATGGCAAATTTGACGGATGTCAGTAGTTGACCTGAGTCATTGCAAAGGGGTCATGGTTTCTCCATACTTGCGACCGCATAATTTCCCCATCCTGAACCCATTGGTAAGGCTATGAGCACAGTAAACGCAAACCTGACATACAACTACAAGGTGGTGAGACAGTTCGCCATCATGACAGTAGTGTGGGGTATTGTTGGCATGGCTCTGGGTGTGCTGATTGCAGCACAGCTGGTTTGGCCATCTCTCAACCTCGATCTACCCTTCACGCATTTTGGCCGTCTGCGGCCGTTGCACACCAACGCCGTCATCTTCGGTTTTGGTGGTAGTGCCCTGTTCGCAACTTCGTACTACGTTGTTCAGCGAACTTGTCAGGCACGTTTGATTTCTGACGGCCTCGCCGCCTTCACCTTCTGGGGCTGGCAAGCCATTCTACTTTCAGCTGTCATCACCTTGCCGATGGGGCTGACTTCCACAAAAGAATATGCCGAACTGGAATGGCCCATCGATATCGCTATCACCATCGTTTGGGTAACTTACGCACTGGTATTCTTTGGTACGATCACTAAGCGCAGCACGCCTCACATCTACGTTGCCAACTGGTTCTACGGCGGTTTCATCCTGACCGTTGCCATGCTGCATATTTTCAACAACATGGCACTACCTGCAACGGCCTTCAAGTCTTACTCTGCCTATGCCGGTGTTACCGATGCCATGATGCAGTGGTGGTACGGCCACAACGCGGTAGGCTTCTACCTGACAGCTGGCTTCCTGGGCATGATGTACTACTTCGTTCCGAAGCAGGCTGAACGCCCGGTCTATTCCTACCGCCTATCGATCGTTCACTTTTGGGCACTGATCGCTACGTATGTTTGGGCTGGTGGTCACCACTTGCACTACTCAGCACTGCCTGACTGGGCGCAAACTGCAGGCATGGTTATGTCTCTGATTCTACTGGCTCCCTCTTGGGGCGGCATGATCAACGGCATGATGACTCTGTCAGGTGCATGGCACAAACTGCGTACTGACCCCATCCTGCGCTTCCTGGTCGTTTCACTGTCCTTCTACGGCATGTCCACCTTTGAAGGTCCGATGATGGCTATCAAGACCGTCAACGCCCTGTCACACAACACTGACTGGACCATCGGTCACGTACACGCCGGCGCTCTGGGCTGGGTTGCCATGATCAGTATCGGTTCGATCTACCACTTGATCCCGAAACTGTGGGGTCTCAAAGAAATGTACAGCACCTCTTTGATCAACGTGCATTTCTGGCTCGCAACTGTTGGCACCGTACTTTATATCGCGGCTATGTGGGTTAACGGCATCATGCAAGGCCTGATGTGGCGCGCAGTCAACGAAGACGGCACTCTGACTTACAGCTTTGTAGAAGCTCTTGAGGCTTCCTACCCGGGCTATCTGGTTCGCTTCATCGGTGGCGCCACCTTCCTGACTGGTATGCTGATCATGGCGTACAACGTTTACATGACAGTGCGTCAGAAAGAGTCGGCTGCTGTTAACAATGCAGCAACTCAGGCGGCCTAAGGGGAGATTCATCAGATGAAACACGAAACTATCGAGAAAAACCTTGGCCTGATGATTGTGCTGATCATCATCACAATCAGCGGCGGCTTTCTGGCGGAAGTTGTTCCTCTGTTCTTCCACAAAGAAGTTAACCAGCCGATCGAAGGCCTGGAGCCTCTGAACGCACTGGAGCTGGAAGGCCGGGACATTTATATCCGTGAAGGCTGCCACGTGTGCCATACCCAGCAAATCCGTCCTTTCCGTGCGGAAACTGAGCGCTATGGCCACTACTCCGTTGCGGGCGAATTCGTATACGATCGCCCGTTCCTGTGGGGTTCCAAGCGTACCGGACCTGATCTGGCCCGTGTTGGCGGCCGTTATTCAGATGCCTGGCAGCGCCAGCACCTGTTTGACCCACGCAGCGTGGTGCCCGAGTCCAACATGCCAGCGTTTCCATGGCTCTTCGAAAACCGTGCTGACCACGGTTCAATCGAGGCCCGCATGAAAACCTTGCAGACGCTTGGCGTGCCCTATACCGACGAGCAAATTGCCAACGCAGCCGATGAGCTGAAAGGTAAATTTGAAATCGAAGCATTGGTCGCGTATCTGCAGCAGTTAGGCACCGTGCTTTCAGAGAAACGGTGATCCCATGGATATCAATGAGTTACGCGGAATTCACTCTCTATTGGTAATGGCAGCGTTCTTCGGCATCATCTGGTGGGCGTACAGCGCCCACCGCAAGAAAGCCAATGAAGAGGCGGCACATCTGCCCTTCGATGATGACGAAGTGGATAAGCGTACGCTCGAACAGGAAAAAACGGAGAAAAAGCAATGAGTACCTTTTGGAGCGTCTGGGTCATCGTGATCGTGCTCGGTACCATATTCGGCTGCGCTTGGCTGCTTTTGGCCACCCGCAAAGGGCAGACAAACGACACCGAAACCGAAAACACCACAGGCCATTCTTACGATGGCATCGAAGAATATGATAATCCGCTGCCTAAGTGGTGGTTTTATCTGTATCTGGGCACCTGTGTATTTGCACTGGGTTACCTGGCTCTCTATCCGGGTCTTGGCAACTACGAAGGCCTGCTGGGCTGGACTTCCACCAACCAGTGGGAAGCCGAAGTGCAAGAAGCCGAAGAGAAATATGGCCCGATCTACGCACAGTTCGGTGAAACCGCTATCCCCGAGCTCGCCCAGAACGAAGACGCCATGAAAATTGGCCAGCGCCTGTTTGCGAACAACTGTTCGGTTTGCCATGGCACCGCAGCACGCGGCCAGGTTGGTTTCCCTAACCTGACCGACGACGACTGGCTGTGGGGCGGAGAGCCCGAGCAGATTCTGCACACCCTCGTCAACGGTCGTCAGGGCAACATGACTCCTAAGGGCGTGATGCCTAACATGACCAATGAACAGGTCGATCAGGTGGTCAACTATGTTCTGAGCTTCAGTGGTCGTGAAAAAGAAGCAGAGGCAGCTGAGGCCGGTGCCGCTGTGTTCGCACAAGCTTGTGCAGCCTGTCACGGCGCGGACGGCAAGGGTATGCACGCAGTAGGTGCTCCGAACCTGACAGACGACATCTGGCTTTACGGCTCCACCTACGAGTGGATCAAAGAGACAGTTGTCAACGGGCGTCAGAACCAGATGCCCGCTCAGAAAGGTCGTCTGACAGATGATCAGATTCATATCTTGGCGGCTTACGTATATAGCTTGTCAAACTGAATCAAACCCGGCCGGGTAACCCCCGGCCAGGTCTTTTCAACCCTGTATCTGCGCTGCGGGTACAGGCTTGAGAAGATCCGCAGACCCTCCGAGGCCCGCTCCCAGCACGTTTATTTACCGGGAGGTATCCATGAGCAATCAGATTCCTGTAAAACAGGTAGATCCCAACCCTTCCGACAACAACAAAAATCCCGGAACGTACGATCTCTACGAAAGCCGTGAAAAGATCTACGTAAAAGAAGTCAAAGGACTATTCCAGAGAATCCGCAACGTCAGTCTTGTTGCGCTCATGGGCATGTACTTTGTTTTTGCCTGGCTGACCCTGGACGGCCAGCCACTGATTCATTTCGATCTTCCAGCCCGTGAGTTCCATCTATACGGCATGACCTTCTATCCGAAGGACTTCTTTTTGCTGTCTGCGATGCTGATCATCTCGGCATTCGGGCTATTTTTCATAACCACTTTGTTCGGGCGTGTCTGGTGTGGCTACACCTGCCCTCAAACGGTCTGGACCTTTATCTTTATGTGGATTGAAGAGAAGGTCGAAGGCAATCGCAATAAGCGGATCAAGCTTGATAAGGCCCCCAATTCGGCCGAGAAGATCACGAAAAAAACGATCAAGCACGCGCTCTGGCTTTTCGTCGCGCTGGCGACTGGCATCACCTTCATTGGTTACTTTTACCCCATCCGCGAACTGATCGTGGACATGTTCACCTTACAGGCGAACGGCTGGGCCTATTTCTGGGTCGGTTTTTTTACTGTAGCGACCTATCTGAATGCTGGCTGGATGCGTGAGCAGGTGTGCCTGTATATGTGCCCTTACGCGCGATTCCAATCCGTCATGTTCGATGAAAACACCCGAATCGTATCCTACGACCCGAACCGGGGTGAGCCTCGAGGCAAACGCAAAAAAGGCGTAGAGCCTTCCGAGGTGGGTTTGGGTGACTGCATCGACTGTGAACAGTGCGTTCAGGTCTGCCCTACCGGTATCGATATTCGGGACGGCCTTCAGTACGAATGCATTGGCTGCGCGCTTTGCATTGATGCATGCGACGAGATTATGGAAAAAATGGATTATCCGAAAGGCCTGATCCGCTATACCACGGAAAACGAACTCGAAGGAAAAACCTCGAAACTGCTTCGCCCTCGCACTTTTGGCTACGGCCTTTTGTTGGCGGTCATGATTGGCGCGGTAGGTTACATTATCGGAACCCGAGTGCCCGCAAAACTTGAGGTAATACGAGACCGTGGCGCACTTTTCAAGTTCAATGGCGAAGGCCGTGTAGAGAACTCCTTCACCCTGAAACTGCAGAATATGACGGAAGTTCCACAAACGTTCGTGCTGTCGGTAGAGGGCATGGAGGGTATCCGTATTCTGACCCAAACCAGCGTAAAGATTAAAAGCGGTGAAAACCTTTCCTTGCCGACCGTGGTGGACGTGATTCCAGAATCGATCGAGCAAACCAATAACACAATCAGCTTCCGCGCCGTGTCGAAAACCGATCCGTCACTTGAGCTTGAAACTGAAAGCCGATTTGTAGGTCCAAGACCTCGTTAATCGTCATGTTCGGCACTAATACTTAATTTGAGACGAATTGCATTATGACTGACAACACCCCCGTAGCCCCGTGGTACCGCCAGCCTTGGTTCTGGTTTCTGACCATTTTCCCGCTCGCGTCGATCACGTTTGGGCTGACCATGCTCGTGGTTTCCGTGAACCTGGACACCGCCATGGTCACGGACGATTACTCGAAGGAAGGCCGAGGCATCAATATGGCCATCGCTCGAGATCAGAAAGCTTCTGAAATGAAGGTATCTGGCAAACTGCAGTTGGCTAACCGCAAGGCCACATTACTATTAGATACGAAGGATGGCCCTGCAGATTTTCAGTACCTCATCCTTAATCTTTACCACCCTACCCTGGAAGATAAGGATCGGGTGATTCAGTTCAACCGGTTGGCAGACGGAGAGTATTCCGGGCAGATACTGGAAGATCTTGACGGTCGCTGGTATTTCGATTTGCAAGGCCCCGACAACGATTGGCGTGTCAAAGGTGAATTCTGGTTACCCGCCGAGCACCCTATCACTATTCAAGCAAAGGCTAACGTTCAAGAGTGACCCCCACCACTTGCTTCCATTGTGGCGAGCTTGCCGAGGGTAATCCGGCGATTACCCTGAAACTTAACGATCAAGAGCGACATTTTTGTTGTCAGGGCTGCAAGGCGGTGTGCCAGACCATCCATCAGGAAGGTCTGACTAACTTTTACGACATCCGCACTCAGGCTGCCAGCACTCCGAGAGAGCTCAGCGAATCCGAACTTCTGCGTTTGCGTGAACTGGACCACCCGCTGGTGCAACAATCATTTGTTGCGCCGGTTAAGGCCGGACAGGAAGCGCAATTGCTGATCGGAGAAATCACCTGCGCTGCATGCATCTGGTTGCTAGAAAACCACATGAAGCACCAAGCCGGTGTTCAGAGCTTTACCGTGAACCACACCACTCAGCGTGCCCGCTTGGTATGGTCACCCGAACAAGCTCATTTGAGCGACCTGCTCATCGCTATCTACGAATTGGGCTATACCGCTCGCCCCTACCAGGCGGACGCAGCCGAGCAAGCGCTCAAAGCAGAAAACCGCTCCATGCTCATTCGGCTCGCCGTTGCAGGCATTGCCACCATGCAAAGCATGATGCTGGCGTTCCCGCTGTATTTTGAAATCATCAGCGAGCTTTCCCCCGAATTCATCAATATGTTCAGGTGGTTTGGTTTTCTGGTGGCAACGCCGGTGGTGTTCTACAGTGCGCGGCCGTTCTTCCGGAATGCCCGACGCGACCTTGTATCTCGCCATCTAACCATGGATGTACCGGTCGCGATTGCGATTGGGCTTGCTTACGCAGCAAGCGCCTGGGTAACCGTATTTGGCGGCGAAGAAGTCTACTTTGAATCGGTATGCATGTTTGCGTTTTTCCTGCTTCTGGGCCGTTACATCGAGGTACAGGCCCGCTATCGAGCAGGACTCAGCGGCAACGCGCTTGCCGGGTTCCAACCTGCGGTTGCAGCACGGGTGACCAACGGCGAAGCAGAGATTGTTCCAGCCCACCAGATCAAACCTGATGACGTCATTCGGGTGCGGCCCGGGGAAACACTGCCGGCAGACGGCATCATCCTTTCCGGCCAGTCCACACTGAATGAAGCCGCACTGACGGGCGAATACTTGCCCGAAACCCGCTCACCCGGCGATACGGTCCACGCGGGTACAGTCAACGGCGAGAATCCGTTGGATATTCGGGTAACCCGCGCCGGGGCACAGACCCGCCTGTCCGGTATTCTTCGGGTACTGGACCGGGTTCAATCCGAGAAACCACCGGTAGCCCGAATGGCAGACCGGATTGCCGGCAAGTTTGTGGGCCGGGTTCTTATACTCGCTCCGGTAGTCTGGATTGGCTGGTGGCTGGCTGGCGCTGACAATGCCTTTGATATTACCTTGTCCGTTCTGGTGGCCACTTGCCCTTGCGCGCTCTCGCTGGCGACACCTACTGCCATTACGTCTGCCACCGTTCGCTTGCGAAAACTGGGATTTCTTCCGACTCGCGGCCATACACTGGAATCGATGAACGCAATCGATACCGTTGTATTCGACAAAACCGGCACGCTCACTCGTGGTGAACTCACGCTCACAGACCACACTGTTTTCGGCCCGATTGACGAAGCGACGTGCCTAAGAATAGCCGCAGGCCTGGAAAAACAGTCCGAACATCCGATCGCAAAAGTGTTTCACAACATGCCGTCGCTTCCGGTGACTCAAGTCACTAACCATCTGGGCGGAGGCTTATCGGGAGAGTTTGAGGGCGAAGCGGTTTATATCGGTCATAAAGCCTTTGTCGCCAACCATATCAAGGCGCCCGAACCTGAAACCGCCAGTGCCGGCGGCATGGAAATTTGGCTGGCAACCGCCTCCCACTGGCTGGCCAGTTTCCAGCTGGACGACAAGATTCGTGACGACGCAGTCAAAGCAATCCGAACACTTCAAGGCATGGGTATCGAAACCGTGCTTCTCAGCGGCGATCGATCCGGCCATGTTCAGCATGTCGCATCGGAACTCGGGATTTCACGTGCCATCGGCGAGGCATCGCCGGAACAAAAACTCGAGGTATTGGATAAGCTGAGTCAGGAAGGCCACCGTGTTATGATGGTCGGAGACGGTTTGAATGACTTGCCCTCAATGGCCGGTGCCGGCATCTCGGTCGCTATGGGCACCGCGGCTGACCTAACCCAGCTGAAAGCCGATGCTGTTTTGCTAAACGGTCAGCTTTATCAACTCGTTGAGGCCATCCATACAAGCCAGAAGACTCGCCATATCATTCGCCAAAACATGATTTGGGCGTTCGGCTATAACGTGTCTGTGCTGCCTTTGGCTGCGGCAGGGCTCGTGCCTCCATGGCTTGCCGCGATTGGCATGTCCCTAAGCTCACTCATCGTCGTTCTTAATGCTCTTCGTCTTAGCAGGGCTCGACGTACCACTTAGGAGTTTACAATGAACATTGTCATGCTTCTGATTCCCCTGATGTTGATGCTGGTAGCCCTAGGCATCCTTCTATTTTCGTGGGCGGTGAAGAGCGGCCAATATGACGACCTCGACGGACCGGCTCACCGAATTCTGCACGACGACGACAAAGATATGATTCCTACAGAGGCCCGCCCTTCAAAACCTTCCTCGAAAGATAATCAAACCGAGAGCGAGCCGGACAAAACAACCAAGCGCCCCGACTGACTCGATTCATGCATCCGGAACTTTACCTCAGTTATTCAAGCGCTTTTGCTATTGGTCTTCTTGGCAGTACCCATTGTTTGGGTATGTGCGGAGGTATCAGTGCTTCTCTCTCGATGGCGTTGCCGGTCGGGCGAGGCTTCAGGTTTCGGCAAACACTTCTATTGCTGGCGTTCAACTTCGGCCGAATCGGTAGCTACTCTCTGATTGCGGCGGGCGTAGCATTGCTCAGCACCCAAGCTGCCGGCCAATGGGCTTGGGCAGGGCTACTACTCATGACGCTCGCCGGGGTACTGCTGATATTCATGGGGCTATCGATGGGGCAATGGTGGCAAGGGATTCGCTACATCGAACGAGCGGGCGCGCCCGTTTGGCGCACCCTGTCACCCCTCACCAAACGGTTTCTTCCGGTTAATAACGCCGGGCAAGCATTGGCGCTGGGCTCTTTATGGGGCTGGCTACCCTGCGGCTTGGTGTACAGCACGCTCGGCTGGGCGGCTCTTCAGCCCACCGTACCTAGCGCCGCACTAACCATGTTCTTTTTTGGTTTGGGCACCCTGCCCTCAATGCTGGCAACGGGGTACGCAGCGCAATGGATCCGCAGCATTAAGAGCCATCAAGGCGTACGCAAGATTAGCGGAATTCTGCTGATCCTGTTTGGATTATGGACGCTGCCCATTCAAGCGCTATTGAACCTCTAACGACTAGAGATTCAACACATCCAACCGGCCAAAGTCTTGCTCGGGCTCGGCATTCTGCACCACAGCCTGACGCTTACCCCCCAAGCGCTTTCCTTCCTTAAAATCATACAGATTCGGGTCAGCAAGATGAGAAGGTTCAACATTGCACATCGCACGGAACATGGTTTCGAGACGCCCCGGGTGCTGCTTGTCCCAAGTCTGTAACATATCTTTGATGACCTGACGCTGCAGATTCTCCTGAGAGCCGCACAGATTACAGGGAATGATGGGGTATTCGCGGAGTTCACCGTACCGCGCAATGTCCTTTTCCCGGCAAAAAGCCAAAGGTCTGATCACGGTATTACGGCCATCATCACTATGAAGAACAGGTGGCATCGACTTTAACTTGCCACCGTAGAACATATTCAGAAACAAGGTTTCCAGCATATCGTCCCGGTGATGACCAAGCGCTATCTTGGTGACCCCATGCTCTTCCGCAAAGTTATAGAGAATTCCGCGACGCAGGCGCGAACACAATCCGCAAGTGGTCTTCCCTTCCGGGACTTTTTCCTTAACAATGCTATAGGTGTCTTTCTCAATGATGTGGTACTCGACACCAAGCGCATCCAAATAGGCAGGGAGCACCTCCTCCGGAAAGCCGGGCTGCTTTTGGTCGAGGTTAACGGCAATGATTTCGAAGTCGACCGGAGCGCTCTTCTGGAGATTGAGCAGTATATCCAACATCGCGTAGGAATCCTTGCCCCCGGACAAGCAACACATAACCTTGTCGCCGGCCTCAATCATCGAGTACTGAGCAATTGCCTGCCCGACCTCTCGGCGCAAGCGCTTCTGGAGTTTATTTAGCTCCACCTTGCGGAGGCGCTCTTGCTCAGAAACAGGTTGGGACTCAGATATTGCAGACATTGCTTCAGACATCAGTTATACGCTCACGAGGTAAGTGAGCCCGGAATTATACGCATGACAAACATTCAGGGACAGGACAGCAACATGGATATGTTGAATTCGAAACCGGAAACTACGGGTAAACGCGCATTAAACCGGCGGCGTAACCGTCGGGCCATCCTCGAAGCAGCTAGAGATTGCTTTCAGGAAAACGGCTACGACAACACATCCATTCGCGACATCGTACGTAAGACGAATCTGGCTTCGGGCACCTTCTACAATTACTTTTCCAGTAAGCAAGACATCTTTGCCGCTCTACTGACCGATTTTCTCTCCTCTCTCAACGATGACATATCCAGCCGAAGAAATGCGGCGTCCTCGACAAAAGAACTGATTTTCTCCACTTATCACGCGCTTTATCGGGCAACCGCAAAAGACCCCGTAATCTACGAACTGGCCCATCAGAACCAGCGGGCGCTGAGAAATCTTTTTGGCTCTGACATCCTCGGCCTGACCCTTCTGTCGCTGGAACAGGACGTTCGTACCGCAATAGAACGCGGATTGCTGCCTGAAACTGACCCGGAATATCTGTGCGCCACGTTTTTTGGTGTTGCTTACGATATGAGCCTGCTGGTCGCACGGAAGGCTCGTTCCTGCCCTAACGGTATTCACGATGAAGCCGAACGTGCCGCCAAGTTCTCGACCGACCTGTTTCTGGGCGGACTACCGGCGCTGGCGGCCCTTCCAAGCTAAGACTGACTCGCATACCATTCGTGCATGACAACTGACCATACATCCCGCCCAACAGGCAGGAACACCCGCGAAGAATTGAGCTGGTTACATAAGCAGATTGAACACCTTATCGTGGCCGCTGAGCACGAGTTAAGGGCGGCGGGCCCGTCAGGGCTCACCGAGCTGGCTCTGATCAAAGCGCTTCAAAGTGACCGCTGGGAGTTAATCGGGCCGATAGATTTTTCCCGGACCGAGCAACTTTACCCCATACACTTCCTACTGTTTCACGCGCTGCACCGTCTCAGCGATGAGTTATTGGCCGGTGGTGAAAGCATTCACCTATCGCCTCTTCAAATTCGCCTGTTTCCGACAGATTCAGTAAGTGGCACATCCCTCCCGGGGCCAAAGGATGCACTTCGGGAGTTTTATATGGATTTGGAGCAGTACTATCTGTCCAACACCGCAATCAGTGACATGATGGATCGTTTTTGGGCAGGTACAATAGTGCAGAAACCGAATAGCGCATCCGTTATTTCAGCTGCTGAAGTTCTTGGATTTGAGTCACTACCTCCAACGTTCGACACAGCAAAGCGTCGATTCAGACAGCTGATGATGAAAGCACACCCCGATCGCGGTGGCAGCACCGTAGAAGTGCAGCACCTGAACGAGGCTTTCGCGGTTCTCAAAGCGCACTATTCGTAACGTACCATCCCGCGTCAACTGGAATGCCCTGCTCATGATCAATTTCAGAAAACTGTTCGCTCTGCCCGCTCTGTCCTTGATGATGGCCTTTTCTTGCACCGCCCAGGCCGACTTGGTGGTATTGCAATATCACCATGTGGCCGACAGCACGCCGCCGGCGACCAGCACATCACGCTCTCTTTTCGAAGCGCAATTGCAAATGATCTCCGATCTGGGGTTAAAAGTGGTTCCACTGGGGCCCGCAACTCGCCAAGCGCTCGCCGGTGACGCGCCAGCAACCAATCAAGTCGCTATTACGTTTGATGATGCCTATGAATCGGTTTACAACGTTGCTGCTCCGATTCTGGATCAACAGAAGATGCCCTACACAATCTTCGTAAACACCAATGCGGTAGGTGGCCAGGGCTATATGGACTGGGCCGAGTTAAAAAGACTGAGCAGCAAAGACTGGGTAACCATTGCCAACCACAGCGCCGATCATGGACATCTGGCACGCAGGCCCGGTGAAGCTGAAGCAGATTGGCACAAGCGAGCTAACCGCAGCCTCGACGACGCCCAGCGCATCTTGGAAAAACAGTTGGGAACCACCGAGCGCCTGTTCGCCTACCCTTATGGAGAATATGACGAATCGCTCGAACAGAAGCTGAGCGAGCGAGGTTGGCTGGGTTTTGGTCAGCAATCCGGTGCCATAGGGCGCCAGTCCCATGGCACGAGACTCCCCCGTTTCCCAATGGCCAATGCCTACGGACAACTGGGCAGTTTAAAAGACAAGCTGCTGAGCAAGGCGTTTCCTGTTGACGCCAGCCGCCTACCGGATGGCGTTGTATCCAATAACCCACCGTCGTTAACGTTGAAGCTGGAAGCCCCTCTATCGGCGTCCCGCCTCACCTGTTTTGCTTCCGGGCTGGGCCGGATTGATTTCAACGTAAGCGGGGATACCGTCACAGTCCAAGCACCAAAGGCCTTGAACGCCCGCCGCTTCCGCTACAACTGTACCCACCCGGCAGGCAACGGCAGCTATTACTGGTTATCACAACAATGGCTGAATCTGGATGCCCCTGAAGACTAACCGGGACTTACGGCTCAAAGGTTGCGATACCCAGTTCGCCTTTTTCAGTATGGGGAATGGCTTGGGGGCCCGAATCGGTGGTGATGACCGTCTGCGCTTTCAGGTCCTGTGACCGCGTATAGATGACAAGCCACCGCTCACCTTGGCCCGGGAAAGCCGGGACCCAAGCTTCAAGATACCCTCGGCGGTGCCAGTTCTCGGGCGTATAGTCCATCACTAGGTCTGTGACCACTCTCACCACCTGAAATTCCCGGTCAAGGAACGCCAGGCTCGGGACAAAAACACCGTGATGATCATAGGCACGAAGACGCATAACAAATCCCGAGTTCGCCACCGACGACGGCAAGGCAATTAACTGAAAAGGGGACTCACCAGAACTAAACCGATGGCGAGGTGAATTGTCATTCATCTGCACACCAAATTCATTCCCCTCTACCCAGTTCTGAAAATCCTTGCTTGCCAAGCTTTTACAGCAGTACTCAACAAACTCGCCAAATTCACTGGTCGACTTTTGCTCAATGCCCAAGATCGCAAAAGCATTGGGATCGTAACCCTCCACGGGCTCCACTTCGCCCACGGATTGCGATGGCAGGTGCACAGAGGCAGGGGTTAGGTTGATCGGGCTGGCCCGCGAACCTGTGTTTCGGTCATTAAAATCAGGCGTGTAATAGCTGACACGAACATTGCCTTCGGCATCAAGCCACGTGAAATACGGCTGTCTCTGGCCATCACGAACAAAACCTCTGTCCGCAAGCGCTTCACCATCCGGATAGTTTTCAGCGGTAAAATCATCGTCGCTGGGAGGCGTGCTGGCCAAGAATGGGTCCTTGTCTTCCGCGCCCTGGGACTCGGCTTTTTGGGGAGTTTTTTCAGATGTCTCCGACTCGGGAATACGGGTATAACGTACCCGCCCCTGCTCGTCCACCCAAGTAAAATAACCGTCACGCTCGGCAACTTGAGCTCCCGCGCCGCCAAGCTGGCACCCGGCCAGAACAAACGCCGCTACACACAACAGCGATAAACCTTGTACGCGGGCCAGTGTCATTGGCAAACTCCGCAGTTAAATCAGAATTTGGTTCTGAAGCTTAAACCGGCCATTACAACCCGCAATGAGGTTTTAATATCCAAGCCAGCATAAGGGTTGTAAATGATGTTGGTTATGTTGTCACAGTTTACGTTGCAACTGGAATCCGCCGGAATCGTCTCAATCGACTGCAAGTACGACAAGTTCATGTCAATTTCAGTGTCTTTATCCCAGCGATACCCCATACCGATACTGTAAAGATTCGCACCACCGAATGGTGCCATGATCGAGCGCTGATCATCGGGTATGACGGAGTCACGAATTTCTACCCCTGCTCTCAGATCCAGACGCGAGGAAGCATGAAACTCCATCCCAAACGCCCAGTTCCACTGACTTTTGAAACCAAGCGGAAGCTTCAGCGTATTAGGTGTTGCATTATCAGGAGACAAAATTCTCGCCGCATTCAGGAATTCCAGATCCCGGTCAAACCGCAAATTGAATGCGTCCCACTGAGCAAAATCTGTCCAGCCGATGTCTGCGTTTAGCGTCAGCTTGGGATGCACATCCACGCTGATCCCGGTTTGAAAGTGCTGCGGGTAAACCAGGTCCATCGACACGTTACCGGCCTCTCGGGGCGCACCAGAGGGCAAACTGAGAATGGCTGAGGTGATCGCCCCCAGTACCGAGTCATTCAAGCCTTGCCAGAAACCGGCCCAATCGTCGGTGTACTGAATCTCGAACTGCCCTTTCAGATTCATGTTTGCTTCGGAGGTATAGCTGGCCCCCCACCGGAACCAGTCTGTTGGCTCCCACATGACACCCAAGGCATAGGTCGGAGAGACACTCTCCTGCATGTTCAGACTCAGAGCCCCGATATCATCAAACGGCCCGATATTACCGCCGCACAGTGCCAGCCAAGGTTGCAGTGGCTCATCGCCACTTTCACAGTTGAAGGCATCTTGCAGCACTTCAGCGACACCCAGCAGCATATTCGGGGCTCGCATGTACTGATCAGCCGCCAAACCGAAATGTGACAAATGGATACCGGCACCCACCGACCATTCATCGTTTATCTCGTAACCCACCGATGGGGAGAGGTAGGTGGTTCTTTGCAGCGCTGTTGCTTGAGGCTGGTATCGACCCGGATCTTCCTTGTCCCGGTAAAAACCCGCTGCCATTGGCATAAAAAAAGCGTTAGCAAAGGTCAGCTTCGACCCAGGCGATTTGATACTGATCCCCGCTGATGGCGCAACTGCCGGACCCGGTGGTAGACGCAGAACACCGTATCCCGGTACGTAAAGCGCGACGTTGTTGGTATGACTGTGGCTATTAGCGACTGGGTCACGCTGCTTCCCTGTTAAGGGATCAGTCTCCAGCCCTTTAATACCAAATATCTCGTACTCTTCATCCGCGATGAAATCTGCATCAATATCCAGATAGATGCTAAGAATATTCACTTCCAACTGGCGGTCGTCCAGCTTCGTCAAACCGGCCGGGTTGTAGTGAATCGACATGATACCTGGAGGATCAGCGGTCACGGCGTTACCGAGTGCGAGCGCTTTAGGGTGAATCGTCAGGTTTTGCGTCATCTGCGCCTGCGCACCACACGAAAGACCGGTCGCCATTAAGGCTGCCAAAACGTGCTGTTTGTAGCTAGGTTGTCCCATGGAATAGATCCCCTTCCCTTAGAATATCTACCGCGCCAATCACTCTTTGAGGCCGGAGAAATTAATGGGCAGGGATAGACCCAGGGAAAAGTCTGGAGCATCTTCGGTTAAACCAATCCCCAGACTGGTATTCACAATGGTCGTATCACTGACACGCGTACCGAGTGACATACTCAGAAACCCGGTCATCTGATCTTGTGCCGAGGCCTGGTCTCCGTTCGAGAACGTCAGAATCGTTTCATCGCTATAACTGACCTGAGCCGACACACTCAAGGAAATATCGTATGACAATGAGTAGGCAAAACCGGCCGATCCGGAGAGCCCGAAGCCAGGTTCAACTTCGGTCAGCAAGCGGCCACCCCGTACTTGCTCCAGATCGTCAGCCGTGAGGTTATAAGTTGCACTCAGGGAACCGAAAACAACCACCGGGTCCAAAACCTTCGACATACTCAAACCGCCACCAACCGAGTAGTAGCCACTGCCTGTCGACAACTGTTCCTTAATATCGATTTCGTATGGGCTAACGCCGGTTTTGGTGCTCAATGTCCCGAAAAAGGTGGTCGACATCTTTCCAGGCACGTAAGCAAACGGCTGCCAGCGACCTGTGAAGGAAACATCTCCCATGTCGTAGACGTTCAATTCGTCTTCCGTATCGTACTTAACCACTAAGGGGAGCCGGGCACCAATCGTCAGATTGTCCAGAAGCCCGTAATCGTAGGAAAACGAATTGGTAAAACTGTGTGTGGCGGAAGGCACCACATCCAGATTCCGCACCGAACCATTCGTAATAGCAAGATCAAGACGCTGATCGCCGGTATACGAATAATCAAAGGAGTAGTTAAGGGAATGAGTACCCTTCTTCTGCAAAGAGTAGTTTTTTTCCGCCGCCTGGAACACTTCCTCCAGCTGACGGCTGGAATCCTCATCCCCATCCTGCCGCGACAGCGCTTCCCGCGCCTGATCTACACTTCCCTCTTGGCCCAGTGCCATACCCGGAAGCAGACCCGCCGTGGAAACAAGGAAAAAGCCTCGCACTAACCAACGATTCATCCTGACTCCCTACTCTTATTGATTTTATTCCTGTCCCGGTTGCTAACCGGAAAATTAGTTACGACGGTAGTGAAGTTGTTTTCGTGTGTTTTCCACACTACCGTCGGGATTATTTTTCTGACGTTCCAACAGGTTCTGCAGCCTGCGCTCCGTGGCTTCATGAAAGGCTGGAATCTCATGCTGCGCGAGCAGGGTCATGGTCTGGTCATCCACGAACCGGAGGTCTTCCTCTTTCAGTTCCAGGTTATCCAGAGGTTTATCGCTCCCCGGAAAGACGATGAACAGCACATTGTCGTCCCACTTTTCCTCGAATTGAGCCAATGTAAACGAAATGTTGCCCACGGCCGGATCAGCCAGATATACCCGTCCATCGCGAATAGTTCGAAGAACAACAAAGTGCTTGAAACCTGCGTGCTGAATCGGAACGATGGCTGGATGATCGAGCTCCATTAAGTCATCGATACCGGCACGAAACCCGCCTGAGGGGTAACCAAGGGCAGTCACCAGTTTTTTCATATCCAGCATGGAGAAAGCACGGCGTTCGACAATGCGCTCGCTTTCGCCGTAATGAAGCAAGCCCTCCATTACCTGGCGTTCTGAAAGTGTTCGCCCCAGATAATTGTTCAGGACGGTTGTCAGCGCGGCACTACCGCAGCTGTAGTCATAGGCTTGCCGGACGATATTCCGGAAGTTTTGCTCCACCAAAGGCTCAACGCGAACATCTGTGCGATGCTCTACGGGGCTGGAGTCCACTTTGTGCTCGAGCACGATAGTGCCCCGCTCAAACGGTTCAACTTCGGTAGCTTCCTGCACCATCGCGAACGTTAGGATAGACCCGGCCAACACCAGCAGCATTATGGAAAGTCCCTGTTTTTATTAGACATGCAACTTAGTGGTTACATCATGTAACGGTAAGATACCGAAATCGGAAAAGGCTTAAAGATAACTGTGCCTCAAATCTATCGCTGCAGCCGAGGCGAGTCCCCGCGGGAGTGAGAACTGGTTCAAGGGCGGGCCTTATAACCATCAAGAGGTACAGACTAAGGATGTAAAGACTAAAATTTAAACAGCACGTATAGTCTTTAGTCATCAAAACGCGTCATCCGCCAGGCGGAAGGAGGCCCCTATGCTTGGTATGGATTTTTTCGGTAAGACGGCAAGCCAGTTACTGAAGTCTTTCGAGCCACGAATTCGTGACAGTCAGCAGCAAATTGAGACGTTACTGGGTGATGCTGGTTTGATGGACTACGCCAAACTATCGACCCTGTCTGAAATGTCAGATGCGTATCGCGCAATGGCGGAGGACCTTCTGCTGCACCCCCTCAGATTCGCCAGTGCCGAGATGGATCTCGCGAAGAAACACCTTGGCCTTGCCCGTTACACGCTAAATCGAGCCCGCGGGAAAGAAGAAGCCCCAGTCGCCAAACCCGACCCGGATGATCGACGTTTTCTTGCAGAGGACTGGCACAAACATCTGCCGTTCGATGTGTTACAACAAGCGTACTTGATCAATTCCCAAGCCTTTCTGGATTGGGTAGAAAATATCGAAGGGTTGCCAGCCCCTACCCGGGATCAACTGATGTTTTATGCCCGTCAGTTAACCAGTGCGCTTTCGCCCGCAAACTACCCGCTAAGCAACCCTGAGGTGCTTCGCATTACGTGGGAACGTAAAGGCATGAATCTGATCGATGGTGCCCGTAACCTGGTCGAGGACATTCGCCAAAATCCGGCATTGTTCAACGTAGGGATGACCGATCGCACCGCGTTCGAGATAGGCAAAAACCTGGCAACAACGCCCGGGAAAGTGGTCTATCAAAATGAACTCATGCAGCTGATTCAGTACACCCCAACCACTGAAACCGTTGCCAAGCGCCCGATCCTCATCGTTCCGCCATGGATCAACAAATTCTATATTCTGGACCTGTCCGAGCAGAATTCTTTTATTCGCTGGCTGGTCGGCCAGGGGCAAACGGTGTTTATTATTTCGTGGCGAAACCCGGGGCCTGAACATAAAAATCTGGGCTGGGACGACTATGTAGAATCAGGCCCGTTAGCAGCCATTGAGGCCGTGAAGCAGGCCACCGGCGAAGACAAATTGAATGCGATCGGCTACTGCATCGGGGGAACCCTCCTGGGCACTACCATGGCAGTTCTGGCCAAGAAGAAACTCAAGCCGATTGTCAGCACCACCTATCTGACAACTCTGATGGACTTCTCGGACCCCGGCGGCATCGGCGTGTTCATCAATGACCACTCCCTGCGCGGTATCGAGCGTGCTATGGAGAAGAAAGGCTATCTTGATGGCCGGGCCATGGCTTTCACCTTCAACTTGCTGCGTGAGAATGACCTGTTCTGGTCGTACTGGACCAACAACTATTTGAAGGGCATAAAGCCAAAAGCGTTTGACTTGCTGTATTGGAACCAGGATGGCACCAATCTGCCCTACCGCATGCACAGCTACTATCTACGTGAAATGTACCTTCACAATCGCTTGGTCGAACCGGACGCAATGAGCATTTGCGGTGAAAAGATCAATCTCAGCGAGATCAAGGTGCCATCGTTCTTCCTGTCGGCACGCCAAGACCACATCGCCAAGTGGAAAGGCACCTACAAAGGTGCAAAGGCGTATGGAGGCGATGTCCGCTTTGTGGTTTCAGGTTCCGGCCATATCGCAGGGGTCATCAACCCGCCGTACAAGGAGAAATACGGCTACTGGACCAACGACGCCCTGCCAGATAACCCGGATGACTGGTTTGACACCGCCGAAGCTCACAAAGGTTCGTGGTGGCCACACTGGAGTGAATGGATCAAAAAATACGAAGGTACCCAGGTCCCCGCCCGCCTGCCCGGAGAAAAGGAGTTGAAAGTGATTGAAGATGCACCCGGCAGCTATGTCAAAGTCAAAGCGGGCGATGTGATCTAACCGAGGATCTCGGCAACACGCTCCTGCAACTGCGGCAGCACCTCCTCCTCAAACCAGGCATTCCGTCGAAACCACAAATTGTTTCGGGGGCTGGGATGGGGGGTTGGCAGCAGCCGCGGCCAGTACGTTCGCCACGCTTTGACGTTATCGGTAACCGAACGCCGACTGTCTGGTAAATGCCAAGCATGTGCGTACTGGCCAATCACCAGGGTCAATTCAATCTGATTCAGCCGGGCCAGCAAGGCGGCACGCCAGGTATCGGCGCATTCCGGAATGGGCGGTAAATCCCCGGCCTTCCCGGTACCGGGAAAACAGAACCCCATTGGAAGAATGGCTATTCGACTGGCATCGTAAAACGTCTGCCTATCTATCCCCATCCAGCGACGAAGCCTGTCTCCGCTTGGGTCGTTAAACGGTATACCCGTTTCATGGACTTTTCTGCCGGGCGCCTGCCCCACGATCAAAATGCGGGACGACTCGGACAGCTGAACAACCGGCCTCGGTTCATGGGGCAACTTGTCACGGCACAAGGTACAAGCCCGGACACGCATGACCAACTGTTCAAAACTGAGGCTGTCGAGTTCATGATTATGTGACACCACAATCAGTGCTCCCAGTTTACTTTCATCAAATCAACGAGCCACGACCTTCGGGCGTCCAAAACACACTGGCACCCTGCTCCGGATGACTCACCCCATGCCGCATCCAGCCAAACAGCTCACGACCGTAGTCTTGATGTTGCCGCGCAAGATCACGGCAGACCGCCTTACGGGCATTCCAGGTGGCGTCGTCTACCAACACAGATAACTGCCCGTTTACAGCATCCATGCGGATCAAATCGCCGCTTCGAACCTTTGCCAGCGGGCCACCGTCCAGCGCTTCGGGATAAACGTGAATGGCGGCAGGTACCTTGCCGGAGGCGCCCGACATACGACCATCGGTCACCAGCCCGACCCGAAAGCCACGATCCTGAAGAACGCCCAGGTAAGGCGTTAACTTGTGAAGTTCCGGCATACCATTAGCCCGGGGCCCCTGAAAACGCACCACCACAATGCAGTCCCGGTCAAGATCGCCAGCCTCAAAGGCCGCCTTCAGGTCGTTCTGGTCTTCGAACACAACCGCAGGCGCCTCCACATAATGATGTTCCGCCGCAACCGCTGAGACTTTAATAATGCCTCGGCCAAGATTGCCTTCAAGGACTTTCAACCCACCATCGGGAGCAAATGGCTGTTCGACAGAGCTGAGCACATCAGGCTTCAGACTCTCACTAACTGCCGGACGCCATCGCAGCCCCTGCTCGCCCATTTCCGGCATACGTGCATACTGGGCCAAGCCGGGGCCCATAACGGTGTTCACGTCTTCGTGAAGCAGACCAGCGCTGAGCAATTCCTGAATCAGATAGGGCGTTCCACCTGCCTCATGGAAAGCATTGATGTCCTCTTGGCCGTTGGGGTAAATACGAGTCATGGACGGAACAGCAGACGAAAGTTCAGCATAGTCGTTCCAGTCAATCAGAATACCCGCCGCCCGGGCAATCGCGACCCAGTGAATGGTGTGATTGGTTGAGCCTCCCGTGACCAGCAAAGCCACCAAGGCGTTCACGATTGCCTTTTCATCCACCATATCGGCGAGCCCAAGCTTACCTCCCTGTGGTTGAGACAAACGAACCACCTGTTCCGTGGCTGCACGAGTTAAAGCATCTCGCAACGGCGTGTTCGGGTGAACAAAGGCGGCACCGGGCAAATGCAGGCCCATCACCTCCACCAATAGCTGGTTGCTGTTAGCGGTTCCGTAAAACGTGCAGGTGCCCGGGCTGTGGTATGACTTGCTCTCGGCTTCAAGCAGTTCGCCCTGCCCTATTTTCCCTTCCGCAAACAACTGGCGAACCCGCTGTTTCTCTTTATTAGGCAAACCGGACGGCATCGGCCCCGCCGGTATCAGAACGGCAGGTAGATGACCGAAGCTCAGTGCACCAATAAGGAGGCCTGGCACAATTTTGTCACATATACCCAGTAAGGTGACGGCATCGAACATGTTGTGGCTTAACGCAACGGCCGTGCTCATGGCAATCGTGTCGCGGGAAAAAAGGCTTAGATCCATGCCGGGCTGCCCTTGGGTAACACCGTCGCACATGGCAGGTGTGCCGCCCGCAAACTGGGCCACCGAACCCATCCCGTGAGCCGCTTCGCGAATAACTTCCGGGAAACGATGATAAGGTTGATGCGCAGAAAGCATATCGTTGTACGCCGAGACAATCGCCACATTGGCTCGGTTCATCAGTTTGAGTTGCTCCTTGTCACTTGGCTGGCACGCCGCAAAACCGTGCGCCAGATTACTGCACGACAAGGTTCCTCGCTGCGGCCCCTGTTCTCTGAGCGCCCTCATTCTGGCCAAATACGCCTGCCGTGTTGCCCGGCTTCGTTCGATAATCCGGTCGGTAACCTTGGAAACAACAGGCTGCATGGTATGACTCCCAAATCGATTAACACACGACGTAAGTGTACTTCCTTAAAGACTCACGCTCAGATTCAATTAACCATACTCAATACACTCTCCGTTTTCGACATATCAAAAGGACAAGCCCTATGCTCCGGCGCACAAAAATTGTAGCCACTCTTGGTCCCGCCACCGACAGCAAGGAAGCACTGGCAGGCATTATTGCTGCCGGTGTGGATGTCACTCGCCTGAACTTTTCACACGGCAGCGCGCAGGAACACATCGAGCGGGCAAAAAATGTGCGTGAAACAGCGGCAGCGCAGGGTCGGTTCGTGGCCCTGTTAGCAGACCTTCAGGGCCCTAAACTGAGAATCGCTCGCTTCACCAACAACAAAGTAACTCTGGAACGCGGCCAGACGTTTGTACTGGATGCCGCTATGGACAAAGCCGCCGGCACCGAAGCCGCAGTCGGCATCGATTACGAAGAGCTGATCAACGACGTAACCCCCGGCGACATTCTGGTGCTGGACGATGGTCGCATCGAAATGGAAGTAACGGCCGTTGACGACCACAGTATCACCTCTACTGTTCTCATTGGCGGCCCCTTGTCCAACAACAAGGGCCTGAACAAGCGCGGCGGTGGGCTATCCGCTGACGCGTTAACCGAAAAAGACAAGCAAGACATCATCACTGCCGCTAATCTTGGTGCCGACTATGTTGCGGTTTCCTTCGTTCGTACCGCCGAGGATATGCACGTTGCTCGCCGGTTGCTGAAAGAAGCCGGCTCTGATGCAGGCCTGGTGGCCAAAATTGAACGCGCTGAACTGGCACACGATACCGAAGCTCTGGATGCCGTTATCAAAGCATCCGATGCGGTGATGGTTGCTCGAGGTGACCTGGCGGTTGAGATCGGCGATGCTGAATTGGTGGCGGTGCAGAAGCACATTATTGCCAGAGCACGGGTACTCGACCGGGTGGTCATTACCGCCACTCAGATGATGGAGTCCATGATCACCAACCCAATGCCTACCCGAGCAGAAGTGTCAGATGTGGCCAACGCGGTCATGGACTACACCGATGCGGTGATGTTGTCGGCAGAAACCGCGGTGGGCGATTACCCCATCGAGGCTGTCGAGGCCATGGTACGAATCTGTAAAGGTGCCGAGCGCCACCCGTCCATGCGCCAGTCGAAGCACCGCATTAACGAAAGCATGGAAGCCGTCGATGAAGCCATTGCGCTATCCGCGATGTACGCAGCGAACCACCTTCAGGGCGTAACAGCCATTATCTGCCTGACAGAAACCGGCTCAACGCCCCGCCTGATGTCGCGCATAAAATCGGCTCTGCCGATTTTCGCATTCTCCCGGCACCACTCCACCCAGCACAAAGTCGCCCTTTACCGGGGGGTGCAAACCGTACCCTTTGACTCCGCCAACCATGCAAAAGAGCAGGTTAAGAATCTGGCTCTGGAAGAATTGGTCAAGCGCGATTACGTGAAACAGGGAGATCTCGTGGTCATAACCAACGGCGATTTCGTCAACGCTCAAGGTGGCACAAATACCATGAAGATTGTTCAGGTAGGCACCGACATCCGTTAGTCACAGAGCTAGCTCTGTCGTTTGGCATCAACAAGGCTGGTGCGTGCGATACCCGTGATCGCAGCCCAGTCTTTCGCGGCAATTTTGTCAGCCGGTGTTAGCCAGCTGCCACCCACCGCGGAGACATTCTCGAGTTTCAGGTAGTCAGCCGCCGTATCTTGGCGAATCCCCCCTGTGGGACAAAACTTCACATCAGGAAACGGGCCGGCCAACGCGTTGAGCGCGGCAACTCCACCTGCCACCTCTGCCGGGAAGAATTTGAAATGCCGGTAGCCGTGAATGTGGCCCATCATCAGTTCTGAGGCCGTCGAAATACCCGGCAACAAAGGCGCTTCAGAGGTTACCCCAAATTCCAGAACCGCTTCGGTAACGCCGGGAGTGATCACAAACTGGGCTCCGGCCAGTTCAACCTCGCGATACTGCGCAATGCTGGTCACGGATCCAGCGCCTACCAGTGCATCCGGCAGTGCTTCGCGGACCAAGCGGATGGCATCGACGCCAAACTCTGTACGCAGGGTGATCTCAAGAACACCCAGCCCTCCTTCGTATAACGCCTTACACAAAGGTACCGCATCATCCAAACGATTAACGGTAATTACAGGTATTAGCGGCGATCGCGTCAGTATCTTCTCAATTTCCAGCTTATGGTCGTTCGAGAGTTGTGGCATCACGGGCTCCAGTAAACGTGCAATCCGGCTTGGAGGAAAGCGCGAATCGGCATGGCTGACCAATCGGCCGGAGCTTCAATAGCTCGAGCCAAGGTGGCAATCTTGTCTTGTCCTTTCAGGTGCAGCGCCGTAAACCGAGCTTGCGTTAAAACCGGCAACGTTAAGGTCACCCGCTGGTGCGCCTGTGACGGCGGCGTCATCACCATTACCCGCTGCTCCACGGAAAGGTCCATGGCGCGCGCCAACTCTGGCGCATCCGGGAACAGCGACGCGGTATGACCGTCATTACCCATGCCTAACACCAAAACATCGATCGGCAAAGGTAACTCGGCTGCAGCAGCCTCGAGCTCAGGCAACGCATCCAGCGCTCCTTTGTTTGCATAATGAAACAGCACAAGCCGGGCATCGGCCGCCGCTCCTTGTAACAGCTCCGATTGCACCAAGGCCGCATTGCTGGCCGGATCACTCACCGGTACCCAGCGTTCGTCTGCCAGTGCCACTTTCACTCTAGCCCACTCCAATGGCTTTTCCCGCAATGCCCGGAAAAATGGTAGAGGCGTTGACCCACCCGAAACAACCAGCGTTGCCTCGGGGTTTTCAGCAAGGTGGAGCCTTAAACATTCCGCGACCTGATCGGCGAGCATTTGAGCGACGGCGTCCTGCGTCTCCGCCAAATGCGGAACAACACCCTCCGGGAGCTGCAATTCAGACATCCTCATACCAACTCCTACCGTCTCGCGTAATCAGCGCAATGGATGCGACCGGTCCCCACGTACCAGCTGCGTAGCGTTTTGGCGGCTCTCCCAGGTCATGCCAGTTTTGAATAATCTGGTCTACCCAGCGCCAAGCGTGCTCAACTTCATCACGCCGAACGAATAAATACTGGCTACCCCGCATCACCTCCCACAACAGCCGTTCGTAAGCATCCGGTATACGCTCAGCACCAAAGGTTTCAGAAAACGTCAGCTCGAGCGGCCCTTGGCGTAACCGCATACCCTTATCCAAGCCGTGTTCTTTGGTGAGGATTTTCAGAGCCATGCCTTCATCGGGCTGAAGCCGAATGATCAGTTTGTTGTTAGCCAAGTGCTTCTGGTCGGGATCAAAAATGTAATGTGGAGCCGGCTTGAAATGAATAATGATCTGAGCCATTTTTTCGGGCATACGTTTGCCGGTACGGATGTAAAAAGGCACGCCTGACCAACGCCAATTATCGATCTCTACTTTTAGGGCAACAAACGTTTCCGTGAGGCTAGCCTTGTCGGCACCGTCTTCCTCCAAATATCCCGGCACCACCTTGCCATTACTGGCACCTGCTGCGTACTGGCCTCGCACCACGTACTGCCCCATCATATCCGGCGTGATCCGCTTCAGCGCTTTCAGGATTTTGACCTTTTCGTCTCGAATACTGTCCGCTGACAAGTCAGCCGGGGGGTCCATAGCAATCAGGCAGAGCAATTGCAGCAAATGATTCTGAATCATGTCCCTAACCTGCCCGGCCTTATCAAAATACCCCCAGCGACCATCGATGCCAGTGCTCTCGGCCACGGTAATTTCAACGTGAGAGATGTGATTCTGGTCCCACTGGGAAGCGAACAGATTGTTGGCAAAACGCAGGGCGATAAGGTTCTGGACCGTTTCTTTACCCAGGTAATGGTCGATACGAAAGAGTTGGCTTTCGTCGTATACCTCAGCCAAGGCATCATTAATCACCTTCGACGATGCCAAATCATGACCTATCGGTTTCTCCACGACGACCCGGGTACGTGCCGTGCAACAGCTTTGATCTTTAAGATTGCGCGCAATTTCCCCGTACATGGCGGGCGGTGTCGCCATGTAAACGATCAGATGATTCTCGGAGTTGCGCCAACTGTTCAGTTCAGAGAAAGCTGCGGTGTCGGTGAAATCGAGAAGCTGGTAGTCCACCCTAGCGGCAAAGCTGGCTGCCAACTCCGGATCGAACTCATCGTCCGCAACCGCCGCTTTCAGATTCTCGATCAATCCCGCTCTCATCTCTTCGAGGCTCAAGTCACGCCGGGCAATGGCCAGAATACGACTGTTCTCTGCAAGCAAACCGGCCCGATCCAGTTGGTAGAGCGCGGGAAACAGCTTCTTTCGGGCGAGGTTCCCCAGCGCTCCGAAAAGCATAAGATCACAAGAGGCTGGCAGTGGCTCAGACATTCGACTCCCCATCCCAGTGGCGCATTATTGTCGTAACTTTAGCTAAATAATGACACTGCCGATCATGGAATCCAAGGAGCCCCACCAGTTATGACGTTTTTACTACTCAGATTTTAACTGAAGACAGGTATAATGCAGCTTCATTGCTCATATTGCGTGAAGACAGGGAGTAATCGGTATGGCAGTCAGTGCGGTCCGTAGAGAAGAGAATTTACTGGAAGAAATCCAGAACCGCCTGGAAACTCTTAACAAATCCGAGCGTAAAGTTGCCGGCGCCATTCTCCGCGACCCCAGTGCTGCAACCCGCTACAGCATTGCCGCACTGGCCAGGGCTGCCGATGTCAGTGAACCGACCGTTAACCGCTTTTGCCGCGGCTTTTCGGCCACGGGCTTTCCCGATTTCAAAATACGTCTGGCACAAAGCATCGCCACTGGCACGCCCTATGTCGGGGAGAATATCAAACCCGATGACAGTGCTTCTGATTATGCCGACAAGATCATGCTCAGCACCATCGCCAGCCTGGATAAAGCCCGTCAGGCCCTAGACCCCGATTCTATTGCAACGGTAGTGGATTACCTGATTCAGGCAAAACAGATCATCTTCTTTGGTATGGGCGGATCCGCTTCGGTAGCGATGGACGCCCAACATAAGTTCTTCCGGTTTAATACGCCGGTATCCGCTTACGAAGACGCACTGATGCAACGAATGATCGCCGCCGGAGCCGGCGTTGGAGATACCATTGTGGTGATTTCCTATACCGGCCGCACACGGGAGTCGGTCGAATCAGCCGAACTGGCTCGCAGCAATGGCGCTACAGTGATAGGAATTACCAATCCGGACTCACCGTTGGCCGAGGTGTGCACCACCGTTCTAGGGGTGACCTCCCCGGAAGACACTGAAGTGTATATGCCTATGTCCTCACGCATTATTCACCTAACCGTGATCGACATCCTGGCGACGGGTGTTACTTTGAAGCGAGGCCCCGATTTCCTTAATCACCTCAAAAAGGTAAAAGAGAGCCTTAAAGCTACGCGCTTCCCTCTTAATCCCAAGACATAAAAAAAGGGTGCCGAAGCACCCTTTTTCTTTTGCGCGATGGATCAGTTACGTTCCACCTCAGCGGTTTCTCTCAGGTATTGCTGATATACCGCGTATTCGCGCTGACCTTCCAGCTGCGTCAGGAACTGCTGAACTTGCTGGAACTCGGGGTTTTCACGATCAACGTCACCTTCGTTAACCGCATCAAGCACGATAATATGCGCTTCCGCCAAGCCCACAACTGCGTCCACCGAAGGCTGCTCGCCACCGGGGCGAGGCATGGTGAATGCTTTGCGCAGAACCAGCTGGCTTAGATCGCCGGCAGCGCCACGCCCTTGGGCTTCATACTGCTTCCAGCTGCCGTCCTCAACGCTCTCGCCAGCTTCAATTTCAGCTACCAGATTGTTCGCCTTCGCTTGCAACGCTTCTCGTGTGGCCATCACTTCAAGAGTTGCTTTGATGTCATCCCGAACATCAGCCAATTCAAGCTGACGGGCCTCATGGTGGGTTTTAACACGCGCTACAATGGAGACGTTATCGCCCACATCGATCAGCTCAGTGTTATAACCATCTTCCAATACATCCGCAGAGAACAGCTGGCGCACCAAGCCGGCATGATCAAACGGTGCTACACCGCCATCACGGGTGACACCCTGAACTTCACGCAGCTCCAGCCCCAGCTCGTTTGCAGGCCCCGCTAGGTCATCTGCCGCATAGGCAGCGTCTGCCAAGTCGGCACGAACTTCAACATAGCGCTCTTCCGCTTTGGCTCGAGCCAACTCATTACGCAGTTGGCCTTCCAGCTCTTCGAATGCTGGAACGTCGGAACGACGAACATCATCCAAGCGAATCAGGTGGATACCAAAGCTGGTTTCAACGGGTTCAGAGATTTCACCCTCTTCCAGTGCAAACAGCGCTTCTTCAAACGCTTCGTCATAAACACCGCGACCTGCGTACCCCAAATCACCCCCATCGCGACCAGAAACTGTGTCTGCCGAGAACTCTTTTGCGAGCTCAGAGAATGATTCACCAGCATCCAACCGAGATTGAATGGTGGACAAGGTTTCGTCTGCTTCAGCTCCCGCTTCAATCAAGATATGGGCAGCTTTACGCTCTTCTCGCGCGAACTGCTCTGCCCGAGAATCGTACTCGGCGCGCAGCTCGTCTTCACTCACTTCAACGGCTTCTGCCAATGTTGCCTGAGACAGCGTCAGATAGACTGCATCAACGTTTTCCGGCTCTTGGAATTGGGCTTTGTTCTCGTCGTAGTAGGCCGCGATATCCTCATCTGTCACGGACACCTGGTCAACAACTTCGTCTTGGGACAGCGACAGGACACGGAAATCCCGGGTCTGATTTTGAATCGACAGCAGCTGAGCCGCACTCTCGGGTGCCGCTAATGCCGTTTGGGCAATCGCAGCGCGAATCTGGTTGGTGACGTAGCTTTTCTGCATGCTGGCCCGGAACTCGGCAACGCCCATGCCCAGATTACGAACCGTTGCCGCGAATCTTTCAGGGCTATACTTACCGTCCACCTGGAACTGTGGCATTTGAGTGATCAAAGCATCGATATCGGCATCCGACAACTCTAGCCCTTGCTTTTGCGCGTCTTGTGTCAGGACCGCCTCTTGAATAAGGGCTTCGAGAACGTCTGTGCGTAACTGATCTTCATCGATTAAAGATGGATCTGGATTTTCCATCTGCATAAGACGCTGTTGGGTTTCCAGCTGAACGGTTCGGAGAAACTCTCGTTCGGTGATGTCGGTGCCATTCACCGTAGCCACTTCGGGCTCACCGGAAAAACCGCCAATAATGGCATCCATTCCCCAGATGGAAAGGGAAACAATTAAAAGGCCAACGATTACCTTGGCGATAGTACTCTGGGCGTTATCCCGAATATCTTGAAGCATGTTAGTTCTGAATCCCTGTTCAAGGTCGTGCTGGTGATTATTGTGCGAGCTGTAGCCCCGGCTGCCTTTAACGTAAAAAGGCGCACCCTGATCGGAATGCGCCTTGAATTCTTATGGCAACTCCCGCCAGCGGAAGCTGCCAGAGAAAGAGCTATTACTTAACAGCGTCTTTCAGGGCCTTGCCTGCCTTGAATCCAGGCACCTTAGAGGCCGGAATCTTGATCTCAGCGCCAGTCTGCGGGTTGCGGCCGGTACGGGCGGCGCGCTCTTTCACAGAAAAGGTACCGAAGCCGATCAGAGTAACCTGATCGTCGTTCTTCAGAGCACCAGTGATGGTGTTCGTCATAGCATCCAGCGCACGGCCAGCTGCAGCTTTAGAAATATCTGCGGATTCTGCAATTGCATCAATCAGTTCGGACTTGTTCACACTAAACCCCTTCGATGTCAGGTTGAAGATGTTATAGGTTGGTTTGTTTTTCGCGGACGCTCACGACTATCGCATAAGCGGTCGGAGAATTCCATTCTTCACTATTATTATTCCTTGCGGCGATTAACCGATGTTTGGAATAGGCACATACTGCGCGGGAGCCCTTGGTATTGGCTGCTTCACGGCGAAACAGTTATACCAATGGGCTCTCCGGCATGTCAACAACTCATCCAGTGTTTAATGTGTATTTATGCGCTCTGCAGCATCACTGGAATCGTCGTTACTCTTCGAAGAGGACGCTTTATCCTCGCCTTTTTCCGCTCTCGGCTCGGGCGGATAAGCCAGCGCAATATCCAGCACCTCATCGATCCATTTAACCGGCTTAATCTCGAGCGATTCCTTTATATTCTCCGGTATCTCTTTGAGATCACGAACATTTTCGTCCGGAATCAAGACGGTCTTTATGCCGCCGCGGTGGGCCGCAAGGAGCTTCTCTTTAAGGCCGCCGATCGGCAATACGCGACCTCTAAGGGTAATCTCCCCGGTCATAGCAACGTCAGCGCGGACCGGTATTTTCGTGAGTGAAGAAACGAGAGCTGTGCACATCCCGATACCCGCACTCGGACCATCTTTTGGCGTTGCACCTTCCGGAACGTGCACGTGTAAGTCGTGCTTTTCATGGAAATCGTCGGCTACGCCAAGCCCGGTTGCACGACTTCTGACCACAGTGAGAGCCGTTTGTATCGACTCCTGCATGACATCACCGAGGGAGCCGGTCTTCACAACCCGACCTTTACCCGGCGTTAAGGCACACTCAATCGTTAGCAATTCCCCGCCAACCTGGGTCCAGGCCAAACCGGTCACCTGACCAATCTGATTGCTCTCTTCGGCAAGGCCGTACTTGAACTTCTTCACGCCCGAATAGTCTTCCAACATCTCTGGCGTAATCGTTACCGAAGCCTTGTCGCTGCTCTCAACGTGCTCCCGCACGACCTTCCGGCAGATCTTGGCGATTTCACGCTCCAGCCCTCGAACACCCGCTTCACGAGTGTAATAACGAATCAAGTCCCGCAGCGTTTCTTCCGGCATTTCCAATTCGTTCTTACGCAAACCATTCGCCACAATCTGCTTTGGCAACAGGTATCTCAGCGCAATGTTGACCTTCTCATCTTCGGTGTAACCCGGGATGCGGATAATTTCCATCCGATCCAGCAGAGCCGGAGGTATATCCATAGAGTTCGATGTGCATACAAACATCACATCGGAGAGGTCGTAATCCACCTCCAGATAATGGTCGTTAAAGGTGTGGTTCTGCTCCGGGTCGAGCACTTCCAGCAACGCAGACGCGGGGTCACCACGATGATCCATGCCCATCTTGTCGATCTCATCGAACAGGAACAGCGGATTCTTTACGCCAACCTTCGACAGTTTCTGCAGCAACTTGCCCGGCAAAGCCCCGATATAGGTTTTCCGGTGACCACGGATCTCGGCTTCATCGCGAACGCCACCCAGCGCCATGCGGGTGTACTTGCGATTGGTTGCTTTCGCAATGGATTGGCCAAGCGAGGTCTTACCCACGCCCGGAGGCCCAACCAGGCAAAGCACAGGGCCTTTCACCTTTTTCACCCGGCTCTGAACTGCCAGATACTCGAGAATCCGCTTTTTGACTTCATCCAGACCGTAATGATCCTTGTCCAGAATCTCACGAGCCTTCTCGAGGTCGTGGCGCACCCGGCTACGTTTTTTCCAGGGCACTGCCAGCATCCAGTCGATATAGCCACGAACCACCGTTGCCTCGGCAGACATGGGCGACATCATCTTCAACTTATTGAGCTCGGCCTCGGTCTTTTTGCGAGCCTCTTCCGGCAAGCCGGCTTCTTCCAGCTTCTGCTCCAGCTCTTCGAAGTCGTTATTCCCCTCACCGAGCTGACCCATCTCTTTCTGGATCGCCTTCATTTGCTCGTTCAGGTAATACTCTCGCTGGCTGCGCTCCATCTGCTTCTTAACGCGACCACGGATACGCTTTTCAACTTCAATCAGATCCGTTTCGCTGTCTAGCTTGCCGAGCAGCAGATCTACCCTCTTACGGATATCCAGCGCTTCCAGAAGCTCCTGTTTTTCAGGAATCTGCATATCGAGATGCGCCGCCATGGTGTCCACCAACCGATCAATCTCGTTAATGCCGGTCAGGGAATTAGAGACTTCAGACGGCACTTTTTTAGAGAGCTTTACGTACTTTTCAAACTCACCTTGCAGGGTTTTGATCAATACACCTTGTTCGCGCTCAGGCAACTGATCTTCGTCCATCAGTACGGCGCCGGCAGTTAGGTAATCACCTTCTTCGATACCAGAAATACTGGCTCGGGCATTACCTTCTACCAACACTTTCACGGTACCGTCCGGCAACCGCAACATCTGCAACACGGTCGCCAGTGTGCCCATTTCAAACACGTCAGCCGAACCCGGCTCGTCTGTGGCCGCATCCTTCTGTGCAACCAACAAAATCTCTTTACTACCCTCCATCGCGGCTTCGAGTGCCTGAATGGACTTTTCGCGTCCTACAAACAGTGGCACCACCATGTGCGGAAACACCACCACATCGCGAAGCGGAAGCAGCGGATATTCTTGCACGGTTTCTTCGGATATAAGGGTCATAGAGAATCCTCTGAAAGCATTTTATTCAGCATATCACCCATCATTGGGGCGCAGACCAAAATTGCAATCTTTTTACAGGGTAAAATTCTTGACGGGTATTTTATCAGCAGCCATGAAAAAGGGGCGTTAAACGCCCCTTTTCAGGTAACCGATCTTTCGTCAGCTGCGAAAGTCAGTCTTCGGATGCAGCCTTCGCATGATCGCTGTTGGCGTAGATCTTGAACGGCTCTGATTCACCGTTGATCACGCTTTCATCAACCACCACTTTGGATACGTCTGTCTCAGACGGAATCTGGTACATCGTATCCAGCAGCGTCGCTTCCATGATGGAACGCAGGCCTCGAGCACCGGTTTTACGCGACATAGCCTGACGAGCGACTGCGCGCAGCGCGTCGTCGCGGAAGTCCAGCTCAACACCCTCCAGATCAAACAGCTTCTGGTACTGCTTGGTCAAGGCGTTCTTAGGCTCGGTCAGAATCTGCACCAGCGCATCTTCATCCAGCTCTGTGAGTGTCGCCACAACAGGCAAACGACCCACAAACTCCGGAATCAGACCGAACTTAACCAGATCTTCCGTTTCTACGTCCTGAATGATATCGCCAGCACTCTTACTGTCGTCCTGACTCTTCACGGTAGCCGAGAAACCGATAGAGCTGCGCTCTGAACGTTCCTGAATAACCTTTTCCAGGCCGGCGAAGGCACCGCCACAGATAAACAGAATGTTTCCGGTATCTACCTGGAGAAACTCCTGCTGAGGATGCTTTCGACCGCCCTGCGGGGGCACCGAAGCAACCGTACCTTCGATCAGCTTCAGCAGCGCCTGCTGCACGCCTTCACCAGACACGTCTCGAGTGATAGACGGGTTGTCTGACTTACGGGAAATCTTGTCGATTTCGTCAATATAGACAATGCCGCGCTGGGCTTTCTCTACATCGTAGTCACACTTTTGCAGCAACTTCTGAATGATGTTTTCAACATCTTCACCCACGTAACCGGCTTCGGTCAGTGTGGTGGCGTCGGCAATAGTAAAAGGCACATTCAACGTACGCGCCAAGGTTTCCGCCAACAGCGTTTTACCGCTACCGGTAGGACCAATCAGCAGAATGTTACTCTTACCCAGCTCAACGTCACTCTTGCCTTCGCCGTAACGCAAACGCTTGTAATGGTTATAGACGGCTACAGCCAGCACAATCTTGGCGCGATCCTGCCCAATGACGTATTCATTCAGAGTGTCACGGATCTCTGCCGGAACCGGAAGGCGATCACTCGCTTCTTCCTGGGCATTCTCCTGAATCTCTTCGCGAATAATGTCGTTGCAAAGATCAACGCACTCGTCGCAGATGAAAACCGAGGGCCCTGCGATGAGCTTACGGACTTCATGCTGGCTCTTTCCGCAAAACGAGCAGTACAGCAACTTGCCGTTATCGTCGCCTCTGCCGTTTCTTTCATCTGCCATTTAAATACCTCTGTTCTTCGTTGGCCTGCCGAAACATTAAATACGCAGGCCAAGGGTGATGCGATGACTTTCAGTATTAGTTATTCGGTACGCGCTTATCAAGTACTGTATCGATTAGCCCGTACTCTTTCGCCTGGTGTGGATCCATAAAGTTGTCGCGATCGGTATCACGAGCAATGGTTTCCAGATCCTGCCCAGTATGGTTCGCCAGAATTGTGTTCAGGGTGTTGCGGATCTTCAAAATCTCACGGGTGTGGATTTCGATGTCCGTCGCCTGCCCCTGATAACCACCCAATGGCTGGTGAATCATGACGCGGGAATTTGGTAGGCATGCACGCTTGCCTTCTGCGCCACCAGCGAGAAGGAACGCACCCATGCTGGCCGCCTGGCCAATACACAAAGTAGCTACATCCGGCTTGATGAACTGCATGGTGTCGTAGATCGACATACCCGCAGTAACCGAACCACCCGGGCTGTTAATGTACAGATGAATGTCCTTATCCGGGTTTTCGGATTCCAGGAACAACAACTGAGCAACGACCAGGTTGGCCATGTGATCTTCAACCTGACCGACAAGAAAAATGACCCGCTCTTTCAGAAGGCGAGAATAAATGTCGAAGGACCGCTCTCCACGTGCCGTCTGCTCGATTACCATCGGCACCAGACCGGCGCTCGTTATCATTGTTGGGCCATCAAACGGTTTTTGCGTCATGTGTGCCTGAACTCCTTAAAGACATTGGGCATGGACTCCTGCAGCAGGATATCCGGAATATAAAGCCAAGATACCCTTATACTTTGCCAGCAGTGAGCCCAGATGAAAACAGCCGGATACACCGGCTGTTTCCAGAAAGCGACTCAGGGCTATGCCCGAGCTATCAACGCTGGGCTTGGCCAGCTTTGACTGCTTCCTCGTACTTCATCTTCTTTTCTTTCACTTTGGCCTGACCCAGCACCAAATCAACAACCGCTTCTTCGAGAACAACCGACTCTACCTGAGTCTTCTGCTCCTGGTTGCTGTTGAAGTGAGCTACCACTTCTTCTGGCTGCTCGTAAGTAGACGCGATTTCCTGAATCTTTTCATCTACTTTCGCCGCATCAGCTTTCAAATCGTTGGCTTTAACGACTTCCTGGAACAACAAGCCTGTCTTAACTCGACGCTGAGCCTGATCCTCAAAGATTTCCTTCGGCAGCTGCTGGAAGTCTACCTGACCACCAAAGCGCTGAACGGCTTCCTGGCGCAGACGATCGATTTCCTGATCAACCAAAGACGACGGAACGTCCAGCTCAGTTGTTTCCAGCAGACCTTCAACAACGTCATTCTTAACTTTGTTGGATACAGCCTGCTTCAGCTCGCGCTCCATGTTTTTCTTAACTTCTTCACGGAACCCGGCTTCATCTTCGGCTTCGATACCGAACTTCTGGAAGAACTCGGCGTTCAGCTCAGGCAACTGAGGCTCTTCTACTTTATGAACCTTGATTGCGAAGGTAGCCGGCTTACCCGCCAGATCCTCGTTGTGGTAGTCCTCGGGGAAGGTCACTTCGATATCGAACTCTTCGCCGGTCTTACCGCCAACGATAGCCTTCTCGAAACCCGGAATCATCTGGCCAGAGCCCAGAGTCAGACGGTGCCCTTCAGCGGCGCCACCTTCAAACTCTTCGCCATCAATAGTGCCTTTGAAGTCGATGGTCACAACGTCCTTGTTCTTGGACTTGCGCTTAACTTCTTTCATAGGCGCCTGCTGACGACGCAGGTTATCGATCATGGTATCGATATCTTTGTCGGTTACTTCAGCAACAGGCTTCTCGACATTGATTTTGCTCAGGTCGCCCAGCTCGATTTCCGGCAGCACTTCGAACACAGCCACGAACTCGAGGTCTTTACCCTCTTCCATGGTCTTTGGCTCAAACCGAGGCCAACCTGCTGGATTGATGTCCTGCTCCTGCAGCGCCTTGATGTAGTTGTCGCGCATAACTTCGCCAACGATTTCTTGACGGATGCTGTCACCGAAACGACGCTTAACCACGCTCATGGGCACCTTGCCTGGACGGAAACCGTTCAAGCGAACAGTGCGAGCAGTTTCCTGTAGGCGTTTCTGAACCGCCTGATCAATTTCCTGGGCGGGCACACCAATCGTCATGCGACGTTCGATGTTAGAGGTCGTTTCAACAGACACTTGCATGGAAGATCCTCGAATTACAGATTCTGTATGTGAATGAAAATTAAAACAAAATCCCTTTAAGAGCGAAACACTCTAGCGGGACGCAAAATTAAAAGCCGGTAGTTTATCACGGTTTACCCTGCCGAGAGAATCATTGCGCCAACCAGAATGACGGTTTAACAGCATGATGACAGCGGGAAACGTAAAAAATGGGGATAAAAACAGAAAAACAAAGAAGGATGGTGCGAGAGGAGAGACTTGAACTCTCACAGGTTGCCCCGCTGGAACCTAAATCCAGTGCGTCTACCAATTCCGCCACTCTCGCATGCCCGAATAGGACCTGAAGACTCAGATCTTCGGAAACCGCCATACAGATAAAGTGGGGTGGACGAAGGGGTTCGAACCCTCGACCGCAGGAGTCACAATCCTGAGCTCTACCAACTGAGCTACGTCCACCACATTAAAAAAGTGCCCTATGGCACTTTAATCTGTCTAGCTTTAACTTTGCTGGTTTGACGAGCCCGGTGCAGACCGAACTTAGAGCCTAATGGCGCGCCCGGCAGGACTCGAACCTGCGACCATCCGCTTAGAAGGCGGATGCTCTATCCAGCTGAGCTACGGGCGCTTGACCTTTCGCCCACCTGAATATTCAGAAAATGGTCGGGGTAGAGAGATTCGAACTCCCGACATCCTGCTCCCAAAGCAGGCGCGCTACCAGACTGCGCTATACCCCGATAAGACTGAACAACAAGTGCTTCAGCAAAGTTGGCGCGCATATTACCTTCGAGATTCGCATCCGTCAACAAAGAATTTGAAAATCATTTAGATAATTATGAAAGCGCCTTCTCACGACCCTCTTGGGAGGAACATTTACGCCACCTACTTACGTTGGCGAGAATGCTGAACCATGAGACAATGCCTGACCTTCACTATTACACCATTATTCATGCCCAACCTACAAGATGGAAACATGAGCGCCACACTAATTAAAGGAAAAGAAATTGCCGCACAGGTTCGACAGCAAGTTGCTGTCGGCGTTGAAGCCCGCAAACAGAAAGGCCTCAGAGCCCCGGGCCTGGCGGTCATTCTGGTCGGCAACGACCCAGCCTCACAGGTATATGTGGGCAACAAACGCAAGGCCTGCGAGCAAGCAGGTATTATGTCGTTGTCGTACGACCTGCCGGAAGACACATCTCAGGATGCCCTGGAGGCACTAGTAGACGAGCTGAACGAGAATCCGGCAATCGACGGCATTCTCGTGCAACTCCCCCTACCCTCGCACCTGGACGCAGACCCTATACTGGTAAAAATTCGCCCAGACAAAGATGTCGATGGCTTCCACCCGTTTAACATCGGCCGCCTGATGCAGCGTAAACCCACCCTGCGCCCCTGCACGCCAGCAGGCGTCATCACCCTACTCGACTCCATCGGCACCCCTTACAAGGGCCAGCACGCCGTCATTGTGGGTGCATCCAACATCGTAGGGCGCCCTATGAGCATGGAACTGCTACTTAAAGGTGCTACCGCGACCGTATGTCATCGCTTCACAGCCAACCTTGAAAAATTCGTTGGTGAAGCCGATATTCTGATCGCCGCTGTAGGCAAACCGGGAATCATCAAAGGGGAATGGGTCAAACCCGGCGCCACCGTCATTGACGTAGGCATCAATCGACTCGAGAACGGCTCCTTGTGCGGCGATGTCGACTTTGAGGCCGCCTCAGAGCGCGCAGCGTTCATTACCCCGGTCCCGGGCGGCGTAGGCCCCATGACCATCGCCAAGCTGCTTGAGAACACCCTGTACGCCGCTGACGTGTTGCACGCAGACTGACACGGCGCCGACACATCACGGCAACCCTCGCCGCCATCATCCGGCAACCATAAAAAAACCCCGCAAAAGCGGGGTTTTTCATTTCTTAAGCCTTGTTACTGGCTAGCTTTCGCCTTCAGGCGGTAAGCGTGCAGTAGCGGCTCAGTGTAGCCGTTCGGCTGCTCACGACCCTTCAGAACCAGATCCATGGCTGCCTGGAAGGCGATGCCATCGAAGCCTGGCGCCATGTTACGGTAAGACGGGTCGTTGGCGTTCTGACGGTCAACAACAGCGGCCATGCGCTTCATGGTTTCCAAAATCTGCTCTTCAGTGCAGATACCGTGGTACAACCAGTTAGTCAGCAACTGAGAGGAGATACGCAGAGTCGCACGGTCTTCCATCAGGCCCACATCATTGATGTCTGGCACCTTAGAACAACCAACACCACTGTCAATCCAACGAACAACGTAACCCAGGATACCCTGAGCATTGTTGTCCAGCTCCTGCTGAATGTCTTCAGCGGTCAACGAAGACGGGTCTTCCATAACCGGCACAGTGAGAATATCGTCCAGAGCAGCGCGCTGACGGCTAGCCAACTCTTTCTGAACATCAAACACGTTCACCTGGTGGTAGTGAGTCGCATGCAGAGTGGCCGCAGTCGGAGACGGAACCCAAGCAGTGTTCGCGCCAGACTTCGGATGACCGATCTTCTGCTCCAGCATGCCTGCCATTAGATCTGGCATCGCCCACATACCTTTACCAATCTGCGCAACACCAGAAAGGCCGGCCTCAAGACCGATATCAACGTTCCACTGCTCGTAAGCGCCGATCCAGGCAGCCTGTTTCATCTGACCCTTGCGGATGAACGGGCCCAACTCCATAGAGGTGTGCATTTCATCACCGGTGCGATCCAGGAAGCCGGTGTTAATGAAGACCGTACGCTCTTTCGCTGCGTGGATACAGGCTTTCAGGTTAACGGTGGTGCGACGCTCTTCGTCCATGATGCCCACTTTCAACGTGAAGCGCGGCAGACCAAGAGCATCTTCTACGCGACCAAAGAACTCGTTCGTGAACGCAACTTCTTCCGGTCCGTGCATCTTCGGCTTAACAATGTACACAGATCCCTTGGTGCTGTTCTGGAACTGGCCATTACCCTTCAGATCGTGGATAGCGATCAAGGAGGTAACAAAGCCATCCATCAGACCTTCAGGAACTTCGCTGCCGTCAGCCAGAAGAATGGCAGGGTTAGTCATCAGGTGACCCACGTTACGCACGAACATCATGCTGCGACCCTTTAGAGTCAAGTCGCTGCCATCCGCCGCCGTGTAAGCGCGGTCCGGATTCATACGACGAGTCACCTGCTTGCCGCCTTTTTCGAACGACTCTTCCAGGTCACCCTTCATCAGGCCCAGCCAGTTCTTGTATGCCACAACTTTGTCTTCGGCATCGACCGCAGCAACAGAATCTTCGCAGTCCATAATGGTAGTCAGAGCAGACTCCATCAGAACATCTTTCACGTTCGCGCCGTCGTCTTTTCCGATCGGATGCGCTGCATCGATCTGGATTTCAAAGTGCATGCCGTTCTTAACCAGCAACAGGCCAGTCGGCTCATCAGCCGCTCCCGTGAAGCCGACGAAACCAGACTCGTCTTTCAGGCCAGTCACTTCGCCATTTTGCAGTTTGACCGCCAGCTTGCCGCCATCAACGTAGTATTTGGCCGCATCTTTATGGCTGCCAGCTGCCAGGGGTGCAGAGCTGTCCAGCAGGTTACGAGCCCACTCGATTACCTTGGCACCACGTACCGGGTTGTAGCCACGACCTTTCTCAGCGCCATCTTCTTCTGACAGTGCGTCGGTGCCGTACAGTGCATCGTACAAGCTACCCCAGCGAGCGTTAGCAGCGTTCAGGGCGAAACGAGCATTCATCACCGGCACAACCAGCTGCGGGCCAGCCATGGTGGCAACTTCAGGATCTACGTTAGAAGTAGAAATCTTGAACTCTTCTGGCTCATCCACCAGATAACCGATTTCTTTCAGGAATGACTTGTACTCAGCCATGTCCAGCTTCTGACCTTTATGGTCACGATTCCAGGTGTCCAGCTTTTCTTGAATGGCATCACGCTTGGCGAGCAAATCACGGTTGCGCGGTGCCAGCTCGTTCACAATCTTGTCGAACTCGGCCCAGAATTTGTCGGCATCAATACCGGTGCCTGGAATGGCTTCGTTGTTCACGAAGTCATACAGATTCTTTGCGACCTGAATGCCGCCAACTTGAACGCGTTCTGTCATCGTTACCTGCCTCAATGGGTTATGTTTCCCGACTCCCTGATTGCATCAAGCTCTCAAGGGCATGAATATTTGAGCGCCGCATTGTACGTGAAATTCCCTACAAGGTCATTCCCGAAAATAACAATACGGCTTTTGTCGAAACTCCGAGCATTAAGCCCGACGCCAAGTAGTCCCTTCCCGACTGTCGTCAAGAACGATACCCTTCTCGAGCAACTCGTCCCGGATTCGATCACTTTCTGCGAAGTCCTTGGCTTTACGAGCCTCGGCACGGGCCTGAATCATGGCCTCGATATCATCCGCATTCAGCTCGCTACCGGTATCGGCCTGGAAGAAGGCTTCCGGGTCTTGTTGCAGCAACCCCAGCACACTACCCAAGCGCACCAGAACAGCAGCACTATACGCCGCCTTTTCTTCATCGCCTTCACGACGATGTTGATTTATATCATTTGCCACCGCATGCAACACAGCGATAGCGCCCGCGGTGTTAAAGTCGTCGTCCATCACTTCCGCAAATCGACGGTCGTGTTCGGTTTCCGGAACATCGTCGCTCGAAGCTGGTGTAACGCCGCGCAAGGCATGATAGAGCTTGGTCAGCGTGCGACTAGCTTCGGCCAGACTGTCTGCCGAGTAATCCACCTGACTCCGGTAATGGCTGGACACCAAGAAGTAGCGAACCACTTCCGCCGGGTAAGTTTCCAGAATCTCGCGAATGGTAAAAAAGTTGCCTAATGACTTGGACATCTTCTCTTTGTTCACGCGAATGGCACCGGCGTGCATCCAGGTATGAACGAACTTATGACCCGTGGCACATTCAGACTGGGCAATTTCGTTTTCATGATGCGGGAACAACAAGTCCGGACCGCCACCGTGAATATCAAAGGTGTCCCCCAAGCATTTGGTGGACATGGCCGAGCACTCAATGTGCCAACCAGGGCGACCATCGCCCCAGGGCGAAGGCCAGCTCACTTCACCCGATTTAGCAGCCTTCCAAAGAGCAAAGTCCGCCGGACTGCGCTTGGCTTCCTGCACACCCACTCGCGCCCCGGCCACCAGATCTTCCAGCTTTTTCTTGCTGAGCTTGCCGTAATCCGGGAATGAATCCACCGCGAAGTACACATCACCGTTATCGGCAGCGTAGGCGTGACCACCGGCAATCAAAGTCTCAATCATTGAGATGATTTCGCCGATAAATGCGGTTGCCCGAGGCTCTTCGTTCGGGGACTGCACCCCCAAACGCGCCTCGTCTTCGTGCATGGCATCGATCATGCGCTCGGTCAGGTCGGTATAAACCTCACCATTTTCCTCAGCCCGGCGCAGAATCTTGTCATCAATGTCGGTGACGTTGCGCACGTAGTGCACGTCATAACCTCGGTGACGCAGGTAGCGGCTGATCACATCGAAGGCCACCAGCACACGCCCGTGGCCCAAGTGGCAATAGTCATACACGGTCATGCCGCACACGTACATGCGCACCTTGCCCGGCTCGATCGGCTTAAACTCTTCTTTTTTCTGCGTAAGCGTATTGTAAATTCGCATTACTTGCCCCCCTTGCCCCAGGAATCCCGCAAGGTCACGGTCCGATTGAAGACAGGCATTCCAGCACTGTCGGTCAGCGCCTGATCACAGAAGAAGTATCCTTCACGCTCGAACTGATAAGGCAAATCGGTGCGAGGCGAAGCCAAACTTTTCTCTACACGCGCGCCCTCAAGAACAACCAGAGAATCCGGATTGATGTGATCCATCATGTCACCTTCCTTGTCGCTGTCCGGTGCTTCATGATTGAACAAACGGTCGTATTGGTTGATGCGCACTTCAACGCTGTCCGCAGCCGACACCCAGTGGATCACGCCATTCGGCTTGTAGCCTTCCGGATTCACCCCCAAAGTTTTGGGATCGTATTCGCACTTGAGTTCAACGATCTCACCGCTGTCGTCACGAATCACTTCTTTGCACGTCATCACATAACCACCGCGCAGGCGCACCGCCTGATCCGGAGCCAAACGCTTCCACTTACGCGGAGGTTCCAGCGCAAAGTCTTCACGGTCGATATACAGCACCTGGCTCCAGGTGACTTCACGCTCACCCATATCGGGGTTCTGCGGATGAACCGGCAGGGTCAGTGTTTCGGTCTGCCCCTCGGGGTAGTTGGTCAACGTCACCTTGATCGGGCGCATCACACACATAGCTCGCGGTGCACGGGCGTTCAAATCTTCGCGGATGGCATGCTCAAGCATACCCACATCCACTGTTCCGCCAGCCTTATTGACACCGATCATGTCACAGAAGGTCCGGATAGACTCCGGCGTAAAGCCACGGCGACGCATACCGGAGATCGTCGGCATACGCGGATCGTCCCAGCCATCCACTACGTTGTCGTCAACCAACCGCTTCAGCTTACGCTTACTGGTGACGGTGTAGTTCAAGTTCAGGCGGGCAAACTCAATCTGCCGCGGATGGCAAGGAATGGTGATGTTGTCCAGCACCCAGTCGTACAACGGGCGATGGTCCTCGAATTCAAGAGTACACAAAGAATGAGTGATGCCTTCCAGCGCATCCGAAATCGGGTGCGTGAAGTCGTACATCGGGTAAATGCACCACTTGTCGCCTGTCTGGTGATGATCCGCATAACGAATGCGGTACAGAATCGGGTCACGCATGTTGATGTTCGGGGACGCCATATCGATCTTGGCACGCAACACCAACTCACCGTTCTGGAATTTGCCATCACGCATGTCGCGGAACAACTGCAAACTTTCGTCTCTCGGGCGATCACGGTACGGGCTGTTCTTACCCGGTTCTTTCAGGGAGCCACGGTATTCGGCCATTTCATCCGCCGTCAACGCGCAGACATAGGCCTTACCCTTTTCAATCAACTCTTCAGCGAAAGCATAAAGTTGATCGAAGTAATCGGAGGCGTAACGCACTTCGTCCGCCCATTCGAAGCCAAGCCATTCGACATCACGCTTGATGGCGTTAATGTATTCCAGGCTTTCCTTCTCCGGGTTGGTATCATCGAAGCGGAGGTTGCATTCGCCTTCAAACGTCTCAGCAATGCCGAAGTTCAGGCAGATAGATTTGGCATGACCAACATGCAGGTAACCATTGGGCTCAGGCGGAAACCGGGTAACGACTTTGCCCGTGTGCTCGCCCTTGGCGACGGCATCTTCGATCAGGCTCTGAATAAAGTTGTGGGCTTTCTTCGACTCGGCGCTCATACAATCTCTGTCAACAGGGAATGAATTGTGGGAGCTATTCAGAGGCTCCGTTAAACCGCCTATTATACTCACAAATCCTGGCAGTACTCATGCACAGGACGAAACTCTTCAGTACAATGCTTACTTTGAACCTTTACACACCCATTACAGGAAGCCCTGATGATTCTGCTGCAAACCAATCTCGGTGATATCAAACTGGAACTCGATTACGAAAATGCTCCGGAAACAGCGAAAAACTTCGAACAGTACGTTCGCGACGGTTTCTACGACGGCCTCATTTTTCACCGGGTAATCAGCAACTTTATGGTTCAAGGTGGCGGATTCGAACCCGGCATGAAGCCGCGTCAAACCCGCGACCCCATTCAAAACGAAGCGGACAACGGTCTGAGCAACATGATTGGCACCGTTGCCATGGCTCGCACCATGGATCCTCATTCGGCAACCGCCCAGTTCTTCATCAACGTTGAGAACAACGGCTTCCTGGACCACACTGGAAAGAACGCTGAAGGCTGGGGCTACTGTGTATTCGGCAAGGTTGCTGAAGGCATGGAAACCGTGAACAAAATCCGTGCGACCCGCACGACCATGCGCTCCGGCCATCAAGACGTGCCGGCTGAAGACATTGTGATTATTAAAGCTGAGGTCGTGGAGGCCGCGTGAGCACACTGTTCATCTCGGATTTACACCTTGAAGAAACGCGCCCGGACATCACGGGCGCTTTTCTTAGCTTCCTTCGGAATGAAGCCATGGGCGTTGAACGCCTCTACATTCTCGGCGACTTCTTCGAAGCCTGGATTGGCGACGACGAGCGAACTCCGCTGCAGGAACAGATAGCAGCAGCTCTGAGAGAAGTCAGCACTTCCGGAACCGACATCTATCTGATGCACGGCAACCGGGACTTCCTTATTGGTGAAGATTTCTGCGAGCGCGTTGGTGCAACCCTGCTGGATGACCCGACAGTAATCGACCTGTACGGCACGCCTGCCCTGCTGATGCACGGCGATAGCCTGTGCACGGATGACGTGGAATACCAGAAATTCCGCGCCAATATGCGCAATCCGAAGACCGTCGAAATGTTGCTGGCGAGACCATTGAAAGATCGTCAACTGATGGCGCGTCAGCTCCGGGAAATCTCCATGGCGAAGAACCAGGGCAAGGCCGAATCCATCATGGACGTGAACCTTGACGAAGTGGTGAACGAATTCGAACGCCACGATGTTCAACTGATGATTCACGGGCACACTCACCGCCCGGCGATTCACGAACTGAAAGCCAACGAAAAGCCCGCTCGCCGCATAGTACTGGGTGACTGGGACAAAAACGTCTGGTGGCTTGTCGCCAGGCCCGAAACGCCACTCGAACTCAAGAAGACTCCGCTGGATAGCGCGTAATCCTCCCCCCCCTTTGTGAGCAGAACTATGAGAAAGCCCCCGTTACTCCGAACGATCTCGAAAACACGGTTAATGGGGCTGCTCATACTCTGCCTAACAATCGGGGCGGTGTCCGCGCAGACGCCAGAGAGTTCACAGAGTGCACAACAGCAGGACACGCCCCCCGCCGAGGAGGCGCTCCCTGCCGTCAAGCCCGAGTTACAACAAAGCTTGACCACCCCACCCCAAACCGAACTTCCCGATTCCGTTAACTCCGACATCAGGGAACAGATCCAAACGCTGCAAACATCACTCAAACAACGTCGTGCCGCGCTAACGGAAAGCCGGGAACGCTTGAGCTATGCAGAATCGGTCCTGACCCGTTTAGAGAATGAATATCAAAGTTTTGAACTGCGGCTGGAAAACGCTGGACTAAACCTGACGGCCGATTATGCGGAATTACTAAAACAGCGACTAGAAAGACTTCAGAAGCAAAGCGTTGCGAGCGAATTCATTAAAGGCATTGAAGACAAACTGGCAACGGCTCGTGAAGAACAATTACGACTGGAAGAATTTGAAGCCATCACAAACCCGGGTGAAGATGCCCGAAGCCAACTCCGCAGCCTTCGCTCTCAACTGTTACGCGAATTGCACAAGGCCGTCACCGAACACATCAACGTACTCAACGAGTACTTCAATACGGTGACCACCCTGCAAGAGCAGATAACCAACTACCAAACGCTGCTACAACAGCGCCTGTTCTGGCTCCCCAGCGCTGAGGTTATGAGCCTCGACACCACCGAGCAACTTGTCGAGTCAGTTCTGTGGCTATCCTCGCAACTACGATATGACGATCTCAAGTCCGCAATATCCCACTCTGCCAAAGAACGAGGCGGGCGCATTGCGTTGGTTGCCGCCTTGCTGCTCCTGCTGTTGATCAAGCGCAAAAAAATCAAAGCCAACCTTCTCGCCAACCAACACTATGTTGGCCATGTGGGCATGGACCGTACCGCATTTACTTTACTTGCCCTGGTAAACAGCGTCTTACTGGCATTGCCCGGTGTCCTGACGTTTTCACTGGTCGCGTTATTGCTGATGGAAGGTAATGCGTTTTTCGAAGCACTTTCCAAAGGTTTTACTGCGGCCGCGTTCATAATGTTCTTACTGGCGTTAATCCGCAGTGTCGCCTCGAAAGACGGATTGGGTGAAAAGCATTTCCACTGGAACCCGGGGTCTTTAAACGCTGTCCGAAGGGAACTGCTACTCCTGATGGCCTGCATCGTACCCGTGACCATCGTCATGACGGCCATCAGCGCAAACCCGGAAAGTGCCAAATTCGATGACAGCCTCGGCCGCCTGCTGTTCATCTTCGTTTCTATTGCGCTGGCCGTCTTTGCTCAGCGAATCATGTCCGCCATTCGAAACGAACAGCCTCGCCACCGTCTTTTCATCCTTTTACATGCATTCGCTGTAGCGTCACCAATTATACTCGCTGTTGCATCAACGATTGGTTATCACTACACCGCACTCCAACTCGAACGAAATCTGTTTATTTCCATTTGCTGGCTGGCCTTTACGTCTCTGCTCTATTTTACCGGCTTGAGAGCCCTCTCCGTTCGCGAGCGGCGTCTCACTCTCAAACGACTGATCGAACAACGAGCCGCTGAACGCAAACAGGCAGAAGCCAGGGAAACTTCCGACACATCCGGTGAAGGCGCGCTCATCACACCGGAAATGCCGGAAATGAACCTGAAAGACATCAGCGAGCAAAGCGCTTCTTTGCTACGCATTATGGTGTCTGCCGTTGCCATAAGCGGGCTTTTACTACTCTGGACCGATGTCATTCCCGCTTTACAGCTGTTCGAAGATATTACCCTATGGACCATCGCAACTGACCTTGAAGGCGGTGATCCTCTACCGATCACACTCGCGGATGCGCTTTTGTCCATACTCGTTGCGGCGGGAACCATCATGGCGGTCAAAAACCTGCCCGGCACTCTGGAGGTAACGCTGCTTAGCCGGCTGGACCTTCAGCCCGGCTCCGGCTATGCCATCACGACCATTACTACCTACCTCCTCGTATTCTTGGGGGTCATCGTCTGCCTTGGTGTCATCGGGGTGCAATGGTCGAAGCTGCAATGGTTAATCGCCGCACTAGGGGTCGGACTGGGCTTTGGTTTGCAGGAAATAGTGGCTAACTTTGTTTCCGGCATCATTCTTCTGTTTGAGCGCCCGATACGGGTGGGCGATACCGTAACCATAGGAGGGATCACCGGCAAAGTTTCGCGCATTCGCATTCGCGCCACTACGCTGGTCGACTGGGATCGCAAAGAACAAATCGTTCCGAATAAAACCTTTGTGACTCAGGATCTGACCAACTGGACCCTGTCTGATGCCACGGTTCGACTCATCATCCGCGTGGGCGTCGCCTATGGTTCCGACGTCGACCAGGTTCAAAAGTTGCTTTCCGACGTAGCCCTCAGTAACGAACGAGTCATGGAAGATCCGGCCCCAGCGGTGTTTTGTGTCGGGCTCGGAGAAAGCAGCATCAACTTCGAAGTGTGGGTCTTTGTCAAAGATCTGCCTGATATGATGCCGCTTTACCACGAACTGTATTCTGCCATTACTCAAACACTAACCGACGCCGGCGTTACGATCCCCTTCCCGCAACGGGATATCCGCATTCACTCGCTGTCTGAAACATCATCGACCACACAGTCCGAGTCCCCCTCGCAGGATGCCCCCTCCTGAACTGGACCGAGGCGATCGGCGGGCTCGTTGTAAGTTTGCAACCGCTTGAGCCATCCCGGCAGCCAACGCTCACGCTCTATAGGGTTGGCGGCATTGCGTGCTCGTCGCGTTAGCACCTCGGCGGCAGCCTCTCGAAACGCTACCAGCGGGGGAACCGCCCCCTCAGGCATCTCGAGTAAAACCTGCAGCAACCCCCAACCTTGCCCCCGATACCGCTCGGTTTCCGACACGCCCTCTCCTTTGAAATTCACATAGTCCATCACAGCGTATACCCCTCCCGGGGTCTGCATAAGTGCGTGCAGCTTCTGGCGGAGCGTGTGTTTTGCGTTATCCGGAGCCGCTGCTACTACTTGCTCCAAAGAGGCACGCGCTCGCCGCTGTATAAACCGAACTTGCAGGCCGCGAGTGTCATACAGAAATGTTCGTAAGCCTTGAACACGATCAGATTGAGAAGCGACGTCGTAGAAATAGCTTCGATCGGGCCAGGGTGCGCCTTTGGCCTCAGCCACCCAAGCCGGAATATTCGCGCCCTCACTTTGCATAAACGCCAGCAATTCGGGAAAACTTTCGGTAAACCGACCACTCACCCCCTCGGGATACCAAATGAAGTGCCCGATACCCAGTGAGGGAAATGCCTCGCCTTGGTTCCAATGCACAAGACACTGCCGCCGACCCGCGCACTCGTTTTGAAAAATCCGCTCTCCGACCCAGGCCAACTCAGCCGGGCTTAACCCCAACCCGTCTTGCTCGGCGCCCCCCCTAGCTGCCGCCGGAGATGCCAGTACAACAACCAGCAAGACAGTCACCACACAGCGAAACGACGAGCGCATGCCTTCACCAATTACGATATGGACACTTTGTTTAAACACACACACCTCTGATCAAAAAAACCTTTTAAAACAAACGAGTGTTCATCCGTGCAATTAACAACGGTTGGATATCCCGTACACCTGCACGGTTGAAGCGTTCGAACGGTTGCCCATACTGTACCTTTGGCTCTCAAAAACAGACATTACATATGACCAAACCACATCGGCTAACCCGCCACGCACTGACTCGCACCTTCTTGCTGTCCTTTGGCTGGCTGGTAGTTGTCCGGGGCTTACTTATATTACAAAGCGGTGTCGTACCCAGCATGCCGGGCATGCTGGGTGGCGATATTGCGGGTGCTATTCTGCTCACACTTATTCTTCAGGGAAGCCGGGGCATCTTGCGCGGTTTGGTTATCACGGCTCTGGGCTGCGCACTTTACGTTGCCGGCATGCATCTAACGGCTCACGGCACTCTGTTCCAATTGGCGTTTGCCGGCAAAAGCGTCGACAGTACGTTTATCTCCGGTAGCCTACTGAACGTTTACTTACTCACCTTACCGGTCTACCTCGCACTGGCTTGGCTCCTACACCGTTTACATCGGCGTTGGGTTCCACTCTCACGCCCCCAAGCTCTACCCTTTACCGGCGCGGCTGCAGCGACATTGATCATCTATTCTCTGTCCTTTCCAAGCTTGACCACCCCCGCCAACAATCTGGTGGTGAGCACCTTGGCTCAAATCCCGGGCGCGCTGATTAACCCGGTTGGCACGGCTATTGGCAACAACGAGGTAGAGATCAGCCCGGATTTGGAAAACCGAACCCATTTTTTTCACCAACAGGTAAGTGGTCGAAACATATCACCGGCCCCCAACGTCCTTCTTATCATGATTGAAGGCATGTCCGGCGGTTATCTGCCGTCCGTCAGTAATTATCACGGACTTTCGCCGGTGGTATCGTTGCCCAATCTGGAGCAGACCTTCAATAATTTCGGCTTTCGTATTTACAAGAATGTTCTGAGCATGGAACGGCAGACGGACCGAGGAACCTTTACGCTTACCTGCGGCCGTTACCCGGACTTAAGAAGAGCTTCGGAAAAAGTGCGTTTGGTGGCAGGCCAGCAGGCAACGCCGGATTGCCTTCCTGAAAAGCTGCAAGCCCAAGGCTACCATACAGCCTACTGGCAGGCCGCTCCCATCGAGTACATGAACAAAGACGAATTTATGCCTCAGGCCGGTTATATGGACGTTACGGGCGCCGAAGTGTTTACCGGTGCAAACGAAGCCGAAGGCTGGGGACCTCCCGACCCGGTTTTCTTCAGCAATATTACAACCAGACTCCGCTCGCTGGATCGCCAACACCAACCGTGGTTCGTGACCACCCTTAACGTTGGTACTCACCACCCCTTCAACATCGGCGACAAAACCGAGAAACGACTCGCGTCTCAAAGAGCAGAGGATGATAACGAAACCATTCTCCCGATACCTTCTCCGCAAACCGCACGAATTAACGCCATGAAGGTTATGGCTGAAACTCTCGACAACTTTTTGCAACAGTTAGAGCAAGACGGCATTTTGGAGAATACTCTCGTGATCGTCACTTCCGACGAATCCGGAGGATTTATTCGCGAAGACCACGAAACTCTGCCGTTGAACAACAACGTAGGCATGCTTGCGGTAAAACCTGCCGCGCAGGACAGTCTTTCCTACTACGCCCCTGATACGGCGCTGATATCCCAATTGGACATTGCCATTTCGGTTCTCGATGCCAGCGGTCACGGATCAACGGCGGGGGGAATGATTGGCACCAGCTTGTTGGCCATGAACTCCAAACCAACTCGCGACCTTCTGTTGGCAGATACGTATACCGGCATGAAATACTTCCTGCGGAATGAAGGAAAGTTATTGGCCTGCACAGAACTGATGACCCGCTGTCAGAGTTGGACATTCGACCCGAAGAGAATTTTTGGCACCTTAGCCGAAACCGACGAAGAGCCCTTTCTTACTTTAGAAGAACGGCTGGCACTGGTAGAAAACGCAAACCGGTTAACCACCATCGACAACTGACATGCTCAAGCTTACCTCTCGAACTCTGGCACTCTTGCGCCAACACAGCCGCGCACTCCTTGCCTTGCATCTGACCATCACCGGGGTTTCGGTTGCCCTATTGCCCTCGCTGGTGACAGCCGCGCTGGCCGCCATTCGCCCGCTCACCGGCGAAGCCGCTATCACAACGGCGGGGTTGATCCGGTTTTTAAGCTCGCCGGGCGGAGTTACCTGGGCTGGTTTTACGATGTTCGTTACGGTCGCTATTATCGTTTACCAGCAGGCAGGCATTACGCTGATCGTTGCCCAGAATGACCAGCACCCAATGAAAAATATCGCCCGTGCTTTGTTCGGTGTAGTACGCAGAATCACAGGCCTGACAACGCTAGCCTTGCTACTGACTCTCGCACATTTTTTGACCGCCCTGCCGTTTCTCGCAGCCATTATCAGTGGGTCGAAACTTTTACTTCATCATTACGACCCCTATTTACTCAATCTTGAACGCCCACCGGTACTCTGGTGGTACGGAGCTTTCTGCCTTGCCATGCTAGCAGGACTTGTCGTCGCCAACGGCACCTTGATTGTGCGTTGGAGCCTGGCCATCCCCCGGCTCATGCTTAACGGTGCCAAGCCTGTGGCGGCCCTGCGTTCCAGTTACCACCTCACCCGAAAGCGCTCACGAGACGCCGCAACAACGCTGGCGTTGGGCGCAGCCCTTACAGTTGCCATACCGCCATTAATCACGCTGATCTTCAATGCAATTGCGGCTGGCATATTTCAGGTTCTGCCAGACAATAAAGCCTATCTGTTCCCCGCTGTTATCACGCTCGTAGGGAGCTACGTGTTAATTGGGCTGGCCGTCACTTTTCTGGCCACTTCCGCTTTCGGCACTCTGATAATGGCCTACTATGAAGAGCGTTCAGGCTATCCTTTTAAAAGACCGGCACCTTCTGCCCCTAAACACGCTGCGATCCTGATACGCCGAGCCTGGATTTTGGAAGCAATTGTGGTCGCAGTGGTATTGGCGCAAAGTTATCCGATCATCAGCTCGCTCAACCAAAGCACCGAGGTCGGGATTACCGCGCACCGTGGCAACGCCGCTCTTGCTCCGGAAAATACCGTCAGCGCCATTCGACAAGCAATCAATGATGGTTCGGATTACATCGAGATCGACGTTCAACTGACCGCCGACGGTGTACCGGTGCTTTGGCACGACACCGATATGCAGCGCATCTTTGGCCTACCCGAACGAATAAACGACCTGCCGTTCAAACAACTGCGCACACTGGATGCCGGATCCTGGTTTAGTGAAACATTCGCGGACGAACGAATCGCGACTCTGGCCGAAGCCATTGACGCAACCCGAGGCAAGGCAAATCTCTTGGTTGATCTTAAGCCAAACCGGAATGACGAGGCGTTGGTCAACGCGGTGGTGGAGATGTTGCAAGAGAAGGATGCGGTTGAGGGCACGGTGATTGCCGCCGCCGACTGGCCTATTCTTGAAATGGCGAAAAGCCGGGAACCTAACCTCAGGACAGCCTTGTTAGCCCAGTTCGTGGTGGGCCCTCTGTGGCAAGACCGCTACGATATTCTGGGCATACGCGCGAACCGTGCCAGCCCGGCAATGGTGGCACGGGCCCATAACGCGGGTAATGAACTGTTCGTATGGACGGTAAACTCACCAAAAGCAATGTCACGTTTTATTGACATGGGGGTAGACAACATCATCACCGATCGCCCGGATGTGCTTTCTCAGCTTCTGCGAAACCGGTCCGAGATGTCAGATGGTGAGCGCTTGGCCAGCAAACTTCACAACTGGTTGCGATAACGTTCAACGAAAAGCCATGAATGAGCCCCACCAAAAACCAAAAAGCCTCCCCGACTGACGTCGAAGAGGCTTTTCGATTATTACACCGAACTAAACCGTTAAGGTTACTGCTCTACGAATGCGCGCTCGATCACATAGTGCCCCATATCGCCACCACGCGCTTCTTTGAAGCCTTTGTTATCCAGAATGGCGCAGGTATCTTTCAGCATGCTGGGGCTGCCGCAGATCATGAACCGGTCCTGTTCAATATCGAATTCTGGTAAGCCCAGATCACGAGTGATTTTGCCGCTTTCCATGGCATCGGTCAGTCGGCCCTGGTTGCGGAACGCCTCACGTGTCACCGTTGGGTAATACAACAGTTTGCCTTTGACCATCTCGCCGAAGTACTCGTTGTCCGGCAAGCCTTCGATTTCACTTTGGTATGCCAACTCCGATACATAGCGTACACCGTGGGTCAGGATAACGCGGTCATACGCCTCATAGACTTCCGGATCCTTGATGATGCTCATAAACGGCGCCAGCCCGGTACCGGTACTGATCAGCCACAAGTTACGGCCGGGCAGCAGATTATCCAGAATCAAGGTGCCGGTCGGTTTACGGCTCACAAGAATTTCGTCACCCACGTTGATTTTCTGCAGGCGGGACGTAAGCGGGCCGTCAGGCACTTTTATAGAGAAGAACTCAAGCTCTTCTTCGTAGTTGGCGCTGGCGATGCTGTATGCACGCATCAAGGGCTTACCTTCTGATTCCAACCCGATCATGACGAAATGCCCGTTCTTGAAACGGAACCCGGGATCCCGGCTTGTCTTGAAGCTGAACAAGGTGTCGTTCCAGTGATGAACACTGGTCACCGTTTCTTTCATCAACTTACTCATGATGCCCTCGCAAGCTAGCAATGGTTAAGAATTTAAGATGTGCCCAGTGTAAGCTTTTTCTTGAAATCGACAAAACGGGATGCTTTCATAATGCTATTCGATTTTATGAATAAACGAATTTTACCTTGGTAGCCAAACCATGAAATACAGCTTTCGCCAATTAGAAGTTTTTCTCGCTGCCGCACATTTTCAGAACATCACCCGGGCTGCAGAATCGTTATCCATGTCCCAATCTGCAGCCAGCAGTGCACTGAAAGAACTTGAAAGCCAGTTCGACATCCGGTTATTTGACCGGGTTGGCAAGCGGCTGCAGTTAAACGAATTAGGCCGGCTGTACCGCCCAAAAGCCGAGGCACTGCTCGCTCAAGCCACAGAACTGGAGCAAGCATTCAGCAAACACTCTGAAATAGGGGCACTTAAAGTTGGTGCAACCCTAACGATCGGGAACTATCTCGCCGTTGGCGTTATGGCTCAATACATGAACACCCCTACCCGGCCGAAAGTGTCGCTGGAGGTTGCCAACACAAGCACCATCGCCCGGCGGGTTAAAGACTTTGAACTGGACATTGGCTTAATCGAAGGCGAGTTGCAGGCCACCGAGCTTGAAGTTATGCCGTGGCGTGAAGACGAACTCATTGCATTTTGTGCGCCCAATCACCCGCTGGCCCACAAAAAACAGCTAACCGATGACGATTTACGCCAAGCAACCTGGATTATGCGGGAACAGGGCTCCGGCACCCGACAAAGCTTTGAGAGAGGTATGCAAGGCCTGCTGCCAGACCTCAACGTGTTGCTTGAACTGGAACACACCGAAGCCATAAAGCGTGCGGTTGAGGCCAATCTGGGCATCGGCTGTTTGTCATGGGTGGTACTTGCAGACGCGTTTAAACGTGGCAGCCTGGTGCCGCTTGCAATGCCGGAACACCGCTCATTTAAGCGGCAGTTTTACTTTATTCTGCACAAACAAAAATACCGCAGCGCCGGTATCGCTCAGTGGATAGAGCTGTGCAAACAGCTTTGACGAGCGCCCGAACCTCATAACCTCAGCGAGGCTCGGGCTGCTGCATCAAGCCGGTACGGGCCCGCTGTGAAAGCGGAATTCAATATCCGCCTCTTCAATCAACGCCTTCTCTACGGCCATAAACTCCGCAACGCGCTCATCCACTGGCGCACCATTCGCCTGAACCGCTAGTTTCAGATAATCCTGATAGTGCCGCGCCTCGGACTTTAACAATCCGGTGTAAAACTCGGCCAGTTTCTCGTCAAGAAACGGTGCCAAAGCGGCAAACCGCTCGCAGGAACGTGCTTCGATAATCGCTCCCACAATCAACACATCCACCAATCGGCCGGGATCGTCCTTACGCACCAACTCCCTCATCCCCCCCGCGTACCGTGCCGGTGTCAGGTGAGCATAAGTCACACCGCGCTTTTTCATAATCGCCAACACTTGCTCGAAGTGCCGCAACTCTTCGCGGGCCAAACGGGACATTTTGTTCAGCAGTTCGGTATTTTCAACGTATCGATACATCAGACTTAGCGCCGTCGAAGCCGCCTTTTTCTCACAATGAGCATGGTCGATCAGCAGCAAATCCTGGTTCGCCAGCGCATTCTCAATCCACTGCTGTGGCGTGCGGCAGGGCAGAAAGTCATGTATTTCTTTCAAGGCATCAGTCATATCATTGAATCTGGTCAGGTTCGAAAGCGCGAGAGTATACCGCAGCTATCAGACAGCTCCGACCTCTGTCCAACTTAACTTTATACGTGCTTTCCTATAGAATGCAGCGCCGGATCAAGGTGTCTCTGAATAGAATCTGAATGTCCCGCCGGCCAAGTTAGGCGTTATTCAGAGGCTCCTTCGGCCTTTTCGCCAAAAAACTCCCGTCAGGCAGCATGTCGCCGGCGAGGAAAATTCCAACTGATGAGGGTCCATATCGTGTTAGAAGCTTATCGTGAACACGTTGCCGAACGTGCAGCTCTGGGTATCCCACCAAAGCCGCTGAACCCCGAACAGACTGCTGCTCTGGTAGATCTGCTGAAAAACCCACCGGCCGGTGAAGAAGCAACTCTGGTTGATCTTCTGGAAAACCGTGTCCCACCAGGAGTTGACGAAGCTGCTTACGTTAAAGCTGCGTTCCTGACCGCTATTGTTAAAGGTGAAGCGACTTCTCCGCTGATCGATAACAAAAAAGCTGTTCAGCTGCTGGGTATGATGCAAGGTGGTTACAACATCGAAACCTTGGTTGACCTGCTGGACAACCCTGAACTGGCCGAGCTGGCCGGTGAAGAACTGAAGCACACACTGCTGATGTTCGACGCGTTCAACGACGTTAAAGAAAAAATGGACGCTGGCAACGCTGTTGCTAAGTCTGTTGTTGAGTCTTGGGCCAACGCTGAGTGGTTCACCAACAAAAACAAAGTTCCTGAAAGCACCAAAATGGTTGTTTTCAAGGTGACTGGCGAAACCAACACCGACGACCTGTCTCCGGCTCCGGATGCATGGTCCCGTCCTGACATCCCGCTGCACGCCCGCGCTGCCTACAAAATGGAACGCGATGGCCTGAAGCCGGAAGAGCCAGGCGTAACTGGCCCGATGAGCCAGATCGAAGAAATCAAATCCAAAGGCCTGCCTGTTGCTTTCGTTGGTGACGTTGTAGGTACTGGTTCTTCCCGTAAGTCTGCCACTAACTCTGTTCTGTGGTTCTTCGGTGACGACATCCCGGGCGTTCCCAACAAGCGCGCTGGTGGTGTATGTATCGGTAACAAAGTTGCCCCAATCTTCTTCAACACCATGGAAGACGCCGGCGCTTTGGTATTCGAAGCACCCGTTGACAACATGAACATGGGCGACGTGATCGAGATCCGCCCATACGAAGGCAAGATCCTGAACGAAGCTGGCGAAACCATCTCCGAGTTCAAGTTCAAGTCTGACGTTATTCTGGACGAAGTTCAGGCCGGCGGTCGTATCCCGCTGATCATTGGCCGTGGCTTGACCGCCAAGGCTCGTACAGCACTGGGCATGGGCCCGACCGATCTGTTCCGCCTGCCGGAAGATCCGGAAGCTGGCGACAAGGGCTTCACTCTGGCCCAGAAGATGGTTGGTAAAGCATGCGGACTGGAAGAAGGCCAAGGCGTTCGTCCAGGCACCTACTGCGAGCCGCACATGACCACCGTTGGTTCTCAGGACACCACTGGTCCTATGACCCGTGACGAACTGAAGGATCTGGCGTGCTTGGGCTTCCAGGCTGACCTGGTCATGCAGTCTTTCTGTCACACCGCTGCTTATCCGAAGCCGGTTGACGTAGAAATGCAGCACACCATGCCGGACTTCATCCGTAACCGTGGCGGTGTTTCCCTGCGTCCGGGCGACGGTATCATCCACTCTTGGTTGAACCGTATGCTGTTGCCAGACACCGTTGGTACTGGTGGTGACTCCCACACCCGTTTCCCGATGGGCATCTCCTTCCCGGCCGGTTCTGGTCTGGTTGCGTTTGCTGCGGCAACAGGCGTTATGCCTCTGGACATGCCAGAGTCCGTTCTGGTTCGCTTCAAAGGCAAAATGCAGCCGGGCATCACCCTGCGTGACCTGGTACACGCGATTCCGCTGTACGGCATCAAGCAAGGCATGCTGACTGTTGAGAAGAAAGGCAAGATCAACGAATTCTCTGGTCGTATCCTGGAAATCGAAGGTCTGGAGCACCTGACTGTTGAGCAGGCGTTCGAACTGTCTGACGCTTCTGCCGAGCGCTCTGCTGCCGGTTGTACCATCAACCTGTCTGAAGAGTCTGTTGCCGAGTACCTGCGCTCTAACATCACCATGCTGCGCTGGATGATCGCTGAAGGTTACGGCGATCCACGTACTCTGGAGCGTCGTGCTCAGCAGATGGAAGCTTGGTTGGCTGATCCTAAGCTGATGCGCGCTGACAAAGACGCTGAGTACTCTCACGTTGTAGAAATCGATCTGGCTGACATCAAAGAGCCGATCGTTTGCTGCCCGAACGATCCGGACGATGCCAAGTTCCTGTCTGAAGTGGCTGGCGACAAGGTAGACGAAGTGTTCATCGGTTCCTGCATGACCAACATCGGTCACTTCCGTGCCGCTGGTAAGTTGCTTGAGCAGCACAAAGGTTCTCTGAACACCCGTCTGTGGATGTCTCCACCGACCAAGATGGATCAGGCTCAGCTGATGGAAGAAGGTTACTTCAACATCTACGGTACTGCCGGTGTTCGCACCGAAATGCCGGGCTGTTCACTGTGTATGGGTAACCAGGCGCGTGTGGCTGCGAAGTCTACCGTTCTGTCTACCTCTACCCGTAACTTCCCGAACCGTCTGGGTGATGGTGCCAACGTGTACCTGACCTCTGCGGAACTGGCATCTGTTGGCGCGATCCTTGGCAAGCTTCCGACTCCTGCGGAGTACATGGAGTACGCTAAAGATCTCGACAGCATGTCAGCTGAGATCTACAAGTATCTCAACTTTGACCAGATGGAGAACTACACCAAGAAGGCGTCTGAAGCGACTGTCGCTTAAGCACTAACCTTTTCGGTTTAGCTCCAATGAAACGCCAGCCTTCGGGCTGGCGTTTTTTTATGCCTGCTAGATAGTTCCTTGGTACGTGTGTCCCGGCCCAATTACGAACACAAACAACGATTAGCTATTTCAGGTACAAAAAAAGGGCTCCCGCAGGAGCCCTTTCATCGTTTAGTACGCTCTAACCGATACCCATTACCGGCTGATGTGCTGATACTCTCCAGCATCGGACGTAGCCAGACTCACCACAATGATGGCGATGAAGGCAGCGACGAAGCCAGGGATGATCTCGTAAACGCCCGGACCACCCATGAAGCTGCCATTCCAGCCCAGAGAGATCCAAACCATAACGGTCACAGCGCCTACTACCATGCCTGCGATAGCACCAGCACCGTTCGTGCGGGACCACATCAGAGACAGCAGAATCAGCGGACCGAAGGCGGCACCAAAGCCTGCCCAAGCGTTACTGACCAGCGCCAGAACCTGTGAGTCAGGATCAGAGGCGATCACCGCGGCAACCAGACCAACAGCCACAACACAGGCACGACCCACGTTCACACACTCACGGTCCGTGGCTTCTTTGCGCAGGAACAAGCGGTAGAAGTCCTCAGTCAAAGAAGAAGACGACACCAACAACTGACTGGAGATGGTACTCATAACCGCCGCCAGCAGCGCTGCGTACAAGAAACCAGTAATCAGCGGGTGGAACAGCATGTCAGACAGGATGATGAAGATCGTTTCGGGGTCGGCAATGTCCAAGCCGTTACGAACCGCGTAAGCGCGACCGAACACACCCAGAGATACCGCACCAATCAGGGAAATACCCATCCAACCCATACCAATGTTACGGGCGGTCGGTACGTCTTTCAGGGAACGGATCGCCATGAAACGAACAATGATGTGCGGCTGACCGAAGTAACCAAGACCCCAAGTTACTGCCGACAACCAACCAACAAACGTCAGCCCTTCTGTCCAAGACAGCAATGTCGGATCGACCTCGTTAAGAGTCTGTGCAGCCTGGGCGTAACCGCCGCCACCTTCACCGAACAGCACAACAGCTGGCATGATGACCAAGGCGAGCATCATGATGCAGCCCTGAACAAAGTCGGTCATGCTCACCGCCAGGAAGCCGCCTACAACGGTATAGGCCAAAACCACACCTAGAGTGATCACGATACCTACTGCGTAATCGCTAAGACCACCGAAGTTGAAGATGCCAGCAAAGGCACTTTCAAACAATTTACCACCGGCCACCAAGCCAGAAGCGGTGTACACCGCGAAGAACACAACGATAACGATTGCCGACACGGTTCTTAGCGACAAAGCCTGCGTTGGGAAACGGTTGGCTAGGAAAGACGGGATAGTAATGGCATTACCATAGTGAACCGTTTGTTCACGGAGGCGAGGCGCTACCAGCACCCAGTTGAAAAACGCACCCACGAACAAGCCGATACCGATCCACGCCGATGCCAAACCAGATACATACAACGCGCCTGGCAGGCCCAGCAGCAACCATCCACTCATATCAGACGCACCGGCCGACAGGGCCGCTACTTTCGGGCTAAGGGCTCGCCCGCCCAACATGTAGTCTTCCGACGAAGACGTAGACGTACGCATTGCATAAATGCCGATGGCAATCATGAGCGCAAAGTAAGCAAAAAGACTGATCCAAACACCAATAGCCATAAGGCTCCTCCGGTTTAATGAGTCGGATTAGATCCGCTCTCTAAGCGCAGCTGTGGCGCTCAGGCCAGCCCACCGCGCTGTTATTCTTGTTTAGCCGAATTCCATCCTCGTTGGAGCGAAGCGCACCTCGCACAGATACTCCTTCAATATAGTTAAACTTCAGTATTTTGCGACTGAAATCAACAACAAGTCGGCAATACGGGACTTCAGACGACACAAGTTAGTATTACTACCCACTCAAGGCTTACGAAATCCTACGATTTTTTTGCACAATCCAACGGTACTGCTGATTTTTGCTGGAATTATGCGACATATTCGCCAATCTGGAGCCGAGAGGGTGTTGTTCCTTTGTATTTGCGTAACGCATTGGTGAGAGCGCTTTGGGAGGAGAATCCAGTTCGGTAACTGATTTCAGAGACCGAAAGCTGGCTACTGGAGAGCAGACTGGCAGCCTGCTCCAGGCGGGTTTGTAACAAAAACTGATGCGGAGTAATCCCGGCTACTTCCCGGAAAATTTCGTGGAACCGGCTAACACTTAAACAGGCTTCACCGGCAAGATCCTTTACGGAGATTTTCCGGTGCAGGTTCTCAAGAATAAAACGACGGGTTGATTCCGGGCTAACGCTGTGACGGGCTGGTTTGACCGAAGCTCCATCAATAACCCGATCTGCCATGCTATACAGAATGCTCGCAGCCAAATGGCGGTGCAGGGGCTCGTTACCCGGCGCACGATCAAATTCACCGGCTGCAAACTGGACCAAGCCCTGCAATCGATGATCCATCTGAACCGTGCAAGGTTTATCAAACATTCGAGCCAACAACTCGTATTCTCTATGAGCCGAGGATGCAAGCGCCGGACTCTGAGGGTCGAGGTTGATCACCAACACATGGTTTGTCTGATCGCCGCAGTAATCGTGCTCAATCTCTGTAGGCACCAGACACGCTTTCCAAGTATCGAGATACGCCCCTAGCCCATCCACACACAACTCGGCAGCACCACGAACACCAACAACAACCTGGTGGTGCTCGTGATGATGTTGCTGGGCGTTCGCCGGGAGTTTTACGATCCTTGCATCAAGCATTGCCTTAACCCACCAACTGAGGCGCTTTGGCCAGAGCGGTCAGCAAAGCCGCCACACTTGCAGAAACTTGTTCTAGCGGCAACGCAGCATTCACTATATGGTATTGCCCCGGAGCGGCCGTCGCGCGCTCAAGATAGCTTTCGCGAATACGCTGGAAAAAATCGACATCTTCCTGCTCGAAACGATCAAGTTCTCCGCGTTTTTTGGCGCGCGCCATTCCGGTTTCAACAGGCGCATCCAACAAAATAACGTGATCAGGGCGCACATCACCCTGAACCAAGGTTTCAAGCACCGAAATGCGTTCCTTCGAAACGCCACGCCCACCACCTTGATACGCGAAGGTTGCGTCGGTAAACCGGTCACACAGCACCCACTTACCAGCATCTAAGGCGGGGAGTATATGCGTATGCAGGTGTTGAGCCCGGGCTGCAAACATCAACAGCAACTCCGTCATTTCATGGACTGATTCTTCCCGGGGAGCAAGCAGAAGTTCACGAATGTTTTCCGCCATCGGCGTACCGCCCGGTTCCCGAGTCACAAGACAATCGATACCCAACGATTCCAGAGTCGCCGCGGCATTTTTCATTTGGGTAGACTTACCCACGCCTTCGGTTCCTTCAAAGGTAATAAAACGGCCTCGAGCTGCCATCAGTTGTCTCCGCCGTTGTTGGTCTTGGCATCCGGAACCGGATAAGACCGATACCCTTCTTTCCGGTTTAACTGAAAAGCCCGGACTGCCTTCTGGTGTTCCGCCAGAGTTTTCGAGAATTTGTGGCTGCCGTCACCCCGGGCAACAAAGTACAGCGCATCACCATCATCCGGGTGCAAGGCTGCATGAATAGAATCCCGCCCCGGAAGTGCGATCGGCGTGGGCGGCAGGCCATCAATGCGATAGGTGTTGTACGGTGTGTGCGTACGCAGATCGCGCCGACGAATTCGACCGTCGTACTTATCCCCCATGCCATAGATCACGGTAGGGTCTGTCTGAAGGCGCATGCCCTTCTGCAATCGCCGAACAAAAACACCTGCAACCTGCTCGCGCTCATAAGGAGCACCCGTCTCGCGCTCCACGATGGAGGCCATAATCAAGGCTTCATACGGCGTGTCGTAGGGTAGGTTTTTGGCTCGGCCGACCCATTCCTGCTCCAGTAAACCAGTCATGCGGTTATATGCCCGTTTCAGAATGTCCAAATCTGTTTCGCTGCTGCTGAACATGTAGGTATCCGGGAAAAACCAGCCTTCAGGGTGCTGCCCCTCGGCTCCGACGGCTTCCATGATCTTTTGATCTGTCCAGTCTGTCGTTACTTTTGTCAGATTGTCGGATTTTGCCAGCGCGTTACGCAGGTCCGAAAATGTCCAGCCCTCGATAAATTGCACCGCCCATAGCTTAACCTTGCCTTCAACCATCGAATCAACGATTTCCAGCGGTGTCATCTCGGGTGTCAGTTCATAATCCCCGGCCTTGATGCGGGTCAGCTCCGGCTTCAAACGCCCATACAACCGCAACCAAAGTGAATCGGAAACCAATCCTTGCCTGGCAAACTCGTGCGCCAGGCCATTGAACGAGGTTCCATGCTCAACACTGAACAAGACTGGCTCTTCGAGTGCCACCGGCCGTTTCAACGTTTCTAAGCCCTGCCAAACCCAAAGCCCTGCAGCCGCCGCTGCAATCACGCCCAGAGCAAAAACTGAAACAATTAACTTCCTGAACACACGCATTATTCCGTTTTGGGAGTTGAGCCGCAGATTGTCGCAAGCCGGCCGGTAACAGGCAAATCCTGTCCAGCCAATGTCCGCACAGAAACCACACCTAGCACACTGTTGGTCAAATAAACGCCACGACAACTGGATGCGAGCATATCATCCAGCAAGATAGGCGCCTCGTGAACCTCCTCGGCGTTTGCTCGAAGCCGCTCGATAACATACCTGCGCATCACGCCCCTAACCGCCACGGAATCAGGCGACGGCGTACGCCAACCGTCATCCGTTTCAATAAAGAGGTTAGTGCGTGTGCCCTCAACAATATGGCCCGCAGGGTTTGCCATCAGTACCTCAAACAAACCATCCTGGAGCTCTGAGGCAGCCATTACCTGCTCAATCCGGTTCAACGATTTAATACCGGCTAACAATGGGTTTACAGTGAGTGGAACACGAGAGAAATCGACCGCTACACCGCTGGCAGGCGCCAATGGAGGCATAGCGGCATGAGAAACCAGGAGGTTGGGCTTCATGTTTGGTGACGGACGGTACCCTCGCCCCCCTGAGCCCCGAGTGAGCGTGAGTTTAAGGATCCAGGAATCGACAGAATAATGAACGGAATACCGCTCTACCGCCTGATGAAATATATGCTCAAGCTCTGAACGGTTAACAGGAATGTGCAGGCGTGCCGCATCCCGGGTCATCCTGTCCAAATGATAGGCCTTCAAATGGGCGCTGCCACCATCAACACGGATGGTTTCAAACAGCCCGTCGCCATAGGCCAGCCCCCGGTCACCGGGCGGAAAACGACCGTCTTCCGCCCAATATAGTGCGATCACAACGGGCTCAGCCCTCGAATCGGCTGAAAATCAGCGTACCGTTGGTACCACCGAAGCCGAACGAGTTGGACAAAGCCACTTTAATATCCGCCTTTCGACTGGTGTGAGGCACAAAATCCAGATCACACCCTTCAGCCGGGTTATCCAGATTAATGGTGGGCGGCAAAATACCTTCTCGAACCGCCAGAACCGAGAATATCGCCTCCACTGCACCCGCAGCACCTAAAAGGTGCCCCGTCATCGACTTTGTACTGCTCATTGCCAGCGTTTTGGCATGCTCACCAAACACCGATTTAACCGCAGCCACTTCGGCCACATCCCCGGCTTGGGTAGACGTGCCGTGGGCGTTGATATAATCCACCTGATCCACCGACAACCCGGCATCTCGCACCGCATTAGCCATTGAACGTGCGGCCCCTTCACCATCTTCTGGGGGGGACGTAATGTGGTGCGCATCGTCACTCATGCCGAACCCGACTACCTCGCCATAAATGGTCGCGCCGCGAGCTTGCGCGTGCTCAAGAGCCTCCAGCACAAGCACGCCGGCGCCGTCACTCAACACGAAACCATCACGCTCTTTGTCCCAGGGACGACTGGCCTTCTCTGGCTCATCGTTACGTGTCGACAAGGCGCGTGCAGACGAGAAAGCTGCAACCGCTGAACGTGTGGTTGCCATCTCGGAACCGCCCGCCAACATAACATCCGCATCACCGTAAGCAATGGTTCGCGCTGCGTAACCAATGTTGTGGGTACCGGTGGTGCAGGCAGTAACAATCGCAATGTTAGGCCCTTTGTACCCAAAGCGGATGGCAGCATTGCCCGAAATCATATTGATGACCGATGCCGGCACGAAGAATGGAGACACCTTGCGAGGCCCGGATTTCTCCATCTGAATAATGTTCTTCTCGATGTACTCCAAACCGCCAATACCGGAGCCAATTGCAATACCGACCCGTTCACGATCCAGCTTTTCGTACTGTTCTAACCCGCTGTCGTCTACTGCTTGCTGTGCCGCGATCAAGCCATAGTGGATAAACGCATCGAGTTTTCTCGCTTCCTTGCTGGACAACCAGGGCTCCATATCGAGATTTTTGACGGCACCGCCAATGCGTGTGTTGTAGTCGGTAGCATCAAAGCGATCTATCGCACCAATACCGCTCCGCCCGGCGCACACCGCATCCCATGAGGACGCTACATCGTTCCCCACCGGCGAAAGCATTCCCATGCCCGTGATAACAACCCGTCGTTTACTCATAACCTCATTCACCTGATCGTTCTTTCAAAAAATCCATCAACACTACGGATGTTTAGCCAATAAAAAAGCCGTCCTTCAATTTACAGAAAAGGACGGCTTTCGCCTGGCAATCTGATCAGCAGAGTATCAGGTATGCGCGACGATGTAGTCGATCGCGTTCTGAACCGTGCCCAGCTTTTCGGCTTCTTCATCGGGAATTTCAGTTTCGAATTCCTCTTCAAGGGCCATAACCAGCTCAACAGTGTCCAGTGAGTCAGCGCCAAGATCCTCTACAAAAGAAGATGTGTTCTGAACTTCGGACTCTTTAACGCCCAACTGTTCACATACGATCTTCTTAACGCGCTCTTCAACTGTACTCATAATGTCCTCACTTTAGTGTCAACCAAGCAACTCAATGATTGCCAGTTTAGTTTAAACCCTACCTGCAGACAAGCAGGGCAATCAGTTAAACATGTTGTACGACAAGGGGTTGCATTACTGCCCGACAAGGGCCTTACCCCATGTACATGCCGCCATTCACATGAATCGTTTCACCTGTAACGTAAGCAGCACCCTCAGATGCCAGGAAGGCCACAACGGAAGCAATCTCTTCCGGCTCTCCCAAACGCCCTGCAGGTATAATTTCCAGCATAGCGTTACGTTGCTTTTCGTCCAGTTTTTTAGTCATATCGGTATCAATAAACCCCGGAGCTACACAGTTCGCGGTAATTCCCCGGTTCGACATTTCCTTCGCCAAGCTGCGAGTGAAACCTTCAACGCCTGCTTTGGCCGCACAATAGTTGCCTTGGCCCGGATTCCCCATGCTGGCAACCACTGAACTGACGTTAATCACCCGACCCCAGCGCGCTTTAGCCATGCCTCTCAACACCGCCTTGCTGGTGCGGTAAACACTGGATAAGTTGGTTTCTAAAACCGCTGACCAGTCATCATCTTTCAAACGCATCAATAAATTATCACGAGTAATGCCCGCGTTATTGACCAAAATCAGCGGTGCGCCTGATTTCTCTGCAATTTTTTTCAAACCGGCATCAATGCTGTCCGGATCGGCTACATCCATTACAAGCCCGTAGCCATTATAACCGGCCGCTTTCAGCCCTTCCGAGATAGAGTCAGCGCCTTCAGCACTTGTTGCGGTACCAATAACTTCGGCACCCAAGCGCGCCAATTCGTGAGCAATGGCCTTACCAATGCCCCGGGTTGCCCCGGTAACCAGCGCTACCTTGCCTTCCAACGACATAACCTACTCCGTTTATCAGGATTGGCTCAGTGCTTCAATTGCACCCGCCATAGAATCAGGATCTTCAATACCATGCACTGGCAAGCCACGCTCAATACGCTTGACCAAGCCGGCCAAAACCTTACCTGAACCACACTCAACCGCTACTCCGACACCCTCGCTGGTCAGCGTACGGATTGAATCTGTCCAAAGCACCGGCGAGTAGAGCTGCTTCAGCAAGTTCGATTTCAATGTATCTGCGTCTGTCGCAACACCTGCATGAACATTCTGCACTACCGGGATGACAGCATCGTTAAAACGCACATCGTCCAAGGCATCCGCCAACTCTTCGGCTGCGCTCTTCATCAAAGCACAATGAGACGGCACACTGACCGGCAAAGGCATGGCTTTTCGAGCACCGCGGGCCTTACACGCTTCAATGGCTCGCTCTACCGCAGCCAAAGAACCGGCAATAACCACCTGCCCCGGCGCGTTAAAATTCACCGCAGCAACCACATCGCCTTGCGCAGACTCTTCACAGGCCGCAATCACTTCAGCATCATCCAGCCCAAGTATAGCGGCCATTTTGCCTTCGCCAGCGGGGACCGCCTCTTGCATAAGCTCGCCACGCAGCTGCACCAACTTAACAGCCTCAACAAAGTCGAGACTTTCTGCAGCCACCAAGGCGCTGTATTCACCCAAGCTGTGGCCCGCCACAAAGCTGGGCTGCGGACCACCGGATACCAACCACTGGCGCCACAGAGCAACGCTGGCCGTCAAAAGGACTGGCTGGGTAATCATTGTTTGATTAAGTTCGTCAGCCGGACCGTTCTGACATACGTGCCAGAGGTCATAGCCAAGAACATTCGAAGCATCACTAAAGGTTTCAGCGATCATCGGCCATGCTTCAGCAGCACCTGATAACATGCCAACCGACTGAGAACCTTGTCCGGGAAAAATAAACGCTGATTTCATAGGAGCGATCTTATCGTTATTGGGGATTGGAGGAGATTAGCCAATAGTACAAGCCAGGCCAATTATCCGCGATAAAGTAAGTTAATGTGGGCCGACTTTAGTCTCAAATGACCTAAAACAACAAGTCATCAAGCCGCTCATTAATCCTGCGGGGAACTTCGTGAGTCACTTCGCACACTGCCTGCCGTATCGCAGCCAACATAGCGCGCTCGTTGGCGTTTCCATGACTTTTTATAACGACACCTTGCAACCCTAAAAGGCTGGCACCGTTATGCCGGGAGGGGTCCATCAACTGCAACAATCGCCCCATTACCGGTCGAGCCAACAAACCCACCATGCGCCCGTAAACAGAGCGTGTAAATGCCTGCTCGAGCAACTCAATCAGCAACCCGGCAACACCTTCACCCGTTTTGAGCGCGATGTTGCCAACGAACCCGTCACAGACTACAACATCAGCCACGTTCCGAAACAGGTCGCTCCCTTCGACATACCCTATATAGTTCAAAGTGTCGGACTGGGCGAGCATGTGCGATGCCAGGCGAACCTGTTCGTTACCCTTGATCTCCTCTTCACCCACGTTGAGCAAGGCAACTCGGGGCTCCGCGAGCTCGGAGACGGCCGTTGCCATCAAGGAACCCATCAGCGCATATTGATAGAGGTTTTCAGCACTGGAATCGACATTGGCACCAAGGTCCAACACCAGACAACGGCCACGAAGAGAAGGAATAAGTTTGGCGATAGCAGGCCGTTCAATCCCGGGATACATACGGATCAAAGACCGCCCGAAAGCCATTAATGCACCGGTGTTTCCGGCACTTACACAGCCTTGAGCTTCGCCATCACGAACCAAGCCAAGGGCGATAGCCATAGAGGAATTGCGCTTATGGCGCAGAGCATGGGAGGGGCGCTCATTCATGCGCACCACATCCGCCGCCTCAACAATGCGGATTTTGGGATGCCCACCATGCAACAAGGCCTCGAGCTCGCTCCGGATACCTACCAGAACAAGACTCAAGGCCTCATTTTCACGCACTGCTTCCAGCGCAGCATGAACGACTACCTCGGCGCCACGATCACCGCTCATGGCATCGACGGCAATGGTGATTGGATTACTCACCGCTCGTCCATACGACACAGGTCAGAAGATATCGCGTCGAGTATTACTCGTCGCGCGCTTCAACAACCTGCTTGCCGCGGTAGAAACCATCCGGAGATACGTGGTGGCGACGATGAACTTCTCCAGTTGTTGCATCAGTAGACAGCGCGGAAGTTGGCAGCGCGTCGTGTGAACGGCGCATGCCGCGCTTGGAACGGGTCTTGCGACTCTTCTGTACAGCCATGGTTAAACTCCTGACCTATTTATGAAAACGTTAATGCTTAGTCGTCTTGAAACCCGCCAGCACGCTGAACGGATTATCATCTCTTTTCTTTGCCTCGGGCTCGACAGGAGCGTTTGACGGCTCCAGCGCTTCAAGGTCTTCTTTCGCCGGGCACTCATCCCTTTCATGAAGCGGGAACGGAGGCAACACCAGAAGAAGTTCATCTTCCACCATTGCCCACAAGTCCGCCGTAAAATCCTCACAAAGGAACGGCTCCAACGTTTTTGGCAACCGTTGAGCCTGTTCATCACTGCTGACCAGACCCAAATCAAAGCTCGACGTCAACGTGACCTGCATGTCGTTCATACAACGCTGACACACCAGAGTGACCGGAGCCGATAACTCTCCTGATACAACCCTCCGGCGCTCACCATCCTGATAAAAGGACAGTTTTGCGTGGCATTCGCGGCCTTCTTGCGAGCCACCTACCGCTTCCCCAAAACGAGCAAGACCCTCGAGCGGAATTACCCCCTCAAGTGTCGCTTTTTGTTCCGCCAGCCGGATGGGCTCAACAGATTTTGGAAGTTCGGCGTTCGGCGCTTTAGTCATAGGCGCGCAATTTTAGGGAGGAGACTGCCTGCTGTCAAAGACTTAATCGCTTTTATGGCAAGCCTTCCCGTTTAAGTAGGGGTATTCTACGATAATCCCGGCAATTCTCTCAATGAACACACAGCAATCAGGCCTTTATGAAACGCACTATTTTGCTTGCCTCATCATCACCTTATCGGAAACAACTTCTGGAACGCCTCGGCCTGCCCTTTGATTGCGCCAGTCCGGACATCGACGAAAGCCCCGAATCCGCAGAAAGTGCTGACGCACTCGCCGTGCGCTTGGCCACTCAAAAAGCACAAGCTCTAGCGGAGAACCACCCCGACACACTCATTATCGGATCCGACCAGGTAGCCACCCTGCCGGATGGAAGCTTACTGAATAAACCCGGCTCACACGAAAAAGCCGTAGAACAGCTAACACGCAGTAGCGGCCAGTGCGTAAAGTTCCACACCGGTCTGGCAGTGCTGGACACCCTAACGGGCGATTTAAAAACACATTGCGAGCTGTTCACAGTAAACTTTCGGAACCTCTCACAAGAAGAGATCGCCGGCTACCTTCTTAAAGAGAAGCCCTACGACTGTGCGGGCAGCTTCAAGATGGAAGGCTTGGGCATTACGCTATTCAGTAGCCTGGCAGGCCAAGACCCTAACAGCCTTATCGGCTTACCCCTCATTGCCCTCACCGCCCTACTCGGAGAATTCGGTGTAAACCCGCTCCTCGCCCGCTAAATAATCATTCAGCCACGGATTAGCGCAGCTCCAGCCGGGACTCCAGCAAATGTGCAGCCACACCTTCGCCAAACGACACCCCTAACTGCTCAACAAACTGTTGAAATGGCGAAGGCCCGCGGCTGTAGTCCACCAACTCTTCAGCGCCAACAACTTCCCGGGCCACCCAAGAACTGCTGCCCAAGCCATCTATCAAGCCCAACTCCAGCGCTTGCTCGCCACTCCAAACCAGACCACTGAACAACCTTTCATCGTTCGCCAGTCGGTCGCCACGCCCCTCTTTTACAGCAGCAATAAACTGTTTGTGCGTGTTCTCCAGCACGCTCTGCCAGAACTCTACGTCTTCTTCACGCTCCGGAGTGAACGGATCCAAAAACGCCTTATTTTCACCGGCGGTGTACAAACGGCGCTCCACACCCAACTTTTCCATCAACGCATTAAAACCGAACCCGCCAGCCACAACACCAATCGAACCCACCAGGCTCGCCCGGTTCGCGTAGATCTCGTCGGCCGCTGCCGCGATATAATAAGCACCTGACGCACCGACATCCGCAATCACTGCATACACTTTCTTATCGGGATATTCTTCCCGAAGGCGCTTGATCTCGTCGTACACATAGCCTGACTGCACAGGGCTACCGCCCGGGCTGTTTATCCGAATAACCACCGCTTTAGAGTTTTCTGCCTCAAATGCAGCGCGCAGCGAACCCACCAAATTATCAGCACTTGCCAGTTCATCCGCAGCGATAGGGCCATTCAGCTCAATCAACGCGGTGTGCTGCTCTGGCACCACTCCCATACCCTCACCAATTGGCGACCGGATCATCACAATCAGCGCAAACAAATAAACGAACGTGAGAAGCTTGAAAAATATACCCCAACGTCGGCTACGCCTTTTCTCCGCGTGAAGCGACATCACCAGCTTTTCAATCAACTTCCAGTCGCGGTTCGACTCAGGCGGCATTGCCGGCTTTCTGGAGCCAAAAATACCGCCCTTACCCGATTCCGAATCACTCATTAGCTATTCCTTAACTCGCAAACACCTAAAAACTCTCTTTACAGCCCAAGGACACGGCGCAAATCACCGACCGAGTTCACCACCGCATGAGGCTGGCAATCCAGCAGCACTTCTCTTGAATGAGCACCCCACTCCACACCAATAGCAGGCATACCTATACGTTTCGCCATTTCCAGATCGTAATGGGTATCACCAATCATCACTGCGTCTTCTGGCTGAAAACCGTAGAACTCGAGAATTTCCTCAAGCATTAACGGGTCTGGCTTCGAGCGGGTTTCATCGGCACATCGAGAAGTATCAAAGTGATGCCCCAGGCCACTGGTCGTAAGCGCCTGCGCAAGCCCCCGCCGGCTTTTTCCCGTTGCCACCGAACAGCCTCGGCCAGACGTGCGAATATCAGCAACCACATCCGCCATGCCATCGAACACATTCTGAGGCGTCGTTACTTTCTTGAAAAAATAACCTGCATAACCCTCGCGAATGCGCACAATCTCTTCATCGCTCACGCCGGGATACAACTTGTGAAGCGCCTCAATCATGCCCAGCCCAACGATATCCCGATAGGCTTCAAGCTCCAGATTCGGATACCCCAGCTCTATGGCAGCCTGCTGCAAGCTTTCGGCAATATGATCAACAGAATCGATCAGCGTTCCATCCCAATCAAATATCACTGCTTTTACGTTCATTTCTGCGAACCCTTACTGCGTCGAGTTAGTTGATCAATAAGTTTTCCGAAAGCCTTATCATACGGTGCTTCGAGGAACATAGACTCCTCGGTACCCGGCAATCGGAACTCCAGCGAACGTGCATGAAGCATCAAACGTTCACCACCTATCTTTCTGAAAGCCTTCAGGCTTGCATCATCCATGTACTTGTCATCACCCGCAATCGGATGCCCACCCCATGCACTATGAACACGGATCTGATGGGTACGCCCAGTCACCGGCGACGCTTCTACCAAGCTGTAGCCTTCGTAGTCTGCCAGGCTCTTATATAAGGTGAGCGACTCCTTACCCTCGGCACTCACCTTCACCCGACGCTCACCATTCGGCATCTCGTAGCGTAACAACGGCTCGGCAACGCGCGTTAGTTTTTTCGGCCAAGAACCGATAACAAGCGCGTGATAACGCTTTCGCATGCGCTTGTGACGCAACTCGTCCTGCAAGAACCGCAGCGCCGAACGCTTTTTGGCCACCATAACCAAACCGGATGTGTCACGATCAAGCCGGTGCACCAACTCAAGAAACTTTGCCTGCGGACGAGAAGAGCGCAGCACCTCAATCAACCCGAAGCTCAGACCACTACCACCGTGAACCGCAATGCCGGAAGGCTTATTGACCACCAGCATGTCGCTATTCTCGAAAACCACGGCAGCCTCAACCACATTCTGAACCCGGTCGCCCGGCTTCGGCTGCTCTGGCTTAGCCTGCTGAACAATAGGAGGAATACGAACAACATCCCCCTCTTTTACCCGAGTATCCGGCTTCACGCGCCCTTTATTAACTCGAACCTCGCCCTTCCGAACAATGCGGTAAACAATACTTTTGGGCACACCGCGAAGCCGGGCCAGAAGAAAATTATCAACTCGTTGCCCTGCCATGTCGGCATCAACTTCAACAAATTGAACACCCTTCTGCACCTGCCCGACTGGCTGCGCCACCGAGCCGGACGCATCACCACGACTTTCTGCAGAACGCTGCGCAGGTCGGGCTTTTTTGGGGTGTTTCCGGGAAGCCGGTTTCTGTGACATGAAATACCTTATACCGGCTTGCGCCGGGCGCTTGGATACAGGATTGTACAGCTGCGGGTTTGCTGTTATATTCCGACGTGCTCTGCCGTTTGTCTACGGCCTGAAGAATTTTGTTCAGAAGCCGGAGCGGCAGCAGTATACCGACACTGATTAATAGATTGAACGCCGAATACCCAATCATTACCGGGCCCGGCGTGAGACAAACTCCCGACGCACAGGGCAGACCATAGAGTGGCTGCTACCTCCTCGGGAGAAGAAAAAACCGACCGGGAAACCGTCGGACGGGAACATCACGAAGAATCACTGCCACGCAAAACCGGGCCGTCAGCTTACCAACACGACGTGAGACCTAGGAGTTTGTGTGAACCTGAAAACGGATACTATGCGTCAACAGACACTCACCCTATTCGATCTTTCTCTGCCGTCAGGCAGCCAAAGAATCAGCGGTGGTTTCAGACATACAGGGTCAAAACCCGTAAAGGTATGACTCGTCTGGCCGCCGGCCTGCCCTGCTAATTCAGGGCCCGCGGCACGCAAATCCCGATTCGCTGATGCGAACGTCTCCGGTTTCCTGTCTTAACAAACGACAGGAACTCACTTTTCCCATGAAAAGAATGCTGATTAATGCAACTCACCCTGAAGAGTTGCGCGTAGCACTGGTAGACGGCCAAAGACTGTTTGATCTGGACATCGAATCCAGCACCCGCGAACAGAAAAAAGCCAACATTTACAAAGGCAGAATCACTCGCGTAGAGCCCAGCCTTGAAGCGGCCTTCATCGACTTTGGCGCCGATCGCCACGGTTTCCTGCCCCTGAAAGAAATCTCCAAAGAATACTTCAAGAAATCACCCAGCCAGATCGAAGGCAAAATCAACATCAAAGACGTGCTTTCTGAAGGCCAGGAAGTCATCGTTCAGGTCGATAAAGAAGAGCGCGGCAACAAAGGCGCAGCGCTGACCACCTTTATTTCTCTGGCTGGTCGCTACCTGGTGCTGATGCCTAATAACCCGCGTGCGGGCGGCATCTCTCGCCGTATCGAAGGCGAAGATCGCGCTCAACTAAAAGAAGCGATGAACGGCGTACAGGTACCCAAGTCTATGGGCATCATTGTTCGTACCGCCGGCATCGGTCGCACCACCGAAGAACTGCAGTGGGACCTCGATTATCTGGTCCAGTTCTGGGAAGCCATCACCCAGGCCGCTGACGAGCGCAAGGCCCCCTTCCTGATCCACCAGGAAAGCAACCTGATCATCCGCGCCGTTCGCGATTACCTCCGTCAGGATATCGGCGAAGTATTGATTGATTCGGAAAGCGTTTACGAAGACGTGCTGAGCTTCGTTCGCGCCGTCATGCCAACGTTCGAAAACAAGATTAAACTGTACAAAGATGAAATCCCTTTGTTCAGTCGTTACCAGATCGAAGGTCAGATCGAGACCGCCTTCCAGCGCGAAGTAAAACTGCCTTCCGGTGGTTCTATTGTTATCGACCCGACCGAAGCCCTGGTTTCTATTGATATCAACTCGTCTCGGGCCACCAAAGGCCACGACATCGAAGAAACCGCCCTGCAGACTAACCTCGAAGCAGCTGAAGAAATCGCTCGCCAACTTCGCCTGCGCGACATGGGCGGCCTGATTGTCATCGACTTCATCGACATGACACCTGCCAAGCACCAGCGCGAAGTTGAGCAGAAGATGCGTGAGGCGCTGGAAATTGACCGCGCCCGCGTTCAGGTAGGCAAGATTTCCCGCTTTGGCTTGCTCGAAATGTCCCGTCAGCGCCTGCGCCCGTCACTCGGCGAAACCCGCAGTGAAGTTTGCCCGCGCTGCGAAGGCCAAGGCACCATCCGAGGCATCGAATCTCTGGCGCTGAGTATCATGCGCCTGATCTATGAAGAATCGTCCAAGGAAAAAACCGCAGAAGTCCGTGCCATCGTGCCGGTCTCTGTCGCCACCTTCCTGCTGAACGAAAAACGTAAGCAGCTGGCCGACATCGAAGCAGGCCAAGGCGTATCCATCGTTGTTGCACCTGTACCCAACATGGAAACCCCGCACTTCGAAATCATTCGTATGCGCCAGGACGAAACCGCGCCCGAGCACATTTCCAGCCATCAGGTGGCTCACGAATACAACGAACGTGAAGAAGAATCCGTTGTTGAAGTAACCAGCACCGAGAAGCCCGTCCGTGAGCAAGCGGCCGTAAAAGCCATTCGCCCCGCACCGGCCCCTACCGCTCAAGCGACAGCCAAAACCGAATCGACGGAAGCCGACGAGGGCTCTTTCCGCAAGCTGTGCAAGAAGATCGCCAGCTTCTTTAGCGGCGAGGCAGACACCACCTCCGGCAATAACAAAGCCGCGAAGAACACCAGCAACAATCGCCGCCCTCAGGCTCGCCCTGACCGTCAGGATCGCCGGAAGTCCCGGGTAGCTCGTGATGACCAGCGCGGTGGCAATCGCAATGGTAACGAGCGTCGCCAAAACAACCGCAACCGACCTAACCGCAATGACGACCAGAATCGCGGTGCTCAAGGTCGCCAGAACGCGCTAGAGAAGCCTTCCGAGAACAAGGGCAATGACAACCGTCGTGATGGCCGCAAAGACAACCAGAACCGTGGCCAGGGTCGCAACCGTCCGCAGCGTGATAGCAAAGATCAGAAGGATCTGAAGGACCCCAAGGACAACCGCGACAATCAGCCTAGCCAAAAGGCCCCGGCTAACGATAAAGCCGGTGATGACAAGCGCCGCAAACCTCGTCGTCAGCGAAACCGTGACGGCTCACCTGCGGAAGCACCGGCATCGACTCCAGCCGCCCGTAAAGCGGAACGTAGCGATAAACACCAAAAAGACACGCAGCCAGAAAAAGCCGTTGAAGAAAAACCATCTTCTACGCCACAGGCTGCTGTAGAAACCGCTACTCAAGCAAAAGAAGCTCCTGCACAATCGAAACAGTCCGCAGAGCAAGCTCCGAAAGCGGACGATCGCAAGCCTGCTGAGGCACCCAAGGCTGAAACAAAGCCCGCGACCAACGATCAAGAGGCTGCGCCAAAAGAAGAAGCCAAGGCATCTAAGGCGAACGAAGCAGACAAAGGCGACACCGAAAGCAAGCCAGAGAAGCGCAAGCCAGCCCCACGCCAGCGCAAGCCTCAGGCTGCTAAAGAAGCTAAAGCCGAGCCCGCCAGCGACCCTGTCGCCGAGAGCAAAGCAAAAGAAGCCAGCAAGCCCGCTGATGCTCCCGAAGTAGAGGCCAAGACTGCCCCGGAAGAAAAGCCAGCAGCGACGCCTGCAGCTGAGAAAGCTGAGAAAGCTGAGAAAGCTGAGAAAGCTGAGAAAGCTGAGAAGCCAGCCGAAGCTAACGAACAGCCAAAGGCAACTGTTAAGGCAGACCCGAAGCCTGAAGCTAAAGTTGAAGCCGAGCCTAAAGCGGAACCGGCCAAAACGGAAGCACCCAGCGCCATTGACGTGCCGGTAACGCCAGGTCGCGCTTACAACGATCCAAGAGAAGTCCGCAAGCGCCAGCGAGCGGCCGAAGCAGCCAAAAAGGCCGAGGATAATTGATTATGCTGACCAATTCCGACATCGAAGCATTGGAAGACATTCTGTTTGCAGAGCCTTGGGGCGATGAGGCCCTGGACTTCTTCGGCCTGCACGGAGCCGTCTGTGCCAGTGTGATCGGCCCGGTCAACCTGCAGGTGGAAGACATCTTCCGCCTGGCGACAGGCTCCGAGAGCCTGCCCGATGGCAAAGTGCCAGAAGTCTTCGCTCAGTGCGTTAGCAGTCTTACCCGCGACATGGCCCAATCTCTGGATATGGGTCATGCACTGGAACTGCCCGAACCCGAAGACGGCGACCCAATGAACGCCCTGGAAAACTGGTGCGCGGGCTTTGTGGAAACCTTCCTGGAAAACGAAGACAAGTGGATGGAAGAAGCCGCTGAAGAGGAAGTTGCAGACCTGATGGTGCCGATCCTGACACTGTCTGGCCTGTTTGAAGACGAAGACTTCCAGCGCGCCCGTGAAGATGAACAGGTTGCCAGCCGAATGGCAGAAGCCATTCCAGACTCACTGACCGACCTGTACCTGTTGTTCCACGCGCCGGAGTAATTTACCCGCGAACAGGTTCACGAAAATGATGCCAGACGGGCTCCAGCCCCTCTGGCATTTTTGTTATACGGCCAAGCTCACACCAAGCAGCCCCCGGAAAATGAAAATCACTGCCTTGTGAGGCCAGCAATCCTTCACGTCTGGCAAGCTCTGCTACAAAACCCAGGTCGCCACTTGATTGGCCAGAAATAGAAACCTCGATCGCACGCCCGCCCGCTTTACCAAAATCGCTCACTAATTCCCGCAACCGGGTTGCTGACAGCTTGTACTTGCGAGGGTGCGCTAAAACCGCAATGCCTCCCGCATCCCGAATCCACTGAATTACCTCACTCAGCTCCGGCCAGCAGGCCTTCACATCACCAGGCTTACCCGCACCAAGATGACGCTTAAAGGCATGAGCCACTTTGGGGACCACTTCAGCATCAACCAAAGCCTGAGCAAAATGCGGACGGCCCGGAACATCTCCCCCCGCCAACGCCGTTGCTTTCTCCAGCAGCGAATCCACTTTCAGGCGGGAAAGCTTGTCCGCAATAATGCGAGCACGCTGCCAACGGTTTTCATTCTGGATAGACAGAGCGTTCAGGAATACCGGACTGGTTTCGTCAAAATCGAGTCCAACGACATGAATGGTGTAAGTTCGCCATACACACGACAACTCCACACCATTAATCATCGTCAGTCCGCCCGCGGTGGCAGCTTCTTTCGCTTCGGGCAGCCCGGCGATCGTGTCGTGGTCAGTCAGAGCCAAATGGCTCACCCCCTTTTCAATAGCGCGGGCAACCAGCTCTGCCGGTGCGAGAGCTCCATCCGAGGCGGTGCTATGGCAATGCAGATCAATGCATGGTTTCGGGTCTTGAGGTATAGTCACAAGCATTCCTGATAATAATCTGGCTAACAGTGTATCAGCCTTGCGCTGCACGCCCTAACACTGGCCTCAACGACATTGGAGCACCCTATGTACTACGCGATCATGAGCGAAGACGTACCGAGCAGCCTGGCACTGCGCAAACAAGCACGCCCGGCCCACCTTGCCCGGCTGGAAGCGTTAAAAGCAGACGGTCGTCTACTGGTGGCCGGCCCGCATCCTGCCATCGACACCGAAGACCCCGGCGACTCCGGCTTTACCGGCAGCTTGGTGATTGCTGAATTCGACTCTCTGGAGTCTGCACAAGCCTGGGCTGATGCAGACCCGTACATTGAGGCCGGTGTTTACCAATCGGTCTCCGTAAAGCCGTACAAAGTTGTACTGCCTTAACCTCGCCAATACCGCTCAATATAAGCGGCAGCACACAGTATGAGCGGATTGTAACGCGGGACTGCTTGAATACAGGTCAAGCTGTGACAAAATTGCTGCCTTATATAATCTAACTATCGTCAGACTCAGGGAATGCAACCAGTGACACCGCTCCGCCTTGCTCTCAGCTTTCTTATTATCTTCAGCTCCATTTCCGTAGCTCAGGCGCGAACCGTATGGGTTGACGACCAACTTTACCTGCCCGTTCGATCCGGTGCCGGCACGCAATTTCGAATTATCGAAAACGCCGTGCCATCGGGCACACCTCTGGAACTGATCGAAACTCAGGAAGGTTACTCCAAAGTCCGTACACCCAAGGGCACGGTTGGCTGGGTTTCCTCCCAGTACATCAGCCAAACTCCGGTCGCTAAAGATCAGCTTGCACGCGCTACCCGCGAACTGGAAAAGGCCAAACAAGACGTAGCCAGCCTTCGTGAACAGCTCTCAGCCGTGACCGAAGAGCGTGACACGCTACAAAACACCGAAAACAACCTGTCCAGCCGGACCAAAAACCTGCAAGATGAGCTCACGAAGATAAAAAGCATTGCAGCCGACTCCATCAACCTGGAGCGTCGTAACCGAGAACTGCGGGAAGAAAACCAGAGATTACAGAACGATCTGGAGATACTAACCGCCGAAAACGAACGATTAGAAGCAGGCCGCGAATCTGATTTCATGCTCTTGGGGGCGGGATTGGTATTTGGTGGCGTATTACTGGCCTTGATCATTCCAATGCTCAAGCCAACTCGGAAAACCGATAATTGGGCCTAACCATGAAAGACTATTCGGAAAAGCGCGATTTCTACCGGATGCAGGTCAACAGTACGATCCAGATCACCGACAACAACGGTGAAACCATCACTGGAATCTGCCAAGACCTAAGCGCTGCAGGCATGCAACTTCAGGTAGACCGCCCTTTTCCGGTTGGCGCAGAACTGAAAACGGTGATGGAAGCCGCAGGGGATCAGTTTCCGCCTCTGGAAACCGTTGGAGAAGTGTTGCGCTGTGCGCCAGATGAAACCGGGTATATTTTGGGCATCAATATCCTGGAAGTCCGGTAAAATTCTTCGGCACAAAAAAACGGCGACCTGATTGGTCGCCGTTTTTGTATCCGCCGAGAAAACTCCGGATTACACCAGGGGCTTCTCGGATACGATGATGCCGTTGTTGTCGGCATAGACGTACTGGCCCGGATGGAAGGTCACGCCATGGAAGGTTACCGGGATATTCAGGTCACCAATATTGCGCTTCTCCGTTTTACGGGGCACCGTACCGAGCGCCTGAACGCCCAGCTTGGTTTGACCGATCTCATCCACATCGCGAATGCAGCCATAGATGATCAAACCGGCCCAGCCATTCTCGGCAGCTTTCTCGGCCAGCATGTCACCCAGCAGTGCGTTGCGCTTTGAAGCGCCGCCATCAACCACCATGACACGGCCGTTGCCTGGCAAACCCACCTGCTCTTTCACGACAGAGTTATCTTCGAAGCACTTCACGGTGACGATTTCACCGCCGAACTGACGAATACCACCGTAGTTATTGAAGCCAGGCTCTACCACCTGCACTTCCGGAAACTCATCACACAGATCCGGAGTAATAATATTGCTCACGCTTTCGTTCTCCTTTCCCGTTTTCAGTTCAGTCGATTTTTTCGTCAGCGAGGAAGAACCAGGTATCCAGAACGGAATCCGGATTCAAAGAAACCGTGTCGATACCCTCATCCATCAACCACTTGGCAAGATCCGGGTGATCGGACGGCCCCTGACCACAAATGCCAATATACTTACCCGACTTGCGGCAAGCCTGAATGGCGTTGGACAACAGTGCTTTAACCGCATCATTGCGCTCGTCAAACAGGTGGGCAATGATGCCGGAGTCCCGATCGAGCCCCAGAGTAAGCTGCGTCAAATCGTTGGAGCCGATAGAGAAGCCGTCAAAGTGCTCCAGGAACTGCTCAGCCAGGATCGCGTTTGCCGGCAACTCACACATCATGATCAGGCGAAGACCGTTCTCGCCGCGCTTCAGGCCGTTCTCAGCCAGCAAATTAACGACCTGTTCCGCTTCACCCACGGTCCGTACGAACGGAACCATCACTTCAACGTTGGTCAGCCCCATTTCGTCGCGTACTTTCTTGAGTGCACGGCACTCAAGCTCGAAACAATCACGGAAAGTTTCAGAGATGTAGCGAGACGCACCGCGGAAGCCCAGCATCGGGTTTTCTTCGTCTGGCTCGTACAAGGTGCCGCCAATCAGGTTGGCGTATTCATTCGATTTAAAGTCAGACAACCGAACGATCACTTTCTTCGGCGCAAACGCTGCGGCCAGGGTTGAGATACCTTCAACAAGCTTGTCGACATAGAAATCAACCGGCGAGCTGTAACCGGAAATACGCTTATCTACGGTCTGTTTGATATCACCCGGCAGGCCGTCGTAGTTCAACAGCGCCTTCGGGTGCACACCGATCATGCGGTTGATGATGAACTCCAGGCGCGCCAAACCAACCCCTTCGCTAGGCAGCGACTGAAAATCGAAAGCGCGGTCCGGGTTACCCACGTTCATCATAATCTTGAACGGAATATTGGGCATGGAATCCACGGTGTTTTCACGCAGTTCGAAGTCCAGAGCACCGTCGTAGATAAAGCCAGTATCCCCTTCCGCACAAGAAACTGTCACGTTCTGGCCGTCTTTCAGCTCTTCAGTCGCATCGCCACAACCCACCACCGCTGGAATACCCAGTTCGCGGGCAATAATCGCTGCGTGACAGGTACGGCCACCACGATCGGTAACGATAGCGGAAGCACGCTTCATGACGGGCTCCCAATCCGGGTCTGTCATATCGGTAACCAGAACATCACCGGGCTGAACGCGATCCATTTCGTTAATGCTGGTGATAATCTTCACCGGACCGCTGCCGATTTTGTGACCAATACTGCGGCCCTCGATCAAAACCTTACCGGTTTCTTTCAGCAGGTAACGCTCCATCACGTTGGCAGAAGCACGGCTCTTAACGGTTTCAGGTCGGGCCTGAACAATGTAAATCTTGCCGTCGTCGCCGTCTTTCGCCCATTCGATGTCCATCGGGCGCTGGTAGTGCTTCTCGATAATCATGGCCTGCTTGGCCAGCTCTTCTACTTCCGCATCGGTAATGGAGAAACGCGTACGCTCTTCCATATCTACCTTCACGGTTTCAACAAATTTACCTTCACTTGGGTCGGTGTGGTAAACCATCTTGATGGCTTTGCTACCCAAGTTACGGCGCAGCACTGAAGGACGGCCGGCAGCCAACGTGGGCTTGTGGACGTAAAACTCGTCAGGGTTAACCGCACCCTGAACCACGGTTTCACCCAAGCCGTAGGAAGACGTGATGAATACAACGTCACGGAAACCGGATTCGGTATCCAGCGTAAACATAACGCCACTGGATGCGGTTTCGCTACGCACCATTTTCTGGATACCGGCAGACAGAGCAACCAGCTTGTGATCAAAGCCGTGGTGAACCCGGTAAGAAATGGCGCGGTCATTAAACAAAGAGGCAAACACCTCTTTAACGGAAGTGCGTACCTGCTCGAGGCCGACCACGTTCAGGAAGGTTTCCTGCTGGCCTGCAAATGAAGCGTCCGGCAGATCTTCGGCCGTTGCGGAAGAGCGCACAGCTACGGCCATGGCGTCGTTTCCGGCGCGAAGTTTTTCGTAGGCTTCTTTCAAAGCCTTTTCAAGCGGTTCAGGGAAATCGGTATCAATAACCCATTGACGAATCTGCGAGCCAACCCGGGCCAACTCATTGACGTCATTAACATCCAGCGCATCCAGTGCCTGATCGATACGATCTTTCAGCCCGTCTGTCGCCAGAAACTCCCGGTATGCATGTGCTGTGGTGGCAAAACCGCCTGGGACGGTAACACCGGCATTGGCCAGATTACTGATCATTTCACCGAGGGACGCGTTTTTACCCCCAACACGGTCAACATCGGACATTCCTAGGTGGTCAAACCAGATAATGTAATCTTCCAAAGCGTGGTCTCCCTTGTATCTTGAGTGGCGCGGAGTCTCGAAACTGGCGAGTATAATACTGTAAGCTGCGGAAATTACCTAGGGAACCGCCTCAAAACCTGAGTGGATGAAACCATGAAAAGAACTGCTTTTTTTATCTCGGACGGCACCGGCCTGACCGCGGAAGCGCTGGGACACGCGCTCTTAGCCCAGTTTGAAAAGATTGAATTTGAACGCATTACCGTGCCGTATATCGACGATGAAGAAAAGGCCCGGGAAATGGCCACACGCATTAATACCGCCGCCGAAATCGATGGTGAACGCCCTTTGGTGTTCGACACCATCGTTAACAGCACCATTCGCGAGATCGTAAGCGGTGCCAATGGCTTTATGGTTGATATCTTTGGCACCTTTCTGAACCCGCTGGAACGAGAATTGAACTCGTCGTCCTCTTATTCCGTTGGTAAATCCCACGCCATCGATAACGTCAGTAGTTATGAGCGCCGGATTCACGCGGTCAACTTTGCACTGGATAATGACGACGGTGCCAGAACGCGGCACTACGATGAGGCCGACTTGATCCTGATTGGCGCATCCCGCAGCGGTAAAACACCGACCTGCCTGTATTTGGCACTGCAATACGGCATTAAAGCGGCAAACTACCCGATCACCGAGGAAGATCTGGACGATCAGAAAATGCCGGGCGCACTGCGTGCCCACAAGCAAAAACTGTTTGGTCTGACCATTCAGCCGGAACGGTTAGCCACCATCCGCAACGAGCGCCGGCCGAACTCCCGCTACTCCTCCATGCAGCAATGCATGCATGAAGTGGAGGAAATCGAACTGATGTACAAACGGGAGCGCATCCCCTATTTGAACACCACCGCGTATTCCGTTGAAGAAATTTCCACCCGGATCATGGTCTCGACCGGGCTCAAGCGCCACCGGTAAGTTCGGCCAATAAAAAAGGGTGGGTGACTCACGTCCCCCACCCTTTTTCGTGCCTGAAACTCCAGGCTTACAGCTCCTGGATGCTCAGGCCCAGCTGCTCCGCCACCTCACGGTTGTCAGGGCTGGTAATGACTGCCACGCTGGCATCCTCCGGCTTCAGCCAAAGATCTGCCACTCGGCGCATTTCATCCAAGGTCACGTTCAACACACGCTCGCGGAAACGCGCGCGTTGCTCAGGGGTGCGCCCGAACAAGTTGTTATGGAACGCGTGTCGAGCCGCACCGGCAGGAGAATGCGGCCGATCCAGCTGACCAATCACACCCAGAATGGCTTCTTCCAGCGCTTGCTCTTCATGCTCTTCTGTTCGCAACCAATTCAAAGCCGCGTCGAAATCGTCCAACGTTTCTGCAAAGCGCGGATCACGGTATGAGAAGAAGCGGAACACACCGTTCACACTGTCCTGCCCGGCACCACCACCGTAAGCTCCACCTTTCTCTCGAATCGCCCGGTGCAGGTATCCGTTACGCAGGAAACCACCCAGTACCGTTAACGCAGCGGCATCCGGGTGGTCAACCGCAACCGTTGCATAAGCTTTGGCGCAGAAGTTCACCTGAGTAGAGGTCAGCCAGGCTTCGTGAGTTTTGTAGTTCACCGGCTTCATCGACCAGTCACCCTCAACCTGAGCTTCCCCGCTTTGCCAGCAGGTTTTCACGCTATCCAGCATCGGAGCTAACTGGGCTTCTTCACCAATCAACAAGAACTGACGCCCTTGCTTACGAATCTTTTCATGCAGCGCGGCAAGCCTGTCACAGAACTCCGCCAGAGCGGATTCATCATTCAACGACTTATCGAGCTCCTTGGTGCCTCGAATACCCGCCAGACCACCCAAACGGAAGCTCAACCAGGAACCGGGGCTCAAGCCCTGAGCCGCAGCGCCCATTGCCAAACCGTGGCCACTGCCAGTAACGGCTTGTTCTCGGCGTGCACGCACCTGAGCGATGATTTCGCGAATGCGCTCTTTCTCGTCGAACCGCGCACCGGTGTATACATCTTTAAGCAGCTGAGTCAGCGCACTGCTGTTACGGGCCAGTGCCTTGCCGCTGAAAATCAGATACCCGGACATAGCCTGAACGTCGTCAATCTGTCCTTTGGCAAGGAACGAAGCACCAATACCGCCGGATTCCGCTGAAATACGATCCTGCATTTGCAGATAATCCAACTCACCACACCCGACTTCGGAAATTAGCGTGGTGTAGTAAGGCAGCAGCAATAACTCGTCCTCACTCAACGCCGGAACGGGTAACACAATTTGTTGATAGACCAATCCGTTGGTGCCACGGGCATAGAGAGTGGCCCCGGTTTCAGCATCGTACTTGCCTTCCGGCTCCGGCATCTGCAACGGCACATCAGACAAGCCAACCTTCGGCAGGATGGAATCGTCGTCTTTGCGAAGTTGCCGTTCTTCCAAGGCTTGCGCACGCTCTACAATCAGCTTCACTTCATCATCGGTGAGGCTGGCTTTGCGCTTGGCCAGTGACTCTCTCAATGCCGCCTGATGTGCACCTTCGAGCTTTTCATCCGGGCGCAGGGTCAAGGTAACCCGGTGCGGGTTTTCCAGCAGTTTGCGGCGAATAAGGCCCGGCACATATTCCGGGTCTTTGATCTTTTCTCGCAGCGTTGCCAATACCGGCTCCAGATCCAGCAATTCAACCGGGTCACCACCATGAACCATGGGCGAAATGGACTGCATGATCAGCTGCAAACCGTAAGGGAAGCCGTCGCCGGCAATTTCCCGCTGGTGCAATTCCAGCTGATGGAGAATGGCCTCAAGCCGTTCCGGGCTGACACCTTCTTCCACCACCTTCGCCAGCGTCTCTTCAACCAGAGCTTCCAGATCCTCGCGACGGCCCGGCTCACTACCCTCAATACCGCACACGAACGTCATTTCGCGGTTAGAATCTTCAAGCCCGCACATAGGCGACGGCGCATGGCCGATGTCGGTGGTCTCCAGTGCCCGCATCATGGGTGAAGCACTGTTCTCGAAAAGCACCGATGACAATAACTGAGCTTCAAGGTTCTCTTGCAGGTCGAAGCTGTGCCCCAACAACCACCCCATCACGATATGGGTTTTCGCCTCGGTATCTTCACCCTCACTGACCGCGTAGCCCTGCTCCACCCGCATCGGGGAAAACATGCGTTTCTCATCGTGTACCGGCAGCTTCACTTCCTGTCGGTCAAAGCGCTTCAGTGCCAGCTCTTCAAACTTTTCGTGATGCTCGTAGGCCGGAATGTTCCCGTAGGTCGCGAAAATCGCGTTGCTCGGGTGGTAGTGGTGACGATAGAACCTAACCAAGTCGTCATAGCTCAGATCCACAATATGATCCGGCTCACCGCCACTGTTGTAGTGATAGGTTGTGGTTTGGAACAGGTGGCTAGACAGGTTCTGCCACAGCTGGGAGGTAGGCGCACTCATGGCACCTTTCATCTCGTTGTAAACCACTCCCCGGTAGACCAGATCACTGTTTGGGTCATCCGGCTTTTCGAACTCTAAACGGTGCCCTTCCTGGGCAAAATCCAGCGGATCAAGCTTGGAGAAAAATACTGAGTCCAAGTACACCGTGAGCAGATTATCGAAATCCTTCCGGTTCATACTTGCAAAGGGGTAGGCCGTCCAGTCGCTGCTGGTGAACGCATTCATAAATGTGTTCAACGAACGGCGAATCATCATGAAGAACGGATCGCGTACCGGAAAACGCTCACTGCCACACAAGGCGGTATGCTCAAGAACGTGCGCGACCCCGGTGGAATCCATCGGGAAGGTACGAAGGGCTACAAAAAACACGTTTTCATCGTTATCCGCCGCCAGATGCAAATGACGCGCACCGGTCTTCTTGTGGCGATACTCCTCAACATCCAGGTTGAGGGTGCTAATCCGGTGACTACGAAGTTTCTCGAAAGCCGGATGGATTACGTTGTCTGTCACTGCCGCCATTAAAACGATCCTATGCATTGAACAATTGGAGAATTACAGGGTAACACGTACTATCGGATATGATGCATCGTACAAACCCAACTAGGTAGCCTGCCGATCCATGACAGACGAAACCACTAAAACAAAAGCCATTGATGCCCCCGAAGTAGCCGCTTGGTGGGCCGAACGTCGCCAATACCTCAAGCGCATTCGCAAAGTACCCGAAATCCGCCAAAAATTCTGGCGAGAAGTCGGTGTATACCTTCTCAGACGAATACTCTGGTCTTACGGTTTTTTCCCGGTGTTTATTGCGTTCTGGTTCCCCTTCGTGATGGCCAGCTTCAACCCCGTGGTACTGGCCACAGATATGATCCCAATCCTGCAAGGTTTTATCGACTCCAACCCGGAGCAGCAAGCCACCACCATCAGCACGTTGATGATTGCCTGGTTCTCGATTGGTACTTTTTTCCTGGTATTCGATTTCGTGTTGACACCGTTCCGCTCGCCCTATCAATATGAAGCGGATGTGTACATGAAGTCCTGGGAACAGCTCAACCATGACCAGTTTCCGGACAAAATGTGATTTGGCCTGCATTCTGACCAACTTCAGACACTTTCTGTTACATAACGTTGCGGACAGTGGTTAAGATGAATCCATAATAAAAGTATCCAGGAAGTTGGGATAAGAGGTTTTACCATGGTCGATTTCAGACCGCTGATGTTCGTCAATGCGCTTGCGCTGATGTTACTTGTAACAGCAGGCTTTGCCTCCGTGCAGCAGGGTCCGATACTGGAAAGTAGCGGAAAGGCTTCCGTTGCCATGGAGCAACACGGCCTCGACACTCTACCGCCGCCGGCTGCCGCACCCCAAAAACCAGCAGAGAAGGATCACACCGCTACTCCGAAGCCTGAAAAACCACGCGAACACGTCTCAGTGGAACAGCCTTCTCCGTTGGCTCCATCTCCGGAACCCGCACTCACCGCCGAGGTATTCGAGGTTGAACCGCTTCCGGATGGCCTTGAAACGGTTGCAATCGCGCAGCCCTCTAAATCGCTTACCAACCCTGAATTCGTTTCACCCGCCAAAAAGCCTGAGCCAGCGACAACCGGAAAACTGGTGCTTCGCTCTAACGTAGTGGGTGATCAGGTCACCATTAATGGCAAAAATTACGGAGCCACCCGACTTGATTTAGAGCTAGACCCCGGCAGTTACGAGATCACAATACAAAAGCCGGGTCATAAGCCTTGGGAGAACACCATTGCTCTGAAAGCAGGCCAGGAGCTCACTCTGGTCGGCCAGCTCGAGCAGTACACCACCGTGAATTACTCCAATGGCCGATGGGTTGGTGGCGTCAAAACCGGTGACGGCAGCTGGATAGACGAAACTGGACTACGCTATGAGGGCCACTTCGTAAATGGTCTGTTTGATGGTACGGGCACAGCATGGTACCCCGACGGCAGCCGGTATGAAGGCGACTGGGAAAAAGGGCAGCAACACGGCGAAGGCCAGTGGCGCGGGGCAGATAACGCTCAATACACCGGCCGCTTTGAACGCAACGAGTTTCACGGTCAGGGCACGTTAACCAAAGCCAATGGCGACATACTTACGGGCAACTGGGTGCAAGGAAAAATGCAAGGCCCGGGCTCACTCACCACCGCGGACGGCCACTTGTACGTTGGCAGTTTCAGGAATGGTGAGTTTCATGGTGAAGGCAGGTTGACCTACCCCGATGGACGATCCTACGAAGGCCAATTCTCGAACGGCTCGTTCCACGGCCAAGGCTCGGAAATCTTTGCCGACGGTAAAAAGTACGATGGCCAATATATGGACGGCAAATTTCATGGCGCAGGCCTGCTACGCAACCCTAACGGCAGCTCCATTGAAGCTACGTTCCGCCTGGGTGAACCTTATGGAAAGGTGCGCCTGACGACAGCGGCCGGTGAAGTCTTTACCGCCCGCACAACTGAGCCCGGCGTGTGCTATCGGGACAAGAGCTATCGGGCCACGCAATGCCCGCAACTGGAAGGCTGGTAGTAAACCCCGGTCGCCACACCAACGAGTTTGCAGTAACAGGTTGAGGTAGTGAGATGGCAATCAAAAATGCTTTGCTGGTTGATGATTCCAAGGTTGCCAGGTTCGCCCTGAGCAAAATCCTTGAGAGTCGGAACATGGATGTGAACATGGCAAGCTCTGCCGAGGAAGCTCTGGAATTTCTGAGCAAGAATCCAGCACCTGATGTGATCTTCATGGATCACCTGATGCCGGGCATGAGTGGCGTTGAGGCTGCAAAGGCGATCAAAAGCAATCCAGACACCGCCGGTATCCCCATCATCATGTGCACATCGAAGAAATCTTCTTCGTTCACAGATGAAGCGAAAAACTTCGGCATCTACAGCATTCTTACCAAGCCCCCCCAAAGCGAAGGGCTAACCATTATGCTGGAGCAGCTGGCCACAGACGTTGAGCGGGGAACGCTGCCAATGCCTGAAAGCCTCTCAGCGCCTGTAGCTGACGAAGACGATGCAATCACCCTACCCACACCGAGCGCAGCTGACAGTGTGCCCGGCGCCGGAGATTCAAGCGCCGTGCCCTTAACCGCCGATCTGATCGAACAGATTTCCCGCTCGGCCGTTAAGACTCACATAAATAACCGCTTGCACGAACTGCTGAACGACTTGTTCGATGAACAATACGTTCACCTGAAACGGGCACTCGAAGACACCGAGAAAAAGCAAGACGCCCGAATCGAAGAACACCTGAAAACACTGACCGAGCTGGTTGACGAACGCACCCGAAACCTTCGCGATGAAGTGGCCGCGGAAATCAACATGAATCTGAGCCGAGAGCTGGCTATCTCGCGCAAAGAAATGGCGAAGAATTCCGGCTTCACTTCCGACCACATGGCGGAACTGAAAGACCACATCACCAGCGTGCAAACCATTGATACCGAGTTCTGGCAAACCCTTCAGTCAGAAGCCGTTCAGCAGGCCCACGAAATCTCCCGCGAAACCGCGGAAGACATCGCCCAACGCACCATCGATCTTTATGTCGCACAACAAAAGGCCGCCAACTCTCGCATCTACACTTTGGGACTGGCCGTGAGCTTGGGTATTTTCAGCGTGGGCATTGCGTGGTTATCAGGTTTGTTCGGCTAACATCTGCTTTATTTGTTGCCAGCGTGCGGGAGTGTCGACATCCAGCTCCACTCCCGCAATATCCACCCGATTCGCCCGGGCTTGATTGAGCACGCGCCCTGCCCCCGAATCTCCCTGCAGCCTGAGCACTTCCGGCCAAAGGCTCCGCGGAATCCAGGCTGGCACCCCCACTCGCGCGCCATAATCCGCAGCCCATACTTGACCAGGTGCTTGCCGTACGCTGCGGTGAAGCCGTAAAAGACCCTGTTCGGCCAGCAAAGGTTGATCCCCAACCAGCACATAGACACCTCGCGCCTTCGGGCTCAAAGAGCGGATTCCCGCCGCCAAAGAGGCCGACATGCCCTGGCGCCAGTCAGAACAATACACCCACCGAGAAGGTGTCTGCGGAGTCCGGTACCGAATCATAGGATAACGCGCACCAACAACCACCGAGACACGACCGGACAAAATCCTGGCTTGCTCGATAGCATGCCCAAGCAACGTACCCTGACCCGGGATGCTCAGGGTTTGCTTCGCTCGCCCCATGCGTTTGCTACGACCTGCCGCCAACACCAATGCCGGAAACTGCTGATCGAGTTGAGCGCTGTTCGTGGCTATGATGCGGCCTCCTGTTAGACGTTCTCATTTGCAAACTGCTGAAGTGAACGATTTTTGCTAGAATCACGCCACCATGCAACCAATATAGCCAGGCCATTCATGAACCATCTTTTCGTCGACAACCTCACTGTGATTGATTTCGCGTACCTAGACCCCGCGCGGGGCCTTGTAGGCGAAAGCTGGATTGCCGACGTGGTCCTCGGCGGCGAGCTGGACGAGCAAGGCATGGTCTTTGATTTCAGCAACGTCAAACGCACCATCAAACGGGTTATTGATGAGCGTGTAGACCATCGACTGGTGATCCCGAGAGGCTACGAAGGCCTGCATTGGGACGAAGACCAGCCCCACACTTTCCGCTGGGACCTGACAGACGGCAGCCACATAACCCACACCTCACCAGATGAAGCGGTTGTATGGCTATCGTCCGAGCGGGTCGAGAAGCCGGCTGTAGCAGCCTTATTGGAAACAGAACTAAAAGCTGTGCTGCCCGGAAACGTTACCACCGTAGAAATCAATCTGCGCGAAGACGTGATCGAGGGCGCTTATTACCACTATGTCCACGGCCTGAAAAAGCACTTGGGCAACTGCCAGCGAATCGCACACGGACACCGCTCCCCCATCCGCATTGATCGCAACGGCCAGCGCGACACAGAGCTGGAGAAGCGCTGGGCGAAACTGTGGGAAGATATTTACGTAGGGACCGAAGAAGACGTTACCCGCCGCTTTGTGGGCGACGACAGCCAGCACTACATCAGCTTTGAATACGAAGCCAATCAGGGTGAGTTTGCCCTTACCCTGCCAGAGAGTCGCGTCTACATGCTGGAAACAGATACCACCGTAGAGTTGATTGCAGCCCACATGGCGGACGTACTGAAAGCCGAATTCCCCGCAGACGAGATCCGCGTAAAAGCCTATGAAGGGGTTGGTAAGGGCGCTATTGCGGTTCGGTGAGAACAGGGGCTAGCCCCAACGTTGATAGCGCATCTATAACAAGTGCCTGTTCACCTGCATTTGCAGTATATTAGCCACCCCATTTATTAGGAGTTATAACCATGCTGAGTGTAAATGAGTACTTCGACGGTAAAGTGAAATCCATTGCCCTTCAGGGCGACACGCTACCTGCCACCGTGGGCGTCATCAGTCCGGGCGAGTATGAGTTCGGTACCAGTAAAAAAGAAGTTATGACGGTTGTCAGTGGTGCGCTGACGGTTCAGCTGCCGGGTAGTGACAACTGGGTTCGTTACGGGGCTGGCGATGCCTTTGAGGTGGTAGCGAATGCCAGCTTTAAGGCGAAGGCTGAGGTTGATACAGCGTACTTCTGCACCTACGAGTAACCTACGGGGCCATTTCAGATTTGAGGTCAGACCGGTCGGGCCTGACCTCGAGTTGCGCTAGTCGGAAGCCACGCTGAATCACTTTCTTTCAGACACAAAAAAACCGCCCGAAGGCGGTTTTTTTGATGGCTTCCCGGTGGACTAAACCGTGAAGCCGTATTGGCGTCCCCTAGGGGGTTCGAACCCCTGTTGCCGCCGTGAAAGGGCGGAGTCCTAGGCCACTAGACGAAGGGGACTAGAAATTGGTGGAGCCAGGCGGGATCGAACCGCCGACCTCAACACTGCCAGTGTTGCGCTCTCCCAGCTGAGCTATGGCCCCTCAACGGATGCGTATATTAAGGATCCGCCCCTAGGCCGTCAACACCCAACACTGCTTTTTTTAAAGTTTTTTCGACTTCCCTGTCGTCATCGTTCAATTAACAAACAAACCGCTCATCAAACACCCAAAGCGGCGTATTCTTTCTCTACTTTCTTGGTTTCTTTCTTGGAAAAACCGCCCAAAACATCCAACGCACTGCGTAAACGAGCACGGGTCATATCCGGGCCCAGCAGTTCCATCGAGTCCATTACCGACCAAGAATTCGGCGTTCCTGCAATGGCAACGAAGATCGAGAACATGAAATCGCCCATCTTCAGATCCATCGCCTTCGCCAGCGCTTTGATATCGGCAAAGATCGTATCTTTGCTCCAATGGCGCTGAGCTTCCAACTTCCAAAGCGTAAACTGAAGCACCCGCTTAACCTGCGCCTCTTCCAGTTTCTTATGCTCGAAGTCTTCCGGCTTCAGATCCAGCATACCGCTGAACATGAACTGGGCCATCGGGGCCACATCTGAAAACACTTCTGCCCTGCCCTTAATGTGCGGAACCAGAGCCTTCAGAGCATCTTCGTTGAACCACCAGTCGCGCAGGCGGGCCATAAACTGCTCGTCGCTCAGGTCGTCACGAACCCACTGGCCGTTCAACCAACGCAACTTCTCAACATCAAATACAGGGCCACCCAGCGACACACGCTGGATATCGAAGTTTTCAATCATCTCGTCCAGTGAGAACTTCTCGCGCTCGTCCGGCATAGACCAGCCCATGCGGCCCAAGTAGTTGGTCACCGCTTCCGGCATGAAGCCCATGCGCTCATAAAAATTGATACTGGTCGGGTTCTTACGCTTGGACAGCTTGCTCTTGTCCGGGTTACGCAGCAGCGGCAAGTGACACAGCTCGGGCATATCCCAGCCAAAATATTCATACAGCAACTTATGCTTAGGTGCAGAGTTGATCCACTCCTCACCACGCAGAACGTGAGTGATTTCCATCAAATGGTCATCTACCACGTTGGCCAAGTGGTAGGTAGGCATACCGTCTGACTTCAACAGAATCTGGCAATCAACCTGTGCCCAATCAATCTCGATGGTGCCACGGAGCATGTCCTTAATCTCGCACACGCCTTCATCGGGTACTTTCATACGAATCACGTAGGACTCACCTGCGTCCAAACGGCGCTTCACTTCTTCCTGAGACAGCTCAAGATCACCTTTAATGCCCGGGTTCTGACCGTTTGCTTTGCGCTCTTCGCGAATGGCATCCAGCTCTTCCGGGGTGCGGAAACAATAAAAAGCATGGCCAGCCGTTACCAGGTCTTCGGCGTATTGGGCATACATGTGCTTGCGCTCAGACTGGCGATACGGGCCATGAGGACCACCCACATCAGGACCTTCGTCCCAGTTCAGGCCCAACCAACGCAACGCTTTGAGAATATCCTGCTCGGACTCGGCCGTACTGCGCACCTGGTCGGTATCCTCAATCCGCAGAATAAACTGGCCACCGTGCTGGCGCGCAAAGCACAGATTAAACAAGGCCACGTAGGCGGTACCAACGTGAGGGTCACCCGTGGGCGACGGGGCAATTCGAGTACGTACTGTCATGAAACCATCCTGAAAATAAGTGGCCGATAAATAAGTTACGCATTATAGCGAGCCTGACCCGGTTTCGCATGATTCGGTTTTACGAACGCCGGACTTAATGTTACATTATAACGTATCAAACGAACTGCAGGACCCCACCATGAACGTCAGCAAAACCACCCTTGCCCTGGGCTTGGCCGCCTTGGTTGCAACCACACCGGTATCCGCTACCAACATTGTCGCTTCCATCAAGCCGATCGAACTCGTTGTTAAAGCGGTTGCGGGCGACAACATGAACGTATCGACCATCGTGCCGCCGGGTTCCAGCCCCCACAATTACAGCATGAAGCCATCACAGCGCCGCGCACTGGAACAAGCCGATGCGATCTTCTGGGTGGGGCCAGACATGGAAACCTTCCTCAGCCGCCTGCTGGGCGGAACAGAATTCGCAGGCAAGGTAGTTGCGTTCACGGAACCCTCTGCAAAAGAGGCGAAAACGCACCACGAACATGATAACGATCACCATCATGGCCACGATCACGGTGACGGCGAAGACCCGCACCTATGGGTTGATCCGGGTATGGCGCTGGAGATGGCGAGGGCCGTTCACACCAGGCTCAGCACTCTCGACGGCATCAACACCGCTGAGCTGGATGCCAACCTGGAACGCTTCGAGCAAAACCTGCACAAGGCCGAACAGACCATCAAAGCAAGCTTAAGCCAACTCGACGGCACCAGCCTGTTCGCCTACCACAACGCATTCGAACGGTTTGCCGAACACTATGAACTGGATCTGGCTGGCGTGCTCACTCTGAACCCGGAACTGTCGCCCGGAGCCCGCCACATCGCAGAAGTGCAAAGCAAATTGCGCAAAGCCAACCAACCCTGCCTGCTCACCGAGCCCCAGTTTAACCGCCAGTGGTGGCGCTCAATTACTGAGGGGCTCCATGTGACTGTCAGCACCTGGGACCCGTTGGCTACAGACATCGAATCAACCGCTAACGGCTACATCGAGTTCCAGCAATCCATCGCAGACGCTGCCCTCGAATGCCTACCAAAGTAAACTGAGCATCAGCGGGATAGATACCATCGCAAGAAGTGTCTGCCCGCTGATAATCCCTGCCATCAAGGGCGCGTCACCACCCAACTGACGGGCCAGAATATAAGCAGATGTGGCCGTTGGCAGAGTGGCCAGAAGCACCGCCACCTGCACCAGCAGCCCACTCAAACCAAGCGCCCAAGCCAACCCCACGGCCATCAGCGGAAACGCCAGCAGCTTAAGCGCAGACGACACCAGAAACGGCGCCGATGCGCCACGCAAGGCACTCAACTGCAGTCCGGCCCCAACCGTCATCAGCCCCATAGGCAGAGCCAGATTACTCAAAGGTTCCAACGTGCCCGCCAGCAGCGGATGAAACCCGATCTCGAAATAGCTCCACAAAACCCCCAGCACCGAACCAACAATTAACGGGTTCGTCGCAATGGCTTTGAGCACCTGTTTCACGCTGACCTTGTCTTGGCCTGCCACCAAAGAAAACATAAGAATGCATAACAGGTTCAACAAAGGCACCATAATCGCAACGGCGATAGCGGTCAGTGACAAACCATCGTCACCCAGCAGCATTCCGCCGGCGGCCAGCCCCACATAGGAGTTGAAACGAATCGCACCCTGATAAACCGATGAAAAGACCGGCCCACTCCAACGCCAAAACAACTGGACCACCACCAACGCCACAGTCATGGCAAGCAACATGGAAACAATCAGCAGTGCGGTATCTGCGTACGCCGACACCGGAAGCCGTGCCTGCCCCAATTTAAACACCAACATGGCCGGGAAAAGAATGTAGTAAGTGAAGCGCTCAGCCTGCGGCCAGAAGTCCCCGCCGGGGAAATTAATCCGCCTGAGTACGTGCCCCAACATGATCAAAACAAACACCGGCACCAGTGCCTGAACAACTACCTGCATGCTATAGACCTTATAACCGTTGCCATTTTGCTCCCCTAGAGTTAGATTCAGGGTATTGCTTTCCTAAACGGCGTAATGTGAACAACGTGAACACCCCGATTTACGGCATTCATACATCAATCATCGCACTGCGGTCTTCTTTCGAGAACACTGGCAGGGCTGTTATACGCCTCTGATTCCGCTGAATCCACACACTCCCTCTTCCGGATTCAGCGCTTAAACCACACTTGTTTTTTTGATTTTTCAGGAGATTCCTATGGCTGAATTACCTTCAATCGTAGTTGCAGAAGAAGATTACAACCGCTTGAGCACACTGATCGAGCGTATGGCCGGGCAGTCCGTAGTAATAGACGGCCTGGAAGACGAACTTAGCCGCGCAGACCTTAAGCCTCTGAGCGAAATGCCAGAAGGCGTCGTCACCATGAACTCGATTATCCGCTTCGTGGACGAAGACGCAAAAAAAGAACATGAGATGATGCTGGTGTACCCGCACGAAGTGGGCGACAACGACCACAAAGTCTCCATACTGGCACCGGCAGGCGCAGCCATGCTGGGCTTAAGCATCGGCGACAGCATCGAATGGCCGATGAAGGGCCGTAAGCCGATTCACCTGAAGGTGGTCAGCGTCACCCGTAGCGCATAAAAAAAGCCGCGCCAGGCATAAAACCGGCGCGGCTTTTCTAATGCGGTATTCAGTCTTCGATGAACACCAGACTTTCTTCCGAACCTTTCTCTTCCAAGCGCCCCATAGGCTGAAGCTCCAACCCATGCTCACGAGCGGCGGCTTCAAACACTTCACGACTGCTTTCGGCCACACTCACCATCAAACCACCACTGGTTTGCGGATCACAGAACAGCAGCTTGTCCGCCTCGGTCATACCCGAAATCGCTTTACCAAAAGCTGCCGCATTGCGGTGCGTACCACCCGGAATGCAATCGGCATCAATGTAGGGCTGCAAGTTTGGCAAAGTAGGAATAGCCTTGCGGCTAACCGTGGCTTTCACACCACTACCGCGGCAAATCTCCAGCAAGTGACCCGCCAGGCCGAAACCGGTGACATCGGTCATCGCACTAACGCCTTCGATTTGGGAGAACACCTCACCCACTTTGTTCAACGTGGACATATTCTCCACCGCAACCGCCAAATCGTCAGGCGACACCTTACCCTTCTTCGAAGCGCTAGTCAGAATACCCACACCCAACGGCTTGGTCAGGTACAAAAGGTCGCCCGGCTTGGCTGTATCGTTACGAATAATACGGTCTACATTCACGGTGCCGGTAACCGCCAACCCAAAGATTGGCTCCGGGGAATCAATACTGTGACCACCGGCCAACGCAATGCCCGCCTCGGCGCATACCGCCCGACCACCATCAATCACCTTGGCCGCAATTTCTGGTGCCAGCTCGTTCACAGGCCAGCCCAGAATCGCAATCGCCATCACCGGCTTGCCGCCCATGGCATACACATCGCTGATCGCATTCGCAGCAGCAATTCGCCCGAAATCGAACGGGTCGTCTACCACCGGCATAAAGAAATCTGTGGTACTGATAACGCCCACACCGTTGCCAATATCTGCAACCGCTGCATCGTCCCGGCTGTCGTTACCGACCAACAATTTCGGGTCGTGGAAGTCCGGCATATCCGTGTGAAGAATTCGGTCAAGAACGTCTGGAGCAATCTTGCAGCCACAGCCAGCACCATGGCTGAACTCGGTCAATTTGATAGACAAGGTTTCTTCCTTCTATACGTTACGGAGTGAGCTTGGGTTTTTGGTAGTATACCCAGTACTAATCAGTTTACAGCTCAGCACACTCTGCAGCCAGCCAACAGGAACGTCAATGAGCAATCCAGACAGCAAGCCAGAAGATCAAGGCCCCGCCACTCGCATCATTCACAACCAACGACATAAAGACGCGTTCGGTAGCCCCTACTCGCCGATATACAACACCACCACTTACCGGTTCGAGAACACCGCCGCCCTGCTGGATATGATCGAAGGGCGCAGCGAAGGCTACCTGTACACTCGATGGGGCACCAACCCCAGCATTCAGGAACTGGAGCAAGGTTTGGCGGGCTTAGAGCAGTCTGAATCTGCACTTGCGTTTGCCTCCGGCATGGCTGCCATATCCGCAACCCTGCTCACCCACGGGCGCAACGGCATTGTGTGCGTGGGCGACCTCTACGGTGGCACGCAAGCCTTTCTGATCGAGCAATGTCAGGCTTTAGGCATTCCGGTGACCTTCCTGTTCCGTGACGAACAACATCAGTTGGCCGAGCACCTGAACACTCCCGGCAAGTTGGTGTACTTTGAAACGCCCGCCAATCCGAACATGGCCATTCTGGATATAAGGGCCATAGCAACCGTCGCTCACCAGCACGGCGCATTGGTTGCGGTAGATAACACCTTTGCCAGCCCCATCAATCAAAAACCCTTGGCGCTAGGCGCTGACCTGGTTCTGCACAGCGCCAGTAAATACCTGGGTGGCCACAGCGACATTACCGCCGGCGCATTGATGACGTCAGCAGAACTTGCCAAACCGGTAGCCACCTGGCGCAAAAACCTGGGTCAACTCATTGCCCCGGAAACGGCCGCCCTGCTCTCACGCAGCCTTCGCACGCTGCCCGTCAGAATACGCCAGCACAATGAAAACGCATTCGCCGTAGCAAAAGCTATGGAAGCTCACCCCAAAGTTACCAACGTGTTCTACCCGGGGCTGCCATCGTTCGAAGGCCACGACCTCGCCACCAAACAGATGACCGGTTTCGGCGGCATGCTCAGCATTGAGGTGGAAGGCGGCCAAGAAGCGGCAGCGCGTGTTGCCGACAGCCTCAAAGTGTTTCTGCTGGCCACCAGTCTCGGCGGCGTTGAAAGTCTCGTTAGTCAACCCAGTGCCACCAGCCATCATGGCATCAGTCGGGAAGAGCGCCTCAAACGGGGAATCGGCGACGGCATGCTGCGCCTGTCGGTAGGCCTGGAAGATGCGGCAGACCTGATAGCAGACCTGACACAAGCTTTGGGCTGAAAATTGGTGCGACTTCCTTTCAATCAACCGGGAGTCGCACTACATTATAGGTGGCCTGATTGCTCACCCACGCAAACCAGTAAATAAGACCCTTCACAGGACCCGAGGGGAACCATGATGCACGGACGAAAACACCTCATTGCCTGGATGCTGATAACGCTGTGCGTCTCAACGACCAGCCAAGCGACCGAACCTCAGAAAGAACTTAAAATCGCCGCCATCATTGATGTGGCGATTACTGCCGCAACCACAGAATTTCTGCAGCTAGCCTATGAGCGTTTGGACGTTAGCATGCAGACACTCCACACGCCGTCTCGCCGCGCGCTGATGATGGCAAACACAGGGATGTTGGATGGCGATTTGTTTCGCATTGAACAAGCGGCCTTCGATTACCCGAACCTTGTTCGCGTAGACTACCCGTTACTGCTAGGTGAATTACATGCCGTGGTTCGGCCCGGTGAAGGCGATCTACTAAGCACCCCATCCGCGAAACCCAAAACCGCCGCAATCCGGCGTGGCATCATCATTGCCGAACAAACAGCGAAAGCGATGGGTCTGGAACTCGTACAAGCCAACACCTATGAACAAGTGCGCGCACTGCTGGAATCTGGCCGCGTGGACACAGCCTTGGTAGCTGACATTCAAGGTTTTGGCCCGCTTGCACTGGAAAGCTGGCAAGAATTTGAAATACTTCCGGCGCCTGTCGCCACGTTCACACTGTTCCACTACCTGAACCGCCGCCATGAGGAATTAGCCAAAGCCTTACCCGCAATACTGGCTGATCTTGAAAAAGACGGCATGAAAACCAAAATACTCCGCAAGTTCCGCAAGAAACAAAGAAAGTGGGACAGTGAAGAATATTCAACCGGAAGCTCAGGCACCGACTCCGCACCGAATAACCCGCAGTCCCTGCTAAAACGCCTGCTATACTTTTTATAGCCCTACCGACAAACCGAACCTGTCTTCTGAAGACAGCCGACCACGCCGAATGAGTGATGCATCCATGCTCACCATTAAAAGGTTTTATGCTTGGATTCTGGCCGCGTTACTAATGCTGCCTGCTGGTACTGTTGCAGAACAATCCGATCAAATCAAGATCACAGCAATCTTTGACGAACCAACCACAGCGGCGGGTTTCGCCATACTCAAACAGGCCTACCAACGACTAGGCGTAGATGCTTCCATACTCATCACTCCATCACGCAGAGCCTTGATGATGGCCGAAACGGGGCTGGTGGATGGCGACCTTTTCCGGATTAAACGCGTAGCCCAGCTGTACCCTAATCTTATTCGCGTTGAGCACCCGCTACTCCATGGCACCTTGAAAGCGGTCGTGCGGAAAAACGAAGAACATTTTCTGGCCCTGCCCCCGGAGCCATCACGCGCCGTTGCGGTACGCCGAGGCATTATCATCTCGGAATTGACTGCCCAGAATATGGGCATGATCCCCGTGTACGCCAACAGCAACGCTCAAGCTCTTAGTCTTCTTGAATCGAAACGGGTGGACGTTGCTTTGTTTACCTTTGTTGCTCAGTTTTCACCACTCAAACAAAAGGATCTGGCCAACATTCACATTATTGAAGAGCCCCTGGCGGCCTATGATCTTTACCACTACCTGAACCGGCGCCATTGGAAGTTAGCCAACGCCCTGCCTGAGGTTCTGAAGCAGCTTGAGGAAGAAGGTATCAAGGAGGAGATTTTGGAGGATTTTCGGGAGCGGCAGGGGGAGTGGGGTACGCAACAATAAAGGCAGTACGATTTAATGAATCCATTCGTGCAAGAGAAGTGCCCTGAACGATCACTGTGAAACAATCAGCTCTCTAAACCCCTAACCACTCTGAGAGTTGCAGGTTTGCCTTCAAACGTAGTCGCTGCTGTAGCATACCCTCAAACACTCCCTCGGCTGTTCTCTCTTGCCCAAACAAAGGCAGTGCAGCTTCTGCCTCAGAGAAGAATTGGGCTTCTCTTTCCGTGCCAAGAATGGCTCGTTCCCACCAACTCAAAACTCGCGGTCGTGCCTGTCTAAGGAGCGAGTCCGCAGGAAGCTTTTCAGATTTAGCCGCATTAGCTGTGTGAGTTGCAGGCATTAGATTCCATAGATCATTGTTATTCCATCGTGACCATGGGAAACAGTGATCCACTTCAAACCTCCGCCCCTTAAGGCTTTTGGCAGTCCAAATGCATTCGACATTACCCGTCTGCAGTTGAAGATCCACCATATGGCGAACAGTAGATGTATCACGACGGCCCTCTACCCATTGCAACCCCTGGTGATACACATCCATTGAATAGCGAACTTCCCAGCTGCTCATCAAACCAATCCATTCATTCACGATCGCCGGTTCGACCCAACAGGCGTATCGACTGAACGCATCCCATAGCATCACCGGAACCCGGAAAGTGCCAAAACGAGCCAAGGTAGCTTTATCTAGCCGAACGGACTCACTTTTGATGGCTATGCGCTGAGAGCCACCCTCAAAAATCGGGCGGTTACTTCCCGGCCAGGTAGTAAAATGCGCTGGATTTTTAAGGATATTGGCACAGGCATCGCGAATAGCTCTGAGCACAATGGGAGCTACTTCAGCCGACAAGGACATACCCACCCTGAAATCGAGAGGCGCGAATTTCTGAAGCTTAAAAAAATCGTCCTTGGCAAAACCATACCCAAGCTTGCCGGGGGATTGCCTCAATTGATGACGGAGTACCAATGGGTGGTACAGCATAATCCAAAATAAGCCAACTGCACCAAGCGGAACTTCTACCCAATCATCGGTGCGATTCAACACTAGGCCCGGGGCGCCGTCAGCAATTCGAACCAGAGTTCGAAGCAATCCGAGTTTGTACGTTGAAGCCTTATTGTCATTGACTATGACGTGACGCAGCGTGGGCAGCGCTCCCGTTCCGTCATCGGGCAACTTGTATACCGCCGTTTCCCACCACACATCCTGACGCTTTAATTCATCAGCACGGGGTGCTTGCAGAGCAGGTACTGGCATAACAGCTCGCTGACGGGCAAAACTGTCCAATTCGGCCCTACTCACCTCGAAGAACTGCCTGTCGCTATCGCCTGGGCCATGGCGGAGGGTAATAACCAACATTCCAGCGGGTGCTAACTGTTCGGTGAGAATACGAAACGCCCTCTCCCGAGAGCTGGGCGCCAAATGCATCCAGACAGCCGACACCAAAATCAGATCAAAACGATAACTTAGCTTACGGACCTCACTTAAATCGGGAAGCGAATCAGCTAACCACTGAACACTGCTATGGGCCGTTAACTCTTCACCCAACCGACGTAGCTCTAAAGCTGGCTCAACCGCCAGCACATCCCAACCCCGTTCGGCTAACGCCAAAGCATCGCGACCACTACCGGCACCAACGTCCAAAACAAGGCCATTTTGCTTTTCTAATAGCGGAAACCAATCGCTATGAACTTGCTCGAAGGTCAACGACTGGTATTGGTCAAAAAAATGCTGAGCGTTATGATTGTAAGAAGCGACTGTCATGCTACCGCCAATTTTGCCGCCTGCTGCCACATAAAGTTTGGCATTGGCGTGCGAAGTTTCCATGTAATGCTCATAGGTTGTGAGCCCGTATGAGATACATAGTCAACCTCACCATAATTCACAAACCCCACGGTTCGGCCGTACTGATCTTTCGCTTGCTCTCTCACAAACAAGAAGACTCGTTTATTTATCGCACTGTGTTGAATGTAATCTTTCCCCCTACCACGATCAGGTCGAGCGCTATTTTGTGACTGCCAATGGAACAACTGCTCGCTTATGGCGTAATCGTGGTACATAGTGGTTGGAGAAAATTGCTTTTCATTTTTGTCTAAGGTTACAAAAAGAAGTTCGATGTTCTGATCTTGAATGACGAAAACACCTTCTCGTGAAGGAGGCTGGTACCCAAACGTGATGGCTCCAAACCCAACCAAAATCTGCTCTCTGGAATAACGCGCATGTAATCTCAGAGGTACTTGCTGCAGGTCTGGCATAGTTGGCTGCTCATGCTTGGTGCGCGCCAATTTCCAATCCAGCACGTAAGACAACTCTTTAGACAGCCCCATCTTGCTGAGTTTGCTTAGGCTTTGCGTCAGCGACTCAAACTTCAGATCCGAACCAGACTTCTGCCAGAAATCATAATGGCACATCAACGCACGGCGCTGATCGTCGTTTTCAAACTGAAAATCTGAATCACACAGATTCTTAAGGAACAATAAGTATTGGTGGTCGTCGCCCGTCAAAATCCGATTGAAGATTCCTTTCTTCATCAGCTTGAAGGAGCCGGCATGTACCACAACCTCATCACTGGCCTTGCTCACGAGCTCTAACCAACTACCCCGTTTATACAGCTCATTCAAATTAATATGAGGGTGATGATTAATAAAATTCCGAAGCGTCAACGGCTGCGTCGAATGCTGAGGGAACTGGCGAATCATGGACACAAGCCGTGTCAGCGTCAGAGTTGCCTGCCGAATGTTTCGTAACACCATTTCCTGAGTTTTCTTGGTCAACTCAATCCGGCAACCTAATGGTGCATGAGGGAAACCCTGCTTTAATTCTTCCGTGATCGAACGCTCAGACTTACCTACCAGTGCTCGGAACTTATTAGCAAAATCGTACTCTGGCCGAGAGTTACCCACGAAATCCAATACCGTGCAGCAATCCTTCCCCTCTGAAAGGCGAAGACCGCGACCAAGCTGCTGCAAGAATATGGTCAAACTCTCTGTTGGCCGTAAAAACAAAAGGGTATCCACTTCCGGAATATCAACGCCTTCGTTGAATATATCGACAACGCACAACACGTTGATTTTCCCTGACCGAATATCCTGCTGCTTTTGATGTCGGTCATCACTGTTGTCGCTGGTCAACACATCTGCCTTAATGCCATGTAACAGAAATTGCTTGACCATAAAATTCGCATGGTCACGGCTCACACAGAAAGCCAAAGCTTTCATATCTCCCAAATCCGTGACGATCTCCTGCAAACTCCTTAAGATTTTCTGTACTCGGCTTTGGTTATGCGTGTACAGGTTTGTTAGTTGCGCTACGTCATAACGCCCGCGACTCCAAGGAATGCTGCGAAGGTCAGTATCGTCATCGATTCCAAAGTACTGAAATGGGCAAAGGTGACGACGGTTGATTGCTTCCGGTAAGCGAAGCTCAGCCGCAATCACGCCACCAAAATCACTGAGAATATCCCCACCATCATGTCGCTCTGGTGTCGCTGTCAGCCCGAGGAGTATTGCTGGGGAGAAGCTCTTAAGTAACGCTCGATAGCTTGATGCGGCAATGTGGTGTACCTCATCAATCACAATGTAATCATAAAAATCTGAGGTTAATTGGAGCTGATCGAGTTGATTATTTAAAGTCTGAACCGACACGAATAATTGTTGGTAATGGTCAGGTTTCTGCCCACCAACCCAGAGCTCACCAAAAGCACTATTCCTTAGCACTCCACGAAAGGCTTCACGGGCCTGCCTCAAGATTTCTTCTCTGTGTGCAACAAACAAAAACTTTGCATCAGGCTTGGCCCTTAAGAATCTGCTGAAATCAAAAGCTGAAATCAGTGTCTTACCAGTACCCGTAGCTGCCACTACAAGATTTCGAAAACGTTGGTGAACATTCCGCTCGACCGTGAGCTGTTCAAGAATTTCTTTTTGATGGGGAAACGGTGTTATCTCAAAGAAATGTGCCGAATTGGGTTCATACGTTCCTTTCTGCTGTTTTAACGCTCGCTTCAGTTTCTCTGCGCTTTCAGCCAGTCCATCAAATTGCTCAAACTCCTCCGATGCCCAATAAGTTTCGAACGTACTGAGGGACTTGGTGATGATATGCGGAATTTCCTGAGAGGTTATTTTGAGGTTCCATTCAAGGCCATTGGTCAACGCAGAACGAGAGAGGTTTGATGACCCGATATACCCCGTATGAAACCCTGAATCTCGGAGAAATAAATAGCTTTTCGCATGAAGCCTTTCACGCTCGGTGTTGTAGCTTAGTTTCACTTCCGTATTGGGCAAGCCGGCCAAATACTCAACGGCTTTTGCGTCTGTTGCGCCCATATAGGAGGTCGTAATGATCTTGAGCTCCCGACCACTGGCGGTGAACGCTTCTAACTCTTTCCTAAAAATACGAATCCCAGCCCACTTTATAAACGACACCAGCCAATAAATCTTATCGGCAGAAAGAATTTCTCGCTTTAACTCTGACTCAAGCGATAAGCCCGCATTACTGCCGGAAAAGAGCTCACTTTGGGTAAGACCTGTGAGGGGGAATATGTCTTCAACATACTGCTTAAGGTTAGCCGCGACTGGGTTTTCTAGCTCATAAAGAGCTGTCAGGATTTTCCCTTGGCTATCCAGAAGGTTCTCTTCGAGAAAGCCATTATCCTGAATTCGGCTTTTCAACCACATAATCAGCTGATTGGATAGCTCAATCTGCTTGTGTAAACGATCGTCTCCTGCTGGAACTGACTCAACAGCAAACTCTAGAATCCCAGTTAGAAAGCGAGACAACCACACGGATGCTTCGGCGCTACTTAGCTGTCGTTCACCGACAAAGAATCTATCTCGATCTAAACGGCTTTCAATGAGCTGGGTAATTAGCTGCTCGTAGATTCCTGCTTGCTGCATAGTCTCAAATCCGTGCAAAGGCGGTAAAACCCGACCTTTTACCAATGAATTGGACGACATGAGATGAGTTAAATGGAAACCAGGTACAAGGAGGTTCCGACATCCATTGTCGTCAACATTTTTATGATAAAGCTGTTTGGTGAAACATTAGCCTTCTATGTATAGGAAGCCAAGTCTTTCAGTACAATCTGGCAAGGACTCGCTAGGTCAGCCGGAAACCCCCAACCAAGCCGCCCCACGCACCCCACTGGAATCCCCATGCACTGCCCGCACCACGGGCGTGTCGCATTCGCCACCAAACACGTAGTTCGGCAGCCTTTTCGGCAATTCTTGGTAGATTTGCTCGGCATTACTCATGCCGCCGCCCAGCACGATAATGTCTGGGTCTAGCACGTTGATCACAGCCGCCAGGCCTCGGGCTAAGTGCTCTAGGTAGTGGTTCAGTGTTTCGTTCGCAGCTTTATCACCTTGGAGGGCGTTTTCGGTGATGGTTTTGGCCGGTGCGTTGTGGCCGTGCAGGAATTGATGGGTCAGTGATAGGCCGGTACCAGACAGGAAGGTTTCGTTGCAGCCATAGCGCCTGCAGAAGCACGGGCGCTGCTCCAATTCGGTTTGCGGGGTCCAGGCTAAGGGGTTGTGGCCCCACTCACCCGCTACGCCGTTAGGGCCGGTGAGGAGGCGGCCATTAATGCTGACTCCGGCACCGCATCCGGTGCCCAGTATGGCGGCGAATACCACGTTGTGGCTTTTGCCGGCCCCGTCGGTCGCTTCGGATAGTGCCAGGCAGTTGGCATCGTTGGTGACGGTTACCGGCCGTTTCAACAGGGCGCTCAAGTCGTCTTTCATCGGCCGGCCGTTAAGCCAGGTGGAGTTGCCGTTCTTCACCTGGCCCGTAATACCGGAAATGCTTCCGGGAATGCCAATACCCACGGGCAAACCGCTTACACCGGCTTTTACCTCGGCCGCCAGCACCAGCGATTGAATGGTTTCAAGGGTAGCGCGGTAATCTCCGGCCGGTGTCGGCACCCGCTGCCGGAAGTGTTCGTTGCTTTGCCGGTCCATCAGGATGACTTCGGTTTTGGTGCCGCCCAAGTCGATTCCAATCAGCCAATCGCTGTGCATAAAACTCGCCTTTCAATCCCGATGTCCCGATGTCCCGAAAAAGGAGATTCTATTTCTTCACCCACTGCCCCTCAATCAGCACGAACTGGCCGCTGGGGGTTATGTCGATCGCTTTCTTACCGGCAACGGTTTCCACCTGGGTAACAGGTATGGCGTGTTTTTCGGCAATGCGTGTGTATTCATTGCGGCGGGCTTGGTTAATGGCTTCAACCACCTCACGAGCTTCGCCTGTTGCGCGAACAACGTCCAGATAACCGGTTGGGGTTTCGCCCACCAAGCCTTGCTGTTTTACAGACTCCAACTTGTCTTTGGCCTCATCCAGCTCCATAGCCAACGCCGGGATAGCGAGAACCATGGCCAACAGAATGGCACTCAGTTGTGTCAGTTGTTTCATCGTTAACCTCCTTGCTCAGCTTTTGAGATTGCCTGCTTGGTATCAGAACAGGCCTTTTTCGCTGAACAGTTCATCCACGTCTTTATCCACTTTTACGTAGATTTCGTGCTGGATCTTTACGTTCAGGTTTACGGTAATCGGTTCTTTGGGTGCGGCCATTTGCACCGTTGGTGTGCAGGCGATTAACCCTACTGGCAAGATTGCCAACCATAAGGTGGTGATCGCAAGCGGCCGGCGCAGCCGCGATACATTGATCATGGTGCTGTCTCCTGTCCGGTTTGCTTCAGTCGCTCCCGAACGCGTTCCGTTACGGCTTCGTTGACCCTGCCGCTCAACTGCAGGCTGGTTAACAGGGCCGGGATATCTTCTTCAAGATTGAGATTGAGCACGATGGGCTGCTCCCTGCGATCGCTGGCTTTTTGGCCCTCAAGCCTTAAGCCCAACACCAATCTCCCCTTACTATCGTAGTCTATCGTGCTGTTGAGCACCTTGTAGTGAAAGTTTTGCAAAGCTTCCACTACTTGCTCCATCCCCTGGCTGCTACCCAGCATCGCTTTCAGGCGCTCGGCGGGCAGGCGCAGGATGCCGCCGGGCGATTCGGCGGCCATTCTGCCCCCCGCCACTTCAATACCCGCGGAGCCAACCGTCACCGGTATGCGCCCTGTCAGTTGGCCCGTTCCGGAAAGCCCTTCAGCGGGGTACACCTGCAGCAATTTGGCCAGTGAAACGTCATAGGCTTCGATAGGCAACGACCAGGGGTCTTCGGATAAGTCGATGCTGCGGGGAGCCACTCGCACGCGTCCATCCAGAAACTCGGCGGTTGCCTGCTGGATGTTAAGCACGCCCGCGAACAATTCGGCCAGCGGCGCCCGATAGTCGGCAAATAAACGCAGTGGCCCGATGCCAATACCTGAGTTAATCTTAGCGATGGTCAGGTCGCTGGTGCGGGCGGTAATCTGGCCCTCTTCCAAGCTTACCCGCAATTGGCCATGCAGGTCGGTAACGGCAGTAGTGCCAATCAGCCCACTAACCCCCTCAAGCTCAAACTGGCTTTCAAGGGCGAACGGGGTATCAGGCTCTATACGCACGGTTGAAACGGAGCGGACTTCGCCGCGGGAAACTTCGAGAAGTTCCGGCCAATCGGCCAGCGTTGCGGCCAGCACTTGTTGGATCTGCTCACCGCTCAGGTTCAGTACGAACCGGCCCGCAAGGAATTCTCCGGTGACGTTCCTGATCACCACATCCGCTACCAGACCAGAGTCTGCACGCACCCGGCCTTGAAGAGTCAGGTCCGCCAAGGTGCCAGTCGCCCTGCCCTCAAACTGCCACCCTTGCGTTTTAAGCTGCGGGTGTTTGAGCTCCGCCACGCGCAGTCTGACATTTCCCGAAACGGTGCTTCGCTCCGCCAGAGAACCAATACCAGCGAAGTTTACGGCGAGATTCACTCCGCCCAGGTTGACGTGGATTCCCTTCATTTGCCAATCACCCGATCGGGTATCTGGCAACGTTAGGTCTATCACCCCCTTCTCTAGAATAAAGGCCCAGTCGAGGGCGGCAGCTCGAAGCGGCAGCAATAAACTGACGACCAAAACGACGAAGGAAAACCAGCGAATACACGGTGAGCAGTCTGGTGTTCTGCACCCCGTGGCCCTTCTCAACGGCATTTACGCTTCCGGTAGTTGTTGAGGCAGCTTAAGAAGCTCTTCCAGAGGCACCGGCCGGGAGAAATAAAAACCTTGCAGTATGTCGCAACGACGCTTTACCAGGTCACTGCGCTGTGAGTCCGTTTCAATACCTTCAGCCACCACTTCCAATCCAAGATGATGGGCCATGGTGATGATACCTTCTACAATCGCGGCGTTTTCCCGGCCGGTATCGATATCATGAATGAAGCTCCGGTCTATTTTTACTTTATTGATTGGCAACTGCCGCAAATAGCTCAAGCTTGAAAAACCGGTTCCGAAATCGTCTATAGCCACCCTGACACCAAGATTCCGAATGTTCTGGAGCAGCTCAATCGCTTTCTCGGAACCAGCCATCATCAAACCTTCGGTAACTTCCAGTTCCAGCTTCTCCGGGCTCAACCCGCTTTCATCAAGAGCTTGTTTTACTTCATCAAAGAATCCGTTGCGACGGAAATGCACAGGGGAGATATTTACCGCTACCGAGAGCGGCTCTTCGCGGCCCGCGTTGATGCGCCCCAAGTCGTGGCACGCCGTCCGCAGCACCCAGCGGTCCAGATCAATGATTTGCCCTGTGCGCTCTGCTAGAGGAATGAAATCCCCTGGCGGCACCATGCCACGTTCGGGATGCCTCCATCGCACAAGCGCTTCCAACGATGTCATTTCGCTGGTCACTGCATCCACCAGCGGCTGGTAGAAAAGCACCAGCTGGTTCTGCTCTACCGCCTCAAGCAGCTCTCGCCTCAGTTCAATATGTTCGCGAACTGTTGAATCCACATCACCGACGTACCACTCCCAGGTGTTACGCCCCTGCGATTTGGCTTCTCGCACGGCTAAATGCGCATGCTGAATAAGGCCGCAGGCGTTTTTGGATGAGGCCCGCCCAAGCGCTACTCCAATGCTGGCACTGACATGCACCACATGTTCATCAATGACAAACGGCTTCGCCAACAAACTTAACAGCCCTTCTACCACTGGCAGCGCTTGCTCTACACGGTTTCGTTCTGTCAACAACACTCCGAACTCGTCACCGGCAAATCGGGCAAGAAAATCTCCGGGTTCCAAACCGTCCACCAATCTCTTGGCCACAGCCTGCAGCAAACGGTCCCCAACTGCGTGACCCAAGCCATCATTGATGGAGGCAAAGCCATCGAGATTGATGAGCAAAACCGCCACATGCCCCTTCGCCAGTGGAAGATCCTCGGCAAGCCTGGATTCAAAACCCACGCGATTGGACAGCCCCGTGAGCAGGTCGTGGCTACGCTGAAAGTGTAACTTCAGTTCGCTTTCCCGTTGGCTGGTAATGTCTTTGGCGATCCCGTAAACCCCTACAACTTCGTCATCTACGATAATCGGCAGGTTGGTCACGTCGATCAAATACTCGTCGCCATTAATGTTATAGGCGACAACTTCGTAATTTTGAGGGGTACCTTTGAGCGCCTGCTCAAAAGCTTGTTGCGCGATGTCATGGTGTTCACTTTTAAGGAACTCATTAAAGTGCAAACCAAGAATATTTTCTTGCGCAAAGCCGGCGATATTTTCGGAGCCGCGGTTAGCCGCCACAAAACGACCCTGCAAGTCGAGTTCGAAAACAGCATCCGGGTGATAATTGAACAGAGACTGGTAACGCTGTGATTGAATACGAAGAGCGCGCTGATCTTGCTGTCGTGCTAAAGCAAACGCTAACAGCCCTGCGGCCCTCATGATCAACACCAGTTGATCATCGGTCGGAATTCCAGGTGTTGGGTGGTAAGTCGAAAAGGTGCCTAAAAGTGTATCGTTGGTCATCGTAACGGGGATAGACCAACAGGCTCTCAAATTCTCTGCTAAAGCAATTCCCCGATAGTCGGCCCAATTCGGGTCATCGGAGATATCACGGGTTATCACAATTTTACGTGTGGCGGCTGCTCTTCCACATGACGCTACCTGTGGGCCAATTTTCACGCGTTGCATGGCCTCGCGATAGGTCTCGGAAAGACCATCGCCTGCAACCAGACTGAGCGTTTCATCGGTTGGATCGAACAACATAAAAGTGACAATAGCGCTTGGCATTTCCCGCGCTACCATTTTTGTCACCTCCGCCAGAATAGCCATGAAAGGTTCATGACTGGCGATCATGTCCTGAATTTTTTGCTGATCCGCCAATTCGGCCAGGATGCGATTCATTCTTATGCCTTAAATGAGAAGCATGATTACTTTAAGTTACCGTTGATCTTAGAAGATTAGCAGCCAATGAGCAGTCTACCCAAGATCGCGAAAGGTCTAAGTACATCATAGTTCAAGCGTTTCAAAACATAAGGCGCGGCGTGGGCTCTCCTTCTTTTAAAAGATATAGATCAGTTGCAGATATATAACCAGCAAGACGTGCCGGTTAACTGCGCACAGTGTGAGGCAGTTAACCGGACACCTTCCTTCGCGTTTCGCCAAGGCAATCTTCGAAAGAGCTTTAACCTTTCAGCTTGGCGGCAATCTGAGCAACGTGCTCACCCTGATGACGGGCAATACCCAGCTCGCGCTCATCCGGCTGGCGTGATCCATCGCCGCCTGCGATGGTCGCTGCACCGTATGGGGTTCCGCCGCTTACATTCGAAATATCAAATAGCGCCGGGGAAGTATAGCCAATCGGTACGATAACCATGCCGTGGTGCGCCAAGGTGGTCCAGGTAGATGTGATCGTCATTTCCTGCCCGCCACCGGTGCCGGTAGAAGTAAAGACACTCGCCACTTTGCCCGCCAAGGCGCCTTTCGCCCACAGGCCTCCCGTCTGGTCAAAAAACGTGCGCACTTGGCCAGCCATGTTACCGAAACGCGTCGGTGTACCCACGATGATCGCGTCGTATTCGGCCAATTCTGCCGGCGTGGCTTCAGGGGCTTGCTGATCTACCTTGCCACCGGCAGCGGCGAACGCATCGGCATTCATGGTTTCAGGTACACGCTTTACCGTCACTTCCACACCGGAAACAGCACGAGCGCCTTCAGCGACTGCGTGAGCCATGGTTTCCATATGGCCGTACATGGAATAATAAAGAACCAGAACCTTTGTCATCTCAATTCCCCTTTTTCGTCTCGTTATACAACTTCAGAGCAAATTTAAAACCGGGGAGAGAGTCTCTCCCCAAGTGAAAGCAAGTCGCCTTGCTTACGCCACATCTACCAACACGATTTCACTGTCTTCGTTCGCGCTGACGGTCAATACCTCTTCATCGCGAATCGCCACGCCATCACCGGCATTGGCTACAACACCGTTTACCTTGATCTGGCCTGTAGCCGGTACAAGGTAGACCTTTCGACCAGAAGCAATTCGGTACTCAGTGCTCTGGCCCGCTTCCAGTGTAGCTGCAACCATACGAGCATCTGTACGAATCGGAAGAGCATCTTTATCTTCCGGCAAACCGCTGGCCAGCGTGACGAACGAGCCGCTTCGATCACCCTTTGGAAACGGTTTTGCGCCCCATGCGGGTGGCAATCCGGTTTCGTTTGGCATGATCCAGATCTGGAAGATCTGTGTAGTCTCGTCTTCTTCGTTCATCTCGCTATGCGCTATACCGGTGCCCGCACTCATCACCTGCACATCGCCCGCTTCAGTGCGGCCACGATTGCCAAGGCTATCCTGGTGCGTAATGGCACCTTTGCGAACATAGGTGATAATTTCCATGTCGCGGTGCGGATGGCGCGGAAAGCCCGAATGGGGTGCGATGGTGTCGTCATTCCACACTCGCAGGTTTCCCCAGTTCATCCGGTTCGGGTCGTAGTACTCGGCAAATGAAAAATGGTGACGAGTGTCGAGCCAACCGTGATGCGCTCCGCCCAGTTCTTTATGGGGTCTAAGTTCAATCATTGCAGGACCTCCTCTTGATTCGATTCAACTGCGCTGTTCGATGGATTCACCATAGTCACGGGGCATGAACAATGAAAACGGAACGTTTTGACCGTACTGTTCAATAAAATTGAATCGTTCTCACAGGCACTGCGACTAAGGGCATCCCCTCAATCAATCGGGCCGATTTCCTGATAGAATTGTCATCTCAAACGGGCAACCCTGAGCATTTAATGATCGATCAAACACCTCCCAAAAACACTGGGCCAGAGCCATCCCGGCGCTTTTCCATTGCCCCGATGATGGATTGGACCACGCCTCACTTTCGCTATTTGGCGCGTATTCTCAGTCGCCGCGCACTTCTGTATACCGAAATGGTGACCACAGGCGCGTTGATTCACGGAGACACTCAGCGCTTTCTTCGCCACGACCCGGCTGAATACCCGCTAGCGTTGCAGCTGGGCGGCAGCAATCCGGATGAGTTAGCGAAATGTGCAACGCTTGCTGAGGAGTACGGCTTCAGTGAGGTAAATCTGAACGTGGGCTGCCCGAGCGACAGGGTTCAAAACAACATGATCGGCGCGTGCCTGATGGGGCACCCGGATAAGGTCGCCGAAGGTGTGGCGGCGATGAAAGCAGCTACCAACCTACCGGTGACCGTTAAACACCGGATTGGCATCAATGGCCGTGAATCCTGGGAAGAGTTGTGCGAGTTTATCGAGAAGGTGTCAGCCGCCGGTTGCAACACGTTCATTGCCCACGCCCGCATTGCCATTCTCGAAGGGCTCAGCCCGAAAGAGAACCGCGACATTCCCCCGCTGAAGTACGATTGGGTGTACCGTTTAAAGCAGACCTATCCGGAACTCGAGATCATCATCAACGGTGGCATCAAAACCATCGAAGAATGCCACGACCATCTTCGCCATACCGACGGCGTCATGCTGGGCCGGGAGGCATACCATAACCCTTGGCTGCTAACTGAAGTAGACCCCGAGTTTTTCGGCGAAGAAGCCCCAGTCACCAGCCGCCACGATGCCCTGCGTGCGATGTTCCCGTTCATTCAGAAAGAACTGGACCGCGGCGTTTACCTCACCCACATTACCCGCCACATAATGGGCCTGTTTTTGGGCATGCCGGGCGGCCGGCAATTCCGGCGTCACTTAAGTGAAAATGCCAACAAGCCGGGCTCGGGGCTGGAAGTAGTGGAACAAGCACTTGCGAAAGTGCGAGAGCCAGAAGCGGTTTTGGAAAACTAACGGTCACAGCCTTTAGTTGTCTTGTTCCTGTTGTAAGCTGCCGTTATTGTAGAGGTTACTAAAGTGTTCCGGAGCCGAACACTTCAATAACAACTATCAATGCGGACGACAGCACGAATGACGAACAAGCTAGACCAATTGAAAACCATGACAACGGTGGTTGCCGACACCGGCGACCTCGACGCCATTGCCCAGTGGCGGCCACAAGATGCAACCACCAACCCGTCCCTGCTTCTAAAGGCAGCGGCGTCGGATGCTTATCGCCCCATGCTGGACAACGCCATTATGATGGCCACCCGTCAAGGCGGCTCTTCGGCCGATCAATTGACACTGGCAACCGACATGCTGGCGGTACTGGCAGGCAAAGAAATTCTGGAGCTTATCCCGGGCGTGGTATCCACTGAAGTTGATGCCCGCCTGTCGTTCGATACCGCTGCGACGCTAAAGCGTGCACGCCGAATCATCGAACTTTACGATCAGCAAGGGGTCGATACCAGTCGGGTTCTGATCAAAATCGCCTCAACCTGGGAAGGCATTCTGGCCGCCGAGCAGCTTGAAAAAGAAGGCATTCGCTGCAACCTGACACTGCTGTTCTCATTCGTGCAGGCCGTTGCCTGCGCTCAAGCCGGGGCCCATCTCATTTCACCCTTTGTCGGCCGAATTCTGGACTGGCATTTAGCCAATTCTGGCCGCGATAGCTACCCGTCCGAAGAAGATCCCGGCGTACAATCCGTTACCCGGATCTACAATTACTACAAAGCCCACGGCTTCAACACGGTAGTGATGGGGGCGAGTTTCCGAAATACCGGGGAAATTGAAATGCTGGCCGGCTGCGACCGCCTGACCATTAGCCCCGCTCTGTTGCAGCAGCTCCAGGATGACAACGGGCCGTTAACCCAAAAGCTCAAAGCCGAAACCGCCGCGAGCAGTGATGTTATCGGTCCGGTTGACGAAAAACTGTTCCGATGGGAATCCAACGAAGACGCCATGGCTACCGAGAAGCTGGCCGATGGCATTCGCCGGTTCTCAGCCGACCAGATTGAATTGGAAAACCAGGTACGTCAGCAGGCCAACGCTGCGTAGGTTACGGCTTGTGCCGGTAGCGCCAGTGATCGCCCGTTAAATCGAGGATTTCATCATGTTAGCCATTCTTCACCCGAATACTGAGCTGAATAGCGAAGCTTACCGCCAGACCATGCACTACCTGGAAAATCTGCCCGGCGTGAGTCTGCGGGTTCACGAGGTTCAAGGTGCCAGTCAGCGGCTGACCGAAATCTATCTGCTTGGCGACACAAAGCCGCTGGATAAAGACGAGATCGAGGCGTTACCGGCGGTTGAGCGGGCCATCCGGATATCCGAGGACTACCGCATTCTGGGGCGGCATAAGGACGATAATCGCCAAAGCGGGTTCAACTACAACGGTGTCGACTTTAACCAGAACAATTTGAATGTCTTTGCCGGTTTGTGTGCCGTGGATGTGCCTGAACACGTCGAAATCATGATGAAGGCGCTGGAAGAGAATGGCCAGGTATGTACGCGCATGGGCGCCTACAAACCCAGAACCAACCCGTACTCGTTCCAGGGGCACGGCAAAGGCTGTTTGCCTTGGGTGTTCGAGAAAGCCGGTAAGCATGGCATTAAAGTGGTCGCGATGGAGATCACCCATGAAAGCCACATCGAAGAAATTGATACCTGCCTGGAAAAACTGGGCCGGCCCACCGGCGTTATGCTGCAAGTGGGCACCCGCAACACCCAGAACTTTGAACTTCTGAAAGCCATTGGCCGCCAAAGCACCTACCCGGTTCTGTTAAAGCGGGGCTTCGGGATCACCCTGAATGAATCGTTGAATGCTGCGGAATATCTGGCAAGCGAAGGTAACGCCAACGTGATCTTCTGTCTGCGCGGTATGAAAACCGAAGCGGGCCAGCCACACCGCAACATGGTCGATTTTGCCCACGTTCCGGCAGTGAAACGACTAACGAGGATGCCGGTCTGCGTCGACCCGTCTCATTCCGTTGGTACCCGTCAGCATTCTCCGGACGGCATTCTCGATGTTATGCACGCCACCGCTCAGGGCGTTATCGCCGGCGCCAATATGGTGCTGGTAGACTTCCACCCGAAACCCGAGAAAGCCTTGGTAGACGGCCCTCAGGCCCTTCTAATGAATGAATTACCGGCCTATCTGGAAGACATCCAGTTATGCCATGACACCTGGAAGAAGCGCCAGGCTATCTACAAACGATTAAAGGATAACGCTACAGAATGATCATTTATGGTCACCGCGGGGCCAAAGGTGAGGCCCCTGAAAACACCCTGCCCGGGTTTCTTCATGCCTACCGTCAAGGTGTACGGCACTTCGAGCTTGATTTGGCATTATCAAAAGACGGCATACCGGTCTTGGTACACGATTTAACCGTAGACCGCACCACAGGCCAGAAAGGTGGCATCAGCAAATTCACCGCGCAAGAACTCAGCCAGATGGATGCCCGGCGAAACACCAGCTCGTGGCCTCACCCTACGGGCATTCCGGCTCTTGAAACCTTACTGGATCAACTGGCAGATCTGGAGCACCTTCAGCTCGAGGTGAAGAAAGACAACCGGGACCGGCTCAACATTCTGTGCAACCGGCTGACCGAAATCATTCAGCGGCGTAACCTGTATCAAACAGCAGCCATCACTTCGACAGACCCTTGGTTTCTGCGTGAAATCCGCCGGCGAGACAAGAACATTCGTCTGGGACTGGTGGCTGAGCGGAAGTTTCCCAAACCGCTAAAAATAGCCAGCTCTCTGGGCTGCGAATACTTTTGTGCGAATTGGCGAATTCTCAGCAAGGAGATGATCGATACCGCTCACAAACGCAATATGCACGTCTCTGCGTGGACGGTAAACCGCATACACGACATGCTCAGCCTGGAGGAGATGGGAGTGGACAGCATCATCACCGATTTCCCGACCAGCACTCGAATGTACTTCGATAATCGGGCTAACTCGTTAATGACCTTAACTGCCCAAGAAACCGAGCAGCCAGAATCGTAACTGGCCGCCCGGGACTCGGCCTGAATCAGAAGATCCGATTCAGGCCGTTCAGTGCAGCTACCCGGTAGGCTTCCGCCATGGTCGGGTAGTTAAAGGTGGTGTTAATGAAGTAGTTCAGGGAGTTTGCCTCCCCTTCCTGATTCATAATGGCCTGGCCGATGTGTACGATCTCGGCCGCTTGGTCACCAAAGCAGTGGATACCCAGAATTTCCCGCGTTTCCCTGTGGAACAACAGCTTCAGCATGCCCACGGCTTCGCCGGTAATCTGTGCACGAGCCAGGTCTTTGAAAAACGCCTGCCCCACATCGTAGGGCACTTTCGCTTCAGTCAGCTCGCGCTCGGTTTTACCAACGGAGCTGATTTCAGGGATGGTGTAAATGCCGGTCGGCACATCATCCACGAAACGGAAGTACTCATCCTGCACCACATCAGAAGAAGCTGAACGCCCCTGGTCGTAGGCCGCACTTGCCAAGCTTGGCCAGCCGATCACGTCGCCCACCGCGTAGATATGCTCTACCTCGGTGCGGTAATGATCGTCTACCGACAACTGGCCACGGCTGTTCGGCTCAAGCCCGACTTTGTCGAGCCCCAGGTTATCGGTATTGCCACTGCGGCCGTTACACCACAGGAACGCATCTGCCCGGATTTTTTTACCGGATTGCAGCGTGACCACCACACCGTGGTCGTCCCCTTTGACGGTTTCGTACTGCTCATTGTGGCGAACCAGCACACCGTTGTTTCTCAGGTGGTAGCTGAGCGCGTCCGAAATCTCGTCATCCAGGAACGACAGCAGCCGACTGCCCGGATTGATCAAATCTACCTTCACCCCCAAGCCCGCAAAGATTGACGCGTATTCGGAGCCGATCACGCCAGCACCATAGATGATCAAGGTGCGCGGAGTATGAGACAGATTCAGAATGGAGTCGGAGTTGTAAATCCGGTGGTGACGGAAATCCACATCGGGCGGCAGATAAGGGCGCGAACCGGTTGCAATGATGGCCTGCTTGAAGTGGATGGTTTCTACCGATTTATGACCACGAATTTCCAAGCGGTTCTTGTCCAGAAATGCGGCACGGCCGTTAATCAGATCGACCCGGTTTCGGGAGTAAAACTGCGTGCGTAATTTGACCTGCTTACCAATGACCTTCTGAGCACTTTGCAGAACACGAGGAAATGAGAACCACCGAGGTTCACCGATGTCCCGGAACATCTGGTTCGTGTTAAACGTAATGATCTGCTTAACAGAATGACGCAGCGCCTTGGAAGGAATGGTTCCCCAATGAGTACAGTTACCCCCTACCGTGGCCTTGTCTTCAATGATCGCAACGCGCTTATTGTGCTTAGCCGCGTTCATCGCCGCCCCTTCACCCGAGGGGCCGGCGCCGATCACAACAACGTCGTAATGATGTTCTGCCATGCGCGCAGTATCTCCTTATCTACGTCTCGTGAGCGTAGCTTTAATTATTGAGTGTGTGTTCGCTTGCTGTTACTTATCAATTTTGCTGGCATCGTAAGCCAGATTTTCTGCTTTCGCTGGCTCTGCAGAGTCAGTACGACTCTCTTCACACTTCTGGGTGTTACCACCACAAATATCACAAGAAGAACTGATGCCGAGTGCACCAATGCCACCGCAAGTGCCGCTGATTGGCTTACGGCCGAAGATAACACCAACGGACATACCCACCATCAGTAAAACCACAATCGCCAAAACTAACAAAAAGGTACTCATATCTGCCCCCTTTACTGGACAACGTAAGACGAAAACGCCGGCGTGCTGTGCACGTCAAATCCAGCTTCACCCCTTACAATAAAATACGCCGGAATATTTTCTCGGGTCGCCAGACTCATTGCCCGCTCGAACCCCATGACATTAAAGGCCGTTGCTAATGCATCAGCCGTCATGCAGTCATCCGAAATCACCGTCACCGATGCTAACCGATGTTCAATCGGCCTACCGGTATCTGGATCAATTGTATGCGAATATCGATGCCCTTCCGATTCGTAGTAGTTCCGATAGTCACCGGAAGTTGCCATGGATTTCTGATCCAGCGCCACCACCACATTTACTTGTCGGGCTTGCTCCGAAGGGGTCTCCACCGCCAATCGCCAGACTTCGCCATCGGGCTTACGGCCACGGGTACGCACCTCACCGCCTATCTCCACAAGGTAGGCTGGAACACCTTGGCTGTCGAGGTAGCGGGCGACGACATCCACACCATAGCCCTTAGCAATGCCCGACAGGTCGATGTACTGAGGATGTGTACTGCGAATAGCCGAGGATTCTTTGTCCAGCTCCAGGAATTCCCACCCGGTGACACTCAGCAGGTTTTCCAGTTCTTCATCGGAGGGAATGTGCTCTGGCCGGGCATCCGGGCCAAATCCCCAAAGATTAACCACCGGACCAATGGTGGCATCGAAGGCCCCATCCGTCTGGGCAGATATTTCCTGGGCACGTTGAATCACTTCAAACAGTGGCGCGGAAAGTGTTGTCCAGTCAGCCTGATTCGGTTTTCGATTCAACTTCGAAAGTTCTGAATCCTGCTTCCAGGTAGACATAGCGCTGTCAACCTGCTCCAACTCCGCCTGGATACTCTGCGCCAATACGTTAAGCCTGGCGTTGTCTTCCGGCAATACGACATTGATGTGATAAGTCGTCCCGAAGATCCCACCAGAAATCTCCCAGACTTTTTCTTCTTCCTGAAACGAGCAACCCGCCAGGGCGGCCACAGCCAGCGTCATAATGACGCTGGCCATAACCACCCTGACGGGTTCATACATGCGGGATGTCATTTGAGCTAATTAACCTCCAAAGTCATCCAGCATGATGTTTTCATCTTCTACACCAAGGTCTTTCAACATCTTGATGACCGACGCGTTCATGATTGGAGGCCCACACATGTAGAACTCACAATCTTCAGGCGCCGGATGGTCCTTCAGATAGTTATCGTACAACACGTTGTGGATGAACCCGGTCGGGCCTTCCCAATTATCGGTTGGCAGTGCATCAGACAACGCAACATGCCACTCGAAGTTTTCGTTCTCTTCGGCCAAGCCGTCGAAGTCTTCAACGTAGAACATCTCGCGAACACTTCGTGCACCGTACCAGAAGCTGATCTTACGCTTCGACTTCAGGCGCTTGAGCTGGTCAAAGATGTGGGAACGCATAGGCGCCATACCCGCACCACCACCAACAAACACCATTTCAGCATCTGTCTTCTTGGCGAAGAACTCACCGAACGGCCCCATAACGGTAACCTTGTCACCCGGCTTCAGGTTGAACACGTAGCTCGACATGATGCCTGGTGGGTGGTCGGTGCCAGGAGGCGGTGTAGCGATACGGATGTTGAACTTAAGAAGACCCTTTTCTTCCGGGTAGTTCGCCATGGAATAGGCCCGGATAGTTTCTTCTTTATTGATCGCCTTATAACGCCAGATGTCGTGCTTGTCCCAATCTTCGTGGAACTCTTCCTCGATAGCGAAATCTTTGAAATTGATTTCGTAAGGAGGGCACTCCAACTGCACGTAACCACCAGCTCGGAAGTCTACTTCCTCGCCTTCCGGAAGCTTCAATACCAATTCTTTGATGAAAGTGGCCACGTTGTGGTTAGAAATGACTTCGCATTCCCACTTCTTCACGCCAAAGAATTCTTCTGGCACTTCGATCTTCATGTCCTGCTTAACAGGAACCTGACACGACAAACGCCAGCCTTCTTTTTCTTCACGGTTGGTGAAGTGTGTCTTTTCAGTCGGCAGCATCGCGCCGCCGCCGTCCAGAACTTTACACTTACACTGGGCACAGGTACCGCCGCCGCCGCAAGCGGAGGACAAGAAGATACCACTGCCTGCCAGGGTGCCCAACAGTTTGCCACCGGCTTCCGTTTTCACGGTGTGTTCCGGGTCGTCATTGATTTCGATGGTCACATCACCGGTGCTTACCAGTTTGGATCTCGCTGCGAGGATGACCGCAACGAGCGCCAGAACGATAACGGTGAACATGACCACGCCGAGTATTATTTCTGTATACATGGTCTCGCCTTTTCGTTAAACCGAATCACCGGGTGAATTACAGGGAAATCCCTGAAAAGGACATAAAGCCAAGGGACATCAAACCAACAGTAATGAAGGTGATCCCCAAGCCACGCAGGCCTTCCGGAACATCGCTGTACTTGAGCTTCTCGCGGATACCAGCCAGGGCAACGATTGCCAACGCCCAGCCAACACCAGCACCAAAGCCGTAAACCACACTTTCACTGAAGGTGTAATCACGCTCTACCATGAACAGTGCCGCACCCATGATGGCGCAGTTCACCGTGATCAATGGCAGGAACACACCCAGCGCGGAGTAAAGCGCCGGAATGTATTTATCCAGAATCATTTCCATGATCTGAACAATGGCCGCAATAACACCGATGTAAGTGATCAGGCCGAGGAAGCTCAGATCAACCTCAGGCAGACCGGCCCACGCCAGCGCACCTTCACGCAGAATGTTGTTGTAAATGAGGTTGTTCACCGGAACGGTCAACGTCAGTACAACAATTACCGCGATACCCAAACCGGTAGCAGCTTCAACTTTCTTGGAGATGGCCAGGAACGTACACATACCCAAGAAGAACGCGAGCGCCATGTTCTCAATGAAAATTGCCTTGAGAAGCAGGCTGATATAGTGCTCCATCAGAACGCCTCCTTATGGGTGTGACGGGACATCTTGTAGTCCGGCTCTTCAACCTGCTCAGGCATCCAGGTACGAAGACCCCAGATCGCCAAACCAATGATGAAGAACGCACTGGGTGGCAACAGCAACAAGCCGTTAGTGATGTACCAGCCGCCTTCGTTAACCGGAGTCAGCAAGGTAACACCGAACAAAGAACCTGCGCCCAGCAGCTCACGGAAGAAAGCAACGAACAACAGCATGACCGAGTAGCCAAGACCGTTACCGATACCGTCCACGAAGCTCAACCAAGGGCCATTCTTCATGGCAAAACCTTCGGCACGACCCATAACGATACAGTTAGTAATGATCAGTCCAACGAAAACCGACAATTGCTTACTGATTTCGTAGGCATAGGCCTTGAGGATCTGGTCTACCACGATTACCAGAGAGGCAATGATAGTCATCTGTACGATGATCCGGATACTGCCCGGAATCTGGGTACGTACCAGCGATACGGCCAGGTTCGAAAACGCGGTAACCGCAATAACCGACAAGCACATAACGATGGTGACGCTCATGCTCGTGGTTACGGCGAGCGCTGAACAAATACCAAGGATCTGCAGCCCGATCGGGTTGTTACTGAATATCGGTTCGAAAAGAACCTGTTTGGCGCTTGCTTCAGCCATGATCAGACCTCCCCTTCACGAAGTTTCTTGAGGAACGGCGCGTAGCCACGGTCGCCCATCCAGTAGTTGACCAGTTGTTCAACACCGCGGCTGGTGAGTGTGGCGCCTGAAAGAGCATCAATTTTGTGCTCTTTGTTCTTGGCATCCGCACCAACTCCACCTTTGACCAGCTTGATTTGAGGCTCGGTCGGGTCGTCGCCGTACAGTTCCTTACCCACCCACTGCTGCTTCCAGCGGGGGTTGTCCACTTCACCACCGAGACCCGGGGTTTCTGCGTGAGCGTAGAAACCAAGCCCTTCGATGGTATTCAAATCACCTTCAAGAGACACGAAACCGTACAAGGTAGACCACAGGCCGTATCCGTGTACTGGCAGAACCACTCGAACCAGATCTCCGTTTTCGCTCAAGGTGTATACCTTTGCGATGTTCGGGCGGCGCTTAATGCCCGCCTGGTCTTCGGAGGATGGAATGTTAGTGCTCAATTTCGGGTCAGAAGCCGCTTTATACATGTCGTACTTCATAGGATCTTCTACACCGACGGCAGAAGGCTCTACGAAATCACCGGTTTCAAGATCAACCAGGCGAACGTCGAACAGTTCAAAGCGTTCCTCGATCTGATCAGCGCTTGCGCCGGTTTCCAGCATACCGGCTGCTGCCAGAATGTTGGACTTGATGTCCAGGTTCTGGTTTTTAACCTGAGCCGGACGGAGCGATACCGCTGCGGTAGAAACCACCACAGAGAATACGATACTCAGTACCAGTGCAACGATCAGCGTTCTGGAGACAGTTTCTTTAGCTTTAGCCACGAGCAAGCCTCCGTTTGATGTTTGCTTGAACCACGTAATGATCCATCAACGGAGCAAACAGGTTAGCAAACAGAATCGCCAACATGATGCCTTCCGGGAACGCAGGGTTAACTACGCGGATAAGGACGGTCATTACACCCACCAGAATGCCGAAGCACCAGCGGCCGGTGTTGGTCATAGACGCTGAAACCGGATCTGTTGCCATGAACATCATACCGAAGGCAAAACCACCCATTACCAGATGCCAGTGCGGCGGTACGGCAAACATGTTGTTGGTTTCAGATCCAACCAGGTTCAGCAGCAGAGACATAGCAATCATGCCGATCAGCACGCCCCCAACAATGCGGTAGCTGGCAATACGCATGGCGATCAGTGCCAAGCCGCCAATCAGCACAGCAATTGTGGAGGTTTCACCCATAGAACCTTGAATGGTCCCGACGAACGCGTTCATCCAGCCGATCTGCTGGTTCAACACTTCCATACCTTCGCTGGCCGCTACGCTTAGCGCAGTCGCTCCGCTGAAACCGTCAACAGCCGTCCATACGGTGTCGCCGGAAATCTGAGCCGGATACGCAAAGTAAAGGAACGCACGACCCGTCAGCGCCGGGTTCAGGAAGTTTTTGCCAGTACCGCCAAAGACTTCTTTACCGATCACAACGCCGAAGGTGATGCCCAGAGCCACCTGCCAAAGAGGAATGGAAGGCGGGCAAATCAATGCGAACAGGATAGACGTTACGAAGAAGCCTTCGTTTACTTCGTGACGACGCACGGTTGCAAACAGAACTTCCCAGAAACCGCCCACAATGAAGGTCACCGCATATACCGGAATGAAGTAAGCCATCCCGTATACGAAGTTGTCCCACAGGCCAGCTCCAGCACCTGTAACGGCGAGAGCTTGAATAAATGCGGTACGCAGACCACCGTCGCCTACAAAAGCGTCCGGGTTAGCGGCCAGGAAATTGTTGGCCTGATAGCCAATATTCCACATACCGAAGAACATCGCCGGGAACGCACACAACCACACGGTGATCATGATGCGCTTAAGATCAACACCATCACGTACGTGAGAAGTTGTCTTGGTTACCGATCCGGGCGTGTAGAAAATAGTGTCGGCAGCTTCGTACAGCGCGTACCAGCGCTCCCACTTGCCACCTTTCTCAAAGTGATGCTCGATACCATCGAGATACTGTCTGATAGACATCTTGTTAGCCCTCGATCTCGATTCGGGTCAGGTTCTCGCGGAGAATCGGACCGTATTCATATTTACCCGGACACACAAAGGTGCACAGGGAGAGATCTTCTTCGTCCAGTTCCAGAGCGCCCAGCTTCTGAGCCACTTCGGTATCACCAACAATCAGCGCACGCAGCAACTGAGTTGGCAGAATATCCAGCGGCATCACCTGCTCATAGGCACCAACGGGGACCATCGCGCGTTCACTACCGTTGGTGGTGGTGGTGAAGTCGAAGCGCTTGCCGCCCATCAGCTTGGACAAGTAGATGTTCAGTACGGAGAACTTGTTGGCACCCGGGGTCAACCAGCCCATGAAGTGGCGCTTAAAGCCCTCTTCCAGAACAGACACTTGGTTGGCAAACCGGCCCAGGTAGGCACAAGGACCATCACCACGACGGCCACCGAAGACAGAACCGGAGATCGCACGGATCTCGCAATCGGTTGCTACTTCACCGTCCAGAAGCTCAGGCAAGCTGGCACCCAAACGGGTACGAACGAGGCGAGGCTTCAGAGCTTTCGGGCCACCGATAGCCACGATGCGCTCAACCGGTACTTCACCGGTTTCGAACAGCTTGGCGATATCGATCACGTCTTGGTAATTGATTGACCAGACGGTCTTGTTGGCGGAAACCGGGTCCAAATAATGGATGTGGGTTCCCACGTTGCCGGCAGGATGTACACCATCAAACTGATGCACTTCGATGTTGTCGGCTTTCGGCACAGACACGTTAGTGCCCGGTTTACCCGTAACGAATACCTTACCGTTAGTGAGGCGAGAGATAATGGTCAAACCTTTTTCAAAAGCCTGACTGTTCTCGCCAATGATCACCGCAGGGTCCGCCGCTAGCGGATTGGTGTCCATCACTGACACAAAAATGGAGTTCGGAGCAGAGTCGATAGCCGGAACCTTGCTGTACGGACGAGTGCGGAACGCTGTCCACAAACCGGATTCAACAAGGTTATCGACTACTTGCTGGCGTTCCAGGCCGGCGAGATCCGAGTCGTTGTAGCGGGCATAGGTTTCAGCCTCGTCACCATCGATCTCGATGACAACAGATTGAAATACTCGACGCTCACCGCGATTAACTTCTTTCACCACACCGGCAGCCGGTGAAGTGTAACGAACGCCTTCGGTCTTCTTATCCGTGAACAGCAGCGTACCGCGCTTAACACGGTCCCCTTCTTTTACAGCCATAGTCGGCTTCATGCCGTGATAGTCAAAGCCAATAAGCGCCACGTGGCGAATCGGCTTGCCATCGGTAATGGTCTGTTCGGGAGCGCCGCTGATGGGAAGATCCAGGCCTTTTTTGATCTTGATCATTAGCCTCATCCAGTCATCAGAAACTATTCTGTGGATTCTTAAACGCCCAACTCCTGAGAAACGTACCGCGGAGCAAGACACACCCAAAATCGCGCCAATTATAGAGATTACGGAAACCTATTTCCACCGGTAACCAATATGCTTTTGATGCCAAAATATACAAAAAAGCCCCGGCAACTCTCGTTACCGGGGCTTTCCTTTCCGCCTCTCTCGAGCCGAACTACGACCTTAGTCGCGTGCGCGCTTCGGGAAGATCGGGTAATCAACGCCAGCCATCTGGTTAACGCAACGGATAACCTGAGCGCTGTAGCCGAATTCGTTGTCGTACCATACGTACAGAATCAGGCGCTTGCCGTTGGCGATGGTCGCCTGAGCGTCAACCACACCCGCGTGACGCGAGCCTACGAAGTCGGTTGAAACCACTTCTGGCGAATTCACAAAGTCGATCTGCTTTTGCAGCTCAGAGTGCAGAGCCATTTCACGCAGGTATTCATTCACCTTTTCCACGTCTACATCAGACTTCAGGTTCAGGTTCAGGATCGCCATGGAAACGTTCGGAGTCGGAACACGGATCGCGTTGCCGCTCAATTTGCCCTTCAACTCAGGCAGAGCTTTCGCAACCGCTTTAGCCGCGCCTGTTTCAGTGATAACCATGTTCAATGCTGCACTACGACCGCGACGGCTGCCTTTGTGGTAGTTGTCGATCAGGTTCTGGTCGTTGGTGTACGAGTGAACGGTTTCAACGTGACCGTCTTCAATACCGAACTCGTCGTTGATCGCCTTCAATACAGGGGTGATGGCGTTAGTGGTGCAAGAAGCAGCAGACAGAATCTTGTCGTCTTCGGTGATCCAATCGTTGTTGATACCGTAAACTATGTTCTTGATGTCGCCCTTACCCGGCGCCGTCAGAATCACCCGGCTAACACCTTTGGACTTCAGGTGCAGACCAAGGCCAGCTTCATCACGCCAGATACCGGTGTTATCCACAACGATGGCGTTGTCGATACCGTATTCGGTGTAATCCACCTGATCAGGACCACCAGAGTAGATCACTTTGATGAAGTTGCCGTTAGCGATCAGGGCAGAGTTTTCTTCATCAACGGTGATAGAACCATTGAAAGGCCCGTGCACAGAGTCACGACGCAGCAAGCTGGCGCGCTTCTCGAGATCGTTTTCAGCACCGCCCTGACGCACGACGATCGCGCGCAGACGCAGGTTGTTACCGCCACCTGCCTTTTCGATCAGGATGCGAGCCAGAAGACGACCAATACGACCGAAACCGTACAGAACCACGTCTTTGGTGTCGTTGTTGGCGTCTTGCTCGGACTGCGCTTCGTACTCACCAACAATAGGGCCGATCTCGCGCTTCAGAAACTCAACAAGGTCACCGCCTTCATCTTTGAACTTGACCGCAAGCTTACCGATATCAACGTGAGCACGGCCCAGATTCAGCTTATCCATCTCTTGCAGGATCGGCATGGTGTCATGCACAGACAGTTCGCTATCTTCAACCTGGCGAACGAAACGGTGAGCCCGCAGGATATCGATCACAGACTGGTTAATGATCGAACGACCGTAAACAGATGTTACTACATTGTTTTTACGGTAAAGGCGGCCGATCAGCGGAATCATCGCTTCCGCGGTGGACTCTCGTTCAGTCCAGTTGGACAGATGCTGGTTGATCTTGTCGTGACTCACGGTTGAAACCTCGTTTAGCACAGGGGGAGTAATTTTGTGGCGCACATTATCCAACTTAACGAGCCTCACGGCAAATGGCTTTGTGTATCCCTATAACAAGCGGCGACCATGACACTGCAATCCCTGAGCGATAGAATGATGCGCTTTCGGTTCCCAGACGCTTCAAATCAGGAGATGGCCAAGCCCATGGCTCAAGGTTCAACCAACACCTTTGCGAACATCACGCTGATTGCACCTGCAGCACCCGCGCAGGCCGCAGATCACAGAAAATGGGGGCAACTGCAGGGTTGCAGCCAGGCTCTCGCAATTTGTGAAAGCGCAAGAAGCCACAAAGGCCTGACGCTAGTCGTTACCAGAAGCACCGATGAGGCCATCCGACTGGAGCAAGCGGTTCGGTTTTTCCTCAGCCTGCCACCCGAGGAAGACGGCGCGACCCTCTCTGACGATGGGCTGGAACTGTTATCGTTGCCTGACTGGGAAACCCTGCCCTACGACCTTTTTTCACCCCACCAGGACATTACCTCGCGGCGCATTCGCACCCTGCACCGTCTGCCATCAACCGATCACGGCATTTTGATTGTCCCGGCGCGCACCCTCATGCATAGGCTAGCTCCTCCCAGCTATTTGCAAGGCAACACCTTACTGCTGAAAACCGGCCAGACTCTGAATATAGATAACTGGCGCATGCAGTTAGAAGCTGCCGGCTACCACCATGCAGAGAACGTCTACGAGCACGGTGAATACGCGGTTCGAGGCGCCATTCTCGACATTTACCCGATGGGTTCCAACCTGCCCTACCGGATCGACCTGTTCGACGATGAAATCGAAACCCTGAGAACCTTCGACCCGGAAACCCAGCGCTCGATCGACCGCATTGAGCAGATCGAGCTGCTGCCCGCCCACGAATTCCCGTGGCACAAAGAGGCACGCTCCGGGTTTCGCAACCGGTGGTTTGAGCACTTCCCTAACTCGGATAAAGACTCACCGGTTTATCAGGATGTCAGCAACGGCATCACACCACCCGGAATCGAATATTATTTGCCGTTGTTCTTCGAGCAAACCGCAACGCTCTTTGACTACCTGCCAGCCTCAACATTGGTATTCACGGAAGATGGCCTGAACGATGCAGTTCAGGCATTCGATTCCGAAACCCGCGCACGCCACGAAGACCGCCGGCACGATCGCTTGCGACCGATTCTTCCCCCCGCCGAGCTCTTCCTTTTGCAAGACGAAGTCTTTGGCCAGTTAAAACGTTACCCTCGAGTGACGTGCAGCCCTGAATCTATGTCGGGGGCAGGTACCGCCAATTGCGCTGCCGATGCCCTGCCCGACATCGCGATGGACGGCCGCGCGGCCGACCCGGCCGGGCGACTGAAACGCTTTCTCAACGATTTCCCCGGCCGCGTGCTTATTTGCGCCGAGTCTTCAGGTCGTCGCGAAGCACTGATTGAAAACCTCGAGAGCCAAAAGCTGAGACTGAGCACCGTGGCCAGCTGGCAGGAATTTCTCGCCAAAAACGACATCAGCCTGGCGATTACCGTTGCCCCGATGGAACAGGGCATGGTGTTACCCCAGCAGAATCTGGCGCTCATCACTGAAACCGCTCTGTTTGGTGAGCGAGTTTTACAGCGGCGGCGCCGGGAAAAACCCACCGAGGTGGACGACGCTGGCTACCGCGACCTCTCTGAACTCAGAATTGGCTCTCCGGTCGTGCACATTGACCACGGCGTAGGCCGCTATAAAGGATTGGAAACCATCAGTGCCGGCGGCGAATCCAATGAATTCCTGACACTGGAGTACGCCGGGGGTTCGAAACTGTATGTACCGGTTTCCAGCCTGCATCTGATTTCTCGCTACGCCGGCACCGATGAAGAACACGCACCGCTGCATAAGCTAGGCACAGACCGTTGGAGCAACGCCAAGCAGAAAGCACTGGAGAAAATTCGCGACACCGCAGCTGAATTGCTGGACGTGTACGCTCGCCGTGAGGCCAGAAAAGGCTTCCAGTTCGAAGATCCAAAAGAAGCCTACCGCGCCTTTGCCGCAGGCTTCCCGTTTGAAGAAACCCCGGACCAACAGGTTGCGATTCAAGCGGTATTCGAAGACATGACCAGCGAGCAGCCCATGGATCGCCTGGTGTGCGGCGATGTCGGCTTTGGCAAAACCGAAGTGGCCATGCGCGCAGCTTTTCTGGCCACTTGGTCTGGCAAACAAGTCGCCGTACTAGTGCCAACCACCTTGTTGGCCCAACAGCATTATGAATCTTTCCGGGACCGTTTCTCGGATACCCCGGTTTCTATTGAACTGCTGAGCCGTTTTCGAAGCAGCACGCAAACCAGTAAAGCGATGTCCGCCATAGAGGAAGGCAAAGCCGATATCGTGATAGGCACTCACAAACTCCTTCAAGGCGACGTAAAATTCAAAAACCTGGGTCTGGTCATTATTGACGAAGAACACCGGTTCGGCGTTCAACAGAAGGAGAAATTAAAAGCTCTCCGGGCCGAGGTCGATATGCTTAACCTCACCGCCACGCCAATTCCGAGAACCTTGAACATGGCCATGGGCCACCTGCGGGATTTGTCCATTATTGCCACCCCACCCGCTCGCCGGCTCTCGGTTAAAACCTTCGTGCGCCAACGTGACGAAGCCATGGTCAAAGAAGCCATTCTTCGGGAAATCCTCCGGGGCGGTCAGGTGTACTTCCTGCATAACGACGTGTCCACCATTGAGAAAACCGCCGAAGACCTTCGCCGCCTGATTCCGGAAGCCCGAGTGGGCGTTGGCCACGGCCAAATGCGGGAGCGCCAGCTGGAACAGGTTATGTCGGATTTCTACCACAAGCGTTTCAACGTGCTGGTATGCACCACCATTGTCGAGACCGGTATCGACGTACCCAGCGCCAACACCATCATCATTGAACGAGCAGACAAATTCGGCCTCGCCCAGCTGCACCAGCTGCGTGGTCGGGTTGGCCGTTCACACCACCAGGCTTACGCCTATCTGTTAACACCGCCACCCAAAAGCATCTCGGCGGACGCCAAAAAACGACTGGACGCGATTTCAGAAGCTCAGGATCTTGGCGCCGGCTTCATGCTAGCCACCCACGACCTGGAAATTCGTGGGGCCGGTGAGCTGCTGGGCGAGGAGCAAAGCGGACAGATTGAAAGCATCGGCTTCACCCTCTATATGCAATTGCTGGACGAAGCCGTAAAGGCCATTCGCGAGGGCCGCACGCCCAATGCGGAACTACCTTTGAGCCACGGTACGGAAATGAACCTTCGTATTCCGGCAATTATTCCAGAGGACTACCTGCCGGACGTTCACAACCGCCTGATGCTCTATAAACGCATCGCCAGCGTAAAAGACGAAGCCGAATTAAAAGAACTTCAGGTAGAAATGATTGACCGCTTCGGATTATTACCGGAACCCGCAAAAAACCTGGTGCGCCAAACCCAGCTTCGCCTGATGGCGGAAGCCTTGGGCATTGATAAAGTGGACGCTGGTAAGGAATGGGTGCGTTTAGAGTTCGGAGCCAGCACGCCGGTAGACCCGTTGATTCTGGTTAAAAAAGTGCAATCCGCACCCGACACTTTCCGGCTTGAAGGCGCCAACAGCTTCCGCTTCCGGCTGAATGATGACTCAACCAGTGGTAAACTCGACGCCATCGCAGCCATGTTGACCGAGCTTGACCCTCAAGACTCAAAAGCCAAAGCTTCTTGAACCAACCTGATTTAGCCGGAGTGAGACACTTGCAAGCCACGAAACGCTTTTCTAAACCATTGCTGACAGGCGCCGCATTGGCCCTTGCGTTCACGCTGCTGCCGGCGACAAGCGCTCAGGCACAGGATGGGCAAAAAGACTTTTATCGAGCGGAAATCGTCATTCTCCAACGGTTGGTTGACCCAGCTGCTGTGGAAGAACAAATGGCGGGTAAGCAAATCGAGCCTTCACGCAATGTTGCGAAGTCGCTTTGGGTTGAAGACGCCAGCGGGCGCCGCATGTCAGACCTGAAACTGGCCGCTAGAAATGAGCTGCACTTAGGCCGAGCCGCCAGTCGTTTAGAGAATAGCGGCAATTATCGCATTTTGGCCGCTGCAGGCTGGTATCAGAGCTTCCCGCCGAACTACGATGGCTCCCCCATGAGAGTAGCCGTTGGCGACTGGCTCACCGGAGCACAGCAAAAAGCGGTGGAAGGGCACATCGAAATCGACCGAAAGCGTTACCTGCACGTGGGCGTTCACCTGAACCACTGGCAGGATGGCCCTGCACCGGAAGTGAGTGCGCCTGCGGTTGCAACAAGCAGCTCCCCAGAAACATCAGGTGCAGAGAAAACAAGCTCCATCGCTGACATGGCCGAGAAGCCACAGCCTGTCGTGGCCGAGCCTGCTCCTGCCGAGTTGGTTACGTGGATCAAGGAAACCCGCCGCATGCGCAGTGAGGAAATCCACTTTATAGACTCCCCCACGATTGGCGTGCTGGTGTTTTTCAGGAAACTGTAGACAGAGGTTCCAGCTCGCCCAGCTTGGCCATTGAGCGCTCCAGAATATGCTTGACGCCTGTCATGCCCTGCTCGATGGCCGCTTCAATCTCATCCATTGTAATGATGTGATCAGACTTTCCAGCCGCCCAGTTCACCACCAAACCCAAGCACACATACCGCATACCCAGCTCTGCGGCCAAAACAGCTTCTGGCATGCCGGTCATTCCCACCAGATCACAACCGTCTTGTTCGAGGCGACGAATTTCCGCAGCCGTTTCCAATCTCGGCCCCTGTGTCGCGCCATAAACCCCGAAGTCGGAGAACTCGAGACCCAACGCTTCAGCTGATTCAATCAGCAAAGTGCGGCCATCGTGGTCGTAGGGATGAGTAAAATCAATGTGAGTCACCTCCTCCAAATCATCTTCGAAGAAGGTACTGGCGCGGCCCCAGGTATAATCAATCAACTGATGGGGAATCACCACATGAGCAGGCCCCATGGCCGGATGAATGCCGCCTACCGCATTAACGCCTACCACAGTTCGAACACCCGCATCGTAAAGCGCCTGCAGATTGGCCCGGTAGTTCACCCGGTGCGGTGGTATCCGGTGCGGGTTGCCATGACGAGCCAAAAACACCACCGGCTGCTCACCCAGAACACCTTTAACCAAGGCGTCAGAGGGCTCTCCCCAGCGGTTGCGGTCGGCCTCTTTACTCAGAATCTCGAGTTCACTGAGCTTGGTCAGCCCCGTGCCGCCAATAATGCCTACAGGACGATTAATCGCCATCAGAACTACCCCCTTCACCAGAACCTACGCTATCGCCGCGGGACTGAGCCTCACCCTGGTTTTCTCGATACTCAGGATTTTCGCGGGCGGCCTTATCACCGCGCTTTTCGTCTTTTTCCTTCGCATCCTGATTGTTAACGGTTACCCCCTCGGGCAAATGCAACGTACGCGTCGGGAAGGCAACTTCCGCACCATGACTTTCAATAATGTCGCTGATTTTCAACAACACATTTTCCTTGATGCCATGATAACGCACCCAGTCGGTTGTTTTAGTGAAGGTGTAAATCATGATGTCGAGCGTCGAGGCGCTAAAAGCCAGGAAGTTCACGATCAGGGTCTGATTGGAATCAATCTCATCGTGATTTTTAAGCATGTCACGAATGTCATCGACAATGCTTTTCATTGAAGCGACATCCGCATAGCGGATACCAATGGTTTCGGAAATCCGGCGATTGGTCATGCGTGACGGGTTTTCCACCGCTATTACGGTAAAGGCCGCGTTCGGCACGTAAAGCGGGCGCTTATCAAAGGTTCGAATGGTCGTTAAACGCCAACCGATGTGTTCCACCGTGCCTTCGATGTTCCGGTCTGGCGAGCGGATCCAGTCCCCCACTTTAAAAGGGCGATCCAGATGGATAATGAAACCGCCAAAAAAGTTCGCCAGCAAATCTTTTGCAGCAAAGCCGACAGCGATACCACCGACACCGCCGAAGGCCAGAACGCCCGAGATACTAAAGCCCAGAGTCTGCAATGCGGTTAGCACCGCGGTAATAACAATGACAGCGCGAAGCAACTTGCTGATGGCATTCACCGTGGTGAAGTCCATGGGCTTGCGCATTTTGACCGGCGAAACCAGAACCTTCTCGACCTCTTTGACCAACCCGAACAGGGCCCAGACAATGACCCACATGAAGCCAATTTTCATCACGATTTCGTTGGCGTTGAAGACTTCGGCGTCGGAAAAATGATGAGCAATTTCTGCCGCCCAATACACACCCTGTAACCAGATAAACGCCACCAGAGGACGTCGGCCGGCATGCAGGACGGCATCATCCCAGAGGTTTCGTGTATGGCTGAACTTGTTCTCGAGGTATAGAACAACACGACTAACAATAAAGGCCACAACGGCTGTGCCGAACACCACGGCAAAAATCAGGATGCCCGCGCGCCATCCTTCGGTAAGCATTCCGAACTGTTCAATCCACTCGTTCATTATGCGTAATGTATTTCCGATCATCCTGGTCCTCGGGGTTCGTCAACCTACTCAATAGTTACGTGCATACCCACTGGCGCACGCTCGAACAATTCTAGCAAATCACTGTTTCTCATACGCACACAACCGTGGGACATTGGTATACCCATCGGTTCAGTATCAGGTGTTCCATGAATGTATATGAAACGTCGGAAGGTATCGACACCGGGCCCTCGGTTGCGCCGCCATTCCCGGCCGCACAACCAAAGTATGCGGGTCAGAATCCAGTCACGATCAGGGTAAGCTGCTGCAAGGTCCGGCGTGTAAACCTCGCCGGTTGGCCTGCGCCCCCGGAATACCGCATTCAGAGGCTGCCCATCGCCAATTCGCGCTCGAATATAGTGCTTGCCTCTGGGCGTGCAGCCACTGCCATCGCGTTCACCGGCGCCATTTAACGCCGTGGATACCGGGTATTCCGCTAACAGAGAGCCTTCATCAGTCAGCAGTCTAAGGGACTGATCGACGAGAGAAATGTGGATATGCGCCCGTTGGGGCCATGGGGTATTCAAAGGGCAAGCTCCCTCGGGCAAAAACCAGAGGGAAGCCTACCTGAGGTCGGGGAGTTCAGGCAACCGTAGCACCCGAGAGCGTTGGGGGAACCTGCAGTTTGTCGGGCGCTTTCATACCCTCTGCAAGGAACGGCACCAAACGGGCGGCAATCTCCTGAACCGTTGCCTGTACGCCCAGCTTGTTGTCGAGTATATCAATCAAAGCATCACTACTGGACATAGTGAACGCTGTTGCTCCCAACATGAACTGTATGCGCCAGTAACGATCAACGTTAGACAGCTCCGGAGTGGCTTCTTTCAACAGCCTCATAAAACGACTGAACGGTTGCCCGTATTCCTGCTCCAGAAACTTCCGCAAATGTCCCTGAGACTGGGTATAGGCAAGGCCCAGCAAGCGCATGAAGATAGAAATGCCCTTTTCGTTACGCTGAGGCATACGTATCGCGCTTTCAGTCAACACCCAGAGAGTCTGGTTCAAAGTTGGGGGTTTTCCCTGACACTTTTGCTCTAACTCGTCGAATGCGGCTTCCAGTGTCGATGAGAACGGTGTCAAAAAACGGGCAAATACGGCGTGGATCAACGCTTTCTTTGAGCCAAAATGGTAATTGACCGCAGCCAGATTTACGTTAGCCTTACTGGTAATCATACGAAGTGAGGTTTCTGCGAAACCACGCTCCGCGAACAGTTCTTCAGCTGCATCGAGAATGCGATCTACGGTATCTGACTGTGCCATTTTATTATCAGCGCCTCTAACAAACGTCTGTTTGAAACATACGTTTGAGAGCTAATAATGTCAAGCACGAGGCTCGGGGGCCGCAGCCACCTCTTGCCACCCTTTATCTATGGCAGCCTGGTTGCCGTCAAAAAACGCTTGCTGGATTTTGTTGTAGGCTCTTTCCGCTTCCAGCATATAGATCAAATAAAGGCGAAAATGCTCTCGCTTGGTGAGGTATCGTGGCAAAACCCGCTGTTCCGAAAGCCGCACCATGTCGCTGAAGCGGCCGTGCCGCAAGCTTGCGTTATAACCAGCCATCCGGGCACATTGCCAAACCAGCCCATCGTCTCCTTCCAGGTGTGCGACATGCTTGCGGGCATCGCTCAACATTCGCTGGCGTTGCCATATCAAATCCAGGTAAGAAGGCTTGTTGGTATAGATGCGCCGAATAAACGGCACTCCTAAAAGCAGAATGATGACACAAGCGCCAAAGCCCCCACCGGCCACCCACGCCGGCACGAAACCTGTCAGTCCGCTGAGAAAGACCGCCGCAGCCACCACCGCAGACAACAACCAAAGATCCCGGCTCCGCCTTGCTTGCGCCAACGAGTAGTTATCAGGCCAGTCCGACATCGACAGCAGGTCAAAATCCAACAGGAGTACGCGGTCACATTGCCGCAGCATCAACCTGAGATTCTTCAATTCCGATTTGGCCTGCAGATACTCGTCGTTTTGCTGGTTTTGCTCATCTTCAGCGCCGGGACTGCTCTGATCAGATTGCTCGCCACTGACTGTTGCCGTGGCTTCTGCCTGACCAGCATCGCCTCCTTTCTCTAGGTCGCTCTGGGTGACCTCGGCAGGATCGGCCGGCCGACCTGCACGGAGCTGGGCGGGTGGTGAATCAACACCTCCGGCCAAAGTTGTTGTGGCATTTTCCGCCATGAGATTCCCGCTATTAAATGCTTTGGTTAATTTGGTTATCGACCACGGGCGTTACAACTTGAGCGGGCACCAACTGCCGCTACTTCTTGGCAACCGGCACCACCACCGGTATCCTTTCGACATTCATCGCACTTCAGGAGACGGTTTATGTTTACCGGTATCGTTCAGGGCATTGCCAAAGTAGTCGAAATCCATACTGCACCGGGCCTGAACACCCTCGTTATCGAACTTCCTGAAGACAAGGTGCACGGGGTAACGATTGGCGCGTCCGTTGCCATTAACGGCACTTGCATGACGGTAACGCGACAGGAAGGCCAGCAGCTCTATTTCGATGCGATGCAGGAAACCCTGCGTTTAACAACGCTGGGACAGCTCAAGATAGGCGACTTAGTTAACTTCGAACGTGCTGCACGGATTGGCGATGAAATTGGCGGGCATTTATTGAGCGGGCATGTGCATACCACCGCTCGATTAGCCGAGATCATTCGAACCGAAAACAACGTCACCCTGTGGTTTGAAGTGCCGGAAAGCTGGATGAAGTACGTGTTTCCGAAAGGCTTTATTGCCATCAATGGCGCGAGCTTGACCATCGGTGAGGTCGAAGCCAATCGTTTCAACGTTTATTTGATTCCTGAAACACTTCGCGCCACCACCTTCGGCGGCATCGAACAAGGCGAAACGGTGAACATCGAAGTGGATAGCCAGACACAAACCATCGTTGATACGCTTGCACGCATGGGGTATGACCGCCCTGCTTCGACGGTTTAACTCAAACCGTTACAAGGCTGCCTCGAACACCACAAAGCGCGGGCTTGCCGCCCGCTGCTGCACCGATCTGAAGTAACGTTTCAAGGTGCGGTGATAGCCCAAATGGCGATTACCCACCATCAACACCCGCCCGTCCGCCGCCAGATGCTCTGCAGCCTCTTTGAACAGCCTTAGTGCAATATGGTCCCCCACTACGCCGCCTTCATGAAATGGCGGGTTTAGTATGATCAGCTGATACTTACCACTTTCTTTCGGGACCCCGTCACTGTGGAGCAATTGCGCGCGTTCCAGGTAACCGCAATGCTTTAGGTTATGTTCAACGCTGGCAACCGCCTGACTGGAAACATCACTAAACGTGAGAGCGATATCATCCCGGCAAGCCAGTGCCGTGAGCCCCAGAACACCGTTACCGCACGCAAGATCAAGCACGCGGGCGCCGGAATTTAACGTTTTGACCGCCGGCTTTACCAAAGGCAACAATTCACGGGTGCCAATATCCAGACGCTCTCTTGAAAACACCGCAGGCATGGCTTCTACCCGAGCCGGCAGTCCTTCTTGCTCGTACCCTTTCCAGGTCGCTGGCCAGCCCTCCAGAGTCGCTTTACCCTGACGACATACAACAACCCTGGCTTTTTTTCGGGCTGGAAGGACCGACTCAGTCACCACCGCTGCAGAGAACACATCAACACTGCGTTCTGGCAGGTGCTTTATCATGCCACCCGCCAACACACAGCCATTTTCTGACAATTGAGCATTCACCCAACGCAGCAGCCAAGCCAGATACTCAGCGTGTCTGGGGATCCGCATCACAACGAGATCAAAAGGCCCATCCGGCGGATTAAGCCAACTGTGTGGTTCCGGCGGGGTCTGCAGAGCTTTATTCCGCGCAGCGTTGGCCTTTAGTGAAAGCGCCAGACTCGCACTATCAGCAATCGAAACCGGCGCAAACTCTCCCAAGCCTATGGTCAAGGCGCCAAAGGTGTCGTCTATTACAAGAACACGTTGTTCCGCAGTGATTCGCTTCAACGCTTCATCTAATAACAGTTCGTCGGCGGCATCCCATGCCCTTAACGTCGAGGCCGCAATGCCAGGCCGCTGCAAAATTAAACTCTTGCCAGCAATTTCGAGCACTTCACTTGTCATTTCAGGCATCCGACCGCCAATTTGAGATAAATAACGTTTTTAGGCTGTTTACTCTAGAAATAAACCCTAAATTAGCCCTGTTCACGCCGAAAACCCCTTTCGGTCAGAGAGTCGGCTCCATGCCGATTGACCGATCGTTTTCTGCACATGCTTTTTTTACCCCTCCCCAGGGGTTTTTTTATGCCTGAAATTCAGCGCGGCACCCGCTGAAACGCTCGATACACGGTAAATCGCTTATCTTGAGCCAGTGTTTGCACAGGGCCAATAAACCTTTGCAACAATGCTTCGTAGGGCAAGAAGCTGTTCGCCACTAATCTCAGCTCGCCACCGGGTACCAAGTGCTTCGCAACCTGGCGAATAAACTGTTCGGTCATTGATGTATCGGTTTTCACACCGGAATGAAACGGCGGATTTGTGACAACCGCTTGCCAACGGCCTTTCAAACCCGCCAGCCCGTCTTCGGCATGTATTTCTCCCTGAGCACCCGCCCGCTCATAGGTTGCCTTGGCGCAGGCTACCGCTTGTGCTTGTACGTCTACGCCATCGACCACTCCGGGCTCATCACCCGCTACACGCCGATAACCCTGGATCCAGCTACCAATAACGCCAGCACCACAGGCAAAATCCAGCACTTTCTCGCCAGATAACGGCTTTTCTGCGAGGTTTTCCAGCAGCAACCGGGTTCCGCCGTCCAGCTCACCCTCACTGAATACGCCCGGCAAGCCGGCAACCGACACGTCTACGCCGGCACAGCTAACCGGTGTCCATTCCAGATAGTCTTCCAGCGTAAACACGTCTTTAGGCTGGCTGTTGGTTCCGCACCAAACCTGACAGTGCCGGGCACTGTCAATTTTCATACCATCGGGCACGGCCTGAAGAAACTGCTTGGAGCCGCCAGCAACGCCTTCTTTCTTCTCGCCGATCATCACCAGGCTTGCTCCCGAACGAGCAAGAAATTGCGCCATAGCCAAGCGTAAGCTGAGTTCCGCTCGGGCTTTGGGCAAAAACACGATTACGGTATCGAACGCGCCGGATTGCAAACCTTCGGTGTCGTATCCGAAGCACTGCTGCCAGTCCGTGTAGGGTGTCAAGGTTTTGAACACGCCTGCGTGCTCGGTCATAACCAACCCTGCCAAAGGACACTGGGGCAATAAACCAGCGTCAGAAAGCCCTAATATGGCCACACGGCCATTCAGTAAGTGAGCATTGCGGAGGAGCACTTCGTGGGTATTCGGTAGTGAAGACATGGCAAGCCGGCCTGAAGGTGATGCTGAAAAGCCCGTATGCTAACCGGAAAAAAGCCCTGAGTCTGCCTTCATGGCATCATCAGGGCTTTTACCACTCTATTTACGCCTGATCTTACTCGCCAGGCTGCTGATGCAGTGTGCTTTGAGCCAGATCCAGCAGCTCTCGCAGCGCCACGGAGAACATCGCGTACTCGGGTTCTCGTACGCCCTTCAACTCCGCCAGCATGCTGTTCCAGCGCTCAATCATGTGCTGATTTTTCTCTTCCCAGGCTTGCACGCACTCCGGCACTTTCTCCGCTTTGCCCGCCAACTGCAGGACACCGGTGGTCAATGCACGCTGCTGCCAATCGAGATCTTCACGGAAGCTTTCTCGCGCCAAAGCTTGCCAATGGGAGTTCGGGGTCAACGCCGCAATGGCATCAGCAAACCAATTCAGATCGAGCCGGTCGCCCAGGTCGTAATACAAATTTGCCACGGCCTTGAGCGGCATCTTTGTTGTCTCTTTGGCTTCAATGACACCCAGAGACGAATACAAATAACCCGTTCCGGAGAGCACCGAGGCCAGATCTTTCGGAATGCCGGCTGCCACCAACTCTTTATTTCGTTTTTCCCAATCCGCCTTCGCTTGGGCACCCAGATATTCCGGCAGATTCGACGTAATGGCCCAAACACTATCGGCAAACCGTTCCATGTGGCTTTGGATGTTTAGCTCTGCACGGCGGTTGCGGAGCAGCCAGCGCACAGACCGGCGCATCAAACGCATCAGATCTTGCATCAGCTCCAGCTGAAGCCCGGCCGACACGTGGTAGTCCAAGGCTTCGATGCGGTCCCACCAGTTATCAATGCGGAACACGTCCCGGGCAATGATCCAGGCCAGCGCAATGGTTGCCGGGTCGGCACCGGTGGACTGCTGCAAGCGCTCAACAAAGGTAATGCCCATGTGGTTTACCATGTCGTTCGCAATCTGCGTGGCTATGATTTCCCGCCGCAACTGATGCTCGCCCAATTCCGCTTTGAACTTGCTGGTTAGCTCTTTCGGGAAGACCTTGTACATCTCGCCTTCCAGCAGCGGATTGTCCGGCAGGCTGCTGTCTATCAGGGTTTGCTTGAGATCCCCTTTCACGTATGAAATCAGCACCGATAACTCGGGCCGGGTAAGCCCCTTCGAGATCAGTTTACGTTCAGACAACGCCTCGTCGTCCGGCAGGAATTCCAGACTCCGGTTAAGTTTGTCTTCGCTTTCGAAAGAGTTCATCAAACGGCGGTACTCTTCAAGCCGAATGAAGGTATCTTCGTTGGCAATACTGATGGCCTGCGTCTGGCGATAGTTGTTTTTCAACACCAGTGCAGACACGTCATCGGTCATGTCTTCCAGCATTTTATTACGCTGTTTCTGGGTCAGATCGCCCATGGCCACGGCGCGATTGAGCAGGATCTTCATGTTGACCTCGTGGTCGGAACAATCCACACCACCGGAGTTGTCGATGAAGTCGGTGTTCAAACGCCCGCCCTTAAGGGCGTAATCAATCCGGCCAAGCTGGGTAAAGCCGAGGTTACCGCCTTCACCGACCACTTTGCAGCGCAACTCTCCGCCATTAATCCGCACGCCATCGTTGGCTTTGTCTCCCACATCCGCGTGGGTCTCCGAAGCCCCTTTCACGTAGGTGCCAATGCCGCCAACCCAAAGCAGGTCCACTTCTGCCTTCAAGATATGGCCAATCAACATATTCGGCGGAACGCTGTCAGCTTTAATGCCAAGCAGCTTCTTGATTTCAGGCGTCAGGGCTATGGATTTTGCCGTACGGCTAAACACGCCGCCGCCTTTGGAGATCAACTTAGAGTCAAAATCTGTCCAAGCCGAGCGCGGCATTTCGAACAACCGCTTACGTTCTTTGTAGGTTTTTGCAGCATCCGGGTTCGGATCGATGAATATGTGGATGTGGTTGAATGCGGCCACCAACCGGGTTTTCTCGGAGCACAGCAGGCCATTCCCAAATACGTCGCCGCCCATGTCGCCAATACCGATGGCGGTGAATTCGTCTTCGGCCGGGTTGATCCCCATTTCACGGAAGTGACGTTCTACAGAAACCCAGGCACCACGGGCGGTAATACCCATCTTCTTGTGGTCATAGCCATTACTGCCACCGGAAGCGAAGGCATCGCCCATCCAAAAGCCGTATTCCGCGGCCAAGCCGTTCGCAATATCGGAGAAAGTCGCGGTTCCCTTGTCTGCGGCCACAACCAGGTAATGATCGTCCTCGTCGTGCCGCACTACCTGCTCCGGAGGCTGAATTCCGGCATCCACCAGATTGTCGGTAATATCCAGCAAGCCCCGGATGAAGGTTTTATAGGCTTCTTTTCCTTCTGTCTGGAAGGCCTCACGGTCTGACGGCGACGGCAGCTGTTTGGCCACGAAGCCACCTTTGGCACCAACGGGCACAATGACCGCATTTTTAACCTGCTGAGCCTTAACCAGCCCCAACACTTCGGTGCGGTAGTCCTCGTAACGGTCTGACCAACGCAAGCCGCCTCGAGCCACCTTGCCACCTCGCAAGTGCACACCTTCCACCCGCGGCGAATAGACGAAGATCTCAAACATCGGCAACGGAAGCGGCACATCCGGAATACGGGTCGGGTCAAACTTCACACTGATGTACGGCTTGGGCTTGCCTTCACCGTCTGACTGGAAGTAGTTGGTTCGCAGGGTTGCCTGTATTAACTCGAGATAGAGCCGGAGAACCCGGTCTTCACTCAGATTATCAACGCTGTCCAAGCCCGCATGAAATTCAATCTCCAGCTTTTGCTGCGCCGCCTCGCACTTAGCAGCACTCTTATAACGATCCGGATTAAACCGAACATCAAAGAATTCCAGCAAGAGGTTGGTCAGATTGACGTGATTCACCAAGGTGTTGGAGATAAACGTCTGACTGTTCGAGAAACGAATCTGGCGCATATAACGGGCGTAGGTGCGCAGCAACGCAATTTCACGCCAGCCCATGTAGGACGTGAGCATCATCCGGTTAAAGGCATCGTTCTCGGCTTCACCATGCCAAACCCGGCGGAACAGCTCTTCAAAGATTGGACGGATACGATGAATATCCAGCGTCTCTCCGGTGTAGGCCTGCAAGGTGAAATCATGGATCCACACCGATTGCCCGGAGCGCTCCGTAACTTCAAACGGATGTTCACCAATAACGCGGAAACCCAGATTTTCGAAAATCGGCATCACGTCCGATAGCGGCAAGGGTTCGGTCGGATAGAACAGTTTGAAATGCAGCGTGTTTTCATCTTCTTCCAAAGCCCGGTAGAAACTCATGGCCAGGTCTTTATCACGCACCGCTGCCGTGATGTGCTCAAGATCGACCGCTGCACGCCGGGGTGAGAATTTTTCTACATAACTGGCCGGAAATCCGCTCGCCCACAAACGAAAGAGTTCATTGCCCGATTCTTCGCCAAACGCTTCAGTCAGTGCCACATCCAGCCCGTCACGCCATGATTGGGCAAGATCGATCACCTGATCACGAATGTCTGCCAGAGGAAGATCACGGTTTTCAACTTGGGGAACCCGAATGGTGAATTGCACCCGAGCCAACGGTGACTCGGAGAAATGCGTCACGAATTCAATATCGTGGGCACCCAACCGATCCATCAACACCTGCTCCACCTTTACGCGCAGTTCGGTGTTGTAGATGTCCCGGGGAAAGAAAGCCAGACAAGTCACGAACTGCCCGTAGACATCTTCACGCATGAACAGCTCGATACGCCGGCGCTCCTGTATATACAGAATGCTTTTCGCCACTTTCAGCAATTCATCCGTTTCGATCTGGAACAGCTCGTCGCGCGGATAGAGCGTCAAAATCTGCACCAACTCTTTGCCAGCGTAATCGCTGGGCATAAAGCCCGATCCGTCCATGACCGCTTCAAATTTTCGGCGCAGCAGCGGAATCTCATCCGGGCGTTCGTTGTATACGCGGGAGGTATACAAACCAAGGAAGCGACGCTCGCCCACCACTTCGCCTTTACTATTGAACTTCTTGACCGCGATATAATCCGGGTACGCCGGGCGATGCACCCGGGAGCGCTGGGCCGACTTGGCAAATATAAAGATGTCGTCGGCACGGGTCATGGCATGACGGGTACGCTGAGGCAGTTCGTTCAGCCGCACTTTTTCCGGGCGTTCGTTATTAACTCGGAAAATCCCCAGCTCGGAATTGGCGACACGCTGCACCACCATGCCTTTTTTATCTTTCACGAAATCGTATTCGTCGTAACCCAGGAAGGTAAAGTGGTCGTCCGCCAGCCAGCTCATGAACGCCTTGGCTTCTTTCTTGTCGTCGGCACTTACCCCGGCGGTCGTGCTATCCAGCTCCTTGATAATGCCCGCAACCTTGTCTTGCACAATCGGGAAATCTTCAACGGCTATACGGACCTCATGCAGCACGCTTTGCAGGTTTTCCTCAAGACTGCTGAGATCCTGAGGCGACGTGTGCCGGTCAATTTCCAGTACGATAAAGGCCTCATAACCTGCTGAAGCAGACTTTTTGGCAGCGTGGATTTTTTTGAGTTTGCCGGATTTCTCGCGCTCGACCTGAAGTACCGAATGCTGGATCGAATGGGTTCCGATCTCACGCTGATTGACCGCCATACGCAGCGAGTCGATCAGGAACGGAATATTTGGATGCAGGATAAAAATAACGGTGTGGGTGGATTGCCACCCGTCACTCTCGAGGTCCGGGTTGAATACCGATACCGGGGTTTCATCGGCTGTTCGCTTCTGCAAAAACTGCCAAGCAGCGAGAACCGCTCCGTAGGTATCAGAGAATCGTCGGCTTACCAGCTCTTCCAACGGTATATGGGCGTAATGCAACCGGGCGAACTCGGCAATCTTCTTCGCTTCGCTCTTCGCAATCTTTTTTGCAAAGGCTTCTGACAACTGATCAAAAAATTGCTCTTTGCTGGCGATTGTCAGCGCGTTCATATCCGACCTCAAATTAGTTTGTGTGAAAGAAACGTAATCCGCTTATCGTCACATAAGCATAGTCAAACCCTTGATTTTTGCTGGCCCGCCCTCAAAACTTCGGCAACTACTTAGCCGCAATTTTGGTGGCGCCAACAGACCTTCAATACCAAGAGCAGTAAACCTCATGTCGTTACAGCAAACTTTCGGTGCCCTCAGAGCACAACTGGCGAAGCGCATCATCGGCCAGGACAAGCTGGTAGACCGTCTTTTGATTGCCCTCTTGGCCGACGGCCACCTTTTGGTGGAGGGTGCGCCCGGGCTGGCGAAAACCACCGCTGTAAAAGCCCTTGCCGATCATATCGAAGGCGATTTCCACCGGATTCAGTTCACGCCAGACCTGTTGCCTTCAGACGTTACAGGCAGTGAAATCTACCGGGCTGAAACCGGCCTGTTCGAATTCCAGCGCGGGCCCATATTCCACAATCTGGTGCTTGCAGACGAAATCAACCGCGCGCCCGCAAAAGTGCAATCTGCGCTGCTTGAGGCCATGGGCGAACGCCAGATCAGTGTGGGCATGCAGACCTTCCCGCTGCCAAAACTGTTTATGGTGATGGCCACCCAAAACCCGATTGAACAGGAAGGCACTTACCCTCTGCCCGAAGCTCAGCTCGATCGCTTCCTCATGCACGTGGTGATTGATTACCCCAGTGCCGATGCTGAAAGAGAGATTCTGCACCTGGCCCGCAGTGACTACCGTCAGGGAATTCCGAACGTAGACATTCGTCTAACAGAAGATCAGGTGATGGAAGCACGGCAGGAAATTTCCAACATCTATATGGCCGAACCGGTTGAGCAGTATTTGCTGGCGCTAATACTGGCGACTCGAGATGCCGCTGCACTCGACCCGGAACTGGCGCGCTGGACGGCCTTTGGTGCCAGCCCGCGCGGCACGATTGCCCTGGACCGCTGCGCCCGGGCACTGGCTTGGCTGGACGGCCGGGACTACGTTACACCCGATGATGTTCGTACCATGGCCTTTGACGTTCTTCGTCACCGGATTCTTCTGACCTTCGAGGCGGAAGCCGAAGGCATGACCGCCGACGCCGTGCTTCAAAGGCTGATCGACCGGGTTCCGGTAACCGCCTGACGTGTTTGCAAAACCCGCCTCGGCGACAAGAGAAATACCCATGGGCAACACAGCAGTCACCCACGCCACCTTGCAGGATCTGGTTCGCTTACAAGCCGACGCCAGGGCTTTGAAACTGCCCTCGGCCCGGCAGGTGCGGGGCCGTCAGGCGGGCTTAAGGCAATCGCGTCAGCGCGGCCGGGGCATGACCTTTGCCGAAGTACGGCAATACCAGCCCGGAGACGATATTCGCAGTATTGACTGGCGCGTGACCGCTCGGCGCCAATCGCCCCACACCAAACTGTTCGAAGAAGAACGCGAGCGCCCGGTGCTGCTCATTGCTGACTTGGGGCCCACCCTGTTCTTCGCCAGCACCGGCGCTTACAAACAAGCCCGATGCGCTCAGATAACCGCGCTGCTGGCGTGGCTTGCTCTTATGGCTGGCGATCAAGTGGGAGGGCTGGTTTTCAATCATCAGGAGCTTGACGTATTGCGGCCGGCCCGGCGCAAAAAATCGCTGTTACGGCTCTTGGATACAATGGCCAGGCTGCAACACAAACCCGGCATTCCTCCAAGCCCGGCGTTTTCTGAAGGACCGAACTTGAACAAAGCGCTGTCCGAGGCACGTCGAGTCGCTCACACCGGCAGCCGTATTTTCATCGTCAGCGATTTCATGAATCTATCCGACGAAACCACCAGTTTGTTAGGAGCGCTGTCGAGGCATAACAGCGTGAGCGCTCTGAGAATAATGGATCCGCTCGAAAAAGAACTCCCGCGCAGCGGTCAGTTTGCCGTTGCCGGGCCTGAGGGCCCCGTCTGGTTTGATGCAGCCAATCCGCATTTCCAGCAGGCTTGGCAAGCCAAGATCTCCAGCCATGAACAGCAGTTGGCGGAATGTTTTCGCACCGCCGGCGTACACGCTTCAACCATCATGACGCAGGACACTCCGGCCGAAGCATTGAGGCTTCAGCTCGGGCCGGGAGGACGGATCTGATGAACCCCCAAGACCCACTCGCCCAGCTGAAAGACATTTATCTGCCTGAAACCGGTGGCTGGTGGCCTCCTGCGCCCGGTTGGTGGTTGCTTGCGGCCTTTTGTCTGATCGCATTGATCGCTTTGTTATGGGCTTGGCAACGTCGTCGTGCGCGAAGCTTATGGAAGCGTCAGGCCAAAGCAGAACTGGCAACGTTGAGTCAGCAGGTGCGTAATGAACCAGGCTGGTATGGTGACCTGAACCGGCTGCTCAAGCGTGTTGCACGCCAAACCCACCCGGACCGTCATCCGGAATCTATGACCGGCGACCAATGGGTAGATTTCTTACTGGAAACCCTTCCCAAGGACCGCATTGCATCCCGTCCCACAGCGGAAGCGATGGTTACCGCTGCCTGGCAACCCAAGCCTGCGATTGATCCCCGTAATGCGCTGGCATTTACGTCGCTTTGGTTGGAGGCCCAGCTATGATCAACCTGGCTTACCCATGGGCGTTATTGCTTGTTTTTCTACCCCTGCTTCTGATTGCCAGAAAGCAAAAGAGTGAGCCCGTGGATGCTCCGGTTATCCCAGTGGGGCATTGGCTTGCCGATATGCCGGGGGTCAGCACACAGGGCAGGCCCAATCCGTGGTGGCGAAGCTTGTTGATTCTGGCCGCCTGGATTTGTCTGGTGATCGCACTCGGCCGGCCTCAACATGTTGGCGAGCAAGTTCAGATGCCCATCACCGGGCGCGACCTGATGTTAGTGGTGGATATATCGCCCAGTATGGAAGAGCAAGACATGGTGTTGCATGGGCGCAGCATCAATCGCCTACAAGCGGTAAAGCGTGTGCTTAACGACTTTATCGATCAGCGGGAAGGCGACCGGCTCGGACTCATTCTTTTCGGCACTGAGCCCTACGTTCAGGCCCCCCTCACCTTCGACCGAGAGACGGTTCGGACACTTTTGATTGAATCCGGTCTGGGCATGGCGGGCCGCGCGACCGCCATCGGTGATGCCGTGGGTCTTGCAGTGAAACGGCTGCGTGACCGGCCCCAAGAACAGCGCGTCGCCATCATGCTTACCGACGGTGCCAATACGGCAGGCGAAATCAGTCCGGACAAAGCCACGGACATCGCGGCCGCAGCCGGCGTAAGGCTCTACACCATCGGTATTGGTGCGGAATCCGTGATTCAACGCGGGTTGCTGGGCACCCGTCGCGTGAATCCGTCACGGGATCTGGACGAAGAGCTGCTTACCCGTATGGCCGAGCATACCGGTGGCCGATACTTCCGGGCCCGCAGCCTGCCCGAGCTCGAGATGATTTACGACAGCATTAACCAACTGGAGCCCATTGAACAGGAGGGCCAGTTCTTCCGACCGGTGACCGAGCTTTACATTTGGCCGGCGGGCCTTGCCATCGTGATCTGGCTGACGTTGATGGTGCTCCGCTTCGCCAATTCCCGGTCTCGCTCTATGCCTGAAACGGAGGCTGATCGTGGCTGATTTCCATTTTTTACGGCCGCTTTGGCTTTGTTTAGTCTTCGCCATCCCTGTGATATACGTGCTGCAAAACCGCCTCAAACAAGGCGATGCTGGCTGGGGCCGGTATATTACGCCGGAACTGCTCAAACCTTTGATTCGCCGGCCCGGCAGTGCCTCTGATCGTGCCACCGCATCCCCCTTCTGGCCCTTTAGTCTTGCGCTTATCGTTCTTGCCGTTGCGCTGGCTGGACCGAGTTGGCGGCAAGCACCCACACCGCTGAAACAACCCCAAGACAGCCTTGTGATTGCGCTGGACTTGTCGCTGTCGATGCTGGCCACGGATACCGAGCCGGACAGGCTGACCCTCGCCAAACGCAAGATCCGGGATATTCTCGAGCAACGCCAAGGCGGCCTTACCGCTCTGCTGGTGTATGCCGGTGATGCCCATGTGGTAACGCCGCTTACCGAGGACCACCGAACCATTCAAGCTATGCTCAGCGTGCTCGAGCCCACAATCATGCCAGCACAAGGCAACCGCACCGATCTTGCCGTAAAGGAAGCTGTCAATTTGTTGAACAATGGCGCGCCCGGGCGTGGCCGCATTCTTCTGATTGCCGACGATGTATCGGAAAGCTATAGAAACAGCGTTATCGAACAGCTCAGCGTTACGCCATACACTCTCAGCACTCTGACCGTTGGCACCGAAGAAGGCGGCCCGATCCCCCTACCCCGTCACGGTTTCATTCGGGACGGGAACAACATCGTGATTACCAAAGCAAACCCCGATGCGCTCGCGAACCTTGCCAACCAATCTGGTGGGCAAAGCCACCAAATAACACTGGATGACACCGACATACTGGCATTAAACGTAGAGCCCAAGGCGACTGAAGATTGGCAGGAAAGCGAGGACGGCCTCACCATCAACCGCTGGCAAGATGACGGTTATTGGCTGCTATGGTTGGCATTGCCGTTATTGCTGATGGGCTGGCGCCGAGGGGCTTTTGCGATTCTCGCGCTTTCCATGCTGCCAATCACCATGGCCCCAAGGCCCGCGATGGCGCTGGACTGGGGTAGCCTGTGGCAAAGGGAGGACCAGCGTGGTCCTGAGCTGATCGAGCAAAATCCGCACAAAGCCGCCGAGTTATTGGAACAACCCGCTTGGCGAGGCTCCGCGCTTTACCGGGCCGGAAAGTATGACGAGGCCACCGAAGCATTTTCAGAATCCGGCGACATTGCCGGTGACTACAATCGTGGCAATGCCCTCGCCCGAGCAGGCAAGCTGGAAAAAGCTCTTGAAGCCTACGAGCAAGTACTAGAAAAGCACCCTGAACACGCCGACGCCCGTTTCAATTATGATCTGGTCAAGCAACTTCTGGAGCAACAACAGAACCAGGATCAAAACGGCGAAGAGAATCAGCAGCAAAACCAGAATTCGCAGCAAAACAATTCCGACAACCAGAGTGGCGACTCTCAACAAAGCGATGAATCGCAGTCCAATGATGGCACCGAAAGCCAGAACGGTGAACAACAGGATCAGGACAACCAGCAATCTCCTGAAAGCCAACATCAGGACGATCAGCAGCCACAAGGGCAGCAAGAGCCAGAGCAGTCGGAAACCGAGCAAGAGGCCAACGCCCAGCCATCGGACCAAAATCCCGAACAGACACCCGGCGCCGAAGCGCCTGTACCACTGAACGAGCAACCCCTGAGCCAAGGGCAAGAACAGATGCTTCGGAAAGTGCCTGACAACCCGGGGGGGTTGCTGCAACGTAAGTTCCTGCAGCAGTATCAACAACGCCAGACCCAACGCGACGAGGGCGGTACACCATGGTAAAGAACCTTCTGTCTTCCCTCTTGTGCCTTTTGCTCGTTCTTTCCGGCCCACTGTCCGCCAATGAGCTGACGGCGGAGCCGGATCGGACTCAGCTCTATGAGGGCGAAGTGCTGACATTGACCGTAAAAGGATCGATGGACATCGAACTCAATCTCAGCAACCTGTTCAACTTCGATTTGTCGCAGTTACCCTCACCGAACATTGAGCAAGTGGAACCAGATTTCGAGATACTCGCACGCAATCAACGCTACAGCGTGCAAACCGTCAATGGCGACATGGTGGGCGAAATCACCTGGACCTATCAACTCGCGCCGACACGCACCGGCACCCTGACTATCCCGGCGCTTAAATTCAAAGACGCCAGCTCCAAACCTGTCACTGTTGAAGTCGTCTCAGGCACGCCTCCGGATCAACCGGTCGCTAACCGTGACAGTTTTGTCGAGTTGTCTGCAGACAAGGCAGAAGTCTATGTGCAGGAGCAGCTGGTCTTAACGGTGCAGCTCTATTTCTCGGGCAACCTGATACGCGGTGAGCTGTCCGATCCTCAACACCCCGATGCCATTATAGAAAGCTTGGGTAAACAGCGGGAGTTCACCACCCAGCGCGATGGAAAACGGTACCGTGTGGTTGAGCGGCGTTACGCAATTTTCCCGCAGACACCCGGAGAACTAGAGCTGCCGGCCATCCGCTTTGAAGGTCAAGTCAGAGAAGCCAACGGCGCCCTTCGATTCTTAAGGGACAGCCAGCAGCTCTATCCCGTGCAAGTAAAACCTGTGCCCGCTGATTACCCAGCAGGCCAGCCCTGGCTGCCGGCCGACAATCTCGCGTTGGAGGAAGACGGCCTGCCCGACAACGAAGTATTAACGGCAGGCAGCAACCTGACCCGAAACATTGTAATGCAGGCTTCCGGCCTTCCCTCCGAAGCCCTGCCACCGCTCTCGGTTAAATACCCTGGCGCCCTTCGGCACTACCCCGAACAACCCCGAAGAAACACCGAATCCACTCCGGACGGTATTGAGTCCACCTTGCAGCTGGAAGCTGCGCTGGTTCCGGTACACTCAGGAGAGATTGTTATTCCTGAAGTTCGAGTACCTTGGTGGAACACCCGAACGGAGCAATTGGAAGAAGCCGTATTACCTGCCCGGAGTTACCGAATCGAAGGTGGTACAGCAACAGCAACGCCGACTGTCTCCGAACCTTCGGGGCCTGAGCCAACAACCGACCAGCCGCCAGAAGGAACACTCGATACCGACGCTGATAAGCGTTCTCCCTGGCTATGGACCACCTTATTGTTGGGCAGCCTTTGGCTGATCACCGTTGCGCTCTGGTGGCTCTCTCGCAGAAAACAACCCGCCACAAAGTTGAACGATACCCCCACCGTCGGTGGTACCGAGAAAGACCGTTTTCTACGGCTTACAACCGCAATTCAGAATGGAGCACCCGAAACCTCAGTTTTGCTGGTTCGCTGGGCACGCGAACGATTCCCTGAGCAGAACTTTAACGATACTTCTGATGTCGTTCGCTACAGCAACAACCGCAATCTTGATGAAGCACTTAGAGATTTCCAGGCCAGCCTCTATGCAGCGAAAACGCCAGACTCCGCAGGCTCTGACAAGACCGTAAGAGACAATCTGGCGAAGGCGGTGACGCAACTAAGGCAAGGGGAAACTCGGAAGGAAGATCAAAACGGACTGGCTCCGCTTTACCCGGCCGGACTGTCTAGCTAGCCGACCGGGCATTCATAAGACCAATCAGTTGGTAAGCTGTTGGTTGATAATCAACTCCACCGGCTGGCCAGCAGCATCAGGCGCAACAACATCCGCCGTGACCTGCCCTTGCCAATCGCCGGGCTGGGCGCTGATGGAGCCGCTGCGGCTCAGACGCGCCACCACCACGACTTCGTCAACAGCCGAAATGGTCGCTTCCGGGGACATCGCATAGTTGTCGTCCAAGCGAACGTTAACTGGCAAGGCTCCGGCCGTTAAGCGCGTCACGGCTACCGGAGCGCCGCCAGTTGCCCCCGCCGGGCGGGCGAAAATAAACAATGTCGTGTCAGCAGGCACCTGCTCCTTAAATGCGTCATCAATGGACACCCGAAGATCTACACCAGCCGATGTGGCCTGGGCTTGTTCAACGGCCTGAGACGGCGGTGTTTCACCCAACCGTCCATAAGCTTCGGCAATACCACCGCGAATCGATGCAATTTGCGGATGATTTGGCGCAGCTTCCGTAATGGTTTCCCAATACTCAATCGCTTTACGGTAATTCTGTTGGCTAAAGGCGTGAATACCCAGCAAGCCGAGCGAATTCACTTCGGTCGCATCTAACGCCAATGCGTTATCGATGGCCTGCTGAACCCTTGGCGTGATTTCACCTTCCGTTTTGAAAAATAAAGCCTGTGCAGACAAACCGTAAGCAACCGCACTCGAGGCCGGGTCGTCTTTAACCAGCTCAGCCAAGCGCTGATACGCCGCAGCGGCCTCTTGATAACGCTCTACCCGCATATAGGTTTGAGCAAGCATGGCCCAGCCATCAATATTCTCGGGGTTTTCTTCCAGACGTTCCCGCAGCTGGTCGGCGAGTTCCGACATACGTGCCACCTGGTCGGCTCCGGAAGCGTTCATCTCCTGCATGGTGAGATACTGCTCCACCTGTCCCATAGAGCCCCATTCCTGGTACGCAAAATAAGCACTTGGCGGCAGTAACAAAAGCGCCAACAAAGCCACTGCCGTGGCACTTCGGCGCCCGGGAATTCGCTTCTCGGGCCGGGCATTTTCAGGCACGTCATCCAGCATCGAACCGGCCAGTTCATCTTTCAGCTGTTCGTAACTTTGCTGATCCAAAATACCTGCTTCGTGTTCGACTTCCAGCTCCCGGAGTCGCGACTTGTAGGCCAACAGGTTTTGATTTCTAAGATCTGTTTCAATTCTTGATTTGGGCCGATGGAAAAGCACCGGATACAACACGAATGCCATAGCGAACAAAATCAATACCGCTGCGGCAATCCAAAAGGTTTCTTGAGTCATGGTGAAGTCATCATCACAGTTAGAAATGTGTTGCGTGGATCAGCTTCAGTCTTGCTGATCCTTGTCTGCCAGCATTTTTTTGACGCGGGCCAGTTCTTCGGGGCTGAGCGCCGGCTCTTCCTCTTCGCGCTTTCGGGATCGTATGGCAACGCCCGCTACGATGGCGACACCCGTAATGACAGCAATGGCAGGGAAGGCCCATAACAGGATGGTCCGTTTATCCACGGGCGGTTTGTATTGCACAAACTCCCCGAAACGACCCACCAGATCGCCCACGATTTCATCGTTAGTGGCACCGTTCTTCATCAAGCGATATACCTGATCCCGCATATCTTTGGAAATCGGTGCGTTGGAATCAGCAATGTTCTGATTCTGACACTTAGGGCAACGTAACTCGGCTATCAAATTCTGATAGCGCTGTTCTTCGGCACGGGTGTCAAAGTCGTACACTTCTCTCACTTCAGCCTGAACACCAAAGGCACAAACGATCAATAGCAATAACGCACTCTGAATATTACGCATTAACTATTCCCCTTCGCCTTCTGAATAACCGGCTGCAGGACCTCTTCCCATACTCGCTTATTCACCACGCCTACGTGGCGGTACTGAACGATGCCGTTCGCATCGATGACAAAGGTTTCCGGCGCGCCGTATACGCCGAGATCAAAACCCAGCGAGCCCTTGGGGTCGAAAATAATTTCATCGTAGGGATTACCCAAGCGCCCGAGAAAGCTGAATGCCGTTTCGCGCTGATCTTTATAGTTAAGCCCCACAATGCGAACACCTTTCTCTTTCGACAACCACATCAGGTATTCATGTTCGTCCCAGCAGGATGGGCACCACTCCGCCCACACATTCAACAGGGCCACCTCGCCTTTCAGCACAGATTCATCCAGCAGTTGAGTTGGATTATTCAGGCTTTCCAAGCTAAAGGCCGGTACCGGCTTGCCGATGCGCGCAGACTCCAGCTTGGTGGGATCTTTGCCGATACCCGCGGCCAGAAAAACACCGACAGCTACCGCAATAACCAGCGGCAAAAACAACAGCACACGCTTCATGATGTGGCTCCTGCAGCCTGTGCGCTACCGACCTTAGCACTCGGGTCAGTGACCTTCGCCTGATTCTTCTCCCGAATGCGATAGCGTTTATCGGCAATCGCCAGGAAACCACCAATGGCCATAATCAAAGCTCCCAACCAAAGCCAGCGAATCAACGGTTTGTACTGCAAGCGAATGGCCCAGGCATCGTCGGAAATCCGTTCACCAATAGCCACGAAAATATCCCGGAACAGACCACCATCAATATCGGCCTCGGTCATCACGCTCATTCCTACCGGGTAATTCCGTTTCTCCGGATGCAATTCGGAAATCTTTTTGCCGTCCAAAAGCACATCGAAGCTGCCGTATTGAGCGGTAAAATTAGCCCCGCGACGGTTACCAATATCCGTAAAAACGATTTCGTAATCGCCCACCATGGCCGAGTCACCCGGCACCATGCGGACATCTCGCTCGATGCCATAGTTCGACACCACCGTTGCCCCCGCCATAACCATGGCAACGCCGAGGTGCCCCAGAACCATGCCCCAGTAACTCCGTGACTGGCGCTTAAGGCCGTGCAAACGCCCCTGACGGGACGACGACTTGTCCCAAAGATCCCACAGTGTCGCCACGGCCACCCAAATTGCGGTGAACACACCGGCAAACGCCCAGGGCTTGAAACTTCCATAGAGCAGAATCACAGCCACACTGGCTGTCAGGCTCAAGGCCAATGGCCACAGCAGCTTCCGGCCTAGCCATCCACCGTCCGTTTTTTTCCAGCGGGAGAACACACCCGCGCCCAACAACAGTCCGGTCGCGACCGCCAACGGGCTAAAGGTAGTGTTAAAGAACGGTTCACCAATGGACAGTTTCCCCATATCCAAATAGTCCAGAACCAACGGGTACAGCGTTCCGATAGCGACCAACAAGGTTGCCGTCACCAGCAGCACGTTGTTCAGCAACAAGAAAATCTCTCGCGACAATGAACCGTAACGTGAACGCACATGCACCACCGGCGCGCGGAATGCATACAGCGCCAAACTACCAATCACGGTAATACCCAGCAGCATGAGCAGGAAGGTGCCCCGCTCCGGATCAGATGCGAACGCGTGAACGGAGGTCAATACGCCGGAACGAACCAGGAAGGTACCCAGCAGACTCAACGCAAAGGTTACAATGGCCAACAACACGGTCCAGCTTTTGAATACGCCGCGTTTTTCCGTCACCGCCAAGGAGTGCATCAGTGCGGTGCCCGACAACCAAGGCAGCAAGGATGCGTTTTCGACCGGATCCCAGAACCACCAGCCGCCCCAGCCAAGCTCGTAGTAGGCCCACCAGCTTCCCAAGGCAATACCAATGGTCAGGAACGACCAAGCAACGGTTGTCCAAGGCCGCGACCAACGGGCCCAAGCAGCATCTAAACGGCCATTAATCAGAGCCGCCAGCGCAAAGGCGAAGGCCACAGAGAATCCTACATATCCCATGTACAGCATGGGCGGATGTACGATCAGGCCAATGTCCTGCAATAGAGGGTTGAGGTCTTGGCCGTCTGCCGGGATGTTCGGCAGCAGGCGATCAAAGGGGTTGGACGTCAGAATAATGAACAAGAAGAAGCCAACACACACCATACCCATCACAGACAGAACCTGTGAGACCATGGTCGATGGCAACTTACGGCTGAAAACAGCCACCGCCAGCGTCCAGCCCGTCAGCATAAGAATCCACAACAGCAACGAGCCCTCGTGGCCTCCCCAAACGGCACTGAACTTATAGAACCAAGGCAGCATGCTGTTGCTGTTGTTGGCCACGTAGGCAACGGAAAAGTCATCAACCACAAAAGCGTGGGTTAGGATGGCAAAGGCCAGCGCGGTAAACACAAACATGCCCGACGCCAAGGGTCGGGCAAAGGCCTGCAGGCTATCTCGCCCGGTGAGGGCCCCCGCTAACGGCACAACAGACAGAAGTAACGCCAACAACAGCGCGAGTATCAGTGAAACTTGCCCGAGTTCCGGATACATCAGGACTCTCCAACATCAACAATAAATGGGGGCTCAGTAAGCCTGGGATTCAGCAGCTTTGTCTGCGTATGGCGATTTGTGCTGTCCTTTCGATGACTTTTCCAAGGCATCGGCCACTTCGGGTGGCATGTAATTTTCGTCGTGCTTGGCCAGAACCTGATCCGCCACAAAAAGACCGTCGTTGTTCAAGCGGCCCATGGCAACCACGCCCTGCCCTTCAGCAAAGAGATCCGGCAGGATACCGACGTACTCAACCGAAACAGAATCCGTGAAGTTTGTTACCCGGAAACGCACAGAAAGGCTTTCAGGGTCACGTTTTACGCTACCCTCTTCTACCATACCGCCAGCCCGAATCCGCACATCGACCGGCGCATTGCCGGCGGCAATTTCAGTGGGGTCATAAAACAGATTGATGTTCTGGCGTAATGCGTAGGTGGTCAGACCAACCGCAACGGCCAAACCAGCAACAAGAAAAATCAATATGGTCAGTCTTTTCTTACGAATCGGATGCATGGGTTACCTAATGATCAATCCTGAGAGATTTCAACACGTGTAAACGTGGCTGCGGCTTTTGGCACGTTTTGCCCTTTCGGGTTCTCCTGCTCATAGCCGCGCTTACACATGTGATACGTAGCTTGATGGCGTTTCGCCGACCAAAACACCGTGCCCGCAACCAGAATGACGAACACGGCATAACAGGTCCACACGTAGGGACCATGGCCTTCCATGGCGAGAAATGCAGAAAATGATTCAAATGCCATTGGTTATTTCCTTCCCGCCAGAACGAGTTCTTTTACCCACCGGGTACGACGTTCCCGCACCAGAATCTCGGTTTTCATTCTCAGGCAAGCCAGCCAGCCAAACAGCAGATAGAGCCCCAGCACCGACAGTAACAGCGGCACCCACATCTCCATGGCCATGGCGGGCTTTTCGGTGAGCTTGAAAGTGGCCGGCTGGTGCAATGTGTTCCACCAATTCACTGAATATTTAATGATGGGAATATTCACCACTCCGACCAGTACCAGAACCGCGACCGCTCGGGCTGCCGATTTCTCGTCATTGATAGAGCGATCAAGGGCGATCACACCGCCATAAAGGAACAGCAAGATCAGCATGGACGTCAGCCGTGCATCCCAGACCCACCAAGTGCCCCACGTCGGCTTACCCCAAACCGCGCCCGTAAAAAGCGCCAGAAAGGTAAACAACAAGCCAACCGGCGCCACGGATTTCACAAAGACATCCGCCAACTTCATGCGCCAAACCAACGTTACCACGGCCGCCGAGGCCATCATGATGTAAATCGACTGGGCCAAAAACGCCGAAGGCACGTGAATAAAGATGATCCGGTAGCTATTGCCCTGCAGATAATCTTTCGGGGCAAACGCCAGCCCCCAGACTAACCCCGCAACCAGAAGGATCAGGCCTCCCGCCAACAGCCAAGGCATAAAGCGGTTCGCAATTCCAAAGAACCACTTCGGAGAGCCCAGCTTGTGAAAGAATTGCCACATCAGTTAGTCACCGTCTTACTGTTCACTGTTCGTTTCTGCCCGGCTGACCATCGTTCAGCTATTGGACAGGCTGATTCGTAATGCTGCAGCCGATGCAAAGGGCGCCAATGTCAGCGCCAACACCAAAAAAGCACCCATCAACGCCAGATAACCGGAAACTTGCGCGCCCTCTGCAGCTGCGGCCACTGTTCCGGTGCCAAAAATGAGCACAGGAATGTACAGCGGAATAATCAGCAGTGACAAGAGCACTCCGGCCGAACGCAAGCCCAACGTCAATGCTGCGCCTATCGAGCCAATCAAACTCAATACCGGAGTGCCGATCAGCAGCGTTAGACACAAAGTTGCCACGGAGTTCCCGTCCAGATGCAACATTAATCCTAAAACGGGTGTTAACAGCACCAAAGGCAGCCCGGTCAGTATCCAGTGGGCCAGAGTTTTCGCCAACACCAGTAAAAACAAGGGCTGAGGCTGCAACATTAACTGTTCCAAGGTGCCATCATCAAAATCGTGTCGAAACAGATGGTCCAGCGATAACAGCACCGACAATAAAGCCGCTACCCAAAGGATACCGGCTCCGGACTGTTTCAGGAATGCCACTTCCGGGCTTACACCAAGGGGGAATAGAGTTACCACCATGGTAAAAAACAACAGCGGATTGAGCAGGTCTTGCTTTTGCCGAAACGCGACACGGACATCACGCAAAAAGACCGACACCATAGCCTGAGACACGCCTACTGAAGCACTCACTGCTTTCACTTTGACTGGCACATTAGCATTCATCACTCGGCCCCACTCCCAGGGTGATGCGCCCCATGTCCGGCAAATTAAGATCGTGATGGGTCGTAACAATCACAGCGCCCCCCTCTTGAGCCCGCTGAAGCAGCAAAGATTCAATAGCTTCTACGCCAGACGCATCAATGGCGGTAAACACTTCATCAAGCAGCCATAAAGGCTCATCCGCAATCAGCAAACGGGCCAATGCCACCCGGCGCTGCTGCCCCGCGGACAAATTTCGACAGGGCACATGCTCAAAACCCGACAGACCTGTTCCAGACAGTGCCTGAAGCAGCGCATCATCGTTAAGGGGCCGGCGCCCGGCCATCAATGCCCGCAAATTCTCCAGCGGTGTTAACAGCGGTTTGATGCCGGGACGATGCCCAAGGTAAAGCATATTACGCAGATAGGATTCGCGGTGCTGGTCTCTGGGCTTTCCACACCAACTGAGATCCCCCGTCCAGGCATCATTCAAACCCGCCAGAATTCTCAGCAGGGTTGTTTTACCGGAACCATTGGGGCCCTCGACACGGGTAACCGTACCGGGCAGTATGGAAAATGACAGGTTCTGGAACAGAAGGCGCTCGTCGCGCTCACACTCAAGACCAACGGCCTGTAGTAACGGCTCGGGCATCTGGGTTCCGTTTTAAAGCGAAGGATGCAAATACAGCATCAGGTGTATGAATGAAGACCAAACAGCGACCAACATAAAATCCGGGCATTCATAGTCAACGTCGCGCATTATAGCGAAAGCGATCACAGATTACTCTTGCCCGATATCAAAACAATGCCAATGAAACTGAACGGCGGGCCAACGCCCGCAACCCCAGTGAACAAACAGTCGGGAGGCGGCCAAACCCATACAGGTTTACCCTCCGCCGGAATCGATCGTACGCAGTCTGCCCAGCAGCAGCTGGCGCAGTTGAAGCTGGGTAACCGAGAGTCTACCGTCGCCAAAGTGGCTGAAGTATTGCAGCGGAAAGGCGGAGGAAACGAGCTCATTTTAGAAGTAAAAGGTCGCTCTCTCCCGGTCGCCACCGGTGACCAGGCCCCGGATTTAAAAGCTGGCGACTTGATTAAGGTCATGCGCGCTGGCAACGAACTCAGACTCATCGGCAAGTTAGCGACCAGCCAGGAATCCGGTATAGCGAAAGCTCTGGCGCAACGTTTGCCGTGGCAACAAAACCTGCAAAGCGGACTGGCTCAACTGCTTAACAGCATGAATGCCGGACTTAAAGCTGCCCCACAACCCGGCCAGCCACCTGCAGCCAACACCACCCAACCACTGCCAGTAGCCGCAAGACAGACTCTTGAAGATCTATTCGCCAATATGGCAAAAGCTAACTCGCTGCAGCCGGGCGCAGGCAAAGCGGAGGGAAGCGCATCACAAGTAAAACAGTGGTTATCTGAAAGCGGCGTATTTGCGGAATCCCGCCTGTTGCAAACCAGTGGCCCACAGGGCGCACCCACCGATTTAAAATTGGCGCTGGCCCGCATCGTTACCGCCTTGCTCGCAAGCCAAGGGCAATCCCCAGAAGCTTTTAACCGTCTGACACCACTGGCAAGCCAGGACCTGTTGAATGCGCCTCTTCAGTTCCCGAGACTGACCGCAGCCAATGTGTCACAAGGCAGCAGCGAACCGGCAAGCGTTGCTCAGACTTTGCGTATGCTGGCAGGCATGCTGAACCGCATTACCGTGAACCAGCTACACAGCCAAACTCTGACCGCAAGAGCCGGGGCGGAACCCGGCACACCCGCCAGTACTTTGCTGCTAGAGATTCCCTGGCTAACCCCGCAACATGAACCACGTATGGCCCAACTCCGGATGGAGCAATATCAACAAGAGAGAAATACGAAAAATAATCCGGAGCGAACATCTGTAAGCGAGTGGCGCCTCAATCTGGCAATGGATCTGGACCACGCAGGCCCCTTGCACTTTGAAGTGGCCTATCGGCACCCCAGTGTCAGCGCTCACATATGGGCAATAAAACAATCAACCCTTCGTCAGGTAAACGAAGAGCTTCCGCTACTACGCCAAAGCTTGGCAGATCTAGGCCTTGAAGTAGCGGATTTGGAATGTAGACGAGGCAGCCCCCAGCACGCCGAAACCCGACTGGAACATCGACTGGTAGATACCAAGGCATGAATCAGGACGATAAATACCAAAATCGCGATGACAATACAGCCCCCGCGGCCGTTGCCCTGAAATACGATGGCAAGCGAGCTCCGATCATTTCAGCAACAGGCACCTGGGAGTTGGCGGAGGAAATTATTCGCATCGCTCAGGAAAACGATGTCCCCTTGTATGAAAATGCCGAATTAGCAGGCATTCTGGCGCGCTTATCTCTAAACGAAGAGATCCCCGAAGAGCTCTATCGGGTGATTGCCGAAATTCTGGCGTTTGCGTTTCATATTCGGGGTAAAACGCCAGATGACGCCCACCCCGAGGCCGGCACAGCGGCCGACGAACCCTGATATTATGCGGCTTGGCGCTTCTTGAGTGCTGATACCAGTTCTGCTTCTGGGCGAGATATGCCGCAAGTATTCATTAAATCGTCGATATCCGCACCAAGATCAACCAACCGGGCGGCTTCGTCGTAAGAAATCCTGAGGGGGTCGTTCTGGCGCATTTCGTCCATGGCGTTGCGCAGCTCGAACAGTTGACGCTCACAGGCGACCAATCTCTGGCCCACGCCCATGCTGCCACTGGTGGTGGCATGCAGCTCTCGCCCAAGGGTATCGCAACGGTTCTTGAGGGATGTCTGAAGTGCTTGAATCTTGCGGCCATGGACAATGCCCTGCACAAGAACCAGAACAATCGCCACAGCGGTCAGGCACCAAGGAAGCCAGGAAGGAATGTTAAAGCTCATAATGGACATCTCCGTTATTGGTTACCACGGTAGACGTCCATCAGAAACGCTGTTGGCTTGGCCGTTTACAGCGCTGCGATTTCAGCCCACTCGTGGTCTGTCAGCATCTTTTCAAACTCGACGAGAATGATCAGCTCGCCGTTCTTGTTACACACACCCTGGATGAACTTGGCACTTTCCTCGTTCCCCACGTTGGGCGCTGTTTCAATCTCGCTGGACTTGAGGTAGATAACCTCAGCCACTGAATCCACCAGCACACCCATCACTTGGTTTTCAGATTCCATCACCACAATGCGCGTTGCTTCGGTGACATCGGCGTCCATCAATCCGAACCGGCGACGGGTATCAATCACCGTCACAACGTTGCCCCGAAGGTTGATGATACCTAGCACGTAATCCGGAGCACCCGGCACCGGCGCTATCTCTGTGTACCGGAGCACTTCCTGGATTTGCATTACGTTGATGCCGTATGTCTCATCATCCAAGTGAAAGGTCACGTACTGGAGTACCTGATCTTCCTGGGCCTGATTGTGCTGTCCGCTCGGGGCTGCCATAACTCGTTCTCCTGCTCGGCTGCCCGGCGGGCAACCTGATCGTCAAAAAATCATCATCAGCGCCCAATACTATAGTTATGGGCATAATCCGTGCCAGCATTGCACGGTTTCATTCAGTAACTGCGAAATTAACTCAGGTCCAACCGTTGTTCTCGCTCTGCGCGCATGAGTAACTCAGACATTGCACGCACATCAATCAACGCACACATATGATCAATCACTGTGCCGGCCAACCAAGGCCTTTGACTTCTGGCTGTGCGCCATCGCACCTGCCCGGGATCAAGCGTGAACGATTGGCCGACACTGTCACAGGCTAGCCCCCAGGGGCTGTCATCCAGACGGATAATGAAGCGGTAGTTCTCTCTGGCATTTTCTGGAACACGACCCGCCATGATCCACTGTGCACTGTCCACCACCCGCAGATTGCCGTCGCTGCCCGGGCGAATGCCCATGTACCAGTCAGGACTCCCCGGAAGTGAACGGATTTCCTCTTCAATCTTATGTATAGCACCCAGTAGCACCAAAGGCACCGCCAACTGAAGCCCTGCCACCGTAAAGATCAAACACTCGAACGGCTGCTCTGACCAGTCCGGCCTTGCCGGCGGCACGGTGGAAACCGGCTCCGCTTTTTTTTGAACCTCGGGAGCGGGTTCCGGCACCTCAGCCGGCTCTTCAACCACCGGCTGAGGCGCTTCGGTCATGGGAAGTTCGACAGATACCGGCTCAGGCTCCAGCGCCTCGGTAACCGGGGCCAAAAGCTGCTCTTGTTCAGCAGTTGACGTTGCGGTATGCAACAACTCATCCAGATAACTGGCGATGGCCGCGTCTGAAACCGTCAGCTGTGTCATTTTTTTGTCAGCCATTCTGCTGCCCTTTTACCGCTTCCGTCTGAGCCAGCAAGTCGTCAAGTAAATGACTGTAGGCTCTCACGCCGTGAGTGTTGGCATCGAGGACGGATGGAAACACCCCTTTCTCACTGGAATCACGAAATTTGGTATCCACCGGCACCGCAAACCGCCACAGGTTATCCGGGTAGGTCTTACGCAACAGGTTCAAACTTTTAACGGAGGCTTGTGTCCTTCGGTCGTACATCGTCGGCACAATGGTGTACGGCAACTCGTTCTTCTGAGAGCGCATAACCATCTGCAGTGTGTGCAGCATGCGCTCAAGCCCTTTGATCGCCAAAAACTCTGTTTGTACAGGAATAACCAAATGCTGCGCCGCAGCCAAGGCATTCACCATCAACACGCCCAACGAAGGCGTGTTATCCAAAAGAACGTAATCAAAATCGTCCCAAAGCTGCGCCAAAGCCCGCGACATGATCAACCCCATGCCGCCAACGCCCACCATTTTCCGCTCAAGCGTCGCCAAGGCCGTGCTTGCCGGCAGCAAGAACACACCGGGATGACTGGTATCGGCAATTAACTGAGCCGGCAAGCCTTCAGGCACCGTGCCTTGGTGCTGGAACAAATCGAATACACTGTGGGCGATGGTGTCCGGGTCGTAACCGAACCATGAGGTCAGCGAACCATGGGGGTCCAAGTCAACCACAAGCACCCGCTTGCCCCGCTGAGCTAATAATCCACTCAGTGAAACAACGGAGGTGGTTTTTCCCACTCCACCCTTTTGATTGGCTACGGCCCAAATACGCACACGTGTTACTCCAGCTACAAGCCCTAACGTTCAATAACGGCTCAACAGTTATATCGGCGGCAGCGCAGGCAACTTGAAGAATGAACGTTCTACAAGCGGCAAGCATTTGCCGTTTCTGATTATAAGGATGAGTTAATACAGAAAGTGTGCCAGATCGGCTATACGCATGAACAACCTGTTGCGCTATCGGACAATGCCGCGAATGCTCGATTCTTTTGAAATTAACAAGATAACCCGGCGGTTCCGTCGCCGCCCTTCTTCTGTGTCGTTTCGCGCAATGGGCTGATGTTCGCCATAACCGATGGCTGCCAGCCGTTCTGGCTCAATTCCCTGCATCACCAGCATTCTTGAAACCGCAGAGGCCCGAGCAGTCGAGAGCTCCCAGTTGGAAGGATAACGCCCGGTACGGATAGGCTGATTATCGGTAAAGCCCTCAACTTTTACGGCGTTATCCCGATCGCGCAACACTTTTGCAACCTTTTCAATAACGGCAAAGGCATCGTAATGAGGTTCCGCATCCCCACTATTGAACAACATACTGTTTGGCAGGCTTAGCTCTATCCAGTGATCACTGGTTTCAAGGCTAACCACACCTTGATTAATCAAATCATCAAACTCCATCGCCAGCTGGTCGGCCATCGCTCGTAGCGCTTCAACCTTACCTTGTTCGCTGACATCAGAGTTGCCGGGCGCATCGGTGACCACCGGGGGGATGACATTTTCGTGCTGCCGCTCGGGCACCGCCGCCACATGCTCCCCTACTTCGATCGGCTTTATCGATCGCTGCGGAGCATTAAAAACACCGGTAAACGTTTCCGACAGCACTTTGTATTTGCCTTCGTTAACGGAAGACACCGAGTACATCACCACGAAAAAAGCGAACAACAAGGTGATGAAGTCCGCGTAGGAGATCAGCCAACGTTCTTTATTGTGCGTATCTTCTTGCTGGTATCTACGGCGACGCATGGTAACCCGACTCCTGATCACTGCGGGTTAGAGAAAGCCCCGGAGCCGAAGCTCAATGGTTTTGGGGTTTTCACCTTCGGCAATGGCAATGATGCCATCGATCATCATGTCTTCGTAGCGAGTGCGCTCTCTCACAATACTGCGGAGCTTATTTGCAACGGGGAAGAACAACAGGTTGGCCAGCGCGACACCGTATATGGTGGCAACAAAAGCGGTTGCGATACCATTGCCCAGCGATTGCGGGTCTTCAAGGTTGGTCATCACCTGTATCAGCCCCATCACCGCACCAATAATACCAATGGTCGGCGAATATCCTCCCATGGCTTCGTAAACTTTGGCCGATTCGGTATCCCGCTCTTCACGGCACTCCAGATCGACTTCCAAGGTATTGCGAATGGTTGATGGCTCGGCACCATCGACCAACAGCTGAAGCCCTTTCCGGGCGAACTTCTCCGGCTCGCGCTCTGCCAGTCCTTCCAGCCCTAACAAACCTTGTTTGCGGGCTTTCACGCTCCAATCCACTACTTTCCCGATACCATCTTCCAGAGAAATGTATGGAGGTATAAACACCCAGCGCACCTGAACAAAGGCTCGTTTCAGCGTTGGCCAGGATGTCTGAAGAATGGTGGCCGCCAATGTCCCGCCAATCACGATCAGTGCTGCAGGTGTGTTGAAGAGCGAACTGACGGCACCACCTTCCAGCAAGTTGCCACCCAAAATGGCAACGAAGGCGAGGATAATCCCCAGCAGGCTCAAGATATCCATTAGCTTACGCCTTCAATCAATCGTAAACCCACGTCGTTCAGCGGCAACACTTCATCAGAAAGCCCCGCTGTCGCAACCGCCATAGGCATGCCGTAGATCACCGACGTTTCTTCATCCTGTGACCAAACCACGGCCCCGCCCTGTTTCATCATGCGGCAACCTTCACGGCCGTCGGCCCCCATACCCGTCAAGATAACCCCCAAGGTTTTGCCTGGAAAACTGCGAGCCAGTGAGCCAAAGGTAACGTCAACACAGGGCCTGTAGTTCAACCGCTCGTCACCGGGTAAAATCCTCACTCGCCCTCTTCCGCCACGATTTTCAATCATCATTTGCTTGCCGCCGGGAGCAAGCAACGCAAGGCCCGGTTGCAGAAAATCACCGTCTTCCGCCTGACGAACTTCAATCTTGCACAGTTTATTCAAACGTTCGGCGAATGCCGGAGTAAAACTCGCAGGCATGTGCTGCACCAGAACGATGGGCGCTGGAAAACTGGCCGGCAATACACTGAGGACTTTCTGAAGAGCGACGGGCCCTCCGGTTGAAGTGCCAATACCCACCGCACTGTATTGCCGTGCGGGTGTTTTTTTTGCGTTTCGCCGCGCCGGGCTGGCAGGCGCGGTTGCCTGATGCGGAGTATTCGCTGCGGCCCTTAAGGACGGTCGTTCAGTACGGGCAGCAACGTCTTTGCGCTGCACAGATGCCGCTGTCGCCGGCTTTGCTGGCGCAATCGTCGCACGCGCACGCGGCTGGCTTTTGGCGATATCCAGCACGCGATTGATCAACACGTTTTGCAGCTGGCTGGTATCTCGGGCGATTTCTTCAAAATTTTTCGGAAGAAAATCTACGGCACCGGCTTCCAGCGCATCGAGTGTAACTCGAGCGCCTTCGTAGGTCAGCGAGGAAAACATCAAAACCGGCGTTGCCTGCTTGGCCATGATTTCACGAACCGCTGAAATGCCATCCATCACGGGCATTTCATAGTCCATGGTGATTACATCGGGCTTTAATTTTTCAGCCAGCTCAACACCTTCCCGGCCATTGGTGGCGACCCCGACTACGGTGATTTGACCCGAGGCAGTCAGGATTTCCGTCAGCCTTTTTCTAAAGAAACCTGAATCATCAACCACCAGGACAGAAACTGTCATCCCTTTCTCCTAAACGCCCGGAATCACCCGTAGTGCTGAAGCAAACTGGGCACGTCAATAATCAAGGCAATGCGGCCATCACCCGTAATGGTTGCTCCCGCCATACCCGGCGTGCCCTGAAGCGCGCGTCCCAAAGGCTTTATGACCACTTCTTCCTGCCCGACCAGCTGGTCAACCACAAAGCCAACCTGCTTGGTGCCCATCGCCACGATCACCACATGGGCATTGGCGACATCTTTTCGGGACTCTTCACCGTGAACAAGCCAGCGTTTGATATGAAACAGAGGAAACACTTTATCCCGAACCACAATGCATTCGCGCCCGTCCACCATATTGGTTTTGGTCAGATCCAGGTGGAAAATCTCCACAACGTTTACCAAAGGCAACGCAAACGATTGCTCGCCCAGCATGATCATCAGGGTTGGCATGATGGCCAGTGTGAGCGGCACCTTGATAATGATTTTCGTGCCTTTACCCAGCTCCGACTCAATGGCGATCTGGCCGTTCAGCTGAGAAATCCGGTTTTTGACCACGTCCATGCCGACGCCGCGGCCAGATACGTCAGAGATCTGCTCTTTGGTGGAAAAACCAGCGGCAAAAATAAGGTTGAAGCATTCGTTGTCGGTCAAACGATCCGCTGCATCCTGGTCATACAACCCCTTTTCGACCGCCTTCCGGCGCAGTACATCCGGGTCCATTCCACCGCCATCATCGGCAATGGACAGCAAGATGTGATCGCCTTCCTGTTGCGCCGACAAGGTGACCGTACCGGCTCGGGATTTGCCTGCGCCTTCCCGGACATCCGGCGCTTCGATGCCGTGGTCAACGGAATTACGAACCAGATGGACCAATGGATCCGCGAGCGCTTCTACCAGGTTCTTATCCAGATCGGTCTCTTCACCATGCATGACAAGGTTGACCTCTTTCTTCAGGTTACGCGCAAGATCGCGTACCACCCGAGGAAAACGGCCAAAGACCTTCTTAATGGGCTGCATGCGGGTTTGCATCACCGCAGCCTGCAAATCGGTGGTCACCACGTCCAAATTGGCGACGGCCTTGTGCATGTGTTCGTCTTCACTTTGCGAACCCAAACGCTGCAGTCGGTTTCGAACCAATACCAGCTCACCCACCATATTCATGATGTCATCCAGGCGCTTGGTATCAACCCGAACGGTGGTTTCGCCCACGGGAGCGGACTCTCGGGCCGGCGCTGAAGTTTTAGGCGCAGGTGCGGGCTTGGGTTCTGCTTTAACAACCGGCTCCGGCGCGGGTTCTGGCGAAGCACTGGTATCGGGCTTAGCCCCCTGACTCTGCTCGGGCTGCACGCCGGGGCCTGCACCTTTGCCATGGAGCTCATCCAGCAGACGTTCAAATTCATCGTCAGTGATCAGGTCTGAACTTTCGTCGCCAGTGGTTTGGTCGCCCGAGACGTTTCCGGAGCTTTCCGTTTCAGCGGCATCGGGAGCAGCAAACTTGCCTTTACCGTGAAGCTGATCCAACAAAGCTTCAAATTCGTCATCGGTAATTTCGTCACCGCCGCCTACGTCAGAAACAGATTCAGGCGTCTGTTCAGAAGACTCCGGCTGAGCTGACGCTCCGGCTTTGTCGTCCGCAATTGCGTCAAGCAACTTTTCGAACTCTTCGTCGGTAATATCGCCTTGATCCTGAGGCTCTGGTGCCAAAACCTCATTCGACGACTGAGCCGGTGGCGGCGCTGGCGTTTCGGATTCCGGGATCGCCAAGGCATCCAAAGCCGCAATCAGACTGGCTGGCGCCGGCGTCAGCTCTTCACGATTCCGCACTTCTTCGAACATGGCGTTGACGTTGTCGAGGGCCTGCAGCACAACGTCCATTAACTCGGGCGTGACTTTGCGCTTGTGGTTACGCAAGATATCGAACACGTTTTCTGCGGAATGGCAGCAATTGACCAGCGGGTCCAATTGCAGGAATCCGGCACCACCTTTTACCGTATGAAATCCGCGGAATATGGCGTTAAGCAGATCACTGTCGTCTGGATGCTGTTCCAGATCGACTAACTGCTCCGACAGCTTTTCGAGAATCTCGCCGGCTTCGATCAAGAAGTCCTGAAGAATCTCTTCATCGGCATCAAACGCCATGGGTAACCCTCTTTGTCATTCAGAAACCGAGACTGGATAGCAGGTCGTCAACGCCGTCTTGTCCCGAGACTACATCGTCTCGCTCAGCGGCTTTGATTTGTGGACCTACTCCCTTTTCGGCCGATTCTTCTTTTTCTTCAATCTGATGAACTGTGCCTGTCAACTGGTCAACATGACTGGCCATGACCACCAAGCCCAACAGATTCTCTTCAACTTCTTTCACCAGCGCGGTGACTTTTTGAATCACCTGCCCGGTGAGATCCTGAAAATCCTGAGCCAGAAGAATTTCAGAGAGATTTTTATACAGGTTGTCCGAGTCGTTACCCAAGGTTCCGAAAAAAGAATCGATCCTTGCGTACAGCTCGCGGAACTCGGCGGGCTCAATCTCGCGACGACGCAAGCGTTCCCATTCGTCCTTCAGACTCACCGCCTCATCACGAATGGCATGGGCCACGGGCATGCTTTCCTCAACCAGATCCATGGTGCGGTTAGCAGCCTGGCCGGTCATTTGAACCACATAGGCTAAACGATCCGAGGCATCGGACATTTTCGAAAGGGCTTCTTTCTGCTCCGCATTCCGCGGATCGATCTGAAAGTTGCGGATTGCCTCGTGCAGACTCCGGGTCAGCCGCCCCACTTCCTGGTACAGGCTTTGGTCACGAACTTCACTTAGCTCGTTGATGATGGTCATCGCCTGTGCGAAGTCACCGCCGTTGACGCTCTCAACCAATCGCGAGGTCTGCTCCTGCAGCTTTTCTGTGACCTCCGGATCGAGACCCCGTTGGGTGTGTTTGCTGTCACTCATGCGAGCTACCCGACCTTTGGTTACTGAATACGTTCAAAAATCTTCTCGATTTTTTCTTTAAGAACAGCGGCAGTAAACGGCTTCACAACGTATCCATTCACGCCCGCTTGAGCCGCAGCGACAATCTGGTCACGCTTGGCTTCAGCAGTCACCATCAGTACCGGCAGATTCTTGAGGCTTTCATCAGCACGAACCGCTTTCAGAAGATCAAAACCTGACATACCGGGCATGTTCCAGTCGGTTACCAGAAAATCGTAGTGGCCATTCTTCAGCATCGGCAGCGCCGTGTTGCCATCATCGGCCTCATCGGTATTGGTAAAACCCAAGTCACGCAGAAGGTTTTTGATGATTCTTCGCATTGTGGAGAAGTCGTCCACAATGAGTATTTTCATGTTCTTGTCCAAAGGGACCTCCAGTAAATAACACCCGGATGTAGGTCAACCTGCTGATATCCGACAGGTTGTGTAAGATTCTTTTCAGGGCGCCAGTCGGTCAGTTGTCGCTGTTTTCCCGCCAATCTGACAACCGGCCCCGCAGGCGCAAAGCCGCCTGACTGTGAATCTGGCTGACTCGGCTTTCGCTGACCCCGAGCACGGCTCCGATTTCCTTAAGATTCAATTCTTCCTGATAATACAAACTCAAGACTAACTTTTCTTTCTCTGGAAGCGCTTCAATCGCCTCGGCCAAACTGCGCTGAAAAGCGCCGGCCGAAATACCATCCAGAGGATTATCACTGGCTTCTAGTTCTTCTAACGGCAGCTCACCGGATTCATTGAGCTCATCCAGACTAAATAACCGACCACTGTTAGCATCCGCCAGGGACGAGTGATATTCCGACAAATCAATACCGAGCTCTTCCGCCACCTCGGCATCCTGAGCTTCCCGGCCGTTTCGGTCTTCAATTATTTTGATTGCGGCGGAGATTCGGCGGGCATTGCGGTGCACTGAACGAGGCACCCAGTCGCCTTTTCGGATTTCATCAACCATCGCGCCCCGAATACGAATGCCCGCATAGGTTTCGAAGGTTGCGCCCTTGCCCGCAGAATAACGCTGAGCAGCTTCAAGCAAGCCGATCATTCCTGCCTGCATCAGATCGTCAAGCTGAACCGATGCGGGCAAACGGGCCATCAAATGCAGGGCTATCTTTTTGACCAGCGGCGCGTGATCTTCGATCAAATTCGAAGTGTTGGGTGCGCCCGCTTGCTGATATATTCCCAGATTCTTCGTCAATGTCATGTATCCGGCTTTTATTGGACTGGATTCAGATCAGACTTCGACGAGCCGCTCCACGAAGAACTCCAGATGGCCTCGAGGAGAAGATGGCAGCGGCCAACTGTCCACTTTATCTGCCAATGCTCGCACAGCAATAGATGCTTTCGCCCGAGGGTATGCCTCCAGAACAGCACGCTGGCGCTGAACGGCTTTCTTGACCGCTTCGTCATAAGGCACGATACCCACATATTGTAACGCCACATCCAGAAAACGCTCGGTAACTCGCGTCAACTTTTCGAACAAATGCTTTCCTTCTTCCTCGCTTCGAACCTGATTGGCAAGCACCCTGAAACGATCTGTTCCGTAATCACGATTCATTAGTTTGATCAGCGCGTATACGTCCGTGATCGAGGTTGGTTCGTCGCACACCACCAACAACAACTCCTGCGCCGCCCGGAGGAAACTCACAACAGACTCGGAAATACCGGCAGCAGTATCGACAATCAGAACGTCGATCTGATCACCCAACTCACTGAACGCATTAATCAAGCCCGCATGTTCCATGGGGCTGAGTTGAGTCATACGCTGGGTGCCGGATGAAGCAGGCACAATTTTGATACCACCCGGCCCATCCACCAGCACGTCTTTCAGGTCACACTCGCCACTGAGAACGTCGTGCAAATTCTTGTTGGCCGTCACACCCAGTAACACATCCAGATTGCCCAACCCCAAATCGGCATCCAGCACGACAACACGACGGCCCTTTTCTGCCAACGCGATCGCGAGGTTGACCGACACATTGCTCTTCCCGACACCGCCTTTACCGCCGGAAACCGCAATCACCTGAACCGGATGTGGTTTGCTCATACTGTTTTTTGTCTCTTACTGCGTCGTTAACGGGCTCGATGCCAGTGATTGTTGGTGTAATGATTACGCCAGTGCACCTTCAACAGTTGCCTGCGAATGCTGCATCTCTCTCAGGCGCTCAACACCCATACGAACCAAGGGAGCTGCTTCAGCCCGATGGAGATCTTCCGGTATTTTTTGACCGTCGGTATACCAAGCGACCGGAAGGCCGGTTTCCATCACAAACCCTAGAGATTCGCCCAAGGTAAGGGCTTCGTCAATCTTGGTCACAATGCAGCCGGCAAGATTTGCCATCTTATAGCAATGCCAAACGGATTTCATGATACGCGGCTGACTGGTCGCAGACACCACCAAATGTGTATGAATATTGTGATCGCTGCGAACCAACTCCGCCAGCTGCTCCTGATAACCCCGGTCCGCACTGGTCAGCCCGGCAGTATCTATCAGCACAAGATGGCGATCGGAAAGCTCGTCCAGAATGTCATCCAGAGAGTGGCTTTCATCGACCACTCGCACAGGCACGTTCAGAATTCGACCGAACACAAACAACTGTTCGTGAGCGGCGACCCGATAGCGGTCCGTGGTAACCAAGGCCAAACTGTCGGCCCCGTGTTCCAATACGTATCGGGCGGCCAGTTTACCGATTGTTGTTGTTTTTCCGGAACCGGTCGGCCCAACCAGAGCGTAAACGCCTCCAGATTCCAGCCAATCCTCCCGTCCGGTCCGAACGCCGGTGGCGACCATTTTCAACGATGTTTTCCAGCCCTCTTCCAATCGGCCATTGCGGTGCTGCCGAGAAACGGATGCCGCCAATTCAGAACTCAACCCAAACTCTTGCAAGCGCTCGCTCAACAATTGCTGCACAGCATTCTTGGCATTACCCTCGGCAGGCTCATTCGAACCAGCAACAGCTGCCGATTGTGCCCCCATCAACTCGCGCAGCGAACTGATCTCGGCTTTCATTGCGGCCAATTCGTCTGAGTAGCCTTGTGCACGATGTGAAGCAGGCGTTTCAGACTCTTGGCCCTCCACAACATTTTCTCTGCCACCCCAACTCATGTCCGAATCACTGTTCAGCGGTACTTGAGGATAGCGGGCACCCACCGCGGCTCGTTTCTCACGAACATCCTGGATCCGACTGCGAGTTCGGCTAAGTTCATCTTCCAGGCGACGATGCTGATCAGCCTGCATTTCAGCCAAACGGGACCCATTGGTGGCTTCTGCCGCTTTCGCACCCAAGCTTTGCCGAGCCATGTTTTCGTCATAATCCAGAGCCGTCACAATTTCGACGCCCCCATCCACCCGGCGATTGGACAAAATAACGGCATCCGGCCCCATTTCGTGACTGACCTGCTTTAGGGCCTCGGCCATGGACTGTGCAAAAAACCGTTTAACTTTCATAACTTCCATCCTCTATCGCCAAGCTGACCTCAGCTGACCGCGCTGCTTATCTGCCCTACTGGCCGACAGACGCAACGATCGTAATCTGTTTGTTATCCGGTATCTCTTGGTAAGAAAGCACGTGCAAGCGCTCTACACCGTAGCTGGCAAACTTCGCCAATCCAGGCCGCAACGGCCCGGAAACCAAAAGAATGGCTGGTTTGCCTAACATTTCTTGCCGCTGCACGCTGTCTTGCAGCGAGCGTTGCAGCTTTTCCACCATGTTGGGCTCTAGCACCATGCCAATATCATCCTGTCCGCCGGATTGTTGACTCTGCTGAACAGACTTAAGCAACATCTGTTCCAAGTCCGGATCCAGAGTAATCACAGGAATCTCGGCATCGTTACCGCAAATGCTCTGCACAATCATTCGGCGCAGCGACTGACGGGCCAACGTGGTCAGCAGTTTCGGGTCCTGACTCTTCGGATGAACGTTGACGATGGCCTCGGCAATCGAGCGCATGTCACGGACCGGCACTTCTTCTTTCAACAGATTCTGCAGCACCTTGAGCAAGATGCTGATCGAGATTGTGGTGGGTACCAACTCTTCCGCCAGCTTGGGCGAAATTTTCTCCAGCTGATCCAGCCACTTTTGCGCTTCATCGTGGCCAATCAGCTCGTGGGCATGCTTCTGGAGAATCTGATTCAGGTGGGTAGCCACCACCGTACTGGCGTCCACCACTGTATAACCCAAGGTTTGGGCCTGATCTTTTTGCTCCGGCTCAATCCAGATGGCATCCAAACCAAATGCGGGATCTTTCCCCGCAATACCCTCAACTTTCCCGAACACCTGCCCCGGGTCAATGGCCAACTCCCGCTCGGGATGGATCTCGGCTTCCGCAATGGTGACACCCATCAGAGTCACTCGATACACATTCGGCATCAGGTCCAGATTGTCCCGGATGTGCACCGAGGGCATCAGAAAACCCATGTCTTGAGACAATTTTTTCCGAACACCCTTAATACGGCTGAGCAACTGGCCACCCTGCGATTTGTCCACCAAAGGTATCAGGCGATAGCCCACTTCCAGCCCGACAATATCCACTGTGGCGACATCATCCCAACCCAATTCCCGCGTCTCGCCGGGCGGCGGCAGAGCCTGCCCGTCACCACCGCGATCCGGAATAACTTCGCCGCCTTGGCGAGGCACCGCACCGGGCATACCACCCCGCCCAGCAAACACGCCTTCTTCCTCAACCGTTTGTCTCTGCTTTTTCCAGATGAACCAAGCAGCTGCAGCGGCCAGCGAACCCAGCCCCAAAAAAGCCACATGCGGCATTCCCGGAATCAAGCCCAGCAAAATCAAAATACCTGCAGCAATCCCCAGCACTTTGGGTGCACTGAACATCTGCTGAAGAATCTGCCCACCCATATCTTGGCTGGAGGTCACTCGTGTCACCATGATGGCGGCTGCGGTCGACAACAGCAGCGACGGAATCTGAGCGACCAGACCATCACCAATGGTCAGCAAGGCGTAACGCTCCATCGCCAGCGAAAAATCGAGACCGTGCTGGACCATACCAATAGCCACACCACCAATGATATTGATGGCCAGAATCAGCAAGCCGGCGACTGCATCGCCTTTCACAAACTTAGACGCACCGTCCATGGAGCCGTAAAAGTCGGCCTCTTGAGCAATTTCTGAACGCCGGGCCTTGGCCTCTTCCTGGTTCACCAAACCAGCGTTCAAATCTGCATCGATGGCCATTTGCTTACCCGGCATGGCATCCAAAGTAAAACGCGCACTGACTTCGGATACCCGGCCCGCACCTTTGGTGACCACCAGAAAGTTAATGATCATCAGAATCGCGAACACCACCAAACCGACGGCGTAGTTACCACCAATCAACACCTCACCAAAGGATTCGATCACCTTACCAGCAGCGTCACCGCCTTCGTGGCCATTAAGAAGAACAATCCGGGTGGAAGCCACGTTCAAACCTAATCGGAGCAACGTAGCCACCAACAACACGGTCGGGAAAGCCGCAAACTCCATTGGCCGGAGCGCATACACACACACCAACAGAATCACGATCGACAGTGTGATGTTGAACGTGAAGAACACGTCGAGCAAAAAAGCAGGCATGGGCAGAATCATCATGCCCAACAACCCCATCAGCATGATCGGAACGCCAAGATTCCCTCGCGTCAGAGTTTTGACGTTATTCAGAACGAACGCTCTGTCCATACTGCCTGCTTCTCCGGATCACTGTACTTTGAGGCCATTTGAGGTGCCCGCCGGGTCGAAATTCTGACGCGGCACCCCTGCATGAATACCGTGTCGCAAGATCTGTACCATCCCCTATAAATTTTATGAATTCCCGGTAACAGATCGCCTGACGTGAGCGCCTGGATACGGTATCCTTTCGCCGTTTGACTGATCAAAATCCAAGCCAGAAAATCCGAACCCACAGGTGACCCCGATGCCTATCCACGAAGTGAAGCACCCACTGATCCAACACAAGCTCGGCCTGATGCGCCGCTCAGACATCAGCACCAAAAATTTTCGTGAACTGGCTCAAGAAGTTGGCGCGCTACTGACCTACGAAGCGACTAAAGATTTCACTCTGCAAGAAGAAACCATCGACGGCTGGGCCGGGCCGGTAACGGTAGAGCAAATACACGGCAAAAAGATCACCATTGTCCCGATCCTACGAGCAGGCTTGGGCATGCTGGATGGCGTACTCAGCCTGATTCCTGTGGCCCGAGTCAGCGTGGTTGGTCAGATCCGTAACGAAGACACACTTGAAGCGGAAACCTATCTGGAAAAACTGGTGGGCGAACTGGACCAACGTACCGCGCTGATCATCGACCCAATGCTGGCGACCGGCGGATCCATGATCTCCACCATCGACCTACTCAAACAGGCCGGTAGCACCGAAATCCGCGCACTGGTCTTGGTTGCCGCACCGGAAGGCATCGAAAAAGTTCTGGAGAAACACCCGGACGTTTCCATCTACACAGCCTCTGTTGATGACTGCCTGAACGAAAAAGGCTACATCCTGCCAGGGCTCGGCGATGCGGGAGACAAAATCTTCGGCACCAAACAGAAGGATGTTTAAGAATGCAGGACATCACGACTGACTCAACCTGGAAACAGGCCATAGCCGGGTCGCAAATGCTACTGGTCGCCTTTGGCGCGCTGGTACTGATGCCACTGATCACCGGACTTGACCCGAACGTCGCGCTGTTCACAGCCGGTATCGGCACACTGATCTTCCACATAGTGACAGGCGGTCAGATCCCCATCTTCCTGGCCTCCTCCTTCGCCTTCATTGCCCCGATCATGGCAGCCAAAAGCCAGTTCGGCCTGCAAGAAACACTGGGCGGCCTGATGGCGGCTGGTATCCTCTACATCATCCTCTCCGGCGTCATCCGCATGCGCGGAACCGGCTTCGTCACACGCCTGCTGCCGCCGGTGGTGATCGCACCGGTGATCATGACCATCGGCTTAGGCCTGGCACCCGTTGCCGTGCACATGGCCTCTGGCCGCACTGGTGATGGTGCCGCCCAACTCGTGCCGGAAGACACCGCACTGATGATCGCGATGATCTCATTGCTGGTAACCATCATCATGACCGTCTGGGCCAAAGGCATCTTCCGCCTGATCCCGATCATGATCGGCATTATCGTGGGCTACATCCTCTCCGCCTTCGCCGGCATCGTTGACACCACCGCCATCCAGGAAGCCGCCTGGTTTGCCGTGCCGAACTTCGTCGCCCCCGCCTTCAGCTGGAGCGCTATCCTGTTCATGATCCCGGTTGCCATCGCACCGGCTATCGAACACATCGGCGACGTACTGGCCATCGGCAACGTCACCCGCAAAAACTACCTCGAAAAACCCGGCCTGCATCGCACCCTGCTTGGCGACGGCCTGGCCACCAGCGCCGCCTCCATGCTGGGCGGACCACCAAACACCACATACTCCGAAGTGACCGGTGCCGTCATGCTCACCCGCAACTTCAACCCGAAAGTGATGTGGTGGGCCGCAGCCACAGCCATCGTGCTGGCCTTCGTCGGCAAATTCGGCGCTGCCCTGCAAACCATCCCGGTTCCCGTCATGGGTGGCATCCTGTGCCTGCTGTTCGGCTCCATCGCCGTGGTCGGCCTGAACACCCTGATCCGCCACCAGGTAGACCTGTCCCAGTCCCGTAACCTGGTTATCGTGGGCGTGACCCTGGTCTTCGGCATCGGAAACATGGTGCTGGGAACACTGGAAGGCATTGCCCTGTGCGCAGTCGTCGCGATTGTCTTGAACCTGGTCCTGCCCGGCGAAAAAGAAGCCTGGGGCACACGGATTCAGGAAGGCACCGCAGAATAAACGGCATTAGTTCCTCTACTGGCTAAGTACGCAGTGGAGTGTTGGGTCGGCCTCCCAAAAATATCGAAGGCCAAGGATGGCCTGAGAAAAGCGCACATGGATGTGCTCGTAGCGGTTTTTGGGAGGGCGGCCCAGTGCCACGCAGCACCAAACGTTCAGGCTACCCTTGGCAACCTCCCCCAAACCAAATCAAAGATCGCGCCGCATCTCCGGCGGAATAGGAAAGTCCGGCATCCCAGGCTTAGGCCCGCGCCCCTTCCGGAACTGCCGCAACTGAAACACATACGCCAATACCTGAGCGATCGCCATATACAAACCGTCAGGAATCTCCTCTCCAATATCCGAATTATGATAAACCGCCCGAGTCAAAGGCGGCGTACGCAACACCTCCACCTTATACTCCCGAGCCACCTCCATAATCTTGAACGCCACCTCATCAGCACCCTTAGCGACCACCACAGGCGCACCCATCGCATCCTGATCGTATTTTAGCGCCACCGCATAATGCGTCGGGTTAGTAATCACCACATCCGCCGTAGGCACATCCTGCATCATCCGGCGCTGCGCCATCTCCCGCTGAAGCTGACGAATCTTACCCTTAACTTCCGGCTTACCCTCAGAATCCTTATATTCGTCCTTCACCTCTTGCTTCGTCATCCGAAGCTTCTTCTGATGGTCATAAATCTGAAACGGCACATCAATCATCGCAATAATGATCGTGGCGCAAGACAACACCAAAAAACTCCAGCCCAACGTCCACAACACATGCTCCATCGCCGGTACCACCGGCTCCTCCGCGATGCTCAACAAATCGTCCGTGCGAAGATTCAGAATTATGATCGCAATCGCCAGCACCAGCCCCACCTTGGCAATGGCCTTCACCAACTCAATCAGCGAACGCATTGAAAACATCCGCCCCAACCCTTTGATCGGATCCATCCGGTTGGCTTTCGGCGCAATGGCTTTGGCGCTGAACAACAGACCACCAATACCGATAGAACCGGCAATGGCCGCAATCAGAAGAAGAATCAGAATCGGAGACAGCGCATACGCGGCCTCTTTGGCCGAGACAATCAACTGCACACTCATATGGCGGGTATCGAAGATCGACGCACGCTCAATCACAAACGCATCTCGCATGATGCCCTCGAACGTAATCGCCAATGAAGTACCAAACATCAGCAACCCACCTGCCCCGGCAAGCAACACGGCCATAGTGGCCAGCTCTTTTGATCGGGCAGCCTGACCATCCTCCTTGGCCTTCTCGAGCCTTCGGGGGGTGGGTTCTTCGGTTTTCTCCTGACTGTTGTCGTTCTCTTCAGCCATGTTTAACGCCCTTGCAACTGACGCATAAAGTCGAACGTCTCACGGGTGTACTGATCAAAGTGTGGCAGAAAATTCCCGTGTAACACCCAGATGGCGAACAAACCAAAAATCAGACCAATCGGGAAACCCAGCGCAAAAATGTTCATCTGCGGAGCGGCCCGCGTCATCACACCGAATGAAATATTCACAATCAGCACCGCGGTTACCGCCGGCAGCGCCAACAACATAGCCGACGCAAACATCCAACTGATCCGGTGCGCCAACTCCCACACACCGCTTTGCCCCAGGCCCTCCAAGCCAATCGGCATGGTATGAAAGCTTTCAATGAAGATCTCGAACGCTACCAGGTGGCCGTTCATCAACAGAAACAAAAGGGTGATAGTAATCGTATAAATCTGCGCCAGAACCGGCACGTTCACGCCGTTCGCGGGATCCACCATCGAAGCAAAGCCCAAGCCCATTTGCATAGCAATCATCTGGCCGGCAATCACGAACAACTGCCATAGAGCGGTCAAAGCAAAGCCCAACCCCACGCCAATGAGGATTTGTTGAAGCGTGATCACGACCGCATCAGCACTCAAAGCTTCAACTTTGGGCACTTCAGGAATCATCGGAACGATCAGAATGGTCATCAGCAACGCCAGCCCCAGCCGCACACGCGCTGGCACCAGCTGGGTACCAAAGATAGGGATAACCATCAGGAAGCTGGCAAGGCGGAACAGCGGCCAAAGGTGCTGCCCTACCCACTGACCCAGCAGGTCTGCACTGAACTCCGCAGGAAACATCCGCTAGCCGATCAGGTAAGGAATACTGGAAATAAGCCCTCGGGCATGGTCCAGCAGGGTGGTGAGCATCCATGGTCCGGCGGCAATGATCACGATCAGCGTAACCAGCAACCTCGGCAGAAAGCTCAACGTTTGTTCGTTGATTTGGGTGGCAGCCTGAAAGGTACTGACCACCAAACCGATCACCAAGCCGGGGCCAATGATGACGCCTGCGAACAGAACGATCATCCAGAGTGCTTCACGGACAATATCAATCGCGGTTTCAGGCGTCATGTCTTGACTCCTATATGCCGTAACTGGCGGCTAGGGTACCCATAATCAGAGCCCATCCATCCACCAGAACGAAGAGCATGATCTTGAACGGCAACGATATGATGATAGGCGAAAGCATCATCATACCCATAGCCATCAAAACACTGGCAACCACCATGTCGAGAATCAAAAACGGTATAAACAGAATAAACCCGATCTGAAAAGCCGTTTTCAGTTCACTGGTGACGAACGCTGGCATCAAAACCCAGAACGACACATCTTCCGGAGTTTCGTACTCCACGTCCGCCAGCCGCATAAACAGCGCCAAATCCGATTCCCGGGTTTGTTCCAGCATGAATTTCCGGAACGGCTCACTGGCCAGCTCCACGGCCTCCAGTGACGTAACTTCCTCCTGCAGATAGGGTTGCAACCCTACCCTGTTGGCCTCTTCCAGAACCGGCTTCATGATAAAAATACTGAGAAACAGCGCCAGCCCCAATAAAATCTGATTTGAGGGCGTGGCCTGCAGCCCCAGTGCCTGCCTCAGGATCGCGAACACCACGATGATACGTGTGAACGATGTCATCATCATCAACATCGCGGGCAGGAATGTCAGCGCGGTCATCAGCGCCAGTATTTGCAGAGTTACTGAATACTCTTCAGTACCGTCTTCACCCGGTTGAACGGAAAAGGCGGGAATGCCCGGCAAATCTGCTGCGGCGACAGCCGGTAAGAAAAGTCCCGCAAGCAGCGCCAAGCAAGGCAGACAAGATCGAATAGCGGCATTCACCATAGCGTTACTCTTTATGCTCGGGAGCTGTCCATGACTTACCCATCAGGCCCTGAAGTTTGCGGGCGAAGTCATTGGTTCCGGTGCTGCTGGAATCCACCACAGGCTCATCAAAAACCTGCAGGGTGCGGATACTGCCCGGGGTAATACCCAGCAAGATCTGTTGTCCGCCGACTTCCACTAACGCTATGCGCTCCCGCGTGCCAATGGCGAGAACGGAAACCACGCGAATCGCGTTATTGTTCATACCCGCCATGCCGGTCATACGCCGAATCAGCCAGGCACACCCATATATGACGGCAATGACAGCAACCAGCCCCAGGCCAAGACTGACAATCATGCCTACGGTATCCGGCGTATTACGTGTGACTTCCTGAACGGGTTCTACGGCCTGTTCGGCCACGGCGGGCACACTGAACAGCACCGGCAGCAGACAACGTAACCAATAAATCACGTTACTTCTGCAACCGTTTGATGCGTTCGCCCGGGCTGATAACGTCAGTCAGCCGGATACCGAACTTTTCGTTTACCATAACCACTTCGCCATGAGCGATGAGGGTGCCGTTCACCAGAACATCCAACGGCTCGCCGGCTAAACGGTCCAACTCGATGACAGAGCCTTGGTTCAGCTGCAACAGGTTGCGAATAGGTATTTGGGTGTTACCCACTTCCATCGAGATGGTGACAGGGATATCGAGAATAACGTCCATATCCGGAGCCCCCGCACCTCCTGAGGAGCCGCCGTCTTCCGAAAACTCTTCCATTGGGGCGGTGCGAACCTGCTGTTCAGCTTCGCCTTCAGACGCACTACCCCCAGCCTCGGCCATAGCCTCCGCCCATGCATCCTCGGTAGATTCCTCGGCTTTCGCATCGCCGGATTCACCCATAGCTGCTTCCCATTCGGCCGCCAGCTTTTCGTCTTCCGTGAGCTCTTTATCGTCTTTTTTGTCGTCGTCAGCCATTGCGTCCCACCTTCAGTTGTTTCTTCACCTTGGGCAACGTCGCCCTTTCATGAATTCGTAGCGCCAACTTACCGTCACGAGTTCCCATGGTTGCTTTGTAAACGGGAACACCGTTGGCCGTTACCGTGAGATGGTCAGCAAGCTCAACAGGAATTACATCACCCGCTTTCAGCTTGGCGAGATCCCGAAGCGAAATTCTGCGCTGACAAACCGTGGTATTAATCGGCACGCTGATGTCTTTGATATCTTCCTGCAAGGCGTTGACCCAACGCTCATCCACATCATCGATATCGCTCTGAACCCCTGCATCCAGTACATCACGAATGGGCTCAATCATGGCGTAAGGCATCGCAAGATGAAGTTCGCCCCCGCCCCCATCCAGTTCGATGTGGAAGGTGCTGACAACCACCACCTCACTGGGGCTGACAATATTGGCCATTGATGGGTTTACTTCAGAACTCATGTAATCGAAGTCAATGTTCAAGACGGCTTGCCAGGCTTCCTTCATATCCGCAAAAACCTGATTCAATACCATCTGCACAATCCGGTTTTCAGTCGGTGTAAACTCCCGCCCTTCTATCTTGGCGTGACGCCCCTCTCCACCGAAGAAGTTATCAACCAGCTTGAACACCAGTTTGGCATCTAATACAAACAATGAGGTGCCACGTAGCGGTCGGACTTTACAGAGGTTGAGACTGGTCGGCACGTACAGCGTATGAACGTATTCACCGAACTTCATGATCTGCACACCGCCGGTTGAAACATCCGCATTACGGCGCAACAAATTGAACAGGCTGATTCGGGTGTATCGGGCAAAACGCTCGTTGATCATTTCGAGCGTTGGCATACGGCCACGGACGATACGATCCTGACTGGCAAGATCGTAATTCTTTACGCCGGTGTCGTCGCTTTCATCATAGGTATCGATATCGCCATCATCCACACCGTGAAGGAGCGCATCGATTTCTTCCTGTGATAATAAATCCTGCATATCTGGTCCTGCCCTGACAATGGCCTACTGCACAACAAAGTTCCGGAACAACACCCGAGCAATAGCAGGTTCGCCCTCTTGCTCCAGCATTTTGTTGACCGCTTCCAGCATTTTCTTAGACAGCGCAACCCGACCTTCCGGCGTCTGCAAATCTGCAAATTGAGTGCTACCCAGCAACATGTTCAATTGATTCAGAATCAACGGCATGTGCTTTTCAGCCCCCTCCAGTGCAGCGGCATCTTTTGCCTCGAACGACAAGTAAATCTGGGCATAGCGCTGTCGGCCTTGCGCTTGCACCGTGGTCCTCAAAGGTTTCTGAATATCGCTGTAAACGCTGGGCTGAAACTCTGGCTCGGCTGGTTCTGATGAACTTTCCTCGACCGCGCTGGCTGTGTCGTCTTTCAGAAACCAGAAGGTGCCGGCGACAGACAGACCAATTGCCAGCAGCGTAATCACCACCACAGTGATGATAAGTTTCATCTTGCCCTTTTTCTCGGGCGCTTGTGCGGTATTGTTTTCTGCCATGATGTCCGCTTTGTCAGATTATCGTCACCCCGAGGTATTCAGGGTGCGTTTTCCAAGATTAATGCAAGGCGCGGGCCAAACAGGCCCTCCTACGTATTCAAACCAGCAGTTTAGCGCCGCGGAGGGGGATGGGCAAAAACGTTTTGAAGGGATCGACTCTCCGGCCTCGGTCAGCGGACGTCAGGCAAAGATATCGACCTCGCCTTTCCAGGCCAGATCGAGATGACCCGATGCAGCGTCCTGCCCCTCAAGCTCAGCGGTGCTCACCCCGCCAGCCCCTTGACGGGAACCATCGCCCTGGTCAGAACTTGCTCCTTGTTCATTCGCCTGGCCACCTGGCTGGTCAGAAACATCGAATTCACTCAAGGCAACGCCCTGCTCCGCCAGCATGTCTCGCAATCGGTTGGAATGAAGTTCCAGCTGTTCACGCACCACCGGGTTCGCTGCGTGCACAGTGACCGCCGCCTGATCATTCTGAACCCTCACCTTGACCTCCATGGGGCCCATATCGGGAGGCGTGAGGTGAATTTCCGCAACTTGCAGGTTTTTAGCGGTAAGCCAACTTAACTTACCCATCACCTTATCACCCCATTCAGCCTGCCCCACCGGGACATCGACCGTCGTGGAATAGCCCCGCAGCGGCACGTTGGCGTCTCCTGCCAGTTTGCCCTGCATCGCCTGCTGAGCCGCACTATCAAGGGCGCCCTGGAATCGGGGCGACGAAAGCATACCGGCCGGATCAACCGGCCGTGCTGTCTCGGTCGTGACATTGGCCGCGAGCAAATCCGAAAATTGATGACTAGAGGTTAATCCACCGGCGCTTGCCCCCTGGCCATTCAGTCCACTCGAAACGAGCGGTTTGCCTGGCAGGGCACCGTTCACCATGGCTAGGTTAACGGTGCCCTCGGTGCTTGTGGTGCTCCCATTGGCCGGCATCAAAGATTGAAGACTGGCAAAGGTAAGAGTTGTAGCAGAGTCTACCTGAACGTGAGACTCAATCAGTGTCGGAGTGTCTGCCGCTTCGTCAGCAGATTGGGGGTCGGGCTTCGTGTTATCACCCGAGGTATTTTTACCTGTTTCGGCCGAAGCTTTGTTGCTGTCGGTTCGATCGTCGGGACGGGTATCTTGAGCCCGTGAGCTATCTTGAGTGCCCTCCGAAGCCTCTTTGCGATCTGCACGCTTTTGCTCCAAACGACGCTTTTCGAGGCGATCTTGTTCGGCACGTGAGACTTGCTCAAAAGGGCTGTCGCCTTTTTCCGAACGTCGACTGTTTGCGACAGTCTTCGGCCCTACAGCATCTTGCTGTGTGCCGGAGGATGGCATTTGGGAAAGAATTGTCTGCTGCATGGCAACCTCTTGCCGCTTTATGTCTCAGGAGCACCCCCGATGGGGCTCACCCTGTAACGTAGCAAAAGCGATGCCAAACCATGGCGTTTCCGATTTTACCGATTGAAGCTCTCAAGCTCCCGGGCCACTTCTTCAAATTCCTGCTCGACCGAAGCCAGCAAATGTTCTGCCCCTTCCAGCCGCCCTTCTTTACCCAATACCTCCAACTCAAAACACAAGTTGCCGAGTTTAGGCGCACCAATATTGATACAGCTGCCTTTCAAGCTATGGGCCGCTTTTCTGAGACGTTCCGAATCACCGGCACTCACCGCCTCTTTCAAGCCGGATATGCGAGTACGCGAATCCGCCAGATACGTTTCGATGAGCACGCCAAACTCATCTTCCATCACGTCTTGCAGTTCCGCCAAGGCCTCTTCATCCAAACGGGGTATGTCGCTCATTATGTGTCCTCGCGGTTGCGTTCAGCATCGTTCATCACTGGCTTGTAATAACACCTTGCGCCGGGAACTCCCAATCATAGACGATTTCAACACAGTTACCCGAACCACAGATGCTGACTTCTTTGGCCAAACGCTTCAAGATTCCCATCCCTCGCCCCGAATACTCATGACCGGAATTCGTTGGGGCGTTCATTGCTTTCTCCTTTGGCTCAAACCCCTGACCGCTGTCTTCGCAGCGAATCCTCAACCTGCCTGCCCTGCCCAAGGGCTCATGATCCAGTGTAAACCGGATGTGGTGCCCTTGCGTCTCTGACAACCGCCGCATTCGCTCTTCATAGTAAAGGCTAAAACCTTCTGCGGATTTTTTCCATTCCGAGGAGAGTTTCAGAACGCCGTGTTCCAACGCGTTACTGTATAACTCCGACAAGAGTGTAAAGACTTCACCGCTGCGTCGCCGCAATCCAGGCACTTCCATACAAATGTGCAAGAGCAACGGCAATGGGTTGAAATCCGCCAAAGCCCGATCGCGAACTTCATAAACACAATGCCAACTGCCCGGACCCGACAGCGCCGATTCGGGAGCCGATTCCGTCACCTCCGAAACAGCACCTTGAGCAATAACTTCCAAACAACACAAGGTCATATCGTCGGCAGGATCCGGATGCCCGGTAAAGGCCTGCAGCCGGGCCATCAAAGCATCAAACGGGTGATCATCAGGGCCAATTTCCGCAAGCACCTGACGGACAGCATTCTCGCCGAGACAATCGCCCTGAGCATCACAAGACTCAGGGAAGCCATCGGTCATCAAAACCACGTAATCTCCGGGTGCCGAAGTAAACAGTTCCATGGTGGAATCGAACCGCTCGGGAGGCTGAACACCCAAGGGCAGGTGCAGGGAGGGAATGGCAAGACGCTCGCCATTCTTGCGAACCAACCAGCCATCCGGCAATCCACCATTCCAGACACGTATTGTCCCCTGCTTGCCATCGGCCTCAAACAACGCCCCACAGCAGAACATGCCTACTGGCAAAATATTGCGCAACTTCTGATTTATTTCCGTAACGAGATCAGCCGCTCCAAATCCCTTTGCTGCCATACCATAAAACACTTCTGCGACAGGCATAGCACCAATGGCGGCAGGCAAACCATGACCGGTGAAATCCCCCAGAAAAATCAACGTACCGCCACCGGGACGTTCGGCAGCAAACAAAACATCGCCGTTAAAAATAGAAAGCGGTGAAGCATGGTAACGAATATTTGGCGCATCCAGGCAGCCAGTGTGCGCAACGTTGTCGAAGACCCGTCGCGCCATACGCTGCTCTGCGAGCATCTGTTCGTTTTGCGTTCGAATTTGATCACGCTGCTGCATTACCGAACGGTGCAGATTGAGCATCCGGCTGTAAGCATTGATTTTGGCTTCGAGAATCACGCGGCTGTAGGGTTTGAGTAAAAAATCGTCGCCCCCGGCTTCCAGACAGTGTGCTTGTTCGCGTTCGCTGGCCAACGAGGTAATGAAAATAACAGGAACAAAGCGTGTGCCCGCCAGTGCTTTAATTCTTCGTGCTGCGTCCATACCGTCCATCGTTGGCATCAACGCATCCAGAAGCACGATGTCAGGCTCGAACTTGATGAATACTGCGACCGCCTCGAGTCCGTCGGAGGCCTCATACACCTGATGGCCCAAACGACGAAGCAGCGTGGCGAGAATCATCCGGTCGCCGTCGCTGTCTTCCGCGATTAAAAGATTCACAATGAAAGCCTCAGCGAATGCTGAAAAGCTGCTCGAAGTTAGAGATAGAAAGGATGCGCCGCACATCGGCATTACAGTTTTCAATCACGACACTGGCAACGTCACCGCCAGCGTGATCTCTCAACAACAGCAACATGCCCAATGCAGAGCTATCTAGGTAGGTCGTGTGTGTCAGATCAACGACGTATTCTTTTACCGGCGCATCACTATGCTCATACGCATCCCGGAACGCCTGATGAGTGCTGAAGTCAAACCGACCCTGCACTTGAATCACTAACACCTGACCGTCATCACTTCGCCGCGTACTTACCGTCATACGCCGTCCTCTGAGAGCTTTCGCTTAACGATCATCGCTACTCCTTATCCGCAACGGGGGGGGGTTATCAGACTAAGAATAGACAAAATTAGTGGAAATGCACTGACGAGTGCGGGCCGAAAAGAGGATTCCCATTGCGTCAGCGCTGACGTCGGGCAAACGCTCGGCCAGCAGCCTCATCAGCCAGCTTTTGTTCTTTTGCGTCCCGGGCCTGATGTTCCTGCTGACGACAGGTTTCGATATACCGCTCCATGCCCCGTTTTCGCTCCCACGCTTGCAACCACTCCAGCCGTCGGGCCTCGAACACCTGCTCCGCTTGCTGGAGCTGACGCTGCTGCTGGGCAATAACCTGATCGAGTTGGCCGATAAAGGCCTGCCACGCCTGCAAGCGTGCCACCGCAACAACGCCTTGCTGGCTCGCCCGGATCTGGTCACGATACTCCTGCTGGTAGCGCTCCAGATTCTCTACTTGCTCTTTGTGTGCTTCGACCTGTTTCCGGGCTTCACCCAAGCGTTCCAGAGCCTCGCTCTCTTTACGCTCTTCCAGTGTGAGCACAACTTCCAGTCGTTTTGACCGCAACATTAGCCATTACCCCGGTCAGCCGCCGCGCCCGGAGCCGGGCTCCTGACTCTGTCTGGCGAGCGCCGCTCTGGCACAACGGCTAAAAGCTGTTCAATGCTTTCAGCCAAAGGCGCGCTTTCGTTGAGCTCCTGCTGGAGAAACTGCCGCATGTTGGCAATGTGCTGGATAGCAAAATCGGTTTCAGGGTCAGAGCCTTTCACGTAGGCGCCAACACTGATGAGGTCTCGGGCTTGCTGGTATCGAGAATAGACCTGTTTGAAACGCTGAGCCCGGGAGAAATGGTCCGGCTGCGTAACTTGCGGCATGACCCGGCTGATGGAGGCCTCAACATCAATGGCTGGATAGTGCCCCTCTTCCGCCAGCCGGCGGGACAAGACAATGTGGCCGTCGAGTATCGCTCTTGCAGCATCGGCAATCGGGTCTTGCTGATCATCGCCCTCGGTCAGTACCGTATAGAAGGCGGTGATGGATCCACCGCCCGGGCGGCCATTACCCGTCCGTTCAACCAATTGGGGCAGTTTCGCGAATACCGACGGCGGGTAGCCTTTGGTCGCCGGAGGCTCGCCCACTGCCAGGGCGATTTCTCGCTGAGCCTGCGCGTACCGGGTTAACGAGTCCATCAGCAGCAATACCCGCTTGCCTTGATCTCGATAATATTCGGCTATTCGAGTGGTCAACATGGCCGCACGCAAGCGCATCAACGGCGAGTCGTCGGCCGGCGACGCCACCACAACGGAGCGCGCCAAGCCTTCCTCGCCCAGAATATCCTCAATAAATTCTTTAACTTCGCGGCCCCGCTCACCAATCAAGCCGACAATCGTGATATCCGCATCCGTAAACCGGGTCATCATGCCCAGCAACATACTTTTACCCACACCGCTACCGGCGAACAGCCCCAATCGCTGGCCTTGGCCGACGGTCAGCAGCGAGTTAATCGCACGAATGCCCACGTCCATCGATTCGCGAACGGGCGCTCGGTGTAATGGGTTAATAATATCTCCGCTCAAAGGCACGCGGGCTTCCGCCTGAAGCGGCCCTTTGCCGTCCAGCGCTTCGCCGGCACCGTTCAGTACCCGGCCCAACATCTGTGGACCTACCGGCACCCGGCTCGCGGAAGAGAGAGGAATCACCCGGGCACCGGGCTTCAGGCCTTCAATAGCGGCAAGGGGCATAAGGTAGACTTTATCTTCTTCGAACCCCACCACCTCGGCTTCAACGCTGCCAGTACCTTCGCCTTCGATCAGACAGCGGTCACCGACGACCATCGGACAGCCGACGCACTCAAGCGTCAGGCCCACCATTCGAGTCAACCGACCGGAAAGCTCTGGCTCGGGTTCTTGCCCGATAGCAGCTTGAAGTTGGTTCAGGCGATCAGCCAGTCGGGAGGTCATCATTATCACCCTGAGCGCCGTGATCAGACTCGGCCTCTGCGGAATCCCCGGTATCACTCAGAAGATCCCTGTGAAAATCGGTCAATTCGCCCATAGAAGCTCCCTCTTGGCTACCCTCCGGTTCGCCCTCGCCGGCCATTTGCTCTTCCAGCATATTCTGAACCGCCCGTTGAAAGCGCTTCTCAACGGTGTAATCAACCAAACTATTTCGGGTTTCCACGCGGCAACCACCAGGCATCAGGCTGTCATCCTGAATGATGGATGGTTTGGCTTCCAGACGTTCAGCAACTTCAGAGACCGGCTCAAAATCGTCCGGATGGATGAACACGCGCACATTATCAGCCGTTGATGGCAGCGATTTGAGTGCTTTTCGGACAACGTTGCGAATCTGGGAGGTGTCGATACTGAGTTCTCGATGAACCACTGCTCTGGCCAATACTGTGGCCAGATTCACCAACGCCGATTCCAGCTCGGCCTCGTGTCGTTCTATCGGGAGCAATAACTCGCCCAGAATCTCATCGAGACGGGCCATCCGGGATTCGTTTTCCTGCTTAATGGCTTCAGTTGCTTGCTGAAGGCCCTGCTCCCGGCCTTCAGTTTCACCGGCCGCCATACCCTCTTGGTGGCCTTCGGTGCGCCCCTGCGCGAAACCTTCCTGATAACCGGCGTCGCGCCCTTCCTGATAACCGTCTGCACGGGCTGCTTCCCGAATCTCCTGAAGATTGGCAGCCGTCAGCGGTTTCACGTCTTCTTCACGGGCAACCTGATTGCCCTGCTCATCCAGCAAAGGCAATTCCCAACGCTCCCAAGCCGTCAGGTTTTCTTTCGGGATAAGCTTGTCGTCCTGATCGGAGTCTTTCATCACATCATTTCTTCACCGGCACCGCCTAGCGATATTTCGCCGGCTTCTGCCATTCTGCGAGCCACAGTGATGATGTCTTTTTGCGCTGCTTCGACTTCACTGACCTTAACCGGCCCTTTGGCCTCAAGGTCATCTTGCAGCAGTTCCGCTGCCCGCTTCGACATATTCGAGAAGATTTTGTCTTTAACAGCGTCATCGGAGCCTTTAAGCGCAACCACCAACACTTCGGATGAAACTTCCCTGAGCAGAGCTTGAATACCCCGGTCGTCCACGTCTTTGAGGTTATCGAACACGAACATAAGATCTTCAATGGTGGTCGCCAGATCAGGATCCATATCTTTTATGGAATCCAGCAAGCTGCCTTCGATCGAGCGATCCATGAAGTTCATGATGTCGGCGGCACGCTTCACGCCACCAATGCGGCTGGCCTGACCGGCTGCACCGCCAGAGAACTGCTTCTCAAGAATGTTATTGAGCTCTTGCAAAGCTTGGGGCTGAATTGTTTCCAGCGACGCTACACGCATCACAACATCCAGCCGTACTTTGGGGTCCAGAGTCGCCAGAATTTCGGCGGACTGATCCGGATCAAGGTAGGAGATAACGATGGCCTGAATCTGCGGGTGCTCATAACGGATGATGTCACCAACAGCTCGAGGCTCCATCCACTTGAGAGTATCCAGCCCGGTGGTGTTGCCTCCAACCAATATCCGGTCAATCAGACTGGCCGCTTTATCTTCGCCCAGCGCCTGAGTCAACATGACTCTGATGTAGTCATCATTGCCCACGCCAAGCCCTGTCTGTCCGCCAACAGCATCGACAAACTGGTTCAACACGAAGGACACTTCGTCTTTCGTGACGTCCTTCATTTGGGCCATAGCCACACCGACACGCTGGACCTCTTTCGGGCCCATGTGTTTAAGGACTTCCGCTGCGTCACTTTCACCCAGCGACATCAGCAAAATCGCAGCTTGCTCAACACGAGAGATTTTACGTTGCGGGGCTTGCCCCTGTGCGGCATTTTGTTCAGTCATCGACGTTCACCCACTGGCGCATAACCTGTGCAACCCGACTGGGATCTTCTGCAATCAGGCCTTTGAGTGCATTCAACTGTCTATCATAACTGTCTGTCGCGCCCGGCAACAGCAGATCATCTTGCGAAGACATGGCGTTTTGCAAAGCCTTGTCACCGTCTAAACCGCCGTAGGAGTCATAACCTTCACTATCCGAACCGAGCCCGCGGTCACGCTGACCACCGCCCGACAACGCTTTCAAGGTTGGCCGCAGCAATCCGAGCACCAAAATCAAGATGACCAGGCCGGCCAAGACTTGCTTCATCAAATCCCAAAACCATGGCTGCTCCCAGAAGCCGGGCTGCTCGAAGGTTACCGTTTCCTCTGGCGCAAACGGGGTATTCATGACCGTCACACTATCGCCCCGCTCTGCGGAGTAACCTACCGCATCACGTACCAGCATGGCCAATCGCTGAAGCTCAGCCTCTGGCCAGGGCTCATAGGTGACTTCTCCGGTTTGGGGGTCAATGACTTTCATATCATCAACCGCTAATGCGACGGTGACCCGCTTCACGGCACCCAGCTCTTGGCGGGTGTAGCTTACGGTACGGTCAATTTCGTAATTCCGAGTAGCCTCTTTACGCACATTAACCGGCGGTGCAATGGGATCACCGTTTTCATCCACTGCAGCGCCCGCCACCTCTGGCACTGTCGCCTCACCCGGCGGCTGGTTCGACAGCGCACCCGGCACGCCAGACATCAGATTACCCGCGCCACGCTGCTCCGTCAGTTCTCGCTCACTGCGGATGGCTTGCTGTTCCGGATTATAAAGCTCTTCTGCCCGCTCGACCGCCGAGAAATCCAGATCTGCTGAAACCTCTGCTCGGTAGCGGCCATCACCCACAATGGGCGAGATCAAAGATGCCACACGACGAGACAAGCGCTCTTCAACGCGGCTGGTGTACTCGTACTGATCTTTCATGCGGTCAGTATCGGCTTTGAGATTGGATTCTTCGCCGGTCAGCAGGTTACCGTTCTGATCAACCACGGTTACTTGATCACGGTTCATCATCGGGATGCTACCCGCAACCAAGTTCACGATGGCGCGGATTTGCTCCTGCTCCGGGCGGCGACCCGCAAAAACTTCGAGGAAGATCGACGCGCTTGGCTCACGAGCATCGCGAATAAACACGGAGCGCTCCGGGATAGCCAGATGGACTCGGGCATTTCGAACCCCACGCATGCTGGCGATGGTTCGGGCCAGCTCGCCTTCCAAACCCCGTCGGTAGCTAATGGTTTCCATAAACTGGGAGGTACCCAGCCCACGCTCTTGGTCGAGCAACTCATAGCCGATGGTTTTCCGGTCGGTGACACCTTCTGCAGCCAACTTGAGCCGGGCGTCGTAAACCTGTTCGGAAGGCACCAGCAATGCGCCGGTGCGAGTGTCCATTTTGTAGTCAATCCCGTTGCTATCCAGAATACTGGTAACATCCTGCGGGTTATAGGCCGACAAATCCCCCACAACCGGCTGATAGTTAGGCTCCTGTGCCCAAAGCACCACGGCAACGCCCAGTGCCACGCTGGCCGCCAGACCAACCATCAGACCAACCTGCCGCAACAGGTTCAGACGATTGAACCCCAGCAGCATGTCGCTGCGGGTTTCAGTTGTACCGGAATCCTGAGAGGCCGGCAGATCGGAGGCGTTGGTTTCTGCAGGTAGGGTTGCCATGCTAGTGCTCCGTTATCAGATCGGCATATTCATGATGTCTTCGTAGGCCCGTACCACCCGGTTTCGCACCTGGGTAAGAGCCTCAAAAGACACAGTCGATTTCTGGGCCGCAATCATCACCCGGGTAATATCGACATTGGGATCGCCCATTTCATAGGCAGTACGCAGTTCATTAGCCTGGCTCTGCACTTCGTTCACGCCGTTGACCGCTTTACCCAGCATATCGTTAAAGCTGGGCACCTCTTTGGTTTCCTGAACCGATCGGGGGCCATCCACCCGGCCACGCACAGACTGATCCTGATCGATACGCTGATTCTGCACCATTTGGGACCGCAGATTCCGAATCTCGGACAGAACATTGTTTATATCGGCACGTTGAACCATTTGACTCTCCCGGCTACCCCGCTGGGGTATCAGTTATTCGCTATATACCGGCTTCAAAGCAAACAGCAGGCCAAGATCAATTTTTGCATGTATTTCATCATGTTAAAGAAAGAAAGAAACAGAGAAGGCGATAACTCGACGGAATTTTGACTATGAGCAGTATCAACGACAAGGGGCAGGCAAAAAAGCGGCACCCGGAAGGGGTGCCTTAAGGAGTCAACACAAAGGAAAGAAAGGCATACTCAGGCCAAGGCAAGCTCAGCATCAAGATCGATACCGGCATCGCGCATCTGGGCTAATTTGTATCGCAAAGTGCGAGGACTGATGCCCAATTGTTCCGCTGCACGATTACGTCGCCCCCCTTCATGCTTGAGAGCCTGAATAATCATTCGAAACTCCTGCTGGCGCAGATCGTCTCCCAGAGAACCAACAGTATCTCCGGCCTCACCCGCCACCTCATGCGAGGAAGCAGACAACTCCGCCGCGGGCACTGATTCGCCCGGATAAACGGCGGTTTGCGACATGTCGGACGCACCGCTTATGCCCATTTCAAGACACAGATCGCCCGCATGAATCACGTTGCCCTGGTGCAGCACCAACGCACGCTGAAGCGCATTGTCCAGCTCCCGGACATTTCCCGGCCAACTGTATGCTGTCATGGCTTTACGAGCATCTTCAGCAAAACTAATGCCCGTCAGCTTCATTTTTCGACAATGCTTTTTCAGAATCGACTTCGCCAACGGCATAATATCCAGCGGCCGCTCACGCAGCGGCTGCCAACGCATCGGGAATACCGTCAAGCGGTAGTACAAATCTTCACGGAATTTGCCTTCACGGACATAGTCACCCAGATCGCGGTTGGTGGTCGCCAGTACGCGCACATCCAAAGGAATGGTCTTACGGCCACCAACGCGCTCTACTTCACGCTCCTGCAGAACCCGCAGCAACTTGGATTGCAGGCCGAGTTCCATTTCCGAAATTTCGTCGAGCAGAAGGGTGCCACCGTTCGCCTGCTCGAACTTACCCGGTGATGTTGCCACCGCGCCAGTAAAGGCACCCTTTTCGTGGCCGAATAAGATCGCTTCCAGCATATTCTCAGGAATGGCCGCACAGTTGATGGCCACAAACGGTTTGTCGGCGCGGGGAGACTGCTCGTGAATAAAGCGCGCCAGCACTTCTTTACCGGTGCCACTTTCACCCGAGATCATCACCGTTGAATCACTGGCCGCGACTTTTGTGGCAAGCTGAAACATGCGCTTACTGACCGGGTCTTCTGCTATCGGCTGGTCACCAGAGGTTTGGCGCACACCACCCACAACTTTGCTTACAGCTTCTACCAACACGTGTGGCTCAAAGGGCTTCACAAGGTAATCAATCGCACCAGACTGCATAGCGGAAACCGCATGGCTTATCTGGCCATATGCGGTAATCAACATCATTGGCAAGCCCGGGTACTGACGCTGCACTTCCCCCAACAGCTCGTGGCCGGACATACCCGGCATATTGACATCGCTGATCACCATATCCACCGGTGTGCGCGCCAAACTTGCGAGCGCCTCTTCTGCATTGGCGGCCTCACAAACCCGATAACGGGCCAGCTCCAGGGTTGTGACCAACGCTTCCCTGAGATCACGGTCATCTTCAACAATAAGAATATGAGCCTTTGCCATGATTGACGCCTCCACCTGTTCTTTAAACCCGGCCGGTCAGTGTTGGTAGCTGCATGCGTGCAACCGCTCCACTTTGACCCGCAGATTGAATCGAAAACTCGCCTCGATGAGCCTTAATCACCGCCTGAACCACCGCCAGCCCCAAGCCCGTACCGTGGGATTTGGTAGTGTAGAACGCTTCCATCATTTTGCGCGCCTGCTCCTGTTCAAAGCCCGGCCCATTATCTTGCACACGAATATTCAGACCGTTGGCCGACGTTGAAAGGTGCAACGTGACCTCGGTAGCACCCGCTTCCAAGCTGTTGTTAACCAGGTTGGTACAGGCACCAACCAACGCGTCTCGGTTGCACATCAGGCTGCGGGCTTCACTAACTTTGTTGATAACCGACACCGACACCCCCGGCTCCAGGCTTAGGCCCTCAACAGCGGCTTCCATGGCGCCAATCAAAATATCAACCGGCAGCTCTTCGGCAAGCCGGGTTTCGCCTCTCGCAAAAATCAACATATCCCTGACTTGATGCTCAAGGTGACTGAGGCGCGACATGAGTTTGCTAGCACAACGTTGACGCATGTCTTCATCAAGATCCGGTTGCCCTAAATGACCACCGTAAAGAATCGCTGCGGAAAGTGGTGTACGAATCTGGTGAGCCAGGGACGCCACCATCTTCCCCATCGCCGACAAGCGCTGAGCGTGGGCCAATTGGGACTGAAGCTGACGGGTTTCGGTGAGATCAGTGAGCAGAATGAGCTGGCCGGGTTGATTCTCCATGGTTCGAATCTCGATACTGACCCGACGACCATCTTTTAATGACACCTCGTGACCATCGTCACTCCGAGGGGCAAAACACCGGTTGATCACATCAATCCAGCGCTCTCCGTCCAGGGGCTCCCCCAAAAGCGCCAGTGCGGCAGGATTGCACTGGCTGACAACACCCCGTGCGTCCAAAACCACCACGCCGGCCGGCAAGGCTTTTAACAGGGTAGACAGACGATCGGCCAACTGCTCTTTCTCTTCCAGCTCTTGCTGGCGCTGTTGCGATTCCTGAGTAAGCTCGCCCGACAATTGATTCACTCGGGATTCGAGCGTTCGATAGGAGTCAGTGATTTGTCGGGACATCTGATTAAACAGTTCCAGCGCCGAACCCACGGCCTCATTGTCCTGCTGAGGAAACAGCGATGTGACTTTATCGTTCGCATCAGCAGCCGCATTCGGAGCTGCTTCAGACTGCGCTGATTCGACGACAAACTGTACCTGACTCATAACTTCCCCCTGAGACCAGCCCCACGGCCAGAACACTCGGATGCATCATTTAGAGTCAGTTAAGCGAAGACTGTGCCAAAACCTTTTTTCTTATATATTTCAGTGAGAAAGGAAAAGCGATAAACAAGATGTGACGGTTTTACGTCATGCCAAGGATACGGCGGCGCCAACGGCATTCAAACCTTTGACGCCCAAAGGAAGGGAGTATCAGGACTCTGCGGCGTCGTCCCGCAGGCCATATTTACGAACTTTTTCAACCAGCGTTGTGCGCCGAATGCGCAATTTCTCTGCGGCCCTGGCCACCACACCCGAGGCTTCATCCAACGCTTGCTGTATAAGCTGACGCTCCAGGCTCGACAGATAATCTTTGAGATCGATGCCGTTAACCGGAAGCAGTGCCGGGGAGTCGAGCCCTACAAGCCCCGGAATGGCAGAAGGCATTCCCGTATCTTCTACCGGGCGATTCTCGTCGTAATCGTCTACGTAACGGAATTTCTTCGGCAGCTCTTGTACCCCGATCACGCCATAAGGATGCATAATCGCAAGCCGCTCTACCAGATTAGCCAATTCCCTGACGTTACCCGGCCAGTCGTGCCGACACAGGCTCATGATCGCCGCTGAGTTCATTCGAAGGGAGCCGCGTTTTTCTTTTTCCATTCTGGAAATCAACTCGTTGATCAACAACGGAAGATCCTCAACGCGATCTCTCAACGCAGGCATTTCGATGGGGAATACATTCAGGCGATAGTACAGGTCTTCCCGGAAGTCGCCAGATTCGATCATATCCTCAAGATTTTTGTGAGTCGCGGCGATGATGCGAACATCAGCCGATTGGGTGCGGTTACTACCGACTCGCTCAAACGTGCGCTCCTGCAGCACCCGTAGAATCTTGACCTGCATATTGAGCGGCATATCGCCGATCTCGTCCAGAAACAGGGTTCCGCCCTCTGCAAGCTCAAAGCGCCCAACACGAGACGTGATCGCACCGGTAAAGGCACCCTTTTCATGACCAAAAAGTTCGCTTTCCAACAATTCGGCGGGAATGGCACCGCAGTTGACCGGAACGAACGGCTTATCCCTGCGCAAGGAGTGATAATGCAGGTTACGGGCAACCACTTCTTTGCCCGTACCTGATTCACCCGTAATCAGAACACTGACGTCTTTATCCGCCACCTGCTCCATCAGCTGCCGAACCTGTTGCACACGCCGGCTGGTACCGACCAAACTGCGGAACAGCTGAACGCCTCGCTGCATGCCCCGGTCCGGAGCTCGGCTATACTGGTCGCGGTAGATCTGAGCGCGATAGAGAGAATCAACGAATTTGGTGTAATTGAGCGGCCATTCCATGTGGGCGATCAAGCGCGATGCATGATCTTCAGGCAATTGTTCCGCATCGAGATCCCCTACCAGCAGAATGGGCAGCCCTCGTGTGGCTTCACATACCGAGGCAATCGCCGCTTTGGCGTTGTGGTCTTCGCCATGAACAAGCGCCACGGATGCCTGGTCTATCTGATCCGCTTCGCCACTTTGCAAAAGCGCCATCGCCTCGTCACCGGCAACAATCTGCTCTTCACCCACAAACTCCAGAATCGTGATCAAATCACGCTGTCTGGCTTCGTCGTTGCTGAGCACCAGCACTTTATTATTTTGAGGCATTCACGAAGATCTCTGTCGAAGGATTTGAGCCGTATTTAAGACTGTCTTCGGCCCGGAGTCAATTTTATGACACTTGTTCCGATTCTTATCGGAACGCAACCAGAAGTCACTTGGAGCGGTTGGTGGAAATGTTGGCGTAAGTAGCCGCTGCATTCCGATTTTGATTCACCCCCTGCAACGATTCCCGAGCCTCATCTCTCGCCTTGGTAGCACCTTGCCCCGCCACCTCGACAAACCGGTTAAGCGCTTCCAATCGCTGTTTGACCGGCGCAGGCGATATGAGGCCTTGCTCCATTGCTTCCATTAACGGAGCAACAGCGGGTTTCACCTGCTGGTTAAGAACAACCAACGCCTCCCAATCTTCCGCGTTTAGTGCCGCTTCAAGCTGTTCTTGCAAAGAATCAAGATCTGCCAGGAGAACATCTGGATTAGCCACCACCGGGTCACCTCTTAGAGTTGATGCAAATGAGATCTGGCGAAGCCAGTGACACAGCCGCTACCCGACCGGGTAACGGCTTGGGGTAACAACTTACCGGCGGGCCGCGCGACGGGCAGCAGAAGCCGTAAATTCGTTTCGACGATACCCTGGTGAAAAATCGTAAGCCGGGTAGCCATCATCCAGACCATCAATGTAATAACGTTGAGCTTTAAGATCGTACGTCATTTCCATAGTAGTCCAGAACACGGGCTGACTGTAATAGCTAATGTTGTGGGCCTCAGAAACCCGCCACAGCTCCCCTTTGTCGTCGTATTCCTCTGAAGCCAGAATCTGCCAGCTATCCTCGTCGATGTAGAACACGCGGCGAGCGTAGATGTGCTGGATACCGGTGCGCCGCTTCGCTTCGACCACCCACACCCGATGCAACTCATAGCGGGCTAACTGCTGGTTAATATGGTTTGCGCGAATCACATCATCCGGGCGAACATCGTCATCGTGCAATTTGTAGGCGTTATAGGGCACGAACAGTTCTCGCTTGCCCTTCAGCTCCCAGTCGTACTGATTCGGGGCACCGTTATACATGTCTTTCTGATCCACTGACCGCAACGACGAAGAGTTGGGCAGGTCTGTTTCATACGCCAGATTTGGCGATCGACGCAAACGGCGAGAACCGGAATCATAGCGCCACGCCAAACGAGGTGAGCGCACCTGATCAAGCGTCTCGTGCACGAGAGTAATGGTGCCGGCTAACGTACTGGGTGCGAGGGTGTCGGTTTTAAGAAAGAAGATTTTGTTGTCGATATCGGCAAGATCCGCTCCGGGACGACTGTACGCAAAATAATAATCGTACTGGTTAACCACCGGGTTGAACGAGCCGTCTTTCTGCGGCGTGGCGGAGCCACTTCGGAATGAAACTTCTTCTCCCCGATAACGGAGGATGTGATTCCAAATCACTTCCAAACCGTTTTTCGGAATCGGGAAGGGACTGGTCATAATGGTATTTCGGACACCATTGCCGTTATCAAGCAGTTCGGCACTCAAAGCATTTTCGTAAGATTTTTGATAAACCTCTTCCGGAAATGCTGCCGTTCGGCGCGTCTCATAGACCGGCATAAAAAAATTCGGGCCATACTGCTCAAGCATTTTGATATGGCCATCCGTGAGCTTATCCCGGTACAAATCCAGATTATCCCGGGTCACGACGAATAACGGTTCATCCCCGGGAAAAGGATTTACTTCAACGTCACCCTTTTTCCAATTTGCTGGAGGTGTTGCCAAACCGCCCTGCCAGGCCGGAATAGTGCCGGCATCGTTAGCAGCTCTGACTGCGCCTACGGGTGTTAACTCACTCTTTAAACGCTTCGCTTCCTCTGGGGCCACCTTGGCCCACGCGGAACCAGACATACTTAACGCAGCTATAGTGACCGCTGCTAACAATCGGTTGCGCATTCCTTATTCTCCAACAATGATCTTTTGAGCATCTGCACGCTGCTCCAAGTGGCCCTTTTTGCCAAATTCAAACGATCGTTTCAAGAAGTTCTTTGTAGTTTCTTGTGTCTAAGCACAAACCACGAATGGAAGAAATGCCTGCTTAAAAATGATACACTGGGCGGCTAACTTTGAAGGATCGGCTTAATCCAGCACGGGTCAACTATGGCATCTCAATGGTACTCACTGACTTCCCAGAAACTGTATTTGGCGAAGATTTTACTTGAACAGCTGGAGCAACCCATTGAGCAAGCTCAAATTAACCCCAAAAGCACGATATTGAATGAAGCAGTGATTCAGGGCGTTATTGAGCTAATGCTGCGAGCCCGAGGCACCTTGGTGGTGATGATTGCACAGCACCATCAACAAAAAATCTCGGAACCTCTGCCTCTTGAAGAGCTAAAAACCAGAATCCCCTACGAAACTCAAGATCTCGAGGATCTGGACATGCTACAGAGCTCTCCGACCAGCTGGTGGAATCATCTTGCAGAACTTGAGAAAACGCTGAAACAGCCGCCAACACCCAAAAAAACCGTGTCTGCTGACAACATCATTGCGGTTTCGGTAGAGGATGTTGCGGATCGCTCAGCCAAGGGCCTGCAAAACACCCTGACCGCCATGACTAATTTTGCCCGAGCCGTAGAAGACAGACATAACGAGTGGTAATCACCTCCCCTGAACCACTACCACGACACACGAACAAATTGCACCAAGCAAAGGTCTGAAGAATGTCACCATCGTTTTTTGAAATCGTTGAATTACCTAACGGCGACTATGCTTTACGCCGCGTTGATGACGATGCCGCACCGCTGGTTCGCATTTCTTTCTCCCCCGAAGCGAAGGAAATGATGGCGGACCGAGACATGAGCATCGCAAAAGCGATGATTGCGGCAGGCATCGAAGCCACCGGAACTATCTCTGAAGAAGTTGACTGGGGCGACGAGGAAGGCGACTTTGGAGACGCCCAGCCTAACTACACACTCCACTAACGGTTACATCACCGCTGGCGCAGCACCACTCCGTGGCTATTACCTTTCGCAGAAGCTTTCTGAAGCGACTCAAAGGCAGAACGCGCCAGCTTGTTAGTCCACAGTACAACCGCATGGCAAGTACCCGCGCCAAGAGCCAACTCCGCTAACTGTTGCGCCGGGATTTCAGGCGTTGAACGCAGCACCAGAATCTCACCTGTCACAATGCCATGCGTGTTTTGCCATTTCCCTACCAATGAGTGAGGCGGGTCTATCCAGGCCAACCAACGCTTTTCCTGATTCAGTTGGGTCAGCATCGGCAACAGCAACTGAAAGTTCTCGACCTGACCTTCCGGCAGTATGATCTCGGTAACGTTTCCCCCAAAATCGACCTGCCCGGAGGTCGAGCGCCGCGTTTCAGGTCGGCGGTAGCGCGATGAAGCTGCCTGCGCAGAAATCATAGCCGCGGGTTGAAACGCCATATTATGATTGAAGCTCAACTGTTCCATCACTCACCTACCTGCGTTGTTCGCATATCTAATTGTCGGCTATCAGTGCAATTCCGAGCGCCGGATGACACCAACACCCAGCCCTTCAATGAAGAGCTCCTGCTCTGCCAGATCCACCTCAATAGGGCTGAACTCTTCGTTTTCTGCAATCAACCACACTTTATTGCCTTCCTTACGGAACCGCTTAACGGTGACCTCGTCGCCCACTCGAGCGATAACGATCTGACCATTTTGAACATCCTGAGTCCGGTGGACCGCCAGCAAGTCACCGTCCAGAATACCGATATCTTTCATACTCATTCCTCGCACACGCAGCAGATAATCCGCCTTCGGTGAAAAGAAGTTCGGCTGCAGCGCGCAATGATCTTCCACATGTTCCTGGGCCAGTATCGGACTACCTGCCGCAACCTGACCGATAACCGGCAACCCCAAATCCGGCTCGGCTTCTGGCAGCCGTATACCGCGGCTGGCCCCGGGCACCATTTCGATCGCACCCTTCCGCGCCAAAGCTCTCAAATGCTCTTCAGCGGCATTCGCGGAACGAAAACCCAGCTCAGCCGCAATCTCGGCGCGGGTTGGCGGATAGCCAGTCTCATCAAGATAACGCCGGATAATATCCAGTACTTGGGACTGCCTGGCGGTTAATTTCATGTTGGAAGACTCCAGATAATGATGACTGGTTGTTTATACAGTGATTCGACTATATACAGTGTTTTATCCAGTGTAAAGTCTGTTACCTATCATTTGTGGCCAGTAACGCGAAACGACATACGGCTGTGTTATGGTGACCTCCAAAGTCTTCAAAGGAACCTCGACATACTATGAGCTCTTCAAAACTTGGCAATATGCCCGTTAACACACGCACTACTGATGGAAACGAACGTAAGGTCGGTGTGGAAATCGAGCTATCCGGGCTCAGTTATGATGCACTTATAGAACATGCCAGTCGGTTGCTTGGCGGTAAGCCCGAACTCCAGTCCCGATATGTCACAAGCATCAAAACCGACGATGGTGATTACACGATCGAGCTGGATTCCGACCCGATCAAAGATCTGAATCTGGCTGACGAAGGGCTACCCAGCTCTATTCGCGAGCTGGCCTCTCATGCGATGGATGCAATCGATTTCGCTGCCGAGAAAATTGTACCCCTGGAAATTGTTGGCCCGCCCCTACCGTTGTCCAAGCTGCACATCATGGAAACACTCGTGGATGAACTCCGCGACCTGGGCGCCCTAGGAAGCCGTGAAGCGCTCTACTTTGCCTTTGGCCTGCAGCTAAATCCGGAATTGCCAGACCTGGAACCCGGCACCATTGTGCGCTACCTGCAGGCATTCGCCGCATTGTATGAGTGGCTGAAATCGCGACACCAAATCGATATTAGTCGTAAGTTCACCACCTATATCGAACCCTGGAGCACGAAGTACACAGAGAAGCTGATGCAGGATACCTACGCGCCTGACCTTCGCGGTTTGATGACAGACTATCTTGACAGCAACCCGACCCGTAACCGCGCTCTGGATCTACTGCCGCTGTTTGCACATCTCGACGCGGACTACCTTGCCGAATTTGTACAAGACCCCCGCATCAAGAGCCGTCCTACCCTGCATTACCGGTTGCCCGACTGTGACATCGACAACCCGAACTGGCATTTCTCCAGCGTTTGGAACGATTGGGTGGTACTTGAGAAGTTAGCCAACAACGCACAGGATCTGGCGGAACTGCGCAAGAAATACCGGGAAGCTCAAGAGTTGAGTTTTCACAACCTGACCCATTCCTGGACCGACACCACTCAGCAATGGCTCCAAGAACACGGTTATGTCTAACACGGAAACTGAAACAGACATTCCGGGGCTAACGATTGGTATCAGCGGCCCCGCCCGACGAAGTCTAGCCCAAAGGCTTATCAGCCTTGGCTTGCGGCTGTCGGGCGCACGCACCCACTACATTCGCCCCGGCTCACGGATCAACGTTGCGCTGCTGGACGGGTTGGTGCTTTCCGGCGGCACCCACGTTCACCCGGAACGGTACGGCCAACAGCCTCAGGTAACGGCCAGATACAACCCGAAAAGAGATGACACCGACTATCGATTACTGGAACAGGCCGAGGCTATCGGCATTCCGGTGCTCGGTATTTGCCGGGGTGCGCAGTTCATCAATATTTTCCACGGTGGGTCCCTGTGCCAAAACGTAACGCCTCTTCGGGTGAATACCCGGCACCGACCTTTGCTGCTCCCACTGCAAACCGTGAGACTCGTATCGGGGAGCCGGCTAGCGGAATTGATGCCGAGCCGGAGAATAGGCGCCAATCGCATTCACAGCCAAGCCATCAAGCAACTCGGCCGAGGCCTTCGGGTTACAGCGGTGGACAATGACTTGTTTGTTCAAGCCATCGAAAGTACCGGCAAACAATGGCTAATGGGCGTGCAATGGCACCCGGAATATTTGCTCTATCATGCCGGTCACCGGCGTATTTTTCGTCGATTTGTTCAAGCAGCTTGCGAACGAAAACTCCAGCGCCTTGACAACGAGAGTGCCCACTGGAACGACGAGGCGCAGCGTCTCATTAAACGGGACAATGATCATCAAAAATCCCGGGTGTAGAAAATGTCTAATGAAGCGGCCAACCCACTGGCCGCTTCCAAATAGAAGTACCGACCAAGATCGTAGCGCAAAGCAACGGTGGTAATGGGCTCGAAAATACCAACGCCGTAGCGAATACTCAGCTCATCGGTGATGTAGCCGCTCGCGACCACAGATGCCGTTTCCCCGGACCCTTCCGCTTCAAGCATCAGGTTTTTAATCCCCAACTCATCGCCGATACTTTGCGTCAGCTCGTTGGTCTGGGTCAGGCCCAGAGAAATAGCCGCCGCACTCATCTGGCCTTCATCTCCCCGCCCTTGCGGTGGCCGGCCTAAGATCACATACGACAAAGCATCGCTTTGGGGCATGGAGGGTTCGGAAAACACTTCTGTTTCCGGCTCGCTGATCGGCCCGCTGAGCCGTATTCCGGCAACCACCGTATCGACCTCTCGCACGGCCTCGATATCCAGATAGGGCTCCGTCAGCGCACCTACGAATACAACTCGCGCCCTGCGCAAATTGAGATCCTGACCGTAAGCTTCGTAACGGCCATTGACCAATCGCAGAGCGCCGCGGGTATCCATGTCGTTGCCGATGCGCAGCGTTCCTTTCAGATTCCCGGTCAAACCAAATGCGTCTAATGTCACTTCGTCTTCACCGACCACCACGACCACGTCCATGAGCATCTTGCGAATTGCGGGTTCTTCCGCCTCTACACCGACAATCACTTCATCGCTTGATACCGATACGGCCGATTCAGGCAATGCCTGAACTTCAATTCGCCCGCGAGGCACTTCGACGCGCCCCGATACCGACAACTCACCAGTCCGAAAACGAATATCAATATCCGGCCCCACTTCCACCGACGCATAAGGTTCGAAATGTACCGGCAGCCTTTCACCTTTTACATTCAAGTTCAGCTCGGGCTCACCTCGCCAATCCAGAGTGCCAGAGAGCTGACCCTCGCTGCGGTCATTACTCTGCCAACGCCCGCTAATGTTCGCGTTGTAGCCTAAAAGTTCCAGCGCCAGAACCACATCCTCCATGGGAAGCGGCAGATCCGGGTCCTGGAAGCGTCCACCGGTGAGCGCAAGTTCCCCGGTAACGGCAGGTTTCAGCAAGGGGCCTTGTAACCTGCCTTCACCATTAACCTGCCCCGCTACCTCGTCGATATCCGAAAACGCCGAAATAAAGGCAAGGTCGAGTTCCTTCAGAGAAAAGGTCCCTTCGACTGAGCGGTCTTCCGATAGGGGGTCTACAGACAACTTCGTTGAGAACTGGCCCAGTTCGGGGCCTTTCAATGCCATCGACAGCGCGGCCAGTTCGGGTTTAAGTGTCGCGTTCAAAGTCAGCTGTTGATGCCCCAGCTTTTCCCAATCATCCAAAACCAGAAACTCAAAGGTGCCCTCACCCGCATCAACCTCAACCCGACCGTCTGGCCCCGCATCGGTCATTGCGACTTCGATATTAGCGTTCAAAAGCGCCTTCCATCGGAAGGTATCCGGTAACAGGGGCCCTAAGGCAAGCGCTGGGAATTGGTTGATTCGGTAGGCAATGGCCGGGTTCGGCCAAAGCTGCTGATCCTCGGCACACACCGAGCTGTCCTGCCATCGCCAGCAGTGCTGCCCAAGCTTCAGCACCCCTTGTTTGCTGTAAGAGAGGTCTGTTCTTTGATCCAGCGCCCAGAGATGCCCTGGCGCAGGAACGTTTATTTCGCCGCGCGTTATGGCCCCGCTCCAACTGGTAAAGGCTTCCCCCAATCCTCCGGCTAGTTCCATCAACAACGATACGTCTGGGTGTTTTGCCTCAAACGAAAGCTGATGCTTGTCCCTCGTGCCTTGGGCGGAGATATTCACTTCGTCCAAAACCTGGTCAGCCGCTTTAATTGCCCGTGCAACGATGTTCGCATCCAGCACCTCACCGGCACCCAGACTGGCCAGAATGTCTAACCGGCCAATCTGTGCGTCGTCCTGCCACGCCAACTGTTCTCCATTCAGGCGTATTTGTCCTTGAGGATCCTCCAGGGAACCCCGCGCGCTCAATGTACCGGACAAGTCTCCCCGAAGGCCGGGCACAATCAGCTCAGGCTTGGGGAGTGCAACGGTTAAGTCTGCCCCTATTCCTGTGCCGTAATGACCACTGCCTGTAACCTCGTTTTCGGCAACCGATACCAACAAATCCCGTAGCGTCCAGTTAGAGCCGTCGCTACTCAACTTACCTTTGGCTTTTGCTGGCTGCTGTTGCCATTTACCAGCAAGATCCCAATCGGCCGACATCAAGGGCAACCCGCTATCTTGCAGCTGGCCCTGACTGTTCACTTTGCCATTCAGGTTCGCTTCCAAAACAGGCAGCCAGTATCCCGGGTTGAAAGCGTTTAACTCAAGCGCAGCCTGCCAGGACAGCGGCCCGGAAAAGCCCAGGTTTGCCTGCCCCGTCAGCCCCCCAGCGCCTGTTGTCATTTCCAGATGGTGGACCGTTAATTCGTCGGTATCGCCTTCCATACTGGCCACCAGATCCGCTGAACCTTGAGGACCTTTCACGCTTGCCTCTAGATCGGCTTGATAGCTTCCTCCACGATAACTGGCTTGCCCCTGCAGGGTTTGCAAGACCACGGGAGGCGCAGCGACATCGGGCAATAAACCAAACCAAGGAAAAGCATCCAGATTAATGTCGGCGTTGGCCTGTAATCCGTCTTTCCAAGAGACATTACCGGACGCATTAAAGGTGCCGGGCTCCTGTCTCTCTGTAACGGCGGGCCCGGTAAGAGAAAGTTCCAGATCGGAAGCGGCCTCTGTGGTTACCAATCCACCCAAGCCAACCTGAATATCGCCGGTTGTACCGGGAACCACAGCCCGGGCCTCGGTCTGGAAACCATTCGCCAAGGAGCCCGCCAAACTCAACGCAAGATCTTTTAATAACAGGGTGGGCGGAAGTGTGTGATGGGCCATGAAGGCCGGCGAAGTAATTTTTAGTTGTGCCGGTAAGCGCTCGTCGAGTGGCTCTGTGCTGCCTTGTAATTTGGCTTCCAGATAACCGGCACTTTGGCCATCGATTCTCAACTCGCGCACACTGCCGGTGAGATTCAAATCAATCAACCAGTTCTCACCCGACGGCGGCGGCAAATCTACCGTTACATTGAGATCCAACGGCCAATCTCTGCGCATTTCCGCCCAACCACTTGCGTTGACGCGAAGATCACCAAGAACATAGGAGGCTTGATCGATATTCAGGCTAGCCCCGGAACCACTCGTTTTTAACTCAACACGGTCCCAGATTCGGCTATCGTTAACCGTCAATTCACCCAACGCCACATCTTTGACCTCCACCGCCAATGGCAGAGTGATGTCCGGAAGGCTTATGCCGTCGCTGGCTTGTTTTTCCGAGTCTGCCGGTTGCACAGTGACATCGATACGACTGGCCTTCAGAGTCTCCAGACACACCGTCAACTCGAACAGACAGCTTGGCGACCAGTCCACTTCCGGTGATTGAACAACCACCCCCACGCCATAGCCTTGCCATTCAAGGCGCTCCGCCTGCCATTGCCCCAACAGCGAACCGTAAGCCGCTTCCGTTTTCAGGCCTGGAATTTTCTCCAGCGTCCAGGCGGTTCCTTTGGCGGTATTGAGGGCTACCAGAACAAGGCCAAACAAAATCAACGGCAACAGTACAATCGCCGCAAGAACAATCAACAGCCAGAACCACCACCGGCGCCGAGGTGTTTCTTTGGCCATTTCATGCTTCGAGTTATCGGTTGTTTCCGGCTGATCACTCACAATTCAGGCCCCATTGAAAAGTGAATCCGCCATTCGCCACCAAGGGATTCGTTCAACCCTTCCGCAATATCGAGACGTAAAGGCCCAACCGGGCTAACCCACCGAATCCCTACCCCCACACCCGTGGCTAACGGATCAAAGACATCGTCCACCGCGTTACCTTCATCGATGAAGGCGGCAAGCCGCCAGTTCTTCGTGAATTCATACTGGTATTCGGCGCTCCCGACTATCAGGTAACGCCCACCCACCACATCACCGTCACTATTTTTTGGTGACAACGACTCGTAAGCGTAGCCACGAACCGATTGGTCACCACCGGCAAAGAAGCGCAAAGACGGCGGAACGTCATCAAAGTTATTCGTCGCTACGCCACCAAAATTAAACCGGGCCAAAAAACGGTGCTTGTCCGCTAAGGTATATAGGCCGCGGGCCAGAAAATTTACGTGCAAAATATCGGCATCCGACAGCGCTGCCCGATGCGCCCCGGTCACATCTACTTGCAAGCGGTAACCTTGGGACGGGTCCAGAGGAGAATTGGAGTGCAACTTCGAATAACCGACACTGGGCAGCAACAAACTCGACGTATTCTGTGTTTCCTCGCCTATGGTGTATCGCTCACCTTCCCATCGTAAGCCCAGAATTTGCATCCAACCGGTATCAAGCTGATGTCGCCACTGTTGGCCCAGAGTTAATCGTTCGGAGGCAACGTCTTCAATTTCTTCGCGTTGGTAACCGGTGCTCAAACGAATGGAGTCTGTCATCGGTGGATCCAGCGGTAGTTCATACCAACCGGAAATGCTCTGACGCAATTCCGACACTTCGGTATCCATCCCGCGCCGATGCCCCATGGGATTTATATAATGTTCACGCCAGCTACCGCGGAACCGCGGCCCCACGTCGGTTGAAAAGCCCACACCGGCTGAAATTGAACGCGGATCTCGCGGCGTCAGCCCGATATTGATAGGAATAACCCGATCTTTCGCATCACTGGGCGAAGCGTCCAAATCCACCCCTGAAAAATAACCACTGTTAGAGAGATCTGCGCTCAGTTTGGCAACCTTGCCGGCATGAAATGGCTCGCCGGGCTCAAACGTCACAAACTGCTCAAGCAGCCTCTGCTCGAAACCATGCCCTTCCAGAAAGGTGACTTCGCCAAGACGGTAACGCTCGCCGGACTCAAAACTTAGATTGATATCTGCAATCTTTTCCGCCGGATCGACCCTTAGCTCCCGAGCCTCATACTTACCATCAAAGTACCCCAAGCGCCGGGCTCTGTTATTGATACTGCTTCGAAGATTGTCGTATTCCCCATGATTCAGCACATCGCCCACCCTAGGCCGCTCGGGCAGTTCGTCTACAAACTCGGCATCGTTCGCCCCGGGCCCGTGGATATCGACATTGCGCTGGCGAACCCTAACCGGCGTTCCAGGTTCTACGGTGAGCTTCAGCTCCGCCAGCCCGACATCCCCGTCGGTCACTTCCCAGGTGATTTGCGGGTTGTAGTATCCCAGTGCCCGGAGGGCTTCTTTGATCTGACCTTTCGCTGTGGGTGCATACCGGCGCAGACCATCCGCTGTGCGCCCTTCAACCTCTCCCAAAAAAATACGCGCATTGTCTTCCAGAGCGTCGTGATCGCCCTTTACCTGCACCTCAACCTGATTTGCAAACACCAGTGAGGGCATGCATAGCATGAGCAACGCTGTCGTTTTTATAGCCGTCTCTTTTGATAAGAAAGGTGGCAACATACGGTGTACCGGCATCCCAACCAGATTGTTTTATGAAACGTGGAGTTAGACCTCGGAGTTTACCGGTCCCCCCACTCACGTGCTATGCCTGTTCCACCAAATAAACCGAGTTTACGCCGGCATTTGAGCTTTGCCAGGCGCTGTCATAAAGTCGTGCCTGAGGTGAAAATAGGCTACCCTGTCATAGACTTATGACTGGTTCCCGCTTCACCCACAGGTAACGAGAATGCTCAGGATCAACCGTGAAAACCTGAAATCCAGCCATCAGATGATCTGGCTCCTCATTGACTTTGCCATGCTGGGACTGCTGATCGTCAACCTGGCATTCATTATCTGGGATTCCATCTATGACTTCGTTGCCGTGCAGAACCTGCTGAAAGATTACCTGCCGGCCGTACAGTCTGCCTACCACCCTATTCATGAACGGTTCATCTTCTACGATATGATCTTCGTGTCGATCTTCCTGAGTGAATTCGTCATCCGGTGGGGCTACTCCATTAAAGCGAAGATCTACGACCGCTGGTACTTCTACCCGTTCATTCACTGGTACGACCTGCTGGGCTGTATCCCGATTGGCAGCTTTCGTTTTCTGCGGGTGCTACGGATTATTTCCATCGCCTACCGGCTTCAGCAATACAAGATCATTGATTTCACCAATACCCGCATCTATACGTTCTTTGCGTTTTATTTCGACGCGTTTATGGAAGAGCTCTCGGACCGAATTGTTATCAAGGTGCTGACCGGCGTCCAGCACGAGATTCAACAAGGCTCGCCGCTATTCGACCGAATCCAGAACGACATTCTATACCCTCGAAAAGCCATGCTCGCAGACTGGTTGTCTGACCGAGTCGCGAATGCCGCGGAGCAAGGCTATATGCCAAACCGGGGCGCATTGCGCGCCTATCTGGAAGACCGGGTTGACCATGCGTTAAAACAAAATCTTGAGCTGTCCCGGCTCAAATATCTGCCAGTGGTCGGGCCGACCATTCAGGACACGTTGGAAAATGCTGTAGGGGATATCGTCGCCAATGTCATCCACCAGATACTTGAAGATCTGGCGTCGTCTTCCAATCACGCTTTTATTGAGGACATCGTAAACGCCCTGCTACCTGATCCGAGCTCGACGGAAGAAGAAGACAGCGATCAAGAGGCTTTGATTTCGCTGATCAATGAAATAATCGATGCGATAAAGGGGCAGGTTCGTGTGAAGCATTGGCGGAAGAACCTGCCGTAGGAGCAGGTTCAAACCGACCATGAAAAGCTAGCTTACGGCAGCTTATACTGCCATTTCTGGAACATAATCAGGAATAACAAGCGGCCCGGCGGTCTTTTCTGCTATTTCTTCAACAGAAACGCCCGGTGCCCGCTCTTTCAATATAAAGGTACCGTTTTCGATTTCCAGGTACGCCAAATCAGTCAGAACTCTTTTAATGCAGCCCGCCCCTGTCAAAGGCAGCTCGCACTTGCTCAACAGTTTGGATTCGCCGGTTTTCGAGGCATGCGTCATTGTGACAATGATGTTTTCTGCGCCTGCAACCAGATCCATCGCACCGCCCATTCCTTTGACCAATTTACCCGGTACCATCCACGATGCGATGTTGCCTTGCGCATCCACTTCAAAAGCACCCAGCACCGTCAAATCAATGTGCCCACCGCGGATCATTGCAAAGGATTCTGCCGAATCGACAATCGATGCCCCAGTACGCGCGGTTACGGTTTGCTTGCCGGCATTGATCATATCGGCATCGATCTCTTCTTCGGTAGGAAATGCGCCCATGCCAAGCAGTCCATTCTCCGACTGCAGCATCACCGATATATCGTCTGGCACATAGTTGGCCACCAGGGTAGGAATACCGATGCCAAGATTGACATAGAAACCATCTTTCAGTTCGCAGGCAACACGCTTTGCCATCTGCTCTCGTGATAAAGCCATGTGATTCTCCCGAATTTGAATTAGTTGTTTTCCGTTATCAGGCCCTGATGGTGCGCTGCTCAATTCGTTTCTCAAAAGTGCCGCAAATCAGGCGATCAACATATATGCCTGGCGTATGTATCTCTGCCGGATCCAGCTCGCCCGCCTCTACGATCTCTTCCACTTCAACAACGGTGATCTTTCCGGCCGTGGCCATCAGCGGATTGAAGTTCTTGGCCGTATGTCGATAGATGACGTTGCCATAGGTGTCCGCTTTCCAGCCTTTCACGATGGCAATATCGCCGGTGATCGCCTGCTCCAGAACGTAGTTTCGGCCATCGAATTCACGCACTTCTTTGCCTTCTGCGACTTGCGTGCCATATCCGGTTGCTGTGTAAAAGGCAGGAATACCTGCACCACCAGCGCGCACACGCTCCGCGAGATTGCCTTGGGGAGTCAATTCAACCTCTAACTCGCCGTTTAATAGCTGCTGCTCGAACAGTTTGTTCTCGCCCACGTAAGACGCAATCATTCGGCTAATCTGGCGGTCTTCCAACAACAAGCCCAAACCGAAACCATCCACGCCACAGTTATTGGAGACCACGGTCAGGTCGCGATTACCTCGGCGCTTGATCTCGGCGATCAAATTTTCCGGGATGCCACACAAACCAAAGCCACCGGCCAGAATGGTCATGCCATCTGCCAAGCCTTCCAAAGCCTCCTCGTAAGAAGACACGCGCTTATCGAATCCAGCCATTTGAACCTCGTTGTTTCTTGTTGATGAAAAACCATTATTGCGAACAGGGTTTATTTATTTAATCGAATTTTTCGAAGCAATTATTTCGAAATCCGAAACAATCCTGCAGTAGAATGCTGTCTACACATACCACATAGTAGAGCCCGATGAACGTTAAACAACTTCGATCATTTCTTGCGGTGGCCGAAACCCTCAGTTTCGTCATCGCCAGTGAAAGGCTGCATACATCACAGTCGGCTTTGAGCATGGCCATCAAAGGCCTTGAGGAAAGTTTGGGCGGAAAGGTGTTCGTAAGAACCACTCGCTCGGTGCAGTTGACACCCGAAGGCGAGTCGTTACTGCCGCTAGCAAGGAAGCTACTTGCTGACTGGGATTCCGTTCACCACGAACTGCAGCAGCGCTTTTCTCTTGGAATTGGCAAAGTGAGCGTTGCCGCTATGCCATCCTTTGCGATTAATGTGCTACCAAATGCCCTGAAGCAGTTTCGGGCCTTACATCCGAAGATTTCAGTGCAGGTGCACGATGTCATTAATGAAGACGTGATCGATATGGTTCAGATCGGTCAAGTAGAGCTTGGAATTGGCTTCAAGCCCTACCCTGCATCGCTGGCATTCGAACCACTTTTTAATGATCAATTTGTGGCAATTGTCCCGCCCGGAACCCTATCTGAACGCGAAGATCGCGTAGAGTGGGAAGCACTTCTGGAACATGCGTTTATCTCTCTGCAGAAACCATCGGCGGTGCAAGCCTACCTTGAAGACAGCCTACGAGACCGCAATCTGGTTCTGAAAACGGAACTTGAAGCGCATCAACTATCCACGGTAGGCAAGATGGTCGCCACCGGCTTGGGGGTTAGCGTTGTGCCAGCGCTATGCGCCCCACAAATGAAAGCTTTGGGGGCGAAGATTTTGAAGTTGCAAGACTTCCCTATTGAGAAACCGGTAGGGCTCATCTGGCATCGTGAACGTGAACAGTCAGCGGCCACTCGTGCGCTTTACGATGTTCTGAGAACAGTTCGACCGCTGGATAATCAGCACGATTGACAAAGCACAAAGTGGAAACTAATTTCAAACTAGAATTTTAACGGGATGCTGAAGCCTTAGTTGCAATGGGAACAACGTGGCCATCAATGTTACTGCCGCCGAACTTTGCTCACCGCTGTTCCCGAGTACACTTGCGAGGCTGCTAGAAGAATACGGTGTACCGGGCAACTGTTGGAGTTGGAGCTGGAGCTGGAGCTGGAGCTGGAGCTATTGGAGGATGGCATCGTCGGAAACCTCGAACGCTGCCTGCACAACCCCGGACACAATGATTGTAACCACCCCCTACAATCGGTACATCCGCTTTTTGAGATTCCAAACCGAGTACCCGGACAAGAAAAATGCGTGATAAATCGATCCTAGTAGTCGACCTCGAGGCAACCTGCTGGGGAAGCCAAACAACCCCTGATGGCGAGGGCCAAGGTATCCACAACATGGAGATCATCGAACTCGGTTGTGCTCTTGCGACTCGACAAGGGGAGCTCCTGGACACCCAATCGTTTCTCGTTAGGCCAATCCGGAATCCTGCACTGAGCAGCTTTTGCACCGAGTTGACCGGCATCACCCAGTCAATGGCTGATGCTTCGCCCACACTGCCCGAGGCGGTTAAAGCCATGAATAGCTGGCTAGGTGATTTATCAGACGATTTCATCTGGTGCAGCTGGGGTAACTATGACCGCTTGCACCTGGAAGCCCAAAGCCTGCTGGACGGGGCGCAGCCCGCTATTCTGGCTCGCCCTCACCTGAACCTGAAACGAATTTGGCGACGCACCACCGGCCAAAAGAAAAAGAACGGTCTGGCCAGCGCTTTGGCTTTTCATGATCTCGCCTTTGAGGGCAGCCACCATCGGGGCGTGGATGATGCTCGGAACATTGTTCGTTTGCTGCCGTATATGGAATGGTCATTAGAGTCCGAGTTACTGACATCACCGGAGAGGACGGTATGAAATTAGTCTGTATTTCAGATACCCATAGCCTACACCGTCGTATTCCGGATATTCCCGATGGAGACGTGCTGATCCATGCCGGTGACAGCCTAGGCCAGGGCACACTGGAAAATATCGAAGACCTCAATGACTGGCTCGGAACGCTGCCGCACCGGCACAAAATTGTAATTGCCGGCAACCACGACTGGGCTTTCCAGGAAACTCCGGAATTAGCACATCAGGCACTGACGAATGCCATTTACCTGGAAGACAGCGGCGTCGAGATTCAGGGTGTTCGATTCTGGGGGTCGCCCTGGACACCCACCTTTATGGATTGGGCGTTTATGCTGGAGCGTGGACAGCAGTTGCATCAGAAATGGCGACTCATTCCGGACAATACTGATGTGCTGATCACCCACGGACCACCAAAAGGCATTGGTGATGAGGCAAACCTCGGATTCAAATGCCAGAATGTTGGCTGCATTGATTTGCTTGATCGAATTCAGAAACTCTCACTCAAAGCGCACATTTTCGGCCATATCCATGAAGGCTACGGGGAATACCTGCGGGGGCAAACGAAGCTGGTTAACGCCAGTACCTGCACCGCACGGTATGAGCCGCGGAACGCGCCGATTGTGGTGGAAATTTGAGGTGGTCAAATTTGACCGGAGAGCCGGAATGACAGTAGAAGACTTGATAACTGAAAGCCCTACCGCCTGAGATGCCCGTGCTAGTCGAGGGCTACGAAACCGGGTTTGATGATATTGTTGACCTCACACACGAACAAGTGGTCCGGTATCGGCATGCTCAGGAGTGGGATGGCGAATACCAGGCGCCAGATAGGTTCTCCAATCCAGAAACCGTAGCGCTGAAGGCCGCTGTGATCCGGGGGCGTAGAGGCTCCCGAAGGTAAAGTGATGAAGGAAAAAAAATCTTACAGCTTGAGTGACTTGGTGGCCCAGTGTGACCCCAACGCGCCCATGCCAGAAGAGCTTCGAGACTGGGATCAAGCTACGCCGGTTGGCCTCGAACGAGTTGTTATGGGTGACCAAGTGGATATTCGGGAGGCGGTACTCGTCTTTCGCGAAAAACTGTTGGGCAGATTTGATGCGGTTGAACTGATTCTGTTTGGTAGCCGGGCCCGTGGTGATTATCACGACGAAAGCGATGCCGATGTCGCGGTGATTTTGGCCGGACAGTCCGGAGATCTCGTGGACACTAAGCTGGCGATGGCAAGGCTAGCTTTTGATGTGCTCGCTGAAACCGGCGTTTTGATTCAGGCCTTGCCGGTCTGGGAGCGTGAATGGGTCAACCCGAAGGTTTACTCCAATCCGGAGCTGCTTCATAACGTCGCTCAAGACGGTATTGTGCTTTGGCGCGCTTGATTGCTGTCACGATGGAATGCCGTGCTGTATCCGCCCGATTAAGGTCTCAACTTCGTGAGCCCCCCTTTCAGTTTCAGCGTGCTGGAGCGGAGTTTTACTTCCGAGTACATAAACCGGTTTATTCAACCACTCAAGTGCAGAATCAGCATCACCGTGAAACAGGGTGTGGATGAGTGCATAGAGCCGCACGTATCGGTAAACCCGATAAGCCTCGTCGCTATTCAGAACCCCTGACCGCTTGCGTCGATAGAAGGTAGAGCGCGATATTTTCAGAAGTTTTAACGTGTCTTTACAGTCGGTTTTGAGACAGCCTGCAAGCCCATAAACAACACCAGCGGGCACTTGGCCAGACTCAATCAATTCCGCAGTAGAGAAAGCTTTAAGCTCTACTCCCCCCGTAGAACCCATCAGTTCATAGAAAGCCAGGTCGGCATTCCGCGAGAGAGTGTCTTCGTTTGTCATCACCATGGTCCTCAGGATATAACAAGAGCTTGTGCATTTATCTCGGTACCTCTACCCAAGGATCTCCGGATTTCAGCCAGCCCCACATGGCCTTTGGCTTTTTCGTCATCGAGGACCATTATTCCCGGCCTTTCCTTGGTTGTTCTCGGTCCTCCATAAAGTCTTCTGTCACACCCTCGTCGGAGTTAAAAAAAACATCCCAGACTTGATCCGTCGGCCGAGCATAATCCTGAACGGAACCTTCTTGGCGCTCCAGCGGGTTTAGTTCTTGGGGCAGTGGCTGCGCCAGTTCATCAGCGTGAGACGCATGAGCATCCAGGCCTTCCAAGAGTTCTTTTTCTGTTGGGCGGTTAATTGTCATGGTGGCGCGCTCCGTATTTAGTTCCAAGCAATACAGATACGTTCAATAGTACTCCCAGAACGGCGTTAGGAGCTAACACCGGACCGGTTGGGTTGGGTTGGGTTGGGTTGGGTGTTATCGCCCAGAGCCACATTATAAAATCATCATCTGGTAGATGATGGTTTAAATAAATTAGGACGAATTGAGACTAGCAATCAATTATGACCGTGCCGAGAATCGCCGAGACGATGCTGTCTCAATGCTCAGACAAGTCCAGACAGAGATCTAGTTAAGACAGATGCCTCTCGGAAAGGAACAGCCCTTCCTCGTCTCTTTGTAGACATTTCGATGAATTTTGTCCACAATGAGACAGATTGAAATATTTATCTCTACGGAGATCGAGCATGAATACATCTGATTTCAGCACACACAAGCACGCCGACCTGAAGCGCATGGGTTCTGCGGGTCTGAAAGCGGTTTTGAATATCCTTGAAAAATGGGGATGCTCCGCAGAACAGTCCATGGCTATTCTTCGCTTGCCCAAGGCGACGTTCTACAAGTATCGGAATGATCCTTCCCAGGCTCGCCTTGATCGTGACCAGCTGACCCGCTTGAGCTATCTACTGAACATGCACCAGGCGCTACGGATCGTGTTTGAGAACCGAGATAACGTTTATGGTTTCATGAACAAAAAAAACCATAACCCCTATTTCCACGGCCGCACTCCACTGGAAGTGATCGAGAGTGGAGATTTTGGAGCGCTGTACGAGACGTATAAGCGGATTGATACCCTTCGAGGAGGGCTCTGGTAATGGGGGGCAGCCTGCCAGTTACATCGTTGACTCATCAAAAGGCGTACAGGCTGATCAATTCTAAATTGCCAACCATCGATCTTTTTGAGGATGTCGCCAGCGCCGAGGATTTCGAGGATCTGTACGAACTGCAGGCCCTTACCAACCCTCGCCTGTCATCCGAAGTCGGCAATCTGGATTATCTGGATGTTGCGGAAGTTCCGTGGGGCATTCCGGGCTGTTCCTATGCCGTGGCTGCGTTTACACATATTGCGCCGGACGGAAGCCGTTTCAGCGATGGTGAATACGGCGTGCTGTATATGGCCGACGAAATGGAAACGGCCATTCAAGAAGTTGCTTACCACCAAGGGAAGTATATCGCCAATATTGAAGATCTGGCCTTTGACCGACTCGTGTTCCGTGGGCTGGCCTGCACATTTTCAAGCTCAACCATTCACGATGCGACCACCCTGCCCCTGTCCGATGGCATATACGACTCGGATAACTATGCAGAATCACACATGCTGGGTAGAAAGCTTCGGAAAGACGGCTCCGATGGACTGGTCTATTGGTCAGTAAGAGCCCCGGGCAAAACCTGCTGGGGACTATTCACGCCAAGAGGTGTCGAATCCATTGTACAGACGGCTCACTACGAGTTCGTGATCGATGGTCGCAAGATTATCGACATCTGTAAAATCACTTCTCGGGAAACCCAGTTTTAGCGTTAGAAGCTAACACCTGATTGGTCAGACTTGACGGTCATCGCGGATATCGGCTTACTTCCCATCAGCCTTAGCTAACTTTTCTCTGCCAGCCTTCGTCCCTTTACGATCTCATTGTTGGTTTGAATGGGCACAATCTTAAGTGCGCTGTTCAACTAATCTCCGGCGGCCTTTTAAGGCTTTCCTCATCCACAAAAGACAGAAAAATCTGATCATTTATCCCCCCTACTTCCGCAGCCCAGCTGCACCCACCAACTTAGACTAAAGTCCAATATAAACAGATGGGGCACCAGTGGTCTCATTTGGTATACCAAATAAGAAAAAGGAAATACCATGAATCTCATGCAACAGTTTGCTGGTGAGCATTTCGTCCGTCAGGATTCGCTGGCACCTCACCTTGAGGGCACCGAGCTTTCCATCACCACTTGGTCCGCACGCTTCCTTGAGCAGCCTGTCGTCCTTGTGCAGTCTGAAGAGACTTCCAACAAAGGCGCCCTCGGCACTGTCGAGATTGACCTGATCTGTTCCGCTTTCGCCTACGCCGCTGAAAAGGGTTTGCCGGTGGTTCTCTACTTGAACTCTTCTGGTGCACAGCTCAACGAGGGTGATGGGATCCAGGCCTCGTTCCGTAAGCTTTTGAATGCTGCACTTGCCTTCCGCTCCGAAGGACACCGCATTGTGGTGTTAATGGGTAAGAACGTTTTTGGTGGCGCCAGCTTGCTGGCGATGAGCGGACACACGCGCATTTATAGCGAAGCCACCCGCGTTTCTATGACGGGCCCCCGGGTTATGGAGGGGCAGCCAGAAAATCAACCCCTCGACATCCGCGCGATAATTGCCGCAGAAAACCGTACTCGAAACGATGCTTTCGGCGTGTGGGCTGAGAGCCTAGATGACGTTAAGGCGCACCTACATCGTGCGCTTTCACACGAGGACTCCGCCCATGGCGGCGCAGAACTGGTGAAAGCGTCGGAGCTGCCCTTTGATTCCTCTCGAGTAAAGGAGGATCAATCCGGCATTAACTGCACTGGTACTCAGCCGCCCCAAATCAACGACTTGCTGGCACTCATCTTGGCTGTAGCCAAATGGGACCACTCGGATGAGTTAGCGCTTACCTATGAGTGGTCATGCCACAGCCTCGATGCCGCTGACGAAAACGCCTACCAAAGCTATTGGCTCTTTGCACTGTCTGAGGCCATTTACCGCAAGCAAAAAGATGGTTTCCAGATCACCTGCCACTTTGCCAAGGACGTCTCGGGGGGGCTCTACATAGCTCTCGCTGCCGCGGCAACAGAAGTCACGGCGGCCCCGGGTGTAGGTGTACAGGCTTTACCGTATGGAATCGTGGACCAAATCGTCACATCGGCAACGGCCCAGAAAAAAGAAATTGAGCTCATTGAGCTGGAAATAATTGATCGAATCGAAGGACCTCAATAATGAACAAGAACTTCTTTAACCGAATCCTGGAATCCGCCATTCAAGCCGGTGCAAAGCCTTTCCTAGAGGGCCCGTCCGGGGAGGAGTATTCCTACAACGACCTGCTGGAAATCACCGCAAAGTTTGCCGAAAACCTTCGACAGCTTGGAGTACAGCCTGGTGACCGGGTTGCCGCCCAGATCCATAAAAGCCCACAAGGATTCTTCCTGTACCTGGCCACGTTAAGGGCCGGGGCCATCTTTGTACCTTTAAACACCGCCTACAAAGCCCGGGAAATCGAGTATTTCCTGAGTGACAGCAAGCCTGCGGTATTTTTCTGCTCCGAGGTCAGCGCCAAGGAGAACCAGGAAGCGATTGAGGCCCATGTTAAGTTTGGCTCAGCGCTCTTTGACGAGGCTGGCCATTGCGCTCTGCTGTCCGCCGAGGTGGCTTGTGAGCCTAATGCAGCGGCAGTGGAGCGAGCCGGCTCCGATGTCGCCATCATTATTTACACCTCGGGAACAACCGGCCAGCCCAAGGGCGCGATGCTCACCCACGACAACCTCGCGTCGAACGGTCAGTCATTGACAGAAGGCTGGAAGTTTACGTCCTCCGACGTACTGCTTCATGCTCTGCCCATATTCCACGCCCATGGTTTGTTTATCTCGACCCACTGCGTACTTCTCTCGCAGAGCAAAGTGATCTTTCTAGAGAAGTTCGATGCCGGAGTGGTGCTGGAAAAGCTGCCTGAAAGTACCGTGATGATGGGTGTTCCCACCTTCTATACGCGCCTGTTAGCGGACCCCGATTTTAATAAAGATGTAACCCGCTCTGTTCGCCTGTTCATCTCCGGCTCTGCACCACTGCTTGAGGAATCCAGCCAGCAGTTCCTGGAGCGGACCGGCCACGTGATCCTCGAGCGCTATGGCATGACCGAATCCGCCATCATCACCAGCAACCCTTACGACAAAGAGCGCAAAATTGGCTCAGTTGGCTTGCCGATCGAAGGCGTTGAAGTCCGAGTGACGGCTGAGGATGGGTCCGCCGCAAAGATTGGCGAAGTGGGCGGCATTGAGATCAAAGGCCCGGCAGTGATGAAGGGTTACTGGAACAAGCCCGAAAAAACCGCCGAAGAGTTCACCGGTGATGGCTGGTTTAAAACCGGTGACCTGGGACGGCTGGACGACGAGGGTTACCTCTTCATTGTCGGCCGCGGGAAGGATCTAGTCATCTCAGGTGGGTACAACGTGTACCCCAAGGAAGTGGAATTGGTTATCGACACCGCGCCGGGTGTGAAAGAATCGGCCGTTATCGGCGTCTCCCATCCAGACTTTGGCGAAGCCGTTGTCGCCGTGGTGGTGTTGGATGCCCCTTCCGAGCAGATCTCTGACAAAGTCATTAGCCTCTGCAAAGAAAATCTTGCCAGTTACAAGGTGCCAAAAGCCGTGAAGGTAGTTGACGAGTTGCCTCGCAACGCCATGGGCAAAGTTGTTAAGGCCCAGCTGAGGACGGACAACGCCAAACTCTTTAAGTGATGCCTCCGTCAACACGCGAACAATAATGAGGTTTTTATGATTATAAGAACAATAGATAAAGTAGTAGGCAGGGTTGGTGACTTAAGTTTCCATCTCTCCCTGCTGGTGACGGTCTTCCTTGTCGTGGCTATCATCTGGGAAGTGGTCAACCGTTTTTTGTTCGGTACCTCTTCTGTCTGGGTGTCAGAGGTTTCCGGCTACCTCGTAGCATCTATCCTGTTCCTTGCCGCTGGAAGGGTCTACCGAGAGGGTGGCCATGTGAGCATGTCGATTTTTATCGACATGCTCACCGGCGCACCTAAATTTGCCTTGCTGGCACTGATTGATGTTTTGGTCCTAGGCTTAGCACTGGTGGTCGGCTACGCCACGTACGACATGGCACTGCTGTCGTACCAGCTCAATTGGCGGTCATCTACCACGCTGGCAATGCCTCTGTTTATTCCCCAAATGTTCATGCCAATTGGCGCTGCCGTCCTGGCCCTCGAAGCTATCAGGCTACTCGTTCGTAACATCTGCGGCGTTTGCCGAACAATGCAAGGAGCACAGGCATGATGGTCCTGATTGTTATCGCATCGCTACTGATCTTGCTCGCGCTGGGCACGCCAGTCGCATTCTCATTGGGAATTTCAGCGTTGCTGGGCATCGTTTATGTCGGAGGTTTTAGTGCTTCGTTTGCGGTGTCTGACATCATCTGGGGAACCGTCTCCGAGTTCGTTCTGGTTGCGATTCCGTTGTTTGTATTGATGAGCGAGATCATCAACAGTTCGGGCGTCGGCAAGGACCTTTTCCGGAGTGTAGACAAGTGGTTTGGCTGGCTGCCAGGAGGACTGGCCATCAGCGCCATCGTTGCCGGAGCCATCTTTGGCGCCGTCAGCGGAACCGCTGTCGGTGTTGCGGCGGTGATCGGTAGCGTAGCTATTCCCGAGATGATGAAGCGTAACTACAGCAACGAGATGTCTTCGGGCACGGTAGCTGCGTCCAGTGGCTTGGGCATGATCATCCCGCCAAGCCTGCCGTTGATCATGTACGGCGTTGTTACCGAAACCTCGATTGCGGACCTGTTCTCAGGCGCTCTGATACCCGGAATCGTCATCGTACTGATGATGTGTGCGTACGTCGCATTTGTCTTACTGAAGGAGCGCAAAAAACCGGGTTTCGTGCGTGTCGATTCGACCGCTGACGAGCGTAAGGATTTGAGCTTTGGCAAATCGCTAGCCCTTGCCGGTCCTGTTATCTTTCTTATCGTTGTGGTGATTGGCAGTATCTATAACGGCATTGCTACCCCCACAGAGGCAGCCGCTATCGGGGTGTTCGGTGCCCTCGTGATCTCAGCGATGAAAGGCTCACTGTCCCTTAAAACCCTCTCGGAGGCTCTGGTTAAATCCACCAAGACCAACTGCATGCTGCTGGCTATCCTTGCCTTCGCCATGGTCTTCAGCTATGCCCTCAGCAATGCCCAGGTACCCCAGCAAGTTGCGGAAATGGTTATCTCGGCGGAACTCAATAAGTGGACCTTCTTCATCATCGTGATGGTGATGCTGTTCTTCCTGGGCATGCTGCTCGATGCCATCTCCCTGGTGATCATTGCCGTGCCGATTATCTTCCCGGCGATGCTTGCCTACGGCTTTGACCCCATCTGGTTGGGTGTCGTGATCATGGTGAACATGTGCTTTGCCGTGATAACGCCGCCAGTCGGCCTATGCCTTTACGTTGTACGAGATAGTGTTGCCGGGCTCACCTTATCCCAGGTTATCCGAGGCACCATCCCGTTCATCGTTCTGTACGCTGCAGCGATCGTCGTTCTATCGATGTTCCCTTCGCTGACAGCCCTTTATTAAGCGATCGATCTACAAAAACAATGAGGATTAACTGATGACTCTAGGTAAATTTTTCTCACTCCTGCTGCTGGCTTCGGCCATCTCTGTCTCGGCTAACGCGAAAGAAGTTATTCGACTAGGCCACTATTTCCCGACAGAAGACTTCCGCGGAAAAACGGCCCAGTACTTTGCGGATTCCCTGGATTCCAAGACTTTTGATGTGAAGGTCTTTCCTTCGGAGTCCCTTGTTAAAGGCCGAGACGGATTTATGGCCACTGCCAGAGGCACGGTGGATGTCTACAGCCTGTTTGGCGGCTACGCAGTGGGCAGTGTGGATCTAATGCGGATCTTCACCGTCCCGTTCCCGCCGAAGTCGATGAGCGATGCCAAGCTTCTGGAGTTTGCCAACGACCCGCGTGTGCTCGAAACCCTGGGAAAGCAGTTTGAAAGATCACAGGTCAAACTGCTGGGCTTCATCAATTCCTCTGGCGATACCACTGTGTTCATGTCCGACCATGTTAAGGGCCTTGAAGGCTTCTCTGGCAAGCGGATTCGGGGTGTGGGCGGATACACAGATCCTGCCCTACAAGACCTTGATGCCTCTGTCGTCTTTATGAGTGCGGCTGAGCAGTTCCTGCAACTACAAACCGGCGGCGTTGATGGCGTAATCACCACCAACTCTTCCTATGCTAACCTGGGCTTGTCTGAAGTTGCCCCGGCACGGCTGGACCGCTCCATTGTCCGTACGCCCTACGCTCTGGTGATGAACCTGCGCAAATGGAATCGTTTGGATGAGTCTGAACGCCAGGCAATTCGGGAAGCTGTTCAAAAGACCATCAAGTGGTCTGCAGACAACTTTGCGGAAGAATCGAAGCGCCTCGCTGACCTAGTTGAAGAGCAGTCCACGGCTGTGATCAAGCTTGAGGGTGAAGACGAACAACGTGTTAACGCACTGTCGGCAAAATACCTGAGCGAGTTTTCCAAATCCTACGGTAAAGATGCGGACCTGTTGGTAAAGGTCTTTAACGAATACAATAAGTAACCACCACTCTCGATGCCCCTTGGTCTTTTGCCCAAGGGGCATTTTTTCGCTAATGGAGAAGGGAGCTTTCTTTGGACAGGGATCAAATACAAAAAATCTTGGAAGAGCGACTTCTGGATCGTTTCTATGTTTCCGGTGACCGGCTTAACGAACGAACCCTGGCAGCGGAGTTTGGAGTGTCGCGAACCCCGATTAGGGAGGTTTTGGCACGCCTGCAGAGCGATGGGTTGGTCGAATACCGAGAACGAAGAGGGGTGTTCGTAAAAAAGGTTAGTCTAAGCTATGTGCTGTCCCTATTGGAGCTTCTTGCTGTATTAGAATCATCCTGTGCAAGGCTGGCTGCACGCTCTGGCAGTGTTGAAGACAAACACAAACTCCTAGCTTTAGCAAAACTCACTATCGAGGGTGCCGAAACAGGTGTGGAGAAATACTCAGAATCAAACAAGCAGTTTCACGAATTGATGTACCACATGACGGGTAACGATGAATTAGTGAACACGGTATTCAATGCACGAAGAAAAGTAGCCCCATATCGTCGACAGATTCACCGAGTTGCCGGGATGACCTCCGAATCTGCGCATGAACACGTCTCGATTGCGGAGGCGATCATGCAAAGGAATGAAAAACTGGCGGCAGATTTGATGTTCCATCATCTGGACATGAGCCGCAGTGAATTCACGCCTTTTATTGCCTCGTTAGGCAAGGTTTTTTCTTGAATTTGGATCCCAGTGTTTTCGTTTTCTTGCCTGATCGGCCTTTCGATCCAGTCTAACCATTCTGCGTATTTGACGGAGGTTGTTTGTAATCCCCCCAGAAAATAAGCAAGCGTTTATTAAAGGCCGTGATTCAGCAAGGCACATACCAGTCTTGTATAAGGTGCTTCCACTCCCATGGACTCACACCGCCTGAGAACAGCACCAGCGATGCTATCCAGCTCCAATGGATGCCCCTTTTCTCTGTCGACCAGCATGGACGTTTTGATAGCATTAAAGCTACTGATCAGATCAAACATTTCTTCCAAATCCTCGCGGGTAAGATCCACACCATCAGCTTTCGCGGCATCCAATGTTTCATTCATCATCCCAACGACAACGTGTCGGAATTCAGGGTGGTGCGTGAGGCTTCGGGTATCTAGGCGGGTGAGAGCCGAGAGTGGATTAACACCGTTATTAATCAACAACTTTCGCCACAGCTCATACCGGATATTGTCACTTACACCAGTAGGAATTCCAGCTGCATTAAATTCTCGGCTCAGTTGATCAACAACCTGGGAGCGGGGATCGTTCATCTCCTTCAAGGGCCAAGCGCCCATGACAATTTCAGCTGCACCTTCAGCCACAACATGCCCTGGCTTCAGAATGTGTCCCCCGATACGAACAGCCAATCCACCTATTACGCGCTCTTCGCCTATGATTTCGGCAATCAGCGGCTCGTTGTCGACCCCATTCTGAAGAGACAACACTGGTGTTTTAGCTGCTTGTAGCCATTCGGCGAGCTCAGCGAATACCTCTTTGGTTGCTGTGGATTTTAGTGAAACAATCACTACGTCAAAGTCACGGGCCTGGCAGCTATCGACGAGTTCTTTATGGGAGTAGGCCGGTAAGGAGTGTCGAAAAGTTTGTCGACTTGCATAGTCGACAACAAGCCCGTTCAGTTTTAATGCGTTTAAGTGTTCACCTCTGGCTGTCAGAGTCACCTCGTGTCCGGCCTCGGCCAGTTTTGCCGCGTAATAACCGCCAATTCCACCAGCACCAACCATCAGGATTTTTAAATGCACCATAGAAACCTAGGCTCCAAACATTTCTTTTATTGGACATGACGACCAGCAACAAAACTAAATGAGAGAAGTCCCATTATGTCAGACACCCTTCGCCACCATCCGATCCGGGTCGATTATAGAGATGACAACTTCTCACATCGATCCGCTACAGCCTTTGCACAATATTGATCCTGCTCTTCACTCCCCCCGGATACCCCAACCCCTCCTACCAACACCTCGTTGATATACAGAGGAACACCCCCTCCGACTAAAGTGAAATCAGCGGTTTTCGTCAGTCCGTCACGGACACGCGGCTCTGCGCTTTCGAGCAGTGCTTCCAACTCAATGGTTTCTGCGCTCATTCCAACAGCGGTGATTGCTTTTTTTTGGGCTAGCTCCGAAGACACCAAAAAAGCGCCCTGCATCCGAACGAACGCTTGCAAGGTGCCTGACCTGTCAACGATAGCAATTGCGGCCTCAAATCCCGCCTCCTGGGCATTCGATACAGCCAGATCCAAAAGTTGGAGCGTTGCGTTTTCCGTCATGGCTAAAGTGGTGCGATAAAATTTCTGCATTCTAACGGATCCCATAAATGCCTACTCTACTTGCAAAATGATTTACTTCATCCAACCAAATCCGGATAGAGTCTGGGTCACTTTATTCATACCAGTGCTGAACATTCTTTGTGGAAACTGCGAACCTCCGAGGGTGAATGCTGCATTCAGAAGACAGATTGTCGGATCGTCCAAACGAATAGATGGAGCGGCGTGGTTTGGCTCTCCGTTAAAGGACATCGCTTCCCCCCAACGTTGATCATCAACCCACGCATTAAGCATCTCCCGCAAATGTCTGTTATCTAGAGATGCTAGTTCATCCCCCGTGCGGTCGGTTTTATCATCGAGACAGATCAAAAGAACACCTTCATCCCTGAGAACTTCGAGACATTTCCCCACCTTGCGATACTCGATTTCACTCATCCCAGTGTTGAGTTCCAGCTCAGATATACTCTCCGGCTTCTTCGCCAACAACACCTCTAAGAGTTTGTCTCTAGTTTGGCCTGTGCGAGCCTTCACTTCCGGTACAAAACCTTGATCTTTAAGCAAACCACACATCGTCTCAGCGTTAACACCTGAACCTTTCATAGGCACAACCCTGGGAACAACGATGCGCTGATTGGTACTAATCAGAACAACACTTTTATAACTGCGTCCCCATACCATTCTTGCCGGCCCGGAAACTAAATGATCGTTTAGATCCAGGCTCTCTGAATTGCAGGTCACAAATAGCACCGGAAGTTTGGACACTTCTCTCCTCCTTTTAACGCTTCTACGCCAAGGGGGCTTAACGCCCCCGTTTCCGAGCTGATTCCCCGGCAATGCCAAAATGCTGCTTCGGCATTTCGTTAATAATCACCCGCACGCTTTCAACCGGCGCATCGAGTGAGCGTACGATGGCGTCGGTCACTTCGTGAATCAGCGCTTCCTTTTGCTCGTCGGTCCGGCCTTCCAGAATGTTGATTTGTGCAATCGGCATAGAACCCCCTTACTCAAACCGAGCAGTGACCGTTCCTATGCCTTGATAGCGAACGCTAATGTTGTCTCCAGCTTCCACCGCAATTGCCGCTGTGATTCCGCCGGTCATAATAAAAGTACCGGCCGGAATGTGTTCACCGCGCTCAGCCAGTAGGTTAGCAAGCATGGCAACGCTAGACGCCGGATGGCCCAGCACCGCAGCACCAGCGCCCACGTCTACCACTTCACCGTTCTTTTCCACCACCACTCCTAGGGTTTTAAGGTCTAGATCGGCCAAGTTCGCCATAGTGCCGCCAGTTATGAAACGGCTGGAAGAGGCGTTGTCAGCCACCACACTCACCAAGTCGAACTTGAAGTTCTCGTAGCGAGAATCGATCACTTCCACCGCCGGGATCACGAAGTCTGTGGCCGCCAACACGTCCCCGATATGGCAGCCCGGTCCATGTAGTGGCTCTTTAGTCACAAAGGCGATCTCGGCTTCGATCTTGGGATGAATCAGTTCCTTAGTATTGACCACACCACCATCCGGCACGCTGAAGTAGTCAGCCAGGAAACCATAGATGGGGGTTTCAACGCCCATCTGGGCCATCTTGGCCCAAGAGGTAAGGCCCATCTTCATGCCAACAATTTTGTTGCCGCGGGCTTCTTTACGACGACGGATTTCCCACTGCACGTCGTAGGCGTCTTCAAAGGTCATGTCCGGATAATCATTGGTGACCTTGGTGATATCGCGGGCGTTCAATTCGGCGTTTTCTACGTGCTCGGCCAGGGCCAGCACCTGGTCATTGTTTAGTGTCTTACTCATGCTTTTTGCTCCTCTTGCGCCTTCAGCAGATCCAGCGCCACGTCCACGATCATGTCTTCCTGGCCACCCACCATCCGGCGTTTGCCCAATTCAACGAGAATATCCACAGTCTTCAGGCCATACTTCTGCGCCGCCACTTCGGAATGGCGCAGGAAGCTGGAGTACACCCCGGCATAGCCCAGCGCCAGGGTTTCACGGTCTACCCGTACCGGGCGATCCTGCAGCGGGCGCACGATATCGTCGGCGGCATCCATCAACGCTCGCACATCGGTGCCATGCGCCCACCCCATCTTGTCGAAGGCGGCAATGCAGACTTCCAGCGGCGCATTACCGGCGCCCGCACCCATGCCGGAGAGGCTGGCGTCGATGCGGTCACAGCCTTCTTCCACTGCCACGATGGAGTTGGCCACACCCAGCGCCAGGTTGTGGTGGGCGTGGATACCAGTCTGGGTTTCCGGTTTGAGAACGTCTTTCAGGGCACGGAAGCGGTCCCGGATGTCGTTCATGTTCATGGCACCGCCGGAGTCCACCACGTACAGGCAGGTCGCGCCGTAGTCTTCCATCAGCTTGGCTTGCTCGGCCAGGCCCTGCGGAGTTTGCATGTGACTCATCATCAAAAAGCCCACGGTGTCCATCCCCAGCTTGCGGGCGTGTTCGATGTGCTGTCTGGAGACATCCGCCTCAGTGCAGTGAGTCGCGACACGCACGATGCGGGCACCGGCGCTGTAGGCGTTGTCCAAATCGTGGACGGTGCCAATGCCGGGCAGCAGCAAGGTGGCGATCTGTGAGTGTTCCACCACTTCGGCCACCGCTTCGATCCACTCCAGGTCGGTGTGGGCACCAAAGCCGTAGTTGAAGCTGGAGCCTTGCAGGCCGTCGCCGTGGGCAACTTCGATGGAGTCCACCTTGGCCTTGTCCAGAGCGCGGGCGATGTCCTGCACGTTCTTGATGCTGTACTGATGACGAATGGCGTGGCTGCCGTCTCGCAGGGTCACGTCGGAGATGTAGAGTTTTTTACCGGGATTAAAGGTCATGGTTCGGTCCTCCTCAGTTGACCAACGATTCGGCGATGCGCTCGGCGGTACCGAGGGCGGCGGAGGTCATGATGTCCAGGTTGCCGGCGTAGGCCGGCAGGTAATGGGCAGCGCCTTCCACTTCCAGGAAGATGGAGGTTTTCAGGCCACTGAAGCGGCCCAGGCCCGGCACGTTCATGGGCTGGTCTTCAGGAATTACGTCGAACTGGACTTTCTGCTTGAGGCGGTAGCCCGGTACGTAGGAGGACACAGCTTGCACCATTTCTTCAACGGAGGCTTCCACTTCCGCCTGGTCAGCCGCGTCAGACAACACGTAAACGGTATCGCGCATCAGCAAGGGCGGCTCGGCCGGGTTTAGAATGATGATGGCCTTGCCCTTCTGGGCCCCACCGACCACTTCGATGGCCTTGGAGGTGGTTTCGGTGAACTCGTCGATGTTGGCGCGGGTGCCCGGGCCGGCAGACTTACTGGAAATCGATGCCACAATTTCGGCGTAGTGCACCTTGGCCACGCGAGACACGGCGGCCACCATCGGGATGGTGGCCTGGCCACCGCAGGTGACCATGTTCACGTTACCTTCGCTCAGGTTCTGCTCCAGGTTCACCACCGGCACGCAGTAGGGGCCAATGGCCGCGGGGGTCAGGTCGACAATCTTGATGTTTTCTTTGTGGCCACGCAGAAACACTTCGTTGTGCATGTGCGCGCCGGCAGAGGTGGCGTCAAATACGATGTCGATGTCGGCAAATTCCGGCATCTTCACCAGGCCGTCCACGCCTTCGTGGGTGGTGGCCACGCCCATGCGCTGGGCACGGGCCAGGCCGTCGGATTCCGGGTCGATACCGACCATGGCGCCCATTTCGATGTGCTTGCCGTTACGCAAAATCTTGATCATCAGGTCGGTACCGATGTTGCCCGAGCCGATGATGGCGGCTTTGATTTTCTTGTTCATAATCTTGTCCTCATTTGGTCCGGGTCAGACAAAGCGCACAGATGCGCTGCCAAGCCCGCCAATATCCACACGCATGGTGTCACCGGCTTTCACCGGCTCCAGCGGTACCAAGGAGCCTGACAGGATGACTTCACCTGCTTTCAGGGGAATACCAAACTCGCCCAGGGTGTTGGCTAGCCAGGCCACGCAGTTGACCGGGGAGCTCAGTGCAGCTGCGCCGGCACCCGTGCTGATGATGGAACCGTTCTTTTCCACCACCATGCCGCAAGTCACCAGGTCAACATCCCGAGGGGAGACCGCGTTGTCACCCAGCACAAACAAACCGCAGGAAGCGTTATCAGCGATGGTGTCCTGAATGGCGATCTTCCAGTCCTGAATGCGTGAATCGACGATCTCGAAACACGGCATTACGCATTCGGTGGCCGCCAGCACGTCGGCATTGGTCACGCCGGGGCCGGCCAGGTCTTTCTTCAGGATGAAGGCAATCTCTCCCTCAGCCCTTGGCGCAATCAGCCGGTCGCTGATGGGCACGGCTTCTCCACTGTTAAACACCATGTCGTCGGTCAGGTAACCGAAATCGGGCTGGTGTACATTCAGCATGTTCATCACCGCCTTGCTGGTGACGCCGATCTTTTTGCCAATTACCCGGGCACCGGCTTGCTGCCGGCGCTCAAGCATGCGCAGGGAGATGTGGTAGGCATCCTCGATGCTGATGTCTTCGCCACGGCTGGTCAGCGGGGAGACTGCTTCCCGCTTGACCATGGCTTCGTAGAGTTCGTCGCCGAACTGCTGGATTTTTTGCTTATCCATTATTTGTCTCCGGCAGCGGCTTGATCCGCTTCGTTCAGGAAATCGTCAACCAGACGGGCAAACCGTGAGGCGTGTTCAATCTGTGTCCAGTGACCGCAGCGGCCGAACACATGCAACTGGGCACGATCAATCAGTTCAGCCAACTTATATGAGGCTTCCAGGGGAATCACTTCGTCTTCGCGACCGTGGATAATCAGGGTTTCGTGCTGAAGGGCACGGATGTCATCCTCGTTGCTTGCCAGGTTGTCGACCCAGCGCTGGCGCGGGGCCGGAAACATGGCGGCAAAGGATTCCTGAAAGCCGGGGCGAACGCTTGCCTGGTAACGCATTTCTGCCAGTTCGTCGGTCAACAGCCCCTTGTTGAAGGCAAATACATCCATCAACCGGCGCATGGTTTCCAGCGAGGGCTGGTAACCCCAGACTTCATCCAGGCCTTTGGTGATCGGAAAGCTGACCCCGGCAGAGCCCATCAGCACCAGACGGCGAACGCGCTCTGGATGCTCGATGGCCAACGACAATGCCAGACCACCCCCGAAGGAGTTGCCCACCAGATCGACCTGATCAAGCCCCAGCTCGTCCATAACACCGATGGCGTGTTTTACCCAACGCTCACGGTTATAGATCTTGTCTTCCGGGCGCTCGCTGTAACCAAAGCCGAGCATGTCTGGCGCAACCACACGGCGGTGTTTGGCCAGCTCGGGAATCACCAGGCGCCAGTTGGCCCAGGCGGTTACCCCGGGGCCGGAACCGTGAATCATCATCAAGGGGAAACCACCTTCGCCGTGATCGTGCACATTGGTCCGGTAGCCGGCCGCGGTGATCTCACGCCCGATTTCAGGTCTGTCTACAGGTACGTTCATGGCTACCTCACAGTTTGATACAGATGTTTTTGGTTTCAGTGTAGAACTCCAGACCATGCACGCCGCCCTCACGACCAATCCCTGATTGTTTGGCGCCGCCGAAGGATGTGCGCAGATCACGCAGGAACCAGGAGTTCACCCACGCCAGACCAACTTCCATCTGTTCCGCCACGCGGAGAGCCCGGGCAGAATTTTCTGTCCAGATGGCGCAGGCAAGACCGTAGCTGGTGTCATTGGCCAACTCGATGGCTTCTTCTTCGGTGTCGAACGGACGGATGTGACAGCACGGACCAAAAATTTCCTCGCGGATAACACGGGCGTCTTCAGGCAGGCCGGTCCAGATGGTCGGTTCAATCCAGGCGCCATCGTTCAGCTCTGCGCCCATGTCGGGAATGCCACCACCAATCTCGACGGTTGCACCCTCTTCGCGAGCCAAGTCGTAATAGCTTTTAACTTTGTCACGATGCTCCAAGCTGACCAGCGGCCCGAAATTCGCATCGGGATCTTCTGGTCGGCCCAGTTTCAGCTTGGCCACCTCTTCTTTCATACGGGCGAGAAACTGGTCAAATATCGAACGCTCCACATAGACCCGCTCGGTGCCCAAACAAACCTGACCACAGTTGACAAACGCGGAGCGCATCGTGCCCTCCACGGCTTTTTCGAGATCGCAGTCGGCGAACACAAGGCCAGGGTTTTTTCCGCCGCACTCCATGGAAACATTACGAAGGCCCACTGCGGCGGCTTTCATAATGATCTCACCGGTACGGGTTTCACCGGTGAAGGTGATCGCATCCACTAATGGATGAGACGTCAGGAAAGCACCCGCAGAGTCAGGGCCAAAACCGTGCACCACATTAAACACACCTGGTGGCACACCACACTCGTTCATGACCTCACCCAGCAAAGTGGCCGTAGCAGGTGTTTCTTCCGACGGTTTAACAACAACCGTGTTACCACAGGCCAGCGCAGGGCCCACCTTGAAGGTCATCAACAACAGGGGAAGGTTCCATGGAGACACCACGGCAATAACGCCTTTTGGCGTCCGATGGCCTACGTTTACAGCGCCCGTGCCATCCGGGGTATCCATTCGGAAGCCTTCAGTCGGATGATTCATACTGTCAGCAAATTCTTTAAAGTTGGCTGCGCCACGGGGGATGTCGATATGGCTGGCCATTGAGCGCGGTTTGCCCGTGTCCAGGCACTCTGCGGCCAGGAATTCGTCGAAACGCTCATTAATGCGGTCTGCGATCTTGTTCAACATGGCGGCACGCTGGTTTTGGGTCAGCTTGCTCCACGGGCCCTTAAGCGCGGCTTTAGCGGCACGAACGGCAGCATCGACTTCCGCCTCACCGGCCTCGTGAACCTGGCCGATCAGGCTATTGTCCACGGGCGATCGATTTTCAAATGTTTTGCCACTGGCCGAAGCCACGTACTCGCCGTTAATAAAATGTTTGAACTCTTTCATGGCTGCCTAGTCCTGTTAAATTGAATCACGTTCGGCCTGTTCCTAATCAGGTCAACACGGTCAGGAAGCGTTCGTTCAGCACGCGATCGTGGTAGAAAATCGCCTTACCGAGGTCTTCTGCCTTCCAGGTAATGGGTTTGTGATCCGGATAGTGATAGTCGCCGCCACAGAACACTTCGTTGCGGTTTCCGGACGGGTCAAAGAAATAGATGGTCTGGCCGTGGGTCAGCCCGTGACGGGTTGGGCCGATATCAATCGAGGTATCGGTCATGGAGATCAGATCGGCAGACCGCAGCACAGCTTCCCAGGTATCCAGGAAGAAGGAGGCGTGATGAAACTTGCCTTTCTCTTCGTGGTGGATGAAGGCCACATCGTGTTCCTTCATGGAGACGGTCAGGAACTGCGCTACGCGAGTGCCTTCGGGGTCCAGAACCTGTTCCGCCAAGTAAAAGCCCAGCACGTTGACGAAGATGTCATACACGGCGGCCAATTCCGGGCCGTAGAACAAGACATGATCAAAACGCACCGCCTTCATGCCCTGCAGGCCGCGAGGCCAGGCTTCCGGATTAACGCTGGACACACCCCACTTTCCGGTATATTTCTTATCAGCATAAAGTTCAAAGGCATGACCGGAGGGCACAGTGAAGCGAACGCGGCGACCGCAATCTTTCAACTCTTCCGCCGGTACTTGCTCAACCTCAACACCGTAATCGACAAGGTCTTTTTCAAGCTGGTTCAGGGCAGCTTCGTCCACCACCTTGAAGCCCATAAAGTCACAGCCCGGCTCATCGGCTTCGCGCAGAACCACAGAGAACTTGTCCACTTCGCTCCAGGCCTTCAGATAAACACGCCCCTGGTCGTCACGATCGGTTTCGATCAAACCCAACAGGTCTGTGTAGTGTTTGACGGCTTCGCCCATATCGAGAACCCGGATCTGAACGTGGCCGGGACGCATTACACCTTTTTTCATGACAGTTACCTCAACGTTTTTGTTGTTGTTTGCTTCGCAAGTGCCGCCTCCGGCAGAAGCACACACTCGATGGTCAAGTCGGTCAGCGGGTAGATCCGGCAAGCCAGGACCTCCCCTTTTTCAACGGCTTCTGGAGGGGCATGCACCTTGCTCATCTTGCCGCACTCGAAATCGCCCTCCAGAACCCGGATCTTGCAAAAGCCGCAGCCACCACCCCGGCAGCCCACGGGCACGCACTTCATACCCAGCTGTTCCATAGCCTTGAGCACGCTCTGGCCTTCCTGGCAGATAATGTGGTCACCCGTTGTGCGGTTGAACACCTGGAACTCGGCCATACCGCCTCCCGGTCAGATCTTCTTGAACAGGGCTGAACGCTGAGTGTCTTCCGCACCGTCGGCCGCTGTCAGGAATTTCTCCATGAAAATGTCCCGCTCGAACAACCGGCCTTGCATCAGGGCGGTGATCGCTGCATCGATCATCGGAGGCGGTCCACATAGGTAGGCTTTGTTGCCGGCAAATCGGCCATCAAAGTGTGCCTTGGCAGCTTCGTGCACATAGCCCTGGAATCCGCTCCAGTCGGCATCACCGTCGGACTGGCTCAACGCAGGTACATAGGTGAAATTGTCGTGGTCACGATCCAGTGCTTCAAACAGTTCGCGGTTGTAGAGCTCTGCGAGGTTGCGGGCGCCCTGGAACAACACGATCTTGCGTTCGTCGTTCTGCTCCAGCAGGTCGAGAATCATCGATTGCGGACTGGAAAGCCCTGAACCACCCGCGATGAAGATCAGATCACCAGGCTGGGAACTGCGCACAAAGAACTGCCCATAGGGGCCGGACAGGTTCAGTTCATCGCCTGCTTTCAGCTGCTCGTGGATGTAGGTGGTTGCAGCGCCCCCTTCAACCAGGCGAATGTGCAGCTCCACTTCATCGGGCTTGCCTGGCGGGTTAGCGAGTGAGAACGCGCGGGCACCCTCAACTCCGGGCACTTCGATGTTGATGTACTGGCCGGCCTGGAAGGTCATCGGGCGGTCCAGTTTCAGGTGCAGACCCTTGATGGTGGGCGACAGGTCAACAATATCCGTTACTGTCGCTACGTAATCCTCCACCGGGTAGCCCTCGAAGTCCGGGTCGACATCGATATCGGCTTCGATGGTCACGTCGCTTTCCACTGTGGCGCAGCAGGCCAGCACCTTGCCTTCGCCTCGCTCCACGTCCATCAGGGCAAACGGTGAGGCGTCGCCAATCTCGACGTCGCCCTCAAGCACCTGCACCTTGCAGGTAGCACAGGTGCCGTGACCGCATGCAAACGGCAACCAGACGCCCTGGCGGAGCGCCGCCGCGAGGATGGTCTGGCCTTCCTCCACTTCGATCTGCTCGCCAATGGGTTCGATAGTTACGGTATGGCTCATAGCACTACCCTCAGTATCCGACGCCAGCCATGCCTTTGAGGTCAGGTGTTGTGACCGTCAGCATGCTTTTGTGATCAATGCCGTTATCTATCAGGCTGGCATCCGCATCCGGGGTAAACGGCTCATCGTTCAACAGCCATTCGGCATTCAGGAAATCCGCCTTGCTAGAATCCGGGTGCGCCGCAGTTGCCGGCTTGAGAATTTCTTCAATCACGGCACGGAAGGTCATGTCCGGCTGCACCAACAACGCAAACGGCGCGCAGAACATCAGGTGATCAGGCCAGTAGACATACAACAGCTGCATGCCGTTAAAGTTCTCGACCTTGTCTTTGGGCTCGAATTTGTAGTCGTATAAAGCGTTTACACTCATGATGGTCACCTTGTTGTTTTTGTGGGTGGTTCGCCCGGCGCCAGTGGCTACCGGGCGACTCCCGGGTCAGTATCAGGCGGCGTCCTGGTTCTCATCAGCAGGCTTTTCGCCCTTGATGGACATCCAGCGCTTGTGGTCCGGCGAACCGAGGTACTCGAAATTGTCCTCGCCGATGTTGATGTGGTAGTACTTCTGCACCACGGTCTCGACATCTGCGCCTTCGCAGTTACCCTGATAGATCTGATGCACCGGCAGCCAGGCCTGCACGTATTTTTCCGGCTCGTGCTTGAAGATGTCGCAGCAGGCTTCGGAGCAGAAATGGTAACGCTCGCCTTCATGAACCAACTGACGATGGCTCAACTTGGTAGGCGCGCCCATTTCGGTGAACAGGTTCGGTACCTGGCACACCTGGCACAGTTGCGGCAGGGTGTTGTTGTAGAAGCGACGGCCAGCGGCGGCCTCTTTCGCCAGGTACTCGTAGCGCGGACGGTAGTACTTGTCGAAAGTGTCCGGGTACTTTTCAGACATCCAATCCATTTCTTCCTTCTCTGGAACCCAGGTATGGAAGTTGGTGGCATGGCTATACTGGTAGAAAGTGGTCCACAGCTGGTGGCTCAGGTGATGTTTGGCATCGTTGGCCACGTCCTGATATTTGGGAGGACGAATGCCATAACGCTCAAGATCTTTGAACAGCGCGCCACCGTTCTGCTCGTAGTACACCTCCCAAGCCTCAGACCAGGACATGACTTTGTTCGGCAGCATGTAGTCCATCATCATGCTGACCAGGCTGAGCAGGCGGAAACCACGCCAAAACCACTTGTCGATCCAGCGCTGAATGATGGGGACATTGTCTTCGTGTTGCTCGAGGATGAACTTGATCACCTCAAGGCCCAAGGTCATGTGGCGTGCTTCGTCTGACTGGGCAGAGAAGCCGAAGGTCACGGTGGCCATGTCGCCGTTGTATGCGGCGCCCGACATAAACGGAACGAACAAGAGGTTAGTCAGCACATACTCGAACGAGAACGAAATGGCGGTCAGGAATTCGAACGGACCAGCGGTGCGGGCATCGTCAAAGAACGACTTGGGCACCGACAGGAACCACACCCGGTCGTGCATGTGCGCAGCATCATGCAGGCCGTTAAAGTGCTTGTTGTAATGACTCATGGCGTGTTGCTGGGTCTGCGAATGACGCAACTCGTCAATCGACTGCATCTGACAAGCCACCCGCGCACCAGTACCACTGAACTGACGACCTGCCTTGGCATATCCCTGGAAGGCCCCATGTTCCAACGGAGATACGCCACTGAGGAACAGCTTCAGGGCGTTGACGTAGCGAGCGTCTGAAATGTTCTGGTGGCCATTATTCTGGGCAAACGCATCAAAAATGGCGTACAGCTTCTTCTCTTTTTCCGCCTGATACTTCCAGTAAGAATCCATGGTCAGACGGAATGGGTCTTCCCACTGAGACCAATCGGTAATCTTGATACCTTCAAAGTCCTCGTCCGGAAAAATGTCTTCTTTTTTCTGGTAGGTAGGCTCCCAACCCATGTCGCGGGTCAGATACTGGTATTTGTCTTTGAGATTCAATTTCTTGTTTTGAACAGCCATGATGATTCTCCCAATTATTTCCACTCAAGAATAAAATGGTCATCGTCCTCATCGACATTGCCGCCGATGCTGATGACATTTACGAGCATTTCCTGAACATCCCAATCGCGCCCCAGCTTTTCTTCCATCGTTTCCCGATTCATCACCAGGCGCTTCTCAGCCTGGATCCGGATCATCGCAGGATGGTGCTGTATTTCCGCATGAGGGTTATCGTCCATAACCGCTTCGGCGAGATAGCGAGAGTCGTCGTTGTCCTGAAATACAATGAATACCAACTGGCTCATGCTGAGACTCCCCTACTCTGCAGTCCGAATTTCTTCAGGCGGGTAGAAAGCTCCGCCCGGGCTTCATCCAGAGCGTCAATACCCACCGAGGCTTCTGCCAGTGGTTGGAGAGCGCTATAGACCTGCGGCTCCCACTGATCGATCCACGTCTGGAGCAGTTTGCAATTGGCTTCGCTCTCACCGGCGACGGCTTTGATCATGGCGTTGGTCCAGCGAAGGGATTCTTTGTACCAGTCGCGCATGAACTCGGTGAGCATGGAAACGTCTTCCGCACCCTGAGTCGCAAGCCAGGCATCCATCTTGTGGTACACCAGGGTGTACATCAGTCCATCCAACAGAATGTTCTGAACCAGGGTCAGTTCGAACCAGTCATCAACGACCAGGGTGTCCTCCACGAGTTTACGCATGGGCTGCCACAGCTCGTCATCCATCCAGTATCCTTTGGACTCGTCCAGTCCCTTACCGGTACTACCGTCAATCATCAGAGCAATGCGAGACAGGTACTGACCAATGCCCAGACGATCCATCGCGGCGTAGATGTGCATCTGGGAAACGGTGGTGGCTACAGCGTCACCCGCGATCTTGCTGTTGTTCATGTTGGCGCCCAGTTCAACATGACGAAGAGGCACCAGCAGGCGCAGCAGTTGCTTCTGAGTCTCTTCCGGCAGGCGCGTCAACAAGTTGCGCTTGTCGCAAAAACCAAAGCTGGTCTCGGCTGACTCCTGCATTTTGGCCCGGTTGCCTACGTAGGCGCCGTAGTAGAACTGGCGGGGATCGGACACCGCGTACCAGTCGTCCATGCGGATGGCGGTTCGGCGATCATCATTGAGCTCGTATCGGGAATCCCATTGGGGGCGATAGTGGAAGTTGGTTTTCGCCTCCAGGTCGTAGCTCGCTTCCTGATAGCGAGTTGCCGGCTTGTCGCCAAACCGGCGCGCAATATGGCTGTAGGTGTGACGAATGGGCTCCACCGAGGTGGTTTTGATTTCGATACTCATATCAACCTTTCCGTTTTGTTTTTGTGGATCAGATTGTGGGTGTTGCTAGTATTCAGTAACGTTGGCCGCGCTCTCCGAAGCGCCACTTCATCATGTCCTCGTCGATCTCGCGGATCATTTCCGAATCCATGTGGACTACGTTGTTGTGCTTGCAGAAAATTTCGAAGGCTTCTTTGGGTAGCACCAGTTCAACGAACAGCTCCGGATGACCAATGGCAAAGTCAAATTCCACGAATTTGTCACCGGGCTGACTGCGGACTCGGATATAGCGAGCCATTTCGTCAAAGGTTTTCGCTTCAGATGCGTTAGTCATGAATTGCCCCGTTTGTGTTTGTGGTCGGCTAATGAAGCATGAGCAACGCCTATGCCAGCTTTATCCAACGCTAGAACAAAAAGATTACAAGCCATTGCTTTTAAACAATTTATTTTTAACTTATTGCGCGGAATGAACAATGAGGGACACAACGAAGACCTGATTGAGGCTCTGGCATTATTTACCAAATAATGAAAACCGACTGGCATTTAAGCAAATGATCGAGGGATGAGCAGTCTCAATTTCAAGGACACTTTTTTACCATTTGGTTGATTTTTGACATTGATCAGGTGTTAGATAGCTAACCTGAGAGCTCATTCTGAGCCACTCCCCGCCCACAATAACTAAAAGGGGTCTCCAGCCATGGCTGTTAGTTATAAACCTCAGCTTCATTACTCTGATTTCAAAGATCTGACGGAGCAGATTCACTTTCACAGCACCGAAGGAAAAATTTGGTTTGGAGAGCAACGCATGCTGCTCATGAACCTGACCTCACTCGCCGCCTTTCGACGCGAAATTGTGAATAGCATGGGAATAGAACGAGCCAAGGGTTTTTTCTTAAGACTTGGCTACCTTTCTGGCCTAAAAGATGCCGAACTAGCCAGAAAGCTGAGGCCGCATTGCAGTGAAATCGATATTTTTCTAGCGGGGCCTCAACTTCACTCCCTTAAAGGTATGGTAAAAGTCGTTCCGCTCGAGATAGACCTTGATCAAGAAACTGGCGATTTCTACGGTCGCTTCGAATGGATTGACTCTTGGGAAGTAGAAATCTGCCAAACTGAACTAGGACAGATGAATGAGCCCGCATGCTGGGTTCTTCTGGGTTATGCATGCGCATACACGTCGTCCTTTATGGGCAGGGAAATCATCTTTAGAGAAGTCAGTTGTCGTGGTTGTGGAGACGAAACCTGCATGATCGAGGGGAAGCCTGCAGAGCAATGGCACGATGCTGCGGAATTTTCACGCTACTTCAAAGCCGACCCCATCATTGAGGAGCTCTACGATCTGCAGGAGCAACTCACATCTCTTCGCAGTACGCTGCAACGTCAACAGGGGCAGTATTACGGCATAGGTCAGTCCTCCTCCTACAACAAGGTTTGCAAAATGATCGACAAGGCAGCACAGGGCAAGGTCTCCGTGCTGTTGCTTGGCGAGACAGGCGTCGGAAAAGAAGTTATTGCGAAAAGCGTGCATCTGAGAAGCGAAAGGGCAGATGGACCTTTTGTTGCCGTGAATTGCGCCGCTATCCCACCAGATCTAATAGAGGCGGAGCTCTTTGGCGTTGAAAAAGGAGCCTACACGGGCGCCAATCAATCGCGGGAGGGGCGATTCGAGCGGGCAGATGGAGGAACAATATTTCTGGACGAAGTTATTGAGCTCACCCCAAGAGCACAAGCCACGCTACTCAGAGTGCTGCAGGAGGGGGAACTGGAACGCGTAGGTGACAACCGTACCCGAAAGGTAAACGTGCGCGTAATTGCAGCAACTAACGAAAGCCTCGAGAAAGCCGTCGACGACAGTCGTTTTCGAGCAGACCTCTTTTATCGATTGAACGTCTTCCCTGTGAATATTCCACCGCTACGGGAGAGACTGGAGGACCTGCCATTACTTGCCAGTCACTTTTTAGCGAAGTTTCACGCTCAGTATGAAAAAAAGACGCTAGGCCTCTCAGACAAAGCCCTTGAACTTTGCATGCAATACCACTGGCCCGGAAACATCCGAGAACTGGAGAACGTGATTGAACGCGGAGTTATTCTTACCGACAACAATGAAAGCATTAGCCAAGACGCACTCTTCGTAACGCCTCCGCCGGTTGCAGAACAGACCCCAGCTGAGCATATCGACGTTCAAGGCAATATGAGAGCAGCTGGCGCCCACAGCACCGGCAGCTGGTCGGACTATATTATTGAAGAGGGAATCAGCCTCGATCAGGTTGAAGAAACTCTGATGAAACAGGCGATGGAGCAAGCTAATCAGAACGTCTCCAAGGCAGCCCGTTTGCTGGGACTGACGAGACCAGCTCTGGCCTACCGTCTCAAGAAATCAGGCATCCATACGGAGAGTTGAGAAAATTTTGATCAGCTCAATTGGCGATAAGGACTTCGCCTCTCCAACCACCTAATCAAATAAGCAATACGTTTTTTGACTTAATCATTTGATTAAAATCAAACCCTCCTAAAATCCTCGTCAACACTAAACGAACACATAAAACTCCTGATTTTTCTGCGAAGTTTCAACACACTAAAACTCAATAAATAAAATGGCACAAGCATTGCTGAATCACTGTCAGTCGCTTTACTTCACAAAAACAAAGACGGTGACGAAACAATGCAAGAAGCTCCTATTCGCGCTTTGCGCGCCTCCGCCGTTGCACTGGTGTTTACTAGCGCCACGACACTATTGCTGACAGGATGCGAAGCCCCGCTCAACCTTGAAGCGGTCAGAAGCATTGAGAATCAGCCCACCAAAAGAACCGATTTCTACCAGGCCATGGCCAGCAACCGGAACACTATTGTTGTTGCTGGCAACGATGGCGTTCTTCTCTCCAGCAGTGATCAAGGGAAGAGCTGGGAACGGCATCCTGAAATCACCGGGAACAGCTTCCTGTCGATTACATCGTGTCCTGATCAAAGCTTCATTGCGCTTAGCTTTGACAATAACCTGTGGCATGGCGATGCGTCCGCCCAAAACTGGGTAAAAAATGCCCTCCCCAGCCAGGAGCAGATGATGACTGTTGCCTGCTCGCCTGATGGCAAGTGGGTGACTGCAGGAAGCTTCACAACGGTTCAGCACAGTGCAGACCAGGGCGAATCATGGAGCGAGGCTTCCCTTTACGAAGATGCCATCATCAATAACCTCCAGTTCATCAACCAAGATCAGGCTATTGCAACTGGTGAATACGGGCTTGTTCTGAAGAGCGAAGATGGTGGTGAGAATTGGGATATTGCCGGGAATGCCCCTGACGAATTCTACATTCACACCAGTTACTTCAAGGACGCCGATAACGGTTGGATAGGCGGCCTTAACGGCTTCATCTACCAGACCAACGACGGCGGTCAGAACTGGGAACAGATGTCGACAGCAACCAATGCTCCGATCTTCGGTTTCATAGCTGGAGACACCAGCCTTTATGCGTTGGCAGACAACGCCACTGTACTGCAACTGCAGCAGGATACCTGGAACAAGATCTCCGAATCCGAACAGCCGCTCTACCTCAGGGCCGGGCTGGCTCTGCCTGACCAGCGTCTTCTCGTAGCCGGAGGCCGAGGCCTGCTATTCGACATTAAACCCCAAACGGCCCTTGCCGCCAGCACAGACTGAGGTAACTGACCATGTCCAAACTGCATCGCTTCACGCACCTGATGCACCTGCTGGAAGTGTGGATATTCAACAACCCACGCAAGGTGCTCTCACTGATTGCTATTCTGACCCTGGTTTTCGCCCTGCGAATTCCCGGTTTGAAAATCTTTACCGACTTTGCTGACCTGCTGCCCCAACAACACCCCTACATTGAACTGCACAACTCCATAAAAGACAGTTTCGGTGGTGCTAATGTTTTGGTGGTAGGGGTTGAGTTTGAAGAAGGCGACATTTTCACGAATGAAAATCTCGCTCGCATCGATCGAATTACTCAGGCCGTCGATAGCCTGCCGGGTGTAAACCACAACCTGGTATCCAGTGTCACCCATCGAAACTCCCGAAAAGTATGGCTCACCGAAGTAGGTAGTATTAACTCCGAGCCCTACTACGACTCCACTCGCGGCCTGTATTCCTCCGAAGAACTGGAATCCATGCGCGCTGATGTTGCCGCAAACCCGCGGGTCTATGGGCCTCTCGTGTCACCCGACTTGAAGATGGCGCTGGTCAAAGCGCAGCTGATCGAAGGCAAACTCGATTATGAAACAACGTTTGCCCAACTCCAGGAACTGCGAGCTGAAGAGGCGTCGGAAGGCGTTACCATCTATGCCACAGGCCAGCCGGTATTAGTGGGTTGGGCCTACACCTATATGGATCAGATCCTGCAAATTTTTGTGTTCACTGTGCTCGCCATGCTAGCGCTGCTCATCTTCCACTTCCGTAAAGCGTACGGTGTGCTCATCCCCCTAGGCGGCGTTCTTGTCTCCACAATATGGGGGCTTGGGATTATCAGCTTCCTGGGTTACAACCTTGACCCTCTCGGCCTGGTAATCCCCTTTTTGATTGCTGCGCGAGCCATGAGCCACGGGGTTCAGCTGGTTGAGCGCTATTATGCCGAAACCCAGGAACTGGGTAACGGCCCGAAAGCTGCCAAGGCAACCTTTGACAGCCTGTTCCGTCCAGGATCGCTAGGGGTGGTGTCTGACGCCATCGGTCTATCCCTTATCGCCATTGGCTCTATCCCTCTCAACACCCACCTTGGCATCTATGCCTCCTTGTGGGCCATCACCGTGGTATTCACCGTTCTGGTAGGTGTACCACTGCTGCTCTCCATCCTGCCAACACCCAAGAACCCGAAAATCCGGGAAACGGTGTTGCGCCATATTGGTAGCACCAGTTCGCGCATGGTCACCAAACCGGGTTCTGCCCGAGTCATCCTGGCCGTAGGCGCCATTGCGATGCTCGGCGGACTCTTGGCCGCATCCAATGTCCAGATTGGCGACTCCGAGCCCGGTTCTCCAATTCTCTACCCGGACCATGACTACAACGTCTCGTCCCGGATCGTGAACGAGCGTTTCCCTGGATCAGAAGAACTTTATATCGTTGCTGAAACCGATGAAAAAGGAGGGCTGAAACGCCCGGAGGTACTGACAGCGTTGGCCGACCTTCAGGCCCATATGCTGACTGACCCGGAAGTAGGTGGCACCAAGGGACTGCCAGACCTGGTCAAGCAGGTAAACCGTCTGATGCACAACGACGACCCCCGCTGGTTCCAGATTCCCCATGATGCAGGTTACGTGGGCGGTTTGATGTTTACCTACATGGCGTCCAGCCCGATCCCCGGAGCTCTGGATGAGTTCAACGATACCGACGACCGCGTTGCCAACCTGGTTTTCTACTACAAAGATCGCCAGGGCGAAACCATTCGCCGCGCCATTCACATGGCAAAGGAATGGATTGCAGAGAATGGCGATAGCGTAGAAGGACTGACCATTCGGCTGGCCGGGGGCACCCTGGGCGTAGCGGCCGCAATGAACGAATCAGCATTCGAGACCAATGTAATCGTTCTGCCGCTTGTATTCCTGCTGATCTTCGCTTTCGTCATGCTGTTCTACACCTCATGGCACGCCGGCCTCATGATGTTGATGGCTATGCTGTTTGCCACCACCCTGACCTACGCTTATATGGGCCTGAACAGCCTGAGTATCGACATCAACACGGTGCCGGTAATCGCCGTGGGCATAGGTGTCGGTATTGATTACTCCATCTACATGATGGATCGCATCCGGGAAGAAATGGCCAAGTTTCAGAACCTCCGGGAAGCTGTGCAGCGTTCTATTTCTACAACCGGCATGGCCATCAGCTTTACCGCACTGACACTGATGGCAGGAATCATCATGTGGGTGATCTTCTCTGACCTGCGTTTCCAGTCCGATGCCGCGTTATTGCTGTGCGTAATGATCATCATCAACGGTCTTGCCGCAATGCTTCTGGTGCCCTCATGGGTGTTGGTCTTCAAGCCACGCTTTATCACCGACGTCTACGCAGATGAAGACGGCATTCTGCATTCCGAACACAGAAAACCGAAATCAACTCCGACTACTGCTCCCGCCAGGAAGCAGAAAGACGGATTTGTGCCAGGAGAACCGTACCGGGCGTGACTCCGGTACGAAACTCCAAAAAACCTGTAACGAGGACAAGCCATGCAAATAAAAACAAAAGGCCTGAGGTTATGGTGCTGCACCCTTGCGGGTGGTGCCAGCCTGGCGCTGACTCCAATGACCACAACCGTAGCGGCAGAAGATACCCGTGTTAACGGTTACGTTGAGAACGCCACTTACGGCCGCGAGGGCGTTGGGCTGTCAAAATTCCGCAACACTCTACAGCTTGAGCTGGAAAAGAAAGCCGGTGATGTCGGCATATTCAGCAACGTAAGCTTCAATGCCACTCTGAGGGGAAGTTATGACGGAGTGTATGACTTAAATGACGATGAGTATGGGCGCAATGCCGGCGGGCCCGTTCAGCTACAAGATCAGGCCCAAGGCACTGTTCCCCACGGAAGTGGTGTGGGCAGTCCCGCGAGCGCCATTCCTTTGCCCCCAGGCAACACCTTCGGGTTTGATACGAGCCGCAACCCAAATGAAGGCATGGTGGTGCTTGGGGAGCATCTGCACGGGCAAGACAATGGCGTCGCCTTTGGCGTTCCGGTGCGCCCCTGCGACAAAGATGATCGTGGCTGCATAGACGGTTATCTGGACAAAGACTCCAACGACTTGAGGTATCAAGAATTCAACGACCGCGCGGACTTCATCCGAGAACTCTATGCCGACTTTGATTACAACTTCGATAACGGCAACATCCTCAGTACACGACTGGGTAAACAGCAGGTCATATGGGGAAGAACGGATCTGTTTCGGGTACTAGACGTGATCAATCCCGTTGATTACTCACGCAACAACATATACGACGAACTGGAGGATATCCGCATCCCCATGTGGATGTTGCGTGCGGACTATCGAATGGGGCCAACCGAAGTCTTTGATGGCCTGGCCTTCGATGATTTGAACTTCCAGGTGGTTTGGAATTTCGATAAATTCCGACCGCATGACATCGGCCAGTGCGGACAGCCAAACGTTATTCTCGATGCAGGCTGCTTCTTTCGGGGAATGAATAACCTTTGGGAAAATGGTGGCACAGTCGCAAACTTTGCCGGCGCCACACCGAATGGTGGCCTTGCTACGGATTTCGGCCCAGGGCAGATTGGCATCAGAAAGGCGCACATGCCGAGCTGGAGCCTGTCAAATACCCAACTAGGCCTCAAGCTCGAAGGAGTTTATGGCGATCTTGGCTTTTCTCTTAACGCTCTGACTTATCGCTCCCAGTTACCCTCTCTTAGAGGCGGTATTCCTGCAACCAATGCGTTCACTGGTGAGACCGGCGTATGGCCGAGCCTGATCGCTTTCGACATCCACTTCCCGCGTGTGAATCTCGTTGGTGGCTCTCTGGATTATTACTCTCAGGGAATTGACACGGTATTCCGCGTAGAAACGGCTTACACCTCGGGTGAGGAATTTGCCAATACCCTTCGCAAAGAGCTCTATTCAGAATCAGATGTACTCCGTTACGTAATCGGCGCGGACAAAAACATCTTCATCCCGGCCCTGAACGAAAGTCAGGCATTCCTGTTCTCCGGACAGATTTTCGGCCAGCATATTCTGGACCACGAACGTGAGCAAAGAACCTACGGCGAAGCTGGCATCCCAGATTATGAGCACAACTGGACCGCTACCTTATTGATACAAGGGTTCTACATGAATGGTCGCCTGACTCCGAAAATCATTACAGCCCACGACTTCCGCGCTCAAGCCACCGCTATGGCACCTTCAGTTGACTGGCTGGTTAACGACAATTTCAAGCTGACTTTGGGCGGAAACTTCAAAGTGGGCAACGGTGCCCGTGAATTCGACGATTGTCGCTCCTGTAATCCTTGGGATCCGTTCACCCAAACACCGGGCGTTACGGGCCAACAACCAGGAGAGTCTGCCGGTCTAGGAAGTTATGAGCCTCTCGGTCGCTTCAAGTCCGGCCCAATTGGCATGGCTCAAAAAGAAGACGAAATCCAGCTGACTGCCCGTTACAGCTTCTGATAACAAGAGGATAAAAACATGAAACCAACAACAAAACCGACAATACTGTCACAGTGCCTCGCAGCTGGTCTTGCTGCTGGCATGTTTGCCACTCAGGTGCAGGCAAGCGAGGATGTTATTCAGAACTCCTTCTTTCCCTACGAAAATGAAGTTCCGAGCCATGAGGGCCTCAACGTTGGCATGACCATCGACCAATCCAATGTGGCCCAGTTCAAGGATGTCATCGACCCTGCCTTCTACACCTTTATCGAAAATGGCTGGACATCGATCACCGTAGGCGATACCACTTCTTTTGGCCTGAATGAAGGCTACGTAAATGCCACTCGTGATTCTCTGGGTAAGGTATCCCTGGGCGACCAGGTCGGTGAGATCAACGGATGGCAGGCTGGCAGACCATTCCCTGAGGAACCGGATGAAAGTGACCCCCGGGCCGGTGAAAAGCTCGCGTGGAACTATAAATATGGCTACAACTGGGGTGATAGTGCTGCCATTTATCCGTTCTACTGGAAGTATCGGGATATGGATTCCGGCAAGGTGGAACGTACCATCAAGTTCAATTTCCATTTCCTGAACTTCAAGGGCCGAGTGAACCAGGAACCAGTACCAGAGATTACGCCAAACCCGTCTGACCTGTTCCGCGCTATCTACGTGCAAGCTTTGGATCCGGCTGATGTTCGCAACACCCAGCTGTTGATCCACCGCGCTTCCGACGACCTCAAGCGGGACAATTCATGGCTGTATCTGGGCTTCCAGCGTCGTGTACGCCGTCTGGCTACCGGTCAGGTTACCGATGCGTTCCTGGGTTCCGATCTGATGATCGAGGACTTTGAAGGTTATAACGGTCGCATTTCAGACATGAACTGGACCTATAAAGGGACCCGTCAAATGCTGATGCCCTTCTATAACCACAATGACATGAAGCTCGATACAGAGACTCACCAGGATGACGATGGCTACGAGGTTGTTGCCTTTGGTGGCCAGGGTGGTTGTTTCCCTGAAATTACCTGGCAGCTGCGTAAGGTTTACGAAGTAGAGGCTGTTCCTGTTGATGAAAGTCACCCATTGCAAAAAAGGGTGCACTACATGGACGCCCAGACCTTCACAATCCCGCGCACGGTTTCCTATGACCGTAAAGGTAGCTTGTGGAAGACCTTCACGATCGGCCAAGCACATCCAGACCACCATCTGCCGAAGAATAAAGGCACCGGGGTCTCCATCGATGACGCATTCAGCATGATTGATGTTCAAGCCAGCCATTGCACCACCGGTCAGTTCAAGGGCCAAGTAGACCCAGAGCTGTCCAAACCACAAATGTTTAACGTGCAGCACATGCGCGCAACAGGTAGTTGATCTGCGAGCCGTTGCTGCTCTCCTTTGGGCCCGCAGTGCGGGCCCCTTTTTAATTTCAGAGCAGGCAAAAGAGATCACGGCATGAGCCTCTCCCGGGCTTGTGCACCTTACGGAGAATGTATCATGACAAAGACGGTCAACCAGACCTCCAACCATCCGATCACTGTCGTGATTTCACGTCGGGTTAGGAAAGGCGAGGAGTTCGCATTCGAGCAACTCAGCAGCCAAATGACCGAAAGAGCAGCCCACTTTCCGGGTTACCTCGGAGCTGCCATGTTCCGGCCGTCCTCACCGGATGATCCAGAATACCGGATTATATTCAAGTTTAGGGATCGAGAAACTCTGACCGCCTGGGAAGAGTCTCCGGAAAGAGCTGAGCTCCTTGAACAACTTGAAGCTTTGCTGGCAAAACCCAGTGAGCGTGAAGTGACTTCAGGAATCATCACCTGGTTTACCCTGCCCGGACAGAACCCGGTTAAACCGCCTCCCAAGTGGAAAATGACCATAGTCAGCTGGCTGGCGTTGTATCCTGCGGTTACGCTCGTTTTCGTGCTATTCGGTGACCTGCTGGCCCAGATCCCGCTGCTGCTGCGCACCATGGCAGTTACCATCGTAGTCATGTTGCTGATGAGCTATGTGCTGATGCCACGGATGACACGATGGTTTGCCTTCTGGCTGTTCCCGAAAAAGAACCAGGACGTTCGTTAACGGCGATAAGGATCTTATCCGGCAATGACAAAGCTGCCTGTTAACCGGTCTCAGTGGCTTGCGCTGGCCCTGATCACTTTATTATCTGCAGCGTTGCTCTTCAGCCCGGTAGCGGGTTGGTTTGAAGGCCCGCAACGTCTATCGGCTTTACTGGTAATGGCCGGGCTTGTACTGTTCGCCACCGGCGCCATTCCGGAGTTTGTCTCGGCCCTGCTGGTGCTGACCCTGGCCATGCTGCTGTCGTTGGCCCCGGCTGAGGTGGTGTTTTCCGGCCTCACCTCGACTGCCTGCTGGCTGATTGTTTCCGGGCTGGTGATCGGCATTGCCATCTCGGAAACCGGTCTGGCCCAACGGGTGTCCGACCTGTTTACCCGGCACCTGGATACCAGCTATACCCGGTTGATCGCCGGCATCGTGGTGATCGGCATTCTGCTGGGCTTTGTCATGCCCTCCTCGGTGGGGCGCATTGTTCTGTTTATCCCCATAGCGCTGACCATCGCCCACAGCTGTGGTTTTGAGCCTGGCAGCAATGGCCAGAAAGCCGTCGGGCTGGCGGCGGCCTTCGGCAGCCATCTGCCCACCTTTGCCATTCTGCCCGCCAATGTGCCAAACATGATCATGATCGGCTCTGCCGAGAAGATTCATGGCTGGAGCCCGATGTTCGGGGAATACCTGTTGCTGCACTTTCCGGTGCTGGGCATCCTCAAGGCCATCCTACTGGTGGTTGTGCTGGTGCGGTTGTACCCGGACAACCCAAAGCCGGTTCCGCAAGCAGGATCAAGCCGGCCTTTCAATTTCACGGAATCGCGGCTGATGGTAATACTTCTGGTGACCCTCGGGTTCTGGCTGACCGACACCTGGCACCAGATCTCGGCGGCGTGGATTGGCCTGGCGGCAGCGACCCTGCTGCTGATGCCCGGTGTTGGCATGATCTCTACACAGAGCTTCAACCAGAAAGTGAACATCAGCTCGATTCTGGTGGTGGCCGGCCTGCTGGGCATTGCCGGGCTGATCAACCATCAGAACATCAGCGGTATTCTGGGCGGCCACCTGCTGGGCTGGCTGCCATTGGAGCCGGGGCGGGATTTTGCCAACTTCCTTACCTTGTCACTCACGGCGACCGCGACCGGGATGGTCACCACCCTGGCGGGCATTCCGGCAACGCTCACCCCCCTGGCTGGCCTCATGAGCGAAATGACCGGCTTCAGCCTGGAAGCGGTGCTGATGACTCAGGTTCTGGGCTTCTCCACCATCATTTTTACCTACCAGTCCGTGCCCCTGATGATGGCCATGCCCCTGGCCGGCATTCCCATGCGCCATGCCGCCAGGTTGTGCCTGATCCTGGCCGCCCTCACCATCGTGATTTTGTTTCCACTGGATTACCTGTGGTGGAAATGGCTGGGGTGGATCTGAGGCAACTGTTAAGCGCCCCAGCCCTGGCGGCCACTAAAGGTGGTTCATCAATGCCCGTAATTGGACGTTATCGGGATATCGTTGCAGCATAGTCCGGATCACTTCCCGGGCTTTTTCCTTCTGTTCCAGCTGGAACAGCGCAACTGCGTATCGGTAGCCGAATAACCACTGGTCGGGAGCAAGACTATGGGCCCGACCGAGGTCCGCGAGCGCCGCTGGGTAATCTCTCAGCCCAATTCTGATTAGCCCCCTCAGATGAATCAGTTGTGGATCGTCAGGGCTATGTTGCAAAGTGTCGTCAATCGCTCTGATAGCCTCAAGATTTCGGTGCCCTGAACGCAAAATATCAGTAAGCAGTATGGTGGCGGGTACGTAGCCAGGATCTTTGCGCAGCGCCCGTTTCAACAGTTGCTCCGCCTTGTAAACATAATTCCCGGCCAACAGGTAACGGGCTTTGAGCACACTACCAGCCGGCAAGTCAGACTGCATAGCCAGGTAATTCTCATATTCCTGCCGAACTCCCTCCCAACGCTTGGCATCAGGGATAACGCCGGACCACACAATGGATTCAAATGCTGCAAGCCTGACCGCCAGGGAGTCGTCGTCCAGACCACGTTCAGCCAGACCCCTGAGCTGACTCATGTCACCGTATCGGATCACTCTAAAGGCACTTTCGCGAATCACCGCATGATCATTTTCTGCCAGACCTGCAACAAGCTCCCTATGTCGGATAAGAAGAGCTTCCCCATGCTGTTCCAGTAATGTTGCCCGTCGAATGGCGGGCACATGATCATTGCTCAGGTAATCCAACACCTCTGAGAGATTTCTCTGCTGTACATGATGCCAAGTATCTGGCTGGTATAGATCCGGATACCAGCTCTCAACGGTTTCGATAGACCAGGCCCGATCCTGGTCCGTGTGGCATCCAAGACATACGTCTGGACTGCCGGTATCTACAGACACATCAGGCCTGGGTACCATAAAGCTGTGTTCTCGACGATTATCGATTTTCATAAAGGTGGCTTCCGGCATATGACAACTGACACACTCCGCACCTTCGCTGCCTCTTCGATGATGGTGATGATCAGGCGTCTCGTAATCACCAGCGTTATGGCACTGAGCGCACACCCCGTTACCTTCAACTTTTAACTTGCCAGTGTGTGGGTTATGGCAGTCAGTACAAACAACACCTGCCTGGAACATCTTGCTTTGCTCAAACGAGCCCACCACAAATACTTCTTCCCTCACTCGCCCATCTGAATAATAAAGCGGCTCGTCAAGCCGACTGAGACTATATTGGTCGTGCAACCTACCGCTACCTGCATCGGTCAGCGCAGTTCGCAAAGAATGACACTTGCCGCAGGTATTCACTTGTTGAGACTCTCGCTCAGGCCGTTTTAATCTTGGCGGGCGCTTTCCTTCACTAACCAGCCAGGCGCCGACAGCGGCGAGCTCTACCCCTGCTGACATAGATTGTCCTTTACGCTTGGCAGTGGCGTGATCCTGAGCTTCGTTATGACAGGCCCCACAACTTACTGACCGATGTTCAAAACGAGTACGATAGGTGTCAGTTTCGGGGTCATAGTTACGTTCCAGACCGGTAGAATGGCAATCCGCACACTGGTTGTTCCAGTTTTGGTAGATGCCGGTCCAATGCATCGCATCGCCAGGGCGGTTGTGCCCCGGCTCATCCAACCTGAACCAGCGCTGGCCACCGTCAGACTTGTCTCGTGCATCCCAGGCAATGTTGAACGCCTGCAAACGACCATCACCAGTATCAATCAGGTACTGCTGTAAGGGGTAAATTCCGAAGGTATAACGGACGGCCCATTCTCGCTCCTCGCTCCCCTGTCGGGTATGAATTAGGAACGTTCCGCCATTGTTCCGAAATTGCACAACAATATCTGAATCCTCATATCGAGCGCCGAAAAAATCTCCCTCTACAGTTTCCGGGCCGGGCTCTGCCATAGCGAGCGCGTGGCGAGATTGGGCCCACGCAGAGACCTCCCTTTCATGGCAACCCAAGCAATCTGAAGGGGTGGCCTGGATTTTCCCAGCGGCAACCACGAGCAAACATACAGCTAAGAATCCCCACCATCGCTTGATCATATCGTTCAATTCCGTGTTATTTATGCTCTCATTTCACCAGATCATAAAGTCAACTACGCAAGACAACCTGCCCGTGAACTTCACCAAACCAAGGCTTGCAAAGGCTGGCCCAACTTTTAGGATGTGGCCTGCCCTTTGCTTGATTTATGATAGAGATCGCCAAGATTCACAAGGCTGAACTGACAAAAACAACGACTCCGCCATGAATGAGAAACTGGTTCCATTCCGACACCACGTAGGTGTACGCTCGCCCGATTTCGAGGAGGCAAAAGCGTTTATTAACGCCCACATCGAAGACCGCGAGGTTGCGCCGCTGTCTCGCAGCGGCCGAGCAGAAAATTTGCTGACTCTGCAACCGCTGGGCAGCAGTTTGCTGTTCGGCGCCATGTGGTCCGAGAAAGTTCACATTCAGTCAGAAACCCAGCAGACCTTTCACGCGGTTTTGGTGTTATCCGGCAACATCTATTGTAAATCCCTGGATACCGACGTACCGGCCGACAGCCTGGTGTTGACAGCACCGGGCAAGCAGGCAGATCTGGTCTGGGAAAAAGGCACCCGGGCGGTGGTGATGAACCTGGCGCGCCAGAAACTGATCGATACCCTGGGTGTCCCGGACCTAAGCTTTCTTCGGGAAACCAACGCCTTTATCCCCGGTCATCATCAAGACGCCCTGGTGTTGAGAAACGCCATTAACTGCCTGGCGCAACAACACGAAATCTGTCAGGGGCGGATCGACCCGGCCGTTCAGGCGCAATGGGAGGGGTTGCTGCTGTCCCAGTTTGCCAACCAGTTGCACCGGGAAGGTTTGGACAACCCCTCGATTCTTCCTGGCCGGATTCGCCTGGCAACGGAATGGATACTGGCCCATATTCGCGACCCCATCTCAGTATGCGACCTGCTTCGGGTCACCGGCGCCAGCCGGCGATCGCTGGAATCCGGTTTCCGCACCTACCTCCACACCACACCGGCAAAGTATGTTCTGTGCCACAAACTCAAAGGCGTTCGAGAATTACTCAGAAGCAGCCCCGACATCAATATCGGCGACGCGGCCTTTTCGTATGGATTCAACCACCTTAGTCACTTTACCCGCCAATATCAGGAAGCCTTTGGCGAACTGCCCTCAGAAACTTTGCGCCAATGCCGAGCATCAAGGGTTGTCATCAGTAAAAAGGCCCGGCTCGATTCGGTCTAATTCCAAATTTTACCGGGCAAGACGCTTTCAGAGTCAGAAGGTTAAGTTGAAGCCGATGGCATAGTTGCTGGGCCGATTGTCGTACTGGCCGGTTTCAGCCCAGACTTTCAATTGCGATGCCACCCGTTGTTCCACCTTGAGGGTGTACACAGATTCGTCAGCAGCACTGTCGTCGTGGTCTTTCTCTTTGTAGCCCACAGCTACGCCAGCGCCCTTTTTAGTGATGTACTGGGCTGAGACACCGTATGAATCAAAATCAGCCTTACCTTCGGCATCCAGAGGGTACGGAGAGTTTCGGTTATTTTCCCAGACGGCACCCAAAGCCACTCCACCGAATTGATAACTCAGCCCCACAGCAGAGATCTGGTAATCATCTGTCGCAAACGGTGGCAACTGTTCCTGCTTCAACACTGTTGTGCCAATCGCGAAGCCCAGATTTTCGCCTTTATGTACCAGCCGCACTGCCCTGCCATCCACATCCTGGTCGTTGCCGTCATTCAGTGTGATTGCTGCAAAAACCAATTTGGTCTTCATAAACCAGGGGGTGTGGTAAGCAAAAGTACCTGAAGTTCGGTCCGGCTGAGCGAAGATACCATCCGAACGAGGATCTGCTCGGGAGATGTTGTACTCATAGTGATTGATCGCCCCATAAATATCAGACCATTGACCACTGGTGCCCCTTGGCGCGGCAACAAACATACCGTAGCGTGTAGGAAGCCAGAACTTCGCTTCTTTCACATGCACATCCGCTTCTCCATCGCGGCCAGTAGTAGGATCATCTGCACTGTTGGCAGCGGCTGCAAGGTCTACCTCCACGGCGTAGTTCAGATTAAGGCCCTTATCAATTTCGGCTTTACCTTGCAGCCCAAGCTCCAATTCAAAGGCCTCTGCTTCCGCATCTTGGCTTTCAATCTTGAGCGCACCTGCATTGAGTTGTCCATACACGTCGGGCTTTTCCAGCTCAAGCGCAAATGCCGGGCTGGTGACTGCTGCGGAAACCGCAGCAGTCAGTAGTGTCTGTTTCAGTTTCATGGCATATCTCCTGCTCGCAAACATGGGATCGGCTTATTCAACGCACTTGCCGTAAAGGCAGGTAGTGAAGCTGTATCCAACTTTCCTCATGTCTGCAGGATTTGCCACAATCACACCATTACGCTTGATGTACTTGTCCCACTCAGCCAATAACTGGTTAAGTTTTTCAGGCTCCTTGCTCGCAAGATCGTTGGTTTCAGCCGGGTCTTCCGCCAGGTTAAACAATTGCCACTCTCCGGGACCGTAGGGCTCTTCCAAAAGGCGTATCTTCCAATCCCCCATACGAACCGCCGAGCGACCAAAGAGTTCCCAACCAACCACACGGTTCTCCGGTGCATTACCGTTCAATCCTGGAAGCATGGAGACGCCTTGAATCTCGAATACTTGACGGCCGTTGTAGGGGCTGCTCGGTACGTCAATACCAGCCAGCTCAAGGAACGTGGGCATGATATCCATCACGTGGAAGAACTGATGGTTGATCTCGCCTTGAGCATCGTCACCAGGCAGGCTCAAAATCGCCGGCACCAGCAGACCACCTTGGCTAGGGTATCCCTTCCACATGGGCCACGGCGTAGCACTCACTTGCCCCCATTGTGCGCCGTACCAAATGTACGAGTCCGGACGGCCCATATTCTCGAAGCTGTTGTTGTACTCAGAGGCGATCCATTCTTTGTTTCGGGGGAGCACTTCCGGGCTATTAGCATCTGCACCGTTATCAGACATGAACATGACTACGGTATTGTCGAGCTTGCCGGACTTTTCCAGATGGGCCATAACCCGTCCGATGTTCTCGTCCATGTTGTCCACCATGGCGGCGTATATTTCCATCTTGCGAGCTTCGATCTTGCGCTGCTCATCGGTCAGTTCATCCCAGGATGGCAACTGATCAAAGGGAACATTTGCAGCCAGTTTGTGACCAATCAGCCCCATTTCTTTCATCGTGCCGAGGCGCTGCTGACGAATGGCTTCATAACCCTCGTCATAACGGCCCTCGTATTTTTTGATGTAGGAATCGGGAGCGTGGAGCGGCCAGTGGGGTGCCGTGAAAGCCAACACATGGAAAAAGGGTTTATCGCCGGCAGCGTCAACGTATTCGATAGCCTTATCGGCATAGAAATCGGACGAGAAGAAGCCCTTGGGTACCTCCACCTGCTTTCCGTTCTCCAAGTAGATGGCCTTTGGATCGACACCGATAATAGCCCGGCCATCATCAAAGTGGCTGGCGCCGCCTTGTACCAACACCCAGGATTCATCAAAGCCTCGGGCAGCGGGGCTCAGCTCTTCCGTACGGCCAAGATGCCATTTCCCCGTAGTAGAGGTGTGGTAACCGTTATCCCGCAATACCTCAGGCAAAGTCACCACCAGATCATTCAGGTGGCCCTCATATCCCGGCTTTCCTTTCTGCTCGGGAGTCAGCAGCTCAGCCATGTTGCCGGTGCCGGCGCGGTGATTGTCGGTACCAGAAAACAGCATCGAGCGGGTCGGAGAACATGTGGGAGCGGTGTGGAAGTTCGTCATCCGAATGCCTTCATTGGCCAGGGCATCCAGGCTGGGAGTTTCGATCTCCCCCCCATAAGCACCGATGTCTGAGTATCCCAGGTCATCAGCAATAATTAACAGGAAGTTGGGTTTCCCATCCTGATTGGCGGAAGCCAGCGCAGACGCTGCCATCAACCCCAGGGCCAGCCCCAACCGACGAAGCCGTGTATTGTTTTTGTTCATACTATGCTCTCAGTCAGTTCGTTGTTGTGCCACCAGTGTGTGGTCAACTTTATTCTGCTGAGGACTTGCGGGTAGGGGTTATCCCGTATGCGCAGAGGTTGTCATAAACGCGCAACAAAGTGGGTATCTATGGTCATGAATCTCTCTGATGCGTGACAGTAAGTGATGATTCGCCTTTGCACTAGCGGATTCAGGGCGAGATACCCAAGCGTAATAACCGCTGGCCGACACCTTCAGGCATCGACACATAAGAGGAATTGGGAAATGACGTGACAACGTTGAATCGCCTGCTTCCTCATCCGCTTCTCCGCACCATCGAGATGCAGGTTAGGATTAATACCAACCTCCCAGCAATCTGGCGACAACTCACACCGGGCTGAAGAGTTAAAGCGATGGCTTCGCGTTTGAACTCTGGGCTATATTTTCCGCATTTGAACATGAGCACTCCTTTGGTAAAGGGTTCTGTTCACCCAAAACGATACCCTGAAAGCTGTGTTTTGAGGACCTGTTCCGAGAAGACCTTTTGGCCAACATCCAGGCCGGCGGCACCAGCAGCTACCATCAGTGGCATCAGGTGTTCGTCACCGCCTGGCGGATGGCATTGACGAGCATAGGGTGCGCTGACCCAGTCGCGCAGTGCTGTCTGGCGATGGCCGGGATCGGCCGCAACAACCTGGGTGAGCCAGTCATCGAAAGCCTCCGAGAGAGGTGTAAACCTTGCATCTCCATAGCCTCGCATGTTGTGGAAACTCATGCCACTACCAATGATCAGTACTCCATCTTCACGCAGCGGCTGCAGGGCTTCCCCGGCGGCCAAGTGCGCCGCTGGGTCGAGACCCTCTTGCAGAGACAATTGGACCACGGGAATATCGGCATCGGGGAACATCAGCTTCAGCGGAATAAACATACCGTGGTCAAATCCACGCTGGCTATCCTGATGGCTGGTCAGTCCCGCCTCAGATAACAGGCTGGAAACCCGCTCAGCCAGTGCCGGCGCACCGGGAGCTGGATACGTGAGCTCGTAGGTATGCTTGGGGAACCCGTAGTAGTCGAAAATCAGCTCGGGTTGTGCGCCCGCTGTTACGCTGAACCCCGGCGCCAGCCAGTGCGCAGAAATCAGCAGAATGGCACGAGGGCGGGACGGCAAAGACGCCGCCACTCCCTTCAGAAAAGCAGCCATACCGTCCCAGGCGTCGGCCGGATTCCAGTCCATAAAAAAACAGGGCCCTGCACCGTGGGGAATGAATATGACCGGCTGAATAATGTGCTCGGTGAGCGTTGCGGTGGAGTGCGTCATTGGCTGGCCACCCATTGGGTATAGCCCCTCATATACTTCTGCAGAAAATCCCGGGTAGCCTCATCAACCAGGCGGCCTTTCTCATCAAAAGCGGTATGCGCGGAAACCAAGGCGAAATCCGGAGCCAGATAGACAGGTGTCAGAGTCGCCGCAAGAACGTCACGCAGATGAACCTGGGCTCGGGCCCCGCCAAGAGTGCTCATCGAACTGCTCATTACGCCGGTGGGCTTGCCGCACATCACTGAATTGAACGCTGGTCGCGAGGCCCAGTCGATGGCATTTTTCAGCACGCCCGAAACACTGTAATTGTATTCCGGGGTAGCGATCAGCATGCCGTCAGCGTCGGCGATGGCATCCAGCAACGCCTGCACGGGTGCCGGCTTGGTGTCACCATCCAGATCGCCGTTGTAAAGCGGTATATCAGCAAGATCAAACACGTCGATCGATGTGCCTTGATCCACAAACTCGGCAACCGTTCTCAGTAGTTGGGTATTGAGGGAATCCTTACGCAAACTGCCGCTAATGGCCAATATCTTCATATTACTTTCTCCTGAAAATCAGTTCTGATCATATGTTTGTCGCTGTGATAACAGCCGGTTCATCAGGCGTTTCGAATTCTGTGTTTGAACCTGTGCGCTGGATGTCCGCATTGCTCCATACCCTTGTAGATGCTTGCCCGTCAGGAAATGCTCTCAACAATACCGCCTTCAACACGTAGCGCTGCACCGGTGGTGGCGCTGGCTTGGGTTGAAGCCGCATAAACACAAAGGTTCGCGACCTCCTCTGGCGTGGCGAAGCGCTTGAGCAATGTCGAGGGGCGATTTTCCTCCAGGAACACCCCTTCCATCTGTTCCGCCGTAACGCCACGTTCCTTTGCCAGCTCTGCCATCACTGCCTGTGCACCTTCGGTGCGGGTCGGCCCTGGCAAAATCGTGTTGACGGTCACACCACTGCCGGCCAGTACTTTGGCAAGACCGCGCGAAACACCCTGCAACGCAGCCTTGCTGACACCGTAATGCACCATCTCGGCGGGGATGTTGAGGGCCGACTCACTGGAAATGAACTGGATACGACCCCAACCGCGGGCCTGCATGCCTTTCGCGTAGTGTCGGGCCAGACGCACGCCGCTCATCACATTAACCTGAAAGATCTCTTCCCAGGCCGCATCGTCGATTTCGAAGAACGGACGCCCCCCATAGATACCCAGGTTGTTCACCAGAACATCGACCTCTGGCAAAGCCTCAATGACCGCTTTACAGCCGTAGTCGGTGCTCGCATCGGCCACGATTCCGCTGGCATCGTCACGACCGCTGGCCTGCTTGATGTGTGTTACCGCTTTATCCACGCCTGCCTGGTCACGACCGACCACGGTGACCTGAGCACCGGCGTTGGCCAGCCCTGTGGCTATCGCGAGCCCAATACCTGCCGTTGAGCCAGTGACCAGAGCCTGTTTTCCAGAAAGTTCGATTTTCATAAATAATCTCCTACTGTCTTAAAAACGCTTCAGTAGCACGTTATCCAGTGCGAATCGTCCAGCGCCCTGAACAGTGAGAGCCAGAGTGACCGCAAACAGGGTCAGGGCATACTCGTAACCGTTGTTGGACATGAACAGGCCATGACCGATATGTACGGAGAAGATGGCGACCAGCATGGTAAAGGCCGCAACCAGCGCAGCCGGACGAGTCAGCAAACCCACCACCAGCGCAAGACCACCGAAAAACTCGGCACTGCCAGCCAGCAATGCCATCAGGTAGCCCGGCTCCAGGCCGATGCTCGCCATCCATTGCCCGGTTCCTTCGAGACCATAACCCCCGAACCAGCCAAAGAGTTTCTGAGCGCCGTGGGCGGCCAGGGCCAGCCCGACCGGTATTCGCAGGATCAGCGAGGCATAACCCCCGTTGGAGTTGAATAATGTCTGTGAAAATTTGGAGTTCTTCATAGCCATCTCGAATTTTGATCAGTTGATTAATCCCGAAGCCACGCTCCAGATGATGAAACCACTTTACTATCACCAGATTGACAGACTAAGATGGAAATCGTTGCTTTATTATCAATGTGCTGTTGATAGTTTTTGACAGTCACAGATACAGGACAAACCGATGGACCGTATCGATGCTATGCGCACCTTCGTCACGGTGGTGAACGAAGGCACCTTCATCCGCGCTGCCGACCGACTAGAAATGTCCCCGCAGCTGGTTAGCAAATACGTTTCCCGGCTTGAGCAACATTTGGGTGTGCGCCTGCTCAACCGCACCACTCGCAGAATCCACCTGACCGAGGCAGGAACGAACTATCACCAGAGAGCTCAACAGGTGCTGGCTGACATCGATGACATGGAGAACCAGGTTGGAGACCTGCAAACCCAGGCTCAGGGCCTGCTCCGGATCAGTGCGCCCGTATCCTTCGCCATCCGCCACATGGCGCCATTGCTGAGCGAGTTCCAGAAGGCCCATCCGGGCGTAGGGATCGATTTGCAGCTGAACGACCGCAAGGTCGAGGTCGTCGAGGAAGGGTTCGATATAGTGCTGCGGATCGGCCACCTGAAAAGCTCCTCGCTGATTGCCAAGCGAATTGCACCGATACGACTGGTGATGTGTGCGTCGCCTGCCTACCTGAAACAATACGGCACCCCCCAGCGCCCGGAAGATCTCAGGGGCCACCGTTACCTGCGCTATAGCTACATGGAGCCGGACGCCAGCCAGCCCGCGTACCACTGGCTGCAAAGCAAGAGTCAAGACGGCATCAGCGACATGATAAGCAACAACGGAGATGTGCTGATCAAAGCCGCCATCGCAGGCGCAGGCATTGCTTTGCAGCCCACATTTATTTCAGGCTCGGCAATCAAGGAGGGAAAGCTGCAGGTAATCCTCTCGGAGTATGAACCCGAGCCCATGGCGCTCTACGCGTTGTATGCGCACCGGCAACTACTGGCGAGCAAGGTTCGAAGTTTTATCGACTTTATTGATGGCTATTTTGGCGATCCGCCATACTGGGACTGAACTCCCAGGCACTAACCAATCATACCCACCGACCCTGCGAAGTGACCCGTTATAGAGGCGTGTGATACTGTTGCCGACAATGCCTACAGCGGACTGTTCGTTCTGGGGGGACCGGTGCGCCGCCTGGAAGGGCTGGTCCTGATCAACTGCTCCATATCCATGACCCGTAATGGCGAACTGGCATCCGAGGGCAATGGGTCGGCCTGCCTGGGCCATCCGCTCAACGCCTTAGCCTGGCTGGCTGGCTGGCTGGCCCGCACGATGGCACGCTTTGGCGACCCGATGAAAGCCGGTGATGTGGTACTCAGTGGCGCCCTGGGGCCCATGGTGCCAGTGGAAGCCGGTGACCTGTTCATAGCGACCATTGAACATATAGGAACAATTTCTACTCATTTTGAGTCGAAGGCCCTCACCTTACTGTGAGGGAAGTTCTGGTTCTCCTCACCCAGCGACTTTTGCGCTTTGACATGAAAATTTTGGGGATCAAAGGCTCAAGTATGTCTGGGCTCTCCGTAGCTCTGACCAATTTTGGCTTCCACCTCCATCTTGAACGCTTTCAGCGGCTCCAAGTACTCCTGTTTGCGGATAAGCGCACGGCCGGCTGGAGCTACGACCGCCACGGCGAACTTACCGAAATAGGTATCCAAAGAAACGGCATACGAGGCAAGGCCCGCCATATACTCCTCGTAATCTTCTGCAAATCCTGCGCTGCGAATTTTCCTGAGGTCCCCCATAAGCGCCTCTCTTTTGGGTGCGGCTGAGTTGTCTGTTGCGAGGGTTTTGTCCAGTATTTTTGCGACCGCATCGTCCGTCATGATAGCCAGCAGAGCTTTCCCGACAGAGGTAGAGTGAAACGGCACATGCATCCTCCCCATCGACGGTACCACGCGCAATTCCTGCTCCGAAACCACACGCTCAAGCACCTGAACCTGGTAGTGCTCAACACCGCAAAACACCACAGTTTCACCCACTTCATGACAAAGATCCGCCAGCAATGGGCGAACCACTGAAATAACATCAATGCGCGTGTGGTACAGCAGCCGTCCCAGCTCAGGGCCAAGTCTGTGGCCACCTTGGCTCCCGACCATTTCTACGAAACCCTCTGTTTGAAGCGCCGCAACAATACGCTGGATCGTAGACCTTGGCAGCCCAACCGCTTTGGCAATTTCTGCGAGGCTCAGACCTTCGGGATGATCGCCCAGTTCTCGCAATATTGCGGCTGCGCGAGCGATCACCTGTATCCCCCCGTGTCGACTTTCGATCTGACCACCCTGTTGTGTCGCTTTCATTAACCTCTGCGTCTCCCGTTTTTCATTAGCCCGTTATTACGCTTGCACCACTGCGCAGTGTCAAGTAGCAGACCAAACAGCAAAGCCAGCGCAGTATAAACCGAAATTGCCACTGTACCACCATGCGGTTACAATGCCGCCTATCAGTACACTCACACAAAAGCCACTCGGGGACTAAATACGTGAATCCAAAAACCTCAACAGCGAGTATCGGCACGCTCGTCATGCTGCTTGTTACCGCGCTCATTGTCACCGGTTGCAGTGACCAGCCATCACAACAGCAACAAGCCGAACGGCCCTCACCCCAGGTCGGCATTTACAATGTCACTGAACAGCCCCTGGCGCTGACGTCCGAGTTGCCCGGCCGAACCCGGGCCTGGCGCACCGCGGAAGTCCGGCCACAGGTCAATGGCATTATTGAGGAGCGCCTGTTTACCGAGGGATCCGTGGTGGAAGAAGGCGCGGTTCTATACCGCATTGACGATGCCCTCTACCAGGCCACCCTGGCCCGCGCCAACGCCAGCTTGGTGAACGCCCGCAATCTGGCCAGCCGCTATGAGAACCTGCTGGGCAGCCGTGCAATCAGTCGCCAGCAATACGACGATGCCCTCGCCAGCCTGCGCAGTGCCGAAGCGGAATACGAATCTGCCCGCATCAACCAGGCTTATACTGACGTCAAAGCCCCGATCACCGGTAAAATCAGCCGATCCCGGGTAAGCGAAGGTGCGCTGGTCACCAACGGCCAAGCGCAGGAACTGGCGACGATCACCCAGCTTGACCCGATCTACGTGGACATTGTTCAGCCTGTTACCAAGTTGCTGGACCTGCAACACGCCATTGAAACGGGGCTGATCGAGGCGGATGAGCACGACAACATTGACGTGTCTCTGATGCTGGAAAACGGCCAGGCATACCCCCATTCCGGGGTACTCAAATTCTCCGAAGTGGTGGTTGATGAGGGCACCGGTTCGGTGACGCTGCGCGCCGAATTCCCCAACCCTGACGACAAGTTGTTGCCGGGCATGTTTGTGCGCGCATTGGTGACCGAAGGCGTACGCCAGAATGCCATTCTGGTGCCTCAGCAAGCGATAACCCGCGACACCCGTGGCGTGCCGGCGGTTTGGGTTGTCGGCGACGACAACACTGTTCAGCGTCGCAACCTGGAACTCGCCGGTACGTTTGGCAATACCTGGCTGGTTAACAGTGGTCTGGCTGCCGGTGAGGACGTGGTGGTTGAAGGTTTGCAGCGGCTGGCGCCGGGTATTCCGGTAGCGGCCTCCCCTGCCGAAAATCTCGCCATTAAAACCGACCTTCGCGCCAGCGCACAGTAAGGAGCCGCCTGTATGCCCCATTTCTTTATTGAGCGCCCCATTTTTGCGTGGGTGATCGCGCTGCTGCTGATGCTGGGTGGCGGTCTGGCCATCAAAAGTCTCCCCGTCAACCAGTTTCCGGATGTTGCACCACCGGCCATCGCGCTATCCGTTACCTACCCGGGTGCCTCGGCGCAAACGATTCAGGACACCGTGGTCCAGGTCATTGAGCAGCAGCTGAACGGGCTGGATGGACTGCGTTACATCTCCTCCGAGAGCAACTCGGATGGCAGCATGCAGATCATCGCGACCTTCGAACAGGGTACCGATCCGGACATTGCCCAGGTGCAGGTGCAGAACAAACTGCAGCTGGCCAACCCGCTGTTGCCTGAAGAAGTGCAACGCCAGGGCATTCGGGTGTCGAAGTTCAAGATCAACTTCATGATGGTGGTTGCGCTGGTGAGTGAGACCGGTGAGTACAATCAGGGCGATCTTGCCGACTACATCGTGTCGAACATACAAGATCCGATTGCCCGCACCCAGGGTGTGGGCGACTTCCTGCTGTTCGGCTCCCAGTACGCCATGCGCTTGTGGCTGGACCCGGAAAAGCTGAACAGCTATCAGCTTACCCCGCAAGACGTCATCAACGCGGTGCGCGCCCAGAACGTCCAGGTCTCGGCCGGTCAGCTGGGTGGACTACCCACCACCGACGGTGTGCAACTGCAGGCCACGGTGATCGGCAAGCAGCGCATGAAAACCCCCGAAGAGTTCGAAAACATTCTGCTGAAGGTCAACTCCGATGGCTCCCAGGTACGCCTGAGCAACGTCGCGGATATCAGTCTGGGTAACGAAAACTACGCCATTACCGGCAAACACAACGGCAAGCCGGCCGCCGGTATGGCCCTGCGTCTCGCCACCGGGGCCAACCAACTGGAAACCGCCACCCGGGTCAAGGATACCCTCACGGAACTGGAAGCCTTCCTGCCTGAAGGCATGAAGATTGTATTTCCCTATGACACCACGCCAGTGGTTACGGCGTCCATCGAAACCGTGGTGATGACGCTGGTCGAAGCCATCGTGCTGGTGTTCCTGGTGATGTTTCTGTTTCTGCAGAGCTGGCGTGCGACCCTGATCCCCACCCTGGCGGTGCCGGTCGTGTTGCTGGCGACCTTCGGTGTGCTGTTTGCATTCGGCTTTACCATCAACGTGATGACCATGTTCGCCATGGTGTTGGCCATCGGCCTGCTGGTCGACGATGCCATTGTGGTGGTGGAGAACGTGGAACGGCTGATGGAAGAAGAAGGCTTGTCGCCGAAAGAGGCCGCCAAGAAATCCATGGACCAGATTTCCGGCGCCCTGCTGGGCATCGGTCTGGTGATATCCGCGGTGTTCCTGCCCATGGCCTTCTTTGGCGGCTCCACCGGGGTGATCTACCGCCAGTTCTCGGTCACCATTATTTCTGCCATGTCGTTCTCGGTGCTGATCGCCTTCATTCTGACCCCCGCCCTGTGCGCCACCATGCTCAAGCCGCATACACAGCATGAGAAGAAAGGGTTCTTTGGCTGGTTTAACCGTACCTTTAACCGCAACGCCGACCGTTACAAAAACGGCGTGAGTTACATCATTGGCCGCAAAATCCGCTTTATGGGTGTGTACTTGCTGTTGGTGGCGGGCGTTGGCTTCCTGTACACCAGTCTGCCCACATCCTTCCTGCCAGATGAAGATCAGGGGGTGATGATCGTGATGGTGCAACTGCCAACCAATGCCACCGCTGAGCGCACGGAGGCCGTACTGGATGAAGCGCAAAACTATCTGCTGGAGCAGGAATCCGAGGTCGTGAGCAGCGTCATGGCGGTGCAGGGTTTCAACTTTGCCGGCCGTGGCCAGAATTCGGGCATTCTATTTGTGGACTTGAAGCCCTTCGCCGACCGGAAAGAATTTGCCAAGAGTGTGTTCCTGCTGGCTGAACGGGCCGGTGGCCGTTTTGCCCAGATCAAGGACGCCATCGTGTTCCCGATTGTGCCGCCGGCCCTGCTGGAGCTGGGTAACGCCACCGGCTTTGATCTCTATCTGAAGGACAATGCTTCGCTCGGCCACGAGGGCCTGATGACCGCCATGGGGCAATTCCTTGAAGCGGCCAATGCCGCCCCTGAACTGGTGATGGTGCGCCATAATGGCCTGCCGGATGAGCCTCAATACCAGGTAATCATTGACGACGAAAAGGCCCGATTGCTGCAGGTATCCATTGCCGACATTAACGCCACCATGTCTGCGGCCTGGGGTTCCAGTTACGTTAACGATTTCTTGCACAATGGCCGGGTCAAGAAAGTGTATGTACAGGGTACCCAGGAGTCCCGCCTGGCGCCGGAAGACTTTGACAAATGGTTCGTACGCAACGCCCAGGGCGAAATGGTGCCATTTGCCGCCTTCGCCACCGGCGAGTGGATCTTTGGTTCACCACGCCTGCAGCGTTACCAGGGTTTGCCGGCCGTGCAGATCCAGGGCGCCCCGGCTCCGGGCTACGCCACCGGCGATGCCATGGCGGTGCTGGAACGGTTAGCGCAGGAACTGCCGCCGGGGATCGGTCTGGAATACACGGGCCTGTCTTTCGAGGAAAAACAGGCTGGCAGCCAGTCTATGCAGCTCTACCTGATATCGATTCTGGTGGTGTTCCTGTGTCTGGCGGCCCTCTATGAAAGCTGGTCCATTCCGTTTGCGGTGATCATGCTGGTGCCTCTGGGGGTACTGGGTGCCGTGCTAGCCACTCTGGCCCGAGGCTTTTCGAACGATGTGTTCTTCCAGGTGGGCATGCTGACCACCATGGGGCTGGCGGCGAAAAACGCCATCCTGATCGTGGAGTTCGCCCGCCAGCTGTATGAAGAGGAAGGCAAGCCGCTGCTGCAAGCCACCGCAGAAGCCGCCCGCCTGCGGTTACGGCCGATCATTATGACCTCGCTGGCGTTCATCTTTGGCGTTCTGCCCATGGCCCTTGCCAGTGGAGCCTCCAGCGCCAGCCAGCACGCCATAGGTACGGCGGTGGTCGGTGGTACTCTGGCGGCGACTATTCTGGCGATTTACTTTGTGCCGCTGTTCTATGTGTTTGTTACCGGTCTGGTGGCCCGCAAACACAACACAGCGAGAGTAAAAGGTGTGACCCCATGAACAAGCTGAATCGAGTTATTCTGGCGGCTACGTGTGCCAGCCTGCTTGCCGCCTGCTCAACGGCCCCGCAGTATCAGCAGCCATCGCCAGCGGTGCCCGAGGAGTGGCGGGCGACCGATGATGGAGATGGAGATGGAGATGGGGCCGGTGCCGAGCTGACGCGGGCAGGCACCGACCTGCAGTGGCGGGATTTTTTTACCGATACCGGTTTGCAACAATTGATTGCCGCTACGCTGGAACACAATCAGGATCTGCGCACAGCTGCCCTGAGCGTCGAGGTGCTGCGCGCCAGGTATCAGATAGAGCGCTCTGCACTGTACCCGAACCTCGCCATTAATGGCGGCAGCACGCGCCAACGACTGCCCGCAGACCTGTCCCCTTCCGGCAGTGCGGCAACTTCGGGACGTTACGATGCAGCCGTGGGCTTGAGCACCTATGAAGTCGACTTTTTTGGCAGGGTTCGCAACCTTTCGGCGGCGGCTCTTGAGACCTATCTGGCGACCGAGTACGCACAACGGAGCTTGCAAACGTCGTTGATCAGTGAAGTGTCGACGACCTACCTGTCCTGGCTCACGAACCGGGATCAGCTGGAGCTGGCCGAGGCAACGCTCGCCAGTTATGAAGAAAACCTCAATCTGATCAGGCAGCGGTTTGAAGGCGATGTTGCTTCGTCTCTGGACGTGACCCAGGCCCAGACACTGGTTCACCAGGCCAGAACTCAGGTCGCACGTTTCGATCGGTTGGTAAAGCAGGAACTCAACGCACTGGCTTTCTTTACCGGTCACAATCTGCCTTCGACTATCACGGAGTCGAGAAGCTCCATCCCGATAGCCATGGGCCCGATTGAAACAGGCTTGCCATCAAGCCTGCTTACCCGCCGGTCAGACATCCTGGAAGCAGAACACAAACTACGGGCAGCCTATGCAGATATTGGCGCTGCCCGAGCGGCATTCTTCCCCAGCATTACGCTAACCGCCAATGCCGGGGTCGCAAGCAGTGAGCTGTCCGGTTTGTTTGAGGGCGGCAGCGGCGCGTGGCTGTTCGCCCCGCAAATCAATCTGCCCATTTTCACCGGTGGTCGGTTAAAGGCGGGGTTGGAAGTGGCAGAAACCACGCGCGACATTCGCGTGGCTGAGTACCAGAAGACCGTCCAACAGGCATTTCGTGAGGTCGCCGACAGCCTCGCCGCGCGCGAAACCTACAAGATTCAAGTGGATGCGCAGCAGGCCTTGGTCGACGCAAACAGGGAATACTTTGAGTTGGCCCAAAACCGTTACAACGCGGGCGTAGACAACTATTTGACGGTACTGGATGCCCAGCGCCAGTACTTCAGCGCCCGACAACAATTGCTGTCTGACCGCTTCAACCAGCTTGCTGCCGAAATCAGCCTGTTCCGCGCTCTCGGAGGGGGCAGCCATCAATCCTGATCGGTACCGGAGCCTTCGCCCAACTTTGGTTGCGGCATGAACCCGGTCAATAGTGCGCCCCGATCACCGGGGCGACGCGGCCCACTGCCAGGTGCAATTAGTTCGAATCACTCGGCCAGGGTCAGAGCAGTGATTAAACCCTGGATCCGATACCACTATGCAGAACGGCTGCATCGGGATATTGCAGACAGCAATATGAGGAGGTCAGAACCGTGACCACAAGAGAACGCCTTTACCGGCTCAGATGGGGGCAGGCCCTGGTAGAAAAGGAAACCCACCCTGCAGGTGCAAGAGTGATCAAGGACTATAGCAAATGTGGTTTTCCCGGAGCATTAATATACGGGCGACTGGTCCCGAAACGAGAGTATCATGCACTCCACAGTCTCTCGGGTCTGGAAGGCATCCCTGAGCACGCAAGACTCCAGAACCCCTACACCATCAGTTACCGTTACATAGAGGGGCTCCCCCTCCGCCAGGCCGGTGGCAAGTCGCCGCTGCCCCGAACGTTTTTCACCGACCTGTGGGAGCTGGCGGGAGAGATACACCGCCGTGGTTTTGTGCATCTGGATCTGGGCAACAGTGGCAACATTCTGGTCCGCGACGATGCCAGCCCTGCCATCATCGACTTCGCCTCCTGCACCTCCACCCGCCACTTTCCCCGCCGGCTGCGGCGCGCTCTTGAGAAGCGTGACCGGCTCGGCCTGTTAAAACTTCGGCTCAGATACTCACCGGAGACCATGCCTCCAGTGATGGCTGACTACTTCAATCGGCACTATCACAAACATCTGGCGACACCGACCAAACTTTACAAGGAAACTCGACGCTGCCTTAACTCACGTGGTTTACAGGGCGAATGTGGGCGAGTCCGTCGCATCTGGATTATCATCTGTGTTGCGGTATCCATCGCGACTGCCATCGGGGTATCGCCGGTGGTGGCATAAGAAAGGCTTGAAAGGCTTTACGGTGCTAAAACTTAGTCCCAGACACTAACCACTCATTCCCACCGATAACCGTAAAGCCCACCAGACCAATGGCATCCACCACCAGAAATAGCTGATGAAGGTGCGGCATAAAGCGGGCGATCAAGATCGAGCCGAGCTGTCGCTGTTGGGCGCCCTTTAGCATCACAGGTATAGGTTTTGCCAATGTCATGAAGGAGCCCAGCCACGAAGCCCAGTTCTTGTAGCGGTCGAGGCATCTGGGGTTCATTGATTTGAACCATGCTCAAAACACCTTTGGCCACCTCCAGCGAATGAACCAACAACCCGCCGGGGCAGAAGGTGCGCGGTAATGTTTGCAGTGCTGGCAGCTGGACCACATCGGCTTGATACGGCCGCCGAATGTCCGTCAATAGAATCGAACCTTCCTCAGGGCCGATACACACCTGTCCTTTAACCGCCACCAGTTCCATATGGCCTAGCCCCTCTGGGATCGAAACCGAACCCAAAACTGCCAGCACCACGTAGTCTGTCGAGCAACTACTCAGACGCAGTTTGAGGCAGGGAATACCCTCATCATCAATTGCGGCCACACGTCCTGTGAGGCGGTAGGTGCCTTTGAAAGTTTCCCGCAGAATCGGACGAAGTTCATTCAACTTCATGGCACACCTCCTCTTTAGTGGTTACACGATTTCGGATCAGTCGTTCGAACGCGCTGCCATCCATACGAGTTACATTCGGGATATAGCGCGAATACACTTTGAACAACATTGCCGTCGACGAATGGCCTAACACCCGGGCAACCCACTCTGGGTTTTCGCCCGAAGCCAGCAGAAGCGTGGCCGCCGTGTGTCGGGTCTGATAAGGCCGCCTTTTCTGCAGTTTCAGGAGCTCCAGGAGCGGATACCAAACCCGCTTGGTCACGCTGTTATGATCCAGCGGTTTGCCTTCACGATTGCAGAACACAAACTTGCTTAGCTTGCCAGTTGCCTCGTATTGAGTTTTCAGAGCGTCGTAGACAGGGCCAAACATGGGGATCTCACGCTGAGATCCGTCCGTTTTGGTGTACTCAGTCTCACCATTAATCAGTGTTTCCCTTACAAGGATCTCCTGCCGTTCAAAGTCCACGTGCTCCCATTTCAAGCCATCGATCTCTCCCGTACGCACCCCGGTGTAGAACCGTAACTGGTAATAGATACGATAATCCTCGCGGACGTATTTACAGATACGCTCGGCCGCCTCAGTCATAATCATTCGAAGAATGGTCATGTGGCTGTTGATGGTTTTGGGTGCCATCAGGCCGCTGGCACCCCTGCCCTTACGCTTGGCCATTTTTGTACGGGCAGCCAGGATGCTGGCCTTCGTGACCTCTCCCACGCGCTTATCCTTAAACGCGGGCTTTAGTGCGAAGTTGGCGAGCTTCTAGAATTTCAGGAAGACGACGAGTAATTGGTCAGTTAACAAATACCAGTCGGGCACACTGAGGAATGTAAGAGGGTGAGCGGAAGTTTAGTCTTCGATGAGGCGATAATCCGCTCGTGCCTGAAAATGACTTACGGTCGTTTCGACCTGAGCAACAAGCTATCCGGGCTAAGCGCTTGGCACATATGTGTCACATATACGTCACAGAGATTTTCTGCCATCCCAAACGCAAAAAAGCCAGATCAGTAAGCTACTGATCTGGCTTTCTCTTAAATGGTAGCGGGGGCTGGATTCGAACCAACGACCTTCGGGTTATGAGCCCGACGAGCTACCAGACTGCTCCACCCCGCATCAAACTGGTTGTTAACCAAGTCGCCTTGATCAACGTGGCGCGAATAATACGAGGTGAAGCGCCTTATGTCAAAGGGAATTACAACATTCTGGAAATTTAGCGCTCCAGAATAGCCGTAACACCCTGACCACCGGCCGCACAGATGGAAATCAAGCCGCGCCCGCTCCCCTTCTCTTCCAGCAACTTCGCCAGTGTCGAGACAATGCGCCCACCGGTGGCTGCAAACGGGTGGCCGGTTGCCAGGCTGGAGCCTTTCACGTTCATCTTCGAACGGTCGATGCTGCCCAGCGGCTTGTCCAGGCCGAGGCGCTCTTTACAGAACGCGGGATCTTCCCAAGCTTTCAGCGTTGACAGAACCTGAGCGGCAAAGGCCTCGTGTATTTCGTAGAAATCGAAGTCCTGAAGCGTCAGGCCAGCCTTTTCCAGCATACGCGGAACGGCGTAAGCAGGCGCCATCAACAGGCCTTCTTTCTTATCAACGAAATCAACCGCAGCCACTTCCGAGAAAGTCAGCCACGCCCGAACTTCCAGACCATTTTCTTTGGCCCACTCTTCACTGGCCAGCAACACACAAGAGGCACCGTCGGTCAGCGCGGTACTGTTGGCGGCCGTCATGGTGCCGTTTTCACGATCAAAGCAGGGCTTCAGTGTGGCCAGCTTTTCGAGCGTGGTATCCGGACGCAGGATGTTGTCTTTTTCCAAGCCCGCCAGCGGCGTGATCAAATCGTCAAAGAACCCTTCTTCGTAGGCTTTCGCCAGCTTCTGATGGCTCTCGTAAGCCAGCTGATCCTGATCTTCCCGCGCGATATTCCACTCTTTGGCGGTAATCTGGCAGTGATCACCCATGGACAGCCCAGTACGCGGCTCACCATTGGTCGGAATTTCCGGAGCTAGGTGGCTTGGGCGGAAACGGCTCAGGATCTTCAGGCGCTCTTTGTTGGTTTTCGCACGGTTTAGATCCAGCAGGATCTCACGCAAACCCTCGCCCACACCAATCGGCGCGTCAGAGGTGGTATCTGTGCCGCCAGCAACGCCGCACTCGATTTGCCCCAGGGCAATCTTGTTGGCGACCAAAATCGCAGCCTCAAGGCCGGTGCCACACGCTTGCTGAATGTCATAGGCCGAGGTTTCAGGCGCCAGACCAGAACTGAGAACCGCTTCACGAGTCAGGTTGAAATCGCGGGAGTGCTTAATCACCGCCCCGGCAACCACCTCACCCAACCGCTTACCTTGCAGATTGTAACGATCAACCAGGCCACGCAAGCTAGAGGTCAGCATTTCCTGATTGCTGACTTTGCTGTACGCCGTGTTGGAGCGTGCGAACGGCGTACGGTTACCACCGATAACCGCTACGCGGCGGATACCGTTACCCGGTTTCGCTGCTTTGGATTTGGTGCTTTTCTGAGCCTGTGCCATATCAAAATGTCCTGTATCGCAATGAAGAATCGAATAATTTGACGTTAGACTGAAGTCTATCGATAAACCGGCGCGTCTCATTGGCAAGTCTGACAACACCAACACTGGCTTCAGTCAATCCAATAGGCTGAGGAATCCTTACCCTTTATGGCATTCTTTGCAAAACGCCCGAATAGGAAGCATTTATGTCTGACCTCTATCTCAAGCTCGTCAACACCCCTGTCGGCAAGTCTGCCGCTCAGTCGCTCGGCCTACCCTCGCCCAACCCACTGAAACGCCTGAAGCGTGTCGATCAGCCTTATATTGAAGGCGATGTATTGGTGGGCGCCGGTTCTGGCGCTAAAGCTGTCGCAACAGTGGGCGCCACATTGGGCGCAAGCCCGGCCAATGTATTTCACGCCACTGGCCTGGACACCTTGGACGAATCCTCTAAAGTAGGCAACAAAGCCGAAGCACTGGATGTGACCGTTGAACTGAACGGTAAATTCTCCGCTCTGGTGTTTGACGCAACCGGCCTGAAAACACCGCAGGAACTGCGTGCGCTGTACGATTTCTTCCACCCGACCATCCGTAAACTGGCCGCCAACGGCCGGATCCTGGTGATCGGTCAAGACCCGCAAACCTGCCGCAAAGCGCCCCAGGCCGCCGCGCAGCAGTCGCTTGAAGGCTTTGTAAGAGCCATGGGCAAAGAGATCGGTAAAAAGGGCGCCACCGCTAACCTGATTTGGATGGCACCCAACGCCGAAAACCAGCTGGATTCCAGCGTACGCTTCTTCCTGTCGCCTCGCTCAGCTTATGTTTCTGGCCAGTTTGTTCGCATCGGAAAAGCCGACACCGCAAAAGCCACCAACCCAGTTGCTCCACTGGCCGGCAAAGTCGCCCTGGTCACTGGCGCGTCTCGCGGCATCGGTGCCTCAATTGCCGAAACCTTGTCTCGTGATGGAGCAACTGTCATTGGCCTGGACATTCCACAGGCGCTGGAAGATCTGAAAACCGTAACCGACGCGATCAAAGGCAAAGCTCTGGCCTGCGACATCACCGATGAAAAAGCGCCGAAGCTGATCGCAGATTTCATTGCCAAAGAAACCGGTGGCGTAGACTTCGTGGTACACAATGCGGGCATCACCCGCGACAAGACTCTTGGCAACATGCCGGAGCATTTCTGGGACATGACCATTGCGGTCAACCTGACTGCGGAAGAACTGATCGATGAAGAACTGATGCACCGCAGCCTGCTGAACGAGAACGGCCGCATTGTGTGCATCTCGTCCATCAGCGGCATTGCCGGCAACTTCGGACAAACCAACTACTCCTGCGCAAAAAGCGGTGTGATCGGGTACGTTGAGGCCATGGCCAAGCAGCTGAAGGATGGCATCACCATCAACGCCATCGCGCCCGGCTTTATTGAGACTCAGATGACAGCCGCCATGCCGTTCACCATCCGTGAAGCCGGCCGTCGCATGAACAGCTTGTCGCAAGGTGGCCAGCCGATCGATGTGGCCGAAGCCATCGCCTGGTACTGCAACCCGGCCTCTGCGGGCGTTACAGGCAACGTTGTGCGGGTTTGTGGTCAATCTTTGATTGGCAAGTAAGCGCCGATAGGCATTTCAAAGCCGGGCGACGAAAGTCTTCCGGCTTTTTTGTTCCTGTAACGAAAGTTTTTTGAACGCAAAAAAAAAGCAGATCCGATTGGATCTGCTTTTCTTCAAATCTGGTGGGTGGTACTGGGATCGAACCAGTGACCCTCGCCTTGTAAGGGCGATGCTCTCCCAGCTGAGCTAACCACCCGAAAAAGTGGCGGAGCGGACGGGACTCGAACCCGCGACCCCCGGCGTGACAGGCCGGTATTCTAACCAACTGAACTACCGCTCCGCATGACTCAACCCATTAGGCTAAATCGGGTGCCAGAAACTCGTCTGGCTTGCTGCTTAAAAGTGGTGGGTGGTACTGGGATCGAACCAGTGACCCTCGCCTTGTAAGGGCGATGCTCTCCCAGCTGAGCTAACCACCCACTTCGAGGCTTTACTGTTCTTCAAGCCTTAAGCAGTCACTTGTGCGCTTTTGGCGCTTGCTGATTCAGCGTTGCTGTCTCAACCAAGTGAGATGCGCATTTTAAGCATTTCTTCGGCGGTGTCAAACGTTTTCCCGAAAAAATCTAAAGTTTTTTGAAACACCGCTGCAACCGGACATTTATTGACCAAAAACAGAGACTTGAACCCAATGGGCGCAACGCAATGACTTGCCACCCGAGTGCAATAACTTAACCCTTAAAAAATCCACCAGCCGCCAGAAGACTCAGCTTCCTTGCGGCGCTCGCGCTCTTGCTCAAGCTGTGCGTACTGCTGCTCAAGCTCTTGCAGCCTTCGATCGCTTTCAAGAGGCACCGTCGGACCTCCACCAAACGGCCAGTACCATGGGGCCGATTGGTACTTACCCTGCGCTTTCAACCGCTCAATCTCCAGCTCCCGCTCCTCTTCAAGAGCCGCCTTGCGCTTTTCATAATCGTCATCCTGATTTTTCTCAACGATTGACTCAGCGGCGTGATTCGGAGCCAACAGATCGCTGTTCAGGAACAGCGTGGAAACGATCTCGCGCGGCTTCATCGCATAGCTTCGGGTCACTAACTGCAAGTCTCCGGAAGCCAACGGATCATCAGGATCTAATTCTGGGTGACGCTCATCCGGTTCCGTGAGTTCGTTATAGCGCAGATAATAAATCTGACCCGACTCAACATTCAGCGTGGCATCGGCTATCAAGCTCAAACTGAATGAGCCCAACCCCTCCAGCCCCAGCAGTGGCCGGCGCATAGCGATGTGCCGTTCACCGGGCGCCACCTCAAGCCAGGTAAAACTGTTATTTCGGATATTGAAGTAATGATGGTCATCAATATAAACGCTGGGTGCTTCAATTTCGTCGCCCGCCCATTCAGAGTCGGTTCGATAGAAATAAAGCAGCGCGTTGTTCTGGTCCCACTCATCGGTATCGATGTGCACGAAGTTATGTCCCGACACCGGGTGCAGAAAGCCACCGACACTCTTACCGATAGATTGGTATACCGTACAACCGGACAACGCCACCACACAGCAGAGCATGGCGACGCTCTTAACGAAAGGCACTCGGATTCTCATTGTTTTACACTCTTCATCCCTTTTCGAGTTGCCTGATCATATCAACTGCCACCCAAGAGAAATGAGAGCTACCGCAAGGGATGAATACAAACCGTTACATTCACCCCTTGCGCCCTATCGACTCGCCGAGGTTACTGCCTTGCGGCTCCGGATCGAAGCTGGTTCACCTCCTCGGACAGACGAACCAACCGGGATGTTAGCTGCGCCCTTGAGGCATCAATAGACGCGACCGCTTGCTTCAACTCCGATAGCTGGGCCTTCAATGCTCGAACCTCTCGACCATCGACTTGGGACCCGACTTTCTTTTCCAATGTCGCGATCCGCGCCTCCAGGCCGTCAATACCCAGTTTCTGCTCTTGCTCAAAACGCTTAAGACGACGTTCAACCAGCGGCTCAACCCCGTCTATTTTTTGCCCAACAGCAGCAAGCTGTTCTTCGGCGGCTCTATCTGCCTGCTCAAGAGCCGCAACCGCGCTCTTCAGACGCTCTGACACCTGAGCCACATCCCCAACAAGCCCGGTGCGAACTTTTTCCAGACGCGCGTCAACGTCAGAAACGGACTTCTCTGCACCCGCCAACTGTTTTTCAAGGCTGACAATTTTTTGCTGCTGCTCGTTCAGCCGCTGCTTATTCTTTTCGTTCGCAATCACCCAAAGCTTGCGAATCTCGCTATCGGCTGAATCCAGGCGCTTTTCATTGCTGGCGATCTGCTGCTCTAGCCGAGCCCCTCGCTCCTGCAAGGATTCTCCGGTTTCGGACAGCTCACCTTCAAAGCGCGCCAGCGCCAGATTACTTTGCCGCGCCCAGTAGTCAGCATCCTGCAGCTGACTTTCGAGAACCTGAATACGCTGCTCCTGCAGGTACCAACCAGCCCCGGCCGCTACCGCCACAATCACCAACAGGCCCCAAACCAACGCGCCTCCACCCGCTCGCCCGCTATCTTTGGGAGGCTTTGGCGACTTCGGCGGCTCTGTCGGTTTCTCCGGCTTTGCTCTCGGTTTTACCTGTTCTCTTGGCTCGGCACCGCCAAAGGGTTCATCAGCTCGCAGCTCATCGTCATCGGGACGAATGGGTTCCATTACAACTCCTGAATACTAAGGGTTTAATAAATAAGATTAGATAATACGCTCGCCAATCAAAACGTTAAAATGAATAACCATACAGGTGCCTTGTACAACAGCCTCCTCTATCTTGCATGGCGGGGGGGCAATCCATACAATGGCCGGCTTTCCAATTATCACAGGACTGTTGCTTATGCAGCCGCTTGTAGGCCTTATCATGGGCTCAAAATCCGATTGGCCCACCATGGAACACGCAGCCGACATGCTCGACAAACTCGGTGTGCCCTATGAAACACGAGTTGTCTCCGCCCACCGCACACCTGATCTTTTGTTTGACTACGCCAAAACGGCATCAGATCGTGGGTTGAAGGCCATTATCGCAGGCGCAGGCGGTGCCGCTCACCTTCCGGGCATGGTTGCATCTCAAACCTCCCTGCCCGTGCTGGGTGTGCCGGTTCAGTCCAAAGCCCTGAACGGCCTGGACTCGCTGCTCTCGATCGTACAAATGCCCGGCGGCATCGCGGTTGGCACCCTCGCCATTGGCAAAGCTGGCGCGACTAACGCAGGTTTGTTGGCGGCCCAGATTATCGGCACCTTTGACGACAAGGTGCGCAAAGCGGTTGACGAATTCAGGGCAACTCAAACACAGACTGTGCTGGACAACCCTGATCCCAGCGATCAGTAATGCCCACTCCAAAACCTTAAAAGGCAGGAGCGTTCGAATGAAAATCGGTGTACTAGGAGCTGGCCAACTAGGGCGCATGCTGGCGCTTGCCGGATACCCGCTAGCCAAAGACTTTGTCTTTTACGACATGTCGGGAAGCCCCAGTGCTGGCCTTGGCGAGACCATCGTAGACCGGAACGGAGAACAGCTGGACAACTTTCTTTCTAAAGTTGACCGCGTCACCTACGAATTCGAACACTTACCGGTGGATGTTGCCGAAAAGCTGGCACAGCACAAACCGGTACACCCCTGCCCCCGCGCGCTGCAGGTGTGTCAAAACCGGGAAGCCGAAAAAACCTTGTTCGGCCAGCTCGGCATTCCCACACCCGAATGGAAAACCGCTGACAGTGCGGAATCATTAAAAGCTGCAGCCGAAGCCCTCGGCTGCCCAGTGGTTGCCAAGTCCATCACCGAAGGTTATGACGGCAAAGGCCAGGCGGTACTTAAAAGCCCGGAAGAAGCCGAAGCTGCTTGGGCATCCATCGGCCACCCACGGGTTATTGTCGAAAAGTTCGTCAACTTCAGCCGTGAAGTATCGCTGATTGCCGTGCGTTCGGAAGATGGCGATGTCGCCTTCTATCCGATAGCCGAGAACACACACCACGAAGGCATTCTGCGTTACTCCATTGCACCTGCACCCGGGCTACCCGCCCATGTTCAGCAAGACGCCGAGCGCTACATCAAAGCACTGCTCAACGAATTAGAGTACGTGGGCGTGCTCACACTGGAGCTGTTCGAAACAGAAAACGGCTTGGTTGCCAATGAAATGGCACCCCGGGTTCATAATTCTGGCCACTGGACCATTGAAGGTGCTATGACAAGCCAGTTCGAGAACCATATTCGAGCGGTCAGCGGCCACGCACTCGGCAACGTCGAAGCTCGTGGACTGAGCTGCATGATCAACATCATCGGCGAGCATGGCGACATCGAGCGCATTCTCGAGTTACCCTATGCGCACGTCCACTTGTACAACAAGGGCGAACGCGCCGGGCGCAAGCTTGGCCACATCAACATTCTGGCGGACAGCTATGAAGAACTGGTCTGGCGCGTGAAAAACTGCGCCCAGTTCCTACCGGGCAGTCCCGATTTTACGTGCAGTCTCACAGCAAAGGCTTGAATTAAAACAATTCGCCCCTATATTGCTTGTACGCACACTCACAAACAAAGAGAGACAGGGAGAACGACCTCATGGCATTTGAACTTCCCGCATTGCCTTACGAAAAGAACGCACTGGAACCGCACATGTCCCAGGAAACTCTTGAGTTCCATTACGGCAAGCATCACCAGACATACGTAACCAAGCTGAACGGCCTGGTTGACGGTACGGACAATGCTGATAAGTCTCTGGAAGAGATCATCAAGAGCGCCAGCGGCCCTCTGTTCAACAACGCTGCCCAAGTGTGGAACCACACTTTCTTCTGGAACTGCCTGACGCCTAACGGCGGCGGCGAGCCAACTGGCGCAGCGAAAGAAGCCATCGAAAAAGCGTTTGGCTCTTTCGATAACTTCAAGAAAGAATTCAACGACAAAGCCGCCAACAACTTCGGTTCTGGCTGGACTTGGTTGGTTAAAAAGGCCGACGGCAGTGTTGAGATCGTCAACACCAGCAACGCCGAAACGCCGCTGACTGGCGCAGACATGCCAGTTCTGACTGTCGACGTTTGGGAACACGCCTACTACATCGACTACCGCAACAGCCGTCCGAACTACCTGGAAGGTTTCTGGAAGCTGGTTAACTGGGATTTCGTGAACGAAAACCTGGCCTAATACCGCATTCCGGACTAACAGCGAATAAAACCTCGCTGTGAAACGAAGAACGCCCGCTTGGAACATCTAAGCGGGCGTTTCTGTTTTTGACATAGTTCAAAGTGCAACAAAACGATACACGCGTTTTCAGGACATAACACAAATTTCAGGCATACTCGGTGGCACTACGATCATCACCGTCCATACTGACGTGTGAAATGCTTTCTAACGCGACCCCAGGCCCTTTTAGCCCAGACAAATGAGCTGCAATGATCCGCACACGAAAAACGCTTGAAGCCGAAAACCATCTGGGTTTCAGAATCCTGGGGTGGGTGCTGGCTGTTGCGTTAATCGCAGGGCTTGCGCTAAGCACCGTACAGGTTGTGCTGGATGCACAGAGGGTGTCATCAGAACTTGAGCGTCAGGCAGAAGAAACGCTTGCGATGGTGTATGACGCAGCCACTCAAGCCGTCTTCAGCATTGACGAGACGCTGGGGCAACAGGTTGTTGACGGTCTATTTGCCTTAGAAGCCATTAATTTTGCGCGCATTTCGCACCTCGATGGCAATGTGCTCAGCAGCCGAAGGCGCGCTCCAAGCAAGCTGGGCTTTCGCCCCATTACCGACCTTATTTTCGGCAAAGTGTGGGTCTATCGGGAAGTTTTAAAACGTCATGATAATCCGAGCGAGCCATACGGCTACCTTGAGATTCATCTGGACACCGCACACGATGCCAACACTTGGCTGATGCGGGCACTCACAACCTTCACCTCGGGTCTTGTGATCGCTTTAATTCTTGGGCTTGCGCTGTTCATACTCTTCAATTGGCTTTTGGCGGGGCCCCTGCTGCGTATTGTGCACGCCCTGAAAAAGGTCAATCCCGATTACCCGGATGAACACCTACTCTCGGTCCCCAAGGGGCACGAAAAAAACGAGCTTGGGCTTTGGGTCAACGCAACCAACAACTTGCTTGTTGCGATTGCAGAGAGCCAGCAAAAGCATCGTGAGGCCGAAGATCGGGTTAATGAACTGGCACGCATTGATACGCTAACCGGCCTTCCCAGCCGAGATGCTTTTCTGGAAGACCTGCAAAATATCATCGAAGCCTCCAAAGCCAAGGGCAACTCATTCTCTCTGATGGTGTGCGGCATTGATGATTTTAAATCGGTGAACGAGCAATGCGGTTTTCGTACCGGTGACCTGATACTGAAAACCGTCGCCAACCGATTAAGCGCAAACTTCCGGCCAGACCGCTTCACGCTCGCTCGTTTAGGCAGCGATCAGTTTGTTATTGTCGAGAAAAAGCTCAGAGACAACTTTCACGCGGCAGAAACGGCAGAGAAACTCTTGTCCATTGTGGGCACCCCTGTTGAAGCCGGCAGTCATCGCATCTCTATGACATCCACTCTGGGCATCTCGATCTTCCCGAACGATGCCTGCGAAGCAGACCGCTTGTTGCAAAGCGCCGAACAGACGATGGCGCTCGCGAAACTAAACAACCACACCCGTTTTCAGTTTTACGTTGCCAGCATCGATCAGGAAATTCGCGACCGTAAACAGATGGAAAAAGACCTGACTCACGCCATCGAAAATCAGGAATTCCATATTGTTTACCAACCCCAGATTAACCTGGAAACCAAACGCATTATTGGGGCTGAGGCCCTGTTACGGTGGGTGCATCCTGAACACGGTTTTGTAGCACCGGACAAATTCATTCCCATCGCTGAAACCAGCGGCCATATCGTCAGCATTGGAAAATGGGTGCTGGAACAAGCCTGCAAACAGGTTGCACAGTGGGCGGCTGCCGGCTCCCACCTGCGAATCGCGGTGAACCTGTCGGCTGTCCAATTACGGCAAAACTCCATTGTGGAAGATATTCTGGCCTGCATCGCCAAGTACCAAATTCCGCCAGGCCGGTTGGAACTGGAAATCACGGAAACCAGTTTCATGACCAACATCACCGATGCGGTCGCCAAACTCCATCAATTGCACCGCGCCGGGATCAGCATTGCCGTAGATGACTTTGGCACCGGCTATTCATCGCTGACCTACCTTAAAAAGATGCCGGTTCAGCACCTGAAAATCGACAAGCAATTTATTCAGGATCTTCTGGTCAACGAAGAAGACACACGGATCGCCAACACCATTATCGATCTGGGCCGAAGCCTCAACCTGACCGTCATTGCGGAAGGTGTGGAAACGGAAGAGCAAGAGCACTACCTCACGCAACGCGGCTGCAAACTCGCACAGGGATATTTTTTCAGCAAGCCTCTGTTACCGGATGATTTTGAGAAATTTGTAAAGACTTTCCACGCCAACATCGTGGAAAATAACGCTTAAATACAGCTCGAGGGTTAAGCATGGGAATGACAACAGTCATAGGCCTTGTTGTTATCGCGGTTGTCGTGATTTATCTGGTTTTTATCTACAACAATCTGGTCTCACTGCGCAATCAGTTCAAAAACGGCTTTGCTCAGATAGACGTACAACTGCAACGTCGGCACGACCTCATTCCCAACTTGGTCGAAGCGGCTAAGGGCTACCTAGACCACGAGAAGTCTACGCTTACGCAGGTCATGGAGGCGCGCAACAATGCCGTTAGCGCTCAGAAAGACGCCGCCAAAGATCCCGCCGATAATACCAAGATGCAGAGGCTGGGCAGCGCAGAAAACCTGCTCACCAAGGCACTGGCCAACTTCTACGCCGTTTCCGAGAACTACCCGGAACTGAAAGCCAACGAAACCATTCAGCAGTTGATGGAAGAGTTGTCCAGTACCGAAAACCGGGTCGCCTTCGCACGCCAAGCTTACAACGACGGTGTGATGACCTATAACATCTTCCGCGAAAAGTTCCCCAACAACATCATCGCCGGTATGTTCGCGTTTAAAGAAACCGCCCAACTTCAACTGGAATCCCCCGAAGCCCGTCAGGCCCCGAAAGTCAGTTTCTGAGGCCTGATTCATGGCAACACCCGGTTTCTTTCAGCGCCAGGCCAATGCCCGGCGCAACACGAGCCTTCTGGTTGTTTTGTTTCTGACAGCCGTCGTGCTCATCACACTGGCGGTATGCCTGGTCGGCTACCTCGTTACCCGCAGTGAAAGCTCCCCCCTCCCCTTTCATCATTGGCTTTTATCGTCGCACGGCATGACCACGGCTGCGGCCGTCGTAATCTTGATCGGAATTGGTTCGTTGGTCCGTTGGGCGGATCTGGCCGGAGGCGGCTCACGCGTTGCGAAAATGGTCGGGGCACGGCTGATCGATCCGGATACCCGCGATCCCGACGAACGCAAGCTGCGTAACATTGTCGAAGAAATGGCAATTGCCAGTGGCGTGTCTGTGCCCGAACTTTACGTGATGGACGGTGAAACCAGCATCAACGCATTTGTGGCGGGTTACAGCCCGGGTGAAGCCGTGATGGTGGTCACCAAAGGGGCTCTGTCGCAACTCGACAGGGACGAACTGCAAGGCGTGGTGGGCCACGAGTTCAGCCACATTCTAAATGGTGACATGCGCCTTAACGTACGGCTGATTGCCATTCTTGCGGGCATCCTGATGATCGGCCAAATTGGCCAGTTCCTCCTGCGAGCGGGCTTCTACGGCAGCGCCACACGTAGCCGAAACAGCGACAATCGCGCGCAATTCGCCATGGGCGTTCTGGGCCTGGTTCTGATGATTATCGGCTACGTAGGCGTTTTCTTCGGCCGCCTGATTCAAGCGGCAGTGTCACGCCAACGGGAAATGCTGGCAGACGCGTCTTCGGTACAGTTCACCCGAAATCCGGAAGGCATTGGCGGTGCATTGTTCAAAATTGGCATGGCCAGCGCGTACCTCGACACCACCAGCCACGCCAGCGACATGAACCATATGTGCTTTGGTGAGTCTGCCCGCATGAAATTCAGCTCGCTGCTGGCTTCACATCCGCCCGTCAATGAACGCATCAACGCCATACAACCCGGATTATTAGCGCGGCTTCGAAGCCGTTTGAGAGATACCGAGCCGAGTGCCAGGCTACAAACAAACACCCCGCAGCCCGAGGCAGTTCAATTCGCCGATCTGGCCAATCAAGTTGCAGGCCCTGCACATGGCACACCGGGTGCCCGACTCTCTCCGTTACGGTCATCCTTCATCGAAACCGCGCCGCAGCCAGCCACCCAGCTGTCCACTCGGGTGGGCACCGTTACGCCACAAAGCGAAGCCTTTGCCGCCGACCTCTTGCAGCAACTGCCGGCCACTTTTCGAAACCTGCTCTACACCCGGGCCGGCGCTATCCAGCTGTGTTACGGCTTGCTGACGTACCACCTCCCCGTTAACGAACGCGAGCGCTGTTTAGCACTTTTGCCCGAACACACGCTGATGGGGGAACAGCAGGACATACTGGCCAAGCTGCACCCCACTCTTGAAACGCTGGGTGAAGCCGCCCGATTCCCGATTCTCGAATTGGCAATGCCGGCACTCAGAAAGTTAGATGCCGACGAACGCCGCCTACTCCTGAGCAACGTCCAAAAACTGGTCGCTGCCGATAATCGGCTGAGCCTATTCGAACTGGCATTGAACACCTTCCTGAACCGGCACCTGGCTCCCAACGCAGAACAGGCGGTGCCGGTAAGGCACAGGAACTATCGCTCGGTAAGGGCTGACATTGAATGTGTTGTCGGGCTATTCGCCCGCGCTGGCTCCCATTCCCAGAAAGAGGCAGCCAAACTCTACCAGGAAGCCATCGCAGGCTTCTTCTCTCAGCCAAACCAGCCTCCGGCTTCAACAGTCTCTGTCAAAGAGCTACAGGCCGCTCTAGCCTCTCTGAGCCGATTGTCGCCCTTATTGAAGCCCGGCATCATCGATGCGTGCGGTCACTGCATTGCGCATGACGGCAAGGTGGAGGTTCGGGAATACGAATTGATGAGGCTGGTAGCCGATCAACTGGATTGCCCTATGCCGCCACTGTAAGTGTTCGGGAAACCATAAGCGGCGCTGTTTCGACATTTTATAACCATGTAGGCACACCCTGAGGGCTACTGATAGGTTTGCCATTAAACAAAAGCGAACATTCAGGGCTTGAAAGGCAGCGTGGGATCCAGGCTGCCTGTGTGCGATTCGGAAGGCTATTCTCTAACCGAACTTTGACCCATCACCAGTGGCTGGAATAGCCCTTGTCATCGCTTCGGCAGCGAATCATCAATGTTTATGATTCGGCGGTCGTAGAAAAAATGACTGCTGGGCTGGTAGCTCTCCGGAAGGGTGTGGTCGTGAGTTTTCAGAACCAACAGTTGTGAGACCAGCTTCCAGCCCATGGCGTTGGTGTTGTACAGCACCTCGCCGCAATCAGAGCAAAACACCCGCGTCATGCGTTTGGTGGGGTGCTGAAAGAATTTCACCGATTCCGCTCCCTGGGTAACCTCTACCTGCTCTGACTCCCACGCCAGAACGGAGTGATAGGGCACCTGAAGCAGGTCCCGGCAGTCTTCGCAGTGGCAGTACCCATGCACCTTCGGGGCTCCGGTCATGGTGACTCCCACCGCGCCGCAATCGCAGTGGACGGAGTGTTTCTCTGTCATGACGTTGTCCTCACGGTTTGTCTTCCACAATAATCGCGATCACGCTGTCATCTCCGACGTTGGTTACCCGATGGGGCCAGGCCTGATGCCACATCACATGGCCGTCTGGGACTTTTGCTTCCAAGGTGTCGCCATTAAGCGATTCAATGCTTAATTGGCCGCCCTTTTGGAAGTAGACGGTCTCATTGTGGTGCCGATGCATGGCGTCGGATTCACCGGGCCCCAGCACCATTTTTAGCACTAGAACCTGATCGTTTTCCTTTAGCACGGTGTAAAAGTCAGGAGACGTGACATGGGCAGCCTGATGAGGCTCTTCCTCTGCCGTGACAACACCGGTCATCGATACCAGCATCCCTAAAAGCAGCAGTCTTGAATGTGTTCTGAGTGACATCATCGGCTCCTGAATTATCCCGGAATGTGGGTGTCGAGGTGCTTGGAAAAGCGTTGGAAGTCGTCTTCCACTTGGGGGTTTTTCATCACGTCGTAGCAGGCGAAGGTTTCCAGCGGTTCCATCGCAAAGAAACGGAAGTTCATGTGCATGGGGAACAGTAGGTCATCCACGCTTTTGCCTTGGAACAGGTATTCGTTCGGATCGTCGAACGATTCTTTTGGCGCGTTGAAAGTCAGTGAGATCAGGTACTTTGTGCCTGCCAGGGTGCCGCCGGAGCCGTAGTTCGCCTTGGGCGCTTCTTCCGTGCGACCATCTCCATTGCACAGAGCGCCACCCATGCCGGCGGTGTACACCTCATCCATGTATTTCTTGAAGGTCCAAGGTACGCCCATCCAGTTTACCGGGGTCTGCAAAAGCACGATGTCCGCCCATTGGTGGTTTTCCAGTTCCTGGTCCACGTCCCAACCTTTATCCACCTCCACGATTCGAGTTTGATGACCTTTAGCGGTTAGCAGTTCGTCGGCCATCTGCACCAGGGTGCCATTCAGTTTGCCCTCAGCGAACGGATAGTGATGATGGGCATTGATGATAAGAACGTTGCTCATGAGCGTCTCCGATTTTTCAGTTTGTGAGTAACTTATCCATTACTGGTATACTATGGTTACCTGTAATGACGAATCAATTAGTATACTTTTAGTAACCTTCTAATTTTTTAGGGTGAGATCATGGGAAGCCATGTGGAAACAGACGCTCAAGGCCGAAAAACGGCCATCAATGTTTGCCTAGAACCCTGCTCCATTGAGCGGGGCATGCGAGTCATCGGCGGCAAGTGGACCGGGTCTATCATCTTTCATCTCAAAGATGGGCCGGTGCGCTTCAATGACTTGGCTCGCATGCTGGGCGGAGCTAGCAAGAAAATGATTGATCAACGGCTGAAGGAGCTGGAAGCGCGACAGATGGTAGTTAGGAAAGTAATCAACGACCGGCCAGTGGCGGTAACTTACGAGTTGACCGACTTCGGGCGTAGTGCATTGAAGATTCTTGATGAATTGCGGGTGTGGTCAGAACAGAACGACATTCAGTAATGGGTCTTAAAAAACCTAAAGGAGTACTTTGTTTCGAATGTTCGCTTTGCGACCAAAACGGCCAACCTCAACATCTTGAAGCCAACCCCGAACACGAAAAAGGCCAGCTCCCGGCACGGCTCGCAAGCCTTCAAGTGTGCCGGGAACTGGCCCCTTTCTTACCGGATCAGCGTTTAATAGCGACGCCCATCAAACAGCATTTCCACCGCAGGTTCGGCATCGGGCTCCGGTAAGCCCAATTTCTCTCGGACCTCCAGATTCACATCCCACAGGCGGTTGAACTTCTGCAGAGTCGCTGCTGCCGCATCTTGCTTTCCAAGCATGATGGTCGGGCGTAGGAACACCAGCAAATTGCGCTTCACGCGAGTTTCACTCTCAGACGAGAACAAACGGCCCAGATACGGAATGTCGCCCAACAGCGGCACCTTACTCTTGTTGACCTGATAGTCGTCTTTGATCAACCCGCCCAGTACAACGGTTTCGCCGTCGTCTGCCAGTACCGTGGTTTTGATCTCCCGCTTATTGGTAATCAAATCGGAGGCTCCGGCTACTGTCGTCGCCGAAATATCCTCGGTTGTCTGTTCAACCACCATGCGTACTAAGCCGTCTGCACTGATGGTCGGAGTCACCTTCAGTGACAGGCCCACGTCTCGGCGTTCTATGGTGGTAAACGGGTTGGTTGTGCCATCGCCGGTGACGGTAGATTGCCCGGTACGGAACGGCACGTTCTGGCCCACGATGATTTCTGATTCCTGGTTATCGAGAGTAATGATACTCGGCGTAGACAACAGGTTTGCCGCCGACGCTGAGGACAATGCCTGAATCAGCACCCCCCACGTAATTCCGTTCTCGTCACGGTTGCCCGCACCAATGGTGACACCCGAACCCAGTTGCGGCACCACGTCGCCAACCAACGCCCCAATCACAGAATTCAAGCCAACCATGCCCGAACCGCTGGTCAGGTTAGTGCCCAGTACTGGCAGAGCCGACGCGGATTCGTCGCCAGCGGCCAGTTGCACACCTAGCTGGTCGCCCAGCTCATCACTGATCTCAACAATCGCCGCCTCGATCATCACCTGAGCACGGCGAACATCCAATTGAGAAACGATCTGTTCCGCTTCTTGCATCAAGGAAGGGTCGCCGCGAACCACCAAGGCGTTCAAACCTTCATCTGCGAAAACAGCAAAGTTGTTGTTCGGGTTTCCTGCACTGCCACCGGTACCGCCAGAGCCTCCACTTTCCTTAATGGCTTCGCCCATGACTCCTTTGAGTATTTCAGTCAGGGTTTTCGCATCGGCGTGGCGCAGGCGGATCACCTTCGTAGTACCGCCACTTGCGGAAGGTTGGTCCAGCTTGCGAATCAGCACACGCATCTTTTCACGGAAGACTTCGTCACCGCGTAGGATCAGGCGATTGCTACGTTCGTCGGCGGTCACGTTGTACTTTTTGGCGACATTATCGTTGCCCGCACGACCCAATTCACTCGGTGCCAATTCCTGCAGCAACTTCACCATGTCGCCAACCCAAGCCTCCCGCAACTGGATAACTTCTACCTCCGAACGGGAAGGACTGTCGAGTTCACGAACGATCTGTTCAATGCGCTGAATGTTGGAAGAGTGATCACTAACGATCAAAGCATTGGCCGCCGCTACGCCGGCCAGGTGCCCGTATTTAGCCACCAATGGACGAAGAATCGGCACCAGCTCCAGGGCGTTGGCGTTATCAATCTGGATAACCCGGGTAATCAGCTGTTCGGAGGGCGTTGTATTGAATCGATCCAGTATTTCAGCGGATTGTTTGGCATCCACCTGCTGCACCACTTTTACAACCTCTTCACCTGGAATGGCGGTAAAGCCGTGCACGTTCAGAACCGCCAGAAAGAGATCGTAAATTTCGTCTTTGTTCATCGGTGCGCTCGAAAGCACCGTGACTTTACCTTTAACCCGCGGGTCCACCACAAAACTGTAGCCTGTGATGTCGGCAACTTGCGTTACGAAGGCCCTGATATCTGCTTCCTTGAGATTCAGCCTCCAGGTTTCCTCCTGCGCCTGTGCCACGGCCATTAACGGCAGCAGAAGAACAAATAAGAGAGCCCTGAGGATGTTTGTTTTATGGTTATACATCTGGCGGTTTCGTCCTGTATTGAATTACCCGATCAGTTGCGCCATTGCTCGGGAATGGCATAGCTGACCGTAAGTAGACTTCCGTTACGTTCTATTTCTATATCCAGCCGTGGCTGGCTGCGCCATTCGTCAAACAACGCTTTATCCTGTTCAAAATCGCCCAATCGCTGGCCATTCAATGCAGTGATTACGTCACCGGGCTTCAGGTTAACGGCGTTCAGCATGGCATTCGAGCCATCGTACACGTATCCGGATTGGCCGTTGTCGCCTGCCAGGCTCAACCCATAAGCCCGGAGCGCTGCGGCGCCCTGAGTATCAAGCTGAGCCTTGGCGCTGGCCAGAAATCCATCGGGAGAACCGGCGGGCGGAGATTCTTCCTCCGGCGTTTCTGCCACAATCCCGTCAACACCGAGTACCTCTTCAAAGGCCAGCGATTCGTATCGCCCACCTCGCCTGATTAAAATCCGCGTTGGCTCAACTTCGGCCAGCTCCGCGTTACCCGGCAGCCTATCGCCTACTCGGTAGTATTCCGTTTCTCCATTGCTTCCGGCAACTATAGCACCGGAGTCTTCCGGGCGCTGCCCTATCAGCACACCTTCCAAACGCAACCGCAGGCCGGTTTCAGGGGCTGTCTTTCGAATAACATCCGCTACACCGGCCTGAGACTCAGACCGGCCAAACAATTCATAGCCAGCTATTGGCGCCAAACCCTTACCCTGCAAGCCACCCTGTGCATCCGATACTTGCCCATACAATTCAGGCACAGGCCGCTCTGGCCAGGTATACAACCAGGCAATCCGGGCAAGCTCCACCCCCAAATACATGACCAAGGCGACGAGCAGTATATTCGCCAATGCTCGAGACACCCGCTCTTGCGATTTCACGGACAATACTGACACGTTACAAACCTCCCGGCAGAAGAGGTTGCTTAACCCGGAAAACCACATCACCTGGGCGACTGTTCTCAGACCAAGGCTGTTGTGCCAAATCAACCATGCGCTTGTACACGCGAATTTCCATCATGCCGTTCCAGAGAATACTTGCATCCGCCGCAGGCCCGTCACCGCCCTGCTCCGAAACATCCAAAGCGACACCGCCATCTACGGTATCCAAACTGGCCTGCATTGGCGGGAACTGAGCCTGCCCGGTTTGGTTTCCCATTGGCCAGGTGACCATGCCACCATCCCAACGCCCTATGCCTTCGGCGTGTTGCAACCGTTCATTAGCCCAACGCAGGTTCAAATGGTCAATGGCCACCTTGCCCTCTATCATCGCCCCACCGCTTTGGCGGATCAGATCTTTAAATTCTGCAACGGTCACAACGCCGTCGGCCTCTACTTCAAATTTGCCTGACCAACCGCCAATGGCAACGCCTTGCAATCGGGATTGCGAGGAAGAAACTGTGAATGCGACCGGAAGGGTCAAGTCCGTAAGCGAGGGCCAATCCAGTTGCCACTGAAGCCGTGCGGGAAACCCCGCTAACTGCACGTTCGCTGCGCCACCCCACAGACTACCGGACACTTGACGAATTTGTACCTGAGGCGGAAGGTCGATCTGGCCGGACACCTGATGCCAGGCCCAGCCAATCGGCATCCGAATAACAAGCGTCACCGCAAAGACAAACAGCCCAAGTAGCAACAGCAAGATGAACTTGCCGGGGCGAAAAAAAGCTTTTGGGGTATCTTCACTCATTGCATCGTGCACATTTGTAAGCCGGTTGCCGAGTCTAACAAACACAATTGCCAAGCGCATGATTAAAGCAACAAAAAACCCCGCGTGGATGTGATCCAGCGCGGGGTTTTCTATACAAACCAAAAAAGAGCAAAAAACTGAACTTTGTTATGCGTCAATTCTCGCGAGCAGAAACGATTACCCCCAGCCCGAATTTCAGGAAAATTTGAGGCCTACCGGGCCCAGCAAGGCGGCTATTGTCTTTTTCTTCGGACTTGCTTTTGCGAACCTCAACCCGGGCTCGCTGCCCTTTGAAAAACGAATCACCGCAGTGTCGTGCAAATAACTTTGTATGACCTTCCACGGGCCGCTATTACCTTGCCTCGGCAACAAATGCCTGGCCCTCGCCACATACCCCGACTGCAAGTCTAGAAACGGCGCATCAGAGTATTCATCGCACCGGGCTTCGGGGACGCAGTAAGGGATTCCTTGTTTATCCATATAGTTGATCAGGCGACAGCAATACTCAGCTATCAGATCGGCTTTTAACGTCCAGGATGAGTTGGTATATCCAAACGTCATAGAGAAATTCGGCATGCCGCTGACCAAGGAGCCTTTATAGATCAGACATTCACCGATATTCACAGGTTGTCCATCGACGACAGGCGTGACCCCTCCGAATATTTTCATATCCAATCCAGTCGCTGTAACAACCATGTCGGCTTGCAGCACCTTACCGGATTTCAGTCGAATCCCTTGCTCGGTAAAGCTGTCGATATGATCAGTAACCACAGAAGCTTGTTTTTGCTTCAACGCTTTGAATAAATCGCCATTGGGTACCGCGCACAACCTTTCATCCCACGGATTATAGTGAGGTGAGAAATGAGTCATGTCGAAATCGCTGCCTAGCTGGCGCTTGGCGGCCATTAGCAGAAGTCGTCTCACCGCCTTGGGCCTCTGTTTGGAAAGCCGGTAAACGCCAAGCTGGACAGCAACGTTTCTTGCCCGAGCCAATTTATAGACCAGCTTCTCAGGCAAGACCTTTCGCAAGCCAATAGAAATATGATCTTTCTCCGGGACAGCAGCCACGTAGCTAGGCGACCGCTGTAACATCGTGACATGTTCCGCTTGGCCACTCATCGCAGGCAATAAGGTTACGGCCGTGGCTCCACTCCCAATAATGACGACCCTTTTATCTTTGTACTGAATGTCATCCGTCCATTTCTGGGGATGAACAACCTCCCCCTTAAACTTTTCAATGCCCGGAAACTCAGGCGTATAACCCGCCTCGTAGTTATAGTAACCCGTACAACCCATCAAAAAATTGCACGTAAAAACATGCTCTTCGTTGCTATCGTTCAGAATGGCAATAACTTTCCATTGCGCTTGCGCACTATTCCACTCGACACGAACAACCTGCATTCCATAGGTGATTTGCTCAGTGATGCCGTATTCGCGAGCGGTCTCCTTTATATAGTTCAGGATCGAAGCGCCGTCGGCAATGCTCTTCTCACTTGTCCATGGTTTAAAGCTATAGCCCAGCGTGAACATGTCGGAGTCTGACCGGATACCTGGATAGCGAAACAGATCCCAAGTGCCGCCCATAGACGATCGACTTTCCAAGATCGCGAATGTCTTTTGGGGGCAATTTCTTCTCAGATGAGCAGCTGCCCCTATCCCAGACAAGCCGGCCCCTATGATCAATACATCAACGTGCTTACTCATATTATCTCCGCGCCAACTGGCCCATTACAGAATTACCCTCCGCAGCCATCACTTCAGCCAGAGGGAACAGAAACTGTAGATAATGCTACACTGACCAATGTAACGTTGTACAGGTGATTAATTGGTGCACATAAAAAATCAACGCCATTTGGAGGCTAATATGAGTCAGCCAAACAAGAACACACCGATGTTAATGCCAACAAGACGCGATATTCAGTTCGCCTTGGACCCAAAGATTATTAGTGAGTGGCACTATTCTGGCGGCCCGGTTTTCACGACGTTCCTCAATATTTTTTCAACCATTCTTCCTGTCGGTGAGCGATTCTTTATCGATAGCGTTCGAGCCTATCGGGACAAAATTGAAGACCCTGAGTTAAAAAAAGCCGTCACAGCCTTTATTGGTCAAGAGGCGATGCATGGTCGTGAACATGAGGAGTACAATTCCGCGTTCTTAGCCAAAACACCGGCTGCCAGAACGTTTGAATGGGGAGTGACCAAACTGCTGAAAAGCGCGACCAAACATGCACCCAAATCTTTCGGACTTTCATCGACGATCGCTCTGGAACATTTTACGGCCCTGTTGGCAGACGGAGTGTTATCCGATCCACTTGTCACAGAAGGCGCGGATCCGCAATATGCCGCTTTGTGGCGCTGGCACGCTCTTGAAGAAACCGAGCACAAAGCCGTTGCTTATGACGTTTGGGATGTCGTCATGGGGAAAGGCGCAGGAGCCTACCTAGGCCGAAGTGCCGGCTTCGTTACGGCGACCGTGATTTTTTGGGGGTTAACGATTCCTGCGTTTATTGCTGCATTGCGCAATGAGGGGCAAATCACCAACTGGGACGGCTGGAGGAACTTTTTCAGATACACGATGGGAGATATTGGATTACTGCGCCGTCAAATCGGCAATTATCTGGATTACTTTCGACCCGACTTTCACCCGTGGGATCACGACAACCGCGAGTATCTGGAGCAAATAGATCAATTTCTTACTGACCAGGAAGGCTTAGCCGCCTAATTATGAAATACTGGAACGCGGACGGTAACCTCTACTTTCCGCGTTCTTCTTCAACGTTGCTATTTCGCGGTGAAAGCCAGCGACTTTTCCACCAAGGCTTGATACGAAGCCGGTAACGCTCTCGCCATAACGTCCAACAGCTTGGCATCAGGCCCTATCAGTATTCTGCGCTGGTTCTTCTTTACACCGTTCAAAATGACTGACGCCGCTTTCTCGGGCGTGGTTATGAAAAGACTCTCGAACTGATCGCGCATCTCCTCAGCGCTGGCTTGCTTGGCAATACTCTCCACGCTTTTGTTCATTCGCGCATTTTTGGCGATGTTGGTTTTAATACCGCCTGGATGGACGCAGCTCGCTGACACCCTCCCTTTTTCCAGATCCAGCTCTTGTCTAAGCGATTCCGTAAATCCCCTCACTGCAAACTTTGAAGTGTTGTAAGCGCTTTGTGTGGGCTGCGAGAACAAGCCAAACACACTTGAAATATTTACCACATGCCCTTCTTCACCCGACGACTTTATATAGGGCAAGAAAGCCTTGGTACCATATATCACGCCCCACAAATTAATATTCAGGATCCATTCATAATCTTCCAACGGGGTTTCTTCAACGGTACCACCCATCGCCACACCGGCATTGTTAAAAATCAGATTTACCTTACCGTGATAATCAACAACGTTGTCGGCCCACCTTTTCATCGCCGCATGATCAGACACATCCAGTACGTCATGACACACTTTGACATCGAACTGTTTCAGCTCAGATACCGTTTTCTTCAACCCGACGGAGTCCACATCACTCAACGCGAGGTGGCATCCTTCCTTGGCAAGGGCTATAGCAAGGGCTTGTCCAATACCAGACGCCGCTCCAGTGACGGCCGCCACTTTATTTTGCAAACTTTTCATTGAGAAAATCTCCGATAATTATGAATTAGACTGATTTTGGAGGGGGACGTAAGCACATCGAGCGGCCCACATCCTCACAAGAAAACCTCAACATCTTAGACATCGAACAGTGTAACATAGAATGGTGACTAAATTAGTCAAACACCATGCCTTCTACCTACAAGTGACTTGCCCCCAAGTCATCCGGCCAACACCACCTTTACCGGAACAGCGCCCGTCAAGGCGCTACGCGCCATGCCTACCGCAACCATCTAAAAATCCCATGCCTATTGATCAACCCACCACTTATTGTTACATTCTACAATGTATCAATAAATGAAGAGTTCAAAGCATGAACGAAAGCAGCCAATTCATCGAGAACAAAGGGCTTCGCCTCCATGTCCGCGAGTGGAACAGAAATGCCGATACGACCATCGTACTTGTCCACGGCTATCCCGATTGCAGCCATATTTGGGACGCCACAATAAGCGAGCTTGCTAAACGCTTCCATGTCGCCGTGTACGATGTTCGCGGTGCGGGGAAATCCGACGCCCCCCACCGCACCAAGAACTATACCCTGGAGCATCTAACCGATGATTTTCGTGCCGTTCTCAGCGCAGTTAGCCCCGAAAAGCCTGTGCATCTTGTTGGCCATGACTGGGGCTCAATACAAGGCTGGGAGTTTGCCACTCACCCCAACCTTCAAGAGCGCATAAAGTCATACACCTCAATTTCAGGCCCCAGCCTGGACCACGTTGGCCATTGGTTAAAACAAGGCCTAAAAAGCGGAAAACCAGCCCAAATTAACAAAATAGCCAAACAAATTGCTCACTCATGGTACATCGCTGCGTTTCACCTTCCCGTTTTGGCCCCCACGTTATGGAAATCGGGATTGGATAAACTTTGGCCTCGCTTGCTCCAGCACGTTGAAGGTATTGAAGAATGCCCGCCTTTTGACAGTCAGCGGAAAGATGGCGCGATGGGAGTTCACCTGTACCGCGCCAACGTAATCCCGCGAATCACCTCGCCACAAGAGAAGTCCACACAACTTCCCGTACAACTTCTTGTTCCAAAACGAGACAAATTTGTAACCCCAATGCTATTTGAAGACTTGCATAAGTGGGTTCCGCGTCTTTGGTGCGAAGAAATCAATGGCGGACACTGGATACAGGTTAGCCATCCGGAGGTTGTAGCGAATCGTCTTTGTCGCTTTGTTGATTTCATTGAATCCGGCGCAGCCGATAGCGATGCCCCATCCGGACTGGATCGCCACCGCGTTCAAGGAACGCGAAAAGTATTCAGCGGTAAACTGGCGGTTGTGACCGGAGCAGGAAATGGCATTGGACGAGAGACACTGCTCGAGCTCGCTAAAGCGGGCGCAGATGTCATCGCAATCGACATTGACACTGATGCCGCTGCGCGCACCGCTGAACTCGCAGGCCTTCTCGGTGCTCGAGCAACGAGCTATACCATGGACGTAGGAATCGCCGGTAGCTGGGATAAACTCGCACGCGAGCTAGCCAAAAAAGAACAAGTCCCCGATATTCTGATCAACAATGCCGGCATCGGGATGGCAGGCCCCTTTTTGCAAACCAGCCGCGCAGACTGGAGACGGATTCTCAATGTGAACCTCTGGTCTGTCATTTACGGCTCTCAGCTCTTCGGAAAACAAATGGCCGAAGCGCAAAACGATGGCGTTATTATCAACGTCTCGTCTGCAGCAGCGTTCTCACCTAACCGATCCATGAGCGCCTATTCCACCACCAAAGCCGCGGTTCGCATGCTTTCTGACTGTATGCGAGCCGATCTTGCCCATCACAGCGTCAGAGTCATCACTGTATGCCCGGGCATTGTGAACAGCGGAATTACTGATCGGACACGATTTGTGGGCAAAAGCTCCGAAGCTGAAAACGAAGACCGAAACCGGGCATCGAAGTTGTATGCCCGTCGAAACCTCAGCCCCGCTGCCGTCTCCTCCAGCATCATTAAGGCATTGATAAATGACCAAGATGAGGTGCTGGTTGGCCCGGAAGCATACGGCCTGAACCTCATCGGGCGGGCCTCTCCGTCACTGAGCCGCTGGCTGGCAAAGCTAGAGCTCGCTTAACAACAACAGGAGATTAAGAATGACAACAATGACGGTTTCAAAAGCCAGCAGGACAAACTGGCCGCGCCTCCAAAAGCAGAAAAAAGGCTCTTCAAGCCCGCATTCTCTTATTCCGCGTCGTGTGGAATTCAACTGGGCAGACACGCCGCTGGAATGGATTCCCGGGCAACCGTTTGCGAGCCACTTCATTAATCAAATCAATATGATCCTACCCGCTGGAGAATATTGGTTTTGCCGGCTTTTTAACAAGGCCCTTCCACACATCACCGATGAGAAACTCCGAGAGGACGTAAAAGCCTTTATCCGACAGGAAGCCATGCATGCACGCGCTCATGGCGGTGCCGTCGAGGAATACTTGCAAAACCACAACATAGAAACGGCCCGAAATACTGATTTCATGGATAGCCTGTTCAAGGTGGCTCTGGCCGACAACCCGTTTGGACAAAAAATTCCCAAACGATTAGAACGGAACTGGCTGGTATTTCGCTTAGGTTTAGTCGCAGCCATCGAACACATGACGTGCGTTCTTGGCATGTACGCGCTAGAAAACAAAGCGTGGGACAATGCCGGTGCGGATGAGGTGCTTCTCGATCTGTTGCGGTGGCATGGCGCTGAAGAGGTCGAACACCGCTGTGTGGCCTTTGATTTATATCAGCACCTTGGCGGCAGCTACGTATCTCGCTCCTATTTGGCGCTGATTACCTTCCCTCTTATTTTCGGATTGTGGGTCGACGGTGCAGCACATCTGATGAAACAGGACTCACGCTTCGCCAAAAAACGACCCAGCATTTTCCGACCGTGGATTTGGCGTGAATGGATTCGCACTGCGAAAACAGGCCATCTGCCAGGTTTGACCTGGCTGACCCTGAAAGAACTATCCTTTCTGTCACCGCTTTATAACCCCTCTAACGAAGGATCAACAGAACTGGCCTTGAATTATCTAAACGGCTCACCAGCCTATCTCGCCACACAGAAGCCTGAAGCAAAGGCCATCGCCGAATCTGCCACGTAAAGACAGACTCATGATTGCTCCTCTTGCATGTTTTCTATTACAGCCGAGAGGCGATCGCCTAAGAAATTGCGTAGAGAGCGATTAAGAGCAAGCTCTGCTTCAGCCCGAATGGTCTGATGTGCGAGCGGGCGAAGCTGCCAGATCAATTGAGAAAGCTCGCGAATAGTCTCAGAGGGCGGCAGCTCGTCCCCAAATTCGTCGAAGCGGGCCACGGCAATTTTAACCAAACCGTCGGCTGCACGCTGCACATTGCCTCGTAAAAGACGTAAGAGATCAAGTATTTCTTCAAAGGGCATCCCCAGCTTGATCAACTGAGCACCCGCTTCAATGAGTCTCGGGCTCGGAGCGACAAACTTAGTGCGCTTGCGCTCTATCAAGCCCAACTTTACCGCCTCATCTATCATGCTCTTGCTACTACTATTGAGACCAAACATTTTAACGAGGTCCGCAAGACTATACTCTCGGGGCGCTTCGGTTGAAAAAGCAAGCGCGATCGCTTTCTCCAAGCCCAAGATGTCCTCTAGGTTTCGTCCGTCGGTCCATGCAGCGAGCAACTCGCGGATATTATCAATGGAATACCCACGATCTAGCAGGTTATTAATAATATCGAGTCGAGCGGCATGCGAGTCAAAGTAAACGCCCAAACGCCCGCGCTTTTCAGGAGACTCGAGAATCCCTCGGTCTTGGTAAGCTCGGATGTTACGCACAGTGGTACTGCAGCGGCGCGCGAGGTCGTCGATTGTGTACTCGCCATCGGCCAACTGGCTTTTGCTCGTTTTTCGTCCGCGACGATTGCTGGTGGGATTATTCATAGCCCGCATTATATAACAGGCATGTTCCTTGGCAACTAACATCCCTGAGGTTATCGATCCTTTAGTACGCGGTAACGCGTCTACTATGACCTCGGCGGAGTTCTGGCCCGCCAACAAAAAACCCCGAAAGCCAGAGACCTTCGGGGTTTTCGAACGCGATGGACGCGAGCGAATGAGTTACATGATGCTTACATCATGCCGCCCATTCCACCCATTCCACCCATGCCGCCCATGTCTGGCATACCACCGCCAGCACCTTCTTCAGCCGGCTCGTCAGCAACCATCGCCTCAGTGGTGATGATCAAAGACGCTACAGATGCAGCAGCCTGCAAGGAAGAACGGGTAACTTTAGCTGGGTCAAGAATACCCATTTCCAGCATGTCGCCGTATTCTTCAGTTGCTGCGTTGTAACCGAAGGCCTTGTCACCTTCACGAACCTTCGCAACCACTACAGAAGATTCACCGCCTGCGTTGAATACAATCTGACGCAGAGGCGCTTCCATAGCGCGGCGCAGAATGTTCACACCGGCTTTCTGCTCTTCGTTGATCGCGTCAACGTTATCCAGAGCTGCGATAGCGCGAATCAGAGTGACACCACCACCTGCAACGATGCCTTCTTCAACGGCAGCGCGGGTCGAGTGCAGTGCGTCTTCAACACGGGCTTTCTTCTCTTTCATTTCAACTTCAGAGCCAGCACCGATCTTGATAACCGCAACACCGCCAGCCAGCTTGGCTACGCGCTCTTGCAGCTTCTCTTTGTCGTAATCGGAAGAGCTGTCTTCGATCTGCTTACGGATCTGCTCAACACGGGCTTCGATGTCAGCCTGAGCACCAGCGCCATCGATGATGGTGGTGTTCTCTTTAGTGACGTTCACACGCTTAGCGGTGCCGAGGTCATCCAAAGTGGTGTTCTCAAGAGTCAGACCCACTTCTTCGGAAATCACAGTACCGCCAGTCAGAATAGCGATGTCCTGCAGCATTTCCTTACGACGGTCACCAAAGCCAGGCGCTTTAACCGCGTTCACTTTCACGATACCGCGCATGTTGTTCACTACCAGAGTGGCCAACGCTTCGCCTTCGATATCTTCGGCGATGATTTGCAGCGGCTTACCCGCTTTCGCAACAGCTTCCAGTACTGGCAGCAGTTCGCGGATGTTGGAGATCTTCTTGTCTACCAACAGGATAAACGGGTCGTCCAGCTCTGCAGACATGTTGTCCTGGTTGTTGATGAAGTACGGGCTCAGGAAACCACGGTCGAACTGCATACCTTCAACCACGTCCAGCTCGTCTTCCAGACCACGGCCCTCTTCAACGGTGATCACGCCTTCTTTACCAACACGCTCCATTGCGTCTGCAATGATACGGCCGATCGTTTCGTCGCCGTTGGCAGAGATGGTACCTACCTGAGCGATGTTGCGGCTGTCGTCGCAAGGAGTCGCCATTTCACGGATCGCTTTAACGGCTTCAGCAGTCGCCTTGTCGATGCCGCGCTTCAGGTCCATCGGGTTCATGCCAGCAGTGACGGCTTTGATGCCTTCGCTAACAATTGCCTGAGCCAGAACGGTTGCAGTAGTGGTACCGTCACCGGCAGTTTCGTTGGCCTGGGAAGCAACTTCCTTAACCATCTGCGCGCCCATGTTCTCGAACTTGTCTTTCAGCTCGATCTCTTTCGCAACAGATACACCGTCTTTGGTTACGGTCGGAGCACCGAAAGACTTTTCCAGAACCACGTTACGGCCTTTGGGGCCCAGGGTAACCTTCACGGCGTCAGCCAGAATGTTTACACCTTTTACCATGCGCTTGCGGGCGCTATCACCAAACTGAACTTCTTTTGCTGCCATGTCTCTAATTCCTGTTCGTTAAACCGAAATTTGATCGATCGGATAAATGTTCGTTCGTGCGTATCGCTTAGGCGATCACTCAAGCACGCCGTAGATATCGTTCTCGCTCATGATGAGCAGCTCTTCACCGTCTACCTTCACGGTATTGCCGGCGTACTGGCCGAAAACAACGGTGTCACCCACTTTGACTGCCAATGAACGAGTTTCGCCATTTTCGAGAATGCGGCCGTTGCCCACAGCGATTACTTCACCCTGAGACGGCTTCTCTTTCGCGTTACCCGGCAGCACGATGCCACCTGCAGTTTTCTCTTCTTCTTCCTTACGGCGCACAACAACACGGTCGTGTAGCGGACGAATCTTCATTGCTCGGTTTCTCCAATAGTCAGATTAATGTGGCAATGACAATTGCTTGTTAAAAAATGTCTGGTCGGGACACCCCAACCTGACAAACTGCCCGGTCTCCAAACATCTGATAGTCAGAGCTTTTCGACCCGCGGCGAATCTGTGCAACTTAAATGGGGCTGCCTGAAACGTTTTCAACACCCCCAACGAAAAATTTTTACTTTTTTTCCAGCCTGTCCCGGTCAGATTCCGTCTGGTCCTGATACTCGCCTTCGATGATGTCGCCGCCGGCATCACGATCGAATGGACGCTGCGGCCCGAAGGGCCCCGAACCAAAACCGCCAGCCTGAAAATGAAAGCTTCGGCTTTGCCCTGCAACCACCATCCGCTTCATCGCCTGACCGGCGAGCCAGTGCCGTGTTCCCGGCAGCAAGCAAAAGAAGCCAAAGGCATCGGTAATAAAGCCCGGCGTAAGCAGCATGGCACCGCCCACCGCCAAAATCAGACCTTCCGCTACTTCTTTCGCCGGCAGCTCACCGCTATTGAGACGCTGGTTCGCCCTCAACAAGGTCTGCAGGCCCTGCTTACGGAGCAGCCAGGCACCAATAATGGCCGTTAAAAATACCAACGCAATGGTATTTAGAGCACCAATCATGCCCCCTACTTTGATGAGCACCACCAGTTCGGCAACGGGCATAACAATAAAAAGAAACAGAAAAACCGGCATATTGGCCTCGAGATCGTGAATGTGTGTTCGGCAACGTCTGGTATACTCCGCGCCATACAAATAATGACTCAAAGCCACGGGCACACAGTTAATTCTTACCATCACTGAGAAACTAACTAAGGGCAAACTATGAAACTTCAAGACTCCGTAATCGCAATTACCGGCGGCGGCCAGGGCCTGGGCCGTGCAATGGCCGAATACCTGGCGGCAAAAGGCGCCAAACTGGCGCTGATCGACCTGATGGAAGACAAGCTGGCCGAATCGGTTGAAGCCTGCAAAGCAGCCGGCGTTGAAGCCAAAGCCTACGTCTGCAACGTGGCCAAAGAAGAAGATGTTGAGAATACATTTAAAGCGATCGTTGACGACTTCGGCCAGCTCAACGGCCTGATCAACAACGCCGGCATCCTGCGCGACGGCCTGATGGTTAAATACAAAGACGGCAAGCTTGAGAAGCGTATGGAGCTGAGCCAGTGGCAGTCGGTTATCGACGTCAACCTCACCGGCGTTTTCCTGTGTGGCCGTGAAGCCGCTACCCGTATGATCGAAAACGGCGACAAAGGCGCGATCATCAACATCGCCTCTATTTCTCGTGCGGGCAACATGGGTCAGAGCAACTACTCTGCCGCCAAAGCCGGCGTGTCTGCACTGGTCCCGGTTTGGGCGAAAGAGCTGGCTCGTTACGGCATTCGCTGCATGGGCATCGCGCCAGGTTTCATCGAAACCGAAATGACCGCCTCCATGAAGCCGGAAGCACTGGAAAAAATGACCGCAGGCATCCCGCTCAAGCGTATGGGCAAGCCTGAAGAAATCGCTTCAGCTGCCGCGTTCATCTTCGAGAACGATTATGTGTCTGGTCGTATGATCGAAGTAGACGGCGCACTTCGCCTCTAGTCTGCGAAACAGCGGAGTTCTACGTGGACGAGTTTGAAAACGAACCCACCAAAGAACAAAAAATCTGGCAGGTAGTGGCCGCAATCCCTCCGGGGAACGTGGCCAGCTACGGTCAGGTTGCCGCGATGGCGGGCCTTGGTCGCCAAGCCCGCTTTGTTGGCCAGGCACTGGGCAAATTGCCCGCCGGCCACAGCATCCCCTGGCACCGAGTACTCCGGAGCAACGGCCAAATTGCTTTTCCTGAAGGTACCGAAACCCGTCAACTGCAAACTGAAAAGCTGCGATTGGAAGGGGTAGAAGTAAACAAAGGAAAGGTGTCTATGAAAAGGTTTCAGTGGCAACCCTGAACCATCGCTCAGGGCCGCACTGATTAAAGCAGAAAACTCAGATTACACAGCCTTGGCTGCGATAATCTTCTCTTGCCACTCGACCGGGCCGGTCTGGTGCACAGAGCTACCACGAGAATCGACTGCCACGGTTACCGGCATGTCTTCCACTTCAAACTCGTAGATCGCTTCCATTCCCAACTCTTCGAAGGCCACCACTTCAGCACCCTTGATAGCTTTGGAAACGAGATAAGCCGCACCACCCACAGCCATCAGATACACCGCACCGTGCTTCTTGATAGCGTCGATGGCAACCTGTCCGCGTTCGGCTTTACCGATCATTCCGGTCAAACCGGTTTTCTCCAGCATGGTGTCAGTGAACTTGTCCATACGGGTGGCGGTGGTGGGGCCAGCCGGGCCAACCACTTCTTCGCCCACAGGATCAACCGGGCCAACGTAATAGATGAAGCGGCCTTTCAGATCCACCGGCAGCTCTTCACCGCGCTCGATCATATCAACCATCTTCTTGTGCGCGGCATCACGGCCGGTCAGCATCTTGCCAGACAGCAGAACCGTTTCACCCGGCTGCCAGTCTTTTACGTCTTCCGGCGTAACGGTATCCAGGTTCACGCGGCGAACGTTCTCACCCACTTCCCAGGTAATTTCCGGCCAGTCGTCCAGGCTCGGCGGCGTTTGCAGAGACGGGCCAGTGCCATCCAGCGTGAAGTGCGCGTGACGAGTCGCCGCACAGTTCGGAATGATTGCTACCGGCTTGTTGGCGGCGTGAGTCGGGTAATCTTTTACCTTCACATCCAGAACCGTGGTCAAACCACCCAGGCCCTGAGCACCAATACCCAAATCGTTCACTTTCTCGAACAACTCAAGACGCAGCTCTTCGGCACGGTTAGAGGCACCGCGCTCTTGCAGCTCGTGAATGTCGATGGGGTCCAGCAGAGATTCTTTCGCCAGTTCCATGGCCTTTTCAGCGGTACCACCAATACCAATACCCAGCATGCCAGGCGGACACCAGCCAGCACCCATCTGCGGAATCATTTTCAGAACCCACTCTACAACCGAGTCAGACGGGTTCAGCATGGCAAACTTGGACTTGGCCTCAGAACCGCCGCCTTTCGCTGCCACGTGAACTTCGACGGTGTTACCCGGAACCATCTTGTAGTGAATGATGGCGGGGGTGTTGTCTTTGGTGTTCTGGCGCTTGCCGTCCGGATCAGCCAATACGGATGCACGCAGTACGTTGTCCGGATGGGTGTAGGCGCGGCGAACACCTTCGTTGATTACGTCGTCCAGCGCCATGTCGCACTCGAACTTCACATCCATACCGATGTTCACGAACACGGTCACGATACCGGTGTCCTGACAGATCGGGCGGTGGCCTTGGGCACACATACGGGAGTTGATCAGAATCTGGGCCATGGCGTCTTTCGCCGCCTGAGACTCTTCCCTCTTGTAGGCCTCGTACACGCCCTGAATGAAATCCTTCGGGTGGTAATAGGAAATAAACTGCAGCGCGTCAGCTACGCTTTCGATCAGGTCGTCCTGGCGGATTACGGTGGTCATAGTCGCCTCATCAGCTTTCTGATTATGGAAGTGCGCAGAACCGCCAAAGTGGCCCTGCTTATAAAGGAAGCGAGAGTTTACCAGAAATTTCGACACGCGAGGGATGCGACAGAAGGCGAAACAATCTATGACCTTGCTAGCGAGAATTTATGGAACATTCTGGGCATTTTCGAAACAATTTGTTAAATCCCGCAACTGCAGCGCCCCTTAACTCGACAAACCCTTAAAGGGGCTCTATTTTTCAAAGAGGCTACTCCAACTGTGCGAGGAAGGAGTTGCAACGCAGAATCACACTTTTGGCTGATCAACACTTGCCAAGGTGTCGCTATAGTCGATGCTACAGAAATTGGCTTAACGCGCTGGCTAGGATTTCAGACAAATAAGCAGAACAGGCAAAAGAGCGGAATTCAGGGGCCGACCGGTTCCGTCTAAGCCGGATATAACGATACAACAACAGGAAAAGGTTCCACCCATGTTCAAGAAAACTCTAATAAGTCTTGCCGTGGCTTCTACCCTAGGGTTAACGGGCTGCTTTGACAGTGGCAGCAATGACAAAAACGCTAACCCGAGCCCGAAATACAAAGATTCTTCTATTGACGGGAAGACTTGGCCGATTTTTAATCCCGCGACTAAGCAACTTCCAACACCTAACGACATTCTCTTCGCTCAAGAACTTGCAGCCGACGGCACCATGGCGGGATCTAGCGATAACGCTGTTACGATCGGTTTAGACGCTCTAGACGGCGCTTCGACAGTCGCTCAGTTCGATATCAAGCTGTCTGGGACCATCAAAAAAGACTCAGTGGACGGCCGAGTTCTTATTGAACAAGATGGAAGCCTTATCCCTAATCCGACGCAGAACGTTTTTCTCTTAGGGTTAGACTTCCCTGGTGGCGATGCACTTCTGAATAACTCAGATCATTACATGAAGCTCGCAGATGCGAACGGCATCACTCTGCCGGAAGGCGTGATTCTTCCCGGAGAAACCCCAACTTTTGATCTAGGAATTTTGCTGAAGACAGCTCAGGAGTTGAAAGCAGCACTTGCCAATCCCGATACTCCGGACGCCGCCAAGCCTACACTCGGCGCCCAACTCATGGACATCGGCAAACAACTGCAAGAGAAAGCGATGGAGTATCGCGTAGAGGTTATTAGCCTCGACGGCGGAACCGACAATGCACTGAGAATTACACCTCTTCAGCCTCTAGATCCCAAAAAGAAATATCTGGTTGTTGTCACTAACGAGATTGTTGACTATGACGGAGACCCGCTCATTAACGACCCGGTATACAACAACATTTCTACGGCCGAAAGCCCAGCTGATCTGATCAGTCAGCAGCTCGCTCCGCTAATTCCTGCTATCAACAGCTGGGAACAACTGGCAGGCGGTTATTTTGAGAATGTAACGAACACCGTGCGCAAGCAGGTTGGCCTCCCTGCACTTGGCAATGACAGCATTTCTCTAGCATTAACTTTTACAACTGGCGGAACCACTGACGTTCTGGAAACCGCTGCAGCACCAGCACAATTCTTTTACCGGAACGGGCTAACACAAACTCGCCAAGGCGCAATATTGCAGACGTTGGTTAGCAATTTGGACAGCTGGAGCGAGCTTTCTCCAACTGAACAGTACACCCGCCTTAAGACTGCAGCAGAAACGGCAGTTGGACAAGCTGAAGCGGCAAGTCCATCACTAGCACAAATTGCAGCCGGGACTGCAGCGCAACTCAACTTACCGAGTCTAGGAGTTAGCAGCCCAGCACCAAGCACCATTTCAGTGTTCCCTGGGCGCATACCTGCACAAGCAGCACTGGGGCAAAGTGCTAAGCCCACAGATATCCTAGTAGGGGGTATTACACTGCCTTACTATCTAAGCATCCCAACAGAATCCAACCCTGAAGCTATCAACGCCCCATGGGTCGCGTCGAGCAAGCTTGGCGATGAAATCGACTCTACCGGCGCAACCCCCCCCTCGGACAAAGTGACATATAAGTACCCCTTTGCTGAAAAGCAGGGAGACGTAAGTGTCCCATTAATGCTTTCTGTGCCAGATGAGAATAAGTGCGAAGCCGCCAAACCGTGGAACGTTGTAATTTACCAGCACGGTATTTTTGGAAACCGCTCTCATAGCCTAGCTCTTGGCAACCAACTGGCAGACAACTGTTTCGTAACTGTAGCAATGGACCTGCCACACCATGGCATTGCGCCAACACTAGCTACTGGCGGTGTCGACCCATCTCTCGCATTTGGTGCTGATAAAGCTCTAGACCCTAGCACGGGTAAGATCGTAGACAGTCCGCTTCCGGTCAACGAAAGACACTTCGGCTGGGGCCAGAAGAATGGTACGCCTGTACGCATGACGTACTCCCTCGATGCAGACCAAGCCGTCGGCTCATCAGGTCAGTTTTTCCTAAATCTCAGCAATTTACCCGTTGCTAGGGACAACCTACGCCAAGCGGTGGTCGACCTGCTCAATCTTAATGCCAGCCTTCCTAGCCTAAATGGCCTCGATCTTGATGATAACGGCACCGCCGGAGACGACATCGACGTAGGAGGCGACAGCAAGCTATTCTTCGCCGGACACTCTCTAGGTGGCATTGTTGGCACAACCTTTGTTTCCGTCGCAAATGGAGCGGCGCAAGTTGAAACTCTTGGTAATACTAGTATCAACGAAATCACAGCAGCAGCTCTAATCACACCGGGAGCCGGGGTTGCCAAGCTGTTAGAGAACTCACCAAGCATCAGCCCGACTGTCTTAGGCCAACTAGCGAAAGCTGGCCTTACTCAGGGCAGCCGAGAACTCGAGCTATTCCTCAATGTAGCCCAAGCATCTATAGATAGCGCAGAACCGCTTAACTTTGCTGCATCTCTAGCTTCCACCACTCCCGTATACATAAATGAAGTGTACGGCAATGGTACCGACATCAAAACTAAGGATCAGACAGTCCCTGTTGCCGCGGATAAATCATACGGCGAAGCACTCAATAGCATTGAAGGCTACACAGCGCCACTCGGCCTTGCGAAACCTGCCCCACTTGCGGGAACCGAGCCACTGATCTACGCGCTAGAAGATTCAGGCGCAACGTCAGGGCAAACGGTTGAAGTGAAGCGCCTTGCTTCGGGCAACCACTCAACGGTGGTGACGGCTCAGCCACTGAGTGCATTTGCGGAAATCGCAAATGATGTGATCACGTTCTTCGGAACGCAAGCTCAACAACAGGACCAAGGGCCGCAATAACTGTAAATGTAACGTTAAAGACAAAAAAGGAGGGGTAACCCTCCTTTTTTGTCGCTTTTAGGTAGTACGATTAAGCGTACCTTATAGCCAGCCCCATCTGCCTCTGCCCCACACCATCCCCCCGATCTTTCTCAACAACCATTCCACGTGCGACCATCTGAGGATGCTCCGCCGCCTCCTCAATCGTCAGCACGGGCTCCACACAAGCATCCACCTCAGCAAAAATCTCGCGCCATTCCGCAAAGGTTTTTTCAGCTACTTTTTGCTTTATGGCTTTCTTTAATGCCTGCTGCTGTTCCGGGTTCTGGCTAAGAGCAAAACTCTTCATCTCGGGGATTTCCAGGGCATCGCACAAGCGCGCCGAGAATTGTGGCTCCAGGCTTCCCACAGATAACCAACGGCCATCACTGGTCTGGTAGTAGTCGTAGAAGGTGCCGCCATTGAGCATGCCACTCTCAGGCTTCTGGGTCTGGCCGCCTGCTATGGCTGCGGCGCCCGCCATGGCGTTCATGGCGAAGGCGGCATCCGTCATGCTGATATCCACGAAAGCGCCCTCACCGGTCTGCTGGCGGCGGATAACGGCTGCCAGAATGCCCATCACCGCGTGGTGGGAGCCGCCAGCCACGTCGGCGATCTGAATACCCATAGGCGGTGGCCCGCTGTCGGCTCGACCACAGTGGCTGGCGACACCAGAGATGGCAAGGTAGTTGATGTCGTGGCCGGCGCGGTCTTTGTAGGGGCCGGTTTGGCCGTAGCCGGTAATAGCGCAATAGATCAACTTGGGATTAATCGCCTTGAGAGTTTCGTAACCGATTCCGAGTCGGTCCATTACACCGGGGCGGAATTGCTCCACCACCACGTCGTACTCTTTTACCAGCTCTTTAATCCTGTCTGCGCTGCCTTCTTGCTTAAGGTTAAGTTCTAAGGTTTGCTTTCCGCGCCCCAAGTAGGAATACGCTGTGCTGAATTTGCCATCAAACGGCGGTATCACTTTCACCAAGTCCACTCTATCCGGCGCTTCTACCCGAAGCACTTCAGCGCCCATATCCGCCAACATCATGGTGGCGTAGGGCCCAGGCAATAGCGTGCTGAAATCGAGGACTTTCAGTTCTTTGAGCGGGGCTGTCACGGCAATCTCCTGTCGTTTTGTTAGTCGTTATTAGTCGATGATCTCATGCTGCCGGTTTTTCCGGCCTCGGCCAACTACCCCTTTGGCCAATCCCATTGGCAAAATCTTCCATCTTTGCAGTCATTCAAGCGGTTGCATTGTCTTACGGTGTACTTATGATGAATGGCGTCTCACAAAAGGTTCGTTTATGTCTGCCCTTACAGTTTCCAAACACTTTGTTGAAGCATCTCTCACAGGCGTGGAACGCTTGGGTTTCAATGTTCGCGAGATGTTGCTTGAAGCCGGGATTTCACCAGACCTTCTACGTATCGAAAAAGCCCGGGTGAACAACGACCAATTCAGCCGTTTGATGCAAGTGATCTGGACCAGAACCGGAGACGAGTTTATGGGCCTAGGGCCAAGGCGGGCCCGAACAGGCACCTTTGCGACCATGTGTGAGTTGGCCATCAACTGCCAGACTTTAGAAGAGGTATTGCGGCAAACGTACGAGTTTTCCCGCCTATTCGAACCCATGGCTGGCATGAAGCTTGAGGTTCACGAAAACAGTGCGCGGCTGGTGTCGATAATTGAAGGTGAATACTGCGACCCGGACCATTTCCTTCAGGAGAGCCTACCGGTGATCTGGCACCGGCTGGTGAGTTGGCTGATCGGGCAACCTGTGGAGTTGGAAAAAGCCGAATTCCATTACCCAAAGCCTGAACATGGTGATGAATTAAGGCACATCTTCCGTTGCCCACTGGCGTTCGAATCAGACTGCACAGCCCTCACCTTCAACAAACGCTTTCTGTCGGCTCCGGTGATTCGCGACAAGCCCGAGATGCGCCAATTCCTGAAAACTTCGCCGGCGGATTTGTTATCCCGCCCTGACGAAAGCAACACCTGGACAGGCCGCATTCGTGGTTTGATTGGCCGGGACTTTTCCAAACCCATGCCGGATTTTGACTGGATAGCCCAAGAACTGCACACCAGCCCACAGACCTTGAGACGTCGATTGAAGCAGGAAAATACGTCGTTTCAGGAGATTAAAGATTTACTGCGAAGGGATATGGCCATCTATTACCTGAGCCATCAAGACTTGCCGATCAACGACATTGCCGAGCGGGTGGGCTTTACCGAACCGTCCACCTTTCACCGTGCATTCAAGAAGTGGACGGGTGTTACCCCGGGCGCCTGGCGTGATGGCGAACGGGGCAATCTGGCTATGACCTAAGCGGTCAGTTGCCGGCACTACCCTGCTGAAGGTTGCGAATGAGGCGCCCCAAGGTTTGGGCAATTTCACTCACCTTCGATTGATTAGGTGCAAGCTGGAACAATCGCGAACCGTCCCGAGGATCGTATATCCAGCAAGCGCCAACCACAGCCTGGCAGTCCCAGCGAGGTTGAGGATTCACACCGTAAACCGGTAGCGGGCTGGTTTTTCGCACCAGAGTACCGTCGATTTCCCGCCGTACCTGCTGGATTGTGAGTTCACTGCCATTAATCGTCACACGATATTGAATATCCGCCGGCCGGTCCAAACGCACAACGGCTTTGTCTTTGCGCCACCCGTTAGCATCCAACAAGGCATTCAGGTGAATGGTCAGTGCTTCCCGGTCGGTTTTGGCCAGATACAACTTACGCAAGGTGTCCAGGTTTTCACCACCGGCAGGTTCAATCACTGCCACTGGCTCTCGGGCGTTCACTTTACCTTCAACCAACGCACGGGCACTGGCTTTGCTTTGCTTTTCAATATCCGTAATCAATGTCAGCGACTGTTGATAGTGCTTACCTTCCGCTCCGACCCGGCTAACGTACCCTTCAAGCGCAGAGCGCGCTTCATTGAAGTGTTTGGCTTGCAACATGGCTCGGCCACGGTAATACAGGTATTCCGCGGGCTTTTCGGCTTTCATGGTCTGAAGACGGTTCAGGTATTCACCCGCCTCACTCCATCGCTCTGCGCTGACGGCCTCTTCTGTGGCCAGCATAAGCCTGCGTACTTCGTGCTCCGGCTCCAGTGCCTGCGCTTGCCCCGTGCACAATAACGTTGAAGACAACACCAATCCAGCAAGCCATGAACGGGCCACCGGCGTACACCGCTTTCGTGTTAACAACATACTACTGCTCCTGATGACTCTCGGTGTCGCTTGAATACAGGTCTGCTGACTCTGGTTCACGGCGCGATTCGGGTTCTTCCACACGCTCGGCATCGTCAGTATCGACTTCGGCTTGCTCCACAATACTTTTCGGCAGTTCCTTTTTCACCCGAACACCCAACTCCACAAACCGGTTAGCCTGCGAGATTAGATTACCACGGCCTCGGGTCAGGGTATTCATCGCATTATCATACGTACCCTGTGCCGTATGCAGTTGGCTACCAAGCCTTTCCATGGCCTCCACGAAGACTCTAAGCTTGTCGTACACAGCGCCCGCGCGTTCGGCAATGCGGCGCGCATTCTGGCTTTGCCGCTCATAACGCCAGATATTTTCAATCGTGCGCAAGGTCGCCAACAGCGTGGTTGGCGTTACCACAATAATCTTTCTCTCGAATGCTTCAGCGAACAAGTTATCATCTTGCTGAAAAGCGGCCACAAAGGCCGGCTCGATGGGCATGAACAGAAGCACGAAATCAGGCGAATGCAATCCATTGAGCTGGCTGTAATCCTTCTCGCTCAGGGTGCGAATATGATTCCTGACCGCTTCAACGTGTTGCTTCAGAGCATGCTCTCGAGCTTCATCATCCTCGGCAATCACCCACTCCTGGTAGGCCACCAGAGACACCTTTGAATCAACCACCAGGTTACGCTGATCTGGCAGATGCACGATGACATCCGGACGCAACAGCTGATTATCGTTATCTCTATAGCTGCCCTGGGTTTCGTACTCGATACCTTTGCGCAAGCCAGAACGTTCCAGCACCCGCTCGAGGATCAATTCGCCCCAGTTACCCTGCACCTTTTTATCGCCTTTCAGCGCTTTAGTCAGATTAGCGGCTTCTTCGGTAATCTGCCGGTTCAGATCCTGCAGTGATTTGATTTCGCTGCGCAGGGCTTGGCGATCTCGGGTTTCGGTGGTGTAAACATCTTCCACCCGCTTGCGGAAATCCTGAAGCTGATCCCGGAACGGATTCAGCAAAGAGTCCAAACTGGTTTTCGATTGCTGACTGAAGCGCTCGCTTTTCTGGTCGAAGATCCGGTTCGCCAGATTTTCGAATTCCTGCTTGAGACTGTCCCGGTTCTTTTCCAACAGTTCCAGTTTTTCGTTGGCGGCCCGGCGTTCTTTGTCCAGCGTAACCTGTTGTTCACGCAGATCAGCCTTCAGAGCCGCAACCTGATCCCGCCAGCTTTCTACGGCGCGCTCCAGTTTATCTGCACGCTCCTGCTTTTCCGCGATGGCCGCTTCCAGATACTGAACCGTCTGCTCATGGAGCGCTTGTGCTTGGTGAGCCGCATTCAACCGGGAGGTTCTGTTCACCAACAGGCCAAGCAGGCCGCAGCAAGCGCCCAGCAGAACCGCAACTCCTCCCAATATCATCGCTGGGTTAGCTGTACTGAATTGAGCGAATCCCTCTACCACTGGCGGCAACTCCTGCAACATGCATCGGGTGAATCCAGGCGGCCATAAACCGCCAAAGCCTCACAGTCTAACCCAGAGATCTGTTTTTTGGGGAAATTGGAAAAGCACCTCAGTCACAGCCTCGACTGCTTGGCATTTAACGCAATTCACTGAAGTCGCTCTAGACGTAGCATGTAAATTAATCTAAAAAGAATGAAACTGCCGTTCACTTTTTGATGGCAAACCAGCCAAATGCTCACCTTCAGGACAAGAGCATGTTAAAAGAACTCTGGAGAAAACTGGGCTCGGAATTCCTGCAAGCCGACGAGCCTGCAGAAGGAGCCTGCTGGGCGCAATGGGCTGGGCAGCGCAGCGGTGCCAAGATGCTGCCTCACATAACCCATACGGGTGAATTTCATCTGGAACGGCTAAACCAGTTGTTGCGTGACCGCTACGATCACGCCTTTGTGGCACCGGAAAACCCCGCAGTAAGTGACGAAACGCTCAAAGAAGTCATCAGCTATGCCTCCCGGATTCAAGACCAGGACATCCAGCGTGAACTGCTCCTATTCTATCTGAATTGTTCACCAGTGATTCAAGAATACTTGCGATCCGAAACCACCCTAGGAACGGGTTCATTTCTTGGCAAATAAGCCGGCGCCTTAACCATCTGTAAAGGCGCTGGACATGCAGCTTGTAGTATACTTCTCCCCCTAATCGACAACACAATGAAGGCTCATCGGCACAAACTCCACGGCCGATAAATTGAGCAGCCACTTCAGGGGATATTCATGGGTGACAGGTTCTTCAAACCTCGACCACTATTAGCGTTCGGCATGACAGCACTGTTCTTTACTTTGTCCGGATGCACGGCGGACCAATATTTTATGGTCCCCAAGGAAGGGGTCGATGACATTCGTGCGTCGCTAAACAAACAGCGAGCTACGATGGTGACAATGGAAAACAACGCCGGAGTTCGCCAAGAACAGCTACTCGGCCACCAGAAGCAATCCACACAAACCATTCTGGATGCTATCGCTACGCAAGTTGAAAAGCCCGTCTGTCCGCCCACGGTCCAACGAAGCTGCCCCCCGGTTCCCAAAGACACCGGCCGGGCTGATCGCCTGAAGGGCAAGGTTGTGGTGGGAGAAGTCGAGAAACTGTTCCTTGCAGATGCTAAGACGGTATACACCGCGCGGATTGACAGCGGCGCGGAAACTTCCTCGATACACACCCGAAATGTAAAGCGCTTTGAGCGTGATGGCGGCAACTGGGTGCGATTTGAAGTACCGGTTCCCGGCAGCTCCGGTGAAGAGTGGGTCACTCTGGAAAAAGAAATCTCGCGCCGCGTCAAAATTATCCAGTCCGCCGCAGATGAAGCGGAGCGACGAGTGGTTGTTGAGCTTCAGTTTGCCATTGGCGATCACGAGCAAGTTGCCGAATTTACACTTGCCGATCGTACCAATCTAACCTACGAAGTATTAATTGGTCGTAACGTATTACGCGACGTCATGTTGATTGATGTCGGCAAAGAGTTCGCTACCGAACTCCCTAAAAGCTACCTCAAAAAAGCCCCAAAGGGAGATGACGCATGACCGTGAGGTCCCGGATTCCATTTTATGTTGCCGTTTTTCTGCTTATTACCGCAGGGCTATCTGTGGCAACGTGGCGTCACTTCGAAATGGGCATCCCCTGGATGACCGGCGAACAGCAACCGGTGTGGATGGTTGAAGCCCGTGTGGACTTCCAAGGCTACGGCGAATCAGCTCAGGTTAACTTGCATGTACCGCAACAACCTCCCGGGTTTCGCATTTTAACCGAGCAGGCGGCCTCGCCCGGATACGGTTTTTCTATACTTGAGAACAACGGCAGCCGACGCGCCGAGTGGACCAAACGCGAAGTAACCGGCCCACAAACCCTTTATTTCAAAACACAGTTCGTGCCTGATGAATCAATCGTTCAGCAGCCGCCTAAACGCCCGCCCCAACCCCAAACGGTATTTTGGGAAGAACCTCAGGCAACTGCCGTTCGAGAACTGCTTAACCAGGCAACGGAACGTTCCAGTTCCCCGGAGAGCCTGACCCGGGAACTGATCACCCTTATGCAGCCAGACAACCGCACTCAGAATTCCACCATGCTGGTCTCTGATGAAAACTACCTGCAGATTCTGGTTAGAATGCTGAATCATGCCGGTATCGCGGCTCGCACGGCGGATGCTCTGAAGCTTGAAGATGCACGCCGGCGCCAACATCTGGTTCCTTTCATACAAATATACGATGGCGAACGGTGGCTAACGTTTGATCCGCGTACCGCAGAACAGGGTGTCCCGGAGAACCTTCTGCTGTGGCGCCAAGGCTCTGAATCCTTACTGGACGTAGTGGGAGGCGACAACTCTCAAGTTAGCTTTTCCATGCTTCGCCAGACCATCCCGGCCCTACAGTTAGCTGCACGTGAAGCAGCTTCCAATGGCCTGAGCGCTCTCAGCTTTTACCAGCTTCCCATTGAAGAACAGAGCATGTTCAGAATGCTACTGTTACTGCCGATTGGCGCATTAATGGTCGCGTTCATGCGCATGGTCATTGGCGTGCGCACTTCCGGCACCTTTATGCCAGTGTTGATCGCCGTGGCCTTTGTGCAAACCACATTGGTGCCGGGGCTTATTGCTTTCCTGTCTGTGGTTGCCATCGGCCTGCTGCTCAGGGGCTATCTCTCAAGTCTTAACCTGCTGCTTGTTTCCCGAATCTCGGCCCTGATCATATTGGTGATCTTCATCACCGCCGGGTTGAGCATTGTCGGGTACCAGATGGGCTTCAACACCGGCATGACCGTTACCTTCTTCCCCACGGTCATCATCGCCTGGACCATCGAACGCATGTCGATCCTCTGGGAAGAAGAAGGCCCCCGAGAAGTTGCCGTGCAAGGCGCCGGCAGTTTGTTTGTTGCGATTTGTGCGTACCTGGCCATGAGCAGACCGCTGGCAGGCCATTTGACGTTCAACTTCCCTGAACTGCACCTGGTGATTCTGGGGCTGATTTTGCTGATGGGCCAATACACCGGCTACAAACTCAGCGAACTTCGTCGCTTTACCCCGATGAAGGCCTACGATTGATATGGACTGGATCTCCCCACGCAGGCTAAACCGAATCGGGATGCTGAACATGAACCGGCGCAATGTGGATTACATTGCCCGGTACAATGATCGGTCGTCGTATCCCCTGGTCGATAACAAGCTAAAGACTAAGCTCGCCGTTGGTGAGTACGACGTAAAAACACCCAAACTTCTTCAGGTGGTTCGCCAGCAACACGAAATCTCCCACTTCCGCGAAATGGCTGAAGACCTCTCTGGCTTTGCCATCAAACCGGCCAAAGGCTCTGGCGGGAAAGGGATCACGGTGATCACAGGGCGAGATGGCGACGACTTCATTAAGGCCTCGGGGGCGAGAATCCCTGTGGCCATGCTGGAGCGGCACCTGACCAACATACTGGCTGGGCTCTATTCCCTGGCCGGCACGCCCGATGTGGCGATTGTGGAGGACTTAGTAGAGTCCTCTCCCGCGCTGGCCAAGTATTCGTTCCAAGGCGTGCCAGACATTCGCATTATCGTGTTTCAGGGTTATCCGGTTATGGCCATGCTGAGGCTAGCCACCAAAGCCTCCGACGGCAAAGCGAATCTGCACCAAGGCGCAGTCGGTGTGGGGCTGGATCTTGGCACAGGCCGAAGCCTGAACGCCGTTCAGTTTAACCGCCCGATTACGCTCCACCCGGACACCGGGCTGGCTCTCGAGAACATTCAGATTGAGTCTTGGGAGAATATGCTGGAAATGGCCGCCCGCTGTTATGAAGCGACCGGCTTGGGCTATATGGGTGTGGATTTGGTGGTCGATGCCCACCAAGGCCCCTTGTTGCTGGAACTGAATGCCCGCCCCGGCCTGGCGATTCAAATGGCAAACGGCTGTGGTTTGATGCCGCGCCTGAAAGCCATCGAAGGATTAAAACGCCCTCATTTCAGCCCGCGTGAACGTGCACAGTTTGCGATGAAAAGCTTCAGCCGACTGTAATAAACTTTCTTTCAGCCATAAAAAAACGGAGCCAATTTTAGCTCCGTTTTTTATGTTTACTCAGTCGATCAGAGCAGTTCGCCCCGCTGAATCAGCAGTTTCCGCTCTTGGGAAAGCCCCTTCAGCAAGCCCCACGTCATGATCAGCAAGATCAAGGTAAACGGTAAGCCAGCACTGATCGCCACCGCTTGAATGGCCCCGAGTGCATCATCACCGCCACCGAAAATCAGCGCAGCCGCAATGGCGCCCTCCATAACAACCCAGAACACACGCTGAGCTGTCGGTGCATCGGTTTTACCGCCAGCCGTGATGCTGTCGATAACCAGAGAACCGGAATCCGATGAGGTCACAAAGAACACCAACACCAGAATGATACCCACGAAGGAGATAATGCCGGTCAGCGGCAGGCCTTCAAACATCTGGAAGGTCGCCAGCGACACATCCGTAAGGCCTTTGTCTGCAAGTACACCCACGCCATTCTGAATCTGCTCCAGCGCAGTACCACCAAAGCCACTCATCCAAACGGTTGTAATAACAGTCGGAATGATCAGAACCGCAGTGACGAATTCACGCACCGTACGGCCTTTGGAAACCCGCGCGATAAACATACCTACGAACGGTGACCAGGAAATCCACCACGCCCAGTAGAAGACAGTCCAACCCTGCATCCAGGCGGAATCTTCACGGCCAAACGGGTTGCTCAGCGGCACCACGTTGGTCACGTAAGACGACGACGTAATCCAAATAGTTTCCAGAATGGTCATGGTCGGACCGGCAAATACAATAAAAGCCAGCAATACCGCTGCGGTGATCATGTTGATGTTACTCAACACCTTCACACCACCATCCAGACCACGCAGAACCGACATCAATGCCAGAGCCGTTACGCCCACAATAATGGCCATCTGAACGTTTGTGCCCGCACCCACATCAAACAGATAGTTCAGGCCTGAAGCGGCCTGCTGCGCACCAAAACCCAAAGACGTCGCCAAACCAAAAATGGTCGCCACAACCGCCAGCACATCAATAATGTGCCCCGGCCAGCCCCACACTCTGTCTTTCAGCAGAGGGAAGAAGGCAGAACGAATGGTCAACGGCATGTTCTTGTTAAACGCGAAGAATGCCAACGACAGAGCGACGATCGCATAGATGGCCCAAGGGTGCAGGCCCCAATGGTACATTGTAGAACCCATGGCCAGCTCACGAGCGGCTTCGGTGTTGGCCTCAACATTAAACGGCGTTTCATACCACCCGGTGTAATACGCCACCGGCTCAGCAACGGCCCAGAACATAAGGCCGATACCCATGCCGGCTGCGAACAACATGGCAAACCATGAAATCCGGGTAAACTCCGGCTTTGCATCCTGCCCACCAAGACGAATCTTACCCACTGGCATGAAGATAAGCGCAAGGCTCACTATCACGAAGATGTTGGCGCTTAGCAGGAAGAACCAGTCAAAACTGGCGATAATTCCCCACTTTGCTCCATCGAGTGTTTCCTTGGCCAAAGCCGGAAACATGAGAGTTCCTATGACAAACAGCACTACAACGACTGCAGTAACCGGGAACACCCAGTTGTGCAGGTCCAGACCAAACGGATTGATATTATCCTGGCCTGCAACGTAGTCCGTTTGATATTCGTCTTTCACTACCTCGCCCACGTGGAGCCTCCTGGTTTTGGTGTGATGTCTGAAAGATGTATGGAGAACAGGTCATTCCCACCCGCTCTAAAAGATTACAAGCGCGTTATCCTATTACTTTGACCTCAAAACATCAAAGTGAGCCTTGTGTCGCGTCCTTCCACAGAATTATAGACCACAGAAAAAACAACGGAGCTCTATTCCCATATATTTTCAGCAGCTTGGCGACCTTAGACCACTCTGGCATATACTTGGTGCATTAACACTTCAAAGCCCCTAGAGGTATTCATGGTAAAAACGACGACCTTCCCCTTCCGTTATTCCGCTTACGCCATCAGCATCGCCGGGTTGGTCATCTCACTCCCAATTGCGTTATGGGCTGGTACCGGGTTCATTTTTCCGGTCATTTTTGCCGTGCTGACTGGCATTGGCACTCGGGATCTTTTGCAACGAAAACGAACGGTTAGCCGCAACTACCCGATCATGGCCAACTTTCGGTATCTGCTCGAATCCATAGGGCCTGAAATTCGCCAGTACTTTATCCAATCGGATACAGACGAGCAGCCCTTTTCCCGCGAGCAACGCACCATCGTTTACCAGCGGGCCAAAGGTGTTCTCGACAAGCGCCCTTTCGGCTCGCAGCTGTCGATGTATGAGGAAGGTTTTGAATGGATGAACCACTCCTTAACCCCCACAAAACTGGCCAATAGCGACTTCCGGGTAGTGATCGGCAAGAACTGTAAAAAACCCTACAGCGCCAGCGTGTTCAACATCTCGGCCATGAGCTTTGGCTCGCTCTCTGCCAACGCCATACTCAGCCTGAACGCCGGCGCAAAGAAAGGCGGGTTCTACCATGACACTGGTGAGGGCTCCATTTCCCGTTACCACAAAGAGCCCGGCGGAGATCTGGTCTGGGAGATTGGCTCAGGCTATTTTGGCTGCCGCAATCCGGATGGCACATTCAGCCCAGAGAAGTTTCAGGAGAATGCCCGCCTAGACCAGGTAAAAATGATAGAGGTCAAACTATCTCAAGGCGCAAAGCCGGGGCACGGAGGCATTCTGCCCGCCGAAAAAGTCACGGCTGAAATTGCCGAAGCTCGCGGCGTGCCAATGGGTGAAGACTGTGTGTCCCCTTCCAGCCACTCGGCGTTTTCCACGCCCATTGAACTGATTGAGTTCATTGATCAACTGCGGGAGCTTTCCGGCGGCAAACCGGTCGGGTTCAAGCTGGCCATTGGGCACCCATGGGAGTGGTTTGCCATTGTCAAAGCCATGCTGAAAACCGGCAAAAAACCGGACTTCATCGTGGTGGATGGTGGCGAGGGCGGCACGGGCGCAGCTCCCCTCGAGTTTATTAATCGAATTGGCATGCCTCTGACCGAGGCGCTACTACTGGTGCACAACACTCTGGTTGGTGCCAACCTTCGTGACGACATCGCCATTGGCGCCGCCGGAAAAATCACCTCAGCCTTCAACATTGCCCGCACGCTGGCCATGGGTGCCGATTGGTGTAACGCGGCCCGCGGATACATGTTTGCCCTTGGCTGCATTCAGGCCCTGAATTGTCATACCGGGCGCTGCCCCTCTGGCGTAGCCACCCAAGACCCCCGCCGAGGCAACAAACTGGACGTGCCATTGAAAAGCGAGCGAGTGTACAACTTCCACTGCAAGACTCTGGAAGCTCTTCAGAACTTGCTAGAAGCCTCCGGCCTGAACCATCCCTCAGAGTTGGGCCCGGAACACATTGTGCGCCGGGTATCGAAAACCGAAGTCCACACTTATCTGGATCTCTTCCACTTTCTGGAGCCCGGCATATTACTGGAGGGCGAAACCGGCCTCGCCGTATTCGATAAGTACTGGAAGTGCGCGCAACCGAACACCTTTGAGCCACCGGAATTCATCCTGAAACTCAGAGAAACCAAATTACGCTGATTGTTCTGAAGAAAGTCGCCGGTCACCTGTTTATTTTTATTTGGGGCTGGCGTATACTTCGCTCCCGCTAAGCCACTGAGATAAACCTCTTTTCTTGGCGGCGAGCAGTTTACGGGGCGTAGCGCAGCTTGGTAGCGCACTTGCATGGGGTGCAAGGGGTCGTAGGTTCAAATCCTACCGTCCCGACCAGAATTCCCTACTCAAAGCCTGGATCGAAAGATCCGGGCTTTGTTGTTTCTAGCGGTTACTCCACAATCTGGTAACGCCGTTCCGGCCGACCAACACTGCCATAGGTCACTTCAGCCGACAGTTTTCCTTCTCCAACCATGAATTCGAGGTAGCGCCGCGCGGTCGTCCGTGAAGCACCAATCGCATTACCCACTGCCTCAGCACTCCACGGTTCGCCATCACCGATCACATCCTGAATTTTTTCAAGCGTTAGAGCGTCTATGCCTTTAGGCAACCGACCACTTGGAGGTTGGGAGTCGTCTTCACTTGGGCGCGGGATTAACGCATCCACCTCATTTTGCGCCAGCTGATTCAGCCCGGACAAATGCTCAAGCCGGACGCGGAACCGGCTAACGGCCTCCTCCAGGCGTTCGAACACGAGAGGTTTTAGAATGTAGTCGCATACTCCGCCTCGCAAAGCGCTGCGCAAGGTATCCACTTCTTTTGCTGCGGCAATCAGAATGACATCGCTGCTGCTGTCTTGCGCTCTGAGCTCTCTCAATAAATCCAAGCCACTACCATCCGGGAAATAGACATCCAACAGGATCAAGTCCGGGGCTAACACATCCACAAGATCACGAGCATCCGCCAACGTATGGGCGATCCCGCAAAGCTCAACGTGATCTAACCGTTCGACAAATCTGCGCTGGATCTCGGCAATCTGGCGATCATCTTCAGCGATCAATATACGAATCGTATTCAATGGGCGCTCCTGGGTTCCGGAATCTTCGGTAAATATAACGTGAAACGACTACCACCCGCAGGCAGGCTTTCAACGGTAATCGAACCGCCCCAACGATCAAGAAACTGCTTCACCAGATACAGCCCATAGCCGTGCTCTTTGCCCGAATCGGCCTTGCTGGTTACACCCTTCTCGAAAATCCGGTCACGTTCGCGCGAACTAATCCCGACGCCTTGATCGTCCACCTCAAAGATAAGCTCGTGGCCAAGATCTGTCATTGAGAGGGTTACACATCCACCCTCGCCGGCATGCTGGCGAGTTGCTTCCAACGCATTGTCGATCAGGTTGCCCAACACACTCACCAACTGATCTCTGGGCAAGGCATCTGGTATATCGCTCATCTGACTGCCTGCATCTATGTCGAGGTGCAAACCCATCTCTCGGGCCCGGTTGTATTTACCCAATAAACACCCGGCAATAACCGGATCCGGCACCGCCTCCAACAACAGATGGATCAGGCTCTGGTGATCGCTGGTTTCACGACCAATCAAACTCAAGGCATCGTCATGGGCACCGATTTGTATCAGGCCGGCAATGGTGTGCAGCTTGTTGGAATACTCATGGGTTTGGCTCCGCAAGGTGTCCGCATACTGCTGTATGCGTGTTAGCTGTTGGCTGACCTGGTCCAGCTCGTCGCGTAACCGAAAACTGGCCACCACGCCAATGACATCGTCACCTTGCCGAACCGGAAGCCGGTTAACGACCATTTGCCGGTCTCTGAGCCAAACTTCCCGGTCAAAATCCGGAATACCGGTCTTCAGCACAGAGAGCAGATCACTGTCGGGCAGAACCTCATGAATCGGCCGGCCAACCAGCGAGGTGCCGGTATCGAAACCCAAGGTTTCAAGGGCCGCTCGGTTAACCGTTGTGATGATGCCTTCGCGGTTAACGGCAATAATACCCTCCCGAACCGATTGCAATGTGGCATTGCGTTCCTCGAACAAGCGGGCAATTTCTTCCGGCTCCAATCCAAAAATCTCGCGCTTGAATCGCCCCGCAATCACCACCGCGATCAAGAGGCTGACCATCAGCATTAATCCCACTAAACCATAAAAGATAAACTTGTAACGCTGAATGGTATTCCCAACCTGAGCAACGCTGTAACCAACTGAAACGATACCGATAATTTCGCCGGTTTCAGGAAGGAATACTGGCGCTTTGCCGCGCACGGTATCCCCCAAATTCCCTACGGCTCGAGACACGTAACCGCGCCCGTTCTTCAGAGCTTCTGCGCCATCATCTCCGTCATCATCCGCCATCGAGTGTCCGATTCGATCCGGCGAAGGATGCGCGAGCCTGATCGCCTGGTGGTCCCCGATCACAATAAAAAGAGCTTCATTCGTGGCCGCCATTGCGGACGCCAGGCCGTTCAGAGTCTCGGAATCGCGCTGCTGTATCCCTGAGATAACCGATGGTGTAGCGGCAACCGTCTTCGCAACCATCAAAGCACGGTGCCCAATTTCGCTGTACAGGGATTCACTAAGGTAATAGCCCGCCACACCGCCAATCAATGCGGTCTGCAAGGCGCTAACCAGCACCAGCGTGAGGATCATTCGGGTTTTTAGTTTGGTTTTTCTTGCCACAGCTTAATCAGATCTTGTTGTCATTTAGCAGTGAGGTTAAAGCACCAGACTTCTTTTTGCCCGTGAACTTTATGAACTTAATGGGCTTTAGTTTTTTTAAAGGCAATACGCCCACAAACTTTTTAGCAAGATGACCGGCTTTTAATCTACATGCAGAGCTCCGCCGGAGTGCCTACAACAACAAGCGAAGGATAACGATTCATGTTTATCAAACGAACCCTGAGTTTCGCAGCTGCAGCCGTCTTCAGCATGTCAGCTATGGCCTGGCAGCCTTCCGGTAAAGTTGAATGCCTGGCACCCGCTGATCCGGGCGGCGGCTGGGACTTTACCTGCCGCAGTGTTGGCAACGTGATGCAGTCGCTCAAGCTGGTCGACGGCACCGTACAAACAATCAACATGGCCGGTGCCGGTGGCGGTGTTGCCTATGCGCACACGGTCAGCAAACGAAGCAAAGACGACAAACTTATCGTCGCGGCTTCTACGGCAACCACCACACGCTTGGCGCAAAAACAATTCCCCGGTCTGGATGCCGATATGGTGAAGTGGGTCGGTGCGCTGGGCGCGGATTACGGCATCATTGCCGTAGGCAAGAACTCCCCCTACAAAACCCTGAACGACCTGTTTGAAGCCAGCAAAGCCAACCCGCGAGCCGTAAAGTTTTCCGGTGGCAGTGCCCGTGGCGGATGGGACCACCTGAAAGTTCTGATTGCCGCGAAAGCAGCCGGTGTCGAGAACCTGCCGTCTATTCCGTATCTGTCTTATAACAACGGTGGCGAAGCCATGACCCAAGTGGTGGGTGGCCAGGTTGATGCTTTTACCGGCGACATCTCGGAGGCGACCGGCTTTATGGAGTCCGGCGACTTGCGAGTACTCGCAGTGCTGTCAGAAGAACGCCTGCCAGGTGAATTCAGCAACATCCCTACTGCCCGCGAACAAGGTATCGATGCCTTGGGGCCAAACTGGCGCGGCTTTTACATGCCCAAGGGAGCCAGCGAAGAAGCCAAGCAATACTGGGTCGAAGCCATCGATACCCTGTACGCCAGCGATGAATGGAAAGAAGTCATGAAGAGCAACGGCCTGATTCCCTTCCATCCGGATGCAGACAAGTTTGAAAACTTCGTTCATCAACAGGTGCAGGAAATCAACGACCTGTCCCGCGAAATCGGGCTGATGAAATGAGTGGATTAAATGATCGCGTACTCGGCCTGGGCCTATTGGTCCTGGCCGTTGCCTACGGCTGGGTGGCGCAGCAATGGCCCGAGCCGTTTGGAGGCTCCCATGGCATGGGGCCCGAAACCTTCCCGACGATTTTGTCGGTCATTCTGATCATTGGCAGCCTTTACTTGATGGTAAAACCGGATCAGGACACTCCGTGGCCGTGGGGCAAAACCGCTCTGGAACTTCTGTTCTCAGTAATCGTTCTGGTGATCTACGCCTTACTTCTCGAGCCTTTGGGATTCGTTATCTCCACAACTCTGACCGTTGGTGCTTTGAGTTGGCGTATGGGAGCAGCACCGCGCAGCGCCTTTCTGACCGGTCTGATCAGTGCCGTGGTGGTCTACGGTTTGTTTAACTACGGCTTGTCACTGAGCTTGCCGGCCGGCCTGCTGGAGTTCAACTAATGGAAACTCTCGGTTTTTTGATAGACGGGTTTGCGGTAGCTCTCACCCCGTATAACCTGATGTACGCGCTGTTCGGCGCCTTTGTCGGAACTCTGATTGGCTGCTTGCCCGGACTCGGCCCGGCCAATGGCGTCGCCATTCTGATCCCATTGGCATTCACACTGGGCTTGCCTCCGGAAACGTCCATGATTTTGCTGACCTCCGTGTATGCAGGAGCCATGTACGGGGGACGGATTTCCTCAATCCTGTTGAACATCCCGGGCGATGAACCCGCGATGATGACGTGCCTAGACGGCTACCCAATGGCACAGAAAGGCCGGGCGGCCGATGCGTTGGCCATCTCAGCCATTGCGTCGTTTTCCGGCGGACTGATCGGCACCATCGGATTGATTATGTTGGCACCGGTGCTGGCGAAGTTTGCCCTGACCTTCGGCCCGGCGGAGTACTTTGCTCTGTTCGTGCTGGCATTTGCCACACTGGGCGGTATCACCGGCAAAAACCCGATGAAAACCGTTATCGCAGCTGCGTTGGGCATTATGATCTCCACCGTTGGTATCGATATTTCTACCGGCACCCAGCGCTATACCTTTGGCGTTCTGGAGCTTTACGAAGGTATTGATTTCATCTTGGCCATCGTAGGTCTGTTTGCGATCTCCGAGCTGCTGTTTTTCGTGGAATCGCGCCTTGGTAGCGGCCACAAAAAGGTGAATGTGGGCAAACTGACGTTGTCATTCAAAGAGCTGATCAGCACCATCCCCTCTCAGCTTCGTGGCGGCGTTCTGGGCTTCATCGCCGGCGTACTGCCCGGTGCAGGCGCTTCGCTAGGTAGTTTTATCAGCTACACCCTGGAAAAGCGGGCGGTGGGCAAGAAAGGTAACTTCGGAAGCGGCGACATTCGCGGCGTTGTCGCCCCGGAAGCCGGCAACAACGGCGCAGCGTCGGGTGCCTTGGTACCGATGCTGACGCTTGGAGTCCCCGGCAGCGGCACCACTGCGGTGCTTCTGGCGATGCTGATTTCCCTCAACATCACACCTGGCCCGCTGATGTTCACTCAGAATGCGGACATTGTTTGGGGCGTTATTGCGGCGCTATTGATCGGTAACGTATTGCTGCTGTTGCTCAACGTTCCGATGATTGGGGTGTTTGTCAGGTTGCTGTCGATTCCACCGATGTTTCTGCTTCCAATCGTTACAATGGTTGCGTTCGTGGGCATCTACTCCATCAGCAATAGCACCTTCGATCTTTACTTTATGGTGGCGTTCGGGGTGGCGGGATATTTCCTGCGTAAGCTGGAGATACCTCTGGTTCCGATCATTCTCGGCTTGCTTCTAGGGCCCGAAATGGAGAAAAACCTGGGGCATGCCCTGATTCTGTCGGACGGCGACTGGAGCACGCTCTGGAGCAGCCCGCTGGCTTTAGGGCTTTGGGTGGTTGCAGGATTGGGGCTGGCACTGCCGGTGATCGTTGGCCCGCTTCTGAGACGGCGCATGAAGTCGGCGATGACTGAAAACCCGGTTAGCGACTAGTTAACGCAGCCTTGCCGCTTTCATTAACCATAAAAAAACCGGGCTGCTGCCCGGTTTTTTAGCTTGAAGCTTCTTAGCGCATCGTTTTCAACGCTTGCGCCCACTTCGCCAGCTCTTCCAGCATGACGTTCGCAGATTGCGTGTGCACATCTTCCGCTTGGAACTTGCGGTTCTCGTCCAGCTTTTCCCACGGCATCTGAACCATAACCCCCTCAGTCATTGGCATCATTTTCACCGTGGTCACCAGTTGTTTGGCCGTTTGTGCGGAACGAAGGCCGCCAGAAACACCGCCGTAACTTACAAAGGCACAAGGCTTGTAATTCCATTCGTTGAACAGGTAGTTCACCGCATTAATGAAAGACGGTGGCGGGCAGAAGTTGTATTCCGGAATCACGAACACAAAGGCATCGGCTTTGGAGACACTCTGGGACCATGCTTTTGTATGGTCGTGCTCGTACTTCTGCATGCGCGGGTGATTGGGTTCGTTGTAAACCGGCAGATCAAAATCCGCCAGATCAACCAACTCACTTTCGAAACCACCCTGCTCGATTGCAACGGTGTTGAACCACTCCGCAACGGATGAGCCGATACGGCCAGGGCGCGTGCTACAAATAATCGTCTGAAGCTTGAGAGACATAACCATCCTTCCTTTTTACTTCAATAATTCAGTTTGTAGGACCACTATAAACAGAGCGTTAATCGAATAAAAACGAAGAAAATTGCAGCATCTATTCAATTTTCCTGAATAGATGCTGCGCTTGGAGAGGATTGCGTTGAAGGAGCTTATTCGGCTGAGGCAATCAGGCTGGCGTTACCGCCGGCTGCCGTGGTGTCGATGCACAGGTGACGTTCGATAACGTAACGCTGATCCAGCGTGTGCTCGGTGATCACCGGCAACAAAGCGCCATCCCGCACTGCAAGCGCTTCGCGATACTGCTTCAGCAGCGGTTTTTCCGCAACGCTAACAACGGCTTCGTAGCCATCAAGCTGAGTCAGTGCCTCTGGCTCCAGCAGGCCATCACAGGCGACAACAGGAAGCCCGGCATGGACAGCCCGTGCCAGCGCTTTTTCAGCACCCGGAGCCACAACCACGACCTTGTTACCCTGCGACAAAGCCACCCCGGCCTGTTCGACTGCCGTGTCTGTATCAGGCCCCAAGCACAAGACTACGCCCCGAGCGTGGCAAGACAGGTGGTTCTGTTCACCGGTGGGCCCAGGCATTTCTTCATACCCGAGATCCAACGGTGCCGGAACCTCGCCAAAGAAGGGGCTCAGAGCCTGCTGGCGACCTTCTGCCGCAGGTACATCCAGCTTGGCCAACTGATCAATCAGCTTTTGCACCTTACGAGCGCCAACGGCTTTTCCCTCTCCCGCTGGTTTCTCAACAACATCGCCCTTGATAAAGCGACGCACGTACTGCGGGCCACCCGCTTTCGGGCCGGTTCCAGACAGGCCTTCACCACCAAACGGCTGAGAGCCGACAATGGCACCGATCTGGTTACGGTTCACGTAAGTGTTACCGACTTTGATTCGGCTGGCGATGTGCTCGATACGGCGATCCACCCGGCTATGAATGCCGAAGGTCAGGCCGTAGCCTTTGGCGTTCACCGCATCCACCACCTTGTCGATATCTTTGGCTTCGAAGGTCGCAACATGCAGAACCGGACCGAAGATTTCTTCTTCCATTTCCTCGATTCCGCTAACTTGCAGAACCGCAGGCGACACAAACATGCCTTTTTCCGGAACTCGCAGCTTCTTGAGCAATTTGCCCTGCTGTTCGAACTTTTTGCAGTGGTCATTGATCTTCTTGCGCGATTCCTCGTCAATCACAGGCCCGACATCGGTCGAAAGCTCCCACGGATCGCCAATACCCAGCTCTTCCATCGCGCCATAAAGCATCTCCAGCAACCCCTCGGCGATGTCTTTCTGCACGTAAAGCATGCGCAAAGCGGAACAGCGCTGGCCGGCACTCTGGAACGAGGAGGCCAGAACGTCGCGCACCACCTGTTCCGGCAAGGCAGTGGAATCTACGATCATAGCGTTCATACCACCGGTTTCAGCCACCAGTGGCGCATCCGGAGCCATGTTCTTGGTCATCGCCTTATTGATCAGCTTGGCCGTATCGGTACCGCCGGTGAAGCAAACCCCTTCAATACGCGAATCCGATGTCAGTGCGGCACCCACCGTGCCACCATCACCCGGCAACAACTGGATCGCCTCTTTCGGAATTCCGGCCTCATGCATCAACTCAACCGCCCGCACCGCCAGTAATGAGGTCTGCTCAGCGGGCTTGGCCACCACAGTGTTACCGGCTGCGAGGTTGGCCAGAATCTGGCCGGTGAAGATGGCCAGCGGGAAGTTCCAGGGCGAGATACAGCAAATCACGCCACGGGCCTGCCCGGCATCCTTATAACGAATGCCCTCGTTGGCATAGAACATGGCGAAGTCTACCGCTTCACGAATCTCGGCCACCGCATCGAACAGGGACTTACCCGCTTCCCGGGTGGTCAGGGCGAATAGCTCGTGCACGTTTTCTTCGTACAGATCACCCACCTTACGGATCAGCTCAGCGCGCTTTTCCGCAGGCACGGCCGCCCAGTCCTTAAATCCATTACGCGCAGCTTCTACAGCCGCATCGACGTCTGCCTCAGAGGCATAGGTAATCTGACCCACCACATCGTCCAGATCGGCCGGGTTGCGAACATCCACCAGCTCACCACCCTTAGGTGCTGCGACCGTCAAGGGTCCGCCTTGCCACTGGTGCGTTTTGTACTTTCCGCGCCCTTCATTTAGCTCGGCCACCGTCACGGGGTCGGTCAAATCCCAGCCCTTCGAGTTGCGGCGCTGCTCGCCAAAGATGTCTGCCGGTTTGACAATCATCTGGCTGGAAACATCCCGCCCCAGCGCATTCACGGTATCGATAGGATCTTTGGCGATTTCTTCCGGTGTAATACTGGTATCGACAATCTGGTTCACAAAGGAGCTGTTCGCGCCGTTTTCCAGCAAGCGGCGAACCAGGTAGGCCAGCAGGTCTTTGTGAGCCCCCACCGGTGCATAAATCCGGCACGGCACTTTGCTTTCTTTCAGCACCTGATCGTGCAGAGACTCGCCCATGCCATGCAGACGCTGGAATTCAAACTTGTCACGCCCCAGATCTTTGGCCAACTCCAGAACCGCGGATACGGAATGGGCGTTGTGAGTGGCGAACTGCGGGTAGATACGATCGGTCATGCCGAGCAGCTGTGTCGTACAAGACAAGTAGGACACATCACTGCAGGCTTTGCGGGTAAACACAGGGAAGCCCTCAAGCCCCATGACCTGAGCGCGTTTGATTTCCGCATCCCAGTAGGCACCTTTCACCAAACGCACCATGATACGGCGGTTGTGCTTCTCGGCCAGCGCATACAACCAATCCAGAGTCTGGGAAGCACGCTTGGCAAAGGCCTGAACGACCACACCAAAGCCGTCCCATCCGTCTAGCGCCGGATCAGCGAAAATCGCTTCGATCACATCCAGAGAAAGATCCAGACGATCTTGCTCTTCCGCATCGATATTGAAGCCCATATTGGCGGCAGCGGCTTTTTTGGCCAGCTCGAGTGCCCGCGGCACCAATTCGTTCATCACGCGCTCTTTCTGTCCGTACTCATAACGAGCCAACAGTGCCGAAAGCTTGACGGAAATACCCGGGTTGGTACGGACATCGCCTTCACAGCGCTTGCTGATGCTATCGATGGCCGTTGCGTAAGCACGGAAATAGCGTTCGGCATCGGCGTCAGTGCGCGCGGCTTCACCCAACATATCGTAAGAGTAGGTGTAGCCCTGCTCTTCCATTTCCTGACCATTTTCCTGAGCTTCTTCGATGTCTCTGCCCAGAACAAACTGACGGCCCATCTCTTTCATGGCCTGCCCGGCGGCCACTCGCACTACAGGCTCGCCCAAGCGCTTGACCAAGTGTCGCAGCGTATCGCCAACGCTCTGGCGCTCTGAATCCTTAAGCAGGTTACTGGTCATCAACAAAGCCAGCGTGGCGGAGTTAATCAAACCGGATTTGGCTTTACCAACGTGGGCACCCCAGTTACCGGAGGTAATTTTGTCTTCGATCAGATCCTGAATGGTGAAGTTATCGGGAACCCGAAGTAGCGCCTCCGCCAGGCACATCAGCGCTACGCCTTCTTTGGTAGTCAACCCGTATTCAGCCAGGAACTTTTCCATGATGGTGGGTTTGGCGTTATCACGCACATCGCGCACCAGCTCTGCCGCTCGGGAAGAAATCGCTTGGCGGGTTTCATCAGACAGCTGAGCCTGCTCAATCAGTCGGTGAATCACCTCATACTCGTCCGCCAGATAGTTATTGCGAAGCGCCTGACGAATTTCGTGGAGCTCTTTTACCGCGGATTGCTGCAAACTCATGGTTATGCCTCCTGATTATTGGAATACTGACCGCATTGTAGCCAAGTCGGTATATTCTATTTTCCTATTAGACGCATTTATCCGGTCTTATTTCCTTTAATCTACCTTCTATAATTATCAAAAAAACCGCATTTACATTAAAATTAGGAAAACCGACTTATAGAACCCTATTTCAATCTCACACCACAAGGATAGCAGCCATGTCGGATCTCGACAGGATCGACCTTGCCATCATTCGAGAACTGCAGAACAACGGGCGCATTACCGTTACTGATCTCGCGTCCAAGGTGGGCCTATCCAAAACGCCTTGCCAGATACGCATGCGCCGGCTCGAAGAGCAAGGTTACATCACGGGCTATTCGGCGATGGTGAACCAGACAAAACTGGGACACTCCCACGTCGCTTTTGCCCAAGTGACTCTCAGCGATACCTCCAGTAAAGCGTTGGTTGCATTCAACGATGCCGTTAAAAAGATTTCCGCTGTGGAGCAATGTCACATGATGGCCGCCAATTTTGACTATCTGCTGAAGATCCGTACGCGAAATATGGCTGAGTATCGACAGGTTCTGGGAGAGCAAATATCCAACTTGCCCCACGTCCTGCAAACCAGCACCTTTGTTGTCATGGAAAACGTCAAGGACCGGGGGCTTTAATGACAACGCTGGACCAAGCCACCGCTCAGCGCATCGTTGATCGTGCGATGCCCGTGATTGGCCATTCCGTCAACGTGATGACGCCCGACGGTATCATCATCGCGTCTGGTGACTCCCTGCGAGTGGGCGCCATACATCAGGCGGCACGGCAAGTGGCCGAAACTTGCGCACCGGTGGTAATTACAGAACAGGAAGCCTGCCGATACACTGGTACTCGGGCGGGCGTTAATTTGCCGGTTGAAGTGGGAGGGAAGATTGTAGCTGTTGTCGGTATCTCGGGATCACCAGACAAAGTGCTGCCTTTTGCAGATCTGGTACGGGTTACCGCTGAGCTGATACTGGAACAAGCCTCGTTAATGGAGGTCAGTCGCCAGCGCCGGCATCAAATCGAAAACACCCTGCTGGCATTATTGAATGGCGAGCCGGTTTCGGAGCATTGGCTGAAGCAACTCTCGATTGATCTCAGCAAACCCCGGATTGCCGTGGTAATCGAAGCCAATTTGCCCCACCTGCCTTGGTTAACCGATACCGCGCCGTTGGCTCGAGATTTGGAGCGTGTTGAGCCCGATGCCCTGGTCATTCAAACGCCGGATCAGAAAATCGTTTTCTTTTTTGTGGAAAAATCGCCTCAGGATGCATTGAGCGCCGCACTGGTTCGGCTACCGGACAGCCTGAACGCTTCCGTGTCTGCCGCCACGGGCGCAGCGTTCAGTAATAACTTGAAAGCCTGCTACGAGTCAGCCCAAGCGGCCTTACAAGCTGCCAAACAACGCTTTCAAACACCCATCCGCGCTCACTACGAGGAATTTCCGCTGGCCACACTGTGGCGAAGCTTGCAGCCAGGCTGGCAACAAGACCAACTCTCTCTGGAACTTCGCCCTCTTCTCAATCACGCCCGCAGCGATCAGTACCTCAAAACTCTTCGCACGTTTATAGCTGCCGACGGGGATATCCAACGATGCGCCGAGCAACTTCATTTGCACCGAAATTCTGTTCGTTATCGCCTGAAAGGCATTGAGTCGCTAACGGGTTGGTCGCCGTTCCGGCTAGAGGATCTTATGTTTCTTTATTTGGCACTGGAATCCAACCTGAAACCTGTGCAATTGCACAAAAGTACCGAGCAAAAATAAATCAATTCTATTCTTTCGCATAACGAATTCTTGTCAATCTGCTCTTACACTTAGCACCAAATAACTGACCACAGAGTCGGTACTACACACGGGTTGATTCTGGAGATTTCCAATGCATCTGGTGCTGATCTTGGTCGCGGTCATAATTTTCATTGTGTTCGCCACCAGCCGTTTAAAACTGAACCCTTTTATTACCCTGCTGCTGGCCTCATTTCTGGCAGCGTTTGCCTTTGGCCTTCCATTGGCCGACATCGAAAAAACCATTCGGGCCGGCTTTGGCAACATTCTGGGCTATATTGGCTTGGTGATCGTTCTTGGCACCATCATTGGAGTGATTCTTGAGCGCACGGGTGCGGCCATCGTGATGGCCGAGAGCGTGGTTAAATGGCTGGGCCAGAAGTTCCCGACGCTCACCATGTCGATTGTCGGCTTTATTGTCGCCATTCCTGTCTTTTGCGATTCTGGCTACGTCATCCTGAACAGCCTTAAACGCTCTATGGCCAGAACGCTCAACGCATCCCCTGTAGCCATGACTGTTGCCCTGTCTACCGGCCTGTTTGCAACTCATACGCTGGTCCCTCCGACCCCTGGCCCTATCGCCGCAGCAGGCAACCTGGGGCTAGAAAACAACCTGGGCATGGTCATCGGCATCGGCCTTGTCTTCGCCATCATCGCCGCCTTTGCCGGGCTGTTCTGGGCATCTCGCTGCAAGGACCTACCCAGCACCGAACTCGAGCAAGCGGAAGAGGCTTTCGAAGAAGCCCGAGAACACTATGGCGAGCTGCCATCGGCGACCAAAGCGTTCGCCCCCATCTTCGTCCCCATTTTGTTGATTTGCATAGGCTCTGTTGCCAACTACCCGACTGCGCCGCTGGGTGACGGGATGGTTTATGACATTCTAAACTTCCTCGGCAAGCCGTTGAACGCTCTTCTCATCGGCCTTGGATTTGCTCTTTCCTTACTGCAAGGCAGAAACAAGTTTGAAGAGTTTGGCCGCCATACCAGCAAAGGCCTGGAAGTGGCCGCACCCATTATTCTGATTACCGGTGCGGGTGGCGCATTCGGCGCGGTTCTGGCTGCGACACCCTTGGGTAGCTATCTGGGTGACACCCTTTCCACTCTGGGCTTAGGTGTGATTATGCCGTTTATTGTTGCGGCAGCCCTTAAATCGGCTCAGGGCTCGTCCACCGTTGCCCTGGTAACCGCGTCTGCGCTGGTTACCCCTCTGCTGCCCCAACTGGGGCTGGATTCCGACCTAGGCCGAGTGCTCACCGTCATGGCCGTGGGCGCAGGGGCTATGACGGTATCTCATGCCAACGACAGTTACTTCTGGGTGGTGTCCCAGTTCAGCAAAATGAACGTTGCGACTGCCTATAAGTCGCACACCGCCGCAACCTTGGTGATGGGGTTGGTGACCATCGCCTGCGTATGGCTGACCTCATTGGTGGCGCTGTAACATGCGCATTGTCATTGCGCCTGATTCCTTCAAGGAGTGCCTGGCAGCCGATCAGGTTGCCAGCGCGCTCGCCCGTGGCTGGGCAAAAGCAGCGCCCCGAGACGAGATCATCGAAGTGCCTCTGGCAGATGGCGGGGAAGGTACAACGGTTGCGCTGACCGAGGCCCTTCAAGGTGAACTGCATTCGGTGACCGTCACCGGGCCAATGGGAGAACCCGTTGTCGCCCGCTACGGTCTGGCAAACAACAGTGATACGGCCATCATTGAAGTCGCTGAAGGAAGTGGCCTGCACTGTGTTCCGCCTGATGAGCGAAATGCATTATCCGCTTCAAGCTACGGTACCGGCGAATTAATGCTGGAAGCACTGGCACACAAGCCGAAAGTGCTGATCATGGGCCTGGGCGGCAGTGCGACAACGGACGGCGGTGCCGGCATTCTGCAAGCACTCGGGGCAAAACTCCTCGACAAGGAAGGAAACAGCATTCCCGCCGGCGGCATTGGCTTGGGCAAACTCGCCAGCCTGGATTTGCAGCCGGCTCTTGATGCCCTCGGAAATACCCGCTTGGTCGTGGCCTGCGACGTCAACAATCCGTTGACCGGCCCTAACGGCGCTGCTGTTGTGTTCGGCCCCCAAAAAGGCGCGAGCATTCAGCAACTCATTAAACTTGACGCTAATCTGGCTCACTTCGCCCGGTTGGCCAAAAAGCAGGGCTGGGATATATCCAGCTTCCCGGGTAGCGGCGCTGCCGGTGGCATCGGCGGGATGGTCGCGGGCATTCTGGGCGCGCAATTGCGCCCGGGTATCGAGCTTGTGATGGAAACCGTCGAGCTGGAAAGCCACATCAAGACCGCGGACCTGGTGATCACCGCCGAAGGCGCCATAGACAACCAAAGCGCTTACGGCAAAACCCCCGCCGGTGTGGCCTTGATGGCAAAGAAATACGGGGTACCGGTTGTGGGCTTTGCCGGCATGCTGGGCCAGGACTTCTCTGCACTACAGACTCAGGGCCTCACGGCAGCTTTTTCAATAACCCGGGGCCCCATGGAACTCCAGAGTGCCTACGCCCAAGCTGAGGCCAACCTGGAACAGTGCGCAGAACAACTCGCCCGACTCACCCACGCGCTGAGCAAGGGCGATTAACCACGACTAAAACGCAAAAAACCGAGACGTTTTCGCGTCTCGGTCTTTTCGTAATTACCGGTTTTGGTCCGTTACCGATTATCGGGCTGGAGCATTCAACACATCCAACACTTCTTCAAGTTCGGTAATCATTTGCCGGATCAATTGCTTGTACTGAGAGGTATCGTCTTTCACCTCAGAGCTGCTCAGCTTTTGCTTGGCACCACCGATAGTGTAGCCCTGATCGTACAGCAAACTGCGAATCTGGCGAATGGTAATAACATCAGCCCGCTGGTAATAACGACGGTTACCCCGGCGTTTAACCGGCGAGAGCTGTGGGAACTCTTGCTCCCAATACCTTAGTACGTGCGCTTTAACGGCACACAGCTCCGCAACCTCACCAATCGTGAAATAGCGTTTCCCCGGAATAACGGGAAGCTCGTTGTTATGACTCGGTTCCAGCATACGTTTCTACTTTTTGTTTCAGTTTTTGGCCGGGCCTGAAGGTAACGACGCGTCGGGCGCTGATCGGGATTTCTTCACCCGTCTTGGGGTTACGCCCGGGGCGCTGTTTCTTGTCACGGAGGTCAAAGTTGCCGAACCCCGACAACTTGACCTGTTCGTTGTGACTGAGTGCACCTCTGATTTCATCGAAGAAAGCTTCTACCATTTCTTTGGCTTCCCGCTTGTTCAAGCCCAACTCTTCGTACAAGCGCTCCGCCATATCCGCTTTCGTCAAAGCCGCCATCCGTCAACTCCTCAGTGTTGCCCCCAGCTCTTCTTTAAGGGAATCGATCACCCCGTTGAAGAGCGTATGCACTTCGTCTTCATTCAACGTGCGTTCAGGATGCTGCCAGAACAGGCTCAGGGCCAAACTGCGATTTCCCTCACCTAGGCTTTCGCCTTCATAGACATCAAACACACGCATATCTGTCAGGTGTTCGCCGGCTTGCTTTCGAGCTATTTCTTCTACCTGAGCGAACGACACATCGCTTCCGATAATGATAGCCAAATCTCTTCGAACTTCCGGGAATTTCGAAACATCTTTGAAATTAGGCACATATCCGGTAACGATCGAATTCAAGAATAGCTCAAACATCAGAATCGTGCCATTAAGTTCAAGGTTTTTCTGCACTTGAGGGTGCAAAGTTCCCAACCAGCCGACACTTTCGCCGTCCCGCAACAGTTCTGCCGTTTGCCCGGGGTGCAACGCCGGGTGTTGGCTCGCCCTGAATTGAACCTGGATACCAAGCACCTGGAACAGGCTTTCAAGCTCGCCCTTCACATCGAAGAAATCGGATGCACGGCGGCCGTTGGTCCAGTTTTCCGGTGTCTGATTGCCGACCACAATACCGGCTAGCATTGGCTGCTGGTCGATGCTGTCACCGTCCTTGACGAAGCGAAGACCGGTCTCGAACAAACGAATGCGTGGCTGCTGACGGTTCTGGTTGTACTGCACTGTCTTCAGCAAGCCACTCCACAGCGTGGTACGCATAACAGACAGATCCGCGGAAATCGGATTCGCCAACGCGATACCTTCCCGTTCGGGATCAATCAACTGCTGAACTTTCGGGTCCACGAAGCTATAGGTAATGGCTTCTTGGTAGCCCTGAGCCACAAAGAAATTACGAACCGCTGATAGTGGGCGAACCGCTTCTTCACGAACGCTCAAACCCAACGAACCCGTAGGCTCGGTTACCGGAAGGTTGTTGTAGCCATAGATACGCCCAACTTCTTCTATCAAATCTTCTTCGATTGAAATGTCCGGGCGGAAGCTGGGAACGCTGATGCGCCAGCCGTCCTTGAGAAGCTTCTCTACACGCAGACCGAGGCGAGACAGAATTTCCTCAACGGTGGTGCGGTCAATCGCCAAGCCCAGAACGTTGGCCAGACGCTTTTCGCGGAGGTCAACGGTTTTAGCTTTGGGCAGATCTTCCCAGCTGACCACCTCAACAATCTCACCCGGTTCACCGCCAACGATGTCCATCAGCAGACGGGTTGCACGCTCCATCGCTTCACGAGCCAACTCATAGTCAACGCCGCGCTCGAAGCGGTGAGACGCATCGGTGTGCAGACCGTAGTGGCGGGCCTTACCAGCCAGGGAAACCGGCTCGAAATAGGCAGCCTCCAAGACCAGATCTTGAGTCTTTTCATTCACGCCTGAGTGCTCACCGCCCATCACACCAGCAATCGCGATCGGCTTGTCGTGATCGGCGATCACCAAGGTTTCTGCGGTCAGTTCCACTTCCTGGCCGTCCAGCAAAACCAGCTTTTCGCCGGCTTTCGCCATACGAACCACGATGCCACCGGAAATCTCCGCCCGGTCAAAAGCATGCAGAGGCTGACCAAGCTCGAGCATGACATAGTTAGTCACATCAACAGCGGCATCGATGGAGCGAATGCCGGAACGACGCAGTTTTTCCTGCATCCACAGCGGTGTTTCCGCCTTCAGATTCACGTTCCGCAGAACACGGCCCAGATAACGAGGGCAGGCTTCCGGCGCTTCGATACGGATTGCCGGCACCTCAGAGTGAACGGCCTCGACCGGCTCAATCTCCGGAGCATCTACCACCAAACTGTTCAATACACCCACTTCCCGCGCCAGACCTTTGATAGAAAGGCAGTCGCTGCGGTTCGGCGTTAAGTCCACATCAATCGCGATGTCGTTCAGCTTGAGGTAATCAACCATGCTCTGGCCAACCGGAGCATCGTCAGGCAATTCCATCAAGCCATCGTGGCTTTCTGACAGAGCCAATTCGGATTCGGAACACAGCATGCCTTGGGAGGGCTGGCCACGCAGTTTGGCTTTCTTGATTTTGAAGTTGCCGGGTAGGACTGCACCCACCTCAGCGAAAGGCACTTTTAGCCCTTCACGTACGTTCGGCGCACCACACACTACCTGTACGGTCTCTTCGCCATTGCTAACTTGGCAAACGCGCAGTTTGTCGGCATCCGGATGGGCCTCAACAGAGAGCACCTCGCCAACGACCACGCCGGAAAACTCACCAGCCACCGGCTCAAAGCCGTCCACTTCCAGACCTGCCATGGTGATCTGGTCCATCAATGCCTGGGAATCTATGCTCGGATTAACCCACTCTCGCAGCCACTGTTCACTGAATTTCATCGTTCTAGCCTTGTCCTGATGCCATTTATGCGGTTGATTCGTCGACTTGCTTGCGCCCTTAAGCCCTCAGGCTTAACGGAACTGGCGCAAGAAACGCAGGTCGTTTTCGAAGAACATGCGCAAATCTTTCACGCCGTAGCGGAGCATGGCCAAGCGCTCAACGCCCAGACCAAATGCGAAACCGCGATATTCTTCGGCATCAATGCCGCAATGCTCGAACACTTTCGGGTGCACCATTCCGCATCCCATCACTTCCAACCACTTAATGCTGCCATCGGCTTCCCGGCCCCACTCGATATCAACCTCTGCAGAAGGTTCGGTGAACGGGAAGTAGGATGGACGGAAGCGAACTTTCAAATCACGCTCGAAGAACACCCGCAGGAACTCTTCCACGGTGCTCTTGAGATCAGCAAAGCTCACGTTCTTTTCGATCAGCAGGCCTTCGACCTGATGAAACATCGGCGTGTGCGTCATATCCGAATCACAGCGGTATACGCGTCCCGGGCAGATCATACGAAACGGAGGTTTACCCGCTTCCATGGTACGGATCTGAACCGGCGATGTATGAGTACGCAGCAAAGTGCCCGGATTAAAATAAAAGGTATCGTGCATGGCACGAGCCGGGTGATGACCCGGAATATTGAGGGCTTCGAAGTTATGGTAGTCGTCTTCGATTTCCGGCCCCTGCTCTACGCTGTAACCGGCGCGAGCAAAAATTTCTTCAATACGCTGCAGTGTGCGGGTCACCGGGTGCAAACCACCCAGATCCTGCCCACGGCCAGGTAAGGTCACATCAATGGATTCGCTGGCCAGCTTTGCCTCGATGGCAGCCTTTTCAAGATCAGAACGACGAGCGTTAATGGCTTGCTCAACCTGCCCTTTGGCCTCGTTGATTTTCTGGCCGGCTGCAGGGCGTTCCTCTGCAGAAAGTTTACCCAGAGTTTTCGCTTGCTGAGTAATCGAGCCTTTCTTACCGAGGTACTCTACGCGAATTTGATCAAGCGCCTGCAGGTTGTCTGCTGCTTCGACTGCACTCAATCCGTCCTGAACCAACTGTTCAAGGTTTTCCATTGACCCTGCTCCAAACCTGAAATGAGGTAGGTTAAAACAAAAATAGGGGAAGAGCGTGCCCTTCCCCTATTCAGAAGGCGCCGTCATGCAATCATGAGGCGCCCTGATCGATCAGTAATCGATGAAAGAGCTTAAGCGATCACAGGGATGCTTTGGCCTTCTCAACGATAACAGCAAAAGTTTGCTGCTCGTTCATGGCCAGGTCAGCCAGAACCTTACGGTCGATCTCAACATTCGCTTTCTTCAGACCAGCGATCAGACGGCTGTAAGACAGACCGTTTGCGCGAGCACCAGCGTTGATACGAGCGATCCACAGAGCGCGGAAAGCACGCTTACGGTTACGACGGTCACGGTATGCGTATTGACCAGCTTTGATAACCGCCTGCTTGGCAACGCGGAATACACGACTACGTGCTCCGTAGTAACCCTTGGCCTGCTTGAGAATCTTCTTATGACGACGACGTGCTACCACGCCACGTTTTACACGAGCCATACTATTATCCTTCTACCTTAATATACTTGATCAAGAAGTTAGCGGCTGAATCAGCACGCCGTCATGCGCTTGATTGAAGCCACATCGGACTTGGCAATCAGCTTGGTGCCACGCAGCTGACGCTTACGCTTAGGGCTCTTCTTGGTCAGGATGTGACTGGTGAAGGACTGCTTGTGCTTGAAGCCAGTGGCGGTTTTCTTGAACCGCTTGGTAGCTCCACTCTTAGTTTTCATCTTAGGCATTTTTTAAAACTCCGCATTCTATTTTAGGAAAAACACTTGTGCCCCTGAACGACAAATCCCCCGCTAATGCGGGGGACCCATCATGGGATCAGGTTCACTTCTTTTTGCGGGGAGCCACAATCATGGTCATCTGCCGGCCTTCCATCTTCGGCCGCATCTCTACCGTTGCAAGCTCTTCAACATCTGTTTCGATTCGGTTCATGAGCTTCATACCAATTTCTTGGTGTGCCATCTCACGGCCCCGGAAACGGATAGTGATCTTGCCGCGGTCCCCGGCTTCAAGGAAACGTACCAGGTTGCGTAGTTTTACCTGATAATCCCCTTCTTCAGTTCCTGGACGGAACTTAAGCTCTTTGACCTGCGTCTGCTTCTGCTTTTTCTTGGCAGCTGCTTTCGCTTTCTTCTCTTCGAAGATTTTCTTACCGTAGTCCATTATTTTACAGACGATCGGATCGGAATCCGTAACCTGTACCAGATCGAGAGTCGCTTCCTCCGCCATGCGAAGAGCTTCCTCAATTGGAACCACCCCAACCTGATTGCCTTCGGCATCGATCAGGCGGACTTCAGTTGCGTCAATATTCTCATTGATAGGCGCTTTTGGAGTACGCCCCCGATTCGCTCGCTGTTTAATAATTAGATCTCCGTTTTAGTTTTGCCTTTGCGTTGAATGTCATCAGCCAACAGCTGTTCAAACGCTTCAAGCGATAGGGTCCCTAAATCTTCACCTTTACGGGTACGCACGGCAACCGCATTGTTTTCGATTTCTTTGTCGCCTACGACGACAAGATAGGGAACCTTGTTAAGAGTATGCTCGCGGATTTTAAAGCCGATCTTCTCGTTTCTCAAGTCAGCATTTACCCGATATCCCAAAGAATCCCATTTTTTGGCCAAATTCTGACAGTAATCACGCTGATTATCGGTGATATTCAGGACCGCAATCTGTGTTGGAGCCAGCCAGGTGGGGAATGCACCTTCGTATTCTTCTATCAGTATACCGATAAATCGTTCAAAAGACCCGAGAACGGCACGATGCAGCATAACCGGTGTTTTCCGCTCGGAATTATCGGCTACGTACTGGGCGCCCAAACGACCCGGCATTGAGAAATCTACCTGAATCGTACCGCACTGCCATACACGGCCAATACAGTCTTTCAGAGAGAACTCGATTTTGGGACCGTAAAACGCACCTTCGCCTGGCAACAACTCCCAGTCAACACCGGCGCGGTTCAAAGCTTCTTCCAACGCGGCCTCGGACTTGTCCCAAACTTCATCAGACCCAACACGCTTTTCCGGGCGAGTTGATAGTTTATACAGGATTTCAGAGAAGCCGAAATCTTCATAAACTTCGTGCAGCAGGTGAATAAACGCTGACACTTCTTCCTGAATCGCATCCTCTTCACAGAAAATGTGCGCATCGTCCTGAGTAAAGCCACGAACCCGCATCAAACCGTGCAGCGCGCCCGACGCTTCGTTTCGGTGACAAGAGCCAAACTCCGCCAGTCGCAGCGGCAGATCCTTGTAGCTCTTCAGGCCTTGGTTGAACACCTGCACGTGGCACGGGCAGTTCATGGGCTTGATCGCGTAATCGTGCTTCTCGGATTCGGTGGTAAACATGGCGTCCGAGAACTTGTCCCAGTGCCCGGATTTTTCCCAAAGCGTACGGGAAACCACCTGAGGCGTTTTAATTTCCTGATACCCGTGATTACGCAGCTTGCCGCGCATGTACTGCTCGATTTCCTGATACAGCGACCAGCCATCCGGGTGCCAGAACACCATACCCGGAGACTCTTCTTGCATGTGGAACAACTTCAGCTTTTTACCGATCTTGCGGTGATCACGCTTTTCAGCCTCTTCCAGACGGTTCAGGTACGCCTTGAGCTCTTTCTTGTTGCCCCAAGCTGTGCCGTAAACGCGCTGCAGCTGCTCGTTGTTGTGATCGCCACGCCAGAAGGCACCGGCCACTTTGGTCAGCTTGAACGCTTTCAGTTTGCCCGTGCTTGGCACGTGAGGCCCGCGACAAAGATCGATAAATTCGCCCTGGCGGTAGAATGACAGGTCTTCCTCACCCGGGATATCCTGGATGATCTGGACCTTATACTCCTCACCCATGTCTTCAAACAGTTTGATCGCATCTTCACGAGACATGACTGAACGGGAAACGGGAAGATCCTGCTTGGCCAGCTCTTCCATGCGCTTTTCGATCCGCGCCAAGTCTTCGTTGGTAAACGGACGGTCGTATTTGAAATCGTAGTAGAAACCATTATCTACCACAGGCCCGATGGTCACCTGCGCTTCCGGGAACAATTCTTTGACCGCCATCGCCAGCAAGTGAGCGGTAGAGTGACGAACCACTTCCACGCCGTCTTCATCTCGCTCCGTTACGATCGCCAGTTCAGAATCGTTTTCGATCAAATAACTGGTATCCACGAGCTGACCATCCACTTTGCCTGCCAGGGCGGCCTTAGCCAATCCTGCGCCGATATCAGCGGCAACGTCGTGAACGGTAACGGGTTCTGCAAAACTGCGATGACTGCCATCTGGCAGGGTAATGACGGGCATGGAGCTCTCCTGATGGTTTCTCAGCGGTGATCTATACCAAAGATCACATGGTTGTCAGCCTCCGCGACACAAACCGCGGGCCGATTTGAGGGCGAGTTTAACAGAAAAAAGCCCGGCAACAATGCCGGGCTTCTACTAACACCAACCTACCCTTGAATTTAAGCAGGCTGTGTCTGAGCCTCTTCTTTGGCCTTTCGCCTGAGTTGGCCGTAAGCAACAAAGCCGAGTAACAGCAGCGCCGGAATGAACACCAGTTCCCTTGGCGGTCGGTCCAGTTTTGCCTGGACCGCTTCAATGGTCCAGCCAAACTGAATGCCTGCTTTCTCAGCTGGGCTCCCGAAGTTCACAAAGTCTACGGCTAATGCACCATCAAGCTCCGATACTTCCAGCCCGGCTGCGGCCAACCGCTCCGCACCGGTTTCGCCCGCTGGCATATCGAGTTGCACATAGGTGGTTACATCACTGCCATCGAGAGACATACCAGACACTCTGAACACAACTTCTTCGTCTTTCGGCGCCGTTTCAACGTACTCCATAATCGCTGCGCCCCGCACTTCTTCGTGGGGCGGATAGACCATATCCCAGAAGAAACCCGGGCGGAACAGCGCGAAGGTGATCAGCAACAGCGCGATCGTCTCCCACCAACGGGTGCGAGTGAACCAGAAGCCTTGCGTGGCTGCCGAGAACACCAGCATTGCCGTGACCGCACTGGCTATGGTGACCAACAGATCAAACCAGCCCGTCAGCCCGATCAACAACAACTGCGTATTGAAAATGAACATGAATGGTAAGATCGCGGTACGAATGTCGTAGGTGAAGCCCTGAACACCCGTGCGTATTGGATCTGCTCCGGATATCGCGGCCGCCGCATAGGCGGCCAACCCCACGGGCGGCGTATCATCCGCCAGTATCCCGAAGTAGAACACGAACAGATGCACCGCAATAAGCGGCACCAACAAGCCATTCTGTGCGCCCAAGGTGACAATAACCGGTGCCATCAAGGTAGATACGACGATGTAGTTAGCCGTAGTTGGCAACCCCATCCCCAACACCAGGCTGATGACTGCCGTGAACATGAGCATCAACAACAGATTGCCGCCAGACAAGAACTCCACGAACTGGGTCATTACCAGCCCGATACCCGTTAGCGTAACCGTACCCACTACGATACCGGCTGTAGCCGTTGCCACGCCGATGCCGACCATGTTCCGGCCGCCTGTGGCGAGGGAGTGGAAAAGATCAGAAATACCGCCAACAAACTCGCCTATCAGACCGCCGTGTTTACGGAAAAAAGCCTTCAACGGGCGCTGGGTAACGACGATGAAGACCATAAACAAGGTTGCCCAGAAAGCGGATAGCTGCGGTGAAAAACGTTCAACCGTCAAACACCAAACCAGAACCACCACCGGCAGCAGATAATACAACCCGGTTTTGACCGTTGGCCCCACCTCTGGAAGCTCGCCCATTTCTTTCTCAGGGTCATCCACTTCGAGCTCGGGAAACTTGGTGGCGTATCCAACCAGGGCGATATAAGAAAGCAGCAGCGCACTGCCGAGCACCCATATCGCTGCGGAGCCCAGGTATTCCTTGGTCCAACCGATACCGTAGTAAACAACGGCCGTGAGGGCGAACAGTCCGAGGAGCACCACCACCCAGTTCAGCATGCGTTGTGCCAGGGTTGGCCGATTCAATCGCTCAATGCCCTGCATGTTTAGTTTGCAGGCCTCAAGATGAACGATGTAGACCAACGCCACATAGGAAATAAGCGCAGGCAGAATGGCGTGCTTGATCACTTCCAGGTAGGAAATGCCGACGTACTCCACCATCAGAAACGCTGCCGCACCCATGATTGGCGGCGTTAACTGGCCATTGGTCGATGCAGCCACTTCAACAGCGCCTGCTTTGGTGGCCGGAAAGCCAACACGTTTCATCAACGGAATCGTAAACGTACCCGTCGTCACCACGTTGGCGATCGATGAACCGGAGATAACACCACTAAGACCACTGGAAACCACCGCAGCCTTAGCGGGGCCGCCCTTCATGTGGCCGAGCATGGCGTAGGCGACTTTTATAAAATAATTTCCTGCGCCCGCGCGCTCCAACAAAGCGCCAAAGAGCACAAACAGGAACACGAAACTAGTGGATACACCCAAGGCGACACCAAAAACGCCTTCGGTTCCCAACCATTGATGGGATGCCAGCTTATTGAGACTCACACCTTTGTGAGAGATTACGTCCGGCATGTAGGGACCGGCCAGTGAGTAACCAATAAACACTGCTGCCACAACCGTTAGCGGGAGCCCTAGCGCCCGACGGGTTGCCTCCAACAGCAAAACCAAACCACCTAACGCAACCCATAAATCCTGAGTAATCGGCGCTCCTGGGCGCTGAGCGAGCTGGTCATAGAAAACATAAAGATACGATGCTGCTGCAGCCGCAGCGGCCGCTAGAATCCAATCGTAGATGGGCACTTTAGTGTCGTGCACACCTTTAATCATCGGAAACGCTGAAAACGCGAGGAATACGGCAAACGCCAAATGGATCGAACGCGCTTCTGTGGAGTTGAAGATGCCGAAATTCAGAATAAACGGAAGTGGTGATGCAATCCAAAGCTGAAACAAAGACCAGCACACTGGAATAATGAAGAGGATTGCAGCCGCAGGCCCGACAAGCGCCCTGCCCCCGGTTTCCGTCTGTAATACCTGTTCGACTTTGGCAGCATCCACACTCGTGCCGGAACCGGAGTCATTCTTTGTCATTGAATGTACCTGTGATGTGTAGATAACTTGATGGGAAACTCAGGGCGAGCCAAGCTCGCCCTGATGCGTGCACAGCCTGTTAGTCGATCAGGCCGGCTTCACGGTAGTACTTAGCGGCACCTGGGTGCAGAGGCGCACTCAGAGCATCAGCAACCATTTCTTCTTTCTTCAGGTTGCCAAACGCAGGGTGCAGACGCTTGAAGCTGTCAAAGTTCTCGAATACGGCTTTAACAACGGCGTAAACAACATCGTCGGGAACGTCTGTGGACGAAACGAACGTTGCCGCCACACCAAAGGTGGTTACGTCTTCATCGGTTCCACGATACATGCCACCCGGGATGGTCGCTTGACGGTAGTACGGGTTGTCAGCAATCAGCTTCTGGCTGGCCTTGTTGTCTACGTTTACAACAACACTGTCACAAGACGTGGTGGCTTCCTTGATAGCACCAGAGGGGTGGCCAACGGTGTAGAAGAACGCGTCGATATTGCCATCACACAAAGCTTGTGATTGCTCGGCAGCCTTAATTTCAGCAGCCAGGGAGAACTTGTCCATACCCCAACCCATGGCATCCATCAGAACTTCGGCCGTTGCACGCTGGCCAGAGCCCGGATTACCTACGGAAACACGCTTGCCTGCCAGATCTTCGAAGTTCTTGATACCGGAACCTTTGCTGGCAATTACGGTAAACGGCTCTGGGTGTAGTGAGAAAACCGCACGGAGCTTCTCGTCTTTGCCTGCATCTTCAAACTGGCTGGTTCCGTTGTAGGCGTGGTACTGCCAGTCCGACTGGGCCACCGCCAAGTCCAGCTCGCCCGCACGGATCGCGTTCAGGTTGTATACCGAACCACCGGTACTCTCCACCGAACAGCGGATACCATGCTCTTTGCGGTCCATGTTGACCAAGCGACAGATTGCACCGCCGGCCGGGTAATAAACACCTGTTACGCCACCGGTACCGATCGTCACAAAACGCTGGTCCTGGGCTGAAACAGAAGTGGATGCGGCGCCAAGGCTGACGGCGGCAGCTACGGCCATTGCGGACGCTTTAAGTTTCAGTGTCATGTGTGCTCTTCCCTTATCTAGTTCATTATTGTCACTCGCCCACTCAGTCCATGGGCAAATCTTTCGCTCAAATTAAAACATAGAACACTTATGCCGATAAAGAAAGAAACAAGTACTGAGCTAAACAGCTGAACGGAAAACAAAAAAGCCCGCAAATGCGGGCTTTTTCATAGCTTCTGACGGTTATCAGGACTTGGCCGCAGCCCTTGCTTTGGCCAGCATCTTATCTGGCCGCAACAGGAACCTCGCCAACGCTGGCAACAGCCAGATTGCCCCGACCATGTTCCATAGGAACATGAAGAACAACAAGAAGCCCATATCCGCCTGGAATTTGATGGGTGAGAAGATCCAGGTCACCACACCAAGCCCCAAGGTTACACCGGTAAAGATAACCGCTTTACCTGTGGAACGCAGAGTTTCGTAGTAAGCCTCTTGCAGGGGCTTTCCTTCCAGAAGGAAGTGCTCCAGCTTGCTGTAGATATAGATACCGTAGTCGACACCGATCCCCACACCCAGCGCAATAACCGGCAAGGTTGCTACTTTAATACCAATGCCAGACATCGCCATGATGGCTTCGCACAGAATCGAAGTTAGCCCCAATGGAATCACGATACAGGCTACCGCACGTAACGAGCGGAAGGTCAGGAAGCACAGCAAGCTGACCACGCTGTATACCAACAGCAGCATGATGTCCTTAGCGCCCGAAATAACTTCGTTGGTAGCCGCTTCGATCCCCGCATTACCGGCTGCCAGCAAGAACGTATGCTCTTCATTACTATTCGCCTGAGCGAACGCTTCCGTTCTTTCGATAACGGTTTGCAGAGTCTCTGCTTTGTGGTCTTCCAGGAACACCAATACCGGAGTCAGATCACAACGTGTGTTGATCAGGCCCGAAGGTGCATCACGGATCGACGCGTTAATAATGGTCTGGTTACGAGAAATCTCGAACCATTTCCAGTTACCTTCGTTCAGTGCCTTGGTGACCAGTTTGGACACATCCGCCAGCGACACCGAACCCTGAACGCCCGGCGTGTTCTGCAATTCCCATTGCAGGCTATCCATCGCCCGAAGCACGCTGTACTGAGTACACTGCTCTTCAGGCGTTTTCACCATGACAACCAACACATCGGCACTGGTGGAATAATTGTTGATGATGAAGGCGTTATCTTTGTTGTAACGCGAGTCTGCCCGCAGTTCTGGCGCCCCTTGATCAAGGTCACCAACTTTCAGATCTTGCTTGTAGTACATACCCAAGCCAAGACCGATTACTGCAATCAACAACGAAATAGGCGCAACGCCAGGATGAGAGAAGTAAGACATGATTCGCCACTTGCGATCCTGCTTCTCACCATGATTCTGAACGTGACGCACACCACCTTTGGAAATGCCGATGTAAGACATGATCAAAACATGCAACACCAGGTTCGTCACGATCACGAACGCAACACCCAAGCCAGCAGCCACCGCCAGATCACGGATAACGTCAATCTCGATGAACACCAGCGTCAGGAAGCCCATGGCGTCAGAAATCAATGCCAGCATGCCCGGAATGTAGAGGGCACGGAAAGCCAAACGGGCTGACGTAACCGCGTCAAAGCCTTTGGCCGATTCGACCGCCATTGCGTTTACGATTTGAACGCCGTGACTGATACCGATGGCAAACACCAAGAAGGGAACCAGAACGGAGTATGGGTCCAACCCGTACCCGAGAAGTTTCAACGCACCCAGCTGCCAAAACACCGCAATGATCGAGGTAAACACCGGCACCAAAGTTCCGGCGATACAGCGCGAGTACCAGAACAGCAACAGGGTGGTCAGCAGAATGGTAATACCGGCAAACCAGGCGATTGAACCGATACCTTCGATCAAGTCACCCACTTTCTTGGCAAAACCAACAATGTGAATGCTGATTTCCGGATTCTGACTCTCGTACTTGCTGCGAATCTTTTCTTCTAACTGGCGAGAAAACTCAGCGTAATCCAGCGCTTCACCGGTTTCCGGGTTCTTTTCGTACAACGGCGCGTAAACCACCGTTGACTGGAAGTTATCGGATATCAGACGACCGACTTCGTTCGAGCGCAAAACGTTCTGACGTAACTTTTCGAGGCTTTCCCGCGATCCGTCGTAGTTATCCGGAATAACGGTACCGCCCTGGAAACCTTGTTCGGTCACTTCCACCCAGCGAACGTTAGATGTCCACAAGGATTTCAGGCCCGAACGATCCACACCGTTGAGATAAAACATCTCATCAGTGATTTGTTTCAGGGTTTCCATGTACTCGGGATCAAAAATATCACCGTCTTCAACCGCTACGGCAATACGGACGAAGTTGCCCAGGTTTTCCAGGTCGTCCCGGTGATCGAGCATGTTGATGATGTACGGATGCTCGAGCGGAATCATCCGCTCAAAGCTGGCATCCGGCTGAATCTTGGCAGCGTTGTAGCCCAGAAACACAGTCAGCACGAGAAACCCGAGCAAGATCAATGCTCGGTTATTAAAAATCAAACGCTCAAGAAACGGTTCCGCTTTTGGCGTTGTCAGGTAATGATCACCCCTGTCATGCATCGGGTCAGACATTAATAAGCCCTCTATCCTTTATTCCGTTGATGCCACACCAGGGCGTTATTTAAGGTTCTTGCCGCGAGAATCGGTGAACTTCACACCACCCTCGCCAACCAGCAAAAGATTGGTCCCGGACAGTGGAACTGCCCCCATGACACTTCCCCGATCATTACGGAAATATGCACGGAAGCTCTCGCCGCCATTGGCGCTCATCAAAACAGCACCACCGTTACCCACCAGCGTAATGCGACCATCTTCTGTCACCAGCGCATTGTTCAACGTGGTATTTCCTTCGTTCGGAACGATGGTCCAGCTACGCCCTAAATCACTTGAAAAAATTGTGGTTCCCCGCAGACCGAATGCCAGTATTTCATTGACACTACCGGTGCCGGTAACGCCGAACAGTGAGCCCGGATAGGGGCTTTCGCGCTTTTGCCAGGTTTCACCGTTATCGACTGAAACGTGAATCTGACCGGCCTCACCCACAAGCACCAGCGCACCACCGGCAATTTGATCAATGCCGTTGTAATGGAAATTCTGCGCGTTATCGATGTACGGCGACCAGTCTTGCCACGATTCGCCACCGTCTTGAGTACGCAGAATCATGCCGTAAGCACCCACTGCAAAACCGTGCTGGTCGTTCTCGAACCACACATCGAGCAATGGGTTAACCGGCCCGACTTCCAGATCGGATTCTGCGTTTTCGAGCGCAAAAACCAAGTCGTCCAATGCCCATTCAAGATCGTCTTTCTGATCTTCGGGTGCCTGGGCAATGACCTCTTCCATTTCCTCAATCTGCTCTTTTTTGCTTTCGATGGCCAAAGCCGCAGCCTTTAGCCCATCAAACTGCAAAGTCCAGTTCTCTCCCGCATCCGAAGAGTGCAGCAATACACCGCTGTGCCCAACAGCCCAGCCATGATTGTCGGAGCCAAAGTCCAGAGCTGTCAGCGTTACCGAAACCGGCACCTCGGCCTGAGCCCAACTTTCCCCTTCGTTGTCGGAATAAATAATATGACCACGCTCGCCAACCGCAACAATTCGATCACCCGCGCGGGTAACATCATTCAGCAACGACTCGGGGGCCAATTGTGTATCCCGCGCAGGAATATCAATGATATCTGGGAGCGCAGACGCAGAGGGAGTTGCCAATGCCAGGGAGAGGCCCAGACAAGCAGAACCCAGTGTCGCGCACTTGAACCTATTAGCCATTCAGATTGCCTTTACGTTGATTAAATCATGAAACGGTTGCCGCAGATGCCGCAAACAAACCGGCAGCACTGTGCTGCCGGTTCTGGTTATTCTTTTAAAACAACGGCAAGCCTGCGCCCGCCGCCATCGATTTACCGCACGCTGCGTCTACGCAGAGAAGACGGCGAGAAATAGCGTTTATTCGGAATATCGTCAGTGAATACACGGGTATTCGGCTCTTCGGTGTCCAGGCCAAGAACGTGATATCGACGGGCCTGCAGATCGTGATAAACATCAAGCACCGTCCACACGCCGGGCAATTCGTAGTAGTTCTTCAGAATCCCCATTGTGACACGCCACAGGTTGCCTCGACCGTCGTATTGGTCAAGCAGCGCTGTATTCCAGCTGTCGGCGTCAACATAGAATCGGCGCTTGCCGTAAATGTGGCGCTCACCGTCCTTCAAGGTTGCTTCAACCACGTGCACTCGATGCAGTTCCCATCGGGTAAGATCCGGATTCAGGTGAGTGATTCCCAGGATTTCGGAGTACGGCGTGCCTTTTTCGCCAATCCGGTAGTTGTTGTAAGGTATGTAAATCTCTTTCAGACCTTCGTACTTCCAGTTGTAACGGTCCATCGCACCATTAAAGATATCGGTGTCATCAGCCGTTCGCAGGTTATCGGCAGCAGCGATGGGTGAATCGTACCCAAGGTTGGGGGCACGACGAACACGACGCTGGCCGGCGTTATAACCCCACCCGTTACGGGGACTCACAATCTGGTTAAGGGTTTCATGAACCAGAATAGCACCACCCGCCAGTCGTGGTGGCGACTGCGTGAAGGACAGGTAGTAGAAAATCACATTATCGAGATCTTTTTCACTGCCTTCGGGGTTATAGAAGTTCACGAACGCTTCTTGCTGTGACGTTACCAGCGTGTAGTCACCGTTGGTTTGCACCGCCACTTCACTGCTGCGGCGGGTGACGTTAATACCACGCCAGCGCACGAGGTGGTTCCAGATAACTTGCCAGGCTTTTTCTTCATTCGAGCCATGCAAAATCGGGAAAGGGTAACCGCCATAGGCGCCTTTCAGGCCTTCCGCTTCGCCCACAATCCGAGCGTTGGTGGCATTCTTCTTTATATTTTCCTCGACCCAGTCGGGTACTGCATGAGTTCGGCGAGACTGGTATACCGGAATTCGGAAGGTAGTTGGGTAAGTTTCCAACATAGCCTTAACGCCATCAGACAAATGTTCGCTGTATTGCTCCATGTTGGACGCATTAATCTCGAACAGAACTTTGTCATCCGGGAATGGATCAATGTGGTGTTGCCCACTGCCTTCATAACCGGCAGGTGGCTCTGTTAACCCTCCGGTCCAGGCAGGAATCGTTCCGGCTTCGTTGCCAGCTTTTATGGATCCGAACGGTGTGAGGTCATTACCAAGGCGTGCGGCCTGGCTTGAAGAGACGGCGGCAGTAGCCGACGACGCAACAAATGACAAAGCCAGCAGCCCGCCGAGCCATACATTCTTCTTATATTTCATTGTGTAACCTTAAAGTCGTCTGAAAGCCTCTAACGGGCCGTCTTGTTATTGTCTGATACTACTCAAACTTTCTTTCAGGTTAGCCGATTGAGCAACAAAGTCTATCGACCAAAAGTGCGATTTTGTATCTGCAAGTATCCGCCACCGTTGGCTCCACCCTCTACACGGAGCCAACGGCGTCTAGGTTCCATTTACTTCTGAATCAATCCGCCAGGCTTTTCAGAACCACTTCATAAACATCACGCGAAAGCTCGTTTTTGTTGCGCACATGTTCCAAAGCAGCCTTCATCTGTTGCCCATACTGAGGCGCATACTTCTTCCAGCGTGTCAGCGGTGAAATCAGCCGGGCAGCAATCTGAGGATTGCTGTCGTCTAGCCTGCAAACCTGATCCGCCAGGAACTGATACCCGCTGCCATCGGCTTTGTGGAACCCGGCCAAATTCTGACCGGCAAATGCCCCAATCACTGATCGAACCTTGTTGGGATTCTTCCAATCAAATGCAGAGTGCTGAAGAAGCGCTTTAATCTGGGGCAGTTGACCAGCCTGATGGCTCGCGGCCTGCACAGAGAACCACATTTCAACCACCTGCGGATCATCCCGGAACTGGTCGTAGAAATCGGCCAATGTCTTTTCCCGCTCGTCGACAAAGTCAGAGTTCACGAGCGCGCGCAAAGCACCCAGACGATCCGTCATGTTGTCGGCTGTTTGGTACTGGTCGAGCGCAAAGGCCAAGCCCTCAACATCTTTAATGTGCAACAACCAAGCGAGCGCAGTATTGCGAAGACTACGATGCGCAATCGCGTCCGGTGTCAGCTGATAGTCGCCTTGAGCCAGGCTGCGCCGATAACACGCCACCAACTCTTCCCGCAGAGATGTTGCCAGATGAGTCAGCACACGCTCGCGCGCCTCGTGGATCGCCGGCACATCGGCCTGGTCCGCCAACTCGACCAAATAAGCCTCTGAAGGCAGCAAAAGCATTTTCGCCACCAACGCCTGATCCAGTGACGTATCGTTCAGCAGGCTTCGGTAAGCCTCGACCAATCTCGAATCGATCTCTGCGTCACCTGACGCCTCCATCAAAGACTGGATAACATCAACGGCCAAACGCTGCCCCGCATCCCACCGGTTAAACCCGTCAGGATCATGGCTCATCAAGAACAGTAGCTGCTCACGGGTCCACGGATACTGCACGCGAACCGGTGCAGAAAAGTTCCGCAACAAAGACGGCACCGGCCGATCCGACAGACCGTAAAATTCAAAGCTGTGCTCGGCATCCGTCAATTCCAGCACACGTTCTTCCGGACCGTTCTGTTCGTCAGCCGTCAAATTCAACGGCAACGGCTGCCCTGTTTGGTCGAGCAAGCCAAGCGCAAACGGGATGTGCTGCGGCTTTTTGCCCGACTGGCCCGGCGTATCCGGAATACTCTGACGAATGTTCAGGCGATACACGCCAGACTGTTTGTCATACTCGTCGGAAACCGTGACCACCGGCGTACCCGCTTGCTCGTACCACAGCCGGAACTGACTCAAATCGCGCCCGGAAGCATCTTCCATGGCCCGAACAAAGTCATCAGTGGTAACCGCTTGGCCATCATGGCGTTCAAAGTAAAGGTCACTGCCTTTACGGAACAATTCATCACCCAGCAGGTTATGGATCATCCGCACCACTTCGGCACCCTTTTCATAAATGGTCAGGGTGTAGAAGTTAGAAATTTCCATATAGGAAGCCGGACGAACCGGATGCGCCATAGGGCCTGCGTCTTCGGCGAACTGTGCAGTGCGCAGGAGCGTGGCATCTTCGATGCGCTTAACCGTTGGCGACCCCATGTCCGCAGAGAACTGGGCATCCCGGAAGACCGTAAAACCTTCTTTCAGACTTAGCTGGAACCAGTCTCGGCAGGTGACCCGGTTGCCGGACCAGTTATGGAAATATTCGTGGGCAACGATGGCTTCGATACGCTGGAACGACGCATCGGTTGCTGTTTCCTGACTGGCCAACACGCAGGACGAATTAAAGATATTCAGCCCTTTGTTTTCCATCGCGCCCATATTGAAGTCATCGACCGCCACGATCATGAAGATATCCAGATCGTATTCGCGGCCATACACTTCTTCATCCCAACGCATGGAGCGCTTCAAAGCATCCATCGCGAAATCGCACTTGGCGGAATTGCGGGGTTCGACATACATACGCAAATCGATGCTTCGACCGGAGCAGGTTGTGAAAGTGTCTTTCTTTTCAACCAGGTCACCGGCAACCAGAGCAAACAAGTATGCCGGTTTCGGGAACGGATCTTCCCAGGTCACAAAATGGCGACCGCCTTCAAGCTCCCCTTGTTCGATCGGGTTGCCGTTAGAAAGCAGAATCGGGTAATCCGCCTTGTCTGCTTCCACCCGGGTGCGGAATACTGCCATTACATCCGGACGGTCCGGATAATAAGTAATGCACCGGAACCCCTCGGCTTCGCATTGAGTGCAGAACATCCCGGAGGATTTGTACAAGCCTTCGAGGCGGGTGTTGTTCTGGGGCTCTATCCAAGTCACCACATTGAGTTCAAACTGAGCCGGCACGGTATGGACAACCAGCTTGTCGCCCTGCTCCTCGTAGGCATCACCCGCCAGCTGTGAGCCGTCCAATGTAACGGACTCCAACTTCAAGCTGTCGCCATTCAGTTCCAGAGGCGCATCCGCCTGACTGCTCTCGGGATTTTTCCGCACGGTCATCGTGCTATGCACCCGGGCACCGTCTTCAAACAGTTCGAAGCGCAAATCCACATGATCAACCAAATACGCGGGAACCTGGTATTCGTTCAGGTAAATGGTTTGCGGCTGATTGGTTCGCATTCATACTCTCCAAACAAAATACGTGGCAGGCTCAGTCGAGAACCCGGAACCGGACTTCATAACCGGTAAACTTTCGAATATTGATCACCCCGGTATCGAGCATCAGGTACTGGCCTTTGATGCCTTCCAGCAGCCCTTCGACTTCCGGCGTTTTATCCAGATTATGGGTTTTGACTTTCGCCGGCCAGACTTGTACCGGATAACCCAACCCAAGTGAGGCCTCGTCCACAATTCGCAGACTGTCTTGGCCGTGCTGGCGCGTTAGTTCGTCAAGATCGTCTCTCACTAAAGCCAGTATGCGTTGACGCTCCTCGACAAGATCCAGTTCGGGTACGTCGCCCTTTAACATCGCTCGCCAGTTAGTGCGGTCGGCGACATGACTCTTACACGCGACTTCCGCCAACCCTGCCAGATAACGGCTAGACACACGCAGCATCGGAATGGCATCGACCGCGCCCTGATCAATCCAGCGCGTGGGCACTTGAGTGCCTCGGGTGATGCCGACTTTCAGTCCGCTGGAATTGGCCAGATACACCACGTGCTCAACCATGCAGTTGGCTTCGCCCCACTCCGGCTCGCGGCAGGTGCCTAAATGAAAATGGCACTTTTCAGGGCTCATGATGCAGCTGTCGCAGGCGGCAAGCTTACGGAAGCAGGGGTAACAAAAGCCCTGATTGAAACTCTTCTTGGTGGTGCGATCACAGTTGATACATCGAATCACACCTTCAAAATCCAATCGGAGCTTTTTTCCGATCAGGTCGTTCATGGGGACACGGGTGTCGCCCACCGCCAAGGTATAAGCCACCGGGTTGCCTGCCTCGGCCGGCATTTTACGAAGGCGCCCGGTCACATCGATGGAGTCAGTCAAACCTTAACCTCAACAAATTGATCCGGATCTATATCGTTACTCTGCTCTTGGCGATCCTTCCGAAACTGCACCGAGGGGTCGCAAGCCGTGCCAGCCTTTTCGCCTCGGTCTAAATACCCCACCCGCTCTTCTTCCGGAATGTTGTGCTTGTTCTCATAGTAAATGACCGCCTCGAGACAAATCGCGCGCTGCTCACGAGAAATGGCTCGGCCATCTGGCCACTTACCCAACTCAATGGCCTGCTTGAGGTTGCGGTATATGGTCGGATCCAGCCGCTCAATCAGTTCGTCGTAGGTCATGACCCACCTCTTGAAAATAGGTTCGTAAAAAAAACGGCAAATCCGTTTGACAAACGCAAATGATAACGATTATTATTTTCAAACCAAATGACACTGGTCGTATCATTTGGTCTCTCTCATCAGGAGCTATTAGCTCTTTTCAGCCTCACCTTTGGGTGGGGCTTTTTTTATGGGGAGGCATGACCAGCGCCATCGCCAGCCCTCCAAGAAACCCGCCTAAATGCGCCTCGTTCGCCATCCGGCCCAGCCCGACCCATTCAGGAATCGGCGTAAAACCGATGACCATCCATACCAACGCAAAAGTCACCAACGCAGGCGGAAACTGAAATCTTGGTTGCCGCTGCTGACTCAACCAGCAATAGCCCATAACCCCATAAACAACCCCGGATAAGCCGCCAAACAAGGGGCCGGATACAAGATACTGCAATACATTGGAAGCAAGGCTGGTGACGACAAACAAAGCGATCAGGCGCGCTTTGCCGTCTATCCATTCAATCTGACTACCGAGAAACCAAAGCATCACGGCATTAAAAATCAGATGGGTCCAACTGAAATGCAGAAAATCCGGCGTGATCAAACGCCAGATTTCACCGCCTGCCAAGGTTGCCAACAACGCGTCCAGCCGGCCTTGTAGTGTATCGAAAACATGCCAAGGCACTATTCGGGGATCTACAGCGGTCATTTTTACCGCCAAGGCATTTTGTCCCATGCCCGTCAGCCAAACCATGATTAACGCAAACACAAGCACTGCAACAATTAACGGCGCATGTCTCGGCCCCGGCTGCCAGCGGCCATCCGGAGTCACTGGGGAAGAAATCTGGTTATCCAAACTCACCTCTCTGAGGATTAACGCGCGACACTGTCTTCGCTGATGGGGTAATCCGTTTCATCCGGACGACTGACGTCCACCCAAACAAACTTATCTTTAGACAAGACTTTTTCATCGTCCATTCGGTATGCCACCATCCTGCCGTACTTCACAGCACTGTAATCAATACAGGCCACATTGTGTTTCAGGGGCGCGGGTTCACTGTCCATCCAGTAATGACCAACGAAAACCGGGGGAGCATCTGCGGGATAGGTAATCAACTGGGCCCGTTCCTCTGGCCTCAGTTCCATTGCTGCAACTTCCGGTGGCAGGGGGTCTGGCTGAAACACAACATCTGCGTAGGTTCGGGGATTGTCAGCCCAGAATTTAGTACGGAAAAACTCTCGCGTATATCCATCCCGTCCCGTTATTTTCACACCTTCCGGCAGGCGAAGATCGGTTCCGCGCAGCAACGTGTCCATAACTTGGCCAGCAAACGACTCAATCGCAGCCGACGCATGCAGGAAATCCTCATCAATACACGCACCCCCCTGATTCTCGCGGAACTGGTCTATCAACGATTGGTCCCAGCAGGCGTGAACGGCACGAAAGCCCTCCTCCTCGATAAACAGTGGAATGGTGTAAAACCACTCCAGAAACTCATTCCACTCATGTGGATAAGCATCAAACTGCTCAAGCGTTTCTTTGATCAAGCGGTCATGGCGAGGGTTGTGTTCACGCAGGAATTGCTTACCGCTACCCGGACGGGCGCGTGTGCAATAACCCAGCGCATTGTACTCGTGATTTCCCATAACGATACGGGCCGAGCCTCGCTCGACCATATCCCGAACCAAATGCAGCGATTCGCGAATTCTAGGGCCACGGTCAATGATGTCACCGATGAAAATCGCCTGCCGGCGCGGGTGCTGGTATACGCCATTCTGTTTGCGATACCCCATTTGCTCCAGCAATTGCTCAAGCGTGTTTGCGCACCCGTGCACATCACCAATGATGTCGTAACCACGACTTGCTACTTTGTTTGCTCTCACCATGATCAACTCGCTGCTATCTCGCTTGCCCACCCCAACTTGTCACGGCAGGTGGCGTAGAAATTGTGATCGGTCGGGTGAATAAGACGGATCTTGAATGGCTTTTTGGTGATTCGAATAATATCGCCGGGGGCACACGCAATGTTCATCTGGCCATCAAAACTGACTTGCGGATAGGTTTCATTAGTTTCACCGATCACCAGTTTAATCTCGCTCTTGCCATCGACGACGATCGGGCGGCTGCTCAAGGTATGGGGAAACATGGGAACCAATACAACAGCATCCAGCTTGGGGTGCATGATCGGGCCGCCTGCAGACAAAGAGTACGCCGTGGACCCCGTTGGCGTTGCAACGATCAGCCCGTCAGAACGCTGGCTATAGACAAAATGGCCGTCAATATACAAATCAAAACCGATCATCCGGGTCGATTTACCGGGATGGAGCACCACATCGTTCAGTGCTGACCCAAATCCCAGCGGCTGGCCGTTTCGTTCCACGTAACCATCCAGCAGGAAACGCGATTCTTCCATGTAGTCGCCCGCCAGAACCTGGGCCAGACGTTCTTCGAGATCCACCGGGGAAATATCGGTGAGAAATCCCAAACGGCCTCGATTCACACCGAGAATAGGCACTTTAGATTTCGCCAACTCCCGGGCCGCACCTAACAAGCTGCCGTCACCACCGACCACGATGACAAGATCACAGATTTCTCCCAACAATTTCTTGCTGGCAACCTGAAGACTGTGGCCCGGAATCATGGTGGCCGTATCTTCTTCGATAATGACCTGATAGTTATTGGCGGTCAGGTATTGCTTGAGCTGACGCAGCGACTCAACCACTTTCACGCTGCCCATGCGACCGATGATGCCGATATTCCTGAATTGATCCATGAAGTATCCCGTGGTGCCTATATGAGACAGGTGCAGCGACTTGCTGCCCTGAACTTTAACGTCGTTAGGGACAGTTTAACGAAACTGGCGCAGATACTAAAAAAAGTTCGATGTCAGTGCTTATGGGCGTCGCAACGATCGTCGATTCCCGCCTTGAATTCAGCCGGCTGGGTGACTCTCACAATAGGCTGGCTGCAGCGCTTTCCTGCTTCATTCGTGCTGACACACACCGGGCTCTCATAGTGTTCCAACCATTCTTTATAGGCTGACTCATTCATACCACAACGCGCAGCGGCGTACGCCAACGGATTCTTGAAATACTCACCAATATCGGCCGTTGGCAAAGTGATATGCCCCACCCCGTGATGATAGGCCACCAGGAATACCGAATGGTCATGGAGCTTTTCAAGCAACGAATCCTCTAACGGCTTTCGGTTTTTAAGCTCGTCGTTCTCCTGCTCCAGAGCATCAATGGCCTCATCGCGGAGCTGCAACTCGCGCTCTTTGCGCTCCAGTTGTTCCCGCAGCAATACCTGCTCCGCACTGGCTTTATCGTTAGATTCGGATTCTGTTGCCGCCATGCTTTGCTGCATAGACAAATACTGCTCATTGCGCTCTGCCAACCGTTGCTTCAGCTGCTCGTTGGTATGCCGCATGCGCTCGTGTTGTTGCTCGAGCTCCGCAAACTCCGACCGGAGCGCCTGCATTTCAAGTCGATGCTCTCGCTGTAAATCACCCAAGACCTCCCGGTGCACACTTTGAAGGGTTTTGATACGCAATCGATGCTCGCGAAGCAATTGAGCAATGCGGGCCCGCTCTTGAGACTCGTCACCTTGATCTTCAGCGGGGGTGTTCAGAATCGGAATGTGTTGCTCGACGCTTTCAACTTTTTGAAACCGCAGCGTATTAGCCTGAACCGATTTACGAATGGCGTGAAAATGACTGTTACCCGGCGTCATATCCGGGTCCCAGAGGAAGTCTTTAATGGTGGTATCAGGAGTCTGGCTTCGGCACACCAAACGGATCGCACCACCACCTAGATCCGGCCCTTTCGATCCTTGTTCTGCCAGCGCCTCAATGGGCAGATTCCATCGTCTATCGGCCTGCCCTTCTTCATCAAACCAAATTTTGAAGAACACAAGAGCCGCAACCGTCAGGTCCGGGTTCAGATTGACCAATACCGCGCGCACGTCAGTTTCAGCGAGATCCGACAGACCTACATAACCATCCAGAAACGCGCCGAACTCCGACAAACGCATTTGACGTGCAACGTCTACTCCATCCATGAAAAAAACTGCCGAGAGGGACTCGGCAGCTTGGCTGGCAATAACCATTAACCTTCTCCGTGCTTCGGGAACTCGATTACAAGGCGCCTTAGTAGGCGCCAAGACTCCAAATTGAGCGGTCTTTAGTACAGTCTAGCTAGACCTATCCCGAAACACAGAGAAAAACTGCAACGTTTTGTGATCAGATTTCAGCGGCCAACCGGCTACCCTGATCGATCGCTCGCTTGGCATCCAGTTCTGCAGCCACATCCGCACCACCGATCAGATGCACCGGCAATCCAGCAGCTTCCAACCCGGCCTGCAACTCGCGCAGTGGGTCCTGGCCGGCGCAGATAATCACCGTATCCACCGGCAACACCTTATCTTCACCTTTCTCGGCACCCTTCGGGGTCACAGTAATGTGCAGTCCTTCGTCATCGATCTTGCGATAGCTCACCCCTGGTATCATCTGGACATTCCGGTTTTTCAGGGACGTGCGATGAATCCAGCCGGTGGTCTTGCCGAGGTTCTTTCCAACCTTGGAGACTTTCCGCTGCAGGAGGTAAACCTCACGGGCCGGTGCCGGAACTTCAGCCTGTACACCTTTAATACCTCCGCGGTGCTCAACGGTCAGATCCACGCCCCACTCTTTCATAAAGTGCTCGGTATTCAAGGACGGCGACTCGCCTTCGTGGACAATAAACTCGGATACGTCGAAGCCAATGCCACCGGCACCGATGACGGCAACCTTCTGACCGACAGGCTTACGCTTCAGAATGGCATCCAGGTAACCGATCACTTTCGGGTGGTCGATACCTTCGATGTCAGGTGTACGTGGCTTAACACCGGTCGCCAGAACCACCTCATCAAATCCGCCCGCTTTCAAATCTGCTTCAGAAACACGGGTATTCAGGCGTACATCGACTCCGTGCTTATCGAGCATGACACGGAAATAGCGCAACGTTTCGTAGAATTCTTCCTTGCCCGGTATAAGCTTAGCCACGTTGAACTGACCGCCGATCTCGCTGGCATCATCAAACAGGGTCACCTTGTGGCCACGCTCCGCCGCTACGGTGGCAAAAGCAAGCCCCGCAGGCCCCGCACCGACAACAGCTATCGATTTAGGCTTCATGGTTTGCACGTAAACCAATTTGGTTTCGTTACAGGCTCTCGGGTTAACCAGGCAGGATGTCTCCTTGCCGCTGAAGGTGTGATCCAAACAGGCCTGGTTACAGCCGATGCAGGTGTTGATCTCTTCCGCACGGTCTTCGGCCGCCTTGAGCACCAACTCGGCATCCGCCAAAAATGGACGGGCCATAGAAACCATATCGGCATCTCCTTCCGCCAGAACCTTCTCGGCCACGTCTGGCATATTGATGCGGTTGGTGGTTACCAGCGGAATGCTCACTTCTTTCTTCATGCGTGCCGTCACCTTGGTGAAGGCCGCTCGCGGAACGGATGTGGCAATGGTTGGAACACGCGCTTCGTGCCAGCCAATACCCGTATTGATGATGGTCGCGCCCGCTTTTTCGATTTCTTTAGCAAGATGAACCACTTCTTCCCAGGTGCTGCCATCTTCAATCAGATCAAGCATCGACAGACGATAGATAATAATAAAGTTCTCACCCACCCGCTCACGAACGCGGCGCACAATCTCGATTGGTAGACGAATGCGATTCTCATAACTGCCACCCCAACGATCGGTGCGGTGGTTGGTATGCGACACAATGAACTGGTTGATGAAGTAGCCTTCTGAACCCATGATCTCGACGCCGTCATATCCGGCACGCTGGGCCAAGGCCGCACAGTTTACATAATCTTCGATTTGCCCCTGGATGCCCTCTTCATCAAGCTCTTTGGGCTTGAACGGGTTAATAGGGGCTTGAATGGCAGAGGGCGCTACCAGAGCCGGAGAGTAGGCATAGCGGCCGGCATGAAGAATCTGCATGCAGATCTTGCCATCGGCCTCATGGACAGCCTGAGTAATCACCTTATGTGAATCAGACTCTTCCTCATTCGTCATTTTCGCGGCGTGCTGGAATACCGCGCCTTCAGCGTTCGGCCCGATACCGCCAGTAACGATAAGCCCGACCCCGCCGCGCGCTCGCTCGGCGTAGAATGTCGCAAGGCGCTCGATGCCTTCTTGCGACTCCTCCAGCCCGGTGTGCATCGAACCCATCAAGGCCCGATTGCGCAAGGTGGTAAAACCAAGATCCAGAGGCTCCAGAAGATGCGGGTATTTGCTGGCACCAGGGCTTTTGGTCATCGATGTGCTCCTCATCATATGTCTTATCAGGCCGGGGAAGTCTCCCCGCTTATGTTATGGCGATTACATTACCCAGCCGACCGCCCACCAACAATATCCTGAAACTACATTTGACTATCTTTAGATAACATCAATAATAAAGCCATGACCCTACAAACACGCCCCAAAGCCACAAACGCCTTAGGCGACATCAGCCTTCTCTACGTATCGGTAATGCTACGGGCCATTGAAGCGGAAGGTGGCGCAACCGAAAAACTCAAAACTCAATTTCACCTGAGCGATTCGGCGCTTGCCTCACCGGACTCTCGAATCAGCATCCCGCGTTACATGAGACTGGGGCATGCCGGAATCTCCCTGACAGGCAATCGCGCACTCGGGTTAAGAATGGGCGCCTTGACCCGCCCTGCAGACACCGGACTGGCCGGGCTCGCCGCTGAAACAGCCCACTCAGTGGGCCAGGCATTGTCAACGCTTATCCGGTACTCACTACTTACCAGCGAGAACTCCCGAGGCGAGCCGTCGCTTGATAAAACCGGTCGGCTTGCGCGCTTTCATTCCATCGCCCCCTACAATCAATACAACTATTTTGTTGTCGATTCGATTCTGGCCGCTTGGGTACAACTCGCCCGCCACATGACCGGTCGCTACGATGTCCTCGAAAGAGTTCGCATCGAATATCCATCGATCGGTCAGGACGAATTGTTTGAAAGCTGGTTCCGCTGCCCGGTCGAATTTAGCGCCACGGAAAACTCGATTCAGCTGAAAGAAAGTGTGTGGCACCACCCCCCCGCACAAGCCCATCCAGCAATGCACAACAAGCTGACCCAGTGGTGCGAGGACGAACTCAGGGAGATACGACAAGGCTGGAGTGTGGCCGACCGCGTACAGCGGCTATTAACGCCGCTGCTCAGAGGGGAGACCCCTACCTTGGAGACATTAGCAGCCAAACTGGGCACTACGCCCTGGACACTGCAACGGCAGCTAAGCTCAGAAGGAACCGGGTTCAGGCAACTGCTGGATAAAACAAGGAAACAACTGGCGCAGGACTATATCCGGGAAACCAATGCGTCGCTTTCTGAAATTGCATGGCTACTGGGCTTTGCCAACCCGCCAGCATTCCACAAAGCCTATCAACGCTGGTACGGAATCAGTCCGGGCGAAAGCCGGAAAGCGATACGTCAGGGAACTTGAATCAGAAAAAACGAGAAGAGAAGAAAAATGGCGGAGCGGACGGGACTCGAACCCGCGACCCCCGGCGTGACAGGCCGGTATTCTAACCAACTGAACTACCGCTCCGCGCGGGCTGTCTTTGCAAGCGGTGATTGCTTGCTGACAACGAGGCGGAATTATATAGACCCCGACCGCTATGTCAACGCTTTCTCGAAACTTTTTTCATTTTTCTCTAAATTGATCATTAAGCAGTCACTTCTGTGACATCTTTGCTTTGAGCCGTCTTGCGATACTCGATCGGCGTCATGTTGGACCAGCGCTTGAACGCCCGGTAAAACGTGCTCGGCTCGGAAAATCCGGTCAGATAAACGATCTCGTCGATTGACTCGTCCGTTGTTGCCAGTAACTGCCTGGCAAGCCGGTAACGGAAATCCGCCAGCACCTGATTAAAGCTGGTTTCAGCCTCGGTCAAGCGGGTACGAAGCGTGCGAGGCTTGATATCCAACCGCTCAGCGACGGAATCCAGCGTTACTTCACCACTGTCGAGCAACTCAGCCACGATACGCTCCACAGCGCCAACGATATCCTTCTTTTCGAGTCGCGCAACCTGCTCGCTGGCAAAGCGCTCATGCAACGCCAACAACTCGGGCTCTGCATGTGGCGACGCATACGACAGCACTTCAACCGGAAAATACAGTCGGTTTTCCTCAGCACCAAACACCACGTCACAGCCCAGAACTTCTTTTACATGTTCAATGCCGCGATCGCGATCGTGCTCAAACTCAATGCGGGACGGATGAAAGCGGTCGCCAGTGATTGACTTGAAAAAGGTAACCAGCCCCTGCACAAAGCATTCATTGAAATGTTTCAGCCGGCGCACTTCTTCTGAGGCCGCATCCAACACCATGCAGGCTTCGTTCCCTTCGATCAGAAAGGCGGTGTTTGCCGCGTCGCTAAGTAAGCGCTGATAGTTTTGAGCTCGGCGAAGGCCTTCGCCAAAGGTAGGACTACTTAAAAACAAATACTCAAGAACCTGCCCTTTGTAGGGTGGCAATGCGGCCCCTAAATGCAATCCGATGTCCGGATCTTCCGATTCATCTTCGACCGCCTGCCAGAAATACAGCTGCGCACTGTGGGGTGTTCGAAGCTGTTCGGTGTATACATAACTTTCATCTACGCCCAATCGACTAAAAACCGCGTCGGTATCGATACCTTTCCTTTTCATCGCTTCGTAGATCAAGCGCAACATCACACCCGCATCACGTAATTCCTGCATAGTTTCCCTTGTATCCCGCGTTTTTATAGTTAACAGCGATATCCTTGGCCCACTGGACAAAGCCCCAAGCATGCCTGGTCAATGCCCGTTGTCATGGGGTTTGACAGACTTCCTCGCAGCCGCGACTTAGGCCAATGGCTAATATCATATCAGGCCATAGAAGGTTAGTTGAACTAAATCACAAAAATAACCTAAACAATGCAACTAACTGTCATTCACACTACGACGACAACCCGGCAACGGAGAAAGTCTCAATGCCAGAATCGACTATTTACCGCAACAAGACCCCTAATCTGCTTCCACTTTTTGGCCGGGCGCTCCTTCCTAAACAGCAGAAACCGAGCGAAAACACACACATCCCAAAACTTCAGGCTGAAGTCGTCGGTATTGCCACCGACACCGATTCGTTGCCCAACTACCGCAAAGTATGCGGCTTCAAGGCGGGGTCTCAATTGCCGGCCACCTGGCCCCACATTCTGGCCTTTCCTCTGCATTTGAAGCTACTGACCGACCCCAAGTTTCCCCTGCCCTTGCTTGGGCTGGTACACATTCGCAACAGCATCACTCAATATCGCCCCATTATGACCGGCGAAAATCTGGATATTCGCGTAACACTGGGAAACCAACAGCGAACGGACAAAGGCATTGAGTTTGATTTGGTGACCGAAGCCCGCTCTGCCGGCGCTCTCATCTGGGAAGAAACCAGCACTAACCTCTTCCGCATGGCACGCCCTAAAACTACTGAATCCAAACCGGAATCAACACGCAAAAAGCCGGAAACCTTGCCGTTTACCGAACTGATGACCGCCCCGGAAAATATCGGCAGACAGTACGCAAAGGTTGCTGGCGACCAAAACCCGATTCATCTTTACGCATTGACCGCAAAAGCCTTCGGATTCCCCAGAGCGATCGCACACGGGATGTGGAGCAAGGCACATGCACTTGCGCAGCTGGAACAGAGAGACGATTGGAAGGAAGGCGCCTTCACCATCACGTGCCAGTTTAAAACCCCGCTACTGCTTCCAGGAACGGCACAACTTAACTGGCAGGAAGGCCACGATGGCTGGGACTATCAGGTTCTGAACTCAAAAGGCACGGCACCGCATCTGAGCGGCCGTGTAGACTGGCTCTGAGGGAGCCAGAAGAACAAAAAGACTGCCTGACCAATCAGGCAGTCTTTTTTTTACTCGGCAGTGCAAGCATCGTCACCCGCGCCTGCGACGGGAAGCGTGAAGTAAAAGCAGGCTCCTACTCCATCAGGTCGCTCGTAGCCTATCTCCCCGCCCTGCGCCTGTATCAACGAGCGGCAGGTTGCCAAACCGATACCCATACCGTCCTCTTTCGTGGTGAAGAAAGGGTGAAACAGCTTATCTTCCGCCTCTTCAGCAACACCCACGCCGTGGTCCCGAACCTGCACGCGTACGCATTTCTCGCCACAGCGACGAGCCGTGACCTCGACGGGCGCTGAGGAGCCGGCGGCTCGAGTCGCCTCCAGAGCATTTCGAATGAAGTTCAGGGCCACCTGCTGCACCTGCACCGGGTCCGCAACCACATCCGGCAAGTCATCCTCGACAACCACCTCAATTCCGCCTTCGTTGTTGCGCATATCCACTTCCGCAAACTGGCGGGTATCTTCAAGCAGCGTGGGCACCGCCAGCTTTTCTTTTCCGGTCGCCGGTTTTTTCATAAACCGGCGAATGCGACGGATGATCTCGCTGGCCCGGTGGGACTGCGCCTCAATCTTCCCCATGGTTTCGTTCAGCAAGGAGAGATCCGGGTTCTCCTTAGCCATCACTCGTCCTGAAACCCGCGCGTAATTCGAAATGGCCGTCAAAGGCTGATTAACCTCGTGCGCAAACCCCGCCGCCATTTCACCCATGGTGGTCAAACGCGAGGTGTGGGCCAGCTGATCCCTTTGCTCTTGAACAAGAGCGCGCGCTTCTTCCAAAGCGCGCTCGTTGTTGAGTTCGACGGTAATATCACGGAACACCACTACCGCCCCATGCAACTCGTCATTGTCCAGTTTAGGGGTTGCCCGATACTCTGCAGGGAAAGCGCCGCCATCAACCCGTTGCAACTGGATATTGCGCTGATGCTCTGCCACGCCCTGGCGACAGGTACCCATCACAGGCAGGCATATATCACTGTCGGACGCGGTGGCAAAATGCAGGTCAAAGAAGTTTTTCCCGATGAGATCTTCCACAGGACAGTTCACGATCAGCGCAGCAGCCTGATTCGCAAACTCGATGACGCCATTCTCATCCAGCCCGTAAATACCTTCGCTGATGGAATTAAGGATACGGGCCTGGTCGCTGACCAGCTCACGATTGCGGGCCTGAAGCTCTCTCTCAAGCCGAATGACTTTGGCGTGGGTGTCCACGCGCGCAATCACTTCCTGCGACTGGAACGGCTTGGAAATATAATCGGCACCGCCCAGCGAAAACCCTTTCACTTTGGAAGACAGGTCATCTAGGGCTGACAGAAAAACCACGGCGCAGTCGGAGGTGACCGGATCGTCCTTAAGGCGCTTACACACCTCGTAGCCATCCATTTCCGGCATCATAATATCCAGCAGAATAACTTCAGGGCGGTGACGGTGTGCGAGATCCAAGGCTTTCGCGCCTTCATTGGCAATCAGCAATCGATACCCTTTGTCTTTCAGGGTCTCGTAAAGAACCTTCAGGTTCTGCGGATTATCATCCACCAACAGAACCGTCACCTCTGAGTTTTCACTGGCAATTGCAGTCATAGTCAACCTAATCGGTTATAAAGATTCTGGCATGATGACCATACCAGCCCGATCAGTCGATAAGGTCCTTTACGGACAGCACCATGCGCACAAGGTGTGCGAGGGAATGCGTTCCCATCTTGTGCATGACCCGCGAACGATGAATTTCAACGGTGCGCTGGCTGATTTCCAGTTCAATGGCGATGACTTTGTTTGCCTGGCCGGCAATCATCCGGTCCATGATTTCGGTTTCTCTCGGAGTCAGGCTTTTCACTCGGCGAACGATCTCGAGACGCTCACCCAAGGTCTTGCGCTGCTCCCGATCCTGTTCAAGGGCCGCTTCGATCTTTTCCAGAAGCGCCTCTTCCCGATAGGGCTTCTGAATGAAGTCCACTGCACCTTCTTTCATGGCATCAACCGCCATAGGTACATCACCATGCCCTGTCACGAAGATGATCGGCAAGATGGAGTGCTTTTCGTTGAGCTTTTTCTGCAACTCCATGCCATCCATACCGGGCATCCGGATATCCAGCACAATGCAGCCTGCCATCTCTTCTGAATAATCTTTCAGGAAAGCGCCTGCATTTTCGTAGGTTTTCACCGGCTTGCTGTCGGATTTAAGCAACAATGCCAACGAATCACGGACGGCTTCATCGTCCTCTACTACGTACACAGTCTGCGGGGTATCAGTCATGAAAGTTCACTCTCCTGTCCGTTTTTTTATAGGGCCACTCAGTGAATGGAAGGATCTTTTTGATCGTCCCGAGCGTGCTCCTGGCGTTCATGTTCACGCATTTTTTCTAATCGTTGCTGGATAATGCCAAAAACGCTCTGCTTAGGGTACCTGCCTTTGCTATCGGCTTTACCTGCCGGCTTGCCCAACAACAGTGTAATCGCCTCTTCTACGCGGGCAACCGGGTGCACTGAAAACTTACCAGCCTTAGCGGCTTGAAGCACTTCACTATCCAACATCAGGTTCTGTACGTTGGTGTGGGGGATAATCACTCCCTGGGTACCGGTTAGGCCACTTTTCAGCTCACAAGTAGTAAAGAAACCTTCGATTTTTTCGTTCACACCACCAATGGGCTGAACCTCTCCAAACTGGTTGACCGAACCCGTAATCGCCAAATCCTGACGTACAGGCACCTCCGACAAAGCGGAGATCAACGCAACCAGCTCAGCCAACGAAGCACTGTCACCATCCACCTCTCCATAGTTCTGCTCGAAGGTCAGACTGGCAGACAAGTGCATCGGATCGTTCATGGCAAAATGCGAGGCCAGCCATGAACTGAGGATCATCACCCCCTTGGAATGGATGTTTCCACCCAACTTCACATCACGCTCGATGTCGATGATTTCACCGTCACCATAGTAGCAAGAAGCGGTAACCCGGTTGGATAATCCGAATTCGAAGCCGCCCGTCGATAACACGGACAAAGCGTTCACCTGCCCTACACAGGTACCGGTGGTGCTCACCAGCGTTGTCCCGTCCCGAATGGAATCGTAAAAATGATCACGAATTCGGCTATCTCGATAACGAGCACTTTCGAGCGCCCGGGTCACGTGTACGTCGCTAATCAACCGAGCGCCCGCCTGTCGCGCCCAGAAATCGGACTCTCTGAGAAGGTTGGCAATATCAGCGGCGTGTAAGGACAGGCGGTCTTGATGTTCTGCTCTGCGCGCACTGTACTCTATGATTCGGGCCACCGCTTTCGTGTTGCAGTGCAACAGTTTTTTCTCTACCGCCAGGCTGGCAATAAACTTGGCGTACTGCACCTGACTGTCGATGGTGCGATGCATTTCGTTTTCAAAGTCTGCTGTCACCCGGAACAGCTCTGCAAACTCAGGATCGTATTCCTGAAGCAGCATCCAAGTTTCCCGATCCCCGAATAGAACAATTTTTACGTCCAGAGGAACCGCCTCCGGCTCAACAGAGATAGTGCCAGATAGGGTTAACTCCCGCTCGAGGGAATTAATTTCAATGGTATGAGACCGAAGCGCTCGCTTCAAAGCATCCCAAACAAATGGTTGCTCCAGCACCTTTTCGGCGTCCATCAGCAGGTACCCACCGTTGGCACGGTGCAGGCTGCCCGGCCTAATCAACGAGAAATCCGTGAACACGGTACCCTTGTAAGTTACGTTCTCTACGTAACCGAACAGGCTGTGATAGGTCGGATTCTCTTCTACCACCACTGGGACTTCGTTGTTGGTTTGATGAACCAGCAAGTTAATCAGGTAACGACGGGGCGCCTTTCTATCCAACGAAGCATAGGCCATTGCCGCCTGCTCTTCGCCGTCTTCCAGAAAAATATCGAGATTTTCAGCCAGGTCTTTGCGTACGGCTTTCAGGTATGCGACCACATCCGAATACTTTTCATACTTGGCTTCCAATTCATCTAACTGATGCCCGGAGATACCTTCAAGCGTTTCCTGATTTAAAGCCTGCTGTTTTTCAGCGTACTCCATTTCCCAGTCGGCCAATTTTCGAAGTGCTTGCCGGAGCTTCTTCTCCAGCTTGTTAATGACTTCTTCAAATTTGTCCCGCTGAGCATCCGTTAAATCTTTAAAGCTTTCCGGCGTATGGGGCTGATCTCCGTTCATGGCAACCAACCGGTATCCACCCGGTGTCGTTACGGTCAGGCTAACCTTTTTGCGCCGAGCTTGTGCAGCCACCTTCTCCAACTCGTCTTCCTGCATTTTGACGTAGTCGTTTTTCAGGCTTTCAGCTCTTTCCAGAAAACCGTCCCCCTCGAACGTCTGGGGGATCATTTTGACCAAACGGGACATCAATTTGTCCATGTCCTGTTTCAGTTGATGCCCCATGCCCGCAGGTAACTTCAGCAGCTTTGGATTTCTGGGTTCATCGAAATTGGCGACATAGCACCAGTCGTGGATCTGCTGCTTTGAATCGGTGTGGTGCTCCAGGTAGCGCAGCATCATCGTGCGCTTACCCAAACCGTTTCGGCCAACCGCGTACACGTTGTACCCACCGTGAGGCATGGCTAACGCAAAGCGAACGGCTTCTTCCGCTCGGTTTTGGCCGACGATCTCGGCCAGCGGCTCCAATTGCCGGGTAGTTTTAAATGGCAGGTCTTTCAGAATACAAGCTTTGTACAACTGGTGCAGCGGCAATGACTTCAAGTTTGGTACCCGTCGAGGTCGATTTCAAATGGTAAAAACAACCTTGCATTGTAGTGCTTGCGCTGCTGACTGTCGCCTATCACTTCCGGTTTTAGCGAATTGAATTAAACCAAACCAGCATCCAGACTAGCGGCCACGTACATACCCAACTCTTCGCACTGTTCGACAAATTCTTCTTTATACTCGCCGCGGCAGGTCAGAGGCTCTTTAATCAGCTTCCAACGCAATCCGGTAGTAATACTTTCAATCGCCCGGCGCGTACCCGTGCCATCATGGCCGGCACGAACGTAAAAAGCGAAAGGGAGACCTTGTGTCTCTTCAAGACAGGGGTAATAACTTCGATCAAAGAAGTCTTTGAGGGCGCCCGACATATAGCCGAGGTTTTCGGTGGTACCGAGGATGATGGCATCACAGGCCAACACATCCTCGGGACCGGCTTCCAGCGGTGCTTTCACAACCACTTCCACCGATTCAATATCCGGATGGCGGGCGCCGCTTTCAACAGCGTCCCGCAACCGCAAAGTGTTTGGAGATGGGGCATGGGCTACTATGAGCAGTCGCTTCATAACTCACCTCCTAACGGTGCAATTAAAGCAATTCGCCGTTTGCCTCAGCCGGTACGGCTTCTGCCTCGTCTTTTTTCTTCACAGGCTTTGGCATCAGCTTATCACGAACTTTGGCTTCGATTTCCTGAGCCACATCCAAATGCTCTTCCAGATACTTACACGCATTTGCTTTGCCCTGACCAATCTTGTCGCCGTTATAGGCGTACCACGCACCGGCCTTATCCACAAAGCCTTCTTTTACGCCCATATCAAGCACTTCGGCCATGTGGTAGATGCCTTTACCGTACATGATCTGGAACTCGGCCTGTCTGAATGGCGGAGACACCTTGTTTTTAACAACCTTAACGCGGGTTTCGTTGCCCACCACTTCGTCACCGTCTTTGACCGCACCAATACGACGAATATCCAGACGTACAGACGAGTAAAACTTCAGTGCGTTACCGCCGGTGGTGGTTTCTGGCGAACCGAACATGACACCGATCTTCATTCGAATCTGGTTGATAAACACCATCAGACAGTTGGCATGTTTGACGTTACCGGTCAGCTTACGCAGCGCTTGAGACATCAAACGAGCCTGAAGGCCAACGTGGCTGTCGCCCATCTCGCCTTCAATTTCCGCCTTGGGTGTCAGGGCCGCTACCGAGTCCACAATAATCACGTCGATGGCGTTGGAACGCACCAGCATGTCGGCAATTTCCAGCGCTTGCTCACCGGTATCAGGCTGCGAGACCAGCAGGTCGTCCACGTTAACGCCCAGCTTCTCAGCGTAGATCGGGTCAAGTGCGTGTTCGGCATCGATAAACGCACAGGTTTTACCCTGCTTCTGTGCTTCGGCGATAACCTGCAGGGTCAAGGTGGTTTTACCCGAGCTTTCTGGGCCGTAAATCTCAACAATCCGGCCGTATGGCAAGCCACCTATACCCAAAGCGACATCAAGCCCCAGGGAGCCGGTAGATACCGCAGGAATGGCTTCGCGGGGCTGGTCGCCCATTTTCATCACGGCACCTTTGCCGAACTGGCGCTCAATCTGGCCAAGTGCTGCGCTGAGTGCTTTCTTGCGGTTGTCTTCCATTATTGCCCACCTTGTTTACCTGAACGGCTGACCCTCACAATGGTTGTGGTCAGCACCGATATTCAAAAGAAAACACCGGAGGCTCTCCAGTGCTTTTCCTGTATATTTGAACAGTATTAAAACATAAGCGTTGGCAGAGACCAACCCCCGCCAAAGCGAAAAACATCACAGCTTGCGAAGAAACTCCGTAACCCCTTGCAGGACATACAAAACCGCCTGGCGCCGCACCTGATCACGGTCGCCATCAAAGCACCTCACGCTGCTTTCGGTAGGTTCGCCCCGGGCTCCCCACGCAAACCAGACAGTACCTACAGGCTTTTCCTCGCTTCCGCCCCCCGGGCCGGCGATGCCACTGATGGCTACCGCAACATCAACGCCTGCTGCTTTTATCGCTCCGGCAACCATTTGGCGAACCACGATTTCGCTCACGGCACCGTGAACTTCCAGAGCCGTCGCTTCTACGCCAAGAATCGCCTTTTTGGCTTCGTTACTGTAGGTCACCAGCCCCGCCATTACATACGACGATGAGCCCGCCCTATCGGTCAGTACCTTGGCTACCCAACCACCGGTGCAACTCTCGGCAGTCGCTATCGTTCGGCCTTGTTTTTCCAGCAATACGGCCAACTCATTGCCCGCGCGCTCAAGCGCCTGATCAGATGCCTGCATGGCTTAATCTCCCGTTAGAAACCTTCCACAAACCCACGGTCAATTTTGTCTTTCAAACGCCAGACCCACCTTCCGGAGAACGCGAGCGGACCGTAACTTCCTATCGCAAATTTATCCCCACAGGAAAGAAGGTACAGCGTATGAGGACGCGGCTGAAAAGCCACAAACTCACTCGCTTCTGTTGCTGCCCGTAAATTGGCCGCCAGCACCGGGGCTGCACGAACCGCATGGACACCAGAACGACTTAATGCCTGATCCAGTCGACTGCAAACGTCTCCCGCTGCAAACACTCGCGGATGGGACAGGCTTTGCTGATACTCATTCACCAACACAAAACCTTGCGTGTCTAAGGCCAAGCCGCTCGTTTTCAGAAAAGGGAAGGCCTCTGAGCCAGTTACGGCTATAACCAGATCCGGGCTCAGACTCGCGCCGTCAGTCAGGGTTAAGTGTCGGCCCGCCGCTTCCCCACGCTGCTCAATCACCTCTACTCCCAACTGCACCAACTTCCGGCGGGCCAATTTACGTATGCGCGGACGAAAGTCCGGCAAAAGTCCCTGCTTACCGGTTACCAAGCTCAACCGGCGCTGCGCCCCAGTTCCACTCGGCATGGCATGAGCCACCGCCATCGCCAACTCGGCACCCGCTGCACCACCGCCTACCAGCACCCAATGCAACGCCTGCCCATCCGCCCGCTCATAACGCTGCGACCAACGCTGCTGAAACTGCTCCAAGGGTTTAACGCTGAGTATCGAACCGGTGTACCCCCGCAGGCTCTCAAGATTGGTTTGTGCGCCGATGTCGATTGAAAGCCAGTCATAATCCAGTGACTCGCCACCTGCCAGCCGAATCTGCCGATTATCCGCTTGAATATCCACCACGCTATCGAGCACGATTTTGGCTCCAGCCGCAAGAGCCAGCGATTGTGCGTCAACCCGGCATTGATCAACGGAGTAATGCCCAGCAAGCCACCCGGGAATCATGCCCGAGTAGTATTGCCATGCTGAGGGCGTGACCAACACCAATTCCACGTCTTTCAGAGGCGAATTCGACCACTGCTTCAAGACGAGCAAATGTGAATGCCCTGCCCCCATTAAAACCAGTCGTTTCATGGCGTCTCCGCGGCTTGCCTGCGACGCGGCGCGAACAATGGTATTCTCAAGTTCGATTCCATCTGGTTAGATAACAAGGTTCTCGTTTAAGTCCCGCCGATCACCCACATGTTACGGAGCACATGATTTACGTGCCAGGCACTCCCGCGGTTCAACCTAAGCTCTCTATCATCGTACCAGTGCTGAACGAAGCGAAGGTATTAACCGATTTATTAACGCATTTAACGCACTGGCAGCAACGGGGCGCGGAAGTAGTCATCGTCGACGGCGGCAGCACAGATCAAACCACAACGATGGCTCACAGTGCCGGCTTCGACGTCATAACCACTGCAGCCAGCCGTGCTCACCAGATGAACGCCGGAGCACTCGCTTGTCATGCACCGCATCTACTCTTCCTGCATGCCGACACAAGGCTTCCGGCGAATGCCGATACCATTCTGGCTCGCACATTTAATGCGACCGGTTCGATATGGGGGCGCTTTGATGTGATGATTCAGGGGCACTCGAAAATGTTGCCGGTTGTTGCAACCCTCATGAACTGGCGCTCGAGACTCAGTGGCATTGCCACCGGTGACCAAGCCTTGTTCATGACCCGGGAACTCTTTAACAAAGTCGGCGGCTTTCCGGAACAACCGCTGATGGAAGATGTCGAGATCAGCAAGCGATTAAAAAACATCTGCCCGCCGGTTTGCCTGCGAGAGAAAGTCATTACCTCTGGCCGACGATGGGATGACCGGGGAAGCTGGCGAACCATCTGGCTCATGTGGCAACTTCGGTGGGCATATTGGCGGGGTGAGCCTGCCCACAAAATAGCAGAGCGTTATCGATGAAACCTATTCGAATCATCATTATGGCCAAGGAACCCCGACCCGGGAGAGCCAAAACCCGACTGATACCGGCCTTGGGCGAGCGTGAAGCCGCGGCTCTGGCAGACCGGCTTTTTCACCGAGCCGTTCAGCAAGCTTTGGCCGCCAATCTGGGGCCGGTTGAACTGCACATCACACCGGATCCGAAAGCACGGTACTGGCGCGAACTGACCAGCGCCGAACACTGCGAACTGTTCTCGCAAGTGTCAGGCGATCTGGGTAGCCGCATGGCTGCTGCGGCTCGAAACGGTCTCGAGCAAGGCGCCGCGGTAATGGTCATGGGCACCGATTGCCCGGATCTGGATGCCAGGCAGCTCAAAGTGATGGCGCGGTCGCTGCAAACCCATGACTGCTGCCTATGCCCGGTCACGGACGGCGGCTATGCGCTGATTGGCTTAAAACGGGTTTCCGACACCCTGTTTACCGATGTCCCATGGAGCACTTCGCAAGTTGCTCCCATCACAAGAGACAGGATCAAAGCATTAGGCTGGACATGCTATGAAAGTGAATACTTGAACGATGTAGACGAACCAGAAGATCTGGCCCGACTTGCTAAAACCTACCCCGAGCTGTTTTCGCCGAAAGACTAAACGTCGTTTAATCGGAATCACCAAGAAAGGCTCTTCGAGCCCATCGCGGCTCGTGGTAACATCCCACCCTTTTATACGATTGCCCCCAGTTACCGAGGACATATGACGGCATCCGCGAAGAACCCGGCCAAGCAGGAATCTCCCAAGCACACCCCAATGATGCAGCAGTACCTCAAAATCAAAGGTGAACACCCGAATGAGATGGTGTTTTACCGTATGGGGGACTTCTACGAGCTGTTTTACGACGATGCCAAGAAAGCTGCCGAGCTTCTGGATATCACCCTGACAGCCCGAGGCCAATCTGGGGGCAACCCCATTCCGATGGCAGGCGTGCCGTTTCACGCAGCGGAAGGCTACATCGCGCGCATGGTCCGCGCAGGTCAATCCATTGCCATTGCCGAACAAATCGGTGACCCAGCCACCAGCAAAGGCCCGGTTGAGCGCAAGGTTGTCCGCATTGTCACCCCCGGCACACTAAGCGACGAAGCCTTTCTGGAAGATCGCAGAGACAACCTTCTAGCAGCCATATACAGCCACAAAGAGCAGTTCGGTTTTGCCTCACTGGATATTTCCAGCGGCCGATTTGCGGTGTCCGAGCTGGATAGCCTCGAAGCCCTGCAAGGAGAACTCCAACGTCTTCGCCCCGCGGAAATCCTGATCAGCGAAGACTTCCCCTACAGCGAGATTCTCGAAGGCTATACCGGCGTGCGCCGACAAGGCCCGTGGCTGTTCGAAATGGACACGGCACACCGCATTATCACCCAGCAGTTGCAGGTAAAAGATCTGACCGGGTTTGGCTGCGAAGACCTGCACCTCGCCGTGTGTGCCGCGGGCTGCCTGTTGCAGTACGCACGGGAGACCCAGCGCACCGCCCTGCCCCACATTCGCAAGCTGACCCGTGAACGTCGGGAAGAAGCGGTGATTCTGGATGCGGCCAGCCGCCGTAATCTGGAAATCGACACCAACTTAATGGGCGGTCACCAGTACACCCTCGCCTGGGTTATGGACCGCACCGCAACCCCCATGGGCGCCCGAGAACTGCGCCGCTGGCTGAATCGTCCCTTGAGGGACATTCATGTGGTACGCCAGCGCCAGCAAGCAGTGACGGCATTAATCGACGGCTTCCATTACGAACCGACCCACGACCTGCTCAAGCGCGTAGGCGACATCGAGCGCATTCTCGCTCGGGTGGCCCTGCGATCCGCACGCCCTCGGGATTTGGCCCGTCTTCGGGATGCCTTTCAGGCTCTGCCGGACCTTCAGGAAACCCTGAAAGCCGTGCAATCAGAGCATGTTGCACACCTTGCAAACACCGTCAGCGAGTACCCGGAACTGGCGTACTTGCTTGAACACGCCATCATCGAGAACCCTCCCGTGGTGATTCGTGATGGCGGCGTGATTCGTGAAGGCTTTGATGCTGAACTGGATGAACTGCGTAACATCAGCGAAAACGCCGGCCAATACTTGCTCGACGTAGAAACCCGGGAGCGGGAGCGCACCGGCATCAGCACTCTGAAAGTGGGTTACAACCGGGTACACGGGTATTACATCGAAATCAGTCGAGCCCAGTCGGACCAAGCCCCGGTGGATTACATCCGCCGTCAAACCCTGAAAAATGCCGAGCGTTTCATCACCCCGGAACTGAAAGAGTTCGAGGACAAGGCACTCAGCGCCAAGAGTCGTGCACTGGCTCGGGAAAAGGGCTTGTATGACGAAGTACTGGAAGCGGTAGCCGAACAATTAGCGCCGCTGCAGGATGCAGCCCAGGCATTGGCCGAGCTGGACGTACTCAGCAATTTTGCCGAACGCGCCACCAGCCTGCGCTTCACTGCACCAGAATTTACTGAAGAGCCCGGTTTTACCGTTGAAGAGGGTCGCCACCCGGTGGTTGAGCAGCTGCTGGACGAGCCCTTTGTACCGAACAACCTGCTGATCGACGACAAACGGCGCATGCTGGTCATCACCGGCCCGAACATGGGCGGTAAGTCGACTTACATGCGCCAAGCTGCACTGATCGCTCTGCTCGCTTATACGGGCAGCTTCGTACCGGCAGACCGAGCGGTATTAGGGCCGGTGGATCGAATTTTCACCCGCATGGGCTCCTCTGACGACATCGCCGGTGGCCGTTCTACCTTCATGGTAGAGATGACCGAAACCGCCAACATCCTCCACAACGCAACCGAGCACAGCCTGGTGTTGATGGACGAAGTCGGCCGGGGTACCAGTACCTTTGATGGCCTCTCGCTGGCCTGGGCAACAGCTGAGCATCTGGCGAAAGAAATTCGATGCTACACACTGTTTGCGACTCATTACTTTGAGCTCACTCAGTTAGCGGAAGATTTGGAGCACGCCGTCAACGTGCACCTGACCGCTACCGAGCACGATGACAGCATTGTGTTCCTGCACAACGTCCACGACGGGCCGGCAAGCCAGAGTTACGGCCTTCAGGTAGCTAAGCTAGCCGGCGTGCCCCAAGACGTCATTCAACACGCGAAAGCTCAACTGGCACACTTGGAAGGCAGTGCTGGCCCGGCGGCCGAGTTGCCAAAAACCGAGTCTGCGCCCGCCCAAGCCTCGGCGCCGCCGCCAAGCACCGCGGAACACAGCGCGTTCCAGAGCGACATGTTCGCAAGCATGGGGCCCAGCGACGTTGAGCGCGCTTTGGAAAAGCTGGATATTGATGGTTTAAGTCCCAGAGACGCGCTAAACCAGCTGTATGAACTTCAAGCTTTGTTGAGAAACTAGCGGGAATAACCGTTAACTTGACCTGAGTAATAAGGTTATAGCGGTCTGAGGCTTGCGGCTGAGAGGGGCGCTCCCTACAATATCGCGCATAAATTAAGAATGGGGCCGATTTAATTGAGCTCCTGATGAGACTGTTTGTTCTACGAACCAGGGATCCGACTATGGCGTTTATCGTTACTGATAACTGCATCAAGTGCAAATACACCGACTGCGTAGAAGTCTGTCCGGTAGACTGCTTCTACGAAGGCCCCAACTTTCTGGTTATCGATCCGGACGAGTGCATTGACTGCGCTCTGTGCGAACCAGAGTGTCCGGCAGAAGCCATCTTCTCGGAAGACGAACTGCCTGCTGGTCAGGAAGCCTTCGTAGAGATCAACGCCGATCTCGCGGGCACTTGGCCGAACATCACAGAAAAGAAAGATCCTCTGCCAGATGCAGAAGAATGGGACGGCAAACCAGACAAGCTTCAGTATCTGGAGCGCTGATCTCAGCCGGTTCTCCACAAAAAAGGCCGGAAGATTTATGTCTTCCGGCCTTTTTTGTGGCTGATGCCCCGTCCTGAATAAGGTTTACTCTGCCAATAATTTCTTAGCTGCGGATGAACGATAGAACGCGCCCAGCCGTCTTCTCAGCAAAGCTTCCAGATAGCCTTCTTCCCGCAAAACATCCACCACAGGCAACGCCAACTCCTTGAGTTCTGTCACGATCACTTCGCGGGTAACACCCAAGTCTTGCAGCAGATCCATAACCGGCACACCGCCATACTTTTCATAAAGATGGTCAACCACCGCCCTTGCACACCCCTCGAAATAAGGCGTTTTCCGGAAATTCAGCCAAAATTCATAACCCAGTACGACAAATTCCTGAAGCCGAACATCTCCCATGCCTTCGTTCAGCTCGGCGATGGTGGTTCCTTCTAGCGACACCCAAGCCGCCATCACGCTATCCCGAAGCTCGTCATCAGTCAGGGCTTTCTGCAAAAATTGCTCGCTTCGGGTAATCAACCCCGGCAGGCTGTCCGACAACCAAGCCTTAATACGCCGCTCGAAGGTTTCATCCAAGCCCGGCACCGCCTTGTTGGCGACCTTTTTGCCAAGCTTCATCATGGAACCCACTCCCGGCACCGAACGGGTCAGCAGGTTGTCCTCATACAGGTAATTCACCAAGCCGTGGTACACCACATTGGAGACCAGCTCTTGATAAACCGGGTGCGCCATAATTTCGGCAATGAAGCGTTCGCGCTGCTGCCGAAGCTCCAAGGCTTCCTCAACGAAAGCGGCAGCCTGTTCCCGCGACAGTATTTCACCCAGGGTCGTCTCGGCCTGCACCGGCGCATTGGTCACTTTCGCCGCCATTTCACCCGCCAGCTCAGGAATGCCTGCATCCAACTCCATGTTCACGACGATGCGCTGAATCACCCCCATGACCTGCTCCGCGCTGACCAGCTGCTCTAACCTGATGGTGTTGGCGTGGTCAAGCAGCTCATCCAACTCGGTTTCCAGAAACTTAGTCAGCTTGGCACCTTTGAGAGCCGACAACTCGTGCTTTACATGCGCCTCAAAGAGTTTATCGGTTAAGCTAGCGGTAGATTTCGTCATAGAAGTGCTGTCCATTGTTACTGGTAATCCTGGAATTCATGGGGTTCGGCTGCCAGGCTCAAACATATGCTTCCAGGGCCCACATAAATCGAGCTGGTGATGCCCATTTGCGACAGCAACAACTCTACATTGTTGCGTTCACAGGTTTCACGAAGGAGATCCAGCCCCGGTAAAGCTTCGATTTCATCCCAGCTTAACCCGCAAGACAGGCTCACATAGGGTGTCAGTAATCCTGCTTCAACACGACTGGCGGCGTAACTCATAACTCGCTCTACAGCGATATCGAAGTTAAAGGTTTTCGCCACCGGCTTTCCTTCCACCCCTTGCCCGAAAATCACCGGTGTCAGATTCAAGGCCTTACCCAAAAATGCAGCCACAGCCGAGACACTTTTATCGCCTCGACGTCGAGCACGTTCACGAATGTAATGAATATCTCGTGGAATAACGCAGGTAAAGATGTTGTCGGAAAACGTTTCAACTTCGTACTTTAAGGCATTCTTTGAGACTTTCTGCTTAATCAGCTTAAGCGTATGAGCCGCTAACAGCCCTTGCCCCGCAAAAATCTGCTTACTATCAATGACCCTCATCGAAAACTTGCCGGCTCGACCGGAGGCCTTGCGGGCCACTTCGTAGTTCGCCATGACCGTATGCATGGCATCACTGGCATTCTGATAAATCTGGCTGCGGCTACGGGTGACGGTCTCACAGATGGCGATATCGTATTCAGGGACGATCTTTTCGATAAACAAATCGTGTATTTGTTCAACAGAAAAAGCTTCTGTTTCGGCATGGTGCCCTTTTTCCAACAGACCACTCTGATAAAACTGTTGAGTAAGCACGGGATCGTGAGTATCTATGTAGGTTTCGCCATTGATAATAGCGGTGACCGGCAGGATAAAAAGGCCATGCTTGGTGGCAAATTCGTGGGGCAAATCACATGCCGAATCAACAATTAGGCCTACGCGCATATTACACACCTCCAGATTCAGATGGCCTTAAACCGGCACACCTTTTCTTATCATTATTTTGCAGGGCGTTAGTGTCACACACGTATTAAAACATTGCAGCCGCCAGAAGGGGCCAAATAAAAAAAGGGAGGCACTAAGGCCTCCCAAGGACACACAGGGGTTGATGTCGCCGCTGCAACAACGGCGTCAGGTTCAGTGTTCTTCGGCGGTTTCGGCACCGGGCGCTTCGGGGTCCGATGTAAAGCTTAACAGCCGCGTTCGCTCGATCAGGAAATACAGTACCGCACCGGTCGCCAGCCCCCAGCCTGCGCCGTACACCGCAAGCACTACGCCCATGGTGCCGGCAATGCCTCGCTCGGTGTTGTTCTCCAGCTGCTCAAGGCCAACCATCAAACAGATGTAACCGGTCAGCAGCAGGGTTAACGATAGAGCAATTGGCAACACTGGCTGGAAGAAGCTCACCAACGGCAGCACGAACAGCGCAATGAAACCGGTGATCCAGAAGGTACCGCCACCACTGTAAATAGAATCCATCGCGTTGCGGCCGTACTTATAACGCTCAGCCATGGTGGCGGTAACTGCCGTCCAGATTGGGCCAGCCAAACCAGGATATGGTGCGAAAAAGGCATGGCCACCGTTACGCAGCGCGGTCACAAGGTGAGCCCGGTCGATGCTGTTATCGATGTCTTCATCTTTACGCAAATGATCCACCCGGCTCATCAGCGACTGCCCCACCACGATGTCGCCAAATGCGATAACGTAAGCGATCACCGCCGTCGGAATGGCGTACAAGAACACGTTCATATCCGGAAAGCCCACGGTAAACGGCAGGTAATTCCATAGCTGGTCAAACGCTGGCTTAGTAATCCCCCACTGCACGTCCGGCACATCGTATTCACCGGTGGCGAAGCCAACCAGAATAGCGACAACCATACCCGGCACCATTCCGTAGTTAGCGATCTTGCGCGCCAGCACATTCTTATCGACAAAGCCTTTGAACGATACAGAGAACATCAGGTATAGACACACCAGACCACCCACAATCAGTGAGATTGGCGTATTCGCCAGTCGTCCACCCGCTTCGATTTCGCCCATCAGAGCCGCAATACCCGCACCAATAATGATGCCCCCTTTCATGGAACGGGGAATCCATTCAACCAGCTTGCTGCCCAGGCGGGTTACGCCCAAAATCAGAAAGATCAAAAACACCAGGAACTGCAATGCAAACAACGCCTGAATGGCTTCAGGGCCTGGTTCGTAATCCGACAGGAACAACAACACCACAGGGATACCCGGGGTAATCCAGCCCGGAACCAGCGGAACACCCAACAACGCAGGCAGCATAAAGCCGATGCCACAGATGACCACGTAGGCCAGCGCAACCTCGTAAGGGACACCCAGATATTTTTCAAGTAGAGGAATCATGGCAAGGCTGACCACAAACATGATCAAAGCCTGCACCATCTCCGCAAATTCCCACCGATAGTGGACAAACGGAAGTCGGATTTTAAAAGGGCCGGCTGGCCAATACGGCTGCTCTTCGCCGTTCTTTCTCTTTAATAGTTGCATTACTGTACCTCCAGGCACGCTCAAGCGGCGGCCAGTCAATGTTGTTTTTGTGTTGAGGTTTGGCTGCGCCGTACAGCGCAGCCTATGGCCTAATCAGTTCAGCTCTTTGGCTTGATCGCGAAGCACGAACTTCTGGATTTTACCGGTCGAGGTCTTAGGGAGATCCGTAAAGACGACAGTCTTGGGCACTTTGAACCGAGCCAGGTGCTCGCGACAGAAGGCAATGATATCTTCCTCAGACACATCACCCGCTTCTGGCTTCAGGGTGACGAAGGCACAAGGCGTTTCACCCCATTTTTCGTCTGGCCGCGCAACAACGGCGGCTTCCATGATGGCAGGGTGGCGGTACAGTGTGTCTTCCACCTCGATGGTGGAAATATTCTCACCACCGGAAATGATGATGTCCTTCAGGCGATCCTTGATTTCCAGATAGCCGTCTTCGTGCCATACTGCCAAGTCGCCGGTATGGAACCATCCGCCACGGAAGGCTTCTTCCGTCGCTGTCGGGTTCTTCAGGTAGCCTTTCATCACGGTGTTACCGCGCAGGAAGATTTCACCGATGGTTTTGCCGTCTTTGGGTACCGGCTCCATGGTGTTGGGATCTCCCACCATAGTTCCGCCCATGGTGTGGTAACGCACACCTTGGCGAGCTTTCAGCTTGGCACGCTCATCAAGCGGCAGCTCATCCCATTCGGATTTCCAGGCACAGACGGTGACCGGGCCGTACACTTCAGTCAGGCCGTATACGTGCGTGACCTGGATACCGAGCTCTTCGATAGCTCCGATTACCTGAGCGGGGGGCGCCGCACCGGCAGTCATGGACTTCACTTCATGATCGATACCGGCCTTGGCTTCAGGCGAGGCGTTCAGCAGTGCGTTCAACACAATCGGTGCACCGCACATGTGGGTAACCTGGTGATCGCGAATCAGCTGAAGAATCTTTTCCGGATCTACCCGGCGCAAGCAAACATGGGTACCGGCCATTGCGGTGATGGTCCACGGGAAACACCAACCGTTGCAATGGAACATTGGCAGCGTCCAGAGGTATACAGGGTGCATACCCATAGACCAAACCGCCTGATTACCCAACGCGTTAACGTATGCACCACGATGATGATAAACCACGCCTTTGGGGTTACCGGTGGTACCGGAGGTGTAATTGAGCGAGATAGCGTCCCATTCGTCCGCAGGAAAGCTCCACTGAAATTCGGGGTCTCCTTCCTTCAGAAGCGCTTCGTAATCCAGATCACTAACCTGCACACCCTCGCCATACTCGGGGTCATCCACGTCGATCACCAGCGGCTTGTCTTTCAATCCACTAACGGCATCTTTGATGACCTGACCGAACTCGCGGTCCGCAATTACGACTTTCGCTTCGCCGTGCTCCAGCATGAAACCAATCGCGTCAGCATCCAACCGAACGTTAAGGGTGTTCAACACAGCACCGATCATCGGCACGGCAAAATGACACTCCACCATTGCCGGGATATTCGGCAACATGACTGCGACCGTATCGCCCCGATGAATGCCACGCCCCTTCAGGGCTGAGGCCAAACGACGGCAGCGACTGTAAGTTTCTGCCCAGTTCCGTCGAATAGCGCCATGAATGATGGCAGGATAATTCGGGTAAACGCTGGCTGTGCGTTCGATGAAATCAATGGGGGATTGGACCGCGTAATTCGCGTCCCGAGGCGCAAGGCCTTCATCAAAGATCGAAGTCATGTGTGTGGTCCTCATATTCTGGCGTTATTTTTATCTCGTCTACGGCGAAAAGGTTAGACTGGTTATTCTTTCTATTAGTCAAATGGTAGATTACAGAATCATTACTAGAAACTCTACCATCGTATTATAGGGTATATTCTATAGCTATGAGTAGCTCCGCAACCCAAAAGGGCTTCGTGCAATTGCTCTCTCAAGATCCGAGCCCATCTCTCATTGTAGATGCTCTGGGAAAAGTGCTTGCATCCAATCCGGCGGCACAATCTCTCCGGCCCGAAAATTCGGAAAGCTACGGGGAGGTTTTACCCGTCAATGCCGAGGCACTTATCAACTCGGCACTAAAGCAAGAACGAACAATCGACAAGGTTGAGTCCAGAATAGGCAATGTTATTTTGCTTTGGTGTTTCATTCCGGACACAGACACCCAGCAGGTTCTGATTCGTGGCCGGGATGCCACTACAGACATACGCACTCAAGAAGAAGCCACCCGTTCAAACCGTCTTTACCGGCTCATCACGGAAAACACCACCGATCTGATTTCGCGGCACGCCCCGGACGGCCAGTTTATTGATGCAACGCCTGCATCGTGGCGCTTGCTGGGCTATTGGCCGGAAGAGTTACGGGGCCAACGACTGCAAGACATTTTTACCGGACAGCAAACGGATGCGTTATTCGCAGAAACCCGGCAGAAACTTCGGGACGATGGCTACGCCACAATGACTCTGGAGATCACCCATAAAAACGGTGCCCGACGATGGCTGGAGATTGCCAGCCGTGCCATTCGGGAAACCTACACGGGCGCAGTAGTAGAAGTAATCAGCGTGTCCCGGGATATCACCGCACGGATTGAATCCGAGGAACAAAACCGCCTGTTAGCCGACGAACTGGCTCACACTGCGCGACTGGCCACCCTTGGTGAATTGGCTTCAAGCATTGCCCATGAGATGAATCAACCTCTGGCATCCATCGTGAACTTCGCCAGCGCCAGCCAACGGTTTCTGAAAAATCGCGAACAGCATCCGGAGCAATTATCAAAAGTGGATGATGGCCTCCAAAAAATCATCCACCATGCAAACCGAGCGTCTGAGGTGATCAAGCGACTCCGTGCGTTCTTGCGAAAAGGTAAAAAAAGCATGGGTCCGGTGGCCCTCAATACGGTGATTTCCGAAGTCACCCGCCTATGCCAATGGGAAGCTGACAAACACGGCGTCAAGATATCCAAACAACTTGCCAATGAAGCTCCGGTGGTCACCGCCGACCCCATTCTGCTGGAGCAGGTGCTGATCAACCTGATTCGAAATGGCATTGAAGCGAATGTTGACGCTAGCCGCATCAGGCATGGTACCGAACCGTCAAAAATTCTGGTCAGCACGCTCATCAACAATCAAAATGAAACCCTCATCGTGGTAACTGACGAAGGCCCTGGTCTCGATGAAGAAGGGGTACGGCAGATGTTCCAGCCGTTTTATACCAGCAAGCCCAAAGGGCTTGGCTTGGGGCTTTCCATGAGCCGTTCTATTATTGAGGGCTTTGGCGGATTTCTGGATGCCTCACCCGCAGAGACTGGCGGACTGTCACTGATCTGCCGTTTTCCGAACACTCACAGCACCAACGCAACACACAACCCGGAGCCTTTAGATGCCTGATATCGCTTCTTCTACAACCAACACCGTGTACGTCGTAGACGATGATGCAGGCATGCTGGAATCCACTCAGTGGCTACTTGAATCCGTAGGGCTTGAGGTGAAAGCGTACAGTGATGGCCGACAGTTCCTGAACGACGTGAACGATAGCCGCCCGGACTGCGTAGTGCTGGATATCCGTATGCCCGGGCTTGGTGGCCTGAATGTTCAGGAAGAGCTACAAAAACGCGACATTGATGTTCCGATTATCTTTGTTTCGGGACACGCAGACGTTCCCATCGTTGTTCGGGCTTTCAAATCCGGCGCGTTCGACTTTATCGAGAAGCCTTTCAATGAGCAGCTGCTGCTGGACAGCATTCAACAAGCGATGCAGACCCCGAACACACCAAAGAATGAAGTCACCGTCAGCCACCATGCAGAAGCGCTCATCAGCACCCTCACCCGCCGCGAGCGAGATGTCTTCCTGCCGCTGGCGCAGGGCTACACCAGTCGGGAAATTGCCGAACAGCTTGGGGTCAGCGTGAAAACCATCGACCTGTATCGTGCACGGGTGATGAAACGCCTTGGCGCCGACAGGCTGCCAGACGTAACGGGTATCGCCATCGCGGCCGGACTGTTGAATCCGGAAGATTTACGGGCTAGCTAGCCCGGTTCGATGCGTCATGGGCAAGCGCACCTAAACGTATAACCGCGGTTTCGATACGGTCAGTCCATGGGTTTGCAGCGTTCAACCGAAGGCAGTTTTCAAACTTATTTGTTGTTGAAAACATTAACCCGGGGGCGACGTTTATGCCTTCTTGGCGAGCTCGCTGATACACCTCGGTGCCCGAGATGCAGTCTGGCATCTGAATCCATAGCACAAAACCGCCAGAGGGTTTACTCACGGCTGTGCCTGCCGGAAACGATAGGGCTACTGCCGAACGAAGCCGCTCTATGACTTCCCCATAGTTCTGGCGCGCTTGGCGCAGATATCGATCGTAGCCGCCCTGCTCAAGAAAATGAGCCATCGCTAATTGAGGCAAGCTCGAAGTGGCTAAATTGACAAAATACTTGTGTTGCCGAACACCAGCCATATAGCGCCCGGGAATCATCCACCCCAAGCGAAGACCAGGCGACACTGTCTTAGAAAATGAACTGCAATAAATAACATTACCAGAGCGATCAAAGGCTTTTGCCGGGCGCGGTCGCTCACCGGTGTGGTAGAGGTCGCCATAGATGTCGTCCTCGATCAATGGCACGCCAGCAGCATCCAGCATGGAGACAAGCTGCAGCTTGCGTTCGTCGCTCATTCTGGCACCCATAGGATTACTGTGGTTGGGCACCACCACACACGCTTTCAGGGGCCACTGCTCTAGCGCTAACTGCAACCCTTCGAGACTCATACCTTCTGATGGGTGAGCCGGAATTTCGATAACACGCAATCCGACCACGTCTAAAGCCTGCAAAATACCCGGAAACGATGGAGACTCCACTGCAACAATATCTCCGGCATGTGTCACCGCTCGAAGCGCCAGAATAATGGCTTCCTGAGCGCCGTTTGTTGCCAACACATCATCCGGGGCCACAGGCACTCCGATGGTAGCCATGCGCTGAGCAATCTGACGCCGGAAACACGCTTTTCCCGGAAAGGCATAATCCAAAGTTTCCAGCCCCCTTCGGGCTGCCCAGATCGTACTTTGCTGTATTTGCCGGACAGGCAGGAAGTCCGGGTGAGGAACGGCAGATGCCAGCGGCACCATCTGCTTTTTCTCATCTGCACATAAATCCAAAGCCATTTCCCGCGCCGAAACAGGCACCGGGCGTGTGCGCTGGTCAGGCATGCTCGGCTCGGGTACATCGTGGCTTGGCAGGCGAACAAAATAGCCACTTCGTTCCCGGGCCTGAAGAAAACCTCGAGCTTCCAGTGTTTGGTGGGCTTGCAACACGGTCGAAATACTCACGCCAAACTGACGGCTAAGCACTCTGACTCCAGGCAAGCGATCACCCGCCCGATAAACGCCGTCGTTGATCAGTGCCTGTAGTTGGTCAGCTACTTGATTATAAAGCGCCCCCATGACTGCCCCCCGCCCGATGGATTGCTGCGTTATATCGATCATTGGATCAGAAGATCTGACATAACCGACAGTACAGATTCACCAATTTCATGCAGCACAGATAACACTCACGAAAAACTGTACCGGTTCATTAACAACTTAACTGAATCTGTTCCGCAACCCCATCCCCACAGACAATAAAAGTCGATTCACCGAAGATGGAGTTTCAGGATGAGCAACACAGTTACACGACAACCTCGATCGTTCGAGACGGACTATCCACGGATTCGCCGAAACCGCAAGGACGTGCTTGGCCTTGCGGAAACGAGCAATATTGAATGCATCAACCTACTACAGGATTGCCAAAAGCTTGCCCGCAAAGGTTTTCGTGTGACCCAACAGGGCCCCGAGCACTGGATCATTCGGGGCAATAAACCACTACCTGAGATCCATTGCTACAGTGAATCAGAGGTGCACCGGTTCACGGTGAACAACGGATGAAAGAATCAAATTTCAATTTGACAGGGCAAACCATGAAAACTCCGATCTACCAGATTGATGCCTTTACCAACAAACTGTTCGCGGGTAACCCGGCTGCAGTCATGCCGCTTGAGCGCTGGCTGCCAGATTCGGTATTGCAGGCCCTTGCTGAAGAAAACAACCTCTCGGAAACAGCATTTTTGGTACCTACCCCGGAATTGGAAGGTGCCGATTTTCACATTCGATGGTTTACACCCACAGCGGAAGTACCTTTGTGCGGCCATGCAACACAAGCGGCGGCCTGGGTGGTCTTTAATAAGCAGAAATGGCCCTTCGAAAAAGTGTTTTTTCAGTCTAAGTCCGGATTGCTGTCTGTTTCCCGAAGACCCGATGACTCTCTGGAGCTAGACTTTCCAAACCTGGAATACGAGCCCTGTCCCACCCCGGAATTGATTAAAACCGCAATGCCAGAAGCACCCAGCAAAGCATTCTTTGTTCCCAACGACACCAATTACCTGATTGTGATGGCTTCAGAGGCAGAGGTTCGGGCGGCCGCCCCGGATCTTCAGCAACTCATCCAGTTAGGCAATCAAGGATTGATCGTAACAGCTGCCGGTAATGAGTGTGATTTTGTCAGCCGTTATTTTGCTCCCGGTGTGGGCATCGACGAAGACCCTGTTACCGGTTCCATTCATAGCGTGCTAACGCCTTACTGGGCCAAACAATTGGGCAAAAACGTCTTAACCGCCCGACAACTCTCTAAACGCGGGGGCGATCTGCAGTGCGAACTTCGGGGCGACCGTGTGGCAATCTCCGGCCACGCCGTCTTCTTTATGGAAGGCTCCATACAGCTGCCCCGAGACTGATATACTGCCCGCCGGTTTTTAATCAGTGGCAGGCAGGCAATGGCAGCATCTTCATCACACTACGACGTTATCATCATCGGCGCAGGCGCCGCCGGGTTGATGTGTGCGGCCACTGCCGGCTATCGCGGTCGCAAGGTGTTGGTGGTAGACCATGCCAACAAGCCCGGCAAGAAGATTCTGATGTCGGGCGGCGGCCGGTGTAACTTCACCAATCTGAACAGTACGCCGGCAAACTTTCTTTCCGACAACCCGCATTACTGTATTTCCGCACTGAAGCGCTACACTCCGCAGGATTTTTTGGAGCTGGTGGATCGCCACGGCGTGGAGCATGAAGAAAAAGCGCCGGGACAACTGTTTTGCAAGACCAGCGCGAAAGACATTCTCAACGTGTTGCTGACAGAATGCGAATGGGCGGGGGCGGAAATCCGCATGGCCACTTCGATCACGCAGGTCCAAGCCTCTGGCGCCGGCTACAAACTTAAAACCAGTTCGGGTGCTCTGAGCTGCGAATCGCTGGTGATCGCCTGCGGCGGCCTCTCCATTCCCACCATGGGCGCGACCGGGTTCGGTTACGAGCTGGCCAAGCAGTTTGGATTGAGCGTTCTGCCCACTCGTGCCGGCTTGGTGCCCTTTACTTTGCATCCTGAGCTGAAGCAGCAGCTGGCACCCTTATCGGGGGTTAGTTGCCCGGTTGAAGCCCGTTGCCACAATCAGTATTTCAAAGAGCCGATGTTGGTCACCCATCGTGGCCTTAGCGGGCCGTCGATGCTACAGGTATCCAGTTATTGGCAACCCGGCGATGAGGTTCATATCAACCTGCTGCCGGCTCAAAAGATCCAGGAAGATCTGTTTGCTCTACGAAAGAGCAAACCTCAATCAACCATCGCCCAGTATCTGAACCAACACCTGCCGAAGCGCTTCGCCCAAGCATTCAACGAACTTCAGGGATGGAGCCGCCCACTACAGGAATACCGAAACCTCGAACTCGAGCAAGTTGCTGACACGTTAGGAAACTGGTCGGTAAAACCCGCAGGCACAGAGGGTTACAGAACCGCCGAAGTCACTTTAGGCGGTGTAGACACCCGTCAGTTATCTTCAAAAACCATGGCAGTGCTGGAACAACCCAACCTATACTTTATTGGCGAAGTCGTAGACGTGACTGGGCACTTGGGCGGACATAATTTTCAATGGGCCTGGGCATCAGGCGTGGCCGCGGGGAATGCGGCCTAAGCCACTTACAGATACTTTTCCAGCGGCAACCAGGACAAAAACCGGGATTTCGCGCGGCGCCAGAACCCCACATCCGGTTCGTGATCAACCTGCTGATCTGACGACTGCCACATCAGATCACCACTCTCGTCCAAGGTTACATGCCAACTGTTTTCCGGCGTCATAGAATAACGGATATCATCAGCAACGGCCTTGGCCAGCTCAGGGCTCTGAATAATGAGCACCGTTTCCCCGTTCAGGTAAATGGATCGAAGATTCACGTTGAGGGAGCCCACGAACAAGGTGCTTTGGTCAAAGACGACAGCTTTCGAATGCAGGCTGACGGCGCCGTTAATACAGGCCGCTTCATTGCCAACCCACTCTTTACAGCCTTTTGCGTCCGGGCGAAGTTCGTACAGATCGATGCCGCTTTCGAGCATTTCTTCACGCCACCGGACGTAGGCTGAATGATTGGTCACCAAATCATTCGATGCCAGCGAGTTAGTAATCGCTAGTATCGAAAGCCCCGGTTTCACCACCTCGCGTATCTCTTTGAGCTGATCATCAGCCAATACAAAATAGGCCGACTCTACCAGAATTTCTGTTTCGGCCTCCGCAACCAACTCATACAACGCCTTCGCTGTAAGCTTAGGCGTATCAGTGGGGGCTTCCGGGTCTTTCGGCGGCACGTCATACACCAGCCTGGCCGGCGCTTGAGTCAAGCCGGCAAACCGATTCTCCAGAAACGTTTCCGCTGCTTCACGCCCTTGAGGTGGCATCGTTTTAAATGCCTGGGCTTGGGCCGTTTCGTTGATCAAACGTAAACGCGCACTGGCTGCCAGTTCCGGAGCCTGAGGCTGGTAAATCTGTTCGAGCGGATACGACCACTGGCTATTCCAGTAGGCTTCAAAGTTGTCGGTCATATCACCAACGAGAGGGCCTAACGCCATTACGTCCCGGTCCCGAAAATTCAGCGCAGGATGCTCATCGAAATATTCGTCACCGATATTTCGTCCCCCGGCAACACCTGCGTAGCCATCCACCACAAAGGTTTTGTTGTGCATACGCCGGTTGATACGATCAAAATCGAGGAGCAGTGATAGAAAACGGCCAACGCCGCTGCGCGAGCGAGCCGGATTGAAAATGCGAACGCGAATATGGGGGTGACCGTTCAATACGGCGAACAAAGATTCCTTACCGGCCACATTAATGTCATCCAACAGCAACCGGACATTGATGCCACGCTCTGCCGCTGCAACCAAACGGCCTGCAAGATAGCGCCCTGAGCTGTCGTCATTCCAAATATAGTATTGGGCATCAATAGACTGTCTGGCAGACTCGATAAGTGCCGCACGCACAGTGAGCGCATCGCGGCCGGTATTGAGCAACAGGAACCCTGTATCCGGCAGATCAGCGGATAAGTGCTGTTTCGCCTGCTCCGTAAAGAAAGAGTCAGGTGCCAACCCTTTTGCCAGGGCTGGATCATGCTCAACCGGTTGTAACGCAGAAGCACACCCTGCCAACACCCCGAACAGCAGCCACAAACCCAGCGACTTGATGAGTGACGTCTGCAGCTTGCGGGGCATGGCGAAGTTCCCTGATTAGCGAAGAATAACCAAAGGCTTGGTTGCGGATTTCAGCATCGTGGTTGTCGTACTGCCCACCAAGAACTGTCGAATGCGAGAATGGCCGTACGCGCCCATCACCAGCATATCAATGCACTGTTCTTCCTGATACGCATGCAATGTAGGCTCTACATCGCCCTGACGAATCGCCAGAGTAATCTCCACATCCAGCCCGGACAGCATGCTTTCAGCTTTCTTCAGCTGCTCCCAGTTTTCAGCGGTATCGGCACCCACCATCACCAAATGCAATGGAATGCCACGCAAAACCGGACTAGCCGCCAACATCTCCACACCTTTGAACGCGGTTGCGCTACCGTCAAACGCCAGCATGGCCGTTTTCGGTTCGGAGTACTCGTCCGGAACCAATAGAATCGGGCGTTCTACGCTGCGAATCACGGTTTCCAGCTGGCTGCCGATGTGCAGATTACTGTCGGAACTGCTCTCACCGTGCAACCCCATCACAAACAAACGAGTGTCTTTTTCCAGAGCAACGAGGGATTCCGCAAGGTTGCCATGCCGCTGGCGCTTAACAACTTCGCTTGTACCTGAGGCATGGACGCGAATTTCCGCCTCATCCAGCATGTGATGCCCATGCTCGAGCGCCAACTTGGAGCGCTTACGATCCAGCTCTGCCAGTTCGGTCAACAGCTGCTCACGACTCCCCAAGCCAATATTACCCGCCAGATCCGGCTCGGACGGATAACGTTCGTCATCCAGCACGTGCAGCAGCATCAGCGGCGCTTCCATGTGTCGGCTTGCCCAGGCTGAGTAATCGCACACAGCGTGCACAGCTCTGGAGCCGTCAATACAGGCTACTACTCTTAACATGTCTGTCTCGCCTTGGTCAGAATTCTGTTTAGTGCCCCATAAGCTGGTCTACAGCTTCAGGCTTATCGTGTACACCGAACCGGTCGACAATGGTCGCACTGGCTTCGTTCAAGCCAATCACCTCGACATCAGCCCCTTCCCGGCGGAATTTGATCACGGCCTTATCGAGGGCACCCACCGCTGTGATATCCCAAAAATGGGCTCGACTGAGATCAATCACAACATTATCAACCGCTTCTTTGAAGTCAAAGGAAGCAGTGAACTTTTCTGACGAACTGAAGAATACCTGCCCGGTAACGGTATAACGGCGGGTATTGGTTGTCTCGTCCAATTCAGACGTCACAGCCATGTAATGGCCGACTTTGTTGGCGAAGAACAAAGAGGCCAACAGCACGCCCGCCAGCACTCCAAATGCCAGGTTATGGGTAGCAACCACAACCACGACCGTCACCCCCATTACGATATTAGTCGAAAGCGGATGATCCTTCAGATCCCTGATGGAGGCCCAACTGAAGGTACCGATAGACACCATGATCATAACGGCCACCAGCGCCGCCATCGGAATCTGCACCAGCCACTCATCAAGCACCAACACCATCACCAGCAAAAACACGCCTGCCGTCAGTGTCGACAACCGGCCACGACCGCCCGATTTAATGTTGATAACAGACTGCCCGATCATGGCACAACCGGCCATACCACCCAGCAGGCCGGAGCCAATGTTAGCAATACCCTGCCCTTTACACTCCCGGTTACGGTCACTCGTGGTATCTGTCAAATCGTCTACGATGGTTGCCGTCATCATGGACTCCAGCAAACCCACCACGGCCAAACCGGCCGAGTACGGCAGAATAATCATCAGTGTTTCGAGGTTAAACGGTACATCGGGCCACAGGAAAATCGGCAAGGTATCCGGCAGTTCGCCCATATCGCCCACCGTGCGGATGTCCAGGTTCAGGAACATCGCCACTGCAGTCATGGAGATTATGCACACCAGGGGAGATGGAATCAGCTTGCCCACTTTCGGCACGTACGGGAATAGATAAATAATACCCAGCCCGGTCGCGGTCATGGCATAGACGTGCCAGGTCACGTTGGTCAGCTCGGGCAGCTGTGCCATGAAGATCAGGATCGCCAAGGCATTCACAAAACCGGTCACCACTGAGCGCGACACAAAGCGCATCAAACTCCCCAGTTTGAGGTAACCCGCCGCTATCTGGAACACACCCGTTAACAGTGTGGCGGCTAACAAGTACTGCAGGCCATGATCTTTGACCAAGGTCACCATCAGCAACGCCATAGCGCCGGTCGCGGCCGAAATCATACCGGGGCGACCACCGACGAAGGCTATAATAACGGCAATACAGAACGACGCGTAAAGCCCGATTTTCGGGTCCACACCGGCAATGATCGAGAAGGCGATGGCTTCAGGAATCAAAGCCAAAGCCACCACAATGCCGGACAGCAAGTCGCCTCGAATGTTCGAGAGCCAGTCTTGTTTGAAAGAGTTCACCATGGTTGGGGATATCCAGTTACACAGAAAAAAGAAACAGTCACATGCGCAGCGAAAACAGCGCGGCGAAAACCTAGGGAAGGCGGATTACTAAAGATTTTGGGGCGCGAATGGTATCAGAATCCGCTCAAAAAAGTAACAAACGGCACAACCACGCGCGTCAAAGGTGACCCACCCTCGGGTAATTGCCTAAAATGGTATGAAACTACGTGTTATCGAATGGAACCCCCACATGGATGAATTAGCGAGCCAGTTTATTGCCTCCAACCAGACGGCTATCCACCTTGCGCTGGCCTTGCTGCTTGGAGCGATCGTGGGCTTGGAACGAGGCTGGGGAGCGCGAGAACAGAAGGCCGGCGAGCGTATTGCTGGCATCCGAACTTTCTCACTGATTGGTTTTCTTGGAGGCCTCTCAGCGGTACTGTCCACCGAAATCAACGCCTGGGCATTCCCTGCCCTTCTCTTTTGTGTCACAGCAATCGGTTTGGTCGCCTACAGGGAACGACTGAAACACGTTCAGAACTTCAGCATTACCGGCCTGATCGGCATGTTACTGACTTTCTGTTTCGGGGCCGTCGCCGTGGCCGTCGATCCAGTCATTGCCATTGCATCAGCAGTCATCACTGCCCTCATCCTGGACAACAAACAAGAAATTCATAACTGGGTAAGAAAACTGCAAGCTCATGAACTGGATGCGGCCCTTAAACTGCTGCTCATTTCCGTTGTAATGCTGCCACTGCTGCCTAACGAGCGATTGGGGCCGGGAGGCGTGCTGAACCCACGGGAAATATGGTGGATGGTGGTCATGATTGCCTCCATATCCTTCGTTGGCTATTTCGCAATGCGAGTTGCAGGCACCCGAAAAGGAATTCTGTTCACCAGTCTATTTGCCGGGCTAAGTTCATCCACAGCCCTGACTTTGCACTTTGCCCGTCAATCCAAACAAGCTCCGGAGCTGAACCCCCAGTTTGCAGCCGGCATTCTTATTGCCTGCGGCACGATGTTCCCGCGAATTCTGGTGTATTGCCTGATCATCAACCCCGCGCTATTGCCGCAACTAACGTGGCCTGTACTGCTTATGACAGCACTATTGTATGGCCCTGCTTTTTACATCTGGCGAAAGCACACCACCGACGAATCCATCAGCCAACCGCACCTCACTCAGAACCCGTTGAATCTGGCATCGGCGTTGGTCTTCGGCGTATTACTGACGGCAATCTTACTACTGGGCGAATTTCTTAAAGAAGCGTTCGGCGATGCTGGCATTTACGCGTTGGCAGCCACGTCGGGGGTGGCCGATGTCGATGCCATCACGCTCTCACTTACCCGCATGTCTAACAATGGTCTGGGGATGGAAGCTGCGGTTTTGGGAATCGTCGTTGCCGCGTCGGTGAATAATCTGGTGAAGTCGGGCATTGCATGGGCCATTGGCAATCGCAACATCGGCATGCTGGTTGCCGGCCCCATGATTCTTTCACTCGCGGCAGGGTTTGTCGCAGCCTGGCTACAGTAATGCCTAAAGGCCATCCTCAAGACCATGCAAAGCACACAGGTTTCACGTTCCATGTCTGGTAAAGCTCACGCAAATGAAAGCCTGTTCATGAAGCCAAGCTAAAAAACCCGTATATTTCAGCTATTGATAACGACTTCAAGGAAACCCGAATGCTGTTCGCAATGATTTTTGGTGGCCTGATCGGTTACGCCTTTGGCCGCTTTCCGGGCTTTTTGGTTGGCGCTGCCATCGGCGCGTTTTTGTTTCAGCGTTTGAAAAGCAAACTGATCGGCGGCCTGCAGAACATTCAGCAGAATTTCATAGAATCGGCATTCTCTGTCATGGGCGCCCTGTGCAAAGCGGACGGCGTTGTCAGCCGTGATGAAATTCAGATGGCCGAAACCATGTTTGTACGTTTCCGCCTGAATGAAGAGCAAAAGGCCATCGCCAAAGCAGCGTTTAACCGCGGCAAGCAACAGGATTTCGATCTGGATGCCACGCTACAAAGCTTCCTTGCGGCGTCAGGGCGACAACCGGCGCTGCTGCAGATGTTCCTTCAGATTCAAGTATCTGCCATCGCCGCTGATGGTCAGGTGCACCCCGCTGAACATGAAATGCTGCTCCGTATTGCCAGAGGTTTGGGGCTGCCTGAAAGCCAAGTGGACCAGCTCGAGGCCATGTTACGAGGCGCTCATGCTGGCCAGTCCGGCAGCAGATCAAACTATTCTACCGGCCAGCAACTGGATGATGCGTATAAAGTTCTCGGAGTTTCGCCAAGCGCTTTGGATGCGGAAATCAAACGGGCTTATCGCAAGCTGATGAGCGAGAACCACCCGGACAAACTCGCCGGCAAGGGCTTACCCGAAAGTATGCGCGAGATGGCGGAAGAGCGTACCCGGGAAATCAGTCACGCCTACGACGTGATCAAAGAGGCCCGAAAAACAGCGTCTTGAGCCGAAAATGCCGCATGTTCCACAAAATTCGGCAACCGCGTTTTTTACCGTGACGACATACCCAAAATGATATGACGTCACGTTTCCAGCTGAGTTATGGTCACGGTCCGTCAAACACGTTTGGAGTACTGAATGGACCACAAGCAACTCACCCACTTTCACTGTTTTCAAGATGATGCACTGGGCTCTTCTGACGCAACAGAACTTGCGAAAAGAATTCGCCAGGGCGAGGTATCTGCGGTCGAAGTAACGAAAGCGGCAATTGCTCGGTCCAAACAAGCTCAAATCGCGCTCAATGGCGTCGCCACCGAGAACTATGAATCGGCACTCAGGCATGCCCAAACAGTAGATCCCAAGCAATCCCCGTTTGCTGGCGTTCCCACTTTTATCAAAGACAACCTGGACGTAAAAGATCTACCCAGTGGCCACGGGTCTGAAGCCGTTCCACTCCGGCCAGCCAAGACCACAAGCCCATTTGTCGAACAGATGCTGGCCCAAGGCTATGTATGCTTGGGCAAAAGCACGCTGCCGGAATTCGGCTTCAATGCCTCGACCGAGTACCCCAATGGTGACGCCACCCGAAACCCCTGGAACCTGGATTACTCCTGTGGTGCTTCCTCCGGCGGAGCAGCAGCCATGGTCGCGGCAGGCGTAGTCCCTATTGCCCACGCGAACGACGGCGGCGGCTCGATCCGTATTCCAGCCGCATGCTGTGGCCTTATTGGCCTTAAACCCACCCGAGGCCGTGTGGTGTTGAACGATTCGGCGAAGAGTGTACCCGTGGACATCGTCAGCGATGGTGTGGTTACCCGTTCAGTAAGGGACACCGCCGGCTTTTTATCCCATGCCGAGCAATATTTCTACAATCAGAAACTGCCGAAAGTCGGGCTCGTTCAAGGCCCCGGTGATAAACGCTTGCGAATTGGCCTGGTGTTAGATTCCATCAACGGCCACCCTACTGACGATGAAACCCGTCAAACCGTTGAGAAAACGGCCAAATTGCTGGAAAAAGCGGGGCACAACGTTGAGCTAATGACAGTACCGGTAGCCGACACGTTCCCGAACGATTTCGCCTTGTATTGGGGCTTGCTGGCATTTGGCCTAAGGCTCAAAGGGCGCAACATGCTGCATCCCGATTTTGATAAGCGAAAAGTCACCAGTTTAACCAAGGGTCTGGACCGCCGTACCCGCAAACAACTGTGGCGACTGCCCGGTGCCATTTGGCGCCTGAAACGGTCTTGGCACGACTATGCCCGCGAGATGGCCGATTACGATGCGGTATTAACTCCGGTACTTGGCCACACCACTCCGAAGCTTGGCCATTTGAGCCCAAACGTACCCTTTGACACGCTGTTTGAGCGCTTGAACGCCTACTCGAACTTTACCCCTTTAGCCAACGCCACTGGTGCACCGGCTATTTCGGTCCCCATGGGCATGACCGACAACAACTTACCCATTTCGGTACAGTTCATGGCCAAACATGGTGACGAACGCACTTTGTTGGAACTGGCCTACACACTGGAAGCCGAGCACGGCTTTCCGAGACTGGGCTAAACCTCCGGAAAAATAGTCAGTACGTCCTGAAAGCTCTGCTCCGGCGGCGCTTTCAGGATAAGCTCTTCCCCCGTCACCGGATGCTGAATTCGTAGTTCCGTAGCCGCCAGCAGCAACCGCCCCTGCCCGAACCGCTCTGCAAAGTAACGGTTATGCCGCCCTCTGCCGTGATTGGCATCCCCGATGATTGGGTGGTGAATATGCTTCATATGCCGGCGCAGCTGATGCTTCCTTCCTGTTTTCGGATAGAGCTCTACCAGGCTATAACGGCTGGTGGGGTAACGCTCAATTTCGACGGGCAGCTCGGTAGTTGCCAGTCTTCGGTAATGGGTTAACGCCTCCCGTATCGGCTGTTCCTGCCCTTTCAAGCGCCGATCTTCCGGTTCGTCTTTCAGCGGGTGATCAATCACACCGGTTTCCGGCGCCCAGCCTCTAACCACCGCCAAATAAGTTTTGGACACCTCACCCGCCATCATTGCCTGCCCCAATATTCTCGCTGTGTCTGGATCACGAGCGAACAGCAACACGCCCGACGTGGGCCGGTCCAGCCGATGAATCGGATACACATGCTGTCCACCGTTCAATTCCCGGGCGTACTGCAATGCGAATTCGGTTTCGTGCTTGTCGATGGGGCTACGGTGAACCAACAGGCCCGAGGGCTTGTGCACCGCCAAAAGCCATTGATCCCGATAAAGCTCCTCGAGAAGGTTCGTCCGCATTACTCGCCACCTCGGCGCACTAGCGATCGAAAGCGCTGACCGGCCTTTTCACCTAACACCAGCAACGCAGGAGTTAGCAGCAAGGTAAGCAAGGTGGCGAAGGCCAAACCGCCCGCGATAGCACTCGACAGCTGAGTCCACCACTGGGTAGACGGCGCCCCCAATCCTAGCGACGGCTCCAACAAGTTCACGTTAACACCCAGCACCATGGGCATCAGCCCGAGAATTGTGGTGGTAGCGGTTAACAACACCGGGCGGAAACGCAGGCAGCCGGTTTCAAGTGCCGCCTCAAACGCTTCTTTACCCTCTTGTTTCATCTGGTTGTAGGTATCGATCAGAATAATGTTGTTGTTCACCACGATACCCGCCAACGCAATGATGCCCATACCTACCATCACGATGCCGAACGACTGGCCATTCAGGAGTAGACCGAGCAAGACACCGGCGGTTGATAGCACAATGGCTGAAAGGATCAGCAAGGTCTGGTACATGGAATTAAACTGGGTTAGCAGGATAAGCACCATCATGCCAATTGCCACCAGAAAAGCACTCATCAGGAAGGTGGAGGCTTGCTGCTGATCTTCATTTTCACCTCCGAAGCGTAGCGTGACGCCTTCGGGTGGTTCCGGCATTTGGTCCTGTAAAGCCTTCAGCAACTCATCCATGCGTCGGCCCGGTGCCACGTCGGATTTGATCGTGATGGTTCGCTGACCGTCCACTCGGACAATGCTTCCAGTTTTGTCACCTGGCTCCAGAGTCACGAATTGAGACAACGGCACTTGCCCACGAGGGGTATTGATCGTTTGTCTCTGCAGGTGTTCAAGTTCACGCCAGTTATTCGGTACCCGCACCGCAATATCCACTTCATCCCGAACATCCTCGGGCCGATAAGTCGCCAGAACCATGCCGTTGGTCACCAGCCGCACGGCGCTGCCGATGCTCAGCACATCGGTACCGAAACGCGCAGCCGCCTCGCGATCGACCTGCAGGCGCCATTCAATGCCCGGCAAGCTGCGGTCGTCTTCGATATCGACAAAGCCGCCAATGCTCTGCATGGCCTGTTCAATCTCATCAACGTAGTCATCAAGCTGCTCGGTATCCAAACTGCTGACCAATAACTCAATCGGTTTACCGTCTGCGGGGCCACCTTCCTGTTTTCGAAACTCCAGTTCAATGCCAGGAATACCTGAGGTACGTTCGCGGAAGTCTTCCAATATTTCTGTGGCCGGCCGGCGTGTGTACCAGTCGGTGAACTGAAACTGCAAAACACCAATAACATCCGGCGCCATATTGTTGCCGGTGGCCAGCATAGAACGGGCATATAAGGCTTTGACTTCCGGCATGTGCTGCAAATGGCTTTCCACTTCACGAACAATGGCATCCCGTTCCCAGACCGACAAATCCCCACGAGCCCGCACCTGAACCTGGGCCGAATCAGGCTCTACACTCGGGAAAAACTCGACACCGTAGTTGAAGCGCCCATAGGCGGCATAAATCAAAATAATGAGCACCAAGGCTCCGAGCAGAGTCAGGCCGGGGCGCTGCAGAATGTTGCCCAAGGTGTTTCGGTAGGCTTTCATAATCCTACCTTCAACCGCATCTTCATGAACGCGCCGGCCACCACTGACACCACCCATAACGGGCAGGAAAACAAGAGCCATCGCCAGTGAGGCTACCAGGCAGATCAGCACAGTCATCGGCAGAAACTTCATGAACTCGCCCACCACACCGGGCCAAAACAGCAGGGGCACAAACACCGCTAGCGTGGTGGCGGTTGACGCGATCACGGGCCACGCCATTCGGGAGGCGGCTTCTACCCATGCGGTCTTTACCGGCTGGCCATCGGTCAGGTTACGATCCGCCAGTTCCGACACCACAATGGCACCATCTACCAACATTCCGGCCACCAGAATCAGACTGAACAACACCACGATGTTGAGCGTTAAACCCATACTCCAGATCACCAGAATGCCAGTGAGAAATGCCCCGGGGATGGTTAGCCCAACCAACAGAGCCGAGCGCGCGCCCATGGCCCCGATCACAACAATGAGCACCAGAACAATCGCGGTCACCACGTTGTTTAGCAAGTCAGAAAGAATGTCCTGAACCTCTTCCGACTGGTCCATGATGTAGCGAATCTCGAGCGCTTCCGGCAGCTGAGGTTTCACTTGTTCAACCAACGAACGGACCTTATCGATGGTGGCAATAATGTTTGCCCCGGATCGTTTCGACACCTCCAGCACCAAAGCCGGTTCGTTGTTGATGCGCGCAAACCCGGTTGGATCTTTAAATGTCCGCTGCAACATAGCGACATCACCGAAGGTAACGACCGTGTCGCCATCCACTTTGATGGGCATCGACATAACGTCTTCAATCGATTCAATGACACCCGGCACCTTCAAGGACATGCGGCCATTTCCGGTGTCCAGTGAACCCGCGGCTACCAGCCGGTTGTTTCGGCTCACCATCGACGCTAATTCATTGAAATCAATGCCATAGCTCTCCAGTACCTGCGGATCCACAACGATTTCCAAAAGGTCTTCCCGGTCGCCGCCTATTTCCACTTCCAATACTTCCGGGACTGCTTCTATAGCATCCTGAAAACGCCGGGCTATCGTGATCAATTCACGTTCGGATAAAGGGCCAGACAGGCCAATGGAAAGTACCGGAAACAGCGAGATGTTGATTTCGTGAACTCGAGGTTCATCAGCTTCTTGTGGCAGCTTGCTACGGGCAGTATCGACTTTCTCCCGCACATCCTGCAAAGCTTTATCGGCATCAAAACCGGCATCGAATTCCAGCATGACTGATGCATGGCCTTCAGACGCGTTGCCCCGCATCTCCTTGATACCTTCAAGGGAGCGCAGCTCTTGTTCCATGGGGCGAACGAGCAACCGCTCGGCGTCTTCCGGACTGATCCCGTCCAGAGTCATCGCGACGTAGATCATGGGAATCGCAATATCAGGGCTCGATTCCTTGGGAATCACTTGATAAGCGACCATTCCGCCAATCAGGAGAAACAAAAAAGCCAGCAACGTAGTGCGGCTTCGGTCCATGGCTGTGGCAATAAGGGCTCTCACAATTATCAGCCCCGCTTATCGGTACGATCAATCGGGCGCACAACCTCTCCGGCCACAACGAACCCTGCACCGCGAGTGATTAGATATATTTCGTCAGGTAGGCCGGTTACCCATGCACCGTTGGTGGAAATACTGAGCAATTTGACGGTTTCAAACACCACCTTGTTGTTGGAATTAACATATTTCACGCCGGGACGGCCGTCATCATTGAGGCTCAGATACGCAGGGGAGATAAACATCGCCTTCTGCTCGGGCAACCGAACATTGAGCGTTGCGGTGCCGCCCGCGGCGCGTTTACGTTCCGGGTTTTCTACCACCACTTCTACGGCGAAACTGCGGGTGGCGGTATCCGCCGCACTTGCGACAAAGCTAACAACACCCGCTAAGCGGGTGTCATCAAGCAAAATAACTTCCACTGCCTGGCCTGGCTGAACGTCTTTCACGGTTTGCTGCGGAACCCGGCCCGTGGCTTTCAAGCGATCAACCTGAACCAGTTCCAGCAGCGGGGTGCCCACTTTAACCAACGTTCCGGGGTCTACTTCCCGGCGGTTCACCACGCCTTCAAACGGAGCGACGGGCGTCAGGTGCTGCAGAGTAAGCTGAGCTGCAGTCATTTCAGCCCGAGCGGCCGCAAGCTCACTCTCAAGGCTCAGAATTTCTTTCTCCGCCACCAGATTGCGGGTTTTGAGCTTACGGGCTGCAGACAAATCCGCTTCCAGCTTACGAATGCGGGCCTGCCAGCTGGCCACCACCGAGTCGCGGCCATCAGTGGACAGTGTCAACAGTGTCTCACCCGCTTTGACGTGCTGCCCCAACTCAACCTGCAATTGTTCAACCGTACCTTCCGTGCGGGCGCTTACCATCACTGTCTGCCAAGGCTCAACCTGCCCTTGTAACTTTATCGAAGGCTGGTACAGCTCTGCTTTCAGCAGTTCAACCTCTACCTGAGTGGGCGCTTTTTCCGACTGTTCAGGTTCTTGTGGTGCGTCATCGCTGGCTACTTTGACCTCGCCTGTAGCCATCCAGACGATCAAAACCACCACCACCAGAACCGATAGCCCCAGAGAACCCCACTTTGCTTTCGTCATATTTCGCTCGCCGTTCTAATTGTTCTTGGTTGCTATAGAAAGTTGGACCTGTTTCAAATATTCACAACAAATGGTTGCAACCGGTTTTAAACGTGCGGTAGATTCTACACATATTGTTCAACTCTATTCAGAGCAGACTGTCGATTTTATGAACTTCACTGCAGTTATCGTCCTAGTAAAGCTAATCCTGGTGGTCGTGGTACCGTCCGGGGGCTTTTGCGTGGACAAGCAGGTGAAATAGCGACAACCTGACACAGACACCAGAAACCCCCGGCACCGAAAGGTCCCGGGGGTTTCTTTTTATGCGGCAAAAGAAAAGGGAAAAAACGACCATGAACGGCGCACAGCACATTCTTGACGCGTTTCACCGCCACAGCATCAATACTGTATTCGGCTATCCGGGCGGCTGCATTATGCCGCTCTACGATGCGCTGGTAGACGATGTCGGCGTGGAGCACGTGCTGTGCCGCCATGAGCAGGCCTGTGCTTTGGCGGCCGACGGGTTTGCCCGCGCCAGTGGCAACCTCGGCGTTTGCATTGCCACCTCCGGCCCCGGCGCCACCAACCTGATTACCGGTGTTGCCAATGCGTACATGGATTCCATTCCCATGCTGGTGATCACGGGCCAGGTACCCTCCCCCCTGATCGGTACCGATGCTTTCCAGGAAACCGACATTCTTGGCATGACCTTAGGCATCGTTAAACACAGTTATCTGATAGACGACGCAGAAACGTTGCCGGCCATTATGGAAGAGGCCATAACTCTGGCCCAAAGTGGTCGCCCCGGGCCGGTATGGATTGATATTCCGAAGAACATTCTGCTTGCAGACGTTGCGGCCCCTGCTGCAACAAAAGCAGATGCACCAGAAAGCCACTGCCCGGATGTTACCGAGGCGCTGGCCATGTTGCGATCTGCAAAGCGCCCCCTGCTTTACAGTGGCGGCGGAGTTTCTTTGGCGCAGGCAGAAGACAACTTCCGGCAATTTGCTCAGGCCTCCGGTATGCCTTCGGTTGTTACTCTGAAAGGCATTGGTAACGCAGGCAAAGGCAACCCTCACAACTTAGGCATGCTGGGTATGCACGGTTCTCGTGCGGCGAACAAAGCAGTTGATGAGTGCGATCTGTTGCTCGTGATCGGTGCTCGCCTGGATGACCGGGCTACCGGCAAGCTGGACGGCTTCGCCCCTAATGCGCGAATGATTCATATCGACGCGGATGCGGCTGAGATCAACAAACTTCGGCCGGCAGATCTGGCGCTGCGAGGCGACCTTAATCAAGTTCTCGAAGCCTTCACCACAGCGTTGAGTTCAGAGCCTTTGTCGATTGGAAACTGGCAAAAGCAGTGCAAAACCTGGCACACCACGGGCGGTTTTCAGGCTGCAGATAACGAAGAGTCACTGGCACCTATCGCTGGCCCGGCCTTTATCCGCCAGCTATCAAAAATTGCGCCGGATGACACCGTTATTGCTTGCGATGTTGGCCAGCATCAGATGTGGGTGGCCCAGCATTACGAGTTTGACCACCCACGCCACCACCTGACCAGCGGTGGGTTGGGCACCATGGGCTTTGGTTTGCCAGCCGCTATCGGGGCACAGTTTGCCGACCGCAACAGCACGGTTATTAACGTGACCGGCGATGGATCCTTCATGATGAACGCGCAGGAGTTGGCCACCATTCGCCGTTATAACCTGCCGCTGAAATTGATCATTATGGATAACCAGTGTCTAGGCATGGTTCGCCAGCAGCAGGAACTTTTCTACAACAACCGGGAGAGCCATATCAATTTGGATGACAACCCGGATTTCGTAGCCATGGCTCGGGCCTTTGATATCCCAGCGCTGCACATTGAGCGCACAGATCAGATTCGCCGCGGCATTGAAGCCATTCTGGCGTATGACGGGCCAATGTTATTGCACGTTGCCATCAGTCGTGAGGAGAACGTTTGGCCGATCGTGAAACCCGGTGGCAGCAACAAAGAGATGATTGATGAAACCCGGCGCACCAGCGCGTCTACTAAGGAGCAGGTAGCATGAGTCCGCAAGCAGAGTGTTCTACACCCAGCTATAACTTGAATTGTCGTATGCATATGGAGGCGGCGGCGCTTGAGCGGTTGTGTCAGGTGGTTCGGGTGCGTGGGTTTCGGATTTCTGAGATGTCGATGAGCTCGGGGAGCGAGCATTTGGATATTGCGTTGACGCTGGAGGGTTCCCGGCCGATTGCTATGCTTAAGGCTCAGTTGGAGAAGTTGCATACGGTGGCGGAGGTTTTGGTTCAGCCTCAGAGTGCTGTTCGGTCGGCTTTAGGTTGAGTTTGGGTGTTTTCGGCTTCTAGCCTTTTGGTTTGGGGGCGGGTTTGCGGGGTGTGGAGTCATTTTCTTCTGGGAAAAATAACTCGCTTCGCTCAGACATCTTTTTCCCTGTCAGAAAATGACTCCGCACCCCGCTACCGGCGAACCTTTTGGGGATAGGCCGTGGTGGACGGTTGCACTTCATTGCTATGTGGTGTTCTCTGGGGCTACGATTTTTTCGATCAACAACTTATTAAAGGTGGTTTCATGGCTACGGATAAACGTCGTCGCTATTCTGCACCGGTGGTAGATGGCATTAATAAGTCTGCCAGCCGAGCTATGTTGCGGGCAGTGGGTTTCGAGGATGCGGATTTCCGGAAGCCTCAAGTCGGGATTGCTTCCACCTGGAGTAATCTGACGCCTTGTAATATGCACATTGACAGGCTGGCTCGTGAGGCTGCCAAGGGTGCGGATAAAGCCGGTGGCAAAAGCCTGATTTTTAATACCATCACGGTTTCCGATGGGATCGCCAACGGGACGGAGGGCATGAAGTATTCTCTGGTTTCCCGGGAAGTGATTGCGGATTCCATTGAGACGGTGGCCGGTTGTGAAGGGTTTGACGGGCTGGTGGCGATTGGCGGGTGTGATAAGAACATGCCCGGTTGTTTGATGGGGTTGGCGCGGTTGAACCGGCCGTCGGTGTTTGTCTATGGCGGGACGATTCAGCCGGGTGAGAATCACACCGACATTATTTCGGTGTTTGAAGCCGTGGGTGCGCACGCTCAGGGCAAGATGGATTTAATTGAAGTGAAGCAAATCGAGGAGACGGCGATTCCCGGGGCCGGTTCCTGTGGTGGTATGTATACGGCGAATACCATGGCTTCTGCAATTGAGGCGATGGGCATGAGTTTGCCGGGCAGTTCAGCCCAGAACGCGGTGTCTAATAACAAACTGGCCGATTGCGAAGCGGCCGGTGAGGCGGTGCTGAAACTGCTGGATGCTGACATTAAACCGTCTGACATCATGACGCGCGAAGCCTTCGAAAATGCCATCACGGTTGTTATTACGCTGGGCGGTTCCACCAATGCGGTGCTGCACTTGCTGGGTATGGCGAGTACCGTCGGTGTTGAGTTGTCTTTAGACGACTTTGTCCGGATTGGTAAAACCGTTCCTGTGCTTGCAGACCTTCGCCCGTCCGGGCATTACATGATGTCTGAGCTGGTAGCGATTGGCGGTATTCAGCCGCTCATGAAGATGCTACTGGATCGCGGCATGTTGCACGGCGACTGCATGACGGTGACGGGTAAAACACTGGCTGAAAATCTGGCCGGCGTAACGCCCTACCCCGAAGATCAGCAGATCATCCGGGCCTTCGAGAATCCGATTAAAGCTGACAGCCATTTGCGCATCCTGTACGGCAATCTGGCGCCGGAAGGTTCGGTTGCCAAAATCACTGGCAAGGAAGGTACACACTTCTCAGGCCGCGCGCGGGTATTTCATTCCGAAGAGGAAGCGCAAGAGCGCATTCTGGACGGCAGCGTGGTGGCCGGAGATGTGCTGGTGATCCGTTACGAAGGCCCCAAAGGCGGGCCGGGTATGCGCGAAATGCTAAGCCCCACTTCAGCCATTATGGGCCGCGGTTTGGGCAGTGATGTGGCGTTGATTACGGATGGCCGTTTTTCTGGCGGCAGTCACGGTTTCGTCGTCGGGCATATCACCCCGGAAGCCGCTGTGGGTGGCCCAATCGCCTTGGTCGAAGAAGGCGACACCATCACCATTGATGCGGTGAACAACACCATTGTTCTGGAGATTTCGGAAGAAGAAATGGAGAAACGGCGCAAAGCCTGGAAGTCGCCCGAACCCAGAGTGACTCGCGGCGTATTGGCTAAATACGCTCGGACGGTGAGTTCAGCGTCTACCGGTGCAGTCACTGACCTGCCGTAACCCTGCACGGCTAAATGGCCGGACGTGTCCTGCGTCCGGCCACGCTGCTTTAAATGAGTTCAACCGCTACCGCGGTACCTTCTCCCCCACCAATACAGAGCGATGCCACACCTCGTTTGAGACCACGCTGTTTCAGTGCGTTGATCAAGGTGATCAGGATACGGGAACCGGATGAACCGATCGGATGCCCCAGTGCACAGGCGCCACCGTGAACGTTGACCTTTTCGGCCGGCAGCTTTAGCTCATTGATCGCCGCAAGCGTAACCACCGCAAAGGCTTCGTTGATTTCGAACAGATCAACGTCGTCCACGGTCCAACCCGCTTTCGCTAGCACCTTTTCGATGGAACCAATGGGAGCCAAGGTAAACTCCGCTGGCAACCGAGCGTGAGTGGCATGAGCAACAATTCGCGCTTGAGGCGTTAGCCCGCGAGCTTCCGCTTCAGCGGCAGAAGCCAGCACCAGTGCAGACGCACCATCACTGATAGAGCTGGAGTTAGCAGCCGTTACCGAACCGTCTTTAGCGAACGCAGGCTTCAGGTGCGGAATCTTCTCGGGCTTGGCGTTACCGGGTTGTTCATCAGTATCAACTTCAGTGTCACCGCCGCGGCCAGAGACGGTAACCGGCGTAATCTCATCGCGAAACCAACCATTCTCAATTGCAGCCAACGCCTTCTGCAATGACCCGATCGCAAACTCGTCCATGTCTTGGCGAGTGATGTTGAACTTATCGGCCGTGCGCTGGGCGAATACGCCCATCAGCCCACCTTCATAGGCATCTTCGAGGCCATCCAGAAACATGCTATCCATCACCTGACCATGCCCCATACGCATGCCCGCGCGGGCCTTGGGCAGCAGATACGGTGCCTGACTCATGTTTTCCATGCCGCCCGCAATCATGATGTTGTTGGTGCCGGCTTTAATTTGGTCATGGGCCATAATGACGGCCTGCATGCCAGAGCCGCACATTTTGTTGATGGTGGTGCAGCCAGAGCTGTCGGGGATGCCCGAGGCACGGGAAGCCTGGCGCGCAGGGGCCTGCCCCAGCCCACCCGGCAGCACACAGCCCATGATCACTTCCTGAATATCGGCCGGCTGCAATCCAGACCGTTCAATAGCCGCCTTGATGGAGATAGCGCCCAGTTCCGGGGAACGTACAGAGCTCAAAGAGCCCATCATGCCGCCCATCGGTGTTCGGGCAGAGCCTGCTATTACGACATCGTTGTTCATGGGTATTGTTCTCCTTATGTAATGGACAAAATTCGGCTAACAAAATCTGGTTATTAACCTGTACGCTTTTCAACAGGGCCGTTTTCCGCTCCCAGACTTCCCGTTGTGCGGGCGGGCTTGCGCGCTGGCCTTTTCATTTTTTTTTGAAAAAGAACTCGCTTCGCTCAGACATCATTTTCTGGCAAAAAATGAAAAGACCACCCCGCGCCGACGGGCATTGGCGGGTTCACCGGGAAAACTTCCTATACCCGTGCTGCCCGTCGGTAGGGGGGTGTGGGGTGTTTTTCTGGCAGGGAAAAAGATGTCGGAGCGAAGCGAGTTATTTTTCCCAGAAGAAAAACACCCCATACCCCGCGTACCCGCCCGCACACATCAAAGGCTAGGAGCCCAAACCAGACACACAGAACGCTATCAGCGCCCAAGCACCGAACGGGCAATGATCTCTTTCATTACCTCAGATGTGCCGCCATAAATACGCTGCACCCGAGCATCAATGAAATTCCGGGAAATCGGATACTCAGTGGTGTAACCGTAACCGCCGAACAACTGCAAACAACCATCAGCCACACGACACTGCATCTCCGTGGCACTGTACTTGGCCATAGAGGCGGTCGGCGCATCGAGATCGCCAGCCTCGTACTGGCGAATGCACTGGTCTACGAACGCCTTGTTGATGCGGTAGTCGGTTTCCATCCGGGCGATTTCGAAACGGGTGTTCTGAAGCTGGCTGAGCTTCTGGCCGAACAGTTCCCGCTCCTGAGTGTATTGGATGGTCATATCCAACGAACCTCGGGCTGCAGCAACGCCCAAAGCGCCGATCACCAAGCGCTCACGGGGCAACTCACGCATCAGGTAGATAAAGCCCTGCCCTTCTTCGCCCAGCAACGCCGAGGCGGGAATGCGCATGTCGGAGAAAAACAACTCGGAGGTGTCGCCCGAATGCTGGCCAATTTTGTCGATGTTTTGGCCACAGCTGAACCCGGGTAGAGACGTATCAACCAAAAACAGACTGATACCCTTAGCACCCGCGCTGGGGTCGGTTTTCGCCGCGACGATCACCATGTTCGCATGCTGACCGTTCGTAATGAACGTCTTGGAGCCGTTGAGAATGTAATCATCGCCATCTTTAACCGCATTGGCCCGCATGGCTTGCAAGTCGCTGCCCGCGCCCGGTTCGGTCATGGCGATGGCACCGACGGCCTCGCCGGACACCATCTTGGGTAGCCATTGCTGCTTTTGCTCATCGTTGCCGATATGAGACAGGTACGGCGCTACGATGTCAGAATGCACCATCACGTTGGTGGAAAGCGCTCCAAACCCCATGCGCGCCAGCTCTTCGCCGACGACCACTGAATATTGGAAGGGTGCGCCGCAACCGCCGCAGTCTTCGGGCACGTCAACACACAACATGCCGGCTTCGCCCAGGGTATTCCAAAGCTCCCGGGGCACAATGCCTTCCTTTTCCCAGGCTTCGTAATGCGGCGCAACTTCGGTTTCCAGCGCTTTGATGACCGAGTCCCGGAACAGGTTCAGCTCTTCTTGATCAACAGGGTTCGTCATACTTGTCACCTGTGGTTGTTGTTTTATCGTGGTGCCATGCGCAAAGCGCAGTCCAACCGCACGACTTCGCCGTTCAGCAACGGGTTTCGTACCATCTGATCGACCATCATGCCGAACTCTTCCGGCTTACCAAGGCGTTTCGGGAACGGCAGAGTCGCCGCCAAGCTATCCTGAACTTCTTGCGGCATGCCCGCCAGCATTGGCGTCAAGAACAAGCCCGGTGCAATGGTGTTCACACGCACACCTTCCCGCGCCAGTTCGCGTGCGGATTGCAGCGTCAACGCCACCACGCCGCCTTTGGAGGCACTGTAGGCAGCCTGTCCAATCTGACCTTCGTAAGCCGCAACAGACGCGGTGTTAATGATTACACCCCGCTCACCATCTTCGTTAGGCTCACGCTGCGCCATATCGGCCGCGGCCAAGCGAAGAATGTTGAAGGTGCCAATCAAGTTGATCTGAATGACACGGCTAAAGTTTTCCAGCGGCATCACGCCTTCTCGGCCCAGAATCTTTTCAGCAGGACCAATACCGGCGCAGTTGATTGCAACACCGCAGGGGCCGTGGGCTTCACGGGCCGCGGTGACTGCCGCCTCTGCGCTGTCCGCGGAGGACACATCGCAGTTCAGAAAAATGCCACCAATCTCGGCAGCCACTTTTTCACCCTGCTCTTTGTTCACATCCAGAATGGCGACTTTGCAGCCCGCCGCTGCCAGTGCACGGGCCGCGCCTTCGCCCAATCCAGATGCGCCACCGGTGACGATAGCCGGAACGTTTTTGAATTCCATAACCTGCTTTCCTGTTTATTTTGTTTAGTCACGTTGCGCCCTGGGCATCGAAACACTCGGGACACGCTTGCCTTTAAGTTTACGTTAACGTAAACATTAACCCGAATCCAGCGCCGGAAACAACTCCCGCTTTAGTCCTAACACAACCAATAACGTAAGGAGCTGGAATGACTTTTCTCGCAGAAACAACAATAAACAAACAGAGGTGGAACATGGATGACTCCGTAAACGTATTGCCCCGAACAGCCAAAGCACCAACCATCGAGCGCTCCGCAACACCATTGGTGATGCCATCGAGCGCTCAGCTGCCTGCCACCGAGATAAAACCGCCCTAGCGTTCGCAGATCGTCAGTGGAGCTACGCCGGTCTTGAAGCCGCCAGCAACCGTGTGGCACATCAACTGTTGGCTCAAAACAACTGCTACGGCCAAAGTGAAATCGCCCCACTGGCAACCGTCCTGCTGCCTCATGAACACACCGAATGTCCCCCTTTTGCAGGGCGGCCATTACAAACCGTCCGGACCCAGATCGTAGACCCGGTAACAGGACAGGAGTGCCAGCCTGGAGAACAAGGCGAGATTGTCCATCGCTCACCCCAACTGATGGTTGGTTACTGGGGTAAACCCGAAGCCACGGCAGAAGCCTTTAAAGATGGCTGGTTCCATTCGGGCGACCTCGGCTACCAGGACGATGCGGGCTATATCTACATCGTCGATCGCATCAAAGACGTGGTGAACACCGGCGGCGTATTGGTGGCGAGCCGAGATGTTGAAGAAGCCTTATATCAACACCCATCGGTTGCCGAAGTCGCGGTTATTGGTGTTCCCGACGAAAAATGGATCGAAGCCATCTGTGCTATCACGGTGCTGAGAGAGGGCCACCCGCGCGATCCGGACGCATTGATGACGCACGCAAAGAGCCAGCTGGCCGGTTTCAAAATCCCCAAGCACATTCATTTTGTTGACGAATTACCCAAGAACAGCGCAGGCAAACTGCTCAAGCGTAAACTAAGAGAGCAGTTTCTGAATCCATCCAGCGAAGCCTGAACCATCCGTGGCACCCAACAATGGGTGCCACCTTCTCACCCCGCCCCACCAAATCGCGTACAATCCATAATAATCAATATCTTACACCTAAAATCCGGCATTGACCCAAGATCACACTTTACGTTAACGTAAACTTCAACTAACCTAAGAAAAAATTGTACGAGAATCACCATGAGCGAGAAACGAACCTTCAGCATCAGCGAACTCTCCCAAGAGTTCGACATCACCACCCGGAGCATCCGCTTCTACGAAGACCAAGGCTTGCTGAAGCCTTCACGGCGCGGCCAGACTCGCATCTTCAGCACCAAAGACCGGGTTCGCTTGAAACTGATCCTACGGGGCAAGCGCATGGGATTTTCTCTGGGTCAAACCAAAGAGCTGTTTGACCTCTGGGACGAAACCATCACGGGCAACGAGAAGCAGTTGCTGAAAATGCTGGAGATCCTGGCCGACCGGCGAGCGCATCTGGAACAACAAAAAGCCGACCTCGCCATGGCCGAAATGGAAATGGACAATGCAGAAACCAGGTGCCGAGAGGCACTTGCAGACGTTCAGAAAAAGAAAGAAGCCCACGATCAGGGCGAACAAGTACTTAAGGACGCTGCCGCCGATAGCGGCAGATAACCGAAACCCAATATCAAAACAAAAAGGTAGCCGACCATGAAGTCACAATACTCAGAGCTGAATTTCGGCCTTGGCGAAACTCTCGACATGCTACGCGAGCAGATTAACAGCTTCGCCGCGTCTGAAATTGCACCCCGGGCCGAGGAAATCGACCGCAACAACGAATTCCCCATGGATCTGTGGCGGAAAATGGGCGACATGGGCTTGCTGGGTATTACCGTCAAAGAAGAATACGGCGGCTCCGACATGGGCTACCTGGCGCACGTCATCGCAATGGAAGAAATCAGCCGCGCGTCCGCCTCTGTGGGCTTGTCCTACGGTGCCCACTCCAACCTGTGCGTGAACCAGATTCACCGCAACGGCACCGAAGAACAAAAACAGAAATACCTGCCGAAGCTCGTCAGCGGTGAGCACGTTGGCGCCCTGGCCATGTCCGAGCCCAACGCCGGCTCCGATGTCATCTCCATGAAGCTCCACGCCCGGGACGAAGGCGACCACTACGTCCTCAACGGCAACAAAATGTGGATCACCAACGGCCCGGACGCAAGCACCTACGTCATCTACGCCAAAACCGATCCAAAAGGCGGCTCGAAAGGTGTCACGGCCTTTATCGTAGAACGCGACTACCCCGGCTTCAGCCGCCACCAAAAACTCGACAAACTCGGCATGCGCGGCTCCAACACCTGTGAACTCGTTTTCGAGGACTGCAAGGTTCCGAAAGAAAACGTACTCGGCGGTGTAGGCAATGGTGCCAAAGTATTGATGAGCGGCCTCGACTACGAACGCCTGGTACTGTCCGGCGGCCCTCTGGGCATCATGCAAGCCGCCCTGGACGTAACCGTGCCTTACATCCGCGAGCGCAAACAGTTCGGCCAGGCCATCGGCGAGTTTGAACTGGTACAAGGCAAAGTTGCCGACATGTACACCTGGATGAACAGCGCGAAATCCTACGTTTACATGGTTGCCATGTCTGCCGACCGCGGAGAAACCACCCGCAAAGACGCCGCCGGCGCCATCCTTTACTCCGCTGAAATGGCCACCAAACTGGCACTGGATGCCATCCAGCTGCTCGGCGGCAACGGCTACATCAACGAATACCCCACTGGCCGCCTACTTCGCGATGCCAAGCTCTATGAAATCGGTGCGGGTACGTCTGAAATTCGCCGGATGCTAATCGGCAGAGAACTCTTCCTGAACAATTAAAGCGAAGAGCCCCAGCTTCCAATGTATGACAAGGGGCTGGAGGGGCGGCGTTCCGAAAATGTCGTAGGCCATGGATGGCCGAAGAGAAGCGCACACGGACGTGCTTGTAGCGGTTTTCGGAACGCCGCCCCTCCAGCCCCGCGCCCCCAACGCGAGGGACCACGACAAATGACAATTCTCCAAAACAAAATAAATCCAAGATCGGACGAATTCCTGGCCAACCAAGAGGCCATGCAGCAAGCCGTCGCCGACCTCCGGGAAAAAGCCGAAAAAATCCACCAAGGTGGTGGCCCTACCTACCAAAAACGCCACACCGACCGAGGCAAACTCCTGCCCCGCGAGCGCATCAACCGCCTGTTGGACGACGGCTCGCCATTCCTGGAAATCGGCCAGTTTGCCGCCTACAACGTCTACGACGAAGAAGTCCCCGCCGCAGGCGTTGTTGCAGGCATCGGACGCGTATCCGGCACCGAATGCATGATCATCGCCAACGACGCCACCGTCAAAGGCGGCAGCTACTACCCGCTAACCGTCAAAAAACACCTGCGGGCACAAGAAATCGCCATGGAAAACCGCCTGCCCTGCATCTACCTGGTAGATTCCGGCGGCGCCAACCTGCCAAGGCAAGACGAAGTCTTCCCGGACCGCGACCATTTCGGCCGCATCTTCTACAACCAGGCCAGAATGTCCGCCGACGACATTCCCCAGATTGCCGTTGTTATGGGCCTGTGCACCGCAGGCGGCGCCTACGTGCCCGCCATGGCCGACGAATCCATCATCGTACGCAATCAAGGCACCATCTTTCTGGCCGGCCCACCACTGGTGAAAGCTGCCACCGGTGAAGTCGTCAGCGCCGAAGACCTCGGCGGAGCCGACGTCCACTGCAAAATCTCCGGTGTTGCCGACCACTACGCGGAAAACGATGCCCACGCACTGGAAATCGCGCGCCGCTGCGTTGCTAACCTGAACCGCCGCAAGCCTGTGCCGGTTGAGGTGCAAAAGCCCAAAGCACCGCTGTACGACCAAAACGAAATATACGGCATCGTCGGCACCGATTTGCGCAAACAGTTTGACGTACGAGACGTGATCTCCCGCATCGTAGACGGCTCAGAATTCGACGAATTCAAACGCTACTACGGTTCCACCCTAGTCACCGGCTTTGCTCACATACATGGCTACCCTGTAGGCATCATCGCCAACAACGGCATCCTGTTCAGCGAATCCGCTCAAAAAGGCGCCCACTTCGTCGAGCTCTGCTGCCAGCGCAATATTCCGCTGCTGTTCCTGCAAAACATCACCGGCTTTATGGTCGGGCAAAAACACGAAGCCGAAGGCATTGCCAAACACGGCGCCAAAATGGTGATGGCCGTGGCCTGCGCCAACGTACCCAAAATCACCGTCCTGATCGGTGGCAGCTACGGTGCCGGCAACTACGGCATGTGTGGCCGAGCCTACAGCCCGGACTTCCTGTGGATGTGGCCCAACGCCCGCATCTCCGTGATGGGCGGTGAACAGGCTGCTGGTGTACTGGCCCAGGTTCGTAGAGAAGGCATGGAGCGCAAAGGCCAAAGCTGGAGCGCCGAAGAAGAAGCCGAATTCAAAAAGCCGATCACCGAAACCTATGAGCACCAAGGCCACCCGTACTACGCCAGTGCGCGCCTGTGGGATGACGGCGTCATCGACCCGGCCCAGACACGCGAAGTGGTCGCCCTGAGCCTGTCTGCCACCCTCAACCGACCCGCCAAGCCAACGCGCTTTGGCGTGTTCCGCATGTAAAGGAGCGCCGACATGTCACAACAACACTCAGCGGTTCTGATGCACCAGCGGGATAACGGCATCTCCGAGATTGTGCTCAACCGACCGGACAAACGAAACGCGTTCGACGACGTCATCATTCAGCAGCTTATTCAGGCTTTCGAATACGTCGACCGTGACCCGGAAACCCAGATTGTCATCCTGCGTTCGGAAGGCAAACACTTCTCCGCCGGCGCGGATTTAGGCTGGATGCGCCGCATGGCAGAGAACACGCGCCAGGAAAATCTGGACGACTCCCGAGAACTGGCCCGGCTGATGAATACGCTCAACCACCTGTCCAAGCCGGTGATCGGCCTGGTTCAGGGTGCAGCCTTCGGCGGTGCGGTGGGCCTGGCAGCCTGTTGCGATATCGTCTTGGCGACACAGTCTGCCAGCTTCTGCCTGAGCGAAGTCAAACTTGGGCTCATCCCCGCCGCCATCAGCCCTTACGTTGTTCGGGCCATTGGGGAACGACAAGCTCGGCGTTATTTCCTCTCAGCCGAAGTGTTCAGCGCGAGCGAAGCACAACAATTCGGGCTGGTGCATATGGTTTGCGACGACGAACAGGCGCTGCAGGCTCGATGCGACGAACTACTGAAACAAATGGCCAATAACGGCCCAGAGGCCATGAAAGCCGCTAAGGATCTGGTCTTTGCCGTTAGCCACAAGCCCATCACCGCAGACCTGATCGACGATACCGCACAGCGCATCGCCGACATTCGCGTGGGCGCAGAAGGTCAGGAAGGGCTCAGCGCCTTCCTGAACAAACGAAAGGCCAGTTGGATTCCGGAGACACAATAATGTTTAACAAGATCCTGATTGCCAACCGGGGCGAAATCGCCTGCCGGATTATCCAAACCGCTCACCGTATGGGCATCCGCTGCGTGGCGGTATATTCCGAAGCCGATGCAGACGCACGACACGTTGCCATGGCAGACGAAGCGTTTCTGATTGGCCCCGCGGCCAGCTCCGAGAGCTACCTGAAAGCCGACAAAATCATTGAAGTCGCGAAAGAAAGCGGTGCTCAGGCGATCCATCCCGGTTATGGGTTCCTGTCCGAGAACACCGATTTCGCCGAAGCCTGCGAAGCCAACGGCATAGCCTTCATCGGCCCCCCCTCTTCGGCCATTGCGGCCATGGGTTCCAAGTCAGCCGCCAAGGCGATCATGGAAAAAGCCGGAGTACCGCTGGTGCCCGGCTATCACGGCAGCGACCAAGACCCGGAACTTTTGAGAAAAGAAGCCGAGAACTGCGGTTTCCCGTTGCTGCTTAAAGCGGTCGCCGGTGGCGGCGGTAAAGGCATGCGAGTGGTCGAAAACATGGGCGAGTTTGACGACGCTCTGGCCGCCGCCAAGCGTGAAGCAAAGAACGCCTTCGGCAACCCGGACATGCTGATTGAGCGTTACCTGACCCAGCCCCGGCACGTCGAGATCCAAGTGTTCTGCGACCAGCACGGCAACGGCATTTACCTCGCCGAACGTGACTGCTCTGTGCAGCGCCGACACCAGAAAGTACTGGAAGAAGCCCCGGCACCGGGCCTGAGCGAAGAAACCCGTAAAGCCATGGGTGACGCGGCTGTTCGGGCCGCCCAAGCCATCAATTACGTGGGCGCAGGCACCGTCGAGTTTCTGTACGACGTAGACGGCTCCTTCTTCTTCATGGAAATGAACACCCGCCTGCAGGTGGAACACCCTGTCACCGAAATGGTCACCGGTCAGGACTTGGTGGAATGGCAGCTGAAAGTCGCCTGGGGTGATCCTCTGCCTCTGGTGCAGGAACAAGTCAAAACCCGCGGTCACGCCATCGAGGCGCGAATCTATGCGGAAGACCCGGATCAAGACTTTCTGCCGGCTACCGGCACCCTTCGCTACCTGAGCACCCCGGCCGAATCCGCTCACGTGCGCGTGGATACAGGCGTAACCGAAGGCGACGATATCAGCATCCATTACGACCCGATGATCGCCAAGCTAATCGTCTGGGACGAAACCCGGGGTCAAGCGGTCAACCGCATGGTCCAGGCGCTGGAGCATTATCGCATTGCCGGCCTGAAAACCAACATCCGGTTCCTGCATGCAACCGTGGACAGCCAACCTTTCCGCGAAGCGGACCTGACCACCAACTTTATTGCCACTCATGAAACCTTGCTGTTTCCAAAGCCAAAACTGGATCTGGACAAGGCCTTGGTGCTGGCCGCCGGCTTTATTCTGGAACACCGGAAATCTGTGGAACCGGTTACCGCTGATCCGTGGTCGCCGTTTGGCCGCAAGAACAGCTGGCGCATGAATTCGGAATTCGCACAGCCACTGTCCTTACAGGTGGGTGACGATATCCACGAGTTGAAAATTCTGGAGCGGGACGACCGATATCAGGTTCTCGTTGACGGCAGCGTTTACCACTTGAATGCCCGCCTGGACGAAGACTACCTGCAAGCGGTTCTCAATGGCCACCGCTTGAGCGTACACGGCAACCTGCACAATAACGAGCTGGTGCTGTTCTACGAAGGTGACACCTTCAAATGCACCGTTTACCAAGAGTCTTACGGCCTTGAAGATGTGGCTGGCGAAGGCAGCCTGGCCGCCCCGATGAACGGCGCCATTGTGGCCGTACAAGCCAAAGTGGGCGACAAGGTAACCGCCGGGCAAAACCTGGTGATCATGGAAGCCATGAAAATGGAGCACGCCATTAAGGCACCGGCCGACGGTGTGGTCAGCGAAATTTTCTACGCCGAAGGGGATCAGGTAGCCGAAGGCGCGGAATTAATCGCCATCGACACCGAGGAGGCAGAGTAATGGCCTTTCCGAAACAGGTTCGGCTGGTGGAAATGAGCCCCCGGGACGGTCTGCAGAACGAACCCGGCGAAGTGATTGCCACCGCCATCAAAACCGGGTTGATTGACCGCCTGGCGGATTGCGGCCTGAGCCACATTGAAGCGGCCAGCTTCGTGTCACCGAAGTGGGTTCCCCAGATGGGGGATGCGGCCGACGTAATGGCCGGCATCACCCGCAAAGCCGGGGTTCGCTACTCTGCCCTCACCCCGAACCTGAAAGGGTTCGAAGGTGCACTGGCAGCAAAGGCCGATGAAGTCGCGGTCTTTGGTGCGGCCTCGGAGGCGTTCACGCAAAAGAACATCAATTGCAGCATTGCCGAAAGTCTCGAACGTTTTGGTCCGGTGATTGAAGAAGCCCGCAAGCACGGCATTCCTGTGCGCGGCTATGTGTCTACCGTAATGGGTTGCCCATACGAAGGGGACATTGCACCCGAGAAGGTCGCCACCGTGGCCAAGGCGCTTTACGACATGGGCTGCCACGAGATTTCTCTGGGCGACACCATCGGTGTGGGCACACCACTGAAAGCCAAACGTATGCTAGAAGCGGTCGCCGCTCATGTTCCGATGAACAAACTGGCCGCCCACTTCCACGACACCTACGGTCAGGCATTGGCAAACCTTTATGCCGTGCTCGAAGAAGGCGTGAGTGTGATCGATGCTTCGGTTGCAGGACTGGGCGGCTGCCCCTACGCCAAAGGCGCATCCGGCAACGTAGCCACCGAAGACGTGCTATATCTTCTGAACGGATTGGGCATAGACACCGGCGTTGACCTGAACAAACTGGTTACCACCGGCGACTGGATCAGTCAGCAACTAAATCGCCACAACGGCTCGAAAGTCGGTCAGGCGTTAGGAGGACTCTGCCAATGAACCAAAATAAGAATGTGGTTGCTCTGGATCTGCCGATTCCCGAGATCAGCAATCTCCCTGAAGACACCAAAAAGTACTTCGAGATCTGCCAGGAAAAGCTGGGCATGATCCCCAACGTACTGACCGCCTATAGCCAAAACTTGCCCCAGCTGGAAGGCTTTACCCGCCTGTACAACGAGTTGATGTTGGGTGAAGGCGAACTCTCCAAGCTGGAGCGGGAAATGGTCGCGGTAGTGGTCTCTTCCGAGAACAAATGCTTTTACTGTCTGGTCGCCCACGGTGCCGCCGTTCGCGTACTCAGCGGTGACCCGGCGCTGGGCGAGCATCTGGTCATGAACTACCGCAGTGCCAAGCTGGACCCGCGTCAGCGGGCCATGCTGGATTACGCTTCTCACCTCACCCGTTCTCCGGCCACGGTTGCTGAACAGGAAATTCAAGCACTGCGGGATGCCGGATTCAGTGATAGAGCCATTTGGGACCTGAGCAATCTGGTGGGTTTCTACAACATGTCCAACCGTGTTGCGATCGCCAGCGATATGCAGCCCAACCCCGAATACCACAGTCAGAGCCGCTAGCAAGCGCGTGATTTGCCAGCCCTCGAATACAACAACAATGGAGGCAGAGAGATGAGCATGACTCTCCCAAGTTACACCAGCGGTATTGCCGACAAGCCCCTACTGGGCATGACCATCGGCGACATGCTGGACCGCACCGCGCAACAATATCCGGACAACGACGCTCTGGTGTGCCTGCATCAGGACATTCGTTGGACCTACAAAACGTTCGTCGAAAAGGTGAACGAGGCAGCCCGCGCCTTCCTCGCCGTTGGCGTGAAAAAAGGCGATCGGGTGGGCATCTGGTCACCCAACCGTTACGAATGGACGGTCACCCAATTTGCCACCGCCAAAGTGGGCGCGATTCTGGTTAACATCAATCCTTCCTATGGCGTGCACGAGCTTCAGTATGCCCTGAATCTGGCGGGTATCAGCGTCTTGGTAACAGCAGACAGTTTTAAAGCATCCAATTACCGCGAAATGCTTTACCAACTGGCACCGGAGCTGAAACAAAGCGAAGCCGGAAAGCTGAATGCCGAAGACGCACCGGACCTGCGCGCCATCATTAACGTTCACGACAACAAACACGACGGCATGTGGACATGGCAGGAATTTCTTGGCTTTGCCGATCAGGTATCGGCAGCGGATCTCGAGAAGCGCCAAAGCACACTGCAGTTCGATGATCCCATCAACATACAGTTTACCTCCGGCACCACCGGCAACCCCAAAGGGGCCACCCTCACCCACCACAATATTCTGAATAACGGCTATTTCGTGGGTGAAAGCCAGCGCCTGACTGAAAACGACCGCTTGGTTATTCCTGTGCCGTTGTACCACTGTTTCGGCATGGTCATGGGGAACCTTGGCTGTATTACCCACGGCAGCGCCATGATCTACCCCGGAGAAGGATTTGATCCCAAGGCGGTCCTGCAGGCGGTGCATCAGGAAAAAGCCACGGCACTCTACGGCGTACCGACGATGTTCATCGCCGAATTGGCGGAACCAGACTTCGAAAGCTACGACCTGTCCACGCTTCGCACCGGGATCATGGCCGGCTCTATCTGCCCTGCCGAGGTGATGAAGAAAGTAAACAGCAAAATGAACATGAAAGAAGTTCAAATTGCCTATGGCATGACAGAAACCAGCCCGGTTTCCACCCAGACCAGCTCTCTGGACCCATTCGAGAAACAGGTCACCACCGTGGGCCGCACTCAACCTCATCTGGAGACCAAGATCGTCGATCCAGGTAACGGGAACGTCGTGCCGCGAGGCGAGATCGGCGAACTCTGCACCCGCGGCTACAGCGTCATGCTGAAGTACTGGAACAACGAAGAAAAAACCCGCGAAGCCATCGACGAAAACGGCTGGATGCACACCGGCGATTTGGCCACCATGGACGACGAAGGCTACGTTCAGATTGTTGGCCGCATCAAGGACATGGTGATTCGGGGCGGCGAGAACATCTACCCGAAGGAAATTGAAGAGTTCTTCTACACCCACCCTGCCATCGAAGAAGTCCAGGTCACAGGTATACCCGATGACAAGTACGGCGAAGAACTGATTGCCTGGGTCAAATTCCGGCCCGACGCAGAGCCCGTCAGTGCAGACGACCTTCAGGCCTTCTGCAAAGGCAAGATCGCGCACTTCAAGATTCCACGAAACTACAAGTTTGTGGATGAATTCCCCATGACCGTTACCGGGAAAATCCAGAAATTCAAAATGCGGGAAGTTTCGATTGAAGAGCTGGGGCTAAAAAAATAGCTCCCTCACAAGACCAATGAAAACAAAAGGCCTCCGGAATTCCGGGGGCCTTTTTCTTATTGCAGTTGAAACTCGACCGGCTGCAGAGGCTCGGGAGCACACTCCCCCAGTGCTTCCGCAATACTGATTTCATGAATTCTGCAGATGGCATCCAGCGGCAAGTCATTCGCGTTGCGGCCAAACGGAAACTCCAGCTGCTCTGACAAGCGATCCAACCCAAAGAAGGTATAAGCCACAATCGCGGTGAATACCGGCGTGAACCAACCGGCAACGCCCACCAAACCAAACGGCAGCATGTAGCAATACACATAGGCCGTGCGATGAGCCAACAACGTGTAAGCGAAGGGCAAAGGCGTATGAGCGATCCGTTCCGAGGCAGCCTGAATACCCGCCAGTTCATGCAAATGCCGATCGATGGCCGCGGCTGCAATCGAGTCTAGCTCGCCAACTTGAAAAGCCTCTGCCACGACCTCTCCCGCCTTCTGAAGCATGAACGCCGCTGGATTCTGAGTCCGCAATGCTGCGTCGATTAATTCTTTAGACAATGACGAAGGCAAATCCAGACGAACGTCTTCGCTTCGCAACTGCCCTCTGAGTAAATGGGTGTGCGCCAGGCTTCGCATCAACAGCTCTCTGCGCCGTTCCGGATTCAGGTAAATACCGCCTGTCCTCGCTAGACTGCGAATCTCATAAACCATGTGTCCCCAATGCTTACGGGCCTCCCACCAACGATCGTAAGTGGCGGTATTGCGCACGCTCAAAAAGATGGACAGCGCAATGCCCATAATGGTGAATGGCAACAGGCTATAGTCCACAATGCCATCCAGATAGTGATGGCGAGATACCCATGTCACCCCTGCCGCAAACAACCCTGTCAGCACAATATGAGGCAGGATATGAGGCACCACCGAGCCTTTCCAGGCCAGCATTAATCTCAGAGCACCGGGGCGATCACGTACTATCATGAAGCAGGTCTCCAATTGTAGGCCAAGGCCCTATCGATCGGAGCAGAATTACACCACATCGTTAACAACTGCAGCAAAGCCTTTCATCAGATGAGACAACGACCATCCCCTCATTCCCCGCTTCGCGCTATGATGAATCATCTCATTGTTTGGAAGGACGCAACATGCACGCACCGTTCTGGCTGACCACGGCCCTGCTGTCTCCGATCTTGCTGTATCAGGGTAAACGAGCCCGGCGAGACACGCCTAGATTGCCCGAAGCAAGCGGTGCCAAAAGCGGCCAGTATGGGGAAGGGGCGCCCGAGTTTCGCTTACTGGTACTTGGGGAATCAACGGCTGCCGGGGTCGGGGTTGCCACCCACAAAGAGGGCCTTGCCAGCCAGTTGGCCATCCGGCTGCACCAACGCACCGGCAAAACCGTTGGTTGGCAGACCTTCGGTGTGAACGGCATTCGCCTTGGCAACCTGCTAAACACACTGGCCTCTGAAAGCCTGCCACCCGCGAATTCTATTGTGCTGAGCATGGGCGTTAACGACACCACCGGCTTTACCTCCCGAGCCCGGTTCCGGCAGCATCTGCAAACATTGCGCGCGGCCATCGCGCCACTCTCTCCTGCACCGATCACTCTGCTTAGCGTGCCGCCCATGGAAAAGTTCACCGCGCTCCCGTCACCCCTCCGGCACATTATGGGTTGGAGAGCGCGACAACTGGATCGGATCTACCAAGATCTTGCCAAACGAACGCCCAACGACTTTCGCTATCTGAATTACCCCACGGTCGAAGATCCATCCCTGCTCGCCAGCGATGGCTACCACCCCAGCCAACGTGGGTATCAGTTCATTGCCGAGGCTCTTTCTGAGCAAGATTGGGGGCTCTAACCCGGCCTTTTTTGGGCAACGCTCGCGGCATTGGCCTTTGGTCGACAATACGCTCTCCTTATTGCTTGGTACCATAACCAAGTTAAAAAATAACAATGGAGAACAGCATGTTAGAGCGCGCATCCAAACCTATGGTAAGTTTGGTGGAGAAGTATCTGCCAGACCCTTACCTGTTCGTGATTATCCTCACCCTGCTCACGTTCGTATCGGCCATGCTCTTCGAGGGCCATGGCCCCATGGCAGTAGTCGAAATGTGGGGCAACAGCTTCTGGAACCTGCTGACGTTTTCCATGCAAATGCTGCTGGTCCTGGTCACCGGGTTCATGATGGCCAGTACGCCACTCGTTCGCGGGATTCTAAACCGCATTGCCAGCCTGGCGAAAACGCCCGGACAAGCGATCGTCCTGGTGACCTTCATTGCTTTGGTCGCAAGCTGGATTAACTGGGGCTTCGGCCTCGTGGTTGGCGCACTGTTCGCGAAAGCACTGGCTCGCCAAATCCGGGTTCACTACCCACTGTTGGTTGCCAGTGCCTACTCGGGCTTCATCGTGTGGCACGGCGGCCTCGCCGGCTCAATCCCACTGACCATCGCTACAGACGGCCACTTCAGCGCAAGTGCAATCGGCATCATCGATACCAGCGAAACCATCTTCGCGTTCTTCAACCTGGCCATCGTTGTTGCACTGTTCATCGTGGTACCTCTGGTGAATCGCCTGATGCTGCCTGCAGAAAAAGACAGCGTTTACGTGGACCCGAAACTACTCGACGACGAACCAGATACTGCGGTGGTCATCAACCGCCCTGCAGACCATCTGGAAAACAGTCGGATTCTGGCGTGGCTGATTGGTTTCAGCGGTTTGGCCTTCATTTTCCAGTATTTTCTGGATAATGGCGGCCTGAACCTGAACATCGTGAACTTCATGTTCCTGTTCATCGCGATCATCCTTCACCAAACCCCAAAGCGCTTGCTGGCAAGCTTGAACGAAGGAGTTAAAGGTGGAGCGGGCATTGTTATCCAGTTCCCCTTCTATGCCGGCATCATGGGCGTGATGACCGCATCCGGCCTCGCGGCCAGCATTTCTGCTGGATTTGTGTCCTTCGCAAGTGCTGAGAGCCTGCCGTTCTGGAGCTTTATCAGTGCGGGGCTGGTGAATATTTTCGTGCCATCCGGCGGCGGCCAGTGGGCCGTGCAAGCGCCGGTGATGTTGCCAGTTGCCCAGGAACTGGGTGTAGAGATTCCCCGAGTCGCCATGGCTGTAGCCTGGGGCGATGCCTGGACGAACTTGCTGCAACCCTTCTGGGCACTGCCCGTGTTGGCCATCGCCGGGTTAAAAGCCAAGGACATTATGGGCTACTGCCTGATGCTGCTCATCATTACCGGAGTCATCATCAGCATTGGTCTGACCTGGCTCTAACGTTTCCTGCCCATAAAAAAACCGGGAGCAAATAGCTCCCGGTTTTTCTGCAAAGTGACCTAATTGGCTGACTGAATCGAGATGGGGCGGTCCGGCGGTGGCAGTGTGGGCAACATGGCGTCCACGTCAATCTTGTGGGTCGCGAAGAACGCTTCAACGGCTTCAATCAAAGCCGCTTCGGTTTTCAGGATGCCTAGATAGACCGGCCATTCTGCGTCTACCAAGTCTGTGGTGTAGGTGGTTGGGTCAAAGTTCCCCTGCAGCGCCAGGAACCGGAACTCTGTTTCGTTCATCACGACGTAATCGCATCGCTTACTCAGAAACATACGCAGCATATGCTGGACGTTGTATGCGTGAAGACGCACCAGGTCGGCCCCCATCCTTTGCTCGAGTTGATCACTGTAGACAAACCATTTACGCAGACAGATGCGGCCCTGAAGTTCATCAAATGAATCTGGTTTTAGGCCAGGTTGCGCGTACACACGGTCGCGCCAGGTTAACACCGGTCCAACGGCGTGCATTCGATCCGGCGACGGCATCCATCGCGGGTTGGCGAAAACTGCGTTGGCAAGGCCATTTTCCAAGGCCCAGGCTTGCCGTTTGCGCGCCATTAAGCGGAATTCGGAGGCAATACCAGTTTCCAAGGAGAATTCGTTGATCACCTCAACGAAAATACCTTTGTCTAGGGTTTTACCGTAGTAAAACGGCAGAAAACCATCGTCTGCGCCCATAATCCGTAGCGTTTGGGACGAAACGGGAAGGGTCCACAAAGCTAAAATAAACAGCAGGCCTATTCTCATTGGGCACCCGTCAATGATGCAGCGCAGGCACGTTCGCCAACAACCACTGATTATGTGATGGTAGCTCAATCTGGCAGTCCCTCAAACTTTGGCAACTCCCCAAATTCGCCACTCCAAGCTGCTTGGCTGGATGAAAAGATGTGCGCTGTGGGTGCCATAGAAAGGTTAGTGTCTAAGCACCCCGCGGGAACAACAAGTAAACCTGCGTCCTGAGTGCTTGGCAATGCAGAGCCACACACCTTACAAAAGCTTTTGTTGTGGCGAGTACCTGGGAGCGTAAATGACGTCACTGCACCTGCACCCGACCGCCAAACCAATTGAGCTGACTGTGAGAACAGATTCGCCGCATAAGCCGACCCCGTATCTTTTTGGCAGTGCTGACAATGACACAAGTAAAAGTTATCAAAATCACCGTTTACCAAAAAGCTCACGGTGCCGCACAGACAAGATCCAAAATATTCTGCCATCAGAACCTCTTATCTGGCTTGGAGCGCGAGCTGAGAGACGGCCCCGTTGATGCATTGGTTAACTGAAGTTAGCGGTACCACGCGTTTGGATACCTTTGCCCAAGGTACATCAGCCAGTACTCTTGTTTATCAATTGAGAGTTTTTTCATTGCGATAGGACGCACCGCGAAGTAAACCACAACCTGATTCACGACTGCTTGAATGAGAAAGATCAGCATTAATCCTGTAAAAAGCCACCAGTTAGGTCCTGAATTAGTGCTAAGACGCTCGAAAAGCGGTACCCAAAGAAAAAGCGCACCCATCGCCGGGAAGAAACTTAGAACTCCCAATGTCAGAATCAGCGTACGATATCCGAACTTCAGCTTATTCATTTCCATGGGGAGAGCGACTCGTTCAGTTAACAGCTGATTATACGAAAGCGCTCGTATAATTCCGTGAATTCGGTAGGCGTCGATCTTCGCGCAGAGGGATTGCGTCGTGATGCTGCGCTCTCCGGCACACCATAGCGTGCCGGAGGAGTCAGAACAGCTTCATTTAGCCAAGATTTTTCTTCATGAACTTCTGGATCTCACCCACGATACCGCTGCGGAAAGCCAACACGGTGAGCACGAAGATGCCGCCCAGTATTGGGTCTACCCAATCCCGCAGCGGCCCTTGGGCCAACTGATATTCCACGTTGACCACAAAGGTGGCACCAACGACCGGGCCCAATAACGTGCCCATACCGCCAACCAGCGTCATCAGGATGACTTCACCCGACATGTGCCAGTGAGCGTCGTTCAGGGAGGCGAGCTGGAACACCACAGACTTCATGGAACCGGCCAGCCCGGCCAGTGCCGCTGAGATGACAAAAGCGAGAATCTTATAGCGATCCACGTTGTAACCCAGAGATACCGCCCGCGGCTCGTTTTGCTTGATCGCTTTCAGAACCTGACCAAAGGGACTACTGACAATCCGCTGCACCAGAAGATAACAGCCAATGAAGACCGCCAGCACGACATAGTACATGTTCATGTTGTTTTCCAAGTCGAGCAGACCAAACAACTTCCCTCTTGGAATCCCGTGCATACCATCTTCCCCTCCGGTGAAATCCGACTGCACGTAGAAGAAGAACACCAGCTGCGCCAAAGCCAGAGTCACCATCGCAAAGTAGATACCCTGCCGGCGAATGGACAGCAACGCGAAAGCGGTGCCCATTACCGTGGCCGCCAGTGTGCCGGCGAGAATACCCACCTCGGTGGTCAGCCCGGAATAGTGACTTAACAGATAGCCAGTGGTATATCCGCCGGTCGCCAAGAACGCCGCATGCCCGAACGACAAGAGGCCGGTGAACCCGAACAGCAGGTTGAAGGCCACCGCGAACAGTGCGAAGCACAGTATCTTCATCAAAAAGACCGGATACAAAGCAAAGGGCGCGGCCAGCAACAGCAGCAACAAAACGCCATTCACCATCATCTTCTTACGGTCCTGGGCCTTTTGTTGCTCAACAATAACCTTATGGATGTCGGCAGGGTTAACAGAGTTATTCATGGCTATGCCTCCTTACCGAACAAGCCGTTGGGTCGGAACATCAGCACGACGACCATCACCAGAAAGATAATGGCGGACGATGCAGGCGGGTAAAAAGTTTTGGTGAGGCCTTCAATCACGCCCATCAAGATGCCGGTGATGATCGCGCCGCCAATGGACCCCATACCACCGATTACCACCACCGCAAACACCACAATGAGCGTGTTGGAGCCCATCACCGGCGTTACGGAGTATATCGGCGCGGCAAGCACACCCGCGAAGGCGGCCAGCATCACACCAAATCCGTAGGTCAGGCTGACCAGAAGCGGTACGTTGATGCCAAAGCCCTGCATGAGCTGAGAATCTTCAGTGCCAGCTCGCAGATAGGCTCCGAGTTTGGTTTTCTCGATAACAAACCAGGTGCCGAAACATACGAGTAGAGCCACCACGATTACCCAAGCCCGGTAGTACGGCAGGAACATGAAGCCCAAGTTAATGCCGCCCTTGAACAGATCCGGCATGGAATAGCGTAGCCCCGATACCCCGTAAATATTGGTTAACACGCCCTGTATGATGAGCGCGACACCAAAGGTCAGCAGCAAGCTGTAGATGTGATCCTGACCGGCAATGCGCCGGAGCAGAAAATACTCGATGAGTATGCCGAATGCCCCTACCAATAGCGGAGCTAAAAACAGCGCTACCCAGTAATTGACACCCATCATGTCAAAGAGAACTACGGTAACCAAAGCACCAAGCATGTACATGGCGCCGTGGGCAAAGTTGATAATCTTCAGTAGGCCAAAGATAACTGCGAGGCCAAGGCTCAACAGCGCGTAGAACGCTCCGTTGATAACGCCGATCAATAGCTGGCCGGAAAGCACAGCAAGGGGGACGCCGAAAATCATGGTCATATTGCTTTCTCCACAAGCAGTGCAGGCGTTGTTGTTATTCTGTCTGTTGGCAGGCGATTGCCCGGCGAGGTCTGCGATGAGACTTGCCGGGCAAGGCTGGCTAATTTACATCTTTACCAGTTTGCACTTGCTCTGGGAGAGCGGACGGTAAGCTTCTTCAGCCGGAATGGTCCGCAGGATCTTGTACAGATCCCAGTCAGACTTGGACTCTGCCGGTGTTTTCACTTCCGCCAGATACATATCGTGCACCATCCGGCCGTCAACACGGATTTTGCCGTTCTTGGCAAACATGTCGTTGATGGGCGTATCCATCATCTGCTTGCGTACGGTCTGGGCGTCATCCGAACCGGCTGCTGCAACAGAATTCAGGTAATGCATCGTGCTGGAATAGATACCCGCATGCACCATCGTCGGGCGTACACCGGTTTCTTTCATAAAGCGATCAGACCACTCACGGGTTTCATCGTTCATGTCCCAATACCAACCGGTTGTCAGCTGGATACCTTGTGCCGTTTCAGCGCCAAGTGCGTGAACGTCTGTCAGGAACAGCAGCAATGCAGCCAACGTTTGGCCCGACTGAGTCAAACCAAACTCACTGGCGGTGGTGATGGCGTTGGTGGTGTCAGAACCGGCGTTCGCCAAGCCCACCACGTCAGCACCTGAAGCCTGAGCCTGCAGAATGAAGGATGAAAAATCCTGGGTCGGGAATGGATGGCGCACCGCACCAATCACTTCACCACCGTTTGCTTCAACCACCTGCCGGACATCGCTCTCCAGCGAATGTCCAAACGCGTAGTCGGCGGTCAGCATGTACCAGGCCTTGCCACCTTCTTTGACCACAGCGCTGGCGGTGCCGTTGGCCAGTGGATAGGTGTCGTAAACGTAGTGGATATGATTCGGCGTGCAGTGCTCATTGGTGATGCTGGAGGCTGCCGATCCGGAAATGATACCTAACCGATCATTTTCTTCGAGGATCTTACTTACGGCGATCGATACTGAAGACGCCACCATACCGGCAACCATATCAACGTCTTCATTCTCAACCCAGCGTCTGACGGTGCTTGAAGAGGTATCCGGACTGTTGCGGTCGTCAGCACTCACGACTTCGATCTTGGCGCCGTTCACTTTTCCGCCAAAATCTTTGATCGCCATTTCCAGTGCTTTCAAGCCATTAGGGCCGGCCAAGTCGCGGTAGGTACCGGACATGTCAGCCAGATAACCAATCTTTACCGTATTGTTCGAGATTTCCGCCTGCGCGCCACCCACCATCAAGGTGGATGCAACGGCTGAAGCAAGAAGTTTTTTTCATCATTGTCATTGTTATATCTCCGATACTGTCTTGCGTTGGTTCGTTTTGTTGTTGCTTTTGTTGCTCTCGATCTTTCCGGGTTCAGACCCCCAGATAGCCATCCAGCACCGACTGCTTGGCAGCAAGTTCGTTGGCGTGAATTTCTTCTACAATTTGACCGTGCTCCATCACGTAATGGCGATCCGCCAACGGCGCTGCAAAATGGAAGTTTTGCTCTACCAAAACGATGGTCAGACCTTTGTTTTTAAGTGCGATTAACACTTCGCCCAGTTTTTCGACGATGACGGGGGCGAGCCCTTCAGTGATTTCGTCCAGCAACAGCATGTTGGCTCCCGTGCGCAGGATCCGCGCCATGGCCAGCATTTGCTGCTCACCTCCCGACAGCTTGGTGCCTTGACTGAACCGGCGTTCGTAGAGATTCGGGAACATGGTGTAAATTTCTTCGAGGCTTAGCCCACCGCTGCGAACAACGGGCGGTAACGTCAGGTTCTCCTGCACGCTGAGCGACGCAAAGATACCCCGGTGTTCAGGGCAATACCCCACGCCCAAACGGGCAATGTGGTGAGGTGCGCACCGCATGGTATCTTCACCGTTGATCGAAATAGTGCCGGTACGCCGTCCCACCATGTTCATGATGGCCTTAAGCGTAGTACTACGCCCTGCACCATTGCGGCCCAGCAACGTCACCAACTCGCCTCGATTAACCACCATGTCTATACCGTGCAGAATGTGCGATTCGCCGTAAAAAGCGTGCAACCCTGAGAGACGCAATTGTTCGTACTCACGATCCGAGTGACTCATTGGGCCGCCTCCACATTGTCGTCTTCGGCACCGGCAACGCCGCGTTCGCCACTGCCATCGCTGCCCATATAGACTTCTCTGACCTGCGGGTCGGCGGACACCGTCTGATAGTCACCTTCAGTCAAGACGGCACCCTGAGCGAGCACGGTGATCCGGTCACACAACTTACTCACCACGCTGAGGTTGTGTTCCACCATCAACACGGTGCGGCCTTGAGCGGCCTTACGAACGAGCTCGACAACCCTGTCCACATCTTCGGAACCCATGCCCTGAGTAGGCTCATCCAGCAACAAAAGTTCCGGCTCCATGGCCAGAGTGGTCGCCAGCTCCAAAGCCCTTTTGCGGCCATAGGCCAGCTCTACGGTCGTGGTGTTGGCGTATTCCGCCAAGCCGACCGATTCCAGCAATTCCATGCTGCGTTCATTGAGCTTATTCAGAGAATTGCCGCTCTTCCAAAAGCTGAAAGACGTGCCTTCGGCGGTTTGCAACGCCACCCGGATATTCTCCAGTGCCGTCATGTGCGGAAATACCGCGGAAATTTGGAACGAACGAATGATGCCCTTCCGGGCAATGGCGGGCGATTTCAGCGACGTAATGTCTTCACCCTTGTAAAGAATCTGACCGCGGGTGGGGATCAGGAATTTGGTAAGCAGGTTGAACACCGTGGTCTTGCCGGCCCCATTGGGCCCGATAAGAGCGTGGATGTCCCCCTGGCGGATCTTCAGATTGACGTCATTAACGGCAACGAAGCCCTTGAATTCCTTGATCAGGTTGCGGGTCTCGAGAACGTACGGTTCACTCATGAGCCACTCGACCTTTTTATTGTTGTCTTTATGAACTAACCACAGGTTAGATTTACGTGTACGTCAACGTCAAGAACTAATTTTCGCTTTTATTTGGCGGAATCGAATAAGTCAGGGTGGAGTGGGCCACCGGCTCTTTCATCCCTTCCGAATAAATAAAAACATCACCAACTGCCATGGTCCGGCCGACCTTCAGCAACGATGCTCTGGCCCGAATAGGCACATCGGCAACCGGTTTTCGCAGGAAGTTAATATTAAGATTAGTCGTTACCGCCAAAGGCACCAGTCCAATTTTGCCTAACAGCGCGGCATACATGGCTACATCCGCCAGCGCCATCATGGCGGGCCCGGAAACCGTGCCGCCCGGGCGCAGATGAACCTCGTCCACGTTCAGCACCATCTCCGCCCAGCCATCCCCAAGGTCCACCAAAGCGCCGTAAGCGGCGCCTTGGGGAAAATGGTCTACGAGGAAGGCGTTCAGTTCCTCGAAGCTGACTCTCATGCCGAAACCTCTTCCTCAGCCCGATTTCTCAGCATAAAGCGCTGAATCTTGCCACTGGGCGTTTTCGGCAGTTCGTCCACGAACTCAATTTCCCGAGGGAAGGCATGGGTCGATAAGCGCCGGCGCACCAACTCCTGCAGTTCGCCCTTCAGGCTTTGTTCGTCTACCGGCTCCTGGCCTGCTTTGATCACCACATAAGCTTTGATGATGGAGCCTCGCTTTTCATCCGGCTTCGCAACCACGCCCGATTCGGCCACGGCGGCATGTTCCAGCAAGGTGCTTTCCACATCGGCCGGGCCAACCCGGTAACCGGCGGTGGTGATGATGTCATCGTCCCGGCCACTGAAGGAGAAACTGCCATCGCCATGGCAAACCACCATGTCGCCCGTCAGGTAGTAGCCGTTGGCGAACGGATCTTTTTCACCCCAGGTATAACCGTCGAAATGGAAGAGCGGCGAAGCTTTGGTATCCACCGCCAACTGACCGACCTCTCCCGCAGCCACTTCTTCGTATTTGGTATTCAACGCAACCACACGATGGCCCGGGGAGGCATACCCCATGGCCCCATCTCGCATCGGGTGTTCCAGCGCATGGAAATTACAGCAAGTCATACCTGTTTCGGTCTGGCCGTAATGATCTTTTACCGGGCAACCAAAACGACGGTCGATCCAGTTCACCACCTCAGGATTCAGTGGCTCACCGGCGCTGCTACACACACGTAAACCCAGCGTTTCGCCTTCCGGCAATACTTGGTCGTTGGCTTTCAGCAAACGATAAGCGGTTGGAGCTGCCGCGAGATTGGTGATCCCGTATTTGCGGATCATGTCGTAGGTGGATTCTGGCGTGAACGCATTGGGATTGAAGTGGGTAGCGTGGCCCATTAACAGCGGACCGGTCACGGCGTAGTACAGGCCGTATGCCCAGCCGGGATCAGCCACGTTCCAGAATACGTCGTCTTCACGCAGGTCGATGGCGTACTTCATGTAAACGTAGAAGGCCAGCAGTGCTTTGGCCGGCACGGCAACGCCCTTGGCTTTACCTACGGTTCCGGAGGTAAACATCTGCAAGAAGGGATCGCTGCCGGTGATCATTACCGGTTCGAATTGATCGGACTGGGCGCTCAGCACTTGTTCGAAATCGGGCACATCATCGCCAGTTGCGGCTGCGTTGCGGCACAGCACGGGCGGGCAGCCTTTCACATCGCCCAGCTTGGGGTAATTATCCGGGTCGGTGACCACCAGACGGGTACCGGCTCTTTCCAGCCGATATTCAATGGCACCAGAGCCAAAGGCGGTAAACAGCGGTTGATACACGGCACCCAAACGTAAAGTACCGGCAATGACGATCAACAACTCGGGGCCGCGAGGCAACAAACCAGCGACGCGATCGCCCTTGCTGATACCGAGGGACTGAAGATAGTTCGCGAAGCGAGCGGAAGCAGACTTAAGCTCGGCAAAGGTAAGCACACCGTCGCCGCCATCGGTTTTTTCGTAGTAGAGCGCGACCTTTTGCGGGTCAGCAGCCCATTTATCGCAAATTTCGTGGCATACGTTCAAGCCACTGTCCAAGCGACCGTCCAGGACCTCTGACTCCAGTGCGGCCGCATCAAAGTTGCTGTACACATCATGATATTGCGGAAGGCTCATCGTCCTCTCCTATTGTTGTTGTGTTCACTTACACATGCTTCATACAGATTTAGCACGACATACATCTTACGTAAAGGTAAACTTTAGGCTAAAAGAAAAGGGCGAACCTAGTCGCCCTTCTCGAATCACTCCGGCTGAAACAGCCTTAAAATGCTGGAGAAATCCAGCTCTCCGTTACCTTGCCCTGCATGCAGTTGGAACAAGTTTCGAGCCAAAGACCCCATTGGAATAGAAGCCTGATTCGTGACGGCGTTATCAAACGCCAAGCCTAAATCCTTAGTCATCAGATTCACCAAAAAGCCGCCCTCATAATTCCGAGACGCTGGAACCCCTTCCATAACCCCCGGCCAAGGGTTGTAGACGTTCAATGCCCAGTTACCACCCGAACTCTGCTTCATTACCTCTGACAACACCGCGGGGTCCAAACCGTTTTTGGCACCCAACGCCAAGGCTTCGCTGGTACCCGCCATCAGGATGGCCAACAGCATGTTGTTACAGATTTTGGCAACTTGCCCGGCCCCGAAAGGCCCTGCGTGGAATATGTTCTTCCCCATATCCTCGAGAATCGGCTTGGCCCTCTCGAAGGTGCTGGCCTCGCCACCACAGATGAAGGTCAAGGTACCGGCTTTCGCGCCGCCTACGCCCCCGGAGACTGGCGCATCGATGAACGCCAGGCCTTTGGCCGTTGCTTCTTCGGCTACGCTGCGGGCTGTTTCCGGCGCAATGGTTGAGGAATCAATCACCAGCGTGCCTTCAGGCAAGGCTGACAGCAGACCCTCCTCTCCCAGATAAACCGCTTCTACATGCTTGCCTGCAGGCAACATGGTAATAACGCATTCGGCTCCTTCGGCAGCCGCTTTTCCACTCTCTGCGCTGCTTGCACCTTCGGAAACCAGCGCCTCAACAGCCGATGCGGACAAATCAAATACCGTCACCTGATGCCCGGCTTTAACCAGATTGGAGGCCATCGGCGCCCCCATATTACCGAGACCAATAAACGTTATCTTCGCCATAGTATTTCTCCTTGTTATTGTGGCAATCCGCCGGGGGGATTGTTACCCGGCGTTCAGGCTGAAAAATTCATCAACCCACTGACTGTCCATCTCCGCCAATGAGGCGTAGCGCCAGCGCGGCTGCATATCTTTATCAATCAACAAGGCCCGAATGCCTTCGGCAAACTCACCCTTCTTCAAACAGTTTTTAGACAGCACCAGTTCGTTATCCAGCACCTGCTTCAAACCATCCAGCTTGCTACGGTGATAGTGCCGCCAGGTCAGCGCCAATGCCGTAGGCGATGCTTTCGCGACGCCTTTTACGGCTTTGCCTAACCAGTCATCGCGGCTTCCAAGCTCCTGCAGCTGAGCCACAACTTGCTCCACTGAGCCGGCATCGGTCGCTTGCTGGATCTCATCAAAGTGCTTGCGAACCGGAGATTCTGGCAACGCCTCGGCGCTTTGTTGCTCGAACTGTTTGAGCACACCACTGACCACGTTGTGGCTATCGCCGTTTTGCCAGGTGGCGGCTTTCAGGCCTTCGATCACTTGCGCTTTCAGATCGTGACTAATGAATCGGTCAGCCATATCCACAAACAGCGCGTCAGCGGCGTTCATGCGCGCGCCGGTCAGCCCGAGAAACAGGCCCGTGCGCATAGGCATACGGTTCAGGAACCAACCGGCACCAATGTCCGGGTACAGACCGATGCTGACTTCCGGCATGGCCAATTTGGAGTTCTCGGTCACCACCCGGTGTGAAGCCCCCACCATCAGGCCGATACCGCCACCCATGACGATGCCATTACCCCAACATACGATGGGCTTGGGAAACGTGTGAATCAGGTAATCCAGTTCATACTCTTCGGTAAAAAACTGCTCGCCCTCGCTCAGCTTTCCGGATTCGGTCATGCTCCGGTACAGCGAGACAATATCACCGCCCGCGCAGAAGGCTTTCTCGCCCTCTGCTTCCAGCCATACAGCCCGAACACTGGTGTCTTCGGCCCAACGTTCCAACTGCGGTTTGAGCAGTCGAATCATCTCCATGGACAAAGAATTCAAGTTTCGTGGCGTGTTCAGCCGGGCGACCGCAATGCGCGCACCGTCGCTGGTGTTCCACTCTTCAAATACTATTGGTTGATCACTCATAACGGCTCCGGTTATTGGTTTTTCCATTCCGGCTTACGTTTCTCGAGAAACGCGTTAACGCCTTCTTTTTGATCTTCCGTGTGGAACAATTCGACGAATAACTCACGCTCCATGCGCCACCCGTCGCTATGGCTGCGGCCATCGCGGGCACTCATCACCAACTGTTTGCAGCGCGCGATAGACGACGGGCTTTGTTTGCAAGCGCCTTCCGCCAGCTTCAGTGCTTTTTCCAGCGATTGGCCAGACGGCACAACTTCTTCAACCAATCCAATTTGCTGCGCTTTTTCTGCTGTCACGCGCTCACCGCACAGAATCATCCGCTTGGCCCAACCTTCACCGACCAACCAAGGCAAGTTCTGGGTGCCACCGGCACAGGGCAACAGGCCGACACTGGCTTCAGGCAGCGCCATCTGCGCATGCTCTTCGGCAATGCGGATATCGCAGGACAACGCACACTCCAGGCCGCCGCCCATGGCGTAACCGTTAATCGCAGCTATCGAAACGCCCCGGAAGCCGGTCAAAGCGGCAAAAGCTTCACCAAAGCGTTGAGCCATTTCATTGGCTCTGGCCCGGTCGCCGTCGGCGAAAGTTTTCAGGTCAGCACCGGCTGAGAAGAACTTCTCGCCCTGCCCTGTCACCACCAATGCGTATATGTTCTGGTCATCGTTCAGCTCTTCGATGGTCTTCTTCAGAGCGGCTAACGAATCCACCGTCCAGGTGTTGGCCGGTGGGTTGGCAATGGTAAGAATCGCAATATGGTCGCGTTTTTCGAGTTGGATCAGTTCACTCATGATTGAATCCTTTTGTTATCTATTGGCCCGTCACTGAATGGCTTCAGCCACGCCATCATCCAGCAATCGGCGAGCAATGATCATGCGCATGATTTCGTTGGTGCCTTCCAGAATCTGATGCACTCGCAAATCCCGCACATAGCGTTCAAGCGGGTACTCCCGGATATAACCGTATCCGCCATGCAATTGCAGTGCTTCATTAGCCACCTCAAAGCAGGCGTCGGTGGCAAAGCGTTTGGCCATGGCACAGTGCAGAGTGGCTTCCGGGTCTTTGCTGTCCAGTTTAAACGCGCCCAGCCGCACCATTTGGCGCGCTGCCACAAGATTCGTCGCCATATCCGCCAGTTTGAACTGTAAGGCCTGAAACGCGGCCAGTGGCTTACCGAATTGCTGACGCTCATGCAGGTAATTGCGGGCTCGAAGAAGCGCGGCCTGCGCGCCGCCCAACGAACAGGTTGCTATGTTCAAGCGGCCACCATCCAGCCCCTTCATGGCGATGGCAAAACCGTCGCCTTCTTCACCGACGCGGTTGCTGGCTGGAATGCGAACGTCTTCAAGGGTGACCATCCTAGTGGGCTGACTGTGCCAACCCATTTTTTCTTCGTTTTTTCCGTAGGAAACACCCTCAGCATCCGCCGGAATCACAAAGGTGGATATGCCTTTTGCGCCGCTGTCCGCGTCACCCGTGCGGGCCATCAGCACCAACACGTCCGTGGCACCGGCACCGGAAATGAACATTTTGCTGCCGTTGATCACGTAGCTATCACCGTCGCAAACCGCTTTGGTTCGCAGGCTCGCGGCGTCCGAACCGGCACCCGGTTCGGTCAGACAGTACGATGCCAGCCACTCCCCGCTCGCCATCTTCGGCACAAACGTTTGTTTAAGCTCGTCATCGGCAAAGCTGGCGACCATCCAGGTGGCCATATTGTGGATGGTGATAAACGCGGCCGTGGAAGGGCAAGCCATGGCCAGCTCTTCCACAATCACGGACGTATCCATCCGGGACAGCCCCATGCCACCGAGGGCTTCCGGGGTATAAATCCCCATAAAGCCCATTTCGCCAGCTTGTTTCATCACCTCCACTGGGAAGGTGTGGTCGATATCCCACTGCCCCGCGAACGGGGCCATGGTTTTCTCGGCGAACGCCCTTGCGGCTTCCCGAAACGCTAGCTGGTCTTCCGTCAGGTTGAAATCCATGACTCGACTCCTGGCTGCGCGATTAGCGCAGCTGAATAGAGAAGTTGGCTTCTGACGAAGTGGCCTCGCTGTTAAACCAGCGGGAAGTCACGGTTTTGGTCTCGGTATAGAAACGAACCGCCTGCTTACCGTAAGCGTGTTGGTCACCGTAGAAAGAACCCTTCCAACCGGTGAACGAGAAGAACGGGAGGGGTACCGGGATGGGAATATTCACACCCACCTGACCAACCTCGATTTCATGCTGGAAGCGACGTGCCGCACCACCATGGTTGGTAAAGATAGACGTGCCGTTACCGTAGGGGCTGTTGTTGATCAGTTCGATCGCATCGCCCAGTGAATCTGCGTTCATGCAGCACAACACAGGACCGAAGATTTCTTCGTTGTAGATATCCATCTCGGTGGTCACTTCACTGAACAAGGTTGGCCCAACCCAATGGCCATCGGGGAAACCTTCAACGGTGCATCCACGGCCATCCAGCATCAGCTTTGCACCCTGGGCTTCACCGGTGGCGATCAAAGATTCAACACGTTCTTTGGCCTTAGCGCTGATGACGGGACCGTAGCTGGCGCCGGAATCGTTCCAGGCACCCGGGCGAACCTTAGCCATGGCTTCTTTCAGTTCCGGAATCCACTCTTGAGCCGCGCCCACGAATACCGCGACGGAAATCGCCATACAACGCTGGCCCGCTGCGCCCACAGAAGCACCAACCAGAGCATTCAGAACTTGCTGCTTATCGGCATCGGGCATGATGACCATGTGGTTCTTCGCACCGGCAAAGCTCTGAACACGCTTCATGTTGCGAGTGCCGGTTTCATAAATGTAACGACCGACAGGTACGGAACCTACAAACGAAATGGCTTTGATGGCCGGGTCATTCAGCAGCGTGTCTACCTGCTCTTTAGCACCGTGTACTACCTGCAGAACGCCTTTGGGAGCGCCAGCTTCCTCAAACAGTTCCGCCAGTCGCATTGGCGTGAGAGGATCCTGCTCGGACGGCTTCAAAATAAAGGTGTTACCGCAGGCGATGGCCATGGGGAACATCCACAGCGGAATCATCGCCGGGAAGTTAAAAGGCGTGATACCGGCACAAACACCCAGCGGCTGAATCCAGGAGTGTGTATCGACTTCGCGGGCCACGTTTTCGACCGTTTCGCCCATCATCATGGAAGCGACGTTCGCGGCGTGCTCAACCACTTCAATACCGCGCCACACATCACCCTTGGCATCATCAAACGTCTTGCCGGTTTCCTGTGACAGGATTTCGGCAATCTCGTCGTGATGTTCTTTCAGCAATGCCTGGTAACGGAGCATCACCCGCGCTCGCTCGGAAATCGGCGTTTCTTTCCAGCTTTTGAACACTTCGCCGGCGTTGTCGATGGCCTGACGCATTTCATCAGTAGTCGCACAAGGCACCTGAGCGATCACTTCGTTGGTGGCAGGGTTGGTCACGTCGATCCAGTTTTCGGTCTGGCTCTGCGCAAATTCACCGGCAATATACTGAGGTACTTTCTTCATGATGCTGTCCCGTGGTTGTTGTTATCCGGAACGCCTCGGTGGTCGTCTACCAACCACACCAAGGCGATGATTTACCCACAGACTAGCACGCACACCAACAATAGGTGATTGACTAAATTTCGCTCTTGATGGATTATTTTTCGATGCCAAGAAAAACAAATCTTTCTCAATCGACACAAACCTCGCAATGGCCGGTGCCAGCGGACAGCGTTCGATACGTGATTCCAGAGCCTATCGTGCGCCTGCTCGCCAGTCATGACCTGACCCGAGAGCTTTACCCCCTTGCCTTTGGCCACTACCGTAAGGCCGTGGGTCATCACATGCACAGAGAACATCACCGCGACAATCTTTTGATCTACTGCACGGATGGAAAAGCCTTCCTGAACGTAGAGGGAACCCCCCACACCGTCGGCTCTGGCGACCTGCTGCTGTTACCTGCCGGCGCGAGCCACCGGTACACCGCCGATCCGAACAACCCCTGGTCCATTCACTGGGCCCACTACTCCGGCCCGTTAGCGGAAGCGTTTCGGCAACATATGGGCTTTACCAATGGCACCTACATTCGCCACTTGGGCCGACAACCTCGTTTGCTGGTGGATTTCAACGGCTTGCTGTCGGTCCGCCAAACGGGGTTTCGCACTCAAGGGCTGATACACGCCAGCAACCGCCTGCGCCAGTTATTGGCGGCGGTACCGATCAATGCCGACGAAACCGGGCAAGCACGACAGGCTGAACTTGAGGTTATTCACAACTACATGCGGGAACACCTTGAAGAACGGCTGACACTGAATGAGCTGGCTGAACTCGCCGGCCTGTCGCCCGCGCATTTTGCCACCCGCTATCGCGAGCAAACCGGTACTGCTCCCATCCAGCATTTTTTGCACCTGAAAGTGGAACGGGCGTGCGAACTGCTGGACACCACCAGCCAAACGTTCGCGGATATCAGCCGACAACTGGGTTACGACGACGCCTATTATTTCTCTCGTCTGTTTAAAAAAGTCATGGGGAAATCTCCCAGCGACTATCGCCATACCGCAAGGCATTGAATAGCAGGCGATCACATTGCAGCTGAGCCCTGATATAGTTGGCGCAGCCTATACCAACCTCTAACAAGACGAATCGAACAACCTGTCGGGAGAGATCAATGCAGCCGTTGGATATTCAGGTGGTTGAGCAAGCCATGCACTGGTGCAGGGCCGGCGAAGGTTTCTGGCTGTGCACCGTATTGAGCACCTTTGGCTCATCGCCGCGAGCACCCGGCTCCTGGTTAATCGCAAAAGCTGATGGCGACCATTGCGGCTCGCTTTCCGGCGGCTGTGTCGAGGAAGATTTTCTGGCCAGACTGAAGGACGGAGAGTTCCGGGGCCGCTTGAACCGGGTTCGCTACGGTGCCTCAGATGGCCCGGACAACCCTCGCGTTAGTCTTCCCTGCGGCGGTGTTCTGGATGTGCTGGTGGAACACTGGCCAGCCAATAACCACACTTTCGAACACTTTCAGTCACTACAGAAAGCTTTGGCGGGGGCCGGGGCACTGGTGCGCAATCTGTGCCTGAAAGCCGGCGAGGTTGAACTCATCCCGGATGACAGTCTGGGCAGCAAAGTGGAAGAAGACCAGAACGAGCAACGAGTGCGCCTGCGCGTGGGCCCGGTGTCACGTCTGGTGATTGCCGGTCTGTCGCCAGTCTCAACCGTGTGCGCCAGCTTTGCCCACAGCCTCGGATTTGAAGTGATTGTGTGTGACCCCCGGCCCGAGGAAGTTCGGCAGTTCAATGTGCCGGGCGTGACCTTACGCCAGGAACTCCCGTCGGTCTGGATTGCCCGTGAAGGCTGCCACCGGGCCACAGCTGTGGTTGCCCTCACCCACGACCCCAAGATTGACGATACCGCCCTTATTGAAGCGATCAAAACCGACGCGTTCTATATAGGCGTTATGGGCTCCCAACGGACCTCCGAAAAACGTCGGGAACGCCTCTTGCGAATTGGCGGCTTAACGGAAGCCCAAGCCGACCGCATTCACATGCCTATCGGCCTGAACATTGGAAGTAAAACGCCCGCCGAGATTGCCCTTTCGGTGATGGCGGACGTTGTTCGGGTGCGCGAGGGGGTTACGGCGCCTGCATTGCATCCAGCTTAGCGGATGGTACAACGGGAAGAACCACGCTCGAAGGCGTTTCGGGCCCCGTGTGCAACGTCATCACTCCCAGCAATGAATTGAGAGCGGTGAGCAGCGGCGGCAGGCCTTGCGCAACATTGCTGGTATTCACCGACACTCTCAAGGTTGATCCCGGCGGCACATACGCACTGCTGGCGAAAATTTCTACCGATACCTTGCGCACTTCATGCGGCTCGTAGGGCTGAACGTCGTCCAGACGGAAAGTATGCCAAGGTTGAATCATTTCTCCGTTGACGAATCGCGAGCGGGTTTCATCAACCGAGTTCAGCCCAGCTGTCATCAGGCCATTCGTAACCGGTGTAGTGGTGCCATTCGGGTTAACGATATCCAGTCTCACGGAAACCTGCACGTCTTTCGCGGTGGTTGAAACCCAAAGGTCTGCTTGCATGGGGCCGTTCAGGTATAGACCCTCTTCGCCTGCAGGCAACTCGTATTTGGCCGCAGCAAGTTCTGCAAGCGAATTATCTTGAGTACATGGAAGTGACAGCATTCCGCCCAATCCGGCTGTCCACTGATCAAGGCTGGACGAACACAGCCCGTTTAACAGGTGCTGAGCTACGAAAGCTTTCCCATCATTTTCAGGAGCTTGGCGCTGCAGCTGGCCCGGCCCCACGAAACTTTCCGCTGGGCTCAAATAGAAACGTTCCGCCTGCATATCCGGATGTGGCCAGTGGCTGGTGGTGTCGTATTCGTCTAACCCGAGCACGTACTGGGTTACATCCGGCTGATTTTCCACATCGGTATCCAGCCCCATCACGTATTCGTCAAACCATTGCAGGCGCAAAGTGTCCAGGTCCGGCACAGCGTGCTGGTTTGCTTCGCCGCCGCCCAAAAACTCAACACCCGCGGCTTCAATGTGGTTCCAGGGGCCAATCAACAACTTGGTTTCAACTCGCCCGTTCAACTGCTCAAACCAGAGTGGTTCACTGCGCTGGAACAAATCGAACAAGCCACCCACGATAAAGGTCGGCACGTTGATTTTATCGGCCCCTTCGAGCGGCGAGCGAACTGCCCAAAACTCGCTGTCGTAGGCTGTTTCGGGCTCGCCGGCCAGAGCCTTTACAATTGTAGGCACCTGGAAACCGGTCAAGGCCCCCACTATGCGTTCAAGTATCGCTTCCGAAAAAACTTCCGGATCAATAGCCGCCATTTCCGCCGGAATAAGCCCAAAGCCCGTCACCATTCCGAGCCACAGCGGAATAAAGGTCGCGTTCACGTTGCCACCGGTAAACACTATATCCCGATAGCCATCACCGATCGGCACAATGGGGAATGCAGCCTTAACGGCTGGATGGTTGTGCTGAGCCGTCAGTACCGAGGTAATGCCCAGATAGGAGATGCCTTCCAAACCAATACGATCCTGGGCCCATTCTTGATCCACTACCCAGTTCAGGACTTCAAGATAATCTTGCTGCTCACGCTCGTCGAACGCAGCCCAGCTGCCACCGGAATTACCAGTACCACGAACGTCGACAACCACGTGGGCATAGCCACGCTTAACGAGGAACTCGTTGGCTCCACCAATTTGTGGCACAAACTGCCCGAACGATGTGTTATAGGAAGTTTGCGTGAGCACCACTGGAAACGGCCCGGGAGCCGCTTCGCCTTCACCGAAACCGGGAACGGTCACTTTCGCAAACAGCTCAGTCCCGTCAGACATGGTGAACGTCTGATTATCCAAGGTGACCATGTGGGTAAACTCTGGCGCCCGTTCATAAGGCTGCCACTGTCGCCCGTCATCAGCGTAGACATCCACAAGCCGAGACTCCGATTGGCGGTTGCCCAAGGTCATTATTTGTCTGACAGGCTGGGGGCGGGCTGATGCGTCGGCTGACACTTCCGTTTCTACATCAAGCGTTACCTCCGCGGTTGCGCCGTCTGAGGGGCCTCCTGACGACTCGCCGTTGCAACCGACGAGAACCAACGTGAGTGACAATATCACGGACATCCAAACCGAACTTTTTTGCATCGCTACGTACTCCCACCTCTTCTTACGGGAAAGTCGCCTCTCACGCCAATTCATGCACGCAGAGCGAACTCAAGTGAGCGAAGCTTATCAGTAGATACCCCTATCGCATTGGCTATCCTGACAGGCAGTAGTGGCGATAGTTACCATGAAGGGGGAACAATCTGTGCGCTGGCAGAGTACCAGCGCTATCGGTGAAAATAACGTGCAGTTGCAATGATTGTACGGAAATTTAACGGCCGGAGGATCGGCCGTGCTGAAGCCTAACGAGGTGTTATTAACTATTCTGCTGTTTCTGGAGGGATGTCAGGTACTCGTCCATCTCTTCGGAACTGCCAAACACCGAAAGATCCGGCATGAGTTTAACCACTTCAAACACTTTCTCCACGCCGGGGTTCATTTCTGTCACCATCAGCTGGCCGTCTCGCGCCTTCATTTGCTTGAGCATTTTGAAAACAACTCGCAGCCCCGCTGAACTGATAAAACTGACTCCCGACATGTTCAGCGCTAGATAGGTCACTGAGGGATGAACCATATCATCCAACATTGCCTCTAACTCCGGCGCGGTGTCGCTGTCTACTGAACCATCCAGCTTCAGACCCAACGCTTCATCACTCTGCTGAATCACCGAAATTTCTAACGACATAACAGGTTTTCCTTTGAGTCGCGTTTCAAACTCCATCTGACAATCATGGTGTTGATACCATCCTGGTAGTTATAGTGAAATTCATCGCTAAGAGCGGAGATCAAATGCAGCCCCATTCCCCCGTCTGCTCGGGACCCCAAAGCGTCACCGGACATTGGCTTCGTATTGGTCGAGTCAAAGTAAGGGCCTGGATATTCCACCACGAGCTCTAAACACTCCACGCCGACTTCGACCACTAACGTCCAATTCAACTCTGGATTATCCGCGGCCACATGCATTCTGAGATTGGCATGAATTTCGTCAACAACGACTTTTAGGTCATGTACCAAGGTATCCGCTACACCTTGGAGCAGCGCCTCTTGGGCCACCGCTGTTAAAACATTGCTGACTGGTTCATTTGCCCTAACCTGTAGTTTCATAACCCTTGGCGGCTCAATATCATTATTGTTATATCGTCGGACTGCTCTGCTCCAGCCGTATACTCCACCAAACGCTCACGAATGTTTGTCAAAAAGCACTCTTCGTAACTGCGCGGTCTACCACCAAGGCTCAACAGTCGCTGCTCTCCAAATTCCTCGCCCGCAGCGTTAAAAGCTTCAGTAACTCCATCGGAGTATAGTACAAGGCTACCTCCTGCGGGGATTTCCAGGAATTCTGTAGTCGGTTCTATGTTTTCATAAAGACCAAGAGGGCCAATCGTCTCACCACTCCACAGGCGAGGCGGCTGGTCACTGAATCGTTGCATCGGCATAGTGTGGCCGGCATTAATCATCTCGGCCTTACCACTATTCTTATCGACAAGAATCATCACCAACGTGACAAACATACAAGCGTCGTTTCCCCGGCAAAGTTCTTGGTTCAATGCCGCCGTAATGTCTTTTAGATCACCATCTTTGTTGTGTGCCAGAAAATTCAACAAACTGATGGTTTTGGCCATGAACAGTGCAGCTGGGACACCTTTGTCTGAGACGTCACCAACCGCAGCGAGAAACCGCCCTCTCGATAGCGGAATCACCTCGTACAAGTCGCCTCCCACAGCGCTCGCCGGCTGCAACCAGGATTCTATTCTCCAGTTTCGAAATTCTTTGACATAAGAACCACTGCCCGGAACCATCGACATCTGAATGCTTTTGGCGACAGCCAGTTCACTTTCCAGTTTCTTTCTGGCTCGGCGTTCGGTATCGGCAGTATCGGCCAAGTGCTCAACCAATCGCTGGTTTATAAGGCTCGTTTTCATCACCGAACCAATCACGCTCAGATGCTCGATCGTCGACTTCTCGACATACTGGAATTTTGATTCAACAACCAAAAAACCCAACAGATACCCTTTTAAGGAGTCACTGTGCAGCGGCACAACTAACACCGGTTTGGATTTTTTGTGGGTTTTCAGCAACCCGTACAAATCGTCTTGCGGGGTGACGTATTTGGGCTCGTGGCCCGGGAACAAATCGCAGAACCGCTCCCGGGAGATAGACGACCGTTCGGGCCCTTCTGCAAATTCGTCAATATCAAAGTCTGTGCTGGCAACCGGTACAATCAGATCTCGCTGCACATCTACCCGCCAAACCTCCATCGCGCCCAGGTCGTATTTCGATTTAATACCCTGAATCACGTTCGTAAGCCCGGCGGAAAACCCTTCAGAAGGGACGTTCACGATGGAAACACTCACCTCACGAACGTAGCGTTCGTTCTCGGAGGACGCTTCCAATTCACGTCGCCATTGCTCCCGCTCAATTGCCAGACCAACCAACGAAACCGCGAACGAAAAATGGCCGATAATTTCATTATCCGGACGTTTGGGTACACTGCTGAAGAGCGTAATCACGGCCTGCAGTTTGCCATCTTCTCCCAATACGGGTTCAGACCAGGCTGAGGCAACCTTTAAAGACTTCAGAACATCACTGTAGCCTTGCCACTGCATATCGTCGGCCGCAGATTCGCACACCACACTTTGGCGAGTATGAGCAGCAGAGCCAATTGATGTAGCGCCATAACGAGCCGAAACGGAAGGAACCTTGGAACAAAAAACTGTGGCAAACTCACCAACTCCCTGGGTTACCAGACTGTCTTTTTGCTCGTCATATAACGAAATAACGCAGTGTGTGCCGGGAATCTGAGCTTCAAGCAGCTTGGATACCCGTTCAATAATGGCTGTGAGAGGGCTGCCATCATTCACACTGAAAAGTGCCCGTTGACGCAAGTTATCAGCAATGCTTTGCAGCTTTCGGTGGTGAACGTTCACGCCAGAAAAAATCATTGCCGGCTCCCCGGCAAATACCGTGAGCGTAATCTCACAGTCCATCCACAAACTTTGATCGGGACCCGCTGCAAAGCGCCACTCTCGTCGTTCAACACCGAGATCGCGCGCACGCGATAAAAAACCCTCAAAGTCCAGCAAACTGTTTGGGGTCGGCAACCAGGCATCAGGCTGGCTAAACACCTTATCCATCAATTCTTGCTCACTGCTGCAACCGAACAACTCCAATGCCTGGCGATTAGCGAACAAGAGCTTTGGCCATTGCCGCTCAAAAATCAGGATAACGTCGGGTAGCTTGTTTAACAGTGCACGACTGTCTTCGAGGGAGGAGTTATATTGACGGCGGAATTCTTGAAGGCGGGAAGCTAACGATTGATATCGTTCGGCTTCCTTATTGCGGAAACGCAAATGCACCAGAAGCACAAGCGCTGCTATGGCTAAAAGCAAACCCAACAACGGCAACACTAGTGCATCTGGCAGCATTGTTTTTTTATTCCATTAGTTCGAGATGCTCTAGTGTTTCAATCGTAATTGCACCAGAGGCTAATCCATGTTCCCGCTGATAGAACGTGAGTGCGTCCAGGGTTGCCGGACCAAGAAGCCCGTCATGCACACCCGGTGCGTAACCCAGATTCTCCAAGCGTTGTTGCATTTTCAGCACCATTTCGCTGGTTAGGTTGCGATCACAAACCGCCTGTCTGGCAACGATTTTAGGCTTTCCTTCGTACCGCTTCACATTCATTGATAACACTTCTGCCGGCACTTCTTGCTGAACCGTTTCGGCCGGTTTTACCAGTTCGGCAATTTCGAGTGCATCGACCTCGTCCTGCATGGTGACAGGAATAACCTCTGCCGGCTCATCCACTTCCCAGCGAGTCACCGTTTTGTACTCGGCAGGGATCACTTCCGTCCGGGTTGTTTCGGGCTTCACTAGCTTGGTTACGGTAACCGTTTTGGTTTTGGCGGGAATTTCTTTAGCGCAGAAACCGAAAGCAGAAGACGCTCTGGCATAGGCGGCGGCACCCGAAGTACGACAAGGCTCCAGCTCAGTGCGGGCTTCTTCCAACACGACCTCTTCTTCAACGTCTTCATAAACGGCGGGCTCTACCACCAAGCGTGTGGTTTCCGGTTTAATTTCGACCTTTTCCACCACTTCTTTGTAGGTAGCCGGTTTAACACGATAGGTCTTGGTACCTTGCTTGGTCACAACCTTTTTTAACCCGCGGCGGAATTCTGCCGGAGTCACTTCAAGCCGTACCTCGGAGTCTCTTACCTTTACTTCTAGATTGTCTTGCACGGAACGAGGATGAATTTGCGCGTAGACCCAGCACTGGCCGGGCTGGATATCCATCACGGGTTCACCAATCATTCGCTCACCCGCCGCTTCGGGCTTGGAGTCAGACACTGATACCTTCTCGGCCTCCGGTTCGTTATCGGATGCTTGGTTTTCTGCGCGAACCTCAGGCTTAGCAGGCTGCAGTGCTGCCTTCTCTGGTTGACCACCCGGAGCTCTAACAGGTGTTTCGGCCTGAGTGTCTGGCGTTCTAACAACCTTCGGCTCCACGGTTCTGCGAGGGTCCACCTCATAGGAGTATATACCGCTAACGGTCTGCTCCTCGGTTTTGGGCTCTAATGCACACCCTGCAACGGTGATAGCCAATACGGGTAACCAATAAGATTTACGTAACACGCGCCTGCCTTTGTTCGTCGTTTGTAATGTATTTGCCACTTTGATCCACAGCATAAATGCTTGAGGGTGGCACAATATATCAGTTTTGAAGCTTTACGTTCTCAATCAGCTGAGTGCTAAGCTGATCTGCACCTGTCATGGTAATTTCCAGCCCAGAGAGGTCCACTCCCAAGACCATCAACAGTGGTGATACGATCCCTTGAAGTAACACTGTGGTGACAAGATTCACCAACACTTCCACTACCGGCTCAAGTAGATCAATAATGGGATTCAAAATGCTGAGAGCACTAGGTTCTCCGCAATCCAAAGCCAGATTCTCGATATCGAGATCTAGCCCCTGTATCCAGGTTGGCTGGCTGTTAGCCAGTTTCTTGGCACATTGCCCTTCCGGGCAATACAAGGGTACGCCGGTTAACGTATGAGTTTGCTCAGCAACCGGGATATTTACACCGAGGTCCGCATCCACACATAAATTAAGTAGAGGCTGACCTAACAACGCAAGCTTTAGCAGCGTAGCGTGAATCGGCTCTCTCGCCACTTCGCCGTCAGGCTGAATCGTCCCTGTGTCTATACTGGCCACTGACGGATGAGCCAAAACTTCAATGTCGATATCATTGCTACTGCCACGAGCACAGCCAGCCCCCACAAACTCGGCGCGACCACCACCCACTTTGACCGCCAGCGGCACACGAATACTGTCCAACAGCTCTACCTTTGCCAGCCCGAGGGTTAAGCCCGATATCAAATCACCGATAAAACCAATAGAGAGCTCTAAATCAACAAGCGCTTCCAAAGATACGTCCGACGAATGAAGCTCTGTCATCCATTCGTTATCACTTCCTTGCCGTGCCGGACCAATCACTACCGGCGCAGGATTATCCACGCCAAGCTTTAATGAAAGGTCAAGATCGCCCAACAAACCATTATCCAACAGCGGCTTTAAGACCGGACTTGTACTGGTATCTATATTCAATCCAAGTAGGCCAGTACCAGTCGTCTTTCCTAGCTGATGCGCGCTATTCAGGACAACGCTCATAATGAAGTCGTAAAGGGGAAATTCAGCACTTCGGGCCGCTTCTTTATCTCCCTTGACCTCGAGTACTGACGATAGTTTGAGCCCACTAAGACCGGATGCCTCGGTTAAGTCATCAACGAGCGCACCCACTGGCGATGTCACCCCACCAACAACATCAACAACCGCGTCCAGCACCTCTATCAAGGGGCGATCCAGCAAAGCCGTAACATTGTTAACGCCGAGATTAGACAGAAGATCCCCGACACCCAACAATGTCGACTCCAGGCTGGCTAAACTCGTAGGATCAAGAGAATAATTACTTTGACCCAGGACTCCTCCAAGCAGATTTCCGAGAAGTCCATTGGTCACTTTTACCGTTGAACTGTTGGCGCTCAACGTCGCATAGAGTTCTTTTCGAGCTGCAGCGTTCACCGAGATCTCAACCGGCTCGAAGAAGGTTTCCGGAAGCAGCCATGACACCCGTTCTTTTCGGGTGTAGCGAACGACAGCCGCATTGCTTTGGTTCGGGGGTGTTGCTTTAAATTGGAGCTCGCCGGTCGTGGAATCACCCGTTTCAAGCAGGCCGACAATCACTTCCAGTTCACTGCTATCTCCGTCGAATCCAGCTTGCTTCGCTGCTGTTAGAGCGCGTGCGCGCATCAGACTGACATCTCCGACACCGCAGGCCATTGCTTCGTCGGCCGCAGCCGTTGCCGCCGCGTTCACCACAGCCTGCATATCGCCCTTAACACTGTATAGGCGTGCTGCATCCATCGCCAAGGTCGCTACTACGGCAATTGCGACCAGCAAAAAAGGCATCAGAAAAATCAAAACGCCCTTTTGGCGCTTAGTATCAATCACCGCTCGATGACTCGCCAATACGATCAGGCATAGACTGATCAAAAGACTCGGCCAAGCGCTTCTGGGTTTTTGCGTAGAGCGCCATGCTCAGCTCGCCACCCTCGGTTTTTTGTTCAGCCTGCTGATCAAAAATTTTTCTGACATCGGTTCGGTTATCGGGTTGAAAATTAACCCCTGACAAACCAAGTTCCGCCTCGGGTTCAGTTGCCATGGCGTTGAAGGTCACCAACACCGTAGCTGCCAAAAAACAGGCCTTGAATTTCATCAGACACCTCCAGAAAAGCGCTCAGAAAACTTTATACCCGCTGAAACTGCGTCATTACTCAGGCCTAACTCACGCTGGAGCTTAGCGACAGAATCATCACCACCGTGCAAATAGTATGCAGCAATCATGTTTCGACCGACGGTCTCTTTCTTGCCGGAAAGCTCGTATGCCGTTCGCAATTCGAAAGCCGCCTGCCCGAAGAACCCACCCTGCATAAGCACTACGCCGAAATCGTTCCTCATATCGGCGGAGGCTGGCTCTTTTGCCTTCGCCATGCCGAGTGCCTTTAGGCCTTCCTCAATCTTGCCACCTTTCACATAAACCACGCCTAGGCCGTGATAGGCCCGTGCGCTGTCACAGGTCTCGGCAATCTGCTGATACACTTCTTCCGAGTAATCCAGCTGTTCCACTTTCGCAAGCAACTGGGCCCAGCGCAGCCAATGATGCTGGGTCTGGAACGATAACGCTTCAAGGCGCGCCAAAGCCGCGTAGTTTTCTGACGCATTCATCATCGAATCGATGGCATCTAACTCAACGCGGTGTTCAGGTGTCATATTTGTGGAGCAATTAACCTGCAAGTGACTGCCGGATGTCCGCGACTCTTGCTCCGTCTCGGAGTCTTGTAGCGGCGGAAGAGCACAACCCGCGACCAGTGCTGCCGTAAAAAATGCTGTCGAAACCAGGCTGGCCTGCTTGTACTTCATCTGTTGCTCCTTAAATCAAATACGGTAACGTTCAATATTTTTTCAGACCCTATAAACCACTACCGCTGGAGTGCATCCATAATCGATAGCACAGCTGGCCCGCCAATCAATATAAACAAAGAGGGCAGCATAAACACCATCATGATAATGGTCATGCGAGCGCCAACCTTATTGGTTTCTTCTTTAAGCTTGCTGCGCTCTTCATGATGAGCCTCAGTAACAATTTGCTCCAGCGCCCCGGACACTCCAGCACCAAGCGTACCCGCCTGTTTCATAAGCGTGACATAGCTTCGCAGGACAGTGAGGTTGCGGTTTCGTCCAAGCTCATCGAGCGCTCGACTGCGGTCTGCCCCACTTTCCATGACTCGATTGAAACGGTCGATCCGGGTTACCAACAGGGGCATCAATTCCCTGGCCTGATGTGAAATCAGCTTCAGTGATCGTTCCGGGCTAAGCCCTGCCTCCATCAGCATTCTAGTCATCTGACAGAGCTCTATGGATTCACGGTTCTGTTGTTTTTCGGCCGTTCGACCTGAACTACGGATGAACTGGCGCGACAGATAAAAAGACATCATGAACGTAACTGCTGTCGTCATTACGCCAGAAAATACAATTGCGGCCAGAGTCAAAACGAACGGAACCACCCAGCACAACAAGATGTAATACTGGCGAGCCCGATACGGCGTTTTACCCGTTGCATCCAATGCGGGCTCCAATTCCTTAAAGTCACCACTAAGCAGAGGACGGTCGACCAACCAATACACAAAGGTCTCGAGTGGCGGGCTACCTGTCTCATCTTCGGTAGTGAGCTGCCTATGGGATAAGCGCGCTCGAACTCGCGCTTGCAATGCCCAGGCGGGCCCCCAAACCCAAAGATAGAGCACCGATGCCATAGCCAATACGATCGCGCCAATAAACCAAAGATTAACCACGGCCCACTCCCCTGATCAGGTTCCAGACCAATACCGTTCCAATGATTTGCAACGCGCCAGCCATCATCATCATGGTATGCCCCGCCGAGGTATTCAGCAGCGCTTCGGAGAACTCCTCATTCATTAAAACAACATAGGCACCTAACCCTGGCGGCATAATGGCAAATACAATGGCAGTAAAACGGGTTTCAGCGGTCGCCGCCATAAATTCACGACGCAATTCTTCTCGGGATCGTATTGCTTTCGAAACCTCCTCAAGCACCGGCCTGACAGGCGAACCAAAACGAGCCGATGTTCTCAATGCGATCGCCATTTGGGTAAGTGGTGGAATGCTGTAAAGATCAGCAAAGCCATCAAGTACCTGAGTGTAATCACGCCCCTGGCTGATAGCACCTCGCAGCCGGAAGCAAAGCGGCTCAAACGCCGCCGATGCATCATCAAACGCAACCAACATACTTTGCTCAACCGAGCGTCCTGCGGAAAGTGACCGCAACACAGCGTCAACGATACCCGGCAGCTCTTCAAATATCTGGCGCCGCATGCGTTCGAACTTTACCCGCCAAAGCGTCACAGCAATCAATACGAACGCAATCAATGCAACTATAGCCTCGAGCAAGCCTCGAACAATAACGATCGTGGCGATGACCCCAAGCAACACCGCTAGCAGCAGAATTAACCTGCTCACAGAGCCCTGGATGCCTGCTTTTATCATCAACTGTTCAACCGGCCCCAGGCGAATACCCGCAACCGTTTTCTCTTCAATGATGTCTTGAGGTGCCAACCGACGCAGACTTTCTTTCTGCAGATTCTTCATAGCGCGATAGTGACCTACCACAAACTGCAGCAAAATCACTACAACGGCTAGAAAGCCTAACCCCAAGGCCGATAGCCACAAGACCTGCACACTCACTGCGCTTCACCCTCTAGAACTTCTTCCCGGATGTCAGGGGCCTGATAAAGGACATTCATCTGATAAGGGTTCGACTTGGTGGGTGTCATTTCGACCACCTCACTCACAATACGTCGGCCATTGGAAAGCCGTTTCAGCTGAACGAGCACATCCAAAGAGGATCCGATTAATCGACCGATGGCCTGTTCTCCGGCGTCATAACCGTTTACGGCCAGCAACGTTTCTATTCGAATCATTGCGTCTTTCGAAGAGTTCGCGTGAATCGTACTCATCGAACCTTCGTGCCCCGTGTTCATCGCCTGCATGAGCTCGATAATTTCACCGGCACGAACTTCGCCAACAATGACCCGGTCAGGGCGCATCCGAAGCGCGTTGATAACCAATTCCCGTGCACTGATACGCCCGCTGCCCTCTGCGTTGGCTGGCCGTGTTTCCAAGCGAACAATGTGGGGGTGATTCAGCTGTAATTCCGCCGAATCTTCGATAGTCACTATCCGCTCATCTTTCGGAATGAATTGGCTAAGCAGGTTAAGAATCGTTGTTTTCCCTGTGCCAGTACCACCACTCACCAGCAAATTTCTTCGCCCTTGAACGATCTTTACCAGCAGGTCCAGGCATTCCCTTGTCAACGAACCAAGATTCACCAAGTCTGATGCCGCCAAGTGCTTCTGGGTGAACTTTCGAATCGAAATGGAAGGTCCATCAAGAGCGATGGGGGGGATAATGGCGTTCACCCGCGAACCGTCCTGAAGTCGGGCATCCACCATGGGGCTGCTTTCATCCAATCGTCGCCCAAGGGGTGCCAAAATCCGACGGATAATGCGCATCACATGGTCGTCATCGATAAACCGGGTTGGGGATTTCTGCAGAACACCGGCCACTTCCACGAACACGTTTAACGGGCCGTTTACCAGAATGTCGTTCACTTCCGTGTCTGCCAATAATGGCTCAAGCGGCCCCAGCCCAACGATTTCATCAAGAGTTTCACGAGCCAGCATGATCTGTTCGGCCGTTGCCAGCGGTACACGATGATGCGCGATATACTGATTGACGTTCGCCTCTACAAACTTTTCAAGCAGGCTGACATCGGTACGTTCAACTTCAAACCCTTCCTCATCTAAACGCTCGATCAGATGGGAATGGACTTGTTTTTTAAGCTGCTGATATTCTTCATCGACACGAGTTGCCACGATTTATATGCCCCTCAGCGTTTCTTGAAAAAGGCGAACGGCCCCTTCGACGAAGGAGATTCTCCATAGTGATTGTGGACGAAATCCACTAATCTTTTCTGGTACGCTGAGGACCTGGGCAGGGCTCCTAACGGCACGCCCGCGTTGATCGAATCCAATCGGTTAAGCCATTCGACAGGGAGACGGAGACTGGCTTCCAGCCCTATATTTTTCTCGATATCCTCCAACTTCAAGGTCGCACCTTTCCTGTAGCCATCGATGACAACCAGACTCTTACAGTTCTGCCCCAGCCACTTGCGACTCTGCTGAATCATGGCTTCGGTATACTGAATTTGATCGACAACCGGATGCGACAAAATCACCAACTTAGTGATGTCTGAGCCTAGTATTTTGAGCCACGCTTTCGCTTGGTGCTCCACAACACGGATCACCATGTGGTCAAACAATTCGGCCAACCGAGATATAGCAATAAACAGATCTGCAGCATCATCGCCCGTGAGCGTTTCAGCCATAATATTTCCCGAGAGCAAACGCAAACCCGGGGAGTATTCTTCCAAGGCCGTATTAACAAACGCCTGGTCGATTGCATCGGTTCGGTTAACCAAGTCATTCAAACTCAGCCGGTTCAAGCTATCCAAATAAAACGATCGATTTTCTGTCGCCATCGTGTCGATAGCCAGCACTGAGCCCTTGGACTGTTGATGACTGAGCTCACACGCAAGGTTCTGAGCGAAAAACCGCGTATCGACAACGGAGGCTGCGCCAAGAACGAGTGTTAAAGAGCCGGAAACACGTTCTGGTTTCGATACGGAATCAACGGCCGACAATTGCGAAAGCGCTAAAATTCTATCGCTGGCTCTATCTCCATCAACTCCGGTAATAAGGCAATCTCGAGCGCCCGCTCTCATAACTTCCAGCAACAATTCCTGAGAAATATGCTGGGCAACGGCGACCAAGCAGACGCCGGGATTAGACGCTAAGATGGCAGAAAAAAGTTTGGCAGAGCGTCCCTGCTCAGTCTCGTTGACGGCCGCAACAACCACTTTAGCCTGACTCGCCTGGACCAATCGATTGACACGAGACAGATCCCCCGAAGAAACAAACTCAAGGCTCCAAGTATCTCCAAGCACTCGTTCAAGCCAAGCGCGAATGCCTACTTCCTCTGCAATACAGACCAGAGTTTCACTCATGCTACCCAGCTCCTTACCAGCTCAAGCCACTTTCGAGAGGCTCTGTACCGTCCCGTGAGTTAATGAACATATCGCCCCACTCGGTACTGCTGTACTCGTATTTTTTCCCGAAGCTCTTAACGTCTTCAGACAATTCTTTCTTGGCACTCACAAATCGTGGCGTAACCACCATAATGAGTTCACGATCTTCGCTGGAAATGCGATCTGAGCGAAATAAAGCACCGAGAATCGGGATATTCCCAAGACCGGGTAATTTATCGCTGTTATTGAAGGTAGAGCGGCTCACTAAGCCACTGATCACAAAGCTTTCGCCCGGCGCCATAGAGACCATGGTTTCGGTTCTACGCACACGCAAACCTGGCACTGACACACCGCCACTAGACACGCCCGAGGTAAAATCCAAATCGCTCACTTCCGGCGCCACCTTGAGGATGATTTGATTTTCATCAATCACCGTGGGAGTCAAAGACAGGCTTACACCAAATTCTTTGTATTCAATCTGCACCTCACCATCGTTGCCGGAAATGGGCACCGGGAATTCGCCACCCGACAAAAAGGTCGCATTCTGACCACTCAGACTGACTAACGACGGTTCCGCCAAGGTGTATGCGAAGCCGCCCGATTCAAGAGCATTGATAATACTGAGATGACTGGAACCGAAGCTAAACAGGTTAAAGCCATCGGTGCTTAGACCTGCTGCACTTCCCGGAATGCCGCCCGGCCTTGTAAAGCCGCCGCCATTCGGCGAGATACCGAACGCATTATCACCACCGTTAAACAGCTTGGCGTAATGGAAGCCCAATGTATTTAGCTGCTGGCGGCTTACCTCCACCACACGAATGTCGGTTTGTACCTGCATGGGTACCGAATGCTTCTCGCCAGCCGTGGAACTGACCAGATAATCTGTTGTACTCGGGGATGACTTGCCTTTCAGCCAAACTCTGACGGTAACAGCACCTGAAGCCTTGGCTGTAACAAGCACTTCCTTTTCTCCGCTGGCTTGCACCGAAGCAACTTCCGGATTGGACACTGCCACTTTTTCGAGCTTCTGGGTGAACGCAATAATGTGCTGTTGCCCAGGAGCAAGTGCTACAACGCCCGCATTACTGGCAGAGGCAAATTGAACGCCGACTAGCCCAAACACCATGACACTGATCGCAACCACCGAACGTAGCGCAATTTTCATGTTAGCGAACATACACTGTCCTTGTTTCTGAACCTTCAAAAACCTGCACCTTCAACCCCGGCGGCTCTTCTTTTTGAGCCTGTTTTTTACGCGCTTGTTTCTCTTCCGCCTTTCTGGCCTTTGCTTCAGGAGACAGCGGTCGGATATCCGCCAGGAATACCACCTCTTCCTGAGCATCGTTTGTTTTCATCGAGGGTTTTGTCTCGCCGGCCTCGGGGTTTTCAGGTTGCGACGCAATCACACTCCCGCCATGGCTGGTTGCCACAAACTTCAAACTGGCTTCGGACGCCGCCAACGCCAAACGTCCGACTTGCTTATCTGGGACCGCCAAAACCATTGTAGCGTTTCTGCGGCGCTCGTCTTCTGATGTTAGTTGAGCTGGGTCTGTCACGCCCTTTACGGCCAGCACTTCGATTTCACGGAGTATGATTGAGGAGGAAGGTCCGTCTTGGGAATCCCCTCGGAAAGTAGCGACCACATCAACCACATCTCCGGGCTGAAGCAAACCACCAATACTCGAAATAGGATTAAATTCGAAAGCCACCGCTCGCATACCTTCGTCAAGAATGGTTTGCAGTGTACTGGCACTCTCTAAAGTGGACTGGCCCAAGGGGTTCCCGGCGCGAAGAGCCGTTGTCGTTGTTTCACCAAACGGAGCATCATTGGCTGTTAGTATGCCCGGAAGTTGAACAGTGGTTTCAACTTCTGCAAAAAGCTCCGGCGCCAACTCGGTACCCGCTTCAATATCTTCAAGCGCAAAAAAATATCGGTAGGTGGGAAGCGACGGCTCGTCACTTTCACTGGATGCGGTATGAGAGGATTCGATGCTTGCAGCAACTTCAGGCTGCTCTTGGTTATAACGAACCAAGCCGACGATCGCCAAGACTACAGCAGCCGACGCAAGAAGAAGCGCAGGCAAGGCCGAGACAAATTTCGCCCTCATTATTATTTCTACCTTCTCGTACTTGTTGTTCGAATATTCGAGACTACTCGACCACTAAAAGGCAACTGCCGCTCTAACAGACAATTTACTCGGTTGTGGAGGAAAGCTGCCCAAAAAACCAAGTTTCAATTGTGGCAAAAATGACTTAGTGCCGTCTGCACTGAGACGACATTCAAGCATTTCAACTCCGTCAGAGGAAACATTTTCGCATACCTGCTCAGTCATTCGCGTTCGAAGGCGGGCGGGTAAGCCGGCAACCAGCTTTCCAAGCGAGGCACTACTATGGGCCAAAACCTCACCGCTGATGTCTTGGTACTGGCGCCTATCCAGAAACAACACAGATGCGGACGCCCGATCCACTGCTTGCTGCATTTCCAATTTATGAAAGAACAACATGCCGTAGACTAAGCCTCCATAGATAAGCCCAATCAACAGAGGAAGTATGAAGACAAACTCCAGAGCAACAACTCCGGAGCTTCTCCTTAGCGCCTTGAGTTTCGTTGGCACCATCACGCTGCTGACACTTTATTTGATGCCAGCTTCATCTGAGGCAGTGCTAAAGATGTCAGTAAAAAAGGTTTTGACTGTCTCACCTAAATCTGTGTTAGCCACCACAACAAGGATGCCAACCAAAACCGCTGCCAGCATCATGTATTCAAGAGAGGAAGCGCCCTTTTGTTTTTTGGGGGCGGCATTTCTGATCCGAGCAACTACTGCTTTATCAAGCTTCATACACGTGTCCTCTAACGACGGGATGGTATCACTGACTCAGACGTCCAAGGCATTTCGCATAAATTAGATTCCATCCCGCATTATCCAACACGCGCCCAAGACATCACTTTGTCAGAGTGTTAATTAATATCAGGTTAACACTATTTGCAAACTACATCCTTATACTTTTGTTTGTTTTACGTTATTCGATACAGTGGCACGACCACACTAGGCTAACGCCCCAATGATAAAGCCGCAACATAAAGTGAGGCCCAGTTTGATTCTTTGTGGCACCGCATTCATAGCTATAGTATGCCACCAACTATTTCTTTCCATTGACTATAAGATCATTAAGAGGCTCTGAAAATGTCAACGCTCAGAAGAGCAGCAATTATTGCTGCGCTGATAATCCCCGCCACTGCCAGCGCACAAGACTTCCCTTCGCGCTATAGCAGCCTTGGCATCGAAGCCAGCTTTGTTGATTCGGGCAACTCCGATGTCACGTCTCGGGTCGGTGATGACATCGCCAACTACTGGGAGTACGGACTGAACTTTACCCATCAGTTCAATCCCAATATCAGCATGCTGCTACAAGGCAGCTATACCGAATCCGAAACCAAAAAGCGTGATGAAGACCTAGACATTTTGCGCGGCTCCATTGGCGCACGCGTTCACCCAAGCCGCTACCGGCTGGCCGGCTGGCGCCCATTTGCAGGTGGCGGGTACAGCTACGCGGATATCGACGTTGATAACTTGGGCTCTCAAGGCGAAGACCTGATCTTTGCGGAAGCCGGCCTGCAAAAGATGGTTGCGCCGAGATTTATTGCTGAAGCGGGCGTTCGTGGTCGGGTAGACATTGAAGACGAGTACTTCGACGCTCAAGTTTTCGCTGGCGTGCATTACGTATTCGGCCGAAAGTTTGCTTCGGCTCCGACCGGTCGCCAGCCCCTGGATTTTTCCAAGCTGTCTGCGCCACCTGCCGATTCCGATGGTGACGGTGTACCCGACAACCGGGACAAGTGCCCGAATACGCCCCAAGGCGCCTTGGTGGATGACGAGGGTTGCGCGAAAGAGCTGACCCGCGAAATCAAAGAGACCCTGTACGTGGAATTTGAGCACGACAAAACGGAGGTTCAACAAGCCTTTTATCCGGAGCTCAAAAATCTTGCCAAGGTTCTAACGCAGTACCCAACATCACGGATTCTATTGGAAGGTCACACCGACAGTACCGGCCCTTCTTCCTACAACCAAAAGTTGTCCAAGAGCCGTGCCGATGCGGTCATGAAAGTACTCATCGATCACTTCGGAATCAATGCGGACCGGATTCGCACCACGGGTATGGGTGAATCTCAGCCTATTGCCACGAACGATACCAACGAAGGCCGAGCACGTAACCGCCGCGTGGAAGCGATTGTCTCTGGTAAGCATACGGAAATCTTGAAGAAATCCAGCCTGTAAGCTGGAACTTTTTACTTTAACGGGTACGCCCATGTGCGATGAAGCAGTTCAGTCGCACATGGGCCAGGTTCTTTACCAAGGCTGCTGATTGAAGTCCTCAGGAGTACCGTAATAGGCATCTGGAGTACGCTGACTCAGAAGCTCAGACTCCAAAATCGGCAACCGCACTTCACCCGAAACCGTATAAGCATTCACGAAAACACCACTCAATAGAGTTTGCAGTGGGTCCATTAAATCCTGCACTGCGGCACCGGACATACCACTACCTGCACTAAACCCATTCAGCAGCAACTCCGTTACCTGCCCAATCGTGGCGGTGCTCATGAAGTTCATGTGCTCTTTTGATTTGAACGCCATCAACCCTATTTGATCGCCTGGTCGCAGCGCTTCACCAACCGCAATTAGCTCATGGTTCGGATAATCACCCGGCACAAACCCCGTGACCATATCGTCAACTAGCATCGTCTGTCCGTCCCGAATGAGACAAACGCCCATATAGGAAACTCCGAGCCCGCCGATCAGATCACCTTTAACTTTAAAGTCCCGCAACTTGGGGATGCCCGCCAACACTTTTCGCTCACCGGCCGGCACCTCATAGACAGCTTCACATTTCTGAGGCCCTCGAGCCATACCAATGCTCATTGAGAATGAGCGCCACTGGTCATTAACTCCCATCAGTTTATCAGCCTCATAATTCAAGCCTGGCACTTCTTCAGCTATCAGTGCTTTTTCGTTATCCAGAGTGATGCAAACGCCCGGGATACGGTCCAACAGGGACTCATCAGCTCCACGAAGCTTTACATCGAACCAAGTGCGGATGGCAGCAAACATGTCAACACCACCACACGAGGTGGTGCCATCAACCTGATTGGCTAAAGGATTCATGTGGCCAGACTGATTAGATAGCAACCGAACATCTCCGCCAGCAAGCTTGAGGTAGTGATAGTTATCTACCGCTTCCTGTAGTGGGAAGAGCACATCACGGTTACCCTGAATCAACAAACTATCAATAGGGCGCAGCTTAAAGGGCTCTTCGCCGTCCCTGTATGGCTTCTGAGACACCTCCAAATTCTTCAGATAATGTAGCCCGTTCTGGCCCATAAACTTGATAATTTCACCCGTAGGATCCAGTGCTTTGCGGGTGCGTATGAACGGGAAGAACATACCGACACAGGCCTCATCAAGCAGCGGGTGTCGGCTTTTGCCAGTAGATAACAAGCACAGCAAGTTACCCCAACCGCCTTTCACTGCGCCGCTGGGCAATAAGGCTTGCTCAAGCGCGTGCCACGTCCCCACAGGAACAATGGTATCGACCCGGTCATCCAGAGCCGCCAAGGTGAGCTGGAAGCCTCCGCCATAGGAACCACCAAACAAACCTAACGGGAAGTTACCCGCTTCATCTACTGCGACCGGCAGCTCACCTGAACGGCCACGCTCGGCGATCCAGTCAATCACAGCCTGCGCATCCCGGGTTTCATGATAGGGGTTCATGACCATGATTTGGCCTTCAGAGTCGCCAAAGCCACGCTGGGAGAAGCTAACCACGATATAACCTCTACTATGCAAGTCCGACAGCACATCGTCCAACTGCCCAAACATCGAAAGCAGCCCGCCACCCTCATTGACAGGGCAGTTGTAGGGTTTTAAGTATTCTTCGCAATAAGGCTGCTCAGGCAACTCGACCACTTTGCTGCCGCCCCAACCATGGCTATGCAGAATCACCGGCAGCTTTTCACCCTCACGGTGTTCCGGAATGAACACCTGCGCATCAATCCATGTGTCAGAACTGTCTTCGTAGTAGTTAGCGTTTTTCAAGTCATCACAAGACGGCCCTTTAGCTGCGGGGCGACCAGCTGGGGCACAGGTGGGAGGCGCGTCAGAAATAATCGGCTGTAGATCGGGGTATGGGTCTCGGTTTTCACTGCGGGTATCCGTGGCAAAGGCTAGCGCCGGAACCACCGGCCCCAGCGAGACCTCAGGTCCGCCCAAGCCGGCATCCTGACTATCACCCACATTATTCGTTCCAACAGTTTCTTGCTGAACACTAGACCTCTCCCCTACTGGTCCTGAACCATTATGGTCACTGCCAGAGCCGGACTCGCCGCAGGCAGTGAGCAGAAGCACAAGTGAGGGTGCCAATAGTGTTTTAAATGCTAGGTTGTTCATAAGCCATTATGTCCTCGCAATAAAAAGTCCACACCGCTGATGATTACTCATTCGCGATGCGGGCTTGGATTTCGTTTTTATTTTTTACGGAGCCATGGATTTAAAAATCCCAATGCCTCCACCACAGGCCTCAGAGTTTTCGTAATCTGCATCAGCAGCACTCTCGATCCACTGATTCAGCAACTCCACACCCTCGTTATGCACAACACTCTTAGCGATGGGAGGCATTTTGATTTGCGGGTTGTCGGCGTTACCTACACGACAAGACACGATCGATTCATCCGGGCTACCCGGGACAACCACGTGCTGCTTGCCACAGGAACCGCCGCCGGTCGCGGTAGGCTTCTTACAGATGCCGTAACCGGCATCGATCTTGCGATAGTGATCGAGGTAGTAACCGGTATTCGAAGCTGCGCCTTTATCGTTATGACAATGCTGACAGTTCGCTTCCAGGTAGGCCCGAAGACGAAGCTCCAGATCCTCGTTTGGGTCATCCCAGCGAGGCAGGTACTCCAGGTTTTGGGCAACACCGCCTACGATTCGACCAAAATCAGGAACATTCGTTAGAAGCCCATGATCGACCCAGTATTTCAGCTGGTTGACGCGATCAAAGCCGCCCTGCCCTTGATTGCCCATAAAGTCAGACTCAGGCACATAGGCACGGTTCATATTTCGGGGTTTCGGCCCTATCGGTGCAGCGCCAGCCTCCAGATCATCGTTAGAGTGACAGGTGATGCACTGACTTTGGTTAGGAATCGCGTAGCTGTCTGAAGAACCTTGCAGCTTCTTTCCAGATTGCTTGTCGGTATAACTCCAGCTCACACTACGAGTTTCACCACCAGGCACCAACGTGGCCACTTTCTTACCGTTGGCGTCTTTGCCCCAGCTGTACGCTGGACCACTCCAAACAGCTTTACCACTTTGCGACATGCGCTTGATCAATAACCGTGTTTCGATCAGCTCTTCGGTATCATTTTCTTCATCTCGAAACGCAAACGTCTTGGCGATAACGGTTCCGTTCGGGAAATGAATCGTGCCGTTTACATTGCCGCCGCCTTGGCCATCCTTGTATACCGCTTTCGTTCCAGGCGGGATGAAGGCTACTCGGTATTTGGTAGCGTAGTCCGAGAACAACTTGGAGTTCAGCACGTAAGGAACACCACCCTCATTGGGCATACTCCGTGGGTCCTGATCGTCGGCAAACAAGTTGTATTGATCCAACCGAGGGCAGTCAACAGCGAGCGCTTTACGGTTAATTTCACCGGGCTTTACGGGCGTTTCACACAACTGGTTGATGTATTCCTTGCTAGGAGCCGGATCAATGGCGCCACTGCGCTCGAACGGCGGAATCGTTACACGAGGCAGGCTTTCCAGGGTCCGGCCATACAGTTTTTCACAGTCATGATCTTCCAACTTGGTGTCCGCGAAAAACTCCAGAGGCCCGGTCAGAATGTTCGTTAAACCTTCCCAGGAAAAGATGGCCTTTGGGTCGAAATCGGCCAATCCCGTCACCAGCTCAAGACCACGCATTCCATGGAAATTGATATAGGCCTGACCATCGTCCATTTCATTGTGGGCGATACAAGAGCCCCACTGCGGCAATTTGCGTTCACCGGCGTCGTTGAACTTGTAGGCGTTGTAATGACATTCCGGATTCGGGTGCTGATTGGTGTGAATCGGCTTTCCGTTTTTATCTTTGGGTACGGGCTGTCCATTGGCATCTTTCGGATAACCACACTCAGCGTCGTAATCATCCAGCAGTCCATCCCATACAATGTGAGCGCCCTTGCCGGGGTTGGTAATATTCTTGATACCAATCAGGGTAGGCAGAAGAGTTTCGATTTCGCCGCCGGCAACCTTCTCCATATTCGGTGAAGGCAAGGAATAACCCGAATTTCTCATCACGTTGTTATGGATGTGCAGCCCTTCGGTATAGGGATCGAGTTTTTTATCTGTCGTCTTACCCTTGCCATCCAGCAATTCGTAACTGGTATAAATAATCGCGGCAGTGCTGTTGTCCTCAAAGACGTTGTTGTAGATCTCGATGTTATCGTAGCCAAGGGTAATGAACCCCGTGCCTCGGGGCACGGCAGACACTATGCCGCTGTGGGCAAAGTTGTAGGTGTTGTTGTTGCGGGAGATGTTGTTCAGCATCACCGAGGTGTCACCGTATTGGGTGATGTTTTCCAGATCGTAGATCAGGAAACCACCGGTATTACACTCGGCAAGGTTGCTGTCGTATTCGCCACCCTGAACGTTTTCAATCTCGAAGCCCATTACGTTATAGGCCGCGCGACTGTTCTTGATAATGGCGTTATTGGTCTGCCCCACATAAATGCCGGCATCGGATGCCCCAATGGATTCAGAGTTATCCACCAAGATATTCTCGGACTCCACCGGGTAAATGCCATAACGGCCAGCAGAAGAACTCGGAATGTAGTCGGGTGTTGGATCGCCCTTATCCATCGGAGGGCTGGTACATGCGACCTTCAAACGATCGGTATAGTTTGCCTCGGTAATCGGCTCTCCACCGCCAGACCAGATTGCTCTGACGTTCAGCAGAGTGCCCCACTTCACGCCTTTCAATTTGAAAGCATCACCCGGGGAATCGAGGATGGTCAGGTCCTTAACAGTAATGCCGCGGACGTTCAGCGCTTCAAGGCCCGTTACGTTGTCGCTTTCACGGAAGTTCAAAACGGTTTCATCTTTACCGCAACCGCGAATCTCTACATCTTCCGTGGCCTGAATAAGTAGGCCGTGATACAGCTCGAAATAGCCGCAGCCAAATTCAAGCGTATCGCCCGGGCGCAACTGAATCATGGCGGTGACCATGTCATCGGTGGCGAATTCACCCGGGTTTACCGTGAAGGTGCGCCCTTCACTGAATCGGTCTACCAGCTCTTGATCGTCTTTGGGATTCTCCGCTTTCGCTGAAGGTTTATCAGACCCTCCTGAGCCACCAAAACACCCAGCCATCGAGAGCATGGCCGCCATGCCGAGCACCATCACCCCAGCCCGCCAGGGGGTGGGCATTGTTTTTATAGTTTCCATCACAGCTACTTCCTTTCTTTTGCTTGTTGTCTAACTTGCCAAAGACTACAAAGGAGCGTTTTCTATACGTTCCCACATCCTTAGATAGGCCTCCGCTGAGGTGAACAGCTGATTCACGGCTTCGTCCACGCTTTCTTTGGGGCGGTCAGCATTCAGGATCATGTCGGCAATTTGGTCAGGGTAGAGGCCGTAATGTGCGATTCCGCGGCCATCGTAGAGCCCAAACTCACGGTCACCGGTTTTTTGCTTGTTTAAAATCACACGACCGTCTACAGATTCGAACGGATACAGGCGAGCATCCTCTTCCGGGGAACCCGGGTTACCAGGCAACGCGGCGATGCCGTTAACATCCGTGGCAAAGCCCGCGCCCCCATACGGTCCGACTTTGAACTCGTCGGGGCGCGGACGGTTGCCGTTTTGCAGCAAAGAGTCCACCCAACCTTCACGGGTGCCGCCAAATGAAGCGGCAATACCACCCTGTTCAGCGATGCGGTCACGGAGAGCTTCGGTGCCGCCCCAGCCGCCATGGCTGTTGATCACGGGATAGTTCAAACGCCCGGTGATATCGAGGATACGCGCAGCAGCTTTACGACTGATGTGGTCCGTTTCGATCATCATCTTGCGGCGCACCAGCTCTTGAATCAGGAAGTCACCAAGATCCGTCAAACCACGGCGATTACATAGGTGATCGGTGCCTCTGCGCGGATCCATTTCTTTCATTTCTTCAGGAGTCTCCGGGAAGCGGTCACCGAAATAGTCCATCTGGAACAGCAGCTGGTCGATGATTCCGAATGGCTGCAAAGCCGCATTCTGATCCGGTTCATCACCTACAAACTCGGTGCCTTCCGGGCACTCTTCAAACTCGATGGGGTGGCCAGTTTCCAGCATATTCCCCACAGCGAGAACGGGACCAATACCAATTCCAGAACTCAAATCCGGTAAGTGGCCACCAAAAGCATTGTCAAACTTGTGGACGGGGAAGATGTTGCGTACACCAAGCTGATAGAGCTGATCCAAACCTTCAACAACATCTTGGCGGGTACATTCAGCGATACCCAAAAACTCTCCGCAGCTAAGTACTTTCGACATTTCAACACCAAGCACGACCGCCAACTTGCCATCGGCAATCACGCTGCGCGCCCGAGCTGGACTGGTGACAATCTGGAACCAGCCTTCGCCGGGCCCGCCGTGCTGGGCATCAATATAATCCTGCATTTCATACATGCGCTGAATCTGCAGCAAAATCGATTCCATAGGATCACAGTCATTTTGCTTTTGAGGGTTTATGCCGCACAGAATTTCGTTGTGTACTAGATGGTTCACCAGAATTTTCATGCCGGACAGGTGGGCTCGCTCCATCCACCGGTAATAGCTCTGATGATGCTGCAATGAGTTGTGTCGAGGCCATGCGTTGAAGCCGGGCCAGCCTTGAGTTTCATGGGGGCCCGAACCGCTGGTCACCATCTCCAGCAATCCCGTGGTCCCGCCAGGCCCGTGCGCTATCGCACAGTCTTCAAGCGCATGAGTTACACCAAATTTGTGGAACGGATCGCCGTAATTGATGCGGCCGCCAATAAACTCGTAAGCGGAAATATGGGAGTGGGTATCGACATAGCCAAAAATATCGTCGTTATCGAGCCCTTCAACATTCTTGAAACGATCAACCTCTTTAAGATAGATCGCCGGGCCCCGCTCATCGACGACTTCCAAGCCCAACTCGGCCTCGGGATAGGCCTCACACCCTTGAGCTTCGTGCAAGCGGAAGGTATTCGTCTCGTCTCGGAGTGATGGCGACATGAGCGTTAAACCATCATTTTTCGCAGTAAGGAGCAGCCCGGTTACATCCGAGGCCAGCGTGTAGGTATCCGTGCCTTCGTGTTTGTTCAGATTCCAGACAGCAAGGTCGTTAGGGCTATTAACCGCTGCTAGAGAAGGCTGAACATCGGTGTTGGCGAGCTGCCCACCCATGAAGTCCAAGCTTTCTCCGAGAGACCGCAAGATGCCCCCTAAAGGTGCAATGGGATCCAGCACGAGATTGAGGGTGTCGCCCAATCCCGAAACCAAATAACTCAGCTCTCCGATAAATTTACCGTTGGCATCCAGAAACTCGCCGCCCGGGTCGCTAATGCCTAACAGCTCAAACTCCCCCACTTGGGTTTCTTCACGAGAAAAGTTCGACATCAATAGGTAGGAGCCCAGTCGCGTTGGCCGCATAGTGAAGCTTGCCGCTTCGGAAGGATTCGTAGTGACACCGTATTCGCCGCCATCCACTTTCGCGACGTACACGCCGTCCGACTCAAGGCTGTAACAGCCGTTGGCAAACTGGTAGCGCGTATTTTCCCATTGGTATACGGCCTTTTGAGTTTCGCCCGTTTGCGGTGGCGTCGCCTCAGGGGTCACTTGTTCATCGGTCGGAAGGTTACTCACCTCATCCGCTCCTGAGCCACCATCTTCGCCGCCACACCCCGATAGAGCCAATGCCATTCCGGTAAACGCATATGCCAGACGACGCTGGCGAGAGTTCTCAGCCACTGCACACTCCTTCTGGGGGTATCCCCTTATTGTTTTATTTAACACTACGACTTGTCAGCTTTCCGCGCAGTATAATCTCACCTCATCGATCAACGCTTACTTTTTGAGCTCTTTTTCCGGTCATATCGGGCCTAATTACACACAACGGACCGATTTTTGTGATCCGGTCGATAGAAATTTAAGCAGTTAAATGAACAAAAGAAGATTATTTAGTTAAGGCGCAGGGTTGGCTAGGCAGCCATTTTGCAGCTCAAAACAACAGGCGGGGCATGTTTTTGGCAGGAAATGTCACGGGGGAGGCTAGGCCGGGCAATCCGACCTAGCCTTATCGATCATCGAGCAATAACTTTGTAAACGGGACGAAGCTTAGGAATCTGTTTTAGAACGACTTGGATAACGGTCATCAAAGGGACCGCAAGAAGAACCCCGACCGGCCCCCACAACCAGCCCCAGAAGAAAATCGAGATAAAAATAATGACGGGATTAATTGCCATGCGAAAACCATGAATCCACGGCTCGAGAAAAAACCCGACAATGGTCGTGAGCAGGATAAAGCTTAAGGGCGCTAACGCCATCATCCAAAGCGTATCTAGGGTCACTGCGGACACCAACGCTAACAGCGCAATGGTCAGCATGTTTCCAAGATAGGGAATGAACCTGGCCAGGCCGGCCACCAACCCCCACATGGCTGGGTCTGGCAAACCAATAGCCCAACAAATCAGAGCAGTCAGCACGCCAACGGATGTATTACTCACCCCTAAAACCGCCAAATATTGCGCGATTTCACGCTGAGAATAATGAGTAATGCGCAACACTCTTCGACGCTGAGATGCCGGCAATTGCCGAGCAAAGTTTCGAATCAAGCGGTCGCCACTTACAAGCAAAAAATAGGTTAAAGCCAAAGCCAGTGCCAAACCGGCCACGCCGTCTCGAACTTTCGAAACCATTTGGCTTCGCCAGGAATCCGTGGCCAACACCACCGTCTTGGGCTTTTCTTCGCCACTGTCCGACAAACCTTCTACCGATTTCTCCACTTGCTCGGCTGAGCGGTTCACCTTATCGATCTGGCGCTTGATTTGACTGTCGCCCACTAACAAACGCGATATACCTTGCGGCGCTTTCTGCGCCCACTCCAAAGCTGGCGTGGCAACCGCTGCGCCAACGCCGACAATCCCCACCAAAACGAGCAACACGAGAAACAACGAACTGACGGCTTTCGGAATGCGAAATTTAAGGTAAGCGCGCTGGACGAAAGGAGACAAAAACAAACTGGCAAGTACCGCCAATACAATCGGCAGTATGATTTGATGCGCGATATACAGTGTATAAAGAACACCCAATGCGAACAGCCCATAGATAGGCGTAGACAGCCCGGCAAAAACGCTGCCTTCCTGTTCAGACTGAGGGGCATTTTCCGTTTGCGGCGACTCCTCCATGGGGCGCGCTCTCCTGTAGTGAATTCTCGAGTGAAAACACAGTCTAACGCCCTCGGGGGTTTAACGCATTGTTGATTTTTGCTAACCGGCCAGCCTAGGCAAAAACGATGTATCCATCCAATAGCGCTTGAGATTGGCCTCATCAACCAGTACGGGCATTGTTTCCTGGTGAATATGATTAGTTGGATCAAACCACAGGTTATCGCTTAGGAATACATGAAGTTCACCGGTTTGAGGGTGCTGCCACTGGCAGACAATGCGGAACGGGTTACGACCGTTCACGGTCAGACTGGTGTTTTGCTCAACCGACGAAAATGTTGCGAGCACCTCGGTGCCGTGATCTTTCAGGTAAGCCTGTGAGCGGTTCTTCTTCCAACCAAACAACAGCATCCCGCCGCCAATGGCGCCAAACACGAGCCCCATACCTCCAAGAATCATGGGCAGCCCCCACAGCGAGAAGAAACTGTTGATTCGAGCACTCTCCGGAGCCGACGGCTCGTAAAACACAGACACACGCTCGCCGCGACTGAACGACGGCGGATTTGAGCCGGAGCGCGATCGGAACTCGATCTCCCGACCACGGATATCCTCGAAAACGACCACCGGATAATAGGTAGTCGAATCGCTGGAGCGAGAGCGCTCCAGGTCAATGACCGTGCCCGTGGCTTCCGTGGCTCGCTCGATAAATGACACCGTACTGCTGTAACTCATCACCGCACCAACAAGCATACCGGCGCCAATGAGTGTGAAGGCGTATTTGAGGATATTCAGGGTTTTCAATGGTTCAATCCTTGTGTTTTGGGGTCTCTTTCCTTAAGCCAGCTGACCAATTTCGGCCCCTTCGGGAACGAGAAAAGGCATTTGGGGCTCACGCCCCTTCAAGATATTTGCCAGACGCCGCTCTCGTACCTTGTGAACGGAGGGATCAAACCTGAGTACCTTGAGGGGCACCGGGTCACCCTCCTGCAACTTGTCGAACGTCGCCAGCTTACTCAGATAGAAGGCCCCACTGTGACTTTGGCCATCAAACTGAAAATCAAACTCAATCAGAAGGTCACACTGATAATGCCCTTCACCCTGTGGCTCATTTCGATGGTCGTATTCCTGATGAAACTGACAATCCGCTTCTTTTTTTGTCAGTACGCCGTCCACCTCTACACCGTGCTTCCGTAGCAAGGCCTGGCCGTAGAGGTAGCTGGCGCCCGAGTATGTCGTGACAATAGCAAGCAGAACCAACCCAGCGCCCATCAATGCGAAGAAAGCTCCCGCAATCATGGCCCCCCAGTCACCAAAATCGACGTAGAAAATGCCACCACCCACAGCAGTGGTGATTATTCCTACGCACAGCATCGTTAGCATAAGGCCGAGGTCAGTCTTTAGTGCTGACCACAGAAGCGGCCAATCGATGTGTTTTTTTCTGAGCATTTTTCTGGCGCTGGGAGGTTAGTTAATGGGCTGGGGCTGGTTAACGACGCAGCGGAAGCCTTGATAGTAGGAGTTCAGGCCTCGTCCCATTCTCCCGTAAACCGTCGCATTGCCGCCAACATGATCACCCAATCCCGCCAGATCCCTGACCACGCGTTTCCCGGCATGCTCACGGCTAGGCTCTATGGCCACAGGATTCTTGGTGGAAAGATGGTCAAAACCGGGCCGGAACCAGTCTTTGGTCCACTCGGCCACGTTCCCGGTCATATCGTGCAAGCCCAGGGGACTCGGGGGGTAAGAGCCGACCGGGCGCCTCTCCACATCGATTGATGAGTGAATCAACACATTACCGGAAACTGGTTGCATCGGGTCGATGGCATATGAGGGGCGTTGAAGATACTTATCTAGCTCCACTTCACCTGTATCGGTTGCGAATGCGATGGCCTGCCCCCGATTCCGAGCCGCGTACTCCCACTGAGCTTCGGATGGGAGGGAAAAGGGGAGCCTCGTTTTCTCGGCCAGCCACAAACAGTAGTTTTCTGCTTCCTGGAAATTCGGACTCCGGGCAGGTTTATGTTTGTAATTTGGCGAGGCAGGATCATCATTTGAGGTTATGGGCAACCTCACAGCACGCTTGAAGCCCTTTTCAACTGTGTAGTCGCCCGCTCGCCCCACATCCTTTAGAAACGTGACGAACTCCCCCCAAGTAACCTCTCTTTTGAGAATTGAAAAGCTCTCGAGCTCAACAAGCTTTGGCGGTTTGTTGTCATCGGAGATCGGGTTAAAAAGCACTCCCGATTCGTTTCCGACATCTCCCAGCCAAAACTCGCCGCCTTCGACAAAGACCAGATTGCTTTTGGCACTTGTGAGCACCCCATCGATTTTAATATCGGAAGGCGCTTGAGGTGAGGAGCAACCAGTTGAAAGGGCAAGGAGCAACATCACACAACCATTCCGTGCCCTCAATTTATTGGCTCCGGGTGGTTGATGACGCAGCGGAAGCCCATACCTGCAAAATCTACGGATCGACCACCCCGCGCGAAAACAGTCCCACCGCCTCCAAACCAGTCGCCACGGCCGCCCCAATCTCGCACCGTTTTACTGGGCAGTCCCTCACCGGACGGTGAGTCTGGGCCTCGCGGATTATCATAAGGAGCATATCTATAGTAATCCTCCTGAAACCAATCCTGCGTCCATTCCGCTACGTTTCCCGTCATGTCGTATAGGCCTAACGGATTTGGTGGGTAGCTGCCAACCGGGCGCCGCTCGAACTTCAGCGAAGAGTGCATTAGGGCGTTGCCAGAGGGCGGTATCGAAGGGTCAACATACTCTTTTGGGCGGCGCAGGTAGGGATCCCTCTCGACATCTCCTGTATCCGTGGCATAGGGCACCTCCCTCCCCCGGCTTCGAGCCGCATACTCCCACTGGGCTTCGGTAGGCAAAGCAAAAGGCAGCCCGGTACGTTCTGCGAGCCAAGCGCAATACCCCTCAGCCTCTCCGTAATTTGGTACTCGGGCGGGCTTCCGGTAATAGTTCGGTGACAAGGGGTCATCCGAGACTAACAAGTACTTTTTGAGAGTAAATTCTTCCTCGTACAAGTGATGTCGATTGAGTTCCTCGTAGTACACCGCCATTTCGCCCCAAGTCGTCTCATATCGAGATATGGAGTAACTATCGATTCTAATTTTGACTGCTGGGCGACTATAATCAGTCAGAGTCACGTAAGGACTACCATCAGGCTTCCCAATATCTCCAAGAACAAACTCACCGCCTTTCACAAACACCTGATTATCTGTTGCCTGTTCCAGGGCAGAAGAAACCAGGCCATCCTCACCACAGCCAGATATGAATGCTTGCGCTACTACCAAACAAGCTATTTTCAGCGGATCAATACCCGACATCTGTCAAAGCCTCCTAAGCTATCCGCATCTTTAATGCTGACCACAGAAACGGCCAATCAATGTGTTTTTTCTGAGCATTTTTCTGGTGCTGGGAGGTTAGTTAATGGGTTGAGGCTGGTTATCAACGCAGCGAATGATTGGCTCTGCTGAGAAAAGACCTACCGGGGAAGAGTTTTGCGCATTCTTTCATGAAGCTCGTCCAGCTCCTTCTGTTTTTGCGCCATGTAGTTTTCTTCGATATCGATCAGGCGAGTTGTTGAGCCGTTTGGTTCTAGGCGCTCTTGAACGACTTCAGGCCAGTGTTTACGAGCCTTCTTTCTATCAATCTTCTGTACAATTTCCATGCCGAATGCAGGCAGGAACAGCATATAAGAGGTCACCCAAGAAAGAAAAGCAGCCCCAGAAACACCCTCCCCCTCTATGCGTTCTCTCCCCAAAGTTCTCCTTGAATCAAGAACCAAGTCAAGAAAGGAAATGTCGCCGGATTTCAAGTTTTTCTCTATAAACGAATTTTTAAATTCTGTCTTATTGCCGGTCTCGTCAAACCACGGGCCAACTGTCATATAGCTTCTCAAATATTCCCAGAAACTTAATAAGGTTGGTAAGCGCTTGCCCGCTGGAACGCCTGATAGATTCAGCACTATCCGATCTTCGGGGTCACCGAACTTCCGAAGAACAATTTCCAATTTTCCATGAATAATGGCTCCTGAGTACTGATTGACTATCGTATATTCATACGCGACTGCCTCTATATCATCCCATTCTGAGTAGTAGAGTTCGCCTTTGTGATCGTAGTAAATCTCGCGCGTACGCCGATTAAAAACTACAGGTAGCATGGGCGGACGGCTAATCTCCCATATTGCAGGAGCAATAATGACTAAAACTGAGAGAAAGAAAACCCACCAGTCCAAATTCGAACTATAAGGTGTTCCAAATAGGTTAGGCAGCAAAACAAGCAGTATTCCAACTGCTCCCACAAAAAAACCTACACCTGTAAGAATGCCTCTGCTATCGGTGCTGCCGGTTCTCAAAGTCAAAGACACCTCATCTTGCGACTCTACGAGACCGGGCTGGGATGGAGCATAGCCAGTACCCGAGCCACCGCTCAGCTGAAGAGCATTTGAGGAACTACCAAATTTTTTAGTTACAGCGTCAAACAACTTTTTCGCGTTTTCAATCACCAGATATCAACCTTTACCGGAGGCATTTCCAAACCAGGTTGTGGTCGATAGATTAACTCGCCCTGCAGCCCAAAGATCTGGTCATCATCGTGATAAACTCTTCTGTATGTGGCCGTAGCTGCGGCGTTATGAACTCTTGTACCCACATGCAGACTGAAATCAGCACCAGACCAAGTCACAGGGGTTCGCTTTGGCTGAAGGATTTGCTCTCTTTCCTCTGTATCCAGAACAGCTCGTAATTGCCGTTCAACCCATGCCAAAGACCGGTAACCAACACCGCTTCTCAACTCATCGCCAGAAAAATAAATAGTTTCAGGATTCAAAGCACTTTGGCCTGCTAGCTCAAGAATCAACCAGCAATCCTGCATATGGATTCCCGTATGCGGATTTAACCTTGGAACCCTTTCCAGCCTCAACTTGATGGGAAAAATAACCGTGTACAACCGCTCCATTTCATCTCGATAGTTTCCTGACCACTCCGCCGGCTTTACACCAAATCTAGTATTAGCGAGCCAGCGCTCAAGCGGTGTATTCTGCGCGTAGTGACGGGCGACCAAGCCTCCAATCAAGGATGCAGTTAGGCCTAGAGACAACGCCGTATAGAAGCCACCCAGCCTAGACAATCCCCGGACTGAGGAAGCAACTTGCAACCCTAGTGCGGCAGCTCTCGCCTCACGATACGCTCTAAAAGCTCTCACACTGAGCGCCAGTTGCCCCGACGACACCCCCATCAAGCCGGCCTCAAGAGCAGACGTATCGAAATCACCAGAACGGTAGGACTCGATCGCTTGCATCCCAAATACAATGATGTCGAAAGCCGCAGTGGCAGCGGTGAGCGCGGCTGCAACTGCACCTACTCCATGGCTATACGCTGCTGGGTTAGGTGACCTTGAGAGTCCTTTATTCCAATTAAGCTCGGAAATCTTGTGCTCTAAGGATAAGGCTGCAGCGGTGAAACCTGTGACGCTCCCGGTAGCCTTTGCTAAACCTTCGACGTCTTTATTCGAATCGGTAAAAAATTCTGAGATTGCAGACACCATGTTCAATCCGGTCAGAACAACCAGAACTGAACGCAAGGGAGCCTTTTCTAAAGCATCCTTGAGGCTGTATGGGTTGCCTTTAAAATATTGGCCAGCATTTGCTGATGCGATACGAATAACGGGCACTTTCCGTGCTTCGACGTCAGGAGGACTAAGAGTCGCCGCTGCATTGCCACTATTTTTCGCCGCCTCACTCAGCCACTGATTCGATTGAACAGCACCTACACTGTCCACCGCCAATGACTGCCCTGTTCGTGCCAATCCAGACACCAAAAAGCCACTGCCTAAAAGTGAGATTCGATGCGGGAATCCTCTCAATTCAACTGCGGCTGCAGGCGAAATTGCGTTGAAAAGTATTTGTGTCGGCACAGCCGATGGAATTGGTGCCCGCCCCACTAAACCCGACACCTTAGAGTTTATGGCGGCAACGACAGCCGTGGCAGCTTTGGATAGGTCTTCAACAGAATCGTTAGCCATATCGCCAATTGATACTAGCTTCTCGACGTCACCGAGTGATACACGCTCTCTTATCCCAAGCAACGCATTCCAGAACCAGCGAGTCCCCTCCCCCTGAACTGCGGCTAGGCGGCCGATAGCCCCGGCCCCTTTACTAAAATAAGATGGACCAAGCAAAGCAAGTCCGAATTTTTCCTGCAGAATGGTGTGATGATCTTCTTTAGCCAGATCCAGGCTCTCGCATGAACTTGCGAGGGTTTCAGGGCCATTCGCACATTCGAGGGTATCCATCCATAGGACCCAGGAATCAAGGAGCCCAGCAACAACGTCTTCAAAATGTGACTGAGACTCATCCGATTCCCGCCACACTCTCTGTAATTTCGGCAGATCTACAAGTTCAGGAAGTTTCGCTTCAAGCTGGCGATCAGTCTCATAAAGATCCTTGATCGTCTTCGCCAAACTCCACTCTCCACCGAATCTGGCTCTTAACCTCTCCTGGTTATCGTGAGCCAGACGAACCAATGCGGCCAGATCTTCGGTAACACCCCATGGATCGTCCACTATCCCCATCACGCGCTGGTCAAATCGCTGGGTAGAACGCTCCAACCGAGGCCAGTGGGGAATGGTTGGAGTCAGGCCAGTCCAGTCAAACTCCTCAATGGAGGTAACTTCTGGCAAGGCATAAAAGGTCTTTTCATCAAGCAGCTGCGTGTTCGGTGAACCTCCTGGCACAATCCTGCGCATAAACTTGCTGCGCTGACCCGGTTCATTCACAATCATTTCGAAATGAGCGTCAGACCATTGATTCTCACTCCAGGCGACATCAGCAGGCTCACCAGAGGGTAAAGACAAGTAGACATTGCCGCGATGATCAACAACCTCCCCACCTCGGGTCGTCTCCTGAAGCAGGGAATTTTTAACCGAATACTCAATTAACCTCCCTTCGAACTCACTCCAGACATACAGCCAGCCATCTCTCAGAAATCGAGGAACAAGTCCAAGATTCCGATCCTGAAGATCAGTATAGCGATCAATATTAGGAAACAGGTCCGGTAAATCGGGCAATTCCAGCCCAGCTAAGAGCTCCCCCTCATAGCGCATAGGGCCAATGGCGTATCTAAGGGGTAGAAAAGCCGTCATTAGTGGGCAAGTTGCGCAATAAGTCATAACACGTCCCTGTGTTGGTTATCCGCAGAAGAATCCAGAGCGGCCAGCAAATCCAAGCTAAATTGAAAGCATGGGGCCACCAGATTCGACTCGAATTGTCCTTCCTTTTGTTCGTCACTCATTCTGGAAGGTGAAGGGCGATACTGAGTCATCGATCCATCACTTGAACGGAAAAAGATGCTGTTAATGCCAGACCAAAAATGAGCGGGTAAACGACCGTCAACTCCAGCTAGTCTCGAGACTACCTTGGCATCACCAATCCTCAGCCAGACAGCGTGCCCCTCCGGCATCATCACCTGAACCCTAGACCGCATAAAGTCCAATAATGCTGACTCATCATAAGACGTATGCAACACCGAAGTCCTCGCGACTAAGGGATGGTTCTTTGCCCACAGCTCTTTGAGCACTATGCTCGCTCCAAAATCAGCAATCATCGGCCCTAATGCTGATACGCCATCGAAAACGCCGTCTTTAAGTACCATTAAAGGGCATACATCCAGGCTCTCTTCATACAAACTTCGCAGGCCTCCCGCGATCGCTCCATCAAACAACATGAACATTTTCTTGTCGGACGGAGACAGGCTTTCATGAATGTTCGAACTCTGCAGCGTCATGACGAAATCCCCTCGTCCGATCTCACAGAGCAAACCTCCGAAAAAGTATCTTCCTTCCTCGCTGCATTTCTGAAACTTGCGGCCTGTTTCAGGTCGGCCTCAGGCGGTCGCAACTGTTCCGCGTTTAAAAACTGAGGGGCACCGGAATGCCGTGTCTCGGTATTGGGAAGCGTTGAGACTGACTGCTCAGATAGAGCATCATGAGTTACCATATTTGGCAACAACGGCCCCTTCACCCCAACCCCACTACCACTCCCAGGCCCACCCCCTGAATTCATCCGCACCAAAGGCCCTGACACCGTCACCCCACTCGGGTCTACCTTCACAAAGCTGCCACCGGCCTTAAGCGTCACCTCAGCCCCGGCTTCGATCACGATTTTCATACCGGCCTTGTGGTGGATTTCGGTGCCGGCTTCCACCAGCTGGTTTTTGCCCTGCTTACTGTGGTGGCTGCCGTTTACGGTGAGACTGTAGTCGGCACCGATGCTCTCGCGATGTTCGCCATCTGTGGTGTGGTGGCTGTTGCCTTTGGTGTGGCTGAAGCGGTTGTTCTCCACCGTCAGGTGGCTGTCGTTCCTGATGACTTCGGTGCGGTTGTTTTCCGTGAGCAGGTCCAGGTCCTTCTGGGCGTGCACGTAGATCTGCTCTTCGGCGGCTTCGTCTTCAAAACGCAGTTCGTTGCTGCCTTCGCCCTTGTGGGTTTTGGTTTTTAATGTGGTCCGGGTTTTGTGTTCTGGCAGCGCGTACGGCGGTGTATTGGTGGCGTGGTAGGTTCGGCCGGTGATGATGGGCTGGTCCGGGTCGCCGTCCAGGAAAGATACGATCACTTCGTGGCCGATTCTTGGCAGGGCCATGAAGCCGTATTGGCCACCAGCCCAGCCCTGGGCTACTCGTAGCCAGGCACTGCTTTGTTCATCGTTTTTCGAGTATCTATCCCACGGGAACCGGACTTTGACGCGTCCATACTGATCGCAGTGGATTTCTTCCCCTTCCGGGCCGGTGACGATGGCCATCTGGGGGCCGTCGATCACGGGTTTGTGGTTACACAGGGGGCGCCAGGTTTTGTCGGCCGGGATGGCGGTGAATTCGTTGTGGTAGCTGGTGGGTTCGCTGCCACCCTCTTCTTCCATGGCCTGGGGCTGTTTGCCGGTGTGGGTGATGGCGGTCAGCAGCCATTCCCGGTTCAGGCTCTGGCTGTCATGCTCTTGCAGTTCCACTTTCGCACCCGCAGCAAAATCCGGGCGGTTGCTTTTGCCTTTGGCTGTGGACGCGTCGTTTCTGAGTGCGTCTAATCGGGTCTCAGTAAACGGCCGGCCACTGGCGTCGGCTTTGTAGCGACCGGGGTAGTCGTAATGTTGGTAGTCGTCGCGGTGGTTCATGCCGCCGGCACTCTGTTCGTGCATCAGAGCGTAGGCGGGGTTCTTGAAGGTGTAGTCTTTCATCGCCACCGATGAAGCGCGCACCCTTTCTTCGTAGGCGAAGCTGAAGACGCAGGCCTGTTGAGTGCTGCCGCCGGCTTTGGTATTGCATTCTGCCGGGTCTAATTTGGGCGCATCACCGTGATGGTCTGCGATGACTAATGCTGGTTGTTCTTCGCCATCCACGCTGCCGTGTTGGTAGCGGTAGTGCCAACCTTCTTCCGCAGCCAGTCGTTCCACAAATTTCAGGTCGCTTTCCCGGTGCTGGACGCAGTATTCCCGCTCTTCGGGCGCGCGTTTCAGGTCGAACACCGTATCCACAATGCCCCGCTCTTCCAACAGCGTGCGCACAATGGCATCGGTGGTCTGAGCTTGGAAGATACGGCTGTTGTGCATTAAGCCCAAACGCCACACCGGAGGTTGGATCACCACTTCGTAATGGGTGCGGCGGTGGCCAGTGTTGCCTCGTACGAATTCGTTCACCACGCCGGTGAACCGACGCAGGGGCTGGCCGTCTTGCCACACCACCAGATCCACCGGCTGTTCCAATACATCCGCGGCTTGCACGTCCGGATCGGTGCTGGCCAGTTTCAAACGGCCATGGGAGAGCGTGGACAAACCTTCGGTGAGCACAAAGCTGGCAACCACGAAGTGGTCTGAGGGGAATTCGCCAACACGGGCGGTGAACTGCAATCCGCTTGCCTGGGGCATAACTTCAGTCCCTGAAGTGTGTGATTTAGATCCTGCTCGTCCTGAGCACGGCAGATTATAACGAGAGCACTCCATAAGACCAACCACCCACTCGGCCTACTGGACACCTTTTGTTAAACAGTGTGAACCGTTACTCTTGGGCCAACATCAAAGAACAAGAGAAGCAAGATGGCAGCCTACAAAATAGAGATCGATGAAACTTTCAACGTGCCGCGCAAGAAGGTTTTTGCGCTGTTTGCCGACCACCACCGTTTTGGAAAAATGATTGGCGCGCCGGTCAAACGCATTAAAGAGAGCGATCAGGCCGATCCGAATGGCGCGGGCTCAGTTCGTAAAGTCGGCTTGGGGCCTTTGAGTATCGAAGAGACGGTACTTGAGTTCGAGCCCTATTCCTTGATCGAATACACAGTCACCAGCGCCGGCCCGATCAAAAATCACATAGGGCGCATTCATTTTAGCGACACCGCAGACGGCCAAACCCGCCTTAAGTACACCATCTGCTTTGAAGATGTCGTTCCTTTCACAGGCAAACTGATTCGCTCCTTATTGGAGTTGGGGCTGCGCCGAGGAATCCGACGAGTTCCCGAACTGGCGTAACAAAGCTGTTGTATTGTCGTCAGGTTCAGTAAAATCACGCTCTTTATAGCAAGCAAGGGGCACAGAAATATGGGCAGAGCCTATCAGAATCGCAAAGAGTCCATGGCCAAAACGGCTGCGGCAAAAACCAAGGTCTACAGCAAATACGGTCGGGAAATTTACATGTCGGCCAAGTCTGGCGGCGTTGACCCTCAGGCCAACCTATCTCTGCGAGGGCTGATTGAGCGCGCGAAGAAAGACCAGGTTCCCACCCACGTTATTGAGAAAGCGATTGATAAAGCCAAAGGCGGCGCAGGCGAAGACTACTCCACCGCTCGCTACGAAGGTTATGGTCCCGGCAACTGCATGGTCATCGTTGACTGCCTGACCGATAACCCGAACCGCACCTTCGGTGATGTTCGCCTGGCTTTCACCAAAACCAAGTGCAAAATTGGCACCCCCGGCGCGGTTGCTCACATGTTCGACCACTGCGCCATTTTTGTATTTAAAGGCCAAGACGAAGAATCCGTTCTGGAAGCCCTGATGGAAGCCGATGTCGACGTCACCGATATCGAGAATGAAGACGAAACCATCACTGTCTTCACCCCGAACACCGAATACGCCAAAGCCAAGCAAGCCTTGGAAGATGCCTTCGAGGGCATTGAGTTTGAGGTAGACGAAATCCAATTCCTGCCGAAAACCACCACGCCAGTAGAAGGCGACGACATCCCGATGTTCGAAAAGTTTATGGATATGCTGAACGACCTCGACGATGTTCAGAACGTATTCCATAACGCTGAATTGCCGCAGGAATAGTCTGCGCAAGGCTTTAGCTTCAAATGAGGTAACGCATGGCTGGTACAGATGAGGGATTGAAACCTCGTGTAGTGATCCTGAAAACGGGCACAACCTACCCTCAAATCAAAGATCAGTTCGGAGATTTTGAAGACTGGTTTGTGAGCAAGTTGTCCAGCCAGCTGAACCTGACGGTCGCCGACGTTACTCAAGCGCCCCCACCCGGTCAGCCGGATGATTGGCACGGCGTGGTCATCACCGGCTCGCCTGCCATGGTGAGCGACCGTGAACCTTGGAGCGAGCAAGCAGCAGACTGGCTAAAAGGTGCCGTACAGACAAACATTCCAACGTTTGGTGTCTGCTACGGCCACCAACTACTCGCCCACGCTCTGGGCGGCAAGGTAGGCTACCATCCGAAAGGACGCGAGACTGGCACACACAACGTCTCTCTATTCGACAATGCGCAGCATGACCCACTGTTCCGCCACCTTCCCCAGCAGTTCCCGGCGCAACTAACGCACAAACAGTCTGTTCTGGAGTTACCTCCCGGCGCGGTGTTGCTCGGCGCAACGGAGTTCGAACCCCATCAAGCATTTCGGGTTGGCGAACATGCCTGGGGCGTTCAATTCCATCCTGAGTTCACTGATGATGTGATGAGGAGCTACCTTCATGTCCAAAGTCCTGAACTGGAACAAGAAGGGCTCAATACCGAATCACTTCTGAACCGAGTGTCGCCTGCCCCTCACGCTACCCGGCTTCTTGAGCTGTTCTCTGAGTGGGTTATCAACCAACAACGCGAGTAAACTGCTCAGCACGGGCAGATTCGACGGATCGAAACGACTATGACGATGAAGGTAGTAGCCTGTATTCTGCTGTTGGTATTGATCGCTTTGGGTGTGTGGCATTCATACAAGCCCCTTCCGGAAGGCATTCAATACACAGGAAGCACAGCTCCTCTGATTTCTCCACGCCTGTTAACCGATACCACACGGCACTTCCCGAATGGCGAAACATCTCTAGAGCACGAAATCTTCGATGAGGTTTTTCAGCTAATTGCTCAAGCCGAGCAATTCATTCTTATCGACATGTTTCTTTATAACAGCACAGGTTCTGAAAATACGGGCCTACGCCCCCTCTCAAGCCAACTGACACAGGCATTGATCGAAAAGAAGCGTGCCAATCCCCGGATCGACATTGTGGTGATTTCAGACCCGCTGAACACGTTTTACGGCGGTACACGCTCACCAGCCTTTGAAACGCTGAAAGAAGCCGGCATCGAATTGGTTGTGACCAATCTCGAACCACTTCGTGACAGCAGCCCTGCTTGGTCGGCCCTTTGGCGAGTGTGTTGCCAATGGCTCGGGAACAATCCGGACGGCGGCTGGTTGCCAAACGCTCTTGGCACAGATAAAACCACGCTGCGCAGCTATCTGGCACTCCCTAATTTCAAAGCCAATCACCGCAAAGTTTTGGTCGCGGACTCCGGCGATCAGTTCCGCGCACTCATTACTTCTGCCAATCCCCACGACGGCAGCAGCCAGCACAGCAACATCGGGCTCAGCTTCAGCGGGCCTGCGGTAGCCGATGTGATTCGAAGCGAACGCGCAGTGGCCCATATGTCCGGCGCCAGCACCCAAACGTTTGACCGCTGGCTCAGCAAAACGGCTAACTCTCAACCGCCAGAACCCGAAACATCAAGCACCATAAAGCTGCTCACCGAGTCCGCCATTCGTGATCAAGCCCTGGATATGATCAAGCGAAGCCAAAGCGGCGAAGCCATAGACATCGCCATGTTCTATTTCTCTCACCGGCCAATCATCGAGGCGCTGAAAGCCGCACGGCAACGTGGCGTAAATATCCGCCTGTTGCTGGACGCAAACAAAGATGCTTTCGGCCATGAGAAAAACGGAATACCCAATCGCCCCGTGGGACACGAGCTGCACCAAGCGGGCATTCCTGTTCGCTGGTGCAATACTCAGGGCGAGCAATGCCATAGCAAGTTGCTCAGCTACTCCCGGCAAGACGGCCGTCAAGAGCTGCTACTGGGTTCTGCCAACTTTACCCGGAGAAATCTTGACGATCTCAACCTTGAGTCCAATGTTTGGTTGAGCGTGCCGAACGATCATCCGGTTGCCCGCAAGGCCTCCGGCTTTTTCAATGACCATTGGGCCAGCGAGCAGGCAAACAGCAAGCCTCTTAGCTTGCCTTATTCCAGCTGGGCTGATGACTCACGCCTGAAATACTGGCAATACCGGTTTATGGAAGCCACAGGTCTTTCAACTTTCTGATGGTGATCCTTGTATCCATGAACGTTTTGTATGTTGAATCATAAGCCTGAGCGTTCTAGGGTTAAGGAAACTAAACAAACGAGAAAGGAGTCTGCAATGAACGGCATTCGACGCTATGCCAAGCAGTTTTCGCTTGTAATGGCCATCCTGATGGCTTTTGCCACCACCTTCTCCGTATCTGCCCACGCAGGCATGGTCGGAACAGGCGAGTTAATCCAGCAACAACAGGTCAACCTTGACCGCCAACAGCTACTGGACATGCTCGAACAGCAGGAAGTCAAAGAAAAGCTCACAGAGCTTGGTGTCAGTGAAGACCAGGTGGCTGAGCGCATTCAGAACCTTACCCCGGCCGAACTGGCCGATTTTGAACAACAGTTGGCCGAAGCCCCCACCGGGGAAGGTGTTGTCGGAATCATCGTATTATTCCTGTTGGTGTTCATCATCACCGACATGCTGTGTGCAACTAACCTGTTCTCCTTTATCAATTGCATTCGCTAACCCGCTCCCTTTATCAGACCGCAATCTTTCGATGCAGCAGACTGGCAGCCCTTCTTGGGCTGCTTCTGCTGGCCGGCTGTGCAACCACTCCGCCCTGGCCCGATTCGCCCATAGCCGGGCAAACTGGTTTCCAAAACCAGCAACTGTTGGGCGATGTTCCCTTTTTTCCGCAAGAAAAGTACCAATGCGGTCCGGCATCCTTGGCCACTATGCTGAACAGCCAAGGCCTTAATACCGATCCGGACATCCTGAAAGAACTGGTTTACCTACCCGGTAGGGAAGGCTCGCTACAAGTTGAGATGGTTGCCGGTGCGCGGTCACACAACATGGTGGTTTACCCATTGCAGCCAGACATCGAAACGCTGCTGGCAGAGGTCTCGGCCGGCAATCCGGTGCTCGTCATGCAGAACCTGGGATTCGATTGGTGGCCACAGTGGCACTTTGCAGTGGTTGTTGGTTACGACCATCAGAACCAAGCCCTGATACTCAACACTGACACCCGCAAACACCACCGCCAGCCTTACAAGGTATTTCACGCCACTTGGGACCGTGCTGAGCGCTGGGCTGTGGTGATCCTGCCTCCCGATCATCTGCCGGCAACGGCTGAACTGCTACCTTGGCTACGCGCAGCCCACGATCTGGAGAGCACCGGCCACACGCTTGCAGCCCAAACCGCGTACCAAACAGCAGAACATTACTGGATTAACCAGCCCGCCCCGCTTATCGCTCAGGGTAACCTGGCGTATAGCCAAAAACGCTTTGACGCTGCCGCCAATCACCTGCGCCGTGCGACTGAGCGGTTTCCAAAATTTGCGGAAGGCTGGAACAACCTAGCTTACGCGCTTTCAGCGGCAGGCTGCGACCAACAAGCCAATCAAGCAATGGCCTGCGCTGCTGACTTGGCCGGCGATCGATTTTCAATGGAAAACTTCCAGCCGGACGCACGCTCGTCAGACACGAGCGCCGCATGCCCGAAACTTCCAGCCTGCGCAGTCGAGACCGATTAAACAGGCCTCGGGTTAAATCGGCTTGTGCAGTAAGACTGCATCTTTGGCTGGAATCTCCAAGTGCCAGCCATATCGAACCGCCAACCACTCGAAAGTAGCTTGCCGGTAGAAAACCACGTGTGTCGGATCGCGCCGATAGTGCCAGTTATCGAAGCGATCATCGTCCGTCTGAAAACAGGTCATCACACCTAACACGCCACCCGGTTTCAAGAGCCGGTCAAATTGAGCAAACACCTTAGCTGGTTCGAACAAATGCTCCACCACTTCCGTGCATGTAACGAAATCATAGCGCTGCTCCAACACAGCTGACTCTGGGTAGAAAAACAGATCGTAGAGTGCAACCGGAAAACCGGCCTCCTCAAACATAGCAGCCAACGCTGGCCCCGGGCCGCACCCGAAATCCAGCCCTGCCGCGCCTTCGGGCAATGCTGCCAAAATGGGGTCCGCCAGTTTCGACAAAAAACGCCGGTACCCCGCATCATCGGGGTCGTTGTCGTGCAGCTGATACACGGCACACTCTTCATCCGGTGTTAAGCGACATTCCGGCGCCATAACCGTGGCTTGGCAGTTGCCACAACGTAGATAACGCTTCTGTTCCACCTCTCGAAAGGGCTCCAGGGCAGACAGCTCGCACACGGGGCATATCCCGGAAATTTTATTCACCAACAGTTCCTCTGAACCTGAATACATTTAACCCTTCCACGTTTTAGGGTTTTCCCTTTGTCATATCCGGCCATGCCGCCAATTTGTGACTTACCACTACAAAGCACTCTGAAGCAGCTGCCTATACTTGCGCAAAAAACAGCCTCCCATGGCTGAATAATAAGCGCTGTTTAATGACGAACGCTCAGAGAGACCTCATATGGATATGTCGACGCCCCTCGCTTTGGAGGTGCCGATCATTTCGGCACGTTACGCTCGCCGTTTTGTTCATTTTATGGAAAAGCGCGGCGTAAAACGAAACACCATTTTGACGAAAACCGGCATAACCGATGAATTGCTGAATAATCCCGAAGCCAGCCTTTCCATGACTCAAGTCCTTGACCTACTCCGGCAAGCCGATTGGCTCATGGCCGATGAGCGCGCTGCCTTTGAGTTCGGCAAACAACTGGATCTGCCCTGCCACGGACTTCTGGGGTTCGCCATGCTGGAACAAGAAAACCCCCGGCGATTAGTCAGCATGATCGTACAATACCTGCGGGTAGGGCTTCCTCTCATGGATATGGAGCTGGCTTCAACGGGCTCTACCTTTCGCCTGAAACTGATCGACACCTGGGGCGTAGGCGATCTGAAAGCCTGTCTGGTGAAAATCTACATGGGCAGTATTTATCGGGTTTCGTGCCAGGTCTGTAGCCACTTCACGTTTCGGTTCGATTTCCCGAGCAACCTTCCTCTACAAAGCTGGGAACTGCTCGCGCCAAACTGTGAGTTCATCTTTAACGCAAACATCAACGAAGTCACCATCCCTTTAAAAGGGAGTCCTGCTCGAAAAGACGATACCAACCTGGAATTTCTGGTTGCCAGAACCCGCCGTTCACAGTCGCAAAAACGGGTGGCATCCGATGAAACCGTGCAGCAAGTCCGGGAACTGATCATGAGTCAGCCCGGCCGCCCATGCACCACCGAAAACCTCGCTCGCCGTTTGGATATGAGCCCACGCACGCTTCGCCAGCATCTGGCGAATGCAGGTACTTCTTTCCGGGAACTCCGGAACGAAATTCGCGAAAGCTTTGCCACTCTGTATCTAAAAGACACCAACGTATCTCTGGAATCCATCTCCGAAAAACTGGGGTTTAGCGATCAAGCCGGCTTCACCAAAGCGTATCGCTCCTGGACAGGACAAACTCCGGGAGATGTCCGGCGGAAGGCCAGAAACAAAAAGTAATCCAGGGTACCCACTTACATTGATGTCGTTCACGCTTTGAACAAATTCCTGCCGCAACTACCGCTTTAGACAAAAACGGTGCCGCCACAAGCAATGACGGCACCACACCCTCCACCGTTTAATACCCCTGCAATCGTGGGCATCAAGCCTATGACCCAAGTAATTACGCAAGTCCGATCGAACTGCCCTCATCGGTGATGTCTGCAACTTAATGATAACAATGATCGCAAGACAGAGGACGAACGAATGAAACTCAGTAACCTCAATACCAATGTGCGTAAGCTCGGCCCCGCCGTAGCCGCTGCAGCACTGATGGCTGGTGGTGCGAGCAACGCAGCAGCAGAGCAAGTCTCAACCGAACTGGCCTTTGAATGCCCGTTTCCGCTGATTGGCACCCAACCCATTCGTGCGCAAATCAGCGCTGACATTCCCGCTGTAGCGTCTGTGGGTGACCCAACACCACAATTTGAAGTTACTGCGATCACCGTCGTTAATGATGATGCCCGTACCGGCTTGAAGCTCGTTGGCTCAGAAACCGTCGAAGGCGTGGCAACCAGCACAAACAATGTCATTACTGCCGGCCGCAATCTGGAGCAAATTGTCACCCTGAACATTCCACCTACCGCCATTCCTGCCGAATCCGGTGAATTCAACGTGCCCGCTTCCGGTGTAGCCCCCGAAATCCTGTTCACTGCGGATGACATTGGTCAGGCCGAAATTCGCGTTGGCGCCTTGCAGCTCGAGCTGATCGCTCGCACCGCTAACGGCGACATTGCACCAGCCCCCATCGGTGAAATCACCACCGACTGTGTGCAACTACCAAACCAGAACAATCTACTGCAAACCATCACCATCGCTGGTGAAGTTGTCGAAACACCGCGCATCAGCGTGGACGCTCAAGAGCTGGCCTTTGGTTCCGTACAAGCCGGTTTGAGTGCTCAGCAGTCTGTTTCTGTCCTCAGCACCGGAAGTGCTGCTTTGGGCATTAACAACATCAGCATCAGCGGCCCAGACGCCCAGCTGTTTACCCAAACCAGCGACTGCGGTTCGTCACTGGCCCCAGACGCCTCTTGCAGCGTAAACGTTACCTTTGCCCCAAGCACCGACGGTACTCGTAACGCAACTCTCACCATCGAGTCTACCGATGCTGACAAGCCAAGCATCGACATTGCCCTGTCTGGCCGAGGTACTTTGGCACCGACACCTGAAATTGCGGTTACCCCGGGCTCTGTAGACTTGGGTCGTGTCCAGGTTGGCACCAGCAAATCTGAGCAAGTAACCATTGCCAATAACGGCAACGCCGCTTTGCTGATCGACAGCATCGCTCTGACGGGCTCTAATGCCGGCGACTTTACTCAAACCAACAACTGCACCACCGTAGCGACCGGTGCAAGCTGCTCGGTAGAGCTGAACTACACTGCCGGCGCTGCAGGCGTGAGCACCGCAGCCTTGGTTATCCGCTCCAGCGATACCGAAAATGCTGAAGTTACAGTACCGGTAACAGCAGAAGCGTTCGAAGAACCCACAGGCGGCGCAGAGCTCGAACTACTGCTGGGCCTTGAAGGTTCCACTCTAATCGCTGCAACAGGTGGCAGCCTGCCCCTGAACGGCTCTATTGCCACGTTGCTTGACTTGGCTTCCGGCACTTTCGAAGCAGACACTCAGGTGAACCCTACTTCTGGAAACTTCACCATCAAAGTACTGTGGAGCAAGATGCACGCAGCGGCCAACGTTGAATTCGAGCAAGCAGGACTAACCACAGGCTCCTTGGTCAATGGCAAACTGACGGCCAACTCCCCGCTTTACGTAAAAGTACCCAAGGTTGCTATCAAGCTATTCGGCCTGCCGGTACGTATCGGTGGTGGCGATCAGTGCCGCACCAGCACCCCGGTTGATATTCAGTTAGCCAGCCCTGAAGGCTCTAACTTCTCGCCCGCAACCGGCGGCAACGTAACCGGTGTTTACGACCTGCCACCCCTTGAAAACTGTGGTCTGCTGACCAGTGTGTTGAACAAGTTCATGTCTGGTCCGGGTAACACCATCAACCTGAATCTCACCCCTCAATAAGTTCTAAAAGTTCCGGCTATGCCGGGAATCGGTCACAACCGGCATAGCCGGTTGTGACCCGCAAGCACCACAATAAGACCAAAAAACAGAAGCTTAAATGCAAGGAAAACTGATATGAAAAGCCTGAAAAAAACCGCGTTAGTGCTGGCTGTCGCCGGGCTCCCGTTGGCTGCCCAAGCTGACCTCAAGCCACTCGAAGACGTTCACATGAGCAACGTGACCGGCCAGGCCGGTGTCACCATTGAGCTGGAAACAAAACTCTCCATCGACGAGTTCATCTACACCGATGAAGGCTCGTTCTCCATCAAAGACATCAAGATTGGTGGTGCCAATCGTACGGACCTGTTCGAGGAAATCACCGATTTCCGCGACGTCTTGTTCGGTGGTGCCAACGACCTGATTGACAACATCAAAATCGACATCGATATTGCCGCTGACGGCGACGCCATCATCAACATCTGGCCCATCACCGCGGCACCTATCGACTTTGGCGTAAGCACTGGTAACTGGTCGCTGCAAGGGGCTACCGATTCCACGCTGCTCGCAAGCAACTTCAGCATGGTGGGTGCATTTACCAAGGTGGGTATTCGCATCGATACCGCAACCGACAAACTCAATCTACAAACCCAAGTGGGTATTTCAGACCTTGACGTAGATGTCGACTTCCTGGCATTAGGCATCCGTGACCTGAAAATGACGGGTGCAGACTACATGGGCACCAAGCTCGATGGCTCTGCAGCGAATCCTAGCGTTCTGACGCTGGGTGCCAACATCGACATGGACGTGTACAAGTCCACTCGCTTGGCTGATCCCTCTCAGGATGCTCTGGCGATCGATCTGAATACCTTTGCGGCCGACATGTCGATTGGTGATGTTCTGGTTGGCGGAACCTCTATCGGCTCCGTTATGCTCGACAATCTTGTGGTTGAGAACACCACGATGCGCATTTACGGCCACTAAGACCGTATCGAAGGGCTCGGCTTTCCCGAGCCCTCTTTAATTCAGGGGGAATCGTTTCAATACGGTGTAAACCGAACCGTTTGGCCCTTGGGTACTTTCATATAAAACGAACGCGTTTACGGCCATAGTACCGAAGCTTTCTTCACTTTTTTCCTCCATCAAACGCTGGACCGAACCAGCACCCCGTCCGAAACGGCTCAATGTAATGTGGGGCTTAAAATTATGGTGGTCTACACGGACACCCGCTGCGACCAATGTCTCCAATAATTGCCGGTGCAGCGAAACCACGGGAGTTTCCGGACAGACACCCGCCCAGAGGATGCTCGGCCGTTCTGGTGAACCGAAACACCCCAACCCACGGACGGCTAATTCAAATGGCTCTGCCGAGACAGAGCCTGCCGAGTCAAACAAACCGGGAACGGTACCCTCTGGCACATTGCCTAAAAACACCAACGTCAGATGCAGTTGCTCGCTACTCTGCCAGCCTGCACACTGAATCGGCGCCTGAACATTCAACAAGCGCTGCTTGATGTCCGGCGCAATCTCAACACCGAAAAACACCTTCGGCATACCTGGCCTCCTGTAGGCAATTGAGCCAATGGCAAACCATCGTCACTCTGAAATAGTTGCCATCATAAGAACATAACGCCAGCATAATATGCATCGCAAAACGAGGCACTCATAAAGGAACGCCCATGCTTTGGATCTTTCTCGCCATCGTTGTACTGCTTGTTGTTGCCACCTTCCTGATATTTCGGGTTCAGGATCTTTCCCACTTTGACGGCAACGAATGGGCTGTTAATGAAGTCACCCCTCACCCCGCCCACGATGAAGTGCTTTCACGTCTAAAAGAGATGGGCCGTGCGTCCAAAGGGCTTAAAGGCAAAGCCAGATTAGCGGCAGTGCGTCAACACTTTGATCGTTTGGGCGCAGAGGCAGAAATCGAGTCTGAGCTTCGCCCATGCACGCTGCCGAAAGGTGAGTGGGTGATTGCGCCGGGGGTGAACACCCAACGCAGAGTACTCTACATTCACGGCGGCGCATGGTCCGTTGGCAGCCCGACCAGCCATCGCGCGGTGACCAACCGATTCTCCCAAGTTGCCAATGCCGCCGTGTTTGCTGTGGATTATCGATTAATGCCCGAGCATCGCTTTATGGACGGCATCATCGACTGTCGCGAAGCCTATACCTGGCTTCTTCACCATGGCCCCGAGGGCGAATCCGAAGCTGAGTTTATGGTTGTGGCCGGGGATTCTGCCGGCGGCAGTCACACCCTGTCCTTGATCGCTTGGTTACGTGATAGCGGTTTACGCCAGGCAGACGCGGCGGTCGCCCTGTCTCCATCCACAGACCTGACACTGACGGCCCCCAGCAATCGTGACAACATCCGAAGCGATGCCATGCTAGGGCCAATATTTGGCGGGCTTTCAAAAGTACCGCTGCCGGTTATCTGGTGGGGCACACTGGCTGCGTTCCGGTTGTCTCCGACCAACCCGGTGGCGTCTCCGCTGCGAGGGAACCTTGCGAATCTCCCCCCTACCCTGATTCATGCCAGCACCACCGAAATGCTGTTGGATAATGCGTCTCGATACGCCGCCAAGGCAAAAGCGGAAGGGTCACCAGTGGAACTTCATACCTGGCAGAACATGGTTCATGTCTGGCAGATATTCACCCCGCTGTTACCCCAGGCCGAGGAAGCGTTCGAAGATATCGCACGCTTCCTGGAGCGGGTCGAAGCTCGCTCTGACTAGCCAACCTTTGGTAACCGACAAGCCCGGATCAGCTATTGGCCCGGGCTTTTTTCTTCCGAACGTATAAAACTTTATTCACTTTGGCGACAACCTCACCGGATTCATCAACAATATCCAGTGTCCACTCCGGCAGGTATTTATCACCGCCTGCGGTTGCTTGCCGGATTTCCTCCAGCCGCTCTTCTGTCAGTTCAAAGTGAGCCGTTACACGGCCCTTGCCCGGCCTGACAAATTCGATGCTCGCCGCTTTGTCCCACACCACATAGTCGTTGCCCAATTTGCGCATGAGCAGCAGCATGTACATGGGATCCACCATGCTGTAAAGCGAGCCACCAAAGTGGGTCCCTACGTAGTTGGTGTTGTACCAACGCTGTTTCATTTCAACCGTGGCTGTGGAGAAATCATCCGCAATATGGGTGGCTTTGATGCCCGCACCCAAGTAGGGAGCAAAGGTATTCATCACGTGGCGCATCGAGCTGGCACTGGCAAACCAGCGGCGAATCGTTGAATTCATAGGGTTCCTCGACGTATTAAGAGTCTTGCAGGCGTTTTGAAGCGCGCTATCTTCCTGCAAGATAATCGAAGACTCAACCTAATTTCATACAACTGTTTGAATTATTCCAGCCCAACCAGCGCGAGCTTCAGCGCAATCGTCAGCATCATCAAGCCGATCAAACCATCAATAATCCGCCACACCTTCGGGCGAGATAGCACGGGCGCCATCGACGATCCGAACCAAGCCAGCCCACCAAACCACAACACCGACGCACTGCTTGCCCCCAGTAAAAAGCCAGTGGTACTTTGCTGCTGAGCGCCTACCGCCGGAACCAGCAGCAAGGTATCCAGATAGACTTGAGGATTCAGCAAGGTAACCGCCAGCGTGGTCAGCAACACGCCTTTCAAGCTACGCCGCTGTTGCTGCTTTGCCGTCAACGCTCCCCGGCCCCAGATAACCCGAATAAAGGCCTGAACCGCCAGCCAGCCTAAAAACACCACACCCAACCAACGAAGAATTTCCAGCCCTTGTGGCATGGCGGTCAACGCAGCCGATACACCGAACATTCCTAAAGTAAACAGCACAATATCCGAGATCATGCACACCCCGGCAGACCACCAATGATGTTCCCGGCGAATGGACTGGCTGAGCACATACGCATTCTGGGCGCCAATGGCCACGATCAGGCCACCACCCACTAACAAACCGGTTACATAGCTTTCAAACACAGGTTATCTCTACCGTCTCGAGTCAAAAGAGATTATCGGCGAACACCGAACCATGAGGGGTAATTCAACAAGAAATACAAGGCGAGCATATCGTAAATGGCATGCCAAACCATGACCATAGCCATACTCCCACTGATCTGATAACCGGTGCCCAAGATCAGGCCCAACCCTGTGGCCATCACGAAGTACGTTAAAGAAACGTAGTGCACCAAGCCGAACAGCAGTGACGCGGCAATCACTGCGGTCCAAGGTCCGGTGTTCTGCAGCAACCAGCCTTGGATAGCGCCTCTAAATAACAACTCTTCCCCGACACCGGCCAGTAACGACAACAACACCAGTGCTGGCCAACGGTAACTGGCCGCAAACTCGTACAAAGCCTGCATCTGATCACTGAGATTATCCGGAAACAGCCAGGTAAGTTTAGTCAGCTGCAACAGCAACAGATAGGTGATCGCGGCACCGACACCGCCGTAAATCAGCGCCTTAGCCAATCCTAGCTCGCCGGTTAATAGCGGGATATCAAACAACCAGAGCGCCAAGGCGCCCACTACACCGATACCGCCCTGAAATAACAGGGCGGTGACGGGCGAAATAGTGGGTCTCTGGCGTTGACTCATAAATCAGTTGGAGAACAGATCCTTGATCGGGAACAGGTCGTCGTAGGCGGGAGCCTGCTTTTGGGCCTTGGCCTGGAAGGTCTTCATCATGTCGGTTGGGCGGAACATACCGGCCTGCCAGGTTGCCATGTACTTCAGGCTGTCTTCGACGCTGTGGTCACGGCTGAAGTTCAGCATTTCTTTGCAGCCGGTAACCGCCAGCGGGGAGTTGGCAGCAATTTGTGCGGCAATCGCCAGCACAGCCTCCACCATTTCTTCCTGAGAGTCATACACACTATTCACAAAGCCAAGACGCTGGGCTTCTTCGGCACCAAATTTCCGGCCGGTGTAAGCCAGTTCGCGCACCACGCCTTCCGGCATCAGCTTCGGCAAGCGCTGCAGCGTACCTACGTCTGCCGTCATGCCCAGCTCGGTTTCTTTAATGGTGAAATAGGCATCTTTGGTGCAATAGCGGCTGTCCGCTGCACAGACCAAATCCAACGCGCCACCAATGCAACCACCGTGAACGGCCGCCAACACGGGCAAACGCACTTTTTCCAGAGATGTCAGTGTGTCTTGCAATTGGAGTACGACACGGCGCAGGTTCTCCGCCATGCGGCCGGGGTCACCGCTCATAGGTACCGATTTCGGATCCGAGAAAACCGCCAGATCCATGCCCGCAGAGAAATGCTTACCAGTAGAGGAAATAACAATAACCCGGGCGTTGGTGTTGGCTTCAATATCCTGCACGCAGCGAGGCAGCTCCAACCAGAACGCTTTATTCATGGAGTTCATGGCCTCAGGGCGGCTGAACTGCACGTGCGCAACGTGGTCTTTGACTTCGACATTAAAACTTTCGTAGGTGGCGAGTTCCGACACGGTGTGACTCCTTTAAAGGTATGTCCCTAAGATATTTTTATTACTGGCTGATATTCAGCTCTGTATTCGGTAGCACGCACATTACCTTGAAACGAGTTTCTAGGGAACGCCCTTCAAACTTGCGGTTAACGGAGATCATGGTCCAGACTCACTATCAATAGTTCATTTTTTGAACAGAAGGAGATTAGATCATGTACAAGAACATTCTTGTTCCTGTTGATCTGGCGCGCCTGGACCAGATGGCGAAAACGCTCAATACAGCCATCGATATGGCCAAGCACTATGGGGCAAGGCTTTGTTACGTGACCGTGACGAACAGCACGCCCGGTGCTGCCGCGCATAATCCGAAAGAACTGGCAGACAAGCTGCAAGCATTCGCCGAGGAACAAGGTAAATCACACGGTATTCAGACCTACGCGAAAGTACTGGAGTCTGTCGACACGGCCGTTGAACTGGATGACAAGTTGCTCGGTGCCATAAAAGACACGAGTACCGATTTGGTGGTTATGGCGTCACACCCGCCGGGAATTGGCGATGCTTTGCACCTGCTACGCTCTAACGCGGCAGAGATCGTCAAGCACAGCAAAATATCGGTGTTCGTGGTGCGCTGAGTTAGCGCCCGTCGCCTTTCACCCCTAGGCGGTCCAAATACAAATGCAATTCCTGCTCGCTAATGTTCACGTATTCGAGCACCCGGCCGTAAAGCATCACTGTGGGCACGTTGCGCCCACCCAGTTCCTTTTGGGTTTCGCTGAGGACGTAGAGTATCGTCCTCTCTGTTTTTGTGAGACCATCCCGCGCATCGGGGATAACCTCGTCAATTCCGCGTAAACTGCTCATATTTCTGAATCCGGTAAGCTGCCCATGGAAATCAAAGTCAATTATCTCGACAACCTGAGGCTTGAGGCCAAGTTCGACGATTTCACCGTCGTCTCAGACCAACCCGTTCGCTACAAAGGGGATGGTTCGGCACCCGGCCCGTTTGATTACTTTTTGGCTTCTTCAGCCATGTGTGCCGCTTACTTTGTAAAGGTTTACTGCAACGCCCGGGACATTCCTACCGACAACATCCGGTTGTCCCAGAACAATATTGTAGACCCGGAAAACCGCTACAAACAGATCTTCAAAATCCAGGTGGAGCTGCCGGAAGACATTTCCGACAAAGACCGTCAGGGCATTATCCGTTCCATCGACCGCTGCACCGTGAAGAAAGTGGTGCAAACCGGCCCCGACTTCCAGATTGAAGTGGTGGAAAACCTGGATGAAGACGCTCAGGCCCTGCTTAACGTTGGCTCAAGCGACAACACCAGCACCTACATCGAAGGCAAAGACCTGCCCCTGGAGCAGACCATTGCCAACATGACCGGGATTCTTGCGGACCTGGGCATGAAGATCGAGATCGCTTCATGGCGCAACATTGTGCCACACGTTTGGTCGCTGCATGTGCGCGATACCGCTGCCCACATGTGCTTCACCAACGGCAAAGGTGCCACCAAGGAAGCCGCATTGGCTTCAGCACTGGGTGAGTTCATCGAGCGTCTTAACTGCAACTTCTTCTATAACGATCAGTACTTCGGTCAAGACGTGGCCAACAGCGAGTTCGTGCATTACCCGAACGAGAAGTGGTTCCAGCCGGGCCCCGAAGGCGAGCTGCCTGAAGGCATTCTGGACGACTACTGCCTGGGCATCTACAACCCTGACGGCGAACTGCTCGGCACGCACCTGTTCGACACCAACTCCGGCACCCCGGAGCGCGGTATCTGCAGCATCCCTTACGTGCGTCAGTCCGATGGGGAAACCGTGTATTTCCCCTCTAACCTGATCGAGAATCTATTCCTCAGCAACGGCATGAGTGCCGGCAATACTCTGCAGGAAGCTCAGGTTCAATGCCTGTCAGAAATCCTCGAGCGCGCGGTCAAGAAAGAAATCATCGAGAACGAAATCGCCCTTCCGGACGTGCCAGACGAGGTGCTGGCCAAATACCCGGATATCGTGGAAGGGCTGAATGCGCTGGAGGAGCAAGGTTTCCCGGTGCTCGTCAAAGACGCTTCACTGGGCGGGCAATTCCCGGTTATCTCGGTCACGGTGATGAACCCGAAAACCGGTGGCGTATTTGCCTGCTTTGGCGCCCACCCCAGTTTCCAGGTGGCACTGGAACGCAGTCTCACCGAATTGATGCAGGGCCGCAGTTTTGAAGGTCTGAACGACCTGCCAGCGCCCACCTTCAACACCATGGCGGTGACAGAGCCCAACAACTATGTGGAGCACTTCATCGACTCCAGTGGTGTTGTGTCCTGGCGTTTCTTCAGTGCCAAGTCAGACTATGACTTTGTGGAATGGGACTTTTCCGGTACCAACGAAGAAGAGGCCAAAGCTCTGTTTGGCATCATTTCGGACATGGGCAAGGAATGCTATATGGCAGTCTTTGAAGACCTCGGCGCACCGGTTTGCCGGATTCTGGTACCCGGTTACTCTGAGGTGTATCCGGTGGAAGATCTCGTATGGGACAACACCAATATGGCGCTGGCCTTCCGGGAAGACATCCTCAACCTGCACCGCCTGAATGAAGAGCAGCTGGCATCTTTGGTCGAGCGTCTGGAAGAAGCCGAGCTGGATGTGTACATGACGATCGTTACCCTGATCGGCATTGAATTTGATGAAAACACCGTGTGGGGCCAACTCACCATTCTGGAACTGAAACTGCTGATTTATCTGGCTCTTGGCGAGCTTGAAGACGCGCTCGAACTGGTCGAAATGTTCCGGCAGTTTAACGACAACACGGTAGAGCGCGGTCTGTTCTATCAGGCCATGCAAGCTGCTTTGGAGGCCACGCTGGACGAAGAGCTGGAACTGGAAGATTACCTCTACAACTTCCGCCGGATGTTCGGAAACGAGGTTATGGATGCCGTTGTCGGCTCCATCGATGGCTCAGTCCGCTTCTACGGGCTGGAAGAAACCAGCATGAATCTGGAAGGCTTGGACAGGCACCTGAAGATGATCGAGAGCTATAAAAAGCTCCATGCCGCTCGAGCGAAAGCCGCCGGCCTGTAATCTCCCATCATGTATCCAAAGCCGGAGGGTGAATCACACCGCCCTTCCGGCCTTCACCACTTCCCTCCCGATAACGCGTAGCGCTCCTTTTTTACAGACCGCCTCAAAGGGCGTGGTACCGGCCTCGTCACCATCAACGGTCACGGGTTTAGACTTCGGTGTGAGCACCTGACACACCGGGCTTGTTACCTGAACCACCGTACTGGTTCGACGGGGTGTCTCACCATTCAATCGCACCATCAAAAACGCAAATAGCAACTGCGGCAGCGGCCTCGGTTTCACGGCAATGATATTCAGTTGGCCATCGTTGGCTGAGGCTTGGGGAATTTCATGGCCGCCACCAAAAAACGCGCCGGAGGCCACAGCAACCGACAACCAACGCCCCTTCATGGCCGACTTATCCGTTTGGATTTCGGCATGAAAACCGCGCTGCTCGCCTATCTGGCGAACAAGCGTGGCCACGTAGCTGAATTTCCCCAACCACTTTTTGGTCGGTGAATCCGCTTCACGGGCGGGTAAGGTTCCGAGCCCTATGTGAGCAACGTTCAAAAATATCCGGTCTCCGGCTACCGCAACATCAATGTGTTGAATAGGCCCGTCTGCAACAAGCCGGGCGACCTGCTCTGGTTCTGCCGGAATATTTAAATTACGGGCAAAATCGTTGGCGGTTCCGGACGGTAACACGGCCAGAACCGCACCGGTGTCTATACAAATTTCAGCGGCACCATTGACCGTGCCGTCACCACCAGCAGCCATCAGGCAATCATCTTTCGACACTCTGTCGCGCCATTGGTCCTGCTCGTCCAGATGGCAAACTTCAACATCCGTTATCCCTTGAGCTCGCAAGTGCCCAAGCCAGAAATCTGCGTTCCGGGTGCCGTCTCCAGATCCTGGACTGTCCACTAGCCAATGGGGCATCACGCCTCCTCCACTAAGAAATCCGTCTCTTTATTTGATAGCATGAATAACTCATTAATTCCTGCTGGAAGTATTACCGTATGGCAACGCGAGTCACGCTTCACTATTGCACCGGCTGCAACTGGCTCTTGCGCTCATCCTGGATGGCTCAAGAACTGTTAACCACCTTCAACGGGATGATTGATGAGCTAACCCTTAAGCCGGGCGATGGCGGGATCTTTGAAGTGTGGGTGAATGACACACGAATCTGGTCGCGCAAGGAGCAAGGTGGCTTTCCAGAGATCAAACAGCTGAAGCAACTGGTTCGCGATCAGATCGCCCCAGAGCATTCTCTGGGGCATACGGATGCTCACGCTCCGCAATCAGGCGCTAATACCTGAGAGCGATATGCTCCCTCTATCTCAGTGTTCCATCTCTGAATGATGCGAGTGCTCCATGACCTTGGCATCTAACGACTGAACGACCAGCTCGACGGTAACATCTTCGGCACCCTCGAAATCCAGCTGGACCGGAATCGTTTCACCTGCCATCAGGGGCTTTTTCAGTTGCTCCAGCATCAGGTGGTAACTGCCGGGCTTTAATTCCACGGTGCTGCCGGAAGGAACCGCCAAGCCTGCAGTTAGCGGCTGCATCCGCATCATCCCTTCATGCATGGAGGTTTCGTGGATAGAAACGTGGCCGGCTCTCGAACTTTCTGCCGCAACCAGCAACACATCTTCAGCCCCGTGATTGGTGATCGTCAGGTAGCCCACTCCCATAGGCGTGCCTGGCGGTGTCGGCCGACTCCAGGCATTTTCAACTTCGATGGCACCGCTTGCATGGTGCCCATCATGATGCTTTTGACAGGCTACCACGGGCTGGGTTGTCAGAATGGAACAGGAGAGTAAAAAGGCGGTTGTCAGGGAATTCCGTTGGATCATGGCGTCTCGCGCGGTCGAAGGTAACTTTATTGGTGCCCCTAGTGTTGTTGCCTTCAGAACATTTGGCAAGACGTGCACACCGACGGGCGAGGCTCTGCCCGAAGGTTTATCAGCTGGCTTTACTCAAAGCCTCAACCAGCGCACCCAAGAACCGCGAGGCTTCCCCGCCTGTGGCCGCCCGATGATCAAAGGTGAGCGACAAGGGAAGAATGCGACGAATAGTCGCAGCCCCGTCATAGGGAACAACCTTGTCCCGCATACGGCCAGCACCAACAATCGCCACTTGTGGCGGGCTCACAATGGGGTTGGCGTATTGCCCCGTCATGGTGCCAAAATTGGACAAGGTGATGGTCGCGCCCTGCATTTCCTGAGGAGGAATTTTGCGGGAGGCGACCGACTCTCTGAGGTTTTCCAATCCTTGCCTCAAGTCTTTCAAGCTTCGGTGCGTCACGTCCCTGAGCACGGGCACAAACAAGCCTTCCGGGGTGTCTACGGCGATCCCCACATGCACTTCATTCAGCAGTTGGCGGCTAAGGTTGTCGCCATCGAACCAACAGTTGAGTTCTGGAACTGCGGCACATGCTTTGCCAATCGCCTGAACCAGTCTCATGGTGGTGTCGGTCCCTTTTTTCCAGCTCCCCACATCCACATCTTCAAAAATCGACACGGGCACCACCTGAGCATGGGATAATGCCATGTTCTTCGCCATGGTGCGGCGAGTGCCTCGCAAGGCTTCCGCATCACCCAGCTGCTTCTGGTGGCTGGCTTGTTTGTATACGTCATCATTGGTGATCAAACCGCCGGGGCCGCTGCCTTTGATGCTTTCCAGATTAACCCCGAGCTGTTGGGCCAGTGCCCGAACGCCCGGGGTGGCACGATTCGACCGAGCGCGTTTGCTGGATGCCGCAGCACCAACAATGAACGTGTCTTGCTGCGCGCCTTTCCCTTCGCCCTTACCAGAGGATTCCAGCTTACCGACGACCGTTCCGGAGTCTTCGTCTTCACCTTCGTAGGCCAGCAAGGGTTCACCGGTATGAATGATATCCCCTGCCTCACCATAGAGCTTGGCAATCACGCCCGCTTGTGGGGAGGGCACCTCCACAATGGCTTTTGCGGTTTCCACACTGACCAACACCTGATCCACTTCTACGGTATCGCCCACCTTCACATGCCATTCGACGATTTCGGCTTCCGGTAGGCCTTCACCAAGATCTGGGAGTCTGAAATTTTTCATTATTGTCGCTCCTACAACCCAATGACCTGCTCAACGGCGTGCACGATGTCTTCCATCTGAGGCAGATAATTCTGCTCATTGCGGTAGTACGGCATTACCGTGTCATATCCCGTTACTCTGATCACCGGGGCCTGTAAATCCAGAAAGGCGGATTCAGCAATGGACGCAGCAATCTCGGCTCCAACACCCCCGTTGCGGCAAGCTTCATGAACGATCACCGCCCTGCCTGTTTTCGCCACCGAGCAGAGTAACGTTTCCCGGTCCAATGGGCTGATGGTCGCTACGTCGATCACCTCACACCCCACCCCTTGTTCCGCCAGTTTATCCGCCGCTTTCAGGGTTTCCATCACGCAAGCACCCCAGGTAATCAGGGTGACATCATCGCCTTCCCGCAAGGTAAAACAGGTATCCAGCGGCAGCGCCTCGCCATTGTTCTGGACGCTCTGTGTAACAGCCCGATATATCCGCTTGGGCTCGAGGAAGATGACCGGATCGGGGTCTCGAATTGCCGCCAACAGAAGACCATAGGCACGTTGGGGAGAGCTTGGAATCACCACTCTTAACCCCGGAATATGGGCAAACAACGCTTCAGTACTTTCAGAGTGGTGCTCTGGGGCGTGAATACCTCCGCCAAACGGGGCCCTGAACACCAGCGGACAATGCAGCCGACCGCGAGTACGGTTGCGCATTCGGCTGGCGTGGCAAACGATCTGCTCCATCGCCGGATAGATAAACCCCATAAACTGGAACTCCGCCACCGGCTTCAACCCCTGGGTGGACATGCCGATCGCTGTGCCGGCAATCAGATTTTCAGCCAACGGCGTGTCCATCACTCGCTTGAAACCAAAGGCGTCTTTCAGGCCCAAGGTTGCCCGGAACACCCCGCCATTCGTCGCAATATCTTCCCCCAGCACCACCACGTTTTCGTCTTGCGCCATTTCCCAATGCAAGGCCATGTTGACCGCTTCTACCAAGGTCACATCACGAACGTCTGACTGTTTCATGCCGGACCTCCACGATATTTGTTGGCAATTTGTTCACGCTGCCCCTGGAGCGCACCGGGGAGGGTTTCAAAAAGATAATCGAGCATTGCGGTGGGCGGTTCGGCCTCGGTTGCCAAGTAGGCATCGACGGCTTTATCGATGGTTTTTTTGGCATCCGCCTGCAGAGCCTTTTCTTGCTCCGGGCTCCAGAGTTCGTTGTTGAACAACCAGCTTTGCAAACGCTTTACTCCGTCTTTTTCCCACGCCTGCTTAAGCTCATCGGCGCTGCGGTAACGGGTGGCATCGTCGGCGGTGGTGTGATCACCCAACCTATAGGTTACGGCTTCAATAACCGTCGCCCCTTTGCCGTCGTGGGCGCGTTTGAGGGCATTATCCAAAGCTTCGGTACACGCGAAGTAATCATTGCCATCAACAATGTGCCCGGGCAAACCGGCACCAATGGCTTTCTGAGCAATGGTTTCTGCCCCACTCTGCAAACTGCGAGGCGTCGAAATGGCCCATTGGTTATTGATAACAACAAAGACCACGGGTAAATGCCATGCCCCGGCAAGGTTCAGGCTTTCCATGAAATCGCCTTTCGACGTGCCGCCGTCGCCGATGCAGCAAACAACCGCCCTGTCTTCACCTCGAATCCGAAACGCCGATGCAACGCCCACGGCATGACCGCATTGGGTGGCAATGGGAACCGCAATGGGTAGGTCTTCAGGGCAGTTTTGCCACGCACTCCCACGCTCGTCGCCGCCCCAATACAGCAGCAATTCTTTCAGGGACACACCTCGGAGAAGATGAGCAGCTTGATCACGATAATAGGGAACAAAGACATCGGTCTTGGCCATGCTCTGACCAATGACCGTACCGATTACTTCGTGCCCAAGGACCGAAGGATAAGTGCCGCATTTGCCGGTACGTTGAAGTGCAATTGCTTTGGAATCCAAGGTGCGCGCCAGCACCATATTGCGGTAGGCAGCCAGAACCCGATCTGTGTTACCGGATTGGCTAGGCAGGGCTCCGAGCGGCCTGCCATCCTCATCCAGATAGCGTGTGCTATCCACATGAAACTCATGGAGTTCTTTCATCCCATCCTCCTGCCCCCGGCTGTACGATATCAGCCCGACTGAACCTATGCCTGCTTATGGCGGGCACTTCCAGTGTTGGAGTCTTCGTCTTATTGTTAGCGTGGGTTGCACGCTGTGGGATTAAACAGAGTGCCAGCCGACACCCTGTTTAATATTTAGACGATGGGATGCAATAGATCAAATGGAGGGGGAGCAATCAGGCTTTCTTGACGAACTCGGATTTCAACTTCATCGGACCGATGCCGTCAACCTTGCAGTCGATATCGTGATCACCCTCAACCAGACGGATGTTCTTCACTTTGGTACCCACTTTTACAACAGAGCTGGAACCTTTCACTTTAAGGTCTTTGATCACGGTAACCGTATCACCGTCCTGAAGTTCATTACCGTTGGAATCCCGAATCACCTTTCCGGCTTCAGCTTCCGCTTGTTCAGCCTCAGTCCATTCGTGAGCACACTCTGGGCAAACCAGCTGAACGCCGTCTTCGTAGGTGAATTCAGAATTGCACTTAGGGCACGGTGGCAGTTGAGACATTATCATTTCCTGTTAATGGGATGAGATGCAGATTATAACACTGCGTGAAAAGTTGTTCTCGCAGCCGCCACAAGAACAGGTAAACTGCCGCTTTAGCCAATGAACGAAAGGACACTGAAATGCCGATCTGGGTCGATGCCGACGCCTGCCCCGTGCCCATCAGGGAAATCATCTGCCGCGCAGCTACCCGTTGGAAGGTTCAAACGACCTTCATTGCAAACCATGTGATTACCCTGCCGCCAAGCCCATTCATCAGCCGTCGCCAAGTACCGCAAGGCTTCGACGTTGCCGATAACGAGATAATGGATCAGATGACAAAAGGGGATCTGGTCATCACGCAAGATATCCCTCTGGCAGCGGAAGCCATCGAGAAGGGGGCGACCGTGTTTAATCCACGGGGACAGGCTTTTACGAAAGAGAACATTCGCCAGCGCTTGGCGATGCGGAACTTTATGGAAGAAATGCGGAATGCGGGGCAAGTCACTGGTGGCCCGGCGCCGTTTGGCCAGGCGGACCGCAAAGAGTTTGCCAACCAACTGGACCGTTGGTTACAGCGAAACGCTCGAAAAACAAATTAGAGGAGCGCCATAACAGCAACGGCGAACACGGCCAATGCCACGGCACACACGGCCAGTTTGATACCTTCTAACGCTTCCTGCTGCATATTGCCCCCCTTAGTTAGCCCTTACCTCACAAGACAAATGATAATCAATGTCATTTAGATTGGCAAGCAGAACATCCGGGGGCGTTGCGTTCAAAACGGATCGTTCGTGCGTTCCGTTTTTTCATACTGGGGCAGCTCATCGGTAATATCGAACCACTCCGCTTTTGAGCCGACATAGATATGACGGGCCGGCTTGGCCGCAATCGGCTCGTTGATCACACCGATCCGCAAACGAAGAATCCCCGAAATGGCATCCAGCCTGCTATAAAGGTGACTGCCACAACGGCTACAGAACGCACGATACTTGCCCGGCCGGGATTCATACTCTGTAACCTGCTCTTCGCCGGCCACATACCGAAAACGCACTTTCTGTACCGGCGCACTGGCCGAGAAAGCACTGCCATGAGCCCTCCGGCATTGACTGCAATGGCACAGAGAAATCGGGCCAAGGGCGCCTTCATACTCAAAACGAACATCGCCACACAAGCACCGACCTGTATACATCACATTCTCCCAAAGCAGCTGAAATAACCGCGCTGATCATACCGGCTCGGGGCGGAAATACTACCCCGAAGCCAGCTTAATCCATGGGCTTAGAGGGCGTATTCTTTTTCTAAATAATCGACGATCTGCTTAGACTCGAACAGTTTCACACCGGTGTTCGGATCTTCCAGATACGGCACCTGAACCCGACCGTGTTCTTGGAAAAAAGCGTCGCGCTTTCCACCGGGCTGCGGCTTGTATGGGCCCGGTTTGATGCGCTGGAACGCAGGGCCGAATTCAGTCCAGTGCTCTTTACCGAGGTTGTGTAACGTGTACGGAAGCTCGAACTCGCACAGTTTTTCACGGACCAGCCGTGAAAACGGACTGCCTTCAAAACTCCACAGGTGCAGGCTCTGCTCCGGACGCTTGGCACGTTCAACCCGCATACCCCTCAGCTCACTGCTCGCTGAAGCCGCCGCTCCCCAAACGAACTGCCCCGCTTTTGTCTCATAGTAACCGGGCACTGAACAGCCACCGTACTGACTAAACAGATATTCGATAATCTGTTCTGACTCATACATTACCTGGTCTGTATTCGGATCTACCAGCAACGGAAATTGTTGCTTGCCGCCCAGCATCTCAGCCTCACGCCTAAACACTTGGCCGCCTTTAGGGCATGGCCGTATGTCCACATCCAAATGAAGCGCTGTGAATACTTCACGCACCTTTCGGCAGTATGGACAAGCTTCGATGTCGTATAAAACCAAGGGCTTTTGCGGCTGAACAGCCGGTTTCACAACTAAGCACCCTCGCCAGGCCGAGAATGAAGACGTTGCAACCGATTCCAACACGTTAACGGAATGTTTGAGAGCTCGAAGCATGGTGTATTCCTATAGAAAACGAAGGGGTTCGTCATTGTCACACAAATGACGCTTCAACCATTGGCCCTGTCGCCATGACCGCAGCCCACTGTAACCTACTGATTAACAAAACGTTGCCACCCCATTGAACAAAAACCTTCAGAAACAATACACATAACGTCATTTTTTAACGTCATGTGTAATGTTTCTGCATAGTAGAAATAAGCCGAATAAGCTATGGTTAGAAAAAATGCCAATCACGGGTTCAGGGTATGCAGCGGCTGCACACACAGGCTAAAAAACACCTGCAAAGGGTACGATCCACACAGAAAAACCTGCTGGCGGCGGTGGCCGTGCTCAGCACGCTGGCCGCGCCTGCCCTCGCTGAAAGCGGTAACACCAACGAAGCCGTTTCTAATTCCCGCCTGTGGGCGTCGGAAATTCGTGCCTACGCCGAGAAATCCCTGAATAGCGATGAAGCGTTGAGCGTTGCCGCCATACCTCTAAACGGCCCGGGCATTGAGCAGTATGTAAACGCTGACCAACTCATGAGCCCGGGCTCAATCATGAAGCTGGTAACCACCTATGCGGCACTGGAACTCCTGGGCCCTACGCACCACTGGAACACTGACTTCCTGACTGATGGTGCAATGGTGGGAGACACCCTCGAAGGCGATTTATACGTTCGCTTTGGCGGAGATCCCAAGCTTAACCTTGAGCGCCTATGGAGCACGCTCCGAGAACTCAAAGACATGGGCATTCGCCAAGTCACCGGGGATCTTGTGCTGGATGGCAGCTATTTCGAAATTGATGGTGGGCTTCCGGTCTTTCATGACAATGGCAACAATCCACACGCGCCTTTCTTGGTGGAGCCCTCCGGCTACCTCACCAATTTCAACTTGCTCCACCTGCAAGTAAGAGCCGACGAACGTGGCACTCAAGCTTGGGTCACCCCCAATTTAAACGACGTCACAATCGATAACCGGATAACAGCCGTGGCCGAGGGCCCCTGCCCTTCCCGCAGAAACTTCAAGTGGCAACCGGTGTTTCACAACAACCAGAAAGTAACGGTAAAGGTGACCGGCGAACTGCCGCAAGGGTGCCGGGCTACGAGCTATATGTCATTGCTTCCCCATGACCGCTATTCTGCCTCCACGCTTCGTTCGTTGTTCTCCGAGCTAGACGTTGTTATTCATGGTGGAGACCGGTTTGAAGAAACGCCGAAAAATGCCCGCCTTGTGATGCGCTCTACGTCACCCGATTTGGTGACGATGGTGCGCGACATCAATAAATGGAGCAGCAACGTGATGGCTCGGCAATTATTGCTCACCATCGGCGCTGAACTCCGAAAAGACGATGAGCAGGACGACCGGGTCGCGGGCATCCGCGCAATCTACGAATGGCTTGAAGAAAAGGGAGTAAACACAAACGGCATGGTGATCGACAATGGTGCCGGCCTTACCCGCCACGGTCGAATTTCAGCCCGGCAAGGGGCGCAGATTCTGCTTCATGCCTGGAACAGCCCCTACGCGTCGGATTTAATGACTTCAATGCCCATCATCGCGATGGACGGCACCATGGCGCGGAGGTTGCGCAACACCGGGTTGAAAGGTGAAGGGCGAATCAAAACCGGCTACTTGCAGGATGTTCGCTCAATTGCCGGATTTGCCCGGGACAATAACGATACTACGTGGGCTGTGGTTGGCATGGTAAACAACGACCCGGCCTGGAATGGCGGGGCGGTACTTGATCGAGTTCTGCATTCGTTGCATTACCGGCCCCCTGTGGGGCTGGCCTTGTCTCAATCGGCGGATGACAACCCTAAGTCGTCTGTCCAATAACTGCCTGATAACGGTTGGCACCGTGCGCATTGTGCGCACGGTCAATTCCTCAGCCTGACTGTCGATCGTTGCCAAACAGCCTGACCATCGTCCAGTCCGCAATCCTTCCCGCCAAGGGCGCAATAAAACTGACTAGAGGAAATGCCACCGCCCACGCGACAACAAAAGCCGCGCCCCAGCGATGGAAAAAGCCGTCAGCCAAACCCGTGTTGATCAAGGTAATAATCCCGGACATCAACAACGACATGATACCGGACATATAAAAGGCAAAAACAAACTGGCGGACACGGGCTTGCTTGTATGTGGACATGCTTTCCTTCCCGATTCTGGTGTCATGAGCAATAAACAACCCGATCAAGCAGCCGACACGCAAGGCGGCGAACACGTTGACCTGTGAGAAGCTGCAACATGATAGTAAGCGGGACATATTTTGCCATACGGCTTTTTACCAAGAAGGGGCGGATGACTCTCGTCAACCGCCCCTTCTTGTCATCACCAGTCGTATTTAGATAGTCAGGTAACCACCGTCCGCATTGATGCACGCACCTGTGGTGTAGCTAGAGGCGTTCGATACCAGATACAGCACTGTACCGGCCATCTCGTCCGGATCCGCTACGCGCTTCATGGGGATATGAGCCATGGCTTGTTTCTTGATGGCTTCGTTGGTGGTCAGGGCACTGGCAAATTTGGTGTCCGTCAGGCCAGGCAGCAAGGCGTTAACCCGCACATTCTGCTGCCCCAGCTCCATGGCGAAAGACTTGGTCATAGAGATGACTGCAGCTTTGGTTACTGAGTAAATGCCCTGGAAATGCCCTGGATTCACGCCGTTCACAGACGCCACGTTCACGATGGAGCCGCCGCCATTTTTCTTCATCAACTGAGCACCACGGGCGCACATGAAAAAGTAACCGCGAATGTTCACGTCCACAGTCTTCTGGAAGGCACCAAGGTCAGTGTCTTCAACCGGGCCAAAGTAGGGATTGGCCGCCGCGTTGTTCACCAGAATATCCAGCTTGCCGTGGGTCTTGGCGATGTGTTCCCAAGTGGCTTCGATCTGGTCCATTTCACCAATATGACAGGCCACAGCTTCGGCACTGCCGCCAGCGTCGCGAATACTGCTGGCAACCTTTTCGCAGTCATCCACTTTACGGCTACTGACAATCACGTGAGCACCGTAGGTCGCCAGAGTACGGGCAATGCTTTCGCCGATGCCACGGCTAGCGCCGGTTACCAGGGCGACTTTGCCAGTCAGATCAAACAGGTTCGCGTTGCTCATAGTTGTTCCTCAGTGTTATCGGAAGGTCACCAGAGCGGGGTTCTCCGCTTCTAGGTGGCTATAGTTATTGAATACGGCCAGGCTACGCCGTGAGCCGGAGTAGAGAATTCGCGAAACGCTGGTATTGGCAATCACACTGTTTACTTCCAGCGTTTTTTGGTCGGACAGCTCCAGCAAATTCTGGGCAATCACGGCAATCGGCCCTCCCGAGGTGGAAACCACCACATCCGCGCCGTCGGCCATTTCGGTCAGCTGATCCAGTGCGTGGTTCACCCGTTGTTTGAAGCCTTGCCAGGTTTCAGCGTACTCGTCATCGTATTCGCCGCTTACCCAACGCTTCACCGCCTTTTCAAAGGCCATCTGAAACGCCCGGGCCGGCTTTGGAAAGCTCGCCAGATCTCGCGCCATCGTTTGCTTGTCCGCCCATTCCGGGCGCAAGCGTTCGACCACTTCAATATGGTCAAACTCGTTCAGGCCTTCGAGTACCTGCATATCCGGCAAGGCAGCGCCATAACCGGTCGCCAGCGCTTCCACGGTTTCGCGATGGCGCTGGAGATTGCCGCCGAAGATGGCCCCCGGCTCCACTTTGTCCGCCAGCCAACGGCCGAGCACTTTGCCCTGCTCCCAACCGCGTTTGGAAAGCTGGTCGTAATTTTCTTTCCCGAAACTCGCTTGGCCGTGGCGCACCAAATAAATCGTTGCCATTACAGACTGCTCTCACTGATCAGGCGCAGACAACGCTTCTCGAGATAGTTCGCAGCGTGGCCAAAGGCGGCAAAGCGCTTGTCTTTGGTTTGGCCGTTGTAGAAGCGGTAATAAATTTGCTGGACAATCACCGCCAACCGGAACAAACCATAGATTTCATAGAAATCGAAGTTATCAGCCCGGAACCCGGATTTTTCCATGTAGTACTCCACCACTTCCTTACGGGTCAGCATGCCCGGCTGATGGGTGGGCTGACGGCGCAGCATCTGGAACGGGCCTTCGTCATCGGCCTCAATCCAGTAGGCCAATGTATTGCCCAAATCCATCAGTGGGTCGCCGATAGTGGCCATTTCCCAATCCAGCACACCGATCACTTCGAACGGGTTGTCGGGGTTGAGCACCACGTTATCAAAGCGGTAATCGTTGTGGATAACCACTTGCGCAATATCGTCTGGCATTTTGTCGTTCAGCCAGCTCATTACGGCTTCAAAATCACCCACGTCTTCGGTGCGCGCTTTGCGGAATCGATCGCTCCAGCCACCAATCTGACGCTGAACATAACCGGCACCTTTACCCAGTGTGTCCAAGCCTGCAGCTTTGGCATCCACGGTGTGGAGGTCAACCAGCTTGTCGATCACGTTCAGGCACAGTTTTCGTGTATCCGCTTCGCTGAGTTCAAGGTCGCTAGGGAAATCCTGACGCAGAATGATGCCTTTGAGCCGGTCCATCACGTAGAAGTCACAACCCAGCACGCTGTGATCGTCGCAGATGGCGACGATGTTGGGCACATACGGGTAAACCGGCTTCAGCGCCTCCATCACCCGCGCTTCGCGCAGCATGTCGTGGGCGGACTTGGCGATCTTCCCGAACGGCGGCCGGCGCAGTACGTAGGACTGGTCACCGTAGTCCACCTGATAGGTCAGGTTCGACGCGCCACCCGGGTACTGTTTGATGGAGGGCTGGCCTTCCAAACCGGGAATGGCTTGCTTCATAAACTGATCAACCACTTGGATGTCCAGTTCTTCGCCTTCCCGGATGTCTACGGCCTGATCAATCTGTGTCATTCATTCTCTCCTGTGATCCTAGAGCAAGCTTGGCGGTTCAGGCGTTGCTTTTGCTACCCATTTTACCCATCCAACGCTTGGTTTCCTGGTGCATCAACCAATCAAACGCTTTCGGCGCATGGCGCTTGAGCATCCACATACGGCGCTCTTTGACGTGGGGCAGCACCCAGAAATCTTTGCCCTTCACGCTGCGGTAGATATCGTCTGCAACGTCTTCTGCGGTAATGCTGGAACGCTTCATCAGTTTGTTAACGTTCTGCTGGATACCCGGAATATCCGAGCGCATTCCGTTTGTGAGGTTGGTCTGGAAAAACGCCGGGCATACGCAGCTCACGTGTATTCCGGAATCCCGAAGTTCTTGGCTCAGGGTTTCAGACAGTGCGATCACGCCGGCTTTGGAGACGTTGTAGCTGTTCATCAACGGCGCAAGCATGAGCCCGGCCATTGAGGCGATGTTAACGAACGCGCCGGAACCCTGTTCTTTAAACAAGGGAGTAAAGGCCTTACAACCGCGAACCACGCCCAGTACGTTGATATCGAGGATCCATTCCCAGTCACCGATGGTGGTGTCTTCAATAGCCCCTGCGGAGGCTACGCCGGCGTTGTTGACCACAACGTCTACACCGCCCCACTTTTCCACGAGATCGTCCCGGACTTTCTCGAAATCGCTCAGGCGGCGAACATCGCATTCTACGAAGTAGCCTTCGCCACCGGCGTTGTTCAGCTCTTTCTCAACCGCGATGCCCTGCTCCGGGTTGATGTCCCCAATGCAGACCTTGGCACCTTCTTTCGCGTACCGCAATGCAATCGCCCGGCCCAAGCCACTGGCTCCGCCGGTTATGAATACTCGCTGTGTCATTCGTGTTTTTCTCCGTTTAGTTTGGAGTCTATTATCTTCGTCCGAGTAAGAGCTGGTGCCGGATAGAGCTTTCCAAAAACCGCTACAAGCACATCCATGTGCGCTTCTCTCCGGCCATCCATGGCCTACGACATTTTTGGAAAGCTCTATCCGGCACCAACTCCCAAACTTTTCAGTAAGCTGCTCAAAAGCCATCACTGAAACATCATGGGTTTTCTTGGCATCCCGCAAATGTCTGATAGGGGACGGCGGGGTGATGCTTCTGAAAATGTGCGTAGCCATGGATGGCGAAGCAGAAGCGCCACATGGGTTCGGCCGAGCGCTTATGAAGCAAAGCTTCATGCGACAGCCGAACGACCGCAATCTACGATTGCGGGCCGGACCCCGCAGGGGTGCCGAAGGAGCGGTTTTCAGAAGCCCCACCCCGATGGCCACCCATCACCTAACCATCAGGCTAGAAGACCCCATACTCCCAAATCTCAAGACTTATATTTGCGAAGCTCAAGGCGGGCCACCATCGCCCGATGAACTTCATCAGGACCATCAGCCAATCGCAGAACACGTGCATAGGCAAACAGTGCGGTCAGCGGGAAGTCGTCATCGCTGACACCACCACCACCGTGCATCTGAATCGCATCATCCACAATCTGCTGCAACATCGCCGGCACCACCGCCTTGATCATGGAAACCTCCTGCAACGCCCCCATGATGCCCTTGGTATCCAGCGCCCAAGCACACTTCAACGTCAACAACCGCGCCTGTTCGATGTTCATGCGGGCATTGGCGATAACATCCGGGTTGGCGCCGAGTTTCGCCAGTGGGCGACCAAACGCTTCGCGGCTCATGGAACGCTTAACCATCAACTCCAGAGTACGCTCGGCAGCACCGATCGCACGCATACAGTGGTGTACACGGCCTGGCCCTAAACGCCCCTGGGCGATTTCGAATCCACGGCCCGGGCCGGCAATGATGGCGCTCTTCGGCAAGCGGACGTTTTCGAACAATACCTGGCCATGGCCGTATGGCTCATCATACGCACCGAAAACCGGCAGCATGCGCTCGATGGTGATGCCCGGGGTGTCCATTGGCACCAACACCATAGAATGACGGCGGTGTTTTTGAGCGTCGGGATCGGTGACGCCCATGAAGATACCCACTTTGCAGTCGGGATGACCAACGCCGGTGCTCCACCACTTGCGGCCGTTCAGGACCACTTCGTCGCCATCAACAACGGCCGAAGCTTCCATGTTGGTGGCATCCGAGGAGGCAACCGCAGGCTCTGTCATGAAGAACGCAGAGCGGGCTTCGCCGCTCATTAATTGCGGTAGCCATTCCGCTTTCTGTTCGTCTGAGCCGTAGTGGATCAGCACTTCCATGTTGCCAGTGTCAGGCGCGTTGCAGTTGAAGATCTCCGGCGCAATAAAGCTGCGACCGGTTTCCTCGGCAATCACGGCATAGTCAGAATTCAACAAGCCACAACCGTGTTTTTCATCCGGGAAAAACATGTTCCAAAGGCCTTGAGCTTTGGCCTTTTCTTTCAGTTCCCTGATGATCGGCAGAACAACCCAGCGGTTTTCCTGGGCAGCCAGGTCTTTATGGTATTGCTCTTCAATCGGGTAAATCTCATCACGCATGAACGCTTTCACGCGCTTAAGGTAATCTTGGCCTTTCTCGGAAATATTGAAATCCATGGTGCAGCTCCTCGCGCTTACCAGCCCCAGGTTCCGGGGCGCACTTTCGATCAGATGGCAACCAGTCTAGAAGGCAATGCGCTATTACGCGACTGAATTGTTCTTATCGTTTATCATTACCACTACTTATTCAGAAAGCGGACGTTCATCATGGCCCTGAATCGACTCGATCTTAACCTGCTGCACGTGTTCGACACGATTTATCGGGAAGGCAGTCTGACCCGTGCTGCCAAGGCCCTGCACCTGACTCAGCCCGCGGTGAGTCATTCACTCGCCCGGTTACGGGATCACTTTGACGACCCGCTGTTTACCCGTCAGGGCAATCAAATGGTGCCAACCCCATTGGCGCGGCGTTTTCTGGAATCGATGCGGCCGGGCCTGAATCAGGTGCAAAGTGCGGTCAACCAGTTTCATGCCTTTGACCCCGCCAGTCAGCGCAAAACCTACGCGCTGGGATTGAGAGACGTTCTGGAGTCGACGTTTCTTCCGTCGCTTATAAACCGACTGGAACCCTACCCCGACATGGAAATTTCCAGCCAACGGGTGGCAAGACGAGAAATGGAAACCCAATTAGCGGCGGGCAAGCTGGATTTTGCGATTGATGTCTTACTGCCTGTCAGTAACCAGACCAGTCACGAACTGCTTCGGCAAGACAGGCTCGTGGTGTTGGCCCGGAAGAACCATCCGGCCACGCAAAAGGAGCTGACCATGGAGTCTTATTTGGAGGCCAAACACGTACTGGTTTCGTCCCGAAGCGAGGGCCCCGGCTTGGAGGACTTTGCGCTGTCCCGGCAAGGCGCGCAGCGAGACATCCGCTTGCGCTGCCAGCACTATTATGCGGCGTGTCGTGTCGCCGAAACCTCGGATTTGCTGCTCACCATGCCCGAGACGTACGCCAAGATCATTGCCGAACGCGCAGAGGTGGAGGTGATGATTCCGCCCGGTGAAATGCCCTCGATTGATGTGCACTTGTACTGGCACAAAGCTTACGAACGGGAGCCTGCGCTGGTGTGGTTCCGGGAGCTACTGCGGGATCTACAGGAAAGCTAGTAGGCTCCCACCAGCATCAAAAAGCCCATAAAGCTGGCTGCGGTGATGGCTAACGACACCGCGACTATACCAAAGCCCCACCAAATCGCTGCGCCACTGGAGACGTTCACGTTGTGACCCAGTAGTGTGCGATAGAACGCCCAAGGCCCCAGAACAAAAGCGCCAACCACAGCAAACACAAGGCCGATAGCAATGCCGGCGAAGGTCCAGGTGGCCAGTGCTGTGGCCCGCTCTGATATCGGTTCCTGCACACCGTGATGCTCAAGGAACTTCTTGCAGAAGATCCAGATCAAACCAAACAATGCCGCCACAAAGACGAGTGCACCAATGAGCGTGACAATCCGATAGAGCACTTGAAGATCCTGTATTCGGGAGGTTAATAGAGGTCTAAGTCAAACGTTCAGCCACTATAACCATCATCCGTCATAACGCACAACAGAGCTATGAGATTGGTGCTTGCGAGAACTGGCATATAGTCGTGTCAGGGCTACACTGGGGGGTGTTAAATCCGCTTACCCCACACTGTTCAGGAGGTTCGGGAATGACCCAAACCACCCGTATCGCAGTTACTCCCGGCGACGGCATTGGCCCGGAGGTAGTCGCAGCCGCTATCCATTGTCTGGAAGCGTTACGCGCCAAACACCTACTGGCACTGGAATGGACACGTTTCCCTTGGCCGTCTCATGCCTGGCACGAAGAACACGGCGAAAGCTGGCCAACCGATGCGCTGGCGCAACTCAAGGCCTACGATGCCATCCTGTTAGGCGCACTGGGCGACCCCGGCCCGATTAACGATCCTGACCGCTATTTGTTGTCTGACAGCGTCTCTCTTTCGCCTCTTCTCGAGATGCGCAAAGGCTTTGACCAATGGGTTTGCGAACGGCCCGCCCGACTTCTGCCCGGCGCACGCCAGTACCTGAAAGACGATCGAGCCAAAGATATCGACATGCTGGTGATTCGTGAAAACAGCGAAGGCGAATACGTCAGCCAAGGCGGTCGGCTCCGCCAGGGCACAACCGACGAAGTCGCTACCCAGATGGAAGTGTTCACGCACCGGGCTACCGAACGCATTATCCGCTACGGTTTCGAACAAGCCCGAAAGCGCGCCGCTGAACGCGCCAAACACGAGCGTGTAAGAACGTTCAAAACACTGGACGGACGTTCTTGCGAAAGCCAGGTCTGCGTGATCACCAAACGCAATGCCCTGAGGCACTGGGGTGATTTATATACGGAAGTCTTCGAAGCCGTCAGCAAAGACTATCCTGATGTCGCAACCCATCATGAGCTGGTGGATGCTGCCTGCATGAAGTTCGTCCAATGCCCTTGGGCGTTCGACGTGGTGGTTGCCAGCAACTTGCAGGGCGACATTCTGACCGATCTGGCTGCAGTGCTTTCTGGCGGGATGGGTGTCGCCCCTTCCTGCAATCTGAACCCGACTGACACCGACATGCCGTCCATGTTCGAACCGACTCACGGCAGCGCACCCGACATTGCCGGCAAAGGCATCGCCGACCCTACCGCCATGCTGTTCACCACCGCGCGCATGCTGGAATGGCTGGGGCAAAAAGATTCCAAACTCGCCGTTGCCGGTAAAGAATTGTTCGATGCGGTAGCGGCCGACCTTACCGAAAAAGGCTCCGAACAACGCGACACTCAGGAAATCAAAGACGCCATTTGTAAACGTCTAACCTCGTGACTAGGCTGCTAGTGAGTTTCCAAATTCATTCCGGGAGGTAATCAATGACCGACCATAAGGGCAAGCTGTCCCCTTTGCTGAAACAAGCCACAGGTGTCACTGCCGCCAAAGGCGAAGGTGCTTATATTATTGACCCGGAAGGCCGGCGCTATCTGGATTTCACATCCGGTATCGGGGTAACCAGTACCGGGCACTGCCACCCGAAAGTCGTGGAGGCTGCGCAGAAACAAGTCGCCACCATGGTTCATGCCCAGGCAACAACCGTCATGAATCCTCGGCTGCCCGAGCTTGCCGAGAAACTGGGGGAGCTTACGCCAGACCCTTTGAATGCTTTCTTTTTTTCCAATGCCGGTACCGAGGCTGTTGAGGGGGCTATTCGCCTGGTGCGCCAAGCGACAGAACGGCCAAACATCATCGTATTCCACGGTGGTTTTCATGGCCGCACCATGGGCTCGCTTTCTCTCACCACGTCGAGCGTCGGCTTGCGAGCCGGTGTCAGTCCGATGATGAGCGGCGTTGTTGTGGCCCCATTCCCTCACGCATTTCACTACGGCTGGAGCGAAGAGGAAGCCACCGATTTCTGTTTGCGAGAACTGGACCGCATTTTTGTTACCTATTCTGCTCCCAAGGAAACGGCTGCCATGTTCATTGAACCCGTTCAAGGCGAAGGCGGTTATGTTCCGGCGAACACCAGGTTCATGCAGGGGCTAAGAGAACGCTGCGACAAACACGGCATTATGCTGGTGTTTGATGAAGTGCAAGCAGGCTTCGGCCGCAGCGGCAAGTTCTGGGCTCACGATCACTTCGGGGTCACGCCCGATGCCATCCTGATCGCCAAAGGCCTAGCCAGCGGCTTCCCTATCTCCGCGCTGGCCGCATCAGAAGAAACCATGGCCAAAGGCTGGCCTGGCTCTCAAGGCGGCACCTACGGCGGCAACGCGGTTTCAGCGGCAGCCGCCATCGCCACCATTGATGTGATCAAAGAGGAAGGCCTCGTCGATAACGCGGAGCGCATGGGTAAGCGCCTGCGCAGCAATCTGGAATCGCTGAAGAAAGACTACCCGGACATGGCGGACATTCGAGGCATGGGCCTGATGCTGGGTGTAGAAATGCGCCGCGGCGATGCCCCGGACGGTGAGCGTGCCGGCAACCTTCTCAAAGAGTGCGAGAAACGCGGTTTGCTGATGTTGCGCTGCGGTCCCTATCAGGAAATCGTGCGCTGGCTCCCGCCACTGATCGTCAATCAGGAGCAGATCGACGAAGCCACTCGCATCTTTGAAGAGGCGCTGAAAGCAACGGCGTGAGCAGGCTGTCCAAACAGAAAAGGCCCGGATGACACTCATTCATCCGGACCTTTTTCTTATGGTGTTGTTGTCAACGCGGAGTTTTACTCCGCCATAACCAGTTCCAATCGACCGCGGGCAACCCGAATATCCATTGGCACCACACCTAACAAGCGCTGGGCGGTGCTTGTCTCATCCAATCGGTACACCGGCATGGTTTCAAGCATCTGGGCCACTACCCTCATGACAGAGTCTGTCACTGGACCCAGGTCCCCTTTGAAGAACGGCGAGTCAATGGAGCTTTCCAAAAGCTGCAAGCGGCGTATGTACACCGCTTTCTCTTGGCTGTCATAAACCGGCGCGCCCTCTACTTTAAGGGCAAGATCTACCGGCAGCTTGGCCAAAAGTGCATTCAGGGCAACCTGCCCCTTCAAATCAATAATCGCGACATCGCGGCCATCGGGGCCCAGAGTAATATCCGCATCCGTCAAACTAAGACTAAGCGGAGAGCCGCTTTGAAGCTGTTCGCGATCGTATTTAGCCACCGCATTCTTCAAGTGCTGTTCCACTTCACCTTCGGTAATGGAGTACGGGGAAAAACTGGCACATCCGCTTGCCAGAACGACGGCAAACATCAGCGTTAAACTCACAATCGGTTTCAGCATGTCTTTCATTAGTCAGTCTCCTCGGAAGACTCCTATAGTGAGGGATCTCCCGGGAACTGACAACTTACAGTCCTGTATCAGAATTTCTGTTTCGCCATCCAGGGAATAATGCGGTCGAAGGCTTCATTCATTCGCTCGCACGTGAGCGAGAAACTGAACCTCAGCGCATTGGTGCAATGGTCACCGAAGGCATCCCCCGGCACCACGCAGACGCCGGTTTCTTTCAGCATCCGCAACGCCACATCAGAGCCGTCTACATGGGGCGGCAAATTGGGGAAGGCATAGAAGGCACCCCCCGGCTTGTATCCGGTCAGGTGCGGTGTGCGATCAATCAGTTTGACGATATTGTCCCGACGCTCGCGATAAATGCTCACCATATCCTGAACGCAATGCTGCTCCGCTGTCAGCGCTGCAACTCCAGCAAACTGAGCCGGAGTATTGGCGACCGACGTCGTAAACATATGGTAACGCCGTAACGATTTGATGGCCGCCTGGCTTGAGATAACCCAGCCCACTCGCAGACCCGCCATACTGTAGGTTTTCGAAAAACTGCTGATACACATAATATTGTCGAGATCGACCGCGCAACTGAGCACACTGGCGAAATCGTCGTCATCAAACAGCATATGGTCGTACACCTCATCGGCATAGACCTGAATACCCCGGTACGCACACTCCTCCAGAATCGTCTCTACGGTGCTTCGCGGGTAAACCGCTCCTGTGGGGTTATTAGGGTTATTCAGAACCAACGCAAACGTGCGCGACCCCATGGCTTTGATCACATCATCAGGGTCAAGCTGGTGATTGTTTTCAGCGTAGGTTGGGATGTATTTCACTTCACCGCCGGTCATCCGGATCAGCGGTGCATAGAGCAGGAACGATGGGTCGGTCACCAGGAACTGTCGGCCCGGTGCCGAGGTGGCCGAAATCGCCAGATACAAAGCCTCGGTCGCGCCACTGGTGATCAGGATATTGTCCCGGGTGAGCTTCCGGTTGTAACGTTTACCGTAATAATCGCGCAGCGCCACCAGAAGCTCGGGCAGCCCGGCATCCATGGTGTAGCCGGTTTGCCCGGCGTTTAGCGCATCTACATATGCCTCTATAATGTGCGGCGGTGTGGGTTGGTCCGGCTGCCCAATGGAAAGATGGATGACATCTTTCATGGTGGAGGCCATATTCACCAGTTTACGGATACCGGATACCGGAATGGCCTGCATTGCGGGATTCCAGCTGGCCTTCGCTTTCCGGTACTTCATCTTGCGAGACGTTGCCTGGCCTACACTCTTGTTCAACGGTTCCGGCATGTCCACCTCCTTGCAGTCAGGGGAATAAAGGCTTACCTCGAGCGTAGCACGAAGCCCCGGGTCTACAAGTAAAGCGACTGATTTGACCACGGCCTTACGGGCAACCAGACTGTGTAAGCATAAATAAACTGACTGCCACCCCCTTCTGGAGCTGACATGACAGAGTCCCGAAAACCGGTTGTAACCGTGCTCACCGCCCCCGATGATCCCACGCCGCCGGGCATTGAGCCTCTTAAAGATCAGGCCGAACTACGTTTCGCCTGTGATGAACAATCTCTGAGGGAAACCCTGCCCGGCACCGACGTGATGATGGTGACAGACTTCCGTACCGAAGCGCTTGAGTCTGCTTGGGCTTCGGCCGATCGTCTGCAGTGGATTCACGCCACCAGCGCCGGTGTCGATGCGCTGATGTTCCCTGCCCTTATCGACAGTGAGGTTACGGTGACCAACGCTCGCGGTATTTTCGACCGCACCATCGCCGAGTACGTGCTGTGCACCATTTTGATGTTTGCCAAAGACTTTCCCCAATCGCTCAGACTGCAAGCCAAGCGTCAGTGGCAACACCGGGACACCGAGCGCGCTGAAGGAAAACAAGTGCTCGTGGTTGGGGCTGGCTCCATTGGCCGCCAAATCGGCCGTTTGGTCGGGGCGATTGGCATGCACCCACATGGGATTGCCAGAACAGCCCGGGAATCAGATCCTGATTTCGATGCAGTACACAGTAATGAAGCTCTGTATGAACAACTTGAACAGGCTGATTTTGTGGTGATTGCCGCACCACTGACACCCCAGACCGAAGGACTGTTCGATGAGAAAGCTTTTGCCTCGATGAAAAAATCCGCCCGTTTGATCAATATCGGACGCGGCCCCATCGTGAACACCGAAGCTCTGATCAAAGCGCTGGATGACGGGGAAATCGCCGGAGCGGCACTCGATGTCTTCGAAGAAGAACCGTTACCGGAAGATCATCCGCTTTGGACTCGAGAGAATGTCATTATGACGGCCCACATGGCGGGCGATTTCATTGGCTGGAATCAGGCGCTGACCGAACAGTTTCTCGACAATTTCAAGCGATGGTCGCAGGGCGGGGAATTATTTAATCTGGTGAACAAAAAACTGGGTTACGCAGGCTAAACAAAACGGGAGCCGAAAGGCTCCCGTTTCTTATCTAACGCTCAAAAAACCAACCATCAACCACCTGAAAGCGACTGCTCCGAGGGATCTAGTTCCATTTGCTGGATAGCAATCACCGCTTGGGTGCGGTTGCGCACACCCAATTTACGAAATACGGCTGTAATGTGAGCTTTAATGGTGGCTTCTGACACATCCAGATCGTAGGCAATCTGCTTGTTCAGCAGCCCTTCCGCCAACATACCCAACACCCGGAACTGCTGGGGTGTCAGGGACGCCAAACGCTCCGAAAAGTCCGTAGGCTCGGATTGCATGCGTTCAATCTTATCGGCCACGCCCTCCGGCAACCATACGTCACCTTCAAGAACCGCCTGGATGCCTTCGGTGATGGTCGGCAGAGGCGCGCTTTTCGGGATAAAACCAGATGCTCCGTAGTCCACTGAACGGCGCATAACCTGCAAGTCTTCAGAGCCAGACACAACCACCACGGGCAATCCCGGATACTGACCACGCATGAACACAAGCCCGGAATAGCCATGAGCGCCCGGCATATTCAGGTCCAACAAAATCAGGTCAGCATCGGGGTTGGCCTCTACCGCCGCCTGTAATGCCTTGATGCTGTCCACTTCTACGGTGTTTGCATCTGGCACCGCTTGGTTGACCGCCTGCTTCAAGGCTGCTCGAAACAAAGGATGGTCATCAGCGACGATAATTGTTTGTGTCATTCCACACATTCCTCACAGGTTATAGGCTGACAAGCACGGGCGATTAATTCGATGCCCGGCTACCAATCAGTTCATCCACTACGCTTGGATCGGCCAACGTGGAGGTATCTCCCAGCTGGTCATGTTCATTGGCTGCAATCTTACGCAATATCCTGCGCATAATCTTGCCAGATCTTGTTTTCGGAAGGCCCGGAGCCCACTGAATCACATCCGGTGATGCAATTGGCCCGATTTCCTTACGAACCCACTGAACCAGTTCTTTCTTCAACTCATCCGACGGCTCTACACCCTGAATCAGGGTAACGTACACATAGATACCTTGGCCTTTAATTTCATGGGGATAGCCCACCACTGCAGCTTCGGCCACTTTATCGTGGGCGACCAGCGCACTTTCAACCTCGGCGGTACCCAGGCGGTGCCCCGAGACGTTCAGAACGTCATCAACCCGACCCGTGATCCAGTAATCGCCATCCTCGTCCCGGCGCGCACCGTCACCGGTGAAGTACATCCCTTTATAGGTGCTGAAATAGGTCTGGATGAATCGCTCATGGTCACCAAAAATGGTGCGCATCTGCCCGGGCCAGCTATCCAGAATCACCAAGTTACCCTCGGTGGCACCCTCCAGCAGATTACCCTCGTTATCCACCAGCGCGGGCTGGACACCAAAGAACGGCCGGGTAGCGGAACCGGGCTTCAAATCAACAGCGCCCGGCAGCGGCGCGATGAGAATACCGCCGGTTTCTGTTTGCCACCAGGTGTCCACAATCGGGCACTTACTGTTACCAATGACCCGGTGGTACCACTCCCACGCCTCAGGGTTAATGGGCTCACCTACCGAGCCCAACACACGTAAGCTGTCGCGGGTTGTACCATCCATGCACGATGCGCCTTCGGCCATCAGTGCACGAATCGCGGTAGGTGCCGTATATAGAATATTAACTTTATGCTTATCGACGACCTGCCCCATCCGTGAACTGTCTGGATAGTTAGGCACACCTTCAAACAGCAGGGTAATCGCACCGTTCGCCAACGGGCCGTATAGGATATAGCTGTGGCCCGTTACCCAGCCAAAGTCAGCCGTACACCAATAGACATCGCCATCATGATAATCAAATACGTACTGATGGGTCATGGAGGCGTACACCATGTACCCGCCAGTGGTATGCAACACACCTTTCGGCGCACCGGTTGATCCGGAGGTATACAGCATGAACAGCGGGTCTTCCGCATTCATCGGCTCCGGGTCGCATTCAGCGGAAGCATGCGCCATCAAGTCCTCGTAACAAACGTCCCGGCCCTCGGTCCAGGGCACCTGATCGTTGCCCGTGCGCTTCACCACGATCACACAATCAACGTTGGCTTCGCTTTCATGCTTAAGGGCGGCATCGACATTCTTCTTCAAAGGAATGGCCCGACCACCGCGCAGGCCTTCATCGGCCGTGACAACAAAGCGGGACTTGCCGTTAACAATACGCGCGGCGACAGCTTCGGGAGAGAAACCGCCGAAAACCACCGAGTGAATTGCACCAATGCGGGCACATGCCAGCATTGCAACGGCAGTCTCAACGATCATCGGCATGTAAATAGTGACCACATCGCCTTTCTTGACGCCCTGCTCTTTCAGCACGTTGGCAAACTTACACACCTCTTCGTGCAGTTCGCGGTAGGTCACATTCCGTGAAACCGAGGGATCGTCGCCTTCAAAAATAATCGCAGTCTGGTCGCCGCGGTCAGCAAGGTGACGATCCAGACAGTTAGCTGAAGCGTTTAAAACGCCATCTTCGAACCATTTAATAGAAAGGTTATTGTAATCGTAGGTGCTGTTTTTCACCTTGGTAAACGGCTTTATCCAATCAATACGTTTACCATGCTCGCCCCAAAATTCGTTCGGGTTTTCAACCGACTGACGATACATATGCTCGTATTGCTCGGCAGTCACCAACGCATTTTTCGCTATATCGGGTTGAACCGGATACACCTTTTTATCTGTCATCGTCTTCCCCTTGCTAAGAGTTGTTATCTTTATCGAATGTCGTTTCAAGGCGGGTGGAACGCTGTGCCGCGTTCAAAAATATGGTTACACGTAGTTCAACACGTGAATCACTACACATTGAATTAGACGAACGTCCAAAATAAATTAGACGAACGTCCTGCGTACGAATAGAAGGGGAATAAACGTTCGAGCAGCACTCAAACGTTCAAGGGCATTCAAGCTGCACGTTTTGCTTGCTGTTTCGCCCGCACCCGTTGGCTTTTTCGGGGTTTCAGGGCGTATCGGTTGAGCCCGGCCAAATGAATTTTCCGCAGGTAGATTTCCCAATCAACTGCGCGAGCATCTACCGGGAACAAACTCTTATCAACATCCCCGAAGCGTTTTGCTAACGCCAGCAGCTCGTCATTGCAGAAAATATAATCCGGTGCGGTGTAAAACCCGAAGATGGTCGCCAGTGACTGAGTGGTATCCAGGTTTCTCAGCCATTTCATATCGGTGCGGCTTCCCAGACGTTTCAGCACCCCATTGGTTAAACTGAGTGGCAAACGCACGCCACTCACCACCAGCTCGAACAGGGTTCGGTTTACCGCCACAAAAGGTTTAGACGGCTTCCGGTAGAACAGATGATCGTATGCTGCATAATTCGCTTTCGCTTCGGCCAGCAGGTGATCAATAAACTCGCCAATGGTGACCGGGTTGGAACTGCCGCTGCAACATTGGTAAATCCTTTGGGTATTCGGCTCCACCAATGCCTCTGCCAACGCAAGAATGATTGAATTGGCCACAAGATCCACGGGGATAACATCAATAACACCTGAACGGTTGCCCGGAAACAGCGACACTTTCTCGCGGGCATACGCCAGAATAATTGCGTCAGCAACTTTAACCCCTTCAATCCAGCCGGCTGCTGGCTCCTCGAGAGCGCTTTCGATAATAGAAGGCCGAACGATGGTCAAACTTCGCCCTTTCAGCGCCTTAAACAATAGCTGCTCGCCCATCCATTTGGTAAAGGTGTAGGTATCACTCCAGCCATAGCGACGGGCTTCCCGTAGCCCCAGCTCCACCAATCGTTTCTCCAACGCCTTGCCCTTATAGCGGGTTCGCTCGTCATCAATTTTGCTTTGGAGAGTCGCTATCAGTTTTTCAACTTCGTAGTAGCCATGTTCCGAACGCGGTATATACTTTTTAGCCGGCTTAATGATGGATTCGCTAACCTGCCCACTATTCATACCGTTCACATAGCACGTCGATACCTGCAATACAGCGAGTTGCGAATTCAATCGTGCCAGCTCGGCAATATTTTCCAGACACAGCGTGTTGATCTTTAGGGCTTGATCAAGGGCTTCCTGAAAGTTCACGCTGGCCGCAGAGTTGATGACTGCATCCAGATCGCCTGCCAGCTGCTGAAACGCCTCTTGCCCGATGCCGAACGAAGGCTCGGTGACCTCTCCGGTGACGCAGTGAACCTTATCGGACAGGAACGACTCAAAAGCTTCTGAATCGGTTTCGCGCATGCGGTCGAATACGGACGAGGTCGCAATTTCTTCAAGAAACCGACTGCGGGCATCCGCATGTTTTCGGTTCGCTCGAATCAACAGATACACACCACCGATCTCTGGCACTGTCCGGATGAGTTTTTCCAGAACCACTTTACCCAGAAAACCCGAGGTGCCTGTAATCAGCACCCGCTTTCCTTTCAGTTGCCTCAACACCTGAGACGTTGCTTTAGCTGTCTCTGCCTGCTCGTTCGCCATCTTCTGCACTCCGTGTCTCAAACCGGTTATCGGGTTCAGCATTCCCGTATACCGGGCCATGCTTTGCTTTTATTGTCGTTCAATGTTTGCACACTCAGTATGACAAGCGGGTGACCAACTGCATAATTAACATACAAGCCTGCGCTGATTTTGTTTTCCGCCTCTCAAAAACGACGACTTATCTGTAGAAAAACCAATCACATCACATTCCTGCTAACAAACCGCTTAAATAGACCACACTAAGCGTTTAATAATCCGGTGATATTGTCTAAGCTCAAATTCAAACAAAAATGAACACCTCATCACGTATTCCCTGATGCGGTGCACCAGATGGCATGCCAGCTCTGCGAATTACCCAAAACAACGATAAAACTGGCGGCGAAACAACGGAAACGCGGACATGAAAACCAATCTGATTGAGGAAATTCTGGGCCATATCCGGACACCATACGCACCTGATGAACTCTTAACCCTGGTAGACACAGCGATAAGAAAGCACCCGCTCATCAAGTCTCACGTTGCTATTCAATCCCGGCTCGAAAAGTCCGAAGCGCTGCATCGCTACATCGTTAACAACTCTCCCGACATCGTCTTTATGCTGGACGAATTCGGGCACTTCTGTTTTATCAACGACAAAGTAAAAAGCTTGCTGGGCTACCCACCGGCGGAACTCTGCGGCAAACACTTCCGATACATCCTTGACGAACGGGATGTCGCGCGCGGCGCATACGCTGTTCGCGGGCCCAACATCAATGCCGATAACCCTCGTTCACTGGAAGTTCGCATGAAAGCCAAAGGGCAAAATGCAGCGACACGCCACTTCGAGATCACCGCATTCCCTATTGAACCCCAAAGCTGGCCGCAAACCGATGACTCATTGACCGGCTGTATCCCTCAACTTGCCCGATACTATGGCACAGCACGAGATGTTACCGACCGAAAAGAAGCCGAAGATTTTATAAACTTTCAAACCTATCACGACCCGTTAACCCGCTTACCTAATCGCGCGCTTTTCAAAGACCGGCTGGAATTGGCTGCGGCCCATGCTCGTCGCAACGACCATAAATTAGCGGTCATGTTTCTGGACCTTGATCGCTTCAAAATCATCAATAACACCCTCGGTCACGCCATGGGCGACCGCCTTTTGCAGGCCGTCACCCAGCGCATGGAAAAATGCCTGAGGCACGGCGACACACTGTCCCGATTCGGCGGTGATGAATTCACCATTTTGCTTCCGATTATCGAAAGCACAGAGGGCGCCCGGAGTGTTGCCAAAAAACTCATTGCGGCGCTTCAAAGCCCATTCCAACTCGGAAATCACGAAGTGTTTGTGGGTGCCAGCATTGGTATCGCCCTGTTCCCGGATGCCGGTCAAACCATGGAACAATTGCTGCAATGCGCGGAAGCCGCCATGTACTACGTAAAAGCGCGGGGTAAAGACGGATACCGATTTCACTCCAAAACTATGCGCAGAACCACAACCCATCGGCTCCGGATGGAGCGCGACCTTAGGCTTGCCATGGAGCGCGAGGAATTTCAGGTGCACTATCAGCCCCAGGTTTGCGCCAAAACCCATCGCATGATTGGCGTGGAAGCTCTGGTGCGCTGGCAGCACCCTACTCTGGGGCTTCTTTATCCTGTCGATTTTTTGCCTTTGGCAGAGGAAACCGGGCTCATCGCAAAGCTAAGTGAAAAGGTACTTAGCCACGCCTGCAAAGAGGTCGGTGGCTGGATAGCCGCGGGGCACCCGGACCTTCGTCTGGCGGTCAATCTATCTCCTAGCCAAGTGGAACATCCACGATTTGTTGAAATACTGACGGATCGCATCAAGGCCAACGGGTTTCCAAAGGAAAATCTGGAAATAGAAATCACGGAAAACGTGATCATGAAAGATCTGGAACAAATCAGCAGTAAGTTCAGAGACTTAGCCAGCTCAGGTATTCGTATCGCCATTGACGATTTTGGTACCGGTTACTCGTCTCTGAATTATTTGCACCGTTTGCCCATTCATACCCTGAAGGTTGATCAGTCCTTTGTAAAAGCCATCCGCAGCGGCGACGAAGGAGCTTGCATAGTCAACGCCATTGTTGCCATGGCACACGGTTTGAAGCTGGAGATCGTAGCGGAAGGGGTTGAAACCGGTGAACAGTTATCCTACCTAAAGCAGCTCGGTTGCCAGCAAGTGCAGGGGTTCTTCTACGGACCAGCGCAACCCGCATCCGAAATCAACAAAATACTCGACTCCAAAGACCGTCGGCTGGCCTACCCTTGCATGAATTAAGATTGTAAGACACTCCTATCACAAAGGTTGACGAGGTTAGCAAAGCGTTGCTGCTCGTTATTTTTTGTATCTCGAAATGCGTGCTACTGCACATATTTCGCTCAGCGCCTTCTCTAATCTTGTTCTTACACGCACGCCACCGAACTCACCGTTTAACGGTTAACAACGACAAAAAGGTGGCGGCAAACAGATACCAGAAAGAAGGCAGTAACGATGCGCGACAAGTACAAATATATCGGTCCCGTCTACGATTTTCTCAGCAACCTTTACAGCGGCAAAAACATTCATCACTGCAAAACTGCCATGCTGGACGTTGAAACCGTGCAAAAAGGCGACCGGGTTTTATTTGCCGGTGTCGGCCATGGTCGTGACGCCATTCGCGCAGCCGAACTCGGGGCCGATGTAACGGTGGTCGATTTGTCTGAAACCATGCTGCGTAAGTTTGGTGAAGCCCTGAGTGCAGAAGCACCGCACCTGAACATTCGCCGCATCCACAGCGATATAATGAAAGTGGATGAGGTAGACCAATACGACATGGTTGTCGCCAACTTTTTCCTGAACGTATTCGATGAAGACATGATGGTTAAAGTGCTGGAACATCTGATCAGCCTGGGCAAATCGGAGGCTAAAATCGTCGTTGGTGATTTTTGCTACCCCACCGGAAACATTTTCTCTCGCACGTTCAAAAAACTTTATTGGTACATGGCCGTGTTCGTGTTCTGGCTGTTCGCCAACAACGCCTTCCACAAAATCTACAACTACCCCGAGCATATGCAGCGCTTGGGCTTGCAAGTGAACGAAAAGAAGCACTTCAAGCTACTTAACATGGATTGTTACTGGTCGATTCTGGGTCAGAAAAAAGCCTAAAACCTATTAACCAAGATAATAAAAAAGGTTACGGGAGCAGTGTTATGTCAGACCAAATTCTTGCACTCGATGGCATCAACGAAAACGCGCGTTGCCAGTTCACATTTTCAGAACGGGTGGGCTACCTGAAACAACACGGAGCTCACTCTCAGTCGTTCTCCACCCTACAGCCCGGCATGCAATATTTCGATGTACCGGGCGTCGGCTACATTGCTTACATGCGCAAATGGGGCGGCACCTTCGTGCTGTCCGATCCGGTTGCGGCTCGGGAAGATTTCCCCGTGATTCTAGAGCAGTTCCAGCAGAAATTTCCGAAGGCCTCATACGTTCAGGTGTCCAAGGCTGTAGTGGATTTTCTGCACCTGCGTTTCGGCATGTATGGCACCCAATTTGGCTGCGAGTCCCGGATCGAACTTCAGAAATGGTCTCTGACCGGTAAAAAGAAACAGATCTTGCGCACCGCTCTGAATCAGGCCGACAAGCACGGGATCACTGTTAAAGAACGCTACAGCGACGATAACACTCGTGAAATATCCGAGGCCTGGATACGTACCCGCAAGTGCAAAAGCAATGAAATCCGTTTCCTGATTCGCCCGATGGAAATGGATTACCGTGAGAACGAGCGTCACTTCTATGCCTACCAGGATGGCAAAGCGGTTGGCTTTATCTATTTCGATCCGATCTACCTCAATAACGAAATCATCAGCTACGTGCCGAACATCTCACGGGCAAATGCAGATTTCCGCCAGGGCATTTTCTACACGTTGATGGCCCACGCTATGGAGGTCTTTAAAGAAGAAGGAGTTCCGTTCATCGATTTGGGTCTGATCCCTTTATCACTGGATAAAACCACCGAACATCAGGAAAGCCGGCTGTTGAAAAAGCTGATGCACGGCATCTACGACAAAGGGAACTTTCTATACAACTTCAAAGGTCTGGAGTTTACAAAGTCCCGCTTTCGCGGCGAAAACTTCAAGACCTATTGCTGTCACAAACGGGCCATTCCGGCGCTTGAATTCTTCGCCATGTTCAAGCTGACCCGGCTACTTTGAGTCGGGCCAGTGGCTCTTCACATCAGCAACAGGCATGCCCATCCCCTCCAGAAAGCGGGCAATACCGGCGGGCGCGGGGCCTGAAAAACAGGCCGTTCTGACGACCGCCCCCGCCAACTCCTCTGGCGCTTCTGGAACCGGCATGCAGCCGGCATTTTGCAGTAAATACTCCACACGCCGAGCAATTGCCTGCCCCGAATCGACCCAAAATTTCACCCCGGGCAAGCTTTCCCGAAACCAAGGCAGCAACAAAGGATAATGGGTACACCCTAAAACGACGGTGTCCACACCACGTTGTTGGAATGGAAGCAGAACGTCATTCAGAAGGGGCTGTTTCGGCTCCTGGCCGGAAACCAATTCCTCTGCCCAGCGCACCAGGTTGGGATCGCCCAATCGAACCACCTCGCAGTCACTCGCAAAGTCTCGAATAAGCTCATCCAGGTAAGGTCGTTTTACCGTAGCTGGAGTAGCCAGAACGCCGATTTTCCGGTTCACCGTGCATTGCGAAGCCGGTTTGATCGCAGGCACCACGCCCACCACAGGGATCTCTGTTCGAGCTCTCAAATGAGGCAGGACAACCGTGCTGGCGGTATTACAGGCAATAACGATGACATCGCACGACGTTTCCTGAACACACGCTTCGATCAGCGAACAGCAGCGTTCGATCACCACTTGTTCAGGCTGATCGCCATAGGGAAACCCCGCGTTGTCGGCTACATACAGCAACTCTGCGCCGGGCAAAGTTCGATGTATACAGGCAGCCACGCTGAAACCACCCACACCGGAATCAAACACCAGTACTCTCGGATTACGTTTGCTCATCGTCAGGATGACGCTCCGGAAGAGTTAATCTCGGCTTTCATGGCCTGAATTAGCTGACCAGAAATGGTGGTGACAGGGGGAATCGGCGGATGGTCATCCGGTGTGTACCAGCCGGCATCAGCCAACTCATCTTCCTGAAGCACAAGATCACCACCTTGATAGTCTGCAAAAAAGCCCATCATCATTTGGTGTGGGAACGGCCAGGGCTGGGAGTTTTGGTACCGGATGTTCGCTACATCCAGCCCGGTTTCTTCTTTCACTTCTCGAACGACCGCTTGCTCCAGACTCTCGCCGGGTTCAACAAAACCCGCGATCAAACTATAAAAGTTACGGGTAACCCGGGACGATTTGGCCAACAGAAATCGGTCATCTCGACGAATAACCACAATCACGCAAGGTGAAATTCTGGGATACCAAGGAACGTTGCATCGCCCACACCAGCGGGCACGTTCACGTGGGTGAGCTTGTGTCGCTTCACCGCAGCGCCCGCAGAAACGATGGTCTTGCCACCATTGCCAAACCTGAAACCCGGTGCTTAGTAGCTCGACCGGTGCAGCCGGTACTTGTAATATCGCGTCTCGGAGCGTCACAGTGCTTAGGCCCGGCAAACCGGTGTCCGGCAAGGTACTGACAAAAACTCTGTGCCCGCACCAGGTTCCAAGGGGCAGGGCTTCTGGCCGGCTATCCCCCATTTCAGGGCCACCCCAACGCAAAAACCACCCGTTGCCCGGTTTTAAAATGCCGCCACCGGAAAACGCCAACAACAAATCACCCTGTTCTGGCGTATCGTCGCTCCAACCGGGTACCCACTGCGCGCTGTGATTCACCATAGCCAGCCCCTATTTATCTAACGCTGGACAGCAATGTAACACATCGAAATAACTGGCAAGAATGTCTATACGACTTTTCGCCCTCGCGACAACCCGTTAAACTTGGCCACTGTTTCCAGGTCCGGAGTTACATCTTATGCGATTTTATCAGGGCATTCGCAGCCTGATCCTGTGTTTTTTCCGCAAAATCCTGTTTTTATGGGTTCGCACAGACGTCAGCGGCAACACATTGGAAGATCTCGGGCTCGATCCTGAAAAACCCGTGTGCTACGTCCTCCAGTACAGTTCGTTGTCGAGCCGATTGGTTTTGGAGCAAGAAGTGATTCGGGCCAAACTGTCCGGGCCAGCCCCTGAACTCCCGGTCAAGAACAGCTCTACCCATTCGTTCTTCTTTCTTTACCAACGGGTGGGCGGCTTGTTCAGGGGCGGCAGACAAAAACCCGTGCCTACCAAAGAGTTCAGTGAGCTCGTCAAATTCGGGGTAAAGCACCCGGAAAAAGACGTGCAGATTGTCCCTGTATCACTCTTTTGGGGGCGTTCTCCCGACAAAGAAAAATCGCTGGTCAAACTCCTGCTTTCCGATACCTGGTCCGTTGCCGGCCGACTACAAAAAATGCTTTTGATCCTGGTTCACGGCCGCAACACCTACGTTCAGTTCAACCAACCGTTGTCACTTAACAAAGTCGTAGACGAGTACCGCAACAACGAAGAAAAAGCCCGGCGTAAACTGGGCCGCATTCTCCGCACCCATTTCCGGCGCGTACGCCAAGCCGTTCTGGGGCCGGATTTATCCCATCGCCGCACACTGGTTGAAGGGCTACTGCGCACCCCCGCAGTGAAAGAAGCCATACGGGAAACTGCCGCCAAAGAAGACATCGCACCTGAAAAAGTCCGTGCACGCGCATACAAATACGCCGACGAGATTGCCGCCAGCATGTCCATTGTGACCATCCGTTTTATGGAACGGGTGCTCGCCTGGCTCTGGAACCGCATCTACAACGGCATTGCGATTAACAACATTCAGGTTGCCAAAGAAGTCGCACAGGACAGCTCGGTTGTTTATGTGCCCTGCCACCGCTCCCACATCGATTATCTTCTGTTGTCTTATGTCCTTTACAAGAACGGGTTGATGCCCCCCCATATAGCGGCAGGTATCAATTTGAACATGCCCATCGTCGGCCCGATTCTTCGCCGTGGTGGTGCATTCTTCATGCGCCGAAGCTTCAAGGACAACCCGTTGTATGCCACTGTATTCAATGAGTACATGCATGTGATGTTCACCCGGGGTTATTCGGTTGAGTACTTCGTAGAGGGTGGCCGTTCACGAACCGGACGCATGCTGCCGCCGAGACCCGGCATGTTGTCGATGACCGTGCGCAGCTTTCTGCGCGACAACCGGAAACCGATTGTTTTTGTGCCCGTCTACATCGGTTACGAGAAGGTGATGGAAGGCCGCTCCTATCTCGGTGAGCTGCGCGGCAAGAAGAAGCAAAAAGAAAGCGTGTTCGGGCTGGCCAAAACGGTCCGCAAGCTCAGCAACTCGTTTGGCCGGGTTTCCTTGAACTTCGGCGAGCCTATTCCGCTGGCTAACGTGTTAGACGATGTGCGCGGCACCTGGCGCGAAGAAGCCTACGATCCCGAGTACCGGCCAGACTGGCTGCCTGATGCGGTATCAGAACTGTCTCAGCGGGTAGCGGGCAATATCAATGCGGCAGTCGCGGTCAATCCGATAGGCATTACCGCAACCGTTTTACTGGGCACCGAGAGAATGGCGATGGACGAAGGCCAGCTGGTGCGCCTAATGGACCAGTTTGCCAGCATGCTGAAAGCATTCCCATACGCCGACACCGTGACATTACCTGAAGGCGATGCAAAAGACTGGCTGACCTACTGCGAGGGCATGGGGCTGATTAACCGCTTGCCTCAAAAGCTGGGTGATATCATTTCATTGGAAGGCTCCAACGCCATCCTGATGACGTATTACCGTAACAACATTCAGCACCTGTTTGCCCTTCCGGCACTGATTGTCAGCCTGTTCGAGAACAAGGCCTGTCTGCGTCGCGAGAAAATCGTCTTCCTGGCGAGCGTTGCCTACCCTTACCTTCAGTCGGAGCTTTTCCTCCGCTACACACAAGACGAAATCGAAACCATCATCCACCAGTGGATTGACGTGTTGATCCAGCAAGGCCTGCTTGTGGCTCTTGAAGAAGACAAGCTCAGCCGGCCCGAAGAGGGCACTGAATCGATGTTGCGCGCGCGCATTCTGTCACGCTTTGTCATTCAGACCCTTGAGCGCTACCACATCGCTCTGGGCATCCTGCGTAAATACGGCTCGGGCAAACTGACTGCGGCCGAACTGGAAGAACAGAGCACGCTGCTGGCTGAGCGAATGTCGATCTTGTTTGGCCTGAACGCTCCGGAATTTTTCGACAAAACCCTGTTCCGCAGTTTCATCGCGAACATGCAAAAGAATGAAGTACTTATTGCAGACGAAGATGGTCGGCTATGTTACGGAGAGGGGCTGGATGAAGTCGCTGAAGATGCGCGCTTGGTGCTGAGCGTTGAGAAACGCCAGGCGATTCAGCAAATCACGATGATGGACGCCTGAACAACAAACCCTGCCGGGATGGATCAGATTCAGCCCGGCAGGGCTTTTAGCGGATAAATATCGTAACGACTGCTTTTGCCTTCCACCTGCGTTGCAGGTTTCGGCCCTGCCACTGACGGAGCCTTACGGGGCCGCTTAACCACCACCCGGTAGCGAGCCGCTGACAACGCGGCCTCCAACAATTGTTCCGAATCGTCATCATCGCCGACCACCTGCCGGAACACCTGCATTTCTTTCTTCACCAAGGCCGATTTATCACGGTGCGGAAACATTGGGTCCAGATAGACCACGTCCGCCACTTCGGCACCGGACTCCCGTAGCCAGTCCACAGAATTGCCGGTTTGCAAATCCATACGTTGCACCACGGCGGCACATTCCGCATTTAACGCGGCTCGTGCCAGACCGTCGGCCAACAACGCATGAATAACCGGATTACGCTCAAACAGCGTCACTTTGCAGCCCAGTCCTGCCAGCACGAACGCGTCTTGCCCCAAACCTGCAGTGGCGTCGAGCACGTGCAACTCCGATTTGGTTTTCTGCAAGCCCACCGCGCGGGCCACCAGCTGACCGGTGCCTCCCCCATGCTCGCGCCGATAACCCATCTTGCCCGTCACGAACTCGGCCCTGACAGGGCCGGGAGCGCCTTTCCCGGTTAGCTGAAGAGCCAACCCTTGGTCATCCATCATCAGCAACACAGGAAAGTCCCTGACAAGCTTTGGCTTCACTAAGCCCAGCCAAGTCAGTCCCAGTTGATCGGCGAGATTCCTGGCGCCCTGGTTGTCTCCCAACGGGGTACAACCCACGGCAACAATGTCTTCCAGAGAGATGGAATTTACGGGTGAGCTATCAGCCATGGCAATGGTCTCCCGAGACTATTCCCGCCCCGGGAGCTTCTTCCAGGTGACTTCATCGCGGACATACACTGGCTGTGCCTGCTCCGCAGGAACTGCCTGACCCGCATGAAATTCGGGGATCGCCAAGCGAGCGACATGAGCCGCCCTCGGCACGAGAGAGAGATCAACGGAGGCCATACGAGTTGCTACAGCCTCCGGCATGTCACTTTGAAACTTCCAGCCTTGACCTGCACCAAACCAGGTGCCGGTTATATCGTCCGACTCGGTCAGGCTGACCTTATCCGGATGACACACCCGTTCGTCGCCCTGCAAAACAGGCAGGCCGCCCCGGCAGGCAAAGGTCGCCCAATACACCTCACTCATACGTGCATCGAACGCGACCGCAACACCGCTACCGTCGGATAACTGATGCTCTTCAATCGCGTTAAGAGCTACAGCCGCCAATGAAGATACCGGTACAACCGGCAAATCGAGCCCCCAAGCCAAACCTTGAATAACTCCGGTGGCGATGCGTAATCCGGTAAACGACCCCGGCCCACGAGCAAAGGCTAAGGCATCCAGATCGGAAGGTTTCAGCCCCTGTTCGGCGAGCAGTTCGCGCACCATGGGCATTAAAAGGCGGGTATGGCCACGAGGGGCCAGTTCAAACCGCTCGGTAATCTGGCCATCGAGCCACAAAGCGGCGGAGCAGCCTTCGGAAGACGTATCCAGTGCTAACAACTTCACAGATCAGGCCTCCGCGGCTACTCCGGTTTCAGTTACTTGAGTTGTGACAGGATCTGGTCGCGAATGCTGTCCAGGCTGCCAACACCTTCCACGCGAACGTACTTAGGCGCATCTGCAGGAGCCTTCTCAGCCCAGCCCTGATAGAAACCGATCAGCGGTGCAGTCTGGTCATGATAGATGCCCAGGCGCTTACGCACAGTCTCTTCTTTATCGTCTTCACGCTGAACCAGATCTTCACCGGTTTCATCGTCTTTGCCGGCAACCTTGGGTGGATCGTATTTCACGTGATAAATACGGCCACTGCCTTCGTGAACGCGACGGCCAGATAGACGGCTAACAATTTCTTCGTCGTCTACGGCGATTTCCACAACGTAATCGATATCAATGCCTTGATCCTTCAGCGCTTCAGCCTGAGGAATCGTGCGCGGAAAACCATCCAGCAGATAGCCGTTTTTGCAATCCGGCTGCTGAATGCGCTCTTCAATCAGCGCGATAATGATGTCATCAGACACCAAGCCACCGGAAGCCATCACTTCTTTCACCTGCTTGCCCAGCTCAGATTCCGCTTTAACGGCAGCGCGCAGCATGTCACCGGTCGAGATCTGGGGGATATCGAACTGGCTGGTGATAAATTGGGCTTGAGTGCCCTTGCCCGCACCTGGCGCGCCTAGCATGATGATTTTCATAACGTTGTACTCCCGTTGTCTTAAATTGTCGTGCGAAAAGTTGTTGCAAAAACCCGAGTTTTTGCGACAACCTCTCCAGAATCGTAAGGCGGTTTCAGCAGGCCCAGACGAGAATCGAGGCCGCATTATACGAACTCAGCCCCTGCAGAGAAAGTCGACCTCTGTATCATCGCGTATTTTAAATAGATGCAAAGTGGATATAGCTGGCTTGAGCAAGGTCGTTTGGCTCAAGAAGACAAGGAGGATGCGAGCACATCCAAGTCGGAAGATACTTGCTCTACGTCTTGTTTCACCCGTTCCAGATCGGTTATGTCCAACCCTAACGCGGCAACCAGAGCCGGCACATCATCGGCATTGAACTCATCACCAATTCCTTGCTCTTTCAACACCGCATTAGCGAGTTGAACCATCACCACATACTCTTCATGGTCGCCGTTGTATCCAATATGTTGGTGCATGCCGGCCGCTTTGATTACAGGTTCTGGCAGCTGCCAAAGCCGATGCAAGATACCACCGATCGCGCCGTGACCCACGGAAAGAATATCTTCCTGTTCGCTGTGCCCCAGAACTTCCTGCTCCAACGCTTGCAGGCTGGCTTTGGGGTTAATCTCTCTGAGCGCGTTCAGCTCGTCGAATTCGGTCGGAAACAGATGCCCGATCAACAATAAACCGAAATTGTGCAACAGCCCACACAGATAAGCCAAACCTTTATCATGCCCGGCTCGGGCAGCCAAACCCTGGCAGAGGAAGGCACAGTACAACGAATGTCGCCAGAAGTTGTCCATCCCCAAGGGCCCGTTGCGCGGCACATCAAAGGCCTGGACCGAGGCAATCCCCAGCGCTATATGGGCCACGCGATCAAAGCCCAGAACTCGCGTCACAGCCTCTTGAACCGTATTGACCTGACCGGGGTAGGCAAACAAAGCGGAACGGGCATACCGCATGATCTGTGCCGTCATGCTGGGATCGAACTCGATCAGCTCCGACAGCTCCTTCGCCGAAGCCTCTGGGTTGCCAGTCAGCCGGAGAATGCGCAAGGCCAGGGCGGGCATCGGAGGCAAACGGTAAAGCTTCTGGAGCTTGTCGGCCACCTGCTCGAGCGTTAAGGCTTCACGCTCACCCACACCCTGACCATGGATCACCAGTCGCCCTTCCCTTGCGCCCGCCAGCGCAAGTCTCAATGAGCGTCCATCCATCTCAAGCAATGAATGATTCGCCCCGCCAGTAAAAATCACCGTATCGGCAGTATTGACGTCTTCATCCACCAGCACAGGAATCCCCCATGCCGCGCCCAGGGGCGGCACAAAGCCGGGCGCACAATCACCGAACAACCGGCTTATCTGGCGGGCGGTCAACGGCTTCAGGCGTCGCCCGGTTAGTTGCTGCACCGAGTCCAAATCCGGCGCACTGTCAAACCGGTGCACAGCCATCACCACTCCGGTCATGTCGATCAGCATAGTGGCCTGAATAAAGTCGTGCTGCGATCGCCCTGACGCAAGCACCAAGGCATCCAGACTGTTGGCGGGTTCGGTTTCAATGAGCCGATAGGCAATCCCTTTTCGGCTCAGAAAATGCGCCAGTTTCTCTACCACTGCCAACAGTGCTTACTCCTTTGATGATCACAACTGATATAGCGCCACAACCTCGCTCTCTTTGGAGAGTTAACCCGTGTTACGCATGCCCGCGGAGATACCGGCCATTGTCACTTTAAGAGCCCGCTCGACCAACTCGGGCACATTGGTTTTGCCCTCACTCTCCCGATCTCGGCGCAGTAGCTCGGCCTGAAGGTAGTGCAATGGGTCGGTATAAGGATTCCGAACCCGCATAGAGTGGGCAAAGACCGGCTCTTCCTCCAGAAGACTTTTTTGCTCTTTCAGCTCAAGCAAACGCTCAACGCAACCCTGCAAGCGCCCTCGCAAGTTAGCACCGAGGGATTTCAGGGTGTCGTCCTGCACAAGGGTCTGTTCATAATAGGTCGCTATTCGCAGATCTGCTTTGGCCAACACCATTTCCAGCATATCTACGTAGGTTTTAAAGAACGGCCATCCCTTCATCATTTCCCTCAGTTCTGGCAAACGATTTTGACGCGCAGCTTCTTCAAGCGCGAGATCACTGCCCAACCAACTCGGCAGCATCAAACGCATCTGAGTCCAGGCGAAGATCCAGGGAATAGCACGCAAGCTCTCGACACCGCCAGTAGGTTTGCGCCGGGCAGGACGGCTACCAAGGGCCAACTTACCCAGCGCGGTTTCCGGTGTTACCTGACGGAAATAAGGCACGAATTCCGGATTTTCCCGCACCACATCGCGATAAGATTTGAGCGAGATGCTGGTCAGCCAGTCCATCACTTCCCGCCAGCTTTCCTTGGGCACCGGAGGCGGCGCCAACGTCGCCTCGACCACAGCCGTGGTATAAAGTGTCAGGCTTTGCACCGCCAGCTTGGGCAAGCCGAACTTGAAGCGAATCATCTCGCCTTGTTCGGTGATCCTGAAACTACCATTCACGGAGCCGGGGGGTTGCGACAGGATAGCCCTATTAGCAGGACCACCACCCCGCCCAACCGTACCGCCACGGCCATGGAACAACGTCAGATGCACGCCATATTGGTTGGCCACCTCGGTGAGTTTTTCCTGTGCCTGGTACTGCGCCCAAGCCGCCATCATTTGACCCGCGTCTTTGGATGAATCTGAATAACCGATCATCACTTCTTGCCGGCCCCGGCAATACTCGCGGTACCAATCTACCTGATATAGCGCAGCCATAGCATCCGGCGCGCCTTGCAGGTCGCTAAGGGTTTCAAACAGAGGCACAACCCGCATGGGAAACTGCATGCCAGCTTCCCGTAACAGCAAGATCACACTGAGCACATCCGACGGCTGACTGGCCATGGAGATCACATAGGAACCCAGCGCTTCCGGGGTCTGCCTGGCAACCACTTCACAGGTCGCCAACACTTCCTTAACTGCTTCGGACGGCTGCCAACCACGGGGCACCAGTGGCCGGCGCCCTTGCAACTCCCGCAACAGGAATTCTTGCCGCTCGGATTCAGGCCAGGATGTGTAATCCCCCATGCCCAGATAATCGACAATCTCCGCCACTGCCTCGGCGTGGCGGGCGGCTTCTTGGCGGATATCCAAACGAATCAGAGGCAGCCCGAACGTATGCGCCCGGCGAATCGTGTCCAGCAGCGGACCATTGGCAATGTGTTCCAAACCACAATCCACCAACGACCGATAACAAAGTTCCAGCGGTGCCGTCAGATCCTCGTTTTCAAACAGAATGCCTGTATCGTCGGCGGCTTCGCCTTTGGCGCGTGCGGCTGCCCAATCGCGGGTTTTGATTAACCGGTCACGTAACTGCCCCAAGACAATCCGGTATGGCTCCCGCGAGTCACCCGCCAGTGCCTTCAATTCATCACTGCCCTGCCACATAGACAATTCGGCACGTAAGGCTTTGATGTCTCGCAAATAAAGATCAGCCGCCATCCAACGGCCGAGCAAGAAGACTTCCTGGGTCACTTCATGGGTAACATTCGGGTTACCGTCGCGGTCCCCGCCCATCCATGAAGCAACCTGAACCGGCGTAGCCTCAATGGGAAGACCTTGACCAGAAACATCTAGCAGTGACTTGTCCAGATTGCGCAGGAAGCGTGGCAATGCCTCCCACAGGCTATTCTCGATCACCGCAAAACCCCACTTGGCCTCATCGACAGCTGTGGGGCGCTCGTAGCGAATTTCGTCGGTGTGCCACGCCTCAGTAATCAACTGGGACAGACGGCTCACAATGTCGTCGCGTTCATCGGGTAGCAAGTCGCTGTGATCCAGCTTCTCCAGGCAATCCGACATCTCGTCATACTTCATGATCAAGGTGCGGCGAGCCACTTCGGTGGGATGCGCGGTGAGCACAAATTCTATGTGCAAATCCGCTACCTTCTGGTGCAATTCTTCGGGTGCAACACCGCCAGCCTTCAGGCGTTCGAACACTTCGGTAAGCGATTCCACCGTCAGGTCCGATGCATGGCCCTGTTTGCGACGAATCCCGTGGTACTGCTCTGCCAGATTGGCGAGGTTCAGAAACTGATTAAACGCGCGGGTGACAGGAAGGAGCTCATCGTCACTCAACTGACCCAGCAAGGTCACCAGGCGCTGTCCAGAACCGCTTTCCTGGAGCCGGTCGGCTTTGGCAGCAGCCCGAAGCTCCTCTATTCGATCGTAACAGTCTTGCCCGGGAAATCGTTGAATGCTCTGGCCCAACAATTCCCCCAGTAAACGTACGTTTTCTCGCAAGTCAGGATGCAGTTCAGTCACGTGGAGTTCCTTTTAAATGAGCAGAAACAATCTGAACTTACGATACTAAGGATTCGCCAAAAACGCTATCAGGCCTTAGGGTTAGCCTTTTTCAACGCCTTTGACTTGCTGCCAAATGGCATCCAGCGCCTCAAGACTCTCGCTGTCCAGATCTCGCCCTTGTTCGCGCAGAATACGCTCAATGGCCCGAAATCTGGCATCAAATTTCCGGTTGGTTCGCTCCAGTGCCTGCTCGGGATTCACTTTCATGAACCTGGCCAGGTTCACGCACACAAACATCAGATCACCGAGCTCGTCTTCGACGGCATCACGATCCCCCGTGCCCGCTTCTGCCGCTTGCCAGGCTTCTTTCAACTCATCAATTTCTTCATGCAATTTATCGAACACCGGCGTTATGTCGGGCCAGTCAAAGCCATGGTTGGAGGCACGCTTTTGCAACTTTTCGGCTCGAGCGATGGCCGGCAAGGTGCGGGCGATGCCATCAAGCCGGCTAACCGGCTCGTTGGTTGCAGGCTTACTTGCCCGCTCTTCGGCTTTAATTCGCTCCCAACTGGCTTTGATCCAGGCCTCGTCCGGGCGATTGTCCGGGTCGATTCGACTGTCCAGAGTACCGTCCGGAAACACATGCGGGTGCCGGCGAATGAGCTTACGGACCAAGTGATCAACGATGGCATCAAAGTCAAAATGGCCGTCTTCTTTGCCAATTTGTCCGTAAAAAATCACCTGAAACAGCAGGTCCCCCAGCTCATCTTTCAAATGCGGAAAATCCTCTCGGGCGATGGCATCGGCCACCTCGTAGGCTTCCTCGATGGTATGGGGCACGATCGTGCTGTAGGTTTGTTTGGTATCCCACGGGCATCCGGTTTCCGGCTCCCGCAGGCGCGCCATGAGGGTTTTCAAATCATCGATCGAATAACTCATGAGCGCTTTCGCCTTACGTCGATAATGTTCGGCAAGTTACGCACCTGAGCCAGCAAACGAGCCAGCTGTTCAAGGCTGGAAATTTCCACCGTAACCCGCATGGTGGCGGTATTTTCATCTTTATTGGTCTGTGTTTGCAGCGACAGCACGTCACACTTGGAGTTCGAAAACACTTGGGTGATGTCCCGCAACAAACCAGACCGGTCGTAGGCTTCAATCTCGATCTCGACCGGATAGACCGCAGCCGGCTGGCCACCCCAGTTAACCTCGATGATGCGGTTGGGCTCAAATTCCTGAAGGTTCAGGTAGGTGAGGCAATCTTGCCGATGCACGGTTACCCCGCGGCCAACGGTGATGTAACCGCCAATGGGATCGCCGGGTAACGGTTTACAGCAGTTGGCCACTTGTGTCTTTAGATTGCCTACCCCCCGAATCTGGATATCGGAGTCTGTGCTGTAACCGCTTTTCCGGGCCGGGCTAAATTTCAAGTCCAGCTGTTCGGTTTTCGGCTCCAACATCTGCTGGGCCACGTTCGCTACGTGAGACGGCCTTAAGTCACCGGCACCAATCGCCGCAAACATATCGTCAGAGGAATGGTAGTTAACCCGTTTTGCCAGATCCGTAAGATTCAGGTCATAAAGCGACAATCGCTTGAATTCATCTTCGAGGATCGCTCTGCCATCGATGATGTTACGGCCACGATCTTGCTGTTTGAACCAACTGGTCACTTTCGCGCGGGCACGGGAAGTTTGTATGTACCCCAGGCTCGGGTTCAACCAGTCGCGACTGGGCGCAGGGTTGTTCGAGGTCAGGATAAAGACCTGATCGCCCGTTTTCAGCGGATAGGTCAGTGGCACTATCCGGCTGTTAACCCGCGCGCCACGACACGAGTGACCGATTTCCGTGTGAACGCGGTACGCAAAATCGACCGCCGTTGCCCCTTGAGGCAAATCCACCACGTGGCCTTCCGGTGTGAATACGTAGATTCGGTCGGGCACGAAATCCGATTTTAGGTGGTCGGCCAACCCGGACAAGTCGCCCAACTCTTCCTGCCATTCCAGAACCTGACGCAGCCAATTTATCTTGGCATCGTAACCGCTCGACTTGTTGTTCGTATCCGTGCCTTTGTACAACCAATGGGCACAAACGCCCAGCTCGGCTTCTTCGTGCATCGCATGGGTACGAATCTGGACTTCCATCACCCGCCCTTCTTCGCCCACCACGGCAGTATGCAGCGATTGATAGCCGTTCTCTTTCGGGTTAGCGATGTAGTCGTCGAACTCATTCGGAATGTGCCGCCAAAGCGAATGCACAATGCCCAGCACCGCGTAGCAGTCCCGCACTTCCGGCACCAGAATGCGCACGGCCCGAACATCGTACACCTGCGAGAAATCGATACCCTTCCGGCGCATTTTTCGCCAAATACTGTAGATATGCTTGGCACGCCCACTGAGTTCGGCCTCAATGCCGGAGGCTTTCAGCTCGGTCTGCAGGGTTTCAAGTACGCGGCGAATATAGCTTTCACGATCCAGCCGCTTCTCGTCGAGCAAGCGGGCAATCTTTTTATAAGCGGTGGCATGCAGGTAACGGAAGGACAAATCCTCCAGCTCCCATTTGATGTGCCCGATGCCTAACCGGTGCGCCAGAGGCGCATAGATATCGAACACTTCCCGAGCCACTTTCATGCGCTTTTCGGGGGTGGTGTCCTTGATCGCCCGAATCGCACAGGTACGCTCCGCCAGCTTGATCAGAGCAACCCGAACGTCGTCGATCATGGTAACCAGCATCTTGCGGACGTTATCCAGCTGCCCTTCACTCTGCCCCAAGACGTTACCTTTGAGGGGGTGGTGAATCGAGGAAATCGCAGCCATCTGCTGGACACCGTTAATCAATCCGGCAACTTCATCACCAAATTCTTTACGGATTTCTTCCAGCTCTACCCGTTCTTCCCGCACGGCGCGGTACAAAACAGCGGCCACCAGACTGGCCTGATCAAGGTGCAACTCGGCCAGAACCTGCGCCATCTCCAGGCCGGTATGAAAACTGTTAGCACCAGGCGCCCATAAACGGTCTTCACGGAACGCTTCCAACGCTATTCGGTCGGCCTTTTCACAGGCCAGGCGCAACTGATCCGGATTTTCCAAATGGACCTGTTCCGCAATACGTTGAACCCAACGGTCAATATCGACCTGACCGTCGCCGGTTACCCCGTAATCTTCCCTAACTTTAACCATAGCAAGGACTTACCTGATGCTGGCCCGGTGTTTCTGGAACTACCCTGATCGCAGAAAACCGGACACTTCAAACTTTTTTACGCTTGTCGCGCTCGAACAAGGCGATCGACTCAACGTGAGTGGTGTGCGGGAACATGTCCATCACACCCGCACGAACGAGACGGTAACCATTGTTCACCATAACCCCGGCATCTCTGGCCAGGGTTGCCGGATTGCACGACACATAGACGATCTGATCCGCACCGAAAGCCGTCAGGTACTTACAGATGTCTTCCGCACCGGAGCGGGGCGGATCAATCAGGATTTTATCAAAACCCTCTTTGGCCCAGCTTTGATCGGTGAAGTCGCCGTGCAAATCTGCCCCGAAAAACTCCACGTTATCCAGACCGTTCAGCTTTGCGTTTTCACGGCCGCGAACCACCATGGCATCGTCGCCTTCCACGCCAACAACCTGCCCACCCTTACGGGCCAGCGGCAAGGTGAAGTTGCCAAGGCCACAGAACAGATCCAATACCCGCTCACCGGGCTGTATATCGAGCCATTCAACCGCACGGTGCACCATCTTGCCGTTGATACCCGCATTCACTTGAGTGAAGTCCATCGGATGGAACTGCATGGTCAGGTCAAACTCTTCCATGCGGTAGCTCAAGCGCTCGTCATCGCGACCGGAAGACTCGGGCCAGATGCGGTGAACCGTATCCGGGCCTTTTGGCTGCAGATAAATATGCAGATCATGGATCTGACCGAAGGCGATCAGTTTTTCCTGATCTTCCGGCACCAGCGCATCCATGTTGCGGAACACCATGGCCGCATGATCATCACCACACGCCACCTCGACTTGCGCAATCCGATCGAACGCTGCCATGCCGTGCAACAACTCTCGTAGCGGCATAATCCGCTCGCCAATGCGGGGATCCAACACGACGCACTCATCGATATCGGTCAGGAAGCTGTTGCGCTTCTCGCGGAAACCAACCAGCACAGACTCACGGGCTTTTACGTAACGAACACCCAAGCGAGCCTTACGGCGATACCCAAGCGTGTCCGGTGAGCGCATGGGCTCTACCCAATCTTCCGGCTCAATACCGCCAAAGTGCGCGAAGTGCTCACGCAGAGTATTTTCCTTAAAGCGTATCTGAGCATCGGCACTCATGTGCTGAAGACTGCAACCGCCGCACAAGTCGGCAAATTTACACGGTGGTTGCTGGCGATCCGGAGCCGCTTCCAGCACCTCCAGCGTACGCAACTCATCAAACTTGCTGCGGCTGCCCACCACTTTTGCCATAACTGTTTCGCCCGGCAAACCGCCGTCAACGAACTGAACTTTGCCATCGGCACGGGCAATACCCCGGCCATCGTGGCCAAGGCTTTCAATTTCACAACGCACGGGCTCTTGCGGCAGAACCTTACGGCGGCGTCTACTCATATCAATTAGTCTCTTGTCAGTTTCCGGCTTATGCGCTCGGGAACACACCGGTGGATAAATATCGGTCTCCGCGATCACAAATAATGGCTACGATTACAGCGTTTTCAACCTCTCGGGAGAGCTTGAGCGCGGCCGCAATGGCACCACCAGATGAAACACCGCAAAAAATTCCTTCCTCTTTGGCGAGGGCCCGCATGGTGTCTTCCGCCTCTTGCTGACCAATGTCCAGCACGGAATCCACTCTTGCGGCGTCGAAAATTTTTGGCAGATAAGCTTCAGGCCAGCGCCGAATGCCCGGAATAGAAGCACCGTCTTCCGGTTGCAGCCCGACGATCTGCACATCCGGATTACACTCTTTAAGGTAGCGGGACACGCCCATAATGGTGCCGGTGGTCCCCATGGAGCTGACAAAGTGGGTCACGCGGCCTTTGGTCTGTTCCCAAATCTCTGGCCCGGTAGTGCGGTAGTGGGCCAACGGGTTGTCCTGATTACTGAATTGGTCCAGAACCTTGCCTTTACCTTCGGCTTCCATACGAATAGCCAGATCCCGGGCGCCTTCCATTCCCTCTTCCCGGGTAACATTGACCACCTCGGCCCCGTAGGCGCGCATAGATGCCCGGCGCTCCTCACTCAGGTTATCCGGCATAATCAGTATCATTCGATACCCCTTGATGGCCGCAGCCATTGCAAGGGCGATCCCGGTGTTGCCCGACGTTGCTTCGATCAAGGTATCACCGGGGCTGATATCACCACGGCGCTCCGCTTCCTGAATCATGCTGATGGCTGGTCGGTCTTTCACCGAGCCCGCAGGATTGTTGCCTTCCAGTTTCGCCAAAACGACGTTACTGGTATCACCCGGCAAGCGTTGTAAACGCACTAACGGGGTGTGGCCGACATAATCTTCAATAGTGGGGAAAGTCATATTGAAACCCTGTGATACACTTTCGGGTTCGAATCATACTCGCTATAGCCGCTATGTCCCAATACAGCTTATCGCTATATCCATGACCTCTGGCTATAAATGAGTAACGTGCCTTCTCCGGCATCGCCGGGGACTCATGAGAATAACAGGAACAAGATATGCGGCGGTGGGGCATTCGCAAAAAAGTCTTGGTGGTAACTCTTGTTCCCACCCTCGTCACAACGCTACTGCTGGGGCTGTTCTTCACCCACAGTTGGATAAATAACATTGAAAGCCTGCTTCATGACCGTGGCGAATCCCTCTCTCGCCAACTGGCAGCAGGTTCCGAATACGGTCTGTTTACGGCCAACCGCAGTCTGCTCAGCAGCCTCTCCAACGCCTTGCTGGAAGAGCAAGACGTTCGCTCGATCTCTTTCTTCACTCCAGAAGGCAAGCGACTTCTACACACTGGTCCCGGTAGTTCCGAAGAAATCCCCACAAGCGCCTTTAAGCCCGATCAAGAAGTTAAACTGACCCTCAATCACACCACGCGCTTTATCAACCCTGTTCACCTGCAGGACCTGAGCATCGAAACTATGATCGACCCGGAGGCGCGCTTAACCGCATCTCGAGCGCAGAACCCATTGGGCTGGGTGATGGTCGAGATGTCTCACACCCGCACCGAAAAGGAAACCTACAAAGCCTTGTTGATTTCACTGCTGATGATCATCGGCGGCGTTTTCCTGAGTATGGGTATTGCCATGCGCCTGAGCCGCGCTTTCACCGACCCGGTGTTCCAGCTAAACGAGGCTGTGGCATTACTTAAAGAAGGCAAGCTGGAAACCCGGGTGTATACCGGTGCAGGGCCGGAGTTTGAGCAGCTGGAATCGGGCTTGAATGACATGGCTTCGGAACTCGGCAAGGCACAAGCCGAAATGCAGCAGAACATCGATCAGGCTACCGAAGACCTTCGGGAAACCTTGGAAACCATTGAAATCCAGAACATCGAACTGGACTTTGCCCGCAAGGAAGCCCTCGAAGCCAGCCGGATCAAATCCGAGTTCCTGGCCAATATGTCCCATGAAATCCGCACGCCGCTCAACGGCATTATCGGTTTCACGGAACTGTTGCTAAAAACCCCGCTGCCTCGGCAACAGCGGGATCATCTCAATACCATTCGAAAGTCGTCTGAGATTCTTCTCACCATCATCAACGACATTCTCGACTTCTCTAAAATCGAGGCCGGCAAGCTGTTACTCGACAGAGTGCCCTTCCCGCTTCGCGATATCGTCGAAGAAGTAATGACTATGCTGGCACCGGCGGCACACGCCAAAAATCTCGACTTGGTGCCCTTGGTCTATAACGATGTACCTGACCACATTGTCGGCGACCCATTACGGGTGAAACAAGTCATCACTAACCTGGTCAACAACGCCATCAAGTTCACGCAAACCGGTGAAGTGGTGCTGCGCGCAAGTCTTGAGGAAGAAGATCCCGAGAACAACCGCGTCACCTTGCGCTTGAGCATCACCGACTCCGGAGTGGGGTTATCCCGTGCCCAACAGCAATCCCTGTTTAACGCCTTCAGTCAGGCAGACGCTTCGACAGCTCGCCAGTATGGCGGTACCGGCCTGGGGCTTGCGATTTCCAAGCGCCTGGTAGAAGAAATGGGCGGCGAAATCGGGCTAAAAAGCGAGCTGGGCAAAGGTTCAACTTTCTGGTTCACACTTACGCCGGAACTGTCTTCACCCGCCGACAACAGACCCCCCAAGGAAGCGTTGCGTGGCGAGCGTGTATTTACCTTGAGCAGCAAAAAACCACCGGGCTTGCGGTTGAACACTTGTTGCGGGACTGGGGCATGGTGGTGGACCGGGTGTCATCGCCAGCAGCTTTACAGGAGCACGTCGAAGAAGCTCAACTGCACCAGGAAGGCTACGCCGCCGCGATCGTTGGCATCACACGCCACTTGTTGAACTCGAACCAGTACGGCAACTTGCTACGCGCGCTGGAAGTGGAAAGAGACTGCCGAACTCTGCTTTTAACCCCCACTCTGGAAACACTCGACACGCCGCTTTCAGGTTTGTCCAGCGGCCACCTGACCAAGCCGATTTGCCGGGATTCTCTTTACGACGAGCTACTGGCACTGATACACGGCATCCGCACGGGCCACCGTGAAGACACACCGGTGTCGATACCGGAACGCAATCAGGTGAAAGCACCCCGCATCCTGGCGGTAGACGATAACGAAGCCAACCTGAAACTGGTCATGACGCTGCTTCAAGACTGCAAAATCAATGCAGAAGGCGCGTCCAGTGGCTTCGAAGCTCTGACGAAGGCTCGTAAAAAGCCGTTCGATTTGGTTTTCATGGACTTGCAAATGCCGGGCATGGATGGTGTTGAAGCGACTGCACGTATTCGGGATTTGGATTCTGACACCCATTACACCCCAATCATCGCTCTAACCGCACACGCCTTGGCAGATGAGCAGGAACGGCTTTCACAGCAGGGGTTCGACGGTTATATGCCCAAGCCGATCAGTAGCCGCCAATTGAACGAGCTGGTGCGCGAATACACCGGCTATGACTGCAAAGCCTCCGGTACATCCTTCAAAATATCCGAAATCCGGGACACCGGACGCATCCTTCGCCCGTCAAATCGCCGCATACAACAGGATTGCATGAGCATTGGCGAAAGCATTCAGCTGGCTGCGGGCAAAGCAGATTTGGCCGAAGAGCTGTTCAGCATGCTGCTGGAACAACTGCATTCAGACGCGCCCAAGATTCAGGCTCTGTGGGATGAAGGTAATCATGAGGAATTATTGGAGTGCATCCACAAGCTGCACGGGGCAACCCGGTATTGCGGCGTGCCGGAACTGAGAGCCGCCGCCAACCGGTTTGAAACCGCGCTAAAATGCAAAGCGGCGGACCGCGAAATTCTGAAAGATCAACTCACCTGTGCGATCGACCGCTTGCAGAACTGGAGCGAGCAAACCGACTGGCAATCGCTGTTCCGTGAACAACAACGTCAGCCGGAAGCCTACTAAGCGATTCAGGCCCGCGCGCGATCTAAAATCGCGCGCATGTCTTTCACCGCGTCTTTCAGTCCTGTGAACACGGCTCGGGCAACAATGGCGTGCCCGATGTTCAACTCATTAATGCCGGGAATAGCCGCCACTCTTTCCGTATTGTGGTAGTGCAGGCCATGCCCGGCGTTCACGATCAACCCTTGTTGACGAGCGTAGGCAACCGCGTCTTCGAGGATCTTCACAGAAGCTTCAGCCTGCGCCGGCGTTTCCGCTTCGGCGTACTCGCCCGTATGGAGCTCAATCACAGGTGCACCGCAACGGACAGCGGCATCTATCTGAGCCCGGTCCGGATCAATAAACAACGACACTTCTGCCCCGATGTTCGCCAATCGCTCACACGCTTTCGCGACTCGATCTTCCTGCCCTACAACATCAAGCCCGCCTTCCGTTGTCAGCTCTTCGCGCTTTTCAGGTACCAGACAGACACACTCCGGCTTCACCTGTTCGGCAAACGCCAGCATGGCGTCGGTCACCGCCATTTCCAAATTCATTTTGGTCTGCAAAACGTCCTTCAGCAGCAAGACGTCACGATCCTGAATGTGTCGGCGATCTTCCCGCGGATGCACCGTGATTCCATCTGCCCCCGCCTCTTCGGCGACCAACGCGGCCTGTACCGGGTCGGGATAGCGGGTTCCCCGCGCCTCTCGCAAAGTGGCCACATGATCAATGTTTACACCAAGCAACACTCTGGGGTTCATAAGGTTCTCTCTGATGAAGAAACGGAATGACTGAATAAACTTCGGCTGTGCAGCGGCTTTCCCTGCAGCAGAAAATCGACAAGTACACGCATCACGCGCTTAGCTGTTCGACGCGCCGACTCATCGCTGTAATCATCGCCAGCCAGCGCAATCAAGGCTTCCCCTGGCAGTCGCCCTAAACGAGCGTCAGCACCACTGGCGGAGACAATTCCTTGAGTAGGATCATAACCATAATACCGTCCAACCTCTACCGGGCTTCCGGTATCGGTGGTCTGATCCCATGAAAAATCGTACCCCAAAGCCGCGGCGAAGGCTCTCTCGAAGCGCCGCAATATCGGCTCGACATCGCCGTTCACCTTAACGCCTGCCAAAGCTTGAAGACTCTCGATGTAACAGGCAAACAACTCCGGATGGGGGTCTGCAGCAGGCAAAACACGCTGCAACAGTTCGTTGATGTACAACCCGCTATACAATGCTCGGGTTTGACTTAAGCGGGGGGCCTCTCGAAGCTCCAGCTGCACCAGCGTTTTGAGATCGCTTTTACCCGTCCAGTCAATCAACAAAGGCTGGAACGGTTGAAGCTGAGCTTTCAGGGGGCTTTTAGCGCTGTTGCCACCACGGGCAATAACGCTCATACGGCCATGGTTCAAGGTGAAGATATCCACCTGCAACGTGGTTTCCCGCCATGGCCGCCGATGGATGACGTAAGCGGGCTCTTGTTGCACCGCTCCTCTCATATCAACCTCAGAGGTCGTTCATGCCCAGGCTTTTCAGGGCTCGGTCGCTGTCGGCCCAGCCACGCTTAACCTTGACCCAAAGTTTGAGCATGACTTTGGTATCGAACATGCGCTCCATATCAATCCGAGCTTCCTGGCCGATCTGACGCAACCGAGCGCCCTTGTCGCCGATGATAATCTTTCGCTGACCGTCACGCTCAACCAGAATCAGCGCAGAAATGTGAAGGGTCTTACCTTGTTGCTTAAACTCTTCAATTTCCACCGCAACCGAATAAGGCAGCTCTGCGCCCAATTGGCGGGTAATTTTTTCCCGCACCATTTCTGAAGCCATGAAACGCTGACTGCGATCCGTAATCTGATCATCCGGATAGAAATGCACACTCTGCGGCAGGAAACGACCGACGGCTTCTTCCAAAGGTTCCAAATTGGTCTCCCGCAGCGCGGACAACGGAATAATTTCGGCGAAATCCCGCTTTGCGGCCAAGCTTTCAAGGTGTGGCAGCATCAATTCACGCTTTTCCAGCTTATCAACCTTGTTGATGGCCAGAATAACCGGGCACTTAACCCGCTCCAGCTTCTCCAGAACCATCTCATCAGCGGTGGTCCAGTTCAATTGGTCAACCACGAACACGACAACGTCAACGTCCACCAATGCGGAGGTCGCCGCTTTGTTCATATAACGGTTAATCGCCCGCGGCTCTTCCTCATGCATGCCCGGCGTATCCACATAAATCGCCTGCACGTCCCCTTCGGTCTTGATACCCAGCACCTGATGGCGAGTGGTTTGGGGTTTACGTGACGTGATGCTGAGCTTCTGCCCGAGGATGTGGTTCAACAGTGTCGACTTACCCACGTTGGGGCGCCCGACGATTGCAACAAACCCGCAACGGCTGTTCGGATTGTCCGGGGTGGTAATATCGTTCATCATGAATTCTCCACGCCCAGCTTCTTGAGGGCACTGCGGGCGGCTTGTTGCTCAGCAATTCGGCGACTGCTGCCGGTGCCAGTGGTTTTACGGTCCAGCGACGACAATGCGCACGTAACATGGAACGTCTGATTATGGGCTTCGCCTTCCACCGAGATCACTTCGTACCGCGGTAACGGGAACTGGCGCGATTGCAGATATTCCTGCAACCGTGTTTTCGGGTCTTTTTGGGTATCCTGTACATCCAGACCTGCAAGCCGCTCGGTAAACCAGCGCAATACCTGCTCTCGGCAGGTATAAAAATCGCTGTCCAGATAGATGGCTCCGATGATCGATTCCACCGCATCGGCCAGAATAGACTCTCGGCGGAAACCGCCACTCTTGAGTTCTCCCGACCCCAGCCTCAGGTACTGCCCCAACTGGAACTCGCGGCCGATCTCGGCAAGGGTAACGCCTTTTACCATACGGGCCCTGAGACGACTCAACTGGCCTTCGCGGGCGGCTTCGAACTTCAAAAACAGGTGTTCGGCGATCACCATATTGACGATGGAATCGCCAAGAAATTCCAGACGCTCATTGTTCTGGTTGCCAAAGCTTCGATGGGTAAGCGCCAGCAACAGCCGTTCAGGGTCTTTGAACTGATAGCCGATGCGGCGCTGGAGTTGATCAAGATCTGGTTTTGAACTCACTTGCCTTTAAACTCATACTCGTGTTGAAAGTGAACGACGGTGTCGACACTGCCAAATAGATTGTTGCGAACCTCATAATCAACGTTTATGAGCACCCGATCGCCGTCCTTATCAACAGTGATATTCTTGGCATCAAAACCGCGTACGTTGTTCACGCTTAATTGCTTGTTGATGACTCCCCGCACCTGAGCTGGCCCCATTTCGGAAAGGCCGTCGATGTTTTCAAGGTTTTCGAGGGCTTCCTGAATCGTGTAATCATCAAGATAAGCCGGCCCCACTTTAAGAGCAAACGTCAGCAAACCGGCAAAAAACAGGGCCACGATCATCATCGTCAAGCCACTGCCTTGCTGGTACTTCATACCTGCGGGAAATCCGTTCTTCATACGTGTTCGCTCCGAAATCTTCAAATTCATTCTATGCCACCCACTCGATCAAAAGATGGCAAACTTGTGAAAGATTTCCAGTGCATCCAGATACCGAAGGCCTTGCCGACCACCAGCTCATCCGGAACCGTGCCCCAGAAACGACTGTCGTTACTATTATCCCGGTTATCGCCCATCACAAAGTAATGTCCTTCCGGAACCGTCCACTCGCCCTCTCCCGAGCCAGACACTCGCCCCATGGTAAGGTAGATATCATGCTCGACACTGCCCATGGTTTCACGCCAGCGCTCCATCGGAGGCAAGCGCGCGACAAAATCCCGAGGCACCGGCTCATCATTGATAAAGAGCTGCTTGTTACGGTACCGAACGGTATCGCCCGGCAAACCGATCACCCGCTTGATGTAGTTGGTTACACCGTCTTCAGGGAAGCGGAACACCATGACGTCGCCACGTTCCGGGTCGCCGATCTCGACAACTTTGGTACCCGCCACCGGCAACCTCAGGCCATAGGCGTATTTGTTCACCAATATGAAATCGCCTACTTCCAGCGTGGGCAACATAGACCCTGATGGAATCTGAAACGGCTCAATAAGGAACGAACGCAACACCAAAACTACGGCCAATACCGGGAAAAAAGAGCGGCTGATATCAATCAGCCAGGGCTCTTTGGGCTCTTCCGGACTGTTCGCTTCGGCTTGTTCGCTCGCGTTGGCAAGACGACGTTTTCTCAGAAACAGCTTGTCCGCCAGCCAAACCACACCCGTCACAAAGGTGAGAACAACCAATACCAGTGGAAAATCAATATCCATCGGGCGCCTTAGTTTTATTAATTATCGACTTTCAATACAGCAAGAAACGCTTCCTGAGGCACCTCAACATTACCCAGCTGCTTCATGCGTTTTTTGCCTTCCTTCTGCTTCTGAAGCAGCTTCTTCTTACGACTGACGTCACCACCGTAACACTTGGCCGTTACGTTTTTGCGTAAGGCTTTGACGGTCACCCGAGATACTACCTGGGTACCTATGGCCGCCTGAATCGCAATATCAAACATCTGACGCGGGATCAGCTCTTTCATCTTCTCGATCAGCTGGCGCCCCTTACGGTGCGCCAGATCACGGTGCACGATGATAGCGAGAGCATCAACACGCTCACCGTTGATCAATACGTCCAGTCGCACCAGATTCGCTTCCTGGAAACGCACGAAATGATAATCCAGCGATGCAAAGCCCCGGCTTGCGGATTTTATGCGATCGAAGAAATCCATCACCACTTCGGCCATCGGCAACTCGTAGCTGAGCTGCACCTGAGACGACATAAAGTGCATGTTTTTCTGAACACCGCGCTTTTCTTCGCACAGAGCAATGACGTTGCCCAAATGCTCTTGGGGTACCAGAATGTTGGCCTCGACGATCGGCTCGCGCATTTCTTCAATCGAGCCAATATCCGGCAGCCGGGACGGGTTGTCTACCGACACCGTCTCACCCTGTTTGGTCACGACTTCATAGATAACCGTAGGTGCTGTGGTGATCAGGTCGATGTCGTATTCCCGCTCCAGCCGCTCCTGGATGATTTCCATGTGCAGCATGCCCAGGAAACCACAACGGAAACCAAAGCCCAGAGCATCGGAGTTTTCAGGTTCGAAGAACAGAGACGCATCGTTGAGGGTCAGCTTTTCCAGCGCATCCCGGAAATCGTCATAATCATCGGCACTCACCGGGAACAAGCCCGCATACACCTGAGGCTTAACCTTCTGGAAACCCGGCAACATCGGGGTTTCTTCTGCGTATTTCTGATGCACAATGGTGTCACCCACCGGCGCACCGTGAATATCTTTGATGCCAGCGACCACAAAGCCTACGTCGCCCGCTTCGAGAATATTGGTATCGGTGGGCTTAGGGTTAAAAATCCCGACCTTGTCAGCGTTCCACGCCTTGTTGGTCGATTTGATAACGATCTTGTCGCCCTTGCGCAGAACACCTTCGATAACACGCACCAGCGACACAACGCCCAGATAGTTATCAAACCAGGAGTCGATGATCAGAGCCTGAAGCGGTGCACTACGATCGCCTTTAGGCGGTGGAATCTTCTGAATCAGATCCTCGAGGACATCTTCAACGCCCAAGCCACTCTTGGCGCTGCAGCGCACGGCATCCTGAGCTTCAATACCAATGATATCTTCAATCTCGGCAGCCACCCGCTCTGGCTCTGCCTGCGGAAGGTCCATTTTGTTCAGTACCGGAACAACCTCCAGCCCCTGCTCCAGCGCCGTATAGCAATTAGCCACTGATTGAGCCTCTACGCCCTGGCCGGCATCCACAACCAGCAGCGCACCTTCACAGGCATACAGAGAGCGAGAAACTTCGTAAGAGAAGTCCACGTGCCCCGGTGTGTCGATGAAGTTCAATTTATAGGTTTCGCCATCTCGAGCGGTGTAGTTGAGCGTTACACTCTGGGCTTTAATGGTAATGCCCCGCTCTCTCTCGAGATCCATGGAGTCAAGCACCTGAGCGGCCATTTCACGCTCGGTCAAACCGCCACAGCTTTGAATGAAACGATCCGCCAGCGTGGATTTACCGTGGTCGATGTGGGCAATGATGGAAAAGTTACGGATTCGGCTCAGTTCAGTCACAGACAATGATTACTCATATAAGACATAGGATTGAGCCCGGTATAGCCGCTACGGGTCCGGGAACGGCGTGATTTTACCGGTATCCGGCCGCTATTGCCATGATCAGGAAATAAGCGGCTTCTCATATTGGCGAATCAGGAACCCGATAAGGGCATCTTCATCCAGCGGATAGCTGAACAAATTGCCTTGGCTTTGAGCACAGCCAGCGGACTTCAAAAAGGCAAGTTGTTGTAACGTTTCAACACCTTCGGCCACGACCGTCAGGTGTAATTTGTGCGCCAGTGCGATAACGGCCGACGCGACATCGGTTGCACTGACGTTGTAGGGGATATCACGAATAAATCCGTGATCAATCTTGATAACATCCAGAGGCAGCTGTTGCAGTGCAACCAAAGAGCACGACCCCTTGCCGAAATCATCCAAAATCAGGCAAACACCGAGATCATTCAGAGATACCAGCAATTCTCGCAGCATTCGAGGATCTTCATTGAGCAGTTCCGCCGGAAGCTCCAATTCGATTCGATCCGCAGTAACACCGGTTTCGGTAATCACTCGCCGAATCAAGTCCAAAAAGCCCGTATCGGTGATCTGGCGAACCGAAAAATTAACTGCCATTTTAAGGGATTCAAAGCCCGCACGCTCCAGCGCCTGCACCTGAATACAAGCTTGTCGGAACGCCTGCTCACCCAACCGGATGATCAATCCGGTTTCCTCGGCCAGATTAATAAACTGCTGCGCGGGCACCAACCCCTTCTCGGGGTGATGCCAACGCAAGAAGGCTTCCACGCCGATCACCTTCTGGGTCACTAAATCCACCTTCGGCTGGTAATGCAGCACAAAGCGGTCTTCTTGCAGCGCTGTCGCCAACTCTTCCTGTTGTAGCATGCGACGCGCAGCCTTGATATTCATCGCCGGGGTAAAGAACTGGTAGTTATTGCGGCCCATTTCTTTGGCCCGATACATGGCCAGGTCCGCATATTTCATGAGTGTACCCACGTCTTCGCTGTCGTGAGGAACCATGGTAATACCGATACTGACAGTCACACCTACGTCGTGATCGCTCAGCCGTATCCTTTGGCACAATCGCCGCAAAATCGTTTCCGCAACTTTGCCCGCGGCGTCGGTTCCACTCACCCGGGAAAGCAGCACCACAAATTCATCGCCACCGAGGCGAGCCACAGAATCTTCTTCCCGGACACAGCCCTGTAGCCACTCCGCCACCTGCCGAAGCAACTCATCGCCGGCATCATGCCCCAAGGTATCGTTGATCCGTTTGAACCCGTCCAAATCCAGATACATCAAAGCAGCCGGTTCTCCGCTTCGACGGGACCGTTGCACAACGCTATTCAGGCGATCACGAAACAACTGCCGGTTGGCCAAACCGGTTAAGGGATCGAAAAAAGCCAGCCGATGCAATTCCGATTGCGCCGCTTTTAACTGTGTCAGGTCGCGCAAGCTCAACACGACCCCGCTCACCCCGGGCACGCCGAGCATAGACGTGAAGGTGCCTTCCATGTCGCGGCAATGTCCGTCGGCATCATTGACACGAGCCCGCACCACAGGCATTTGTTTACCCGGAGAAGACACGGCATCTTTGAAGGCCTGCCGCAAACCCGCCCAATCATCGGGATTGACCAATGACTTGAAGTCCAGTTCCGAAACCCGGTCCGGATCAAAACCGAGAATGTCCCGGGCGGACGGGCTCGCATACATCGGGTTACCCGCCCGATTCATGACCATTGTTACGTTTGCCGCACCTTCGGTAATCGCCCGATATCGGCCCGCACTGACCTGAGCGCCCAAACGTGACCGCACCAGAGCGAGCACAAACAGATACATCAGAACACTGATGGCCAATCCCGCGCCTAGCACAATAGGAGGACGCGGGTCCGAGGCCAGATAGTCAAACGCGGGGGTAGAACGCGTTTGCAATAGCCATTCTCGACCACCATGAGAGACGGTTTGACTGAGTTCGAAACTGAACTCGTTATCCAGCGACCCCAGGTTAGAGCCATACATGAGGGTGTTCCGGGAAACGACGGCGGCATCGTATATGCGCACATCAAGGAAGGGCGAAATCAGGCCGACAATGCCATCCAGCAGGTTATTCATGCGAAAGGCACTGAATACATAGCCGGCAAGCATCATCCTTCGTTCTGCTCTGACACTCGGGACGGCACCGCCCTGATAAACGGGGTAGTACATAAGGAAGCCCGCCTGATCTTCGGCCAAAGCTTCCTGAACCAACACGACCTTACCTGTTACCATGGGTTTGGCATCATCCCGAGCCCGCTCCATGGTCACCCGGTGGATAGGATCACTAAAGGCGTTATAACCGAGGGCGCTCAGATTTCGCTCGGTACCGGGCTCAAGGTACACCATGGGGTAATAATACGGCCCCGTGCCCAACGGTTTTACCAAATATTTATACACCCCTTCAGCCCGGACAAAGGCAATGTGGTCCGCCATTTGTCGAACCCCAATCCTCTGTACGTAACCGATCCCTTCTATTCCGGGGTAATAACGGTTGATATCGACTTTCTCAACGTACTCACGCCACTCATCACGACTGACTTCGCCTTTAACCGCGAACAGGCCGGCACTGCCAGCCAACACCTGTTCGTAGTTAAGCAGGCGCTCTTCAATGGCTGTTTTCAGCTGCAGAGATTGAGCCCGAAACTTGGCTTCAGCACGTTCTTCGACCAAGCGAATGGACACCTGCCAAAGCAATATAGTGACACAAACAGAGACGATGAAAACGAGCAATGCCAACCAGGAATTGCGCAGCTTAAGCAGTTGGCGGAGGGATAATTCCTTATTTTTCATATTGTCACCGGGTCCATCCCATGACCTAGGGTTCGAGAATATCCGGCGAGTATAGCAAAAGCTCCCGGGCATGTCGTGACACACCCGGGAGCCAGTGCACAGCTTTGACTAACAGGCTAACTTAGGGGCGCATCACCAGATAGATTGGCCGCCCCTGACGCACTACCCGAACTGAAACGGCCTGACCTTCGGGCAGGCTTTCTGCGATCGTCCGGAACGCCTTCAGCGAATTCACAGGTTTGCGGTTAATTTCCGTGATGATGTCTCGAGTTCGGATTCCCGCTTTCAGGGCTGGCCCTCGCTCAACGCCTGTTACCAAAACCCCGCCTTCAACACCCGCGGCACGAGCGTTCTCAGGCGTAAGCGGCTCAACCGTCAGACCAAGGGCCCCGGTTTTTCCGCCCAAGTGGTCACGAGCCTTGGAGCGACCGGTACGGCCATCCTCCGGCAACTCTCCGATTTCCACATCAAGCTCAATTTCGTCGCCGCCTCGGAGCACGGTCAGCCGGGCCGATTCACCCACGGGCGTGCGGCCGACTTTCGGGGGCAAATCCGAGGACAGTTCAATTTCCTCGCCGTTGTACTCCAGCACGATATCGCCAGACTGCAGACCTCCCGCCTGAGCGGGCGAATTAACCATCACTTCAGCAATCAAAGCGCCGCGCGGCCTCTTCAGCCCAAAAGTCTCGGCAAGATCCCGGTTAACCTCCTGAATTAGCACACCCAGCCAGCCACGGGCGACCGTTCCTTCGTCTCGAAGCTGACGGAACACACTCATGGCATCGTCGATCGGAATCGCAAACGATACGCCCATGAACCCACCGGAACGAGTATAGATCTGAGAGTTGATGCCAATCACTTCACCGTCCAGGTTGAACAGAGGCCCACCGGAATTCCCGGGGTTGATGGCAACGTCGGTTTGGATAAAAGGCACATAGTTTTCAGAGGGCAAAGATCGACCAAGTGCACTGACGATACCGGCGGTTACCGTGTAATCGAACCCGAACGGTGAGCCGATTGCGAATACCCACTCGCCCACTTTGAGCTCTTCCGAACTGCCTACCTTAACCACAGGCAGGTCATCGGCATTCTCGATTTTCAAAACCGCCATATCGGAGCGAGGGTCTGTGCCTACAATCGTCGCCGCAAACTCGCGGCGATCGTTCAGCCGGACAATCACTTCATCGGCGCCTTCAACCACATGGTTATTGGTCAGAACATAACCGTCTTTAGAAACGATAAACCCGGAGCCCATTGAACGTGCCGGCTGTTTACCTCCCGGAGCACCACCAAACGGGGAATTCGGGCCACGAAAGAAGTCCTGCAAAAACGGCGGCAACTGATCGAGCTGCCCTTCGTCAAACGGCAGTCCCTGAAAGCGTGACTGGCGACCCGCGGGCTCACTCGTAGTACTGATATTGACGACGGCGCTGGAGTTTTCTTCGACAAGTTCGGTGAAATCCGGCAAGCCTCGGGCCGCCAAATGTTGACTCCACAGCGTCGACACCAGAACAGCCAACACCAGCCATACGCCCGGGATGAGACCTGATCGGAACAAATCAGGATAACGAGCGACCGGCGTAGTTATTTTTTGCATGAGAACCCCCTTATTTTAGCCGTTGGTCTGCCGTTACAATTTATGGCTGCACGGCCACTTTTCAACTTAAAAATCGGTAGGTTTTAGAGACAGGTAACCGACGCTATCCGGTTTACTCGAACCATATGGGGTTGAAACCGGTCCCCGAGCTTTGATTGCCAACGGCGCACCAACGCGAACCCCGCTCCTAAACCCACTAGTGCTCCCAGAATTGCCACCAAGTCCGTTCCACCGAGCAATCGGAATGCTCCGATACTTACCAGGACCATCAGCAGCAGAGGCACCCCGTATACCGCCAACGAAGCCACCAACAACGATTGCTCATCCACCCCGATGACAACTTCGTCGCCAACCTGTGCATCGACAGTATTCAGCACCAAAACCTGATTTGCCTTGCCCCCGGAAACCGCCGCAAGCGCCCGCTGCCCACACCCTGCCCGGGCAGAGCAACTTTCGCATGCACTGGTCTGAATGGTTTGCACCCAAGCTTGTGTGCCCTGTAGGGCAATCACTTTTCCGGTTTCAGTGATCACTTGCTATCCATCCTTGGGCCAAGGCGTCGTCGATCGATACCGAGCGGGCAACTTTCCGAGCCGTTTCAGGTGGAATTTCCCCGACCACGACAATTAAAAATGGCCGCTCTGCTGCCGACACTTCATGTATATAGACCGTCGAAGCTCCCACTCTTGACGCCCCTGTGGGCATTTTGACCCCTTTAACGGGTTCGACAAACACCGAAAACGTTGCCAGGCCATCCGAGAACGCAACCGCTTTACCATTACTGGAGCTGGGAGTGGCGGCAGCCATGTAACCATCCGGACGCCAATTCAACGTCCAGCCGGTCATTCGCCCCACGGACGATTGCTGGGGTTCAGGATCGCCAAGGTGGCGGGTTATCTCGCGCCCCTCCGTTTGTACTTCGAATTTTTCGTCGGCAATATCATCGGTAATCTCAAGGCTGGTGAACTGAAAATGTTCCAAAACAGTCTCATCCACGTCGCGAACGTGGCTTTTGACCAATAGTCCGGTTTCTTTTTCAACCCAAAGACGATGGCTGTAACGATCGTTATCCTTGGCGGTCAGATCCACCGTCACCACATCGTAACCAGCGACCCGGTCCTCGCCCACTAACGCAGGCTGATACCATTGACTGACCGGCATCAGTTGGCTGGTAAACGCCTCGGCAAACGGCCCCGACGGAATGACTTCATCTAACCGAATGCGCCCCTGATCCGGTAACACACAGACTACGTCCATACCTTTCCGGACAATCTCACCCGAGCCGCCGTCTTGCATAACCAACCGCTCTTCCACTTGTCCGTTCCGGTACCGATGGGCAATGCGCATTGAATGCACCCGATCTCCCCGGGCGTATACAAACACGCCTTCATAAGAGGTCATATTCAGTGCCGGGCCTAGCCGCTCCAACCAGTCCATTGCGGTCATTGAAGATGGAGCTTCCGCCTGTTTGTTTTCAGCATGGACCGCCATCGCAGGCGCAAGCAATACCCACAGAACAACCATCAGCCTTCGGACCATGGCGAGCTCGCCTCTAAGCGGACTTTTCATATCCAGATACCTCAGGCTCAATATCCACCGTTCGCACTAACCATTCTCGCGTACCCCATCGAGCCGCGGCCTGCCCCCACGCTATTGTGCTGGGCATGTTCCAGCAAATACTGACGCACCTGGCGCAACTGTTGCTCATCTAACCTTTGCAGTGCGACCTCCTCAGTGCTTAACAAGAGCTGAGGCGCAACTTTGTCTGCTTCGTTCAATGCCAGTGCATTTCCTGCCTCACCCGGCGAGGTTCCCCAGCCGGCTCCGGCACCAAACCCAACCAGCAGCGCTAACGTTACCATGGCCGCCACCGGCCAATGCCAATACCCGCCGGCACGAGCGCTTGTCGCAGCGGCCTTAACGGCAGGCACCTCTTGGTCGTCAATCGCAGCTCGCACTGCACCCGCAACGTCTACACCGTATGAGGTGCCCGGTGCTTCGTGCATAAGGTCACGCACTTGCTGCCATCGTTGCCACTGTTCTCTAACTTCGTTCTGATCGTCGTGCGAAAGCAATCTGCGCACTGAAAGCTCGTCCGCTTCATCGTCCATCATTGCTGACAGAGTTTCTCTGAGACGCTCATCCATCGGGTGCAACCTCACTTACGTCACTGAATGATTAAGTAGTGGACCAATATGGCGATCCACTGCATCCCGGGCTCTGAAGATCCGAGAACGAACCGTTCCAATCGGGCACTCCAGAATCCGGGCAATGTCTTCATAACTGAGACCGTCATATTCTCTGAGCAAGAAAGCGGATCTTAGTTCCTCAGGTAATGCGGCAATGGCCTCCGCCAAAGCTTTTTGCAGCTGATCTTTTTGCAGAAGCTTTTCCGGTGAAGCCACATCTCTTAACCGGCGGCCGTCGTCATAGTTTTCCGCCTCGGAAGAATCCGCTGAACCTTGCGGCCGGCGCCCTCGGGCCTCTAGATGATTTTTTGCGGTATTCACAGCAATACGGTACAGCCAGGTGTAAAATGCGCTGTCGCCACGGAACCGGTCGATGGCCCGAAACGCCTTAATGAACGTTTCTTGCGCCAAATCCATCACCTCGTGACTGTCGTATACATAACGGCTGATAATAGACGCTACTCGAGACTGATATTTCACCACCAGCAGGTCGAACGCCGCCCGATCCCCATGACGAACCTTGCGCACCAGCTGCAAATCCGTCTGGCTTTCAGTCTGCTCACTCGATGTAGAATCTGTATCGGAAATCATGGACGAAGCAACGGAGTGTCCCGCTTGGTTGGCCAGTTGGCTGGCTTTTAATCGGCTCGCTTGTGTCATTGTGTTATTCCGGTGTTCATACATGAACCCAGGTTGCCGACAGCAACCGGCTCGAAGCATATCCATCGGGCCAAATAGACAGCAAGCACAAAGTTTAGTTCAATACACTTCCACATTATGGCCTGCGACAACAACCCAATGCCACAATCCTACGAATACGATGTTCTTATTATTGGCAGCGGCGCTGCCGGACTGACCGTCGCCTTGAATTTGCCAGAGCACTTGAACGTTTGCGTAATCAGTAAAGCTGACATCAGTTCCGGAGCTACGCTTTGGGCGCAAGGCGGTATTGCAGCCGTTCTCGATGCAACCGATTCGGTTGAGAATCATATTGAAGACACCCTGAACGCCGGGGGTGGTTTGTGCCACGAAGATGCCGTGCGCTTCACGGTAGAACACGGTAAAGAAAGCATTGACTGGCTTATTGAATCCGGCGTGACTTTCACTCGTAAAGAAAACAATGATCAATACCACCTGACCCGGGAAGGCGGCCACAGCCATCGCCGCATCATTCATGCCGCAGACGCGACGGGGCAAGCGGTATCAACGACCCTCGCCAGCCAGGCCGCAGCCAAGCGAAACATTGAGCTAAAATCTGGCCGGGTGGCCGTTGACCTGATCACCAACCGAAATCTGTCGCTGCCCGGCAACCGGTGCGTAGGTGCCTACATTCTTAATCTGGAAGACAACCACGTGGAGCTTTATCGCGCGCGCTTCACCGTTGTCGCAACCGGTGGTGCCTCCAAAGCGTACCGTTACACCACCAATCCTGACGGTGCCTCCGGTGATGGCATTGCGATGGCCTGGCGGGCCGGATGCCGAGTCGCCAACATGGAATTCAATCAATTCCACCCAACCTGCCTGTACCACCCTCACGCCAAATCCTTTTTGATAACCGAGGCCGTTCGCGGCGAAGGTGGCGTACTGAAACTGCCCGATGGCAGTCGGTTTATGGACAAGTTTGATGAACGTGCCGAGCTGGCTCCCCGCGACGTTGTCGCACGGGCTATCGACCACGAAATGAAACGCATAGGTGCGGACTACCTGTATCTGGACATCAGCCATAAACCGGCCGATTTTATAAAGCACCACTTCCCGACCATTTATGAAAAATGCCTCGGTTTCGGCATCGACATTACCAAAGATCCGATTCCGGTCGTGCCGGCCGCCCACTATACCTGTGGCGGCATCATCAGCGACAAGCGCGCCAGAACCGACATTAATCAGCTTTACGTAGTCGGTGAAGCAGCCTTTACCGGCCTCCATGGTGCCAACCGCATGGCCAGCAACTCCTTGCTGGAATGTCTGGTTTATGGCCGCGCGGCCGCTCAGGACATTGCTCGCCGCGAAGCGGATATCCCAACCGTGCCCTCAGTGCCCGCATGGGACGAAAGTCAGGTCCGAGACTCCGATGAAGACGTTATCATCTCTCACAACTGGGATGAGCTGCGCCATTTCATGTGGGACTACGTCGGCATTGTGCGAACCACCAAGCGCCTGCACCGCGCCAAACACCGGGTGGATCTGCTGCAGGGCGAGATCAACGAGTTCTACAGTAACTACCGGGTGACCAACGACCTCATTGAATTACGTAATTTGGTCACCATATCAGACCTGATCATTTGCTCGGCTTTGCAGCGCAAAGAAAGCCGCGGGTTACATTACACGCTGGACTACCCGCTGGCCCAGAGCGAGGCTCGCGACACAGTGTTGGTGCCTACAACTTATCGAACTCTGGCCCCGTGAGTCAGAGCTTTCAACAAACGCCTAAAAACGGAACCTGTTATGTCCGACACTCAAGACACAAACGCGCACACTGAATTCCACCGTCTTTGGTGGCACAGCCGTCGTGGCATGCTGGAACTGGACGTTCTGCTTCTTCCGTTTCTGGAAGAAGCTTACCGAGACCTGGAACCCGAAGACCAGGCTCGTTATCGCAAGCTGCTAAGCTGCGAAGATGCCGATATGTTTGAATGGTTTATGCAACGCAGCAAACCCGAGGATCCGGATCTTCGCCGCATCGTCGAAATGATTCTGAACCGTGTCCAACCGGATTGAACTAACCCTGTCACCTTCGGTTTCCGCTGGCCTTTTAGCCATTATCCCATGGCTTGGGCTTGCGGTGTTCACGGTTTCAGCGGCTCTGGAAGCCTCCTATCTGTTGTTGCTACTGGCGTTGCCAATACTTGCTTTGGGATGGGCATCGTTCCTGCGTTATGGATTATTACGCAAACCGGATGCGATCGTTGCCATCTCCCATGACCATGCGGGGCTAACCTGCCGGCTGGCCAACGGACGCCATGTGCCCGCGACGGTTAGCAACGCCAGCTTTTTCAGTTCTCGGCTACTTGTTTTACAGTTCAAACCACGAGTGCCAGAATCAAGCCCAATGCTCGCGATCATCACAGGCTCCCACGCTGGGCTAAGATCAAACGTTAACGACCCGACTGCTTTCAGACGGCTGCGAATGTTACTTCGCGCCGGTTCACCGGAAGCTGGACACAACACTCCTTCGCATTAATTCTGGAGACTATTTTGAGTAGACAGGATTCTCAGCAAGCCGCACATCCTAACGGCCACACTCTGTTGGGCGACCGTCTGATGGCTCGCATCAGCGGCCCGGGAACCGACAAGTTTGTGCAGGGCCAGTTCACCCAACACGTGGACGAAGTAACCAGCGAGCAATCACTCAGAGCCGCTGCGTGTACCCATAAAGGCCGAGCCTACTGCCTGACACGTCTGGTTCGGGATGGCGAAGACTTGCTCATGGACTTTGATGCCGGCCAAGCCGAAGCCACAATTGCCCACTTGAAAAAGTACCTGATGCTATTTCGGGGCACGACATTGGAAACCCTTCCGACTGGCCGGATTATCGGCCTGATCGGCGAATCCTCGGCAGTCTCGGTCGCCGGAGAAGATGCAAGCTCTCTGACCCAACCCGGCCAAGTTCTGAAGGTTGGCAACAGCCACTTGATTCGGATTGAAAACACCGCCGACCACAGTGCCCGATATGAGTGGTGGCAACCAACCGGAGAACAACCGGTTCCGGAGGACATACCCGAAATCACACCGGAGCAGTGGCTGGCCTCCAGCATTTCGGCGGGCGTGCCCTGGCTGACAGAGGCCTCTCAAGAAGCCTATGTGCCTCAAATGCTGAATCTTCAGCACTTGCAGGGCGTACATTTCAAGAAAGGTTGCTACACCGGACAGGAAGTTATTGCCCGCATGCACTTCCTTGGCCAGTTGAAAAAAAGCCTGCACCGACTATCTTTCAACAACGCTCATCAAGCGCCTGCAGTCGGCACCAAGTTGCTGACCGAGGGTAAAGCGATCGGCGAAGTGGTCAACGCCTTGATGACCAGTGACCAGAACGGCGAAATGCTTGCTGTCATTCGCCATGACGCCCGCTCCAAAGCACTTTCTTTAGACGGAATGGACGACGTAACCATCAGTCTTCAGCAATTGCCCTATGCTGTGCCTGAACAGCAACCTTCTGATACATAAGTTGACAGGAAAGGCCGCTGTTATTTGCTATAAAGACAGCCATAAACTGAGCCCTTCTTACGGGCCCCATTTACGCGGAAACAGACGAATTATGGCCGACATTATCGAAACCATTAAAGCTGACCTGACCAGCGCCATCGAGAACGACAAGTTAATCTTGCCAACGCTTCCCGAAGCAGCCCTGCAAGTCAGAGAAATCGCTGAATCGGAAGATACCTCGATTGCGGATCTGGTGACGGTGATCAGCAACGACACGGCTTTGTCTGCCCGCATCATTCGCGTTTGCAACAGCCCTTTGTTTCGCGGCAGCCGCGCCATTGAGAACCTGAACATGGCGGTGAGCCGCCTAGGCATGGCCTACACCAGCAACCTGGCAATGGGCCTTGCTATGGAGCAAATGTTCCAGGCAACGTCGGACATGGTCGACAAGCGGCTGCGTGCCACTTGGCAAACCAGCACCGAAGTCGCCGGGATCTGTCACGTACTCGCTCAGCACTACACCAAATTAAGACCGGACCAAGCCACCCTGGCCGGGCTGGTCCACCTGATTGGCGTGCTTCCCATTCTTCGCTATGTTGAAGACCATAACCTGGATCTGAGCGGTATCGTCCTGGATGCAGTAATCGAAGAACTGCACCCCCGCATTGGCAGTTTAATCCTGAAAAAGTGGCAATTCCCGGAAGCGCTGCAAAATGTGCCTTTGGACTACGCCAACTTCCAGCGCGAAGTGCCTAAAGCAGATCATGCTGATTTGGTGATGATTGCCAACCTGCAGCTGATCGCTGGCACCAACCACCGCTGGAACCAAATGGATTTCACCACCATTTCGGCGTTTGGCCGGTTAGGTCTGGACCCTGAAATGAACATGGCTGAGGAAGAGGATCTGAGCGCCCAGATGGAAGCCGCCATGGCGCTGCTCGGCTAAGCCGAGCTCATCTAGAAATCAAGCTGTTCCTGCTGTGAGGAAGATGCCAGAGCCCAATCTATCGGGCTCTGGTGGTTTTCAAGCAGCCACTGATTAGCACGAGAAAAATGCTGACACCCGAAGAATCCGCGATAGGCGCTGAGTGGTGACGGGTGAGGCCCTTCCAACACCAGATGACGATCGCGATCAATGATCTGCCCTTTTTTCTTCGCGTAACTGCCCCAGAGCAGGAACACTACGCCTTGGCAGTGCTCATTGACCACCTCAATCACCCGATCCGTAAACACCTCCCAACCTTTACCTTGGTGGGCTCCAGCTTTGCCTTGCTCAACCGTCAATACGGCGTTTAGCAACAAAACACCCTGCTCGGCCCATGACTGAAGGCAACCATGATCTGGCGGTATGACACCCAAGTCTTGCTGGATTTCTTTGAAGATATTCACCAAGGAGGGCGGTGTCGGCACACCGGGAGAGACGGAGAAACACAAGCCGTGAGCCTGACCGGGGCCGTGGTAGGGGTCTTGCCCCAAGATGACCACTTTGACCTGATCCAGAGGGGTGCTATTTAACGCATTGAAAAGCTGTGGTCTCGGCGGGAACAGCGTCTTTCCCGCATGTTCTTCAGCGGCAAGAAACTCCGCCAAGTGATGCATGTAGGGCTGACGGAACTCGTCCGCCAGCCACTCGTCCCAGCCGTGCCCGGGCTTCAATTCCTGAGCCAGTGCCTCGACCGGGTGCATAACTTATTCCTCTCCGGAATTCTGCTCTGCTTTGTGCTCGGGGCGCATGGCGGGGAACAGAATCACGTCACGGATAGACGGCGAATCAGTCAGCATCATGGCCAAACGGTCGATGCCAATCCCTTCACCCGCGGTCGGGGGCAAGCCGTACTCCAACGCCATCACGTAGTCGTCGTCGTAGAACATGGCTTCGTCGTCGCCCGCGTCTTTCTCGGCAACCTGGGCCTTGAAGCGCTCGGCCTGGTCTTCCGCATCGTTCAGCTCCGAGAAGCCGTTGGCAATTTCACGGCCACCCACGAAGAACTCGAAACGCTCGGTGACAAACGGATCGCTGTCTTTGCAACGAGCCAGCGGCGACACTTCTTTCGGATACTCGGTAATGAAGGTCGGCTGCATCAAACGGTGCTCGGCCGTCTCTTCGAAGATCTCGATTTGTACCTTACCCAAGCCCCAGATGTCTTTAACCTTGATGCCCAGGCCTTTGGCCAGCTCGCGTGCCTGAGCTTCGTCAGCCAGCTGCTCGCGGGTGAACTCCGGGTTATAGCGCAAGATGGCATCCACAACGGTCAAGCGCTCAAACGGCTTACCAAAATCATATTCAACGGTTTCTTCGGTACCGTCTTTCAACACACGAGTGTTGGTGACCGTGGTCGTGCCCAGCACTTTTTGAGCGATGGTGCGCAGCATATCTTCTGTCAGGTCCATCAGCTCGTTGTAATCCGCGTAGGCCTGATAGAACTCCACCATGGTGAATTCCGGGTTGTGACGGGTCGAAAGACCTTCGTTACGGAAGTTACGGTTGATTTCAAACACCCGCTCGAAACCGCCCACAACCAAACGCTTGAGATACAGCTCCGGTGCTATGCGCAGGTACATATCAATACCCAGAGCGTTGTGATGAGTCACGAACGGACGGGCAGTAGCGCCACCAGGAATCACCTGCAGCATCGGTGTTTCAACTTCCATGAAGTCACGCTCGGTGAAGTACTGGCGCATCACGTTGATGATTTTCGAACGCGCATGAAACACCCGACGGCTGTCTTCGTTCATCATCAGGTCCACGTAACGATGACGATAGCGAGCTTCTGTGTCGGTCAGACCTTTGTGCTTCTCTGGCAACGGACGCAGCGACTTGGTGAGCAAGGTGTACTCATCCATCGCCACGTAGAGGTCGCCTTTACCGGACTTGCACAGCACGCCGCGCACACCCACGATGTCGCCGAGGTCCCAGTGCTTGGTGTCTTTCTGAACATCTTTGGTGGCGTAGATCTGAATGCGGCCAGTCATGTCCTGAACCACTTTGAACGCCTTGCGGTCGAGCATCATGCGGCCAGCGATGGCCACCTGGATGCCCATGGCTTCCAGCTCTTCCTTGGACTTGTCACCGTATTTTTCCTGCAGTTCTGCGGCGGTCGCATCACGGCGGAAATCATTCGGGAACGCATTACCCTGCTCTCGCAGGTTGGCCAGTTTGGCGCGGCGCTCCGCTATCAGCTTGTTGTCCTCGGGCTGTGTCGCGTTCTGGGTCTGTTCGGTCATGTTAGCTCACTAAGAAGTCGAGAGGGGTCCGGTTCAGGTTGAATGGCGCTGTTTACAGCGCCATCTTCAGACTGGCTTCGATAAACTTGTCGATGTCGCCATCGAGCACCGACTGGGTATTACTGGTTTCCACCTTGGTGCGAAGATCTTTGATACGGCTGTCGTCCAGCACGTATGAACGGATCTGGCTACCCCAGCCGATGTCAGACTTGGAGTCTTCCTGCTTCTGTTTCTCGGCATTGCGCAATTGCATCTCGCGCTCGAACAGCTTGGCTTTCAGCTGTTTCATCGCCTGGTCTTTGTTCTGGTGCTGGCTTCGGCCAGCCTGACACGCCACCACGATTCCGGTGGGGTTGTGGGTCAGTCGCACGGCCGATTCGGTTCGGTTTACGTGCTGACCACCGGCACCGGAGGCTCGGTACACGTCCACGCGCAGGTCGGCCGGGTTGATGTCGATTTCAAAACTGTCATCCACTTCCGGCGAGATGAACACGGAAGAGAACGAGGTGTGGCGACGGTTACCGGAATCGAACGGTGATTTACGCACCAGTCGGTGAACACCGGTTTCAGTCCGCAGCCAGCCGTAGGCGTAGTCGCCCTGAATGTGGATGGTTGCGCTCTTGATGCCCGCGACTTCACCTTCCTGCAATTCGACGATTTCGGCCTTGAAGCCTCGACGCTCGGCCCAGCGCAGGTACATGCGCAGCAGCATATTGCCCCAGTCTTGGGCTTCGGTGCCGCCGGAGCCTGCCTGGATTTCCAGGTAGGCGTTGTTGGCATCCATTTCACCGGAGAACATGCGGCGGAATTCGAGTTTCTCGAGTTCTTTATCAAGGCCTTCTAGATCGGCCTCGATTTCTTGCACAGTGCCTTCGTCGTCCTCTTCAACGGCCATTTCGAGCAGACTTTCTGCGTCTGCCAGACCGGAGGTGAGGTTATCAATCGTTCTGACGATCAGTTCGAGGTCAGAACGCTCTTTACCCAGTGACTGGGCGCGCTCCGGATCGTCCCATACGGTTGGGAGTTCAAGTTCGCGTTCTACTTCGACCAGACGTTCGCTTCGCTGATCGTAGTCAAAGATACCCCCTCAGCGCTTCGGTGCGCTCGCGAAGCTCTTTGATCTTCGTCACTATGGGATTAATTTCCATGAAACCTTGTCTCGCTTTGGAAAATGGTGCGATAAAAACTGAGGGCGAATTCTACCGGAATTCGTGCGTTAAATCAGCTATTCGTAGATGGGTGCAAGCACGCTACGAGGTAGGGCTTTCCGAGAGACGCAGTCAGCCCAGCGGCTCGAGATAATCCACCATCAACTGCAAGTTGGTCCGCCCGCGGAAAGTGTTGGCATCCGGTTTGTAGACCACCCGGGCACCCGAGCGGGTGTAGTCTGGAACTTCAGGGCCGGTGTTAAAGGCGATGGCATCAATAATGCCACCACCCTCTGCCGGCTGAAGCACCAGTTTCAGGTGGTTTTCTCCCACAATGCGCTGGCTGACGACGTTGAATTCACCGTCAAACAGCGGCTCGGGGAAGTGTTGTCCCCAGGGGCCGCTGCGCTTAAGCAGGTAGGCGGTATCGAGATTAAGTTCTGCGGGTGCCAACGGGCCGTCGGTGACGATGGCCGCTTCCAGATCTTCCGGTTTCAGGGAGTCTCTCACCGCCTCGTCGAAGGCTTTACTAAATGCTTCCAGATCGTCGCGGGCGATGGTCATGCCGGCGGCCATGGCGTGGCCGCCGTATTTTTTCATCAAGCCAGGTGATTTCGCATCCACCACCGCCAGGGCATCGCGGATGTGCAGGCCTGGAATGGAACGGGCAGAGCCTTTGAGGCTAACGCCGTCGTCGTCCGGCGCAAACGCGATGGTCGGGCGATGGGTTTGTTCGCGGATTCTGGCGGCCAGAATGCCGATCACACCTTGATGCCAATCCGGATCAAACAGCGCCAACCCCCAAGGCAAACCGTCGATATCCAACGACATGGAAGCCAGCAGCTCTTGCGCTTGGCTTTTCATGTCTTTTTCGATGGTGCGGCGTTCGCGATTGAAGGTGTCCAACTCCTGCGCGAGGCGCAAGGCTTCATCGGGGTTATCCGCGAGCAGGCAGGCAATGCCGATGCTCATATCATCCAGGCGCCCGGCGGCATTTAGCCGAGGGCCAACCACAAAGCCAAGATCGGTGGAACTGATTTCGGTGTGGTCCCGGCCTGCCACTTTTAACAGCGCCAATATGCCGGGGCGGGCCTCGCCTTTGCGGATGCGGCGTATGCCCTGCTCTACAAAAATCCTGTTGTTATGATCCAGTGGGACAACGTCCGCCACTGTGCCCAAGGCGACTAAATCCAGCAATGTGCCCAGATTCGGCTCAGGGCTTGGTAGCAGGTTGTGATCCCTCAGGTGTTTTCGCAGCGCGGTCAGCACGTAGAACATGACACCCACGCCAGCGGCGTTCTTGCTAAAGAACGGGCAGCCGGGCTGATTGGGGTTTACGATGGCATCTGCGTCTGGCAATTCTTCTCCCGCCAAGTGGTGATCGGTCACAACCACTTTGATCCCGAGATCCCGGGCTGCCCGCACACCCTCGATGGCCGAGATTCCGTTGTCTACCGTCACCAAGAGATCGGGCAGCTCACCTTCTTCCTGCAACCGGTGAATGATTCCCGGCGTTAGACCGTAGCCATCAGAGAAGCGGCTCGGTACTCGGAAGTCAACCGCTGGCACCCCCAACATCGACAAGCCGAGCATCGCGACGGCGGTACTGGTGGCTCCGTCTGCGTCGAAATCACCCAGAATCATGACGCGTTGCTTGTGAACCACGGCGTCAGCCAACAATTCAACAGCCCGGTCTATACCCCGCAACTGCATCGGCGATGCCAAGTGCTTCAGGGTGTACTGGAGTTGTTCGTCGGAATGAACCCCTCGGGCGGCGTATAACCGACGAAGGATTGGAGGCAGACTTTGCCCCCAGTCCGGACTGTTAACCGGCTGGGGGCGACGCAGGATCTTTTTGGGAGTCATGCCGGATCAGGCATTCTTCCAGTGCTTGGACAAAAAGCCCTGCACTTCAGCCAGATCATTCTCCAGCACGGTGTAGCGCTCTTCCCGCTCAAACAGATCCGCCATATGAGGCGGCAACTGCGGCTTCACCGACAGGCCGGATTCTACAATGGCATCCGGGAACTTAGCCGGGTGCGCCGTACCCAATGTAATCATCGGAACGGTTGCATCGCGGCGGCAGTTGCGGGCCGCGCGCACACCGATGGCGGTGTGCGGATCCAGCAGGTATTCGTTCTGCTCGTAGATCTCACGGATGGTATCGCACGTTGTTTTGTCGTCTACCGCATCGCTGTCGAACAGCTTACGAGCAGCCTTCCAACGATAATCTTCGATACTGACCGGACCTTTCGCGGCATTTTCCAGCAAATCTTTTACCGCTGCGCCATCACGACCGTGCAGGTCAAACAGCAGGCGTTCGAAGTTGCTGGACACCATGATGTCCATACTCGGCGACAAGGTGTGCTCAAGCTGCTGTTGCTCATACCGGTTGCCGCTCATGAAGCGATGCAGAATATCGTTACGGTTGGTGGCGATCACCAGCTGGCTGATTGGCAAGCCCATCTTCTTCGCCAGGTAACCGGCAAAGATATCGCCGAAGTTGCCGGTAGGCACAGAGAATGCCATGCTGCGATCAGGACCACCCAGGGCCAATGACGCTTGGAAGTAGTAAACGATCTGGGCCATGATCCGCGCCCAGTTAATGGAGTTTACAGCCGCCAACTGAGTTTTACCGCCCAGGAACGACTGATCACCGAAGCTTTCTTTGACCATGCGCTGGCAGTCGTCAAAGTTACCCTTCACAGCGATATTGTGAATGTTATCGCCCTGCACCGTGGTCATCTGGCGGCGCTGAACTTCAGACACGCGCTGATACGGATGCAGGATAAAGATATCCACGTGTTCGCAGCGGCGACAGCCCTCAATGGCTGCCGAACCCGTGTCACCCGAGGTCGCCCCCATGATCACCACATGCTGCTTGCGCTTTTCAAGCACATAGTCGAGCAAACGTCCGAGCAATTGCAACGCGAAGTCTTTGAATGCCAGCGTGGGACCGCGGAACAATTCCATCACCCATTCATTGCTGTCGAGCTGCACCAGCGGCGCTACCGATTGGTGGGCAAAGCCGCTGTAGGTTTCATCCAACATTTTGCGAAAGTCATCCGCCGGGATGGCATCTTCCACAAACGGGTACATAACCTTAAAGGCCAGCTCCGAGTAGGGAAGGCCCCGCCAGCTGCGAATTTCTTCCAGGCTGAAATGCGGCAGTGACTCCGGTACATAGAGGCCACCGTCCGTCGCCAATCCGGTCAGAAGAACGTCTTCAAAGCCTAAAGCGGGTGCTTCGCCCCGTGTGCTGATGTATCTCACGTGCGTACCTGTTAGTTAAAATTTTCTGCGCGGATGCGGACAACGGAGCCGTCTACGTCGACCAGCGATTCCATTTCTTCAATCGCCAGGTTCATCTGACGCTCCTGCACCGTATGGGTCAGGATAATGACCGGAATACGGCCGTCCTCAAACTCGGATTCTTTCTGCATGATCGATTCGATGTTGATGCCATGCTCACTCAGAATCGATGCAATTTTGGCCAGTACACCTGGACGGTCAAACGCCTGAATCCGCAAGTAGTATGCAGATTGAATCTCTTCCATCGGCAACACGGGCAAGTCTTCCAGTGCATCTGGAGTAAAGCCCAGATACGGAACTTTCTGCTGGCTGCCACTTGCAACCGCTCGGGCAACGTCCACGATATCGGCAATCACCGCAGAAGCCGTAGCTTCGTCACCCGCACCGGGGCCGTAATACATGGTTTGCCCTACGGCATCGCCATCAACCATCACAGCATTCAACACACCATCAACCTGAGCAATCAGATGAGTTTTCGGCACCAGCGTTGGGTGAACACGCAACTCGATACCGTCATCTCGACGGCGGGCAATACCCAGATGCTTAACCCGGTAACCCAGCAATTCTGCGTGAGCGATGTCGCTCGGGGTGAGCGATGAAATGCCTTCGGTGTAGGCTTTTTCGAACTGCAGCGGAACACCGATACCGGACGATGCCAAAATCGTAAGCTTGTGCGCCGCATCAATGCCTTCAACATCAAACGTCGGGTCGGCTTCCGCATACCCCAGCGCCTGCGCTTCTTTCAACACTTCATCAAAGGGACGGCCTGCGCGCATCTCGGTCAGAATGAAGTTACCGGTGCCGTTGATGATTCCAGCGATGGTGTCGATACGGTTTGCCGCCAAACCTTCACGAACGGCTTTGATAACCGGGATACCACCGGCCACACCGGCTTCGTAGGCTACCACCACACCCGCTTTCTCGGCGGCCTCAAAGATTTCGTTCCCGTGCACGGCAATCAGGGCTTTGTTGGCGGTGACCACATGCTTGCCATTGGCGATGGCAGTCAGCACCAGCTCTCTGGCAACGTCGTAACCACCGATCAATTCAACAACGACATCAACCGAAGAGTCATTCACCACATCAAAAATGTCGGTGCTGAACGGAATATCGCCTAGGTCAAGATCGTCCCGGCGCTTCCGGCTGGCCACTCGGGCAATTCGGATGTTGCAGCCGACACGGCCAGAAATAATCGCCGCGTTGCGAGTCAGGACATTAAATGTACCGCCGCCGACGGTTCCTAATCCGCAAATTCCGACATTAACGTCTTTCAAGCTCTCACCTCTGATCCCGCTTGGGGTGCTAATGGATTGCAATTGGGGGCATAGTATACCGATTCAGGCGCTCCTGAATAAGCCCTGAATCGGTTACGTTTCAAACAGTGGGGAACGGCCCTCAAACGAGAGCCGAAAATTTAAAGCAGACCAAGACCTTCCGCCAGATTGCGAGCCGGGACATAGCCTCGAATCATATTGCCGTCCTCAAGAACAATTGCCGGGGTACCGGTTACCCCAACCTTGCCGCCTAACTGATACTGTTCAGCAACCGGGTTCTCACAGGTTTTACTTGGCACTGATTTGCCACCTTTGGCTGTGTCCATCGCATCACGCTGATCTTCGGCACACCACACCGACTCGTATTTCCGAAACGAAGGGGTATTAGGTCCTGATCGCGGGAAAGCATAATAGTTAACGGTAATGCCGTACTCATTGAGTTGCGGCACTTCATCGTGCAGCTTTCTGCAGTAGGGGCAATCGATATCGGTAAACACGTCGATAACGGCTTTCTGCTGGCCCTTCGCCGGGTAAGAGATGACTCCGCCGTCTCCAAACTCAGCCATCTGTTTCTGGCGCACCCGAGCCCGCGCCTCTTCTGTCACGTTGGCGATTCCATTGTCGGTAATTTTTAACATGTCGCCAGTCAGCAGATAGACGCCATCTTCGGTGGTGTAAATGGTGTCACCATTACTGCTTTGCACCTCGTAAAGGCCCGGAGCCTCTGATTTGCTCACAGACATTATTCGCAGGCCTGGCACTGCCTGCGACAAACGCTCCGTGATGGTTTCCTCAACCTCACCGGCATTTACTGCGCTCACAGTTACCATCGACGCCACCAGGCCAGCCATAGCGGCCAAAGTTCTTAGCTTCATATGCTTACACTTACCTTGTTGTTTAAGGAATTCAGGACTCAAACCCCACCCGCCGGCAGATTCAGACGATTAGACCGCCATTCATAGGAGAGTGCGACACAGAGCAACAGCAAAAGTTCAATCCCACACCATACCAGATCAGCCTCTGGGATGATGCGTTCGATGCAGATCCTGCAATCGCTGGCGGGCGACATGAGTATAAATCTGTGTGGTCGAAAGGTCTGAATGACCAAGCAGCATCTGCACCACCCTCAAATCGGCACCATGATTGAGCAGGTGAGTTGCAAATGCGTGACGGAGAGTATGAGGCGACAAGTGTTTCTGTATACCGGAACGAGAGGCGTATAACTTGATACGGTACCAAAAAGCCTGCCGGGTCATCGCACTGGCGCGATTTCCGGGAAAAAGCGCGTCACTGCTCTTACCCCTTAAAAGCTCGCCCCGAGCTTCCCGCATATAGCGTATCAGCCAATCAACCGCCTCTTCACCCAAAGGTACCAACCGTTCTTTTCCACCCTTACCACTCACGCGAACCACACCCTGACGAATATTGACCTGATCAACCGTCAGGCCGGTCAATTCCGTGACGCGCAAGCCGCAACCGTACAAAATTTCGAGCATAGCCCGGTCACGTAACTCCAATGGCAACTCGGGGTCCGGCTCTGCCATTAATCGCTCGACATCGTCCTCGGTCAAGGTATCCGGCAGCCGCCGAGGCAAGCGAGGACTGTCTATCCGCAACGTCGGATCCTCGGCGATCAACCCCTCTCGCAACAAATAGCGGTAAAAGCGCCGAATGCCTGAAAGGCGACGCGCTGCGGTACTTGCTTTCAGACCATCCGCCATCCCCCGGGACATCCAAGCCAGTAAGTCGGTGCGTGACGCCGATTGCAAACCCGGCGACCCGGGCTGTTGCTGCAGCCACGCAGACAACCTCGATAAATCACTGGCATAGGCCATTCGGGTTTTCTCACCCAACCCATCCTCAAGCCAGATGGCATCAGAAAATCTGGCAATCAGCGATTGATCTTGAGTTCTGAGCAAAAGCACCCCCCACGGCCACCTCACTACCGAAATTTAAGCACAAAAAAAGCAGCCGCTGGGGCTGCTTTTTTCTGCACTGATCGGTCGAACCGATATCAGCCCAGCTTTTCCTTGATACGAGCTGCCTTACCAGACAGGTCGCGAAGGTAGTAAAGCTTGGCCTGACGCACATCACCACGACGCTTCACGCTCACGCTGTCTACCAGTGAGGAGTAAGTCTGGAAAGTACGCTCAACGCCCACGCCGTAAGAAATCTTACGAACAGTGAAGGAAGAGTTCATGCCACGGTTGCGCTTACCGATAACCACACCTTCGAACGCCTGCAGACGCTCACGGCTACCTTCTTTTACGCGAACCTGAACAACCACGGTGTCGCCCGGCGCAAACGCTGGGAGTTCCTTGGTCATCTGTTCTGCTTCAAGTTGACTGATGATGTTGTTCTTGCCGCTCATCGTAATGCTCCTGATACCTAATCTTTCAATGCCCTGATGATTCAGAGGCACCCGGTTCGTTCAAAATTTCACCCAGTAGCTGACGCTCTTCTTCCGTAAACACCCGCTCTTCAAGCAGGTCGGGGCGTCGCTCCCGTGTTCGCCTCAACGATTCTTTCAACCGCCAACGCCGGATCTGTTCATGGTGACCGCCCAAAAGAACTTCCGGCACCGCCTGACCTTCGTAAACCTCGGGCCGGGTGTAGTGCGGACAATCCAGCAAACCATCAGCAAAGGAATCTTGCTCTGCCGACTGCGCATGACCCAGCGCTCCGGGGATGAGGCGTGTTACCGCATCAATTACAGCCATCGCCGCCAGTTCGCCACCTGAGAGCACAAAATCACCCAGTGACACTTCCCGGTCGACTTCCGCCGATATCAGACGTTCATCAACGCCCTCGTAACGACCGGCAACGAGAATCAGCTGTTTTTCGGCAGCGAGAGACTCGACTACCGACTGATCCAGCCTTTCACCCTGCGGAGAAAGATAGACCACACAGGCCTTGCCGGGTGCCGATGCCCGCGCCTCATGAATAGCATCCCGGAGCGGCTGAATTTTCATCAGCATTCCCGGGCCACCGCCATAGGGTCGGTCATCAACAGTACGGTGACGATCATGCGTGAAATCACGGGGGTTCCAGCTCTTGAAGGTCAAAAGACCTTCTCGAACAGCCCTACCGGTAATCCCGTAATCCGTCACCGAAGAAAACATGTCCGGAAACAGACTGACTGCGCCAATCCACACTCGTCAGAACTCCGGATCCCAATCGACCACCATACGCGAACCACTCAGATCCACACTCATCACCACCTGGTCCGGCAGATAGGGGATCAGTCGCTCCCGCTGGTCAATAGAACCGGCTGTCGCACGCACAACCAACACATCGTTGGCGCCCGTTTCCAGCAGATGATGCACCTTACCCAGGCACTCATCCTCAACCGTGAAGACATCAAGACCTTCCAACTGAAACCAGTAGAACTCCCCATCAGGAAGCGCTGGCAATTGCTCAGTCGGAACCCTGATCTCCGCCCCCGCATAGGTGCGGGCCACTTCACGATCATCAAGTCCTTTCAGCTTGACGACGATCCCCTGCCCTTGGCGGCGACCATCCTCAAGCTTTGCCGGGATACGCTTACCGTCAAGGACCAAGGTCCAATCACGGTAGTTCAGTATTCCCTCTTTGGGATCGGTATCAGAGAAGACCTTAAGCCAACCCTTGACCCCAAACACCGAGGTTACCCGGCCGATCACAGTTTCCTGCGAAGTCTGTGTCATGCCTGTCAAACCTCGATATTAAACTGCAATTACTCAGCAGTCTTAAGCAGCTGCGCAACGCGATCGCTGGTTTGAGCGCCTTGGCCCACCCAGTAATCAACGCGCTCACGGTTTACACGCAGACGCTCTTCCTGACCGCGGGCAACCGGGTTAAAGAAACCAACACGCTCAATGAAACGGCCGTCACGAGAATTACGGCTGTCAGTGACTGTCAGATGGTAGAACGGGCGCTTCTTAGAGCCGCCACGAGCCAAACGGATTGTTACCATTTCGACCAATATCCTGTTCTGTTGTACGAACTTTGTACGATTCTCACCAGGCTGCTAGCAGCCGACGAGAAGACCCATACTCGAAAGGGGCGCTATTCTATGCGAAAAAAGCGCCAATGAAAATAGGGAAACGCTCGGTTTCCCTATTTTATATGTAAGGCTTTTTACATACGGCCAAACGGAGGCATTCCGCCACCGCCGCCGCCAGGTGGCATCATACCACCTAGACCGCGCATCATGTTGGCCATTCCGCCTTTCTTGCCAAACTTTTTCATCATCTTCGCCATCTGCTTATGTTGCTTGAGCAGACGATTCACATCTTGTATCTGGGTACCGGAGCCCGCAGCAATGCGGCGCTTACGCGAGTTATTGATGACATCCGGATAACGACGCTCCTTCGGGGTCATCGAGCAAATGATCGCCTCCATCTGCCCCACCGACTTGTCATTAACCTGCTGCTGGGCCATCTGGGCCATCTGACCCATACCCGGCAGCTTGTCGAGCAAGCCACCAATACCACCCATATTCTTCATTTGCTGAAGCTGGTCCCGAAAATCTTCCAGATCAAAACCTTTACCCTTCTTGATCTTCTTGGTCAGCTTTTCTGCTTTCTTCTTATCCAGCTTGCGTTCGGCTTCCTCGATAAGCGACAACACGTCACCCATCCCAAGGATTCTCGAAGCAACCCGCTCCGGATGGAACGGCTCAAGAGCGTCTGTCTTTTCACCAACACCCAAGAACTTGATCGGCTTGCCGGTAATATGACGAACAGAAAGCGCCGCACCACCGCGGGCATCACCGTCAGTCTTGGTGAGAACCACACCCGTCAAGGGCAAAGCATCGTTAAACGCTTTAGCGGTATTTGCTGCATCCTGACCGGTCATGGAATCAACCACGAACAATGTTTCGATCGGCTCTACAGCTGCGTGCAGGCGACCGATCTCACCCATCATCTGCTCGTCGATGTGCAGACGGCCGGCAGTATCAAGAATCACCACGTCCACGTGTTTACGGCGGGCTGCATCAATCGCGCCGCTGGCAATATCAACAGGATCCTGATCCGCACTACTCGGGAAGAACTCAACCCCGACTTCCGAAGCAAGAGTTTCCAACTGCTTAATAGCGGCCGGACGATAGACGTCCGCACTCACCACCATGACAGATTTTTTCTGACGCTCTTTAAGGAAGCGAGAGAGCTTGGCGACCGTTGTGGTCTTACCAGCACCCTGAAGACCCGCCATCATAATGACCGCAGGCGGGCGTGTAGACAGATTGAGAGCCTCGTTACCCTCTCCCATTACCCGCTCAAGTTCTTGCTGAACAACTTTGACGAACACCTGGCCCGGAGTCAGGCTTCGCTGCACTTCCTGGCCGATCGCGCGCTTGCGCACACCCTCGACAAAGTCTTTGACCACCGGCAACGCCACATCGGCTTCGAGCAGCGCCATGCGCACTTCGCGCAGCGTATCTTTGATGTTGTCGTCGGTGAGGCGCGCCTGACCAGAGATCTTGCGCAAGCTACCGGATAGCCGGTCCTGGAGATTCTCAAACATGTTGCTCTTCCGTACCCCGGAGAAATTTGTCCACACAAATCAAGAAGCCGGCCCGGGCCGCTTGATTCCTGTTGCATAATCGCGACATTATACCCAGACTTGGGAGCCTCAGAACAACTCCGAGGCCGCTTTAACCCTTAGACCAGCATATAAAGGACGTCATGGGAACGCTGATTATCGCGGTTACCGCACTTTTCTTGTACAGCGTTGGAACTGCCCTTCAAGCACTCCATTTCAGAGGCAAAGTCGAAACCAGCCTTGCGATTACAACGCTCATCGGCATTCTCGCCCTGACCGGGCACGGCTTGCTCATCGCGCAAACCGTGTATTTGGACGGCGGCTTCGATCTCAGCTTTTTCAAAAGTTCGGTCCTGATCTCCTGGCTTATCGTATTTCTTTTATTGGGCTTGAATTTGACCAAACCAGTTGGCAGCTTGTTTCTGGGCGCCTACCCTATCGCCGCCGGCACCATTGTCATGGCTCTCATTGTCCACACCGAATCAAGGTTAGTGTCAGAGCAAAGCTACGGAATGCTTTCGCACATCGCCCTATCCGTCACGGCCTATAGCCTGTTCACGCTGGCCGCCATCCAGGCTGTGCTGCTTTACGTCCAAAACCGACAACTAAAACATAACTACAACAGTCGCCTGATTCGCAACCTGCCCCCACTACAAACCATGGAGTCACTGCTCTTTGAGATGGTTTGGGCGGGCGTTGTCTTGCTGGTTCTGGCCATTATTACCGGGGCCGTTTTCATTGAAGACCTTTTTGCTCAGGATTTGGCCCACAAAACCATCTTCTCCCTCCTGTCGCTTTTAGTGTTTGCCGGCCTCCTTGTTGGCCGATACACCAAAGGCTGGAGAGGACTTACCGCAAGCCGATGGACCCTGACCGGTTGCGCTCTTCTCATGATTGCTTTTTACGGCAGTAAATTCGTACTCGAGCTCCTGTTCCGGTAGGGCTTGACCGCCCTCCGCGGCACCGCTTGACAGTACAGGCTTTAACACCTTATTTTCGCAACTTGTCATCCATAAAAGGGTTTCCCTCTTGAACGAGACATCGCTGACCGCGCTGTTCATTCTCCTTGTCGGTTTAATCATCCTCTCAGCCTTCTTCTCAAGCTCCGAAACCGGGATGATGTCACTTAACCGCTATCGCCTTAAACACATGGCGAACACCGGCCACAAGGGCGCAAAACGTGCCCAAAGACTCCTGAACAGGACCGATCAACTGATCGGCGTCATCCTGATCGGCAACAACTTCGTCAACATCCTCGCTTCGTCTATTGCTACCGTCATTGCCATCCGTATATGGGGCGATGCCGGTATTGCCATTGCGACTATCTTGCTGACCGTGGTCATTCTGATTTTTGCGGAAGTTACACCAAAGACCCTGGCAGCATTGTTCCCGGAAAAAATTGCCTTCCCGGCCAGCCATGTGCTCGCGCCACTGCTCAAACTTCTCTACCCGCTGGTTTGGTCGGTCAACCTTTTCACTACCGGCATTTTGCGTTTGATTGGCATTTCGTCAGCTCAGGCAAACGAAGATCATCTTAGCCGTGAGGAATTGCGCACCGTCGTTAACGAAGCCGGCGCCCTGATTCCAGCGAAACACAAGGACATGCTGGTAGGCATTCTGGACCTCGAGAAAGTCACCGTCACTGACATTATGGTGCCTCGCAACGATGTCGTTGGCATCGACCTGGAAGACGACACGGACGACATCATCCGGCACTTACGCAACAGTCAGCACACGCGCCTTCCGGTGTTTGAAGGCGACATCAACAACATTCAGGGCATCCTGCACCTGCGCAGCGTTGCCAAGCTGCTGCACGAAGACGACATAACCAAAGACATGGTGCGGCAGCTATGCCAAGAACCTTATTTTATTCCGGAAAGCACGCCTCTTAATACGCAGCTACTCAACTTCCAAAGTGTTAAACGCCGATTCGGCATGGTCGTTGACGAATACGGAGAAGTGCTCGGGTTAGCCACCCTCGAAGACATACTCGAAGAAATCGTCGGCGAATTTACCACCGACTACTCTTCAACCTCACCTGACATTATTCCTCAGGACGACGGCACCTACATCATTGATGGCAGCACCTCGGTACGAACTATCAACAAAACCCTGGACTGGGAACTTTCAACGGATGGCCCCAAGACGCTTAACGGGCTCATTACCGAACGGCTGGAAAACATTCCCGACACCAACGTGTGCCTTAAGGTCGAAGGACACCGGGTGGAAGTGCTGCAAATCAAAGATAATGTCGTGAAGGCCGCGATTGTGCACCCGAGACACAGCTCTAAGCGCCTTCGGAAGAGGCCTGCGAAAGAAATCGAATAAACACGAAACAGCAAACACCTCACCCAGAATGTTGACCCAGGTCCCAGCTTTCGGTTTATTTGTGTTCTTTGTGCAAAAAGTGCGCTAAATTTAACCAAAACGATAACGTGGAAATAGCTCGGTCATGTATCCGGTTAAGGCGTAGACAGGAGTTGGCCATGAACAAGCAGTCCGGTATACATTACCTTCGCGAGCATAGAGAAGCTGCCAGCAGTGACTCTGTGCCCTCTGAGGTTACTCGCATACGCAATACCGTTGTTGCCGGATTGGGAGATCTGCTGCAAGGAGCGTTTGATGCTGTGGACGACTCACTCTTTGAGCTCGCCAACAACGCCCGAAGCAACAACGAACAGAATCGATATTTTGAAGCGATGCGGGAAATCCGCATCAAGCGCAAAGGTGTGGAACGCCATTTTCAGGGTGCTGTTTCTCAGTTTTTCACCACACCGCCTCATGCTGGTGCACAGCAAGACCAAGATGTACAGCCGCAGTCAGACGCGTCCAACCTGACTCTGCTCGGCAATGACGACCTGGAAGAGCAGGTCGCTTTGAATGCCATGATCAGCAAGGCGAAAACCCACTTCCAGGGAGCGCTGCTTCAGCTCCAGGCCCGTTTCACACAGGCATACCCTTCCGCGAGCGAAGACCACCCGGTCAACCCCATGGCCCCGGAACATCTGTGCAGCGCCTTTACCGAAGCCATTCAAGCTCTGGACATCCAGATTCGTGAACGCCTGATTCTCTTGAAGCAGTTCGATCGATACGTGGTTTCGAATCTCGGCATGCTGCTCGATGAAGCCAACAGAATCTTGATCCAGGCCGGCATCATTCCCAACTTCCGCTATCAGGGCAAAAGCCACGGTTCGAAAGCCAAGCCTGCAAGCGGAGAGTCTGCGCAAGCCGATTCTGACTCGCCCGCCAGTGAATCCGAGACTGGCCGCGAAGACAGCGCGATGTTCGAACAAATTCGGCAGATGCTCAGCCAACAAAGGCACAGCACGGGCACCATGCCCCGAAGCTCTGATCCATCACTGCACGTTATCGGAGGCCGCGAGCTGGCCGACCTTCTCAGTTCGATACCAACCCACCCTACTGAGCAGGATTTCGGCGACCTGAGTTCTGGCGAACCGGTGACCGTTGATTTGCGAGAGGTAGTGCAACAAATACTGTCGCACACTCAAACGACGGATGGCCGCAAACCGGCTTTGAATGAGGTCGACGAAGACCTGATCAACCTGGTTTCAATGCTGTTTGAGTTTATTCTGGACGACTACAACCTGTCAGCACCGGTACAGGTGCTGATCAGCCGGCTTCAGATTCCGATTCTGAAAGTCGTCATCAAAGACAAAAACTTCTTCAGCAAATCCAGCCACCCTGCTCGCAAGTTACTGAATTCGCTTGCCAAGGCGGGCATCGGCTGGAGCAGCAGCGATGAAAAAGCTCGAGACAAGCTTTACGGGCAGATTCATAACGTGGTCCAGCGAATCCTGAATGAGTTCGACGGAGACGTAACGCTGTTTGAAACTCTGAATACCGATTTTGAACAATTTCTGGAGCGGGAGAACCGCAAGTCCAATCTGGTTGAACAGCGAACCCGCGAGTCAGAGCGCGGTCGCATCAAATCCCAGAAGGCACAGGAAGCGGTCGACAAACTCCTGAAAGAAAAGCTGTCCCGCTATAAATTGCCAGAGTCGATTCACGAAATTCTTACTAACGGATGGAGCCGGGTCATGTTCCTGGCCTACCTTCGCGACGATTCTGAACACCGGTGGCAGGAAACCGTCAAAGTAGTCGACGACCTGATCTGGTGCTTACACCCGCACGAAGAAGACGAAGAACGGGACCAGTGGGTACGCGTGGTACCAAGGCTACTGAGAACCCTCCGAAGCGGCCTGGAAGAAGTCTCCTATAACGCCGCCAAGCTCGACGACATGATGGCACAACTAAAACACCAGTTGGCCGAAGCGTTCCGAACCAACGCGACGATTGAAGCCCGGAAAGACGGGCCTTCCCCGGAAGAGGATTCTGCGTCTCCCGAAACCCAAACCGCGATCCAGAGACAGCAAGAACTGGAAGATGCTGCAGTCTCCGAGTTCATCACTAAGATCGATCAACTGGATATCGGAAATTGGGTCGAGTTTCGTCTTGTCAATGGCGCAAGCTTCCGCTGCAAACTCTCTGCAATTATCGAAGAAGCCGATTGCTTCGTCTTCGTGAACCGTATGGGCCTGAAAGTTATTGAAAAAACCCGGGTTGAGCTGGCACATGAACTTCGCCGCGGACGCCTGACCATGCTAGAACAAGGCGCTTTAATCGACCGGGCTTTAAACGCTGTTGTGGGTAGCTTGCGCGCAAAAACCGCCTAATTCCCTATGCTGCAGTCTGATTCTGGCCCAGCCAAGTCCGTTCCGGCGTCCTACCGGATCGGCTTGGCACTTTCGTTAGCGTTGATGTCGCACATCCTGCTTCTTGCCGGAATGCCCTCTCCCCTTCTTGAAGCACAAGATCTTAGCCACCGGCTCGTGTTCACCCTTAACGCCACAAGTTCTCAGCCCGGCGTGCATGCCGCGCCTGACTCTGCATCACAGGAACCTCTCCGGCACTCCGAGTTCAGTGTCGAACCAAAAAAGCCCGTTATAAAAGCAAACTCCCCCGAGAACCCGGTTGCCGCCAAACAACCCAAACCAACCAGCACGCCGCAGCGCCAAGAAGCCCGTCAACAAGCCGCCAAAGCACAACCGGGCTTGGCGGCCGCACAATCTGCAACGACGCGCTCTCCCAAACAAGAGAGCAAGGAGACGATTCAGAGGATCGCCAAATCACCGACGGAGCAAGATCCCTATTTGGTCAAACTGGCCGTGCATTTGGCGGAGGAGCTGGAAAAAATGAAGGTACCGGCGATATCGCAACTGGATACAACCAAAGAGATGACACTTGAGCTGAGGATTTTGGCTAACGGGGCGCTGACTCTGGCGCGAGTAAAAGAATCAACAGGTATCGATACGATTGATCGGGCGGCCTATCGAGCGGCTTTGTCCGCCAGCCCTTACCCGAAGCCAGAGGGCGAAAAATCCGATCGCTTTGACGTAAAGCTGATGTTCACGCCAAAGCGCCCGGAGCGATAAATCAGGCTTCAGCTGACTTTACGGCTTCTTTCACCGCGGTCGCAAGCTCGCCGCTCTCTGACATTTCAAGAACGATATCGCAACCACCGACCAATTCACCGCCGATGTACAGCTGAGGATAAGTCGGCCAGCTGGAGTACACTTTCAGGGCTTCGCGAAGCTCTTGGTTATCGAGGATGTTCACGAAAGCGAAACGCTCTCCACAAGCCATCAACGCCTGAACCGTACGCGCAGAAAAACCACACTGAGGGGCTTGCGGTGTGCCCTTCATGTACAAAATAACCGGATTCTCTTCTAATTGGCTTTTGATGGTTTCATTGATATCCATGAACACATACCTCTGGTTGAAATCTGGAGTACCGTCTGCCGGCATATCATAACATTGTACACCGCCGATCAAGGCCGCACCAAACCGCCCGCTTTGACGCAGAACAAACCCACGCTCACGAGCGTTGTCTTAACGGGAACGAAGGGCTAGACTTGATTCCCTTTTCAAAACGAAAACCTTAGCGCAGTTTCCTTGAAACAGGGGCCATTCATGGCAGTAAGACATTTTCTGACACTTAACGACATGACAACCAGCGAACTCGAGCAGTTGCTGGACCATGCTTCACGGCTCCGCAAGGAATGGCGTGAAGGCAAAGTCAGGGACTCCCTGAAGAACCGCGTGCTGGCCATGATTTTCGAAAAGTCATCAACCCGCACGAGAGTCTCCTTCGAAGCAGGCATGACCCAACTGGGCGGCACGGCCTTGTTCCTTTCCCCCCGAGACACTCAGCTCGGCCGCGGCGAACCGATTGAAGACTCTGCTATTGTCATTTCCAGCATGGTAGATGCGGTCATGATCCGCACCTTTGCACACGAAACCGTACAAACCTTTGCATCGGCTTCGAGCAAACCCGTGATCAATGCGCTGACCGACGACTTCCACCCCTGTCAGCTGCTAGCCGACATGCAGACTTACCGTGAACATCGCGGCAGCATTCAAGGCGCCACCGTCACCTGGATTGGTGACGGTAATAACATGTGCCACTCCTACATCAATGCGGCCGAACGATTCGGATTCCATTTGAACGTGGCCTGCCCGGACGGGTACGAGCCCGACCAAGCTCTGCTTGAAGCACATAAAGACCGCGTTACGATCTTCAGAGAGCCACAGGAAGCGGCGCGCGGCTCAAACTTGCTGGTCACCGATGTCTGGGCCTCCATGGGGCAAGAAGACGAGCAAAAAGCCCGCGAGGAAGCGTTCCGCAACTATCAGATCAACCCCGAACTGATGGCCCTGGCCGACAAAGACGCTTTGTTCATGCATTGTTTGCCGGCCCATCGTGGGGAGGAAGTTTCCGCCGACATGATGGAACACGCAAGCTCGGTGGTTTGGCACGAAGCGGAAAACCGCCTGCATGCGCAGAAGGCCTTGCTTGAATTTCTTATTCTCAACCGCCTGGACTGATCCATGCCAGAACCCAAGGTGCAGCCAAGTGATTGGCTTCTGAACGTCAACAACCTGTCTGTCGGGTATGGCGGCGAAGCCGTAGTCAAGAACATCAACTTCGCTTTAAGCCACGGCGATATCGGCTGCCTCCTTGGGCCCAGCGGCTGTGGCAAAAGCACCATTCTGCGTGCGCTTGCAGGCTTTCTGCCCATCAGCCAGGGAGAGATCAGCCTGCAATCACAAGCAATCAGCCAACCCGGCCGGTCGGTACCTCCGGAAAAACGTAAAATCGGTATGGTGTTTCAGGATTACGCCCTGTTCCCTCACCTGAGCATCGCCGACAACGTCGGATTTGGCCTAAAGTCCCTGAGCAAACGTGAGCGCCAGCAGAAAGTTACTGAATTGCTGAATTTGGTGCATTTGCAGGATCTCGCTGACAACTTCCCCCACGAGCTATCAGGCGGCCAGCAACAACGAGTCGCGCTGGCCCGGGCATTGGCTCCCGAACCCACGCTAATCCTGTTGGACGAACCCTTCTCCAACCTCGACACGGACCTGCGCCGTCGGCTGAGCCTCGACGTACGCGAGATCCTCAAAACACTGGGCATCAGCGCTATTCTGGTCACTCACGATCAACAAGAAGCCTTTGCCATGTGTGACCAAGTGGCGGTTCTCCGTGACGGCCATATTCAACAGTGGGACGTGCCTTTCAACTTGTACCACGAACCCGCTAACCGCTTCGTTGCCAGCTTTGTGGGGCAGGGCGGATTTATTCCCGGCAAAGTACTCGGGCCCGACGCCATCGAATCAGAACTTGGCGTTATCCACGGTAACCGGGCGTATAACTGGAAAGAAGGAACGCTGGTGGATATTTTGATTCGGCCAGACGACATCGTGCACGATGAAAACTCCGATCTAAAGCCAAAAGTCGTGGAAAAAACCTTCGCGGGCACCTCAACGCTTTATCGGTTTCGGTGTTCTGAAGACACCGAATTCGAAGCCTTATTCAGGAGCCATCTGGACTTCAACTTAGGCGAGCAGGTTCCCGTTCGTGTTGAGGCCGATCACTTGATCGCTTTTGAGCGAACAGCTTAAGGCTCACGGACAGGCTTATCTTTCAGGCAAAAAAAAGGGCTGGTAAAAACCAGCCCCAAAATGACGAATGAAACAAGGAAAGTTCGTAAGAACTACAACCTCTAAAGTCATCCCTTACGCAATGAAGTATCAAACAATCAGCCGCCCTATTCAGTAGCGGTTGTGTAGTGGTTTGTTACATCCCGTGAGGGGGCGAGACGCACGTCACAAAACAGACGATTCAAGCTTTCGCCTAGGCCATACCAAACTGAATTTAGCCCCGCCAAGCTGCTCGCTTCTGCCAACAAAAGCCTGCCCACCGTGCCAGTACAAAATACGCCGTACAATCGACAACCCCAATCCGTACCCGCCGGATGTTCGTGTTCGGCTATCGTCCAGCCGGGCAAAGGCCGTAAAGACCTTTTCCCAATCTGACTCCGGAATACCCCGACCATCATCTTCAACATCGATACGACAGTTCTCGTCGTCCAGATGGCACGTCACAAGAACTCGACCATCCGCGTAACGGGCCGCGTTACCGACCAGGTTTTGCACTGCACGATGAATATACCGAGGCTCAACATCAGACTGGGACCATCGACCGTCACCGTCCTCAATACGACACTCTATATCGACACCCTCACGAATAATGCGCTGCTCGGTAACAACCTGTTCAACAATTTCCGTCACCGAATCATCACGCAAGCTAAACACCGGCCCGCCCTGCTCCAACCGGGCGTAAGTAAGGATCTCATCAATCAACTCGTCGAGTTCTTGAATGTCACCATCGATCCCGGTCATCTGCTTTTGCAACGCTTCCGGCGAACTGGCTGATTCAATCATCTGAACACCAAAACGAATCCGGGCGACAGGCGTTCTGAGCTCGTGCGACACGGCATGAATCATTTCCCGCTGCACCTGAACCAATCGCTGGATGTGCTCGGCCATGCCGTTAAACGCCGAACCGAGCCGCGACACCAGCGTGCCGTCTTGCGATTCCACTCGGGCACCCATCTCGCCACGAGCAATGCGAAGCGCCACTGATTCGACTTTTCGCAGGTGCCTATCCACGAAACGGAGCGCCAAGAACAGCCCCAGCGCCAGCACTCCACCCACCAACACGAGCAGTAGGGTAACGATCGGCCACCCCCAAGGGTTGAATGCTTCTGGCATATTAACCGCAATCAAATCACCTTCTGACAGGCGAACCACGCCCGCGAGCCCACCATCATCTCTTCGCAGAAGGGCCAGTCCCGACGAGCTCAACCGATCCAGCACTGTCTGCGCGGGCAAATCCGCTTGTTTCTGCAACGGGTTAATTCGAACACCTAGTGCTTGCGCCAGATAATCCGAGGTTTGCGCACGCGCCTCTAACGGTGCAGCGTCCAAGTGCCAGCGCACGATCAGCGCGGTCGCACGTGCCAGGTCACGATAGGGCTGTTCAAGATTCAGGCTGATCAAACCGCCCGACTCCGAGGCTACGTAAAACACGAAACCTTCACCGGAGGGCTCAGCCACCACCTGACCATAGCTTAAGCGCTCACTGGCCACCGGCGTCAATTGAAATGCCCGGCTATCGCCAGTTTTCATACCGAATAAGGCTGGCATCCAATGATACTGCTCGGCGGGGGCCGGTACGGCCGCTAGCCATTCCATCAAAGGCTGCAGTGAACGCTCATGCCAAGCTTGGCCACGCACATTGTTTAATCCGTTAAACAGAACAACACACATCAGCGCCACCAGAGCGGCGACAGCAACTACCTGTGCGTAGGCTTTGAGGAGGAATTTCAGGGACATGGGCGCAACCCGGTGATTGGCGCGAGGCTAAGGCAGCATCACGCCAAAAGGACGGTCAGGCTTCTTTTACGAAGAGGTAACCCTTGCTCCGAACCGTTTTAATACGCCTCGGATGGATAGGGTCATCGCCAATTTTGGGACGAATGCGAGAAACCCGCACATCGATCGAGCGGTCTTGGCCGTCGTACTCAATGCCACGAAGGGCCGTAAAGATCTCTTCCCGGCTCAGAACCCGCCCTGCATTGCTGGCAAGCAACCACAGCAGATCGAATTCGGCACTGGTCAGATCAATGCTGTCGTCGTTCAGCCAGGCTTCGCGCATTGAGCGATCAACAATCAGGTCATTGAACTGGAGCCGAACGGCCTCTTCGTCATCGGCTTCTTGGCTAGATGCCTGGTTTGTCTCCGTCCGACGCAACATAGCCCGAATTCTTGCCAGCAAAACGCGAGGCTGTACGGGCTTACCAATGTAATCATCCGCACCCATTTCCAGTCCCAGCACCTGATCAAGATCATCTGTTCGGGCAGTCAGCATAATGATCGGCCCGGAGTAGTCGGGGCGAACTCGCCGACAAATCGACAAACCGTCTTCGCCAGGCAACATGAGATCAAGCACCACCAGATCCGGCTGCTCTTTGCGAATCCGTTCAACGGCAGCCCCGCCGTGAGTTTCCAAAGATACGGTCAGGCCATTACTCTCCAGATACTCGCGGGTTAGATCCGCCAGCCGCTCATCATCTTCTACAATCAGGATTCGCCAACTCTCGTTTGTATGTTCCACGCCGTCCATCTCTGATTATTATCTTTGATTTTAAGGTTATACACACAACAATACAGGCAACTAACGGTTACAGCAATTATACACTGCGCCCTTAACGGTACAGGCCACAACAAAACATTACAGCCTGTGACAAAGATCCAATTCTGAATGCCACAGGCTCCGGACTAGCGGCTCGACCAACGTCAGAACAACGGACGCCCTTGTGTGATTTCGTCCTCGGTCGCTTCACGCCGACCAACGATTTCTAAATCAAAATATAGCGTAAAACCGGCCAAAGGGTGGTTGGCATCCACTTTTACCAAGTTGCCATCAATACTGACCACCTGGACAATCTGTGCCTGATCGCCCGAATTGGTCTGAAATTTCATCCCGACATCGAGGTTTTCGACGCCCTCGAACAACGATCTTGGCACTGTCCGCACAAGGTCTTCCCGGTGCTCTCCGTAGGCCATTTCGGGCGGCACGGTGACTTCCAGACAATCGCCAGGCGAGCGGCCTTTCACCGCGGCCTGAATGCCTTCGATCACATCGGGACTGCCCATTAAAAAGTGGAGCGGCTCGCTGCCTTCGGAGGTGTCCACCAGCTCGCCAATTCGGTTCTTCAGGATGTAATGAACAGTGTAAACTTCCGGTCTGGTTTGCTGCGAATCTGCTTGCATTAGCTTTTCACGCTTCCTGTTTAGTTCGGAGATTCAAGTTGCTGGAGGCCGAGTATGACTAGCTTTCGGTCAAGTTTTTCCCGAAAACTTTGTGGGTTCGATAACCCCATACGGTCGATCATCGTAGAGTAGCGACCATCGTCATTCACTCGCACGGCCCGCCAAAGGGTCGAGAGTTTACCACGGGGTGTCGCTGTTGCGGCTTTAAGCGACTTAAGGGCTTTCCCCAACTTCAGCTCTTCGTCGGTAAAATCCCGCCCAAACGGGAAAGCCGGGAACCAGTCTCCTTTTCCCGCCGCAGCCAGAGTGTCTCGCACCTGTTTCGGAGTATTGTTTGCCCATTCCTTTGGCAACTTGAAACCCGACGACACTTTTCCGGCCTTCTTTGCCTGTTTGAGCAAGGATTCCTGAAAACGGGAATCCGCGATTTGGATCAGACTCAGGAACACATCCTCGTCGGATTTGCCGCGGAGATCGGCTATACCGTACTCAGTGATCACTATGTCCCGCAGATGTCGTGGAATGGTGCAATGTGGGTAGTTGAATACAATGTTGGAGACGGCTTCGCCTCCCGAAATCCGAGATGCCCGAAGCGCAATGATGGATCGGGCACCTGGCAACTCATGGGCCATGGCGACAAAGTTGTACTGACCACCAACGCCACTAACAACCCGGGCATCTGCCAACCCATCGGACACCGCTGCACCATTCAAGGTATACATCATCGTGGTATTGATGAATCGGCCGTGTATACGTTGTGCCGCTTTCATCTTCTGATCACCATAAGTGTGATCGTATAGATGGTTGATGAAATTCACACTGGTCATGCAAATTTTTTCACGCTGCTCTTTCGGTAAGCTTCTCAGTTCCTGATAGAACTTTTCCGGCCCCACAAAGAAGCCACCGTGCATCACGACACCACCCGTGAGCTTTTCTCCCAGTCCAATGGCCTGCAGCCGATCCCGACTATCAGAGTTGTCCAAATCCGCTACAACCGATGTGTCGTTATCCAGCCGTAAGCGGCCACCCTTAAGCTCAACTGAGCTTCTAACAATGCCATGATCTATCAACCACTGAAGGTCCCGGCTTCGGAGGGGTGAATCAATCAAGCCTTCGGTGCGCAGCACATCCAGCATTTCAAGGGAGGGCTTATCCGAGATCCTGGCTTCGTTGATCAGGCGTTGCAGCCCCTCGTGCTCAAAAACTTCACGCTTGAGGATGCCTTCTTGCAGCAAGTACAGAAACCCATCCACCATCATTTCACTGCAACCGTACAAGCCCGCCTCAAACGGCTCGGTGCCGCCATATTCACGTACAACCGGGAACCGCTCGTCTACACGGGCATGCTGATAAACAGACTTCCAAATATCATTGTGCTTGTGCCGAGCGATGGCACTGTGCACCAGAGCGACGCCCAACGATCCAATACCCACCTGCAGTGTGCCTCCATCCTTAAGCAGGCAGCTGGCGTAAAAACCTATCATGTGATCAGCGGGACTCACCGCCATCTGCGGTGCAGAAAACAAAGGATAATCCGTTTCAGCGGACGAAAGGATGACATCGAACCGATTGTTATCAACCATTGAATCGCGACCAAACCAAGGCAACTGCGGGTTCTGCTCAGCCACCATGGCGACCGGCATACCTTCAGCCTCCCGCTGACGCAACAAGGGTAAAATATCGAGGGAAAGATCCGGGTTGCAGCTGAAACTCATTTTACCAGGCTCGCCATGAAGCTCTCCCGGTGCCATCAACTGCCCAACGACGTTGACACCCTGAGCCATCAGATCCCTGACCGCATGGGTGTAATTGGTGCAGATGTAGTTACGCTGCTGGCTGGCATTCTTCAGGTAGCTGCCCGCTTTAAAAAAGAACTCTGAAACCTTTACGTTATCGGGAAGCTGGTTATTCACCACATCCCGCGCGTAAACCAGTTCCGGAATCGAACCATAAAGTCGCTTGGCGAACGGTTCCATAAAGCGCCGCTCCAGCGATGAACTGCCTTTGGGAGCCAATAATGAGAGTGCCGTTACTATGTGCAGGCGGATCTCGGGGTCTTCTTTGGCCCGCTGGTAGAGCGCATTAGCAAACCGTATCGGCTTGCCCAACCCCAGCGGTAGCCCCAGAGTAATCTCTTTTCCAACCCGCGCTATTACCTGATCAACGCAGGCATCTGCATCCTTCAAGTAGACTGTGTTCTGCCCTGTCATCGTATCCCTCATCAATCCGGAATGAGCCGTGGCTTTGATAATCACACGGTTGCATTCGCCTGACAATGAGGCAAATCACGAGTTACATCACTGAGAGATATTGAACGTTTACGGGAGGCCGGCTGAACTCGGCGAAAAGGAGAGAGAAGAAATTCAGAACATCCAACGAAGATTCAGACAGGCACCTTCATTCAGCAGCGCGATGCCGTGATCAGGTTGGGCAGGGTCTGATGCGTATTTCTTTCGAGATGACGCCTTTCGGCTAAAGCTAAGGCTCAGCAGCCTTGAGCCGATTGCCGCCAAAGCGTCATCATGATCATCCTGCTCATCGCCCGACATCCACTCCTGAAGCTCGTACATATCTTCCGCCGACATCGCTTCCTCACGCTCTGCCATCATCCGGTCAGAGAACAAAGGCTCTGATCGGGCAGGCTCTGCGGCTTCAGCGCTTGCCACAAAGGCGGCGCTATTTAAAGCCAGCAAAAGAAGGAAGATGCGGATAATCATAACGAACGGCGTGCCTCATGGCTTTTTTATAATTGCAACTGTCTATGCACTAAAGTCTAACCATTCTACTTGATAATAGTGTGAAATTGCACACAATTGCGCCAGTATGCCGACCCAAATTGGTCATTTTTTTGTCAACAAATGGACAGTTTATTTTGCGTTTTGTAACCACCCCGGCTCCCAATCGACCGAAACCGGGGCCCCTCATCAATATTAATTTACTGAATTACCGGGCGTTTACGGGCAGGGATACGTAAATTCGCTGTGTATCTCTTCAATCGCCGAGACAATATCCGCGCTCAGATTGATATCGACCGACCCGATATTTTCTTTTAGCTGCTCCATCGTCGTGGCACCAATGATATTACTGGTCACAAAATCACGACTGTTCACCCAAGCCAGCGCCATTTGGGCGGGAGATAGCCCATGCTGATGTGCCAGCTCGGCATAGGCGCGGGTCGCATCTGCAGCGTGCTCACCGGTATAGCGGGAAAAACGCTCATACAGAGTTAATCGCGCCTTTTCGGGCCACTTGCCCCCGAGGTATTTACCCGTGAGCATGCCAAAAGCCAGAGGCGAATAGGCCAATAGCCCGGTGCCTTCCCGATGCGCAAACTCGGCAAGCCCGGCCTCAAATGAACGATTCAACAGACTGTACGGATTCTGTATGGAAACCACACGGGGCCAATCATTCTCGCGGGCGTATCTCAGGTACTCCATCACCCCCCAAGGCGTCTCGTTCGATAACCCCACGTGTCGCACCTTGCCTTCTTTCACCAACTCATTCAGCGCTCCGAGCGTCTCCTCGATGGGAGTCATAACCTCTTTCGGATCGTGCTGGTACCCGAGTTTGCCAAAGAAGTTGGCATTACGATCCGGCCAATGCACCTGATAAAGGTCGATGTAATCCGTCTGCAATCTCTGCAGACTGCCCTCACATGCTTCACGAATTTGCGCCCGGGTCATTCGGGGCCCACCACGCATATAACCAAGGCTGGGGCCAGGACCCACTACTTTAGAGGCAATGACCAGATCATCGCGGCGCCCTCGTCGGGCAAGCCAATTGCCCAAATACTGTTCTGTCAGGCCCTGAGTTTCAGCCTTGGGAGGCACCGGATACATTTCCGCCGTATCGATAAAGTTAATGCCGGCCTCCACCGCATAATCAAGCTGCTCAAATGCTTCCTGCTCAGTGTTCTGCTCCCCCCAGGTCATGGTGCCCAGGCAAATCAGACTGACATCAATATCAGTGTTTCCAAGTTTTCGCATTCGCATAAAAGCTCCTTAGCGGCTTTCAGAAAAGAGTGAAACAAGCGTAAGAGGAATGTCACGAGGTTGTCGCAGAGTTGTCATGGCCTGCATCCATAGTGGCCACATGACAAAGAAACTTGCGGGATGCACCGTGACTGAGACCAAAAGATCAGGCCGGCACAGGCAACAGATTACCATTGTTTCTGAAACCTTTCCGCCGGAAATAAACGGCGTAGCCAACACCCTGCGTTACCTGTGCATGGGCTTGGTTGACCGCGAACACCAAGTAACGGTGGTACGCCCACGGCAGACCCACGACGCCACAGGATTCTACCCTAACACCGGCGGCCAGCTGTTTTCACATGAATTGGTAGTCCGCGGCCTACCGATACCCGGGTACAACGAATTTCGCTTCGGCATCACCCGGCCCTCTACCCTCGTCACGCTGTGGCAGAACAACCGGCCGGACTGCGTTTATGTGGCCACCCAGGGCCCTCTTGGCGTGGCCGCAGTGGCGGCTGCGAAACGGCTCAACATTCCGGTGCTCTCGGGTTTCCACACCAACTTTCACAGTTACTCGCGCTACTACGGGCTAGGTATCTTCGAACGCCTGCTGAGCACCTATGGTCGGTGGTTTCACAACCTAACCCAAAGAACCCTTGTACCCACCCGACAAACCATGGCGGCCGCCCAAGCAATCGGCATTACCAATACCGAGCTATGGAGCCGTGGTGTCGACTGCGAGCGCTTCACCCCAAAAAAACGGAGTCAGTCACTGAGGCAGCGCTGGGGCCTGACAGAAAACGATCTCGCCATACTGTATGTCGGTCGCCTGGCGCCGGAGAAAAATCTTCCTTTGGCAGTGGTTTGCTTTGAGCGTATTCGAAAGCTGTACCCGAACGCGCGTTTCGTATTGGTGGGAGACGGCCCCATGAGAGCGCATCTGGAGGAGCGGCACCCGGATTTCATCTTTTGCGGCATGCAGCGCGATGAAGACCTGGCCCAACACTATGCTTCCGGTGATCTGTTCTTGTTCCCGAGCAAAACCGACACCTTTGGCAACGTTGTTCTGGAAGCCATGGCCAGCGGCTTGGGCGTCATCGCGTTTAACGACGCAGCAGCATCGGAACACATCTACCACAACGAAAATGGTATGAAAGCGCCGCTGCATAACGACGACAACTTCGTCCATCACGCGCTCAAGCTGGCCGACCAACCGTCCTTACTCAGGCGGGTTCGCGCCAAAGCCCGGCTAGACGCGCTCGATCTCAACTGGAACCAACAAATAGAACAATTCGAACGCTTGCTGTTAAACCCAAACGCACAGGCCACCTATCATGCAAATCACAAACAAAGCTTCCCGATTCTTTGAACGGGCAGACCAAAGGGAGTTCGCCCTGTGTCAGTCCATCAACCGAGCTATAAGGTTTCGACCGATTAAAGGTTACTTCCGCTTGGTCAGCTGGCTGGGGGATGGCTGGCTTTGGTATGCCCTCATTCTGGCGATTCCCTTCATCAACCCGGTTCACGGCCGACAATTTGCACTTCTGATGGCACTGACAGGCCTGACCTGCACACTCACCTACAAGATGCTGAAACACCGACTCATCCGGGAGCGACCATTTATTTCGTTTCCGGCCATTAACTGTGCCATGCCTCCACTGGATCGCTACAGCTTCCCGTCCGGGCACACTATGCACGCAGCCTGCTTTCAAGCCATGCTGTTTACCCTGTTACCGGCAGTCGCTTGGGCGGTGCTGCCCTTCACGCTATCGGTTGCCGCATCCCGGGTGGTTCTGGGCTTGCACTACCCCAGTGACGTTGCCGCCGGGGCATTGATTGGGGGGTTGATGGGGTGGACATCCGTGCAACTGTTTGCCGACCTGGCCGCGTGATCAATCAAACAACCGCAACTGAGTCACTGGCGCTTCGTCGTTACGAAAACGAACGCCGACACCCATCAGGCGAACCGGGCGATCCTCGCGCGTGACCAACTCATCCAACAGAGGTTGGTAGTCGGTCGCTTCAGGTTCGGAAATCTGATCCCTGACACGCTCCAACGTGTGGGTAGAAAAATCGCTGTAGCGAATTTTGACGAACAACTTGTGAATGGGTTTGTCTCGGCTCTTGCGGGCCAGCCGCAGATTCAAATCCGCCACCAGTGACGGCATCACCGATTCACACGCCGCTTTGCCCGCCAGATCCTGGGAAAAGGTCCGCTCCACACTGACCGACTTGGCAACCCGAGACACCACCACCGGCCGCTCATCCCGCCCATGGGCCATTTCAAACAAGCGGTACCCTTGTTTACCGAACTTTTCAATGAGCACTTCAACACCCAGCGCTTGCATATCACCGCAGGTGGTGACTCCCAGTGCATGGAGTTTTCCTGCTGTTACCTGCCCTACCCCGAACAGCTTTTCAACCGGCAACGCTTGCACGAAAGCATCTACTTCGTCAGGCGTAATTACGAACAAACCATCGGGTTTGCGCCAGTCACTGGCAATCTTGGCGAGAAATTTATTCGGGGCAACGCCCGCAGAAATGGTGATACCCGTTTCCCGTTGGACGCGCTCCCGCAGGTGCCGGGCCATCAACGTGGCACTGCCCTTATGGTCGGTGATTTCAGACACATCCAAAAAGGCTTCGTCTAACGACAAGGGTTCCACCAGATCGGTCATGTCACGCAATATCGCCATCACCTGCTGCGACACCGCCCGATACTTGCCCATGTTCGTTGGTACGGTCACCAAGCCCGGGCACAGGCGCCGAGCCTCACTGCCGGGCATGGCCGAGCGCACCCCATAAGCCCGTGCTTTATAATTGCAGGTGGTCACGACACCTCGACCACCATCACCGCCGACCGCCAGCGGAACATCCCGCAGGGACGGGTCGTCCCGCATTTCGACCGCGGCGTAAAAACAATCGCAATCTACGTGGATGATCTTGCGCTGGGGCATAATCCGTGGCTCAGGTTAACAATCTGTACGTTTATACAGCCTTGTATCTTACGGTAACATACCGAGAATGTCAGGAAGTCCAAAGTCACTTCGACAACCTATTGCGAGGCTCCATGAGCAACCCTATTCCCGAATCCGAGCGCACTGAAATCGAAGCCGCCGCGTTCAGACGGCTGGTTGACCACCTGCGTCAAAACACCGACGTTCAGAATATTGACCTGATGAACCTGGCCGGGTTCTGCCGTAACTGCCTGTCAAAATGGTATCGAGCCGAAGCACAAGAGCGTGGCTTCGAACTGTCCGACCCCGCCGCCCGTGAAGAGATCTACGGCATGCCCTACGAGCAGTGGAAAGAAAAATACCAGACCGGCCCCAAGCAGGATCACAAATCATGAACATCACTGAAGCCGTCCGCATACATCTGGCATCGCTCCAAGGCGGCCACGCCGATTTCGACGATACCCTCGCCCTGATCGACCAGCATTTTGAGTTTGAACCCACCGGATTTGACAACGGCCCGCTCCGCAACGAAGCCGGAGAGAACGCCGGTTCCTGCCGCGTGTTCGCCCTGGGCCAGTACTGCAACCTGAACGAGAACGACACGCTCGCCTTGTTCGCGCAGCATTACCAGCAGGTTCTGGGCGACCCGACAGGCTCCAGCCATGGTAATATCCGGCAATTCATCAGCACCGGATGGTCCGGCATTCGTTTTGACAATCAACCGCTGCGGGCCCGTGCCGAATCCACCACCCAGTAACCCATCAGGGAAACGAGCATTCATGAGCGATACTGCTAACCCCGAAGTAAAACAGAGTTTCCAACTCAAAAGCGCGAACATCTCGCTAACCGCGCTGGAACTGTATTACTTCGATGAACATGAATTCGAAGCAAACCTGCGGGACAAAATCAGCCAGGCCCCCGGCTTTTTCAAAGACATCCCTCTGGTGATCAGTCTCGACAAGTACGAAGGCATCGACAGCGAGATCGACTTCTTCAAAATCATCGGTACTTGTCGCCGTCATAACATTCAGGTTATTGGTGTTCGGGCAGCTAACGAAAACCAGCGGCGACTTGCCAAGGGAGCTTCTCTGGCGCTTATGCCCGGCGGTTCGGTTCGCGAAAGACCAACAACACCAGAGGCCGCGGCAGAAAAAGCCGAACCGGTTACCGAAACCCCGGCAGTAACGCTCGCACCCGAGCCGGCAGCCACTAAAATTGTTACCCAAACCGTTCGGTCCGGGCAGCAAATACACGCCCCCGAAGGCGACTTGATCATCCTCGCTCCGGTCCAGGCCGGTGCCGAAGTCCTGGCGGCAGGCAATATCCACGTGTATGGCGCATTACGTGGCCGTGCCTTAGCAGGCATTCACGGTGCCGAATCTGCGAGAATATTTTGCCAGTCTCTGGAAGCAGAGCTTGTGTCTGTTGCCGGACACTATAAAATTCCGGAAGATCTTCAGAATAATGGCTGGAAAAGCGCTGTGCAGATCCAGCTCAAGGATGACGTGCTGGTGGTATCGCCACTGGAGAAAGGCTAGTAGTGCAATAACAAACCGACTTTGAAGATATGACGAATCCACCGCGAAACAGGAATTGAATCTTGGCTAGAATCATTGTCGTTACCTCAGGAAAAGGCGGCGTTGGCAAAACCACCACCAGCGCTTCAATCAGCACCGGGCTTGCCAAACGGGGCCATAAAACGGTCGTGATCGACTTCGATGTAGGTCTGCGAAATCTGGACCTGATCATGAACTGCGAGCGCCGGGTCGTGTACGATTTTGTTAACGTCATTCAGGGTGAAGCTACGCTGAACCAGGCCCTGATCAAAGACAAGCGCGTCGACACGCTGTACATTCTTCCGGCCTCACAAACCCGCGAGAAAGAAGCTCTTACGAAAGAAGGCGTTGAAAAAGTCATCAACGAGCTTTCCGAAACCTTCGATTACATCATCTGCGATTCCCCGGCCGGCATCGAGCATGGCGCACTGATGGCACTTTATTATGCCGATGAAGCGGTTGTGGTCACCAACCCGGAAGTGTCGTCCGTGCGCGACTCCGACCGTATTCTGGGCATCATGCAGAGCAAGTCTCGCCGGGCCGAAATGGGGCAAGATCCACTCAAAGAGCATCTGCTGCTGACCCGGTACAACCCTGATCGCGTTGAACGTGGCGAAATGCTGTCGGTGCAAGACGTTGAGGAAATTCTGGCCATCCCGCTGCTCGGCGTCATCCCGGAAAGCCAGATCGTTTTGAACGCCTCCAACCAGGGCCTGCCGGTCATTCTCGAAGAAGACAGCGATGCCGGACAAGCCTACGACGATGCGGTAGCACGACTTCTGGGCGAGGAGCGCGAACACCGCTTCATGACCGCACAGAAGAAAGGTTTCTTCTCACGGATGTTCAAGGGGGGCTAAGGGATGAGTTTCCTGGATTACTTCAGAAGCAGTAAAAACAACAGCACCGCAAGCGTTGCCAAAGAGCGCCTGCAAATCATCGTGGCCCACGAACGTGGCCAGAGGGGCCAGCCGGATTACCTCCCCCAGATGCAGCAGGAATTGCTTGCGGTTATACGTAAATACGTGCAAATCAGTGACGACATGGTGCAGGTCGAAGTTGATCGAAACGACAGCTGCTCGGTACTGGAGCTGAACGTCACTCTACCGGAGCAATAACACCAGCCCGCCTACCAGCGGGCAAAGTGGTCCTCCATCAATCCCCGTAGTCCCGCTACGGGGATTTTTTTACCCGACTTGCCCTCCACGGTTCCCTCGAAGGTGCCCACAAACTGGCGAAAATTCGAAGCCAGTATGCCGGCATTCAACTTTTCTTTGCGCACACCGGAGGGAGAAAACGACAGCTCGACTTTTCCGTCTTCCGTAGTCACCCGCCACTTGGCATCCTGCTGATACCGGTTAAATTCGAACCGGGCTGCCCCCAGCACGAAGCGCTGGCCATCCAACCAGAGCGCATTTTCCGTCATACCCGTTTCGTTAACACCCGCCGCCAGATTCAAGCCAATAGCCACGCCATCATCCGTCTGTCCGGCCAGGCAGGCCCAGTTCCAGGCCGTTTCCCGGCGCATGAAGCCACAGCTCCAGTCTACAGAGCCTCGACTCTTTTCCTCAGTTCGCCAAATCTGCTGCCCCCAGCGCACCTCCCCTTCAACCGGCAATCCTGCCGACTTACGGGTAAATACCCAGCCCGTATAACCAGCCGGGCAGACTAACCGATGAGGATCGTTGTCGTCGGTCAATTCCAAATCAACCTCGATGTTACCCGGCGCACTCACCCGCACATTCCGGCCACCGACCGAAGGTTTGATGGACAGCGAGACATCCCCCTTTCTGAAACGCGCCTCGCCACGCTCCGGGTAGGGCTCAATCTTGGTGTTGCGCGCCAAAGGCTGGAGGAACGATTGCTCGAACATCTGCCCGGATTCAAAATCAAACAGATAGAAAAATCCGGACCCCACCAGTTTTAAATCGACAATGGCCATTCCGAATACCCAACCCGGCGACATAGCGCTGACAAACTGGAATTGGTTGAAACGCCACTGCCGCGCCAACCGTGACCGAGGCTTATCCATTACCGTGCGCAAGTCGTAATCCATGTAATTGATGACATCCACAGGTTCGGACATCAGCCCCGGGGCAATCCGCCCTTTCGGGTCGATCAGTTTTTTCTGGGTCATAGTTTCCGTCAAATCAGGCCAATTCGAGTTTAAGCGGTATCAGGAGACTACCTGGTTCACAATCTTCCCTTGCAACAGCAAAAGGCTGTAGAGCAGCGTGGTAGACTTTCCTTAACCATTAATCGCAAAGTGTAGCTTATGACCATCACCCGTGTCCGTGGCACTATGGGCATTCTCTTCGGGTTCGCCGCCCTGCTATTAGCCGTTCCTGCATTTGCAGACGACCACTCCGCCTTGCCTCCGGAAAATTCGGAACACTGGGCTCTGCAAAAACAAGTAGACAACATTCGCATCTACACCATGGATCAGCCCGGTTCGGGCTTTCGAGCGTTCAAAGCCGTAGCCGATCTCAACGTGCGCATCAATAACCTGATGGCCGTCATGATTAATCCCGAATCTTGCAAAGAATGGGTTCACAACTGCACCGAATCATTCGCCTTCGGCAAGGGAACTTTCCATGACCGCTACGCTTACTCCGTCAACGACATGCCCTGGCCTGTTTCCGACCGGGATTATGTATTGCGGATTCGCACCCGTGGCAACGCCGATACGGGCGAAATCATCATGGATCTGAACGCCACGCCGGGCATGCGCGCCGAAGCAAACAGCCGTGTCCGGGTTGACGTTTCCAATACGCTTTACCGGTTCACTCCGACCGAACAAGGCACGCACATGGTGTGGGTACAACACACCGAACCAAACGGTGCCCTGCCGGAATGGCTGGTCAACCAGTTGGTGATTGATATCCCCGTGAAATCCTTGAAAGCTTTGGAAGCTGTAGCCGGTAAAGAAAAATATCAGGGCTACCGTATCCAATGGGGAGCCGACGGCAACATTGAGGCCGTTGTTCCTCACACCCCCTAAGCGCTTGATCGAACGGGGGTGACGACAGGCCAAGGAACGGCTAAGCTGCATCTGAAACATTGCGATTGGAAGAGCTATTATCTGATGCCTATTCTCGCCCACGAGATCATGACTCCCACCATCAAAGCGGTCCCTCAGAACTGGACGATGGATCGACTGGCCCGGTTTCTCACCGACAACGAAATCACCGGCAGCCCTGTCACCGACGACGACGGCGAAATCATCGGCATTGCCACCCTCAAAGACATCACCGAATTTCGCTGGAACGCCTCTCGCTCTGAAAATCAGCCCAAGCTGACCGCAGAAGAGCAAGACGAAGCCCGGCGCCTGCGCATGGTGATTTTCGAAGAAATGGGAAAAGTCCCCGTAGAAGTCAGAGACATCATGACGCCGCTGGTATTCTCAGTCGATGAAAACACCCCCGTTCGCGACATCGCCAATGTCATGATGAGCGAACACCTGCACCGCATTTTTGTCACCCGGGATTCAAAAATCACGGGCATCATTACCACTTACGACATGCTCAAACTGATTTCAGACAAAGAGCTGTCAAAGCGCTGCGCCGCGTGCGACTGACACAACAGAGGTAACGCATCTATGCCAAGAGCACCGCAAGCTCGCAAAAAAATGTACGTCCTTGATACCAACGTTCTTATCCACGATCCCAATGCCCTCCTGAACTTTGAAGAACACGCTGTCATCATCCCGATGACCGTCCTTGAGGAACTCGACAGTCTGAAATCCGGCAAACAAACCGTTGCGGCCGACTGTCGCCAGGCAATACGTAACATCGACAAGCTGCTGGGTGATGCCAACCCGAAAGACATCGAGAAAGGTGTGCCCATTCTGCGGGGCAAAAAAGCCGACCCGCTGGGTACGCTCGCCATCATCATGAGCACCGAACGCAACGGCAACCATTCACTGCCCGAGCACCTGAACGACAACAAGATCATCAATACCCTTGCGGCGCTGCAAGAACGGCACACGTCTCACGACATCATACTGGTCAGTAAAGACATCAACATGCGCCTGAAAGCGCGGGGCTTTGGCGTTGAAGCTCAGGACTACCACAACGACCAGTTGCTGGACGACATTGATCTGCTTCCCAAAGGTTACACGGAGTTTCCGAACTCCTTCTGGGATAACATCGCTAAAGTGGAAACCGTTCAGCGCGCCGGCGTTACCGAACACCTGCTAAAACGCGAAGGCGATCTGGCCAAACTCAATATCAACGAATTTGTTATTGATGAGCGAGGTTTCATCGGCCAGGTAGTGGATATATCCGAAGACCAACTGGTGATCAAAGATCTGCTCCACGACGACCTGATGAACGAAGAAGTCTGGGGGCTGATTCCGCGAGACATCTATCAGGCCATGGCCCTGCATCTGCTGCTGGACCCCGAAATCCATCTGGTTAACCTGACCGGGTCTGCCGGTTCCGGCAAAACCATTCTGGCGCTGGCTGCCTGCATCGAGATGACCGTGGCCAGCAAACTGTACAAACGCATCATCGCCACCCGCTCTACCCAGGGGCTGGATGAAGACATCGGTTTCCTGCCGGGTACCGAAGCCGAGAAAATGGAGCCATGGCTGGGCGCCATCGTCGATAACCTGGAAGCACTGCACGAAGACGACGAGAACATGTCAGCCAGTGTCGATTACATCCTTAGCAAAGTGCCGCTGCACTTCAAATCCATGAATTACATCCGGGGCCGCAGTTTCCAGCACAGCCTGATCATCATCGATGAATCCCAGAACCTGACCCCCCATCAAATCAAAACCATCATCACTCGTGCTGGTAACGGCTCAAAAGTGATTTGCCTGGGCAACCTGGCACAGATCGACACCCCGTATTTAAGCCCGCTCAGTTCCGGTTTAACTTACATGACCGAGCGTTTCAAAGGCTTTAAACACGGTGGTCACATTCATCTTCAAGGGGTACCTCGCTCGGTTCTGGCAGAGTTTGCAGAAGCCAACCTCTGATCGGCCAACTGAAACACGGGGCGACTCATCCCGCCCTGTGTTTAGGCCCTCCCTGACAACCCGTCATGTCTTGACCTAGCCTCCACCACGGGGCAGCATCTATCTATAACTATTACAAGCAGAGCCAACAGGACACCACATGGCGAAAACCATTTCATCAGACGTGCTGGTCGCCGGTGGCGGCCTGGCAGGTATCATCACTACCCTTGAAGCCCTTCGAGCCGGAAAAACCGTCACCCTGGTAGACCGCGATACGCCGGAACGTTTGGGCGGACTTGCCTTGTGGGCCTTTGGCGGCATGGCGTTGATTGACACCCCCCTGCAACGCCGATTAAAAATCCCCGACTCCCCCGAAACCGCTCTGACCGATTGGCTAAGGTTCGGCGAACTGGACCCGGATGATGAGTGGCCGATGAAGTGGGCCCGCTACTACGTGGAAAACTCCCGCACGGAAGTGTATGACTGGCTGCTGAGCGAAGGGCTTAAATTCATGCCTGCGGTGAACTGGGTTGAAAGAGGCCGACTGGCCGATGGCAATACCGTGCCCCGTTACCACATCGTTTGGGGTACGTCCCGGGAACTCACCCGAAAAATGATTGAAGCCATGCACCAGGCCAATTCAGGTGGTCGCCTGACCCTGTTGCATCAGCACCGGATCACCAGCCTGGATCACGAAAGCGGAAAGGTCTCAGGTGCCGTCGCCATCAACGAACAAACCGGCGAGGAGGTTCGTTTCACCGCGCCGGCAGTGGTCCTTGCCATGGGCGGCATCAACGGCAGCCATAAAGAATGCCGCGCCAATTGGCCTTCGGAACGCCCACAACCAACCAGTATGCTCAATGGCGCCCACCCGTTTGCGGATGGCAAGCTGCATCACTGGAGCGAAGACAACTTAGGGGCGAAAATCACCCACGCGGGCGAGATGTGGAATTATGCAGCGGGCTTCCCGCACCCTTACCCACACTTTAAAAACCATGGACTTTCCACCATTCCCTGTAAGTCTGCGCTCTGGCTAAACCACCGCGGTGAGCGCATCGGCCCGGAACCCTTGGTCACCGGCTTCGACACTCACTGGCTGTGCCAGCAAGTCGCGGCTCAGGAAAAACCCTGGACCTGGCATCTACTGAACCGGCGCATTGCTCTGAAAGAATTCGCCATCTCCGGCGCAGAGCACAACGCCCGGATTCGAGACAAACAATTCCCGTTATTCCTGAAAGAACTGCTGTTTGGTAACAAGAAACTGGTTCGTCAGATGGAACACGAAAGCCCGCACTTTCTGGTTGCCGACACCCTAGAGGAACTGGCTGACAAGATGAACAGGCTGACCTGCTCCGTGGATATCGACCCGGCTACCCTCAAGGCCACCGCCGATGCTTTCGATGCCAACTTCCACAAAGGCAACCAACTGAACAACGATCCACAAATCCGGCTGATCCAGCACGCGCGGCAATGGGGTCCGGACCGGCTGCGCACCTGCAAACCCGCTCCCTTGCAAAAGTCCGGTGCCGGCCCGTTTATCGCCATTCACATGCAGCTGACCACCCGGAAAAGCCTCGGCGGCCTGCGTACCGATTTACAAAGCCGTGTTCTGGATGGTGCCGACCAGCCTATCCCCGGCCTCTACTGCGTGGGCGAAGCCGCTGGCTTTGGCGGTGGTGGCGCAAACGGCAAACGATCACTCGAAGGCACCTTTTTGCCGGGTTGCATCATGACAGCTCGCGCTGCGGCCCGTTCCATCTTGGCGGCGGATTGATTCAAGTGCTTAGCAAAACCAATAAGAATACTGATCAGGAGAAGTTCCATGCCTAACGGCGCTCAGGCTTTGATGAAAACACTGGTAGATGCCGGAATCGAGGTTTGTTTCAGCAACCCGGGCACCAGCGAAATGCATTTTGTAGCCGCTCTGGACAATGAGCCCAAAATGCGCGCTGTACTGGCTCTGTTTGAAGGTGTGGCAACCGGTGCTGCCGATGGCTATGCACGCATGGCCGACAAACCCGCAGCCACCCTGCTTCACCTCGGGTGCGGGCTGGGTAACGGTTTGGCTAACCTGCACAATGCCCGCAAAGGCAAAGTGCCGATCGTGAATATTGTGGGTGACCACGCGACCTATCATGTGAAATACAACGCTCAGCTGCAATCGGACATCGAAACCGTTGCCCGAAACGTGTCGCCGGGGTTTGTTCGCACCTCTCAAACCACCGAACAGTTATGCCAGGATGCCGCTGAGGCCATTGCCGCCGCCAAAGGTCTTCCCGGCCAGGTCGCCACGCTGATTCTGCCTGCCGACGTTTCCTGGGGCGAAGGCGGTGTGCCTTGTCAGCCTCTACCTGAACCGGAACTCATTGGCGCCGACGATGCCACGGTTCAAACCGTTGCGGACGCGATACGCAGCGACAAGAAGACCGCGCTGCTGCTGGGTGGCCGGGCACTTCGTGAACCCAGCCTGATGGCAGCGGCGCGTATTGCCGCGCACAGCGGAGTAAAACTGTTCGCAGAAACCTTCCCGACACGCATTGAACGGGGCGCGGGCCTGCCGCCGGTTGAGCGGATCGCTTATCTGGCAGAATTGGCCACACTGCAATTGTCCGAATACGACAATCTGATTGTGGTGGACGCCAAACCACCGGTGTCGTTCTTTGCCTACCCCGGCAAAGCCAGCGACCTGGTACCCGAACACTGCACGCTCTATACCTTATCCACGCCCGAGCAAGATGCTCTCACCAGCCTGAACAAACTGGCGGACGCACTGGGAGCCAATACGACAGAACCCGAACTGCAGAAGCCTGCTCGGCCGTCACGTCCGCGTGGAAAACTCACAGCGGAGAAAGTCTGTAAAGCGCTGGGCCACATGATGCCGGAAAACAGCATCATCGTAGACGAAGCCATTACCTCCGGTTTGATGCTGAACGCCATGACCGCAGGTGCCCCCCGGCACGACATCATCACCCTCACCGGTGGTGCCATCGGCCAAGGCTTACCCAGTGCAACCGGCGCTGCCATCGCCTGCCCGGACCGGCCAGTTTACGCATTGATTGGTGATGGCACCGCCATGTACACCATTCAAGCCTTGTGGACCATGGCGCGCGAGCAACTCAACGTCACCTCGATCATCTTCAACAACGCCTCTTACTCAATTCTGAACGTTGAGCTGGAGCGTGTGGGCGCTGAAGAAGCCGGGGAAAAGGCCAAGTCTCAGCTGGACATCAGCGGGCCCGTTACCCACTTCGCCCAGTTGGCTCAAAGCATGGGCGTACACGGCATTCGGGTACACACTACGGAAGAGTTATTAAAAGCCATGGAGTACGCCCAGAACAACCCGGGGCCGCACTTGATCGAAGCGATCGTGCCCGAGTCACTGAACGGCGTTAAACGGAAGGTTTTACCGTGGCTGCTGCGCTCGCTGCCAAGCTTGCCACGGCCGGTGACCAAGGCGCTTAAGAAAAAAATCGCGCCTTAAGCGATCACCGCGTACGAGTCGGTGCGGCCTGGGTTCCCGCACCGACTCAGTCTTTGAACTGAGCCTTATCCAAACCGTGTTTTTTCATCTTGTCGTACAGGGTTTTTCGGGCAATGCCGAGCGCCACCATGGTGTCTTTAATGCTGCCCTGACACGCATTCAGTGCACTCACGATAGCCGCCCGCTCAAACCCGTCCATCATTTCGGACAACGTTTGCCTACCCGCTAAATGTCGGGTGTCTGCACTGTCGCTATCTTCTAAGGCTGCAGGCCCTAGCAGCACGTAACGCTCCGCCAGATTTCGAAGCTCCCTGACGTTTCCGGGCCAGGAGTGCTGCATCAACCGGGCCGCCTGGCGAGCATCCAGCGGCACGCTTTCCCGGTCATAACGGGCAGCGGCAATCAACGCAAAGTGATGGAACAGCGTGGGAATGTCGTCTTTCCGCTCGCGCAGTGGCGGGATATCCACCTTTACCACATTCAGGCGGTAATACAGGTCTGGCCGAAATTCGCCGTCATCACACAGTTTTTTCAGATCGGCTTTGGTCGCCGCAATGATGCGGACATCCACATCCAGCACCTGGTTACTTCCCAAGCGCTCCACCTTCTGTTCCTCAAGCACACGCAGCAGTTTAACCTGCAGCGGCATAGGCATGCTTTCGACTTCATCCAGAAACAGCGTGCCCTGATGCGCGTATTCCACCTTACCGATACGGCGCTTATCCGCGCCGGTAAAAGCACCTACTTCGTGGCCGAACAGTTCACTCTCGATCAAATTCTCGGGCACGGCACCGCAGTTGATCGCCACAAAATTGTGAGCACTGCGCGGGCTGCTCTCGTGAATATAACGGGCCAACGCATCTTTACCCGAGCCTGTCTCGCCGTGCAGCAAAATATTGGCTGAAATATCGAGAATCGGCTCGACCGTTGCCATCACCCGCTGCATGGTTGGGGAGTCCCCCAATATCCGCGGCCCCGGCTTTGCCAATTGCCGCAGTTGCGCCTTCAACCGGCGGTTTTCCAGCGCCAGATGACGCTTCTCCAGCGCGTGTTTCAGAAGCTCGATCAGCTCTTCGTGATCAAACGGCTTCTCGATGAAATCATAGGCACCCTGCTGCATAGCCGATACCGCGGTGCTGATATCGCCCTGACCGGTCAACAGGATCACCGGAATGTCTTCGTCGATGGTTCGCACGGCCTGCAACAACTCCAAACCGTTCATGCCCGGCATGTTGTAGTCGCTCAGCACGATGCCTTGGTACTCCGGCCCCAAGCATTTGAGCGCTGATTCTCCATCGGCAAAACAGGCCACCGGCATATCTTCCAGCGCCAGCGTCTGCTCCATCACCATCCGAATATCGGGATCATCATCCACAAAGATCACTAACGGTGCGGTCATTCCCCTGCCCTACGCTGTTTCAGTTTCAGAACAAACTCGGCGCCCGGGCCATCCGCCCGGTTCTGGCCAGACAAACTGCCCCCGAGAGACTCAACAATCTGTTTCGAAATCGACAAACCCAACCCCAACCCCTGCTTCACCGATCGGGTCGTAAAGAACGGCTCGAACACTTGTTCTGTGTTTCTCGGCAAGCCGTGGCCGTTATCCCGAACCACACAACGCCAATAATCGCCATCTTCCGAGATCTCCACCTGAATCTCCGGCTCGGCCTGCTCTTCCACGGCCTGAACGGCGTTGGCCATCAAGTTAACCATCACCTGCTCAACCCGAATCAAATCACCATGGCACATGATGGGCGCATCCGGCCGAATCCAGCGGATATTGATGCCGTCGCTGCTGCTCTGAGCAGTTATGATCTTCAAGGCAGCGTCTACCGGTAACCGAAGATCCACCAGCGACGGTGGCCCTTCTGATTTGCGCGCGAATACTTTGAATTGGCGAATCAGCTCGGCCATTTTGTCGCACAACGTGACAATTTCCTGCAGGTTGGCATCAACCATATCGCCCGCGCCACGTTCCAGGAACTTCCGGCTGTTGCGAGCGTATGCCTGAATGGCCGTCAGGGGTTGGTTAATCTCATGGTTAAGGCCCGCAGACATTTGCCCAAGCACCGCCAACTTAGCCGCCTGAATCAGTTCCTGCTGGGTTTCACGCAATTCCGTTTGAGCGCGCTCCCGCTCCTGTATTTCCGCCAGCAATTGGTCGTTCGAACGCTTCAAATCAATGGTACGCTGGGCAACCCGGCGCTCCAACTGCTCGCCTCTGGCCGCCAACTCTCGTTCCCGTCTTTGCCGTTCACGTAAATACAGCCAGGTCAGAAAACCGGCAAGGAAGATTGCACCGCCGCCCACCAGAAAACCGATCCGTGTCCAAACTATCGAACGCGTATCTGCAATCACGACCAGCCGCCAATCCAACCGCGGCAATCCGGCGTCCAGCGCCAGATAGCTTTGCTCCGAGTCGCCGTCTTTTATTCGCATGCGGGTTGCCTGTTCCGACAACACCCATGGGCCATCTTGCAAACGGAAATCGACAGGTGTCAGGTCCCGCTGCGGGTATCGCTGACGAATTTTGGGGTTTTCGGCGGCATCCCCCGTCGGCGAAAAATCCCGATACAGCCACTTCCGATTACTGGCCAAAAAGCTGATGCCGTCACCATCCAGCACCACCATTTCGGCCTGTCGCTGAATATCAGGTCGCTGCCAGTGCGATTCCAGCTCGTGCACCAACACCTTGACCGCCACTACCCCAAGAATCGCCCCACGCTGATCCCGAACCGGATGGGAAAAGTACAGGCCACGTTCAAGCGACATGGTGCCGAGTGCAAAATACACCACCGATCCGCCGGTATTCAGAGCATCGTAGAAATAGGGCCGGTAAGAATAATTACTGCCCACAAAACTGTCGGGCTGACCAAAGTTATTCGCGGCAATCGCGAGGCCGGTCAAATCCATCAGATAAATGTCGGAGCCACCCACAATGGTCGCCATACGCTGCATTTGCTCATTGGCTTTAAGCAAGGTGACAGGATCATCAGGGCGTTTTAGGGCTTCGGCCAATAAAGGATGTTCCGCAATCAATTCGGGAACGGGGATATAACGGTTCAGTTCATTGGCGACCAACTGCCGGTAACGGAAGGCTTCCTGAAGACTGTCGTTCTCAAGCTGGCGATACCCAAACCAACCACCAAGCACCCAAGCCAACAGCAGGGTAGCAGTCAGAACGACAACAACACTGATCCGATAAAACATGGGGTCGGGTTCCGGAAAAGCCTCTAGACTAACGTCCGGAACCCGGCAGGACAACCGGCTGCCCTGCCTGTTGCCCTGCTCTGACTTAATCACGTCAGGCCGCGGCCAGTCCTGGCGCACGTTTACGTTGGATCAGGAAGGCAATCACTGCCAGCCCAATACCCGCCAAGTCTGTCCACATGCCCCCCTCAATGGTCAGCAACGCAGCAGCAACCAGCAGCAAACGAACCAAAACCGGCGCAGCGGATTTCGCGAACCAACCCAGTACGCCCGCCGACAGCAAGTACACACCAAAGATGGCGGTGATCAGCGCACGCGCAATCTCAAGCCACTCGGCCTCCATCAACAGCGCACCGTTGTAGAAGAACATGAACGGCACGATGAACGCAGCAATACCAATCCGGAATGAAGCCACCGAGGTTGACATGGCATTGGCACCGGAAATGCCCGCTGCCGCATAAGAAGCCAGCGCTACCGGTGGTGTGATCGCAGACACAACCGCGAAGTAGAACACGAAGAAGTGTGCCGTCAGCGGCTCAATACCCAACTGCACCAAACCTGGTGCCACCACCGAAGCAGCTACCGCATAGGCAGCCGTGGTTGGCATACCCATACCCAGCAGGATGGAGATGAACATCGCGAACACCAGCGCCAACAAGTTACTGTGCGCAGCCACATCCAGCAGCAACACCGAGAAGCGGGCACCAACACCGGTCAGTGAGATTACACCCACAATAATACCGGCCGCCGCACACACCACGATGATCTGGATAGACATATAAGCCGCGATTTCAAACGCGCGCAGAATCGACCGGATACCCATCTTGTTGGGTGAAATCCAGCTTACAACCGCTGCGGAAACCGTGGCCAAAGTGCCGGCACGAATAACCGAATAGCCTTGGAACAAGGCCACAATCAGAATGATGATGGGTGCGAACAAATACACCTGGCGCGCCAGAACCTTCAGGTTCGGCAGCTCGTCACTGCGCATACCGCGCATGCCCAGCTTCTTGGCTTCGAAATCCACCATGAAGAACACAGAGGCGAAATACAGAATCGCAGGAATAATCGCCGCAATGGCAATGTCGGTGTAAGGAATACCGGTGATTTCCGCCATGATAAAGGCGCCGGCACCCATGATCGGCGGCATGATCTGCCCACCGGTAGAGGCAGCCGCTTCAACCGCACCTGCAGATTCTTTGCTGTAACCCACCCGTTTCATCAACGGAATGGTCAACGAGCCGGTGGATACCACGTTACCGGCACTGGTGCCGTTGATCATACCCATCAGGCCAGAGGCAAAAATCGCCACCTTGGCCGGACCACCACGGGAACGGCCCGCAGCTGCAAAGGCAAAATTCACAAAGTAGTCACCCACTTTGGAGGCCTGCAGGAACGCGGCAAAAATAATGAACAGAATGATGTACGTCGAAGACACCGCCGTGGTCGGCCCCAAGATACCAGCATCGGTGTACACCTGACTAAAGAAACGCTGCACAGACAAACCCGGATACCCCAGGAATCCCGGCAGATAAGGGCCCACAAACACGTAGGCAAGAAACACCAGCCCGATCACGACCAACGCCATGCCCGCCACTCGACGAGTCAGCTCCATGATCAAAGCGGTACCGGCAACAGCGGCGAAGGAAATCCCCACCGGGGCAAAGGCCGTGCCGGTGGTCATCCGCATGGATGTGTTGAACACCACCAGCAGGTAGGCGGCTACGGCGATCGAGCAGACCACCAACACCAGATCCGGCATACTGAAACGGGCACGATCACGCTGATGGAACCAGCTCATCACAATACCGATGCCCGACGCTGCCAACAACGGCCAGCCAAAATGCCAGGTTTCCAGTTCAGCCGGAACCCGGAAAGCGCCAGCCTTCAGCAAGCTATCGAAAGCATAGGTTTGGTACAGCGCATAAAACGCCGGAATCAAAGCAACCGCACTGATCCACGATGTCCACTTATGCCGTGCAGCGCCCTCTTCGGAGGAAACAAAACGGGCACCGGCAAACAAGATAAACCCCAACACCAGGGCGCCGGCAACGTGCACAATCCGGAACGACCAGGTTTCCATGGGTGCCACGTTCAACGTGTACAAATGGAACACGGAATAGGCAATGGCCAGCATGATCACGAACTTGAGCAGCAGCCCGGTAAACAAGCGGCGGTTGGCCTCTACGGGCTCTTCGTCAACGTCGTGCGCGAGCAGGTGGTCTTCGTTAATCGTCAGGTTTTCAGCCAATGGCTTCTCACCATCGGCAGGAAAATGTTCTTTGGTCATGATTGGTCCTGCCTACAGATAAGGCGGTTATTCAGAAACAACCAAGCCCCGGAGGCGATCACACGCTCCGGGGCTCAAGCCTGATTACTTAATCGCGGCGGCTTCGATGGTATAACCGTTTTCGTTAAACCAACGGGCAGCACCCGGATGCCAAGGCAGCACCGTGTTCTTGCTGTAGTTTTCAGGAACAGAGAAGCGCGCCGCTTTGTGGATCGACACCATTTTCTCGTTGTTTTCCATGGTCAGCTTGGTGATTTCATACACAAAGCTTTCCGGCATATCGCAGTTCACCATGGCGAAGTTCCACATAGACACAACGCGCGAAGGCTCGTCCAGTGACTGGTAAGTACTGGCCGGAATCACAAACTCGGAAACCGGGAACTGATCAACGATCTTCTTGGCTTCTTCATCGTTCATGCCAATGATGTTTACATCGGTCTGAACTTCCAACTGGCTAACCGCAGGGATTGGAATGCCGGCGGCAAAGGCAACCACATCAATCAAACCGTCCTGCAACTGGCCACCCAGATCAGACCAGCTTCCGTTACGGCGCTTAAAGTTAACCCCGAGGGCTTCCATCATGCGCGGGAAGTAAGTGTCAGAGGTGGAGCCTGCAGGCCCGAAACCGATGGTAGCGCCATCAGGAATGTCAGAAATGGATTTGATGCCGGTGCTGCTCAGCGCCGTGATAGAGAACGGTGTCTCGTACATCGGGAACATGGCGCAGACATTGTCCATCTTCATGCCCGGTGCCAGAGGGCTTTCGCCATCGCGGGATTCACGGGCCGGGCCCATGGTGGTCAAGCCAAACTTCAGGTCACCGGTGTGTACCAGCGCCATGTTCTGAACCGGGCCACCTGTGATTTCAGCGCCACCAGACACCCCCAGGTTTTCTGCAACAAAGTTCGCCCAACCAGAACCGTAGGCAAAGTAGGTGCCGCCCTGACTTGCAGTGCCTACGGTAAAGCTGTCTGGCCAACCGGCGCGGTCTTGTGCAACAGCCGGTGTTGCAGCAAATACAGATGAGGCGAACGCGGCCGCCACGATGGTCTGAAGTTTCATAAAAAAGGCTCCCGATGCGTTTTGTTAGTTCGGTGCAGGCAAGGCCGATCTCGACCTCCTGAAACAACTAACAGCAAACCTCGGGCCACAAAACAAAAACCAATACAAAACAACGGCCTATAAAAAGCACTCAGAAACCCAAACCCAAAAATGGGTAGAAACCCACACACCCCAAAAAAGAATTGGGTTAAAACCCGCCAACCCTAGTGCTCGCGCCCCCTCCCGCCACATTCATTCGCCTTCTAAACAATTAATAATCCAAAAAACACCCCGTCAGCCCTTATCTAGCGCCAGATAAGGCTTTGAACGCATCGATTTGTCGGTTTGATATTTAGCCTTCAAACCATTACGCTTATTTAAATTGAACGCTCATTCAAAAAGTTGAACAGGTATTCAGGGCGAGTGGAGCCGAGGACTCATGGCAAGAATCGGAATAGAAACAATTCGGCGTCAGCAACTGATCGACGCAACGCTGCAGATCATTGAAGAGCATGGGTTTCAAGGCGCAACGATCGGGAAAATCGCTGCGGTTTCAGGCCTGTCTGTGGGCATTGTCAGCCACTACTTCGGCGGCAAGCAGGGCCTGCTCGAGGCAACCATGAGGCACTTGCTGTCTTCACTGCAGCAAGACGTGTCGAAACTGATGGCCGATCGGCCCAATACACCCCGGGAACGGTTGATGGCCATTGTCGATGCCAACTTCTCCGGCGTTCAGACCCACGCCCAGTCCTCCAAAACCTGGCTGGCGTTCTGGACCCAAGCCATGCACAGCCCGGACCTCATGCGCTTACAGCGCGTGAACGAACGTCGCCTGCTGTCCAACCTGATGTTCTATTTGCGTGAGCTGATGCCAGAGCCCCAAGTGCGCAGCACCGCTCAAACCATCGCAGCTCTGATTGACGGCTTCTGGCTACGAGCGGCCATGAGTGAAGGCCGCATTGAGCCCTCGCAAGCCGTCACTCTGTGCAAAACCTATATCGACCAAGCCATTCAAGCAAACAACGGAGCCTCCTGATGACGCTGCCCATTTATCAATCGTTTATTAACGGCCAACCCATGGCCAATCAAAGCGGTGAGCGGTTTGATGTCGTGAACCCGGCAACCGGCAAAGTGATCTATCAGGTGGAACAAGCCGACGAATCCGTGATGAAAGCCGCCGTTGAGAGCGCTCGGGTAGGTTTTAACGCCTGGTCCGCGATGAGCGGTCTGGAGCGCGGGCGCATTCTTAACCGCGCCGCCAATATCCTGCGCGAGCGCAACGATGCACTGGCGAAAATCGAGGTACTGGATACCGGCAAGCCCTGGCAGGAGGCCAGCGTAGTAGACGTAGTAACCGGTGCCGATTCGGTGGAATACTTCGCAGGCCAAGCCTCCAGCATCACCGGCGAAAGCCAGCACTTGGGGCCGGACTTTTTCTACACCCGCCGCGAACCGTTGGGCATCTGCGCCGGCATCGGTGCCTGGAACTACCCGCTGCAGATCGCCTGCTGGAAATCCGCGCCGGCACTGGCCTGCGGCAACAGCATGATCTTCAAGCCGTCAGAAGAAACCCCGCTGGGCGCGATCAAACTGGCCGAAATCTACATCGAAGCTGGCGTACCGGCCGGCGTGTTTAACGTGATTCAAGGCGACTACCGAGTGGGCCAAATGCTGACGGCCGAACCCGCCATCGCCAAAGTTTCTTTCACCGGTGAAGCGAAAACGGGCCGCACCGTCATGGCCGACTCTGCATCCTCGCTGAAATCCGTGACCATGGAGCTGGGCGGCAAATCACCGTTGGTCGTGTTTGAAGACACCGACCTCGAACAAGCCGTATCGGCCGCCATGCTGGGCAACTTCTACACGCAAGGCGAAGTCTGCACCAACGGCACTCGCGTATTCGTTCAGCGTTCGATCTACGACGCCTTCATTGACCAGCTGGTGCGACGTACCGAGAACAACATCATCGCCGGAGACCCAGAACACCCCGACACCAACTTCGGCTCTCTGATCAGCGCCAAGCATCGCGATTTGGTGATGAAATACATCGATAGCGCAAAAGCTGAAGGAGCGCGCCTGCTAACCGGCGGTACAACTCTTCAGCCAGCCGGCTTTGAAGGTGGCTATTTTGTAGCGCCGACGATATTCGCCGACTGCACCGATGACATGACCATCGTGCGGGAAGAAATCTTTGGCCCGGTGATGTCGATCCTGCCGTTTGACACCGAAGAAGAAGTGATTCAGCGCGCCAACGACACCGACTACGGCCTGGCAGCGGCGGTATTCACCACCGACACCACCCGCGCTCATCGTGTGATTCATCAGCTTGAAGCCGGCATTTGCTGGATCAACAGCTTTGGCGCCTCACCCGCCGAAATGCCCGTAGGGGGTTACAAGCTCTCCGGGCTGGGTCGCGAGAATGGACGCGAAACTCTCGCCCACTATACCCAGACCAAATCCATCTACGTCGGCATGGCGCCACTTGAGGCACCGTTCTGACCCCCTCATTCCAACGAATATCGCTGCGGGCTGCTTGCCCGCATCCGTATGAAGGAGACAGCTTTGAAGTTTGATAATGAATTTGACTACGTGGTTGTGGGCACCGGCTCTGCCGGCTGCGTGCTGGCCAACCGGTTGAGCGAAAGCGGTGAGCACCAGGTGTTGGTGCTGGAAGCGGGCCGCCGCGACGACACCTGGAAAATCCACATGCCTGCGGCACTCATGTACAACCTCATGGACGACAAGTACAACTGGTACTACCACACCGAGCCGCAAGAATATCTCAACAACCGCAAACTGTACTGGCCCCGCGGCAAAGTCTGGGGTGGCGGCTCTACCCTGAACGCAATGGTATACATCCGCGGCCACGCCTACGACTACGACCGCTGGCACGATGAAGGCGCGAAAGGCTGGCGCTATCAGGACGTACTGCCCTACTTCCGCAAGGCCGAAAGCCGGGAAAAGGGTGCTGACGATTACCGTGGCGGCGATGGCCCCCTGAACGTCCATACCGGTGACGAACCCAACCCGCTGTTCGGCGCGTTCCTGGAAGCGACCAAACAAGCCGGCTACCCCTATACTGAAGACATGAACGGCTACCAGCAGGAAGGCTTCGGCGAAATGGATATGACCATTCGCAAAGGCAAACGCTGGAGCGCCGCTCAGGCCTACTTGCGGCCCGCACTGAACCGGCCGAACCTGACGGCCGAAACCGGCGCCATGACCACCCGCATCCTGTTTGAAGGCGAAAAAGCGGTGGGCGTTGAGTACATCCAGAGCGGCAAGACCATTCGCGTAGCGGCCCGCAAAGAAGTCATTGTCAGCGGCGGTGCCATCAACTCGCCACAGCTGTTGATGCTGTCTGGCATCGGTGCGGCAGACGAACTGAAAGAGCACAACATTCCTGTTGTGGCCGACCGCCCAGGCGTTGGTAAAAACCTGCAGGACCACCTGGAAATCTACGTTCAGCACAAGTCCACCCAGCCGGTTACGCTCTACAAGTACACCACCCAGCCGGGCAAAACCATCGCCGGCGTGAAGTGGTTCCTGAACCACGACTGGGGCGCATGCCGGACTGCACACCTGGAAGCTGGAGGCTTTATCCGCTCTGAAGCGGGCGTACAGCACCCGGACATCCAATACCACTTCTTGCCGTCTCAGGTTATCGACCACGGCCGGAAAGACGCGGAATGCCACGGCTACCAAGCCCATGTGGGCCCCATGCGCCCGACCAGTCGCGGTTTCCTGAAACTGAGATCCGCCGACCCGACCGATCACCCGATCATCGACCCTAAATTGCTCAGCACCGAGCGGGATCGCTGGGAAATGCGCCAAAGCATCAAGCTGACCCGCGAGATTTTCGCCCAATCGGCCTTCGATCCGTTCCGGGGTGAAGAGCTCCGCCCGGGAGCCAGCGCCACCACAGACGAAGACATCGATGCCTTCGTTCGGGAATACGCAGACAGCGCTTACCACCCGTCCTGCACCTGCAAAATGGGCGCAGCCGATGACCCCATGGCCGTTGTTGATGAAGAAGCCCGGGTGTACGGCGTGAGCAACCTGCGGGTGGTGGATGCCTCCATCATGCCGAGCGTGGTGAGCGGCAACCTGAACGCGCCCACCATCATGCTGGCAGAAAAATGCGCCGACCACATCCTCGGCCGCGAGCTGCTGCCCCCTTCGTCAGCCCCCGCCTGGGAGCACCCTGACTGGAAAAACGCACAACGATAAGACCGTGACAAAGAATCAAGAAAGGAGAACGACTATGAAGAAGATCATGTTGGCCTGTGCAGGCCTCGCAATGAGCGGCGCTGCCATGGCAGCCCCAAACCCTGAATGTAAAGCGGTTCGTTTTGCCGATGTCGGCTGGACCGACATCACTGCCACCACCGCGCTCGCTTCCGAGATACTGGAAGCGATGGGGTACGAGCCCAGCGCAAAAGTGCTGTCCGTGCCGGTAACCTACCGCTCACTCAAGAACAAAGACATCGACGTGTTCCTGGGTAACTGGATGCCGACCATGGAAGGCGATGTTCGCCCTTACCTCGAAAGCGGTGATGTTGAAAACGTGATCACCAACCTCGAAGGCGCGAAATACACCTTAGCCGTACCTCAGTTTGTGTACGACGCAGGCGTAACCAACTTTACTGACATCGCCAAGCACGCAGATGAGTTCAATGAACGCATCTACGGCATTGAGCCGGGCAACGACGGTAACCGACTGATCCAGGAAATGGTTGATCAGGATGCCTTCGGTCTTGGCGACTTCCGTGTGGTTGAATCCAGCGAAGCCGGCATGCTGTCACAGGTTAGCCGCTCTGTTCGCCGCAACCAGTGGGTGGTTTTCCTGGCGTGGGAACCGCACCCGATGAACGCCAACTATGACCTGGCGTATCTGGACGGTGGCGACGATTTCTTTGGCCCCAACTACGGCGGTGCCACTGTTCGTACCAACGTGCGCAAGAACTACCTGAACGAATGCCCGAACGTCGGCACCTTGCTGAAAAACATGAAGTTCACGCTCACCATGGAGAACGAAGTGATGGGCGCCATTCTGAACGACGGTGAAGAGCCACGTGATGCTGCCCACGCCTGGCTGGCCAACAACCCTGACGTGCTGACCAGCTGGCTGGACGGCGTTACCACTCTGAACGGTGAAGACGCACTGCCTGCGGTAAAAGCCTACCTCAAGCAGTAAAGCTCCCGGGGTGTTAAACCAACACCACCGCGGCTTATACAAGTAAGCCCCGGGCATCAGCCCGGGGCGCTTGATCTGAAGTTCCGATACCATTCACATCCCGTGCGGGCATTGCCCGCACCCAAAAAGACAGAAAACCATGAACTGGATAACTGAGCATCAACTGCCTTTCGGCGACTTCATGGAAGACGTTGTTGATTTTCTAGTCATCAATTTCAGCGGCTTTTTTGACGCTGTATCCGAAGGCTTACAAAGCATGATTCACGGGCTGACCGATGCCCTTCTCTGGATACCGCCCGCCGCCCTTGTACTCCTTTTGACCGTGGCTGCCCATCTGCGCCATCGCCGCTGGGGCCTCACACTTTTTACCGCCTTCAGCTTTCTTCTGATCTGGAACATTGGCTATTGGGAAGACACCATGGCCACGCTATCGCTGGTGCTTTACGCCACTCTACTGTGCGTGGTGATTGGCATCCCTCTGGGCATATGGGCCGCCCACAGCGAATGGCTGTACAAGTTCCTGCAGCCAGTTCTGGACCTTATGCAAACCATTCCTCCGTTTGTGTACCTGATTCCGACCTTGACCCTATTCGGCCTGGGCGTTGTGCCCGGCGTCATTTCCACCGTTATTTTCGCCATCGCCGCTCCGGTACGGCTGACCTACCTGGGCATTTCTCAAGTGCCGAACGAGTTGGTTGAAGCCGGCAAATCGTTCGGCTGCACCAACCGCCAACTGCTGCTCAAAGTCGAGCTGCCCGCCGCTATGAGTTCCATCGGTGCCGGTATTACCCAGTGCATCATGCTGTCCCTATCGATGGTGGTGATCGCTGCGCTGGTCGGGGCTGATGGCTTAGGTGTGCCGGTTGTTCGCGCCCTGAACACCGTCGACATCGGTAAAGGTTTTGAAGCCGGACTGGCCATTGTATTGCTGGCTATCTGGATGGACCGTTTTTTCCGCCAACGTAACGCTGGGGAGCCCACACAATGATCGAATTCGAAAACGTCAACGTCGTCTTCGGCAAACAGCCCAAACAGGCGTTGCCTCTGATTGAACAAGGCCTGGACAGAGCTGCGATTCGTGAGCAAACCGGCTTGGTGGTGGGTGTCCAAAACGCCAACCTGAGCGTGAAAAAAGGCGAAATCTGCGTCTTGATGGGGCTGTCCGGTTCCGGAAAATCAAGCCTGCTGCGCTGCGTGAACGGCCTGAACGAAGTCACCAGTGGTGCCATCCGCATTGAGCACGATGGCGAGATGGTGGACTTCACTCAAGCCAGCGAAAAAGTGCAGCGCGACATCCGTACCCGGCGCATTTCCATGGTGTTCCAGAGCTTTGCTCTAATGCCTTGGCTGACCGTTGAAGACAACGTGGCCTTCGGCTTGGAGCTGCAAGGGATGAGCAAGGCCAAGCGCCGGAAAAAAGTCGCTCGCCAACTGGAATTGGTCGGTCTTTCAGCCTGGGCCAAGTGCCGCCCGGATGAGCTTTCCGGCGGCATGCGCCAGCGTGTGGGACTGGCCCGGGCGCTGGCCACGGAATCCGAAATACTGCTGATGGATGAACCTTTCTCGGCACTGGACCCACTGATCCGCCACCAGTTGCAGGATGAGCTGTTGAGCCTGCAGGACGAACTGCAAAAAACCATCGTTTTCGTGAGCCACGATTTGGATGAAGCACTGAAACTGGGCTCTCACATTGCCATCATGAAGGACGGTCAAATCGTTCAGCATGGCAAGCCCGAATCCATCGTACTGCACCCCGAAAACGATTACGTGAAGAGTTTCGTGGCCAGCACCAACCCGCTGAACGTTCTGGCCGCCCGTTCGCTAGCCCTGCCGATTGGCGAAATTCAGGAAGATGCCCAAGGCAATCGTTGCCTGAACAAGCGCTACGACATCTGGCTGCACACGCCCGAATTAGCGGAGAAGGCGGTGGTTACCAGCAACGGCCAAACCTTCCAGACTCAATCCTGGCAAGAGGGCCAAGCCATCGAGAGTTTAGCCAAGCAGCCAACCCGCATCGCACCGAATACACCACTGCGCGATGCCGTGGAAATCCGCTACTTCACCGGCCACAGCCTGCTGGTTGAAGAAGGCGGACAAATCACAGGGGCTATTGGAGACAGGGAGCTTTACCACGCCATGCTGGGGAAGCATCTGGATGATAACTAGGGCGAGCTTTTCGCAGCCAAGATTCTTAATCGGTAGCAAGTTACAAAGCATGGCCAAACAGATCGGCGGGAACGGGGCACTCAGCCTCGCCCCGCTTATTGGCAACCTACGGTTCGCTACAGGAACCTCAGGTTACACGAACTGCTACGCCCAAAGCCCTCCTTTTCCCTAAAACGGCCGGCCACCGATAACGATCATCAAACCTCGCTGTCTCGAGAACTCTAGTAAAAAAAGCATAATCTACCGGCTCACACTGAAGTTGTTCAGCACACCATCGATCGACAAGCTTCTTCCCAAAATGAAAACCTAAGCCCAAAGGTTGTTTAAAGGGACATGTCAATCCGCGTGGGGCGCGACGTTCTTCGCTTTGACGTTCGCGCTCCCATCGCTGTTTCAATCCACGCGCCCGCGGGGGCGCGACGCCGCACGGCTGGCCGTTGTGCGTGGTCTTGGCGTTTCAATCCACGCGCCCGCGGGGGGCGCGACTTGGCGATCAGGCCGTCACGCTTCAGGTTGCCGAGTTTCAATCCACGCGCCCGCGGGGGGCGCGACTTGCCAGATAAAGCCGTACAAAGGGCCTTTCATGTTTCAATCCACGCGCCCGCGGGGGGCGCGACGTGACCGCCACGTAGTTGTTAACGTCTCGGCTTGTTTCAATCCACGCGCCCGCGGGGGGCGCGACGTGTGCTCCCGTCCTGCGCTTGCAGGAGATCGTAGTTTCAATCCACGCGCCCGCGGGGGGCGCGACAACCTACCAAAGCGCCAACCGCCAATTACGACAAGTTTCAATCCACGCGCCCGCGGGGGGCGCGACAAAACCAACATAAGGGGTAGCCTCATGGTAAATAGTTTCAATCCACGCGCCCGCGGGGGGCGCGACTGGCGTAACATCTCTAAAATAACACCCGGACAGGAGTTTCAATCCACGCGCCCGCGGGGGGCGCGACTTTGGCTGTGGCACTTGCCAACATCTACGAAAATGTTTCAATCCACGCGCCCGCGGGGGGCGCGACGGCTCCGGTCAGACAATCCGGCTGAGGCTACACTGTTTCAATCCACGCGCCCGCGGGGGGCGCGACCAATGATTTTTTCAAGCACTGGCAACTTGTAGGAGTTTCAATCCACGCGCCCGCGGGGGGCGCGACGTTGAACGCTCGGAATACTGGAGAATCTGAGCCTGTTTCAATCCACGCGCCCGCGGGGGGCGCGACTCCCTGCTAGGGTGTAGTCATTCACAGAAATCCGAGTTTCAATCCACGCGCCCGCGGGGGGCGCGACGTGCGCCATGAGTGGCTGCACGTAACTCTCGGTATCGTTTCAATCCACGCGCCCGCGGGGGGCGCGACCCTTTATCGTCTGTGATCTTGGATGGATAAAACCCGTTTCAATCCACGCGCCCGCGGGGGGCGCGACGAGGGGTCAGATACGACACAAGGTCGGAACCCTGTTTCAATCCACGCGCCCGCGGGGGGCGCGACGATCGGAGCTGAGCCTTTTGGCACCGTATCGCTAGTTTCAATCCACGCGCCCGCGGGGGGCGCGACTTGACTTGAGCTAGTACCATTATACACCAATCGAGTTTCAATCCACGCGCCCGCGGGGGGCGCGACGCAGCGTGTCTGTGATAGATCCTCCCATCGCCGGTTTCAATCCACGCGCCCGCGGGGGGCGCGACATCGTCCAGCTTGATCTCGTTTCCGAGCGAATTGTTTCAATCCACGCGCCCGCGGGGGGCGCGACACCAGCCAGCACATGACGCCGTAGAGCGTCACCAGTTTCAATCCACGCGCCCGCGGGGGGCGCGACTGCTCTAGCGTAACTTATTGAGTTCGAAGGAGCCATTCCTGTATTTCCGCTAACACCTTTTACAATATGAATAGGCAGCAATACAGAAAAGCACTAAAAAGACAAAAGGCCAGGCACCATCTAGGCTCTGGTCTTTCGCTAACATCCTGGGATTTTAAGGAGCACTAACGGTTAGCGATCAAAGAATCATCGCATCTCGGAATATATCTGGAGCGGGCTTTGCTCCGTGATGTTCAATACGACTTTTCCAGTTTTTACCTAACTTATAGAATCTGAGGCTATCCTTTTCTTCGTTATACAGACTTAATAGCTCGTCCCTGAAAAACGTCCACTGAGCGGCATCAACCTCACATTCAAATACGGAATATTGAACCCGCACACCATAATCCAGACATGCTTTTGCTACTCTCCTCAGGCGCCGAGGCCCGTCTGGATCTTCCATTGAAATATCGTAGGTGATCAGAACCATCATAGTGGGCTGTTCCTATCGCATAACGCACGGTGGATACTTCTCTAAATCCTGCCTGAGATGGCGGGCGAGCAACATTGCCTGGATATGGGGAATGATTCCGATAGGCACTTTTTCTTTCAGGAACGGGTGCATCACTTCTTGCTGTTTTCTTTCTTGGTAACTTACAAGCAGTGTCTTACGAGCTTCATCGGTCATCCGGACAGCGCCGGAAGATTCCGTAATAAAGTCTTTCGCACGCAATTGTTTTCGGTTGATCAGGCTCAAAACCAATCTGTCAGCAAGCCATGGCCGGAACTCTTCGAGCAAATCCTGAGCCAGACTATCCCGCCCTGGACGATCAGCGTGCAAGAACCCCACTTGTGGGTCTAGACCCACCCCGTTAAGTGCAGCACTAATATCCTGTCCCAAAATTGAATATACGAATGACAATAGTGCATTGGCAGCATCACGGGGAGGTCGTCTGTTTCTCCCGGCAAACAGGAAGTCATTGCGGGAACCCGCATTGATCAACTCTCCGAATACCGCAAAATATCTTGCAGCTGCATCCCCTTCAATGCCACGAAGAGAGTCCAAATTATCAATATGCTTTGCTTGTCGAATGGAAGCTGCAAGATGCTTTGTAGCGTTTGATAATGAATCCGTAGGGCCGTGATTACGCTGGTGCCTCAGGAGTACGTTTCGACTTCCCACCAGTTTTGCAGCAACGATTGACCGTGCTATTTCAAGACTGGTGGTTTTATTCGCATTATATTGAGCTCGCCGGAGCAGGACATTCCCTGACTTTTCCCCCTGCAACCTGCCATAAAAACGGCCATATTCAGTGAAGAAAGCAAGGTTTACGCCCTTCTCCCCGCAGAACCCCATCAGTGCTGGTGAAACAAGCACATTGCCAAAGCAAAACATCCCTGAAACCGAATGAATTGGCACCTGCATCAGCTTTTTACGTTCATGTTCAATTACAACGGTCTCGCGTTCTTTGTGAACATACGAACCCTGCCGGGTGATGTAGAGACTGTTTTGCAGCTTTTTCACTGTTCGTCCACCTCCTTGAACAGATCGTCTACATAACGGGCGCTACCGTCACGCCCCAGCAGCTTTGGGTTACACAAATCGTAAAGTGAACAGGCGTCACACTTTTTCTCGTAAACCGCTTTAGGTGTCTGCCCGCTAACCAGCAAGTCCCTCACACCCCGGATCGCGGCCACGGTTTCCTCTCTCAGCTCGGATGTGAATTCCACCTCATCCCTGTGCCGCGTTTGCCAATACCAAAGCGCGCCAGAACGAACCGGCCGACCGCGCATTTCTTCAAGACAAAGCCCTTGTGCACAAAGCTGGATGCGATCCCAGTTATCCCGCTTGGGCCTGCCTCTTTTATATTCAACCGGCTTCATGCTTCCAGTTGAAAGTTCAATCTCTACCAGATCCAGCTTGCCGGTTATTCCCAGCGATTCCGCACTGACCAGCACACCCCGTTCATAGCGAATACCCTTGCGGGTTTCCGGCTCTCCCCTGTCGACTCGCTGATGCAACACCTGCCCTTGCGCCGTCAGCCAGTTCTCGGCCCAGGCCTGCTCATTGTGTATGAGGGCGCATTGCCGGGGGCAAAAAGCGAAGTGTTGCAACGCGGAAAGCGGTATGAGCTTTTCATCTTGCATAGCCAGAAGCCTTCCATCAGGCAGCAAACTGGATGACTTCTACCTCATGATTCTGCTTGATGGCTTCTTCCGCCAGGCTCAGAATTTTTGCAGAGGTTGCATCGTCCAGGTAATACTCACCGCAGTTATCGCACACATCTGCGGGTACATTTTTGACAACGATTGTCGCTTCACCTCGTGTCAAGGTGACTGTCGTAGTACCGGGATGAGTTTCCCCGCTTTTACAGATTGAGCAATTCATTCAACTTCTCCTGATCTTGAAGTCGTCACTCCAGATTTCTGGTGACGGCACGTAAGCAGTTATCACATAACATTCATTGTTTCCCTGATTCTGTGCAACAACAACGTGAACCGGCTTGCCATTTACCCACCCCAGTCGCAACTCACTTGGGTAAGGTTTATCATCAGGATAGCCTTTTATCGTTTCTCCAGTTTGAATAGTGAATATAACTTCCTCAGTAGACAGCTTTCTGTCAAACATTCTCCTGAGCGCATGACCACTGAACTTAACTGATGTGCATTGCTTCATCCCTGAATGCCACTCCGTAACACTTGTTCTTGATCAGTTGGTTGCTCTCACCTAATCCAGGTATTTAAGCAACTCCACCCCGGCAGGCAACTTGTCCTCATCAATGGTCACCTCGTAATCACTGAAGTCACGGGCTGGGCCTTCTGTTTTCCGTTTTACATCGACCAGCTCAAACAGTATTCGAGCCGGGGCATTCCCAAGCACTGAATCGTGCTTGAACACCAGCAAGGCGCAGGCCGACATTTCTCCCCGGCTAGCCGACCGGTCATGGTCAAACATATTCACGAGCGCATCCCAGAACAGCTCAAGATCTTCTTCGCCAAAACCGGTTTGCTTGGCCAGATTTGCCGAAATGAAGCCGTGGCAGCGATAAAGGCCATAAGGAATTGTGAACTTTCGGCCCATAGTTCGGTTGTCACCACTCTGAGCTTCGGCTTCTTTTTCGGTGGTTACGGCCATTCTCGTGATGCTGTGCTCTGCACTCACCACTGGCTCAACGCTTCGGGCGAAATTCATCTGTACAGGTCCTCGAACCTGGCCAGTATTCACATCGGTAGACATCACGGCACCAAACGTGCGGATATCGAAGAAATTCTGGCACATCCACCGGGTTACGTTTTTGGCATCCTCGGCTTTTTTGGGCAGCTTTTTCGACTCATGCTTTAGCTCAAGCGCCTCGTAAGCCCGAAGGTTGTTTTTGTTCAGTACCGCTTTTTCCTTGATATAAATTTCAAATGGCGGGGTTTCTTCTTTGACCATTCCCACGTAGTTGCGAACCTTGCGCTTCAGGCACACATCGGTGACCAGCCCCTGCCCTGTTTCGGCATCCACTCGCGGCAGATTGCCAGCATCCGGATCCCCATTCGGGTTGCCGTCTTTTACATCAAAGAGGTACACAAACTCGTAACGGTGATTCAGGCTCATGCTTCAACTCCTTCAGGTTCATTAATTGCTTGTTCTTTGGTTTGCTTGGTAAACAGTACCTGGCGCTGATGGTAGTAGCCGATGGCAAATAGCCCCTGTTCCTCAAGGCTGAGGTGGGCTGGAAATTCGTTAATGTCTGCCATGATTTCTCCAATGCGTTTTTCGGCGACTACCTGTTGACCGCGATGTGGCAGCTTTTTCAAGTGGTGAGCGTGCAGCCGCATCAAGGTGCCGAAGACCGATTTCGGGTTACAGCTGGCACTGCTGTAATAACGGTCCCGGATGGTCGCGTTAAGACCCGGATTGGCATCTGACTGCAGCTTTTCCAACACGGCAAACAGGCATCCTAGGCGGTAACCAATCCGTTTTTCTTCAGGGTTGTAGGCCATAGTCACATCCTTATTGGTAATGTTCTGATGACGATAGGAGCGGTTCAGGAAGGCTTTGATTAGCCGCGCTCGATAGGGGGTAACTTCCCCTTGTTCTGCTTTGATCCGTTTGATGACGCTCTGCATAAGGCTCGCTGGTAACGGCAGCCCCATTAGAATTGCACGAACTGTTTCACCAACCAGGTGAGGCGGCAGGTTTTCGTCTTTTCCCAGCAGCGCTGTTGATCGCAGTAGTGGTTTCAGCGGAGGGTAATCTGCATTTTTGCTGGCAATTTCTATATCGCGGAACCACTGGGCCAGCTGTTGGCCGAATTCCGCAACAGTGCCAACCAGCCAAAAACGCACCGCAATTCTGGCGGCATTGGGAGACAAGCCCAGAAGGTAAAAACGCTCCGAAACGGTGCTCTCGATAAAGGCACTAGTGTGAATGCTTTCTAACAGTTGCCTGACAGCACGGGCACCTCTGTCCGGATCGTCTTTGGGTGCATCGTTAAAGAATGCCGGGAAATTTCTTTCAATCGGGTTGTCGCCAGATGACCACCAGACCACAGAGGTATCGTTGAGCTGGAGTCGCTGGGGACTGTTGGTTCGCAGCAGCTGATTAAGGGCCGTGGTGTATTTGAAGGCGGCTTCTTCGCCTATCGGCGCGTTGTTGCCTTTGTCCTTTCCCCAAGAATTGAAGGAGTCGATGTTGAACGAGACTATATTGGCACCGGCCATCTGGGCTCCCCAAACGCCTTTTACGGCGGGGTGCAGGCGTGCAATTTTGGTTTGCGCGCCGGTTACCAGGCAGATCCCATCCTGATTTTCGGTATCCAGAGGTTGTTCACCAATCCACTGCCTGACAGCGGGCGACTGGCAGACAAGGTGGTTTTCGGTACTCAACTGAAAGGTTAAGTTGCATCCGGAAATTTTCAGGCATTCCTGAAACTCGGCAGACTGTCGAACTTTTTCTTTTTCGGCCTCTTTATGCAGGAAGGTATTAACGGCACGGACACTCTCATCGTTCGGCAACTCGGCATGAAGCTGGCCCACAAAGCCCACAAACGCCTGGTGCTGCTTTTCTGCCATATCCACTTCTTTTGCGGAAGGAGTAGCGCCCGGCTTAGGCACTTTGGGTTGATTCAGCACGTATCCAAAATGATCCCAGAGGCAGTAAGCCGTTTCGTATGACTTGGCTCCACTGCGCTTAACCCCTTGTGGAACCGTGAACGTCTTGGCGATGGCCTTGCCTTTTTCCTGGAACTCGCGGGTATCTTTTAGCTGAACAAATTTACCTTCCGGGGTTAGCACAATGACAAATGGAATTTCCTTTTCCTCAAACCCGATTGGCGGCAACGGATTTCCTGCTGCCTGCCTTCGGTCGTAGTATTCGCACAACGCCTGAAGAATCATCCCCTCACCTCCCCGCTATAGCGGTCAGGCACCGTCACCACGCCATTCTCCATTTTTGCCCTGAAGAACAATGGCTTTGGTGAGGTGGGATCAGAGTAGTCCAGGTCGTACAGCATGAACCCAAGATCTGGGGAGTCTTGAATGGGATCGGGGCCGCGAGTTGCGTCCACCAATTCAAAGTCACAACTGAATTCACGACACCCCAGATAGGGTTGATTGAAACATTGACCTTTTTCTGCGCGGCGGCGAAACATATCGGCAAACTTTGCGGCTGAGTCCTGCGGACCAGCGTTGTCCGTCAGTTGAAACTCTCCGTGGAGCCGGTAGCGGACATCTTTCAGCAACAAGCTTGCACGCTGCTGGCGCTGCTCGTCCACATAGATTCCCAAATGCCCTTCGCCGCTCTTCATTGCTGTCTGAGCCGTTCGCGTAGACACGATGGATTCCACCTCATTGCGGCGCAGGTTCATCCATTTGATGGGGTTGAGTACCTCTATTTTGGATATCTGCCACTGAATAGCCGGTTTCCACAGAATGGCCTCAAAAATAGCCCGTGCGGCCGAAGGCGTAATCACGTCGTAACTCACCCGCTCCACTTTCATTTCCGGCCTTGTAAAGCAGGCGAATTCTCCGCTGACTTCCAGGCAAAATGCCATAAGCCCTCCTATATAACGGTTGATTCAGCAGGGATCAGGCTATCCGGTGCCTGCACACCCCAAACCGAGTGGTAATGACTGGATTCGACAACAAATTTCCCGGCCCGTTGGTAAATAGCACCCATGGCATGAAGCTGCTTGGCCAGCGACTCCGGCAGCGTAACGCTGTATCTCTGCAACTTGCGGTGCACCCACTTCAGAGAGCCGTCCTGCTCCAACAAAGCCAGCCATTGTTCAATGGGGGATTCTTCATGCTCACCCGGGCAAAACGGAACGATAACGCCAATCCCCAAATCGTTAATCAGCCGGAACTTCTCTGCGGCTTCCCGAAACTGAATGCCCAAAGGCGTATCGGAAGAGCTCTCTGCTTTTAGAAGCCGGCAAATTCCATGCTTGTCCCGATCGCCCTGGATGTTGAGATCACTAAAAAAGGCCTGTATCGCTTCGGGACTCAGTGGATCGTCCAATTGCCCACTAAGCAGCAGTTTTTTGGTCACTTGGGCAGCCTGTCGCAGGAAACCGGGTGGCGGAAGCTGCTCTGGCTGAAACACCACAACACGCCCCCTGGTTAACCGCCCCTCACGATTACACCGTCCTGCCGCTTGGGCAATAGAGTCCAGCCCTGCCATCGCGCGATAGACCACAGGGAAATCCACATCAACACCCGCTTCGATCAACTGGGTGCTCACCACACGTAAAGGACGAGTTGAGCCCGCCCGCCGTTCAGAAAGTTTGTCACGAATTTCTTTCAATATGCCGGAGCGGTGTTCCGCACACATATTTGCAGACAGGTGGTAGGTGTCGCCCTCATCTGGCAGCAAACTGAAGAGGGTTCTCGCATCCTGGCGCTTGTTAACCACCACCAGAACACACGGTTCTTCAGACAACTGGTGAGCCAGCGACTCCCAGGATGTTGTTTCGTCCGGGTCTGACGGCATCTCAATTTCTACTCGCTTTAGCTGGTTCGCGAGCTGCTCGGGCTCCGGAATTATTTCCCGAACATTTTCCAGTCCTGTGTGTAAGACTCGGCCAAAGGAATCTGCCTGCTTGCCCAGCTCCGGCTGAGTGGCTGTGCAGAGTAACCAGGTAACGTCGAAGTGGTCGGCCAACTGCTGCATGACTTGGGTAATCGGTTCGTGAAAGTCCCTGGGTATTTGCTGCGCCTCATCCAGAACAATCACGCTGTTCACAAGGTTGTGCAGTTTTCTGCAACGACTAGTGCGGCTAGCGAATAGCGACTCGAACAGTTGAACATTTGTGGTCACGATCAAAGGCGCATCCCAGTTCTCCGCTGCCAGCCTGGAACCTGCCTTTTCCGCAACCGGGTCGACATCAAGACTGCTGTGATGCTCAAGAACAGCGTCCTCACCAAGCAATTGCCGAAACACACCGGCGTTCTGTTCAATGATGCTGGTGAATGGAATGGCATAGATAATCCGGGACTTACCATGCAGTCTGGCATGCTCCAGTGCGAACCCGAGGCTGGCCAGGGTCTTTCCGCCGCCGGTGGGCACCGTCAGGCTGAATAGGCCCGATTCTTCAGCGGCACTGTGTTGACAGGCATCAAATATTGCTTTTCGGATTTTATTCAGTGGTGTGTCGTCTGCTTTTGTTTGCAGCTGCCTCATTTTTTTGAAGAATACCGGATGAAGTTGTGACAAACTGGGCGACTGACTGCGCTGGCCGGCTCGCTCTGGGGCCATGTAGCTCTCAGTGTCCAGAAAATCAGCATCTACCAGGCACGAAAACAACAAACGCATCCAAAGGCTTATGGAGTCCAAATTTCTGGCCGGGGCTGGAACATCCGGCTGATCCTCTGTCAGAAGATGCTCCGGAATGTCAGCACTCATTGCTTCTGAGTATTCCTTCCCCGCCTCCTGCAACCGAAACTGCAAGGAGCCTTGGTTCCCGGTCCAGTCTGGCAAACCGGCGTGGTGGCCAGCTATTAGGTAGGCGATGATATACCCCGGAACTGATGGCCATTGGTTGACCGCGTGAACTGCGCCTGCCGTTGAGTGTGTAACTCTCGTTGGCCCCTCAACATGGGCGTTCTCCCGTTCGTAGCCGGATGCATCGCGAATGTATGTCTGGAAAGCACTACGATACTTGCCCAAGTCATGCCAAAGCCCTGCAGCCTTTCCCCACCCTGCGGATTGAAATACCTCCGACTTTTTTGCGCTTAGGTTTGCCACTTTTTGAAGATGGTCCGCCAGCCCATGTGGTTCGAGCCACCCCCCTGTCTTGCCATCAATCTTTACATGGGCAACATACTTGAAATTATTCACACCCCGCCCCCTCTGCTTTGTATTCAGGCTTGTTTAGACATCGCATAGAGGTTATCGCAGCGAATCGCGTTTCTTGGCAATACCGCTGATGTATAACAAAAAAGGCGGGAAAAGCACGGGCAGTCCTGCGGAAACTCCGTAGACACCGCTTTGCGCAAATATTCCGCATGTATTGAGAATGAAATGTGCGCCCTTTAAGAGCGGGGATTAGAAAATCTCTAAGCAGGTCATGGATCTTATAGATCCTATCAAAACGACTCACACACACTCCTTGTGCACAGCGATCCTTTCAAACAAGATTAGCTAGTTACTCGTTTGTTTGCCACCCATAAAATGAAGAATCACCAACGCCCCTGCAAGGTCGCCACGATCTTTCTCCCACCTGCATGATTCCGGTGTTCACACAGATAGATGCCCTGCCAGGTGCCCAAGGCCAGCTTGCCGTGCGTAATAGGAATCGTCAGTGATGGCCCGATGATCACATTCTTGATGTGGGAGGTGGTATCGTCCGGGCCTTCCAGTGTGTGTTCATAGTAAGGCGCGTTTTCCGGCACCATAACGTTAAAGTGGCGTTCCAGATCACCGCGAACATCCGGGTCCGCATTTTCATTGATCGCCAAGGACGCAGAGGTGTGTTGAATAAACAGATGCAACAAGCCCACTTCGCAGTTCGCCAGCTCCGGCGCCCGCGCGAGAATGTCTTCGGTAACCAGATTGAAACCCCGCGGGTACGGCGGCAGCTCAATGATGTTCTGATGCCAGATCATAATCTCTCCACAGCTTATTTCTGCAGGTCATCCCACGGGTGAACCGGTACCGCGACGTCTTCCGACACTTCGCTTTCGTAGGAGCTCCGGAAATGGTCCATAGCTTTTTCGGCCTCGCCCAGCTCGTCAAAACGGGCGATGTGGTAAATCGCTTCGCCTTCGTTCACCAGCGGCAAATTATTCACACAGATCACAATGCCCGAACAAGGCGACGTAATCGCCACTTCCGTTTCACCAAACGGGTCTGCCACCATGGCCAGCTTCTGCCCTTTGCGAACACGCTGCCCTAAACGAGCGACCGGCCGCATGATGCCGTCTATGTCGGCCCTCACCCACTGGGAGTTTGCTGCGGTTTCAGAGCGCTTTTTCGGAGCCTTGGGGCCTTTCTTGGCCGGCACCATTTCCAGCTCGCGCATCACCCGAATAATGCCTTTCACACCACTGGCAATCACCACGTCATCAAAACGCAGGGCTTCACCACCTTCAAAGGTGATCACCGGTATGTCGAGCGAGTCAGCGTAGGCTCGCAAGCTGCCATCCCGCAGGCCCGCGTTGATGATGATCGGCGCACCAAAGGCTTCGGCCATACGGGTCGTTTCCGGGTTTTTCAGTTCGGCCCGGATCTGCGGCAGGTTAAAGCGGTGAATGGCCCCGGTGTGCAAGTCGATGATGTGCGTCACCCGCTCCATAATCAGAGTGCGCAGCAAGTAGGCAATCCGACCGCCCAACGAGCCGGATTCCGAACCCGGAAAGCAGCGGTTCAGATCACGCCGGTCCGGCAGGTAACGGGAGCGCTGAACAAAACCGAATATATTGACGATAGGCACCGCAACCAAGGTTCCGCGCAGGTGCCTGAGCGCCGAGTTTTTCATCACCCGGCGAATGATCTCAACACCGTTGATTTCATCACCATGAATCGCGCCACATACCATCAATACCGGCCCATCACGGCGACCATGCACCACTTCCACAGGTATATGCAGTGGCGTGTGGGTGTACAGTTTCGCCACCTGAACGTTGACGGTTTCACGGGTGCCGGCTTTTACCTGCACACCGGCAATCTCAAACGGTGCTCTTGCCATAAACGGTTAGCCTCGGCCTCTGGTTTTGGTTTTCCAGGGCTTATAGTTTTTCTCGGTCCAGTTAATGATCATGCCTGCGACGTTTTTACCGGTGGCATTTTCAATGCCTTCCAACCCCGGTGAGGAATTCACCTCCATCACCAGCGGGCCACGGCTGGAACGCAGGAGATCCACACCGGCTACGTTCAGGCCCATGGCTTTTGCGGCGGTGACCGCCGTGCGCCGCTCTTCCGGCGTAATACGCACTAACGAGGCGGTACCCCCGCGGTGCAAGTTTGAACGGAACTCGCCCTCGGCACCTTGGCGTTTCATCGCCGCAATCACTTTGTCGCCAATCACGAAACAGCGAATATCCGCACCGCCGGCTTCTTTGATAAATTCCTGCACCAGAATGTCGGCCTTCAGGCCCATAAAGGCCTCGATCACGCTTTCGGCCGCTTTTCGGGTTTCCGCCAGCACTACGCCGATTCCTTGGGTGCCTTGCAGCAACTTGATCACCACCGGCGCGCCGCCCACCATTTTCAGCAGCTCCGGCACGTTATCCGGCTTGTTGGCGAATCCGGTGACGGGCATGCCCACGCCCTTGCGAGCCAGCAACTGCAACGAGCGCAACTTATCCCGTGAGCGGGTAATCGCTACCGACTCATTCAATGGAAACACGCCCATCATTTCGAACTGACGCAGTACCGCCGTGCCGTAAAAGGTGACCGAGGCACCGATCCGCGGAATCACCACGTCGAAGTCTTCCAGAACCTCTTCGTGGTAATGAATCTTCGGGTCTGCAGAGGTGATGTTCATCGAGCAATGCAAGCAATCGATAACTTTCACTTCATGGCCGCGATTGATGCCTTCTTCCATCAAACGCCGAGTCGAATACAGGTGACGATTGCGCGACATAATCGCAATTTTCATAATTAAATCCTTGGTGCCGGCTCGCCGGCAAGATAAGAAGCTTCAGGGTATACAGTGGCACGGCCCGACATAGCGGTGCGGCCCAACAGCATCCGAAATCTCATAGAGTCCCGGTTGGTCAATGTCATTTCAATCGGCCAGCTTTCGTTGCCCACGGTTACCATGGTTTCGATCACCAGCCGTAATTCTTTGTGGCCGCCGGAATCCGTCACCGTCCGCTCGTCCAGCACTTTGGCATCGCACTCAATGACGTCCTTCATTTCGTTCTGGACCGGGTGCACCCAGAACTTCACGCGGCGTTCCCCGTTTTCAGTATAGGGCTCTGTACGGAAAGTATGCAGGCAGGAGGTGCGCGCTCCGGTATCGACCTTGGCTTTCATTCGGCCAATACCCAGCTCTGGCAGCCCCACCCATTCGCGCCAGCCCAGACCTATTCTATTTTCCGTGGAAGTAGGCGGCGTGCTTATAATTTCTTCAGTCGTTTTGATCGACATCCGGGAGACCCTTCTCTTTTTGTTGCTCCGGCGCTAACAGCTGCACCCTAAATGGCTCTGAATGACTACCCGCATAAATGCTGGTATGTGGAAACGGAATTTCGATGCCGTGGCCATCCAGCATTTTTTTCACAGCAATCATCATGCTGCTTCGGCCTTCCAAAAACCGGTCTTTAGGTACCCAAAACGAAAACTGTAAATCCACGGAAGACGCACCAAACCCGGTGACTTGCACGAAGGGTTTCGGTTCTTCCAAACACGCGGCATTTTCATTAGCCAGTTCTAGCAGCAACTCACTCACCCGCTCCGCGTCTTCGGCGTAGGCAATGCCCAGCGTCAGATCAATTCTCCGGATAGGGAAACGTGAGCGGTTTACCACACGCGTTTTAATCAGGGTTTCGTTGGGAACGCGCACATACAGGTTATCAGGCGTTCGCAACTTTACGCTGAGCAGATCAATCGACACCACTTCACCGGCGGTGGCATCCACTTCGATGACATCGCCAATTTCGAAGGGTTTCTCCATCACCAGAAACAAGCCGCTGATGATGTTCGAAGCCGACGTTTGGGAAGCAAAGCCGATCGCCACGGTTAGAATCCCCGCAGCACCCAACACCACTTCCAGAGAGAAACCGGCTTCGCGCAGAGCCGCCATCGCAAACAGTATAAACACCAGGTAAAAACACAAACGACGGATCATCACCTGATGATGGCGAGAAACCCGATCCCCCACCAAACGGCCTGTGCTGCGGGCCACCAACGTGCCAAGCACAGCACCCAGCGCCAAAAGAAAGGCCGCCGAAAACCACTGGCCCCAAGCAATGCCGTTGGTTATCTCGCCGATGGTTTGCTGTATCGAATCAAACAAAGCAAAACTCCTGTTCTGGCTCTCAGCCAAAAATGTGGTCAACAGCGCGCACTAATCTTCGGCCACGAGCCAGTTTTTCCCGAGCCGGAGCAATAGGTTCGCACTCACCCGCTTCAGCAACCACCATATGATCAATATGCAAGCTGGCCGAACTCATGTCGGTCTCGCACTTCACCGTAACACCCGAGGTCCAGAGTTGCCCCCGTTCGTTCTGATAGATTGCCAGCAGCGGGGTTGGCAAACTGAACCGTTCCAGCAACAGCGGTTTTTCCCGGTCATTAATAATCGTCACGGGCGTCACGGCTCGCCATGGGCGCTTGGGAACAGCCTCCAATGCCAATCGGCCAAAGGTAGACGAGGCATAACACAGCTCACCTTCCCGAGTATTTCGCCCCAGCCAAGTCATCGATGGCGGTGCCAAAGGGAACTCAGCCAACTCAGTACGCGCATCTCCCACACACACCTTCATCCACAGAGTGGTCCCCACGTACAACACACAACGAGCACCCGCAGGGATGGTCAAAGGCTGGAACGGGCGAATAACCGTGGGCAAATTGGCCATGGCTGGCAAAAAAGAAAGAACCCCATCATCCTTTGTACGCACAAAGCGCTGCACCTTAAGGTCGGACGACGGCAAAGTATGGCCCGTTGATTCGTACCAGTTTTCAGGATCGGTTCCTTGCTGGGCCGACTGTTCCCGGATCTGCCATTCAAGATCCAGCAGCGTCACCCACAACTTGGTATGACCAAGCTGATGGTGTTGCGTCTGCCCGGAAACCAGTTGGTAGGGGTGCGCCCAGACACCAGCGCGCTGGCTTTCGGATTGCTCTGTCATACCGTAGAAAAAACTCCTTTTTCATAGCCAGAAATATTGTTTAACTATAATCCAATCAGCCAAGGTCAGCGAATATATAAGTTAATGATTTGCCGCCTGTAATTACCCCTACTCCACAGCACGAGGTAAACCCGCTCATGGCAGAACTGGTCTGGTTCCGGAACGACCTGCGCACCGCAGACAATGCAGCTCTCACCGCTGCCTGCAAAAGCGGCCGCCCCGTGCGTGCGTGCTTTATCGTCACGCACGCGCAGTGGCAGGAGCACGACTGGTCGGCCGCTCGGGTTAAGTTCGTGCTGGAGCATGCAAACGCGTTGTCGAAACAGCTGGCCAAACTCGGCATTGCTTTGACCTTTCTTCATGCCGACACCTTCGCAGCCAGCCTGGACGTGCTCGAGCAACACTGCCAGCAGCACAACATAAGCCATGTGCATTTCAACGAGGAATACGGTGCCAACGAGCGCAAACGGGACAAACAGGTTCGCGACCGGCTAACCAAGCGGGATATCGCGGTCAAAAAATACCGGGACCAAACCGTCGCTCCGGTGGGGCAGATTCTCACTCAGAAAGACGAGCCCTATTCCGTTTTCACCCCGTTTGCTCGCCGGTGGCGGGTGTGGATAGAAGAAACCCACCCCACGCTGTATGCGGCCCCTTCTGCAACAGGGCCTGAAGTGACTCCTGAACAAACCGACACACTACCCGCGCCCTTCAAAGACGCGCCGGAGCCATTGGTCGAAACCGGCGAAAGTGCCGCCCACGATGCACTGGAAGAGTTTTTGGCAGAACGGGCCGCCAGCTACAAAGACACACGGGACTTCCCGGCTCTGGACGGCACCAGCCAACTATCACCCTACTTGGCCAACGGCGTATTGTCGGGCCGCCAGTGCTTGATTGCCGCCCAGCAAACCGGCAGTTCCGGCGAAGGCATTGAAACCTGGATCAACGAAATTGCCTGGCGCGACTTCTACATCAACATCCTTTATCACTACCCACGGCTCAGCATGCACCGCGCTTTCAAGCCGGAAACCGAGGCCTTGAACTGGAACGAGCCCGGCGCACACTTTGAAGCGTGGAAGGAAGGGCGAACCGGCATTCCGATTGTGGATGCCGCCATGCGTCAGCTAAAAACCACCGGTTGGATGCACAACCGCTTGCGGATGATCACCGCGATGTTCTTATCCAAGAATCTGTTCATTGATTGGCGGCTGGGCGAAGCCTGGTTTATGCAGAATTTGGTGGACGGGTTTCTGGCCTCTAACAACGGCGGCTGGCAGTGGAGTGCATCTACCGGCACAGATGCAGCACCCTACTTCCGGGTGTTTAATCCGGTCACCCAAAGCGAACGTTTTGACCCCAAAGGCGAGTTCATCCGTAACTGGGTGCCAGAGCTGGCGAAGCTGGATAACAAGCGGATTCACGATCCGTCTAAAGGTGGGGTTGTTCCGAAAGGGTATCCACGGCCTATCGTGGATTTGAAAGAAAGCCGGAAGGAGGCGATTGCGCGGTTTCAGGCTTTGAAGGACTGAGTAAGGTTCCCGGTCAGGGTTGGGGCGGCTCTCCAAAAACCGCTCCTTCGGCACGTCCATGTGACGCTTCTGCTCCGCCATCCATGGCTACGCACATTTTTGGAGAGCCGCCCCAACCCTGCCCTACTTTGGAGTTAGACCGAACATACGGGGCAGTCAGGGTCTTTCAGTAGCTTCATTTCTCGCCACTGCATCTGCCAAGCGTCCAGAATAAGCAATCGGCCTACAAGTGGGGTACCAATTTCCGCGATAAGTTTTATCGCTTCCATCGCCTGAGCTGAACCAATCATGCCTACTAAGGGCGCGATAACACCCGCTTCCGAGCAGGTCAGATCCTCGTTGCCCTGCTCTTCGTACAAACAGTGGTAGCAGGGGCTTTCAGGGTTTCGAGGGTCGTATACGGATATCTGCCCTTCCCCCCGAATCGCCGCACCAGACACTAACGGAACCCCGGCAGCAACGGATGCACGGTTAAGGGCGAAACGGGTGTTGAAGTTATCGGTGCAATCCAACACCAACGTTGCTTCCGAGACCAGCTGTTGAAGATCATCACCATCCACACGGCGATTAACGGCAGTCACGGTAATTTCGGGATTAATCGCGCGAACACGCTCGGCCAAGCGTTCGGCTTTGGAGTCACCAAGCCAGCTTTGCTGGAAACCGATTTGGCGCTGCAGATTGGCCAATTCGATCTGGTCGTCATCCACCAGCGTTAACTGCCCCACGCCGGCCGAGCCCAGATACAGCGCAACGGGGCAACCCAAGCCGCCGGAGCCCAGGATCATTACCCGGGCTTCTTTCAGCTTTTGCTGGCCGGCGATATCAAATTGAGGAATCAGAATTTGGCGGCTGTAGCGGAGCAGTTCGTCATCGCTGAGCATAGGACATCTCGCAGTTAGTCGCTGGCTGGCTTCCGGGCCAGGGTCATGCGGTCGTTACCGCCGTAATCTTTGCGGGTTTCTATGTTGCGCCAACCGGCACTGGCGAACAACTCCCGAACCACCTCACCTTGGTCGTACCCGTGCTCCAACATCATCCAACCATCGCCGTTTAACCAAGCCAGCCCCTGAGTGACCAACAAGCGAATATCATCCAGCCCGTCGTCGCCGGCAACCAAAGCGGATGCCGGTTCGAAACGCACATCGCCCTCACTGAGATGGCGATCGCTGGCGGGAATATAGGGCGGGTTGGAAATCAGCAGATCGAAGGTGTCTGCCGGGATGCTTTCAAACCAGTTGCTCTGGACCACGGTGATGGGAAGGTTCAGGTTTTGGCCGTTCTCGCGGGCCAACTCGACCGCTTCGGCAATGCGGTCACTGGCGGTTATCTGCCATTCGGGCTTTTCGCTGGCGAGTGCCAAGGCAATGGCACCGGTGCCTGTGCCCAAATCCAGAACCTTGGCGGCTTCGGGTAATTCAAGCGATAAGGCGGTTTCTACAAGACACTCAGTGTCTGGGCGAGGTATCAGCGTGGAGGTAGAAACCTTCAACGGAAGCGACCAGAACTCTTGTTGGCCGAGCAGGTAGGCAATGGGTTTGCCCTCAACCCGCTCCGCCACCAGCGCGGAAAATTGTTCAGCCTGCGCTACTGTGACTTCCCGCTCAGGCCAAGCCCGAAAACCGGTGCGGCTGTGACCGGTAACGTGACTCAACAACAGCTCGGCATCCAATTTGGGTGAATCGCCACCGATTTTGGCTGCCGCATCTTTTATCAGGGCTTCACAGGTCAACAAGGGTTTACTGGTCCTGTGACAATTCGGCCAACAACTCAGCCTGATGTTCCTGTTGCAGCGGCACCACTACAGCGTCCAGATCACCACCAACCACTTCATCCAGCTTATACAGCGTGAGGTTGATGCGATGATCAGTCACCCGGCCTTGCGGGAAGTTATAGGTGCGGATGCGCTCGGAGCGGTCACCACTGCCTACGAGACTTTTTCGGGTTTCCGCCATGCTTTGCTGCTGTTTTTCCAACTCGGCATTCTGCAGGCGAGAGGCCAGCAAGCTCATGGCCTTAGCGCGGTTTTTATGCTGCGAGCGTTCTTCCTGGCACTCCACTACCAACCCGGTTGGCAGGTGGGTAATTCGGATCGCGGAGTCGGTTTTGTTTACGTGCTGTCCGCCAGCACCAGAGGCCCGGAAGGTGTCTACGCGCAAGTCGCCTTTGTTGATATCGATGGCTTCTGCTTCGTCTGCTTCAGGGATAACGGCCACGGTGCAAGCAGAGGTATGAATGCGGCCCTGGGATTCGGTTTCCGGCACCCGCTGAACCCGATGTGCTCCGGATTCAAATTTAAGAGCCCCGTAAACGCCCTCTCCTGACAGCCGGGCAATCACTTCTTTATAGCCGCCGTGCTCACCTTCGTTCTCGTTCAGGATTTCAACCTGCCAGCGGCGCTTTTCCGCGTAACGGGAATACATGCGGAACAAGTCACCGGCAAAAATAGCCGCTTCGTCACCGCCCGTACCCGCGCGGACTTCCAGAAACACGTTTTTGGTGTCGTTCGGGTCCTTCGGCAACATCAGCCGCTGGAGCTCCGCATCCAGCTCTTCGCTGCGGGCCTGAGCATCGGATAGCTCTTCTTCGGCCATGGCGCGCATATCGGCATCGCCGTCTTTAGCCAACTCTTTCGCTTCCGCAATATCGTCAAGAGACTGCTGCCATGCCTGGAAGCATTTCACCACAGGTTCAATTTCTGCGTATTCTTTGGATAAATCACGAAACTTGTTCTGGTCGGCAATCACCGAGGCATCGCTCAACAGCGCACTCACCTCCTCGAACCGCTCTACTAACTGTTCAAGGCGGGATTTAATCGATGGCTTCATAGTTTTTCCGTGGTGGTGGGCTCGTCAGCATCCAACATTTCAAGCTGATAAAGCTCACGCAGGAAGTCCGCAACTTCGGTACGCCCCTCAGCCATGGCTCTTCGTACTTGGGTAGATGGTTGGTGCAGAAGTTTATTGGTAAGGCCTCGCGCCAGGCTGCGGAGCGCAGTTTCCGGGTCAGCACCGTTACGCAGCGCCCTGAGCGCTTTTTCAGTTTCCGCGTCGCGTAATGATTCCGCTCGTGAACGGAATACCTTTAGCGTAGAGACCGCGTCTAACGCCCGCAGCTGATCCAGAAAATCCTGAACGCCGCTGGCAATCAGGTTTTCAGCCTCTCGGGCAGCACCTTCCCGCGAGCGAACGTTTTCTTCTATCACTTGGCGCAAATCGTCAACGGTATAGAGGTATACGTCAGCCAAGGCGCCCACTTCCGGCTCAATATCACGAGGAACGGCAATATCCACCATAAAATAGGGGCGGTGTTTACGTTTTTTCAACGCGCGCTCTACGGCACCTTTGCCGAGAATCGGCAGCGGGCTGGCCGTGGATGAGATTACGATATCGACGTCGGCCAAATGGTCCGGGATTTCAGATAAGACAATGCCCTTGCCGCCGTGGATTTCGGCCAACGCTTGGGCACGCTCCAGCGTTCGGTTGGCAACAAGAAAATCACGCACACCCGCATCAGCCAAATGGCGAGAAACCAGCTCGATGGTTTTACCCGCACCGATCAGCAGCGCCTTGTTGCGAGACATGTCGGCGAAAATCTGGTGCGCCATGCTGACTGAGGCGTAAGCGACTGACACCGGGTTCTCACCGATCGCCGTTTCTGTTCTAACCCGCTTGGCAACAGAGAAAGTGTGTTCAAACAGACGAGACAGGAAGGCACCGGTGGCGTTGTGTTCCCGCGCCAGAGCGTAGGCATCCTTTAGCTGACCAAGAATCTGCGGCTCGCCCAACACCATGGAATCCAGGCCCGCAGCCACACGCATCATATGCCGCACGGCATCGGAATCCCGATGCACGTAGATCACGTTTTCCAGATCGGCCGCGTCCAAGTCATGGAACCCCGCCAGCCAACGCAACAAGGCTGGCGCACAGTCGTCGTCGCCCGCCAAATAGAGTTCCGTACGGTTACACGTAGACAAGATGCCGGCTTCACTGGCACCCGTCGCCGCCCGCAGCTCGGAGAAGGCCTCGGCCATCCGCTCAGGCGTAAACGCGACCCGCTCGCGGATTTCCACAGGCGCAGTGCGGTGATTTATTCCCAGTGTGAGCAATGCCATGGTGAGCTTAAAACACCTCAGTCCAATGAAAGATAAGCAGCCTCATTCTACCGGCGCCCGCTCGCGCCTGCCACCTGAAAACACCCGGGCTTCGGCAACTGCGGACATGTTGGGCAACTTCAAGCGCTTATGCCATTATAGGCGTTCGGCCTTGACCACGATCCGATCTGCCTCAATTTTTCAGGCATAGAACGGACATTCTGAAACACAGCCTCGAGCTCACAGGACGCTGCATGCAAAGAAACGCACCATACCTGGCCACCTGCCTGCTGGGAATTACCTTCGCCACTTTATCCGGCTGCTCCAGTTTTTCAGGGTCATCAACACAACCGACCCCCGAGCCCGTTGCCACCCCGGCACCTGAACAAACCGACATCGAGTACGCCGACTTCGAGCCCGAAGTGCTTTACCAACTTTTATCGGCAGAAATCGCGGCGCAACGAGGCCGCTACGACGTTACTCTGGTGAATTATATTCAGGCCGCAAAAACCTCCAGGGACGATGGCGTGATCGAGCGTGCCATGCGTATTGCCCAAACCCTTAATGCCGACAATGCCCAACAACAACTGGCGGATCTGTGGCTCGAGAAGTCGCCGGACAACATCCAAGCCCACCGTGTAGCAGCCATCCAGGCAGTCAAACGACAAAACCTGGAAAAGGCGCTGCTGCACATGGAAAAGATCATGGACCAAGGCGAAGACGCTGATTTTGACAGCCTCGCGGCCATGGCCACTCAACTTCCACCAGCGCAACAGCAAGAGTTGCTGACACTTTACCTGCGCTTGGCCGAACGCCATCCGAACACTCCGGATTTGGAGTACGGCATTGCATTGCTGATGAAAGTCTCGGGCGATCCCCAATCTGGTCTGGAGCGTTTGGAGTCTTTGATCAGTGCGCACCCTAATTTCCAACCGGCGATCACGCTCAAAGGCGACTTGCTTTACCAAACTGGCCAGACAAAGGCGGCGCTAAACCACCTCACCACCAATACCCGCCGGTTCCCTGACAATCGTCAGATGGGCACACTTTACGGCCGGATTCTCATTAACGAGAAAAAACTGCAAGCAGCTCAAGACGAATTTCAACGACTGATAACACGTCACCCGGAAACACCAGGGCTGAAACTGTCCCATGCCTTAGTGGCACTGGAAAACCAGCAACCCGACGTTGCCCGTGCTGATCTTCAAGCGTTGGTCGATCAAGGCCACCATACCAACGAAGCCAAGTATTACCTTGGTCGCATTGAGGAAGAAGCTGGCAACACCGAGCTGGCCATCAACCTCTACCAGAGCGTGGAATCGGGCAACTACTATTTCCCCGCCCTGTCCCGCGCCAGCGAACTGCAAGCTCAGGCTGGCGAATTGAACGAAGCGCTAAGCCACATACAAGCGCTGAGAGCCAACAATCCGGAGCAAGCTGAAAAGTTCTGGCTGCTCGAAATCAACCTGCTGATTGACCAAGATAAAAAGACCGAGGCGCTGGCTGCGACTAACACAGCACTCGCCGAGCACCCAAAAAACGTTGAAGCTCGCTATGCGCGCGCCATGCTGCTCGACGCTAACGGTAAATCGGAGCAGGCAGAGCAAGACCTGAAAGCGATCCTCGACATAGAGCCGACCAGCTCCATCACCCTCAACGCGCTGGGCTATATATTGACCGAGCGAACCGATCGCCTTCAGGAAGCACAAGGTTACATCGAGCGCGCCCTGGCTCTCGACCCGGACAACCCCGCCATTCTGGACAGCATGGGATGGGTACTGTTCAAGCAAGGCCGCACCATGGAAGCGCTGAATTATCTGTCGGAAGCCTGGGGGGCCTACCCGGACCCTGAAGTCTCCGCCCATTACGGCGAAGCGCTGTGGAGCATTGGCGAAGAGGAGCAGGCTCGCATTGTCTGGGAAGAAGGTCTGGATAAAGACCCGGATCACGAGATTCTTCTCGAAACCATCGAGCGTCTGACCAACGAAGGGAGCGAAGAATGACTCGCAGAACCCTACCCCTGTTAGCCGCCCTCCTGCTCTCATTAGCCGGCTGTACCACCATACAGCTAGAGCCTTTAACCGAGGGCATGACGGAACAACCTCCCGCAGAGTGGGCTGCTCGCTCGAACCAACTGACGCGATTTAATCACTGGCTACTGTCCGGCAAACTGGCCGTCAAACAACCGTCTGACAGCGGCACCGCGGTGATCAACCGCTGGCAGCAACGCAGCGAGAGTTACGAGCTGGCGTTGTCGTCGTCGTTCCTCGGTATGGGCAGTACCGAACTGAAAGGGGTGCCGGGATACATTGAGCTAACGATGCCAAACGGCGACCGCTACCAGTCATCAGAGCCCGAGAAACTGATTCAGGCCGCCACGGGCTGGCAATTACCCATCGACAATCTGACCTGGTGGATCAAAGGCCTGCCAGCGCCAGACGGCGACTTCCGCCTGCTGTTTGATGAACAGAACAAACTGGCGATTCTCAAACAAGACGGCTGGGAAATTCGCTACGATCGCTGGCAACCGTTCGTAGACACTCTGCCCGAACTGCCCGCGCGCATCACCGCCCTGAAAGGGGACAAACGAGTACGTGTCGTTATCAGCCACTGGCAACGCGAGGACTAAGTCAGTGACAACCAGCATCACCCTGCCCTCGCCGGCGAAACTGAACCTGTTCCTGCACATCACCGGTAAACGGCCAGACGGCTACCATGAACTTCAGACCCTGTTCCAGTTTCTGGACTACGGCGACGAACTGACGTTCACCCTCACTCCGGAACAGCCTGAAATACGCCTTGAGAACCCCATAGCGGGCGTCCCAGACGACCAGAACCTCATCATCCGGGCCGCTCGGGCACTGGCATCGCGCAGTTCGAACGCCTTACCCGGTGTACGCATCAACCTGAACAAACGCTTGCCCATGGGCGGCGGGTTAGGCGGTGGCAGCTCAAATGCAGCCACCACCCTTCTCGGGTTGAACCATCTTTGGAACTTGAACCTGAGTGAGGACGAGTTGGCCGACATCGGCCTGACTCTGGGCGCCGACGTACCGGTTTTTGTTCGCGGAAAAGCAGCCATCGGCGAAGGCGTTGGCGAAGTCCTGACGCCCGCAAACCCGCCCCAGGACTGGTTTCTGGTGCTGAAACCAAACTGCGACATCAACACCGGAAAGATTTTTTCAGAAAAAAGGTTGACAAGAGACACCCCAAAATTGAAAATACGCCCCGCTTTTGAGGGAGACGCCTCGAGGTACCGAAATGACTGCGAGGATGTGGTTCGTGAACTGTATCCTGAGGTTGACCGAAGCCTGGAATGGCTTGCACAATTCGGACCTGCAAGATTAACCGGAACCGGGGCTTGCATTTTTGGACGTTTCCCTACAGAATCCGCAGCGCGGATCATCTGGGAAAGCAAACCCTCCGGCATCAAGGGGTTCGTAGCTAAAGGGGTGAACATTTCACCACTTCACACAAAGCTAACAGAGCTAAGATGATGCCAAAAAAGCACGATACTGGGGTGTCGCCAAGTGGTAAGGCAACGGGTTTTGATCCCGTCATGCGCAGGTTCGAATCCTGCCACCCCAGCCACCTTTCTCCCGCTTCTTCTGAATCAAACGCCGATACCGAGAAGGATGCCGTCGTGTCAAAACTGATGATCTTCGCTGGCAATGCCAATCCTGAGCTTGCCCAAGCAATTGCAAAAAAACTTCACATTCCCATGGGCGAAGCCACTGTTGGCCGCTTCAGCGATGGCGAAACCACCGTTGAGATCAATGAGAATGTACGTGGCCATGATGTCTTCATCATCCAGCCAACCTGCTACCCCACCAACGACAACCTGATGGAACTGATCGTGATGGCTGACGCCCTGCGTCGCGCCTCTGCATCACGAATCACCGCGGTTGTGCCTTACTACGGGTATGCACGCCAGGATCGCCGTGTTCGCTCAACGCGAGTTGCAATCAGCGCCAAGGTCGTAGCCGATATGATCTCCAGCATCGGCGTAGATCGCGTACTAACGCTTGACCTGCACGCCGACCAGATTCAAGGCTTCTTCGATATTCCGGTAGACAACATCTACGCAACACCCGTGATGCTGGAAGACATTGAGAAGCAACGTTTCGAAAACTTTGTTGTGGTATCCCCTGACGTTGGCGGCGTAGTTCGCGCACGCGCTGTCGCCAAGCGCATGGACGATGCCGACCTGGCCATCATCGACAAACGTCGCCCGAAAGCCAATGTATCCCAGGTTATGCACATCATCGGTGATGTTGCCGACAAGACCTGCATCTTGGTGGATGACATCGTGGATACCGCCGGCACCCTGTGCAAGGCTGCTGAAGCCCTGAAAAATCGCGGCGCTTCACGCGTTGTTGCCTACATTACCCACCCGGTACTGTCTGGCCCGGCAATCGAGAACATTAACGGATCTGAGCTGGACGAACTGATCGTCTGCGACACGATTCCGCTGAGTGACAAAGCGAAGAAATGTGATAAAATCCGCGTCCTCAGTATGGCTGGCCTGCTCGCGGAATCTATTCGCCGGGTTAGCAATGAAGAATCTATCAGCGCCCTGTTTGAGAACGTGTAACTCGGAAAATCCGAATTACAGCGTAATGTCCAAACATTAAAACACGCTGAAACCGTATCGGAGTCGGGAGCCTAACAAGGCTCCCGACTCTTTTAGTCAGTCTGAGAAATAATTTTCAGACTATTCAAAAAACATCATCTGTTCAAATGCCTGGTCGCGGGCTGTTCAGATGACGATTGAGGTACATATTATGTCCCAGGAATTTGTTATTGAAGCATTTCCTCGTGACGATCAGGGGAGAGGTGCGAGCCGCCGCCTGCGTCGTGAGGAAAAGAAAATCCCAGCGATCATTTATGGCGAAGGCAAAGAAGCCGTATCCATTTCTATCTGGGAAAACGAGCTGAAAAAAGCTCTGGAAAACGAATCTTTCTTCTCTCAGATCCTGACCATCGATCTGGAAGGCAAAAAAGAAAGCGTCATCCTGAAGGATCTGCAGCGTCACGCGTACAAGCTGCGCCTGATCCACGCTGACTTCCTGCGTGTAGACAAAGACCACGAAATCGTTGTTCAGGTTCCTGTTCACCTGGTGAACGAAGACACTGCTCCTGCGATCAAGACCTTCGGTGGCGTAGCCTTCCGTCTGCTGACCGAAGTTGAAGTAGCATGTCTGCCTAAGGACCTGCCAGAGTTCATCGAGATCGATCTGACCGACGTGGAACTGGATCAAGTTGTTCACCTGAGCGACCTGAAACTGCCAGAAGGCGTTCGTATCCCGGCTCTGCAGCACGATTCTGAGCACGACCAGGCTGTTGTATCAATCAACAAGCCGAAAGGCGCCAAGGCTGACAACGCCGAAGACGCTGAAGAAGCTGAGGAAGGCGGCGAGGAGTAATCACTCCGGAGGGACTGGCATATGGCACAGGATATTGTCATGGTTGTTGGCCTGGGTAACCCCGGAGCCGATTACGAGAATACCCGCCACAATGCCGGCGCCCTGTTCGTCGAAGCGCTGGCCCGCGATGCGGGTCAGACGCTCCGCCCCGAAAAGAAGTACCACGGGCTTTACGCTCGCATCCAATGGCAGGGTCTTGACCTGCATCTGCTCAACCCCAGCACGTTCATGAACCGCAGCGGCCTGGCCATTAAGGCTCTGGCGGATTTCTTCAAGATCGCGCCTGAAAACATCCTGATCGCCCACGACGAACTTGATATCGCTCCCGGTACCGCCAGGTTTAAAAAAGGCGGCGGCCACGGTGGCCACAACGGGTTACGCGATGCGATTGCACACCTGGGCACCAAAGACTTCCAAAGACTTCGCATCGGCATAGGTCACCCCGGCGACAGCCGCAAGGTAACCGGCTATGTATTGGGCCGCCTCGGCAAGAAAGAAACCGAGGAACTGAACGCAGTCACTGACGAAATCATGCGTGTACTTCCGGATGCCGCCAACGGCAAACTGGCAGCCGCCATGAACCGCCTGCACAGCTTCAAGCCTACCGCCTGAGCACGACACAACCCCTTACTCGCACCTATACCGATACACCGGTATAATCCGCGCAAATTATTAGTTCCAGCAGAGGCATTCCATGGGATTTAACTGCGGCATTGTCGGCCTACCTAACGTCGGCAAATCAACCTTGTTCAACGCACTCACCAAGGCCGGTATCGGCGCGGAAAACTTTCCGTTCTGTACCATCGAGCCGAACGCGGGCGTGGTGGCCATGCCCGACCCACGCCTGACCAAACTGGCAGAAATCGTCAAACCCGAACGCGTGGTAGCCACCACCATGGAGTTTGTCGATATCGCAGGCTTGGTAGCGGGTGCCTCCAAAGGTGAAGGTCTTGGCAACCAGTTTTTGGCCAACATTCGCCAGACCGACGCCATCGCCCACGTAGTTCGCTGCTTTGAAGACAGCAACGTCATCCACGTTGCCAACAAAGTTGACCCGGCTTCCGACATCGAAATCATCAACACCGAGCTGGCGCTTGCCGACCTCGACACCGTTGAGAAGGCCATCAAACGCGTACAGCGTGTTGCCAAGAGCGGTGACAAAGAGGCCAAAGCCCAGCTCGAGATGTTTGAACAGCTACTGCCCGTTCTGAACGAAGGCAAGCCGGTGCGCAGCATGAACCTCGATACCGATCAGTTGGCCTTGATTCGTGAGCTGTGCCTGCTCACCATCAAGCCCACGATGTACATCGCCAACGTTAGCGAAGACGGTTTCGAGAACAACCCTCACCTTGACGTTGTTCGCGAAATTGCCGCTTCAGAAAATGCAGCTGTCGTGCCTATCTGCAACAAGATCGAAGCCGAGATCTCAGAGCTGGAAGACGACGAAAAAGCCATGTTCCTCGACGAAATGGGCATGGAAGAACCCGGCCTAGACCGCGTTATTCGCGCGGGCTACAAGCTACTAGACTTGCAAACTTACTTCACCGCTGGCGTAAAAGAAGTCCGCGCCTGGACCGTTCGTGTAGGTGCCACGGCCCCTCAGGGTGCCGGTGTGATTCACACCGATTTTGAACGCGGCTTCATCCGCGCCGAAGTGATCAGCTATGACGACTTCGTGCAATACAACGGCGAAGCGGGCGCAAAAGAAGCCGGTAAATGGCGTTTGGAAGGCAAGGAATACATCGTGCAAGACGGCGATGTCATCCACTTCCGCTTTAACGTGTAATTTTTCGGAAATTTTGGCCAAGAAGCCTTGACAGCTTGAGGCCAAATGCCGAAAATACGCGCCTCGTTTGGGGTGATCCCCACAACGATTTGGCAAGGTAGCTCAGTTGGTTAGAGCACAGCACTCATAATGCTGGGGTCGGCGGTTCGACTCCGCCCCTTGCTACCAGTATTCTAAAAGCCCGACTCGAAAGAGTTGGGCTTTTTTTATGCTTAAACCACCTGGAAACTGCTGTCATGTCCGAAAACATCGCGTCCGGCTTGTCCATCGATACCCTTGAACGAATTACACGCCATTTCGATGAACGCTACATTCAGCCCGGCAAGCTGCCCGGTGCGGTCACCCTAGTGGCCCGCCACGGCAAAGTGGTTTGGGCACAGGCTCAGGGGCTGATGGACGTTGAACGCAACCGCCCGATGCAGCGCGACACCCTGTTCCGCATCTATTCCATGACCAAGCCTGTCACCTCCATCGCTATGATGCAGCTCTATGAACAGGGTAAATTCCTGCTGAACGACCCCGTGCACAAGTACATCCCGTCATGGCGCAAAATGCGGGTTTACAAAGGCGGCAGCTACCCGGATTTCGAAACCGAGCCAGCCGCAAAAGCGATGACCATTCGGGATTTGATGACGCACACCTCCGGCCTCACCTACGGTTTTACCGAGCGCACCGAGGTCGATGCGGCATACCGCAAGCTGAAACTGGACGGCAGTTCGATTCTTACACTGGAAAAGCTGGTGGATAGGCTGGCTGAATTGCCTCTGGAGTTTTCTCCCGGAACCGCTTGGAACTACTCGGTTTCCACCGATGTGCTCGGGTATTTGGTAGAACTGCTGTCTGGCCAGTCGCTGGATAATTACTTCGACGAACACATCTTCCAGCCATTGGGCATGACCGACACCGGCTTTCACGTTAGGCCAGAACAACAGCACCGCTTTGCAGCCTGCTACTTATACCAGCCCGGCGACACAATGAAACTGCAGGACGACCCGGAACGCTCAAAGTACCTGAAGCACCCGCGATTTTTATCGGGCGGCGGCGGACTGGTTTCCACCATCGACGATTACCACAAGTTTGCGCAGGCACTGTGTCAGGGCGGCGAATACCAAGGGCAACGAATCATCGGGCGAAAAACACTAGAATTCATGCGCCGCAATCATCTGTCCGACAACAAGGACCTACCCGCGCTCTCTGTTGGCGGTTTCAGCGAAACACCTTATCAAGGCAGCGGATTCGGTTTGGGATTTTCAGTAAAAACCGATGTAGCAGCCTCTCACACCGTCGGTTCTGAAGGCGAGTTCGGCTGGGGCGGCTTGGCGAGCACAAGTTTCTTCATCGATCCGAAAGAAGACCTTGTCGTCATCTTCATGACTCAGCTGATGCCTTCATCATCTTATCCGATCCGGCAAGAATTGAGAGCTTTAGTCTACGGCGCGATGACCTGAAATACGCCAGTAGCGAGCATTAGGTAACACCACCTATTCGACCATAGCCACCTATGGCATACTCGGCCTCCTTAGCCAATAACGAACAACTCATCAGCAAGGAACGTTGTCATGAAACCAGCAACTCTCGCTCTGCACGCAGGCTTCAAAAGCGACCCGACTACCAAGGCCGCAACGACGCCGATTTACCAGACCACGTCTTACACCTTTGACGACACCCAGCACGGTGCCGATCTGTTTGACCTGAAAGTTCAGGGCAACATTTATACCCGCATCATGAACCCCACCAACGCGGTTCTTGAAGAGCGCATGGCCGCTCTGGAAGGCGGCATTGGCGCGCTGGCTGTTGCTTCCGGTATGGCAGCCATCACCTACGCACTGCAAACCATTTGCCGTGTTGGCAACAACATCGTCAGTACTGGCCAGCTATACGGCGGCACCTACAATCTGTTTGCACACTCGCTGCCGAACCAGGGCATCACCTGCAAAATGGTCGCCCACGACGATTACGAAGCACTGGAAAATGCCATTGATGACCAGACCCGTGCACTGTTCTGCGAATCCATTGGCAACCCGGCGGGCAACGTCGTAGACATCCAGAAATGGGCCGAGATTGCGCACAAACATGGCATTCCGTTGATCGTAGATAACACCGTTGCTACGCCGGTTCTGTGCCGCCCATTCGAGCACGGTGCTGACATCGTGATTCACTCACTGACCAAATACATTGGCGGTCACGGTACAACAGTGGCGGGCATTGTGGTGGATTCCGGTAAGTTTGACTGGAAAGGCAACGCCGACAAGTTCCCGATGATGAACGAACCAGACCCGTCCTACCACGGTGTGGTTTACACCGAAGCACTGGGTGAAGCCGCCTTTATCGGCCGCTGTCGCGTCGTGCCGCTGCGCAACACCGGCTCTGCATTGTCGCCATTCAACTCCTTCCTGATCATGCAGGGCATGGAAACATTAGCACTGCGCATGGAGCGCCATTGTTCCAACGCCGAGAAAGTCGCCCAGTTCCTGCAAGACCACCCTTCTGTTGAATGGGTAAATTACGCCGGCCTGGCCAACAGCCCGTACAAGGCAACCTGCGAGAAGATCTGTGACGGCAAAGCCTCTGGCATCCTGAGCTTCGGCATCAAAGGCGGCCGCGAAGCCGGCGCCAAGTTCATCGACGCGCTGGATCTGATCCTGCGTCTGGTTAACATTGGCGACGCCAAGTCTCTGGCCTGTCACCCCGCCACCACCACGCACCGTCAGCTCGATGCAGACGAACTGAAGAGTGCGGGTGTTAGTGAAGATCTGGTGCGTCTGTCCATCGGCATAGAAGATGTTGAAGACATCATTGCCGACGTTGCTCAGGCCCTTGAGAAGTCCCAAGCCTGATTTGCATCAACCGGGTACGACCAAAGTCGTGCCCGGTACCCTCGTGATTGCCCGTATCCACCTTGTAACTGCACGCCCCGCCCATTAACCTTTAGAGCTCACCTTATCTGATTCGAGAGCTCCCGACCCCATGAGCGACAGCGCAAAAGCCCGCATTACCAGTGGTTCCAAATTCCGCAACGAACACGGTTTCGCCGCCATCAAAGACGGCGTCAAACGATCGAGCTCGAGTTCGGAAGACAAACCTCTGGAGCGCAAGCCCAAATGGCTGAGAGCGCGCATGCCTGGTGGTGAACGTTTTGAAGCGGTACGTCGCAACGTGTCGGAGCATCGTTTGAGCACGGTGTGTCAGGAATCCCATTGCCCGAATATCGGTGAATGCTGGACGAACGGTACCGCCACCATCATGGTGATGGGCTCCGTTTGCACCCGTGCCTGTAAGTTCTGCGCGGTTGATACTGGCAACCCGAAAGGCTGGCTGGATCCGGAAGAACCGGAAAATACCGCCAAGTCTGTTGAGCTCATGGGCCTGCGCTACATCGTGCTCACCTCAGTAGACCGGGACGACCTGGAAGACGGCGGTGCGGCTCACTACGCGGCCTGTGTGTCGGCCATCAAACAGCGCACACCGGAAGTTGCGGTAGAAGCCCTGACCCCGGATTTCGATGCGGTAATGAGCGATGTGGAGAAAGTAGTGGATTCCGGCCTGGACGTCTTCGCCCAGAACGTTGAAACCGTAAAACGCCTGACCAGCCGTGTACGGGACCCCCGCGCCGGCTATGAAAAAACCCTGAGCGTTCTAGCCCACGCCAAGAAACATCGCCCGGACGTACTCACCAAGACCAGTCTGATGCTGGGCCTAGGTGAAACCGAGGAAGAAGTCCTCGAAACGATGGATGACCTGCTCGCCATTGGCGTAGACATTCTAACCCTCGGCCAATACCTGCGCCCTACCCCGAATCACCTGCCTGTAGAGCGCTATGTTACACCAGAGGAATTCAACCGGTTCCGTGAGATCGGTTTGGAAAAAGGATTCATGGAAGTGCCGTCCGGGCCGATGGTGCGTTCTAGCTACCGGGCTGACCGGGTGTTCGACAAAAACAATCTCGGGCTGACTGTACCGGATGTTCCCGAGGCACCCCAGGCTATGCAGATTCCCGTCAAGCACGTGGAATAACTTTCACCATTAAAAACGCCGCCGGAGCTTCGCTCGGGCGGCGTTTTTAATCTTATCAGGCCTTTCCTGGCTCCGGGTTGTCCGGAGTGTTGATCATCTCATCGTGCTCGGCCATTTCCCACGGCAGTTTACCCGGCGAAATATCGAGGAAGTGCAGGTAATTCTCGAACTGGTCCAGGATATCCTTGATCACGTCATCCTTGTCATACCCGTAAATATCGTAGGCCCGGCCACCCCGGCGCAGATACACTTCCGCCCGGAAGTATACGTCCGGCTTGTCCGTGTCCCGTTTAAGCTCACCGTAAACAAATCCGGGCATGGCGTGCTCGGTTAGGCGGATGTCGTAAACAAAATCGACGTGATCCTTACGATGCACCATCAAGTGTGAGCGCTCGTTTTCCGGGTCGAATTCGGCCGAGGCGCTCCAACCCTGCGCCGTCAGCTCCTTCTCGACCTCCCGCATGGCTTCCATCACGGTGCCTTCAATGTACTTCGCCACGTCTTGGCGTGTCGGAAACTCAACCATAGCGGCCAACCGATGCTTCCATTGCGCCCCGGTCATGTGGCGATTGCTGCTGACATGGGCCTGCAAACTGGTTTCACGGTGCCCCTCAATAACCAATGCCCGCCACATGCCGATAGCGGCCACCAACATAATGATGGCAAACGGCAGTGCGCTGGCAATCGTCATCGTCTGCAAGGCGCTCAACCCTCCAACCAATAGCAAGACTGACGCAACCGCACCTTCCAATACCGCCCAAAACACACGCTGCCAGGCAGGGGTTTCAATCACACCGCCGGAGGCGAGTGAGTCGATCACCAAGGAGCCCGAGTCTGACGAGGTCACAAAGAATGTCACGATCAGCAGCACAGTCAGTAATGAGATAAAGAAAGACCAGGGCAACACATCGAACAACTTGAACAAGGCCACGGCATGATCTGTCTGGACATCGTTGATCAGCGTATCCAATCCCTCATGCATAATGAGAGTCAGCGCTGTGTCACCAAAGACCGAGAACCACAAGAAGGTAAACACGGAAGGCACCAGCATCACACCAAACACAAACTGGCGGATGGTACGGCCGCGACTGATCTTCGCAATAAACATCCCGACGAACGGAGCCCAAGCGATGGTCCACCCAAAGATAAATAACGTCCAGTTACCGATCCAGTCACTACGAGAGTAGGCTTGCAGGTTAAAGGTGCGCTCCACTATGCCGCTCAGATAACTGCCCGTGTTCTGCAGGAAGGTTTCCAGAATATGAATGGTCGGCCCAACCACGAACACAAACAGCATCAGGGAAATCGCCAACACCATATTAAGAATAGACAGTCGTTTGACGCCCTTATCCATACCCGCCACAACCGACACGGTTGCCGCTGCGGTGATCACGGCAATCGCGATAATCTGCACGGTGGTGCCGACAGGAACGGACGGCCAAAGGTAGTTAATTCCGGCGTTAATTTGAGTAACAGATAAGCCAAGCGTGGTGGCGATACCGAACATCGTCCCCAAAATGGCAAAGACATCGACCACATGACCGATGGGGCCGTAGATCTTCTCGCCAATTAAAGGATAGAGCGCAGAGCGAATGGAAAGCGGCAACCCGTGGCGGAAAGCGAAGTACGCCAATACAAGCCCCACCAGACCGTAAATCGCCCAGATGTGGAAGCCCCAATGGAAAAAGGCGATTTGCATGGCCTGCTTCGCCGAATTAACGGTTTCAGCTGCACCCGCGGGCGGCGCCGCATAATGCAACACCGGTTCAGCTACGCCGAAGAACAGCAAAGCGATACCGTAGCCTGCGGAAAACAACATCGCGAACCATTCTGGGAAGGAGTATTGCGGTTCGGCATGATCTGGGCCAAGTTTGATATTGCCCCACTTGGAAGCGCCCACGGAAACAATAAAGACCAGAAATATGGCCACGGAAAGCATGTAAAACCAACCGAATGTCTCGGTAATCCAACTCAGCGTGGCACTGAATGCCTCGCCCGCCATTTCGGGGTTACTGATTGTCCCGATCACCAGTAACAGCGCCACCACGACGGCCGGTATAAACACCGGCACTAATATCGTGGACCGCATCGCCTTCTTATCCGAAGCCATAAAACGCCACCATCCTTTTGTTAAATAAGAAATTCCGACTTGCGATTATAGGTTGCGAAACAGAATCAAAATCGCCTAGCAACACTATAGAAGCTGTAGGCAAATAATCCATTTGGGTTGTTCTAGTACTTTTCCCGAGAGAAAAAGCGAACTGCAGGAAATACGAAGGGGGTCCTCGGCGCCCACTGCTTGGGCGCCGAGGGAACTCGCGTCAGTATCGGGCGATTACTGAGACTGCTGCATCTGACGCTGTTGCATTTGCCGCTGCATCTGTTGCTGCATTTGCTGCATCTTTTGGTCAAGCTCTTCGCGCTGCTCTTTGGTGAACACCGCATCAACCTTAGCCTGCATCAACGCAGAAAGCGCCGCGATTTTACCGGTCACATCTCCCAATTTTTCAGCGTGGGAACGAATGTTATCTTCGTCATAATCGGCCTTGATTTCACCTTGCAGTTCACGCTGTAGGCCTTGGGCATCCTGACGCAACTCACTCAGTTCACCTTCCATCTCGCTGATGATGCCTCGAATTTCGGTTTGCTGGTCATCGGACAAACCCACCATTTGAGCCAACTGCGCAACTTGATCGGGTTGCCCCTGCTGAGCAAACGCCGGCATGGACAAACTAATGGCAACCAATGCCGAACCAATTATCTTTTTCAGTTTCATAGTACGCTCCAAATTTGAGTGGCAGATGCACCACAACATAGCCATTTAGGTTTCAGTGCCTTACACCCTAAATCATTCCCGCAAGCGATTTCACCCCGATCCCCCTGCTTTTTGTACAGTTTTTAGAGGCACCCGCCCAAACCCCGCGCCACTCCGGCATTTTTGACAATGTGAAAATTTAGTCATTCCACTGCATAATGGCGGCTTTACCCACCATACGGAGCAGACATCATGGCCATTAACTGGTTTCCCGGGCACATGCACAAGGCCCGCAAGGAGATCAAAAAAGTCATGCCCCAGATGGATCTCATCATCGAGGTGGTTGACGCGAGACTCCCCTTCAGCAGTGAAAACCCGCTGGTACCATCATTGCGTGGCGACACACCTTTGATCAAAGTGCTGAACAAACGGGACCTGGCTGACCCGAAAATCACGGAACAATGGTTGGAATGGCTGGAACAGGAACGGGGAGTGCGTGCCATTACCCTTACCCACAACCAGCGCCAGGAAGCCTTGAACATCCTGAAACTGGCGGAGGAAATGACGCCCGGTCACGATCGACAAAAGAGCGCGTTACGGGTGATGATTCTGGGCATTCCAAACGTTGGAAAATCCACCCTCATTAACACGCTTGCAGGCCGACCTGCCGCGAAAACCGGCAACGAGCCAGCGGTGACACGGGCACAACAAGCCATCAAACTCCCGGACAACGTTCTGCTGTACGACACCCCGGGCTTCCTGTGGCCAAAGTTGTCACCCGAACAGTGCGGCTATCGTCTTGCGGTTAGCGGCGCGATTCGCAGTGCCGTTCTGGATTTTGAAGACGTAGCCATGTTTGAGGCGGATTATCTGGTCGATGCCTATCCGGAATTGGCTATGTCCCGTTATGGCCTCAATGAACGCCCAAGAGACGGGCTGGTCTTAATGGATGCTATTGCCGCAAAGCGCCGCTTCGTGGGCCGTGGCGGTGTCCCCGATCTGTACAAGGTTTCTGAAGTGCTCATCAATGAGTTCAGGGCAGGCACCATTGGCCGAATTTCACTGGAAACACCGACGATGGTAGAAAAAGAACTGGCCGAGGCCCGAGCTCTAGCTGAAATCGAAGCGGCACAAAAAGAAGCCCAGGAGCAGGAGCGCAAACAGAAAGGCCGAAAACGCTAAGCCTTAAGAATTAAGCATAAATACCGCTAGCTCGAAGATTCGTTATGCAGCTATCTTGTTTTGGTATACTAGGTTAACGCTCAACAAGCCGCTATCGCTGGATGGCTTGTTTACACCATTTATTTCAGGTTCTTGGTTATGGCTAAGGCAATTCCGCTTCGCTCCGTTTCTCCGCTCAAGGCTTCATGCAATCAGTGCAGCCTCAGCAATCTTTGCCTGCCCCTTGCAGTCGAGGAAAACGATCTGGACAGCCTGGAAAACATTGTTCAGCAAGGAAAGATCTACAATCGCGGCGAACACGTTTTTGACCAAAGCTCACCGATTAGATCCTGCTTTGCGGTAAAGAGCGGCTCGATCAAAACGTCCATCATTACGGAAAGTGGCGAAGAGCAAGTGACCGGCTTTTTTATGCCCGGCGAGCTTGTTGGTTTAGATAGCTTAGGTAGCGATCAATACGCCTGTACCGCCAAAGCTCTGGAACGCACCAGTTTGTGCGAGTTCCCCATGGATAAGCTGGAAGAACTGACCATCAAGCTGCCTGAACTCCAGCACCACATGTATCAGCTGATGAGTAAGGAAATCCAAAGCAGCCACCAGTTGGCCATGCTGCTCAGCAAAAACACGGCAGAAGAGCGCATCGCTGCGCTTCTGCTCTCTCTTTCGAGCCGGTTTCGCCGTCGCCGGATGTCGGGCACAACGTTTACCTTACCCATGCCCCGAAACGACATTGCCAACTTCCTGGGCCTGGCGGTTGAAACCGTCAGTCGCGTGTTTACGCGCTTTCAGAGCCAAGGCATTCTTCGGGCGAAAGGGCGTGAGGTTGAGCTTTTAGATGTCGAAGCGTTGCAGACAGTGACGCACGAAGTGAGCAAGCAAGCCTGTCGGTCTTCACAATCCTGAACGTAAAAGAGCCAGCTTATTGAACTGGCTCGCTTTCCGGTTTCTCAGCAGCGGTCACCATCAGAAACTCTTCCTCCAGCCAGCGCCGCCAAGGCAATTGTTTTATGCCAAAGGTGTTGCGAATTTTGGTGCACACCATGGTTGTATTCACCGGCTCCAGGTGACCCCATTCCGGCGTTTCATCTACCACCCGAATGCCTTCCGGTATACCCGGCATATCGGCAATAGCTAAGCCTAATTCGTATAGGGATATTTCCTCAGCGCCGGCATATTGATACGTGCCCCAAGCTTCTGCCCCGCAATCCAGTTGCATGATAATTGCAGCCATGACGCGAGCCAGGTCCTTCACCGCCACCGGTTGGCCGAGGCAACGGCCGGGTAAAGGTAGTGCGTCCGTGTTGGCACTGTTTTCATAAACCTTCTTCGCAATCCGGGCCAGACTCCATCCGGCACGCAAAATAATATGCCGAGGCAACTGACTTCGTAACGCCTGCTCGCACTCCCACTGCCAGCGTCCCAATTCATTAATAGGCTGACCAGGATTAGAAGCGATATAGGCATCTTGTTTACGGCCATCGAATACATAGCATGACGACAACTGGAGCATGGCCATTCCGCGCTCCAGCGCATGGCCTGCAAGAGCCAAAGGCAGCGAGAACGCAGCTTCGTGAGTTGCTTCACGGTCGGCTTCAGCCTGCTCGGGATCACCCAGCCACAGTGCGTTAACGATCAAATCCGTATCGTCCGGAATCCAACTCGCCAAGGCATGCAGATCGACCCGCGCAGGATCGCTTATCAGCAGAGGACTCACCCGCAGATGCGAGGCTCGCAAGCGGTCAAGAAGCACCCGGCCTAATGGACCGTAATCATGAACAACTAATACATGCACGGGAATTCACCACCTCCGAATTTCGCTGATATGACAGGCAAATCCACTTTAGGGCCAATGGCCTCAACTAAGGTTTTGCTGCACCATTCATCGCATCATATAACAACTGACTGACTGTCAGTATGAACCACGCTCTGTGCAGCAACACCGTTGCGCTGCGATTATGAGCATACAACACCAGGACTGATCATGCTGAAACAACAAAGCCACATTGTTGCCCCCATTCCCGATGAACTTCGTACCCGCGCTCTTTACACGGTGAACGAGCTGAAAACCCGCGGCAAAGCCGACAAGGAAGCCATCGAAAAACTGCACAACTTGATTGCGGACTTGACCGAGAACGGCCTTGATTTCTTTTTTCTGGAACCGTTACGGCGCCTGAATGCCGGCAATATGACCATGAGCATGGCCAAAGTGGGCATCAGCAGCATGCTCAAAGGCAGTAAAATGGTCGTTCACAAAGTGCTCAAAAAGCTAAACGACCGGAGCCTGACCTCTATTCTGGAATTCATCGAAGAAATCATTCACGAGCCCGAAGCGCAGTAGGCCGGCCATCGCTTTTCGGGACTGCCGTTCAGTGGTAGTCCCGAGGCACCCTGGCCGTTACGCCGGTGAGCAGCTCGTAGCCAATTGTGCCCGCACAGGCAGCCACTTCATCCACACTGACCGTCTTGCCCCACAGCTCCACCATGTCGCCTTCCTGAGCCTCTGGCACACCCGTCAGATCAACCGCCAGCATATCCATCGACACCCGCCCAAGAAGCCCAATACGCTGCCCTAGAACAGCCGCAGGGGTTCCTGTGCCAGCATGGCGCGGATAGCCATCGCCATACCCGATAGCCACCATGCCCATTCGGGTTTCGGATTGGGCCACCCAGGTTGAACCGTAGCCGATAGACTCTCCCGGCTTGATAATTCGCGTGGTGATCAAAGGCGCCTCAAGCGTCATAACCGGCTTTAGCCCCAAATCGGGCCCGGTTTTACCTATCATGGGAGACGCTCCGTAGAGCATGATGCCGGGCCGGCTCCAGTCGTAAAGTGGCTGGTCCGGCAGGAAATGCGCTGCTGAATTGCCCACACTGCGCATCAATGACGGCCAAGCCTTTGTCGCTTGCTCGAAAATACGGGTCTGCTCCCGAGTCATGGAGCTCGACGTGTCGTCGGCACAGGCAAAATGCGTAACGAAGCCTTGAAGCTCAGCTCGCTGACCCGCCCCGTCCAGCGTTGCCATGACGGCAGGTAACTCCGACGGCCTGAAGCCTAACCGGTTCATACCCGTATTAACTTTCAACCAATACGCCGGGGCGGAGCTTTCGGCTAGCCAGTCCAGCTGGTGATTATTGTGCAATACCGGCTCGAATCCCTGCTGAAAGCACAGCTCTACATCCTCTCGGCCGTGCACACCCTGCAGCATCACAACCGGCTGACTCAAGCCTGCAGCACGTATTTCAAGCGCTTCTTCCAAGCAGGCCACCGCAAATTTACCGGCATCGTCAGCCAGCGCGTGCGCGACCGCTTTTATGCCATGGCCATAGCCGTCAGCTTTGACCACGGCCATCGCCTGCGCCGCACCCGCTTTGGCTTGCGCGAGTTGGTAGTTGTACTTCAGGGCACCCAGATCAATTCTGGCAACGGTTGCGCGCGGCATTAATAGTCACCACCGTAATCACCGTAATCCCCGTGCGCCAAGTCTTCGAACTTGGTGTACTTACCGATAAAGGCCAGCCGGATGGTTCCGATCGGACCGTTCCGCTGCTTACCGATGATAATTTCGGCGATGCCCTTGTCCTGAGTATCTTCGTTATAGACCTCGTCCCGATACACGAACATGATTACGTCGGCATCCTGCTCGATCGCACCGGACTCCCGGAGGTCCGAGTTCACCGGCCGCTTGTTGGGCCGCTGCTCAAGACTACGGTTCAACTGGGACAGTGCCACCACCGGGCAACTCAGTTCCTTCGCAATGCCTTTTAGCGATCGTGAAATCTCCGAGATTTCCGCGGTTCGGCCTTCAGTGTTGCCGGGCACCCGCATCAACTGCAGGTAATCCACCATGATCAGGCCAATTTTTCCGCCATTTTCCCGGGCAATCCGGCGCGCTCGGGAACGCATTTCCGTGGGACTCAAGCCTGGCGTGTCATCGATATACAGAGGCTTGTCTTTCAACAGACTGACCGCCGACGTCAGGCGGGGCCAATCGTCTTCCTCGAGCTTACCGCCCCGAACCTTTGTCTGGTCAATGCGGCCTAGCGAGGACAACATACGCATGGCGAGTGCATCCGCGGGCATTTCCATACTGAACACGAGAATCGGTGTGCCCGTGCTGATCAAGGCGTTTTCCACGATGTTCATGGCAAAGGTGGTCTTACCCATGGAGGGGCGACCGGCAACGATGATCAAATCAGCCGGCTGCATACCAGACGTCTGATCATCCAAATCCCGGAAGCCGGTGGTCAAACCCGTGGTTTGCTCACCAGATTCGAACAGCTCTTCAATACGGCTGAGGGTCGTCGCGAGAATCGGATTAATGGCTTTCGGCCCCGACCCTTCTTTTGTACGAGCTTCTGCAATCTGGAAGACGCTGCGCTCTGCCTCATCCAGTATTTCACTACTTTTTCGACCCAGCGGATTAAATGCGGAATCGGAAATCTTACCGGACACCTCTACCAGTTGACGCAGAACAGAACGCTCGCGCACGATATCCGCATAGGCGGCGATATTGGCTGCACCGGGAGTCTTCTCTGCCAGCTCGGCCAAGTAAGAAAGACCACCAGCGTCTTCAATATCCCCGGCCCGCTCGAGAAATTCGGCCAAGGTGACGACATCCAAGGGTTCACTTTCACTGGCCAGTCGCTCAACGGCACCAAAAATCAGGCGGTGATCCTGGCGATAAAAATCAGCGGCAGAGATCATTTCTGATATCTCGTCGAACCGTCGATTATCCAGCATCAGACCACCCAATACGGCCTGCTCTGCTTCCACCGAATGGGGTGGCACTTTGATACGACTGGTTTCTGAATCAATAGATACAGGTTTGGGAGAAGGAGTTGCCATAGACACCAGACACGTAAGGAATGAAAAACAGATCTACAAGAATACCAGAAACAAACAAGCCCGAAACCGTTTCCGGCTCGGGCTTGTTATAGACCGCTAAAAGCCTAGGCTTCAGCGGTCACTGAACTTACCTACTGTGGTTAACCGATTACTCGGCAACAACCGCCAGCTTGATGGTAACTTCAACGTCAGAGTGCAGCTGCAGCTCAATTTCGTACTCGCCAGTAGTCCGCAGTGGGCCTTCCGGCAGACGAACTTCGCTCTTCTCAACTTCAGTGCCGCCAGCAGAAACAACTTCTGCGATATCGCGAACACCGATTGAGCCGAACAGCTTACCTTCGTCACCAGCCTTGGAGGTGATGGTGAAGGATGCGCCTTCCAGAGCTTCTGCACGGGACTGGGCAGCAGACAGCTTTTCAGCAGCGGCTTTTTCCAGCTCAGCGCGACGCTCTTCGAACGCCTTTACGTTTGCTTCCGTGGCAGGCACAGCCTTACCGTACGGCAGCAGGAAATTACGACCGTAACCGGCCTTAACATTTACCTTGTCGCCCAAAGTGCCAAGGTTTGCAACTTTCTCGAGCAGAATAACTTCCATCTCGTTAACCTCTTCGTGCTTTATTCAGCCGGTCCGGTTGGCGCTATGCGCTCCCGAATATCCAGCCAGCTATCCACAAAAGCCAGAACCAACAACAGCATCATTAGATTCAGACCCAACAGCCCCAACACAATGTAAAACGCGAACAGCGCCTGACCGCCCCACTGTTTACGACCAACCACACCATGAACCAAAGCCAAACCTGCCACCAGAAGTGGCGTGCCTGCAGCCCAGGCCAAGAGTACCGGATTCAGCCCTAACAGCGGGCCCGACACCATGGATACAGCGCATACAACCGCGATGGCCGGCGATAGCCGGATGGCATGGAACTCGCGCTGAAAACCGCCTGGGTTATCCAGCCCTGCCTGCCAAGACCTTGCCAACATAGCCATGGCAATCGCTATCACGAATGCCGAGCCCGCTATGCTGGCGCTCATCGCGCTTCGAATGATTCGCTCCAGGTCGCCGCCCAGAGCCTGAACCACTTCAGCGTTGTACTGGTCGTAAAACTCGACACCGATGCGAACAAGTTCGTTTAACAGTGCCGGATACATGACTGGCAACATAAGGCCCGTCAGTATCGTCAGAAAGGCGCCGGATAACAGCGCGTTTTCCCAGGACAGCGATGTCCGGAAGACCGATGCAATCAGCATCGTTTGCAGCAATACAATCAGCGCTGTCGGGTTTTGACCGTAAACGGCCCAACCCAAAGCAGGCAAAATTGCCCAGAGGCCAATGGTGAGCCCCTGCCGAACCCCCTGTCGCATAACGACAAGGGCCGTAACTGCTGCGCCTATCCAGAACAACAAAGGAACAATAGTTGTGACTACTGCTACTCCGCCGGCCTGCATGGGACCGCGCATTACATACTGTGCCAGTGCACGCATGGTCCCGGGTCCTGTCTATCTGTGCTTAGTGGTCGTGACTATCCGTATACGGCAGCAGTGCCAGGTAGCGGGCACGCTTGATAGCGGTAGCCAGCTGACGCTGATAACGTGCTTTGGTGCCGGTAATACGGCTGGGCACGATTTTGCCGGTTTCAGTGATGTAGCCTTTCAGGGTGTCCAGATCCTTGTAATCGATCTCTTTAACACCTTCTGCCGTGAAGCGGCAGAATTTACGACGTCTGAAAAAACGAGCCATAACTTAACTCCTAACTCCGGTGAATTACTCTTCTTCGCCTTTGGACTCAGCGCTCTGGCTTTCGCCAGACTCAGCCGAACGGCGTGGACGATCGTCTCCGCCGGAACGACGGTCCTCACGGGACTCAGCGGCTTTCATCGGAGACAGGTCAGTAACAGCCTCGTCACGACGCAGGATCAGCTCACGGATGATCGCATCGTTGAAGCGGAAGTTATGAGTCAGCTCGTCCATCGCAGCCTGTGAACATTCAACGTTCATCAGCACGTAGTGAGCTTTGTGAATCTTGTTGATCGGGTATGCCAGGTGACGACGGCCCCAATCTTCCAGACGATGTACCTGACCGCCATCTTCAGTGATGAGGCCGGTATAACGCTCGATCATCGCGGGCACTTGCTCGCTCTGATCCGGATGTACCATAAATACGATTTCGTAGTGACGCATGAGTTCTCCCTACGGGTTAAACAGCTTTCTGCTCTGGGGGGTTCTTGCAGAACCGCTCCTGAACATGGAAAGCAAGGAGGTGACAGCTAAGCTGCCGGCTTCTTTTTGCTTTATAGACAAGGCTTTGCATAAAACCGCCTGATCAAAAGCGAGATTTTGATCCCCTGAATTCAGACAATACAAAACCACCCCTTCTAAAAGGGGTGACGTATTCTATGCCTACAAGGGATATCGTGCAAGGATTAACCGGTTCGTTGGCGCAACGCTTCGTACAGACAAACCCCTGTCGCTACCGAAACGTTCAGGCTATCAACATGGCCCAGCATAGGAATGTTTACTAACTGGTCACAATGCTCTCGGGTAAGGCGACGCATCCCCTTCCCTTCTGCACCCATCACCAACGCCACCGGCCCTTTGAAGTCCGCCTGAAACAGGTTGGCATCGGACTCGCCGGCGGTGCCGATGAGCCACACCCCCTGATCTTTCAATTCGCGCAGAAAGCGGGCGAGATTGGTAACGCGGACAAACGGCACGGTTTCAGCCGCGCCACAGGCAACCTTTCGGGCCACAGGCGTCAAACTGGCGGATTTGTCTTTCGGCACAATAACGGCTTGCACACCGACAGCGTCGGCAGTGCGCATACAAGCACCCAGATTGTGAGGATCGGTCACACCATCCAACACCAACAGAAACGGCGGCTTGCTGCTGGACGCTAGCTGCGCCAGCAAATCCGCCTCGGTCCATTCACGGCTTTCCGAGACTTCGGCCACCACCCCTTGGTGCACACCGGACACTCGCTCATCCAGTTCGCGGCGATGAACAACGCTCCAGCGCACGCCCAAACCGTCCAGCGCCTCGGTCACCGATTTTACTCGTTTGTCCTGCCGACCCGTCTGGATCCACACACGCAGCAACCGCTCCGGCTCCCGCTTCAGCACTGCATCCACGGCGTGCCAGCCAAATACATATTCCTGAGACACTAGCGATTCATTCCTGTGTTACTGATTACTTGCGGCTTTTACGCTTTTTACTGGCGGGCGCCGATTTGCTTTTCGCGCCCTTCTTGGCGGCTTCACGCGCAGCTTCGCTGGCCAGGCGCTCTTTCGCGCTGACCGGCTTGCCGGACTTGCCACGCTTGCCGCCCTTACCAGCCCGATCACCTTTGCCGCGCGGCTCACGCTTGGCGACGTCCAGTGCATCCCGGTCAGCGGTGCGCTTTTGGGGCGTGCTGGTCAGCTCCAGGTCGATTTTGCGATCTTCCAACCCAACCCGCACCACTTTCACTTTGACCTCATCGCCCAAACGGAAGCTCACCGCGGTGCGCTCTCCGATCAGCCGGTGTTTGGCTGCATCATGGTGGAAGTAGTCGCCATTCAGGGTCGAGACATGCACCAGCCCTTCAATGTAGATATCCGCCAGTTCGACAAAGAAACCGAACGGTACCACCGCCGCAATCACGCCATTGTATTCCTCGCCCACGTGATCCTTGAGGAATTCACACTTGAGCCAGGCCATTACATCACGAGTAGCATCATCTGCCCGACGCTCGGTCATCGAGCAATGCTCACCGAGCTGCTCAACTTTCGCGTAATCGTACGGGTAGGCAGCTAATTCTGCATCCAGCTCTTTCGGCGACACCACATCTTTCTGCATTTCCGGGTTGTGAATGCAGGACTTGATAGCACGATGCACCACCAAATCCGGATATCGCCGGATGGGTGACGTAAAGTGTGCGTAGCTGGCAAAGCCAAGACCAAAGTGACCACTCTCTTCAGGGCTATACACAGCTTGGCTCAGCGAACGCAGCATCACCGTCTGGATAACATGGGCATCTGAGCGATCCGCCACTTCAGACAGCAGCTGCTGGTAATCGGCCGATGTCGGGCGGTCACCGCCCCCCAACTGCAGCCCCAGCTCACTGAGGAACAAACGCAACTTGGCCAAACGTTCTTCGGATGGGCCATCATGAACCCGATAAAGCGCCGGCATTTTGTGCTTTTTCAGGAAACGGGCCGTGGCCACGTTCGCGCACAACATGCACTCTTCCACAATCTTGTGGGCATCATTCCGGTGCACCGGAACGATCTCTTCGATTTTGCGCCGCGCATCGAAAACAATCTTGGTTTCTGTCGTCTCGAAGTCAATCGCACCGCGTTCAGTACGCGCCTTACGCAGAAGCTTGTAGAGCTCGTACAAATTGTGCAGATGCGGCAGCAAATCGGCGTAATGCGCGCTCAGCTGATAGCCCTGTTCGGTATCCGGGTGCTCAAGCATGGCGCTGACCTTGTTATAGGTAAGCCGCGCATGGCTGCGCATAACCGCCTGATAGAAGGTGTATCCACTGATGTTGCCTGCAGCACTGATGGTCATATCGGCCACCATGCACAAACGGTCAACGCCCGGGTTCAACGAACACAGTCCGTTGGAAAGCTTCTCCGGAAGCATCGGCACGACGTGGTCAGGGAAATACACCGAGTTGCCACGTTCAAACGCTTCTTCGTCGAGCGGTGAGCCGGCACGCACATAGTGAGATACGTCGGCAATCGCCACGACCAGCCGGTATCCGCCACGAGGACGCGGCTCACAATAGATCGCATCATCGAAGTCACGAGCGGATTCATCATCGATGGTTACCAGCCGCATGTTTCGAATATCAACGCGATTTACTTTGTCTTTCTCTTCAACTTCCGAAGAAATCGCGGCGGTTTGTTCGCCGACAGCATCAGACCAGCTGTGGGGAATCTCATAAGAACGGATGGCCACGTCTATTTCCATGCCCGGAGCCATATGCTCACCCAACACTTCAACCACACGCCCAGTTGGCTGAGTGCGCACGGTTGGCTGGCGCAAGATTTCAACCACCACATACTGCCCGTGCACGGCGGCACCGACATTTTCATCCGGAATCAGAATCTCGTGATTGATACGGGCGTTTTCAGGAACGACAAAGGCAATGCCACTCTCCTTGAAGAAACGCCCCACGGTCTGTTCGGTACGGTGCTCCAGCACCTCAACGATCACACCTTCACGGCGACCACGGTCGTCTACGCGATCCACTCGTGCGGCTACTCGGTCGCCATGGAAAACCTGACGCATCTGACGAGCCGTCAAAAACAGATCAGAGCTGCCGTCATCGGGAATCAAAAAACCAAATCCATCGCGATGACCGGAGATCTTGCCGGTCACCAATGCAGCCTCTTCAATCGGCAAAAACGCATTTCGGCGATTACAGATCAGTTGCCCGTCCCGACACATCGCAATCAAACGACGGCGCAGGGCCTCAACACCTTCCTCAGATGCCTGCCCCAATTCTTGGCACAGGGTTTCGTGGGTTGCAGGCGCACCACGCTCTTTCAGGTGATTGAGGATAAACTCCCGGCTTTGGATGGGGTTATCGTATTTCTGGGCCTCACGATCAGCGTGAGGGTCCTTTATATTTTTTTTCTTGGAAACCATTCGGGTCCTTGTTATTCAGGCCGCAAACACTGCGGCAAAATTCATCAACTTACACAGTATAACGTTGGCATCTTAAACCTGCATGACAAGGGGGACATTAATAGGCACAAATACCGTGAAAACTTTTTTCACTAAAACGTTTGACAGGTCAGAAAGGAATTATTAAAGTACGCGCCATCGGTTGAGGGGCAACCTTCAACTCTGGCAGAAACGCTAGTTTTACACAAACTAACAGCGCAACTGCAAATCACCTGCCGAGGTGGTGAAATTGGTAGACACGCTAGCTTCAGGTGCTAGTGGGGGCAACCCCGTGGAGGTTCAAGTCCTCTCCTCGGCACCATTCTTTTTGAATGGCCTTCCAGATCAAATACTTACTCTGAATTCAATAGCTTAGCCGTCGCTCTGGTACACATTACTGGTACACAGAGGAATTTTGCTGTGGGTTTACGAATGTGCACTCCGAAACGTCATCCAAATAGCTCTAACTACTGGATACGCAAGCGCGTACCCGATGAATTACGGCCAATTTTGCAAAAGCGCGAGATCAAAAAATCTTTAGCCACCTCTGACCCAAGAGAAGCCAAGCGGCGAGCTTCAGCGGTCTGTGCAGAAATTGACACAATCTTCGAAAAAGCTCGACGCTCTCTGAAGATGGGCGCGTCCGAAATCGAAGCCCTAAAAGGCGAGTACCTACGGGAGCGCGTTGAAGCAATCATTAAAGAAGCTCAACGACATCAGTGGAAGCCGGAAGACCTAGAAAACGCAACACTCTCCCTATCAGACAAAATTGAGAGGAATATTCCCGCCAATCTTGACGAACAGGAGTATGAAGAGTGGCGGTCAGACCAAGCTTCTCGATTAGGGCTAAAGGCGATAACCCCAATCTTAAAGCGCCGCAACCTGACCCCTCCACCTGGAATAGCAACAAGACTAGGAGAAGAAGCTTTTAGGGCCGAATATGATGCCTATCGAGCAGCTTACGCCAACCTTTTTGGTGACCCCGAGTGGAACCCGCCACGCTATGCCTCAAGAACAATGGAAGAAGCATCCACTGTCCTAGAGCTATTCGAAGAGTATGCCAAGAACTCGGAGCTTGCCCCCCGCACCATTGACAGTTGGCGCACCTACTTGACTAGAGCCAACAGCTTCTTCAAAAGCAAGACTGCCGGAGACATCAAAAAACAGGATGTGAGAGCCTTTGCGGAAGCACTGCAACAAGGCGACAAATCCGCCACCCCCACAGGAAAAGCACTTTCCGTCAAATCAATCAACGACAACTATCTTGCCTCCTTGTCAGCCGTATATAAGTGGGCCATTGAACGAGATCGCCTTACTTTTGACCCTACAAAAGGGGTCAGACTAAAGGAACGCGGAAGAACTACACTTCCTATAATCCAGTACACCCGCGAAGAAGTCGCCACAATACTAACCGCCACCCGAGTCAAACCCGAATCACGGGTAAAACCTGAGACAGCAAACGTCCGACGCTGGGTTCCGTGGCTGTGCGCGTTCACTGGTGCCCGAATCAGCGAGATTCTTTGGTTGAAGCGCGAGGATATTCAGGAAACTCAGGGCATCCACTACATAAACATTCGACCCGACATTGAAACTGGACGAGGAACTAAAACCCGCAGTTCCATCCGGTTCGTTCCACTCCATCCTGCAATCATCAACGAGGGGTTCCTCGAATACTGGAAGAGTGTCCCCAAATCGGAGACATACCTGTTCCCTGGCAATTGGTCAGACAAAAGCGGTGACCGGACAAAGTCTCCGGCCAACAAACTCCGCGAATGGCTTAAAGCCCAACTACCAAAAGCCAATTGGACACAACTAAACCCTAACCACAGCTTCCGCCATTGGCTGACAGCCGAATGCCGCATTGCAAAAATCGATGGTGATTACGCTCGTGCGCTCACAGGACACAAACAAAAGGACGCTCACGGAGACTATGGGCCAGGAACCGTTCCCATCCTATACAACGAACTAAAGCTTATCCCTTCGCCGGTCGCCCCGCGCATGTAAAAAAAAGCCCCGCCAACGGAATTAACCGAAGACGGGGCTGAATACATAACAAGAAGCTGGTTTTTTAGACTGACAGGATGTTGACCACTGACCCTGCATCACCTCCAGAGCTTGAGGAGGAGGCTATACCGCATCTGTAGCCAGACACTTGAGAAAAAGGGGCAAATCATGGGTAAGCTTAGCGTCATACCCAGGGCGACCTCCTCAAAGCAATAAAGCTAATTATAGTTATGACCATCCTGCTTCCTCTATCCAGAGGCGCAAGCTCTTGATTACCTTCACCCAACCTGGAAACAACTCAGACCAATACCTGAGGCTCAACTCTAAGTTAGACCAGAGGTCAGAACTCCAACTTAGACCTTGAGCAATAGGAGCTAGTAGAGATAAAGCTTAAGTAGCTTAAAACCTGAGTTAAAAACTTTAAGTTACCCCCCTTACCCCCCAGAACCATTACTCCCCCTTACTAAGCAATGGTCATTCAGATGTACTGAAAACGGGTCTTACACCAAACTATCGGTCAAACTTTAAGCATCTCTATCCTTTGGTACGACAAAATCCCGAGGTCAAGTGGCCCAAGCTCTTCAGCGCTGCGCGTATGGAGCAAACTACTGTAGAGGTTTTGATCAGGCGTAGCTGCCCCCCAGAGAACCTGAGGTCATGAAGCGTCTGCACTCAAAACCTTCACAACCCCAGTCTCAATGGCCAACTTCCCGTCAATCACACACCACCAGTTTCATTTTCTGGGTCAATACTAGCGCTGCGTGTCATAACCAAAGGCTCATCATCAGTGACTTACCACTGATTCCGACCATTGGTTGAAGCTACCGAAGATAGCAGGCCTTTTAAGCCAAGAAACTAAATTTCAGTCAGAGACTCCAAGCCTCAAAACACCGCTCTGAAACCAGCTTAAAAGCCCTACAGCACCAACCATGGCGAGCCCATAAAAGTCATTGCTCAGTGTAGTTTTAGGCCTCAAAACGAGCCACAAGCTCCCTAAACTTAAAGGTATACCTCCTCCGAGATGCGACCCTCAATCAGCGCTCGGTTAGCGAGAGCATCGGCCTCTTCATTCCCATGATGACCATTATGCCCCCTGACCCACTCCCATGTGATCGTATGTTTCTCGTTGAACACATCAAGTTGCCGCCAAAGCTCTACATTCAAGACCGGCTTCCCATCTGACTTCCGCCAGCCGCTAGCCTTCCAGCCCACCAGCCACTCCGTCATTCCTTTAACCAACACCTGACAGTCGGTAACCAAGCGTATCGGCCTGCCTACGTGTCTATTTAAAACACTGAGCGCTTTGACAGCCGCAGTAAGCTCCATTCTCTGGCTTGTGGTCTGACCCACTCGATTAGCTATTAAGAAACGCTTCTTGTCGTCTTCGATAATTGCTGCCCATGAACCTGGGCCAGGGTTGCGCTTGCAAACACCATCGGTGTGAATCGTGATAGTAGAATTGTTCGTCGTCATGATCATGACCTCCTATAAGTCTTTTGTCGGTTATGCCGCGAACTAACGCGACGGTTTCTTCTTTGGGACGACAAAAAGACTGGATAGAAGGTCAGCTTTGGGAATCGGAGGCAGTAGTCTGAGTCATTACACCTCACATATCGTCATCCGGCCTCGCCCCGTGGCGTGACCTAAAACCATCTGCAACCCAATATACGGTTCTATTCTCATGACAACTAAAGTGGCTGGTGAGAATCAAGGTAGATGTCACCAAGCCCTCTCCCTAGCGTTATAGCGCGTAGAACAATGGCTCTTCATCCAAGTTCAAGGTTTTGGATATGACCTGGAATGAGGCTCTGGCGGCCTGTAAGAAGCACTCAGAAACCACCTTGAGCTTTTGCTGACCGACAGACGCTCGCTGGGGTCTTTGAGAGGATGCGTGATAGTCCAACTTGCGGGGAAGTAACAGCTGAAAACAATAGGGTATCGCTCCTTCGTTCACTTCTACTTCTCCGCCTCACGCTTTCCCAAGAAGTCAGCTTCGGGCAAAGACGACAACCTATAACTCTCTGTTTTTAAACACCAATTAGCTGCCCCGTTATTGACATTAAGTCATAACTAAAGCCCAAACCAGAGCCAACACCAATAGTCCTTGCATGAGTTCTCTATCTAGTACTAGTCCTGATTGAGTAGCCCTTCAACTATGAGTCATACCTAGAACACTCCCTGACTAACCTGGGGTCAACCGGTCAATGACTTAGTTACCAACTCCAGGCTAATCAGGGAGCTTATGCTCATAGACCTACCAGTGAACTGACTCCTCCCTCTATGCCTCCGAAACTATTGGATAGAAGCCCAATCGTTCGTAGTACTTCTCCATCATAAGTTGTCGTAACAGGTTCTCAGCATCTTTTGGCACAACGAAAGAATCATGAATTCCTAGACACGGCACTCCGTTGCTCGCCAGCACATCCATTATGCCCAGAGCAATACAGCTCTCTATGTACTGAAGCTCTCGCCAAAGCGTATCGCTCATAGCGTCTTTGATAATGGGGTTTAGCCTTAACACCGTCTCCAACAAAGCTTTCGCACCAAGCCGTTCTGGCAAAGTTGCAGCACCCTCCTGTTTAGACTCCTCCTCTTTTAGCAGTTGACTAAGAACACGCACTGCCTGTTTCTCATCAGAACAATTCATGACTCGAGTAGTTGCGGCTTTTATGAGCGACCGAGGAAGGTGGGGGTCAGCATAACAATCAGTTTCAGCTTCAACGCCCCTAGAGTGGTAGAGAATACGTATCTGATGGGACTTGTAATCCAACTCAACCGTCGGCCTACCGTCTATAGTGAGCGTCTTCCGGCTTTCCTGGGATATGCATTGGGCACGGCAATACACCCTACCTCCACCCTCAAAGTCATCTCTAAAACTCCTCGTATAATCAAGCATCGTCGGAGGTAGAAACTCTCGGGTCATTTTTCCCTTGGGCAAAACCGTAAATCGATGAGCCTGACAGACCTCGGTAATGCGCAAGAGCTGATCACGAAAACTACGTGTCGTATCGTCATCCTCGTAGTCAACCGATAGCTTTACAGCGACCGGCTTACCCTTAATGGTTTTGACTTCTTTGGTCTTTAAGTAAATAGTCTCGCGGTGATCACTCAATTGCTCAAGCCACATGTTCGTTGAGGTCTGCTCGAACCACTTGATCAACTTGTCAGTGAGGCTATAGAGCGTGCTGATACCGCTGAAATGTCCCTTCCCTCTGTATCCGCCGCCAAGCTTTGTTAGAAACCCCGCACATACCATTTGGTCAATTATCTTGCACCATTGCGTATGGCCGATAGCGTTTACCCTATACCGACTCTTTGGCTTGAAGTTCTGATCTCTTCTCGGCAGGCATAAGGCGTACAAAGCAGATGGGTCTTGAGTCTCTTCCTGAAATCGACTCAGGCTTAAACCGGCTAACAAGATAACGGACAAACTGTCCAAGTAACCCTGTCTGTATCGCTTTGAGTAACCACCTAAAGAGCCGAGCAACTCGTTGACAGGAGGGCCGACAAGCCCATCGCTACAATCGCCAGGCACGACACCTACCGAATACACTTTAGCTCCCAAAAGCGCCGATGCTTTATAGTTTTCGCCAACGAACACAGGTAGAGCGATTTCAGTTACGGACTGCTTGCTGTTCAGTAAATATTGGGGTTTCGAGTTCATTAAAGCCTCCCTATTAGGTTCTCCTCTTAGGGCCGACTAAACTCGCTCAAGAAAATCCCAACATCGAGACAATCCCGACATCGATCTCATTGATTTTAAAGTATTTTTTTGTGATACCCTTTAAGTCCAACAAACAACAAGGAGGATGTCATATGGCCGGAAATCTCACACCATCAGACAAACTGGCAGCAAACATGAAGCGGCTTTCTGCTCTATATCCGCAAGAACTCTGCTTCAGAGAGGTTCAAGCGCGGAAAGACCACATAGACCAATTCGGTAACTCTATTGCGCGAGGTGATATCTACTACTGCTACGAGGAGGGTTATCAATTTGAAAACTACGGCAAGCTATCCATTAAATCAGCAGAACTGCTTACCGAAATTCTCATCGACCGAAACCCCTCTTTACGAGAAGCCACCGACCGAATCAATGAAGAGAGAGAGGCGAAACTAAGGGAGAGCATGCGGGCTTTCATGGAACAGTGACTGCTATCCTGCGGCTCTCACGGTGAGCATTGGGGTGGTTTTCTCGGTCATCCATACAAGCCTCGGCAAAACACGCCAACGAACAATACTCAATGCGGGGACGGGCTTATTGCGTCAAAAACAACTAGCTTCCCACCCCGCTACTGATTACACCCCAGCGTCATCCATTCAACTTAGGCATGACACGGAATCACAACTATCATCGATCAAGAGACGCGTATATCGTCTGACGACTTACCCCATACTTCTCCGCCAAACGCTTCTTAGAAACACCTTCGGCAATTAGCGCTCGTATCTCTTCAACTTGCCCAGGACTTAACTTTGGCTTCGCTCCGATTTGCTTGCCTTTTCTCTTAGCTGCTTCGATACCCTCGCGCTGACGTTCATTGATCATTGCCCTCTCAAACTCCGCAAAGGCACCCATCATTTGGAGCTGGAGTCTTTGAAAAGGAGTCTCCTCGCCAGTGAAGGTCAACTTCTCTTTATGGAACTGCAGTGTCACACCCCGTCGTGTTACTTCCTCAACAATATCTAGAAGATCGACCATGTTTCGAGCAAGCCTGTCGATACTATGCACATGGAGCCAGTCACCCTTTCTGACGTGCCTGAGACACTCCTGTAGCGCCGGTCTATTTCTATTCTTACCACTGACCCTATCAGTGAAAGTCTCGTCAAACTCAATGCCAACATCCACAAGCTGGCGGTCAGTGTTCTGATCAACAGAGCTGACACGAATGTAAGCAACGTGATGTCCTTTCAATTCACAACCCTCAATGAACCATGATGTCCATAAAACTCTAAGACTTACATAGACAGAGTGTCAATAATTAAAAAAACGAGTTATATAGACACAGAACAACAAGGGCTGAGGGCTAGGCGGCATTGGTGTCCAACAAGCTTACTTAACTGGACACGAATCAAAAAAGCGCCCACTAACGTTGTCGCAAGAGAAACAAACAACGACACGTGAGCTTCAAACCAAAACACGCTGGGAATACTAAAGCAGGTCACACCACGCCCCCTCCGTGAATTCTGAAGTGCACAATCACGACAGCTTCATTGAGCCACTAAAATAGCTAGCACGTTACTCAGCATAGAAACCTCCTTAAACTGATGATAAGGATGTAAACGCCACTGCGTTGAAGAGTACGCCTCAAGTGGGTAAACTTTACTGTCCATTTCTGAGGTTACACATGAGCGACAAATTACGCTGTATCGAATTATTCTGCGGCTGTGGCGGCATGTCACTTGGCCTCAAAAACGCGGGTTTTTCTGTAGAGTTTGCTGCTGATCTTGAAGCAAGTGCAGTAGCGACCTATAACAAGAATTTTGAGCGAAGCGCAACGCAAGCAGACGTAAACAAGCTAACTCCACAGCAGCTTTTAAGCATAGTAGATGTTGAACGTGGGGAACTAGACCTCATGTCCGGCGGACCACCCTGCCAAGGGTTTTCAAAACAACGGCGTGGGGCGCATCTGCTCGAGGACAAACGCAACTTCTTGATCAAGGATTATGTACAGCTAATCGATGGAGTGATGCCCAAAGCATTTATCCTCGAAAACGTTGCTGTGTTTGGCCAAAAAAGAGGGCAAGCGTATCTCGAAGAGCTCTCAGCAGCTTTACATGATGAGTATTACCTGAACCCCAACTTCTACAACTCTGCCGATTTTGGGCTCGCTCAGACGAGAGAAAGATTCATCCTTGTAGGGATTAGAAGAGATATTGCAGGCAGGTTCGATGCGCCCAAGCCAAGCGTAAAGACTTGGAAAACCGTAAAAGAGGCAATCGGGGACCTGCCACCTCCTCCAAGCGATTGCTCAGAGCACCCCAACTACCCAAACCATATGACTACGCGTATATCTGAAAAGAACCGGCTCAGGTTCTCTTTTGTTCCTCAAGGAGGCGGGTGGAAAGATATACCTTGGGAACATCGCCTTGAATGCCATAAAGTAACAGACCCTAAGGCAGGGGGCTGGCCAGACGTTTATGGCCGATTAAGCTGGGACAAACAGTGCCCTACAATCACAGGCGGGTTTGATAGTTTTACTCGCGGTAGATATGGCCATCCAGAGCAAAATAGAGCCCTAACCCCAAGGGAAGCCGCTCGATTACAAGGCTTCCCAGATTGGTTCGTCTTTGCTGGCAACCGACACCAAGTTCGCCACCAGATCGGTAATGCGGTCCCCCCTCCTCTTGCTCAAGCAATTGGAGAGAGTATCAAAACCGCATTAGCAGGCGGCGGCACCGCGCAAGAATCTGTAACTACAACAGCCTCCCAATTTAGCCTTGCAATATAATCAAATCTCAGCTGGCTGGGCGACTAACTATTAGCCCCCAGCCACGCGGGGAGGTCATCGTTAATCATGCAATCGATTGTCCTCATGTTACTTCTTGAGTCCTCCATTGCCAGCAATGCTGTAGGTGGGGGGTCTACATAATAGTAGGCATCCAAAGGATCGAGCAGATGGCGATACAGCCTGTCATGTCCGCTTAAAAATGTATACGAAACCCCAACGGTTACCCCTTTTTTCCTTTTTCTCTGAACATCATTCAGAACAACCGCAATAAATTTTGGACGCTGGGAATGGGTCTGCTGGTAGAAAAACTTGTCGACATAGAACATAACCCCTCTATCTTTCGTCGTAGTTTTCACACCACAAACGATACAAGGAGGTGTCAGGTCCATGTTGTTTTTAATTTCATGGTTTCGCGGCCTAACTAGCTTATCAAAACTTAGCTTAAGTACTTCGTCCTCAGCCGTACCCAAAGCTGCCTTCACCTCATCGCTTAAGGCCTCAGCTTCCTGGATATTGAACGCTATAGTACCAGAGCTGACCGAGTACTGACTCGCAAAAATCTGACCCACTAGCCCCTCAAAAAATTCGCCAACTATCTTTCGGGCACTTTGCGCATCAGATATCAAGTCAAGATATGCACCAACGCTTTGCTGCATCGTATATATAAGCCTACGCTGATCGTATCGGAATGCAGAGCCGGCTTCAGGATGCGCCTGCCCGAGATATTCAACGATGCTATCAGACCATTTTGAAAACCCTTCCGTAATGAACAGCTCAATATTTATCGGACGGACACCCTCATTGGCGGAGCCCTTATCGTGGCGCATCGAATAGCCGTTGAATTCGTCTGTATGCTCGGTATTAGTCATCACATACTGATGACACTTAACAGAGAGATCAAACAAATCCTTGAGGTTTCTTTTTTTGTAATGTTCTTTTATATCGTCAACGCTAGGGTAAGACATAAACCACTCTCTAATCAGATGGCTTTTCATCCCCAAACAATGCATTCACACTGACATCGAGAGCTTTCACAATCTTCAGAAGGTTAAGAACTGAAAAGTTCCGTTCGCCCCTCTCGACAGAACCAATATAAGTCCTATGCATGCCACATAAATCAGCCAACTCATCCTGCGAATACCCTCTCGCTAATCGAGTTTGACGAATCCGTGCGCCGAGTTCGGCAAGTGCTTGTTCAGAGTGCTTTTTCATCACCAAAGTACACCCGAACGATGACTCTCCGTCGACAGACTATGAGTAGCATTAAGACTAAGACAGAGATTAAGTTGGAAGGAGCTCCGAAAAATAAGGACTGCCCAACGCAACAGACCTAAAGCTCCAAATTAAGTTAGAAATCTATACTCTCGTTTACGGCCTGCAGCACGGGGGGGTATGGGGGGAAATCCACGTAGGGCTCTCTTAAAAAGGGGGCTCAAATTTTTCTGACAAAAACTTTTGGTCAAACCTGTTTATGAGTTGAGGGGTTACAGGTACAGTCCACACTCCGCTCCCCCCCCAACCTCATGAAACTGAACAGAAAGCATGAAGCTAGCTCTTACCTCCGTCCTAACTCTTTTAACTGCTATTACCCACCTACCTAACGCTGCAGCAGACACTCTTACTTTCCGCAAAGCCAAAGAGTTGTCTCGAGAGGTAGTTTACGAAGATCAATCACAAGCTTTAACTGGCACGTTCTACTGCGGCTGCTCTTGGTCATGGGCAGGAAAGTCTGGCGGACGTATAGATCACCTCTCCTGTAACTATGGGGTCAGAAAGCAGGAAAACCGAGCTGCAAGGCTTGAGTGGGAGCATGTAGTCCCCGCATGGGTCATGGGCCATCAGAGACAGTGCTGGAAGGAAGGCGGAAGGCGTAACTGTCGCAGCAATGACCCATTGTTCTCAGTTATGGAAGCCGATATGCATAACCTCGTGCCTGCAATCGGAGAGGTCAATGGCGACCGCAGCAACTACAAGTTCGGAGTGATTTCAGGTGAACCCAGGGCCTACGGGCACTGTGACGTTGAAATCGACTTCAAAGAACGCGTTGTAGAGCCTCGCCCTGAAGTTAGGGGGCAAATTGCTCGCACTTATTTTTACATCCATGACCGCTACAACTTGAGCATGAGCAAGCAACAGCAGCAGTTATTCATGGCTTGGCACAAACAATTCCCCGTCACCCCATGGGAACTAGAGAGAAGCCGGAGAATTGCCCAAGTAACAGGCGTTAATAATCCCTTCGTGACAGGCGAACAGTCTTGGAAGATCGGACACAAGAATAGTGGCTCTGGGTTATCTGTTCAGTTAGCTCAAAGTAACAAATCTAAGCACTCCGAGTCAGACCCTCGATACCAAGAGGTCAGAGGCAACCGGAACAGTAAGGTGTTCCATCTGTCAGTCGGTTGTCCAAGCTATGACCGAGTGTCCCCAAAAAACCGTGTTTCCTTTACGTCTGAGGCTGAAGCAGTGGACGCTGGGTATCGCAAGGCAGGAAACTGTCGCTAACAACGGGAGCTACGACGTGCCTCTGCCAGCACTCAGCAATCGTGATGCTTTATAGCTTCTTCAATGATTGTCGGATTAAATACAATATCAGCCATGCTGTTGCCCGAGCTTTCCCGTCTCCCATGCGGCACACTTTGCTCCAGACTCAATTTTTGAGACATCGCGAATACAAACTGGAGTTTTGTTGTGTCGTACCCCCGACCAGCACAGTAATCATGAACACTGATGCACCCCGCCAGACGGTCTGAGCCGACCTGAACCGACATTCTTCCCGCCAACTCGTCAATACGGTTTTCGTGCTCTATAAACTTTGCCTTGGTCTGGCGCTCTAGCTCTTTAGTCTTCTGCTCAAGCGCCTCTCTAGCCTTAATCTCTTGCAGCAATATTTCTGTTGCTCGACGGATTTCTGAAGAGCTTTCATTTTTCGTTGGAGGTGGGTAGGTTCCATGCCTTTGAATGGATGGCAGCACATCGTGCAGAACCCAGCGTTGAAACTGTTTTGCTGCTGGACTGGTGTCCCTCATAACCACCCGAAATAGTCCTGGTTGGGTTACGTATGTCTGGTGCGGAAGGTCATAGCCTCTCGTTTGAGGTTCGCTTACTACCTCATGCTCATCCGACTCTAGCGCTTCAATCTGAGCAGCAAACAATCCTTTAAATCCTTTACCTGCATCACCTCCAGACAGCCGACCATTCTCCGCTGCCAACACTCTCACAACGTCAGCCAAGCTGAAGAGGACTTCCTCGCCTCTCATGATAGTTCTAACTTCTTGATGACCCGCAGTCCCTGGGTATGACAAGACGATTTGGTTAAAAGATGCAGATTCCCTCACAACAACTCTCCAGCTCAATATCAGAATAAAGCCAACATTACCATAAACCAAAATGCCCGTTAGTGTGGTGACTTGACTTGCCCGAACACCAAAGCCATCATCCCTAGATTGATAGTACCTTTAACTGGTACACAAAGCGACACCAGATAGACTGCAAGCACTTGATTCAAAAGCACTTAATCTGAAGCCAAGAGAGTCCTCTCCTCGGCACCATTTCCTTCCTCAGGAAATGGCATCGAAAACACCCTTTTTTGAATCGCTCAACAAGCCCTAATGCTTGGTCTTTTTCTTATCCGTTAAAAAAAGCGGCAGTCGCGTAGACGCACCGCTTGTCGCATCCCCGATTTTCTAGCTATTCAGAAACTTCACCCTCTAGCCCGTCGATCAAATAATCCGTGAGGGTCTTGTACTCATAACTTAGCTGCGCATATGCGACTCCGCTTCGCTCTTGAACAGGCTCACCACATGCCGTTGTGTTGCCGGCTCGCTTCAGCTCAGCTTGCTGAATATGGTTTACAGTTTCTTCGGTGACACCGTCTTGGTTGAGCCTTGGGTAGGTCAAATTCCACCGGAACGCGCCGCTTTCCGAATCTACACGCCCAAGACTCGCTGCGGCAGAATTTTGTACCGGATATTTCAGTAGCCGCTGAACATTCAATTCGGGACCGCCCTCCCCGCCGTGCTCCAAGGGAGGCTCACTGTAACTGCGGAAGTCGTATTCGTAGGCACTCTCATAAGAAACCGGCCCTTCAGAGAGAGTTACACCGAACAGCCGGGTCACATAGGGGTTTTCTAGAACAGCGGGATCATCATCGGGATTCTTCGGCGTACAGACATCGCCTGACCCTGCCTCCAAGAACGCAACCGCACGCTCCACTTCACCGCCCGCTTCGGATTCAACGCGGTACCCACTAACCCAACTTCTTTTCGACTTATCCGCCTCCTCCATGACCTCTGATCCCTCAGCCGGCGAGTGCTCAACCAAAAATGAAATCGTCCGATCGGGAAGCCCTGGAACAGACTCAACCACGGCAGTCTTATCCGCCCAGCTCCATACAATCTCCGGACTTCCCTCCAGTTCAGTGATTTCTGGCTCTATACCTTGGGTGTCCTTATGGCACAGGGTCTCAGTATCAAAATAAGCACGCTTCTTTTCCCAATCGAAAACGATTTGCTCATGAGTACCGCCTTGTTCGTAGAGCTCCTGGCCTTGGTCCGACAATGACGCACTGGGCAACCACTGCGTTTGCAGTAATCCCATATAGCCATCCACCTGCACCAGCCGCATCAATTCAGGCAACGATGGGTCCATGCAGCCCCGACTGGACACCGACAACAACTGCCCGCCTTCCGAATAGTCAAAGAACAATTCGGCCGACGGACTCAGGTCTCTTGAGGGCAACTTGCTGTTATCAGCAGACACTTTGACCGCGGTCAAAAGCACGGGGTTGCTGAGCTCAATGGGAACAACAGGCAATGCCAGCGTATCCACGTCGACGTTGGCATACCCACCGGTTGCCGCAGCGTCCACCAAATCCATCACCTCAGCGGCATTCTGAACTAACGAGATACCCAGTAACCGCACGGACTCTTCTGTTAAGAAACGCTGCTTCCCATCGCTACCACTTTCAGCCAGAAACGCGTTGTAGTCGTCCGGGATTTGGCTCGCCATAAAACGAACTAACGCTCGGGCATAAGCATGGGCCCTGTCATCGCTGGCAAGCACATAATCGTTCAGCAAGTTCAGCCCGTTCAGGTCTGCAAACCGTTCCGGAGGAATGAGGCCCAGCTTTGGGCTAATGGAGTTCCCCACAACAGCACGGTAGCGTGCCAGCGTGGTCAGCGGCGTCACGTTGGTCACACCAGGGCTGGCCGACATCAGGAAAGCGCGCGCGACCGGCACCTCACCGTGACGGGTTTCTTCCACGGTTTTGCCCGGCAACGCCAGCGCATACAGCGGATAATCTCTGGGGTCTAAATCTTTGCCCAAAGTGCCCGGCACATCGAGCTCGGAAATATCGAGATCAAAGCGCCCGCCAGCAACGGTCATGGCCGTGGGCTCGCCGTTGGCCAGCGTGTAAGTTTCACCGTTCGCCAATGAAACCTCGAGCGGACCCTCGCTATATTGCCCATCGCCATCCAGATCCAGCCAAACGCGAGCGTTCCGAAGGTAGCCATCAATAACGCGCCCCGAATAAGGCGCAGGCTTGCTGTAGCCAACGCCGTCAAAATCACGACCATCAACCGGCAGTTGGTCTGAATCTTCGCCACAACCGGCGAGCGCAAGCGTTAAAAGGGGGACGGAAAGACTGAGCAGGCGTTTCATCACGGCAACCATTTATCCTTGTTAGAAGGTTGTGCCGTTACTGTAGGGAATACCGAAGCCGGAGACCTTGACCGGCTTGGCAAATTGTAAAGTTTGGTAAACGACAGGCCTGATCGCTCAAAGCCTGTCGTCTGGAGGGATATTAGAACGAGCGGGCGACGATTTCTTTCATGATTTCGTTGGTGCCGGCATAGATGCGTTGCACACGTGAGTCGGCCCATGCGCGTGCAATCGGGTACTCCCACATGTAACCGTAACCACCGTGCAGCTGCACGCACTCGTCCATGACTCTGCATTGCAGGTCGGTGGTGTGCTGCTTGAGCATTGCCGCGGTTGGGATGTCCAGCTTCTTCTCCAAATGAAGTTCCAGGCAGCGATCCGTGAACACGCGGGCAGCGGTAATTTCAGCTTTCAGTTCCGCCAGTTTGAAACGGGTATTCTGGAACGCCACAACCGGCTTACCAAATGCTTTCCGCTCTTTCACGTAATCGAGAGTCCACTGCCAAGCTGCTTCCGAAGCCGCTACGGCCGTGAGAGCCACCTGCAGCCGCTCAGCCGGCAACTCGCTCATCAATTGAATAAAGCCTTGCCCTTCGCGGCCACCCAACAGATTCTCTGCGGGCACTTTCACGTCCTGAAAGAAAAGCTCAGACGTATCCTGCGCCTTCATGCCCACCTTGTTCAGGTTCTGCCCCTTCTCAAACCCTTCAGCGGTTGACTCAACGATGAACAAACTGGTGCCTTTGGCGCCCTCTTTGGGATCGGTTTTCGCGACCACCACAACCAGATCCGCTAACTGACCGTTGGTGATGAAGGTTTTGGAACCGTTCAAAAGGTAGTGATCACCGTCTTTAATGGCCGTGCTTTTCACGCCCTGCAAGTCAGAACCGGCACCTGGCTCGGTCATGGCGATGGCACCCACCATTTCCCCGGAAGCCAGCTTGGGCAGGTAACGCGCTTTCTGCTCGTCGGTACCCCAGTTATAGATGTAGGGGGCGACGATATCCGAGTGAAGGCTCCAGCCAATGCCGGTCAAACCGGCCTTGGCCACTTCTTCCATGACCACAGCGGAATAGCGGAAGTCTGCCCCTACACCGCCGTATTCTTCAGGCAATGTCGGGCACAGAAAGCCCAGCTCGCCGGCTTTGTGCCAGATTTCCCGGCTGACCTGGCCGTCTTTTTCCCATTGTTCATGGTGAGGCGCCGCCTCTTGCTCGAGAAACTTACGAACGGAATCCCGAAAACCTTCAAGATCGGCATCAAACAGAGTACGTGGAATCATGGCAGAACCTCGCGTGTCGAGTGGCTTGTTTTTATCTTTAACCAGTCTGTGACGAGGGAGGCGCGCACTCAATGGTGAAAACCATCAATCGCTTTGGCCAAAACCAACGCAAGCAATGGCCCTACTCTGCTTTCTATTCTCCCCAGCGCGGAACCAACGTTTGCGGAAGACCCAGATGATCAAGAATCCGCGCCACCATGAAATCCACCAAGTCTTCAATCGATTGCGGTTTGTGATAAAACCCGGGGCTCGCCGGCATGATGACAGCGCCCATGCGGGTAAGTTTGAGCATGTTCTCGAGGTGCACTTCTGAATAAGGGGATTCCCGCAGCACCAAAATCAGCGGCCGGCGCTCTTTCAGAGCGACATCACCGGCACGCTCAATGAGATTGTTGCTGGCACCGGTGGCTAACGCCGATAGTGTCCCGGTGCTACAGGGGCAAATCACCAGCGGGGCTTTTTCACCCGACCCCGAGGCCGGAGCCGAGAACCAGTCTTCACGACCAAACACCTGAATCTGGCCCTCGTCGGCACCGGCGTATGCGGTAAACGCGTCGGCCATAGCAGGCGGCGAGCCCGGCAGGCGGAAGTCGGTTTCGGTGGCAATCACCACCTGCGCTGCGCGGCTGACCATCACGTTCACCCGGCAACCATTGGCCACCAGACACTGAATCAATCGCAGCGCATATTGGGCGCCAGAAGCGCCGGTGATAGCAAGATTAACGACCTGAGGTGCCTCAGCCACGCACTTTCTCCAATTCGGCGACCAGTTTGCGGTGAATACCACCAAAACCACCGTTGCTCATGATGACAATGTGGCAGGTTTCCGGCAGTTGTTCCAATGCGCGGGCAATCAGCGTCTCGACAGAATTCTCGACACTGTGATGATCCAGCTCTCCGTGTTCTGCCCGCCAGCTTTCCACCAACTCCGGCAACCAATCCATATCACTGAGATTACCCCACAGCACCCGGTCTGCTGCTGCCGTGCTGGGGATCAGAGTTTGCTGGTGCACGCCTTGCTTCATGGTGTTGGAACGAGGCTCGATGATGGCCAGAATCGGCTCGTCACCCACCTGATTCCGCAATCCTTCCAATGTGGAGGTAATCGCGGTGGGATGATGGGCAAAATCATCATAAACGGTCACGCCACCAACCTCCCCCACTCGTTCCATGCGGCGTTTTACGCCGGAGAACCGGCACAGGGCCGCCACTGCATGATCCGGCGTCACGCCCACATGGCGCGCTGCGGCAATGGCCGAGAGCGCGTTACGAACGTTGTGTTGACCGGTCAGATTCCACTTCAATACCGCCACCGGCTGCTCATGGTGAATCACCATAAACTGGCTGCCGTCTTCCCGTAGGAGTTCCGCGCGCCAGTCGGTGGTACGGGATATTTCGCTGCCAATGGCGGTGTCCTGAACCGGACTCCAACACCCCATATCCAACGCCTTGTCTAAATGCTTATCCACGGCGGGGCGAATGATCAGCCCTTGCGACGGCACCGTGCGTACCACATGGTGGAATTGGCGCTCGATGGCCTCGACGCTGTCGAAAATATCCGCGTGATCGTATTCAAGGTTATTAAGAATCAGCGTATTCGGGCGATAGTGAATAAATTTGGAACGCTTGTCGAAAAACGCACTGTCGTATTCATCGGCTTCAATGACAAAGAAATCACTGCTACCCAACCGGGCCGACACCGGAAAATCCTGTGGCACGCCGCCCACCAGATAACCCGCATCGAATCCCGCCTGATCCAAAATCCATAACAACATAGAGGTGGTCGTGGTTTTTCCGTGGGTGCCAGCGACCGCCATCACCCACCGGTGTCTTAGTACTTCCCGAGACAACCATTCCGGGCCAGACATGTAATCGATACCGCGATTAAGAACCGCCTCAACTTCTACATTGCCCCGAGACATGGCGTTGCCGATCAACACCAAATCGGGCTTGGGCTCCAGATTCTCCACCCGGTAGCCTTCCATCAGCGCAATACCTTGGGCCTCAAGCTGTGTGCTCATGGGGGGATAAACACCTTGATCGGAACCGGTCACCGTATGACCCAGTTCCCGCGCAATCACGGCCAAACTGCCCATGAACGTGCCACAGATGCCCAAAATATGTATATGCATTAGGATATTGCCTCCGATTTGAATCCTGCCAAGCCTCTACCATACTTTCTGCGGGGTCAAGAGTCGGCATCCCCTCATGAAAAACGACCGTGTTTGGCGTATCATTCGCGGCAACTTTGAACCAGCAGGAGGCTTGAGCCCGCGATGGCGATCAAGAACGCATTTTATGCCCAATCTGGCGGAGTAACCGCCGTCATCAATGCTAGCGCATGCGGCGTTATCCAGACCGCACGCAAGTACCCGGATCTGATCGGAAAAGTCTACGCCGGTCGCAACGGTATCATCGGTGCCCTGACCGAAGAACTGATCGATACCAGCCTGGAATCAGATGAAGACATTCAGGCGCTGATCCACACACCGGGCGGTGCGTTCGGCTCTTGCCGCTACAAGCTGAAGAACTTTTCCGAAAATCAGCGTGAATACGAGCGACTGATTGAAGTGTTCCGTGCCCACAACATCGGCTACTTCTTCTATAACGGTGGCGGCGATTCCCAGGACACGGCTTACAAAGTGTCTCAATTGGCCGACAAAATGGGCTACCCCATCACCTGCATTGGTGTTCCCAAAACCGTCGATAACGACCTGCCGTTCACCGATTGCTGCCCGGGCTTCGGCTCGGTTGGCAAATACATTGCCACTTCGACTCTGGAAGCCAGCCTGGACATCAAGTCCATGTGCGAAACTTCCACCAAGGTGTTCATTCTGGAAGTGATGGGCCGTCACGCTGGCTGGATTGCAGCCGCAGGTGGCTTGGCCGGTCAGGAAGAAGGTGAACCGCCTCACATCATCCTGTTCCCGGAAATCCCGTTCGACCGCGAGAAGTTCCTGGCCCGTGTTGATCAGTGCGTGAAAGACTACGGTTACTGCGTGGTTGTAGCCTCTGAAGGTGCCCAATACGACGACGGCCGCTTTGTTGCCGACGCCGGCGCTAAAGATGCCTTCGGCCACACCCAGCTGGGCGGTGTCGCTCCGGCTCTGGCGAATATGGTCAGACAAGCTCTGGGCCACAAGTACCACTGGGCTGTTGCGGACTATCTGCAGCGCTCTGCTCGCCACATCGCGTCTGCCACGGATGTTGAACAGGCTTACGCAGTTGGTGAAGCCGCTGTGGAAATGGCTCTGGCCGGCAAGCAGGCACTGATGCCCACCATCGTGCGCGATCAGGCCAAGCCTTACCGCTGGTCGATCGGCGAAGCCAATTTGAGCGAAGTGGCGAACCAGGAAAAGAAAATGCCCATCCACTACATCACGGATGACGGCTTCGGCATTACTCAGGACTGCCGCGACTACCTTCAGCCGCTGATCGAAGGGGAAAACTTCCCGCCTTTTGAAAATGGCCTGCCGAAGGTTGCCAAGCTGAAAAACCAATTGGTCGAGAAAAAGCTGAAGACAGAATTCAAACTCTGATCAGCGGACCTGAAAGCAAAAGCCCGGCTACTGAGAAGTAACCGGGCTTTTTTGTGCCGCTGAGGCGTATCTGCGGAGTCTGTTTTTACACGCCGTGACGACGCACGTACGCGAAAAACTCATCACAACCACCGACGTATTCAGACCCTACCAGAATTTGGGGTACCGTATGCACGGGCTGACCGATCCGCTCAGCCACATCTTGCTTGCTCAAACCCTGCTCGACCATATCAATCCAGGTATAGGGAATGCTCTGAGATTCACACAGGTCTTTGGCTCGCAAACAAAAACCACAACTTGCGCGACCGTATATCGTGACCTGTTCCATAACAACCTCCTGCATCAAGGGCTACGCCTTGTGGTGAATAAGACAAAAACTGTAATTGCGACAAATAATGACACGCGCAGAAAAAATTAAAAATTGATCCTGCGCATAGTGCTCATAGTAAGCACCGATACTTAGCGGGAGGCCGAGTTCAGGTTTTCAGGCGTTTCAACTCTCCATCCAATACCTGAACCTGGCCGTCAAGCGCTTCACCACTTTGGCGCACTCGCTGTGCCAGTTCACGCAGGTCCGTAGCCGCATCCCCGATATTAGTCAGGTTGCGGTTGATCTCCTCACTCACGGAGCTTTGCTCTTCGGCCGCCGTCGCCACTTGAGTGACGTGCTCAACGATTACTCCGATACGGTCAACAACCGTGGCCAGAGAATGGGCCGCTTCCCGGGTGCCATCTACAGCGCCGGAGGCACGATCTACACCATGCTGAATCACCGACACGGCCCCCGTGACATCGCCTTTCAACGCTTCGATCATATCGCTGATTTCGTCGGTGGATTCACGGGTTTTCGAAGCCAGACTCCGTACTTCGTCTGCCACCACGGCAAATCCACGACCTTGTTCGCCCGCGCGAGCCGCCTCGATGGCCGCGTTTAACGCCAGCAAGTTCGTCTGTTCTGCGATTCCGCGAATGACCTCGATGATCCGGTTGATCTCTTCGCTACGCTGTTCCACATGCCCAATCGCCGAACTGGCCTGCCCCATATCATTCGCCAGCGCATCAACCTCTTTAACCGCTGCGCCCAGGGTGTCTTGGGTAAACTGAATGCCGTCCCGCGCAGCACGGGCGTTATCGGCCGCTTCACCGGCAAAACCGGCCACTTCACCCGCCGCTGCGGACATTTCATTCATTGCGGTAACCACACTGTCGATATCGCCGTGCTGCTGGCCGGTTTGGTCATCAATATCCCGGCTGACCGTGCCCATGTCGGTGGCCTGGGCCCGCACCTTGATATTGACCGCTTTCAAGTCGCTGATCATTTCTCTCAGGCGGGCAAGGAACTGGTTAAAGCCGCCCGCCAGGTCAATCAGTTCCGCGTGGGTATCAATCTTCAGCTCTCGGGTTAGATCACCTTCCGCGCTCGCCAAATTTTGCATCCGATCCCGAATCTCATTCAAAGGCCTTGTCACCGAGCGCACCAGAAGAATCAGTAGAGCAATGGCAATCAACACCACAACCGCTGCAACAACTGCCTGCCGCGTCGCAGTAGTTGTCACATCAGAGTCCAGCAGAGCGATGATTTCGCTCACATGGGCCAACGCCACATCTCTGGGCAATTCGATTAACAGTGACCACTCGCTCCCAGACAAGGCAACCTTGACTGGGTGCGCAACCGCAAGCGTGTGGCCATCATCGTAACCGCCGTCCTGTTTGTGCAGACTGACAAAATCCGATGCCAGCTCTGGCATGGCCTCCTGAAGTGGCCGCCCCAGATGTTCCCGATAATGACTGGAAGCAGCAATCAGACCTCGTTCACTCAGCAAGGTGACTTTCGATTCACCATTAAACAGTCCCTGACTGACCTCTGTCACCATGGTTTGAAGCGTGCTCAGATTGATGTCGATACCGACCACTCCGGCAAACTGCCCGTCACTCAAAACCGGTACAATAAGGCTCGTCATTAGTTCCGAGTAGCCGTCCTCGATTTCATAGTCGTAGGGCTCCAGCAGGCAAGGCTGAAGAGAATCCATCGCACACAGGTACCACTCTGCCTCGCGGTCACCAAACTCATTGCGGGCATCCAGATACTTTTCAGAGGGATCTTCTGTGCGACTGAACTCGATTTCGCCCTGAGGGTTCCGAAAATAGTAAATATCTAACGTGCCTTCATCACTGCTGTGTTCTGCAGCACCGTCTTTGAAAAACTCGTCTAAACCATCGTAGGCATCAGGCTCAAATTGGGCATAAATGGCGCTGATATCAGACTGTTCCTGCAGAACGGCTCGAAGTGCATCCTGCAGTGCCCACCGGCTCATCCGCCCGAACTTGTCGTTTTCTATGTTTTGGCTGATCAGAATCCGGAGCGTTTCCGGTGTTTGGTAGGCGGCTTCAAACTTGCCGACCACTCGCTCCCCATATTGGCCGGCAGTTGCACTGAGCTGGTCCACCACAATACCCTGCACGGTATCGCGCGTATCATCGGACAACCGCTCCTTCATCGATCCCAATGACCACTGGGCGGTCAAAACAATACTGAGACTGAGCAGCAACAACAGCGCGATCACTAAGCCGTATAGCTTGAAACGGAGCGATAGGTGTTTCATAGAACGTAAAACCCATTAAAGTAAGCGTTAAAACCCATAGTAGAACATGGAGCGCCCATGGCGTACCTCACCCTGTTTTTGACATCTTTTGCAGCAGCCACCCTGCTACCCGCGTATTCCGAGATACTGCTGGGCACTTTGGCAAATCAAGGGCTGCCCCTGTTCTGGCTTTGGCTCGCGGCTACCCTCGGGAACACATTGGGCTCTGTTGTTAACGGGGTTATCGGCCGGCAGGTCGATCGCTTTAAAGACAAACGCTGGTTTCCGATTAGTGAGATGCAACTGCACAAGGCCCGAAACCGCTTTAACCGGTACGGTCAATGGTCACTGTTGCTCGGCTGGCTGCCACTGGGCGGGGATGCCCTGACACTCATCGGGGGCGTGATGAGGGTACCCTGGCTGAACTTTATTGTTTTGGTAGGAATAGGCAAAGGCCTTCGCTACGCCCTGGTCATCTGGGCGGTTGAGAAAGCCTTCAGCTAGCGTTACTCGGGGTAGAGATAACGCCGGAGAATGTCTTCGCCGTTAAACTCCGAATACAACACGGCGATAAAGGTATAAACGCCAATCAGCTTTCGATTCAGGAACACAAATTCCTTGGGCGGCACCCGGAAGTACCGGCTGATAGCCGAGCGGGCGGCCTGCTTGGCAACGCGCGACGGTAAGTCGCTTTGCCGCCAGCGGTATTCACCTTGGCTGTTTACGGCGTAATCCGGCCACTCGCTGCGATCTTGGGCCAGAGGCTCCAATACCGACATACACACAGCACCAAACTTTTCCAACACCGCTTCCGGCCAATCCCGGCTCATGAAGTTTAGCGTGACCCCGCCATCAATCACGGCTTCGAGATCACCTTCATAGGACGCCCGGATCATCTGGATCACGGGCGCGAGGAATTCATCTGAATAGCTTTGCACGGCGCCGAAATCGAGCAACACGATTTTGTCCCGGTGGTTATCTTCACCCGGCTCGTCGGCAATTCGGATTCGATAGTTGCCAAAGTTCGGGTCGGTCTGGATTTCGCCCCAGTCGAACAGCTCCCGGAAGAATAACTCAAGAGCTGCTTTCCCCAGCTCACTACGCCGAGCCTGGGGTAAAGCCGCTACTTCAGGCGAGCCCACAGAATAGCCATGCTCGTAGGTGGAAGCGATGATGTGATCGGTCGAATATTCCGGCAGCACCCGCGGCACAACGAACCGTGTGTCTTCAATGAGCATGGTCCGGAATTTTTCAGTGGTGCGAGCTTCCAGCCGATAATCCACTTCGCGGTGCATCATCTCCCGAACTTCTTCCAGCCAGTCATTAAACTCCGGGCCAAAGCTAACCAGGCGGGCGACTTTCAACAACTGGGCCACCGCGTTCAAATCACTGTCTACGGCATCCGCTACCCCCGGATACTGAACCTTCAGCACCAGTTCCAGCCCATCGCGTTTCCGCACTGCGCGGTGTACCTGCCCCAAAGACGCGGCCCCGATAGGTTCGGGGTCTACCACCAGCTCCGCCAACCGATCAGCGCCTATTTCTTCCTTCAGCACACGCTCTATGGCTGGCCACTCCAACGAAGTAGTCTGATCTTCCAGGGTATGCAAGGCTTCGGTCACTTCGTCCGGCAAAAAGTGTTCGCCGTATAAGGCCATTACCTGGCCAATCTTCACCACACTGCCTTTGAGTTTGCCCAGCTCATCCACCAGAAAACGGGACTGGCTCGACAACATGGCCCGGTGCCGTTGATCACGGGTTTCTCTGCTGCTGAACCAGTTAGTGGCCATGTGGGAGGCCATGCGGGTTCCGGCGAACAAGCCGGCCTTGGTCAGAGACAGTCGGCGCTCAAAGCTGCCAGTCTTGATGCGAGAAACAGATTTTGCGGGCTTTTTGGTAGACATGAAGAACCTGTCTTAATGTGGGGTGTTCGAATATGTGGCCAGTTAAAGGTACCGCCCAACAACTCTCACGCTACATTATATCGACACTGCGCGCAGACAACTTATCCCGTCCGCCCCACAAGGATTGCTATACGGGCCAATGCGTGCCGCTTTACCAGCCCTGTTTGAACTCGACGTCTTGCCCCGCCAACCCTGCAATCAGCTCTTTAACCAGATGCTGTTCGACGTCGTACACCGAAACACCCGGCACAAAATTGCTGACCTGCGACATCGACATGCCGGCATAGCCACACGGGTTGATGCGAGAGAACGGTTCCATATCCATGTTCACGTTCAATGCCAGCCCGTGAAACGAACACCCTTTGCGCACCCGCAGCCCGAGCGAGGCTATTTTCGCGCCGTTAACATAAACCCCCGGAGCGTCAGACCTCGGCGCCGCTTTGATATCGTAGTGGGCTAATGTGCGAACGATTGCTTGTTCAATCTCATCGACAAGCGACCGAACACCCAACTTGCGCCGGGTCAGATCAATGAGCAAATAAACAACCAATTGCCCGGGGCCGTGATAGGTGACCTGCCCTCCGCGATCCACCTGGATCACCGGAATATCACCCGGCAAAAGGATATGCTCAGCCTTACCTGCCTGCCCTTGGGTAAACACTCTCGGATGCTCGAGGCACCAAAGCTCATCAACCGTATTGTCGTCGCGGGATTCGGTGAAGGATTTCATCGCTTCCCACGCGTCCATGTACGGCTGTTGCCCCAAAGAGCGGACGATAAGATCTGCCATCACAGCACCATATGAACCCGGCCAGTAGCCTTTAGTTCTTCGAACAGCGCTTTGAGCTGAGGTTCCCCGGTAGCCACAATCTTTACCCGAAGCGAGCAAAACCGTCCATTTCGGCTGTCATTAACGGTAATGGCAGCCTTATCAATGCCCGGCGAATGCTTTTCGACAATGGCGGCAACCACATCGATAAAATCCGGAGCAGAGTCTCCGATGACTTTGATCACGTAATCGCATGGAAACTCGATTTTCGGTGCTTTCGGCTCAGTCATGCCGCCTTATACTCCCACGTCGTCGCGGACAATCCGCGCGGTCTTAATTGAATAATTGAATGAAAAAGAGCTTGATGGAATCCCACAGGCGCTTGAACAGACCGCCTTGCTCAATTTCAGTCAGTGCCAGAACCGGTTGCTCGACCACGGTTTCACCATCAAGCTGCACACGCACTTGGCCCAGTTCCTGACCCATCTTAATGGGCGCTTTAATCACAGAATCAAGGTCCACCGTCGATTGCAGTTTATCGCGGGAACCGCGTGGAATCGTTACGTAGACATCTTCGGCCATACCCACCGACACGTGATCAGCCACACCACCCCAGACATCAGCCGCCATCAGCTCCTGGCCGGCACGGAACAGACGCTCGGTTTCGTAATAACGGAAACCGTAATTGAGCATTTTCTGAACTTCCTGAGCCCGGGCTGCCGAGCTGCTGGTACCCATCACCGAGGCAATCAAACGGGTATTGTTTCGCTTCGCAGACGCGACAAGGCAGTAGCCCGCCTCTTCAGTGTGACCGGTTTTCAGCCCATCCACACTGTCATCACGCCACAGCAACGCGTTGCGGTTCGGCTGACGGATGTTGTTGTAAGTAAAATGCTTCTCAGCATAGATCGGGTAGTTTTCCGGGTAATCCTGAATAATGGCCCGCGCCAGAAGCGCCAGATCGTATGCGGTAGAGAAATGATCCTGTGCCGGCAAACCGGTGGCGTTCCGGAAGTTCGTGTTCTTCATGCCAAGCAATTGGGCTTGCTGGTTCATGATATCGACGAAAGCTTCTTCACTGCCGGCAATAAACTCGGCTAAAGCTACCGAAGCGTCGTTACCTGACTGAATAATCACGCCCTTGAGCAGATCGTGAACGGTTGCGGTGGTACCTTCACGAAGAAAGGTACGAGACCCTTCGGTGCGCCACGCATTCACGCTAATGGGCACGGCGTCCTGCATGGAAATCCGGCCCTCGTCCAGCTCACGCTCGACAATATAGGCCGTCATCATTTTGGTCAGACTGGCCGGCGGCAAGCGCTCGTTACTGTTGTGTTCCATGATCACACGGCCACTGAGCGGATCCATCAGCACCCAGGAGCTGCCGGCTATTTTGGGCGCCGAAGGTATCAGTACAGATTGCGCGGAGGCCTGCGCGGAGAACACTGTCAAAGACAGAGCCAGAAGAAAGATTCGAGTAAACATTTTGAAAACCATGGGTCGTTTCATTCGCTGTCAGAGGTTCGTCTTATGTGTGTCCTGAACTCAGGGTTCAGTGTGTGTCCGTAAGAACAATGGAGTTGCCGAAACCTTTTGCTTCAATCAGGTTCTGGGCATACCGGGCATCATCTTCACTGCCAAACGGGCCCACTTGCACCCGATGGAAACGCCCGTTACTCGTTGAAACTTGCCGCACCCGGACCGGATCATCAAGCTCTCGCTGAGCTCGGGCAAGCATTGCATTGGCAGGCTCCAGGCTACCAAAAGCCCCAAGCTGCACAAACAAAGCCTTGCGGGTACTTTCAACCGCCGGCTCTTCTGGTGCAACAGGTTCCGGAGCCGGCTTGGCCATTACTGTCTCGCCATTCGGGCTATAAGGCTGCCCGGCCAAGAACATGGAGCCGTCGGGTTTTACGGTAATAGCTGCCACTTCCACGCGCGCCGTACCGCGGGATTGGTATCCCAGTTTCTTGGCCGCCGCGTACGATAAATCGATCAAGCGGTCACCATGAAACGGCCCTCTGTCGTTCACCCGAACAACCACAGAGCGGCCGTTATCCAAATTGGTCACTCGGGCATAGCTCGGGATGCGAAGCGACTTATGGGCAGCCGACATGCTGTACATATTGAATACTTCGCCATTCGACGTTTTGTGGCCGTGGAACTTTTGTCCGTACCAGCTGGCGGTTCCACGCTCTACGTATCCGTCATTGGAATCAACCACATGGTAGCTTTTGCCCCAGACCTTATAGGGCGACTTGTTCCCTGCCCGGCGGGGAGCTTCGTAGCGAGGCTCGGCATCGGCCAGACCACTGACGTCGTAATCTCCGTCTGGTGCCCGGTCTTGCTTGATGGTGTATCGTGAAGAATGGTCGATTTCTGGGGTACTGGAGCAGCCGGACAAGACCACTGTGACTACTGCCACCCAAAAACCTATGTTCAGTATGTTCGCCATAGCTGCGCGCAACTCATCGTGTTGGTTTGTCAGAGCTTACTGACCTGCAATATTGTAACGGGTTCCACCACGCCTTAACCATTACCGGCCAGCCATGATTGACCGGCCGTCAGGCGGTAATCATCCGGCGATGGGTGTGAATCGACATAAGCACCCCGAAAGCTGCCATCAACGTAACCCCGGAGGTTCCACCATAACTGATAAGTGGCAGAGGCACACCGACCACCGGCAATAACCCGCTGACCATTCCCACGTTGACGAAGATGTAGATAAAGAACGTCATGGTCAACGCCCCGGCCAGCAGGCGCGCATAGGAATCCTGCGCCGACACCGCGATGTACAGGCAACGCAGAATGATTAAAAAGTACAACGCCATCAGCAGCAGCATGCCGACAAAACCAAATTCCTCCGCCAGAACAGCAACGATAAAATCGGTGTGGCTTTCCGGTAAGAATTCCAGATGGGACTGGGTTCCCTGCAGCCATCCTTTGCCATCCATCCCCCCGGACCCGATTGCGGTCTTGGACTGGATAATGTTCCAACCGGCTCCGAGCGGGTCACTTTGAGGGTCCAACAAGGTAAGCACACGTTGTTTTTGGTAATCCCGCATAACGAAAAACCACATCAGCGGTGCGGAAACCGACACCACACCGAAAAACGCAGTGATCAGTTTCCAGCTCATACCGGCAAAAAATACAACAAAAATACCAGCCATCCCTACCAGCAGCGAGGTGCCCAAATCAGGCTGCTGAACAATCAAAAACATCGGAAGCAGTACGATGAACAGCCCAACCATCACACGGCCGAAGGTCGGGGGCAGGAAATGACGGGAGAGGTACCAGGCAGCCATCATAGGGACCACCAACTTCATCAACTCTGACGGTTGGAACCTTGGCAGCCCCGGAATCGCTAACCAGCGCTGCGCGCCTTTCGCGCCCACCCCCACCAGCAAGACGGCCACCAACCCAGCTAACCCAAGCACGTACAGCCAAGGCGACCAACGCCGGAATACCGCTGGGTCGAGCTGAGCAAACACCAGCATGACACCAAACGCCACCGCCAATCGAATGCCCTGAGCCTTGACGACTTCAATGTTTCTGTCAGCACCACTGTAAAGTACAAACAGGCCACCACCGACCAGAATCATGAGAAGAAACAGCAAAATCGGATCGAGGTGCAACACGTTCCAGATGCTTCGCGACCGCCCTAAACCGGCACCTGCCTGAGCACCCAACAAATCGTTTCCTAATCCCATCACTGCTCACTCCCGTTCCGGGTCAACTGCCCCAGCAACTGGTTTGTCTCTGCTGCGGGAAACTCTTCCAGCCAGGCATCAAACAACCCCCGAGCCACTGGCGCGGCAACGCTGCTGCCACCACCGCCATTTTCAACAATAATGGCGACGGCAATCTTGGGGTCATCCGCCGGTGCAAAGCCTACAAACAACGCATGGTCGCGCAGTCGTTCCCGAACCTCTTCGGCATCGTATTCTTCATCTTGGCCCAGGCTAAATACCTGCGCCGTACCGGTTTTGCCCGCCATTCGATAGTTAGCATCGGCGCCAGCCCGGCGGGCGGTACCTTTCGCCCCATGCATGACTTCTTCCATGGTATCGACAACGTATTCCCAGTTTTCCGGATCTTTCAGCACCAGCGGGTTGTGAGTTTCAGCTGGTAAAAACTCGTCCGCCGACCGTTCGCCGCGAATATCCTTTAACAAACGAGGCTCAACCCACTCGCCCCGATTGGCCACCAGAGCAGTCGCTGTGGCCAGTTGCAGCGGTGTGGCCAAGAAGAACCCCTGGCCAATACCCATGTTCACAGAATCTCCCGGGTACCAACGCTCATTTCGCATGGCGCGCTTCCAGTCATCGGATGGCAGAAGGCCGCTCAAAGCACCGGAAACGTCTAACGTTGCGTCTTCACCAAAACCAAACGCCGAAAGATACTTGTGCATCGTACCAACGCCCATTTCGACGGCCGCATCATAAAAATAGACATCACAAGACTGTGCCACTGCATCTTTCAGATCGACCCAGCCATGCCCGGAACGTTTCCAGTCACGATACCGGCGGCCACCTTCCCGTAGCTGGTAGTATCCCGGATCCCAGATTTTTCGGTCGCGGGTTGTTACTCCGCTATCCAGAGCGGCCACCGCCATCATTGGCTTTATGGTAGAGCCCGGCGGGTATTGCCCCCTCAACGCCCGGTTAAAGAGAGGCTTGTCGATGCTTTCGCTGAGCGCACGATAATCCGCCACGCTGATACCGGTGACAAACTTGTTGGTATCGAAACCAGGCACACTGGCCAGCGCCAGAATGCCACCTGTGGCCGGTTCGATCGCGACAATGGCTCCACGCCGGCCTTCCAGTAACTCATGAGCTTTACGCTGCAGACGCAAGTCCAGATGCAATTCGAGATCTTCCCCCGGCACAGGATTTTCACGCTCCAACACGCGCAAAATGCGACCTCGGGCATTCGTCTCTACGTGCTGATAGCCAACCCGGCCGTGCAAGACTTCTTCGTAGAAACGCTCAATCCCGGATTTTCCGATGTAGTTGGTACCCGCATAGTTGACCGGGTCAATCCTGTTCAACTCGTCGCGGTTAATACGGCCAACAAAGCCCAAGGCATGGGCGGTGAGATCGCTGTGCGGGTAATAACGAACCAGTTCTGCAGTGACTTCAACGCCCGGAAACTCATGCCGGTGTACCGCCATCCTGGCGATATCCGATTCACCCAGATCGTAAAACAAGGGGATTTCCTGAAACGGTCGGCGAGGCTCGTTCAAGCGTTTTTTAAAGCGCTCAAGATCTTCATCAGCAATGTCGATTATCCGCCCCAAGCGGTCCAGGGTATCGTCAATGGGCGCGGCCCGTTCGGGCACGATCGTCAGACTGAAAACTGGCCGGTTTTCCGCCAGCAGCTCTCCGTTCCGGTCATAAACCAGACCACGAGGTGGTGGCACCGATTGGACCTGCACGCGGTTCTTATCCGACAGCGTGGTGTAAACATCGTGCTCAACGACCTGCAATTGATACATGCGGGCCAGCAGTCCCGTCATCAACAACATGACGAACAGCAACATCACCAACGCACGGCGTTGAAATAACCGGCGTTCTGCAGCGGTGTCTTTGAATTCACCCCAAGCCATAGAGTGTCCTAGGCCCGGTGATATGGATGATTACGTGTGATGGACCAGGCACGATACAGCTGCTCGGCAAGGAGGATGCGCACCAAAGGATGGGGTAAGGTAAGAGGAGAAAGTGACCATTGTTGGTCGGCTCGTTGCCGGCAGGCATCAGCTAAGCCATCCGGGCCACCCACCAGGAACGACACGTCCTGACCATCTTGCTGCCAGCGTTCCAGCTGGCTGGCAAGTTTTTCAGTTGACCACGGGCGCCCGCCCACTTCCAGCGCAATTACCGTATCTCTCTGACCAACAGCGGAAAGGATAGAATCGCTTTCACGCTGCATGAGTCTCGGGATATCGGGGTTTTTGCCGCGGTGAGGCATGGCAATTTCAGTCAACTCAAGGGGCAGCTCCGGAGGCATCCGGCGCGCATAATCGTTATACCCCGCAGTGACCCAGTCGGGCATCTTCTGCCCCACGCAGATCAATCGCAGGCGCATGATTACTCGCTGCCTGCCGCGCCAGCATCTGGCGCATCACGCCAGAAGCGTTCAAGATCGTAGAATTCCCGGGCTGCTGGCAGCATCAGATGCACAACCACGTCGCCCAGATCTACAAGAATCCAGTCGCTGCCCGGCGCACCTTCTACGTTATTGGCTCGCATCCCCTGCTCTTTGGCTTCGATTACCACGGAATCAGCGAGTGATTTCACGTGCCGGCTGGAGGTACCCGATGCGAGAACCATAAAATCAGTTACGCTGGTACGGTCACGAACATCAACCACGCTGATGTCTTGCGCTTTGATGTCTTCCAGCGCGTTTACGACCAGATCTTTCAGTTGTTCTGCCTGCATAATTACCCTGTGTTCCGGGCCCTGGCCCAAATGGCCGCCCGATTAGTGATATTCAAGCGCGATTGTAGCACTAAAAGTTTCTGTCGGGGCAGGCACCATACAGGCCTTGCTCATGAATTCTCTGCAAGACCGAATCGGGCAACAGGTAACGCGGAGAATGCCCGTCGGAAATTCGTTGGCGAATACCCGTTGCCGATATTTCCATGAGCGGTGCATCAAACCCCAGTATCTTGCCGGCGGGAGCCTGCCAGAGATCGTTTGCCGTTTCTGCACGACGCTCTTCAAGCAAGCCACTGGCCACACTCCCGGTCGGCAAATCAGAGCCGGGCCGGCGAACCACAACAATATGTGCCAACTGCGGAATTTCTCGCCAATCGCGCCATTGATCAAAGCCAGCGAAGGCATCGGTACCCAGCACCATCACCAGCGGCTGGTTCGGGCCCAGTTCCTGCCGCAACTGCCGCAGGGTATCCGCTGTGTAGGATGCCCCTGCACGTTGTAACTCACGATCATCAACACTCAAGCGCGCCTCGCCTTCAACGGCAAGGCGAATCATGTCGAGCCGCTGAGCCGAGGTTGCCCCCGTGCCATTTCGATGGGGTGGAATGTGGCAAGGCATCAAATCCATCCTCTCCACCTGCAACGCGTCGGCCACTTCCAGTGCCAGCCTCAGGTGCCCGTGGTGGATCGGGTCGAAGGTGCCGCCGTAGATTACGTGCATCAATCAGGCCCGAACGTGGCCGTCACCGAACACCACATACTTCTGGGAGGTCAGGCCATGCAGCCCAACCGGACCACGGGCATGAATCTTGTCGGTAGAGATGCCAATTTCCGCTCCCAAACCATACTCGAAACCATCCGCAAACCGCGTTGAGGCGTTAACCATCACGGAACTGGAATCCACTTCGGTAAGAAAACGACGCGCGCGGGTATAGTTTTCGGTAATGATGCTTTCGGTATGTTGAGAGCTGTAGCGATTGATGTGATCAATGGCACCGCTCAACCCGTCCACCACGCGCACCGCGAGAATCGGGGCAAGGTATTCTTCATGCCAATCGTCTTCGGTCGCCGCAACAATGCCAGGCAGAATCTTCAAGGTTCGTTCGCAGCCGCGAAGTTCAACACCTTTTGCATCAAACTCAGCCGCCAGCAAAGTCAGGATATCTTCGGCAATTTCCTGATCCACCAGCAAAGTTTCCATGGTGTTGCAGGTGCCATAGCGGTGGGTTTTGGCGTTCACAGCAACCTTGATCGCTTTCTCGGGATCGGCGTGACTATCGATATAAACGTGGCACACACCATCAAGGTGTTTGATCACCGGCACTTTGGCATCCCGGGAGATACGCTCAATCAACCCTTTGCCGCCCCGGGGCACAATCACATCCACATACTGCGGCATGGTGATCAATTCGCCTACGGCATCACGGTCAGTGGTTTCAACCACTTGGACAGCCGTTTCTGGCAATCCTGCGGCAGCCAGGCCCTGAGCAATACATGCGGCCACGGCTTGATTAGAATGAATGGCTTCAGAGCCGCCCCGAAGAATGGTCGCATTGCCGGATTTCAGGCACAGGCTGGCGGCTTCAACCGTCACATTCGGGCGTGACTCGTAAATAATGCCAATCACCCCCAGAGGCACCCGCATCTTGCCGACTTGAATGCCAGACGGACGATAGTTCATGTCCGTGATCTCGCCCACCGGATCTGGCAAGGTTGCCACTTGTTTCAGACCTTCGATCATCGTATCGATGCGCGCGGGGGTCAGCTCTAACCGATCCAGCATGGCAGCATCCAATCCGTTCGCCCGCCCGTTTTCCAGATCTTTCTGATTGGCCTGCGCAAGCTCCGCCCGAGCACCGTCGAGTGCTTCTGCGGTGGCGGAAAGCGCGTGATTTCTTACGTCAGTCGACGATCGGGCAACTTCTCGTGCGGCGGCCCGAGCCTGTTGGCCCAGCTCCGTCATATACGCTGCAACGTTCATTGATATACCTTCTTATTTGCAAGCTGAATCCAAAACCGGTGGGTTACTTTACCTTTCCCGTTTCAAGTCCGCACCCCAAACGACTATTATACCGCTGCACAGGATTCATTATTCAACGGATGTGCCGGTATAGGACTGTCACCATGCCCCAGTTGGCCGAAAAATTTCTGCCTAGCAAACTCTCGAAAATAGGTTTTATCGTTCTGGCGTTGACCGCGGCGGGCTTTGCCGCTTTGAGAGAACCTCTAGCGGCAGCTGCAGCAGCGTCTACAGCGGGTTTGTTTCTGACCGGCATGCACGGCAACCGCCGCAGACAATCTATGCCGTGGCGACAACTGCGCATTCTGTTTTTTATTACCCTGAACTTAGCGCTGTTTACCGCCCTATGGCGTGGCCCCTGGGCTCTGAGCCACTGGCTGTATGCCCTGCCTTTGATCACATTCGGGTTTGTTCCGGCTTACCTGGCAACTGTCGTGACCATCGTAGGGGTTATTTTCGTGATCTCCAGTACGCAATGGCTCATCACGCTGCCTGACCGCCACCAGATGATTAGCGCCTTTGTGCTCTCCACCCTGCTTGGGGCGATCCTGATCTTTTTGCAAAAATACAAAGACCGCCAACTAAAGCCTTTGCGGCGCACCGACCAACTAACCCAAGCTGCAAGCCGAGAGTACTTGTCAGCAGATTTACACAAGGAAATACAACGCAGCGAACGGGAAGGCACGCATCTTTCGGCCATGGCGATTGGACTAGACACCCACCTGAGCGACACGGCTCCGGATGCCGACATCAGCGCTATTCTGCCCCGCATCGGCCGATATCTGCATTCACAGCTCCGGGATTTTGATACTTATTACCGCATGGCCGATTTACAGTTTCTGGCAATACTGCCGGGCACCAACACCGCAGAAGCGGCAGATACCGCCGAGCGTATCCGGATTGGCCTGTGCACCCTGATGGCCTCGCACGGTTTGAAACTGACCGTCAGCGTTGGCGTTGCGGGCCTAAACATTGGCGATGATGCCGACAGTTTACAAATCAGCGCTTCAAATGCGCTAAGGCGAGCCCAACAACAAGGTGGCAACCGCACCCAGACCTATAGCAATCCAGTGCCTCACGAGCTTTCAGGTACCAAGGGGGCTGCACAATGACCGAGACCCGACTAAGAACCTGGTCACACAGCGTGGCCTACACACTGGCTGCCGTTTTTATCAGTGCACTGGCATTTCAGAATCTGCGCTATGGTTTTTACCCGTTATTCTACCTTGCCTCGATGATGGCGACATTGCTGTTCGCAGGCCTGATCTACACGTTTATTTCTCGCCGCCAGCAGCTGTCGGCTCCGGGGCACCTGGTCATTCTCAGCCTGCTGAACATTGGGCTATTCATCTCCTGCTTCACACTCGATGCACCGGGCATCAGCCATTGGGCCATGCCTCTACTGGTTCTTAACCTGACGATTTTACCCCTGCGTCAAGGGCTAGCGCTGTCGGCTTTATTAGTCGCAACCGTGTCTGTTTCATTATGGATCAGGCAACCGCTCGCTGACGCATTGATATCCAGCTCGGGGTTGGCGCTCATGCTGGCAGTGGTCGGGCTCTATATCTGGGGATACGACTACATGGCGCAGTCTGCTCAAAACCTTTCCACGACAGATCCGGTTACTGGCGCTCATAACGCCCGCTTTCTCGATGAAACACTGCAAAAAGAAATCAGCCGGGCCATTGCCACCGGCCACCCACTTTCTGTTGTCAGCATCGGCCTGAACCACGCCGATGAAATTCGGGATTTGCACGGCAAAAACGGGCTTCAAAACTTGCTGAAGAACATAACCGAGCACCTGTTCGAAACCGTTCGAACAGGTGATACCTTATACACAGTCAATGAATCCGAGTTTTTCCTGATCCTCCCTTTTACACCCGAGGAGGGCGTGCGGGTAATCGCTGAACGCATTCGCCGTAACCTCATTGAGCAAGACTGGCCCGAAGTCGGAAAAGTATCCGTTAGCCTGGGGTGCACCACCCGCGGCAATGGCGACACCAGCACCTACTCATTACGCTCTCGCGCTACAAGCGCTATGGAAGAAGCGCACACAAGAGGGGCCAATTCAGCTTGGTTTAGCCCCGGAGAACCGGTTAAAGCATGACTGAAACCTGGCTTAACGAGGCAACAACATGGGTTGCAGCCAACCCGGGATGGCTAGCGCTGGCTTTAGCTGCAACAGCCTTCATTGAATCTCTCGCCGTGGCGGGCATCATTGTGCCCGGTGTGGCCATGCTGTTTGCGTTTGCGGCTTTAGCCGGCAAATCCGGCATGCCGCTGACAGAAGCCCTGGTCTGGGCGGGCGTAGGCGCGGTGGCGGGCGACGTGTTGAGCTTTGCCATTGGCCGCTTACTTCAAGGGCGCTTACATTCGGTGTGGCCACTGAGCCGCTACCCTAAACTGCTAGCCCGCGGGGAAGCGTTTTTCCATGCTCACGGGGGCAAGAGCGTCATTATCGGGCGCTTTGTAGGCCCTATACGTCCTATTATCCCCCTGATTGCCGGCGCCTTTTACATGCCCTGGCAACGGTTCCTGTTATTTAATCTACTGTCTGCGGTCGGTTGGGCGCTGACTTACATCCTGCCGGGCTATCTGGTTGGCGCAGCACTCGCGACCGGCATCAAGCCTCCGCCACATTTCTATTTGGTTCTCGGCATCAGTGGCGCGGCATTACTCATTGTGTATTTCATAGCCCTTCGAATGCGACTCGGCCTTGGTGAAGGCAGCCGCCTGTATCACTGGCTGGAAACGCGAATGGCAGCCTATGATGCCACCCACCGTTTCTGGCGTTTATACACGAGCGCTCGCCCCGCCCACCGCGGCGAATTTCCGCTGCCTTCTCTCATGATGGCCACCACGGCCTTGGCGCTGTTCCTGATTCTTGCCCAATTGGTCACGCTTAGCGGCCACTTGTTTTTGCTCAATCAATTGGTCAGTGAATGGTTCCAATTGCTCCGGCAACCGCTGCTGGACCTACCAATGATCGCTTTTACACTGGCCGGCGATCCCCCTGTGTTAGTCGCAGGCGCCGTTTTGGCAACTGTCTGTCTCGTGTTCAGGGGTTACTACGCAGCTGCCCTCCACATCATCACAGCAGCATTGCTAACCATGGTCAGTGTTTGGTTGCTCAAAGCTGGTATCGGCATAAGCCGTCCCGACCAAGTGTTTAGCCCCCCTGAGTCCGGAGCTTTTCCAAGTGGCCACACGGCCGGCGCTACGGTTTTGGTAACACTGGCCGCCAGCTTTATTGCCGGCGAAAACGCTCAAAAACAACGATGGCAAAGCTATGTGTTGTTGTCTTTACCCTTGATCCCGATAGCCCTCAGCCGACTTTATCTCGGGGTACACTGGTTCACAGACGTTTTGGGAGGTTTTTTTCTTGGGCTGGCGATTACCGGAATCATCAGAGCGAGCTATAGCCGCTATGACCGGGTTCCTATCAAGGCCGAGGCGGTTTCCTGGATCGCTCTTATCATCTGGGTAGTGTTTAGCGTTTTTTACATTAGCGAGCAGTGGGATCTTGCTTTACAGAGCTATGCACCGAAGCTTTAACCTTCGCCTTCAAGCGCTTCCAAAAGACGTTGAAGCCGGTCGAGACGCTCCAGCGGATCCTGCAACTCGGCCAATCGTTGTTTTTCCGGGGTATCCAGGGGCAATAATTCAGTAAGACGCCACCCAACATGACGGGCATCGTCAAAGTCCACCTTCATGTCGAGATTCTGTATCGCAGGGTGCCGAAACAATGCCCTGAGCACCGAAGGCAATTCCTGGTAACGCTCCGGCACATCGCTCTCGGCCTCGGACATCAAACATTCCACGTCACCCAGATTCAAGCCATCTTCCTGCTGCCAGGTCCGCACCACCGACACCTTGCTTTCGCCTTCCACGGTGATCCCCAACAAGCCGTTATCCAGTTGCTGGAAATCAATAATGCGCACATAGGTGCCAATGTCATAAAAAGCAGCAGTCTTCGAGGTTTCAGGGCCTTTCTGCAAGAGCACTATCACAAAACCGCGATCTTCCTTCAGGCATCGGCTCAGCATATCGATGTATCGAGGCTCGAACAGCTGCAATGGAATGCGCCCTTGAGGCAAGACAACAGAATTCAACGGGAATATAGGCACATTCATATGGGTTTCAATCACTGCAAAGCAGACCCCGATTGTGTTAATTTAGCGGCCAGACAAAAGCTTCTGAGCTTCATTTACTCGATCCCTCGCTTCACTGAGCACTTGCAAACTACGGGATGCATTTAGCTCTAGCTCACCCAAGCGACGCCAGGCAGGCACCTGATCGAAAGCTGGCAAACCGGCGCTCTTGCTGGATCCAATCATGGCGTGCATTTGAGCAACAATCACGATATCCACAAGCTGAGGTGAAGGTTCACGGCTCTCGTAGCTCCAATCTTCGGCATAACGAGCCGCTTCAATAAAGTTTTTAGGAAACGACCAATTCTCCAGGACGGCGCAACTCACATCCGCCCGCAACTCTGAGACAGCATGCTGTAGGTTCTTTTCATCTGCAAACAAATTGACATGCTTTTCAGCCTGCACCAGCACCGGCACCACACCCACATCGTGCAATAACCCCGCCAGCATCGCTTCTTCCGGATTTACACCGGTTGCATGATCTGCCAGCACCCAACATAAAGCAGCCACCTCGCGCGAATGCTGCCAAAGTGCTTCCATTTCTTTCTTTAACGTTGGCTGCTGGGATTTAAAGACCTCACGCATGGCAAACACCGTCACCAACTGCCGCGTTGTTCGCATCCCCAATCGGATCACCGTTTCCTGCACGCTACGAACGTCACTAAAGCCGCGGTATAACGGACTATTGCAGGCGCGAACCAGTTTCGCAGCCATGGCCGGGTCAGCCGACACGGCTCCGGCCACCTCGGTTGCACCAGTATCCTCACGCTCAACAAGTCGGCGCACTTTCCAGGCAACATCCGGCACACTTGGCAGTTGCAACTGGTTGGACCGAAGCTCCGCATAGAACTCCATTAACAATTGGTGCTCTTCGCTCTGCCCAACTTCATCGACCGTTGATGCCATGCCATCCTGAGCCACTGGCGCATCACGCAAAAGCTGATTGAGGGTTTCCTGCTCAACCACCAGAAACTCACACGGCTCCAATGCTTTGACGTCATACATTCTGGGCTGAAGCCGGGCAATCGGGTTAACCGCCTTGTCTGTCCCGGCCTGAATTTCCGAATGCCGGCCATCATGAGACGCCAACTGCACCGAGCCGGAAATCAAAAAGTAATCCAACCCGTCCCGCACGCCACGTTCGAGGATTTTCGCCCCCCGTTTAAAGGCGCGGCGCTCGGCGCGGTTGGCCAATACCACCAACTGCCCGTCTGTCAGCCGGCCAAGGGGGTTGAAGTCTTTCAATCGACGAAGCGTTAGCCGTTCCTGGCTTCCCATAAACAAACTCTCGAAATAATGAATACCGTTGTTACACATTGTAATCACACACGGCCAAAACAGCCATGCGAACGCGCCGAATCTGGTATCCTCTGGTATCTACTGCGTTAACTATAGTCTCAACAAGATCAATCGGGAGAGAAAAGCACATCATGCCCCAGTATCGTTCGCACACATCGACAGCCGGCCGAAACATGGCCGGAGCTCGCGCCCTATGGCGTGCAACCGGTATGAAAAACGAGGATTTCGGCAAACCCATCATTGCCGTTGTGAACTCTTTTACCCAATTTGTGCCGGGCCATGTTCACTTGAAGGATCTGGGCCAGTTGGTCTGCCGTGAAATTGAAGAGGCCGGCGGTGTTGCCAAAGAATTTAACACCATCGCGGTTGATGATGGCATCGCCATGGGTCACGACGGCATGCTGTATTCTTTACCGTCCCGTGAAATCATCGCCGACTCAGTCGAGTATATGGCCAACGCGCACTGTGCCGATGCGCTGGTGTGCATTTCCAACTGCGACAAGATCACCCCGGGCATGCTGATGGCTGCCCTGCGCCTGAACATTCCCGCTATTTTTGTTTCCGGTGGCCCAATGGAAGCGGGTAAAACCAAGCTGTCCGAGAACAAGCTCGACTTGGTCGATGCCATGGTGATCGCCGCCGACCCAACCGCCAGCGACGAGAAGGTGGCCGAATACGAGCGCAGCGCCTGCCCGACTTGCGGCTCCTGCTCTGGCATGTTCACCGCTAACTCCATGAACTGTCTGGCCGAAGCCATTGGTTTGGCACTGCCGGGTAATGGATCTATGCTGGCAACCCACGCCGACCGCGAGCAATTGTTCCTGAAAGCCGGCCGCCAGATTGTGGAAAACACCCGGCGCTACTACGAGCAGGATGACGACAGCGTATTGCCGCGCAGCATTGCGTCACTCGAATCGTTCAAGAACGCGATGGTGATGGATATCGCCATGGGTGGTTCCACCAACACTATTCTGCACCTGCTTGCTGCGGCCCAAGAAGGCGAAGTGAACTTCGACCTGGCAGACATCGACCGTTTGTCCCGGGAAGTTCCTCAATTGTGTAAAGTGGCGCCAAACTCGCCGAAATACCACATGGAAGACGTGCACCGCGCGGGCGGCATCATGGGTATTCTGGGCGAACTGGACCGCGGAGGGTTGATCAACACTAACCTGCCAACCGTCCACAGCAAGACCATGAAAGAAGCTCTCCAGACTTGGGACATCATGCAGTCGCCCACGCCTGAAGTGATCGAATTCTACAAAGCTGGCCCTGCGGGTATCCCGACCCAGACCGCGTTCAGCCAGAGCACTCGCTGGCCAAGCCTCGACGGTGACCGCGAAAACGGCTGCATCCGCTCGGTTGAAAACGCCTACTCATCCGAAGGCGGCCTTGCTGTGCTTTACGGCAACATCGCACTGGACGGATGCGTGGTGAAAACGGCAGGCGTTGATGAAAGCATCTTTGTCTTCGAAGGTAAGGCCAAGGTGTTTGAAAGTCAGGACTCTGCCGTCGCCGGCATTCTCAACGATGAAGTGAAATCGGGCGATGTGGTTATCATTCGCTACGAAGGGCCTCGCGGTGGCCCTGGCATGCAGGAAATGCTGTACCCCACCAGTTACCTGAAATCCAAAGGGCTGGGTAAAGAGTGTGCCTTATTGACCGATGGCCGGTTCTCGGGCGGCACCTCAGGCCTGTCTATTGGCCACGCCTCACCCGAAGCCGCAGCCGGCGGCGCGATTGGCCTGATCGAAGACGGTGACACCATTCTGATCGACATCCCGAACCGCTCGATCAACGTGCAGCTCAGCGATGACGAGCTAAGTGAGCGTCGCCGTCAACGTGACGCAAAAGGCTGGAAGCCGGATCAGCCCAGAGAGCGCAAAGTTTCAACAGCACTCAAGGCCTATGCTCTGTTGGCAACCAGTGCAGACAAAGGCGCGGTCAGAGATACGTCCAAACTGGACTGACCCGCCCCGACAACAAAAAAGCCCGACTCATTCAGAGCCGGGCTTTTTTATTTCGAGCGGGCCACTCACCAGAGCGACCAGGTATCGTCGTCTTCCGATTTTCCGGATTTCTCGGTAGCCGGTTTAGCATCTGCTTTTTCGGGCTTGGCGGTTGTAGCCGGGGCCGGAGCCGCCGCGCTGCTGGCAGTTGCTGAGGCAGCCTGCTGGACAGGGACCATTCCCAGCACTTTTTTCGTTTCCTCAGTGACCATGCCGCTGGCTTTCAACCCTTGATCTTCTTGAAAGCGAACCAACTCAGCACGCGTACTGTCATCCATGGTTGGGCTAACATTGGTGATGTTATAGCCAGCTCCATAAAGCGCATGTTTGAGGGCAATCGTATCGTTGGCCTGAGCCGCCGAAGCCAGCCCCGCCATTGTGATGGCTCCCACCAACAGCGTCGATTTACCGAAATGACGTGCAACTGTTTTCATGGTTCTCACCTGCTTTACTCCTGATACCTTGCAGTACCTGTCTAGTTATTATGTTGGGCGCACAGCTTAGCTATGACTTAAAAAAACCGTAACATATTTTACGGCTCAGAACTTTGATCACTGTTCGGTTGTCGCGCTTCTTGTTCCGCCCCTTCACTGAACTCCCGGATAAAGATGCCCCAGAAAGCCATGAACAAAGCCGCCACCAAAGGCCCCATGACAAACCCGTTAATACCAAACATGGCAATCCCGCCGAGCGTTGACAGCAGTACCAGATAATCCGGCAACTTGGTGTCGCGCCCCACCAAAATAGGCCGTAGCAGATTATCGGCCAGACCAATCACCACCACACCAAATACCGTGAGCACGACCGCCGAGACAAGGTCACCAACCGCAGCCAGATAGATAGCCGCCGGCACCCATACAATGGCGGCACCAACCGCGGGCAACAACGACACAATCGCCATGACCACCCCCCACAGCAAGGCTCCGGTAATGCCGAGCACAGCGAAAATGATGCCCCCCAGAGCCCCCTGAATGATCGCGATCAGGAGGTTGCCCTTGACCGTCGCCCGGGTTACTTCCGCAAACTTCGCAAACAACAAACGCTCCCGTTCATCTCCTAGCGGCAACGCCTTGATCATCAATTCCACCAGCTTGCTGCCGTCCCGAAGCAGAAAGAACGCCAGATAGATCATCAACGCCAGCCCAAGGAAAAACTGGAACGTATTCTGCCCCACCCCTAACGCCTGCTTGGCCAAAAACTGACTACCCCCCAAAAAGGCACTCACCGTTCGATCCCTAAGTTCTGCAACGTTGATATCAAATTGCGCCAAGAGGGACTGTATCGCCGGGAATGATTTGTTGACCTGATCGATGTATTCGCCGGGGCGGATCTCGCCATCCTGGATTTTCTGGTAGATGCCTACCCCTTCGCCAATCATCGCAGTACCCAGAACGAGAACCGGAATAATGACGATCACCAAACACACAAAGAGTGTTATCAGGGCATTGATATTGGGCCTGTCACCCAGCTTTTTATGAAGAAGCTGTTGGACGGGATGAAAGATCAACGCAACAGCCACGGCCCAAAAAATAGGACCAAAGAACGGTTTCATCAACAAGACGAATGCTAAAGAAACGCCCACCAGCATCGCCAGAAAAGTTCGTGTTTCAAGCTTGGCGTACATATCGGATCAGTCCTACAAACAGGAGTACAAAGGGAAGCTAAGACTACCATGACAGCGTGGCCACTGTGGTCAACTTCGCGTTATAGTTGATGGTTATTGACCAACCATTGAACTTGTTATGCCACTGCCTTCTGAAAACTTCAGCATTGAGACGGCACTTGACGCAGCCACCGAATTGCGACGAGTACTCGCCGCCCGCATGCATCGCCGCAAAGTGATGGGGCAGGAAGTTCTCGTGCCCGGACAGTTGGGAGAAGCTTTGCAGCTTCCCAAAATCATCAACCGCTTGAACAGCAAACAACAACGCTATCGCGAGATGGGGCTAAACGACTTCCAGGAACTCTGGCCAACCCTGTCGGCCCGAACCCGTGAAAAAGTTTTGGAGGCAATTGGCTGGTACGACCCCAATGAACTTGACTGGGATGACAAGCGGTCCAATCGCCGCCCCGTGATCGACCCGAAAGATGGCCTTGATTGACAGCCTTTTTCGCTAAAAAAGCGCAATATGACAAGCTCGGATTCAAACCGACAACGCTCTGTTACGCAACTCAAACAAACAAACGTGCCATCTGTTCTATTCTGGATACCTAAGATTGTCGACCGGCAATCGCGCACCCAATCAGTTAGGACAGTCGATGGCATGCGTATCCTGAGAACCGACGAAGCCCGCTTCGAAGGCCTACCGGATTACCCGTTTCTTCCAAATTACCAAGAGGTCGAACCCGGCCTGCGAATGCATTTCGTGGAAGAGGGTCCCGCTAACGGAGCTCCCGTGATCATGTTGCACGGCGAGCCCACGTGGTCGTACCTTTACCGGCACATGATCCCGATTGTTGCCGCGGCCGGCCACCGAGTACTGGCACCCGATTTGATCGGTTTTGGAAAATCCGACAAGCCCGCATCGCTCAGCGATTATTCCTACGACAACCATCTACGCTGGCTGTCCCATTGGCTGGAAGCCCTAGACATCCGGGGAGCCACGCTGGTTTGTCAAAACTGGGGATCGTTGCTCGGGTTACGATTGGCGACCGATAATCCGGACCGGTTCAACCGCATCATTGTTGGAAACGGCATGCTGCCTACCGGCGACACCCGGGTTTCGACAACGTTTAAAGTCTGGAAAGCCTTTGCCAGCCACAGTCCCTGGTTTCCGGTCAGTAAAATGGTACAACTCGGCACCGAAAGAACACTGACGAAGCGGGAATTAGCCGCTTACGAAGCGCCATTTCCACGGGACGAATACAAAGGCGGCGCCAGAGCCTTCCCTGCGCTGATCCCTACATCACATGCCGATGTATCCGGCGCAGCGAATCGCGAAGCCTGGCGCAAGCTCGAAAAGTGGCGCAAACCCTTCATCACTTGCTTCAGCAGCGGCGACCCCATCACCCGCGGAGTTGATCGCCAAATGCAGCGCCGCATACCCGGCGCGCATGGGCAACCGCACATGACTCTCCCGGGCGGGCACTTCCTGCAGGAAGACTCGCCAAGCTCGTTTGCCAGAGTCATTATTGATGCATTGAAACACGAGATGGCTGCCTGAACGCAGCCATCTACTCTTCAACCAAAAACGGTAACCGCTTGCCGGCTTAAAGCTACCAACTCTCCGCTAGCGGTCCAAATACCCGCATGGGTATGCCCATAGCCTGACCCCGCTTGATCAACCGTAGCCCGGTATAACAACCAGTCGCCGGGGGCGATCACAGGCCTTGGATGAATAATTTCAAGATTCCAGCTCAATGAGCTCGCCGGAGCCGGCCCTTTCAAGTACGGCAAGATAGCGGGCGGCCATGCGTCCGCCAAAGCAATAATGTGGGCATCCGTCATAGCATCCGGCGCTTCCCGGAACTGCATCCAGCCGCCCATCTCGCGCCCACCTTTACCGGAAAACGGCATATTCCCAAACGCCCAGCGCATTTCAATATGCTGAGTAAATTCCGGAGTTACGCCCTTGATGTAAGGAAGCTCCGGACACTCCTCAACAGGTTTGGCAACGGGCCCCTCTATAGGAGTCACCTGAACAGCGGAATCGCGATCACCACCAAAACTCGCCAAACAAACCAAACGAGGCTCGCCATTCTGAACAATACGCCCGGTTACCTGTGAGGCTGCTTTTCCTTCACGAAGAACCTCCACCTCGAAAACCGCAGGAACATCCGCTTCCACCGGCCCAACGAAAGAAACCTGCATGGCACGAACAGGCCGCCCGGGAGCCACCCTGGAAGCCACCACTTCGTAGGTTAGCGCTGCAACCACACCACCAAAACTCGCTCTCCCTTGCCCCCAACTCGCGGGTATCACCACCGCCAGGCCTTGGCGTACGCCCTCTAAAAGCTCATCAATTCTCATACTTTTTCTCCCACCGTTAGCCTGCAAACATCAGAGATTGCCCAAGTTCCTAACAGCTGGCAAGACGGCTGCCCCGGCAACTACCTACCTGACCTACCGCATAAAATATGTCAATAGCGCCACAAAACGACTATAATCCTCGAAAATCATGCATTGCGTTTGCAATGTCATATCCTCCGAATACCGAGTACATTCATGTCAGAATTGTCTTTTGCCGAACTGGGGCTGGACCCAGCCGTCCTGGAAGCCGTATCCGCCGTTGGCTACGAAACACCATCGCCCATCCAGGCGCAATCCATTCCCGCCCTGTTGGCCGGCAACCATTTGTTAGGTGTCGCCCAGACCGGCACCGGGAAAACTGCGGCGTTTGCCCTACCTTTGCTGAGCCGCATTGACCCGAACATTGCCCAGCCCCAGATCCTGGTGCTGGCCCCTACCCGGGAACTGGCTATCCAGGTCGCTGAAGCCTTTACAACCTACGCCAGTAAATTCAAGCAATTCCACGTTCTTCCGATCTACGGCGGCCAGGACTTCGCCCCGCAGATTCGCGGCTTGAAGCGCGGCGCTCAAGTGATCGTTGGTACGCCCGGCCGAATGCTGGACCACCTGCGTAAAGGCACCCTGAGACTGGAAAATCTGAAAGCTCTGGTTCTTGATGAAGCCGACGAAATGCTTCGTATGGGCTTTATCGACGATGTTGAGGCGATCCTGTCCAAAACACCGCCGAACTGTCAGCGTGCTCTGTTCTCGGCCACCATGCCGCCGCAGATCAAGAAAGTTGCCCAGACATACCTGAAGAACGCCACGGAAGTTCGCATTGAGAGCGAAACCCGCACCGTTGAGCGTATTGCCCAGTTTGTATTGCCGGTTTACGCCGAACGTAAGCTCGATGCTCTGACCCGCATTCTGGAAGTGGAGCCATTCGACGCTTCGATCATCTTTGTTCGCACCAAAGCAGAAACCACACTGCTCGCAGAAAAACTGTCAGCCCGTGGCCACGCCGTTGCGCCGTTGAGCGGCGATTTGAACCAGCGTCAGCGTGAGCAAACCGTTGAAGATCTGAAGCGTGGCAAGAAAGACATCATCATTGCCACCGACGTAGCGGCTCGTGGTCTGGACGTTCCCAGAATCACCCACGTGATCAACTACGACGTGCCCTACGACACTGAAGCTTACATCCACCGTGTAGGCCGTACTGGCCGTGCTGGCCGTACCGGTAAAGCCATTTTGCTGGTAACCCCACGGGAGCGTAGCTGGTTGCGTACTCTTGAGCGCGCCACCAACTCGCCCATGGAACCTTACCAACTGCCCTCACCCGCTGCGCTGCAGCAAATGCGTGTCGAGCAGTTTGAAGCACAGTTACTGGGCTTCACTGACGATCCCCGTGCCGCCAAAGCCATTGCTTTGCTGGACGAAATCGCCGAACGCAACGACATGGACATCACCGCAGTAGCCGGCGCTCTGGCCTGCTGGATGGAAGCCTCTCAGCCTGATTCACTGCCACTTGAGCAGCCTGAAGCACTGCCTGAAGTTTCATCTGCTCCGCCACGTCGCAGAGGTGGCCCTTCCGGTAAAGGCAACTTCCGCAAAGGCGGCCCGAACAAGAGCTTCCGCAAGGATGGCAAACCAGGCGGCCCTCGCAAAGACGGCGGTAGAGGTCGTCCCGGCGGCGGCAAGCCCGGCGGGAAACCTGGCCCTAAGCGCGCTCCGCGCTCATAAGCCAGTTGGCGTAACCGGTCAGCTTGACCGGTTGCGCTGATAGACTACAAAGCTGTAGTCGTAAGGATTATTATCAGACGCGGAGAAATCTTCGCGTCCGATCTCTTCCCACTCATCCCAGTTCACTTCCGGAAAGTAGGCATCCCCGTCAACCTCGGCGTGTACCTGCGTGATATAGATCCGATCGACCATTGGCAGGGCTTCTGCGTAGATCTGCCCACCGCCAATAATCATCACCTCTTCACCACCATCCAACTCAGCCTGAGCCTCGGCCTTCACCAATGCTGCATCCAATGAAGTCGCCGCTACTGTACCCGCTGGAGCTTCCCACTCCGGGTTTCGGGAAATAACCACGTTCATCCGCCCCGGCAATGGCCGACCAATGGAATCCCAGGTTTTCCGCCCCATGATAATGGGCTTACCCATGGTAGCTTCTTTGAAATAACGCAAATCCCCTGGCAAATACCAAGGCAGCGCATTGTTGCGACCGATAACCCGGTTTCGGGCCATGGCTACGATTAGTGCTTTTCTCATTTCGTCTAATCCCCATTTGAATTTGGAGTTAGCAAAGGGCGGGGTGTGCTTTTCAAAACACGCTCGAGCACATCCATGTGGCGAAGGAGCAGTTTTTTGGAGGGCTTGCCCCGCTTATCCGCCACCATCCAAGTCCACGATAAAGGTCAAATAGCGATAGGCGCCTTAATGCCCGGATAAGGGTCATAGCCCTCAAACTCGAAATCTTCCAACTCGTAATCAAAAATCGAATCAGGCTTACGCTTGATCACCAGCTTCGGCAAAGACCTTGGCTCACGCTTCAACTGCTCAAACACAATGTCGTCGGTCAGGTGATTCTGATACAAATGACAATCGCCAAACGTATGAACAAACTCACCCACATCCAGATCACACTGTTGAGCAATCATATGCGTCAGCAACGCATAAGACGCAATGTTAAACGGCACCCCCAGGAACAAATCCGCACTGCGCTGATAAAGCTGACAAGAAAGCTTGCCGTCCACCACATAAAACTGGAACAAACAGTGGCACGGCGCCAACGCCATACGCCCTTCCCGCACGTTATCCTGCGGACCAATAGACTCATCAGGCAACTCAGCCGGATTCCAGGCTGAAACAATCAAACGCCGGGAGTTTGGCTTGTTTCGAATCTGATCGATCACTTCGCTGATCTGATCAATCACACCGCCATCGTGACACTGCCAGCTACGCCACTGCTTACCGTAGATAGGGCCCAGATCGCCATTCTCCAGCGCCCACTCGTTCCAGATGGATACCTTGCGCTCTTTCAGCCAGTTGTTGTCTGTGGAGCCTTTCAGGAACCACAACAACTCGTAAATGATACTGCGCAGGTGCACTTTCTTGGTGGTCACTAACGGAAAGCCTTCCTGCAGATTGAAACGGATCTGCCGGCCAAACACCGAACGAGTTCCCACGCCGGTGCGATCACCCTTATCGAATCCGTTATCAACCACGTCTTGCATCAGGTCGAGGTAAGCTTTCATGATTTTTCTCTCCGATAAGCAATGGCAATCAAGGCAGCGCCGGCGATGATCATGGGCAACGACAATACCTGCCCCATAGTGACCCAATCAAAGGCGAGGTAACCCAGATGCGCGTCTGGTAGGCGGACAAACTCGACCAGAAAACGGAACACGCCGTAACACAGCAAAAACAGACCCGAGACCGCCATTTTCGGCCGCTCTTTCGCCGAGAACCACCAAAGAATGACAAACAGTGCCACGCCTTCCAACGCGACCTGATACAACTGAGACGGATGCCGGGCCAGCGCGTCTTGCGCCTGCGGGAATACCATGCCCCAAGGCAAGTCAGTGGGTTTGCCCCAAAGCTCGCCATTAATGAAATTACCGACACGGCCTGCGCCTAACCCCACTGGCACCAGCGGAGCCACGAAATCGGCGATTTTCCAGAACCCGGCACCGGTTTTGCGGCCAAACCACACCATGGCGACCATGACACCCAGCAAGCCACCGTGGAACGCCATTCCGCCTTCCCAGACACGCAACAACCAGAGCGGGTCCGCCACGAAGGCATCGAAGTTATAAAACACCACATAGCCAAAACGGCCGCCGAGAATGACCCCGAGGGCCATATAGAAAATCAGGTCACCCACTTGTTCTTCTTTGAGCGGCGACCAAGGCTTCCGGCTGCGGATATTGCCCAACCACCAAGCTGCCGCAAAGCCAACCAGATAGGTCAGGCCATACCAATGAATTTTGAGGGGGCCGATCGCGATTGCGACCGGATCAATCTGTGGGTATTGCAACATGGAAAGACTCTTAGCTCAGCAGGAATCGTAGGCCGACGATAATCAGCACAATGGCAAATATACGTTTCAGCAGGCGACCATCAAGGCGGTGTGCCAATTTGGCCCCTAAGCGGGCAAAAATCACACTGGTAGCAACAATACCAATGAGCGCGGGCAAGTAAATAAAGCCGAAACTCATTTCCGGCAACTCAGGATGCTGCCATCCGGTCCAGATATTCCCGACCGCTCCCGCCAGAGCTATCGGAAAACCGCAAGCGGCAGACGTTGCAACCGCCTGCTGCATACGCACGTTGGACCAGGTCAGGTAAGGCACCGAAATTGTGCCCCCACCAATACCAAAAATCGCGGAAGCCCAGCCGATGAAACCACCAGCTACGCCCAATCCGGCCGTGCCCGGTACGTCCCGCCCCGGCTTCGGATTCACTTCCAGAATCATCTTCAGAGCCACCAGAATAGCGAACACGCCAATGATCGTTTCAAGTAACGGCCCGCTCAACATCGCAGCTGTCCAAGCGCCCAACAGTGCACCCGCAATGATTCCGACCGTCATAGGGCGGAAAAGATCCCAGCGCACCGCTCCATGCTGGTGATGGGTACGAATGGAACTGATTGAGGTAAACAAAATGGTCGCCAGCGAGGTGCCAATCGCCAAATGCGCGGCAATCTCCGGGCTGAATCCCATAAAGTTGAAACTGAAGATCAGCACAGGCACGATCACCAGACCGCCGCCAATACCAAACAGGCCAGCCATAGTGCCAGCAAGTGCACCCAGCAACAGGTACAGAACAAGTACGCCAATCAGGGTCATAATAAACATGGGTCCGGGGAAGTATTCAGGCTGGTATGATACGCATTGTTGCGAAGCGCTGCACGCCGATCATGAGGATCACTACCTGCTATGTGCACCATCATTTTCTCCCTTGGCCAAAGCCGCCAATATCCCTTGGTTGTTGCCGCCAATCGTGACGAGTTTTACCGGCGCCCGACTGCGACAATGGACTGGTGGGCAACCGACAATGGCTTGGAAATTCTAGCGGGCCGCGATTTGGAATCCGGGGGCACTTGGCTGGCCGTCTCACCTGAGGGCAGAGTGTCCGCAGTCACCAATGTCCGCGAGGGCAGCCCGGAAGCAGGCCGTTGCAGCCGAGGTGAATTGCCCCTGAAAGCACTCAGCCTGCCCTATCCGGAATTGAAAGACACGCTAACCTCGGATCCCGGGCGCTATTCAGGCTTTAATCTGGTTTCGCTATCCCCCGACAACGGCTGGTATTACAGCAATCGGGATGCCCACCCGGGAAGGCAGGTTTTCAGGGGCATCTACGGTCTCAGCAACCATCTACTCCAAACGCCCTGGCCCAAGCTTTTGCGTCTGCGCACGGCCGTCGGCCAATCCATAGACACAGCTCGCGCTGATACTGACGCACTGCACAGCCAACTGATTTCCGTGCTACAAGACACCACACCGGCCCCCGACAACCAGCTACCAGACACTGGCGTAGGGTTGGATACCGAACGCTTCCTTTCGTCGCCGTTTATCAGTGGCGAGCACTACGGCACCCGCGCAACCACCATCGTAACGCTGTCGACTCTGGGCGAAATACAGGTAACAGAGCAGTCGTGGGGCCCCTTCGCGCAGAAGCTCGAAAAGCGAGAGTTTCGCTGGCAGCGATAGCTCAGGGACTCTGTTATAATCCGCGCATTTCCTGACACATTGGAGCGGAGGACGCCCATGGCCGGTGACAAAGACAAGACATCGATAGCCGACTTTGAAAAATCTTTGGACGAGCTTGAAAAGCTGGTTCGGGATCTTGAGCAGGGCGAACTGCCTTTGGAACAGTCCCTGGCGGCGTTCGAGCGTGGCATAAAGCTGACTCGCGAGTGCCAAAGCGCCCTGAAATCGGCCGAACAGCGGGTTGAGCAACTGATTCAGAACAGTGATGGCTCCCTGGAAACACGCCCTTTCGCTCCGGATGATACCCACTGATGACTGATCGCACCGCTCTGGCGATTGACTACATTGAACAGTGCCGCCAACGCATCGATGCTGAACTTGATCGCAGTATCCGCCAGGATTCTGCGTCTGAACGTCTGCAAGAAACCATGCGCTACAGCGTGCTCGGTGGCGGTAAACGTATCCGCCCCGCTCTTTGCCTGGCCGCGGCGCGGGCCGTCGGCTGCGACGAGGAAGTCGCACTGGTCCCGGCCTGTGCACTCGAACTCATTCACGCCTACTCTCTGGTGCATGACGATCTGCCCGCCATGGACGACGATGACCTGCGCCGAGGCCGACCGACAGCTCACATAGCATTTGACGAAGCCAGCGCCATTCTCGCCGGCGATGCACTACAAACACTGGCCTTCAGCTTGCTGGCGGGTGCGCCGGGCTTATCCGATACGCAGCGGATCGCGATGATCACCAAACTGGCTCAGGCCAGCGGCCACGCCGGCATGGTTGGCGGCCAAGCCATTGATCTGGAGTCCGTCGGTATTAAGTTAAACCTCGATCAACTTGAAACTATGCACCGCCACAAAACCGGCGCACTGATTGAAGCCAGCGTTGATCTTGGCGCCCTAACCTCAGCCGGCGTCAGTCAGGAGCAAAGAGTCGCTCTGGCAAACTACGCCCGGGCACTGGGTCTGGCCTTTCAGGTGCAAGATGATCTGCTGGACATTGAAGGTGACACAGCCATCATCGGCAAACGCCAGGGTTCCGATGCCGCCAAAGCGAAACCGACCTACCCGGCACTGCTTGGCCTTGAGGGTGCTCGCGAGCACCTTGCCACCCTGCTGGAACAGGCCCAGCGGGCGCTGGGCGTATTTGGGGCAGAAGCGGAGCCGCTTCGTGCTATGGCCGATTATGTGGTGACACGAAACCACTGACGCCCCGCATGAACACATGGCAATGCGCCGTTTTGTAACATCTGGCCCGGGAAGCATGAAACAGCCTCCGCTGTTCCCTATAATGGCCCGCCAGAGAACTCATATTTTCGAGAAAGACCCGAGCTGATGCAGGACACTTATATCTTCAGGGAAATCCCCTCACAGCGGCCCAACACACCGCTGCTGGACCGTATTGACGCTCCAGCTCAATTACGTGAACTGCCACCGGAGAATCTGCCCCAACTGGCCAGGGAACTTCGGTCGTTCCTGCTTTGGACAGTGGGCCAAACCGGCGGGCACTTTGGTGCCGGCTTGGGTGTTCTGGAGCTAAGTGTTGCCCTGCATTACGTATTTAACACGCCGGAAGACCGCCTGGTGTGGGATGTGGGGCACCAAGCTTACCCCCATAAAATCCTGACCGGTCGCCGGGAGCAGATGGGCAGCATTCGCCGCAAAGGCGGCCTTGCCGGCTTTCCAAAACGGGCCGAGAGCGAATACGACACCTTTGGCGTGGGACATTCGAGCACCTCGATCAGCGCCGCCCTGGGCATGGCCATCGCGGCACGCATGCAGAACACCGGTCGCAAGAGCATCGCCGTGATTGGTGACGGCGCAATGACTGCAGGCATGGCATTTGAAGCCTTGAACCACGCGGGCCATCTACACGCTGACATGCTGGTGATCCTGAACGACAACGACATGTCGATTTCACGCAACGTTGGCGGCCTGTCTAACTATTTTGCCAAGTTGCTGGCGAGCCGCACCTACAATCAGGTTCGCGACGGTAGCAAAAAAGTGCTCGCTGGCACCCCCAATCTGATGGCGCTGGCGAAAAAGACCGAAGAGCACTTCAAGGGCATGATCGCCCCCGGCACCCTCTTCGAAGAACTGGGCTTCAACTACATCGGCCCCATTGATGGTCATGACCTGCCGTTACTGGTAGAAACTCTGGAGAACATCCGGGATCTCGACGGCCCGCAGTTTTTGCACATCGTGACCACTAAAGGTAAAGGCTTTGCGCCCGCCGAAGCGGACCCGATCGGCTACCACGCCATCAATAAAATTGAGCCAGTACCGGCCAACAAGCCGGAACCGGTAGCCCCAAAACCGGCCAGCCCCAAGTACGCCAACGTGTTCGGCCAATGGCTGTGTGATGCCGCAGAACAGGACGAACGCATTGTCGGCATTACGCCGGCCATGTGCGAAGGTTCGGATTTGCTGGCCTTCTCCGAACGCTTCCCGGATCGTTATTTCGACGTTGCCATTGCCGAACAGCATGCAGTGACACTGGCCGCCGGGCTTGCCTGTGATGGTGCCAAGCCGGTTGTCGCCATTTATTCAACCTTCCTGCAGCGGGGCTACGATCAGCTAGTTCATGACGTTGCCATTCAGGACCTCGATGTTCTGTTTGCGATAGACCGCGCCGGACTGGTGGGTGAAGACGGCCCAACTCACGCAGGCGCGTTCGACATCAGCTATCTGCGCTGCATCCCCGGCATGGTCATCATGACCCCGTCCGACGAAAACGAAACCCGCCAACTGCTGCATACCGGGCTAGTACACGAAGGCCCTGCAGCGGTTCGTTACCCCCGAGGAACGGGACCGGGCGCCGAGATCTCGCAAGAGCTGACCTCGTTACCGATCGGAAAAGGCCGCCGCATTCGTGAAGGGGCACGCATTGCTATCCTGAACTTTGGCCCACTACTCGAGCCCGCATTAAGAGCGGCTGAAGAGCTGAATGCCACGGTTGCCGACATGCGCTTCGTTAAACCACTGGATGAAGCTCTGGTACTGGAACTTGCTGAACAGCACGACTTACTCGTTACTCTGGAAGAGAATGCGATAGCAGGCGGCGCAGGCAGTGCAGTCACTGAGTTCCTATGCGCCAATGAAGTGACCTTGCCCGTCATGCATCTCGGCCTACCCGACCGGTTTGTTGACCACGGTAAACCGTCGGAGCTGCTGGCCGAATGCGGATTGGATGCTGAAGGAATCAAAAACGCGATCGCAGGGCGGCTGGAGCGCATGCTCGAACGGCCGGTTAGCGCCGCCAAATAAAAAACGCTGGCCTCGGCCAGCGTTTTTTTATTTCAAGACAAATCAGGCCGGGTCGTCGTCCTGATGGGTTTCAAGCCAGTGTCCAAGCTTGCTTTGCTTGGTATTGAGGTAGTGTTCGTTGTGGGGGTTTCGGCCCACATGCAGGGGCACCCGCTCAACGATATTCACACCGTAAGACTCAAGCGCCTTCACCTTCCTCGGGTTATTGGTCATCAATTTCAAACGACCGATGCCCAAGTGCTTCAACATGTCCTGACACATGCTGTAATCCCGCAAATCTGCGCCAAACCCCAGCTGCTCATTGGCTTCAACCGTATCAGCGCCTTGATCTTGCAAGCGATAAGCCCTGATTTTATTCAACAGGCCAATGCCGCGACCTTCCTGGCGAAGGTACATCAACAAACCACGACCTTCTCGCGCAATACTGCGCAAGGCTTCTTCAAGCTGGTAGCCGCAATCGCAGCGCATGCTATAAAGCGCATCACCGGTCAGGCACTCGGAATGCGTTCTTGCCAGCACCGGCTCATCGGTGCTGATATCACCCAACGTCAGGGCCACGTGTTCCTTCCCGGTTTCGATCTCTTCAAAGCCGTGCATATCGAAGACACCAAAGGGGGTAGGCAAACGGCAGGTCTCAATGTAACGAACAGCCACTGTAATTCCTCGTGGTTCTGACAAATGGGGCGGGCATTCTATCACGTGGCCGCTAGCTGGGCGTAGTCTCAGCCAACCAATGACCGGAACGGCCGCCTTTTTTTTCCAGCAGCCGAACGTTATCGACCACCATCCCTTTATCCACAGCCTTACACATATCGTAGAGCGTAAGCGCCGCCACCGAGGCGGCCGTCAACGCTTCCATCTCGACACCGGTCTGGCCAGACAGCTTGCAGCGGGTTTCAATATGAACTGACGCACCGTCAGCACCCGCAGACAACAGCACTTTGGTGGAGGTCAGATTCAAGGCATGGCAAAGCGGAATCAAATCATGGGTTTTCTTGGCCGCCATGATGCCCGCAATTCGGGCCGTAGCCAACACATCGCCCTTCGGGTGCTCGCCATCGACAATCATTCTGAGAGTTTCCGGCAGCATACGCACCGTTGCCTCGGCCCGCGCTTCACGTTCGGTGACGGCCTTTTCCGTCACGTCTACCATTCGCGCTTCACCTTTCTCATCAAGATGGGTCAGTTTGCTCACGCTTGGCTCCCTCTGAATTTAGTTTCAGCCTACCGATCATCATGGGACGGCCACCAGAAACTGATGCCTGCAACACCTTGACCGCCACATGCCTGCGCCTGAGTTTGATGCTCAAGCGCCAAGCCACCCAATCCATAAACGGGGACCACGGCCATCGATACCTGCCGCTCGAACTCCTCCCAACCCAAGCCCGGTTCACCGGGGTGGCTGGCCGTTGGCAAGACTGGCCCAAATACCGCGTAGTCCGCGCCCAGACGCTCTGCCTGGCGCAATTGGTCAGCGCTATGGCAAGACACACCCAACAACCGATTCACAGGCACAGGGCGCTCAGGCAGCCCTTCAGCTTCACGCCAAGGCAAGTGCACCCCTGCCGCTTCTGGAAACTCGGCGGCTAAATCCGGACAGCCGTGCAGCAACACGCCTACTCCGGAACCTTCGCTCTCGGCCAGGACTGCCTGCGCTAACTGCCGGTAATCATGAGCCGGCAACTCTGGCGCCCGCAACACAACCAACCCGGATTTGAGCGAAGGCAATGCCGCAACAAAACGATCCCGACCATTTTCCCACGATGCCATAGCGCCGGTTATCGGTAGATTCCCGGGTAAGCTCAAGGCCCGAATGATTGGCCTGTTAGCAGCCGGGAAGTCTTCATCCTGCAACGCATCAGGCCGCATCCAATCGATCGGCTGGCCCTCCCGGCCCTCGGGTTCGCCTTTTGCGGCCGAGGTTTTCCAGACATCCAGAAAAACCTGCTTGTCACCGTAGTCGTGACGAATACCAATAACCGGCTGAAGACTCTCCAAAGGCACCGTTAACCCGGTTTCTTCCTCAATCTCGCGCACCAGTGCCTGCTGAACACTTTCCCCCTGCTCCACCTTACCACCGGGGAACTCCAGCAAGCCGCCCTGATGGACATGATCCGGGCGGCGCGCGATCAGCACGCGACCGTTCCGGATAATCACTGCAACGGCAACATGAACCTGCTTAGGCACAGACAAACGGTTAGCTGCGGTATTCGGCATTGATGGTCACATAGTCATGGGAAAAATCGCAGGTCCATACCGTCTCGCGAACATCGCCACGCTTGAGGTCAATCGCGATGGTAATTTCTTCCTGATCCATCACCGCCTGACCACGTTCCTCGGAATAGTCATCCGCCCGGCCGCCATCACGCACCAAGCACACATCGCCCAGATAAATCTCCAGAGCCTTCAGGTTCAGATCAGCAACACCTGCACGACCAACCGCAGCCAGAATCCGGCCCCAGTTCGGGTCTGAGGCGTAAAGCGCGGTCTTCACCAGTGGAGAGTGAGCCACCGTGTACGCCACATCCAAAGCTTCTTGCTGGCTTGCGGCGCCCGACACATCGATCGTGACAAACTTGGTAGCACCCTCACCGTCCCGAACAATGGCATGGGCCAGGTCCAGGTACACCGTGCGCAAGGCTTCTTTAAGCTTGGCAAACAGCGGGCTATCCTCGGTAATTTCAGGCCCATCGTAGCAACCGCTGGCAATCAGCATGCAGGCATCGTTGGTGGAGGTATCGCTGTCGATGGTAATCCGGTTAAAGGACTTCTCTCCCAACTCAGAGGCCAATGTCTGCAACGCCTCGGGCGCCACCTTGGCATCGGTAGCAATGAAGCCAAGCATGGTCGCCATGTTCGGGCGAATCATACCGGCGCCCTTACTGATGCCCGAGATCGTAACCTTGTGGCCGTCCAAATCAATCTGGCAGGACGCACCTTTCGGCCGGGTGTCGGTCGTCATAATGCCACTGGCCGCTTCTGCCCAGCGGTCTTCGCGGGTATCCGCCAGCGCTTCCGGCAACGCCCCTACGATTTTTTCCACTGGCAGGGGTTCACCAATCACACCGGTGGAGAATGGCAGCACATTGACTGTATCCACGCCGGCTTTTTCTGCGAGTGCCGCACAGCAACGTTCCGCATTCACCAGCCCGGCATCGCCGGTACCAGCGTTGGCGTTACCCGTGTTGATCAGTAGATAACGAGGTGCTGCACTTGCCAGATGACGTCGGCTCAGCACGACAGGGGCCGCGCAGAACTGGTTCTGGGTGAAGATGCCGGCTACCCGGGCCTCGGGGGCCAGCTCAAACACAACAACATCCTTACGGCCAGGCTTCTTGATGCCAGCACTGGCAATACCGATTTTAACCCCTGCTACCGAATGAAACTCCGGCAAAGTTCCGGGACCTACCGCCATGCTTGTCTCCTTGAATTAGCGCCAATCTGTAAACGACAAAACCCGCAAGCTGCTCACGGTCAGGCAGTTTGCGGGTTCTGGTTCGTGCGTTTTGGTGTCGGTTTAACTCACCTTACCGCAGCATTGCTTAAACTTCTTACCAGACCCGCAAGGGCAAGGCTCGTTTCGGCCTACTTTGCGCTCTTGGCGAACAAAGGTATCCGGCGTTGCCTGCTGCCCCTCTTCCCCTTCGTTTTGAGCAGGAGCGGCTGCACTGGTTTCGTCGTGTCGAAGGTTCGCCCGGGCCATTTCGCGCTCAAGCTCTTCCTTGCGGCGACGCTCTACTTCTTCCATCTCTTCACGACTCTGCACGCGAACGTGGCTCAATACCCGCGCAACATCCCGCTTCATGCCTTCCAGCATGTTTTCAAACAGATTAAACGCTTCGCGCTTGTATTCCTGCTTGGGGTTCTTCTGGGCATAGCCACGCAAATGAATACCGCGACGCAGGTGGTCCATATTGGAAAGATGCTCTTTCCAGAGCGTATCCAACACTTGCAAGAACACCTGCTTCTCGAATTTGCGCATGGACTCGGCACCGGCGATCTCTTCCTTCGCCCTGTACTCGGCCACGATGGCATCCAGTATCTTCTGGCGCAGGTTATCCTCAAACAGCTTGCTGTCTTCCTCCAGCCACTGCTGAATCGGCAGATCAATCGCCATCTCAGACTGCAGCTGCGCTTCCAAGCCCGCCACATCCCACTGCTCGGGCATGCTCTGAGGCGGAATGAATTCGCTGATCAGCGAGTCAACCACATCTTCCCGAATGGTATCCACCATTTCGGATACGTCTTCGGAGGCCATAACCTCGTTACGCTGTTCATAGATAACGGTACGCTGATCGTTAGCAACGTCGTCGTACTCCAACAGCGTCTTACGCATGTCGAAGTTGCGACCTTCCACTTTTCGCTGGGACTTCTCGATGGCGTTTGTGACCATCCGATGCTCGATGGCCTCACCCTTCTTCATACCCATTGCTTGCATCAGGTTCTTCACACGCTCGGGCGCGAAGATTCGCATCAGGTTATCTTCCAGCGACAGGAAGAAACGAGACGAGCCCGGGTCGCCCTGTCGGCCCGCACGACCTCGCAGCTGGTTATCGATCCGGCGAGATTCGTGACGCTCGGTACCGATAATGTGCAAACCACCGGCTTCCAGAACCTGATTGTGGCGTTCGGTCCACTCGGCCTTCAAGCGGCCAATTTCTTCTTCCGAGGCCTCAGACATGCCAGCGGCTTCAAATTCCCAGTTACCCCCCAACACGATGTCGGTACCACGACCCGCCATGTTGGTAGCGATGGTAACGGCTCCCGGGCGGCCAGCCTGAGCAATGATCTGTGCTTCGGATTCGTGCTGTTTGGCGTTCAGAATTTTGTGATCGATACGCGCTTTCTTCAGCAACATCGACAGCAGTTCAGACGCTTCAATGGAGGCGGTGCCCACCAGAATCGGCCGCCCTTCAGCGGTTACGTCTTTAATCTCGTCAATGATTGCGTGGAATTTTTCTTCCTGCGTCAAATACACCAGATCGTTGTAATCAATACGCTGGATTGGCTTGTTGGGCGGAATCACCACCACATCCAGACCGTAGATTTGGCGGAATTCGAACGCTTCGGTGTCTGCTGTACCGGTCATGCCGGCCAATTTTTCATACAACCGGAAGTAGTTCTGGAAGGTGGTTGAAGCCAGAGTCTGGCTCTCTGCCTGAATCTTGAGGCCTTCTTTGGCTTCAATCGCCTGATGCAGGCCTTCACTCCAACGGCGGCCCGGCATGGTGCGCCCGGTGTGCTCGTCAACGATAACCACTTGCCCACCCTGAACGATGTAATCTACATCTTTCTGGAACAAGTGGTGCGCCCGAAGGCCGGAGTGAACATGGTGCAGCAAACCCAGGTTGGCGGCGGAATAAAGGCTTTCACCTTCCTGCAGCAAGCCACGACTGAGCAGAAGCTCTTCTACTTTTTCGTGACCGGTTTCGGTTAATTCCACCTGACGGGATTTCTCGTCAATGGTGAAGTCACCAGTGGATTCGCCTTCTTCGCTGACCTCGCCCTGTTCCAAGCTCGGAATCAGTGTGTTGATGGCTTGGTACATTTTGGACGAGTCTTCCGCAGCGCCGGAAATAATCAGCGGCGTGCGGGCCTCATCGATCAAAATAGAATCGACTTCGTCGACAATGGCGAAGTTCAGCCCGCGCTGGACTTTATCTTCAATACTGAAGGCCATGTTGTCGCGCAGGTAATCGAAACCGAATTCGTTGTTTGTGCCGTAGGTGATGTCCGCCTGGTACGCGGCCTTCTTTTCTTCCGGCGCCTGGCCGGCAACGACAACACCCACTTCCATACCTAGGAAGCGGTAGAGCTTGCCCATCCACTCGGCATCCCGTCGGGCAAGGTAGTCGTTCACGGTAATAACGTGTACGCCTTTACCCGGTAGAGCGTTCAGATACACCGCGGCGGTCGCGACCAGGGTTTTACCTTCACCGGTTTTCATTTCCGCGATACGACCCTCGTGCAGCGTCATACTGCCCACCAACTGCACATCGTAGTGGCGCATGCCCATCACACGACGGCTGGCTTCACGAACGGTAGCAAAGGCTTCTGGGAGGATGGCATCTAACGTTTCACCCTCGTCCAAGCGGCGGCGAAACACAGCCGTTTTGCCCTGCAATTCGGTATCCGACAGTGCACTAAACTGCTCTTCAAGTTCGTTGACACGCAAGACAACCTTGCGCATCCGCTTGATTTCTCGAGCGTTCTTACTGCCAAACATCTTGGTTGCGAGCTTTGTGAACATAGACCACGGCTTCTTCAGTTAAACGGAGGAAGCCGGCATTCTAACCTTATTTAGGCGAAGGACAAAAGGAGGGCTTCACGGGAATGAAATCAGCGGCTTGCGCGGCGGATATATTTTTCGGGGTTTTCGGGTTTTCCGTTGCGGATAACTTCAAAATGTACGTGCGGGCCGGTAGAGCGACCGGTACTGCCCATTAGCGCAACACTCTGCCCCTTTTGGACAATTTCGCCAACCTTCACTTTGATCGTTTTGGCGTGGGCGTAACGAGTCACCAGCCCTTCGCCATGATCAATCTCCACCAAATTGCCGTAACCGTAACGCTCATCCGCGTAGGTAACCACGCCACTGGCAACGGCGATGATATCGCTGCCATCTTTACCGGCAAGATCTACACCGCTGTGCCAAGTGCGCTTTCCGGTGAAAGGATCAGACCGGTAGCCATACTTCGACGACAGCCAACCCCAGGTGATCGGGCGCCCCTGAACGTATAAATCGTCTTCCAGCTTCTGGCGCGAAGCCACCTTTTCCAACAGGCGTAATTGCTTTTCGCGATCTTCAATTTGCGCTTCGATCTGATCGATCATATCGGTCAGTTCAGGCGCACTGAAGGAATCTGCCGACAGCCCACCCTCTTCCGGACCGCCCACTGCAGCGGGCTGATCAAAATTAAACTCGTCGCTGGTCACAATACCGGACTCAACAAACCGCTGCCCCAGAGCATCCAGCCGCAATAAACTGCCCTGAATACGGCCCAGCCGCAGAGTCAGGGCATCGATCTGCAGATCAACATCCTGCCGCACCCGGTCCATTTCAGCTTTTTGTTCTTGCAGCTTTGCCCGCCATTCAGCCACCAGCTCAGATTCGGTCGGTTCCGCTGCTGCCACTCTTTCCATGGCAAAGCGATAGCCCCCCCAACCCGCGGCAAGCACCACCGCCATCACGCCCAAAAACAGGCCGGCTATCGTAGCTGCGTTAAGGTTCAGCGTCCGGGGCTGCCCATGGCTTTTGCCAACGAAAATTACATTCATATCGTCGTTCGGTGTCATATAGGGAGTCGCAACCATATCCATGTAGTGCTGCGACCCGGAGAATTTCCGAGCGGGTCTGCTATCCTTAGCAACAACTACGCACTGAAAAAAGTCGTAGCATCCGGTAGACATTGCCTTCCATCACAATGTAAAACGGCCGTGTAATAGACGCTACGCATAAAACGTGCCGAAGTGTAACCAATCGTAAACCGCAGAGTCGAGCAAAACCCGGCAATGAGCAAAAAAAACGATCAAAAAATGATCTTCAGCACAGTTTCGTCAAGCTCCGGGACAACCCTTAAACAACTTGTCGCGAAAGCCGGCATGCACCTCGAGGCTGAGCAGATTGTGCTCGCGGCTATTCCTGAAGGGCTTACGGAAGGCACTCGTTTTGTAGCCTGCCAGGATGGAGAGTTGGTGCTGTCAACAGATACCGCCAGCAAAGCCACCCGGCTGAGGTTCCGCCAACATGAAATTATGGAGGCCTTGAGGGAAAACGAGCTCTTCCGATTTGTCTGGAAGGTGCGCGTCAAAGTCGCGCCTGCCCGGTACAAGGCTCGCAAAAAAGCCGAAAAGGTGCCTCTCAGCAAAGAAAATGCCCGACTCCTCGCAGAGGAAGCCGGGCACACGAAGGATAAAGCTCTACGCGAGGTTCTCGAAAAACTCGCAAGCCACGTCCGAGATTAAGGCCTCCCGCCTTAGCCCTCGACCGCCAGCACTGGCTTCATGTAAGAAATCGGAGCCGTCGCTTCGTCTTCGAAGGTCACGACTTCCCACGATTCTTCTTCAGCTTTGAGCTTGCGCAGCAGCTTGTTGTTTAAATCGTGGCCTGATTTCACACCACGGAACTCACCAATCAAACTGTTGCCAAGCAGGTACAAATCCCCGATTGCGTCCAATACTTTGTGTTTGACGAACTCGTCGTCGTAACGCAAACCGTCTTCGTTCAGGATTTTGTAGTCATCAACCACAATCGCGTTATCGACACTACCGCCGAGGGCCAGGTTCATGGCCCGCAGTTTCTCGATATCACGCATGAATCCGAACGTACGGGCACGGGACACTTCTTTCACGAAGGACGTGCTTGAGAAATCGACCGTTGCGGTTTGGGCGCGGCCCTTGAATACCGGGTGATCGAAATCAATGCCAAAGCTGACCTTGAAGCCTTCGAAAGGCAGGAAGGTGGCTTTCTTGCCATCTTCTTCAACGGTCACTTCCCGCTTGATACGGATAAAGCGCTTGGCGGCTTCCTGTTCGGCTATGCCTGCAGATTGCAGCAAGAACACGAACGGGCCAGCCGAGCCGTCCATAATCGGAACTTCAGCAGCGCTTAGCTCTACGTAACAGTTATCGATTCCGAGACCAGCCATAGCAGACAGCAAATGCTCTACTGTTGCCACACGCACACCGTCTTTTACCAGCGTCGTGGACAGCGTGGTCTCACCCACATTTTCCGCACAGGCACGGATTTCAACCACTGGGTCGAGGTCCGTGCGCCGGAAAATGATTCCGGCATCGACCGGGGCCGGTTTCAGAGTCAGGTAAACCTTTTCCCCTGAGTGCAGGCCAACACCGGTCGCGCGGATGGTGTTTTTGAGTGTGCGTTGTCTAATCATCGGTCATTATTCCGTCACAAAAGAGCGATATTCTGAGCAAAAAACTGCCCGAAGAATATCAGAATTCAAGACTGAGCACCATTTAACCAGCACAAGTTTACTTAACTTATGCAATAGCCTATGGCTATGATCAACCAGCTCGTCTTTGACAAAGGCTTACAACCTTGCATCGGTATCGAATGCGCGCCTATTTGTCAGCATCGAGCCAGACTATCAATCAGCCTGCCTACGAAGGAATGCGGGAATATCGAGATAGTCCACGCCTTGCTCTTCGCTTTCTTTGCTCTGATCCAATGCTACGTTGCCTTGTGTAACCGCGCGGCGACGCAGAATGGCCGGACGATCCAGCTGGTTATAATCGGTTTTGCCATCCAATGTGCGGGAGTTATCCACCACTTTGGTCGGCTTTTCGCGATCACCACCCAGGCCGGTCGCCACAACAGTGACCTTCAATTCTTCCGTCATTTCCGGATCAATCACAGTACCCACAACAACCGTGGCGGATTCGGAAGCAAATTCACGGATAATGTCACCCACTTCAGTGAACTCACCCAAGTTCAGGTCCATACCAGCGGTGATGTTAACCAGAATACCTTTCGCACCCTGCAAGTTAACGTCTTCAAGCAGCGGACTGCGAACGGCAGCTTCGGCAGCTTCCTGAGCACGGTTTTCGCCGGTTGCGCGAGCGGTACCCATCATGGCCATACCCATCTCGGACATCACCGTCTTCACGTCGGCAAAGTCGACGTTGATCATACCGTTACGGGTAATCAGATCGGCGATACCCTGAACGGCACCCAGCAGAACATCGTTGGCTGCTGCGAAGGCGTCCAGAAGACTGGTTTTCTTACCCATGACCGCCAGCAGTTTTTCGTTCGGGATGGTGATCAATGAGTCAACGGTTTCTTCCAGCTCTTTCAGGCCGGATTCAGCGACACTCATGCGCTTTCCACCCTCAAACTGGAACGGCTTGGTAACCACCGCCACCGTCAGAATACCCATTTCGCGGGCCACTTCGGCAACGATCGGAGCTGCTCCGGTACCGGTACCGCCACCCATGCCCGCGGTAATAAATACCATGTCTGAACCGCTCAGCGCTTCAGCGATGCGGTCACGATCTTCAAGAGCGGACTGACGTCCTACTTCCGGGTTCGCACCCGCACCCAGCCCTTTGGTGATGTTGCCACCCAGCTGAATGATTTGACGAGCGTCCAGGTCTGTCAGTGCCTGGGCGTCTGTGTTGGCGCAAATAAATTCTACGCCTTCAATGTCGCTGTTAAGCATGTGACGAACGGCGTTACCACCGCCACCGCCAACACCGACAACCTTAATGACTGCGCTTTGTTGAACATTATCGACGAGTTCAAACATATCCCCTACTCCTTCGTGCTGTTTCCGATCTATCCAGACCGGTTATTTCATTGGTTTTGTATTTTCGAGAAACCTTCGTGTACTGCTTCCTGATTGCCGTCAGAACTGACCGGTGAACCAGGCTTTCATGCGCTCAATCAATGAGGGAGCATCCTCAGCTTTGAGCACCGGTGTCCGACCAAGGTCCATTTGCCGGAAACCATGAATCAACAACCCGACGCCGGTGGCGTATATCGGATTGTTGACTACCTCCGTCATGCCGGAGACCGCCTGAGGACAGGCCAGCCTTACCGGCATGTGGAAGATCTCTTCGGCCAGTTCCACCACCCCTTCCATGGTGGAAGAACCGCCTGTAATAACGATGCCCGCAGGAATCATGTCTTCGAATCCCGAGCGGCGTAATTCGGACTGCACCAAGGTAAACAGCTCTTCGTAGCGAGGCTCCACGACTTCCGCCAATGCTTGTCGGGAAAGATCGCGTGGCGCACGATCGCCAACACTGGGCACCTTGATGGTGTCTTCAGCGCCGGCTAGCTGAGTCAACGCGCAGGCGTACTTGATCTTGATTTCTTCCGCATTCTGAGTCGGTGTGCGCAGAGCCATGGCGATGTCATTGGTCACCTGATCACCAGCGATGGGAATCACCGCGGTATGACGGATTGCCCCGCCTGTAAACACCGCAATGTCGGTCGTTCCGCCACCGATATCGACCACGCACACTCCCAGTTCCTTCTCGTCTTCGGTCAGAATCGCGTGGCTGGAAGCCAATTGCTCCAGGATGATGTCATCCACTTCCAGTCCGCAGCGCTTTACGCACTTATCAATGTTCTGAGCCGCGTTGACAGCACAAGTCACCAAATGAACCTTGGCTTCCAGCCGAACGCCGGACATGCCCATCGGTTCTTTAATGCCTTCCTGGTTATCGATCACGAATTCCTGCGGAAGAATGTGCAGCACTTTCTGGTCTGCAGGGATCGCAACTGCCTGAGCCGCGTCAATAACCCGATCGATGTCCGCTTGGGTCACTTCCCGATCCCGAATAGCCACGATGCCATGGGAGTTCAGGCTCTTGATGTGGCTACCTGCGATTCCCGCATACACGGAATGAATCCGGCAGCCTGCCATCAGTTCAGCTTCTTCCACCGCCCTCTGAATGGCTTGAACAGTAACCTCAATATTCACCACCACTCCGCGCTTTAGGCCGCGGGATGGGTGAGAGCCAATTCCGACGACTTCAATGGTTCCATCCATTTTGCGTTTGCCGACGATCGCAACCACCTTGGAGGTTCCGATATCCAGGCCGACAATCATGTTTTCCGTTTCAACCGATGACATGTGATTCACCAAACCCCAAGTTCGTAATAATCGTTATCAGGACTTCGGTGCAGCAACCGCTGCATCCGCTTTCCACTGCACCGCTATACCGTTTGTATAGCGAGCATCTACCCGGCTGACCTCGTCCACACGGGACGCCAACCGGTTCTCGTACACTGTGATGAAGCGTTCGAATCGCTGTTCGACTTTGTCGCGCCCCAACACCACTTCTATTCCGTTGGCCAGCGTGAGCGTCCATGCACCTCGGGCTTCGAGCGCAAGCCCGGCAAACCCAAGGCCGTAGCCATACAGCTTTTCGCTCATGCTGCGCGCCATGGTGATAACCTCTCTCACCCGCTCATCCGGCCCGGACAGCTTTGGCAAACGCCCAGCCACCTCGGGATTCGGCGGAGAGAACAGTTCGCCGGAACGACTGACCAACCGCCCGTCACTCCAATAGGCCAGCGGCTTCTTCTCGCGAATATCAATCACCAAACGCCCGGGCCACACGCGCTTAACCGCCGCAGACTCCACCCATGGCCGCTGCTCCAGCGCGGCTTTGATGTCTGCCAGATCGGTCGAAAAGTAGCTTTTACCGATCCAGGCACCCGCTGCGCGCTCAACGCCTACCCGGCTATCACCAACGAACTGGCCCTGAACATCCACGGCCAGAATCTGTTGATCCATCGCCGTCAACAGGCGATCGGTTCCCCAGGGAACCAAAGCCGCCAGCAGAACCACTGTTGCTCCCAAACCAACCTGTAACCAAGGCACCGCTGCCAAAATCGCTTTCAACACTCCAAACCGGTCTTGCCCTGGCTCTACGGTGGTTGCCCCCCGTCGCCGGGGCTGCTCGGGCGGTACCGCCCGGCTCCGGATCAGTAGTGTTTCAAGCATTCGGCGCCTCCACCAACGTGTCTTCCAGAATCCTCACCACCAGCTCCTGAAAACTGATGCCAGCCGCTTTCGCCGCCATGGGGACCAAGCTGTGATCGGTCATTCCCGGTACGGTGTTAACCTCCAGCAACCAGAACTCCCCTTGCGCATCCTGCATGATGTCTACACGGCCCCACGTTCGGCAGCCGACCACACGAAACGCATCCAGCGCCAGCTGCTGAAGCTGCAATTCTTTTTCCACCGACAAGCCGCAAGGAATGCGGTAGCGGGTGTCGTCCGCCAGATACTTTGCGTCGTAATCGTAGAAATCGTGATCGGTGCTCAGACCAATCGCCGGCAGTGCTTTGTCTTGCAGCAGGCTGACGGTAAATTCCGGGCCTTCAATCCACTGCTCCACCAAAACCAGGTCATCCATGGCTGCGGCCGTTTCGTAGGCTTCCACCAGCTCACTGACACTGCGCACCTTGCGAATTCCGATGCTGGAACCCTCGTGAGCGGGCTTTACGCTCAGCGGAGTGCCCAGTTTGGCCACGATATCGTCTGCTTCGTCAGCGGACTTCATCGCACGAAACGCTGGTGTTCGCAGGCCACAGCCTTCAAACACGTACTTGGTGCGCAATTTGTCCATTGCCAGAGCAGAGGCCAACACTTCACTTCCGGTATAGGGAATACCCGCCTGCTGCAGAATTGCCTGTATGGTTCCGTCTTCACCACCCCGGCCGTGCAGAGCGATAAACACCCGGTCAAACTCCGGGGATTCTACGGTGCTCAGTAAGCAACCCTGAACATCGATCCCATGGGCATCCACACCAGCCGACTGCAGGGCTGACAACACCGCTTCGCCACTATTCAGGGATACCTCCCTCTCGGCAGAGTTGCCTCCCATAAAGACCGCAACCCGGCCCAAGGCTTTCACCAGCTCGGGCGATGCCAAATAGTTATCGGAGTCGGTATGGCTCATATCACTCACTCTTCGCTACTCCTGCTGCGGCCAGGCGTGCAGCCACGCCGCCAATGTCACCGGCGCCTTGGGTAATCAACAAGTCGCCGTCTTGAAGCATTTTTTCCAGAAGACCTTCGATTTCTTGATTATCTTCAACAAATACCGGCTCAACGTTTCCGCGCTGACGAATGCTGCGGCACAGTGCCCGGCCATCCGCGCCAGGAATCGCAGGTTCACCTGCCGAGTAAACGTCCATCAACAGCAGTCCATCCACCTCGGAAAGCACTCGAACAAAATCTTCGTAAAGGTCACGTGTGCGAGTGAAGCGGTGCGGCTGATACAGCATCACAATGCGGCGATCCGGCCATGCACCTCGGGCTGCCTTGATAACGGCTTCCACTTCCGTGGGATGGTGGCCGTAGTCATCCACCAACGTGGCCTGCGCTTTGGCTGTCTTGTACTCTCCATAAACCTGGAAACGTCGACCCACACCGGCGAAGCCTGCCAAGCCACGACAGATAGCCGTGTCATCTACACCTTCATCGGTGGCCACAGCGATCACTGCGAGCGCGTTCAGCACGTTGTGCCGACCCGGCATTTTCAGTTCCACATCCAGATCAGGGCGACCGCCCGGGCGACGCACCACAAAACGGGTCTTGAGGCCGTCCGAAGAAATATTCTCGGCCCGATAGTCTGCATCCGGGTTGTCTATGCCATAGGTGATGATGGCCCGGGAAATGCGCGGGATAATTTCCCGAACGTACGGATCATCCACGCACATCACGGCGATGCCGTAGAACGGCAGGTTGTGCAGGAAGTCCACGAAAGTCTGCTTCAGCTTCTCGATATCGCCGCCATAGGTTTCCATATGGTCCGCTTCGATATTGGTGACCACCGAAATCGTTGGGGTCAGATGCAAGAAAGACGCATCGCTTTCATCAGCTTCCGCCACCAAGTAGCGCGAACCACCCAGCTTGGCGTTGGTGCCGGCGCTGTTAAGCTTGCCGCCAATCACGAAGGTGGGATCCAAACCGGCTTCGCCAAACACCGATGCAATCAGGCTGGTGGTCGTGGTTTTACCGTGGGTACCGGCAACGGCAATACCGTGGCGATACCGCATTATCTCGGCCAACATCTCGGCACGAGGTACGATGGGTACCCTGCGACTGCGTGCTGACACCACTTCCGGGTTATCTGAAGACACCGCAGAGGACACGACCACCACATCGGCGTTCGCACTGTTTTCTTCACGGTGGCCAATGAAAACCTGAATACCCATGGCCCGAAGGCGGTCGGTGACCACGCTCTCCTTGATATCCGAGCCAGACACGTCATAGCCTTGGTTCTTCAGAACCTCGGCAATACCGCTCATACCTGCGCCGCCGATACCAATAAAGTGGATACCGCGAATACGGCGCATTTCGGGAACCTGATACACCAGTGGCGTATTGTTCGAATCAGCCATTGGCGGCCTCCAGACAGTAATTCACAACTCTCTCCGTTGCATCAGAGCGCGCCAGCGAACGGGCGGCCTGTGCCATGTTCAGAATGCGTTCTCGGTTACCCGTCAAATCTTTCAAAGTGTCGGCCAGTACGTCCGGTGTCAGCTGAGACTGGGGCACCAAAATGGCTGCACCCGCTTTCACCATATGCTGCCCATTGCGCGTCTGATGATCGTCCACAGCGTGTGGGAACGGCACTAACACGGCACCCACACCGGCTGCACACAACTCCGAAACGGTTAAAGCTCCGGCTCGGCAAATCACAAGGTCAGCCCAGTTATAGGCTTCTGCCATATCACGGATAAACGGCTCTATGCTGGCGTTAATACCAGCGGATTCGTAGGCTTCGCGGGCGGCGTCGGCGTTCTTCTCGCCGCACTGGTGGCGAACTTCCGGCCGTTCGTCCTCAGGCAAGATCGCCAACGCCTTTGGCAGCTGTTGGTTGAACACCTGAGCCCCCAGGCTTCCGCCCACCACTAAAATTCTTGCCGGCGTGCTTCTTCCCGCCAAGCGCTGCTCCGGTGCCGGTAGCACCGCCAAATCTTTGCGTACCGGATTGCCCGTGCAGCGAGTTACCGTCTTATCACCAAAACTGCCCGGAAACGCTTCCAGTACAATGCTCGCAAAGCGCGTTAGAAGGCGATTGGTCATACCCGCTACGGCATTCTGTTCATGAATGATCAGCGGCTTGCGCAACAACCAGGCAGCCAAACCGCCCGGCCCGGTAACAAACCCACCCATACCAACAACGCAGTCGGGGTTGATTTTGCGCAACAGCGTGTAGGCTTCACCGAGCGCCCGCATCAAGCGGAACGGAGCCAGCAACAGCGCCAGTTTGCCCTTGCCTCGCAGGCCCTTAATATGAATTAAAGACAGCGGTATCTCGGTTTCTCCAATCAAACGCTCTTCCATGCCGCCTTTAGCACCGAGCCAATGCACTTCGTGGCCCTGCTCTTGCAGAGCCCGAGCGGTGGCCAGCGCAGGAAATACGTGGCCGCCTGTTCCACCGGCCATCATCAGGAAGCGGCGAGGACTAGTCATAAACCGCGCCTCCTTTTACTTTTCGGGCAGGTTTGTCTGCCGCCATTTTCTCTCGATCCAAGCGTTCCATTTCGACCCTGGCGATGATGCCCAAACCCACACACGTCACCAACAAACTGGAACCACCGTAGCTAACCAATGGCAACGTGAGTCCTTTGGTTGGCAGCAGGCCAGTCGTAACACACATATTGATGGCAGCCTGCAAACCAACCAGCATCGAGATGCCGTAGCTGAAACATGCGCCAAACGGCATGCCGCTTCGTTCGGCACGGCGACCAATCACAAAACCGCTCACCACCAACGCGGTAAACAGGCCGACTACAATCAGCGCCCCTATCAGGCCGAATTCTTCGGCAATGATCGCGAAGATGAAGTCCGTGTGAGCTTCTGGCAAAAAGAACAATTTTTGCACTGAGTTGCCCAGCCCCACGCCAGTCCACTCGCCGCGGCCAAAGGCGATTAACGATTGCGTGAGCTGATAACCACTATCGAACTGATCTTTCCAGGGATCGAGATAACTCACGACCCGCTTCAAGCGGTATGGCGCACTGACAACCAATACCGTGCCGGCAACGACCATCAAGCCAATCAGCGGAAGAAAGCGCGTGAGCCGAACGCCGCTCAGGAAAATCACGCCTGCAGCCGCGGCACTCAATACCACCGAGGCACCAAAATCCGGCTCGATCATCAACAGGCCAACCGCCAGCCCCAAAACGATTAATGGCCGGAAAAAGCCCGACCAATCATTCAGCAAGGCTTCCCGCCGGCGCACAACGTAACCCGAGAGGTAGGCGATCAAACACAGTTTGGCCACTTCGGAAACCTGAACGTTAAAGAAAAATACCGGTATCCAGCGGGTGGACCCATTGACCGTGCGACCAAGTGGGGTCAAAACCAAAACCAGCACAAACAAACCAACACCCAGCAACAACCAACCACTGCGCTCCCACCAAGAAATCGGGATGTTCACGGCAACCAGAGCCGCCAAACAGCCCAGCATGGCGAAAATTACTTGTCGTACCACGTAGTGGTAGCTGTTACCCATCGTCGCAGCAGCCACGTCCATCGAGGCTGACGAGATCATCACCATGCCGATAACCAGCAAAGCCACAGAGGTCAGCACTAATACCGGCAGTGGCTGGAATTCGAAACCGTTGGTTTGATACTGGGGAATACGGGCAGCTACTTGCATCACAGCCCCTCCACCAACGCACGGAACTGATCTCCGCGATCGTTATAATCTTTGAACATGTCGAAACTGGCGCAAGCAGGTGACAACAGCACACGATCCCCCGCACACGCCACCTCGCGAGCTTTCGCGACGGCTTGCTCAAGAGACCCGGCTTGAATTTTTGTCATGCTTTGCCCCAGCGCTTCGGAAATAGCGCTCGCGTCCCGGCCAATCAACACAACCGCACGGCACAACGTATTAACGGGTGCCGCTAAGGGTGCAAAATCAGCGCCTTTACCATCGCCGCCAACGATCAAAACCACCTTGCCGTGATCCGGAGCCAGACTTTCAATAGCAGCGACGGTTGCGCCTACATTGGTACCTTTGGAATCGTTGATGTAATCAACGCCATCCAGATTACGGACAAACTCACAGCGATGCGGCAAACCACGAAACTCTCGTGCCACATCCAACATGACCGCCATAGGCAAACCGGCAGCATGTCCAAGTGCCAAGGCAGCCATCACGTTGCTGATGTTATGGCGCCCCATCAGCTTCAATTCGCTGGCCAGCAGCAAGTTGTCAAAACCAAAGGTAATCCACGTACCCTGGTCGTCATCCCGGGTGCTAAAGGTATCGGGGTTGACCCGATTGAAGCCAAAACACAGAAAACGCAGGTTATCCCGCGCCATCGGAGTACTCAGGGCATCGTCTAGATTGACAATGGCATTCTTGCAACCGCGGTATACCCGTTGCTTAGCCTGAAAATACGCCATTTTGTCCGGGTAACGATCCATGTGATCGTCACTGACATTCAGTACGGTCGCGGCCACGGCATTAAGCGCCTCGGTGGTCTCCAGCTGGAAACTCGACACCTCGAGGATATAAAGGTCTGCTCCTTTACCCAGCAAATCCAACGCTGGCGTACCAATGTTGCCGCCAACTTGCACGTTTCGACCCGCTGCTTTGGCCATTTCACCCAACAGGCTTGTCACGGTGGTTTTTCCGTTTGACCCGGTGATGGCTATTACAGGCGCATCGGCTGCTGCCGCAAACAGGTCAATATCACCACGAATAAGTGCACCCTGATCGGCAGCTGCGGCTATCGCCCGCTCCGCGATACTGATGCCCGGGCTGACGACAAGTTCGCTGAACCCCGCAAACAAGCTCGTATCGAATTCACCTAAATGCACCGGCACTTCCGGCCAACGCGCCTTCATCTCTTGCAGCCCCGGCGGGTTAGTCCGGCTATCAGCCACGGCTACAGTGCGGCCTTGTTCGGACAAATAGCGCACGCACGAGAGCCCGGTTTTCCCGAGCCCTACGATCAATGTGCGACGATCCGAAACAATGACACTCATAGCAACGTTACTTTCCTATCGGAGTTTCAGACTGGCCAAGCCAATCAGAACAAGAACCACGGTGATCACCCAGAACCGCACGATGACTCGCGGCTCCGGCCAACCCTTGAGCTCAAAATGATGGTGCAAAGGCGCCATACGGAAGATCCGGCGCCCGGTCAGGCGGAAGGACGCCACCTGAAGGATGACCGAGATGGTTTCCATCACGAACACACCACCCATGATGAACAGCACAATTTCCTGCCGAACAATGACAGCAACCACACCCAGCGCTGCCCCCAAGGCCAATGCGCCGACATCCCCCATAAATACCTGGGCGGGATAAGTGTTAAACCACAAGAAACCAAGCCCCGCGCCCACAAGCGCGCAACAGAACACGATCAGCTCACCGGTGCCCGGGAGGTGCGGAATCAACAGATAATTGGCAAATTGGGCGTGCCCGGATACGTAAGCGAAAATGGCGAGCGCGCCTGCCACCATCACGGTGGGCATAATAGCCAGCCCATCCAGTCCATCGGTCAGGTTCACCGCGTTGCTGCTGCCCACAATCACGAAGTAGGTCAACAGAATGAACAGAACCGGCCCCAGAGTGAGGGACACATTTTTAAGAAACGGAAGATACAACGACGTTTCCTGCGGCAAAGTCGATGTAGCATAAAGAACCACCGCGGCCGCCGCCCCGATTACCGATTGCCAGAAATACTTCCAGCGCCCGGGCAAGCCACGGGGATTGCGTTCAACCACTTTGCGGTAATCATCCACCCAGCCGATCGCGCCGAACAAAATGGTAACCAGCAGCACAGTCCAGACATAGCGATTACTCAGGTCTGCCCACAGCAAAGTTGAAATCGCGATGGCCACAAGAATCAATGCACCCCCCATGGTGGGCGTGCCGGCCTTACTCAAATGAGTTTGAGGGCCGTCATCTCGAACCGCCTGCCCAATCTGGTACTGGCTGAGTTTGCGGATCATCAGCGGGCCGATCATCAGAGAAATCAGAAGTGCCGTCAGCACACCGAAAATAGCGCGCACGGTCAGGTACTGAAACACCGTCAGCGCAGAAAAATATTGAGATAAAACCTCTGTCAGCCAGAGCAGCATGCGTTTTTCACCTTTGTCTGCATTCCCTCCACCACGCGATCCATGGCGGAACTTCGAGAACCTTTGACCAGCACAACCATGGCACCCTGTCGGCCACCAACGATGGCGTCCACAGCTTGCTCATGGGTCTGGAACAGTTCAGCACCTTGTCCGAAGCCCTTGGCGTAGCCCTCACAACCCGGGCCCACCAGCAACAAACGTTCAATACCTTGTTCTTTAGCGTGAGCCCCGACCTCGGCATGCAGGTCGTCGCCCTGCTCACCCAGCTCGGCCATCGCACCCAAGACAGCCACTCGCTGCCCTTGGTATCCGGAAAGCACATCAATCGCCGCTTTCATGGATGCCGGATTGGCGTTGTAGCTATCATCAATTACCGTGAAGTCCGGTGCGGGCTCGAACACTTGCAAGCGTCCTTTCACAGCCTGCACACCACTCAATCCCTGAATCAGCTGCTCGTCCGTTGCGCCCAACTCCCGGCAGGCGGCAATGGCGCACAATGCGTTACTGATATTGTGTTCACCAACCAGAGGCAGACTGAACGCGCAGCGCCAGCCATTCGGCCCTTCGGCTTTAACCGCCATGGTTTGATCGGACGCAACCTGAGCCTCTGCCCGATAGTCGGCCTCCGGATGCCCCATCCGTGAGACGCTTACCACCCGGCGCCCGCCGGCCCGCTCAAGCCACTGATCGAAAGCTGGGTCATCCCGGTTGAGCACAACCAAACCCTGCTCGGCGACACCATCAATGATTTCGCCTTTCGCCGTGATGATGTTCTGGTAACTACCAAACCCTTCAAGGTGCGCCTGACCGGCATTCGTCAAAATGACCACTTGCGGACGGACAATGGCCACGGTGTGAGCAATTTCACCCAAACCACTGGCACCCAGTTCAACCGCACCGTATTGGTGTTCCGGCGACATCCGAAACAACGTTAACGGCACACCGATGTGGTTATTCAAATTACCTTCGGTCGCCAGCACCTCGCCCATTTGCTCAAGAATGGCTGCGGTTAACTGACGCACTGTGGTCTTGCCGCTACTCCCGGTGATGGCCACCAACTGCGCGCTGCTTTCATTGCGATTTCCTGCCGCCAACGCTGCAAGTGCATTAACCGTGTCATCGACCACCAATTGCGGCAATTGAACCGAATCGTCTGCGCTGTCTACTACTGCAGCGACGGCTCCTTGCGAACGCGCTTGTTCAAGAAACTCATGGCCATCAAAACGCTCACCACGCAGAGCTACAAATAACTGCCCACCACCTACCGCGCGGGTGTCAGTGGAGACGCCCTTGAACTGTACTTTTTCCGCATCAACCGGCTTACCCGCCAGCGATGCGCCAAGCCAGGATTTGGCTTCGGCCAGCGAAAAGGCGCGCATCATGCCACACCTCCATGGAGGTGCAACTGATTCTTGACCTGTTCGGCATCGCTGAAAGGAATTTTTTGGCCAGCCACTTCCTGCCAGCTTTCGTGGCCCTTTCCGGCAACCAGAACCAAGTCCTTTGGACCAGCCATGGCAACAGCCACAGCAATGGCAGAAGCCCGATCATGAATGACCTGATACTCAACGCCTTCAGAAAATCCTTTCTCGATATCCTGGGCGATTTGCTCCGGACTCTCAGACCTCGGGTTGTCATCCGTCACGATGACCACATCGGCTCTTTTTTGCGCTTCGGCTGCCATCTCAGGGCGCTTACCCGGGTCCCGGTCGCCGCCGCAACCAAACACGCAGATTAATTTTCCTTCCGCGTGAGGGCGCAGAGCCGCCAGCGCATTGGCTAGCGCGTCTGGAGTATGTGCGTAATCAACCACGACACAACGCCCGTCTGCGCCGGTGTACTTTTCCAACCGTCCTGCAGGAGGTACCAATCTGGAACAGGCATCTACTGCACGATCCACCGGTACACCCAGCGTCAACACCGTCGCCATAGCGGCCAGAACATTACTCGCGTTGAAACTGCCTAGCAGAGGCACTTCCAATACAAACTCTCCCCACAGACCATCGACCGCCGCCCGAAAGCCCGATGCCGTCGGCGTAAATTCTTTCAGCCACAATTCTGTCTGAGCTTCATGGAGGCTGTACCGTACCCGATCACACAACCCTTCCGTCTGTTCGTATAGCTGGCGCCCAAACGGGTCGTCGAAATTGATCACCGAAAAGTGCAACTCTTCGCGCCGGAACAAACGAGCCTTCGCCTCACCATAAGCTTCCATGGTGCCGTGATAATCCAGGTGGTCCCGGGTCAGATTGGTAAAAACAGCTCCCGTCATGGCAACTTTGTTAATACGCCCTTGCGCCAAAGCATGGGAAGACACTTCCATAACTGCGGCGCGACCGCCGTCCCGGCGAATCTGGTGCAATATCCGGTTTACCTGCACGACATCCGGTGTGGTATGGGTTGCCGGCTGCAAACTACCGGGCAGACCATAACCCAAAGTGCCAAGCACCCCGCAGGGCGTGCCAGCCTCTTGCAGCAGCGCCGAGATGTATTGGGTGACCGAGGTTTTCCCGTTGGTACCCGTCACGCCTATAACCCGCAAATGCCGGGAGGGATGCTCGAAGAAACGCGTGGCGATTCTGCCCATTTGATCTCGAAGGCCCACAATCGGAACGATCAGAGCCCCCTGCCGCTCATGACACTCTTGCGGAATGTTTGCTTCCAACAGAACCGCCGTCGCACCAGCCGAGATTGCTTGATCCAGATAGGCATCTGCCGGCGTTGTCGCACCCGACACCGCAATGAACGCGTCACCCGAAGCAACCTTGCGACTGTCCGTTTGCAAGCCATGAATCGTGACATCAAACACCGAAGGCACATCAACAATGCCTTGCAACAGGGTACTGATCGACGTGATGCACATAGCTACCCCCTATCCCCTGTTGCCGCAGCGGAAGCCCCAACATCGGAAACTTCCAACTCCGGCTTCACGTTCAACAAACGCAACGCATCACCCATGACCCGGGCAAACACTGGCGCGGCCACTTCACCGCCGTAATACTCTCCGGACTGAGGCGCATCTACGGCCACGACTGTTACGATCTTCGGATCATCAATGGGTGCCATACCCGCAAAAATCGCCTTATACATGCTGTCTTCATAACCGTGAGCACCAACCAGGTGCACCGTTCCGGTTTTACCGCCAGCCGCGTACAAGCCGGGCTGAGCTCGACCACCCGTGCCTTTCGCTACGGCGTCTTTCAGCATCTGCCGGACTTCGAAGGTCACTTTTTCGCTGAGAACCCGCTGTCCTTGCGGCGGCTGCTCTTGTTTCAGCAGACTAACCGGATAGCGAATGCCGCCGTTGGCCAACACCATATACGCCTGAGCCAATTGCAGCGCGTTCACGCTGAGGCCATAGCCATAGGACAGCGTGGCCTCCTCAACCGGCCGCCATTTCGGGCGCGCGGGCAACACACCGACGGCTTCACCGGGAAATCCAACACCCGTTGCCTGTCCTAACCCCATCCGCGAAAACAAATTGCTCAGGACATCGCCGCCCAGATCATTCGCGATTTTACTGACCCCAACGTTGCTGGATTTAACGATGATTTTGGTCAGATCCATCATGCCGTAGTTGCGATGATCGCGGATGGTGAAACGCCCGAAGCGACGATAGCCGGGAGAGGTATCGATCGTACTATTGGCGCTGTACTGACCCGACTCCAGAGCCGCTGCAATGGTCAACGGCTTGATTGTGGAGCCCGGCTCAAACAAGTCGGTTATGGCCTTGTTGCGCAAATTCTCAACCGCCAACTGAGAGCGGTCGTTCGGGTTATAGGAGCCCTGATTGACCATCGCCAACACCTCACCGGTACTGACATCAAGCATGACCAAGGTGCCGCCACGGGCCTTATGAGCCCCAACAACGGCTTTCAATTCTCGGTAAGCCAGGTACTGGAGCCGAAGATCAATACTCAGTTCAAGATCTTTGCCGGGGCGGGCTTCACGTACCAACATCAAATCTTTAATGAGGTGACCGCGACGATCCTTAAGTACACGCTTTGCACCCGGCTCGCCTTCCAGCCATTGGTTATAGGCGAGCTCGATACCTTCCTGCCCCTCCTCGTCGATGTTGGTAAAACCAACAACGTGGGCAGTCACTTCGCCCGCGGGATAGTAACGGCGATATTCCTGGCGTGCATAAATGCCGCCGAGCCCCAATGCCAGAGCCTCTTTTGCCATCGCAGGCTGAACTTTACGACGCAGATAGATAAATTCACGACTGGCGTAATCACGAAGACGCTGGCGAAGCTCCCCTTCGGGCAACTCCAACAGCCTGGCAAGCACCGCCAACTTGGGGTGCTCGGGATCGATCTCTGACGGGTTCGCCCACACCGTCTGAACCGGAGTGCTCACCGCTAACGGCTCTCCATGGCGGTCCGTGACCACACCGCGGTGAGCGTCAATGGACTCCATGCGAATGGTGCGCACGTCGCCTTGCTGGCGCAGAAAATCATTATCCACAACAAGCAAGTCGGTCAGACGCCAACCAATGCCCAGCATCACCAACAGAAAAACGCCCAGCACAGAGTAAAAGCGCCAGGCTTTCAAGCCTGCCACCAGTCGCTGCACCCTGCTGCTTGTCTGTTCGCTTCGAGCGGACAAATTGGTCACCTTGCTGCTGTTCTAGTTTTAATTAGCCGCAATCGGCGTCATCAACGGCACCAGCACGATATCCTGGCGCCCGGGAACCCTCATACCAAAACGTTCTGCAGCCAACTTCTCAACACGACCATGAGCACTAAGAGCACTCTGCTCCAGTAACAGCTGACTCCATTCACGCTCATGAGCGTCGCGCTGCTGCTGCAGAGTCGATAGCGTATTAAAAAGCTCACGATTCTCGTGCGCACTTACAACCACGCCAATGGCCGATACCGTCAACACCAATATCAGCACCAAAGACACGAGCACTTGCCTTTCACGTGCAGCCTCAAAGACTTCTCTGGAAACACGAACCGCCGAGACAACACCGTCTCTGACTTTCTCTTTATTGAGCTTTGCGGTTTTCGTTGGTTGTTCTATAGCTACGGCGCCCATGGCGTCTCGCTCCCTTGCGAATTCGCTTCAGTGTGTTCTTCGTTCCAGCACTCGCATAACAGCGCTGCGAGCCCGAACGTTCTCGTCTATTTCGTGATCGCTGGCCTTACTGGCCTTGCCGATCAGACGGTAAGAAGACTGCATCTGCTCCGCCGTCACTGGCACACCCTTTGGAATCTTCGGCCCTTGAGCCAAATCTCTCATAAACCGCTTTACCAAACGGTCTTCCAGAGAATGAAAACTGATCACCACCAAGCGGCCACCGGGGGCCAGACGCTCCGCAGCAACCTTTAACCCGATCTCTAAATCTTCCAACTCCCGATTGATAAAAATCCGGATAGCCTGAAAGGTGCGTGTCGCCGGGTGCTTGTGCTTCTCTTTCTTCGGCACAGCTTCAGCCACAAGCTCGGCCAGCTGTCGCGTTGTTTCCAAAGGCTCTTCCGCGCGGCGCTGAACCACCAAACGCGCAATACGGCGAGAGAAGCGCTCTTCGCCGTACCGAAAAATTACATCTGCAATATCTTTTTCATCCGCACTGGCCAACCACTGGGCCGCACTTGGCGCCTGCTGCGGATTCATCCGCATGTCTAAAGGGCCGTCTCGCATGAAGGAAAACCCGCGCTCCGCATCATCCAACTGCGGCGAAGACACTCCAAGATCCATCAACACACCGTTGACCGCCGGCCACTGCTGGGCATTTAGGGCTTCATCCAGTTCGGAAAACGAGCCGTGAAACCAATCAAAACGCTGATCGCTGGCCGCTAATTCATCTGCCACACGAATCGCCTCAGGATCTTTATCGATACCGAGCAAGCGACCCTGTTCGTTGAGCTGGCTCAGAATGAGCCGACTGTGGCCTCCGCGCCCGAACGTGCCATCGACATAACAGCCGGCGCTGTCATTAATCAGATAGTCGACTGCTTCATCGAGCAACACGGAACGATGCCTGAAACCTTCAACTGAGTCAGAATCCGGCTTGGTCATAGTGACAACGCCTCCATTTCAGGTGGCACATCGTCATCGTCAGAAGACTCATCCAGCCAGGCCATCCAACGCTCTTCGCTCCAGAGCTCCCATTTATTACCCTGACCGATCAACATCAATTTCTTTTCCAAATAGGCGTAACTTCTGAGCGTAGGCGGCACCAAAATACGGCCTGCCGAATCCAGCTCCATCGGTGCGGCATTACCCAGCATCAAACGCTGAAGGCGACGAACCGGCTTCTTGATGTTGGGAAGGGCTTCAATTTTGGGGCGCAAGGCCTCCCACTCAGGTTCCGGGTACAACAGCACGCAACGCTCTTCATCGGTATTCGCACTGGCAGTCAAAACAATACGGCCACCACAAAGCTGCGCGAGTTCTTCGCGCAGCTTTGTCGGGATCGCCAAGCGACCCTTCGCGTCCATATTGATGGCATGACTGCCAAGAAAGTTGCTCATTTACGCCGTATCCAAGGGTGCTAATTCCACAAAAAACCACTAGAAACCACTTTTTCCCACTTCCGCACACTATAGAAACACGCAAAAGACAATGCAAGCGCCGCTTTAGCCGCCACAAGACGAAAACTTCCTTTAATGACAAGAGGTTACGAAATAGAAATTTATGAAGAGACTGAAATGGAAGCGAGAAGTAGTGAAAAAACAAGAACCTGCAGGGCGTTCTGAACACCTAACCTAAAGTATAAGATCTTTTGGCTATAACCGCAGGGTTGTGAGAAGTACGCACATTAAATAATGATAGGAAAAGAGAGCTCGCCGATAAGCCGGGTTCTGTCGTGGACAGTCATTCATCTAGGGCCTGCGTCACCACAGACCTCAAGCAACCTACCCGAATCCAGCGCGGGCCACGCCAACGGATTCCTATTTGGTCTTGCTCCAGGTGGGGTTTACCATGCCGTGAACTGTTGCCAGTCACGCGGTGCGCTCTTACCGCACCATTTCAACCTTACCGGCGCCCGAAGGCACGTAGGCGGTGTATTTTCTGTTGCACTTTCCGTCGACTCGCGCCGCCCAGGCGTTACCTGGCACCTTGCCCTATGGAGCCCGGACTTTCCTCCCCCGGTAAAACCGGCGGCGACTGTCTGGCGAGCTCGGGGCTGACAATACCCCTGCAGCCGTCTACGCGCAAGCGCTTTAGCCTTCCTTCATCTCCAAGGCCCGCTGATAGAGCTCATTCTTCCCCAGGCCACAGACATCCGCCACGATTCTAGCCGCCTTTTTCACCGGCAGCTCTTTAACCAGCATCGCCAGCAGCTTATCAGCATCGACAGATGCCTCTGCCCCCTGCTCACCTTCCCAGCCCCGAATCATCACCACGAACTCCCCCTTGGAACCATGCGGATCGGCTTTCAGCTCCGACAACAACTCTCCAGCAGGGCCGGCGTAGAAGGTCTCGAAGGCCTTGGTCAGCTCCCGGCCTAGCACGCACTCGCGATCCGCGCCCAGAACGTCAATAAGATCTTCCATAAAGTCGGCGATTCGGTGAGGAGACTCATAGAACACCAGGGTCGCCGGCTGATGCTTAAAACTTTCCAGCGCGGTCTTTCGCCCCACCCTCTTGGCTGGCAAAAAGCCTGCGAACAAAAACTGATCGGTCGGCAATCCGGCTGCCGAAAGCGCAGCCACCAGAGCGCATGCGCCGGGTATCGGTGAAACCGGATAGCCAGCCGCCCGGGCCTCTCGTACCAGTATGTAGCCAGGATCTGAAATCAGAGGCGTACCCGCATCAGACACCAAAGCGACACTCTGCCCTTGCGACAAGGCATCAAGAATCTGACTAACCCGAGCGCGTTCGTTGTGATCATGGAGCGCAAGCATCTGCTTGTTTAGCCCGAGATGATTAAGCAGCCTGCCGCTGTGGCGGGTATCCTCGGCCGCCACCAAATCCGCCTTGGCCAATACCTGGCGCGCCCGCTCCGTTAAATCATCCAGATTTCCGATCGGCGTTGCGACAACATACAGCTGTCCACCGGGACTAACGGGCGTTCGCTCAGAACTGGGCATAAAATGACTCCGGAGAATTGATAACATAGTCTTATAGCCGGCCCATGACAGGCACGTCATGTGAAATAGGCTGGGAGCTGGTAAACTTGCCAGCTAATTAGCGGCATCACAAGCCCAATGATCCGGAGACACCGAGCCTGCCATGATGACATACCGCAACTCATTACCTACGTTTACGCTACTGGCCGTGCTAATCACCCTGTTTAGCGGCTGTGCTTCCATTAATCTGGACACCCATGTTGCTGAAACGCCGGAACAGGCCCTAACAATAGCGGCCGATGAAAACGACCCGCAAAGCGCCCAGCGTTACCTGCTCCGCATAGCCAGCGATTACCAGACGAAAGGCAACCACACCGCGGCCAGAAAAATACTTCGGCACGACCTGCTGAAGTCAGCCGAAGGCCAGCCTCTCGAACAGCGACGGCTGCTTGCCATGGCAAGCGCGATCGAGCTTGAAGACCGAGGCTGGGCCAAAGAACTCGCCGCCACGGGCAACACTGAAGACTTCCTGAATTACCCGAGCGATTTATTGCCCCGGGCTGCAAACCTGCAAGCACAAACCTACGCGCTGGCGGGGAAATCTCTTGATGCAGCCACGACACTGATCTTGCTTGGTCAGACCGACAGCAGCACAAGCCCTCAGAGTATTCATGACAAAATCTGGAGCCAACTGAAAAACGTTGATTCATCAGAATTGCAGGCCAGCACGAACAACGCCATCGGGTTTGAAAATCAAGGCTGGCTTGAATTGGCAATGACACTCCGGAATACAGACGGCAACCTCGATGCGCAAGGCCGGCTCATTCGCCAATGGCAAAATAACTGGCCGGGGCACCCCGCCGCCCAAACCCTGCCGATAGAACTGGCCCTTATGGCTGACATCTCGTCGTCACGGCCCGAAAACATTGTGTTGGCGCTACCCCTCAACGGCCCCTTGGCCAGCGCAGGAAAAGCGATTCGAGATGGCTTCATCGCGGCCTATTACAACGACACCAGCGCCAATCGCAGCAAAACAGATATCCGCGTTGTGGATACGGCTAACCAGCCTTTCCGAGACCTCTACAGCAAGCTCAGTAGCAGTAAAGTGGACCTGATTGTTGGCCCACTCGAGAAAGAGGGCTTAACCGAACTCGCCGACATGAACACCCTCCCGGTACCCGTGCTGGGCCTGAATTACCTACCAGCCGGCCGCAAAGCACCTAACGGCTTATACCAATACGGACTGTCTGCTGAGGACGAAGCACGACAAATTGCCGAGCAGCTAGCGGAAGACAACATCACCCGCATTCTGGCCCTGATCCCGAACGGTGAGTGGGGCGATCGGGTTGCCGCGGCCCTGACCAACAAGCTTCAGGAAACCGGAGTAACGGCACTGCACGTTCAGCGATTCTTTCCGGAAGACAACCTGCGCGCCATTACCGCAGACGTTCTCGGCGTAACGGCGTCTCGCCAGCGCGCAATCGACGTCGAACGCACAATTGGCCTGAATGTGGAATTCGAACCCCGGCCACGCCAAGATGCTGAGGCTATCGTGATGGTTGCAGCCCCGACTATCGCAAGGCAATTCAAGCCTCTATTCGCGTTCTATTTTGCCGGAAACCTCCCCGTTTACGCGCCATCCATCACCTATGAAGGTGTACCTAACCCCAGCAGGGATCGCGATCTGAACAACGTGATCTTCACCGATATCCCTTGGGTTCTCGCAGAAAACAGCCCGCTTCGCAGCGATGCCGAACAGTATCTCACCGGTACCAAAGGCCAGCTAGGACGACTGTTTGCGATGGGCGCCGATGCCTGGCAGCTCAGCAAGCGCCTACCGCTTCTTCAGCAAGTCAACGATGCGGCTATAAACGGTCATACGGGCACACTGACCATGACGCAAACTGGCTCCATACACAGAGAGCAACTGTGGGCCAAGTTCGTTAATGGCACGCCCGAAATACTTGAGACAAAATCCCCCGACGCTCTCGTAACGGGCGAATAACAACCAGCTAACGACAAATCATGGCCAAGGAAGGCAAAAAGGCGTTAGGCGACTTCTACGAAGGAGTTGCCGCCCGTTACCTTATTAGCCGGGGCGTTTCCATAATTGAACGCAACGTCTACAACCGGGGTGGAGAGATTGACCTCATCGGACTCGATGGCGGCGCGTTAGTGTTTTTTGAAGTCCGCTACCGCAAAGCCGAAAGCCTGGTGGACCCGCTGGACTCGATCACTCCGACCAAGCAGAAGCGATTGATTCGAGCCGCCTCGTTTTATCTACACCGAAACAACCTTTGGGATGCAGTAACGCGCATCGACGTGGTCGGTATTACGCCGGGAACTACCAGCAAATACCGGGTACAATGGGTTAAAAATGCAATTCAGGCAGATTAATACCGGCACCATGACCAATACCGAAGAAAGAATCAATTACTGGTTTGCAAACCACATGGAACAGACAGCACAAGCCGCTGTCACCGCAGGCCCCGCCATCGGGGGTGTGGCTGATGCGTTCGTTAGCACGCTTCTTCAGGATGGCAAAATAATCGCTTGCGCGAACGGCAATGCCAACGTGCTCACCCAATACCTATGCACAGCGCTTTTATCCCGCTTTGATCAGGACCGACCAGCATTGCCGGCCATTAATTTGGGTGCCGATGCCACCACTTACTCTGCCATCTGCCGAGACAACCGCTTTAACGATACGTTTTCAAGACAAGTGAGAGCTGTAGGTAAGCCCGGTGATCTGCTATTTGTGGTCGTTGACGACGGCCATAAAGCGAATTTGATTCAAGCAATCCAAGCCGCCCACGACCGGGAAATGATGGTCGTGGTCCTTAGCGCACGAGAGAAGTCTGATATTACCTCGTTGATGCACCCCGAAGACCACGAAGTCGCATTGAATGATCTGGCGCCACACGAAGCCACACCACTTATGATGGTGATCATCAACGCCTTGTGTGACCAGATAGACGCAAAACTATTTGGCGGGTAAGAAAAAAGCCGGCGAACCGGCTTTTTTCTTATTTCACTACTTTCAGCGTTGGCCTGCCCGAAGGCCGCTCATCCGCTTTTTGGGCTGGAGCATCATCCCCACCCCCTTCCGGATCAGGAAAACCAGGCTCGCTGCCGAACACCATTCCTTCACCGTTTTCTTTTGCGTAGATTGCTAGCACCGCCTGCAGCGGGATAAACACCTGCATTGGCACACCGCCAAACCGGGCGCTAAACTCGATCGCCCCATTACCAATCACCAGACCTCTTACGGCGCCAGTGCTGATATTCAGGACAATCTGACCATTAGCCACGTGCTCTGTTGGCACCTGAACGCCCTGAACGCCCGCATCCACCACGATGTATGGCGTGCAGTCGTTATCCAGGATCCATTCATTGAGCGCCCTAACCAAGTAGGGGCGGCTGGAGGTCATGGTAACATTTAAATCAGACACTACAACAACTCCTGATCTGGAACCCGGGCGCTAAATCATCAACTGCGAATGTCTTCTTCAAGATCAGAGAGACTCGCCTTAAAGCCTTCGCGGCTAAAGATACTCTCCATATACTTGAGCAATGGCTTGGCCTGCTTGTCTTTATCGCTCAGGTCGATACCCAGAGCTGGCAGACGCCACAGGATCGGCGCAATGCAGCAATCCACAATGGTGAACTCTTCAGACAAGAAGAACGGCATTTCTGCAAACAGAGGGCCGGTTGCCAGCAAACTTTCTTTCAGCTCTTTACGAGCAGCATCTGAAGCCTTGCCAGTTGGCTGAGCAACTATCTGGTCAACCAGAGCACACCAGTCTTTTTGAATCCGGTGGATCATCAAGCGACTGTTGGCTCGTGCAACGGGGTACACAGGCAAAAGCGGTGGATGCGGGAAACGCTCATCCAGATACTCCATCATGATGTTCGGTTCGTACAGAACCAAATCACGATCCACCAATGTCGGTACGGCGTTGTACGGGTTCAGATCCGCCAATTCTGCCGGAGGGTTGTCCGGCTCCACATCAACAACATCAACGGTAACACCCTTCTCTGCCAATACAATACGCACACGATGGCTGTAATGACTGTTCGGGTCCGAGAAAAAAGTCATTGATGACCGCTTGGTCACAACGCCCATATAAGCTACCTCACGATTCTAAAATCGAAACAATCCAATAAACGCAAAAAACCAGCGGTCCTTTGAGGGACCGCTGGAATCTAGGATCAAGGATTATACCCTAAATCTTAATGTACGTCTTTCCAGTACTCGCGATTGAGCAAGTATGCGAAGACGAAGAAGATGGCCACGAAGATCAGCACGAAAATACCGAGACGCTCGCGCTCAACTTTTACCGGGTCACCCATGTAGGACATGAAGTTGGTCAGATCCCACATTGCCTGATCGAACTCAGCACCACTCATGCTGCCTTCGATAGCGTACTCAGGACACACATCACCGTTATTGATGTTGCCACTGAGGGGCTCGACACTCGCCTTAACGCCAACATTGGGCTTAACTGCGCACAACCCCTGCAAACCCACCATCACATGAGGCATACCAACCAGGTCAAAGACCACGTTGTTCACGCCCAAAGGACGACTGTCGTCTTTGTAGAACCCACGCAGGTAAGAATACACCCAGGATTCACCACGCAGACGAGTCTCCAGCGTCAAGTCTGGTGGCGGAGCACCAAACCAACCTGCAGCCATACTCTTGTCCATAGAGTTCTTCATCAATTCACCGATCTTGGCACCGGTGAAAATCAGGTTCTCTTCGTACAACGCTGCCGGAATTTCCAGATCGTCAGAAACACGCTTGTAACGAGCGTACTCCATAGAGTGGCAACCCATGCAGTAGTTGGTAAACAACGCTGCACCGCGCTGCAAAGACGCTTTATCGGTGTGATCCGGGGTCATCTCGTCCAGAGGAACCGCGGCACCCGCTGCCAGCCCGAGAGCCGGCAGGATCGCTATGAAAAGACCAAATATCAGCTTTCTCATTATCCTGTCACCCTCTCTGGCACTGGCTTGGTTTTCTCCATGCGCGTGTAGAACGGCATGAGAATAAAGTACGCGAAGTACAGCACGGTCAGGATCTGGGCAACAGTGGTGCGACCTTCCGTTGCCGGAACGATACCCAGGTAACCCAATACTACGAAGCTGATTACAAAAATCGTCAGTGCGATCTTGCTCAACCAACCTTTGTAGCGAATGGACCGAACCGGACTTCTATCCAACCAAGGCAACACGAACAGGATTGCGATGGCCGCGCCCATAACAACCACACCCCAGAACTTGGCATCGAGACCGAACAGATCAACGGTTACCGCGCGCAACATGGCGTAGAAGGGCGTGAAGTACCATACCGGAGCAATGTGTTCCGGAGTCTTCAGGTTGTTAGCCGGCTCGAAATTTGGCTTCTCGAGGAACAGACCACCCATTTCTGGGAAGAAGAACACCACAATAAAGAAGATAAAGAAGAACACCGCCACACCCAGCAAATCGTGCACTGAGTAGTACGGGTGGAACGGAATACCGTCTTTCGGAATGCCGTTTTCGTCTTTGTTTTTCTTGATGTCGATGCCGTCAGGGTTATTGGAACCCACTTCGTGCAACGCCAGAATGTGCAGCACAACCAGCGCCAGCAGAACGATCGGTAGCGCAACCACGTGCAGTGCGAAGAAGCGGTTCAGCGTGATACCGGAAATCAGGTAGTCACCACGGATCCACAAAGACAGATCTTCGCCGATCACCGGAATAGCGCCAAACAGGTTAACGATAACCTGAGCACCCCAGTAGGACATCTGACCCCAAGGCAGCAGGTAACCCATAAAGGCTTCTGCCATCAGCACCAGGTAAATCAGCATGCCGAAGATCCAGATCAGCTCGCGAGGCTTCTGATAAGAACCGTACATCAGCCCACGGAACATGTGGAGGTAAACCACCACGAAGAACGCTGACGCGCCCGTAGAGTGCAGATAACGCAGCAACCAGCCCCACTCGACATCACGCATGATGTACTCAACGGAGGCGAATGCACCCTCACCAGACGGGTTGTAGCTCATGGTCAGCCAGATGCCGGTAACCAACTGGTTAACCAGAACGAGCATGGCCAGAGAGCCAAAGAAGTACCAGAAGTTAAAGTTTTTGGGCGCGTAATACTTCCCAACGTGCTTATTCCAGGCATCAATGACCGGTAGACGCTCATCTACCCAATTTAGAAGTTTTTGCATTACGCTGCCTCCGGATCAAGACCAATCGTCAAGGTCGCATCGTTATCGAACCGGTAAGGCGGTACTTCCAGGTTCAGAGGCGCAGGCTGCCCGCTGAGTACGCGGCCCGACAAATCGAACTTGGAGCCGTGACATGGGCAAAAGAACCCACCCAACCACTCTTCACCCAGATCTGCTGGAGCCACCTCAGGACGATAAGTAGGCACACATCCCAGGTGCGTACAGATACCCACAAGAACCATAAACTCCGGATTAAGGGAGCGATAGGTTCCTTTGATGTACTCCGGCTGCTGACTGGACGCAGTCGATTCTGGATCTTTCAACCGAGGGGTCATTTCTTCAACGCGATCCAGCATATCTTTGGACCGGCGCACAACCCACACAGGCTTGCCCCGCCATTCAACAGTGACCTGCTGACCTGGCTCAATTTTGTCGACATTCATTGTTACCGGTGCACCGGCCGCTTCCGCTTTTGCGCTGGGGTTCCAGGACGCTACGAAAGGAACAGCTGCACCGACGACGCCGACACCACCTACCACGGATGTGGCACCGATTAGAAATCGGCGCCGACCTTGGCTCACGTCGCCATTACTCATTATGGTTTTCTCCCATCAGGCGAGGCACAGACGCGGAAACACCGATACTGCGCTTCGAAAAGGACTTCACAACCCAAAATTATAAGCGAGGAAATGGTAATGAAATTAACCTTAGCTTACAAGTTAGAAAGGCCCAGTGCTGGCCCTATCCCTGCGCCAGATCAAAATTTTTTACAGTCTTCAGACACAAAAAAACCCGACCAAAAGATCGGGTTTTTCCATCGGCACGAAGTGCTGATTAACGCTTGGAGAACTGCGGACGCTTACGCGCTTTACGCAGACCAACCTTCTTACGCTCAACCTTACGTGCGTCACGGGTAACATAACCCGCTTCGCGCATCGCTGGGCGCAGAGTTTCGTCGTAGTCCATCAGTGCGCGAGTCAGACCGTGGCGGATAGCGCCCGCTTGACCACTGATACCACCACCCTTAACAGTGATGTTGATATCGAAACGATCTTCAGAACCCGCAACAACCAGAGGCTGACGAACGATCATCCGAAGTGTCTCACGACCGAAGAATTCTTCGATGGTGCGACCATTGATAGAGATGTTACCGCTTCCCGGCTTGATAAAAACCCGAGCCGTGGATGACTTGCGGCGACCAGTACCGTAATTTTGTGCTACAGACATATTCGCCTTCCGTTAAATGTCGAGTTCTTTGGGCTGCTGGGCGGCATGCGCATGCTCAGCGCCGGCGTACACTTTCAGCTTCTTGAACATGGCACGGCCAAGCGGACCTTTCGGAAGCATGCCTTTCACAGACTTCTGAATGATTTGCTCGGGAGCCTTGTCAACCAGCTTCTCGAAATTGATGGATTTGATTCCACCTGGAAAGCCGGTATGGCTGTAATACATCTTATCAGATGCCTTGTTGCCGGTAACCTTCACCTGGCTGGCATTGATAACAACGATATAATCGCCAGTGTCCACATGAGGGGTATACTCAGGCTTATGCTTGCCCCGCAGACGAAGGGCGATTTCGGTTGACAGACGACCCAGCGTCTTGCCGGCTGCGTCTACAACGTACCAGTCACGTTTTACAGTTTCTGGTTTCGCACTCAGAGTCTTCATTGATTCCGCCTTGAACGCTAAAAGAAACGTTAAAAACCACCACCGGTACATGCAAGGCATCCGGAGGAGGTCCATACCTAGTTTGCGCTGGCACTATTCGGGGCTGAGATAGTGACATCGCCTTGAAAAGCCAGGGCGCGAAGTATACTCGAACCCCGAAAGAAAGCCAACCCTACGTCGCGTTGTCTCGTAAATCCCCTACGCGACCTTTAATTTGGCGCTAACACATCCGCAGCCAGGCCATAGAGCCTGCCAACATTTGCCATCAGTGCCTCGGCAAGGTCATCCTCGCATTCACCCCGAAGCCCGGCCAACCGGGCTAGAATATCCGGAACATACACCGGCGAGTTTTGCCCTTTAGGCACTCCCGCAGGCGACATGTCCGGGGCATCGGTTTCCAGAACCAACACGTCCGTTGGCAGCCTGGCAATCACATCTCGGGTTTTCTTGGCCCGGTCGTGAGTGATGACGCCGCCCACTCCAATATAGCAGCCCAACTCGATAAAGTGACAGGCTTGCTGATAGCTTCCCGAAAAGCCGTGAATCAATGCGCGCCCCTGCCAACGCTCTGAACGCAGCAAAGCGGCTACTTGATCGTGAGCTTTAACGGAGTGGATCACCAGCGGCAGACCAAAACGAGCAGCGATTTGCACTTGCGTCGCGAACCACGGTTTCTGATCATCGATCGAGCCTCGCAAACTGTCGAGGCCGCACTCTCCCACGCCGAGACACCCTGGCACAGCACTCTCAAGCGCCGCCTCCAAAACCTCCAGATCTTCCGGGCCGTGCTCGGCCACGAACCAAGGATGAATACCTAAGCAATACCACAACCCTGCCCCGGGCTCTGATAAAGACTCCAAACGGCCCCAATCTCGCCGCCGAACCCCGGGCATCACCAAACCATGCACGCCTGCCGCCTTCGCACATGCCAACACCTGCTCCCGGCGCCCATCAAACTCCGGAAAATCGAAATGGCAATGGGCATCAAACAGGCGCATTTTCAGCTCCGCTAAGTTAGGTTAGTGCTCTCGGGTTTTATGGAACTGAATATCCGGGTAGCGCTCCTGAGCCAAACTCAGGTTCACCATCGTGGGCGCGATATACGCCAGTCGATCACCACCGTCCAAAGCCACATTTTCCTGATTCTTGCGCTGGAATTCTTCCAGCTTGCGTTCGTCGTCACAGGTTACCCAACGTGCAGTCGCGACGTTGATAGGCTCATAGATAGCCTCTACCTTGTACTCACTCTTCAATCGCGCAACCACCACATCAAACTGCAGCACCCCGACAGCACCTACTATCAGGTCGTTGTTCTTAAATGGCCGGAACACCTGAACCGCGCCCTCCTCAGAGAGCTGAATCAAACCTTTCTGCAGTTGCTTAGCTTTCAACGGATCTTTCAAACGAATCCGACGGAACAGCTCCGGAGCGAAGTTCGGAATGCCGGTGAACTTCATATCTTCACCCGCGGTGAACGTATCACCAAGCTGTATGGTTCCGTGGTTGTGCAAGCCAATGATGTCGCCTGCAAACGCCTGCTCGGCGTGCTCTCGATCACCAGCCATGAACGTTAATGCGTCGGAAAAACGAACATCCTTACCAATGCGTACGTGCCGAGCTTTCATGCCCTGCTTATAGCTGCCTGAAACGATGCGAACAAACGCTATCCTGTCACGGTGCTGAGGGTCCATGTTCGCCTGGATCTTGAAGACAAACCCGGAGAACCCCTCTTCCTCCGGATCAACCGTGCGCACATCGGTGGCTCGTGGCTGGGGTGTGGGAGCCCATTCAACCAGGCCATCAAGCATATGGTCGACACCAAAGTTACCCAGCGCGGTACCGAAGAATACGGGCGTCAGCTCACCTGCAAGGAAGGCCTCTTGATCAAACTCATGGGAAGCGCCTTTCACGAGCTCGATTTCATCTCGCAGATCTGCGGCATAGCCACCAAGCGCCTCGTCCAACTCAGGGTTATCCAGCCCTTTAATTACGCGCCGCTCCTGAATGGTGTGGCCCTGACCGGTTTGATAAAAGATCACCTCATCACGAATCAGGTGATACACACCCTTGAAACTTTTACCCATACCTATCGGCCAGGTCACCGGAGAGCAGGCAATCTTAAGTACGTCTTCCACTTCATCCATTAGCTCAATCGGATCACGCGTATCCCGATCGAGTTTATTCATGAAAGTAAGGATAGGGGTATCTCTAAGGCGCGTGACTTCCATCAGCTTGATAGTCCGTTCTTCAACGCCTTTAGCGCTGTCGATGACCATCAGGCACGAATCGACGGCGGTCAACGTACGGTAGGTATCCTCAGAGAAATCCTCGTGGCCCGGGGTGTCCAGCAGGTTCACCAGCTTGCCCCCATAGGGGAACTGCATCACCGAGGTGGTTACCGAGATGCCACGCTCTTTTTCCATTTCCATCCAGTCAGATTTTGCGTGCTGACCAGACTTCTTACCCTTTACCGTACCGGCCCTCTGCAGCGCTTGCCCGAACAACAGAACTTTTTCAGTAATGGTGGTTTTACCGGCGTCCGGGTGCGAGATAATCGCAAAGGTATGGCGATTGGCCACTTCCTTCGATAGGTTAGACATAAGACAACAGCCTGAATGGAATGGATGATAAACGGGGTATTATACGGGCTAGCGTGGGGTTAGGTGAACTGCAACTCCATGACTCTGGCATCTTCCCCTCCGGAAGGACCGGGATAGTATTTCGGCCTGACACCAATCTGCTGAAAACCTTCACTTCGATACAGCAACGTTGCCGCACGATTGCTTTTACGAACTTCCAGAATCATACACGCGAGATCGTCGTCCCTGGCAACCGCTATCGCATGTTGAAGGAGCTTTCGCCCCATCCCCATGCCCCGAAAATTCGGATGCACACACACATTGAGCAAGTGGGCCTCGTCAAACTGATAGCTGACGATGGCATAGCCAACCAACTCATCTTCGTAAACGAACGCCCACACTCGATAACTGCCTTTGAAACAATCCCGGAAGATGCCCTCAGTCCAAGGGTGCGAATGCCCAAGTCGCTCCAACTCCATGACTCGAGGAAGATCATCCTGGGTGAGCGGACGTATGCCGGAATCCGCCACCCCAACCGAGATAGTCGCTTGGCCGTCGTTCATAGAGCGGCTAACGGCTTAATCATTTGCCATAGCTCTCGCTTCAGCTGAGCATCCGATGCGAGCTTCGCCAAGCTTTCCGAAAAGCGAATCTCGGGCGCCTTTCCAAACGCCTTTTCAACCCAATCCGCGCCCTTCCCGAGCACAATCACCTGCCGCCCCGCCCCTTTGCCGTAGCTTTCGGAAATCGCCTCCAACAAATTATCAACACGGTTCAGCGAAACCTTCAGGTTATTGAATAATGGCCAATGGATAGCCCCGAGCCTCTTGATCGATGACTCACCCAGACTTTTCACTATGTTCGCCGCCAAAGTCTCTTGTAGTGACAAGCTAGCATCTTCGGACATCTCGGCGATCAATAAGATACGCTGGCCCTGCCACGCCTGGATAAAAAGGCGCGGCACAGCTTCGACTGCAAGAACCGGAACGGCAGCACGCTTTTCCGCCGGGGCTGGTCGCTCCTGAGAGGAATCCGCGCTTACTTCAGCCGCAGCTTGTTCAGGTTCAGGCTTAACCGGCTCTGCTGGCCGAGGCGTTTTAGCTGGCGCCTCAACCGCCGACATCAAACTCTGGAGATGCGCAATTTTGTCTCGACTGCGGGCCGCTTGTTCCGGATCTTTCTGCACGGGCAATGCCGCAGCGGCCACCGCAAACTCTGGCGCCTCCGCCTGATCGTCGAGGTCACTGAAGTCATACTCCGGGCTAGGTGCGGCTCCCGGAAGGGGCTCGCGCGCATACCACATCCTGACCCCGGCAACGCCGAGATAGAATTGCCTTGCCGCTTCCGTATGCATATCAACGAGACCCTATCGTTAGTGGTGAAGCTAACGGTGTTATATCAGACATCCGCAACCTGCGGGTGTTGCCGTATACCACCCGACGTCACCAGGTTTAGCGCCTCGATGTAAGCCTTCGCCGAAGCAATGATGATATCGGTATCCGCGCCTACGCCATTAACGATTCGACCACCACGTTCAAGCCGAACAGTCACCTCACCCTGGGCATCAGTACCACTGGTGATGTTGTTGACCGAGTACAGCTGCAGGTTACATCCAGAATCTACCAGCGACTCAATCGCCTTAAATGCCGCATCGACAGGACCACTGCCTTCGGACGTGACCGTGTGCTCAGTGCCATCAACCGTCAGGGTCAAGGTGGCTTTTGGCACAACACCCGTTTCTGATGCCACTTTCATACACACCAGACCGTAGCGGCCAATCTCTTCTTTCTGCTTGGTATCACTGGCAATGGCCTGAAGGTCTTCGTCAAAGATTTCATGCTTAAGATCGGCCAAGGCTTTGAAACGAGTGAACGCCTCGTTCAACTCGGTTTCTGTCTCGAACTGGATTCCCAATTCCTGCAAGCGAGTGCGGAAAGCATTTCGGCCAGAATGCTTGCCCAGAACCAGACTGTTGGTATGCCAACCAACATCCTGCGCCCTCATAATTTCATAGGTTTCCCGATGCTTCAGTACACCGTCCTGATGAATGCCGGACTCGTGGGCAAAAGCATTCGCGCCAACAATCGCCTTGTTAGGCTGAACAGGGAAACCGGTAATTGTCGACACCAGACGCGATGCCGGAACAATGTGCTCGGCATTCACTCGGGTATCGATATTGAACAGGTCTTTGCGAGTACGCACGGCCATTACAATTTCTTCGAGGGAGGCGTTACCAGCACGCTCACCCAAGCCGTTAATCGTACACTCCACCTGCCGTGCGCCGTTGGTCACGGCGGCAATAGAGTTCGCGACGGCAAGTCCGAGATCGTTATGGCAGTGAACCGAGAAAATCGCCTTGTCGGCATTGGGTATGCGGTTCAGCAACTGACGTATCGTCTCTCCGAACTCTTCAGGAATGGCATAACCTACGGTGTCGGGGATGTTAATGGTGGTCGCACCCGCATCGATCGCCGCTTCGATAATGCGACACAGGAAATCAAGCTCAGAACGCCCCGCATCTTCACAGGAGAATTCCACGTCATCAACGTGACTTCTCGCCCGTTTGACCGCACGCACTGCTTGCTCAACGACTTCATCTGGTTTCATCTGCAATTTGTGCTGCATGTGAATGGGCGAAGTGGCGATGAAGGTGTGGATGCGACCTTGAGCCGCCGGGCGAATAGCCTCTGCCGCTCGGTCGATGTCTTTATCGAGTGCGCGTGCAAGGCTACATATGGTCGATTCTTTGATGGTTTCAGCAATGGCTTTGACGGCTTCAAAGTCTCCTTGGCTGGCGATGGCGAAGCCTGCCTCGATCACGTCGACTCTCAGCTTTTCCAGCGCCTTGGCGATACGAAGTTTTTCATTCTTATTCATTGTTGCTCCGGGACTTTGTTCGCCGTCACGGAGAGTAGTATCGAAAATCACCAAATGATCAGGTGCAGCCATTGCCGGGCTCCCATCAGAAACTAAGTGTTGGTTATTGGCGTGAGTATATCACTTCTTAGTTTTAGGAGCGTACGCCGGTGAGTAGCCAGAAATGAAAAAACCCCAGCCTCTTTCGAAGCTGGGGTTTTGGTATTAAGAGTCTGACGATGACCTACTCTCACATGGGCAAGTGCCACACTACC